>CAVYKU010000001.1:0-2504417 GCA_963769245.1 uncultured Phycisphaerales bacterium
TTGCCCTTCGGCACAACCTTACCCACCAGTATATCGCCCGGCTGAACCCTCGTGCCTTCCTGAACCACGCCGTGTTGGTCAATTTCTGAGCACAGTTTCGCTCACGTTTGGTATGTCGTTGGTAAATTCTCCTAAACCAGCGGCGTCTCGCGTATCTCGGCGTCCAAATTCATTGATATGAATACTTGTGAAACTGTCATTACGGACTAATCGCTCGCTGACAATGATAGCGTCTTCGAAGTTGAATCCTTCGTATGACATAAACGCGCAAAGCACGTTTCTGCCCATTGCAGCACCACCATCTTCGGTGCGCCGTCAGCAAACATCTATCTTTCTCAACCCTTTGTCCAAGTTTGACAATCGGCTTCTGGTTGAGGCACGTCCGCTCATTCAAGCCGAAGAATTTCTCCAGCTTGTATTCGTCTGTATGATTAATCACAACCTTAGTGGCGTCAACCGCGGTAACTGTTCCCCTTTTTGCCCCGCACAACCATACTCGAATACCGCCCCGCCATTTCTTCCATACCTGTCTGAACCAGCGGCGCCTGGCACTTCAACAGCGGCACCGCCTGGCGTTGCATGTTCGAACCCATCAGCGCCCTGTTCGCGTCGTCGTGTTCAAGGAACGGTATCAGCGCAGCCGACAAACCCACAATCTGCTTGGGTGAAACATCGACGTAGTTCACCTCGTCGTGTCCTACCTGTGCAAGTTCACCCTGTTGTCGTGCCAGCACCATACCTTCCGGTATCCTGTTTGTTTCCGGGTCAACCGCGCATTGGCGGAGCGAATATCGCTTTCATTTCCTCATCCGCCCGCAAAAACGCGACGCTACCCGTAACCTTGCCCTTGTCAACCTTGTAATAAGGCGAAGCAGGAACCCATATTCGTCAACCGTGGCGAATATCGCCAGCGAGCTGATAAGACCGATGTTTGTGCCTTCCGGCGTCTCTACCGGGCAAATCCTGCCGTAGTGGCTGATATGCACGTCGCGAACCTCAAAGCCCGCGCAGTCTTCTGTTCAAACCGCCCGGCCCAAGCGCCGACAAACGTCTTTCGTGTGTCAGCTGGCTAAGCGCATTGGTCTGGTCAACTATCTGGCTAAGCTCGCCTCGTCCGAAGAAAAAGTTTATGCTGCTCGATACGCTCTTCGAATTGACAAGGTCCGCTATCCGCAATGGCTGCTCGCCTTCCTTCATTGTGCTCATTCGTTCCTGCACGGTCTTGCGAAGCTTCAAAAGCCCCTTGCGAATTTCGCCGCCCGCCAGTTCATCAATTGTTCTCAGCCGACGGTTGCCCAGATGGTCGATATCGTCAACCTCGCCCTCGTTGTTGCGGATCCGATTATATATTTCACCGCGTTGATGAAATCCTCGGCCCGCAGCGTCATTTCCGTAAGGGCAACGTTTTGTCCGAATTTACGGTTCAGCCGGAACCTGCCCACTTTGCCTAACCGGTATCGGTTGACATCAAAGAATTTCTCATCGAAGAATTGTTTGGCCTTTTCCTGGTTGGCAGGATTGCCGGGCCGTAACCTGACGTAAAACTTCAACAACGCCTGCTCGTGACTCTTGCAGTCGTCTTCCGCAAGCGTATTGAACACCAGCGCATCACACGACCCTTCGACTACCTCGATTTTCTTTATTTCGCTTTGTTGAATAATCGAAACCTTGTCGCCGATTTGCGCACCGGCTTTTACGATGATTTCGCCGCTTTCGGTATCGACGATATCTCGCACCACCCACATATCAGGCGAAAGCTTGTTCTTCTGCACCTCTTTGGTCTCGTAAAACCGCCTGATTATCTGTTCGGTCTCGCTGAAATTAGGGCTTAATGCCCGCAGGAAAATCGTCGCGGGAATCTTGCTCGACTGGTCGATTTTCACAACCAGCACGTCTTTATGCGTAACGCTGATTTCTATCCAGCTTCCGCGTTCCGGGATGATTCTGCCCCCGTGAAGTATGCGGTCGCCTTCTTTGCTCTCTACAAGGAAATCAACGCCGGGACTCCTGTGAAGCTGGCTTACGATAACCCTTTCGGCCCCGTTAATAATGAACTCACCGCCGCCAATCATGACGGGTATTTCGCCGAGGTATATCGCCTGCTCGGCTATGTCCTGTCCGTCCTTGTTGCGAAGCCGGCAGGTAATCTTGAGCGGATAACCGTACGTCAGGCGAAGCTGCCTGCATTCGTTTATGCTGTACCTCGGCTGCTCAAGCTCATAGTAAAGATACTCAAGGATTATCCCTTTATCGTAGCTCTCTATCGGGAAGGTCTCACGAAACAGCTCTTCCAGACCCCTGTTCGCACGCTTCTTTGGGTCCACGTCCATTTGCAGAAACTCTCCGTAGCCCTTCCTCTGCACGACAACAAGGTCAGGGATTTCGACTTTCTCCCGCATTTTGCCGAAATTACGAACTTTCAATTCAGCCATTTTTCAGTCCCGAATTAAACGGCAATCGTTAAATTGTCCGATTTTTTTATTTTTGGCCCTTTCGGGTCACAATCAATATTTAGGCGATTTCCACCGTTGCTCCGGCGCTTTCGAGCTGCTTTTTGGCGGCCTCTGCCTCGTCCTTGCTTACGCCGGTTTTTACCGGTTTCGGTCGCCGTCAACAAGGTCCTTCGCTTCTTTGAGGCCCAGTGATGTCAGTGCTCTGACTTCCTTGATGACCTGAATCTTCTTTTCGCCGGCTGCCTTGAGAATAACGTCAAACGTGCTCTTCACCGGTGCTGCCTCAGCCGCTGCTGCCGCCGGGCCTGCCATCATTACCGCGCCGCCCGCTGCCGGCTCTATGCCGTATTCTTCCTTAAGATAGTCGCCAAGCTCCTTGGCCTGCATCAGCGTCAGCTTTACAATCGCGTCGCCAAGTTTCTTTGTTTCATCGCTGAAGCTCTTTGCCTGTTTTGTTTCTTCTGCCATGTTCGTTAAACTCCTATATCAATTCGCCCGATGGTAGCCGGAACTACGCCGTCCCGTTTAACCCCGAAAATCCGGGGGCAGCCGTCTGAGCTGTTTGTATTCGTTTTGAGCCGCCCCTTACGCGGCCTTGGTCTCCGATTTTTCGCCTTTGTCCACAATTGTCTTTATACAGCCGGCAATTCTTCCCGCAGGTCCGCCAATCGCCCCGGCCAATCTCGCGGCCGGCGACTTGGCTAACATAATAATCCGTGCCTGTAATTCCACCCGGCTCGGCATCTTTGAAAGCCCCGATGCCCCCTTGTCATCCAGTGATGCGCCTTCGAGATACGCGCCTTTTATATGAATCGCCTTAACCTTGCCTGTCCAGACGCTCAATTCCTTTGCAACATCGACTATGCTGTCGCCGCCGTACGCGACCACGCAGGGGCCGACGAAAAGCGACGCCGCTTTATCCATCTTCAGCTTCGCCAGCGTCCTTTTCATAAAGGCGTTCTTGACGACCAACAGCTTAATGCCCTTGCTCTTGAGCGCGCCTCGCATTACGTTGTTATCGACGCCGTTTACTTTCTGCGTGCTGATAACGATGAAATCGGTAACCTTTTCGTTAACGATTCTTTTTTCCAGCTCCGAACACAGTAAATCTTTTACGAACTTGCTCATATTTTCACCTGCCTGATTCTTTCACAAAACGTATGCACAGCGAATCTCTGGCACAACCAAAGTGAAATCGCCTATACGGCAATCAGCACGCCCGGGCTCATTGCCGCGTGAATGCTGATTTTCTTAATATACGTTCCTTTTGAGCTTACCGGCTTAATCCTCTTGATATGCGCTATAACCGCATCGATGTTGTCTATCAGCTTCTGCGCATCAAAACTCACCTTGCCGACCACAACGTGGACGTTTCCGCCCGTGTCGTTTTTGAATTCGACCTTTCCCGCCGCGAACTCACGCACCGCGGTAGCAACGTCGGCAGTTACCGTGCCGTTTTTGGGTGAGGGCATCTTGCCCTGCGGACCAAGAACCCGGCCCAGCTTGCCTACCTTGCCCATAACCTTCGTTGAGGCAATCGCCACGTCGAAATCCGACCAGCCGCCTGTAACCTTTGCAATCAGCTCATCGACACCTACCTCGATGGCGCCTGCCTGTTTGGCTGCGTCAGCGTCTGCTCCTTCGCAGAACGCAATGACTTTCTTTTGCTGACCTATCCCGTGAGGCAGCGATAGTGCGCCGCGTATAATCTGGTCCGACTGCTTCGGGTCGATACCCAGCCAGAATATTAACTGGACCGTCTGGTCAAATTTAGTTGAGTTAAACGTCTTAACCTTTGCCACCGCCTCAGCCAAACTCATCGGTGCCTCACTGAGGTTCTCTGCGTCTTTACGGTATCTTTTGCCTCTGGTAATCGTCATAATTTTATTTCTCTAATCGCCTTTTTTTTATTCTTAATATTAATCAACAACGTCAACGCCCATACTGCGGGCCGTGCCGCGAATAATCTTCGCCGCCTGGTCCAAACTGTAAGCGTTGAGGTCCTTCATCTTCGCCTGTGCAATCTGCCGAACCTGCTCGGCCGTTACCTTGCCGACCTTTTCCTTGTTCGGCGTGCCGCTGCCCTTGGCAACGCCAGCCGCCTGTTTCAGCAATACCGCCGCCGGAGGACTCTTCACCTCGAAGGTGAATGTCTTGTCCGTATATACGGATATCACCACCGGCACAGTCGTCCCGTTGAGCTCTTTTGTCCGCTCGTTGAACTGCGAGACAAACTGCCCGATATTGACGCCGTGCTGGCCAAGCGCAGGACCAATCGGCGGGGCCGGGGTCGCCTGCCCGCCGGACGCCTGCAGTTTTATCTTAACCAATAATTCTTTTACGCCGCCTCTTGCTGCCGGTTTTTCCTTTGCCATTATTCAACCTCAAAACACGTCGCACTTCTTCGCCGAACAGGCCTTATGCCTTTTCAATCTGCCAATATTCGATATCCAGCGGAGTGCTTCGCCCGAATATTTCAACAATAACCTTTACAATGCCTCTGTCCTGGTCAATCGCCTCAACTGTTCCCTCGAAGCTCTCGAACGGACCTTCACGAATCTTAATCTGGTCGCCCTTCTTGAAATCAACCTTGATGCTCGGCGCCTCTTCGGGCTTTTCAACTTCCTGCATCATCTTGGCGACATCGGTATCCCGCATCGCCGTCGGAACGCCTTCCGTCCCGACAAAATCGCCGACGCCGGGAATTTCTTTTATCGCAAACCACACTTTTTCCTGAACCTTTCCGTCTTCGGCGGTATTCATTTCCATAAAAACGTAGCCGGGGTACAGCTTTCGCTTGTGAACGGTCTGCTTATTGCCGCGAACCTTCTTGACCCTCTCGACAGGAACTTCTATCCTGCCGATAATGTCCGTCAGGCCGGCCACGCTGACCTTCTGCGAAAGCACCTCTTTAACGTGCATCTCTTTATTGGATGCGACTCTCAGCACGTACCATTTCATTAAAACGCCCCGACTCAATTACAAAAACGGCTTAAAACGGGCTTACGCCCGCGTTTTACTGCACCAACCAGGTAACGGACAGTTGTAGAATAAAATCCGCGAAGCCCAGCAGCACCGCCAGGAGAATCACCACCGAAATCACAACAATCGTCGAAACCGTTACTTCCTGTCTTGTTGACCAGTTGACTTTTTTCATTTCGCCTTCAGCGGCAATCATAAAATCCGCTATGCTTGGCCTGTTCATCAGCCACATAATCAAAACGCACAGGCCGATAAACACTCCGACAGGCACCATCGTCGAAACCCACAGGCCGATATCCGCCGCATCGAGTGTTCGGTAAAGCGAAAAACACCCTATCGCCACTATCAGCGCACCGCTCAGGACGGTAAACATCCGCGTATATTTGCCCTGACCTTTTTTATATACAGTCATCATAATGCACCTGATTCCTTGCCTGAACGCTTTTCTGCCATCCCTGCCTTGCCCGCCAATAACCCCAATACTTTACCAGGATAAAAGCGGTAGCTTTCGAGCGTCGGCGGCTGGCCCATATCAGGCCAGAAGGGAATCGAACCCCCAACCTTCGGTTTTGGAGACCGACGCTCTGCCAATTGAGCTACTGGCCTATCATTGTCTCTGTACCAACCCGTATTACTTACGCTTCAGCTTATGAGTCGTATGCTTCCGCTCGAACTTGCAGTACTTCTGCAGCTCCAGCTTTGGAGTGCCTTCAGCGACGCTGATATTGGTCCTGTAGTTTCGCTGCCCGCAGTCCTTGCATTCAAGCCAAACAAATTCTCTTTTACTTTTCTTAGCCATGCGACCCTGCTGTATCGTCCTTTATTTCGTTCATTAACCGATAACTTTGGTTACAACGCCGGCGCCGACGGTTCTGCCGCCTTCACGAATAGCGAACCTCAGGCCTTCTTCCATCGCGATGGGCGATATAATCTCGACTTCCATAGCGATGTTATCGCCGGGCATACACATCTCAGCAGGCTTGCCTTCTCGGCTCTGAATGAGCTTGACTGAACCCGTTACGTCTGTCGTCCTGAAATAGAACTGCGGCTTATATCCCGGGAAGAACGGGGAATGTCTTCCGCCTTCCTCTTTGGTCAGGACGTAAACCTCAGACATGAAATGCGTGTGCGGTGTAATGCTTCCCGGCTTGGCAATGACCTGTCCGCGTTCGAGGTCCTTCTTCTCGACGCCTCTAAGAAGCAATCCGACATTATCGCCCGCCTGTCCTTCATCCAGCGTCTTGTTGAACATCTCAACGCCGGTAACAACCGATTTGCGAATATCCGGAGAAAGCCCGATGATAGATACTTCTTCACCGACCTTCACGATGCCTCTTTCAATCCTGCCCGTGCCGACCGTGCCCCTGCCCTTAATGCTGAATACGTCTTCAACGGGCATAAGGAACGGCTTATCAACCTGTCTTTGCGGAATTGGAATATACTCATCCATCGCTTTGAGCAGCTCAATTATCGGCTTACAAGCCGGGTCATCTATTGACTTGGCGGCAAGGGCCGCGGTCGATGAACCTCGAATAATCGGCGTCGTGTCGCCTGGGAACTCGTATTTATTCAGGAGGTCTCTCACCTCCATCTCAACCAGGTCAACAAGCTCCTTGTCATCAACCAGGTCAACCTTATTCAGGAATACCACAACCTTCGGCACGTTTACCTGACGGGCAAGCAATATGTGCTCGCGGGTCTGGGGCATCGGGCCGTCATAAGCGCTGACCACAAGAATTGCTCCGTCCATCTGGGCAGCGCCGGTAATCATGTTTTTCACGTAATCGGCGTGTCCCGGACAGTCAACGTGAGCATAATGCCTGTTGGCTGTCATATACTCGACGTGCGCGGTCGCAATCGTCAAAATCTTTGTCGGGTCACGTCTGCCCTGCGATTCCGAGGCCTTGGCTATGTCATCATAGCTCTTAAACTTAGAAAATCCCTGCAGTTCCATTACCTTGGTCATCGCCGACGTCAGCGTCGTCTTGCCATGGTCGACGTGTCCAATCGTGCCGACGTTGACGTGGGGCTTAGTTCTCTCAAATACCGCCTTAGCCATGGTTTTACAAACCTCCTATCATTTGTTTCCTTTTAGTTTCCGTTTACTGTCCTACGCCGTTTTTAAATTTACGTTTTTATAAAATCAACTCACAACCGGCCGCCAGCCACCAAGCCAACACGCCGGCCTGAAAACTCTGCACTTAGCTGCTGATGGGATTTGAACCCATGACCTCGTCCTTACCAAGGACGCACTCTACCAACTGAGCTACAGCAGCAGTTTAATTAAACACAACTCCTGCGCCGCGCAAAAACATGGGCAGGAACTAAAAATAGTCCCCGCGCCCGGCTGCAGGCCTCTAAAACCACGCCGTCTTTGCCTCAAACCCGGCTTTTGACAGCCACCAATCCGTTATTAAACTAATGTGAGTAGGGTAGTTTACAAAAAACCAGGGTAACCTGCAAACACAAAAAACAAAAAAAATAATATTTTTTTAGACCCCCCTCCATCTCCCTGGTTTTCAGATATTACTTTACCCCCTGATTAACGCCTATATCAGTATTGTTATCCGCCCGTATTTGGGTCCTCGGTTAAATCAAACCGTTTATTCCACCGGGCCAGGTTTTGACGCCACAAAGGCCGCTGGTCAGATACCTTGATCCCCCGCAACGATTTCAAAACCATATTGGGCTCTGCCCCCCCTGACGGATTATCCAGAAACGCATCTATAGAACGAACAACCGCGCTGCTGCTACCTAAGTCCTTTTCCAGTAAGGAATTGCCCACAAGCAGTGTCGCCGCCTCTATCTTTGGCCAGCGCAGATACACATTTATTAATTGCCCTAAAATTATTTCCTTTTGCTCTTTGGTCCTGGCGGATTCCCGCAATTTACCAAGATATTCCGCCGCCTGCTCAAATTGCCCCGACTTTGCGTAAAGCTGGGCAAGTTTTTCCCTTGCGGTTTTCACCATATCCGCCCTGTTTTCAGCAGCCGCCTTGCGTTCCACAAGCTCGAAAAACGATACATACTGCTCATCTGACAACTTCCCATTAACCGACTGAGAATTAAACTTGCCGACCCAACCCTCAATAACATTCGTATCGCAGTTGTTATATATATCCAGCATCGCCTGCCATGCCGATTTCCCCTCTGAATTAGCCCCCACCTTATCCCACAACCACAAAAGGTCGTCTTTACCTCCTACGTCTCCAGCAAGGTCCATAACCCTGTCTCTGACTATCTGGCTCTTGTCATTGACAAAATCCTTTGCCAGCAGTTTTAGCGCCCTTGGCTTGTCAACGCATATAAGTCCGTCAACTGCCGCCTCCCTTACTATGTCGCTTTCATCACCCAACGCCTGTTCAAAAACCGAAGCGAATCTCCTGGCTGACTCCGCCTTATAAGCGCTTTGTCCGCACAATCTCGCCATCGTCCCTAACAAATCGCCTCGCAAAGTGCTGTTGCTGTTCTGCTTTTCGCGGTTGTACCTTTCCACAAACATATCCATATATCTGGCGACATCGTCATCCGAAAGTCCGCCCGGCTCAATCAATTTCCTGATTACATCCGCTCCCCTGTGCGCCTTTTTAGCATCCTCGTCATTGAGGTATCCGGCCGCCCATTCCAGCGTCTGCTTTCGAAGCTCAGGAGAAAGCTGGCTGCCAGAGGTCGGAACAAGCGCATAATGGCACGCCGCTCCAAGTGCGACAAACAACTCTATCTTAACCTCTTCGTCCTGCTCAACCTTGAATTGTTCCGCCAGCCGTTCCGCCGAGCTTAATTCGCCCGTCAGCGAAAGCAGCTTCGCCGTCGCAAGACGAACATCCCTGTTGTCGCTGGAAACCAGCTTTACCAAAACCGGCCCAAGCTCCGCGGGCAGTTTCGATTGCGTCCCAATCCGCCACTGCGACACCTTATCAAGCGCCCACAGCCGAATCATAGATTCAGAATTGTTCAATTGTTCTATCAGGAATTTACCTCGCTGCCCATCGTCGCTGATTCCTTCATATATCCTGTCCAGCGAACCTAAATAAAGCTTTCGCCACTGGTCACGTTCTTTCTCCAGGTCGTTTACCCGTGATTCCTGCCGAATAAGCCAGTCACGCTGGAATTGCTCCATTCCTCTCGTTCGCAAATCGCTCAATATCTGCGCCGTCTTCTCGCATCCCTGCTGACGGGTACGCCTAACGACTGAAGCGCATCACCTGCGGCGTCTGAGACCCGTTTATCCCTGTCCTCCACAAGCTCGGCTATCCGCGTTATAGCCCTTATATCGAGCTGAACTTTCATCGCATATATCGCGTTCAATCGTGCCTTGACGGGCATCGATTCGTCTTTTGCCATCGGTTCCAGAACATTCGCTATCGCGTCATAATCGAAAATCAGCAATGCCTCTGCTGCGAATTTGGCGGAATTTCCTTCCTCTGTTTTCAAAATATTTGCCAACGGCTCAATAAAATCATTCTTATTCTTTATCGGCCGCCTGGTCTCCCTGCTGACTGTCAGCGCCCTGCAAACCGCCATCCTCGCCGGTTTGTTTTCCGATTGGTTTAATGCTTCTATCAATATCTGCCTCGCGCTGGTGCTGTCGCTAAAAAGCATCACCATCGCGGCGTCTAAGCGAACATCTTCCGTTGCCCCTCTCAGTAACGCCTCCTGATTTACCTTCAATTGCGTATCCGTCTCACCGCTCGGCAATGTCTCCGCCAAAGGCGCAGGGGCAGATGCTTTTGTATTCTCAACTCTTTTAGTTGCACCCTGTTCGCATCCCGCCAAAATCAATAAAACCAACACCGGCAACAAATATGTTCGCTGTATCATTATTACCAACACTTTCTTGAAGTGGTTACTCGTAATCACGGCCTTTGACCTTGATGATAACCCCATATAATAACACACGTCAATCGCCGATTCCGAAATAGTCCTATAAAATCTACGGCCGCGGGTGATATTTCCTGTGAATCTCCCGCAATCTCTCATTATCGACGTGCGTGTAAATCTGCGTCGTCGATATGTCCACGTGTCCAAGCATTTCCTGAACGCTCCGTAAATCCGCGCCGCCGGCAAGCAGGTGTGTCGCGAAACAATGCCTAAGTGTATGCACAGTCAAATTTCTCGGCATACCGGCGCGCGCCGCGTATCTTTTTATAAGCCGCCAGATTTCGATACGCCCCATAGGCCTGCCGGTTCGGCTAAGAAGTAAAAAATCCCCGCTAAATGACTTTGCCAGCTTAGGCCTCATATTTTTCAGATATTCCAGCGTCGCCGCCGCCGCAACCTTACCAAGCGGTATCACCCGCTCCCTGCTGCCTTTGCCGATACATCGCAAATACCCCACATCGAGATTCAAATCCGCTATTTTCAAGCCCGCAACCTCACTGGCCCGAACCCCGGTCGCGTAAAGCAATTCCAGCATCGCCTTATCGCGAAGGTAATACTTCTCCTTCGGCGAGGGTGCTTCCAGCAAATCCACCACCTGTTTTTTGCTGCATATTATTGGCAGCCGCTGCCAAAGCTTAGGCCCTTCCAGAATCCCAGTAAAATCATCCTTAACCAGCCCGTTTAGCTTGCCGAACCGCAAAAACATCCGAATCGCCACCAGTGCACGTTTGGCAGACGCCTCCGCCCTGTTCTCCTTCGCCAGTATCATCATATATTTCTGTATCAGGGCGGGCGTAATCTGTTTAATCTCGCCAACCTTGCCGGATTTGCAGAACTCCAGGAAATCTCTCAAATCCCGCCCATAACCCTGAATTGTGTTGTCAGACAATCCCCCCTCGACTGTCAGGTAGCTTAAAAAGTCCCGAACCACCCGACCCAGCGGCAATTCATCAAGTTTGCTTGTAATTGTCTGTGTCTGAACTGAAGGCATAGAAATTCCGCGCTAATACTATTATCAACTTCATCGACCATTATTCAAAAAACCCTTTAACACCGCTTGCCTCTTGCAATATAATCTTCCGCGGATGTTGAACTGGCACAATGACTGAGGTATTAAAAATGAATAAATCGATATTGAACAAACTGCTAACCTGCTCACTGCTCTTTTGGCTCGCCGGCTGCGCAAAACAAATACACAAATACAATAGAGCAGCTCTGCCCACCTGCTGCGAACAAAACAGCCGAAATGACAACGGCCGAACAGGTGCTTGCCGAGATGCACTTCCATATCGAAAAATTCGACGTTAATGCGGGCTACATAAGAACCGCACCATTGCCGGGAGCACAGTCATTCGAGTTCTGGCGGGCCGACAGCGTCGGCTCATTCAACCGGACCGAAGCCGACATGCAAAGCATCCGCAGGGCAGTCGAAATCAGCATAAGCGAAAAGGCCGGCCAACTGTGTATCAACTGCAGAGCAGCCACGCAGCGATTAAGCCTGCCCCAAAGTCAAATCGCGACAGACCAGCAAACTGTAATGGCAAACCAGGAAAGGGACGTAAAAATGCTCAAACTAAGCCACGAGCAAAAAGCAACCCCGACATGGACGGACCTCGGCAGAGACAACCAATTGGAAACAGAGATTTTGAAACGCATCGAGTCGCGCCTGACGGCGGATAAAAAACAACTCGCAGCGACTAAGAAGGAACCAAACAAATGAGAATACTCGTTGCCGGCGGAGCCGGGTATATCGGAAGTAATATGACGGCAATGCTGGCCGCCGAAGGCCATCAGCCCGTCATCTACGACAACCTCAGCAAGGGACATACGGCCGCGATAAAAGGATGCGATTTCGTTAAAGGTGATTTGGCGGACTTCAACCTGCTGACCGCGACCCTCAAAAAACACAAAATCGAGGCAGTGATGCACTTCGCCGCGTTCATCGAAGCAGGCGAGTCCGTAATCAATCCCCTCAAGTACTATCAAAATAACGTTTCAAATACCCAGGTGGTCCTTAGCGCAATGGAATCAGCAGGCGTTGGGAAATTTGTATTCAGCAGCACTGCAGCGGTTTACGGAATGCCCGACAAACAGCCCATCACGGAAGATTTGCCGATGTATCCCATCAACCCATACGGCGAAACAAAATTAGCCGTGGAGAAAATGTGTCACCATCAGGCCGTCGCGGGCAAACTGCATTTCGTTGCACTACGATACTTCAACGCCTGCGGCGCAGGCAATAACTGTACCCTTGGCGAAGACCATAAGCCCGAATCACACTTGATTCCGCTGACGATTTTCGCCGCGATGGGCAAATTGGACGCAATCAAAATCTTCGGCTCCGATTACCCTACTGACGACGGCACCTGTGTCCGCGATTATATCCATATCGAAGACCTTTGCCTTGCGCATCTGCTCGCGCTGAAAAAACTCGATAAACAGCCCGAATCGATTTACAACCTTGGTAACGGAAAGGGCTATTCTGTCCTGCAGGTCATTGATACGGTAAAAAAGGTATCGGGGAAAAACTTCAAGGTCATCGAATCGCCTCGCAGACCCGGCGACCCGCCGGCGCTTGTCTGCGATTCCGCCAAAGCCAGGACCGAACTCAGCTGGCAGCCCAAATGGACCGACCTCGAAAAAATCGTCGCCTCCGCATGGAAGTGGCACAGTAAACACCCCGATGGGTACACCGAATAAAGGATACACGCAAATGAAGAAAATAAAACAAAACGTCGTCCGCTTCCTCAAAAAGCATCAAATGGACTACCTCGACGTTGATATTGATTCGAACACAGGCGCGTTTCTCAAAGAAATGGTGAATGGGTTAGCGGGCAAAAAAAGCACCCTCGATATGATTCCCACATATATCGAAGTCGGGGCAGATGTCCCCACGAACAAACGCGTAATCGTCGTTGATGCGGGCGGCACAAATTTCCGGGTCGCTACCGTTTATTTCGACGACCAGAAAAAAGCGATTATCGAGAACCTGCGTCTCTACAAGATGCCCGGCGTCCAGCACGAAATCGGCAAAGATGAATTCTTCAAGATTATGGCGGGCTATCTCAAAGATGTCGCAGGCGCTGCGCAAAATATAGGTTTCTGCTTTTCATACCCCGTTGAAGTGTCACCCAACAAAGACGGTCGGCTAATCAGATTCGCCAAAGAAGTAAAAGCCAAGGAAGTCGAAGGCCAGCTCGTCGGCGAAAATATCAACCGTGCGCTTGCGTCTATGGGCCTCGGCGGCGACAAACATATCGTGCTGCTCAACGACACCGTCGTTACCCTCCTCGCGGGCGTCGGCTGCCAGAACCGCTCCTTCGGCTCATACATTGGCTTCATCCTCGGCACAGGCACCAACACCTGCTACGTTGAAAAAAACAGCAACATCAAAAAAACGAAGAATCTTGACCTTTTGAAAAGCCAGATTATCAATACCGAATCCGGCAACTTCGGCAAAATCAAACAGGGCAAAATCGACGCCGCCTTTGACAAATCCACCGTCAAACCCGGCATACATAAATTCGAAAAGATGATTTCCGGCGCATACCTCGGCCACCTGTGTCTGGCCACCATTCACAAGGCCTGCGATGACAACCTGTTCTCAACAGGCGTCGCAAACGCACTTTGGCAAATCTCCGAACTCGACACAAAAGATATGAACGCCTTTTTACTCTATCCCTATGGCGCAAACCTTCTCGCCGACGCCGCAAAACAGGGCAACGCCGACGATTCTCTTGCCTTATATTATATAGCCGACCGATTAACCGAACGCGCCGCCAAACTCACCGCGATTAACCTCTCCGCTATGGCAATCAAATCCGGCTCTGGAACCGACCCCTCAAAACCAATCTGCATCGTTGCTGAAGGCACGACGTTTTACCAGATGAAGAGCTTAAAAAACCGCGTCGAGTTTTATCTGAAACAATACCTCGAAAATAAACTCGGAATTTATTACGAGATTATCAGCGTCGATAACGCCACCCTCATCGGCGCAGCAATAGCCGGCTTGACAAATTGATATTAAAATGCGTTAATGTCTTTCTGAGGATTTCGAAATGGAAGACACAAAGCGGTCGATAATTATCGCCAGAACCCTTGCCGCATTGGTCGCAGCTTTGGGATTATATTTCGCCTATACTATGGCAGTCGCCATTCCAAAAATCCTCCGAACGTCCAGTGACACGTTTGATATTTTCTTCCTGTTTGTATTCCCTTTGCCATTTCTTGCCTTAAGCATTTACTTCGTATATTCCGGCTATCGTTTCTGGTTTAAAATCTCTCCTGAAAACACCCGCAGAATTTCATTTGTTTCGTCTGTCATTTTTTTCTTTTTTTTCCTGCCGGTTTTCAGATTTTTATTTAAATCCGAGGAAATAGCAAATTTCTTGGCTCCCTTGTTAATGATACCCGCAGGAATCTTCTTTTTCTTCTTTAATAGATTACTTTTAAGCTTGCTTAATCTGCCAACAACCACTGACTGGAAACAAAGAGAAAAATCTGTCAAGCGGTTTTTCGAATGGTTCGTTTTCTTGTCGTTTTCGATGATTTCATTCCTGGCAAGCAGATTGTTTCCGGAAATCCTAAATACGCCTGAATTCTTTCTTTGTATAGTATGTTCGATTGTAGTTGCTTATTATATTTATAAATTCGGCGTAAAAATCGCTCTCTGGAATAAACCAAAATCAATCGAAAACACAATTTCAACGCCGAACTAATAAGATTTGCGAATCAGTTTATCAAGTCATAAATCGTTGTCTAAGATGTGGCCGAAGCGATACTTCTTGGTGCGCAAATAGTCGATATTGTGGGGCGTTGGGGTTGCCTGAAGAGGAATCTGCTCGACGATTTTTATGCCGTAAACTTCGAGCCGATTGATTTTCTTCGGGTTGTTGGTGAGTATTTTAATCTGCTTGAGGCCCAGGTCGCGAAGAATCTGTGCGCCTATGCCGTAATCGCGTTTGTCTGGCGAAAAGCCAAGCTCGATATTCGCATCAACGGTGTCAAAGCCCTGTTCCTGGAGCTTATACGCGTGAAGTTTATTTGTCAGGCCGATTCCCCTGCCCTCCTGCCTGAGATAAACAAGTGCGCCTTTACCTGCCTTTTCAATCAACTGCAATGCGGCTTCCAACTGCCTGCCGCATTCGCACCGCTGCGACCGGAACAAATCCCCCGTCATACATTCCGAGTGCACCCGGACGAGGACCGGCTCATCATGCTGAATTGGTTTGCCCGATTCATCCAGTTCGCCTACCCCGCCCTTACAAATCGCAAGATGCGGCTCAGGCGAGGAAAGCGATTCGTAAGCGATAAGTTTGAAATCTCCAAAATCTGTCGGCAAATGAACCGCCTCGACCCGCTTTACCTGCGTCTCACGCTGCAGCCGATATTCAATCAGCTTGGCGATTGAGGCGATTTTCAATTTATGCTTTTCGCAAAACTCAAGCAGTTGGGGCACACGGGCCATCGACCCGTCGTCATTCATAATCTCGCAAATCACCGCCGCGGGCTTCATACCCGCCAATCGCATCAGGTCAATCGCCCCTTCGGTCTGCCCCGCGCGAACAAGAACCCCGCCTTCACGAGCGCGAAGCGGAAAAATGTGCCCCGGCCGGGCAAAATCTGCGGGTCTTGTTTTATCGGCAATCGCCATCTGTACGGTGTGCGCCCTGTCTGCCGCGCTGATACCAGTGGTAATACCTTCAGCCGCGTCGATACTTACCGTAAAAGCGGTATGCAATCGAGCGGTATTATCCTGGACCTGCGGATGAAGCCCGAGGGCATCGCATTTCTCGCCCGTCAAAGGCAGGCATATAAGCCCCCGCCCGAATTTCGCCATAAAATTAATAATCTGAGGCGTAACCTTCTCCGCCGCGCAGACAAGGTCTCCCTCGTTCTCGCGGTCCTCATCATCCACAAGGATAATCATTTTGCCCGCGCGAAGCTCGTCAATCACTTCCGGTATCTGGCTAAAATTTACTGACATATAATAAGGATTAACAGGAATAAGGCCTTTGGTCAAGGGTTGGCTGCCCTTCCCCAATTAACGGGACAGATACTTATGAATGTTTTGGGCGGCCTTTTTGCCGTCGCCCATCGCCAATATAACCGTCGCCGAGCCGCGAACAATATCTCCGCCCGCGAATACACCGGGGATACTGGTCATAAGATTCTCATCGGCCTCGATATAGCCCCACTTGTTGAGTTTCAGGCCCGGCGTCGTCTTTGTCAGCAGCGGATTTGCGCCAATGCCTATAGCTACAATCACGAGGTCACAATCAATTACGAATTCCGAACCGGGAATCGGCACAGGCCTGCGTCTGCCCGAGGCATCCGGCTCGCCCAATTGCATCCTGATACACTTTAGCCCTGCAACCCAGCCGTCTTTATCGCCGAGGACTTCCAGCGGCGCAGTCAGCATCTCGAACCTGATTGCCTCCTCTTCCGCATGATGCACTTCCTCGACGCGGGCGGGCATCTCTTTTCTGCTGCGACGGTAAACAATTATGCTTTCGTCCGCCCCCAGTCGTTTGCTCGTCCGCACTGCATCCATAGCGGTATTGCCGCCCCCGATAACACAAACGCGTTTGCCCCGTATAATCGGCGTGTCCGATTCAGGGTTGTATGCCTCCATAAGATTAGCACGCGTGAGATATTCATTCGCAGAATAAACCCCTTTGAAGTTCTCGCCCGGTATATTCATAAACTCAGGCAGCCCCGCGCCGACTGCGATAAATACCGCTTCGAATTTCTCGTCATTCATAAGCTGCGGTATCGTTACCGTCCTGCCCACGATGACGTTCGTCTCGATATTTACGCCCAGTGCCTTGAGATTGCGAATCTCGGCATCGACGATTTTCTTGGGCATACGAAATTCCGGTATTCCATAAACAAGCACGCCGCCCGCCTTGTGAAACGCCTCGAAAATTGTTACATCGTAACCGAGTTTGGCCAACTGCCCTGCGCAGGTAATCCCCGCCGGCCCCGAACCGATACACGCGACCTTCCTGCCCGTCTTCTTAATTTCTGTCCTCTGTCCTCTGTCCTCCGTCCTCTGCTTCTGCATCTGGTAATCGGCGACAAATCGTTCGAGCCAGCCGATTGCCACAGGCGCCTCGCTTTTGCATCGCACGCATAACGCCTCGCACTGAATTTCCTGCGGGCACACCCGCCCCGTTACCGCGGGCAGGTCATTATCTCTGCGAACCAGCTCCGCCGCCGCGATAAAATCACCCTCCGCAATAAGTTTGGCAAAACCGGGTATATCGATACCGACGGGACAGCCCTCGACGCACTTCGGATTTTTGCACTGAAGGCATCGCTGCGCCTCGCGGATTGCGACCTGCTCAGAAAGACCCAGGTTGACTTCTTTGAAGTCCCTGCTTCGCTCGATGCCGTCGCGCTGCGGCATCTGCTGTCGCGGTATCGCCATCCGTTCTTTGGCTGTCAATTTTTTCACTTCTTCAGTCACGTTATGCCTTTAGCCACAGATTACACAGATTTCACTGCTTATTTCTTTTTTACTTTTTCCTTTTTACTTTTTGCTTTTGTCAGAGACAGCACCCAGACCAATCTTGCACCGATGCTCTTCGTATTTTTTGTTTTCGTGGCCCTTATAGGTCTTGAGCCGGTCCATCAGCTCATTGAAGTCAACCTTGTGCCCGTCGAATTCGGGGCCGTCGACGCAGGCGAATTTGCGTTTGCCATCAATCGTTACCCGGCAGCCCCCGCACATGCCTGTGCCATCCACCATAACCGGATTCAAACTTACGATAGTCGGGATATTCATTGGACGGGTCAATTCCGCTACCGCCTTCATCATTATTACAGGCCCCGCGCAGTAAACAGCATCCACTTTTGTCTGCGGGTTTTCGATGAGTTCTCTCAGGGCATCGGTTACGAGTCCCTTTTTGCCCGATGAGCCATCGTCGGTTATGACAATCAACTGGTCGCTTGTCGAACCAAGCAGTTGTTCGAGAATTACTAATTCTTTGGTGCGTGCGCCGATAATGCTGATTATTTTATTTCCCGCCTGCCGCAGCGCGACCGCCTGCGGGTATACAACCGCTGTTCCCAGCCCGCCACCTATTACCGCCACCGTCCCGTATTTGGCGATATGACTTGGCTGCCCCAGCGGCCCCGCAACATCCGCGAAGTATCCGCCCTTTTGCAGCGTCGTCATTTCAAGCGTGCTTTTGCCGACCGTCTGTACAATCAGCGTGATTGTGCCTGTCGCGGCGTTGACATCCGCAATTGTTAGAGGTATGCGTTCCGAATGTTCAAGTGCCCGGACGATTACAAACTGTCCGCACAGCCGGGATTTGGCGATTCGCGGCGCCTTTATCTCATACCGGGTCACATTCGGCCCTACTGTCTCTTTATTTACTATCTCGAACATTGGGTTGGCATCTCCTGCCATATAAAAACAAGGATTATAATCTCTTCGCCTGCCTAACGAAAATTAAAAATGCGGGTCAAGCTCATTAGAGGTTCTTATATTGATACGTCTGGGAAATAAAAGCGGTTACCTGCGATTGCTATTTCTTCCTTCGCAGAAACGATACGCCTAAACCGAACAGTAAAAGCGTTGCCGGTTCGGGCGTAAGCAGAAAAGCATGAGTTTCGTTGCTGGAGTTAATCATTGAGCCAACAATCCAGCCGTTATTGTTTATGCAACTGGCTGCTTTTAGTATCCAGCCGGAAGATGGGTCTATTAGGGTGTTCAGGTCTATATTATTTCCCTGACCCGTAGAGTCAAAAAGGCAGGCCCGGTAGTTAGAACGAATATAAGGGGAGGAGGGCGGTTCACCGGTAATATCGTAAGCATAGCCGACAATCTGGCCGTTGTTGTTGACGAACTGGGCGCAGCTTCCGCCCAGGCCGAGAGCACCGAGGTCTATATTATCCCTCCCGCCTGACGAATCGAAAATGCAGGCGTGTGAGATTAAAGGGTCATCGGACAGCGGGGCTCTATAAAGATTCGCTGCGCCGACAATCAAATCATTGCTGTTAATGGAATATGCTGTGCTTCCGACGCCGCCGAGACCGCCGAGGTAGATATTTGTCCCTCCGCCGGTAGGGTCGAAAAGGCATGCTCTTCTATTGGTTTCGTTATCTGATGAGATACAACTTCTGCCGACAACCTTGCCGTTGTCGCTGATGGAACAAGCAGTGCTCCTCATATCGAGATTCAGCGTCCCGAGGTCTCTGAAGTTGGAAAAAAAACAGGCGTGGCCGCCGCCTGATACACCGACAATTTTGTTGCTGTTGTTGATGGAATAAGCGCTGCCGCCAAATCCTGTTCCTCCGAGAAGGATATTGGCGCCGCCTCCAGTGGAGTCAAACAGGCAGGCCCAACCATCGGCCTGACCGACAATCTTGTTATTGTTATTAATTGAATAAGCGACGCTTTGCGCCGCCGAGGGTTCCGAGGTCGATTTTGGACCCGCCACCGGATGGATTATACAAAAATGCGCGACCACCGGATTCACCGACAATCAGACCATTATCATTGATTGAATAAGCAGTACCCGCCCCGAGGTCGATGACCTGCTGATATGCAAAAACAGGACTGCCCAGAACCAATAGAATTACCGCTGCTGAAAAAATGGGCGTATTAGCTTCCATAATCTCTCTCCTTCCCCTTGTTTTTAATACGATTTTCGTTTTCGCAAAACGAATCCGCCTAAACCAAATAATAAAAGCGTTGTTGGTTCCGGCGTAAGCAGAAACGCCTGGTCTATGCCATTATAAGTTCCATAACCTACAATCCAACCGTTGTTATTTATGCAACTGGCTTCTTTTAGTATCCAGCCGGAAGAGGGGTCTATTAGAGTGTTCAGGTTTATATTATTTCCCTGGCCCGTAGAGTCAAAAAGGCATGCTTTTTGCTGGCCGGAACCGTCAGAAGCAGATCCCACAATCTGATTTTCATTGTTAGCAAACAAAGCCGCACTCGTGAGACCACCGAGTGTTCCGAGGTCAAGATTATCTCCGCCGCCTGAAGCGTCGAAAATACATGCATGATAATAAGAGTGAAAAATGGGTGTATAGACGGTCGAATAGTCGGCCTGACCGACAATCAGACCTGAATTATTGATGGAATAGGCAATACTGAAATCGCCGCCGAGAGTTCCGAGGTCTATATTATTAGTGCCGTGAGGAACGTCGAAAAGACAAGCATGGGAATGGCTCGGGTTGGGGTAATTACTAACACAGTCAGCCCAGCCGACAACCTGGTAGCTATTATTGATTGAATAAGCACAACTCTTGCTACCCCCAAGCGTTCCGAGGTCATAAATCGTAGGCCAACCTTGCGGGTTAACATAAAGAACCGCACGCGAATTACTTCCAGATTGTCCTACAACATACCCATTGTTGTTGATGCAAGAAGCAGTAGTGGATGCAGAGGCGCTGAATCCCAGGTCTTTATTGTTTCCGCCCCCGGTGGGGTCAAACAAGCAAGCGTAGAAAATCAAAGAAGATGTTGCTTTCTGGGCCTGGCCGACAATCTGGCCGTTGTTGTTGATTGAATAGGCGCAACTTTGGAAATCGCCGAGTGTTCCAAGGTTTGTATTGGCACCGCCGCCTGAAGAATCAAAAAGACAGGCGCGCTGGCTGGTTATAGCACCATAAGTATTCTCGTTGCAGGCATATCCGACAATTTGACCATTGTCATTAATAGATTTGGCTTTGCTATACTGATAACCATTGAGAGTTCCGAGGTCGATAACTTCGCGATATGCAAAAACGGGACTGCCAAGAACCAATAAAATTACCGCTGCTGGAAAAAGTGTGTGTTTCTCTCTCATAACCGCTTCTCCTGCCCTTACCCTATCCTGTAAAAAACCCACAGACAACCATTATTGAGCTACAGTCGTCATTATCCCTTCTTCACAGGGTGATTATAGGTTAGCCGGTCATAAGGAAAATGTCAAGTAGAAATTCCGGTAAAAAGTTGGGTATTCAAAGCAGAAACGATTTTTTGGTGCAATTTGGGCAGGCAAGCCGACAATAGAAGAAGCAGATAAAAAGGCAAAAAGAAATAATCAGTGAAATCTGCGTAATCTGTGGTTTAAATTATGGCTGAAACGGCAACAACACTGGTCGAGCTGGATTATAAAGAAAACCTCGGCTGGCGAATAGGCATCGTCGTCATTATCCTTATGGCAATAGGCACGGTCTTCGTCTTTTCCGCTGGCGTCGAGGTCTCCAAAGGCGTCAACCTGTCGCATTTCTATCAATCCGCCAACCTGCGAAAAGTCCTGTTTTTCCCCCTGGCCGTCGCGGTAATGTTGCTCGTATCGCGTATCGATTACCGGCGATTCAATCTCGATAAGGGCCTGTGGCGTTCACCCATTACCTATTTATTCGGCATAAGCGTGATTTTGCTGGTATTAGTGCTCATCCCCCATATCGGCTCGCAAATCAACCAGGCCAGACGCTGGCTAAGAATTCCCCTTGGCCCCGCCACAATCAGCTTTCAGCCCTCGGAACTGGCAAAATGGACGGTAATTTTCTCGCTCTCGGCCTTCTGCATCAAATACGGCGACCGGCTTGCGTTCTTCAAACGAGGTCTTTTACCGGTTTGTATCGTCCTGGGCCTGGTCGTAGGACTTATCATCATCGAGGACTTCGGCTCAGCAGCCCTGATTGCAATGCTCGCCTTTTTCATATTATTGATAGGCGGGGCGAACTGGCGGTATCTGGTCGCCCCCCTGCCCGTCGCCGCGATTGGTTTTGCCGCCGCCATCCTCGCCTCGCCCACCCGGAGAATGCGAATCTTCGCCTTTTTGCACCCCGACCAATTGACCGGCTCATCGAATTACCAGGCAAGCCAGTCGCTCATCGCCATCGGCTCAGGCGGCTTCTTCGGCAAAGGCCTCGGTATGGGCGTTTGCAAATACGGCCATCTCCCCGAAGATACATCTGACTTTATTTTCTCAATTATCGCCGAAGAAATGGGGCTGGTCGGCACCTTAACAGTCATTGCGCTTTTCATCATACTTATCGTTTTGGGAGTTATGGTAATAAATCGCTGCAAAGAACCCTTTGGCAAACTGCTCGCGACAAGCATTGTTCTGGCTATCGGCTTTCAGGCCGCACTTAATATCGGCGTCGTTACCGTCGTCCTGCCCACAAAAGGCCTGCCGCTGCCTTTCGTCAGCGCGGGCGGAACAAGCATGCTTCTCTCCGCAGCCGCCGTCGGCGTCCTTTTGAATATCGCATCTCAATGCGAAAAAACACAGCTCAGGGAGGACGCGTAATGGCGGGCAAAAGCGTCTTCTTCGCGGGCGGAGGAACGGGCGGGCACATTTACCCGGCGGTGGCAGTAGCGGAGAAAATTGCCGAGCTTGACCCAACCGCAAAAATCCATTTTTTCATCAGCAACAGGGATATAGATAAACACGTCCTGTCAAAAACCGCCTTCGAATATACCGCCCTGCCCGCTGTAGGCCTTTCAATCAGGCCGGACAGGTTTTTAAATTTCTGCAAAATGTTCCTGGCAAGTCAAAAAATCGCAGCCGAAACAATAACCAAAAGTGAAAACCCGGTCGTCGTAGGCGCAGGCGGCTTCGTCGCCGCGCCTGTCTGCCGCGCCGCTTACAAATCGAAAATCCCACTCTTCCTGCTCAACGTCGATATCATCCCGGGCAAAGCTAATAAGCTCATCGGGCGATGGGCACAACGCATCTTCGTCCAGTTCGAGGAAACCGCCGAATATTTCGGAAAACAAAAAACAAAAGTAACCGTCACCGGCTGCCCCCTGCGAAGCAGCTTCGACAGCCCGAATCCGCAAAAAGCAAAAGACACCCTCGGTCTCGACTACAACAAAAAAATCCTCCTCATAACAGGCGCCTCAACCGGCTCGCAGAACATTAACAGAACAATTTGCTCGCTGCTGGAAAAATTATCGAATTATGCCGACAACTGGCAGATAGTGCACTTAACAGGCAGGGCAAACTTCGACCAAGTCAGTGCCGGCTACGCAAACGCCCCCATAAAAAATAAAGTCGTCGATTACTATGACGATATGCCGGACCTGCTCGCCGCCGCAGACATTGTAATAGGCAGAAGCGGCGCGGTCAGCGTCGCCGAATATGCCGCCGCGGCAACGCCCTCTATTTGTATGCCATATCCCTATCATAACGACCTGCACCAGTACCTCAATGCCGGAAAACTCGTCGAAGCTGGAGCCGCTGTTATCGTCGATGATGTCGGCGACGACAAAGACAGGTGCGAATGGCTCTGGGAGGAGCTTGAGCCGCTGCTGAAAAACGAAACCGCACGCCGGCAGATGAAAGACGCCTGCAAAACCGTCGCTCGAAAAAACGCCGCTAAAATGATTGCCGAAGCGGTCATTGGCAGATAAGATTTAATTTAACAAGAAACATAACGGTATAAAAATGAAACTGGGAAAAATAATAATCCTAGTCGTGGGCTTCATTTTCTTTTTTCTGGTGTCCTGGCTTTCTCTGCTTATCTGGGGACACAACCCCACCATCGTCGCCCTGTCGCCTTACGACGTTAATGTTCCCGGTAAACCGCGGATTTCAGCCAAAGTGTACTCGCTCAAAAAGAGTGAATATCTGCTCGTCCTTACCGACGCCGAATCAGGTCGCCGCGAAGGATACTGGTTCTGCCCCGACAAACACCGCATAGGAGTTCCGTCTTTCCCAACTTACCTGCCATTGGGTAACCGCGCCGTTATCAGCAAAACCACCCTCGACGGCTTTACTTACCTAAGCGAATATGCCGCTGACTGGGAAATAAAAAATAACAATATAACCTTCACCATAAAAGGTCCCTCGGAGGCAATCCGCCTGGCCAGGGAACTCTCAACCGAAGACCTGAAACGCGAAATTTCCTATGACACTAAGATTATTATGAAAACCAGGGAGTAAAAATAAATTTAACTTTCATTTTACGGACGATATCGATGTAATGTGGCTTGTGCTTCAACGCAGGGCAATAAACTTTTGATGTTGACAATATATGGTCGATGATTAGGATGATGCCGCCGGCGAAAAACGTCTGGCGAATATAAAGCAAACAGCAATTTCTAATATAAAAAATATATTATAAACTTTGGAGGTCACTGGTATGTTACTATTATTTTTAAGAGTATTTTTTGTGGTCATAATCCTTGCTGTTTTTCTTGTGAACCTGACGGGGCAGGAGATTACCTCGGAAAAAGGCAAGCTGGATTTTTACGCCCTGCTCTGGAGCGGCGGGGCAATGGTGGTTATAACGGTTATTATTGACATCCTGACACCCAAAAAATCTCTGGCCTCACTGGCAGGTGTTTTCTTCGGGCTTCTCGTCGGTATTGTCGTAAGCTGGGCGATGGCGCAGGTACTCGATATGGTTGTTGATATTTATCGCATCGGACTTACGACAACGGTAACCAGCGCGCTGAAGTGGATGATGGGAATATGTATCTGCTTTCTTATTATCACCATCGTCATACGCACAAAAGACGATGTCCGCTTTGTGATTCCGTACGTCGAGTTCACAAAGCAAACCAAAGGCGCACGTCCCTTCGTCCTCGACACCTCCGCCATCATCGATGGCCGAATCGCCGACCTCTATAAGAGTAAGCTCTTCGACGCACCCCTGATTGTCCCAAGGTTCGTTTTGAACGAAATTCAGCTCATCTCCGACTCCGCCGACAAGCTCAAACGAAACCGCGGCAGACGGGGCCTCGATATCCTAAAGGAAATGCAGACGAGCTCCTACATAGACCTGACCATCGATGATACCGCCGTCCCGGATGAGGAAAGCTTAAAGGGTGTTGACCAGAAACTCATACCATTCACCAAAAATTGCGGCGGACGCCTCGTAACCACCGATTACAACCTCAGCAAAGTGGCCGCCGTCCGCGATGTTGACGTCCTCAATATCAACGACCTCGCCAACTCACTTAAAACCATCGCCCTCCCCGGCGAAAATATGAAGGTCCGCATCATCAAGCCGGGCGAAGAGCCCCAGCAGGGCGTCGGCTATCTCGACGACGGAACTATGGTCGTCGTCGAAGACGCACGCGGCAAAATCGGCAAAGATATCATCATCGCCGTTACAAGCGCATTGCAAACCTCCGCAGGAAAAATGATTTTTGGGAAATTCGAAAACTTCGTGGGTCAATAACCACTGGAGGAATTCAATTTGTATTTAACCCCGCCACCTTCGCCGAAGGCGAGTGGCGGGGTTTATCTTTTGCTGTTACAGGTTCTTCAACAATTTCATCAGTGTCGGGATAATCTCGTTTTCCGCGACGGTTGCGATTTTGACGCCCTTCCTGTAAACAAACGCCCTGTTCTTAGCCGCGCATACCGCCAAATCAGCGTCCGCCGCCTCCCCTGGCCCGTTCACAATACATCCCATTACCGCTATTCGCACTGATTTATCTATGCCGCTCACCGCTTTTTTCACCCTGGCGCAAGTCCTGCTATATCAATCTCGGTCCTCGCGCACGTCGGGCATACTATCAACTGCAATTTGGGCGCAGGATACAGCCCCAGCGAAATCAAAATCTGCTTTGCGATTCCCGTCTCGATAACCGGGTCCCCCGCCGCGCTCACCCGTATCGTGTCCCCTATCCCTTCCGCCAGCAGCGTCCCCAGAGTTACCGCCGACGGCACACACGCGTCCTCCGGCAACCCCGCGTGTGTCAAACCCAGGTGAATCGGGTAATCGAACGTCTCCGATATCCGCCTGTTTATTTCGATTGTGCGCATCGTGTCGCTGCTTTTGGCGCTCAGAACAATTTGGCCAAAACCGCGATTCTCGAAAAGGCGAACATAGCCCTTCATTTCCTTCAGCATCAGCGCGACCCGCCTGCCCGAAACAACATCCGGCTTTCTCAAATCCCTTATGCTCGCCTCGTTTACCCCGATTCGAATCGCGACATTGTGCATCTTCGCCGCGTCGATAATCCTCAGTATGTCGCCGCGATTCTTTATATTACCCGGGTTGAGTCGAATCTTGGCCGCACCCGCCTCAATCGCCTCAATCGCCCTGTCTGCGCTGAAATGTATGTCGGCTATCAGCGGGATTTTCGTCTTTTGAACAATTTTGGCAAATGCTTCCGTGTCCGCACGCGTCGGCACCGCCAGCCGAACCAAACCGCATCCCGCCTGGGCCAATTGCTCTATCTGCCGAACGCACCGCGCCACGTCTGTCGTCGGCACCTTCGTCATCGATTGTATCACAACCGCCGCCGACGACCCGATTCTCACGCCGCCGACGTCAACCGTTCTCGTTTTTCTTCTCTTAATCATTCCCGAATTGTATCTTGTCCTATTCACCCAATCAAATTAAAATACCGGAACAAGTTATTTCGACCGTGTGGAGTACTTATGGCTCCGATGCTTATCGACATCATTGTATTGATATGTCTGGCCTACTTCGGCTTTGCGCTGTTTCTTTATTATATGCAGCCGCGCTTCCTCTACGAACCCATCCGCCAAATCCCCTATACCCCCGCCGAGCTCGGCCTCGATTTCGAAGAGGTCTATTTCAAAACCGGTGACCACCTCCGACTCCACGGCTGGTTCGTCCCGGCGCCAAACGCCCAGTTCACCGTCCTATACTGCCACGGCAACGGCGGCAATATGATGTACTTCCTCGAAACCGTTAACTTCCTCAACTCCCTCGGACTCAATTGCTTCGTCTTCGATTACCGCGGCTACGGCGAAAGCCAGGGAGCCCCATCCGAAAATGGAACATACCTCGACGCCAGGGCCGCCTACAGATGGCTCACAAAGAAAAAAGGCGTCACACCGCAACAAATCATCCTCTTTGGCTGGTCCCTTGGCGGAAGCATCGCCGCCTATCTCGCAACTAAATTCAAATCCGCAGCCCTCGTAATCGAAAGCGCCTTCACATCGTATCCGGACATTGGCCGGAAATTTTACCCCTATATGCCCGTAAAATGGTTCGCCAGATTCGACTACCCCACCATCGATTACGTCCGCAAAGTTACATGCCCCGTCCTCGTCATTCACAGCAGAAACGACGAAATTATCCCCTTCGAATTCGGCCTTGAAATTTACGATGCCGCAAATGAACCCAAAACATTCGCCGAAATCTTCGGCAGACACAACGACTGTCTCCTTGTCTCATGCGCAGCTTACAAAAAGGCTTGGACCAATTGGCTCACATTTTTGAAAGAATCGACCGATATTGAAAATACCCGACAAAAATCCATGTAATCTGTGGTTAAGGAGATACTTGTGAAAAGAAACGAATTGCACAAAATCTTAAACCCTATTCTCGTCGTCTTTGCTCTCAATCAGGCCGCAACTGCCATATTCAGCGACGCTTTGCCGCCCCGGGCATTCGAGATTTTACATCAGGGCGGCGGGTTTATTTTGCTCGCCCTCATCGCTCTTCATTTCGTCCTGAACTTCAACTGGGTCAAGGCAAATTACTTCGCAAAATAATTGCATGTCGTGGCTTGCCCGCTACAGGGGCGATTTGCCGGGATATCGCAATAATTTCGAATGCAAATGCAATATTATATGGTTTCTAAGCGTCAATAGTCGAAGAGATAAAATGGCTTATCACTTTTAAAAACCGCTGATTGCGGAAAGGATGGACAATATGAAAATCGATTGTATAAGAAAAATGATTGCGATTTTGGCCGTATTGACTTTTGGTTGTGCCGCAGCTTTTGCGGCGTCTGCCCCTGATTCCAATTCACCCGCGCACAGGAATAGGGGCCCGGCCGCACAAGGGCCCGTTCGCGACTTTTTGCAGGAGCTTAGCGAAAAACTGAACCTCACGGACGCACAGAAGGCCGCCATCAAACCGATTCTGGCAACCGAAGTCAACGAAATAAAGGCCGTTCATCAGGATAGTTCGCTTTCGAATGAGCAAAAACAGGCGAAAATCAAAGAAATTCGGGATAACAACAGAGAAAAGATAAACGCCCTGCTGACACCCGACCAGCAGAAAATATTTGCTGAAATGAAAGGCGACCCGGGCAACAGAATGCGCGAACAATCTCAAAACCGCCTGACTATGCTCGCTGAACAACTGAACCTCACGGATGCACAGAAGACCGCCATCAAACCGATTCTGGCGAAGGAGGCCAATGATATTAAAGCTGTCATACAGGACAATTCCCTCTCCAGGGAACAAAAGCAAACTAAACTCTCTGCCATCCGGGAAGCTTCAGACACAAAGATAAATGCGCTCCTTACCCCCGAACAGCAGGCCAAATGGGCCCAATTAAAAGAACGCGCAAAACAGGAGCGTAATAAGAAGAATGCACCGGGCACATAAGCTCCGCGGTTTATCCGAAGGCAGCTTCCTTATAATGTTTAGCCACGGCATTTATGCCGGAGTCATGAAAATTATCTGGTGCAACCCGGCTTACGCATGAACTTGTTGATGAGTTAAAATCTTGGGTTTCTGTTCCGCAGGCATCTGCCCCTGATGTACATGACAGCAAACATCATGGTTATAGATGCTCAGGATACGCGTGCAGTTCGGAAACACGCACTTCCTGTTATCAGCCGAAGTTTTTATCGCTTTTCCCATTGTTACTCCTACAGGTAATTCACCACACAAATATGAAAGGCCCCGCCCAACGGGTGAGGCCTTTCTTTCGCGTTAATTTACAGTAGCTTGTTTTGGAGTTACGTTTGTCGCGCAGGGCCCTTTTTTGCCCTCGCCCACCGTGTACTCAACCTTCTGACCCTCGTCCAAATTCGCATACCCCGTTGTCTTGACTTCCGAGTGGTGAACGAAAAGGTCGGCTCCGCCATCGTCAGCAGTAATAAACCCGTATCCTTTTTCACCATTGAACCATTTCACTGTTCCTGTACTCACAAATACTCCTTGGCCTTCTAAATAGACCTGCAATTTATAACGTGCCCCTCACATTTGCTGCTGGAGGATACCCCTGAAAGGCGGAAAGATATGCTCTACATAATACCTATTATACGCTGCATTACCCCGCCCGCAACAAAAATAATAAATTTTTATTCAGTATTCCCACAAACTGTGATTGCTCGCACTCGCGTATTGCAGGCGGGGGCAGCCGGGGCCGTCTTAAAAAAATATTTTTCTCCAGCGCTTTCTTCGGAATAAACGCCTTTAATAGTGTATAATGACTACGGCAGGTGAATATCTGTAGAAACCATGTAGCCAGCGTTAGTGACCGTTTATCTCACTAAAAAAACAGGCAAAATAATATACTGGATAAAACAATGGATAACGAAAAGCACATTATTGCTCAAATAGAAGCATATATCCGCCAGGGAGGCGGCGAATACGGCGATTGGTATGTAGGTCTGGCTGATAACCCCATCGACCCCATCACAGAAGCTTACCGCCTTCATAAGGTGCAAAACCACAGGTTTACATACATAGAAACCGTCTCACACCAGGCCGCAAAGACCGCTGCCGATTATTTCCTCAATGTCTGCGGCACTGACGGCAATCTCAGCGATATTGATGCAACCCGCTCCTGCCGGGCGCTTTATATTTACAAAAAAGCCGTTAACCTCATCACTTACCCTGAGGCCTGCCCTGCGTAGGTGGATTCAGCATTGAAAATTTCTCCGCCGTCGTTTTAACGAAGGCGGATTGGATATTGGACATCTAATATTGGTCATTGGGTATTTCCTTCTTGTCTTCTCCCTTCTTACTCCTAACTTCTCCCTTCCCCCTTGCATCTGCCGTCTGCTCCGGTACAATAGATAACGCCATTGTTAGAGAAAGCAAAGGACTTTATGAGTGGTAGCAATGAAATGTTTGTCAAAATCGGCGTTAAACTGGCATTGTCTGTCGGGGTTATTCTGCTTGTTTTGTGTTTCGGACTCCTGCTCAGGGCGCTGCTTTTCAAACGTCTGACAAAATGGGCACAACAAACAAAACACGACCTCGACGATGTAATTATATCCGCGATAAAAGGACCGTTTGTTATATGGTTCCTGATGCTGGGCATATATATTGCCCTGCACTTTCATGAACTTCCCGAAAACGTCGTGCAAACCGCCGGTAAGGTAATGCTTGCTCTCGGTTTGTTTTCAGCAACGCTTGTTGCGGCAAATATATCATCAGGCGTAATAACCCATTACTCAAGCAAGCTGGGCCCGACCCTGCCCGGCGCAACTTTGACACGAACCTTAAGCCGGATAATCATCTTCATAGTCGGATTCCTCGTGATTCTAAACGCCCTTGGCATATCTATAACGCCTATCCTCGCGACATTAGGCGTCGGCGGCCTTGCGGTCGCCCTTGCACTTCAGGATACGCTCTCGAATCTCTTCGCCGGGTTTCATATTATTACAAACCGCATCGTCCGCGTCGGCGACTACATCAAACTGGACTCTGGCGGCGAAGAGGGCTATGTCATTGATATTAACTGGCGAACCACCAAGCTCAAAATGCTCGATAATAACACTATACTCATTCCTAATTCGAAATTGACACAGACAAACATAACGAATTATTGCCTTCCCGATAAAGATTTGGCCGTCCTCGTTAATGTGGGCGTGCATTATAACAGTGATTTGAAACATGTCGAGCAGGTTACCTGTGAAGTGGCAAAGGAAGTTATGCGCGAAGTCCAGGGCGGCGTCCCCGATTTCGTCCCCTTTATTCGCTACAACACCTTCGGCGATTCGAGCATAGGATTCACCGTTACCTTAATGGGAAAGGAGTACTTTGACCAGTATCTTATCAGGCACGAGTTTATCAAACGCCTTCATCAGCGATATTCAAAGGAAGGAATAGTAATTCCTTACCCGATAAGAGCCATCAACTTTACTCAGGAAGCCGCAAAGTAAGATAATACAGTTTACTAATGACTAACGACTATCGACTATCCACTAACGACTAACTACTCTTCCAGCATCGAGCATCCAGTATCCAGCATCGAGTATCCACTATCCACTAACCACTTTTCGAGCATCGAGCATCAAGTATCGAGTATCCCATATAGGCATTAGCGATATCTTAAATAGGCAAACTGCCTATGGCCCGATAGTTATCGGGAGACGATATTTATATTGTTCATAACGAAAAGTATTTGCGTTCTAAGGAGCTTAAAATGTCGGTTTTAACCTTACGCACGGACGGGTCGGCTGCGGTCGGCGAAAGCATAATGAGCACAATCGCTTATGTCTTGGGTGATAATATACGACCGAAAACAACTCCTCAAATGATTGCTTCGTTATCGAAGGTTCGCAGAGAGAAGATTATCAGGGTTCGCCAACAGCTCGAACGTGGCACATACGACCTTGATGAGCGTTTGGATGCCGTCCTCGACCATATTCTTACGGACATCACACCAGCACAGCAACGGTCCCCGTAGCGCCCTGTGGTGAGCGCCGTCGAACCAAGCGAAGGTCCTCTCGTAGCGAAGCGAAGATCCCCGCATGTCTTTGGCGGGGAGTCAAGCTCCGTAGGAACCGCAATCGGGGATCCAGTTTACTAACCTTTACCCGTCGCAGGCGACTGGCAGGGTTATTCTTAATTAAATCGTCAATCCTTTAATCCTCATCCTCCAACTCAAAACTAAACACTAAACACTTAAAACTAACTTCCTACCCGCTACCCCCTGTCCGCTATACGCTACCCGCCTGTCCCGAGCATGGTCGAGGGGCTGTCTGCTGTCTTCCGTCCTCCGTCTTCTGTCTTTGGTCTTGCGTCTTTTACAGATTGGAATGCGGGCTGGTTCGTTCGATTTGCTGTATATGCGGACTGAGTTTTTCCGCAGCATATTTGGCAGATTCAACGTATATGAAAAAGAAAATTATCAACATTAAAATAAGTATCGCCAGCCCCCACCAGTGTTTTGAACGGAATTGACTGAGCGGCGGCGCAAAGGCAATCAGTCCAACTGTCGCCGCAATAAGAACAATGGCATCACAGCTTGTCCGCTGCCAGTAACTGCCTCCCAGATGCAGCCACATTCCGAACTCGTCGAATGTCAGCGCCAGGCCGATGCCCCATATAAGCCCGGCTGCATGAAGTTTCCACCCTGTCGGCTGTTCGAACAGTAAAAATGTCCCAACCCATGCTAAAAGAAATATCCCGTAGTTAAGGTGGTGGACATGCGTATCACCAAAATAAAAAAATAGGTCTGGAATCAGCCGCGACATAATGAGAAAAACCACTAACCTGGCCAGCACAAACGTCAGAACGAAACTAAACAGTACCAGCCTCGCAAGATGTCTGGCGGGGTCATGATGCGGCATTTCAATATCATGATTTAACATTTATCATTCCACTCCTACGGGCACTTTTGGTTTCTCAATTTATCATAATCTTTTTTGAGTTGCAAGCATGGCCTTACGGCAGAACCTTCTATGCTCTGTTAGTTGAGCGGCTAAAGAATTTGGGTCGTGAATCGTCAGTGGCATAAATCATAAATCCGCAATATCCCACCCCGCCTCCGGCGGCATCCTAATTACGACATACTAACGACCATCAACTAAACACCAACGACTAATTAAATCAGCGTCTAAGCAGTCAGCTTTATAAAAAATGCGATAGCATTTGTGGGCAATGGCGAGACGTTCTGAAAAAGCTTGCTTTGAAAAGAATGCTCGCCAAGAACATTTACCCGCCGGCCATTTTGGCGGGCAAAGCTGGCTGTTCTCTGTGCGCTCTGTGGCCTCTGTGGCTAATAAACAGTGCAATCTGTGCAATCTGTGGCCAAACAAAAAAACAGCGTTAATCTGCGTAATCCGCGTCTAAAATAAATCCGTGAAATCTGTGGCTTGATTAAATCGTCAATCGTCAATCGGCAATTTCCCCTGATAACCTGATTTCCGCCCTCAGTCCTCTGCCTTCTGTCTTCTGCTAAACTACAGGGTAACCGAGAATCCTCTCATACGCCGCCAGATACCCGGTCATCATTTTATTAAGGCCCCAGTTATTCCGGGCGTCCTTCATAATTCTTTTTGCCTGTCTTTCCCATTCGGCCTGGTCTTTCCTGAAGAACCTGTGATTCTTTACGGTCAGCTCCAGCCCGTACCACAATCCGCCCGCGTCATAATTCTCGAAAAGCACGCCATTGCCCTCATCCTCCGCCCCGCCCATTTTCTTCAACTGCAATGGCACAATTTTATCATGGAACCCGCCCGTATCGCGATTGGTCGCTGTCGCGCCGAACAGGTTTCCCACCAAATCAATCTGGCCGAACGGCTCATACAGCGATGCCCCGAATACGTCGCTTGCCGCCGCGTAACCCAGCGTGCTGAGGTCTTCACTGAAAGGCCAATACGTGATTTTCCCGCCCGATGCGCACGCGATTCTCCCCATAATATCCACGTCGTTGCGCTCATCGCCCACGGGGTTGCCAACGACAGCGATTTGAACATCCGGATGCTCGATTACAAACCTCAAAGCGATATCTTCGAGCAGCTCTATTCCTTTCTGAACGCGGTCCAGCCGGCTTGGCCAATACAGCAGAATCGCTTCCGGGTCAACTTTCAATCCGGTCTTCTTCTGGAATTTGACTAAATTGAGCTTTTTTGCTTCGATAACGTGGTCGTTTACCCCGAATGTTTGCGCCAGTCCCGGCTTATCAACATCGGGGTTTTCAACCTGGTTTTCTGGATACACCGAGGGCGATATCCCGTTGGGGATTGAAAATGCGCACCCGTATCGGTATTTGGCTTTGGTTTCTTTCCTTACGCTCCACGGTATGAAGTTCCTGTCTAAGAAGTAATCCTGTATTGTTTCGAAGAGGAACCTGTCGCCGACGTAGTTGACCAGCGCCGCGTTTTTTATCGCCGTCGCCTGGCAATCCACACACTCCCTGCCCCAGTCGCTGGCGACGTATAAGTTACTCCACAGCTCGCTCAAATTCACCCCGCCAAACATCTCCAGCGGTATATACCCTGTGTGCGAGTTGTGTAAAGTGTGGAGGACTGGAATGCTGCGGAGCTTAGCGAAGGCGGTGATGATGCCGCCCGCCATCCAGTCGTGGGAATGAATGATTCCCCTGCCCTCGTGCTTTGAGAGGATTTCGCCGATGAGGAAACGTTTAATCTGCCTCTGGAACTCCGCGGCGGTCGCGCGGGGGTCGCCATCGTAGGCGCTCATATAATTTTCGAACAGTGAGGAATCGACAAATTTTATCTTGTCGCGGGGCAGGTGGTATAAATTCTCGATGTATTCCTCTTTGCTCATCCCCGAATGCTCCATAAACTTTCTCTGGAGATTGAGCGTGATAATGTAGGTCCTGACGCCCCTGTTCGAAAGCCCTCTGCATAATGCGGCAACAACCTCGCCCATACCGCCTGATTTGCCGGAGACGTATTGTGCGAAATCGCCCAGGCCCTTGGTGGGCAGGCGGTCAGTTTCAGGGCTGATGATTATGACGGGTGTCCGGGTGTTTTTTTTTAGGATAGTGAATCTTTCGAGAGACCTGGCGAGCATCCAGATTTTGTCGGCGATGGTTCGGACTGTTTCGCTGATTGTGCCGTAGGGGCTGAAATAGGAGTGGACGGCCTGGTCTGAGCCGGTGCTTTCGTGGAGAAAATAAAGATGGTCGGAGGTGGTGAGATGTCGCCATTTGGTGAGTAACTCGCCGCCCGCGGTTTTGGCCTTTTTTTCGAGGGTCTGGATGCGGGAGAAAAATTCCTGCTGGGTATTATTACCGAGCCAGCCAAAGGTGTCTCTGGCGGCGTCGGCCCAGGAGGAGGTCGATAAGCCGTGGATATCGACGACGGGGCAATCGGCGGTTTTGAACAACTCGGCAACCTCGGTGGGGTTTGCCATTCTGACGCTTTGGTATTTTGCCAGCTCGCTGGGGAGCTTTTTCCAGAATTCAAAAATGCCTTTGTCTTCCCAGATGTGTTCGCCGATGTGTTCATAGTCGTAGCCGAGGAGGACGGCTTCGCCGTCGATTCCGGCAATGTGTTTGGCGTAAAGCTCGGCGGGGACGGGCGTATGCGGAAATCTGAAAGCGATGTCATCGGAAAGCTCCCTGTTGCGGGGGATGACGATGAGATTGCCTGTTTTTGCGCGGAAGACGGCGTTTGGTGAGACGAGTTTGCCGTTTTTGCGGCCGAACATATCGTTGCGTTTCTCGCAGAGCATCGCCTTATATCCCATATCGGCGACGACGTAGGCGATATCGTTATTGAACATCAGCTCGGTGTTTCTGAAAGAGGCGGGCTTGATGCCGAAGAGGTCTTCCATTTTGCCCCTGTGGAGGGCAACCTGGTCTCTGAATTCCTGCCTGTGCACGTCGGCGAACAAGCTGGAAAGGGAGTGATAATAAGTTTCTTCGAGGAACTCGACCTGGTTTCTGTTTTTGCCGGCGGCGAGCAGCTGCTGAAGGCAGGTGATTACCTCGGGCTTATACATTTGCGCCTGTTCAAGGAACGTGCCGGACATACTGAAGGTGATTTTGAAGCTGGGATTTTCCTCGATGAGTTTGGTGAACATCATTGTCGCGGGCAGATAGCATTTGTGGGAGACCTTTTCAAATACCTCTTTGTTCATCTCGTCCCAGACGAACTTTTCCCTGGAGGGGTGCAGCCGAAACGGCTGGTGCAGTTGAAAATAAAATGTCGCTACGGGCATTTTCCACCTTTTTTCGACATTAATTGCAACCTTATTCCGGCCTGCAACGCGCTCCGAACGCAGCCGAACAGGTTTAACCAAACGAGCTATACAGCCCAAAGTGATTATAATCCACTGTCGCAAAAAACGCAAAGGAATTGGGCTTTGCGTGGACTTTGTTAAAATGGGGAAATTAAGAGAAGCGAACATATTCGTCGTGCGTCGTGCGTCGGTCGTATTTCGGTGTTTATGGGACCACAGTCCCCGGGCAAGAAACAATAGCCGGGAATAACGCAAGATATTAGCAAATTTTAATAGATTCCTCGACTGCGCTCGGAATGACATCATCATTGCGGTGTGCGGGCTAACCGGGAAATTCAAACTGGCAAATTTATTATGATATATTCTCGCTGCATTATCGTAGGCCCTTGCGGCGTCGATTGATGACGCCGATTTTTATAATGAGGAAAAACCCTCTTATTATTTTTTGATTAGTCGGGTTTGGGAGTTGATGGCGCGGGCCAATAGGCATCCAAAACCGAATAGCCGGTGGGTCTGAAGACCTCTGCTTTTATCTGTGAGATAGTTCCTCGCGAAACTTTTATAGTTTCTCTGAAACTTGCTCCCGGTTTAAGCTCCGAAATTGTCCTGCGGCCTGATTGTATGGGCTGCTCCTGCGCATTGTAAGCCCGCCAGATCAGCACATAATCCCGAAGGGTATAAGCAGGAAGGTCATTTTCGAGCGAGCGAGTCAGTATATCGATATTGAAATTGTTCGGCTCCTGCTGTGTAATCGTAATCGACTTTATAGGTGATGCTTCTTCCCTGAAAACCTGCCAAGACGGCTTTCGCTGGTTAAGTAAATCCACGACGCCGTGTACCCTCTGCCTGAACACACCTTGGTCTTTGTCTCCCATGTGCGTTCGGTAATCGTTATAGCAGAAGAATATCGCGCCTGCTATTGATTTTGATTTTCGGAATTCGTCCGTGTGAGTCTTGAGTATTTCAATCCTGTTGGTGTCACCGGTGGGGTGTTTCGGGTCACATTCGCAAAGCCCGTATTCCGATATCACCATCGTCTTGTCAGGATAAGCTTTCGTTATTTCGCCGATGTTCCATGCGAGATTCGAAACATTACCGCCATACCACGACCCGAAGTATTCGTTCCACTCGATAAAGTCAACATATTTCGAAGCATCCCGCGATGGGTTCTGGTGGACAGTATTAGAAGCATAAGTTAACAGCCGCTGCGGGTTAAGATTTTTTGCTATCGCGATGCCATCCTTGACAAATTTATATCCCTGGACGGTTTGGCCTGCGATTTCGTTGCAAAGCCCCCAGGCATATATTGAAGGATGATTATAATGAGCGAGAATCATCTCATTCATCTGCATTTGCTGAATATCACCTAATTGTTCCACGCGTGTTGCGCTGCCCCAAGTGGGGATTTCCTCCTGAATGAGCATCCCTTCGCGGTCCATAAATTCGAGAGTGCTGTCATCCTGCTGCCAGTGGAAACGCGTCAGAACACAATTGAGTTTTTTCATATCTTCGAGAACTCCACGCACATACTCAGGCCCCTCGGCAAGACCATATCGGGGGTCGCTGCCGGGCATCCATTCAAGGCCCATCAGCCGCATCCGCTCGCCGTTGAGAACATAAAAGCCGTCTTTGACCTCGACCTTGCGAATACCAAAGTTAACCTCTTTTTCATGAATGGGGACACCGTTATGCATAAGCCGGCAAACAAACCGGTAGAGGTGTGGTTTATCAAAGTGCCAAAGCATCGGTTTTTCGACAACGCAGGACAATTCTGCCGTCAGATTGCCGTCGTTATCTTTTTTAAGCGGAACGGAAACGCTCCCGACGATATTGCCCGATGGGCCCAGTATTGTCCCCTGAATTGACAAAGCATCTGTTTTGTCCGGCGCGGCGTATGTAATCACGCGGGCGTTTACTTTAGCTTGTGTAAAATCAGCCGTTGGTTCCGCGTCAACTAATAATCGTTCGATATACGTTTTGGGCAGGATTTTCAGCCGAACTCCGCGTATGATGCCGCCGTCGGTGGTCCAGTCATAGGACTTTTCGTACGGCAATGCCCTTCTCGAAGAACCGTTGGACACACGCAGGATAACTTCCAGATTTCCGTTATCAGTATCCGCCTGCGGAATGACAAAACTAAATGGAGTGTAGCCGCTTCCCTTGTGCTCGCCGATTAGTTTGCCATTGATCCAGACCGAAGCATCGCGATTTACCGCATCGAATTCCAGCTTCAAAACCTTATCCTGAACGGGGCAATCGAGTTTCATGGTTCTGGCATACCAAGCGTTGCCGATGTACCCTTCGAGGCCGTCTATTACCTGCCATGTGTGCGGAACTTCGACTTGCTGCCAGCTCGAACGGTCGTATTTTTGCGCGAACCACTTTGCGTCCATTCCCTCATTTTTCTTGTCAGCAGTAAATTTCCAAGAGCCATTGAGAGAAACGACTTTCTCGCCGTTACAGTTCGCCGCCGTGCCTGCACAACCGCTGAGGCACAATATAAAAAGTGATATCAAAACCGCAATGCCTCTTGAATATCTCAACATAAGGTCTTGTCCTTAAAAATACCCTTATTGAAAAAAGTCAGGTTCAATAACCGTTGGCCTCACTTATATATAGATAAACAAAAAGACACAAGTTATTTTGCGGGCGGGTGAACCAAGTTCAGATTGCGGATTTAACAACGGAAGGCAGGGGCATTTTCGCTTGATTTTCACCTGCTTTCGGCGCATAAAAGATTGGATTCCCGCGTGCGCGGGAATGACAATCCAAAGGTTTTGGAGAATGATTGAATATGGCAAAGGCAAAGGCGAACGCGATAGTGGCACAGTCGGGCGGGCCGACGTGCGTAATCAATTCGAGCGTGTGCGGAGTGATTCAGGAGGCGGCGAAAACGAAGAAAATAGGCAGGGTATTGGCGGCACACGACGGCATATTGGGCGTTTTGAAAGAGGAGCTGTTTGACGCATCGGCGGAGAAGGCATCGGTAATCGAGGCACTGAAGCGGACGCCCGCGGCAGCGATGGGGTCGTGCAGGTATAAGCTCAAATCATTAGACCAGGCACAATCGGATTTCGACAGAGTGCTGGATGTGTTTGCGGCGCACGATATACGATATTTTTTCTACGCGGGCGGCAACGACTCGATGGATACGGCGGACAAGGTAAAAAATATAGCGGCACAACGGGGATATGAGCTTGTATGCATCGGGATACCGAAGACGATTGATAATGACCTGGCATATACGGACCACTGTCCGGGATTCGGAAGCGTGGCGAAATACGTGGCGACCTGCGCGATGGAGGCGGGACGGGACAATGAAGCGTTATCGACTTTCGATACGTGCAGCATTGTGGAGGTGATGGGAAGAAACGCGGGGTGGATTGCAGCGGCATCGGGGTTGGCGACAAGAGAGCCGAAGGACGCGCCGCATCTTATTTATATGCCTGAGGCGGCGTTTACTTTCGAGCAGTTAATCAGGGACGTTAAGGAGGTTTACAGGGAATTCGGCAGGGTGTTTATAATAGTGGGCGAAGGGCTTAAGGACGAGAAAGGCAATTATATTACCGCCGAAACAGCAGGGTTCGGCAATGACGCCTTCGGGCACGCGCAGTTGGGCGGAGTGGCGGAGATGCTCAAAACGATAATCGAAAAAGAAGCGGGGATAAAGGCGCGCTGGAACAAATTGGGGACACAGCAAAGAAGCGCGATGCACTTCGCGTCGCTGACGGACATCAACGAGGCGTATATGTGCGGCAAGGTGGCGATGAGCGGGGTCAACGGGAAAATGATAACCTTAGTGCGGGCAAAGGGCGCGAAATATAAATGCACGACGGGGTTTGCGGAACTTAAAGACGTTGCAAACGGGGAAAAGAAAGTGCCGAAAGAATTCATAAACGAAAAGGGCAATCATATCACAGAGGCGTGTCGGAGATATATCGGGCCATTGATTAAGGGTGAGGCGCCGATAACGGTCGGCAAGGACGGGCTGCCTGTGTATGTGCGGCTGGCGAAGAAATGGGTGGAAAAGAAACTTCCGAGGTATTTATGAATTTGGGCAAATACTCATTCGGGATTGGGGACAGATTCGGCAAACAGGGCAAGGCACAACTGAAGGCGATGATTGAGGCAGGCAAGGCCGGCGTTGAGGTAACGCCCGTCTGGAACAAGTCGCATCGTGAGCATACGATAATCGGGACGAAGCCGGCGGCGGTTCGCACGGAGGCGGATGAGGCAACGAAAGCTATGCTTTGGGAGGGAGCGTATTTCGTTGACGCGGACCATATCAATCTGAAGAACGTGGACTTATTTATCAAGTCGAGCGATTTTTTCACGCTTGATGTTGCGGATTATATAGGGCAGCCGGCAGAGAAAGAAGATGTTGATAACTTTATCGACGGATGCGTGAAATATATCGACGGTTTGTCCGTGCCGGGGATTGAAGGGAACCTGATTGCTACTGAGGATTCGGTGAGGGCGATAGCAAACAAGTACCTGTGGGCGGTGAAAGAGGCAAGCCGGTTATACAGGCACATCGTACCCAAAAAAGGCGTGGGCAATTTTGTTGTAGAGATGTCGATGGATGAAACGGATGCGCCTCAGTCACCCGTGGAATTATTTTTTATTTTAGCGGCAGCGGCACAGGAAGAGATACCGGTTGAGACGATTGCGCCGAAGTTTTCGGGCAGATTCAACAAGGGAGTCGATTACGCAGGCAACGTCGAGCGGTTCGCGAAAGAATTCGAGCAGGATTTGGCGGTCATAGCATATACGGTTGAGGAATTTGGATTGCCGAAGAGCCTCAAGTTGAGCGTTCATTCAGGCAGTGACAAGTTTTCAATATACGCAGCGATGAACAAAGCCATCAGGAAATTTGACGCGGGGCTTCACGTCAAGACGGCGGGGACAACGTGGCTTGAGGAGCTTGCGGGGCTGGCGATTGCGGAGGGTGAAGGGCTGAGGGTTGCAAGGCAGATTTACGCGGAGGCATTTTCACGGATGGATGAGCTGACGAAGCCATACGCGACGGTGATTGATATCGATAAGGGCAGGCTGCCGAGTCCTGAGGTGGTCGCGGAGTGGAACGGCAAGCGATTTGCGGAGGCACTAAGGCACGACCAGTCCTGCGGGCGATATAATCCGGACTTGAGACAGCTTTTGCATGTCGGGTACAAAGTCGCGGCGGAGATGGGGGCGGAATTTACCGATGCGGTAGCTGATTGTGAACGTATAATAGGGCCAAATGTAACTGAGAATATTTATCAACGACACATTAAGCCGATATTTATCGACTAAATCAGGGGACACATTATGAAGACATTATTTGATTTGACGGGTAAAGTGGCGGCGGTAACAGGAGCGGGCGGGGTGCTTTGCAGCCAAATGGCGAAGGCACTGGCCTGCGCGGGGGCAAAAGTCGCGGTGATGGATTTGTCCTTAGAAGCGGCGAAGAAAATCGCGGATGAAATTGAGAAGCAAGGTCAAATAGCATTAGCCGTAAAATGCAATGTGCTGGATAAGAAGCAGATTGAAGACACTGTGAAGGAAATTACCACGAAATTAGGCAAGGTGGATATCCTGATAAACGGCGCGGGCGGCAATAAGAAAGACGCGACGACATCCGACAGTATGACGTTTTTTGATTTGCCAGCGGAGGCGATTCGCGGGGTGTTCGATTTGAATTTTCTGGGGACGCTTTTGCCGAGCCAGGTTTTCGGAAAAGATATGGCAAAAAATGGTTCGGGAGTGATACTGAACGTATCGAGTATGAATGCTTTCAGGCCATTGACGAAGATTTGCGGGTATTCGGCTGCGAAGGCGGCGGTGAGCAATTTTACGCAGTGGTTAGCGGTGCATATCAATCAGAATTACTCGAAGGACATACGGGTTAATGCGATTGCGCCGGGGTTCTTCCTGACAGAGCAGAACAGGTTTTTGCTGACTAACGAAAAAAGCGGGGAATTGACACCCCGTGGGAAGAGTATAATCGAGCATACGCCAATGGGCAGATTTGGCAAGCCGGATGATTTGACGGGAACGGTGCTTTGGCTCGTCAGTGATGCGGCAAAGTTTGTGACGGGTGTTGTTGTGCCGGTGGATGGCGGATTTTCGGCGTTTAGCGGAATATAGCTTTTACAGGAAGCATAAACATCTGATAAGACATTTGTATTTGAAAGGTCAGGCGATAAAATATGGCTGAAACTTTTATGTCCGAGGATTTCCTGCTTCAAACCCCAACAGCCCGTATTCTATATCACGAGTACGCAGCCGGTATGCCGATTTTCGACTATCACTGCCATATTTCGCCTCGTGAGATTTCAGAGGACAAACAATTTCAAAACCTGACCCAAATCTGGCTTTACGGCGACCATTACAAATGGCGGGCAATGCGAGCCAACGGCGTTGATGAGAAGTATATCACGGGGGATGCAGGCGATTATGAAAAGTTCGAGAAATGGGCACAGACAGTCCCGTTTACGCTGCGAAATCCGCTCTATCACTGGACACATCTGGAATTAAAAAGGGCATTCGGCATCGCCGACAAGTGCCTCAATCCTGATACCGCGAAAGAAATCTACGACAAATGCGGTCAAATGCTGCGTTCGCCGGATTTTTCCTGCCGGAATTTGCTGCGAAAGGCGAATGTAGCGTGTATCTGCACCACCGATGACCCAACCGATACCCTTGAGTTCCATAAAAAACTGAAGGACGACAAGTTTGAAATAGCAGTTCTGCCCTGCTGGCGGCCTGATAAGGCGATGGCTGCGGAGAATACCGCCGGATTAAACAAATGGATTGATGCGCTGTCCGCCGCGGCTGGTATCGATATAGTCGATTATCGCGACTACATCGAGGCGTTGAAAAAACGGCACGAATTTTTCCATATAAACGGCTGCAGAATAAGTGACCACGGACTTGACGCCCCTTACGCCTCGGACTTTACCGATTCCAAGCTCAAAAATATTTTTGCCGACATTCGAGCGGGCAAAGACATCAACGGAGAAGACATTCTCAGATTCAAATCGGCAATGATGTATGAATTCGCTAAAATGGACTATGAAAAGGGCTGGGTTCAGCAATTGCATCTGGGCGCGCTGCGGAACAATAATACGCGAATATTGAAGACCCTCGGCCCCGACACGGGTTTCGATTCAATCGGCAACTTTGAAATCGCCCGCCCATTGGTAAGATTTCTCGACAAGCTCGACTGCATTGGGAAACTTCCCAAAACAATACTTTACAATCTTAATCCGAGAGATAACGAGCTTATCGCCGCGATGGCGGGCAGCTTCCAGGATGGTTCCTGCCCCGGCAAGATTCAGTTTGGCTCGGCCTGGTGGTTCCTTGACCAAAAAGACGGAATGCAAAGGCAGATTGAAGCCCTTTCGAACATGGGGCTTCTCAGCCGGTTTGTAGGTATGACGACCGATTCAAGAAGTTTCCTGTCTTATCCGAGGCACGAGTACTTCCGCAGGATATTGTGCAACATTCTCGGCAACGACGTTGAAAACGGGCTAATACCACCCGATATTGAATTGACCGGCGGTATGGTGCGGGACATCTGTTACAACAATGCGCGTAGTTATTTCCCAATGCAGATAAATGAATAGCCAGAACCACTAACAAAGAGCGAATATGTTTTTCTCAGGAGTACGTGATGTCGGATGCAGCGGCAGCGTTGAAGGAATTTAAAGTTACGAAGAAATTTTTCGTCGGGATAGATTCGGACGGGTGTGTGTTCGATACGATGGGGATAAAGCAGCGGGAGTGTTTCTGCCCGTGGACGGTGGCGTGTTTTGGTTTGCAGCCGGTGGCGGAGGCAGCCAGAGAATGCAGGGTTTTCGCGGATTTATTCAGTAAAACCCGCGGGGCTAACAGGCACAAGACGCTGAAAAAGATTTTGTCGGAATTGCTGCCGAATCATCCGCACGTAAAGGAGAGAGGATTCAAGGTGCCGCAACTGCCTCATTATTTCGCATGGGTGGATGACCCGAAGAGCATCCTGAGTAATGACGGATTAAAAAAGGCGATTGAGGCAGCGAAAGACCCTCTGGTGAGAAAAGAATTAGAGCAGGCGCTGGACTGGAGCAAAAAGGTGAACCAAGCGGTAACGGATATCGTAAAAGGGATACCCCCCTTCCCGTTTGTGCGGGAGAGTTTGGAGAAGATACAGCCAAAGGCGGACGTGATTGTGGTATCGGCAACGCCCGGCGAGGCGCTGGTGCGAGAATGGCAGGAGCACGATATCGCCAAATACGTCGAGGTCATCGCGGGCCAGGAGATGGGAACAAAGGCTGAGCATCTTGAATATGCGACCAAAGGCAGATACGATAGGGACCATGTTTTGATGGTCGGCGACGCTCCGGGCGACCTGAAGGCGGCAAAAGCAAACGAGGCGTTATTTTACCCAATAGTGCCCGGCAAAGAGACGGAGTCGTGGAAGCGATTCTATAATGAGGCGTTTGACAGATTTCTCAAGGGGCAGTTTGCCGGCGGGTATGAGCGGAAGCTGATTACGGAATTTGAGAATTCGCTGCCGGGCAAACCGCCGTGGGAAAGGTAAAACACATTGCGGATTTTGGATTGTAGATTGAAATGGATTCCCCCTAAGGGGGAATGACAAAAATGGTGATTGAACGACAATACGCGGATGGTGTCATCAGCAAAGAGCAGATGCAGGAGGCGGTGGCGGAGTTTTTCGGGCGACGGAGATACTCCGGCAAAAGCATACTTGTTATCGTCCCGGATAATACCAGGTCCGGCCCCGTCGGCGCGGTGTTCAAAGCTATATTCGATTGTATCGGCAATGCCGTAAAAAAATTAGACGTGTTAGTTGCGCTGGGGACCCACCCGCCGATAAGCGAAGAGCAGATTTGTGCGCGCCTAACGATGACACAGAATGAGCGCAACGGCAAATACAAGTCGGTGAATTTTTTTAATCACCAGTGGGACAATCCGGAGATGTTCAAATTCGCGGGCCAGATTCACGCCGACAAGATAGAACGGCTGACCAAAGGGCTTTTCCGCGAAGAGGTTGAGGTCACGGTTAATAAACTGGTTTTTGATTACGATGAATTTTTTATCGTAGGACCGGTATTTCCGCACGAGGTTGTGGGGTTTTCGGGCGGACACAAATATATCTTCCCTGGCGTTGCGGGGCCTCAAATCATAAACTTTTTCCACTGGCTTGGCGCGGTGATAACGAACCCCGCTATAAACGGCAACAAATGGACGGCGACTCGCGAGGTTGTCGAGAACGCGGCATCATACATAGAAACGCCGCATACGCTGTTTGCCCTGGTGGCGGATAAGGAACAATTCAAAGGTATCTTTATCGGTGATTGCGCAGAGGCGTGGGAGAAGGCGGCGGATTTGTCGGCAAAAGTGCATATCGTTTATAAAGACAAGCCCTACAAGACGGTGCTGGGGATAGCGCCGAAGATGTATGACGAGATATGGACGGCGGGCAAGGTGATGTACAAGCTGGAGCCGGTGATTGCGGACGGCGGGACGCTGATAATTTACGCGCCGCATATAACGGAGATTTCGGTAACGCACGGCAAAACAATCGAGCAGGTCGGCTATCATACGCGGGATTATTTCCTAAAGCAGTGGGACAAATTCAAGGATTATCCGCTGGGGGCGATAGCTCACTGCACGCACGTCAAAGGAATCGGCACGTATAACAACGGCGTGGAAAAACCAAGAATCAACGTCGTTTTGGCAACGGGTATAAGCAGAGAGCGATGCCGGAAGATAAACCTGGGCTATATGAACCCGGAACAAATCGACATCGCAAATTATGAAAACAAGGAAGACAAGGGAATTTTACTCGTGCGTAACGCAGGCGAAACGTTGTATCGATTGTCGGATGGTTCCATACCAAGAATAAGAGAATAATAAACCCCCCAATAAATTGAGGGACTGCATTTTAATTATAAAGGAAATCATAAAATGACACAGGCGGACATCGGATTGGTCGGACTGGCGGTAATGGGCGAAAACCTGATTTTGAATATGGAGAACAAAGGGTTCACCGTAGCTTGTTACAACAGGACGGTTTCGAAGGTCGATGGTTTTGTAAACGGGCGGGCAAAGGGCAAAAAGATAATCGGCTGCCGCTCAATCGGAGAACTGACGGCAAATCTGAAAAAACCGAGAAAGGTAATGCTGATGGTCAAGGCGGGACAGGCAGTGGATGATTTCATCGAACAGCTGCTCCCCTCTCTTGATAATGGGGACATAATCATCGACGGCGGCAATTCGCATTTCCCCGATACGATTCGCAGGACCAAATACGTGGAGAGCAAAGGCAAGCTGTATATCGGCACGGGCGTATCGGGCGGCGAGGAAGGGGCGTTGCGCGGACCGTCGATTATGCCGGGCGGGTCGCCGGCGGCGTGGCCGGGCGTCAAACCGATATTCCAGTCGATTTGCGCCAAGACGGAGAATGGAGAGCCCTGCTGCGAATGGGTCGGCGAAAACGGCGCGGGACATTTTGTGAAAATGGTGCACAACGGCATCGAATACGGCGATATGCAGCTGATTTGCGAGACGTATCATTTGATGAAGGAAGGACTTGGTTTGAGCAACGCCGAGATGCACAAGGTTTTAGCCGAATGGAACGAAGGTGAGTTGAATTCATACCTGATTGAGATTACACGGGACATTCTCGCTTACAAAGATGAGCAGGGAAACGAGGTTATCGATTTGATACTGGATACCGCGGGGCAAAAAGGCACGGGCAAGTGGACCGTTGTCGCTGCATTGGATTCAGGTCAGCCCCTGACGCTGATTGGCGAGGCGGTGTTTGGGCGGTGTTTGTCGGCTTTGAAGGATGAGCGGGTAAAGGCATCGCAGGTTTTGAAAGGCCCGAAGGCGCAATTCAAAGGCGACAAAACGAAATTCATCGATGATTTACGCAAGGCGCTGTACGCGTCGAAAATAATAAGTTATGCGCAGGGTTATCAACTGATGCGAGCCGCGGCGAAGGAATACGGCTGGAATCTCAACTACGGCGGCGTCGCGCTTATGTGGCGAGGCGGGTGCATTATCCGCTCGGTATTTCTGGGCGAGATTAAAAAGGCGTTCGACAAAAATCCGAACCTCGAAAACCTTTTGCTTGACCCGTTTTTCAAAAGGGCAATGACAAAAGCGCAAGTTTCCTGGCGGCGGGTAGTAACAACAGCGGTCAAATTGGGTATCCCAATACCGACAATCAGTGCGGCAATGGCGTTTTACGACGGCTATCGTCACGAACGATTACCCGCGAACTTATTGCAGGCACAGCGGGATTATTTCGGCGCACATACTTACGAGCGGGTTGATAAGCCGAGGGGCGAGTTTTTCCATACCAACTGGACAGGACGGGGCGGCGATACAAGCTCATCCGCATATACCATTTAACGCCAAATACGGCAGTAATTGTTAATATTTTGGTTTCCGGCAGATATCGATAATTTCATCTTCCTCGTCAAAAGTCGGAACATCAGCCGTTAATATGTCGTGAGAAAGTAAATCGACCGGCAGGTTGACTTAAACATAATCGTCGTGTATATTCCGGCAAGTGAAAGAACCAGTTTTTTGACGATATTTTCACAGGAACTCTTATGGATTTATTCTGGAAAATAATGATAGCGGCTGCGGTGCTTGTCGCTATTGGCTGGATTGTGTACGGAATATGGGAATGGCGTGAACGCAAACTCGAAAAGGAGCAGCCGAAAGTCCGCTCTGAAAAATACCAGCAGGCATCAAGCTCGGTTGCGGATTACGCAAAGAAATTGGCCGAATTCAAAAAGCCGACATATAAACGCGAAGACGCCTCCCCGACAGACACCAAACCACCCCAGAAATAAACATCAACAGCAGGAGTATTTTGCCCGGAGATTTAGAACCGTCGAGAACATCTGCTTCAACAACGCAGAGAAATACTTTGCGATATCGCTCGATTAATCTTTAGCGGCTTTAGTATTATGAATGGCCTGGACGGGTTTGAGATATTCGAACAGCTCGAATACCTCCCCCGACGCCCCTTTGAAAAACGCTATTCTCACGCCGCCCATCATTTTCGGGTCATCTATAATCGGAGTGGAAAAGCTGATGCCTTTGGCCTTGAGCTTGGCGACAACAGTGTTGATATCCTTGACCTCAAGGGCAATGTGGTCAATAGGACCGGTCGTTCTTGACTTGACCTTATTGACGTCATCCGGCTGAAGAAGTTCGATTATGCACGAGCCACGGCGAACCAGCCCAAAGCCATACCCGGAATCCAGATGCGTTCTGTGAATCACTTCAAAACCAAGCGTATCAGTATAAAAAGCGAGCGCCTTGGTCATATCGCTCGTAAACACGCATATATGCGCAAGGCCGTTTATGTCGGGGATATTAGCGTCTGCTAATGAGGATTTATTAGCAATAGCCATAGTTATAACCACCATAAAAACAACAACAAAACCGTTCACGTTCCGTCTTTTGCATATCCGGATAATTCTTTCAAAAAAGGTATGCAACTTAACGATTCGGGGACACAACTTGCCCGATTGAATCGTAACTTATGATTTTCTGCGTATAAAAAAGGTCCCGCTTTTCGGGCGGGACCACAGGTTTTTTGTTCGGCAAACCGTTTTAGGAAGGTTTGACGTCTGTCGCTTCCGGGCCTTTCTTGCCCTGAGCGAGGGTGTATTCCACCGCCTGACCTTCTTTTAGTGTCCTGAAGCCCTCGGCAACAATTTTGGAGTGATGAATAAACACATCCTCGCTGCCGTCATCAGGAACGATAAAACCAAAACCTTTTTTCTCATTGAACCATTTTACTTTACCTGTAGCCACGTGTTTCTCCTTTTAACCCATACCGCCGGCTCCTCGCTGTTTCGCTAAGGCGCTTTTGCGAGGATTGTTTAAAAGCGCCCTTTACACGGTGACAAAATAACGTAAGACCCTTTGTAATTCAACAACTTTTTTAAGGATTTTTTTGCCTTCGAGGGGGCAGACAGGGGGCATTTTATCCCCGATTAACCGGCCAAATATCGCCCGCAGCCGTCGTTTTCATATCATTTTAGCCGTCAAATCGGGGGTTTTTCCTTTACTTGGACGCCGCAGGCAGGTATATCAGTAGGTCTAATGTGTTAAAAAGCTTGACATAGCAGCAACTTTAAACTAAATTTTCAGGTTTGGTTTTCGGTTTCGGTACCGATATATGTTTCTTTAATTAAGGTTTTTGGAGGTCTTTGTGGCTAAAGAGTTGGCAAAAGAGTTGATTAGTGCAGGCGTCCATTTTGGACACAGCGCAAACAGATGGAACCCCAAGATGGGGCCTTTTATTTTTGGCAAACGCGGCCAGATTCACATTATCGACGTTCGCAAGACCCTGGCAGGCCTGGTAATCGCCAGGAAACTGCTGGTGGACGTCGTATCTTCCGGTAAAGACGTCGTATTCGTGGGAACCAAAAGGCAGGCACAAAAGGCGGTTGAGGCCTCGGCGGAAAAGTGCGGTATGCACTTCGTCTCGGACCGCTGGCTTGGCGGAACACTCACGAATTTCAGAACTATACGCTCGCGCGTTCAGCGGCTTGAAGAGCTGGAAGGGATGCAGGAAGCGGGCACACTCGAATCGCAGAGCAAAAAGCAGGCATCCCGGCTCAAACGCGAGCTGCGGAAAATAAAAAGCAATATGGACGGCATTCGCAAAATGAGTCGGCTGCCGGGAGCAGTCGTTGTGGTTGACTGTAAAAAAGAATACCTCGCCCTGCGTGAAGCCAGGAAACTCGGTATAACCACCATCGGGATTATCGATACCGATTGCGACCCGGATACGGTTGATGTGGTGATTCCGGCCAACGACGACTCGATTAGAGCGATAAGTCTGCTCTTAAATGAGCTTGCTGACGCGGTCGCCCACGGCAAGACAATGGACACAATCCGCAAAGATGTCGCAACAAAACCCAGGCACATCAGGTCAAAAAGAACCGTCATGGCACGTGCGGATAAGCCGGAAGCAGAGCAGGCCCCTGAAGCAACAGGCGAAACAGCTCAGCCCGGCAGTGAACCCGCCTAAAGGCGAGGTTTCGCCATCCCTTTAGGAATGGCGGACAGGCACAGGAATAAAAAAACAATAATACCGAAAAGGTTTTTTAGCAGGAGTTTTTGAAATGGCGGAAATCTCAGCAGCACTGGTAGTTAAACTTCGCAAGATGAGCAGCCAAGGTATGATGGACTGCAAGAAGGCGCTTGAAGAAGCAAACGGCAATATGGACGAGGCAATGGCGATACTGCGGAAAAAAGGCCTCGCAACGTTAGCCAAGCGCGCCGAACGCGCAACTACCCAGGGCTTAGTGGTCGGCAAAACCGGCCCGGACGGCAAAACGGCCGTCTTGGCATCATTGTGCTGCGAAACGGATTTTGTCGCCAACAGCGACGATTTCAAGGCAGCGGCTGAAAAATTAGCTGAATACGGTATGGCCTGCGCACAAAACGATGGCGCTGCGAATGTCCTCGGAACAGCCGTCGGCAGCAAAAAATTCGGCGATGTTATCACGGAACTGGTTAGCAAAACCGGCGAAAAAACCGAGGTCGGCGACTACGCCAAATTCCATCTCGACGGCCCGGGCCTTATCAGCACTTATATTCACTTCAACAAAAAAGTCGGAACAATGCTGGAGATTTCCGCAAGCGACGCCAAAGTTGCCTCATCAGACGAACTCAAACGAACCGGCGCGGATATTGCGATGCACATTACCGCGACAAAGCCGCTTGCCCTGGATAAATCAGGCATCGACCCAAAGGTAATCGAGCAGGAAAAGAGTATTTACGCCGACCAGGTGAAAAACAAGCCGGCGAACATCGTGGATAAAATAGTCGAAGGCAAACTGAAGAAATTCTTCGAGGATAACTGCCTTCTCGACCAGAAGTTTGTAAAGGACGATACAAAAACAGTGGCGCAGGTATTGGAAGAGGCCGCCAGGTCGGCAGGCGGCAAGGCAACGCTGAAAAAATTCGTGCGTTTCGACGTCGGGTAAGCGGTCTGCCGGATATATTTTCGCCGACCCGGAAGGATACGGGGAACGAAAAATGCCAGTTAGCAAATACAAGCGGGTGCTGTTGAAATTATCGGGGGAAAGTTTTTGCGAACAGGGCGGATTCGGGATTGACGGCAAGCAGCTCGAATCCATAGCCAGCAGGATTGCCGAGATTAACAAGCTCGGCCCGCAGGTTGCCGTTGTCGTCGGCGCGGGAAACTTCATCCGGGGGGAAATTTTCGCAAAAAAGACATCGATACCGCGAAATACCGCGGATTATATGGGTATGCTCACGACGATTATCAACGCCTGCGCACTGCAGGAAACGCTTGAAAAACTCGGGACGACGACTCGCGTAATGAGCGCGATAGAGGTCGAGGCAATGTGCGAGCGGTTTATACGCCGAAGAGCACTGAGACATTTCGAGCAGGGAAGAATAGTCATACTGGCAGGCGGAACCGGCAACCCGTTTTTCACCACCGACACCTGTGCTGCCCTGCGTGCTGCGGAGCTTGAGGCGGATTTGCTGATTAAAGCAACCACGGTTGACGGCGTTTACAGCGATGACCCCAAGAAAAATCCCGGTGCGAAGCTTTTTGAGAAACTGTCATACCAGGATGTCCTCGAAAAGAACCTCCGCGTGATGGACCATTCGGCCGTAAGCTTGTGCCGGGACAATAAAATCCCCATCGTAGTTATTAACATCTTCAAAACCGGCAATCTTAGCAAAGCGATTCGCGGCGAACATGTAGGAACCGTGATTTCTTAAGGGATGGAGACGAGATATGCCTGTTAAAGAGATAATGACAAACAGTGAACTTAAGATGAAGAAGGCTTCCGACGTCCTGGCCGACGAGCTTAAAGGTGTTCGCACAGGCATGGCATCGACCGGCCTGGTCGAGAATATAAGGGTTGAGTATTACGGCAACCCCACGCCTCTCAAGGCACTTGCCGCCCTGTCAACACCACAGTCGGATATGATTTTAGTCAAACCCTTCGACCCCGGCTCAATCAAGGATATCGACAAAGCGATACTGGCCAGCGACGTTGGTTTGACACCTATGGTCGATGGCAAAGTTATTCGCCTTAATGTGCCGGCCCTTACCGGAGAGCGAAGAATACAAATAGTGCATCAAATCAAGGGCTTTGGTGAACAGGCCAAGGTCAGCGTCCGAAATGTCCGAAGAGATGAAATAAAAACCCTTGAAAAAGAAGAACAAGGCAAGCTGATAACCAAAGATGACCTGGAAAAAGGCAAAAAGCAGCTTGACGATATGGCCAAACAATATACCGACAAGATTGACCATATGGTCAAGCACAAATCGGATGAAATAATGCAGGGTTAGAGCCGGAATTGAGAATTTAGAACGAAAAATTAAGAATTCAAAAAAACGACTGCTGGAGCGTTTCTCAATTCTTCATTCTCAATTCTTAATTGCCAATCGAGGGGTATAATTTAGATTTATTCGGTTTTGGGGATTATCCTATGGAAGCTTCGGAAAACAATGCAACAACAAAGAAAAAAACCGGCAAAAAAATATTAAAAATCACGGCGGGCACAGTTGTTATTCTGCTGTTGCTGGTTATTTTGCTGGTGGCGTTCATCGTCCCGGCGTATATCTCCAGCGAAAGCGGACGCAAACTGATACTCTCGAAAGCCAACGCCTCAGGCGCGGGGGCTATCGACTTCACTAAACTCTCGATGAGCTGGCTCAAGGGCATCAGCGTCACCAATATCAGTTTCAAAAACGCCGACCGGGGCCTTTCGGTGGCGGTAAAAGGCGTCTCAACCAGACCCGATTACGGCGCGCTGCTGGCAGGCAACCTTTCCTTCGGCGAAACAGTCATCGATGAGCCGAAGGTGGAAATAGATGTTGATAAAATGAAACAGAAAGCCGCGGAGACGCAGAAGGCCGCCGCTAAACCGGCAACCAGAGGCAAGACGGAAACCTCTGCCGGCATGCCAATCAAAAGAATAGACCTCGTCGTAAAAGACGGAGACGTAAAAATAAAAGATAAACGCGGCGCAGTCGAGGTTTCGAATATAAACACCAAAATTGCCCTGCTTGGGCCTGGCGAAAAAACCACTCTCGCCCTGGATGCCAGTATCGCCGGACAGGGAGCCGCCTCGACGGTAAACGCCAGCGGCAACCTGACTCCGGGTAAAAACTGGGACTTAAGCAAAGCAAACGCAAATATTACAGCCGACGTGAATAATCTGAACTTGAGTCAACTGGAATCTTTGCTGGCTATCGCGGGCGTCGATGTAAACGCCAGGGGCATAGTTTCGGCGCATTTGAAAGGTGAATTGAAAAATGGCGTTATGGAAAACGTCGGACTGGACGTGCAGGGCAGTTCCATCGAAATAACCGCTCCGCAGCTCAAAGGGGACACGATAAAAACCGGCTCCCTGAACGTCACAGCGGAAATCAGCCAGCAGGGAAATCTTGTCAACGTCAGGAAAATGAGTATTGCGACCGACTGGTTCAGGGCCGACGCCAACGGAGCCGCGCCGATGTCACTGGCATCTGTTTCGGAATTTATGAAACAGGGCTCGAAAAACGAGCTGAAGGCGAATCTTGAATGCAACCTGCCCGATGTGGCGGCGATGCTTCCAAAAACGCTGGGCCTCAGTAGCCAGACAAAATTAACCGGCGGCAAGCTCGTCGGCAGCGTCCAGACCGTTAACGAAATGGGCGTTAAAATGCTGGCCGGCCAGGTAAGTATCGAAGGACTCACCGGCACGATGGACGGCAAACCAGTATCCCTTTCCGAGCCGGTAGAGGTGCATGCGAAAATATCCTCCGAAGGTGGCAATATAAAATTTGAAAAAGTAAGCGTGTCATCGTCCTTCGCGACCGGCAATTGCTCCGGCACTACCGAGACGTTTAATTACGATACGCAGATTGACCTCGCCAAAGCCACCTCTGAACTGGGACAGTTTGCCGACCTCGGCAAATACAAGCTCGCCGGACAGTTCTCAGCCAAGGGACAGCTAACCAACAACGCAAAAACCACGATACTTGCCTGCTCGTCGAAAATATCGAATCTGCGGGTAAATCCCACCTCTGATATAACTGTCAGTGAGCCGAATGCCTCGCTCAATGTAACCGCCGCAATCGATAAACAAACCAATGTGCTGCTGGTAAAACGGTTCAAGGCAGATACAAGCTTAGGACAGTTCAGCATTCAGGATGGACGCCTCCCTATGGGCGCAGATGTTAAAGAACCGATTTCGCTTACTGCCTCCACCAAGGGCCTCGACCTCGCAAAAGTCCAGCCATACCTTGTAATGACAAAGGCGATTTCGAAAGACGTCGTGCTTGGCGGTATGGTTGATTCGAATATCACGCTCAGCTCCAAAGACGGCAGCTACAAAGTTACTACCGATTCGACAAAAATCTCAAACCTGCTTGTAAAAGCCCCGGGCAAAGAGGCGTTTACGCAGAACCCCGTCGCGATTGTACTCGACGCGGAAGTGAATCCGACGACAAAAACCTTTGTTGTCAACAACGCGGAGATTACAAGCCCCGACATAAAAATCAAAGCCAGCGTACAGCAGAAAATAGAGGGGCAAAACAGCTCCATACAGGGGACCGCAAAACTTGATTTCGACTGGAAGGCGATTACAGGAATGCTTTCGCCCTTTATGCCCGCGGGATTGACTATCGAAGGTAAACGCCAGGACTCAATCAGCTTCGCCAGCAAATACCTCACTAACGACCCCAACCAGATGCTTGCCAACCTCAACGCCCAGGCCAAAGTCGGCTTCGACAAGGTCTCTTATATGGGCCTCAACGTGGGGACAACCAACGTGGATATAAAAGTAGATAAAGGTTTGCTGACCATTCCACAGTTTACCTCGACGGCCAACAACGGCCAGCTTAATTTCGGCGGCTCAGCCGACTTCAAAAAGAACCCCGCGATATTCAAAACACCGGGACAGATGCAGATTGTCAAAGACGTCCAGCTTAACGTTGAGATGGCAAACAAGCTGCTGTCAAAAGTAAATCCGATTTTCTCCGGGGCCTCCAACGTAACCGGCGTTGCCAATTTCCAGTGCGACCGGCTCGCTGTCCCCATAACCGGCGGCAAACCCGAAGACGCCAATATCGCGGGCACGATTTCCCTCATGCAGGTAAAAATGCAGTCGGGACTGCTGTCGGCAATAATGACGGCTATCGGCGGTTCGGACAATATGATGACCCTTCATCCCACCGCATTTACCGTCAAAGACGGCTTTGTCAACTATACGAATATGCAGATGGATATAGGTGACAGACCAATCAACTTCAGCGGAAGTGTGCCGCTTGACCCAAACAGGGAAATCAAAAGCTTCAGCGTTACCCTGCCTGTTACAGCCCTCGGCAAAACGGTTTCATCCCGCAAAACTTCGCAGGCCGGCAGGATAACCGCTTATATTAAGGGAACGCCGAATAAGCCAAAACTTGACCTGGGGAAAATGCTCCAGAATCAGGCCGTCCAGACGGGCCTCGAACTCCTGATGGAAGGGGCCAAAAAGGGAAGATAACCGAATAACCATTCAGGCCGGGAGGCAATAAAGTATGTTCGATAAAATTTTGTCCACCCCAACCGCTCACGTCGGCAGAGTCGGAAGATTTGTGATTTTTCAGATTAAGCTCTGGATTCATTGCTTTCGGCTGCTCAAAAAAAACCGTTCAGGCCAGCAGGCGGCTGCGCTATCCTATTACACAATGTTCGGCATAGTACCGCTGGCAGTCGTGATGCTGATGGTCGTCCAGTTTTTCCCGGCTTATCAGGACGCCGGCCAGAACATCAAGGAAGCGGTTTACTCGCAACTGCACCTTTCCACAATTGAGTACCCTGACCCCGCAAATCCTAATTCCAACATAAAATTAACCGATAATCTGGACGCAATCGTCGCCAAAGTTTTCACCGGCTTCAATCATGGAACAATCGCTGTTTTAGGCGCGGTCTTTATTATTTTTGCGGCGCTGATGATGCTGTCAACTATCGAGGGGGCGTTTGACCAGATTTGGGGCGTCGGCAGAAGCAGGAGCATTATCCACAGAATCGTCAACTACTGGACCCTGTTGACCGGCGGCCCCCTGCTGCTCGTTGCCGCGATATACGTCGCCACGAAATATGCTGCCATCAGCCAGATACAAAAAACCGTGCTCTCGCATACCGCCCCCGCCGTAGTTTCATACTTCGCCTCGGCCGCGGGATTTTTCCTGCTCTACCTGCTGCTCCCCAACACCAAAGTCAAAATCCGCGCCGCCATCTGGGGAGCGATTATCGCGGCGATTGTCTGGACTCTGGCCAAATGGGGATTCAAACTCTACGTGGTAAAATTCATCCCATACAATCAGATTTACGGGGCATTGGGACTAATACCGTTGGGCGTATTCTGGATTTATCTTAGCTGGTTCATTGTCCTCTTCGGCCTGCAGCTCACCTACACCACACAGCACCTCAATACCCTCGATGCCGCTGAAATCGCCGCCGCCAGGAAACAGGAAGAATATTTTATCGCTAACGACCTGACCATAATGAATATGGTAGGCGAAATCGCCTCTGCCTTTAAGGCCGGCAACGGCGCAGTCGAAGCGGGGACAATTTCCGCCAAACTCAATATGCCGCCCGAATTCGCGGAAAAAGTCCTGTCGCATTTAGCGGCAATGGGTATTCTGGCAAGGGTATCCGAGCCAAAGGACGGCTTCCTGCCCGCCAAATCCCCCGACGATATGAAACTTTCCGAAATCGCCGCCGCCATTGCCGTAGCAGGTTTTGGTCAGTCAGCCGACGTGCCCGCTGGTCTGCGTAAAGTCGCTCAGTCGCAGCAGGAAATGTTCTCGAAGTTTAATGTTACGCAGCTTATTGGCGGCAAAGACAGCCAGACCGGTTAGGCAATCAGCGTCACGCCGGCCTTGTAGAGAAAAAATAAGCCGAAGAACAGCATCGCGCCGGCACAGACCTGCATAACCCGCTGCTGAACCTTCGGCCCGAACAGTGTCGTGCCGTGAAAACTCGCGAAAGACAACGCCGTAACCCACATAAAATCGACTAACCAGTGAACAACCGCGAATAAAACAAAAGCATAAAGGCCGAATTTCGTCGCGTTGGTCGCCAGCCCAAGGCCTACCGTCGCCCACCATACCAGAAAGTATGGATTAGATACTGTAAAGATTATGCCCGCCCAAACTGGCTTATCTTTCCTCGCCACCATCTCAGTGCTAACAGGATGCGAGGCTGTTTTGAACATCCCGTATGCCATATAAAGCAAAATAAGACCGCCCGCGGTACCAATGACGATTTGCGCCGAGGTCTTTTGAAAAACCGTGCCCAACCCCAGGATAATCAAAACCATCAGGGGAAATTCGACAATACCGTGGCCCACCGCCACTAACGACCCCGCCCATCGGCTGCGTGTCCCCATCGTAATCGCCGTTGCGGTAACAGGCCCCGGCTGCATCGCACCGGATATCGAAATGATAAAAACCTGAATTAAGAAAATCGCTAACGCCATCGCCAGTTTTGCCTACTCTCCGATGATTTTAACCAGCACACGTTTTTTCCGCTTGCCGTCGAACTCGCCGTAAAATATCTGCTCCCAAGGACCAAAATCCAGCGAACCCTCGGTAATCGCGACGACAACCTCCCTGCCCATAATAGTCCGCTTCAAATGCGCATCGGCGTTGTCCTCGTAGCCGTTATGGTGATACTGTGAATACGGCTTTTCCGGCGCAAGTTTCTCCAGCCACGTCTCGAAATCCTGGTGCAGCCCCGGCTCATCATCATTGATAAACACCGACGCAGTAATGTGCATCGCGTTTACAAGACACATACCCTCCCTGACGCCCGATTCAGCAACGCACTGCTCAATTTCGCCGGTGATATTGATAAAGTCCCTGCGATGCGGCGTATTAAACCAAAGCTCTTTTCTGTAGGTTTTCATAACTTTTTGCTCTATTCAGCCTGTGATTTGCGGTATTGTAGCAGGTTTTTGTAGGCCGTGGAATAGCGTTCCTGTATCCGTAAATTCAATTGACCTTAACGGCCTAATCTGTAATTATATTCCCCGGGTTTAACGACCTCACTTGTTGCGGAGGGGTTGTTAGGGTAGAAGATTGTCCCGGAAAGGCCAAACGAGTGGCATATAGTCAACAGATAAACGTCGAAGACGCAGTCTTAGTGCAAAAATGGCGTAAGGGTGATGCCGGCGCCATCGAGAAGCTCGTCTGCAAATACCAGGGCCGAATCTACAACCTCATCCTGAAAATCTGCTCAAATCCCGACGATGCCGCGGAACTTACGCAGGATACGTTTGTCAAACTATTAGAGAACATTGATAAGTTTGAGAGCCGAAGTGCGTTTTACACCTGGGCATTCAGAATCGCGGTCAACCTGACGCTGAACTACCGTAAAAGAAAAACGACCGTCGGGTTTACTTCGCTGGACGCGGAAACGGCTTCGGACAACGAGCAGGCCAGGCAGGGTCTGGCGGCGATTTTATCGGACGCTAAGTCGCCTGACCCCGCTCAGGTCGCTGAAAACAAGGAATTGTGCGACCTGATACAAAAAGGTATCAGAAAGCTCGATGACGAACACAGGACAATTATTGTGCTGCGGGACATTGAAGGAATGGATTACGAGCAAATCGCGGAAGTGCTGGGCACAGAGTTGGGCACGGTTAAAAGCCGGCTCAGCCGGGCCCGCGCCGCGTTGAGGCAGATTCTGGAGGCCTTATGAATTTTGAACAAAATCCGAAAATTGAAGAGTTGCTGAACGGTTACATCGACGGCGAGTTGTCTGCTGATGAACGTTCGCAAGTTGAACACCTTGTCAGCGAAGATCAGGCGGTAGCACAACGTTTACATCAGCTCGAAAAATGCAAGACACTGGTAAGCTCATTACCCCCTGCCGAACCGCCCGCCGCGGTAGTCGCCGGGATTAAAGAACTTATTCGCAGCCATCCGACAGTCGCGGCCGCCTCCGAAACTAATAAACAACGCGGGGCACGACACCTGTTTATTCGTCAGGCCATAGCAGCATCAATAATCATCGGCCTTGTGGGTATTATGGGCGCGGTGGTGTATAAGATTGTCGGACCGGAGGAAACCCAAACGCCAATTGTCGCGATGAAACCTGCGCCGACAATTAAGCCGGCTGTGATGCCAGCAGCAACAAAACCACAGGAAACGGAAAAAGAAGTTGTTGTTGCCGCTGCCGAGGATACTACGAGCGTCGGCTTATACTCGCTCCAGCTGCAGACCGCCGATTTTGCCGCGGTTGACGCTTATGTAAATAAACTCCTCGAAGAAAGCCCCTGGCTGCGATACGAAGCGACAAAAGACCAGCCGGGCAAAAGCGAATACAAAATACTTTGCAGCAGAGGCGGCCTTGAGGCAATGATGAACGATTTGGCAACGGTGTGGTCAAAGTTCGATTCGACAACACTGATTGTGCACACCGATAACCTCGGCCAGTATGTAACTGTCGCATCCGTAAAGCCGGAGCAGATTGCCGATATTGCCAGACAGGACACAATCGATAAACGCGTAAAATTAGCGAAGGATTTTGCGGTTCTCAACAGCGTCTCACAGGTTATGCCCGAAGAAAAAATGTTGGCCCTGACCGACCGTTCACTCTCGGACCTGACCACTATCCCCAAACCGGTCCTGACCTCGGGCGATAAGAACGCTGTAACCGCCCCCAAAGGCGCATGGGATAAGATTCAGGTTAATTTGAATATCGTCGTCGCTGGTTCGACTTCGCTCACCGCGGGCGGCCATAAATAAAAAACCCCCGGATGGCCGGGGGTTCAAACTGCATAAATTGATTCAATCCGTTATTCGAGATTCAATGCCTCAGCGAATGTGGTGGGGTTATTGGACCACTTCTGTGCTTCTTCCAGATCAATCATATCTGCTTTAACTAAGCGGGCGAGGTGTCGTTCCATCGTAATCATTTTCTCATCGTGCCGGCTGGAGGTCTTGGTCTGGAGCTGCGAATATATCTGCTCGACCTTGCCTGTCCTGATGAGGTTGGCGGTGGCGTAGTTATTGTTGAGAATTTCCATCGCCACGATTCGGCCTTTGCCGTCTTTTCGCGGGATGAGTTTCTGACTGATGATATACGCCAGGCCGAGCGAAAGCTGGTTTCGCACCTCGCTTTGTCTGCCGGGCGGGAAGTAGTCGAGTATGCGCATTATTGTCCCCGCGGTATCCCTCGTGTGCAGTGTCGAGAAAACCAGATGTCCCGTTTCGGCGGCCATTAGCGTCATCGCGATTGTCTCGGCATCGCGCATTTCGCCGACAAATATGATATTCGGGTCCTCGCGCAGCATCGAACGCAATCCGTCGATAAATGAATACACGTCCCTGCCGATTTCACGCTGCGAAACGATCGCGTTTTTCTGCTCAAAGATATATTCGATGGGGTCTTCGATGGTGATTATCCGGCAGGCCTTCTCTTCGGTTATGCGGTTAATCATCGATGCGATTGTCGTCGATTTACCGGCGCCCGTTACGCCCGTAAGCAATACCAGGCCGTGCTTGCGATTTATAATGTCTTTCCATATATCGTTGGGAAACCCCGTCTTTTCCACCGGCAGGATATCCGCCGACAGTGCGCGAATGGCCGCGCAGATGCCGTCGTTTTCTTTGAAGACGTTGATTCGAAAATGTGTCCCGTCTATACGGTATGAACAATCGACGCTGTGCTGCTCGCGTAATTTATCAATGTTCGCCTCCGACAAGAGCGGCAATATCAACTGTTCGGCCATTTCCGGCGTAAGGTTCGGACCTTTGAGCTTTTCGAGGTCGCCATCAATGCGGTACGCGGGCGGGGCGCCGACCTTGAGGTGCAGGTCCGAAACCCGCATCGTCCCCATATTCCCGAAATAGGTCAGCATATCCTGGATGCTCAACTGCCCCATATCCTCGGTGGGATATACGTTTTTATTTATTTCCTGAACGACTGCCATTTCCCGCTCCTTAACAAAACAACCATATAAATTATAAGTTCCGGAATCGGGGTTTCCAAAAGCCGGTGAACACTAATACAGGCAATGGATGCATCGGCAAAAAACAGGTGGCTTATAAGCTGAATCTGGCAGTTTTTAGGCGTTTTTTAGGACGGTTATTTGGCCCTGGCGAGCCATTCGTTGAGATTTTTGGCCAAAATTTTGACGTCCTTTTTTGTCATTATGTGGCTGATGATTGCGGGCGGTATTTTGAGATTGACCATTGCCTTTTGCGCACGCTCCCACAGCTTGGCACGTTTAGTATCATTGTCCGCTAAATAAAGCTCGCTGACTAATTCGCTCAACTTGCCAAGCGAGATTGCGCTGAGGTTATTGTAGTAATTCGATATTACGTCTTTTTGATAAGCTGAGTATTCCTGTTTAGCCATATTTTCGCCTGCCCTGAGCTTGCCTGTGATGAGCATCGTCGAACCAGTCGAAGGGTCGCTCGCCTGCCTTCGATTGTCGTTATCGGGGGTCGAAGGATCGTCTGTTCCTGGTTCCCTGATAACCTGATTTCCTGATAACCTATACTCTTGTGTCTGTTGTCTTTCGTCTTGTGTCTTGCTGGCACAATTTTGCCTGAAATCTGCATGGAAATCAAGTGGCATTAGGGTTGCGGTTAGGTATAATCTTGTCAAAAAAATAAGGCGCTTAACCACAAAGGCGCAAAGACACAAAGGGTTTAGAAAGCTTAGTGCCTTGGTGTCTTCGTGGCAAATTGAAAATACGAGGATATGAGCGCAAAGACGTCAAAACTGATTTTGATTGCTATTGCACTGTGTGTGCCGGCTGGCTCGGCATACGCGATTGACAACACACAAGCAAAGGCCTTCGCCGGACGCGACGTTCAAATCACCGCTGACGAATTAATCAATTATCACGACGCCAACGGCACGGATGTTATTGTCATCGCTGGAAAGGTCTCGATTGCGGCGGGCGCGGATACATTCGCAGGCGAAAAGGCCGTCGTATGGCTGAAGAGAAGCCCGACAAGTAAAAACGTCGGCGTCTGGTGCTGCGTATCGGGCGATATTTCCGCGAAAAGAGGCAGCGGCACCCGAATAGTCGGCCTTAACTGGGGAACAATCGAAAACGCAAAAACGATGGTTATCAGCTTCGAGGCGACAGGCGAGGTGTTCGTCACTGCAAATAAAATTGAGCACATAGACGTCCGGCGTGGAGAATTTTACAACTATGCGTTCACCGCGACCGCTAGGACGTATAAAAACTTCGCGAATGAATGCGCCGCAGTTTCGCCGGTGACAGTTGTACTGGCGGCCGAACCAAATCGCCCTGCTGCCAAACCAGAGGCAGCGACTGCCGCACAGAGCCAACAGGGCTTTGGGGCATTTGGATTCATTGACCAGTTGTTTGGCCCCGCAAAAAAACCTCAGCCGTCTGCTGAGAAAGTCCCGCAGCAGGTAAAAATACGATACCCCGTAAATTTGGCGCCGGCCGGCGAGCAGGAGCCGAATATCGAATGGGGCAGCGCGACCTCAACCGCCGCGGACGGCTCGTCAAAAACCGAGGAATTAGCGACGGTAATAGGGCGATTTTACCTGTGGCAAAAACAGGATGAGCAGGGCCGATTGCTGGAAATGCAGGCGGACAACGCGGTTGTATTTTACGCCGGCGAAAAAACCGGCGCCGGCGATGAATCGGGCGGGGTAAAGGACGTCGGGGCAAAAGGGGCGATAAGAGCAATTTACGTCCGCGGCGACGTCGTAATGACCGAGGGGTTGCGCACGATACGAGCTGACGAGATGTATTATGATTTTGAGAACAAAAGAGGTCTTGCAATCAACGCGACGATGCGAACATTCGATGTCGAGCGCGGGGTACCTATATACGTCAGGGCTGCCAAAATCAGGCAGGTGGCGGAGGGCAAATTCACCGCCGACAACGTGGTCGTAACAAGCAGCGAGTTCGCCACTCCCCAGGTTTCGCTTAATGTGTCGAACATCATCATTACCGATACGACAACAATAGACCAGGAGGCGGGCCAGAGCAAAGACAGCAGTTACGATGCGCAGATGCGAGATATCCGGCTGAAAGCCGAAGATACGACGGTGTTTTATTGGCCCTATATGCGGAGCAATCTCGAAAGGCCGGACTCGCCCCTCAAGAGTTTGCACATCGGCAACGACAATATCTGGGGCACAACAATAGAGTCGCGATGGTTTTTGTCGCGACTCTTGGGTCTGCGCGAGCCGGAAGGAACAGATGGAACATTCGATTTGGATTACCTCAGCAAACGCGGCGTCGGCACGGGAATGGATGTGGATTACCAGCAGGATGAACGGATGGGAAAAATCACGAGCTATTTAATCGACGACAGGGGCAAAGACCGGCTGGGACGGGTTGACTTCAGGCGAAACCTCAAGCCGCCGGAAGATTTACGCGGAAGATTCAGCTGGGTTAACCGGGAATTTATGCCGTATAACTGGCAGGTTACGACAGGCATCGATTACGAATCGGACGAAAACTTCCTCGAAAGTTACCGCAGGCACGAATATAACACCGGCCCCGACCGCGAAACGTATATACACCTCAAAAGAATCGAAGACAACTGGGGCCTCGCGTTCTTGGCCAAGGGGCGAATTAACAATTTCGCCGACGAATTGGATGAAGCGCCGACAGGCGAATATCACCTGACGGGCCAGTCGATTTTCGACGACAAGATGACGCTGTACAGCGACACCTATGGCGGACGCTATAGACAACAAATAGGCAAGAATCACACAACGGAAATGGACCAGGATTATTTCGGGTTTGGAACACACCGTACCGAAGTTGATTTGCCGATGTGGGCCAATGGGGTAAAAGTGGTACCGTTTGCCGCGGGAACGGTTGGCTATGACGGACGCAGCGGGTTTGACAGGTCAATGGTAGACGGCAGCGACACCGGCAAAGTCGATGATGAAACCGTTGGAATCGGCGAATTTGGAGTGCGCAGCTCAACCGAGTTCTGGAAAATATACCCCGACGTCAACAGCCGATTGTGGGACTTAAACGGACTGCGACACATCGTAACGCCCGGTGTAAGCACTTCGATTTACGGCGCAAGCGACACGGAAGTCAAACAGCACAACGCGGCACATGTAGAGCTGACGCAACTATTGCAGACAAAACGCGGTCCAGATGAACATATTGCGGACTGGATGCGGCTGAATATGGGCATGACGTGGTTCGAGGATAATGACAAGAGGACGACCGGTTCGGGACCATACAGATATTTATGGAATAATCCTATGACGCCCTTACGGACGTTAGCTGCGCCGGAAATATTGAACGGCGAACCTCGACCATGGGCTTAAGAGATTCGAGACATACGGGCCGGTGAGAGATTACTTCGATACCGACTATATGTGGCAGATAAGCGACACGACGGCATTGCTGAGCAGCGGGTATTATGACATTCACAGCGGGACCGTTGAGCAGTTCGATGTCGGGTTTTCGCGGACGAGATTGCCCGACCTTAGCTATTACGTCGGCACCAGGTACCTGCAGGACGTCAACGTGCTGAACAAACACGGCTCCAACGCCTTTGTGTGCGCGGTAAGCTATGTCCTCGACTCGCGATACACCATTGTTTTCTCGCAGCAGTATGATTTCCAATACAGGGCAAACGTTGAAAGCGAAATAACGCTCATCAGGCATTATCACCGAATGTACTGGTCAATATCGGCCAGCACGGACGCGTCGCTCGACCGCCAGTCGATTATGTTTAACATCTGGCCGGAAGGCGTGCCGGAATTAGTATCAGGCAGCAGACGATACTCCAGCTTAAGCAGCCCCGGCGGGCAGTAACTCTGTTTTCAGGCGCATAAGCCAACCAACCAAAAGCGGATAAGTTCGAGCGAACAAACCTCTATCACCTAATGTAAAAACTCCACGCACTAACCGCCTTGCCGGAAAGATTATTTGAGGTATAATGGCGGGTTATATGAGGTGACAAAATATGAAATTTACGAAAATGCACGGTATCGGCAATGACTACGTCTTCGTGAATTGCTTCCATGAACGCGTAACGAATCCAGCCAAGGTCGCAAGAGAAATAAGCGACAGGCACTTAGGCGTCGGGTCTGACGGTCTGATTCTGATTTGTCCATCCAAAAAAGCAGATGCCCGAATGCGGATATTTAACGCCGACGGCTCGGAAGCGGAGATGTGCGGCAACGGAATCCGCTGCGTCGCAAAATACGTCTATGAAAAAAACCTCGCCAAAGCCCGCGGGCCTGCTGCAATGGGCAATGGAACGAAATACCCGGCGTCGCTCAAAATCGAAACCGGCGCCGGTATCCTGACCGTCGGTCTGGCTTTGCGAGATAAAATCGTGCAGAAGGTCTGCGTTAATATGGGCGAGCCGAGATTCAGGCCAAAAGAAATACCCGTGAAACTCCCCGGCGAAAGGGTTATCGAGCACAAAATCGAGGTTGCCGGCGAGAAATTGCCTATGACCTGCATTTCAATGGGAAATCCGCACGTGATATTTTTCTGCGATGAAGTCGCGGCGGTCGAGCTTGAAACTATCGGCCCGGAGATTGAGAATCACAATTTGTTCCCTAAAAGAACAAACGTGCATTTCGTCGAGATTAAAAACCGAGACGGATTTACGATGCGAACATGGGAGCGAGGCAGCGGGATAACGCTTGCCTGCGGAACCGGCGCCTGTGCCTGCGCTGTCGCCGCGGCTGTAACAGGTCGATGCGGCAGGTCATCAACCGCCCAATTACCCGGCGGCCAACTGCAACTCAACTGGTCAACCGAAGACAACTGCGTCTATATGACGGGACCTGCCATAGAGGTCTTTGCCGGCGAGTGGCCTGCCAAGTAATACTCCGCAGGAGCAATAAAAGAAATGAGGAACAGCCCCGGCGAACCGGGGCTGTTCCTCTGACATATATTGATTAACGGCGCACGCGGCAAATATGCCGCACACCACCGATAACGGCTATTATTACCGTTTTCTTCGCGAAATCAGAACTGTTATGCCAAGACCAAGAATCGCCATCGTTGCCGGCTCGGGAACTACTGAGAACGTGCTTGTTCCTGAAGCTGCATCCCCGGCCGAAAGCTTAAAGCGGAACTCTGATCCAATACTCGTAAGAGTATCGTTTATAACCTGGGTAGGCGTGTCTTCACTGGCGGTCAGCGTCCCGCCGCTAATCGGAAAACCATTTACCAGATTCGCAAACACTGACGAACCATTGTAGGTGGCTTGAAACGTTTTGCCGCCCGGGAAAAGACCTGTGATTGTCGCTCCTGGGGCACCCATATCTGTCAGTGTAACGCCTGCCGATGCATACGCTGTCGGATTTACCAGCGGGCCAAAAGAAAATGTATCAGAAATACTCCATACCTGCGTTGAGCTGTTGGATTTAAAGCCAAAATAGACACCTACTTCAGGGTCACTGTTCACAGTCAACTTGAGGCTGTCAATGGAACCATCGAGTATGGGTACACTATTGTCGAGAACCCATACAGAATTACCGGTGGTTCCGTCTAAAGAAGTTGTGCCGCCCAAAGTTATTGCTTGTGACTGCCCGGCTGCATTAGTTGCGGTAATAGTAACGTAAACCGCGTCCACGTTGGAAACTGGAGCCAGACTGGCTTTTACCCCGACAGGTAAGATTAACACTGCCGCCAGCACAATTGCTAAAATTAAATGTTTTGCCTTCATTCTCTACTCCTCCAGAAAAACATCCGATTTCAAGATGTTAGGTGTTGGGACGATGTTGGAGGAGATAAATAAGGGATACTCATTCTGACTATGAATACAAAACAACGCTCTCTTTCGTTGCCTGCTCATCACTCTCTCACTTCGTCCTTCTTCTTTCTTCTTCTTGCCATCGGCTGGCCTGGTGTGGCTCTACGCAACCGACAGCTAATATCAATCTATACGCAAAACCTTATAATGTCAAGCAAAAAAACGGATTTTCAAGTAATATTTTTTCAAAGAATAAGGTAAAAAGATAGCAGATATCAGGTAAACCCTTATTTTGTGCTAAGATATGGTATATAAGCCACTTAAGGATGGTATTAGCAAATCCGAACAGACCTCTCCATGCCCGGAAATGCCGTTTTTGATAATTTTTCCGACTTTCCCGAACGCGGATTTTAGCTCAAAAACGCGGTAAAATCATTCATAAAATTTTGATTTTAACGCCTGAATAGAAAAAGGGCTGTGTTGTTTGAACACAACCCTTTGATTTATAAAACAAATTGTCTTTTCTTTTCGAGCTTTTTATGCTCTGCGTTTTTTCAGCAGACCCAATACACCTAAACCAAGCAGACACATCGTCGCCGGCTCGGGAGTATATTCGTATGTGACAGATGCTGTACCTGTCAGATTTCCGCCGCCGCCGCCATAGAGTGCCCCGTCAGTTATGTGAACTTGGCCAGCTCCGCTTGTTCCGAAGCTGAGAGTGCCTGCGCCGATGTATCCGGCCAGATTCAGGCCAGATGCCGTCAAGCTTACAGGAGCCGAATTGCCGCCGACTAATGTTAAGAGAACCCAAGGTACTACCGTCTGGCCGGAGCCGTAGATAGTTCCTGTGTCAACTGTCGGTGCCGCCAAATTCCAGCTATCAGAGCCATGACTGACTGTCCAGATGTCGGCAGGGGTGTAACCGAAGGTAATCCAATCACTGGACGTAAAAACTGCAGGTGAAGTGCCGACATTTAGGATCTGTGCGTAAGGAGTGACTGTCAAGGACAGGTCAATCTGTACGCCTGTTAATGTCCCTGCGCCATTAAACATAGGGAGATCGGTCGTCGCAGTGCCGCCCAGCTGGAACGGAGTAACATTTCCATTATAAGTAACTATTGAAGCATTTGACAGGCCTGCCATCGACAACACGAACGCAATAACAATAAATGTGGTTACCACTCTCTTCATACTCTTCTCCTTCTTAAAAAAACAAACGATATATATTTCAAGATGTTAGGGACGATGCTGCGGGAGATAAATGAGTGGTACTCATTCTGACTATGAGCGCAAAACAACGCTCTCTTTCGTTGTTTCTCATCACTCTCACTCTTCGTCCTTCTTACTTAATACTACTATTCGGTGTGATGTGGGCTGTGTAATGTGGTGCGGTCTATACAACTAATGTTAATATATACGCAGAGGCCGATAATGTCAAGCACAAAATCGGAATTCCTACTAAAAAGTTCATTTTCCTTAAAAAGAGGGCTTTGGATGGCCTAAAGGGCGGCCTGGAGAGATGAACAGGTCTCTCCATGCCAAGAAATCCTGTTTTGGAGTATGATAATTTTTCCGACTTCCCCGAATGAACGCCTGTTTATAGCTCAAAAACGCGGTAAAATCATTCATAAAATTTTGATTTTAACGCCTGAATAGAAAAAGGGCTGTGTTGTTAAACACAACCCTTTGATTTATAAAACAAATTGTCTTGTCTTTTCGAGCTTTTTATGCTCTGCGTTTTTTCAGCAGACCCAATACACCTAAACCAAGCAGACACATCGTTGCCGGCTCGGGAATGGGCGTGTAGTCATACGAAACGGTCACTCCTGCTCCGGCAAGAGTAATGCACTCGACGGCCATGTTGCCGCCGGTGTAGGATGTATACAACCACCCGTTGGCGGAGGCATCGAACGCCACGCTGCCGGTACCGACAAAGGGTGACATCGCGCCATCGGTATAAACGTTATTCGCTGACTGATTGAGCAGGAACTCTTGTGAGTAACCGCTGGTTCCGGCATAGTCCACAACACCGTCAAATTGAGGAATATTGGTATACTTAGGGGCGTTGTTAATGTATGTGTCGAGCGAACCGCCCGTGAAACTCAGCGAATAGTCGCAACCGGTCTTATTGCCGCCTGCAGCCGGCGACCAGTAAAATTGTATCATTCTATTCGCGCCATCCTCGTTCTCATACCCCAACGTCTGGTCAAGAGCGGCATTCAGCGTCACGGTCACGCTGTTAAGCGTTCCCAGACTCGGGTCGAACTGCTGAAGAGCGAAGCCCTGCGTCCAATTGGTGCTGGTATTCGCCTGCGACCATGAGTACGTGGCCACCATATCCGCACTTGCCAGGCCTGCCATCGACAACACGAACGCAATAACAATAAATGTGGTTACCACTCTCTTCATACTCTTCTCCTTCAAAAAACAAACGATATATATTTCAAGATGTTAGGGACGATGCTGCGGGAGATAAATGAGTGGTACTCATTCTGACTATGAGCGCAAAACAACGCTCTCTTTCGTTGTTTCTCATCACTCTCACTCTTCGTCCTTCTTACTTAATACTACTATTCGGTGTGATGTGGGCTGTGTAATGTGGTGCGGTCTATACAACTAATGTTAATATATACGCAGAGGCCGATAATGTCAAGCACAAAATCGGAATTCCTACTAAAAAGTTCATTTTCCTTAAAAAGAGGGCTTTGGGGGCGGTTTTGGGAGCTAAACAGGTTTCTCCAAACCCGGAAATCCTGTTTTTTGGTATGATAATTTTCAGATTTTCCCGTAGAAGTTAGGGATTACCTATTTTAACATCTGTCAGACCGGGTTAAAATGGATATGTTGCTTTTTGTCAACATCAATGCTTGACAAAATCAACATAACTATTATCATTGATGTTGTAAATCATTTCGGATTTCGGACAGTTCACGGGCAGGGAACGCCCAAAAATGAAACCGGGTAAAACGATGGCTGAAAAGACAATTCTCGTGGTGGATGATGATCAGGTAATCCGTGACTGCCTGACGGAGTTTTTGAAGACCGAGGGATTCAAGACGGGCGTCGCCGCGACAGTCAAAGACGCTGCCGCGGAACTGGAAAAACAGGATTACGCGCTTGTCATTACCGAAATCAACCTGCCCGATGGCGACGGCTTTCAATTATTGGACATCATAAGGCAAAACTATCCGCAGACCGTTGTCGTGGTCATCACGGGTTACGGCACAATCGAAAGCGCGGTGCGGGCAATCAAGACGGGGGCTTATGATTATCTCACCAAGCCGATTAACGACGACGAACTGCGGTTAGCCGTCGAGCGGGCGATAAAACAACAGTCGCTCATCAGTGAAAACGTCAAGCTTGCGCTCACTGCTTGAGCAAAGATACAGTTTGGACAACATACTTAGTCATGATTATAAAATGGCGAGGATATTCGAGCTGGTGGAAGCCGTCGCGGACAGCAAGACGACGATTCTTATGACGGGACCATCTGGAACGGGCAAAACGATGCTCGCCCGCGCGATTCATCACCATTCAGGCAGACGCAAAGAAGCGTTCGTGGAAGTGAGCTGCGGCGCGCTGCCTGAAACGCTTCTCGAAAGCGAACTCTTCGGGCACGTTAAAGGCAGTTTTACCGGTGCGGTGGCGAATAAGAAGGGAAAATTCTTAGCGGCTGACGGGGGGACGATATTTTTGGATGAGGTTGGCAATGCGTCGCCCGCGCTGCAGGTGAAATTGTTGCGGGTGCTGGAAGACAGGCAGTTTGAGCCGGTGGGAAGCAATAAAACGATTACGGTTGACGCGAGGATTATATTAGCGACGAACAGAAATCTCATAGAGGAGGTCAAACAGGGAAGGTTCAGAGAGGATTTGTATTACAGAATCAACGTCGTTACGATAAATCTGCCTGCGTTATCGGAGAGAGTCGGGGATATTGAGCTATTGGCCAAGCATTTTTTGAAGAGATACAGCGGACAGCACAACAAAAAGAAGCTGGGAATAACCGATGAGGCGATGGGGTTTCTGGAACGTTATCCCTGGCCCGGCAACGTGCGGGAGCTTGAGAACGTGATTGAGCGGGCGGTGCTGCTGGGCAAGGGCAGTTTCGTAACGCCCGACGATTTGCCGACAGGTATAAGGCAGGAGCAGGTCATACAGGGGCCGGAATTTAAGGCGGTGAGTTTGAAAAAGGCGGTCGCTGAGCCGGAGAAAAATATCATTCGCCAGGCGCTGGAGGCGCATAAGTGGAACAGGCAGGAAACGGCGGACGCGCTTGGCATTAACCGCACGACGCTTTTTAAGAAAATGAAACGCTACGGACTTTATGCGGAAGCGGAACGATTAGGGCTTATGTAATCTTAGACGCTGATTGCGCAGATTAACGCTGGTTTTGCTCGTCCTTAGCTTTCCACTTTCACCAGTTCGTACATTCCGTGGCCGCTGTTGCGGAGTTTGCCCAGGCGGCACAATTCCTCCCAGACCTCTCGCGGAAACTGGTTCGGCGGCTGTATCGCATAAACGCCCTTAGCTCCGCTCGAAAACGGCCCGCGTCCCAAGCTCGAATCCTCATCGAGTGCAGTGAGTTTGAGCCGTTTCTTGAACGCCTTCATCGCACTCTTGAGCGTCTCAGGCGGTATACTGCTCGCCGGATTTGGTGTTTCTGGTCCTTGCTGCTGGTTATCTGTCATATCTGCCTCCGTTCTCGTTTTTAATTTATTAACCGCAACCACAGATTACACAGATGACACTGATTTTTCAACAGCGAAGATTTTTAGACGCCGATTAACGCAGATTAACGCTGTTTTTTACCACTCCCGTAAGGGACGCCTTTCGGCGGAAGACACGAAGAATTTTAGACACTGATTTACACAGATTCCGCCAAACTGACTGACGGATAAATCTTGTTGGAAACTCACCGCGAATGTCGGTAGAATCGGAACCACAGATGACACAGATTTGTGATTTTCAATTTGCGATTGCCGATTTTCAATTTATGGATTAAGGAAACCGCGGAAGGCGGCGAAACAAAAAATTATGGCACGATGGGAAACGGCTGCTGTTCCTGGTTATTTCCATACGACAGGCTACGCAGGGTGGGCATGATGACGTAAAGCTTCAAATTCAAAGCTACTCCTTTACTATGCAAGATAAGGAGATAAACTGGTTTTTATTATGAGCAGGGAAAATCGGATAAAACTTGTTGTCGCTTTATCTATTTTTATCTCAGGATGCCCATATAAATCCGGGGTCGAGGGTGAAAAGTGGTTTCAATATGCGTCAAAATATGATCAGGCATTGCGTAAAATGTCTGCAAGCAAGGGAGCTTTAAAAGATTTTAACAATGTGCTCAAAACTGGAGAAAAATTCCTGCAAACAGAACAGCCGACAGAAGATGAGATAATGTCTGTTCTAAGGTTGCCAGACAAAAGATTTCAAAGAGTTGGTCTGGCCGCGATGTCTTTAAAACCAATAGAAACAGACCAGCTAACAGATATTTTATTCGAATTTATAAAAGACCAGGACCCCGAATTAAGATGGTACGCAAGATATGCTCTTATGAAATTCTCAAAATTTCCTGAATCCACAAGGGCCGAGCGGGGCGAACAGTTACTGGAGATAATTAAAAGCAGGGCAGGAAAAGAACTATCCTTTGAAGAAATGCTTGTTTTAGCAAAATTCCCCTCTAAAGAGGCGGCCCAGTTTTTAACTGAACAGCTATTGAAAGAGGGAAAAGAAAATAAAGTATTTAGAGTTTGCGCCTTCAGGTCCTTGAAAGAAATGGGAAATTCTTATTATGATGAGGCCGCAGATTATGTAAAGAATCATGGTAGTCCTGAGATAAAGAAAGAACTATTGGATCAGGAAAACTATTGGGAAAATACTAATACGCCAACAGGGAAAAAATAAAATATTAACGATTGAGGAAGATAGGGACATCCACCCATTTTTGCTATTCGAAAACAATACTATTTTTTCGTAGCGTAGTTTACCCGCCAGTCAGTTTGGCGGTGCAGAGCCTGTTTCGGAAATCATCAATCATAAACAGGAAATTACTTAATCCGCAATGAAATCTGTGTCTGAAAAAAACCAGTGTAATCTGTGCAATCTGCGGTTAAAATTCTATATCAATGGACTATAAACTTCATAAGAAAAGACATTCAGCGAGTAAATATCTGCCGAGGGGGATGGACATACTCTACGAAGACGAGGATATCCTTGTGGTAGATAAGCCGGCGGGGCTGTTGACCGTGGGGACGGACAACAATAAAACGAGGACGGCTTACTATATGCTGACCGATTACGTGCGCAAAGGCAATCCGAAATCGCGAAACCGGATTTTCATTGTTCATCGGCTGGACCAGTCAACATCAGGCGTGCTGGTATTCGCAAAAACCGAAGAGGCGAAATTCAATCTGCAATCACAGTGGAAAGACACGGAAAAGAAATATATCGCGGTGGTCTATGGGCAGTTAGCCAAAAAAGAGGATGTTATTACCTCATACCTGGCTGAGAACAAGGCCTACGTCGTATATTCCACAAAAGACACCGTAAAAGGCAAACTGGCACATACCGCTTATAAGGTGCTTAAAGAGAGCAGGCAGTTCAGCTTGCTGGAGATAAATCTTTTGACGGGCAGGAAGAACCAGATACGCGTGCATATGGCTGATAAGGGACATCCGGTCGTGGGCGACGGCAAATACGGGAAATCAAAAGACGGCTTCAGGCGATTGGCCCTTCACGCCAAATCGATTTCCTTCAAACACCCGACAACCGGCAGGCGAATGATTTTTGAAACGAGAGTGCCGAATTATTTTAATGAGCTGGTTGAGAACGGATAAGGGATTGACGATTGGCGATTTGTGATTGTCGATTTAATTCGGACACAAGACGCAAGACGAAAAACGGAGGACAGAGGACGGACGACAGAGAACGTATTGGAATGTCCAATATCCAATATTAAATGTTCGATGTCCAATCCACCTACGGCAGATAAACGTCCAAAACCCAATTTCAAAATTACGCGTTTTTGCGCGGGGTTTTGTGGACGATTGCCTCGTAATCTTTAACTTCGTCGATGGATTCGAAGCCGACGACGGCGGCACTGACGCAGCCGAGGTTGAAGACGAAGTCGGCGGTTTTTTCGCGAAGGTCTGGGTCGTTACGATAGTGGCCCTCGCCAATGAGCTTCATACCGACGACGCCTTTGCCGGCATCGTGGATTTTACGGATGATGGGGACAACTTCGTCAGGTGAGCCATCCATATCCACGCCTGTGGCGTTGATTCTGGTGTGGACGGATTCGACCCAGGGGTCTTCTGCGGCGACTTTGAGGGCGTCCATCGAGTGGCAGGAAACGCCGAGCGCACGGACTTTGCCTTTTGCTTTGGCTTCGCTCATTCCGTCCATATACGGTTTGAGAGTTTTGTTCCAGTCGGGAGCCATCATGCAGTGGAGCAGGAGGAGGTCGATGTAGTCGGTGTTCAATTCTTTCAGGAAGCGGTCGATTGTAACAAGCGGCTTTTCTTTTTCTTCGGCGGGCGGGTCCCAAACCATCAGTTTGGAGACGATGGTGAACTTGTCGCGCGGGATGCCCTGGAGGGCGGGGATGATGTAAGGATGCGAGCCATACATATCGGCGCAATCGAAGAGGCGACATCCGCGGTCATAGGCTTCTTTCAATAAACCCTGGAATTTTTCTTTGCCGAGGCGGACCTGATTCGAGGAGTGCCGTCCGCCGCTCATGCCGGTGCCGAAACCGACGCGGGTAACTTTGATTCCGGTTTTGCCGAGGGGAACGATTTCCCACGGGTCGAACATTTTGGGCGATGCCTTCGGGATATTCGGGTCTTTGACAGCATCAGCGGCAATCGCCAGTTTGGAACTAAGAAGCAGACCTGATGCGCCGACGAGTGAGCCGGCAAGAAATTCACGACGTCCGATACGTTCCATTTTTCGCACTCCTGAAATTATGACTTGCAATTTTTTTTAGCCACAGAGTTTTTAAGCCACAGAGAACACAGAGGTCACAGAGAATTGAATTATAAACAATGTTAATCCGTGTCTTTTTCATTGTATCAGGCACTCTTAGTTTTTTTATGACGCCCTTAATGTATTTGGCCGAGCATGTTTCGCCATCGATTGATATGTCCATCTTCGTCGGCCTGGTCTTTTTCAATCATCTTTCTTGTTTGTTCGTCCCAATCGACGGTTTCAAGGAGTTCAGCATAATGTTTTACGGCCTTTGTTTCAACCCAAATACCGGTTTTTAGAATGGCTTTTGGTCCGAGGAGACGGGAGGTAAAACCAAAGACGAAGCCGACCATCCAGAAGGCGGGCCTCAGGATGGCGGGTTTGAAACCGTATTCGCAGAGTTTAACCTGGAAATCCTGGAGGTGGGTCATCTCGTTGCACATCGCGGCGATAAGCTGGCGATTAAGCTCAGACGGGGCTTTTGTGAGCTGGAATTTATAGATACTGACTGCCATAGTTTCGAGGGTGTGAAAGGCCTGAAGGGCTTTTTTGAGCGTTTTCAACTTCGCCGGGTCGGTGGGTTTGCTTCTGAGGTGAACATCGTGTGCTGTCATCTGCGGGCGAATTATTTCGACATTATATTTTTGCCTGTTCTCGTCGGTCATTTACCGCATCCTTTCGCGTAAGTGATATTGATTATCCCAATGAGCAGGCGATTTGTCAAATGCAAGAGGCCCGACAAAAACCTTGCGAAAACGGGTTTGTTTGGTTATCGTTTGAGGTTTGTTTTGGCAGTCAAAATTTAAGAGTTAATTGTTATTTGCGGGAAAATTGCAATGGGTGAAGCGGTAAGAGTAAAAGGCGTGACTGAGCTCGATGAGCTTTGTATTGATACGATAAGATTTTTGGCGGCGGACGCGGTTCAGAAAGCGAAATGCGGTCATCCGGGAATGCCGATGGGTCTGGCGCCGGCGGCATATACCTTGTGGATGCGGCATCTGAAATTCAATCCAGCGAATCCGAAGTGGTTCAACCGAGACCGGTTTATTCTTTCGGGCGGGCACGGGTGCATGCTGCTGTATTCGCTGCTGTATCTGACGGGCTACGATATGAGCTTAGATGACCTGAAGAATTTCAGGCAGTGGTCGAGCAAGACGCCGGGACATCCGGAATATCATCCGTCACTTGGTATTGAGGCGACAACGGGGCCGCTGGGCCAAGGGATATCGAACGCGGTAGGTATGGCGATTGCGCAGAAATACACGGCTAATTATTTCAACCGCGAGGGATTTCCCGTTGTCGATTACAAAATTTACGTAACCTGCGGCGACGGCGACCTCGAAGAAGGCATATCAAGCGAGACAAGCTCGCTGGCGGGACACCTTACGCTGGACAATCTTATCGTCATATACGACGACAATCACATTTCAATCGACGGCGAGACGACTTTATCATTCACCGAGGACACGGCGAAACGATACAAGGCGTACGGGTGGAACGTGATTGAGGTGCCGGGCGATGGAAATGATATGGCGGCGTTTGAAAAGGCGCTGAAAAAAGCGAAACGCACGAAAGATAAGCCGACGCTGATAAAATTGCGCACGCATATCGCCTTCGGCGCACCGACAAAACACGATACGGCGGAGGCACACGGCTCGGCATTGGGTGAAGATGAGATTAAAGCAACCAAAAAGGCATTCGGATGGGACCCGGAAAAGACGTTTAATGTCCCTGAGCAGGTCCTGGCAAACACGCGCAAGGCGATTGATAAGGGTAAACGCGCGGAAGCATCCTGGAACCGGATGTTCAAAAAATACGAGGCGGCAAATCCGCAGTTAGCGGAACAATTCAAAACGGCTGTTGAAAATAAAGTCACGGTTGATATTGATTCGCTGCTGCCCAAATTCGACGTAGTGAAGGAAGGCAAGCCCAACGCGATTGCGACGCGTTCAGCATCGGGAAAGACGTTAGACGCACTTATGCCGCAAATACCGTTTATATTGGGCGGCAGCGCGGACTTGACGCCATCGAATAATACGCGATGGAAAGACGTGAAGGATTTTCAGCCGAATTCGCTCGACGGCAGATATATTCGCTTCGGCGTTCGTGAGCACGGGATGGGGGCGATACTCAGCGGCATATCAATAAGCGGGATGACTCGCGCGTTCGGCGGGACGTTTCTGGTATTCAGCGATTATATGCGCGGCGCGGTGCGAGTGGCGGCGATATCGCATTACCCGACGATTTTCGTGTGGACGCACGACAGTATCGGCGTGGGCGAGGATGGCCCAACACACCAGCCGGTGGAACATTTCGCTGCACTGCGGGCGATACCGAACCTGCTGACTATCAGGCCCGCGGACGCGAACGAAACCGCACAGGCATGGAAATTTATTTTGCAATACCGCGGCGGGCCGGTGACGCTATTGCTTACGCGTCAGAATCTGCCCGTTATCGACCAGACAAAATACGCGTCTTCGGCAAACCTTGCCAAAGGCGCTTATGTTTTAATTAGTCCTGATAAACCAGATGTATTGCTTTTGGCGACCGGCTCGGAGGTTTCTTTAGCAGTCGAAGCGTATAACAAACTTTCCGCTGAAGGAATTAAGGCAAGAGTGATTAGTATGCCCTGCTGGGAGTTATTTGAAAAACAAAGCAAGGAATATCGTGATTCGGTGCTCTTGCCTGATGTAAAAGCGAGGGTCGCGGTTGAGGCGGGCGTTGAACTTGGCTGGCACAAGTGGATTGGGGACAGGGGTGTCTTTATTGGAATGTCGTCATTCGGCGCATCAGCTCCCTACAAGGTTTGTTTCGAGAAATTCGGCATAACAACGGACGCGGTCGTTACAGCGGCAAAGAAGCTGTTAGGCAGATAAATATAACCATATACCATATAATCGCTTACAACAGCGGACCGTGTTTTACATGGCCCGCTGTTTTGATCATACCAATCCAATTTTGAGGGCTTTTTAACTTGACATCCAGCTTTCAAAGTGGTAAGCATAGACATTGAGGATTATCTTTGTTTTGCATGGAAAGGGGCAATACAAATGAAAACTCAAATGTTAGCTATATTTCTTACCATCGTCTTTTCATCGGCAGTTACTCGGGCCTCATCTGTCAGCGTCCCGCTTCCCGGAGCCGTCGGCACGCTGCCAAAAACTGTTTCTTTTGATGCTGGCACAAGTTTCCAGCACATCGATGAAGTTCTTCTATGGTGCAGCGGCTCAGTCACATACGGCTGGGGTTATATTGAGTATAATCCTTATGATATTGAATACCAAACAATACCTGCTAATATTTACGTCTCTACGAATCCTGCCGGATTCTGGGTTGGCGGATTTTGCTCCAGCGAGGGGCCATTCAGTCAGGAAGAAATATTCCACGGTACTCAATCATCAACCTGGGATTTTCTGCTCAATGGACAGGCCGGGTTAACTATTCAGTTATCTTGTCCTCTTCCGGTTTGGGAGCATGTGTTAATCCCTCCGAGCGGCTATATCTCACAGGCCACACTCATCATAGACGGCACTGTAATAGATATTTTGAATCCCTCTTCGGGGGAAATACTGACCGGCGGGTCTGAATATACCATAAGCTGGCAGGATTACCGAAGCCAATCATCCTGTCCCTACAGTTATTTCCTGGACTATTCCATCGATGGGGGACAGCACTGGTTAGCGATTGACCCAAATGCTGTAACCGGTTCTTGTTCATACGACTGGATTGTGCCGCATGTAAGTTCCCGGCAGTGTATGATACGCATCACCGACGCCAACGACCCTAATTTAACAGACACCACTGCGGGCTATTTCATTATTCACGGAGGCCTAACGGACCTGAATGGGGACGCATTTGTTGACTTTTTCGATTATGCGATTTTGGCGCTCAATTGGCAGCAGTCACCGGACCCCTGCGACCCCAATAGCGGTGATATAAACAAAGATGGCATTGTTGATATCTATGACCTTGCTGATTTATGCGCTGACTGGCTGGTCTGCTATGTAACACAGGCAACCAACCCTGTGCCCTCCGACCTCACCGGTGATGTAAACATAAATGTGATACTGCAATGGTCACCCGGTAATAATGCTGCCTCACAAAATATTTATTTCGGCACTGATTTTAATGCAGTGAGCAATGCCTATACTGATAATCCGGCTGTTTACATGGGTAATCAGGATGCCAATTTCTGGGACACAAATAACTATGCCCCAGACGGATTGATTCCAGACACCAGCTATTACTGGCGTATCGACGAGGTTGCGGGCTGTACGGCAAAAGGCGATGTCTGGAGCTTTACTACTTCTCCCTAACCTAAATATTGAATACGCCGTTGTTGCCGCAGCGAAGAAATTGCTGGGCAAATAGTCGCAAATACAGCTATTAAAGACACTTATAAAGGCGGGTTGTTTAAAACGGCCCGCCTTTTTGTTTTGCGAATGTTAAAACCAGCGAAATAATGATACAGGAACATGGATATACCCATTACCAAGTTAGGATATCACAATTTTTTACAAACAAGAGTTTTTTATCCTTGACTTTGCGGAACTGCCAAGCGCATAATGATTGAATAACAAAACCCTCCTTGAGAGGAGACAAAAATGAAGAGTTTGGTGTTTTCCGCAATCGTGCTTTCAATAACCATTTTGTGCCCGGTCTGGGCGGATGATTTAATACCGTTGACATTGGATTATCAGGCCCAAACATACGCATACGCTTATGCCCAAAGAGAAAGTTATGATGACGATTCCGACAATGACACGGGAATCAATCAGGGTTGTAATTCACAAGCAAACGCGCGTGCTGTTCTTGAAGAGATTTGCGCGCCCAAGCTCACTTTTACTTGGAACTGCAGTACAGCACAATGGATAGTGCCATAGCATCCTCCTCTAATTTCAATGAGATTATAGTCAGCTCGACACTTAACGGCTATGGCTCCGGAGAAACACGTAATGACTGCAATCCCTCTAATAATCAAAGCTGGAACGGCCACGGCAAAGGCAACGGATACGCCTCGTTGCAGGGAACTTTAACTGTTGGACAATTTCCCGGTTATCCGCCAGGTTCTTCAGGCATGGCCCTGCGAATTACGGCCCAGGTTGACGGTAACGATAGTGCTGACTGGACAGGCCATAACTGGTGGTTCAAGATATGGACCGAAGACCCTAATGCACCTATCGCAGTAATCGACCAAAACAACTTGTCGGCAGAAATTCCGGTATCGTCAGGTGCCACATTCAACATCAAGCTCTATCAGGATGGCAACGAGGTCGATTGGCCGGCATCCGGATTAAGCACCACAGTCAATGTAAATTTAAATCTTATCCCAGATCCCTTGTTAACCGATCGAAATGGCGATTCATTCGTCAACTTTTTCGACTATGCAATATTTGCTAATGATTGGAAACATACCCCTGACCCTTGTGACCCTAACAACAACGATATTACAAAAAATGGCCTGATTGATATATACGACCTTGCCCAATTAGTAGAATACTGGCTGAACTGTTTTGTAACTGAAGCGACAATCCCTTATCCGGCCGACTACGCCGTTAATGTGAGCAGAAATGTGATACTGCAATGGTCGCCGGGCGATAATGCCGCATCACACGATATTTTCTTCGGCACCGACTTCAACGAAGTTAGCAATGCTGACGTCACAAATTCGAACGTATATATGGGCAACCAGGACGCCAACTTCTGGGACACTAATAACTACAACGTCAATGGTTTGGAATACCTCACCAATTATTACTGGCGCATCGACGAGATAGCCGGATGCACGGCAAAAGGCGATGTCTGGAATTTCACCACTATTTCACCGCCTCCTGGTCAGGCCAGTAACCCGACACCGGACAACGGAGTAACGGGTATCAGCATTACAACCGACCTTAGCTGGACAGCCGACAGCGGAGCTACATCACACGACGTGTATTTCGGCACAACGAATCCACCGCCATTCCGCTGCAATCAGACAGGCACAACTTATGACACCGGAACAATGGACACCAATACAACTTATTATTGGCGAATCGATGAGAAAAACACCGGCGGCACAACAACAGGTGATGTCTGGAGCTTCATAACTTACGGACCGGACATTAATAATGGTCTTGCGGCATGGTGGAAGTTTGACGAAGGGATAGGAACTATTGCTTATGATTCGGTCGGCACCAATAATGGAACTATTTATGGGACAGCAACATGGACAACAGGACATATTAACGGCGCATTAAGTTTTAATGGCACCAGCGATTATGTTAACTGCGGAAGCGGGCCAAGTAACTATGACAACATCACTGTAAGTGCGTGGATGAAAACTTCCACACAGGGGACTTTAGTATCCAATCGTTACAACCCTAGTTATGGCACATGGTACACTTTATTTTCGAACGGGATAGAACTTGGCGGCGATACCAACGGGAGCGGATACATGAACGTAACTTTCAATACGCCCACTCTTGATGGCGCATGGCACCATATTGTTTACACAAAGGATGGCACAAACCACGCCATTTATGTGGATGGTTTTCTGGACCAGCAGTTTACTTCTAACGCTGATATTAGCTGGAGTCAGCCACTATGCATTGGTAAAAGGTGGTTTCAAAAAAACGCCAGCATCTTCTGGTTTAACGGCGTAATTGACGATGTTCGCATTTATAACAGGGCTTTGACGGCAACAGAAGTTTCACTGCTTTATCAACAATAATATCAACGGCTTGCTGTTTTAGTTTTGGCGTGAGTTTAATGTGATAAGAGCAGCATAAGGACACCGATGATGACGCCGACGAGAGCGACGGCCTTGTGGCGTATCTGGTTTTCGCCGAAAATGAACGCCCCGCCCAAAAAGGAAATCACGACGCTTCCGCTACGGACAGCGGTTACAAGCGAAATCATCGCCCCCTGATAACCAAGAGCTTTGAAGTAAGCGACATCGGCAACGGCCAGCAAAGCCCCGATAAGGAGGATACTCCAGCGCCATCTGAAAGGAGTGTGTTTTGCGCGAACCGGCCACCAGAATACAAAAAGGACAAAGGTCATAACGGGAACCGAATAAATCATAAACCAGACCTGGACGCCTACGGCGGCAAAGCCGAGCGTGTGGACGAGATATTTGTCGTAAAGTGCGCTGGCTGCGCCGATGAGGACCGAAAGGAAAAGAAGAATAACCCATTTATTAGTATGAAAAACGATACCTTCGCGGCTGCCGACGAGAGAAAAGAGATAGTAGGAGACAAAAAGCACGCCGAAGGCGGCCCATTGAAACGGGGTGAGGCGTTCGCCGAAGACCAGCATCGCGCCGAGGAGCGTCCAGGCGGGGCCTGAAGCGCCGATAGGGGCGTATATTGAGATAGGCAGGTGCTTGACGGAAAAATAGCCCAGCAGCCAGAGCGAGACAACGATAATGGCCTTTATGAAGCAGCAAAAATGGGCCAGCGGATCAAAAGGCGGGATAAATATCCCCAGCGGCGCCAATAAGTGAGGCGAAACCGCAGAAAGCACGATAATGGGCAAAAGCAACACCGCCTCCACCAATACCGCGAAGAACAACAGCGGTATTACGGCATTATTGTGGATAGCCCTCTTTCTGCATACGTCATACAGCCCCACAAAGACAGCCGAAAAGGCGTAAGATATAACCACATACTGCTTCACCAAATAATTAAACAATCCGACTCGTCAGGGCGAAGGCCCCTGCCGGCGAACGGCACGAAAGGCGGTATTTCTACCATAATAGAATATCGTTTGCACACTAAAAAATCTGCAATGATTCCGGGGACTGGCTTAATGGGGCAAATAATCGTAGAATAACCAGAGGACAGAGGACTGATGACTGAAGACGGATAACTGATTTTTCCATCTGCCGTCTTCTGTTGTCCGTCTTCTGTTTTATGGAGCTTGGGCACGACAATTTGATTTGTGAACTGAGCCGGCGATTAAGCACTACCGGGGGGGTGGTAAAAGTCGCCGGAACGTGGGGTTCTTTTGCGCCTTTTGGCCGCACATCTGTCTAAGCAACTATCCCGGCCGATTATTTACGTTTGTCCGCATATAGATGACGCGGATAACGCGGTTGATGATTTGCAGACCTTTGGAACCGATGACATTCAATTACTGCCCGCATGGGAGGGCGAGGAGGAAATAGCAGACGCAACTGATGAGATTCGGGTGGACCGGCTCAAAACTGTCGCTCGCATCTCGTCGCTCGTTACTCGTGTGGAAGGTCGCGCCATAACCATCGCGACATCGATGCAGGCGATTTGTCAGCCCATACCGAAACTATCGGCCATCGAGAGCGGTTCGCTTGCGCTTCAAACCGGAAAGCAGACAACGCCTGAAGATACAAGCGCGTGGCTGATTGACAACGGATTCGAGCGGACCGACAAGGTTGATCTGCCGGGGCAATTCGCCAGACGTGGAGGAATTGTCGACATTTACGCGCCGATGCTGGATTCCCGCTTTCGCGGGAATGACAATGCTATTGGACAATCGCAGGCAATAAGAATCGAATTTTTCGGCGACACAATCGAAAGCATTCGCGCAATCGATTTGGATACACAGGTATCGACGCATCAACTATCGGCGGTAAGTATCGTATCGGCGACATGCGGGGACAAGCAGGGAGATCGCGAGCTATTCCTGAATATACTGCCTGCGGACGCGATTGTGATTTTAGATGAGCCGGCGGACTGCCAGGAGGTGGCAAAGGTATATTTTGAACGGGCGGAGCAGAAAGACCGGCTATATGACTGGCCACAGATTTATAAATCGCTCGAACGATTCACACAGCTTCACATTTCCCGGTTCGCGACTGAAAACCCGGATGAATTCATCAAATTAGATATAAGGAGCGTTCAGCAGTATCAGCACAAGGCGGCATCGCTTTGGGCGGGACATAAAGAGGCGCTGGCAGAATTAGTCGAGCTTGCAAAACATCAGGACGTGCTGCTTTATTGCGAGGCGGAAGCGGAGATTGACCGGGTGAGCGAAATCATCAGGCAGGAACACAGTGTAATTCCGCCGAGGTTCAAACTGCTCAAGGGATTCATTCATCAGGGTTTCGCGATGCCGTCGCTGAACACGACGATTCTCAGCCATCACGAGTTATTCGGGCAATTTGCGCTTCGGCGAAGGCAGAGGCCGATGCGTGCAACGACGCCGATTGATACGCTGGAGGATTTGCAACAGGGTGATTACGTCGTGCACAGCTCTTACGGCGTGGGGAAATTTTTAGGTATCGAGACCATCAGGGAAAAGACAGGCCAAAATGAGTACCTGACAATCGAATACGACGGCGGCGTCAAGGTGCAGGTCTCGGTAAATAATATAGGGCTGGTTCAGAAATATATAGGCACAAGCCCGAAGCGGCCCAAATTATCGAAGGTCGGCTCGAAACGGTGGTTAAACCAGAAAGAAAAAGTCACGCAATCCGTAAAGGACCTCGCGGTTGAGCTATTGGAGCTTCAGGCAAAACGGCAGGCGATAGGCGGGTTCGCGTTTGCGGCGGATTCGAAATGGCAAAAAGAATTCGAGGAATCGTTCCCATACCAGGAGACGCCCGACCAGACGACCAACGCGGCGCAGATAAAGGAAGATATGATGCAGCCCACGGCGATGGACCGGCTGCTCTGCGGGGACGTTGGTTACGGCAAGACGGAACTTGCGATGAGGGCGGCGTTCAAGGCGGTCGAGAACGGCAAGCAGGTCGCTGCGCTTGTGCCTACGACGGTGCTGAGCATTCAGCACGCCCGGACGTTTACGGAACGCTTCGCGGATTTCCCGGTTGTAGTCGAATCGCTAAACCGATTCAAGACGACCGCCCAAGCAAAGGATATTATTTCCCGCACAAGGGGAGGCAAGGTTGATATTTTGATTGGGACACACCGGCTGTTGAGCGGAGACGTGAAGTTCAAGGATTTGGGGCTGGTGATAATCGACGAGGAGCAGCGGTTCGGCGTGGAGCACAAGGAAAAGTTCAAGAAGCTGCGAATAAACGTTGATATCCTGACGATGACGGCGACGCCAATTCCGCGAACGCTGCATATGGCGATGCTGGGACTTCGGGACATAAGCTCGCTTGCGACTGCGCCGCTTGACAGGCGGAGCATCGTTACGAGCGTAACTACTTACAATGATGAATTGATACGCAAAGTGATTAGCCGGGAGTTGAACAGACAGGGACAAGTTTTCTTTGTTCATAACCGGGTCAAGTCAATCGAAAAGAAATGCTGGGAAATCCAGAAGCTGGTTCCGGACGCGAGAGTCGCGATTGCTCACGGGCAGATGACTTCGCACGAACTGGAAAAGGCGATGATTGCGTTCGTATTAGGCCAGACCGACGTGCTGGTCTGCACGACGATAATCGAATCGGGGCTGGACATTCCCAACGCCAATACGATGATTGTCAATGACGCGGACCGGTTCGGCTTAGCGGAACTGCACCAGTTACGCGGCCGGGTGGGCAGATACAAGCACAGGGCATACGCGTATATGCTGCTTCCGGCATCGAGACCCATCACACCAATCGCGTCGAGGCGACTGAAGGCCATCGAGGAATATTCGCATCTGGGCGCGGGTTTCAGAATTGCGCTGCGGGATTTGGAAATTCGCGGGGCGGGAAATATCCTCGGCGCGGAGCAGTCGGGGCACATTCAAATGGTGGGCTATCAGCTGTATTGCGAACTGCTGGCTAACGCCGTCAAGCAAATGAAAGGCGAGCCGATTGAAGGGATACCGACCGCCAACATCGATTTGGGGTTCGCGGCAAACATACCCAAAAATTATATTCCGGCGGACAGAATCCGGCTGGACGTGTATCGAAGAATCGCGGTAGCGAAAAACGCGGAAGAGCTGAAACATCTCGAAACGGAGCTTGCGGACGTGTATGGTCTGCCGACTGAGGAGGTTAAATCGCTTTTGAGTATCGCCGGGCTTCGAATAGCCGCAAGCGAATTGAATATAAAGAGTATCGTGGCGCACGGGGGAAATCTGGTATTTTCGTTCGCGGCGGACGCGGACAAACACGCAAAACGACTGTTTAAGAACGTTGCCGGCAGATATACTGTGGCCGACGAGACAACGGCGTATCTGCATCTGCCGGAAAGCTATTTCGAACAGCAAACGCTTATAAATTTTGTCCGTAAAATTTTGAGAGGGAAAAAGCAATGACAAAAACGCTTATCAGATACTGCTGCATTACAGCGTTGATGGGGCTTACGGGGATTGTTCTGGCAATCAGCCCGTCAGAAAAACAGCAGCTTGACAACTTCAAGGTTTCGACGTTGAAGGGGCTTCGCGGAGTAACGGTCAAGGTGGTAATTGTGCGGGATGACGCGAACATGCTGCCGTTTCTCAAAGAACAGACCCTCCAGAGTGAAGTCGAACTTGCTCTTCAAAGCGCCGGCATCGAAATTGCCAGGCCTACGCCGGAAGTGGGGCTTTACGTGGTGCTGGCCAAAGTAACGGTGGCGAGCAATGACAAACTGAACGTTGCGATGGACGTTCAGTCATCGCTTTTGCAGATTGTGAATTTATCGCGGGACACGACCATAAAAACAGAGGCCCTGACCTGGCCATCCTTCGGACAGAGCAGGTTCGGCGTCATTTCGGTCGCAATCGCCAAAAGCGCCATCGAAAAAACCGTCAAAGAACAGGTAAGGGACTTCACCAATGACTGGAAAGCGGCAAACCCGAAACAGCAGCCATAAAATAATTTGGTATTGTAATCCTGCTGTTAGTCAATTAAACTTTGGCCGCGATATAAGATTTGCCACGAAGGCACTAAGACACAAAGTTTTTATGAATTTTCTTCGTTACTTCGCGGTGATAAACAAAGGTTAAGGCCAACGGAATGGCAAGAAGAAGACAAAGAGCTGCCTCGAATCAATGGTTTAACTTCGCGCGTGACTCGTACCTTGAGCGGACGAGCCGGCCTGTTTACGCAATCGTTTATCTGCTGCCCTTCATAATCTTTTATGAATTAGGCACAATTTTCATCAATACCGACGTGCTGAGCCAGACGCAGGTGCGGGTGATGGCGTTTGTCTGGCTGCAGGAACTGCTGCGTCATCTCGGCTTCGGCGGCAAATTCCTCTGGGCAGCGCCGGCACTGGTTGTTGTCATCATACTGCTGGCATACCAGCTTGTTTCGAGAAAGCGATGGTGGGTTTCGTTCGGCGATATGCTGCCTATGACGATTGAGTGTGTGCTGCTGGCCATACCGCTTATCGTGCTGAGCTTGTTTTTGAATAGCGCTGGCGCACCAAAGCACAGCAGGGCTAATGACGTTGTGCCGAGGGCGATTGTTGTTCAGTGCGCAGCCGAACAAAACGCGGCGACGGCAAAAACAAAATATCAACACCCAAAGGCAACGGTAATCGCGAAGCCGAAACCGCAATCATCGCTGCTTGCCGATATCGTTACTGGTATCGGCGCGGGTATTTATGAGGAATTGCTGTTCCGGCTGATACTGATATGCGCGATAATGCTTTTGCTGCAGGACATTATTGGAATAAATCAGCACAGCGCCGTAATCATCGCGGTGCTGGTATCGGCGGCTCTTTTCGCCGCACATCATCACATCGATTTTCTGACCGGGCGGGCAAACCAGAGCGACTTATTCAACTGGTCTGAATTCGCATTCCGGACAATGGCCGGGGTTTATTTCGCGGCGTTATTCGCAATACGCGGCTTCGGAATTACGGCTGGAACGCACGCGTTTTACGACATAATCGCAACTTTGATTAGTGCTATTATCTTCCAGCGATAAAAAAACGTCAAAAATCGCCCGGGCAGCAAAATTTTTTGTCAAAATTTCACTTCTGTTAACCGTTTAAAATCCGTGGTTTGTGTAATAATCGTCCTATAAGTGAGGGAAAAGGCCCTATCAATACTGATAATGGGCTTGAATTTTACGCTTGTTTTGTTGTATAATGAGGGCGTGGAACGAGATTATAACATATAGATTTGGGGCCCGACAAACTATGGAATCTCCGCAAGTCAATGTGGCAATCGAGGAATTATCCTTCAGCTTATTCCAGCGACCATTACATCCTGAACTGTTCAATATCTACGCCAGCAGACGGCTAAAAAGCGAAAAGTATGAGGCGTTAATATGGGTTACCGGCTGCACTCACGTCGTAAGCGCATTCGCGGGCGACGTATGTCTGGCTGAAGTCATCAGCACGCCAACCCAGATGCTGCCTGAGCGAGGACTGATTGAGCGTTTCCAGTTCCACGGGCCCCGCTCGCACAAATGCACACTGAGCAAAAACGTCAGCTATATGACCGATTTTCAGGTTGAGCGTCTGACGCCGGCGCTGTACCGGCAGAGCTTTGCCGACCTCGAAAGATTCGGCAGAGACCGCGGCGTTTTCGTCCGGTTCCCTGAGCTTGAGATAGACGGCCTGCAGCCCTTCTGCTACATAGATTTCGAGGCGAGAAAAACCGAGATTCACGTTCACACTTTCGCCGCGTATCCCGACCAGATAGCGATTGTAAAAACGCAGTCACTGTTCGATTTCCAGTAATAGTCGAAGTACCCGGCTGTGAATTATCCCCCGCGAACAGAATAAACAGTCCCGCTCCGCGCGAGATTTTCGCAAGTTTATTTTATGCCTGCTGCCCGGCATGTGTTTTGAGGGCATCGAGTTTTTCGCGGATTTCCTCGGCCATTCGGCTGTTCGGAAAATCGTGAATGATTTCCATTCCCGTATTAACCGCCTTTGCCCATTGCTTGCCTGATACGGCCAAAGCAAACTGCACGCCGAGATTATGCAGCTTTGTGCGGAAGACGTCTCTTGCGGCTTCCTGCAGGGCAAGGCCTTCGTTGGGCGTAAGATACTGGTCAAGTTCACGCAGGATTTCGATGCTTCGGTCGGTTACCTGGCGTTTGACGGCGTCATCCCAGGCGTTGAGGAGTATTTTCTTGCGTTCCTCTTTCTTTTCGAGCAGTCGCTGTCTCATCGCCAGGGCCTTGTCGCTGGTGGGGTATTCCTTTACCAGCAGCTCAATCTGGGCGCTTGCCTTTGCCCATTGATGGTCATCGAGGTGCTTTTCAATATGGCTTATTATCTGGTTCATTCTTTCAGCATCATTGGCGTCGCGGTATTTGTCGGCCTGTAAATGAAGCTGCTCGGCGAGCTTTTTATAGCCGGTTTTGTGAGCTATTTCATCGATGATTTCGTATGCGGAGTCAAAGTCCTTCTGCTGCAGCTTGTCGAAAACAGCATCCCGGAGCGTCTGCATATCGTTATCGCGGAAGGCAATCACCTTGGCCATCTCGCTGACGTGCGTGCTTATATTAACCTGATTTACGACCTGGCGGAGCTTTTCCAGTTCATCGGCCACCTTGTCCGTTTTCGCGTTGGTATCGTCAATGAGGTCGAGCATTTTCAGGGAAGATACGAAAATAACTACCAGCGTTATCAGAGAAAATAATGCCACAAGCAGTCCCAATGCGGTGGTAATGCCGGACGACTCTTTCCCAAAAGCGCCCGCGACAATCGCAACCAGAACAACAGCCGCGATTACGCCGTAAACTATAAACAGGTTCTTGAAATTCGCCAGCGGGTTGTTTTTTCCGTGCTCCATAGCCGTTCCTTAAAAATTAAATGCTGTCAGGAAACTGCGTAGTTATTATAATCCTTTTTAGGCGGCCTTGTCAATATCGCCAGAAACAGGCAAAGACAGATATACCGGTTTAACGGGAGGTATTGAAAATGGAAACTATCAAACAATTAACCTTAGTCACAGTCCTGCTGGCAGGGATGACAAACTCAGTCAAAGCGGTTATTGACCCAAACCAGCAAACCGTAGCGGCGGGCAATAACAAATTCGCCCTTAATCTTTACCAGAAATTGAAGACCAATGAGGGCAATCTTTTCCTGTCACCCTACAGCATATCGACGGCTTTGGCGATGACCTACGCGGGGGCGAAAGGCCAAACAGAAAAACAGATGGCCGAGACCCTTTGTTTTCCGACAACATCCGGCGGTGAGCAGTTCCACAAATCATTTGGTGAAATCATCAAACAATTGAATGCTTCGGGTGAAAAAGGCGGCTTTGAACTTGTAGTCGCTAATGCGCTTTGGGGGCAAAAGGGATTTGATTTTTTACCGGAGTTTCTGGCATTGGTCAAAACAAACTACGGAGGCAATTTGCAACAGGTTGATTTCGTGACGCAGACCGAGGTAGCCAGAAAGGCAATCAACGCCTGGGTGGAAAACAAGACCAAAGACAAGATAAAGGAGCTAATCAAGCCGGGGATACTCGATCCGATGACCCGGCTTGTCCTGACAAACGCCATTTACTTCAAGGGCAAATGGGCAAGCCAGTTCAAACCCGAACAAACGAAAGACGCACCGTTCACACTGCTGGGCGGCGATAAAGTAAACGTTCCTATGATGAGTCAGAAAACCCATTTCGGCTACACAGAGGCCAACGACATCCAGATACTGGAAATGCCTTATGTGAATGACGATTTGTCGATGGTTATTTTGCTTCCTAAACAAGCCGACGGCGTCAAAGACCTTGAAAAAGAACTTGTTTCTGACAATCTCGCCGGCTGGCTGACAAATATGCACAAACGTGAAGTGCAGGTCTTTTTCCCAAGATTCAAGATGACAAGCGAGTTCGAGTTAGCCAAAGTGCTTAGTGCAATGGGAATGCCGGACGCGTTTTCAGGGAAAGCGGATTTTTCCGGTATGACAGGCAATAAAGACCTCTTCATATCGGCTGTAGTTCACAAGGCATACGTTGATGTCAACGAGGAGGGAACCGAGGCAGCAGCGGCAACCGGGGTCGTTATGAAACTAACCTCAATCCGCGAACCATCGCCGGTTTTCAGGGCCGACCATCCGTTTATCTTTTTGATTCGCGATAATCAGACGGGCAGCATTTTATTTATAGGCCGAGTGGGAAATCCTGCTTCTAAAGACAATTAATTTTGCCGTATGCCTGACAAAGCCAGAGAACTATCCAGGTATTCCTGTCATTGCTTCAGTGATAAGTATATGAGCCGCTTCCGCGTCTTTCATATAAAAACGCAGCCGGGCTCGACGAGAGCGATACCACGGTATGGGAGAAATTTCTGACACAATTTCCAGATACTTGCCCAGCAAAAAGTTTCTGCCCACACTTATTTCCTCGATAGACTCATTATCTTCCAGTTTCCCTTTATCCTTGAACCATAAACTGTTTTCCTGAATGAAAAGCCGAAAAAGGTAAGCAACAAGCAAAACGCGTCTGTCTGTGATATACAAACCTGCCTCACACAAAATGGGTATCGGAAAAAAGATTCGGTAACTGGGAAGGGACTTACCCGATACAAACCACAACCACGGTTTGAAGAGAAGAACTTTCTCCCCGGGCAGAAGCTTTGGCAGCATATTGAAACTGAACCTGAAACCCATGAATAATCCCTTTCTGTCATTTAATATAGTAGCCGGAAACCTCGCCACTGTCTATTCATCTCAATTTATCTTTTTGATTCGCGATAATCAGACGGGCAGCATCCTGTTTCTGGGCCGACTGGCCAACCCTGAGAGCTAAACAACCCCTGTTTTTGCTACTGAAATGTGGTTTGCGTTGCTTTTTGTAAACATTGGCGTGGATATATTGCAACGTTAACTGAAAAGGCACGACGGCAAGGTATAAGCGAAAAATGGCGGGAAAACCGTAAATTCAGACCATTGTATGGCCGTTGTTTTTTGGCAACACCCAGCCCCAAACCGCAAACAGATTGCACCCGTGAATAGTCAAACAAAACTCAAGGTCAATACAACAAACGCCGGTTTTGAGCCGTTTTCGCAACCGAATAAATTATCACAACAAATACAGGTAAAACCTTGTAACGAGTATGCGTTTTGCACGTATAAAATTAAGACAGTGCCGATGACAGAACAGCAGGCAACGCCGATTTGAGATTTTGCGAGGGTACTGATATGGATGAAGCACGGCTGGCAGACGAGTTAAATGAACTTGTAAAACAATTCGGAGGCGCCGCAGACCCCACATCGAAACGCCTTGAACTCCTCGCCAAAAAAGCGGAAGTAAACCAGAAAGAACTCCAGGCGAGCGTCGATTGCCTGCGGGAATCGCTCGATTACCTGCGGGTTTGCATCAAATACCTGCTTTTGGATATTGAGGCCACCCGCCGGGAAAATGACTACCTGCAAAAACTGCTCAAGGATAAAGACCGAGAAGAGTAACCCTGCCGGCCGCACAATTATCCTTCGTGAGCAATAATCCTGTTTTTACTTTGCCGTAACCTGTCTGTCTATTTGCCGGATGGCGCCACGGGCATTGGCTGGCCCGGGGGCATTTGCCGCGGCTGCTTCGGCGGCATACCCTGATTCATCTGGTTTGGCTGCTGCTGCATCTGCTGCTGCATAATCATCTGGAACGCCATCATCATCTCAGAAAGATGTTCTTTGGTTAATGCGAAATCGATTGTTAATGAGCCGTTATCGATTTTGGCCGCGAAAACAAGATTGCTCTTACTCGGTACATCCGGCATCGTAAACGGCATCGGGGTAAATCCCTGCATCATTTTCATCAGGCGTAAATAGTTATAGGTAACTATGGCGTCCTTGCTGCCGGCGTCCGGGATAACTGCCATCGCCTTTTGCATTTCCGAACAGGCCTGCGCGGGAGGACCTGCCTTTACCTGGTCGATGAGTTTGCAAACGGCGTTGGGGTCGTTCGATATCCTGCATACAAACAGGCCATTTACATTTGCCCAGCGGTATTCGAAGCCACCGCCATACATCGCCTCAATCATTTTTGCCTCGGGCAAATTAGCGTCGGTCATTTTCATAGACAGCTTCGCGACGTCTATTGAAACGCCCTTGTAATTTTCTGCGCCGTGTTTGACGGTAAAGCCGGTTTCCATACCCATATTTTTGTAGAGGTCGCCAAATACGCTGCCGGTCCATAGCTGGACAAATTCATCTCTAACCTTGTTGAACTTGTTAACATCCTTTACCTCGAGGACATATTTTGCATCGAATAACGGCTTTGCGTTGGGGTCAACCTTGAACGAGCAGACAACAAAGTCGCCAATTGAATCGGCGGTATCATCGAGGAGTTTTTGGGCTCTAACGACGTTGGGGTCATTGGCGTCTTTTCCTGCCATCATCGCCACAAGGTCAATACACTTGGCGTTGAGTTTTTTATACGCCGAATGATTTATCCGCGCGACAAAATTCATCGCCGCACCGTCCTCGGTGTAGCCGATAAGCGGGTTACTCTTGGCGGCGCCATCAGTAACGAACATCCCGGCCATTTCGGTCCCGGGCAGAGCATCCAAACCAACCTTGAAATTTAACACGGCGGGTTTGGGATTACAGGAAAGCGTAATCGACTTTGACTGCTGCGTAAAATCTTTGGCGTAACCGGCGAAGGCATTCGCGAGGCCGGCCATAAATACCGTGCTTTTCTGCAACTGTGCCTTTTGGGTTTTCATGGACTCAATCTGGGCATCGAAGCTGGCAATCATCGGACTATTGGGGTCTTTGGCAGCCATCTGCTGTTTGGCCTTTTCGAGATTATCGATATTGGACTGGATGCCCATTCCCGGGTCAGCTAAGTGCTTTCTCATTTCCTCTAAGCCATCGGAAATTTCTTTTTTGTAAACCGACGAGATTTTCACAAGATTCGCATAGGCCCATATCTGCTCAGAAGATGACTGTTTGGCCTGTGCGGCATCGAGAGACGACGCTAAATTAGTTGCTTTTGCGCCGGTGATTGTCGAGGCCATAGTGCCAAGTTTTTGGTAATCTTTCGCCATAAGTGCAAACGAGTTGACCTTTTTGATGAAGAATTGCGCCGAAGCCCCCATTCCGATGGCTGATATTCCGTTGGAGTCGGGCGGGCTGACGTGGAAGTTAGGGTCGGTAAGCTGGGCGTAATCGGTAACAGGCAGCAGGATGTAAATGTCCGGTTCCTTATCGCCTGATTCGGCTGTCGCGAACGCCGCAAAAGTGCCGTTGACGTCAAAACCCTTTAAATCGTAGTTGCCGAACATTATACCGAGCTGGCCCTTAATCATACTGCCGGTTGACACCGGCATCGGCGAGACGCCCATAAGATACTGGTCGAGATTGCCGGTGGCCTGATTGAGATTGTTAATCCGCAGGCAGAAAATAGCGTCCGCGGGAATCATACTGAGCACCGCATCGCCTTTGTCGGCCCCCTGCACAAATGCCGGAACGCATAAAGCCAATATGATTGCCGCGAGTGTTGTTGAAATCGTGCGTTTGAACATTGCATTGCCTCCCTAATAATTGTTTTATTTTTTATGTGGAAAGGTTCAACTTCGCGGTACTTATACACACAAAACTGATGTCCTGCAAGAAAATCATATAGAAATAATGTTTTAGGACTTGGGTATCCTCATTTTTATGCAAGAATAGGGATTTTCGTGTTCTTTTGTGAACAAGTCAGACCCTGTTTTGGCCGATATCAAGGCAGGGTGTGCGGCTTATGGTCTGATAACGAACATTAACAGCCAAACAGCAATAGAATATAGAAGGAAAGCCCCGTGAATACGCGGCAATCGTTGACAGGACGAGCAAACAGAGTAGAATGGTAACTGCGGAGAACACAAAGGGCCAAGGCGTTTAACAAACTTTGAATACTGCAAACTCGAGGTAAAAGATGTTTGAGCGATTTACAGACAGGGCACGCAAGGTGATGGCGCTGGCAAACCAGGAAGCGCAGCGTTTCAACCACGAATACATCGGGACCGAGCACATCCTTCTGGGTCTGGTCAAGGAAGGAAGCGGCGTCGGCGCAACCGTTCTTAAAAATCTTGACGTGGATATAAAGAAGCTGCGCTTAGAAGTTGAGAAGCTCGTAAAGAGCGGCCCGGATATGGTTACGATGGGCAAGCTGCCTCATACACCCCGCGCTAAAAAGGTAATCGAATTCGCAATCGAGGAAGCTCGGTCGCTGAATCATAATTATGTCGGAACAGAGCACCTGTTGTTGGGCCTGCTGCGCGAGACCGAAGGCATCGCGGCGCAGGTAATGATGAATCTCGGCCTTCGGCTGGAAGACGTTCGCCAGGAGGTGCTGAACCTTCTGGGGGCGGGCGTCGATACGAATGAGCCGACGGGGCTTGATATGAAGATGGGCGGACCTGCCGCGGCAATGGGGGGAAAACCCAAGAGCAAGACGCCCGCGCTCGATAGTTTCGGCAGGGACCTGACTCAACTGGCTATCGACGGCGAGCTTGACCCGGTCATAGGAAGAAAACGCGAGATAGAGCGATTGATTCAGATATTATGCAGACGCACTAAGAATAACCCGGTGCTGCTGGGCGAGGCGGGCGTGGGCAAGACCGCAATCGTCGAAGGACTAAGCCAGCAGATAATCAATAAGCAGGTGCCGGAGATTCTAAAAGATAAACGCCTCGTGGTGCTGGACCTTGCGATGATGGTCGCGGGGACAAAATACCGCGGGCAGTTCGAGGAACGAATCAAGGCGGTAATCAACGAGGTCCGAAGGGCCAAAAGCGTGATATTATTTATAGATGAGCTGCATACGCTGGTCGGCGCGGGCGGCGCGGAAGGCGCAATCGACGCATCGAACGTTCTCAAGCCGGCTTTAGCCCGCGGCGAGGTGCAGTGCATAGGCGCGACCACTCTCGACGAATACAGAAAGCACATCGAGAAGGACGGCGCGCTTGAGCGAAGATTCCAGACGATTATCGTTGAGCCGCCTTCAAAAGAAGAGACGGTCGATATACTCAGAGGATTGCAGGACCGCTACGAAGCGCATCACAGGGTGCGGTTCACCGACGAGGCGTTATTCCAGGCGGTCGAAATGTCAACACGGTATATCACCGGCAGATGCCTGCCTGACAAGGCGATAGACGTTGTCGATGAGGCGGGCGCAGAGTCCGGCTGAAAAATATGGCCCCCCCGCCAAACCTCGCGGAGCTTGAAAAGAAAATCGAGAATCTCCAGCGCGAAAAGGACGAAGCGGTCCGCAACGCCGACTACGAACGTGCGGCGTCGCTGAGAGACGAAGCGCAGCAGATGCTCAACGAAAAGACAACGATGCAGAAGAACTGGTATGAGGAAAACAAAGAGGCGACAGGCATAGTTGATACGGAAGTAATCGCCGAGGTCGTTAGCAATATGACCGGCGTGCCATTGACGCGACTGGAAAAGAAAGAAACACAACGGCTGCTCGAACTCGAAGCTGAAATTCACAAACAGGTCGTCTCGCAGGATGACGCTGTGGCCGCGGTTTCCAAGGCAGTGCGCCGCAGCAGAAGCGGGATGAAAGACCCGAACAGGCCGATGGGGTGCTTTATTTTCTTAGGCCCCAGCGGCGTCGGCAAAACGCTGCTTGCGCAGGCGCTCGCGGAATTTATGTTTGGCGACAAAAACGCTCTTGTCCGGCTGGACATGAGCGAGTTTATGGAAAAGCACAACGTCAGCCGGCTGGTGGGCGCTCCTCCGGGATACGTCGGCTACGAAGAAGGCGGCCAGCTTACCGAAAGGATCAGACGCAGACCATACGCTGTGCTGCTGCTTGATGAAATCGAAAAGGCGCACCCGGACGTTTACAACATACTGCTCCAGATAATGGATGAGGGACGCCTGACCGACAGCTTCGGCAGAATGATTGACTTCAAGAATGTAGTCATCATTATGACCAGCAACATCGGCGCGGAATTGATAAAGAATAATACCGGTTTCGGCTTCGGCAAAAAGACGCCTGAGGCCAACTACGAAAAGATGAGAGATATGCTGCGCAAGGAAGTCGAGCGTCATTTCAGGCCCGAGTTCCTCAACCGCGTCGATGATATAATCGTCTTCAAGCCGCTCTCGAAAGAGAACCTGCAAACGATAGTCGATTACGAGCTTAGCAAGGTATTCAAACGGCTGACCGAGCACGGTTTCAAACTCGAACTGACCGACCGCGCCAAGGAATTCATAATCGAGAAGGGCTATAACCCCGAATTCGGCGCAAGACCTTTGCGAAGGGCAATTGAACATTACATAGAAGACCCATTGTCGGAAGCCGTGCTGCGAGGCGAATTCAAGGGCAAGAACACCATCAAAATCGACGTGCTTGACGAAGACCGTCTCAAGCTCGAAGGCGTCGAAGTGCCTCAGCCGGAAAAAAGCGACGAGAAGGCAGTCGTCTAAATCGGAATCTGGACGTAAGCCATCGCCTGAAAATACGCTCAAAAGTGACTTTGAGGCGTCATTTCAATCTCTATTTGGGTTTGCTGCGGCGCGAGAATTTTGTCGAATTTTGCCTTGTCCATCCACTCGATACGGCCGTCATATCGAAGCACAATCACGCCCGGATGAGAAAAAAGAGAATGATAATCCTTATTAACATAGGCAAGAATCGTTCCAGGCGGCGAATCAATTGTTATCCACCTTGCCCGGTAGTTCAGATTACCGAGGCGGGGCTCCCCGGCAAAGGTTTTTATAATCCTGTCCACGTACGATTCGGGCGGCACCGAACCGGTTTTTCCCCTGTATTCCGCAACTGCATTTTGAAGCTGTTCCATCACCCGCATAGCTTCGGAGCGATTCACCCAGTTTTTCAGTTCTACCATCCCAAGAACCGCTGCGGCAGTAATCAGGATTACCAATGCGAAATTCATCAGAATCCATTTCTGTTGTTTGTTCATAATCTAACCGTCTGTTTTTTATCCTGAAGTAGCACTCTTACTCGTCCGCCCTCAACAACTAATCTGCCTTCCGCGAACAACTGAATCGCTTCCGGATAAGCGATACATTCCTGTTCAAATACTCTCGCGGCAAGCGTGTCCGGCGTGTCGTCATCCCTCACAGGGCAGCACCGCTGAACGATAACAGGCCCGTTGTCGTATTCGTTGGTGCAAAAATGCACGGTGCAGCCGCTGATTTTGCAGCCGGCCTTCAAAACCGCTTCGTGAACATGATGTCCCCACATTCCCTGCCCGCCGAAACTTGGCAAAAGCGCGGGATGTATATTCATCACCCTGTTCTCAAACCGTGCAGGAATTTTCCAGAGGCAAAGCCAGCCGCCCTGCACAACAAGTTCGACCCTGGCGGCAACCAGCTCCCGTTCAATACATTTGCTGAATTCATTTATATCGGGATGGTCCTTTGTGCGAATAACTTTGACGTCGAGGCCGGCGGCTTTTGCCCTTTCGACGCCGGCAACGGCTGAACGCGAGCTTATAACTACGGCCACCTCAGCATCAAGCTTACCCTGCCTGATACAATCAACAATGTTTATCAACGTGGTGCCGCTCCCGCTTATCAAAACGCCGAGACGCACGGGCTTTGTTTTTTTTGCTTTTTCGACCTTCATTTCAACGTCTTTTTTACCATCCAAGGCGCGATTTACAAGTCCGTCGGCTTTTTTATTATCCTCCCTGAAGATATGCCTGACCTGCCAGCTCTCAAATTCGGCGAGCATTTCGACAGCACGGTCGAAGAGCGGCCTTATCTGTTCGCTTTTTACCTTGTACTGGCCATTGAGCTGCCTGACCAATAATTCGCTGTCACTATAAACGGTGATTTGCCTTGCGCCGAGAGACCTGGCCGCCTCAAGGGCCTTGTGGATAGCGGTATATTCGGCAAAGTTGTTGGTCGCAGGCCCAAGGAAAAACGCTCTGGCCTGTAATTGTTTTCCCCGTGAGTCAGCAAGCACAAACGCCGACGCGGCAGGACCCGGATTACCCCTGCTTCCCCCATCAATATGAGCGATTATACTCTCCGCCAATGTACTGCCCCCATAATTTACTTTGAATTGAGAATTTAGAATGAAGAATTTAGAATTTAAAACCCGGCCGACGTTTGTCTTTCTGAATTCTTAATTCCCAATTCTTAATTCGTTTATTCCTGAGTGGAACCGAGTACCAGTATTCGCGTGCAGTTGGCACAGCGGATTATATCGTCCTTGGTCATAAGCTGGTTAACGCATTCGTTGGTAACGCCCATAAAGCATCCGCCGCAGGTATAAGCTCCCGTCCTGCCCTGGTTCTGCTCGATAACCGCGACCGCTTCGCCGTCGTATGTATCCGCTACGCGTTTGAAAATTTCCAGATGCTCAGCCGGCACATGGCTGGCGGCCTCGTCCCACTCCGATTGAATCTGGTCTGTCTCGGCTTCGTACTTGGTCGCTAACTGTTCCGACTCTTTGCGGACCTGTTCGAGTTTCCCCTTTTGCTCGTCAATCTGCTGCTGAATCTTCTGTATCTCGGCGTTATCAACCTCGATATCCTTCATCAGCTCGAGAATCTGCGACTCGATTTTGGAATTGTCCGCCCGCGTCGTGTTCAACTGGGTCAATACAGCCGCGTATTCCTTGTTGGTCCGGGCGGTATTCAGCGACGCTCTGAGTTTGGCGATATCCGCGTCCCGTGTTTTAAGCTCAAGCTCGAGACGGTCTGATTGAATCGTGGTGAGCTGGATTTCTTCTTTCTTTGCTTCGAGGGCGTTTTGAAGCGTGCGAATCTGATTTTCCTGTATGATGACGTTTCTTCTGCACCTTGCAAGCTTCGCTTTGGCCGCCCGAAGACGGTTCTCCACGCTCTGGAGCTTTATCAGCGCCTGTAATACCGAACCCATCTATTACCTTTCAAAATTGCGTACTGTATGTTCAGCCCCGTAATTATGCGCGACTTTGCCGCTTGCTGCAACCGGTTTTATGATTTTTTTTCACCGGACACCACATCGCTGACCCCAAATCGCCGAAGCGGGCTTAAAATTTAGCTTCGCCGCACCACCAGTCCTCGCCGGTAACCGGAAAGCCACGATTCGACACCTCACAAAAGTTCTGATATACCCGCCCGGTAAAGAACACCGAAGGCGGATACCTGCGGCATTCACCCCGCAGCACCTTTGCCCCCTGTTCTGCAAGCTGGTTCCACCACTTGCAATCCTTGCAATATGTATAAGTGTGTTTCATTTCCTCTTCCCGAAACGAAATTCAGCTATATTAATTTTTCAATCAAGCAGTAAAATACAAACCTATGCGACTTAATTATAGGACTATTCCGGCGAAAAAAGCAATGGGGAACCGGGAAAATTCTTTATAAAAACGCCAATAGTTTTTCGGCCTATGCCCGCAAGCCGCGACAGAGCAACTCGATGTCTCTTGCGACAATATCCGCTATTACCGGGTCGCCGGCAGCGTTAAAACCTCCTGAGAAGCCATATCTGCTCAGGAACGGCTTCCGGTGCGTAAGGTCAGCCGGTGCGGAACCACCAGGCCCCTTGCGACGCCCGGTTGTCAGCCGACGATGCTCCGCCATTATGTCTTCGGCAAGGTCAAAACGCGGGATATCAGTATTGCTAACGCCATCGCCTTTGCCTGCCGGGCCGGCAGCGCCTGGTATTATGTCCTTAGCTCGCAGAATATCCGGTCTGCGAGGGATTTTGAAGTCATCGGCTTGTCTGTCTTTCTCGGCCATTTGCAATTTATCCCGTCTCTACCAGGTTATCCATTTTAACAGTCAAGCAGGCAGGATTCAAGCGGGAATAACCAAAAATGGGGTAATCTATCTGGCAAAAAATGAGGACCTGCCTTTTTTTTTAGCGCAACGAAAAAGGGCCTACCCTCCACGCAGGCCCTCGGATACTCATCGGCTCTGGAATAATTGCTTAGTGATTTTTCGACCGATTTGGCAGGCGACTTTATGGCTATCAATTATGAATACGAGATTTTTAGCTGTTTTGTGCCGGGGATAAGGAGTACTGGGCGAATTCGCCAAGGGGATAATCTTTCAGAAGGGTATTTATTTCGGCGACGGTAACCGCCTTGACTGCCTTTACGTCATCTTCGACCAGGCGATATTTGCCGAGATACGTCCAGTTGAATCCCAAATCGACCAGCCGGCCCATTGGAATTTCGTTTTTTATCACCAGCGCACTGAGGACCTTGTTTTTCGCCTTAGTCAATTCGTCTCCCGTAACGCCAGATTTGGTCAGGTCGGTAAATATCCTGCTGACAATTTCCATCGCTTTGGCGGTGTTTTCACTGCTGCAACGGATATATGTGTAATTTGCGCCAGTGCCGTCCATCGGCGCAAAATCCAGGGACACCGTTTCGACTATCGCCTTATCCACAAGCTCCCAGAAAAATCGCGACCCGACGTCGTCTCCGACAATCATACTCAAAAGCGCAGCGGCGAAACGTTTGTCACTCTGCGCACTTACCGACGGACTCACTATGCAAACGTGTTCGCGGGAAAGATTGGCTTTTTCCATCCGTTTTTTGTCCCTTCCGCCGCGAGTATCGGTAATTTTTCTTCCCACGTCAAAGCGTTCCCAGCCGGAGCAACCCGCCTCGACCATATCGCGAATCGCTTCCCAGTCAAAATTACCCGCGAAAGCCGCGACCATATTATTCGGTGCGTATCGCTGAGAGAAATATCCCCGCATCTGCTCGGCAGTCATCGCATCAATACAATCTTCGCTTCCCAAAACGCTGTGGCCGCAGGGATGCCCCGCGAAATAAAGCTCCCGGCAGCGGTCCATAACATCGAAATTGGGCTGGTCCTTATACATCGCGATTTCTTCCTTGATGACCTGCTTTTCGATGTTGAAATCCTCCGTGCGCAGTGCGGGCCTCATCATTTCTATCCAGAGCTGCGTAATCTCCGCCAGGTATTCCGGCAGGACAGCCGCGTAAAAAACGGTGTTCTCCTCGCTCGTAAAGGCGTTATATTGCGCACCGGTTTTATCGAAGGCCTCGTTTACCGCGAAAGGACTTAGCTTTTCGGTACCCTTAAAGACCATATGTTCGAGAAAATGCGACACGCCGTTGATTTTCAAGTCCTCATCGCGTGCGCCTGCCCGAACAAAAAACCCGACGGCCGTCGATTTGGCGCTTTTATTTACCTCGCCGATAACCGTTAGTCCGTTTTTTAATTTATGAACCTTAAATTCCATATTTTTGCTATCCGACCTTCAATTCCTTCGGGCCTATCGTTACAACCGTAAAATCCCTGAAGCGATTTTCTCGCAGGAAAGCCAGCACCGAATCCACGCTTGTCTTGTCGATTGCTTTTTTGATTTCGTCGAGCGTCCGCACCTTGCCAAGCATATAGTAATCGCCCGCGATTGAACCCGCCCTGCTGCTGGATGACTCGCTTTGCATAATCAGCGATGATTTCAAGCCGACTTTCGCCCGTTGAAGCTCATCTTCACTTATACCGTCGGCCAGACGATTAAACTCTGCGACTATCACGTCGTATGCCTGCTGCGCTTTATCCGGCGTCGTTCCCGTGTAGCAGGCAATTCCCGCCGCTTCCTTCATCGCGTGATATTGCGCGCCGACGGAATAACAAAGTCCGCGTTTTTCCCTAACCTCGGTGAACAACCTAGCGCCCATCCCGCCCGACAGCACCGCTACGGCGATACGCGCGTTATAATAATTCTTGTCCCGCACAGCAACCGTCGGCGTCATAAGCCCGACGTGCACTTGTGCCCCATTATTAGGAATATGTTTATAGCGTCCCTTACTTTCACCCGTTTTAAGCGACCTGAATCGTTTGCCTTCTTTCTCGCCAAATATCTTTTCAACCTGGCGCACAATCGCGTCAAAATCATATTTACCCGCGACCGAAAAAATTACCCCCGCAGGATTAAATCTCTCGGCGATAATTTTTTTTGTCGTTTCAGGCGTAAGCAATTCGAGGTCCGTAATCTCTCCGGCGGAGCTTCTGCCTAACGGCTCCGGATAAAACTGTTCACGCAATTTCAGCATCACCTTATGCCGGGGGTCATCATCAAGCCCCTTAACGCCTTCGATTGCCAATTGTCTGGCCGGGACAAACTGCTCATCCTCGAGTTTTGGTTGAAGTATTATATCACCATACAAATCAATCGCCGCAGCCAAGTTGCTCGCCTCCAGGGCCGCGCCGATTGAGATATTCGCGCTATCGACCCCTGCTGAACGCTGAAGACCAAGCCCGTCGAGGGCGTCGCCTAACTGCCTGTTGTCCCTTTGTCCAGCGCCGCGGAATATCCAGTCGGCTATCACATTGGCCGCCCCACAGCATCCCACGGGCATAACCGAAGCGCCGGCAGGCAGCGTAAAACCAAACGCCACCGACTCCACGGCTTCCATCCGCTCACCGAGCAAAACAAGCCCGTTGCTCAATTTATGTTTGTCGAGTTTTTGTTTCATATCTCAATCCGTTTCGCAAAAGTTTCGGCGATTGTAACCGCCATGTCGCTTCTTTATCAATCTTTACTCGCTTTGACGTTGATATTATTTACCCAGGCCGGTATGCTCTTGCGCTTATGGAAAAAATAAACGCAGTCATTTTTGACTGGGGCGGGGTCTTAATCGAGGACCCGGCACCGGCATTATTCAAATATTGCGCAAATGCGCTCGGCGTAAGCGTTGAGCGATATGTGAACGCCTTTGATATTTGCATCGATGATTTTCAGACCGGGGCAGTTAACGAACAACAGTTCTGGATGAATATGGCCAAACGCCTCAAAGTGCCGATGCCTAAAGCCGCTTCCCTCTGGACGGAGGCATTCACCGCAGCATACAAACCGAGGCAGGAGATGTTTTCGCTGGCGTCCCGGCTGCGAAGGGCCGGCTGCAAAACCGCAATATTATCCAATACCGAAATGCCAGTTGTCGAAATTATAAATAAGAAAAAATACGACGCCTTCGACATAACAGTTCTGTCCTGCCTCGAAGGCACAGCCAAACCCGGAAGTAAAATTTACGACCTTACTCTCGACCGGCTCGGTGTTCCTGCCGGACAAGTCCTCTTTATCGACGACAAGCTCGAGAACATCGACGGGGCAAAACAGGCCGGGCTTCAAACAATTCTCTTTAGGAACACCGAAAATTTCAAAAAAGACATAGCCGGATTTCTCCCGAATATTGTATAATGACTGTAAGCGGTAAAAAACCAGCCACACCAAAAGTAAAAGGACGGGCGAAATTATGTCGCACAAAATAACTCGTCGTGGCCTCATGGCCGGCTCAATCATTGGAGCAGCCGGAATTATGGGGCTGGAAGAAAGAATACTTTTAGCCGCAATGCAGGAGGGCGACCCAAACGCAATAAAGCCGCCCCCCGCAAATGCAGCCCAAATCCCCACAGGCAAACTCGGCAACCTTACAATCAGCAGGATGATTCTGGGAGGCAATCTCATCGGCGGCTGGGCGCACGCACGAGACCTGATTTACGTTTCGAAATTATTCAAGGCCTATAACACCGAAGAGAAAGTATTCCAGACGCTGACACTGGCGGAGCAATACGGCATCAACACTATCCTCATCGACGTCAGCCAGATGGACATAGTCAACAAATACAAAAAACAAACCGGCGGCAAAATCCAGATGATAGTAAATGTCAAGCCGCCAGAAGAAAATCCGATTGCCAGCATTGACGTGGCTGCGGACAAAGGCGCCTCAACGATATATCTGCACGGTGCGGCCGGCGATTCCTTCGTGAAAAAAGGACGAGTGGACCTTATACCAAAAGTGCTCGAACATATAAGAAAGAAAGGACTAACCGCCGGCGTAGGATGTCACTCGGTTTATGTTTTGCAGCAGTGCAGAGACACCAAAGTCGAACCCGATTACTGGGTCAAAACTTTCCACCACGACAAATACTGGTCGGCCCATCCCAAGGATAAACGCGAGCCGTTCAGCGTTGACGTCAAACAATCCGATAACCACGATGAAATCCACGACAATATGTTTTGCCTTGAGCCGGAAGAGACAATCGAATTTTTCAAGACAGAGGAAAAGCCGTGGATTGCTTTTAAGACACTGGCTGCGGGTGCGATAACACCCAAGAGCGGGTTCAAATACGCGTTTGATAACGGCGCAGATTTCATCACCGTGGGCATGTTCGATTTCCAGATTGCTGAAGATACAAGCGCTGTCCGGGAAGTCCTTGAAAAAACAACGCAAAGACAGCGCCAGTGGCGCAGTTAAAAATTTTATTCACTTTTCTTTCTTATCCGGCTTGTCATCGACCTGCTTATCCGGCCCGATGCCGAGCTTTTTCATAAACCTGTCCAGTGTGGCTGTCTGCTTATCGCTGAGAAACTTCCTGAAAAATAACATTCGGACGCCAATCAGTTCCAGGCCAATCAACGCCAGCCACGAACCGGGCGTCAGAGGGGTCAATAACGCAAAAATCCCATAGATAATCAGAATTACGCCAATTACTTTTTTAATGATTGTTTTCATTTTCCCCGGCGATTATAAACCAGCTCACACAAACGGTCAAAGTTATTGCCAAACGACGAAGTTGTCACTATAAAAGGAGAAATGAACCATCATTTGGCCATTTTGAAAAAGCAGTATTTGGACGCCATACTGGCGGGACGCAAAACAATCGAGTCTCGCTTTTATCAGACAAAGCAAAAATGGCTTTCGCAGGTAAACGCAGGCGATAAAATCTTCCTCAAGGCGAGTTCAGGCCCCGTTATGGCAACGGCGATAGTTGACAAGGTGAAATGCTTTGAGAACCTGACCGCCGGGCAGATTGCTCAAATGCAAAAGCAATACAATCAGCAAATCCTCGGCGATGAACAATATTGGCGTGAAAAAGCGAAATCACGATACGGTGCCCTGGTCTGGTTAAAAGACGTGCAGCCGATTCCCCATCTATCAATAAAGAAATTCGACTGGCGTGCCTGGGTTGTCCTGACGCCAAAGAAAAATTTCGGATTGCTTGACATCAAGTAAATCTATTATAGAAATATGTTTAGCCGTCGCCGGCACGGCGACGGAATTAAAAGCGGCCGTACCGGCCGCTGCTAAACAAGTCAATACCCCGTGAGAAGTTTTTCAAGTTGCGGTTTAATTTTCCGAATGGCGTTGCCGCGATGAGAAATCGCGTTTTTTTCCTCGGAGGTCATCTGGGCGACGGTCTTATTCGATTTCGGCACAAAGAAAATCGGGTCATAACCAAAGCCGTTCTCGCCCATCGGCTTATCGATAATCAACCCCTCCAATTTTCCCGACGTCTCAATCAAAACCTTTTCCGGGCTTGCCAGGCACAGGCAGCACATAAATCGAGCGGTCCTTTTTTCCTTTGGCACGCCCTCCAGCAGCTTTAAGGCCTTGGCCATATTCTTATGGTCGATAATCCGTCTCTCGTCGCTCGTGACTCGTTTCTCGTCAGAACGAGTGGTTAGCGGTTCAGCTTTTATTTTTTCCCCCTTCGTGTCTTCGTGTCTTAGTGGCAAAGAACCGGAGAATCTTGCGCTTTTCACCCCCGGCTGTCCATTCAGTGCATCAATTACTAATCCAGAATCATCCGCAAGAGTCCACAGGCCGGTTGTTTTGGCGTAGCCGATTGCTTTTTTGCGGGCGTTCTCGGCAAATGTTTTGCCGTCTTCCTCAATTTCGCCCACGTTGGGAAAATCCGATAAGCCAACCCACTCAATATCGCCGGCCAGCATCTCACGCAGCTCTTTGAGCTTCCCCGGATTCGTGCTGGCTACAAGTATCCTGCGTTTCATTCGCGTGCTGTCCCAGTCAACTCATCAGCTTTTTAACCAGCGCACGCTGGAAGTGTAGGCGGTTTTCGGACTGGTCGAAGATAATCGAATTCGGCGATTCTACGACCTCATCAGTAATTTCAAAGCCGCGATACGCAGGCAGACAGTGCATAATTTTTATGCCGGCGGGTGCGGATTTGAGCAGTTCGGCATTTACCTGAAAACCATTGAAGGCCTTGATGCGTTTTTGCTTTTCGGCTTCCTGCCCCATACTGACCCACGTATCGGTATAAACGACATCTGCGCCGGCAACCGCTTTTACAGGGTCATTGGTAATCGAAACGCTGTCGGCTTTGATGCCGTTTGTTTTTTCTATAACGCCCCAGTCGAGTTCGTAACCCTTGGGCGAGGCGACGGCCAGTTTCATTCCGAGTTTCGCAGCCGCAAAGGCCAGCGATTGAGCAACGTTGTTGCCGTCGCCGATAAACGCGACTTTAACGCCCGTCAGTCGGCCAAGGTGTTCCTTTATCGTCAGCACATCCGCCATCGCCTGGCAGGGATGCGACAAATCGGTCAGCGCATTTATAACGGGTACAGTCGCGTATTTGGCGAGTTCGACGACGGTATTATGCGCAAACGTCCGCGCCATTATGCCGTCAACATATCGGCTGAGCACCCGCGCCATATCCTTAATCGGCTCGCGTGCGCCGATACCGCCGACGTCTTCGGGACGAATGAATATCGCGCTTCCGCCCAAATCGGACATCGCAACCTGGAAGCTGATTCGCGTCCGCAGTGAGGGCTTCTCGAAGACCATCGCCAGTACCTTACACACCAGGCACAAATCCCGCCCGCCGGATTTATAGAGCTTTTTCAGTGAGCTGCTCAAATCGAGCAACTCGTTCAATTCTTCAGTCGAACAATCGCTTATGCACAAAAAGTGTCTCATTTTGTTTCGCCCATCACACTATCAAGAATACTTATCGCCTCGTCGATTTGCTCTTTCGTAACAATCATCGCGGGCATAAACCGCAGCACGGTATTGTTCGTGCAGTTAATTCGCAGGCCCTGCGCTAGGCACTTATCGACAATTGCCGCCCCCGGCGAAGAAAGCTGCACGCCAATCATAAGGCCTTTCCCGCGGACTTCTTTGATGATGTCGTATTTTTCGCCGAGCTGTTCAAGTTTTTGTTTCGCGTATTCGCCCATTTTCACCGCGTTTTCGATGAGGTTGTCTTCTTCAATCGCCTCGACGACCGCTATACCGGCCGCACAGGCGATACAGTTGCCTCCGAATGTTGAGGCGTGCTTGCCGGGGACCAATTTGGCAGCGAGTTCCTCTTTTGCCATCATTGCCCCGATTGCGACACCGCCGCCCAGCGCCTTTGCCATCGTAATGATATCCGGCTCAACATCATGATATTGATACGCGAACCACTTGCCCGTCCGCCCCATCCCGGTCTGCACCTCGTCGAATATCATCACTGCGCCTTTTTCGTCGCATAACTGGCGAATCGCCTCGACGTATTCCTTCGTCGCGACGTTGATGCCGCCTTCGCCCTGAATCGGCTCAATCATCACCGCGCAAACCTCGTCGGTGAACGCCTTTTCGAGTGCGCTTATATCATTATAAGGCACGTAAACAAAGCCGGGCAGCAAAGGCAAAAAGCCCTCGTGATATTTGGGTTGCGCCGTCGCTGTAACCGTAGCAAAAGTCCGCCCGTGGAAGCTGCCTTCAGCGGTAATGAATTTGTATTTGCCCTCGGCTGTCGCCAGGCGAGCCAATTTCAAAGCGCCCTCGTTGGCCTCTGCGCCGCTGTTGCAGAAAAAGCACTTTCCCCCGAAGCCGCGTTCACTAACCAGTTTTGCCAACCGGCCCTGCTGCTCCGAATAAAATGTGTTATCGATATGCAGAAGCTCGCCTGCCTGCTTGCGAATCGCATCGACCACTTTTGGGTGGCAATGGCCTATTCCGCTGACCGCCCAGCCGGGGAACATATCGAGAATCTTGTTGCCCTCGGCGTCCCAGAGGTAGCAACCCTCGCCTTTGACAATCACCCGCGGCAGCCGTTTGTAATTCGCGATTACATATTTACTGTAAAGCTCTATCGTTTCCTGCGTCGTCATTTCTGTTTTCAATTCTCCATTCTAATATTACTTAACAATTTCCGTTCCAACGCCTTTGTCGGTATAAATCTCAAGCAAAAGCGAATGCTCAATCTGTCCGTCGATAATATGCGCCTTTTTGACACCCGCCTCAAGAGCGATTAAACACGCCTCGACCTTGGGGAACATCGCGTCGGTAATAATTTTCGCGTCAATCATTTCCTTAATCTGCTGCTCATTCAAGCTCGACACCCAGCTATTGGGGTCTTTTATATCTCTGCGAATCCCGTGGGTGTCGCTTACCATTACCAGTTTCTCGGCCTCGACCGCAGCAGCGACTTTGCCCGCCGCGGTATCGGCATTGACGTTCAGTGTGCCGCCGAACTGGTCCATCGCGACCGATGCGACTACCGGTATCGTCCCGTCGGCGCAAAGCGTCTTCAAAAGCTGGCCGTTGACTTCAGTAACCTTGCCCACAAAACCCAAATCGATTTTGCGACCATCCGGCCCGTCGAGCCGCAACTGTTCGGCAAACAGCACGCAGCTGCTCAGCGTATGAAGCGCCATTGTCCGGCAGCCCAGCTCACCCAGCACTTTACAGACCGGGTCATTTACGCTGTGAACCAGCGTATGTTCGACTATCCGCAGCGTCCGCTCGTCGGTATATCGTCTGCCCTGCACCCAGACCGGCTCCAGCCCCGCCTCGTTCATCGCGCGGGTTATCGCCTTGCCGCCTCCGTGAACGATTATCGTCCTGATGCCGACCGTCGACATAAACGCCACGTCTGTCAGCAGCTTCTTTTGCAGACATTCGTCGTCCAGAACGCTGCCGCCTAATTTCACCACAACTATCTTGCCCCGGAACTTGCGAATATACGCCATCGCCTCAATCAATCCCTGGGCCTTGGTAATAGCTTCTTCCACGCCTTGGTCTCCAAATAAACAAGTGTGCGTAAAATTGTGAGTTTATTATTGCTGTGGGCACGCGTCAACTCATAATTTCATCCAATATCGGTTTTTGGCTTCCGAAGCATACAATAACTCGACGATATGCACGAGCAGGATATCTCGCAGTTTTTTAATTCATTCACACTCGACGGCGTAAAATAATCGTAACCGCGTCTTGCCAGGATACCCGGTAGGTTTGCGCTACTCGCCGGCAGACAGCAAAGCCGAGCAGGCAATTTCGTTTCTTTCTCTGTGTTTTGCGCCGCCCTGCCGTTGCCCGTCGTGATGTTATCTTCCCGAATATCGGGTTTGGCTCCTGCCCATGAGATTATTCCCCAGGCGCCATTATTGTCACATTTGTTGGCGGCTATTACAGATGTCGTTTTCTCGCCCCTGATGGCAATCCCGCTCCAGGTATTCCCGCTGCAAACGTTATCGTTCGCATCGCCGCTGGCTCCATTCTCAAACATGATACCTGAGGGGTTATTCTGTATGCACTGATTGCCGATGAGCATCGCGGAAGTTCCGCTTCCCTCAATACCTATGCCCGGATAGTTATTTTTTTCGCATTTGTTGCCACGGACCGTCCCTTTTGAATTGTCGCTGAAGAGTATGCCTTCATTTTCATTGTCAGCACATATATTCGCGGTTAAATCCATTGAAGTTTTATTCCAAACATCTATCCCTCTACCGCCATTTTCCATGCAGACGTTTTTCTCTGCGACGACGCTGCCGGCGTTACTTGTGCTGATGCCGTGGCTTAAGTTTCCCTTGCAGGTGTTGGCCCTGAAGATAACGGATTTCTGTGTATCATAGACACGAAGGCCGTACCTTGCGTTTTTCGCTGAATTATTGTTTTCCACCAAAGCCCCCGATTTTTCGCCGATGCTGATACCGTTATCGCCGTTTTCCTCGCAGACGTTTTTTCGCAGCGTTACATCGTTACATTCCTCTATGATAAGTATTCCTATCCTTGTGTTCCTGCTGCATACATTTTCTTCAATGGCCGCTTCGGCCTTTTGCCTAATGAAAATACCCTGGTAGGCGTTTTGCTCGCAGGTATTACGCCGAATGACAGCGTTGGTCCCCTGATTTGTCGCCAAAATCCCGTGCCAGCTGTTCCGCAAGCACACGTTATCTTCAACAGTGCCGAATGCGCCTATATCAACGCTGATACCTGAAAACAGGTTGTCAATGCAGGTATTGTTCCTCGCTGTTATTCGGGATTGAGGCCCGCGAATCCAGATGCCGCCCCATTTGTTTTGGCTGCAGGTATTTTTTTCTATGAAGCATTGTCCCGCATCGGAAGCAAAAACGCCGGCGAAAACGTTATTCACACACTGGTTTTCGCTGACGTAAAGATTTCTTGACTGTCCTTTAATGCAAATACCGTTTGAATTATTATCGATGCAGGTGTTGCGTTCTATGAGCAGGCCGTTGGCGCCGGAGGCGTATATGCCGTTGTCGCCGTTGTTTATGCAATTATTGTCGTTGAGTCGCACATTGGGGACAATTCCAGAAAAGTTAGTGTCCCACCCATTGTTGCCCTGGCGTTCGTTTAATGCCGACAACGGGTTTGACGCAGGTTCTTTTTTACCGACAACAACTATTCCAGACGACTTATTTTGCCGGCATATATTTCCGGATGCAAATCCGCCGGCGCCCTCGTTGAAATATATGCCTTCACGACCATTATTGAAGCAAATATTGTTGCGAACAACCACATTCGTTGTCTTTTTGAAGGCGTAAATACCCGCCTGATTACATCCCTCGACCCGGCAGTTCTCGATGGTCCCCTTTGCTCCGTCGTGTACATTCATTCCACAGCCGGTAAAACCTTTGATAACGCAATTTTTAATCGTCAGCTCGCCGCCAGCGACCTCGATACAGGTATTATATTTGTCCTTGGCATATTCGAAGGTCAAATTGGCAATGCTTACCTGTGAATTGCTGTCTATCCTGATGGTGCCGTCCGCAACGCCGCCTCTTATTGTTACAAGGTTGACGTCTTTACCAGTCAGGCATACGCTCTTTTTTATTTTAATCGTCTCGTCATAGATTCCTTCGTTTACAAACACAGTGTCGCCGGGTCTGGCTACATCAATCGCTTTTTGGATTGTTTTGTAATTCTCAGGCACCACAATTATCTGTGCTTTCTGCGAGCAGCCCTGCCCCATAATACAAAATGCAACCATCATGGCCAAAATACCGAACTTGCCTGCGATAAAAATTCGCTTACTCATTTCGCTGCCTCTGCTGTTTTCCTACTGTTCGGCTCGTTAACATCGTTTGCATCTTTATCCGAATCCAAATTCATATTCCAGGGATATTTGTTCCAAGGGCTTGAGGGTATATCGACTAATCGCTGAACAGCATCTTCATATAGATAGCTGTCCTCTTTCGTTTGCTTGTAGCTCCAGAATTGCCGGCCAATCAGGTAGTTGCAGCCGAGGTCCTCCCACGAATCGAAGGTGCTTTGCAGTTTGCGTGCTATGGGCATTATCTTTTCCCACGCCTCCTGCTCGCTGAGCAGTCCTGCTGTATATCCCCATCGGCAAACGTTAATGTATCTGCTATAGTCCCAGCCGAGGATGCTTTTATTTCCAAGCTGGCTGGAAAATTTTCTGGCGACCAGAAGTTCCTGTGTTTTTTGCTTGTTGTCGCCGCAGACCACAACAAGAGCATTGAATTGCTCATCATTCAAATTTGCAACGGTTTTCGCCACATCCTCGAACGACTTACGGTGTCCTTCGGTTTCAAGCCATGACAAAATATCGATGAGTTCCTTTTTGGTTCGTATGCCCCACCATTCATCAAGCAGTTCTCTTGCATCACGGACATCTACTTCGGTTATTTTGGCGGTAGCAAGAGTATCGAGCCGGCTGTGATTTCTTTCCATCAAAACAGCCGAACATCCTATAGCCCACCCTTTGGGTCCGGATAGCACCTGTTGCTGCTCCTGGTTTATCGTTGCCGTTTGTTTGGAATTCTCCGCCCCCGTCGCAACCGACGATATTGCCAATATCAGACATAAAGGTAATACAAGTCGAAATTGCAAAAAAGAAATCATATTTGGATATTATACCTGCTGGGGGACGGGTTGCAAAGAAGCTCTGTGCCGGCGGAGGTGGAGTTTAACATCGATTATGGTTTTGATGGCGATTAGAATAATCAGGATACCGACGACCGGATTTTAAGCAAGCCGGCAGTTTTCGGCAATATGTTTTCAGAAACACGAACCCATTGAACCGGCCCGCGTATATGTTATGAACGATGACCACGGGCTGCGGTAATTCTCTCCTCTCCTCCCTCCTGACCGCAGCCCAATCTTTTTTATAACTATCCGTTCCTTAAGCGGTTATACGCGAACCTTGTCTGCCGCCCACAAACGCGAAGATGTCTTGAATCGGGCGATTTTGGGCATAAGATTCGCAGGCCCAACAACACAAAAAGATGAAAAAAACCGTATTTTTTCCGGAAATTTCCCTTGTCGAACCCGGCCGATTATGGTAGAATAATCTTATTATTAGTTGAGGCGAGAATTTGCCGAATAGCTCCCACACCGATTAGGCAGTATGCGCTGTTCTTTTTGATTTTTGTACCAACAACAGGGCTGGGATATCTCGCTTTCTCCCCTCCCTCCGACCCAGTCCTGTTTTTTTTATGCGCCGAAATGGCCCTTTCCCCGCTTATTTTCAATAAATCCTATGTCCCGTTCTCGCAGTATGTTCGAAATTTATAAAGAAATATCGCATGGCGTCAATAGGGTGGTCGTAAACGCCGTCTTTTAGGGGTAATTCATCGCCGGCCGGCGTATCGGGATAGTGATAGCAGGTCAGTGCCTCGATAAGGCGGGCACATTGGGGCGAGACAATAAATCGGCTTTTGCCCGTGCCATCGCATATCGCCCTGCGGATTGACTCGATGCCCTCTGCGATTCCGCTTCTGCGATAACGCACATTTATACCTAACGAACGCAATTCACGAACCGCACTTGTGCCGGTAACGTCGTTTGCTCCCGCACCCGCCGGGTCGCAAAACGTCGCGATAACTCGCGATTCACCACTGCCTGCGGTTAGCTTTGTCGAACCGGGGATTCTGGCCTTCAACTCAGCCGCGTGAACGTCGATTGTCGCGCGAGAGCGCACGTATTCATCAATCACCCGCACTACACCTTCGCTATCGACCTGAATCCACAGGCACACAAACGGGTTGGCGAAACCAAAGTCCAGCGAACGATACAAAGGCAGATTCGCATCATATTCGACGAACCTGACGTGAATAGCAACATCGAACTGGTCAAAAACAACATTTTCAAGATTAGGTTTCAGGCACAGCATCTCCGCTTCCCAGCCCGCCCTGCTGCTGCGTCGCATCTGCGTAATGCAATCGTCGATTTTCAGATAGCCCCTTGCCTGTTTTGCCCTGCCCGCGCAATCGCCCCACAACGGGCACCGCGAACAATTTCTGCCGGCGCATTTTTCGATTGTCTCCCAGATACACCATTTGAAAACGGGCGTACCAGTTTTTGCAGCCGACGAAACGATTTTCTGCATAAGACCGTATGGCTTGTGCATTGTGCTGATTGTTTCCATATCGGCGATAATACTGCCAGTGCTTTGCGTGGTGAATTTCGCGGCGTTGAAAACATCTGGGTCGAAAAGCTCGACCTCATCACATCGTAATTTCTGAATATGCTGGCCTCGAACGCTCGCCTGCGATTGCGTTAAACAATCAACCGATGAACCATTGGAAAATCTGCAACCAGTTTTGCGGATTGGCTCAGCCAGAAACTTATCGAAACCAAGCCGCAGAAAATCGGTGAGATACCGATACATCCTCCCCGCCTGCTCTTCGGAACCCGCCAATATCCGCACCTGGCACTTGGGCTTGAAGACGCAATCCAAAAGCGTCGCCACAGCCGCGAGGTCTGTCTTGCCTCCACCCCTATTCGCCCAGACGATGCAATCAGCATCGGTTGGTTTTGGATTTGAAAAATCACAGTTGAAGGTGTACCAGAGATAATCGAGCGGACTGCTATGCTCCGGGCAAATCTGCCTGTCCGGCACATCAATCCCTAAAAAGACCTTGATGTAGTTTTTCAGGTCATCTTTAGTCGCTGGTCTCGCCTGCCTGAGTGATTCATATAAACGGGAAATGCTTTGGGGTTGCGCATTTGCCGGCAGAATGATACCGTTAGTCATAGTATGTCTCCGAATTCCAGATGAGGAAATTGAAAATTTGTGATTTGAATCTTAACTAAACTTGGCGTTATTCCGCGTCGATTTTTTTGATGCGGGCAAGGTGTCGTCCGCCGTCGAATGGGGTATTGAGCCAAAGCTCGACTATTTCCAGCGCCTCCTCAATCGCAATCATCCGCTCGCCCATCGACAGAATATTGGCGTCATTATGCGCCCTGCTCAGCCGGGCGGAACGTAAATCCCAGCACAAGGCGCATCGCACGCCCTTGATCCTGTTGGCGACCATCGCTTCGCCGTTGCCTGAGCCGCCTAAAATGATTCCGCGGTCGTATTTGCCCGCGGCGACCGCCTTGGCCACAGGCCTCATAATATCGGGATAATCGCACGGCTTTTCGGAATCCGTGCCGAAATCGTCAACCGTATGTCTCTTCTCAATAAGGAACTTTTTTATGATTTCCTTGTATTTGTAACCCGCCTGGTCGGCGCCAATCGCTATCTTCATCAATTCTTTCCTTTCCGGTTGGACTTGGCCATCCCTCACGGGTCCCGTAAGGGATGGCCAAGCCCACTAATTTATCAGGCGAACGATTATAAGGCAAATCGCCCGCCGGCTCAAAAAATTTCTGCTTCATCCATTTTGGCCTGCTGAAAACAAAACGTATATTTTAATTGAAAGAATGCTCCGCTCTGTTTTGGGCGGGTTCGGCTCGCTTCGCCGAAGGGTGCGGAAGCCGGCAAAAGCTGTGGCCTGATGACTGCTGCGGCTTTCCCAAAACAGGTGCGGGGCCAAAGCTGAAAAGCTTTTCGTAAAGAGAGACGATGCCCTTTTAGAAGAAAGTGAGGGCGAGATCTTTGGGCCTGCGTCTCTCTTTTTTTCGTTTCGCAAAAGTCCCCGCCTGATAATCATTCCATTAAATTTTTCCATAAATCGCTCGCAATATTTTTTGCTTTTGCCGAACCCTGTCATATACTTTCTACGGGGGATGGTGAACCCGGACCCGCCTTTCGGCCCTGAGTATGCTGACTGAATGGCGGGTCCAGCGAGGCACGAGGCCTCAAAGAAGCCAAAAACGGAAGGCGATAATTGGATAAGGGAGACCGCCCGGCACATTAAATGAGCCTTAAAGGAGCGTGTGTCTCCCTTCGTTTATGTCACTGACTACACGTCACCAATCCGGCCAAAAACCGGCGGTGCGTCTCACTTATAGCGGTACACTTTGACTTTCTGAATGCTGTAACCGCCGGGCGGAAATCGCAGACCTCTGCCGGAAATGATTTCATCGCCGTTAAGCCGCCTTCCGGGCATCCATTTGCCGTCAATAAATGTGCCTTCTTCGACGGTTGCAAAACCAACAATATCAGGCCCCGGCGTGCTCGGGGAAAATAAAACCATCATACCTTTGCCAACCACCAGAAACTCGTCCGGCCCAGTTGCAATTACAATCCCTGCGGCAACAGGGCCCTCCGTCGGCCCGCTCACCCATCGTCTCAGTATCCTGAGTTCGAGGTTATAGCCGCCCAGCTGCACTTTCTCAACCTGGTTAGGCCCATCCAGCATAGCTCCAGTAATTGTGCCTTTGCTCTGGCCTTCCAGAATAAACGGGGCAATCCTGGACAGGACGCTGTAGCATTTGGCAAGCTCGCTGTTTGGTTCCGCTATCCTTTCGATACCGAAGGGCGAGAAACCAATCAGGTTGCGCTGACCGAAGGCGTAAAACATGTTAATTGCGCCATCTGGGTCTCCGCGGGTCTCAGGTATGAACAGCGGATTGCCAAGCCTGCTGAACTTTTCGCAGCGTGCCTTGAAGTCCGGCACATAAAGATCCGGACAAAGCATATCAATCTGCGCGGCACCGGCCTTCCAGATATCCATAACTTCGGCCAGCGGGCCGCCGCTGGGAAATTCGCCAGGCTGGGGACATCCTTCTTGGTCAAGCCATGCGTTTACGTACATCGGAATCGGATATTCGGCCTTGCCCGCCTCGGCTACCTTCCCGATGTAACGCGAGTATTGCCACGCCATAAAAATTTCATCCGTAAAGGACGAGCGATTCCGCCAGTTCTTCTCGTGCGGCTTATTGGCACCGAAAACCTCTTCCCACGTCCCTGAAGTTTTGAATCCGGAACTCTGCCATGCATTGTGAATCTCCGGCAGCAGCGCCTCTTTGTGCTTTTGGAGATAATCCATAAGCTCTTTCGGCACGGGCTTGTTATACGCCTCATTTGCCGGCTTGCTTCTGTCTCGTGAATCGCCGAGGACGCCGGACTCATTTTCCACCTGCATCATTATCACCGTGTGCTGCTGGCCATCAACTTCTTTGATATGCCGCATCAGCGCCGCAAACGCCTTCGCATCGGCGTCTCTGGAGGCGTCGCTGAAAGTAGAGAGAATTTCAAGGGCTTTATCATTCGCGTCCCTGGCACGGGGAAAACGGGTCAAATCGGTCTTGACCCAGACGGGGATATAAGTGGACACGCCGTTTTTCCAGCTTCCGAACCAGAGCAACACAAGACGCAGATTATAGTGTCTCGCGTCTTTTATCAGGTCGTCCACAAGCGAAAAATCAAATTTGCCTTCTTCCGGCTCAATCAATTCCCATGAAACCGCGGCAAGAACTGTATTGAGGTTCGCGTCGGCGAGTTTCGGCCATATCGGCTTCATATATTCAGTGCTGGATGAGCTTGAGTTGTGCAGTTCGCCGGTGAGCATAAGAAACGGCTTGCCGTCCACCATAAGCTGGGTTGCCATACCTTGTTTGCTGAGGTGAGGTGTGGTGTCGTCCTTGTCGGCTCCGAGGGCCGTGCGCAGATAACATGCCCGCAAGGACTAAAACCGCGATTACAACGACAGTGCAATAACTTGCTTTCAACATAAATTTCTCCTGACGTTTTTGATGTTACCATTGCATTGGTTAATACATCAGCCGAATTGTATTTTGCCGCACCTGCCTTTGTCAATTTCATTATATCAGTCGCCGGCATTCGCAGATGCTTTGCTTTGCCGCCAATGCGGCTAATAATCGGCTTGCCAGTTCGGGCGGCAAATCGGGCAGCTTCTCGGCTTCGGGTTGCCCGTCGGGGTCGGGGTTAGGTTCGGCCTTTTGACGAAGGTAATTTATAACGTCTAAGCAGGCCTTGCGAGACGTTTCCTGGTTCTCCGATTCAGTCAACTGAACCAGTTTAGCCGCGGCCACATTAGCGAACCTCGCAATTATCAGTTCGCCTCGCCTGTGAGCGGATTTGACCCGCCGGTCAAATTCGACGGCGAAATTCTCTTCAGCCAGCCACTTATCGTAAACGCGTTTGTTAATCCTGTGCTTTTCGAAAATCTGCTGCTCATCAAGCTCGCCCGCGAACAAATCCTCAATCACCGCGAGCTGCTTTCTCGTAATTCCCTTAGCATTTGGCATTTTCAGCCCCTAAAAATTTAGATGCTATTTCCGTAATCGCCCCGGCGCGACGCTGTGCTTTTGGCATCTCGCTGCTCGATATTCGATTCTCGATGCTCGATAAAGCATTTTCGATAATCTCCTGCTGCTGCTTTGTTACAAAAAACACAAGCGGTATGGCAAACTGCGTACACTGAACGCTGCCCGCTGTCCGCTGAATGCTGTCTTTCAGCTCAGCCAGCCGTTCAATCTGCTTGGCCGTCTGAGGGAGTAATTTGGCTAATTGGGCTGTCCCCATCCGCTCCGTAAGCTTTTTCAGCAATTCGATTTTCTTCGCAAGCGTATCCGAGCCGGCCAGTCGATTCAGCGTCGTCAGCAAAATAGCCGTCTGCTCATCGTCCACGTCCCAGACGACGCAATCCGCCTCATAACGGCCCAGTTGCTCCAGGACTTTTACACGATGATGGCCGTTGATAATTTCGAAATGGTCTTTCTCTTTGGGATGAGGCCTGACGACAATCGGCTCATACAGCCCCGTCCGCTCGATATTGCGAATAAGCTTGCGAAACGTCGCATCACTCATCGCATTCGGATTATCGGGATGCGCGGTAAGCTTCGACAATGGGATTTGCTTAATCTTGCTTTCAGATTTCATTTCTACATTCTTCATTCTACACTCTCAATTCTACTTGTGGGTTCTTCCACAGGTAATACACGGGCCTGTCGGTAAGTTTATTGAGGACAAATCTTGTGCGTTCGATACCGGGTTGCATAAGCCGTCTTTGGCCGTAACTTTGAAGGAATCGCGTCATCTCGCCCTCGATAAAATCTGCCCTCTGTCCTCTGTCTTCCGTCCTCAGATTTTGCTGCACAACCACCGGGTCAATCAAATCCTGCTCATCAACGCCGACCGCACTGAACGCCTCAATTAACCGAAGGCAGGACGCGGACATTGGCGCATCGTATCGCGTCAATCCCGCTTTTTCAAAAAACGGGTTCGCCCTGCCCATCACCGCCAGCGCCTCAACAAAGGGGACATCCATAATGGGCATCGTTTCCTTAACCAATCGGACCGCAAGCCCAAGCGAGCGAAACCTCGGCTCGATAATCACACTGCTGATTGTGCGGATGTTCTTGTTGATGAGCGCCAGACGCGTGCCCTTATCCAGCCCAGCGAAAATCCCGCCCGTCGCGATATTTCGCATCTGCGCTCCCGCCGTCGGCATCGAATAAACAATCACCCCCACGGTTTCGAGTTTTGTTGCCGTGCGGAATTTACCCTTTAGTGCAAAAATCGCCGCGTACGGACCCATATTCGGCTCGCGGTAATGATAATGCGAAAGCGATTCGTAATCCGCCCTCGTACCAGGAACAATTTCAAGATTTCTCGCCACTGTGCACATTTCCATTTTTGCTTTTTCCCTTTTACTTTTTCCTTTTCTACCCGTCTTCCGTCCTCCGTCATCTGTCTTCTGTTTTTTACTTTTTACCTTTTACTTTTTACTTTTATATATGACTTCCGCTTCTCCTGAGAAGTTTTTCGCAACCAGCACATCCGGCTGCAAATCCGCCAGTATGTCTTCGTGAGCCGACGCGAGGAAAAACGTTACATTGTTGTGTTTCGCGAACCTTCGGACGTTATAAGCGATTACGCCCGCGGTAATGCGGTCCAGGTTGCTGCAGAACTCGTCCGCGAATATGAACTTTTTGCCCGACGCCAGCGCGCATGCCAGGCGAAAACGATATTTCTGCCCCTCGCTCAGGTTCACAGGCGTATTAAGCATACAAAACACGTCGCTCAACCCCGCGTAGCTCAGCAGGGACATTGCTTCAATTGTTGTCCTTTGTGACTCGTGACCCGTGCCTCGTGATTCGAGCGACGAGTCACGAGCGACGGGCGACGAACAGACACAATCAATCGCTGATTTATCCGAAGGCAAAGCTATCTGCTCGATGACGATTTTCTCATCCTCCGCCACCGCCGCCTGCATTTCCCGCAACAGTACGCTTTTGCCAGCCCCCGATGGCCCGGTTATGTAAACAATGTCCCCATCATTGACCTCGATGGTGCAGGCGTGCGTCGTACGCTGATTTCTGAGCCGGTCGATTCCCACTCCGAACATCCGCATCACCATCGTTACGCGGTCGCTTTTTTGCGGATTAACCTCGAATTGTTTCGTCACTGAAAATTTACGCATCGCTCAATCCTCCTTTGCCGTCTTATTCGGCACGCTTGTCAGCCGCTGAATCTGTCGCATTGTCTTTCTCACCTGGTAATACGTAATCTCGTGCCTGTCCGCTATCTCCTTCATTGGCAGCCCGTCCACAAAATAATCCCTCGCCATCTCAATCTGTTCCTGCGTGAATTTGTCCCGGCTGCGCAGACAGGTAATGTATTGCCCATCCAGAAGCCGGCGAACCAGTTTATGAATGCGCCTTGCGACGTTCGCCTCATTGACACCCGCCAGCCGCGCCATCTGGTTTAATGTCCCCGTGCCGTTCAGATACATCTGCACCAGCGCGCCATCCTTGCCGGTAAGCAGCCCCGCCCTGCACCGCAGAAGGTCGATTTTGTTCGTCGCTTCTGTCTCTTCTCTGCTGATGGGATTAACTTTTTGAAATGCCCTGCTCCTGGCCATTGTTTTCTTCCTTCCCTTTAACTTTTTACTTTTTCCTTTTTAATTTTTGCTTTGCCGCACGTACTCCGTCCCCTTCGGGCAACTTGACCCTTATTTACTTGCTATGTCCATTTACTAACGCCCAAACTCGTTGTTATATATATACCTAACAACTGCCACAATTTTATATATATCGTCTTAAATGTCAAATTGTTTTTGGTATAAAAACAAATATTTTTTATTGTTCACTGTTTATAAAACACGCAGATTACTAAAAATCCCCGTTTTTAGCCAAATAACGAAGCTTTTCAGTGATTTACTTCAAGAATGGGGTTTTGTAACTTTTTTTGTTCTTTGCCTAATTTTATTGTGAGTTTTCGGATTGAACCTATGAAGAGATGCTTTAATTGCCCGATGTCGTCTCGTAATTCACTGGAATAAAAAACTCACCAGCATCCTTTAGACAGACCGAGTTGGGTTACATGTTTAGGATATTATGCCTATTTGTTGCCTTCAGGGGATTTAGTTGAAGTGTCTTCTGAAGATTTTTTAATATGAACACTTATACCGCCAATCTTCAGAAACTGGTTCAGCGGTAAGTCATCAGAAAACTTCACCCCTTTTGTAAATAAATGTGAAGCCTGTAGTTTTGGGCCTTTATGGTTGAACATCATCTGTTCAAGTTCAGAGATAATTTTTTCTGAAGATTCTAATATCCACTTCGCAACAGTATACCGCATGACATTCATTACTGCGATACATGATGACGAACAAGGCACAGGAAGGTCACTTGGATACAATGTTGGTATTTTTGGCAACCATTTGAGATCAGTCTCACTAATGCGTGGTCGCAAACGTGAAATCCATTTGTCAATCTGATCTTCGACTTCAACATTTAAATTATCTGGGTGGTCGTGCATAAGAACATCACGCATATCGTAGATCAACTTTAGATCACCATATAGTTCGGTTCCTCGAAATTGCTTTCTGCATATTTTGAAATAGTGCTCGAAAAAACGTAAGTTTCCAATTCTTTCGCTTTTGAGGAAATCCTTTACATCCTCCGTCAATTGATTTGAAGGTTCTAGCGCTAAAAGGCACGTGGCCAAAACGCTCCAAAGTTCTGATGCGCAGTTCAGAACAATTGCCGCACATGCTTGGCGTGACATCTCTACGAATATAACATCGCACATGGGATCTTGGCTTGGATGAAGTCCATCTGCCACACAAGCGTGACGATAAACTATCTCAGAATAATTTGCAGGGTACTGTGCTACATCCAACAACAATGTATTAATATACCTGAAGCTTATATTTGTTCTTACGTTTATAATACCCATATTCTATCAATGATTATACACTCTGCATAAACCGCCAAACACCGCCTGTTTTTGCCATTATAAGCATTTCCCGTTACCTGTTCAACCGTCTAAATCTGTGTCATTTGCTCGGCTAAAAATTAAGGCCAAAGGCCTTCGCGGACAAGGCGAAAGGGTATCGCAGATGCTTGTATCGAGAATACCCTTAGCCGCAGTACGCAAGCCGAGCAAATACTGTGTAATCTGTGGCTAAACAAAAAAACAGCGTAACCAGCGTTAATCAGTGTCTAAAATAAATCTGTGTCAATCTGTGGAATCTGCGGTTAAAATACTCTGCATGGAAGGCAAAAAACCATCCGATAGTGCCGTTGAGAGCAGGTATCTGTTGATGCCTAATCAGGCAAATCCCTATGGAACCGCTTTTGGTGGAGCGATTGTGGCGTGGATTGATATGGTTGCGTCGATGGCCGCACAAAGGCATTGCGGCAAAGAGGTCGTAACGGCAAGCATCGATTCGCTCTCTTTCAGAGAGCCGATTCGTATCGGCGACCACGTCGTGCTGAAGGCCTGCGTTAATTATGTCGGCCATACTTCAATGGAAGTCGGCGTTCAGGTCATTCGCGAAGACCCTTACGACGGCAAACAAGTCAGGGCCACGACTGCTCATCTGACTTTTGTTGCGCTCGATAAAGATAAACACCCCTGTCCCGTGCCCCCGATATTACCCCAGACAGCGGATGAAAAAAGACGCTACGAGAACGCTAAACTACGCGTCCAGGCCAGGAAAGATTTATTGAGTAAAATCAACCGCTGATACATTGAATCTCGCCTGTCGAAATGTCTTAATTCCGCGATTTCAACTGTCCGCTATACGCTGTCCGCTGAACGCTGCTTCTAATCCGTTTTAACAAGCAGCTTGACAGGACCAAGCAATCCTGATTCCAGCAGCGGAGAATCTTTGTTATAGAATTTCCAGCTCGTAAACGTGTATCGACCCGCAGAGGGACGCGGCTTGCCCTGGGTCAACCAGGCGGGAATCTCCTTCAGCGGCCGGCCTACAGATTGCCTGGGGACACCCTGATCCCAGAATTGTTCTTCGTCCCATACGCAATCGTCGGGCTGCTGTTCGTCGCCAATCAGGCGATTCGGCCAAAGATTGGTCACGCGCACTTCGAGTTTGTTTTTGCCCGGACGCAGCGCACTGGTCGCTTCCACACGATAAGGCGGCTTCCACGCTATACCGAGGCTTTCTCCGTTCAATCGCACTTCGGCCAGGTTTTTAATCTCGCCGAGATCAAGGAACAGCCTCTCGGCTTTCTTTGTCTTCGGCGATTCGAATTCTTTTTCGTAAACCGCAGTGCCTGAATAATATCGAATGCCCGCTTCGCCGCGTTTGGTCCAGTCGGTCAGAGTTTCGAATGTCACCAGCCCCGGGCCGCCCCAGCAGGGATCAAATTGCGCCGTCCACGCTCCATCGATTTCCTGTACCGGCTTGAATTCATCCCAGTTATTTCCATCCGTCACGCCGTGTCCCGGTTTTCGGAACACAACAAACACCGAACCTCGCGGCTCAAATTTAATCGGCAGCTTCGTCAGCCCGCCCTCGCTGCTGAATGTCCGGGCGTCGCGGATTTCGCCTGTCGCCGCATCCCATAGTTCGGGAATGCGGCCTTCAACGCGGAACGTACAATCCGCAATACGCTCGTCAGGTTCCTGGTTTGAGACGAAATAAATATCGGCATCGCTGATACGCCGGTGAATCCACATGATTTTCCCGGCGCTCGTATGAAAGTCCGGTTTCACATTCAGTGATTTAAGAACATCGGCGACTGATTTGCCGGAAATCACCTTGTTCGTGTCCCAGATTTCTGCGGTAATGTGCTGCAATTCCTGGTCGCATGCCGGATAATCCTGCAGACTCGGCGAGGATGTCGGTTTCGGGCCGATAACGGTCGCGCCGGCGTTTACGAGTTCGCGGATTTTACGGGCGACGGCAGGCGTCATGGTGTTACGATTCGGCAAAACCAGCAAACGATAGCTCATACCCGACGGAAGCGTCAGGCAGCCGTTGTTGACGCTCATAGATTTCAGGAAAATCTGCTCACTGCAAATGTCACCGTTATAGCCGGACGGCAGCGCAGGCCCCGACGGACCTCCTCCTTCACTCAGAAAACATATATCGCCGATGAAACGCCCCTCCTGAAGCAGATACTGACAGCGAGCCAGATAAGCCAGCCACGCATCAGCTTGCCCCCACCATGTTTGTGTGCGGCCGAATTGCGTGCCCCAGTATCCCATCGTCATGCCGGGCCGGGCGTTCAGCCAGGGCTGATGCGCTGAAGTATGCAGAATAAACTGATTTATTCCGAGGCAAAAGGCACGGTCACCCGTGGCTTTGAGCGCATACGGGTCCTGCTGCCATTTGGCGTTCTGCGGCTGCCCGGTAAATGCCTCCGCGCCAACGATGCGAATGCCGGCAATGTGTGCGCTGGACGCAACCGGTTTCAGAGTATCCCATCCCCACGGGGCAGGACTCTGCCAGAATTCTCCGGCTACCTCGTCGGCACGTGTACCCACATCTGCTGTGTCAAATGGTCCGTAGTAAGGTTCAACGGCCAGTTTCAGGCCGGGATATCGATGTACCCGCTCGGCCATATAGCCATAATAATTATCGGCAAACAGCTCAGCGATGGTCCGTTTCCAGTCATACTTGAAACGAGCGGTCTCCTGCCCATTATCAACTACACATTTTGTCACCGTCACCAGCCACGGCACCGGGTCGTAACCTCGCCGTTTCTGAAATTCCTCTCGAAAACTCGGCGACCAGTTTTGGTCACCAACTTCATAGCTGTCGATAAAAACGCCTCTCAGCGATTTGCCGAGGGCGGGGCCGGCATTTTTCAGAACCTCAGCCACATAACCGTCGAAATGCGCGTCCACGCCCTGGCGGTCCAGCTTGTCGCATTCCAGTCCCCGGCGCCGGGCGGAGCAGGACTGCAGCCCCTGCCTGTGGTAGTGCGGCCAAAACGCAGTATCTTCCACCGGCCTTCGGGCGCGTCCCACTTCAGCATACCGTTGACATCCATCTTCGCGCTCAGGTCAACTATCTGAGAGATTTGCACCGGATTGTTTTGGTCGGGCACCGCAAGCGTTGCGATATCGCGGTAGAAATTCCACTTGGCGTCAACCTTCGCTTGCGGCAGCACTGCGTCGAACAGGCCCGGACCTGTAAATATCTGCTCGCTCCACACCACCTTCTGCATGGATTTATCGACCTCAATCCAGGGTCCCCCGCTGGACGACCAGCCCGGACAATTATGAAAACCAAGTTCGAGTCCCAATCTATCGGCCTCCGACGCCGAAAATCGCATCAAATCCCACCATTCGTCGCTGCGGAATTTCACGGGTCCATCAATCGGCAATTGCCCGACGTGAAATATGAACGCCCCGCCCAGGCCGACCTTCTTCATAGATTCCAAATCGGCCGTGATGCCCTCGCGGCTCACGCAGCCGCTCATCCAGTGCCACCACGTCTTCGCCTTGGCCGACTCAGGCGGTGACCGGAATGCATCGTCGAGCTCTGCCGCCCGCAGCTCCGACGCCCCATGAATTAAGATGAATCCCAAAACTGTCGCCCATATAACATAAAGCCAGGAAAGTTTTTTTCGTTGAGTGCACATAGCGGTTCCTTTTTATATTCGCCCTTACAATTTCGCGTTTTACAGGAACAAGTTGGCATCTTACCCAGGTAAATCCGCCGCATAGTATAACTTATTCATATCCGATTTGATAAACAGAAAAACGCGGTGCCGGCGGCGATATTGTGCTCTCAAAAACCCTCTACGGCGATTTCACTGACGGCAACACCGTAGCAAATGGATGACCTTCCCTTTTTTTTGACTACTGGCTGGCTAACGATTGTAACGAAACCGCCGGCGTGGACCTCGACGGAGATTGCATAGTCAATTCCTACGAATTTGCCTTTCTCGCCGGAAACCGGCTCCAAACCCTGTAATCCGCAATCATAATATCGCTCATTAAAGCGGAACATCAGATTCGAAATATTCACAGGCAGCTAAGCAATTTTTTGAGCAGTTCCATCGGCATACCCATAACGTTTGTCATACTGCCTTCGATGTGGTCAACGAAAGGGTCGTTGTCGCTGATGGAATACGCGCCCGCTTTATCTCGCCAGATGCCGCTCTTGATATGCCCGACAATCTGGGCATCCGTCAGCTTCTTGGGATAAACAACCGTTGTCTCTGCTTCTACGATTTTCAGATTGCGTGATTTACAGATAAGTGCAAGACCAGTGATAACCTTGTGGGGCCTGCTGAAGAGCATTCGCGTAATCTCTTCGGCGTGTTTCGCGTCGCGGGGTTTGCCGATGATTTGGCCCTCGAAATCGACGACGGTATCCGCGCCGATTACGATTGAATCCGGATGGCTTTGAGCGACATCGTTTGCCTTGGCGAAAGCTAATTGTTTGGCATATTCGACGGGAGCGATATTTTCAGTTGAGAACTTTGATTCATCGATTTGCGAAACGACAACAGCGAATTTATAACCCGCATGGGTGAGAAGCTCTTTGCGTCTTGGCGACGCCGATGCGAGTATGATTGTTTTAGAATGAATATCCAATTTTAGTTTTCAGTGAAATCTGTGTAATCTGTGGCTACTTCAGCCGTACCGAGTATGTTATTTTTCGGCAGAATGTAAGGTATTCTTGTTCGATTTTATCATAATTGCTGTCGATGTAATGCTCGAACAGCACCTTACCGATTTCGCTGTTCCAGTCAACGGTAATCGGTATATTTCTGTCGGCGGCGATTTTTATATCCTCCGGGGACAGGGGCCATCGGCCATTTAGGCCGTCGAAGAGCAGATTTTGATATTTGGCCAAGCGTTTGCCGTAATCATCTTCGCGAAGGAAGCGGACAAGTGCGTACGACTGGCTGTAAAAGGCGGCTACGGCCTCATCGTTTTCGACAACGACCTCGCCAGGGTTTAGCGATACCAGGGTCTTGAGAGGTATAATGTCATCTTTGAGGAAGGTTTGTTTGAGTGAGCCGAGGCGGTAGATGTTGCGGTCGGGCGTAAAGGTGTAAAAGCCCCTGTCGTATTCGGTTATTTCGAACTGCATCGCGATACCTTCATCGAGCCAGCTTGGCAGGCGGTATTTGAAAAGCCGCGAGTTGAACTGGTGCCAGCCCTCGTGGCCGAGAACCGAGAAGGTGCGCTCCCGCCCGATGTTATACGCCACGCACGACCCGTTTAAATAATAAGCCCCGGCTTTGATTTTGAGATACATCTGCGACTGTGCGCCGGTGAAATCTTTTGTGAAGACCTCCCACTGCTGACGATTAGCGAAGAGGTAAATGGTTAATGGGGCCGAGGTCTCGATTGGTTTGGGCAGCTGGCTTTCATAGCCGCGATAGGCGGACTCGACGAAGCCGGGAACCTGCGAGAGCATCAGCGGGTCAAGGAGAGTTGTGTAAATTTCATAATGAGCGGTATTGAGCTTGAGGCCCGTGCCGAACTTGCCTTCCCATAAGTCGATTGTTTTAAGAGTGGGGAGCTGTTTATTTTTCAGGTAGGCAACCATACCCGTGGGGGTATTTATGTCGCCGGCCAACGATACGCCGGAAAAACAAAATAAACCGCAGATTACACTGATTACACAGACTGTACTGATTTTTTTCATATCTTATATACGCTCGACTGATGTGCAAAGCTCAACCTAATTCTGTGATTATATCATATATCTTTGAAGGGTGCGCCGAAAACCTCGGCGGAAAAGAGGAATACATCGGTTTTAGTGTCCCTCCAGGCGTCTTCCGGCAGGCCCGCCTTATGGGAACAGCAATAGGAAAGGAATTCTTCTTTTGTCCACCCCGTTTCCGTCGCAACCTGCGGAAGAAAACATCCTGAGAGATAGCCGCGTTTTATGTAAATGCCGTCAATACCGAGACGAAGGGAAAGCGGGTTGGCGGTTTTTTTCAGCTCGGATAGGACCGAGATTTCGATATCGAGGTGGGCTAAGTCGTCGGGCGTAATCTGATTGTCGAAAAAGCGCGGGTCGCCTGTTGCGGATGCCTTTGTCATTTCGACGACCATATTGACTAACGGCTTGTCGGCGACGAACTGGCCTATGCAGCCGCGAAGCTCGTCCCCGGTTTTGAGGGTAACGAAACAGCCGAGGTACGACGCGAGGTCGGGGTCATCCGCTTCGACTTTCGGAAGGCGTTTGCCCGTGATAACGGCTTCGACAGTATCGTGTGCGACCTTCAACAATGCGTGTTTTTGGGCGTCATTCATCATTAGTCGTTAGTAATTGGTCGATAGTTATTAGTCATTGGTAGCAAGGCATTTGATAAGAGCCATTGTCATTTTGCTGATTTGCTCAGTTTCGTCTATCATAACGTCAACAATCTTTTCTGGTGCATATTGCAATCGTGATGCAATTACAAGCTGTGTTGTAAGTTCGGCACAACTGCCAAGAGACACATACAAGAACTGCCTGTATTCCTTATTATGAAAACGAGCAAAACCCTCCACCATATTCGACGGAATGGATACCGCCGACCTGCGCAATTGGCTGGTTAGACCATAAATCCCATCTTTAGGAAAGGCCCTGGTAAGATTGTATATTTCCTCTGCCAGTTTCATACTGCGTTTCCAGATTTCAAGGTCCTGGAAGCTTTTTATCTTCGTTGCCATGACATCACACTATCAACTACGCCCTAACGACTATCGACTATTCGTCTTTTGGCGAATAAACGCAATCGCGCCCGGCATTAACGAGATGACAATGATGGCCATAATGACAATTGTGAAATGGCTCTTCACAACGGGAATATTGCCGAAGAAATAGCCGCCGAGAACGAATGTCCCCGTCCAGGCAATCGTCCCGCCGATGCTGTAAGCGAGGAATCGCCAGTAAGTCATCCTGCCGATGCCGGCGACAAAAGGCACGAATGTGCGGAAGATGGGCATAAAGCGGGCGATTACGACGGTCTTTCCGCCGTGCTTTTCGTAGAACCGATGGGTTTCATCAAGATGCTTTTTGCTGAGGATTCGCACGTTTTCCTTGTGGAAAATTTTCGGGCCTACCAGATACCCAATCCAGTAATTGGTATTGTCGCCGCAGACCGCCGCCAGGAACAAAAGCGGCCACATAAAACGGATTTCGAGGACGCTGTCCTGCAGCGCAGCAAGAGACCCAGCCGCGAAAAGCAGCGAATCCCCCGGCAAAAATGGCGTTACGACAAATCCCGTCTCGCAGAAGATGACAATAAAAAGAATCAGATAAACCCACGCGTGATACTGCGAGACGACCGTCTCGAGGGTTTTATCGAGGTGAAGAAACAATTCGATTAAATTCACAGTCGCTAACATTTCCATCCCCCCAACAATATGAAAAACCGCCTGTAATGTCAATCTTGAAGGCACGGATTCAATTGCTGATTGCCGAAGCGGACCATGCGCTTCGGATATACTAAATACGAACGACTAATTAACTTTTTCGCCTCAGTTCTTTTCCCCAGGCAATCAATCCATTAACCGCGAGGCCGAGGAAGAAAATATACAGAATCGCGACAAACTTCACGTCTCTTGCGTAATACAGGCCGATGCAGATACTGTTGACGCAAAGCCAGAGAACCCACGCCTCGATTTTCCTGTGCGTCATAAGGCCTGCGGCCACAAAGCCCATCACCGTCGCCGTCGCGTCGATATACGGATACGCCGCCTGCTGGGGAAACAGCGCGGGAAGCCAGTTATGAATCCTGCTCATAGCAAAGCCGGCAGCAGCTCCGCCGATTACTATTATCGCGCACGCAATCAGTCGGCCTTTGCCGGAGGTGTAGGAAACTTCCAGCTCTTTTCCCCCCTCTTGTGCTTTCTTTGCGCGACGAGCCAGACATACCAGCCATAAAAGCAGTTGCCGACGTAGTAGAACTGCTCGAAGAAATCGGAATACAGGCGGACCTGGTAGAACAGCACCGCGAAAAGCGAAAACGTGAAAATCCCCAAAGGCCACGCCCACACAATTTTGCGGGTAATCAGCAGGACATAGACGGTGATTAACAGCGTAGCCGACAGCTCGATATAGCTCATCGGGTAGCCGATAACCGTGAAAAACACGTTATGAACGCTGAAGATATTCATTTTTATATTTAACTCTTACCACAAAGGCACTAAGGCACAAAGTTTTCTTTTTCCTTTTAACTTCTTCTTCGTGTCTTTGTGTCTTAGTGGTGAAATAAAAAAACAGGCCTGTCCTGAAAGCAGAACAGGCCTTCATCCCCTCCTGTCCGTCCGGTCGTCCCTGTTTTTTACTGGGGGGACTGGCGGAGGACAAGAAACTTTAATCTATACTCTTGGGTAATTGCCAAGGTACTCGGTTTTCGGCAGTCCGCCTGTAAGCGGCAACGCATATTTGACAAAGGCGTCTGTAACGCCGTTGCCATCGGAATTAATATATTCATCGGGCAGCGACTTGGTTTTTTCAGCGACGCTGCTTAATTCTGTCGCGAACAATTCAATCGCGTATCTTGCGCCTTTGAGGCGTTTTATAGCGACTGAGCCGCTTTGCGCCGTGAGCGAATACTTTACCGCCTGTCTGCCGCAGACCCGCGCCTCTTTGGCGTCAACCGGCAATTGCAGGCCTGCGAAGCTTCTTTGGAGATAGCCGAATGTGTCGGCGCGGACACGTTTAATCTTCAAGCTGTTTTTGACCTGCCCGGCGAGGAAGTCGGCTAATGCTCCGGTTCCCGAAAGCTGGATATTGCCGTGGGCGTCTTTTTCTTCGCTGCTGACGATTTTCTTCGCCCAGACGACGCCGTCGACATCGGAAATACCTTCGCTGACGGCTACGACGCACCTGCCGAGCTTGGTATATACGGCGTTAACATCGGCAAGGAACTTATCCATCGAGGCGGGCCGTTCGGGCAAATAGACGAGGTGTGGGCCGTCGTCATCTTTTCTCTTCCCGAGTGCGGCCGCGGCTGTAAGGAAGCCCGCGTGTCTGCCCATAATAACGTCAATTTTTACTCCCGGCAAAGCGCGGTTATCGAGGTCGTCGCCCATAAGTGCACAGGCGACGAATTTCGCGGCTGTACCATAGCCGGGGCAATGGTCGGTAACAAGCAAATCATTATCGACGGTCTTGGGAACGTGCCAGGCGTGCAGTTCATAGCCCGACTTTTGAGCGATTGAGTTGATGATATGGCAGGTATTCGCGGAGTCATTACCGCCTATATAATAAAAATAGCGGACATTTCTCTTTTTCAAAACCTCAAGTATATTCGCGCAGTATGCCTCATCGGGCTTATCTCTGGATGAACCTAAGGCGGAGGAGGGCGACGCGGCGACCATTTCGAGGGTTTTGGCTGATACCTTCTTAAGATTCACGAACTGGTCCTTGACGATGCCTGATACGGCGTGAACCGCGCCATACAGGTCGCCGATTTGGGAATGTTTTTTCACTTCTTCGATTACGCCAACGAGTGAAGCATTAATAACCCCGGTGGGACCTCCAGATTGACCCACTACTGCATTGGCTTTTGTAACCTTTGCCATTGCTGTTACCTTTCCTTTAAAAATCAATCCTGCAAACCTTTAAACAACCACTGAAAATAAGGTGCGTAAGTATATCAATCCGGCTGTAAATTTCAAGAATTATCTCATAGCCGGAAATCGGCCGGGGATTAGTTGAAATGGGCGGTAATCTTATGGTATTATTAGCCCATCTTAACATATAGGAGAAATCCAATGAGTATCCTTTCGTCAATTGGCAATACGCCGATGGTTGAGCTGAAACGGGTCAACCCGAACCCGAAGGTGCGTCTTTTGGCAAAAATGGAGGGCAATAACCCCGCCGGGTCGATTAAAGACCGCACCGCACTTTATATGATTACAAAGGCCGAGGAAGATGGCTCGCTTACCAAAGATAAAATCATTCTTGAGCCGACCTCCGGCAATACGGGTATCGCGCTTGCGATGATTGGGGCGGCCAAGGGTTATCGCGTCAAACTTACCCTGCCCGCCTGCGTGAGCAGCGAGCGACGACATATTCTGGAGGCGTTTGGAGCGGAAGTGATAATGACGCCCGCAAATGAGGGAACCGACGGGGCTATCAGAATGGCTCAACGAATCCTCGAAAAAGAACCTGATGTTTATTTTATGCCTAACCAGTTCACTAACCCCAATAACCCGCTGGCTCATTACGAGACAACCGGGCCGGAGATTTTCAAACAGGCCGATGGGAAAGTTGATTATTTTGTCGCCGGTATGGGAACGACCGGAACGCTTATGGGAACAGGAAAATTCCTGCGAGAGAAAATCAAGAACGTCAAAATCATCGGCATAGAGCCGACGCCTCATCATACAATACAGGGGCTGAAGAATATGACCGAGTCGATTGTGCCCGCGATTTATAATCGCGATAAGCTCGACGACGTTATGATTATGGAGGACGATGAGGCATACGAAATGACGCGGCGGTTGGCAGCCGAGGAAGGAATCTTCGCGGGCATATCGAGCGGTGCGGCAGTTGCGGGAGCGGTAAAGATTGCCAAAAAAATCAAATCCGGCACGGTGGTTACGATTATTTGCGACCGCGGCAACAGGTATTTAAGCACGATGCTATTCCGCGCCGCCTGCGCCAAGTGCCCGCCGTAGTTTAGTCGATAGTGGTTAGTCGTTAGTATTTAGTATATCGTAATTCGGATGCCGCCGGAGGCGGGAACTCAAATCAAAAAGCAAAAGGCAAAAGGTAAAAAGCTATGGCTCGGCCATCCCTGTTCGGGAGAAGTGAGAAGTTAGAGGTAAGAAATTAGAAAAGAAAAACTGGGTCCCTGACAGAAGACCGGAAGAGCATCCACCTTGGGAATCTGCGCTACGAGAGGGGCGGGAAAAAATGGCTATCCCCAGTATTTATTGTTTCTTAGTCCAACGCCATCTTGGAATTTGTTCGAGGATTTCACGTTTCCATTCATCAAGTATTCCTTTGCGAAAAAGATATCTTTGAGTTCCAACCCACGTTCCCAGTTTAAAACCATTCTTTGTGATATATTTTCTTGGAACCCATACATTGCCATAATGACTTATATATTCATTGAGATATTTAAGTGACTTAGAAAACTGAATATTTTTTCTTGCTTCCTGGCCACTCCAATACCAATATGGCAACTTTTCCAGTAAGTTTTTCTTCTTTGAATCAAGTTTTCCTATCTTTTTCAGATATCTTTGGTAACGAATCCAAGCGCCTAATTGAAAACCTTCTTTAGTTATATAGTTCACCGGGGGATTTAGATGGCTTTTTTGTTTAACAAATAATTTTAGAAATTCATATGTTCCCCACCAATCCCAATTGCGCATATCTCATTCCTTGAAGCAAAAAATAGGTGGCTGTCCCTAGTTGTTCCTATCGCCTGTAATAACAAATAATCCTCAATCAACTCTTTATCAACTTAAGCCATTTTTGCTTTTCCAATCTTCGAACTTTTCTAAAACATAGTACCCGAACGCCCAGAGTATGTGCATACAGACCCTTGCAATGCTTTGCTCGGAGATACCCGGATGGGCTCCTTCTTCACTGAAATATCCATATATGCCATCCACTAATTTCTTTTTTTCCGGCTCGTCAAAAAAACCACAGGTCTGAAGATACTCCCGCACCTTAACGGGCTTGCTCAAATCAGGCGATTCCTTTTTTGCTTTGGCAATGACCTTAGCAATATCGTCTAAAAGTTGTTCTACAAAATTTCTTGCATGGCCTATAGAAGAATCCCATTTCTCTTGTCTAAATAGATCAATGTTTTCTTTCAAATGGTGTATGAGAGTACCGATGGTAAGATATTGCGTATTTCTTTCCAGAAGCAATTCTAATGAAGTTCGATTTTGCTTTGCAACCGGAACATCCGGAACAATTGTCCCGTCGCCAACTACAAATCCATCCTTCAACAGCGCATCTCTTAGTGTTTTAAAACTTTCACCTTGTAGACGCTCTACTGCCACCGAAACAATACTTACCAACAAATCTTGTCTCCCTTGACTCTCAAGTCCCCTGAAAACATTAAGCAGAAGCTCCGTTTTGGAATAGCCTACAACGAGGTTGTTTGGCACATCCATTTCGAAAAGGAAAGTTTCTATAGATGTCCTAGACCATTGTTCTAAACATTGTATTGTTATCCCAAGCGTTTTTCTGCTTAACGTTGCCATTTAAATTCAAATTCCTTGCGCCCTTTGGAAAATAAAATTCTGATCTAATGGAGTCAGCAACTGCTCCTGTCTACCCGGAAGTTTTCCCCGCAACAAGATCTCTTTCCAGTCCTTTTGTCTTGTTGATTTAAGGGCATTTGTAATATCTGAATTAGCCTGCTTGCCCCAAATCTTGTGGTCTCGGATTGCACAAACCATCTTTCGAATTTGGTCCCAGTCCTCTGAAGAGATCTTAACCCATAAAGGCCTTGTAGACGACCAAGCGCCATTGGCATATTTCTGTTTTGTATTCAACAGAAGAGCTATGGCTCTCTTAAATTCAACTGTCCATATTGCCATAGCCGCCTGTCGGCATATCCTATAAGCTCTCAGGTGGTTGTCTTGAATAGACTCTGGGTCGTTTGCTAAACTCTCTTCGATTCTATATATACCACGTTTTAAATCAAAACGGCCATTTGCCAAGACTTCCTCTACGAACAGATTCATTAGTCGAATTAAATTCTCTCGTTCTAATTTTCTGTAGTTTTCGGAATTGTTAAATGGCTCATCAGATGGCTTTAAATATAACATATTCTGAAGAAATGTTTTCTGAACTGTATCATACGATAGCGGATGTTTTTTGGCCCTTGCGGTTATCGTTTCTGTAAAGGAAAGAAGTTGATTGTCTTCCGCCCCTGCTTTACCTGTCAAAACTTTATATCTCAAATAATTAACAAAATAACCTTTGTATTCTTTTTTCTGTGAGGAGTCTAACCGCTTTCGGAAAAATGAATGTTCAGATTCCTTCTCAATATCAATTTTCCCAATAAAACGGTCAAATTCTTCGGCGAAAAGATCCGCACCTACTCGGTCATTTATAAGTTGAGGAAAATGAATCTGGGCAAGTTTTGTATGAGCTCGATAGTTAGTTTCCTTCAATTTACTCTTGTCGCAATTTAGGAACACTCTTACAAAGAGTCGATCACGCCTTGCATAAAGCTGAGCTGCAGCCTTGTGTTGTCCATCAAACACAAGTATTTGGCCTTTTCCTACTAGACCATTAGTTGTAAGGGTTGCTAAGCTAGGCTGAAGCTGCACATAACCATTATAAAACTCTTCGATCATGGGTTCGAGATCGACAATGGAGCGAGGGTTTATATCTCGGTCATGGTACAAACATTGGAAGGGTAATCTACATAGAAATGATTTAGCAGGTGGATTTCCAGGTTCTTCAAGAAGATTATAAATTTCAGTTTCCGGACTGCCTCCAGGATTAGTCCAAGAAATATTTATTTGATTGGCTTCGATTTTATAACCTGCCTCTTGTCGCTCAGGCATAAGTTCATGCAGCGCTTCATTAAAAGTAAACTCTTTGCTGTTATCTGTATAATTCTCAACATGCTTTTTGAATTGGAATAATATCCGTTGCAGCTGTAAATCCCGAACACCTTTTGACCTATTACAAGAATCGTGTGTAAGTCCCCAATTTGATTCTTCATCAGAACCACCATTGTCTAAGGCCTTTATGTGGTCTATATCAAGTCCATGAACCGCAAGATTAATATCGTCATTACACACATAACATAAGTGCTTTTGAAATTCGTAAAGCCTATTAATCAGTTCTTGCCGTTCTTCCTTTGAAATGCTATCTAACTGGGATTTTCTTTCGCCCATTTTTCATTTCTCCATGTTTTAGATGTGTTTGTAAATATCTTCGGCTGGCATTTCGTAAAACCTTGTAGCAGACATTTTTTCCGCATAGCCAAATCTAAATCTGTAGCCACCACGCCTATTTTCCTGTTATTTACAAAAAAGTTTGCCGGACGACAAAGTTGACGGTCGAAGGTGTAATTCTCTCCACGAGCCGGTTCCGGCCATAAGGTGGCAGTATATCGGTAAAGTGGGAAGGAGGCAAGGGGTTTGAGATAGTCGTTAGTCGATAGTGGTTGGTCGTTAGTCCCGCCAGAGGCGGGTAAACTTCGCAATGACCCGGCAATAAAGTAACCCCGGCATAAATGACGGGGCTAAATATTATTTGGATGACCCCGGCCACAGGAATGACAAACCCCCACCTCGCGGGGTGGGGGCTAAATGATGCGGAAATCCGACAAGTTTTAAGACCCCCAGGCGGACCTGGGGGCTAACCGATAAGGAAACTGGTTGAACAGATTTGATATTGGGTTATACTTACGATATGACACATCGGCGAAATAATAAATCGGCGAAAACCAACGCTGTCAAAGCGGACCCTGTCAGGGCGGCGGCAGAGTTTGGAATTGATATAGAGGCGTTGAAAGACAATCTGAAGTTAAGCTACGGCGAACGCATCAGGCGTCATCAAATCGCACTTAACTCAATCGAGAAACTGCGCAGGGCCAAACGCGTATGACCGGGGATTTTATCATATTATTAGAACGGCTGGTAAAGGCCAGGGTCGATTTTGTGATTGTCGGCGGTTTTGCGGGGACGGTATACGGCTGCACGCTGGTGACGCAGGACGTTGACATCTGCCTCGATTTTTCGCCAGCAAATCTGCTTGCTTTGCAAAAGGCAATAGCCAATGTGCATCCTGTTCACCGAATGACACCGGGCCGACAGAAGCTTGAGCTGACTGAGAAGAATTGCAGCAGCTTCAAGAATTTGTACTTAGACACAGACATCGGACGGCTCGACTGCCTTGGGTCTATTAAAGGCGTTGGGGATTATCAAAAGGTAAAAGAGGAAAGCGTTATGATGGAGACCAGCGGCGTTCGATTGCAGGTGCTCAATCTTGACGCACTGATAGAATCCAAAAAGGCAATGAACAGACCCCGCGACAGGCAGGCAATCGCCGAACTGGAAGCGATAAAGAAACTCAGGAAAGATACGAAGTAGATGCCGTATTGCCGAACATATAACGCGGATGCGCCTAAGTATTAGTGGAGCAGGGAGTTATTCGGCTTACAGTAACGCCAAACGGAAAATAGTTATGAGCGAAGAGCCAAAACAATCCGATGGGCGGCCCGGAGATACGAGGGCATCCTCCGCGACCCAGGTAGGCATAGTTGTCAAGGACGTCATACTCGACCTCCAAGGCAGCCGGTTTGAAAAAGCCGCGGACCTGTTTCTAAAGGCGCAGGAAAAAGGCATTTTGCCGGGCGACCGCGACATTGTAAAAAAACTGCTCGATGTCCTGGGAGAAAATACCGCCAACCAGCTTATAACCGCCTTCGCTTTTCATCCATGTCAATTCTGCACCAAGGGACGCACGCAATGTGAAGTATGTAACGGCTGCGGACATATCGAGCAGGAAGCCGTCTGCGAACGCTGCTTCGGCCTCGGAATGACAAGATGCGGCTTCTGCAACGGCTCATCATTGCTGGCATTGTCGGACATACCGGCAGGCATCCGAACGCCTGCGATTATAAAACGAGCGGAAAAAACCATTGAAGACGCCAACTCAGTATTGAATGTGCCGATTCCGGAGCCATCGCAGGACAAGCCCGTGGCCACGCTCCACAAATGCGCCACTTTATGGGCTGTTGTCGATAAATTAATGGGCACCTTCGAAAACATAGTTGTCGCGTCTCAAACTTCCATAGCATCTCCAGAATTCGAAAAGCCCCTGAAGGATATCGTTCAGAAAGCGGTACTCATGGGCGCGGAACTCGAACAGCAGCTTAGAAATATCATAGTCGTTATGCAGAAATCGGCCCAGATGGAGGCCCAGAGGTTTCCTCCCGATTCCAGCCATGCCAAACGAGCGAAAAACCTCGCCGTATTCTATCAGTCGCTTTTGGGTAAATCCGCTTTTATCTACAACCTGTCTGACGCCCACCCGCTTCTCGAAGACGCAATCGAGCGGAACACTGCCGACAAGTCCGCCAAAGACGCGGGCAGGCAGAAACCAGCGTAAAATAACCCTGTTTTTAGCCGGAAGGTGTTAGTGTTTTGATTCGGTGGGTTCGAATCGATAGCCGATTTGGCGGATGGTGTGAATGAAAACGGGTTTGGATGGGTCGGGCTCGATTTTATCGCGCAATGTAGTGACAAACCTGTCTATACTGCGCGGAGTAACGATACAATCATATCCCCAGACGGCATTTAATATTTCATCGCGGGTAAGAGCGCGGCCCTGCCTTTTGATGAAAAACGCGAGAAGGTCGAACTCTTTGGGGGACAATTCGATTTCCTTTCCTTTTCGCGTCAATCGTCTTGCGGATATGTCGAGGCGGTAACAGCCAAATTCGTGAATATCCTGAACTTCTTTTTTTGCCCGACGCAAAAACGCGGCTGCGCGGGCGAGCAATTCTTTGATGCTGAACGGCTTGGTGACATAGTCGTCTGCACCGAGGTTGAGGCCCAGGACGATATCCGATTCTTCGCCCTTGGCGGTCAGCATAATAATCGGCATATCGAGTTTTTGCTCGCGAATCAGGCGACAGATTTCGTAGCCATTGATTTTAGGGAGCATTATATCGAGAAGGATTAAATCCGGTTTGGCGTTAAGGGCGGCTTCGAGGCCTTTTTCGCCATCGGAGGCGGTAATGACCTTATAGCCCTTGAACTCGAAGTTATCTTTCAGACCCCGCAGCATCGTGGGGTCATCTTCGACTATCAATATCGTTTCCATTCTCTACACCGTTTCAAACTTATACCCGATATCGTCTATCGTATGAATAAAAGCCGGTTTGTTCAAGTCCGGCTCGATTTTTTCGCGGATGGCCTTTACGAAGCCGTCGATGTTTTTCTCGCTGACGAAATGCGCAGTTGCCGATGGCGCTGGTGAGTATTTCTTCACGCGTCAGGACGGAGCCCTGCTTTTTGACGAGCAGATGCAGGACGTTATATTCCTTCGGACTTAAAGGCACTTCGACTTCATTATGAGTCAGCTTTTGTTTTGCAACGTCCAACTTGAAACCGGCGAATTGATAAACGTCCGGCTCCGGCTGAGCGGTCCTGCGAAGAAGTGCTTCGGCCCGCGCGAGAAGCTGCTTTATGCTGAAGGGCTTGGTGACATAGTCGTCGGCACCGAGATTGAGGCCCATAACAATATCCTGCTCCTGGTCCTTGGCGGTGAGCATAATGATGGGCGTATTGATACCTTTATTGCGAACCCGGCTGCAAATCTCGAAGCCGTTGATTTTGGGCAGCATTATATCGAGGATAATCAGGTCTGCCCCTTTTTCCAGCGCCGCGTTCAACCCCGCTTCGCCGTCAAAGGCCGTTTTGACCTTGTAACCCTTAATTGTGAAATTATCTTCGAGGGCACGCACCATCGTGGGATTGTCTTCAATTATAAGAACGGTTCTCATATCTTAACTCCTTAACCGGCCTGTTTCGGCGAAACGGGGATTTTGACTGTGAAAGTACTTCCTTTGCCGGGTTTGCTATCGACGGATATTTTGCCTTTATGGGCATCGACGATGAATTTAACGATGCTGAGGCCCAGTCCGCAACCTTCGACTTTTCGCGCAAGGGAGTTATCGACCTGGTAGAAGCTGTCGAAAATTTTGCGGATATGCCTGTGTGCGAGGCCTATGCCGTTATCCGAAACCGCAAAACAGACATTGTCCTTTTCAGCGAAGACCTTCAACGCGATTTGTTTTTGCTCGCCGGTATATTTACAGGCGTTGTCGAGAAGGTTGACAAGGACAGTAACCATCGCGCCGTGGTCGGCTGCTATTTCGGGCAGGTTCTCCGCGATATCGACCGTGAACTGACAATTATGCGCAGCATATTTCGTCCTGACTGCTTCTGCAGCATCATTTGCTATCGAGGCGGGGTTTGTCGGAGTCATTTCGAAGGCCTTTTTGTTCCGCTCCATCCGCGAAAACGTCAGGAAGTTATCAATCATTCGGCTTAGCCGTTCGTTTTCCTTGGCGGTCAGGCGCAGATATTCCTCGGTCTGCGTTTCGTCTTTAATGTTACCCTCAAGGAGGGTATCGACGAGGACACGCATCGAGGACAAAGGCGTCTTCAGCTCGTGCGAGACGGTGGCGATAAAATCGTTTTTCATTTTATTGAGCCGGATTTGCCTGCCTATTGCGCGGGCGGCGAATGCGCCGATAACGAGGATAAGCAGTATAACAAGCGACCCGGTCCAGATATAAATGGCGATTTGTCTGTCGGCGGCCTTATCGAAAATCTCGCCCCCTTTGAAATACAATTCCACTTTCCAGCCCGGAAAACAATCAGCCAAAGAAGCGGTTGCGAAAGGTCTGCCTGCCGGCTTTGCTATACCAGCGACAAAATCACCTGAAGCATCGACAATGCGATAAGCCAAATCGGAACTTTTAAATGTGTCTTCATAGCCGGCGAAAGCTGACGCGATTCCTTTATCGGAAAATAAAATGAGAAGCGCCGTCGATTGTGTTTTGTGATAAAGACCGCAGCCGGCACCTGCCTTAAAAAAAGTATCCGGCGGTCTGTCGGGCAACGTGCGGATGAGCTGCGCAGTTTTCGGCGATGGAAATAGAAAATTCTTCGGCGGCAACTAATTTGGCCAGCGCCCCCTTCGGGAGCGTGGTTTTACCTTCGAGGGACGGCATTTCACCTATTGCGTCCAGAACCTTTCCCGCGATAAAGAGGTTTCTGCTCGACGGCATTTTGGGGACAATATAGAGGTCGGCAATCAGCGAGTTGACTGTCCGCTGCACAAGCTCCTGCCTGGATTTTGCGCCGGTCTGCCTGAGCAAATCCAGGAGCAGCAGCCGGGCGTTTTGAACGGCGACGAGCAACGCGGTATCAGTATTCCTATCCACAGAAGCAAAGGCGGCCTTTTGACATTCTTCTATCGCCTCATCAAACCGGCCGAGCTTGGATAAACACCGGCTTTTGCCCATAATGGCCGCAACGGCAATTTGAGGGTCTTTATCGGCTGAGAACCTGCCGTAGCTTTCCGCGGCATCGGCGTATTGCCTGTTGGTGAATTCAAGCTGCCGAGCGGATGCGAAATCATTATCCTGCTGAGTTGTATATGAAATTATGTCACCCAGCACCGGGTATATAACCGCTGACTTTGAATCAAAGGCAACCACGCCCTCAAAATTGTGCTCAAGGACGAGCTGTTTGAAAAGCGAATATGGATTTGCGTTCTGTCCCGCCTTATCGATGATGCTGATATTGGCGGCGCAGGTTTCGGCGGCCTTTTGACCGGTCAGTACGAGCTTGTCCTGATAAATGGCGGCTAATTTCTCCCTTATGACTAACCGCTCGTTGGAGACCGCCCTGCTCATAAACCAGAGCAAACTTACAGTGGGCAGCACTACCGCTATCGCGAGCAGCACTACCCACTGTAACTGATTACGACCGGTGATAGGAGCCTGACCAAATTTCAAATCGTACCTCTTTATTTACCGGTTGCTAAAGCCGCGATTTCATTTTCCGAAAGCGCATAAGTATAAATGCGGACATCATCAATGAGGCCATTCCAGCAGTGCCCGGTCAGCTCGATATTTTCCCCGATGCAAACGGGGAAGTTATTGGTCGCGATGGGGCCTGACCGCGGCTGTGAAATGTCTAATTTGCCGTCAACATAAATGCTCATCTTTGAGCCGTCATAAACGCAGGCAACATGATGCCACTGGCCTGAACCGACAGTGGTCGTGCCGTTAAGATAGTCCTGGCGGGAAAGGCCGAAGTGAAATACGTTGTTGGCGAAACTCGTGGAAAGCCGCCAGGCGGTGTCACCCTTGGTGACAATGCCGGTCCATTCCTGCGGGACGGAGGTTATATTAACCCACGCGGCGACTGTTATCTGGCTGGTAATGTTGAATGCGGATTCGTTGGCGATTTTGACGTAATCACCCTTGCCGCTTAACTCTATCGCTCCGCCGATTTTGCCGCCCTGAGGCCGCCACTGCGGGTTACCCACAAGTGTGCCGTCATTGCCGTTACCGGAACTGTCGGCGGCGTTATTGCCGTCTTTTTCGTCGAGCTTCCACCAGCCGAGGAGTCCGCCTAACTGGGCATTTCCAAAGGCCTGCGGATTCTCCCAGGCGTTATCCTGCGTAGCGTGCCAAGTTATCTTTTTATCGCGTCTTCCACCGGTGTCGTTATCGTTGACCTGAACATCCAGGCCAATTTTTGCTCCTGTACGGGGTTTTGTGCCGAGTGTTGACCAGGGGAACTTGATTTCCAGTTGATAACCTGTGCTGGTCGTCACCATCGCATATTGAACACCTTCAATACGATTTTGTTTTTGTTCATAGATTTTCGGGGACGTCTTGTCCCACACAAAAATGTATTGATAATCAGTCGGACCGTATGAGGCGGCTTTGCTGTTAGTGGCGTCGATATAAACCTCGACGCTGTCATTATCCCACGGATTGGCGGCATCATTCTTAAGCACGTCATCTGTAACATCAACGAACAGATAAAGATTGTTCTGGTCCCACATCGTTTTGAAATCAGCCGAAAGGTCATTTGGCGAGGATATGGGCTTATACAGTGAATTAGTCAGTTTTATTTTGTCGGCGCCGGACCAGACAGCATCCGCGACGCCATCAATAACCGGCGCGACAGTTGCCTGTTTTACGGTGATGCCCGCCTGTCTTCGCGCCGCTTCAGCAACGGCTTCGGTCCTGGTTTGTTTTATGGTCTGGGCAATTTGAGTAATCGGGCCAATGAGCTGATTCATGGGGGGCAGGCCCGTTAATCTTCTGTTGATGGTGAAGTCATTCGGCTGTTCATCAGTGCGAAGCTCAAAGACCGATTTGTCGCAGGCCATCGCGAGCTGATTGAAATTATTTTGAAGCGCATCGCGGTTGTCTCCCCCTATAAATGTGATTATTGTCGGGGCGGCAATTCGAATGGCGCCACCGGCGTTGATAAGAATCATCTTGCTTGCGCTTGCGGGCATTTTGGCGACGGCGTCGCTAAGCGGCCCGGAATTGCATACGCTGTTGTGGTCTTTAATCGCTGCCATTGAGGCCTGCGTGATATCGGGATTCAGCGAAAGGACAGTAACTTTGCCCGCCTGTTCGACATAGCAATACATCGGGTTATTTTGAATCTGGCCAATCTGGTATTTGCCGGCGAATGAATTGGCGTCAGCCACGGGCCGGCCGGTGAGCATCGCGTCGGCAGTGCCGATGGTCTTCGCGAGAATCTGGCGTGTCTGCTGGGGATTGTGACTTGTAATCGCCAGCCCGACAGACCCGGGTAAGAACGTATTTGGGGTTTTGGCGGACACAGCGAAGACAGTAACCTGCTCGATGTTGGCGAAAATTTCTCTGCCGATATCGAGACCGCTGAAGTTTTTAATCTGCGAGCGCACTGCGCCGGTCTGGTTTTCATTGTCGGCAGACAGCGCAAAGGTCGCTATAGCAACGGCGCTGGAAGGACGCCGCCTTGCTTATATTGGGAGTCCGAATCAAATCGTACGCGAGACAGTGATGACCGTCTTTAAACACAATATCGACGGTGCCATTAAAGCCATCCTGCTCAATCGAATTAGTCATGGTCATGTAATCAATGTGATTGAAATCAACGACGGCATCGACCAGGAAAATCTGTTTGGGAATCTGGCCTGCGGGGAACAATTGCAGCAGCTTCGAATAGACCTCATGAACATTCACCCAGGCGGTCAGCGCGTTGTCGTGCCTCGCCTTTTTGTTCAATTTCACAAACGAGGGATTACTCGAAGCCAGCGTCGGCTCGGAAGCAAGTCCTTTATATTGCCTGATGACCCACTTGAGCTGGTCGGGCAAAGTAGCAACAATAATTACTTTATCATCGTACGCCGCGGTGGCGGCATTTTGAATATTGACGGTCTGCATGCCTTCAACCGGCTCACCCGGCGCTCCGGCCATATTTAATCCCGCCATAATCAGGCCGCGCAGGGCGTCGCTCTTGCCGGGATAAAGCACCGCAATCATAGGCGGATTATTCTGTGCGATGCCGGTAACGCCAATAGCCGAACCGCGAATTTTTTTGAACTCAGCCATCATACTGGGATTCAGAAGACCAGCCACAATATCCCCTGGTGATTTCCGGTTGGGGTTGGCTACATTCTGGTTTCCTATAGCGGCAAGCGGATTTTCGTAGGGCGTGCCCTTGAGCATATTGAGGATTGTCTCAACCTGTTTGCCGGGGCTGCCAAGCTCCATATAAATAAGCGTCCTCGGAGGCATTAAAGCAGCCGGGTCGAAATCCATCAAATCATCCATCTCCGACTGCGCCTTCTGCACAATCTCGGTCTGGTCTGCGTATTCGTTGACCAGCTTTTCAAACGCCGCCTTTGCCGCCTGCTCATCTTTGATTTTCAGATAACACATACCCTGCCGGTAAAGAGCCTGGGCAATGTGATTTCGCGGGGCGTCGGTTTTCTTTATTACCTCCCCGTAGGTTTTAATGGCCGAATCAATGTTGCCCTCGACCTCTTCGGCGTATAGCCCTTTTTGCAGCAGTTCGCTTGTCGGGGCGGCAGCAGCAATACAAACCGGCAGTATCGCCGTCAGTACAATGCCGGTAACGATGGTTTTAAGTGTCCTCATAATCTTATCCTTTCAATAATAAGTTATCAAAAAAACACCTCTCTGACACCTGTATTTTATAAGGAATAATTGTTACCGTTTTGCTACGGTTTGGTCTTTTTCGTGATATTTTCACCGCGGGATTAACAAGAAATTAAAGGGGGCACAATAAATCAGACACCAAAGGTTTCTCGCTCGATTGTTCCGAGGTAGAACCGGCCGTCGTTACGCATAAAAGTTACGACTGATTCGAACTGGCTTTCGATAAATGACTTGTCGTTGCCGACAACTGCGACACCGATGGTGGCGATAAGTTTGCTGTCGTTGTGGTCAACTTCGGAAATAGAGATGTTGAACCGGCTTTGCAGCCGGCCGATTACGCTTTTGACGATGCTGCGCTTCTCTTTGAGCGAGCTGATACCGTGAAGGTGCAAATTAGCTGTCATCACGCCGATTATCATAAGCAGTCACCCATCGCTTTGGTTGGGACAGCTCCGTTTGAGGAGCTGACTATCTCTTTTTGAGTTTCAGTTCGGCGGCCTTGTGTTTTACGACTGACGGCGTCACGTTCAGCTTATTGGCAAGTTCCCAGGTTGCTGTTTCGCGATAGTTTTTTCGCAGATACCGCAGTTGCGCGGGCGTCCATTCGGATACATCGCGTCTGCCGATGCCCATCTCGCGGAGCTGCTTCTGAACAGATATAAGCGAACGTTTCAATTTTCCTGCCAGTGTAACTGCGCTTGTGGCCGGATACTGCTTTTTCAAAAGAGCGATTTCCCCTTTTGAATACGGCCCCTGAATATATGGTCTCTTTGCGATTTTCGTGCCCTGCCAGTAAAGATTACCAATATAGTTTTCTCCGGCTATGCCGGAACTTACTTTTGGTTTACAAATTGTCAACTTATCATACTCAAAAGCGGTAAAACCTCCGTATGATGACACTTTATAATTTACAATCTGGAAAGTCAACCATTAATAATCGCAAATTTTCTATTGGCGGATAAAATACGGTAAATAGCAATAACAGAGAAAAAAACACCCAATGCGAGGCGTTTTTAATTATGCCGGACACCGGTTGCAATTCAGACACCCGCAGGCAAAGTAACCGGGCAGGTCGTCTTGTTGTCCGGGCATGTACTGCTTACGACGGGATTCTCCGCGGGGACTTTGGAGGTATGTCTATAAAGCAGAAGCCGATAGGATTTGAATTTTACGAAGTCGGCGCTGGCCCTGCTGCTGTTGAAATATTTCTGATAAACGTTCCCGATTCGCTTTCTGTACAGCCATTGAATAGCCCTGCTCATAAGCGGATACCTGCCGTCGAGAAAGTTAATTGTGGAGTCAACAATGGGACGGACAACGTTTTTCATCGTGTCATCCATCAGGTCCATATTTGGCATCGCCCGGTCGGTTATATCAATATCCTTAACCTGCTCAAATGAGCTGGCTGCTGCCTGGTTGTAAAATCTGCTCAAAAGATGACCGCCGCCGACACCTTTTTTGTCCGGCTCAAGCTTAACATCTTTGAGGAAGACATCGCAAACAAGCAGATAGCCCCCCGGATTAAGAATTTCAAGCGTCTTGCCCAGCGACCTGCGCACCTTGATATACTGAAAACTCTCGCTGAACAGCACCAGGTCGTACTTGTCTTCGGTCTGCAAATCCTCGAACTTACACTCATATATTTTGCAGGCATCACCCATCAGTTCCCGCACCTTGGCGTTTAGCACCGGACTCGGCGAAACGCAGGCAACCTCGTAGCCCATATCAGCAAGCCGTCTCGATGTATATCCTGAGCCGCAGCCGACGTCGAGAATGGTGCGAACGCCGGCGGGAATTTGCGACAACAGAAAGCTGGTATAATTTTCCTGCGCAATGCGCAGGTTATTTATGTTTACGGGAAGCCCTTCGGGCCAGTAGCCGTAGTGCAGGTGCTCAAGGCCGAGAAAATGCTTGCCGCAGATCGCCGCGAATTCCAGACCGAGGTCGCGGGACGTTATCGCCGGATGTTTTTTCATAAACCAACTCCATTCAAAAAGACCATCGCATTCCCTACACTGTCAACTCGGCGAAATATTTACGCAAAGCAATCGACGTGCCCAAATGCCAAAACGGGAATGGTAATATACCATATTTCTTCGACTTTGTGAATAATTTTTCTTGAGGATAATATTTATAGGACTGCCCTATTTTCCCAAATCGCGAACGTGGATATTGACATTCCGCGGTTAAAACGGTTATCCTTAATGCCGTTGCGGGCTCGTAGCTCAGCGGTAGAGCAGTGGACTCATAATCCATTGGTCGAAGGTTCGATCCCTTCCGGGCCCATTTGCAACCCCTTTCATCCAATGGATTTACATTTAAAGAATTTTCTACTCCTTAGTCTGGAAAGGCACTTGCAACAGATTTGCAACAGAAATGCCGGCCATTGCTATTTAAGTTACTTTTCGATTGTTAATTTAAATACGTTTGCAATTTCATTTCCATCGGTGGGCATTTTAAAAATCAGTCCTTCATCTGTTCTTTGCTATTTAATCTTTTGCTTTGTGCCACGCATCACTTGTATCCTTTTTTATGCGTTCTATCATGCCGGCACTCTAATTACAAGTGGCACAGTTTTCGGGGGGAAGGTCAACTTCTTTTAGTCTTACAACGGCGAAAGCGTTACCAGGCACACGTCATTTTCACGCACCTCATGGTCGCCGGCGAATACGCCGTCATCACCGACAGAAACAATCTTGCTATCGAGCGGTGAGCCATCGTTTTTATCCTTAATGAAGGCGACTTGTGCCCTGGTCAACTGGGAGGGGGAGCCGAGATCGCAGTATGTGGCGTAGGCATCGTTTACCCGATAGCCGACCTTGTAGAGGGTTGCGGCATAGCGGCCGGGTTTCAGCCCATTGATGCGCAGGGTTGTCTGCGTCGTCTTTTTAGGAGGCAGGTCACGTTTATAGAAATCCTGGTTGAGGACTTTATCACCGGGATGCGTTATCGTGAAATCCCAGAACAAAGCCTGTACCCCGCCTTTGTCATCCCTGGCTATCCATGATGCTTCATCGTTACTTTTAAGTTCAATTGTCCCAAGCCGGTTTAAAAACTGATAGGCATAGAAAGCGGGCTTATTAATTCCCTGATAATTGATGAGGCCAAAGCCGCCGTGAAACGGTGTTGTGCGAGGGCCATTTTCTTCAAAGATGTCGGTGAAAGTCCAATATGACATAGATTGCGGGTCACTGCCGGAACGCCGAAGGCTGTTTAGGATAAACGCGGCGCTGTGATAGCTGTCGTGAATTGGATCGGTGGGGGTATAGGAGGCACTCCACTCGGTAAAATGCAATTCGAGGTTGGGATCGGCGGATTCAGAAATTTGGCGGCGAACTTCATGCACACGTCCGGACATGGCATTGGGATCCTGTGAAAAAATGGTTCCTGATGTCCCGGTTTCGTCGAGAAAGCCCGAAGTAACACAGTAATGATGGGTCGAAATAAAATCGATAGGCACTTTGTTTTTTACACAGAAATTGATAGTTTCCGGAACCCAGGCGCATCCGGCAGTGGCGGGACTCCCACACGAAAACGGGAAGAGACGGCTTTGACTGCTTTGGCCGTCGAGGCATAAAGTTTGAAATACTCGAGCTTTGCATATTTAGAAAACTCTTCATCGGTTTTGCCTTTCTTGGCGCTGGAGCCGAGCCAGAATCCGTCAAGATTCGGCTCGTTCCATACCTCAAAATACCAGGTCGCAACTTCATTTTCGCCGTAGCGTTCTTTCCAATGCGTAAGCAGCGCCTTAATCAAAGCTTCCCACTTTGCATAATCCTTTGGCGGTGTAACATTTCCCTTCCACCAGAAAATAGTATTTTGTCCGCTTGCCAGGGCCGAAGGCATAAAGCCAATCTCGACAAAGGGCTTTACGCCGATACTCAGCATGAAGTCAAAAAGCTCATCGATGTATTGGAAGTTATAAATTGGTTGTCCGTTTTTATCCTCACTATAAACCCCCATATCATCACAGAGCAGTCCGTGGAATCGCAAATATCGAAAACCGCATTCACAGTGCACGCAGGTGAGCTGCCGCTGCCAGTCGGCCCGCAGGCCCTCGTTGGCCCGGCCTGCACCAACACAAAGATTAAACATCTGGTTCAACGGCCCCTTCTCGACTCCGACATCGGCAGTAATCATACGGATTGCAGGTGTCGTGGGTGAAGACGCGGCAGGCAGTGACACAATCAAAGACAGCAATAAACACCACAGCAAGACATTATTTTTCTTAATCATTTTGCAATCCCTGTAAAGTAAAAATAATTACACTTCTCATTTGTCAGAACCTGATATTATCCTAAAGTCCCGCTGCCGGCAACACAGAGATTTCGGCGGCGCTCGTCCAGCCGTTTTTGTTGATTTCCTGCAAGGCCGTAAAGCGGAAGAATTGGGCGTTGACGGGCGCGAAGCTGACTTGCTGAAGCGATGGATTATTCCGAATGTTGGCGAACGTGCCCGAAGCGACATTGGTCGTCCATGTTACTCCATCCATGCTGGTTTCAAAACGGTACTTTTCAGGGGTGCCGTTGAGGTTCCCGTCCTGGCGCGGCAGATAGGTGAAGCCGGCAATCCGATGTGAAGTTCCCATGTCAATCGTGATGAAATGAGGCAGCTTCATATCTTCATTCCAGCGGGTGTGCCAGAAAGTGGACGAGTTGCCGTCAATCGCATTGGCAGCAGAGTTGTCGCCTCCGGCGGTTTCCTGGCTGTCCACGGCGACAACTTTCCAGCCAATGGGCGGCAGGCCGGCGAAAGTTTTTGAAGTCACGATGCCAAGCCGGCCGTTTGGCATAACGCAGGCAGCCTGCACGGTGCCCGTCAACGGCAGGGAGATTGGTGAACTGTAAACTGCAGAATTGGCCGTCGGCGTGTTACCATCAACAGTATAAACCATCTTTAAACCGCCGGTGTTGCTAATCGTCACTTGGCCATTGGTGTCACGATCTGAAATGACGGGAGACTGACCGTAAACGGATTGCTTGAAGAGTCCAATTTCTGCCAGCGTCGGTTCCAGGCGTGAACCGGTAATGCGAATGCGTACCCGGCTGGTGGTCACGGGCAACTTCAGCCGTATCAGCCGTTTGTGCCCGACGGTCGTCAGTTCGTCTGACGTCACTGCCTTGACCCACGCCGATCCATCCCATATTTCAATGGCAAAGGACTCGATTCTCTGGCCTCGATGATCCACCGCTTCCTGCAAAGAAACGACATCGAACGTGACCGATGCCGGCAGCGTCAACGTCAGGGCGGCAGTGGTGTGTCCCGGTGCGGCTTCCCACCAGGTGTCGAGGTTTCCGTCCAATGCCAGCGACGGACTGTTGGCGGCATTGGAATTGTCGGCCGTCATTTTGCCGCCAACAGCAAGGTCTTTGGCGAATGTATCCTTAATCACCTGCGCCATCCGGCTCAAGGCTTCAAGCTGATCATCCGGAACCAGACCACGCGTATCTGGAGACAGGTTCAAAATGAGGTTTCCGTTGCGGCCGATGGACGTGTAATAAATGTCCACCAACTGCGGCAGGCTTCTGGGATGCTTCCTATGCCCCCAAAACCATTGGCCGTTGGCGAGAATGGTAACATTGGTTTCCGTCGGATACCACCAGAGATACGAACCAGGCGTAAGTTTGGCACGGCTGCCGAGATCACCGGCCTGCATGTCCGGCCAAAGGAAGTCCTCGGGCGGAACAGGCAGAGGAATGACGCTCCATTCTGTGGTGCGCCCGACACCTCCCTCATTGCCCACCCAGCGCCCATCCGGCCCTTTGCCGAAAATAATCGCCCCGGGCTGCAGATGGCGGATCAGGTCAAACCACACGTTATAATTGTAGGTCTCTTTGACGCTCGGGTCCGGGTTAGCGCCGTCAAACCAGACTTCCTGGATGGGGCCATACTCGGTCAGCAATTCGTAAAGCTGGTTGAGAAAATAGCGATTGTAGTCGTCCACCACATATTTGTAACTCGTGAAACCGGCCGGTGGTGTGCGACCCGAAGCAGGATTGCTCTTGAAATCAGTCGGATCAGTGGGAATAACAGAAAGGATACTGTTGCTGTCGTTGCCATAGTAACCGACAGGATTTTTCGGATTTGTCTTCAGTTGGTAAAGGTCGGCGGGTGAAAGATAAACACCCAGCTTAAGACCATGCTTTCGGGCGGCGTCGGCAACAGCTCGAACAACATCGCCTTTGCCGCCAAGCCAGGTACTCGATGCGACCGAATGCGAAGTGTAGCGGGTAGGCCACAGACACAATCCATCGTGGTGCTTGCAAACAAGCACAATCATTTTGCCTCCGGCGTCTTTCATAGCACTGACCCATTGGTTTGCGTCAAACGCTGAAGGATTGAACTGCGAGGGATCTTCACGACCATTACCCCACTCAACGCCTCTGAATGCGTTCACGCCGTAGTGAAGGAAAAAGGTCCACTCCAGCCGCATCCAGTCTGACTGACTGGGGCGTGGCAGAACCTTTGCCGCTTTTTCAACAATAACGGAATCGGAATCGTTGCTGGAGATCACCTGTTGTGTGGCATACGCAATCGAATCGTTCGCTGCGGCTATTTCCCCGTTCACATCTACCGGTCCCGGCCCGGCAATCGAAACAGGAGCTTCCGCCTGGGCCGCTGTGTCAAAAAAACATGGAACAATCACCAGAGACGCAAGGATTATTGATAAGCTTGCAAGTATCTTTTTCTGCGAATCTGTCATTGTTTTGAAATCCTTTCTCTTATACCTCTTTTTTATTTACTTTGAACAGTAACTTCCGCCGGCGTCAGACCCTCACTTTCGGCAATAATTTTTATAATTCCTCCCTGTCCTTCTGCGGGACGGATAATTAAAGTTTCTTTGCCATAGAACAATTTATGTTCGGCGTCCTGGAACAATTCAAATGAACGGGGATTACCGTTATCGGCGCCTGCAATTTCGGCAGGGCCTTCAACTCTGAACTTAACCAGGTTATCCGCCAAAGGACAAAGCGTGCCGTTGGCATCGATTGCTTCGATTAGTAGATAGCAAAGGTCATCGCCTGTCGCAGCAAGTTCTTTTCTATCGGGAGTCATTCGAAGCGACGCAGGTTCGCCGGCTGTCTTCGTTATGGCCTGACCAATTTCTTTTCCGTCTTTATAGGCAACCGCCTTAAGCTCTCCGGGTTCATAATTTACGTCGTTGAAGCAGATACGGTATTTGTCTATAATGCCGTAATAACCGGGTCCAGCCTCTTTTGCTTTTGACTTTTTGCCTTGAGACTGACCATTAAGGAAAAGTTCTGCGGTATCGCCATTGGTGTAAATATAAACGGGGACATTTTGCCCGATTCGGTCCGGCCAGTTCCAGTGAGGCAGGATGTGGACGGTAGTCTTATCGGGCGCCCAGCGGCTGCGATATAAATAGAATCTGTCTTTCGGAATACCTGCCAAATCCACAATGCCGAAATAGGAACTTCTTGACTCTTTCATGAAAGGTTCAGGCTCGCCGAGATAATCGAATCCAGTCCAGACAAATTCTCCGCTGACAAATTTATCATTATCCAGAAAATTGAATTCAACATCCGGTATATCGCACCATCTGGAGGTTCGGTCATAAGAGCTAACCTGATATACATTTTTTGCTAACTCTGATTTATTCATTTGAAGCGGGAAGTCGTAATAACCTCTTGAGCTGACAGCTGAAGCGGATTCGCTGTAAATAACCGGTCTATCCGGAAACATTTTATGATAAGTCCCATAGCTGCGGTGATAATTAAAGCCGCCTATATCGAGGGCGTCGTAATTATGTCTTGAAGCATCCTTGTCGTCATTGGAAGTCAAACTGACAGGTCTTGTAAGGTCGTATTTACGGAAATAGTCGGCCATCATTTTTACACGTTCCGGATTAATTCCCTGGTTTATCCCTGGGAATTTCGTTGCCGATTGACCACACAACGACACAAGGGTGATTCCGGTCGCGCATCACGAAATTTTTCGTTTGTTTTTCGCCATATTCCACGAAAGGCGGCTTGTCATCAATTCTGTCGGCAGTCCTGTCCCATTTATCAAAAACCTCATCCCAGACAATAAAGCCCATCTTATCGCAAAGCTCAAGCACTTCAGGCGCAGGCGGGTTATGACTTGTTCTTATAGCGTTTACACCCATATCACGCATAATCTCAAGTTGTCTTTCCATGGCACGTGTATTGAATGCGGCTCCTAAAGCGCCTTGGTCGTGATGCAGGCAAACGCCCTGAATCTGGACTCGCCTGCCATTAAGATGAAAACCATCGTCGGCGGTAAATTTGAATTCACGTATGCCGAATGTTGTTGAGTCATTATCGACAATCTTATCACCCATACGGACGATTGTTTTTGCTGTGTAAAGTTTCGGGCTTGTGATATCCCACCGCTGCGGATTTGGAATTATAAACACTTGATTAATATCTTTTGAGCTATTGCCAGGGATTTTACCATCATTTGTCAGTATGGCGATGATTTTCCCATCGGGGTCAATTAAGGCAACATCTAAAGCTATTTTTGAATTCGATTTATTGTGATTTTCAACAGTTGTGCAAACATTAATGGTCGCGGATTCATCGGCGACTTTAGGTGTAGTAATATAAGTTCCCCAGTGGGCGACATGCACCGGCTCTGTTATTGTCATCACAACTTTTCGGTAAATGCCAGCGCCGGGATACCAGCGTGAGTAGTGTTTACGGGTATCTGCTTTTACAGCTATAATATTTTTTTCACCGAATTTAACAAATGGCGTGGCATCAACTCTAAATGACATATAACCATAATCCCATTTTCCTGCCAACTGGCCGTTTACATAAACTTTCGGAAATGCCATTACGCCATCGAAATCGAAATAAACTCGTTTGCCTTTATCTCCCTTTTCGAGAGTAAATGTTTTGCGATACCAGCCGACGCCCGCCCACGGCAGTTTGCCCGTAGAACCCTCAACTTTTTCATTAAATGGTCCGGTTATTGCCCAATCGTGCGGCAATCGCAGCGGCTGCCAGTTCGAATCATTAAAAGTTACAGCTTCTGCTTCATCCATGTCGCCTCTTGAGAATTTCCAGTCCTTATTGAAATTTACAACCTGCCTGGCTGTTGAATTCGTTTCAAAAAATGCCTGAATTTGTTGTGAGCTTATTTTATTGCTTTGCTCGCATGATAAATTCAGTGATAAAAGAATGGATAAAATTGATGTCATTAAAATTACCTGCCTGACTTTCATTTAATATCTCCTAAAAAACTCATGATTAAATCTCACGCCTTTTCCTGTTTGGGCGAAATTTTTAATGTATAAGCAAATTCATTTGGTTTGGTTTGGGGGAGATTTACTGTAAGACCCTGGTCATCTCGGTCAAAAGTCAAAGGACCATCGGCTCCGAGCATTTCTATTTTTCCGATTTCTCCAGGCATGTTTTCGCTTCCTTTTGCCAGAGATTTAATTACAGTTTTTCCGTTTTCGGGCCAGGCCATGGCAAATGCGTATAAGATATCTCCCTTTGTAGTGAAGCGAATGTCTTCGGCAGTATATCTTTTTACATCTGATGTCGCGCCTTTTCCTGTTTTATTTATTGTAGTGGGACCTTCACCGTAAACCTTCCACGGGCGGGACGCATAAATTCCTTCTCCATTTGCAGATAACCACTGGCCAATCCCCTCAACAACTTTTACTTCCAGCTCATCAATGGTTCCATCGCCGCGGACCGGGACACTGAGCATCAGGTTTCCGTTTTTGCTGACGATATCAATGAGCATCTGGATGATCTGTTTTGGGGTTTTATATCCGCGTCCGTTATAAATCCTGCGGTCATAATGCCATGAGCCGATACAGGTATCTGTTTGCCAGGGCAGCGTCTCGGTGCCTTCCGTAACTCCTCTTTCGACATCATATAATATAGCTTTGCGATGTTCGGGTTTTAGTATTTTGCCGGTTAAAACAGCCTCGAGTTTTCCATTTTTTGCCAGGTTTGTATTATAAAAATATGCGGCAATTTTAAGACCAATATCGCTTGTCGGATAAATCGGCAAAATTGTATCATCGAAGTAAATCAGGTCCGGATTATATTTGCTTATGAGGTCAATCGTGCGATTATAGAATTTTTCAATATATCCCTTATCAAGAGGCGGCTGTCCTTCCAGCGTATATTTATATGTGCCTCTGCGATGATACTGAGCATACAGGTCCTGGGGATCGAGGCCATCCCACCACTTACTTTTGCCATCGGCTTTTGTTAAAAGGCCGTCATAAGGAATACCGGCAAATTCACCCTTTCTATCCCACCCCTGGGCAGGCTGGAACCAGTCCCATGTTCGGGCGGCATGAACAGAAATCGCGAAACGAAGACCTGCGTCACGGACTGCCTTTTCCCAGCCTGCTATAATATTTTTCTTGGGGCCGATAGCGACACTGTTCCATGGCTGATATGTAGAATCCCATAAATCGAGATTATCATGGTGATTGGCCAAGGCACAGAAATATCTGGCTCCCGCTTTTTTATAAAATTCGATAAGCGATTTGGGGTCCCAGTTTTCAGCCTTCCATTCGTTGATAACATCTTTGAAGCCGAATTTGGAAGGATGACCGTATTTTTTACAATGGAATCTGTAAATTTGATTATCCTCATAATACATCTGCTGGGCATACCAGTCCCCCATTTCCGGCTGACATTGCGGGCCCCAATGCGCCCAGATTCCGAATTTTGCGTCACGATACCAGTCAGGAACATGGTAAGCCGAAAGAGATTCCCACGTTGGTTCAAATGGTCCTTTCGCTATTCCGAAACCAGGAGGAGCAGGTATATGGGTCGGTGCGGGAGGTATTTTAATTTTAGGAGCGGGCACTGGTGCGGGCTTATTAGGTTCCTGGGCAATTGGTTTTTTGGTCTGCTGCTGAGAATGGCCGCAAGAAGATAAAAAAGCTGCAGGTAAAGCTCCGGCCAACATCTGCATAACTTCGCGTCTTGAAATTTTCATAAAAAATTATTTCGAAATATTTACTTCACTTGTTGTTGGCTTGTTTTATTGTTTTGCTGACAGGATAAATTAATTGACAAAAGAATGGATGAAATTGATGTTAATAAAGCTGTTTGCCAGATTTTCATGTAATCTCCCCAAAAAATTCCTGATTAAATCATATCTCTATCTGTTCAATGTAGTCGTCTTCATCAGTTTTTTGTCCATTTTGAATGTTCGTTCAAGCACTCGCCATTTTTCACCAGCCGTCGCATCGTGATTTGTTTCTTGATATTTTGAAACCAATGCTTCCCATTCGGCCTGTCTTGGCAATTTCGCTAATTGAGCCATTGCTTTTTCATGGTCGAAGTCCGCTTTGGTATCCATAATCATAAAAAGATTTGTCCCGGCGATATAGATTTCCATATCGATGATACCGACTTGCTTCATCCCTTCTGTAATTTCAGGCCAACCTGCGCTCATAGAATGAAGTTTTTTATATTCTTCAATGAGTTTGGGATCATTTTTAAGCTGGAGAAATTTACAGTATCTTTTGAATGTCTTTTTCATATAAATCCTCATATTAATTTTTTTTGATTCTAACTTTAATATGGAAAGCGCCGGGGACAGATTTTCGGGATGCGACAAATAAATAACCGCAGCCTGAATACATTGCGCCGGGATATTTGGTACGATAGTATTCCAGTAGTGAAATTAAATTCTCATTTAATTTTCGATGTCGAACCGTACATGGTAATATTTTTTCCCAACAAGACATACATTCATTCATCGATGCTCCCAGCGTATCGACATCTTTGGCGATAATAGCCTCAAAACAATTCCCGCCTGACTTTCCGAGACGTGAAATCCATTCGGGAGACAGGTTTTTTGTTTCCAGCGGATTGTATCCTTCCGGCCTGGGGGCTACCGGCAGAACATGAATTACTTTTTCAAGCCAACCGGCTATTTGGGGATCATTACATGATTCGATATAGCGTGGAAAAACACCTTTACGATAAGTGAAATCATAATCCAGTCTATTAATTCCGGGATGGATTATGCCAATCATATCCTGAGAACCCGATGGCTTGGCTTTACCTTTATTCTCCTCCATATAAAGTTTTTGAACAAGCTCTTCAGGATTCCCCAACGGCAGATCATCTTTCCACAATTTAAGAGCGATCTTACGTGTGCTGCTGCAAATGCCGGCCCGCTTTATAAACCTGAATTGCGGCTCGACGCTGGCAACTACCATCGAACCGGGAAGCGAAGGATTACGCATTGAGACAAAAGGCTGATCAATCCATCCGCCGGCGAGAGCGAGCCTGTATGGAAGTTTTCCAATTACATCTTCAATAAGTCGATTATTTTTCGTCATATATTCAATTTACAGTTTGTTTACCGGCTTTGCGGTCCTGATATTGCTGTCCAATCCATTCATATGTTTTTTTCAATCCATCTTCAAGTGTGGTATCGGGTTCCCAATTTAGAATTTTTTTAATAAAGGTATTGTCGCTGTTTCGTCCGGCAACACCCTTTGGGGCATTCAAATCATATTTGCGTTTCAATGTGATACCGCCGATGCACTCAACTATTGAAACCAGGTCATTAATTGAAACAAGCCGGTCTGCCCCGAGATTGACTGGAGTGGCTATAAGTTTATCGCAGTGCATGATCATATCGATGCCTTTAACGCAATCATTGATATACATGAAGCTGCGTGTCTGATTTCCGTCGCCCCATATAACGATTTCGTTGGAATTTTTATCTTTGGCCTCGATGACTTTACGGCAAATTGCAGCTGGGGCCTTTTCACGTCCACCGGCCCATGTTCCGTATGGACCATAAACGTTATGGAACCTCGCGATATGCGTCTCTAATCCTCTTTCCGCATAATATTCCTGGCAGAACATCTCAGACATAAGTTTCTCCCATCCATATCCCCGCTCAGCCATTGCCGGGTAAGCATCGGATTCTTTTAATGCGCGGGAATTTTTATCTTTCTGCAGCTCGATGTTATAAGCGCAGGCTGAAGATGAGAAGAAATACCTCCGGGCGCCGGCCCTGTAAGCTGACTCTATCATATGTGTATTGATTAATATGCTTCGCAGGCATTCTATTCTGAATCGCTCGATGAATCCCATTCCACCCATGTCTGCAGCAAGATTGTAAACTTCGACGGCATCCTGGCAGGCCCTGCGGCAATTTTCCTCATTACTCAGGTCCATGCAGAGGCATTCTACGCCTTCGGTTCGCTGGTACCATTGCGGCAGCGGCTTTTTATCTATCGCGCGGATGCGGGTAAAGCCCTGTTTGCGGAAATATCTCGCTAATGCCCCGGCGATAAATCCACCGGCCCCTGTAATGACAATTAAATCATCCTCTTTCATACATGAAACCGCTACCGAATTGTTTTTCTTTGCCGTTATTATCCTCTCTTTTACCCTGCTCAATAAATGACTTCAGAATCGGGAATTAATACCTGTATCTTATTGACTCTTGATTTTCTCATCATATTTAGTATAATGCAAATACGATTGCAGTATATGCTAATTGTTGCCCACTAGATGTCCATTATTGACTTTTATGGATTATTTATGGTTCCTGTTGATAAAAGAGAGCCGGACTTCTTTTCCAACCAGGTTCTGGAGGTAAATCGTTTTTATCTAGATACCCAATCTCAAAAAAATCAAAGACTTAAGGTCATATGCGGCGGCCGGGAACATTGTCAGCCCGGGTATCGAATCGATCGTTCTAATTTCCCTTTTTATTCCATTGAATTTGTGGCAAGTGGAAGAGGCGCAGTTGTTCTTGATGATAAAAAATATACACTTTTTGCCGGAAAAGTATTTTCTTACGGCCCGGGTATAGCTCATATAATTACAAATGAAACTGAATTTCCTCTGGTCAAATATTTCGTCGATTTTACCGGGCCCGAAGCTTTAAAAATGCTGCGAAAATTCGGTCCTGCTTTAGGAAGCGCTGTTCAGGTATCTGCGCCTGATGCGATAATAATAATTTTTGAAGATCTCATAAAAAATGGGCAAAATGGCAGTTCTTATACTCCCCTTTTATGCACGGCCATTTTGCAGCAGCTCATTTTTAAAATCACCGAAACTTCTATAATGGAAAACACACGAAAGTCTGCTGCTTTTTACACTTATCAAAAATCCAGAGAAATAATACAGAAGAATTGTCTTACGCTTCGAAGCCTCGATAAGATTGCCGAAGAATGTAATATAGATAATGCCTATCTTTGCAGACTTTTCAAAAGATTCGACAACCAAAGCCCATATCAATATCTGATGCGAATGAAAATGAATCTTGCGGCACAGCGGCTTCAATCACCAGATTCATCGGTAAAGGAAGTGGCGCAGGAATTCGGTTTCAGCGATCCTTTCAATTTTTCCAGAGTATTCAAACGGATTTTTGGTATACCCCCCGGCACCTTTAAACGCTTACGTTAAAAAATATGGAGGTTGCAAATTTAAAATTTTAAGCAGTAAAAAAAGCGTCCGCCCTTGGCGGATAGCTTCATCTACGGGTTACCCCCGTAGTATTGCGGTAGAACAATAAAAAGGCCGCAAAACAATTTGCAGCCCTTATATTTGCATCTACTCACCACCGTAGAGCCACCAGTTCGCGACAAACTGCATCAAGTCATCAAGCTGTACATTGCCGTCGTGGTCATAGTCAGAGCCGCTGCACCAGCCATTGGCTGAAGTGCAGTTGGTTTTTAGCCACTGGCTCGCAAAATTACAAAAATCCACATAATCAATAACATAAGGAGACAGATAAGCACCTGAGATGGCCTGTTGTATTATACCCGGTCCCTGCCAGGCAACCGCGATATTGTCACCACCGGTATTTTCCTTGTGCAATGCCTCGATATAGTAGCTTTGGCCGGCGACAAGCGAAATAGGCGATGATTGCTGCGACGAGTACTCATTCCACCGGTAATCATTTGTCCAGCTCGTTGTATAGGCAATTTTACTTTTGTGATTCGGGTCCGTATCCGTGCTCAACCACAATTCGGCAGCATCATCGGCAGCAATCCAGAATGTGTAACTGCCGGTGGTTATGGGATTGAGATACCCGCGTATGCGTGTCCCGTAGTTGTCCAAATTTGTATTGGAGCTGCCCGTCGTCCAGTTTGTAGGCCCCTCAAAGCTATGCTCCAAAAATCTGCTGGTAGGATCCCATGGGTAATTCACATTTGATGTCAGATTGCTGACTGCTCCGCCTGATATGTTTAACCAAACCTCGCGAAGTGCCTCGTTGGTTCCGCCGCTCAATTTTGAAAAGCTAATCCAGTTGATGTTCCAGTCGTTGGCGTCCATCAGAAGCCGCATAATATGCGGGCCTTTTTTAAGAAATACATTAACATCGGTATCGCCGAAAACCTGTGCCCCGCCTGTCGAAGCGAAAAGCACGGGCCCCGTCTCATCTCTGCCGTCGAATTCGATTCTGAATTGTTGGTTGGAGTCCGCAGAAGCGACCCGGGCTGTAATTTTATATAAGCCGCTGGAACTTACATTGACGGAATATTTCAGCCACTCGCCGGTCTTGATACCGGTAACATCATAACCGCCATCGCTGCACGTCTCGATATCAACATCATCCGAACGGTATTGACCGCCGCTGTTTCCCGCTGTTGTATCGTAATAAGCGACAAACTGGCCGCCCGTGTCGTAATTTTCCGCCTCAATCGTTCCCGGAATAGGCCACGGAGTTCCCCCGTAAGGTAACTGTGCTGTCTGATTAGCGGGTGGAATTCTGATAATTAGCATACTGCTTCTCGGCAAACTGATATCAAATGAATCACCTGTAGTAACAGCGACGCTGCTTAATGAAGGTACGGTTGACGGGCTCGGATTCACCACTCCATTTATCATCAGGCAATTATAATCCTGGATATTTACTCCATTTGGACACATTGAACCTGCGGGTTGAATCAGCCAACTTTGACCTGTCGTTCCTGAACCGAAACCGGATATGTTAATATGCACCGTTCTGTCGGTGCTCGGATAATTATTTGCCATAAAGATGGTTAGATTATTGGCGTCATCTCTGCTTGCGTATGCTCTAACCGTAGAATCCGTTGATGATGCAGTAACCATATCCCTGCCGAAATAATAACTCAATAATGGATTGACATACCATTTCGGATACAATTGATAATTCTGATAACCTGTTTCATTATAATGATACTGATTCTGGCTCCATGGATTGGAACCTTCCCAGCCGTATTTGCACATTTCCATAATATACTGTGCTTTGAATAACGCGCTTACATAAGACATATCTCTATTGTAAGTGCTTGGGCTTCCGGCGTCCCATTCCGTCATCCAGTATTTTATTTTGCCTACATATTGAGAACCTATTGAAGTCGAAATTATATTATTCAAACTGTTTGTAAAATCGCGAATATACAAAACATCGCCGCCTAATAATGCCGCATTGTCGGTATCGCCTGGATATGAATGGATAATGAGAAAATCAGGCTGAATGCCATTTGCCTCCATTATGTTTAACATATCGCGTGTCCATTTTCCAACATACCAGCCCCATGGCTGATAAGTATCGCAGGGGTCGGAATCTGCCCCGATTTTGATTTGCGGATTAATCGCCTTCATTGCATTATACATATGAGTGTATCTGCTGCCGTAATATGTTCCGCTGATTCCTGAAAACCATCCGTATTCCCATGGGCCGCCCTGCTCATTGCCGATTTCCCAATAGCGTGCGCAATTGGTTCTTGAACTCTGGTCAGTAACCCAGGCAGCCGCGGCACTGATTGCCCCGGCTTCCCAATGGTTGACGTCAGTCCCTGTAGAGTCAGGCCAGATACCCGAGAAATTAACTATCGGCTGCATAATGGAGTCAAACTTATTCATTCTATACATCGATTGGCCATAGCTGACTTTCCATGTCTGTGTATAACTCACCTCCATATCGTTCCAAAGAACCCCGTCGCCCCACGAGCCACCCGGCCAGCGCACGTATCTGCTGCCCGATGCCGCTATCAGAGTGTTGACATTGTCATTGCTGCCGTTTTGAGAGCCATCCCAGCATTGCATGTTTGTTCCATACATCGTCTCCGGAATAGCCCGGATATACGATGAGGCATCAACGCTTACTGTTAAATCAGAGGCATAGACCGGCAGGGTCGAACAAAGAAACGCAAAAACGATAATCGCGGAAAATCTTATATTTGACTTCATCACCATATCTCCAAAAAACTATCCCACCCAAAAGACACATGTGAATGGCATGGTATCATCATATAGTATAATGCATATTCGACTATAGAAGATATGCCATTTGTTGCCCAATAGATGTCTATTATTGACTTTGTTAAAGATTTCATAAAGGTCAAGCCAACAAGGGGATAGACATTGAAGAGAGCAAAAAAGTGCTCGGTCAACTCACGGAGATGGCCGATTTGCACGAGCTGGTTCTTGAACTTGGACGACACAGGTGTATGTCTTCATCAAGAATGAGACAGATTTACACATACCTAAAAATAAGCGGGGCCTGCCCCGCCATTCGGCGTTGCAGGCCCCCAAGAAAACACTAACTAATTAACAAGTTGCGTTTGTTTACGGCCACAGTTGAATCTGGTGCCACTGATTTCCCATTACAGCCAAATCCTTAAAGTTGACAATCTGGTTCGCGTCGTCTGCTGTGCCACCGTCAAGATTGAAATTGCTTCTGGAATTCAACGGTAGCAGTAGCTGGCCCGTGCCGTCGGTCGCGAGGTAAGCTACTTCATTGTCACCCAGCGCGTAGTCATAAACCTGGAAGTCGGCGATTCTGCCTGCCCAGTTCCCACCCCAACCTCCAAGGCCGATAGTGAATGCACTTGCCGGCAGTGGGAACAACGGTCCGTAAATATTCGGGTCACCGGCATTCGCGTCGGTGTCAGCTTCCTGACTTAACAAAGAGCCGTTACAGTACCAGGACACTGTGTGGGGTGCCTTGACAAAGGCCCAGTGGTTCCAGCGGCCGCCATAGTTCTCCGCTGACGTGCTTGGTCCAAGACTAAAACCATCGTTCGGTGCGATCTTAGCCCAGCCAGCCCAAGCATTATTAGCACTCCAGTCAGAATTGTTGTGGTGATGTGGGCAAGCTATTTCCACTGAATCATTGCCGTTGACGTCTTTTACTACGATAAAGCCGTATACCCAACCATTTATAAACGCAGGATTTGTCAAATCTGCATTTATCCAGGTTGCGAATGTTATGCCGCCGCCATCAGGTGCTGAATGATTGGCGTCACTCATAAAGCTTAACGCTGATGTGGAACACGACACGTAGCTGTTTCCACCCGATGGCAGATACAGGCAGCCATTATGGCCTTTACGGCCGTCAGTAGCGTCCCATCCCTGCGTAGCAAGATTTACGACAGTGCCTGTATAGCCATTTGTTCCGTAATCGGTAACGGCCGTACCGCTTGTCTCGTTAAATTTGTACCAGAGTATTGGTGTGCCTGGTGCCGTAATAGTTGGGAATGTGTTTACAGTTGCTTTCTTGAGCCAATCATTAGAGAAGATTAGCAAATCATTGATGTCAACGTCGCAGTCGCCGTCCAGATCAGCCTCCGGAGCGAAAGCCGGGTTGCATGTCGCGGCATACAGCCGGAGGTTGTCAAACATCACGTTGCCGTCGTTGCCGGGGCCCAAAGGACTGCTGGGCAGACAACGGCCAGCTCCACCAAAGCCGAGGTGGAAAGCGCTTATTGCTCCCTCGTTCACCCCGCTGAAGTTGGGGTCAGTGAGAGGGATATACCATTGTTGCCAGGCGGTCGCCAGTTGGGCGGCGGGGTCACCAAGGTACACTCCGACATGGCCGGCCGTATCTTCGAGAGCTACATACATTACGTTGTAAGTCGGATCAGTTGCGTTAGTCGAGGCCCCGATATAATCTACTCTTATGGCCTTGGGCTGCGGAGAAAGCACGCTGGCGTTGCCTGTGAATATCGAGCCGCCGCTGTAAGTGCGTGAGACCTCTGTGTATGGCTGCGGGTTATAGTATAAATCGCCATGTTTCCCAACGGCATCGAGTACAAAGGTCATAGTACCAGTCGGGGTTACTGTGTATGTGCCCAGGATGGGGTCGGTGCAAGTGACGATACCATTTGTCCAGTTCATATCAGCCGTGGAGTTGTAATCTTCAAAGTCATCGATGTTGATGTACGCCGCAGGTGTAAAGGTCCAAAGTATAGGCTGTGTGACGCCGCTGAGTCCGGTTGAACCCCATTGCGTTGTGCCGTTAACTTCCGTTACCTTCCACCAGTAGGTTGTGCCCGGCGATAAAGGTCCGTACCAGCCAGTCCCTAAGCCCGTAAGTGAATATGAGCTTGTGGTGCGGGGCAGTACTGGGGCTCTGTAAGCTTTAGCAGTGCTGCTGGTGGCGCTGTATATCGTCCCGCTGTCCGTACCAACAAATACCATCTGGGTGTTCGTAAAGTCGCCTGGAGTCCAGCTTAATGCCAACGGTTCGGTTAAGCCAACCCGTCCGTTATATGGACTTGGATTGTAGGCCCTGCCGTCATGGGTCGTGAATTTCCAGATCTGGCCTTTATAAAGCGTGGTGTTAGAGCCGATAACATTGCCGCTTCCGTCGTATATGTTTGATGTGATTGCATTATCATCAACTCGCCAATAGTAAGCGGTATTGGTTTTGAAGTTGAAATTGCTGACGGTCCACTGGTTCGATTCTGCATTGGCTTCATTTACTTCGTGCTGGAATTGCGATGATGCTATGGTTGCGACATTGATGTCCGCGGAGGATGTCCCGAAATACACGTCATCGTTTATGACATTGGCTTCGCTGCCGCTGTTCCAGCTGAGTGTAATGCCGACATTAACATCGCTGACTCTGTAATGAACGTTCGTCGCGTTCATAGCCGGCGAAGGTCCCCATGGAATTCCCATGTTGACGTTGCTGCTTGTTAATGTTGTCCATGTGCCGTCAAATACAGCCGTTCCGATGGTGCCGCGTGAGGAGTAAATCCGGCCGGCCGTGATTAGACCGGGAACATTCGGACTGCTAATTGTATAGTCACCGTGAAGGTGCAGTGTGCCGCCGCTGACGTCGATTTTGTTTTGAGATCTGACAAGGGAGAAAACAAAGTTGCTGTCTCCTATGCACTCCAGTGTTCCGCCATAGAGGGTAATATCGCCGAGATATAAATTAACTGCGGGGACGCTGATGAATCCTCCGTACATGATGACCCTGCCGGCGGTGAGACCAAACTGATTGCCGATAACAAGACCTGCAGAACCAGCGGACTGCGTAGTTACCGTGCCGCCATGTACATACAGTATGCCCGGGCTAAAGCCTGGGGCGTTGGTGTCAAAGGTACCCCACGTAGCGCAGTCGAGTGCGGATCCGAAGTTTAAAGTTCCTGAATTCATATCGATTGAGGAGAGTCCTCCTCCTGACCATGGCTCTATGTCCAATGGACTGCAGGCCGCATCGCCATCGATTATTGGCTGCGTATAACCTGGTTGGATGGCCGCCCAATCGCTACTCGTCGGCACCACACCCCCCCAGTTAGCGGCGTTAAACCAATTGGCATCGGTTCCGGCCCAGTTGATCTGGGCAGCTATAGCAGAATTGCTTATAGCCAAAAAACATAGAAGTGCTAAAATGAATACAATTTTCCTTGACATTATGTTTCCTCCTAAAATCACCTTAAACTAAATCACCTTAAACAAACACCTAACTATAAAACTATGTATGCCTAGCGGACGCCGCCAAGCCCTATTTCAATCAGTATCATACAAGAACAATACGAAAGAGTTTACGGTTTCATAAAGTTGTTTTGACCTTAGGTTGCTCACAATTATGAAATTATGACCTGCTTCATATTATTTTCCTCAAAATATTTTTCATACAGGCGATGCTCTTCTTTAAGGCATGGCATCATATAGCATAACGCATATTTGACTATAGAAGATATGCCATTTGTTGCCCAATGGCTGTCTATTATTGACTTTTTACAGAATTGATATTTGTGATTTTTAATGCTAAAATAGAGTCGGATTTCTCCCAGCCAGGTGCTTGAAACAAACCGCTTTAGTTATCCGCCTAATCTATTGAAAACCTTAAATAATTTCGAACAAATGAATTGATATATGGCATATGAAAACCAAAATAACTATAACCAAATCGCCAATTAAGCAACCTTTTCCCTGTAAATTTTGTTTTCGTTTAAATCAGCGGTTTCGTTCTCGCTCTCCAATTCCAATCCGCCACACGAATGACGGGCAAACGTTAAGTATTTTTTCTTTGAAAGCCAATCATCACTGATTTCCATTTCAATCGCACTTACCAGACGCAAAAGCGATTCTTCGTTGGCGAATATCCTTGCGACACGCGATCTTCGATTGATTTCCTGATGCAATCGTTCAAGCGTATCGGGGGTTCGTAATCGCCTTCGATGTTCCGGATATCGCTAACAGGGTTTATTCAATGAAGCTTGGCAAAATAGTTTTTGAAGGTGCTCCTGAAGAATTATGCGGAGACAAAGCAAAGCTTAGGCAACTTTTCTTATAGCATACTGTAAAGATATTCTTCCGATGCTAAGTTTTTGGGAAACCTGACCTTAAAACAGCTTATTTTGCTGAATTGGGTGGCGTAGTGTAAAAAAATACATACGAGTCCTGAATTGTACGGATAGTATGTCATTTAATCCTTGACAAAAATTATATCCTCACCTAAAAACCATTTTTAATGGATTAATCCGAGCCATCAATTTGCAACAGACATGCTCGTTTGAGCTACTGTTACGCTTCGGTCAGCATCTTAAGTCTTTATTTGACGAGCATAAACCGTTTATTCACAAACACTTACAAACATGGGTTTGGGACTCATAATCCATATGGTCGAAGGTTCGATCCCTTCCGAGCCCAATCAATTCCCGTATTTCGTCGTTCGTATCCCGTATTCGGTCGGCGTCAATAAAAAGGGTTGCAAACGGGCGGGGGCGGGATATACTCACGCAATAATAGACAATCTTTGAGGAATTGATATGTCGGAAAGGAATCCTAACGTAATTGTTGTCGGCGGGGCATACGTTGACCTTGCGATAAAGTGCACGGAGGTGCCGGTAGCGGGCCAGACGGCAACAGGAACGGCATTATCACTTACGGCTACGGGGCCGGGAGTCAATCAGGCCATCGAGGCAGCGCTTTGCGGCTGCGAGGTTCATTTAATCAGCAAAATCAGCAACTGCCCGCTTGGGGCAACGATAAAATCAGTATTGGAACAATACGACGTAAAAACCAAATACGTCTTCACCGCACAGGCGAAAAACACTGGTCTAATCCTGACGCTTGTGGATACCAAGGGCGAAAACGCGAGCATTTTATACGACGGGGCAAATTCGGCGCTTGTGCCTGCGGATATCGAGCTGGCGGAACGGACGATAGCGGAGGCGGACGTATGCCTGATTCACGCCGGGCTGCCTAAAGAAGCAATTATCAAAACCATCACAATCGCCAAGCTGTACGGCAAAAAGGTTATTCTTGACCCGGCTGGCGTGCTTGGCGGCTCGTGCGCCGGAGCAGAAACAACGCTGCCCGCGGAGTATTTCTCGGTGGACGTGATGATACCGAATCTTTACGAGGCGTCGCTGATAAGCGAGCATTCCAGCGCCAATATCCGCACAGCGAAAATGGTCGGCTCAGACCTTGTCGCCAGAGGGGTGGGCGCGGCGGTTATAACTATGGGAAGACGCGGGTGCATGGTCGTTGACAGGGACAACGCCGACCACGTGCCGGCTTATCCAATCGAGCTGGTTGACCACACTGGTACGGGAGACGCTTTCGCCGGGGCACTGGCGGCATCGATGGCGGTTGGCGATGATTTGCGAAAGGCCGTAAAATTCGCATCGGCGGCAGGTGCGCTTGCCTGCACCAAATTCGGGTCGGTTGACGCAATGCCCACAAAAGCCGAGATAATCGAGCTGATGCAAAAGGAGCCGGAGTAATCCGCCCTGACCAAAATCACAAAAGGGGCTTAATACCGGCTAAAATCCTGAATAAAAAAGGGGCTGTGTTGTTTGAACACAGCCCTTTGTTTTATAAAACAAATTCTTTGCTCGAGCTTTTTCTGCGTTTCCTCAACAGACCCAACGCACCAAGGCCAAGCAGACAAACCCTCGCCCGCTCGGGGATGCAGATTACATCGATGTCGATGCAATCCAATACACTTGTCCGAGGAAAAAAATAATCCGACATACCTCTCTTCTTGCATGTCAGAGTTACTTTTTATCCTTATTACTTTCTTCGCCGCAGAGCAATCGCTCCCAGGCCAAGCAGCACAAATGTTACCGGCTCAGGAATACAAATCGTGTCAACGTGAACGTAATCCAGCACGGCCGGGGCAACTCCCCCGATCACTACAAAGCTGATCTTCTCAGTATCCGGATTCGGCGTGATTTGGATACCGAAGTCCGCATCACCCTGTCCCGGAAGCACGGCAATGTCAAATGTGGTGCCGCCGGCACTGTTGACCGCTGATACTGAGGGGCCTAATAGAGTCCCGCTGTAGCCGAGATCGACCCAAATGTATTTTACTAAACCACCTTCGTAGTTCGGGATTTCCAAACTGACGGAAATGGCTGGGCCACTGAATTGACCGATTCCATCGTATGTGCCGCCAAGTATAGTCGCGTTAACCCTGTTGGGCAGCGGATTGTTATCGATTTCTGGGTCGGCTGTATAACCGTTGAGGGAAACCCCCACATAATTTGGGGTAAAGTCCCAGTACTCCTGTGTAGAGCCAGGAGTTCCTTCGAGCCATCCTCCCAAACTATAGGCAGCCAATCCGACATTCGCCCATACACACAGACAAGATGCAACCAACAAAAGTAAAACAAATTTCCTCATACTCATTCTCCTCCAATAAAAAAATCGGAGTTCAAGACGTGAGGGACGATGCCGCGGAAAACGAAAGAAAGGTACCCATTCTGACTATGAGCACAGAATAAACTCTCTGCTTCCCCATGCTACATCACTCTCACTCTTCGTCCTTCTTCTCGCTACCAGCTGACCAGGTGTGGTCTACGCCACTGGCAGCTAATACTAAACTATACGCAAAACTTGGTAATGTCAAGCGAAATACCTTAATTTTTAATAAAAATTTTAGTATTAGCACCAAGCCCCTAATCTGAGCGAAAAACGAGGTTTTGCAATATAAGCCGAGGCGAAAATGATATTAATAAATCTGAAATAGGCCTCTCAATGCCCAGAAACGCCATTTTTAGGGTAATTTCCCCAGCTTTTCCTAACGAACACCTGTTTTTAGCTCAAAAACGCGGTAGATTCCTTCATAATTTGCGAACCCTTTAACAAATCGTATTATATAAAGAGGAGAAAACCCGAGCCATCGGTTGTTCCGGCACATCCGGACAACATGGCAGTAGCAGATGCTGCGATGGGAGCCGAGTCGTTCGCGAGACGGTTTATTGCCTGTTTCCCGCAAAAAACGACAAGCCCCATATCATCATCTACTGATTTCCTCCCCTGCTCCAGCATATATCTTAGTCAGGGGCAAGCAATGAAATGGCAAATCGAACACAATGAAAAAGATGGCATCCTGATTGTTAAGACCTCCGGCCTTATCACCTGGGACGACAACAAAATTATGACACAGGAGGCCTTTGCGGCGGCGAAGCATCACGACACGAAAAAGGTCCTCGTTGACCACCGGCTGCTGCAGACCAACTTAACCGTTCTGCAAATTGACAACCTGCCCAAGTTATTCAAGGAAATCGGCATAGGGCCTGAATATAAGGTGGCGATTTTGTTCGACCCTGCGTCGCCCCGCAGCGGCAACTTCACATTTTTCGAGAACGTCTCAATCATCGCGTCGCTGCAATTCAGGGTGTTTTCCGAACTTGCTGAAGCAATTGAGTGGCTGAAAACGGAAAAGCCGGCGAAAAATTAACGATATTTCAACATTGGTTTTTCTCCTTTGAAGCAATAAAAATAGAATTTAAACCGTCTATTTACTATTGCCGGGATACCATGGTATTATATATTAATTACTCACAGGAGGTCCGGACAATGAAATGGACGATTGAGTATCTTGAAAAAGATGGAATCGTTGCCGCGAAGATAAACGGCATTATGGACTGGGAGGAGCACAGGAAGTTTGCCGAGGAACTATACCCTCTGGTTCGCAAAAAGGGCTACCACAGAATACTTATCGACTTTCGGGAAATGATTCCTGACTTCACCGTATTGCAAATTGACGACCTGCCTAAGATGCTTGCGGATCTCGGCGTGGATTCTGACCTGAGAATAGCCGCAATACATGACCCGTCTTCACCCAAATCCAACGAGTTTACGTTCTTCAGAAACGTGGCGACAATAATGTCGCTTCAAGTCGAGCAGTTCGCCGACCGGGAAAAAGCGATAAAATGGCTGAAGACGGGATTGACCGCCAAAACGAAAAAGTAATTCGGCAGCAATCACGCCTGCGAGAACACCGCAAAACACATAACGGGAAATCAGAATTAAACAGAAGTTATGCGCGGCTTGCGAACAATTGAAGGAGTGCGCGTTTTCAGGGGTTCTTTTTATAAACGCGAACCCAGTCAACGAGCATTTGCTGCGGAAATACGGTTGTCGCATCCGGCGGGCCTGCCCAGCTGCCGCCGATTGCCACGTTGAGGATGAAGTAGAATTGCTGGTCGAACGGGGCAGGATAAGGATAAGTGCCGCTGCTCCATTTGGTCTCAGAATAGTACTCAACATTATCTACATACCAGCGGATTTCGTTGGGATCCCATTCTATGGCGTACTCGTGGAAATCGTTCGCGAAACAAAGGCCGTTTGCGTAGTATGAACCGCCGGATGATGCTTGCTGACCCTGGGCGTTAGTAAAATGCATAGTGCCATAGACGCGGTCGCCCTGGTTAATCGTTTCCAGAATATCAATTTCTCCGCTGCTGGGCCACCCGCCGTAAACTGAGCAGGTGGGCATCATCCAGAACGCAGGCCAAATACCCTGACCCACGGGCAGTTTGATGCGAGCGGCCATTCTTCCGTAGAGGAAGTCGGCCTTGGTCTGAGAGCGAAGACGCGCCGAGGTGTAGTTGTTGGAGTTATACTGCTCCTGCTTTGCGATTATGACAAGGCAGCCGTTCTGGACTACCGAATTATCCGGCCGGTCCGTATAGGACTCGAGTTCGCCGTTAGGCCAACTATCGCCTACGTCGTAGGTCCAGTTTGTGCGGTCGAGTTGGACGCCGTCGAACTCATCTGACCAGACAAACTGGTAGCCGGGAATGTCGGGAATAATCCTTAACCAGTCGTGCGTAAATATTGCAAGGTCAGAAATGCTGAAAGTGCCGTCGCCATCCATATCGTATGTGGGAATGGCCTTTTTGTATCCCTGGGCCAGCAGCGCGAAATCTATGAAGTTGACCGTTTTGTCACCGTTAAAATCCGGTTTGGCCGGAGGGTTCGCCAGTGCGAATACAATATCATCAAATTTGAAGGTCGGGGTTTGTCCGGAAGTTTTTGTGGCCGCAAGAATAATCTGGACGTAGTTGGCGTCATAGTGGTTGCGGAATGTGCCCGAGTAATAGTAATAATTGCCGTCCTTCGGTACGGCTGGAGTAATGTAGTCGGAGCCGAGCCGCATATCATACGAGTCGCTTGCGTTTGCATACCAATCAACTCTAATCCCGGCGGTGCCGTAAAGATTCTGGCCGCTCTGCCCGCCATTAGCGTCCGCGATGTATCCGCCGAGTATGTAGTTTGTGTCATACGATACGCGTATCGGCGAAGTAATACCGACGTTGGGCCATTCGTTGGAGTCCGCAGAAATAGTGATATACGCATTGCCGCTATGGGCATTGTTCGGGTCGGGGTTGTGATAAGCAGCATTTTCGGTAGGCCAAGACCACCATTCATCGGCGAAACCGGTGCCCCAGGTATTAACCTCGAAGCCGGCGTTATCGATAAACGTTTGTCCGCCCCGGGCCAATGACGTTGCCATAAGCCCCGCTATCAGCCAGCCGAAGATAACGCAAAAAGCTTTATTCGGTTTCATCACAACACCCCACGAAAAACCATGTTGATTACCATTATAGCATATTTTAACGGCCTTTGGCACCATTTTTGGCGCCAAAACGCCTAACCATATCATTAACAAGCAGTTACAACCAAAGATGAGTTTCCATCACAAGAACTTGATGATTGCTAATCGATGATTGATGATTTAGAATCCGCCGCTATAAAGAATGGAATATTGATTTCAAGTCCGCCGGAACAGCCGACGGCGAGACTTCGCCATCCCTAAGGGATGGCGGGGAGAGTAATATGACGCCTAAAATTCGCATTCTGGTGGTTGACGACGACGAGGTGGATTGTATGACGGCTAAACGTGCGCTGGCCAGCTCGCCGCTTCCCGTCAAATTCGAGGTCGAAACCGCCGGCACAATGGCCAAGGGAATCAACAAGCTCAAACGCGAACCATTTGATGTAGTACTGTTCGATTTGAGGCTGCCCGACAGCAACGGGCTTGAGACGGTCGAAGGAGCGCTATCGGCAGCAGGAGAAATTCCGGTCGTTGTCCTGACAGGATGGGCAGACGAACAGACGGGCGTTTCGGCGATAAACCTCGGCGCAATGGATTATCTCGTAAAAGGCCCTGCGATTGAAAGCATGCTCCCCAGGACGCTGCTTCATGCGCTGGAACGCAAGAATGTAGAGCGGAAACTAAAAGAGGCGCTCGCCGCCAAAGCGGACCTGGTAAATATGGTCTCGCACGACCTGCGAATACCACTTACGGCAATCAGAGAGGGTATCGATATCGTCGCAGGCGGGGAGGCAGGCGCGGTCAACGAGGAACAAAAGGAGTTTCTCACGCTCGCCAAAAGAAACGTCGAACGACTGACCCGGCTGATAACCGACTTTCTCGACTTCGAGAAAATCGATGCCGACAAACAGCAGTTCAACATCGCGGAAAACGACATAAACGAACTGGCACAAGATGTTTACAAAACTATGGGGCCGGTCGCCAAACAAAAAGGGGTGGACCTCCGCATTGAGCTTGAAGAAGGAATACCCAAAACAGAATTCGATTACGACGGCATAACCCGCGTCGTAACCAACCTCGTCAGCAACGCCCTTAAATTCACAACCGAGGGCAGTATCGTCATACGCACAAAAAAAGACGAAAGCGGCATAGAAGTCGCAATCGCGGACACCGGCTGCGGGATAAGCAAAGACGATCTTGGTAAGCTGTTCAAAAAATACGGGCAAATCAAGTCAACGAAGGTAAAAGACATAGAGGGCACTGGGCTGGGGCTTGCCATCTCAAAGCTGATTATCGAACAGCACAAGGGAAAAATCCGGGCCGAATCAAACCCGGTCAAAGGAACGACGTTCTACTTCTACTTGCCGGGTTGATTCCCGCCCGCGGCGAAATCGAAAAGCGTCGGCTCTGCCGGCGTGCCTTTCTTTTCACTGTCCGGCACCGGTGAGGCATCGGCTTTAGGAACTTCCGAATCCGCGGGGGTTTCTTTTTTGCTGAGGATTTTATCGATAGTATCGAGAAGGACCTGTGAATCGTAGGGTTTTTGCAGATACGCATCGACGCCTTCGGTCAGGACGCTCTGCTTAAACAACTCGTTGGTCATACCGGTCAGAACAACAATATGCGTCTTTCTGGTGTCTTGGGAAATTCGCAGTTTTCGCAGAACGCTCAGGCCGTCGCCCGCGGGGAGCTGCAAATCCAGCACGATTAAGTCGGGAGCCACCTTGTGCGCCTTCTGCACTGCCTGATAGCCATCTGATGCGCAGTGGACGGTGAAGCCCTTACTGGAAAGCCGTTTGGCGACGACTTTCTGCACATCCAGCTCGTCTTCAACTACCAGGATAGTTGCCATACAAAACCCTTTTTATGGTCGTTTATTCCGGTCTTACGGCGCAGAATACTATCGGCTATATCGAACTAAAACAGACCAGACTTAAGCAATCATCGACGGCAAAAAAACGCAAGAATTGGTGCCTTTATATGCCCTATAAACGGTTTTTTATCTATCAGAATTGCTTATTATAGGACTAAGGAAATTCCCAATTGATTTAACTAACACATGTATGTTAACATAGAAATATTAGGGGCGTGATAGTGGAGGGTCCACTAAAAGCAATACTGAGAAATCAGTTGTTGATGTGCCAATATGTTAAAATGGGCAGTATGGAGATTTTGGAGAAGGACAATGAAGAAGAGAGAGATGGGAACTTTACTGTGTGTGATTGCGCTTGGCTTGGCCGCGGCCACATCAGCAAACGCGGGAATGGTAGTATTTAGCCCAACGCCAAATAATTTGACGGTGCTGCCTCATGCGGAATATTTTACCTGGGGGATTAACTTCACTCTCCCGTCGAATGAAAAAATAACCGACGCAGTGCTGACGTTTACTAACATCTGGGACTGGACCAAAGAAAGTGATGACCACCTGTTCATTCACCTGCTCGATAACCCGAAGGCCGGCGTAACAACTTATGTTGATAACGGGGGCGAGGGGGACAATTTCGCGGGGCAGGGCAAGTTAGTGAGCAACTGGTCTGACCCAGCAGGCGGCAGCCCGCGAAACTTCAACCTGGTTCTTGATTTCGGCAAACTGGGACTCTTAGACGCGCTCAACGCTTACCTCAAGACGATACCGGGCAAAGGTAAAGCCAACTTCGGATTCGGAATCGACCCGGATTGCCACTACTATGACAGCGGCGTAACATTCACAATAACCACCGAACCCATAAAACCAACCGTTCCAATCCCACCAGTTCCAGAGCCCGCGACGATAGCTATGCTGGGAATCGGCGGATTACTGCTGCGTCGCCGAAAATAACCGTAAACGGCGGAGTCGAGGTTTATTTTCCGGAACGCGCCTTCGGCGGGATATGAACAAGAGGCCGGCCATTTCGCGTCCTTATCCTCAGGGCTTTGAGGAACCGCCTGCGTATCAGCCCTTTCAGACGAGGGTATTTATGTGTCGCGCGTTTGGCCACTGGTATTGTTATCTGTCCGCCCGCCATACGCTCGTGTCCGCCTCCTGTGCCGAGCTTATAAACAACCTTACGCGCGACATCGCCCGCATCGAGATTGCTATCCTGCGTACGAAAAGAAATAAGCATCCGGCCATCGCAAAAACCGTAACACATAACCCAGTCAACTTCTTCGTGTCGCAGCAGAAGGTCCGCCACCTCGCCAATCATATCCGCGTTGTCGATGCTGCCGATATCGCAAATTAAGACATGCGAGTAAATCCTCGTATTAGACAGCGCAGTCGAGAGCATTTGATAATAAGCGGAAGGTACTCGTCCTTGCTGAATCTGGCCGAGCATCCGCTTGTTGGCAAGAGGATAAAGCGCCCCAATCGCGTCAATATCAGCCCGCGTTGCTTCCCTGCCGAGGTCCTGCGTATCGGAGCGGATACCATAAAGCAGCGCAGTCGCAATCGGCATATCCGGGATGATTTTGGCCTCGCGAAGATACTCCCACATAATCGTCGAAGTCGAGCCGTAATTCTCGCGAATGTCCGTGAATGCGACGCCCCTGCTTGCTTCTATCGCGGGATGATGGTCGATGATGATATCCGGCTGAACGCCTTCGGGCAGCGGATTATTCCCCGCGGCCGGCTGAGTATCGACAAGCGCGATAAGGTCGGATTTTTGATGCTTAATTCCAGTAAAAAGATGAAACGTAAATCCAAGATAATGAGCCAGCTCGCGGTTTTCCGCCCGGCCTATCGTGCCACCATAGGCAAACTGACAGTTTAACCCCGCCGTCCTGTTGGCAAGCTCCCTCAGGGCACACGCCGCGGCGATTGCGTCGGGGTCGGGATTATTCTGCATCACTATCAAAAGCGACTCGCCCCTCGCCCAAAGCGATTTGAGTTTTTCCAGACGGTCTCGTGTCTCGTTTCGCCTGCTCATAATATTATATTAGAACATCTACGCTGCTCAAACCGCAACTGTTTTCCGCAAATTGACGTTCACAAAATTGCCCCCGCGAATATGTTATAATTACGGCAATCAGGAAACAATTTCTGTGCTAAAGGCAGAATATCTTCAGCGATGGCTTCGCCTATCTTTTGCAGAGCAGACAGAATAAACCGTAAAATACTTGTGTTTAAGTCGGAAAAGAGTACAATCGAATTGCTTCTGAGATTGTTTGCGAATTATTAAACAGCAGATATAACTGAGGAAGCCCAATGGCAAGATTGCGGAAAAGCGGTGATAAGCGGCACAAACGCAATAAGGCCAAGGCGAAGCCGAATGCGGTATCGAAGGAATGGGAGGATATTTTCCAGGCCATCGGACACCCATCGTTCATCCTCGGGCCCGACCACAGAATAATCGCCTGCAATAAAGCTGTCGCTAAATTAACGGGCAAATCAACTGAATATTTCATTGGCAGAAAATGCTATGAAGTATTCCATAAAAAAAACACACCCCCGAATGCCTGCCCGATGGAGAAATTACTCAAGAGCTGTAGTTTTGAGACGGTTGAAATGGAAATGGAGGCGATGGACAGGACTTTTCTGGTTTCCTGCACGCCGGTGTTCGACAAATCCGGCGTTCTGGTCAGAATCATCCACATAGCAACGGATATTACCGAACACAAACGGGCAGAGGAGAAGCTGCGAGAAAAAGAGTCGGCCTTACGAATATTGTTCGAGGCCGGAGCAGAAGGGATTCTCGTTGCCGACCTGAAAAAAAGAAAATTCAAATACGCCAATCCGGCCATCTGTCGAATGCTCGGCTACACCGAAGCCGAACTGACTACAATGGGCGTTAATGATATCCATCCTCCCGAATCACTGGGATATGTTATTGACCAGTTCGAATTACAGGCCAGAGGCGAGAAAACCCTCGCAGCAGACATACCATGCCGGCGTAAAGATGGAACAATCTTGTACGTACATATCACATGTACAAAAGGAATAATAAACGGAGAGGAATGCAATATCGGGTTTTTCACCGATGTCACAGACCTAAGGCACATGGATGATACACTGCGAAAGGAAAAAGACAGGGCACAGAGGTATCTCGATATCGCAGCCGTAATGTTAGTGGTTATCGACGCCAAAGGAAAGGTAACGCTCATAAATAAAAAGGGCTGTGAAATTCTTGACCGCAGTGAAACACAGATACTCGGAAAGAACTGGTTTGAAGATTTTCTGCCTGAACGCATACGTGATGGCGTGAAAGCGGTTTTTGCGCAGCTTGTGGCGGGGAAAATCGAGCCGGTTGAATATTTTGAGAATCCGGTGCTGAAACACGATGGTGAAGAACGAATAATTGCCTGGCACAACACGGTTTTGCGAGATGAAGCAGGGAACATCACAGGCACTATTAGTTCAGGTGAGGATATCACCGAACGTAAACATGCCGAGGAGAAGCTGCGGGACAATCAAAAACAGCTGAAGGCTCTTGCTGCGGAGTTGTCTTATGCCGAGGAGCGTGAAAGGCGGCGAATAGCAATTGGGATTCACGATAACATCGGCCAGAAGCTCGCAATGGCAAAGTTAAACCTGCAGTTTATTAAAGATTCTGTGACGAAACAAAGTGCGCGGTCCGCAATTGACGGCGCGTGCGACATGATGAATGAGATAATAGACGATATCCGTTCTCTGACATTCGAATTGAGCAATCCCATCCTGTACGAAATCGGTCTTGAGGAGGCCATAGGCGCCTTGCTGAAGAACGAAATCCAGGATAAGGGCGGCCCGAATTGCAAACTCATATCTGCCGGCGGCAAAATAGAATTAGACGAAGACACAAAAGTTGTTTTGTTTAAAGCCATTCGCGAGCTTTTGGTAAATGTTGTTAAACACGCCGGGGCGAAAAACATTAAAGTCGGCATTTCGAGGCGGGATAATGAAGTTAAGGTTACTGTAGAAGATGACGGCGCCGGATTCGACGTAAGCAAGCTCGGCCTTCCGTCAGGCACAAAAGGCGGTTTCGGCCTTTTCAATATCAGAGAGAGACTGGAATACATAGGCGGGCAGTTGGAAATTGAATCTTCCCCGGCAAGGGGGACTCGCGTCGTTATGACAGCCCCGGTGAAGAAATCCGAACGGGGACGAGAAGAGGTAAAGCTGCATGAAAGTGCTGATAGTAGATGACCATGGTATTGTCCGCGAAGGCCTGAAAGCCCTTATCAAGAAGCGAGCCGACGTCGAAGTGGTCGGCGAAGCCGAAGACGGTAACGCAGCGGTTAAGCTGGCGTCCCGATTTGCCCCGGATGTCGTTATTATGGATGTGACGATGCCTAACCTCAACGGCGTCGATGCTACCCGCGCCATTACGCGAAAATGTCCTAACGCCAAAGTCATTGCCCTGTCAATGCATACCGACAAAACAATAGTCCGCGAAATGTTTAAGGCCGGGGCATACGGCTATGTTCTTAAGTCATATCTGTTCGACGAACTGAACAAGTCGCTCGAAGCCCTCAAAAAAGGCGAGCATTATTTAAGCCCTCATATTGCCGTCTTAATACGAGAGGACTATGCCGTTTCAAAAGCCAAAGGCACCGCTGGCAACAAGAAATCTCTAAGCGAAAGAGAACGGCAAATTCTCCAACTGGTTGCGGAAGGCAAGAGCATCAAGGAGATATCGCTGCTGCTGCATCTAAGCCCCAAGACCACCGATGCACATCGGCGTAACCTGATGACCAAACTCGGCGCCGCGAGCGTAGCTGATTTAATCAAGTACGCTATCCGCGAAGGCCTGACCTCTCTCGATTTCTAAAGCGCACCCATCATTTTCGAATCCTTCACGCCGGTATAAGGCGCTTTTTTACGGCCTTGCCGTTTCGCCGGGGCATACAAGGAAATTCCTTAGTCAAATAACGCTTTTGCCTGATGGCCATCCGCGCGATTATTAGCGATAATTAATATGTAAAGGACAACTTCGCATCATTCAACAATCAACAACAATGATAAACCCCTTAAGTTTATTGAACAAATGCTTATATTGTCTCGCCGAGGAAATGTAAAAAGTTTTAGAAAAAAGTACGGATTAAAAACAGAAATGAAAGGCACAATACAGACAGCAACAAGGCGATAAACGCTTGTTCAAAAGGACACACCGGATGAAATGGGAAATCGATTATATCGAAGATCACGGAATCGTGAAGGTTAAAATGTCGGGCCAAATAGGATGGAACGACAAGATAAAGCTCAGCGAAGAGATGCTCGCAACCGGACGCGAAAAGAACGCCAATGCGTTTCTTGTGGACCAGAAAGAAGCTACGTTCGGATTATCTGTTCTGGAAGTTGACCGCCTGCCCGAGACATTCAGGAATATCGGGTTCAGCAACGCAGACAGAATAGCCATCCTGGTTAATTCCGAGTCAACGAACAGCAACCTGTTCACGTTTCTCCAAAACGTCTTTACCATTAACTCGCTTCAGATTCGAGTATTCACAGACCCTGATGAAGCAACCGCCTGGCTAAGGAAAACGCATAAACAAACCGTATTGTAGTTTTGGACTTCTTAGATGAACGCACCGGGAGTTCCCATCAGATATCGCATCATTTGTAACGGCCACCTGGTATATTACTCCGATTGATACACCGGGAACTCCCGATAGTTTACGCATAATCCGCGACAGCCAACTGTTCGATTCCCCCGCATAATAGCCGCGTCAATCAAATCCCCTTAACTTTCCCCGCGAATTTGGTATCATTACGCCTGTCAGGAAATAAAAACAGGAGAAACCACAATGGCAATGAGCTTATTTGACGATAAGACGAAACAGCCGACAGAGCAAATGCTGGCCAAGGCGCTTGGCAAGCAATATCAACTGTGGACTGACATCGCCGAATACGTCGTGGAAAAATATCCAAAGGCGATTAAGGAATGGAAATATCCCGGCGTCAAATACGGCTGGTCATTTCGACTAAAAGACAAGAAACGCAATATAATCTATATGGGCCCGAGAGAAGACCACATAATGGTCGCGTTCGCCTTCGGCGACAGGGGCGTTGACGACGTGCAGGGAAGTTGCCTGCCGCAGTCGATTAAGGATGAATTGCGAAACGCCAAAAAATACCCCGAAGGCCGCGGCGTCCGCTTACAGGTGCGAAACAAAGCCGACATCGCCAATATCAAAACTATCGTCGATATCAAACTCGCCAATTAAACCGGCTTTTGCCCCGTGAATCGCTTTTCATTTAGTCGTTCAGCAGACAACTAAGCCAAATGAACTCAATACTTTTTCGTTATAGTGCCGATATTGAGTATAGGCAACTCGGGAAAATAGAGACTTCCTGTTGCTAACTTAAATTAAAGTTGTTAATCCAAATTAAGGAGAAAAAAATGAAGCGCTTGCTTGGATTGGCCGTAATATTTGTAGTTTTGAGCTTGTGTGTGCCGTCGTATGGGCAGGCTGGGGATTATTTCCTTATTTACAATGTATCCACCACGGTAAACGGCGTTAACAAAAACTCGGCTGCATCGATTCCGTTGAAGGGGTATTTAGTTGCGAATCTTGATAGCGACGGAGACCTTGTGGACGCCAATCTGATTATGTATGGCAAAGACAGCCTCGCTAATAATATGAAGATTTATGTCCAGCTCAATCACGCTTGCAGCGACCCTAACCTCAATGTAAAGATGGATACATGGCGGCAGGGCCCTCTTTTGGCCTTTGATATTTGGGACTACAACGACTCGCCTTTTTACTTTGAAGCGTTTGTCATTGGCAAGTGGACACTGCAAGATATCGGTCTTACGTCCACAATGTATGTTGCAAGCAGCTTGAAGGGACCTATATCGGTGTGGGACGGCATGCTGCTTGACCCAGCCGATGAAATCATGGGAACAGGGAATGTTTCGGCGACACTTTGGCCAGTGGAAACAAAACTTGTCAATAAGAACAACTGGACTCAGGACGAGATAATAAATGGCGCGAACGGGCTAATACAACAAAAATTGAAGGGATACTCCCTGGCACAACTGCCATCTCCGTAATGCCCCGCAGCAGACGCGGCCAAAACCGCAGGATAACAAGTTAAACATCTCACCGGCATGGCAAGGGTGATTCGTCAGGCCGGTTTTTTATCCAGCGTTACCAGTAACGACGATAAATACGGAATGGTTTTTCATATAACCTGTCCGCCATATCAAAACCATAGTCGATATCAAACTGGCGAACTAACCACGCCGTTAAATTGCCGCAGAAAGACATAAAACAGACAATTCAACGCAAAAACACCCGTCTGCCGATTCGGTTTTTTGCACCATGGCGGCTATGCGCAATTGAACGTATGTAATTGTAGTATCTCAAACTGCCTGCATGACGGCACTTTTCGGTGCCGCATCCGAGATTTTCCCGCATAAACCGGCATAATAAATACGGCAAATACTATTGACTTTTCGGGTTTTAAGCGATACACTTGTATACGCAATTTATGTGGAGCATTTATTTACCTGGGAGGTAAATTGCGATGGTTATAAACAGGATAAAGCCGTCTGGTTTAATATTTCTTTTTACCCTAATCGGCTTTGCCGGAGTCGCTCTTGGAAACCCTCAACCACCTTTGGTGTTTGTGCCGTCAACTGCGGATTATAACGGAACACACGGAGAATTTTTCGGCACTTCAACATGGACCCATACAGTAGGCGCGGCCTGGGGCAGTACGAACGCCCATGCCGATAACGGATTTGTCTGGGTTGACGTTCAAGCTATGCTTGGCGGCAGTTCAGCCTCGTCCTGGCAGGGCGTCGAATTCGACGTGAATTTACCCTCGACCGTTACGGCAGAAGTTAACATGAGCTATGTCGGAAACGCAGTCAATTTCGAGGCTGCTGCCTTTAGCAGCATCTCATGGGAATGGCAATTAGAAAAGCTAAAAGACCCAAACAAATACACGTGGATTGTTGTCGGACGACAGAGAAATGATATAATATCTGCGTTCAGCCTGACGGTATTAGCGGAGAAAGTTGCCGAGACACTTTTAGCAGGTATAACCGCTTATTATGGCGAGGAGTTCGATATTCCAGGTATCGAAGCGTACGGCACTCAACAGGAATTCAAACAATCATTCTATGAACTAACACAAACCCTCTACAATGCTTACCTCGATTATAATGCCAACTACGAAAAATTACACAAGACGTTCAAGTTTACAGTCGACCCGGGCACGTACCACCTGTTTGTAGGAGCCAGAGGCGACTGTTCCGGTTTTGTTCTCGGCGCCGGTTTTGCCCTTATGTACGCTCAAGTCGAGAACATCACATTGACGCTTGATGATGGTTACAGTGGGAAACCGGACCTTATCATACAGAGTTTGAACGTCCCTGACCCCGTATTCGGACCGTCTCTGCTGCTGACAGAATTTCAAAAAGGAGAAACGGTCACGTTTGACGTAGTCGTTGCCAACATAGGCACGGTGCCGGCTCAAGGCACGACATATACTTTTGATGTTTGCGAACCCAATGCCGCTGATTACAACACAGTGGCTTATTCACCCTCCTCTGTCATTATTCTTCCCCATAGCAGCTGTCACTTCAACCCTGTTTACACTTTCACGAAGAAAGGTTTTTATTCATTTAGAGCGATAGCTGATGAGCCAAACTCTGTAGCGGAATCCGATGAAAACAATAACGAATTGATTCAGCAATACTATGTAAGGGGCTTGCCGCCAGACAAACCTCAAAAACCCTCTGTGCTGGGGGCCTATTGTTCAGGCGAAGTTCTATACCGCAACAACGATGTTACCATCTGCACTTCTGCGACAGATCCTGAAAATGACCCGCTTAAATACCAATTCTTCTTTCATTGCGCCGATGCCAATGAAAACGAGGTATATAGTATACCGTGGGATCCCAACAGCATTAGAGGCTGGTCAGACTGCAACTGCATGCCGTTTTCCCCTTATGGAATTACCGACAGAAGCGCAGAAGGAGCTTATTATGTATGGGCTCGCGCAATTGACACTGATGGGCTTATGTCCGAGCCATCCGACCAGCGGTATTTCGTAGTGGCAACGAATCAGGCTCCGGAATTTAACGAAATCGACGTTCCTGACCAGGCCTATTTGGGCAGCACTGTTCCTTTCACGGTTTCCTGCAGCGATCAAGAAAAAGATTTGATACATTATCAATTCGGATGGTGCGACAACACCCCGCCAACTGATTGTTGTTCGGTGAAATCCGGAGACAGTGTTACCGTAGAACACACCTTCAACGCGAACCTGGGAGAGGGACAACATTCCGTAGTTGTTTACGCCATAGACACATTTGGCGCAACCTCTTATTACAATTTATCGATAGCTCTAAATAATTATGTCGCTCCCTTCGGGACAATCACAGTTGAGACAAACATGCCTATATCTACCTTTGACATCGCCGGGCCGAATGGGCCGAATCAATTCTCCGGTTCCGGAACTTTTTGGGCTACCGAAGCAAACCAAGCTGGGGTCGGCTGGTACACGATAACTTTTCACGACGTAAACCTATATAATACTCCCCAAAGCTCTACGCAATATCTGGAAAAGGGCCAAAGTATAATTTTTGAAGGTCAATACACTCATAAAACAGGAACGATACAGGTTAATACAAACATCGATTCGGCTTTTTACACCATAATAGGTCACTTTGATGCCAAAGGGCAGAATATGAATGTTATAGGTCGCGAGTTTGGGCCCTGGACGACCTATGCGGGGGATTACTCGATTCAATATCACAGCGTGCCTGGCTACTGTCTGCCCGCGACAAATGGTGAGGAAAAAACCCTTCAAGGAAATCAAAATTTGGTTTTTAATGGTCGATACACGCGGCCGCCGGTCGCTTTGCTTGACGTTAATATGCCCGCGAGAGGTTTTGCCATTGCGGGCGAGGATATGGTGGAATTCGACGCCTCGGCTTCCTACAGCCCGGAAGCAGACCTCAGCATTACCAAATATGTGTTCTATTTTGGCGACGGTGAAATGTACACGGAAAGTTTCAGATGTAAACGCCCCGGACGGCAACTTCGACGGAAAAGCTTTTCATGTTTACGCAGAGTCAGGTTATTACACCCCTGAATTGTTTGTTTACGATACATTTGGCAATGAAGTCGAGGTAGACGCTAATATGCTCAGGGTAAAAAGCAGACCTCGTGCGTTCATATCCTCCATTGCTCCATCTCCGGCTATAGCGGGAGAAATGGTCAGCTTCACCGGCAAGGGCACCGATGTTGATGGTGATGCCATTATCGCCTATGAATGGCAATCGAATATAGACGGAAACCTGTCCAGCGCAAAGGATTTTAATACCAATCTTCTATCACCTGGAATTCATGCAATATCTTTCCAGGTTCAGGACATAAATGAATTATGGTCGCAATGGACCCAGACACCGTTTGTGGTCCACGATGCAATTAGCTGGCCCATATTCAAGAACGACCTTACCCGAAGCTCAAACCAGGGTTCCTACCCTGAAAGATTATATGGTATGCTGGCTTATGGTTTGTCCTGGAGTTATCCTGCCAACGGCCCAATCATGGGCTCGCCGGTTGCGGCCAACCTCGACGGCAATTCGGCCAATGGACTTGAGATTGCTTTTGCTACACAGGTGGCAGGCCAAGGCAAACTGTTTGTCCTGAATAAAGACGGTACTCTTCTCTGGTCAAAGGTCATAGGTTCGAGCCCCTCCACTCCGGCAATTGGAGATATCGATAACGACGGTAATCTGGATATTGTTATAAGTTCGGTATCTGGTGTCTATGCATACAACAAGGATGGAAACAGCATATATACCTTCAATGGGGTGGGATTTGATTCGAATTCGACGCCGGTTATTGCAGATATCGATGAAGACCCCAGCAACGGAAAAGAAACAATCATTGGATGCAATGATGGCCGCGTTTATGCTATTGACAAAAATGGCAATCAGGAATGGGCATTTCCTTCTCCTCCTTTTCCTGCGTTACAGGCATTCACTTCATCAGCCGCTGTTGCTGAGATTGAGCCGAACAGCCCGGGACTTGAAACGGTAATTGGAGGGACAGATGGGACCCTTTATGTGCTCAACAGCAACGGAAATGCTATTACCAGCTACCCTACACCGTCCCACAGTCCAATAACCACGACGCCGGCCATTACGAAATTAAATCCCAATACAGAGGGGTGTGAAATAGTGTTCGGGTCGGATGACGGCTACCTGTACTGCGTAAACTATAATGATTCTTCGCTGAATTTATGCTGGAGATATGCCACCTCGCCGCTGAAGCCTATACGTTCTTCTCCGGCCGTAGGAACCTGTTACAGCGGACAAACACAGGTAGTTTTCGGCTGCGATAATGGCAACGTATATGTCCTGCAGGATAATGGAGGCGCGCCAGCTTGCATGGGGACATTCCGCTGTGGTAACCCGGGCGATAAAACAATGGTTCGCTCAACGCCTGTCATCGCAAATATCGACACGATTCATAATCTCAGTCCCATATATGGCGACCTGCCGGAGGTCATAGTAGCAGCAACAGATGGGAAACTGTATGCACTTAGTTTTGTCGGCGGCGGAGCAGGAACGAACCTTCCCTGGAGCCCGGTTAACATTTCGCCCGGCATACCGATTTATTCGTCACCTGCCGTTGCAGACATTAATCACACGCCCGATTTGGAGATTCTAATTGGTTCAACCAACGGTAATTTGTGCCTCGTTAGTGCGTTAGTGAATCCTGCTTTGTGCCCGCGGCAAAGTTTACGGCTTCACCGCTGAGCGGTAACCCGCCTCTCGCCGTTTCGTTCACCGACCAGTCCACAAACAGCCCATTTAGCTGGTCGTGGGACTTCGGGGACGGCAACACCTCTACAGACCAAAACTCAAATCACATTTATAATGTTCCCGGCACCTACAATGTTAGTTTGACGGCTACAAACCTCGAGGGTCCTAATTCAATAACAAAGAACAACTATATAACAGTCAATCCTGCGCCAGTGGCTGCTTTTACTAATACACCTGTCAGCGGCACCGTTCCTTTCCAGGTCGACTTCTCCGACCAGTCGCAATATGGGCCGACTTCCTGGTCGTGGGATTTCGGCGACGGCGGCACAAGCTCCTCCCAAAATCCGTCTCACACTTATACTGAGCCCAACAACCTTTACACCGTAAGTCTGACTGTCAGCAATGCCTATGGTTCCAACAACGTTACGAAGACTGATTGCATTTTAACCAGCGCCTCAGCCCGTTGCTGATTTCACACAGGACGTCACTAACGGTCGGCCGCCGCTTTCCGTCAGCTTTACCGACGCATCAACGGGCCAGCCCACTTCCTGGGCGTGGAATTTCGGCGACGGCAACACGAGCGGACAGCAAAATCCGTCACATAATTACACAAGTTTCGGCAATTATCTGGTCAGCTTGACGGTTTCAAATTCCACCGGTTCTGATACGAAGATAAATTCCTTCTATATCAGGGTCGGCTACAAATTGTGCGACTTTAACCACGACGGGATTGTTGATATCGAAGATTTGGCGCTCCTGGTTAATGACTGGCTGCAAACCAATTCCATTTTCGTCGGGGATATCGCTCCATCGCCCAATGGTGACGGCACGGTTAATCTGATTGACTTTGCCCGCTTTGCCCAGGACTGGCTCCAATAAAAAAACGACCATGCACAACAATTTATTGTTCGCTTACAATGGGCTGACACAGCAGCGTCAAAACCATGGTCAACACTGGTTTTTATTCATACGCAGTCCTACCTGAAAATCCGAAATCGCTACGCCCCGCTCGTCACTTCTGTAACAATCTGCTTCGTCAGAGGCGACTGATTCTTCTGTGCATCCTTGAACGCCTCCGCCGAATCAGGATTTGTCTTCTTGAAAATCTCATTGGCCAAAACAATCTCCTTCAAAGCGTTCGACTTTGCCTTTGCCTGCTGCAAAAAGCTCATAACCCTTATCGCCCCTGCCCCGCCAAACAGCCCCGCTATCGCCATCCCTAATTCCAGTGTCGAATCCGCGATATCCCAGGCGTCTGGTCTCTGGCTCGATTCCTTTATCGCCGTCGCCGTCAACTGCTTATTCGATTCGCTCAACACATCATTCACCGTATCCGCCTTCGGCAGCTCCTCCGGCATTCCATAATACGCCACAAATGCCTGGCTCTGCGTCTCCGACAGCTTCGTTAATTCCTGTAACTTTTCCGATGCCTGTTCGCTCTGAGCCGTTTGCGAAGCGTATGCAGCCGTCCGATTATGCACCCACGCGTTTTGTTTCTGCGCCTCGCTCGGCGCAAAACCTGATCCCTTCACAACCGCTCGTGGTTAGCAAAGTCGAACCACTAACCGCCAACACCATTACCAATACCATTTTTGCTTTTCTCATTTTCATTTCCTCTGTTCTTCAGTTAAAATAATAATGTTCTGGAGAATACCTTTTGGATATTGCTCGCAAATTCAAACCAGCCACGATACTACTTTGGGAAAAAGTCGCTGACGCCCCTGAGGCACAGCGAATCATCAATCTCTTTCCCTCCGCACAAATCAAAATCATAAGCCGTCAACGATACCTCTCTAATGCCACTACTCCCGGCCAAGCAATCATTGAAAGCAAGCGAACCCTGATGATTGGTCAAACATCCTCGTTCATCAATGATTTCGACGGCAAACTCGGTTCTCATATCTGCTGCCGTCCTTATTACAAACTCATTCCCGCCTCCAACGGCTGTCCCTATCGTTGCATATACTGCTATCTCGCCTTCGTCTATCGCAAATACCATTCCTTCATAAAAATAAACATCAATTACGACACAATGCTCCGGCAAATAACTAAACTCGCTGATGGCTCGCTGCACAAAATAAGCTTCAATATGGGTGAAATGCTCGATTCTCTCGCCCTCGACCACGTTACAAACCTCGCGCCGATGCTTGTGGATTTCTTCTCCCACCTGCCTAACGCCTTTCTTATGTTGCTCACCAAAAGCTCTAATATCGGCAATCTGCTTTCCATCAAACCCAATAACCAAGCCGTCGTTTCCTGGAGCATAAACAGCCGCGAAGCAATCGGGCAATACGAACTGGATACTGCTGACCTCGACGAGCGAATCAACGCAGCTCGGCTCTGCCAGCAACATGGCTATCGCATCCGTTTCCGTATCGACCCCGGCATCCTGCATCCGAACTGGCAAACCGCTTACGACAATATGATTCAAAAAATGTTCACTTCCACCGAACCCGAAAACATCACTATCGGAATGCTCCGCCTTGTCCCCGGCCACTCTCATCTCGCCGCTCAAACCTATCCCGCCGAAACCAAAGAATCGCTCCAAAAGCAAAATCTGACCGATCTCGCCTCTGATGGAAAATTGCGTTACCACGAAGATAAGCGTATTGAATTTTATTCCCATATCATCGATACCATTCGCAGCTTCAATAAAACCGTATCTATCAGCTTGTGCCGGGAATCGCCTCACGTCTTAAATACCCTCAAAGACCATCGTCTAAGCCCTGCCTGTAACTGCCTCGGCTGAACTAAAATTGAATTTGACTTTCATTCCCTCCCTCATTATCCTCACCTCACAAATAACCCTTTGTCGGGAGAGTTTTTTATGGCCAAACGTAACTATGGTATCTTGCCCTTTTTTCTTTCACTGGCTGCTTTGGTCATGTCCGCCTTGCTCTTTACCCTACCCGGATTCGCACGTGCGGGGGCAATTTCAAATGAACACTTCTGGCTAATATGGCATTGGGGGTGGATACCAGGATTTGTTCTTGCCTTAGTTTCCCTTTATATGGTAAGTGGCTCGAAAGACATGCTCCGAAAAATAGTCGTTTGGATATTCTCGTTATTGACAATAACAGCATCCATTCTGTGCATCAGATGTAATTGATGTTCTCATACACGGACCTCGATAGGGCTCTCCGCACCTTACCATTATTCCTGCGATCCTTTCTCAAGCTGTTTCAATCTGAACTCGTGCGAGATTACCTTTTCCTGAAGTGCTTCAACCTTATCAGTGGAGCGTTTATGACTTTCCAATAAGCTTGTTACGTCCCTTTGAAGCGAATCCAGTTGTCTTTGCAGATTCACCCAGCTACCCACAATCAGCGACGCCAAAAACGCCAGCTGCACCAAAACCGACAAATTAACCGTCCTGTTCAATGTCCAGCTTTTCCCGTTACCCCTTGTCATCGCCTGTCCTCCGCTAATCCCTGAATAATCGTCCGCACCCGCCGAAACGAATCGAATCCGCGACTCCATCTCCGTCTTTGTCTATCGCGACCCTGCATCGTTCCATCCCTTCGCCGAACAACGCCTCGTATTTTTGCCACTTGCCCTTAAAATTATCATCGCTCGCGCCGCTCGCTAATGTTCTGTATGCTGCCGCTATCGTTCCAATCGCGCACAATTGCCGAATCTCTTTTGATTCGAGAATCTCATCCGCACAAACATCACCAACTACTTCACCCGGCTTAATCCACAGATACTCCATCAGCAGCAAACTGACATCCGCGATTTGCGGCTTGAATGTGCTTATCCGGTAGGTAACATCGCTGCCCACAGGCGGAGCTATCGGGTTCGCTTCCGAATCCGCACGCAAAACCGAAATACACAATTGCGTCGCCGAATCCACCGCTACAATCTCATAAACGCCGTCCAGCAAGCCATCCGCAGATTTGAGATAAACACAATCACCCGCCTCAACCCCAGCCGATACAAAATTCGCTCCGCTCGCCTGAAACGTCGTCCCCGCAAGCACACCAGCCGTTCCCGCCGCGATAACCTGGTTAGCCGGATGCAATCCCCCGAACAACGCTGGCTCAATCTTCAAAACATCTCTGTCATCACACAACCTGACCATATTTAACTCCTTCCAAGTCGGATTCGGGTAGTCCCGATAAACCGGAACTACCCGCTTTCCGACAACCGCTTAACTTATGCTCAAACCCCGAATAATCCCATGTGCCGCCTCGTTCTTCAGCTCCACCGTGTATTCGCCTATCAGTTCCCCGCATTCATAATCGCCGCTGCTTGCCAGTGGTTTGAAGTAGAAACTCCTCCCCGCCAGGGGCAATACTGCTATCCGCGACGAATCCAGAAGCAGAACCATATCCTGCGGCAGCCAGCGCGTCGTTACTATCCGGCAGACGCCAAAATCACTCTCATAAACGTTCACCATGTCGGTAAACTTCGTGTCCCCTGCCGCGTAACTCCTGCTCGCCGACAGGAAACTATTTATCTTTCGCTTCTGAAAACCGCCCACGACTATCAGATCAACATTCCCGTTGCTGCTCGCCCATATCTTCCTCAGCGCGTAGTTAATCTTTGTCTCGTCAAGGTCCACTCCCGTCGGGAAGCCGCTGTCGCCTGTTCGGAACACGTTCGTCGCAAGATGCTGCACAACACCCTTCATTGTCCGTCTCGCTGTGTCCCCACCCTGCGGACTGCTCGACGGCTGACCTCCATTGATGACCGTGTTCTCAAGGTCGCGAATCAGCTCGCGCAGCCGCTCCTGCTTCTGATAATCCATCTCATCTGCCAGCCCAAGATGACTTGCCGCAATGTCCGTCCCCGATACCTCAACCGTCGCCGTGAATATCTGCGTATAGTTGCCTCGCCTGCTGCGATTGGTAAACCTTATCCCCGGCTTGTCATCACCTTCCAAGGCCGCGTTGCCCAAGATATTAATCACCTTGTTATCTGCAAGACTCTCGGGCAATGTTCCACCGTATCCGCGAGTCACCGTCAGCGTGTTGCCGTTCACTCCGATAACCAGCATCAGCTCCCGGCTTGCCTCAATTTGTATCTGGTCGCCGGTCCTGAACCTGCTCCCGTTATCAACCACAAATTGCGTGTCAATATCCGGGTCCGTAAATGTGCTGTCATTCACCGCATCCTTGTTAGGCAGCAGCTCATCCTCCAGCCATTCGTGATGCGTGCTTGTCGCCTCTCTCAATGGGTCGCCTAATGCGTCCAGCAACGGCGTCTCATAAGGCGATACTATACCGATTAAATCCGCCACATCTTCCGCCAATTCCGGCAAACTTGCACCAGCCGAATACGTCGCTTTTCCTGTAAATGCCATCTTCTTGTCCTCCTATTCTTTCTTGTCACTTCCGTTTGTCTTTGTCATTCCTGCGAAAGCAGGAATCCACAACCTTATTCAACTCAAAACTCAACACTAAGAACCAAAAACTAACCACTCGCTGTCCGCTAAACGATACTCCTTCTCTTTCTCATATACTCCTGCAAATCACTCCTGCTTCCTGTCCCTATGGCCTTCTTGGCCGACCGCTCGAGCACTCCGGCTCCGCTTCTCTGCTCTTTCGCAGACGATGTCCTCACAGCCACACTCTCTGATGTCTTTTCACCAACCTGTCCCGAGCTTGGTCGATGGAACAGATACTGCTTCTCTTTTTTCAACTGCTCCACAACGCCGCTAAGGTCTCCTTTTTCGTCTTTGGCGAGTCTTGCCTTGGCCATCAGCATCGCCGCCTCCAAATCGCGTGTTCCCTCCGAAGCCAGCCGTCTCATCAATTCCTGTTCCCTATGTGTCGCCTTAAGTTCGTCAGCCAACCTCGTCGCCTCAGCTCTCGCCTCGGCCAGTTCCCCCGCAAGCTCCTCGACCCGCTTCTCAGCTCCCTGTGCCCGCCTGCGGTACCTTATCGATTCCCCTACAGGAACAAGTTTCACGTCATCAACCTCGCCTTGTCCCTCTTCTGCCCCCGGCAGTACCACTTCGTCAACTTGACTCATACTTTCTCCTTTTAACTTTTACCTTTTTATCTTTCTCCTTTTGCCTTTTTACACAATCGTTTCATACCCCAGCTCTTTCAACACTCTCTCAACAGGTACACCAAGCTCCTTCTTTGCCTTGGCCTCATCAAGTTTCTCCATCTCATTCTCAGGCAGCGGGTCAGGGAAAATTATCTCCATGTCCCTGTCCTGCTCGTTTGTCTTGTAAATATTCGCCTTGTTAAGAATCTCCATGACCATCCCCGCAATCTTCTTTAGTCCCTCGCCGTATGTGAATCTCTTTCGCTCCGTCTTCGACAGCATCCCCATCATCGTCAACCTAAGCGCAACCGCGCTCGTAAGATTCCCCAGCTTCGTGCGAATTACCCCCGCCACCAAAGGCGTCATCCCGCTGATTTTGTCCATCGCCTCGCGAATCTCTTCTATGTGCGCGCTCTCGCTCGGATGGTCATCATCACCCCCGAACTCCTCTATCGCCGCGTCCGGATTATCCGTATGCCACATCACCCCAGGCGACACGGGCTTCTCGGCGAAACCCTCTATCCCCTTGCCAAGGTACATCTTGAACGACTGCATCGTTATCCGGCTCGCCCTGTCGCTCAACCTCGTGTTAAGTTCATCCTGTATTGGCATCAGCGGCTCAACGTCGCTTTGCCCCTCGTAATAAAATGGCTGCGCCATATTCTGAATGTGAACCACAGGCAAAAATCCCCAGGGCAGTTTCCCCTCCGCCACAAGCTCCTTGTCCTCATACCTCTGCCACACCTCCGCGGATGTTATCTCCGTCACCGATATAACCTGTCTTCTGTCCCCATCCCGCCTAAGTAGCCGATTCAATATCCCGCCGTTTCCCGCTATTTTGTTCCGTGCCTGCTGAAAATGCTGAACGTAGTAAACCACCTTGCGATAATCATTTTCATCAAGAACGGGCAGTGCCCGAGGTGCCTCTATCAGCTCTAATCCGATTGCGCGTGCCAATTCAAGCACAACCTCGTATGTGAGGTTTGAAGGAGTGTCCGAAATGCGCTCGTAGATTTCCCGGCCAGGCCTGACCATACAATCGACGAACCCATAGACGCCCCCGAGCACCGCCATATCCTGCAAAAACCCGATTCCGCCGTTGGCCGAAAAAACCGCCTTTATTATCCCTTCGATTTCTGCTCGTTTCGTGCCATCCGACGCTCGGCATACCACGCTTATTGGTTTCCCAAACAAAAAATCCACCGCGGCGTTTACCCGCCACGCTATGTCATTCTCAATCACCACCTCTTTGCGCCTTATGTCCCCGACTGGTCTCCCGCCATACACCCCCGCCTCCGCGCACCTCGTCAACCCAGTTATCCTCGCCGGCAGTCCATACTCCTGCGCCTGAATGTAACACTTGCCGTTTTCATTAACTTTCTGCTCGACGGAATGATTCGCCCCACGCCGCAAATCCATTATCGGGTTCGCGTAATACTCCCACATCTTCCCGAAGTGTACCTGTATCTGCGGCCAACGCTGCTCCACTAACCACTCCAGATACTCCGCATCGAATCCGTCCCCAAATATCTTCACGTCAAATCCCATTTCGTTTCCCCTTTCACTTGTCATTCCTGCGGAAGCAGGAATCCATTCAATCCGCAATCACTTCTGTCTTCTGCCTTCTAACTTCTCCCTTTCGTCCGTCTTCGGTTTTCCGTTCTTTATCTTCTGTCATCCGTCTTCGGAACCTCATAGTCCCTCTACCCTATGGCGCAACTTCGCGCTTTTGACGAAAACTACCGGATTTCCTGATATGCCCAAAATCGATAAGTCCTTGCGAGACAAGGAGATAAAATTTTTAAAAATTTTCCCGTCTAAGGGTTTTCGACTTGCGCGAAAATGGATAACAACTGTTTGATACAAACGTTTGATACATTTGTTTTATACGACTGTTCGTATCCAGAATTTAACCGCTTACGCACAAATCGCTTACAGCAAAAATGAAGTCTAAAAAACGTTCAAAAAACAGCCCTAAAAATGACCAAAAAACCGCTCAAAAAGCCCATCTCCTCATAGACACATAAATCCATAACTGTTTATATGCGCAGGCCTTACAGCAGTTTTAAATGTACCCATCTCTACGTTTTTTCATGCCGAAAATTTGCGCACGAGTGAACTTTTTAGACGCAAATTGCGCATATAACACTGCTTTTTTATTCAGCCACGCATTTCACTGGCCTGTTCTCCGCAGCTTTAGTGAAGGGGGAGGCGAAGCTGGGTGCCTGAATCTTTTCATTTTTATATGTATTTTTACATTCTGCTTTTTGATTTTTGATATATTATTAAACTATGACTCCTCGCGAACGATTGACGACAGTTCTTAAAGGCGACATTCCCGATTGCGTCCCCGTATCTCCCGATTTTTCCAATATGATTCCCGCACGCCTCACCGGCAAACCCTTCTGGGACCTGTATCTCTACAACGACCCGCCAATCTGGCAGGCCTATATCGACGCCGCAAAGTGCTTCGATATCGACTCCCTTATGGATGGCTACTTCTGGCTCTCCTTCCCCGATGAACAGGATTACCCACCCTGGCAAAGATTGCCTCTGACCGCTGAACAAAAAAAACAAATCCTGCCCGCGGGCGAATGGCAGCGATTCATCGTCTTCAAAAACGCCGAACGCATCGTCGTCCAGCGTTCACGTCTCGAAAACCGCAAACGCGTCTGGGAACCCCGCGTCTGCGTCTATTATGTCGCCGATTCTCCCACCGAGTGGATTCCACCTTCCAAAATCGGCTTGCCCGATGTCTCCACACGCTTTGAGCCGCTCGAAAACGTAAAGCCCGCCGATAACAGCCCCGCAGGATTAGCGAAGGTAAAAAAGCTTATGGGCAACCAGGGTCTTGTCGGCGTATTCCTCGCAAGCTCCTCAATCCTTTCCTGCGAACAGGATATCTACAACTACTACGACCACCCGGAACTTCATGATTACTGGCGAGATATTCTCATCGAACGCGTCGAACGCAGATTCGCCAGCATTATGAAAATGCCTATCCTGCCCGATTTCCTCTGCGTAGGCGGCTCGGGAACACTTGTGTTTCAGACCGTCGACATCTTTCGCCAGCTCGCCTACCCCGCCGTCAGCGCGCCATCGAACTTGCTTCATCAGCCGGACTTCCTACGCATATCCATTCCTGCGGCCCTGAAACCGCCCTGATTAAAATTATGGCTGAAGAAACCTCCCTAACCGTCATCGACCCGCTCGAAATCCCTCCTATGGGCGATTGCAACCTCGCCGAAATCAAAAAGCTCTACGGCCGAAAACTCACCCTCAAAGGAAACCTGCACACAACCGAAACGATGCTCTACGGCTCACCAGATGACGTAATCGCCGCGAGCAAAAAAGCGATTGACGATGCCGCCGAAGGCGGCAGGTTCATCCTCTCGACAGGTGACCAGTGTGGCCGCGATACACCAGACGCAAACCTCCTCGCTATGGTCGAAACCGCAAGAACCTACGGGAAATACTGACCTGCCAGATTTACTTTCCCCCTTTTGCACTTTTGCTTCTCACCTTTGCCTTCTAACTTCTCCCTCCACCTTAAAAACTTGTTTCTTTCGCCCAATTCCGCTATATTCCACCGTCTGGAAAATATCACGCGAGCCATCGCAATAATAAGGGTGAGACCTTGGATGCCGATTTTGTAAAAATTAAGCAAAATAACCTTACTCTGTATATCAGGAAGAGCTTCTTGGGCAGTGACCTGGGGCAGGCCCTGTTATCCGGCGAAGAAACCCTGCGAAAACAATACCCGCTCACAACTCTGCCGTCTTCCGAGTTCAGCCGCGTTTGCAAATTTAACATCCCCTTTGAAGGCGCCGATAGAGATGTTTACATAAAGTGGTTTTTCCGGAAATCAGGCTTCGCCTCTATAAAATCCCTTATATTCGGAAGTTTGGCGAAACGTTCGCATAAAGCGGAAACGATGCTTGCGCAAAACGGCTTTGATGTCCCCGTAACTATCGCTATCGGAGAGTACCGCTCAGACCTTTTCCATTCCGAAAGCTTCTCGGTTACACTTGGAATCAAAAACACAAAAAGAGCTGTTGATATTGCTCGCCAAACACGCGAAATTACGACCCCCGAACAATTGTCCGCCCACAGGGACCTGATACGTAATTTCGGTAGAACCATCGGCAAAATGCACGCAAATGGAATCTTCCACGGCAACTTGCGCTTCGGCAATGTGCTGCTTAGCTCCGAAAGAGCTTCCTGGCGATTCTTCTTCATCGACAACGCCAGAACAAAAAAATTCGTCCTGCTCCCGTTTTGGCTCCGCGTCAAAAATCTCGTGCAGCTCAATATCAGCGCCTCCGGCTTCCTCAGCAGGACGGACCGAATGAGATTCTTCACAGAATACTGTGCCCGGACAGGGACAGGCAAAAAAACCCGAAAAGTTCTTATTAAAGCGGTGCTCCTGAAAACACGCCGGCGATTAAACACGGAAAAAATAATCCATAGAGCTCTCGGCCAAACCCTGCGAACAAATTCAAAATACGCCTTTGTTAAAACCGCCAATTACCGGGGCATGTTTGCAAAAAACTTCTGGTCCCAAACCAGCCCGCTCAACTTTATAAAAAACCTTGACAAGATAATTGAAAGTGGGCAGATTCTTAAAAACAACAACATCTGTGTCGTATCCCGTTCGAAATGGAACGGCTCAGATATAGCTGTGGCTCGTTACAAAACAAAAGGGTTTATCGATTCCCTCCGGCAAACCTTCGGCAATTCCGCCGCTAAATCAACCTGGCTAAACGCCCATCGCGCCCGATTACTCAAAACTCCTGTGCCAAATCCGCTTGCCTTTATTGAATTGCGCAAGTCAGGTCTTGTAAAGAGTTCCTGCTTTGTAACAGAATACGCTGAAGGACAAAAACTTCCCGATTTCCACTGAGATAACAATGTCCCCGTCACAGACAAGTGACAGATTACTGCCTACCGCGAGCAACTATTTCGGTCTTACATTTCGGTATCGCCGCCAGGAAATTCCTGCCGTATGACTTGCTCAATATGCGGGAATCCAGAATAACAACAATGCCTGTATCCGTCTTCGTACGAATCAGTCGGCCAAAACCCTGCTTGAACTTTATTATCGCCAAAGGCAGCTGATACTCCGCAAAAGGATTGCCGCCTTCTTCTTTGATTTTATCCAACCGCCCCGCCAACAAAGGCGTATCCGGCACCGCGAAAGGCAATCGCACAATTATCACATTCGATAACGCCTCGCCCGCCACGTCCACCCCCTGCCAGAAACTATCTGTCCCGAACAACACAAATCGCCCATCCATCTTGAATCGTTTCAACAATGATGTCCTGTCAAGCCCCACTCCCTGCTGAAGCAACTCTATATTATTCTCCTTAAACCACTCCGCCAATTGTTCCGCGAAATCCCCAAGCATTTTATAACTCGTGAAAAGCACAAACGCCCGCCCCTGCGTCTGCAACACGTATTTCTTTACCGCCTCGCACGCCGACTCAACAAACTTCTCGTCATTCGGCTCAGGCAAATCGCTCTCGATATAAATCGTTACCTGCTTTTGATAATCAAATGGCGAACCTAATTTTACCGCGTCATAATCCGCCAGACCAACCCTGCCCGCGAAAAACTCAAATCCATTCCTTTGCTTCTGTCCTCTGCCTTCTACATTCTGCCTTACATCCTCACCGCTGCTCAGTGTTGCGCTCGTCATTATCACCGACTCAAACTTATCGAACAAACTCCTTTTCACATCCGCTCCCACGTTTAATGGCGCACTTTTCAGGTAAACCGCCTCACGTTTATTCTCACTAACCTCAACCCAATAAACATAATCATGTTTGGCCTGTGGCAAAAATGCTTCCAAGTCCTGCAACAGCCCCGTGCATTTATCGACATACCGCGTCAATTCAAATCGCTCATCCTCGTCTTTCACCTGCTTTGCCAAACCAGACAACCCCATCCGCAATTCCTTAATCTGTGCCGACAACTTGTCCTCAACAAAATTCTTGTGGCATCGCCCATTTATCTGTGACCTGTGCCGCTCATCCCACTGCCTAACGCTTTTGAAAAATTCTTTCGCCGCCTCCGACGCCCTGACAACCAGGTCAGTCAATTTCCCCGATTCCGTATAAACCAATAGCCCCTTGTGTGTTCGCGGATTATAAAGCCCGTCCAGCAAAAACCGTACCGACCCGCTGCTTATTTCAATCCCGAAATGTTCTTCCGCCACTCGCTCAATGTTATGCGCCTCATCGATAATCACCCACTTATAATCTGGCAATATCGAAAACTCTTCTTCCCGCAGTGCAAGGTCGCTGAATAATAACGCGTGATTCGTAACAATCACATTCGCGTTCTCAAGTTCCCTCTTCGCCCGCTGGCAAAAGCAGCTCGTAAAATGCCCGCACTTCCTGCCTCTGCAATTGCCGTGTTCCGCCTTCACCGCGTCCCAAACTCTCGAATCCGGTATAAAAGGCAAATCGCTCAGCGACCCGTCCGCCGTCCTTCTCGACCAGTTATTTATCTCCGCAAGCGCATCTCCGAATTTGTCGAACAAACCCATCTGCCTTCGAATCGCAAACTCCAGCCGGCGTTTGCAAATATAATTCCCTTTGCCCTTCGCCAGCGCGGCTTTGAAACCCCACGGCAGACACCGGTTCAAACAGGGAATATCCTTATTGATTAATTGCTCCTGCAAAGCGATTGTGAATGTGCTGATGACTACCCGATTTGCCCCAAGAATTGCCTTTTCTATCGCAGGCACAAGATATGCCAAACTCTTCCCGACCCCCGTCCCCGCCTCCGTCACCAAATGCCGCTTCGTCGATAACGCCTTTTGCACAGCCCTGGCCATCTCGACCTGCTGCTGACGCCTTTCGTATCCCTCAAACGCCCGACCTATTACCCCTCCAGGCGCAAAAAAATCATCTATATTCAAAGCCGTGCTTTGTATTTCGTTGTTAGTCATTCGTATTTCGCCTGCCCTGCGTAGTTTAAAACGAAGCGGGGTCGCTATACGAAATACGATATACGATATGCGTTAAAGTTTTGCAAGGCGCTCGTCTATCGCCTTCTTCATTGCCATAACTGCCGGTGAATCCGGCATCTTCTTCGCCGCCGCCTCTATCGACTGCCTCGCAAACTCCAGCCGGTCCATCTGATAATAAATGTAACTTAGCAGAAATTCCAGCTCACCGGAATCGCTTTTGTCCATCCAGTCACGAGCTTCGAGTATCCTGTTCTCAACCGTATCTTTGTCGCCTATCATTCCCACAAGATCAATCTTGACCTTCGCGTATTCCGGGAAAATCTCCAATGCCCTGGCCAAAAACAGCGAGCTGCTCAGATACTCTCCCGACGCGAACAACGCCACGCTCTTGCCTGCGTAACCCAGCGGGTCATTTGGCTTATATATCGAGGCAAGAGTGTATGCATCCGCGGCTCTGTAAAATCTCCCCTGCTTCATAAAACCTTCTGCTGCCCTCATATGCTGATTGAACCTGTCATCGCTTAAAACGGCAAAACTCTTATACGCCTTCGCGAACTCCGCGGGAGTAACGCCCGGCTTTGATACTGTCGACTCATTCGCCTCCGCCTGTTTTGTCGCAGATATGCCCTCGCTCTTGGGCAATTCAATCGTCTTGCCCAGCCGCCCCTTCATTTGTTCATATATATCAGCCACCTGTTCCGTTTTCGGTGTTTCGCCTAGCCGGCTCATCAATCTTTCTTTATCAACCCGTTGCTTGTCCTTCAACCTCTGTAATCCCTGAGTATTCCCGCCAAGCAGTTCCTCCAAACTCGGCTCACTGTTCGTCGCCTGCCCCGGCCCCGTCTTATCCGTGATATCAGCCGCTTCCTCTTTGCGCTCAATCTTTACTCCCATATCACGCCAGAACTGGTCCTGCAATTGCGAATCCGCCTCGCTTCCCTTAGGATATTTCGTAACATCCGTTTCGACAAGTTTCTCCAAATCCTCCTGGCTCAGCGACAACGGCCGTTTGTTAATCTGAGAATTGTACCCGGGTAGGTAATATCCTGTCTGGGCATTCGGTAAATTTGTGCCTGCAAATGAATTTGCCCCCGAACCGCCGGTCGTAACCACTCCTTGCACGCCCGGCTGCGTTGTCGTTACCGTCCACGTTGGTGAATAATAAGGCGTCAAACCACCGCTGCTCGGCCCGAAATTCTGCGAACCCGCGGTATCCCTCAAAAATGAATCCAGCCCAGCCGATGTACGCCAAAGCGAACCCGCCGGCGCATAAAAACTCGTCGGACTGTTATACGGCACAACACCCCTGAACTGCATACCGTTGGCAACGTTGCCCGTAATCACAAGATTACCGCTCATATCGATCGGGTTTGGGCTATGGACTAATCCCGGCTGATACGCCGTCGGCGGAACAGTTCCGGACCCCACAGGGTTGCCAATCGATGGATTTTCCAATGATAGACCCACCCCCCCAAAAGCAACCAAAGTAAACACCAATACATACACCAACCTTATGCTTCTCATATTAACTGCTACCCCGGACAAATTCATCCTGTTCGCATATAAATCCACGTTGCAATTCGTAAACCGTGGTCAAAATAATCGATTATCGATTATTCTTCTCAACGCCCTGATACTTCGGCTTTTCCGCCCAGCCTAATTTCGTCGCCAGCGTATCCCACTCGCACCGAAGCGGATTATTCACAACAAGAAAATCCCTCTTGTGCCGCTTTATCTGCACCACATCATCAATTTCCAGCTCCAGCGACACTTGTCCGTCTATCGAAACCGTCGTCCCCTCATTCAAACGCTCCCCGCGAAGCTCAACAACACTGTCCGCTCTTATAACAATAGGTCTGAAACTTAAACTGTGCGGGCATATCGGCGTAATTACTATCCCTTCCATCTTCTGCGACAGAATCGGCCCCCCCGCAGACAATCCATACGCCGTAGAGCCAGTCGGCGTCGATACCACCAGCCCGTCACTGACGCAATCACCCAAATGCTGCCCGTCAACGAACATCTTCAGGTCTATCATCCGAAACGGCGGCCCCGCCGTTATAAATACGTCGTTCACTGCCGTCGAACAAAATCGCTCCCTACCCTTCTTTAGCACCCGGCAAAGAAGCATCATTCGCTTCTCAATTTTCACCTTGCCTTTAATCAACGCCGGGAAAAACTCTTTCAACTCCTCAACGCTGAACTCCGCAAGGTATCCGAGCTTGCCGAGATTCACACCTATTACCGGAATCCCTGTCCTGTCATCGCTTCGGCTCAATCGCCTCGCCGACGCGATGATGCTCCCGTCCCCGCCAAAAACCACCGCGTAATCCGCCTCCTGCAAATTCTCAGGTGTACACTCATCAATCCCGCAATTAACTATGGTCCGGACATTGCTCTTTATAAAATCCGCAAAATCCGCTATCGCCTCCGCGACATGTCCTTTCCTGCGGTCTCCGAAAATCGCCAATCTCAACGTTCTGGCTCGGCTCGATTTTGTCATTAATTCTCGATTCACTACTACTGTCGATTCAGTATCTGATACACTGCTTCCGCTATTTTATCGGCATTTATCCCTGCCTCCATAAGCTGGTTGGTTCGTGAATCGTGCCTGACAAACCGCTTCGGCGCCCCTAAAATCCGAATCGCTCCCCCGTCCCGCCGCGGCACAAATCCGCCGCTGTGCTGACCCGCCGTCTCCATTATCGCCGAACCAAACCCGCAGGCCACCCCGTGGTCCTCAACCGTAATCACCGGCTTGCCCGCTCCCATAAGCTCAACTATCCTGCTGTCAATCGGTGCCGCAAACCTCGCGTTTATCACGTCAACCTCTATGCCTTCCTCTGCCAGCGCCCTTGCAGCCGCTATCGCTTCAACAAGAACACTCCCGTAACTCACTATTACCGCAGCCGACCTGTCGCTCCTTCTGGCAACCACGCTTTTACCCAGGACAAATGGCTCACCGCTCGACTCAACTATCCGATCGCTGGCAACTATTTCTTTCGGATACCTCACGCACACCGCCCTGTCCGCGCTCAACGCGAATTCCAAAATGCCCCCCATCTCAATCGCGTCCGCAGGCGAAACAAGCACAACATTCGGCATCATACGCAAATACCCGATATCCATTAGACCATGATGCGTCGGCCCGTCAGCCCCTACCACTCCAGCCCTGTCTATGCAAAATACCACAGGCAGTTTCTGCAGCGAAACCTCCTGGAATATCTGGTCGAAACTCCTCTGTAAAAACGTCGAATATATACAGACCACAGGCCGCATTCCGCTCTTCGCCAGACCCGCTGCTATCTCAACCGCCGCGCTTTCTGCTATTCCAACATCATAAAACCTGTCGGGATATTTCTCGCGGAATTTCTTCAGTCCCGTCCCCTCGCACATCGCGCTGCTTATCGCAATAACCTTCTTGTCCTTCTCAGCCAATCTCACTAACTCATCGCCGAAAACATCCGTAAAGCTTCGTCCCTGCTTCTCCGTCGCCGGCTCCACAACGTCGCCGTTCATTTTGAATGGCCCCGTCGAATGATACTTGCTCGGATGATTGTCCGCGGGCGTAAACCCCATCCCTTTTTTGGTATGACAATGCAAAAGCACCGGGTGGTCAATCTGCTTCAAAGCCCTGAATAACTGCACCAAAGCCCCCATATCATGACCATCCACAGGCCCGAAATACGGCACATTCAAACTTTCAAACAGCCGGCCGCCCGGAAGCACCATACGAATGCTCTTCTTGATTCGTTCTATCGCTTCCTCCACCGTCTTGCCAATCACGGGCGTATGTTCCAATATGTCACTTGTCGTCCTTCGCAAATCATCGTATGTCTGGCTCAATCGAATCTTCGAAAAATACTTCGCAACCGCACCCTGCGTCGCGTCTATCGCCATCGAATTATCATTCAGCACAATCAGCATCTGCCGCTTGGCTAAGCCAAGGTTGTTCAGCGACTCGAAACTCGCCCCGTTGACGATACTCCCGTCCCCGACAAGAGCCACAATCTTATTCTGCCTTGCCTGTTTCATTTCACCAAGCGCAAGCCCGATAGCTGTGCCTATCGACGTCCCCGCATGCCCTACCGCGAACTGGTCATAAGGACTTTCCTCAGGATTTGGAAATCCGCTCACCCCCTCGGCTCGACGAAGATTTCTGAACTCCTCTTTCCTCCCCGTAACTATCTTATGCGCATAGCACTGATGCCCCACGTCCCAGACAAGTTTATCCTGCTCAAAATCGAACACATAATGCAGCGCAAGCGTTATCTCAACAACCCCTAAGCTGCTCGCCAAATGCCCTCCGGTCATGCCCACCGTCTCGATTATGAATTGGCGTATCTCATCGGCTAATTGGCTTAACTGGGCTACCGAAAGCTTTTTCACATCCGCAGGCCCGTTTATCCCCCTAAGCAGAGAATACCCCCCCCAGCCCGTCCTGAGTTCCGTCGAAGGGCCCCCGTCGCCAATCTCTTCATTTTTCTTCAGAGGGTCCACGCTGGACGGACTCGTCGATGCCGGACGCAGTGCCTCCGCCGGCCTCCTGACATCCGATTCCTGATACGCTTCTTTCGAATTTTGCATCACTTAACCCAATTCCAGACAAACCTTTGATTATACACCATTCTGTCTGATACTTCAACCAAACCGCAGACCATCTTTGCGGCTACAACACCCCCCAATTACTTCGCAAATCCCTTCTCTTATACAAAAATCCCCCTAACTCGCCTATATACCCCGAAATACCTCATATTGTTTGGTCTTTTCTCAAAAACCAGTATTGGCCCTATAATATCGGCGTTTATCGCACAGCCAACAGCAAGACAAACAAAACGCTTCCTATATCAACTCATCAATAAGAAATGCCGATTTATACGACACTGTATAGGTATCTTTGGATATAACATAAATATCTGCAATACTTTAGATTGGGAGAATCTGGTTGTGTAGCTTTACACACCAGTTACCACCAGTTTTTTAGGCCGACAGATGAATATGATGAATAACTCTTGCAAAAATTCACGACTCCACGGATTCACTATTGTGGAAGTAATGCTCTCTATGGCTATTGTCATAATAGTAGCCCTCGGTACTCTGTCATTTCAGTACAATGGCGTAAAACCTTCACGCGCTTCAGAAGCACAGATTGCCGCCGCTCGTCTCGGTCAACTCATTCTTGAGGACTGGAAAAGCAACGGCGGCGCTTCCAACTATGACCCCAATACCCTGGGGCTGGGTTTTATTACGCTCGTAACTTCATCAACCTATAAAATCACCCTTGACTACCAGACATTCTATATTCAGCTGGCCCAGCAACTGGCTCCTGTCAGCAGCGGCTCCAATCCAGACCCGGTTGCGGGGGTAACGCTTCAGCAGCTCAGTGTAACTGTAAGCTGGCGAAAAGATTATGCCCCTGGCACCGTTAGCAGTTCAGACCCCACCCTCACTTTTACTACTTTTGTCAGGCGTGATTAGTAACTCGTCCCGATTCACAGGTAAAATTTATGAAAAGAAACGGATTTACGCTGATTGAACTCATGGTAGCAATAACTGCAGCCTCTATAGTTATGCTCACCGTCGCGATACTCGTCCAAAGCGGGTATCAAAGCTGGAACAGAACTTACAACACTGCTAACGCCAATTCCCAGCTTGATTCTATCGGCACAATTACCACATTCTGCTCATTCGGACGAAAATCAAATAGAAAGGATTATTATATTTACAGCACCGCCGGCTCCGGCGTCACCACAACTTACACTCAGGTCATGCCGGTCGCCAATCCTGGAGAAATCCTGATGGGGCAGGCCGTTGAATTTAGATACTGGAGTCAAAACCTTACCGCCACTATGCTCTCTGCAACCAGCGTCGCGGACAGTTATGCCTTCTTCTATCAAGACAGCAACCAGCTCAAAGTTGACTACGGCCCAACGACCGGCACCGGAGGCGTAACAGGCGGCGCAATCAACGCCGCCCAACACAGAGTAACTGGGACCGGCGTAAAAACCGTCATCCTTGCCCATTACGTTACCAGCGTTGCATTTACCCATACCGCAACAGATATGGCCGGCGATGGAAATGGCAGCGTCAGGATGAACCTGGTCATTAACGACCCCGCAGACAATAAAATAAACACCTTCCTCACGGCCACTTATCTCCGAAACGTCTGGCCTGAGTAGCATCGTACAGGAGTTAAATTATGAATACCTTAACAAAAACTAAAAGCACAAGTGCACAAGAGCAAAGGAGCATATACGCTTTTGACTTGTGCTCTTATAACTTATGCTCTTCTCGACACGGTTTCGCTCTGCCGCTGGTCCTCGTGGGTGTATTAATACTGATGGCGCTCATTATGGCCGCCTCAATGACCGACTATAGCGTCCGCCTTCAGGCCGTCAATATAAAAGCCCAGACCGAAGCCATGCTCGCCGCCGAAGCCGGCTATGAAAGTGCCATCTTCTGGATGAGCCAGCAGTCAGATATCCTCGGCGCTATCGAGGCAGGAAGCGACAACGGCTCCCTCAACTTTGGAAGTGCAACCTGCAGCTATACAGTTGACTTCCATGGCTGGCTCGGCCAAAAAGCCATCTTCGAAATAGTCTCCACAGGAATGAGCGGCAGGCCATCTTTCACAAGAGTCGTTGATGTGAACGTAATTCAGGAAACCTGCGGTTGGGCTATGGGCGCCTGCATGATTCCTTCAAGCGGAACAACCACTACTTCTACCGCCACGACCGCGGTTAGTTTCGTTGACGGCGAGGTAATTAACATGCCTCTTCACATAAACAACCAAAACGACAGCCCCGACCTTATCGATATCTCCATAAGCGGCAGCCCGACATTCCTGCAAAAAGTCGAAATGGGCGAAGACAGATACACCACCGGCGGCACCGACAAATACGCCTCTGTTATGACACTTTTTAAAAACGGCATATCCTTCGACCAGCCCAATGTCCGTATCACTGATGCGAACGCCGTACTAAGCAAGATCAATCGTTTCCGCGACAGCACCGCCGCTGCATATAAGTTCACTCCGGTTGGCAGGGCTGTGACTGGTAATCCGGCCTCTCCTTGCGACCCCTGTGCCGCAGTTCAGTTACAATTTTATGTCGATGTCAATGGTACAGGCAAGGTTCGCATCTTCCCCAGTTGCACAGTTGTTCACTATAGACGTTCAAGCAGCTACGCCACATGGGATTACAAATTAACCCCTGGCAGCAGCACACAATTTCAGAAATATGATATCTATGCCTATCACTATTACGACCCGAATGACGGCAATAATAAAACCGTTAATATTACAGATACTTATGTGACACAGTCCTTCGGCGGCTATACAAGCGCCTCCGGCGGACAAATCTACGTCAATGGCAACGTCATAATCGGAGGCGACACCAACGCCACCTTTACCGATACCAATCAGGTCGTCAAAGGCACAATGACCGTCGTCGCTACCGGAAATATATGGATAGCCGACTCAATAAGAGTTTACGATAACGGCGGCACTCAACGCGACGTCAACGGTATGCCCTCTGCGGATAATCCAAATGTCCTCGGCCTTATCGCACAGGGCGTTATCAAAGTCGTTGACCCGGGTATGTCCAGCTATGGAAATGCCAGTTACGGCTACCCCGCCGTCGCGCCCCCAAATCTCATAACAGGCGTTAATGATACTATTTATGGAGCAAGCCATAAACACCTCTATTGCCCAATCGGCAATAAAAAGAATACCACAGATGCCAACAACCTCCGCTGCTTACCACACAATGTTACTGTTGAAGCCGCCATCACCGTAGGCGGCGGCGGCTGGGGTGCCGAAAACGTAGCGACCGGCAACCCGTCCAGCAACCAAAACAGAAAAGAATACACCTCCGGCACTTTGGACAATCTCATTGTTCATGGCAGTATCACTGAAATCGTCAGAGGCATCGTCGGTGCGAGTTCTTCTTCTTACCAAGATGGTTTCGTTAAACAGTACTCAATCGATACCCGGTTGATGTCGGGCATATTGCCGGGTGATATCTGGTTATCCGGCAAATACAACCCCGCTCCCGCCGGCTGGCACGACAACCAAGTCGCCAATTAAAAACTGAAGACAGAAAACCGGGGATGGATGACTGTCCTCTGTTTTCCGCCTGCCCTGCGTACACCTTTGGGTGAAGCGGGGTCATCTGTCCTCTGATTTGCGGTGAAAATAAAAAGGCCACCCCAAGTTACTTCGAAGGATGGCCCGTTGGTTCGCAAAAACAATTTAAACTTACAAGTTAAACTTACCTAAGGAGGCCTCGGCGGAGGTCGTATCCTGTAATAAGATAAATGACTCGTTCCATAAAAATTCCCAAAAACCTGTGAATTTTCCGTATATTCAAAAACTACCTTCCCCTCAACCAAACCCGCTGACGGCGAGAGGTTTATAACTACCATCATCAGCCCTATAGGCAACATCAGTATTTCCATAGTCAAGTTCCCATAGTTCTGTTTGTTTCATCGACAATTATTTAAATTTTGTATGAGTCGAATTCCCTCACCACAAATTACCGAAAAACCTTATCTCCCAACCCCGTTATCAGTATTGATAATGCTGTTCCCAAGGCGTCAGCCGTTTTGAGATTTGAATTTTGTTAATTGGTGCTTGTCTGCCGGAGCATCGGCGAAGGTGGATTTAAGATTTGGTGTTTGGAGTTTCTATTTCGTCCTGTTCAAAAGCATCTCAACAAGCCGGCGAAGCTTCTCCGCTTTTTCACCGAAAGGCCTCAACGCGACAACCGCTTCATCAGCTATTTTTTGGGCTAACTCTCTCGACTTCTCAAGCCCCACCACCGCAGGATACGTTTGCTTTCCCTGCCTTGCGTCTTTGCCGCTGGTCTTGCCCAATTGCTCGCTCGTCCCGCACACGTCGAGTATGTCGTCTGCTATCTGGAACCCAAGTCCTATCTTCAATCCGTATTCTCGCAGGCGATTCAATCGTTTCTCGTCTGCCCTTCCACCTGTGGTGAGCGAAGTCGAACCACATATCCCCCCCATAACAGCGGCACAGCGGAACATCTTCGCTGTTTTGTTGGTATGAATGTATCGCAGCATCTTCTCATCAACGTTTTTGTTTTCAAAATCAAGGTCCGCCATTTGTCCCGCCACCATTCCCGAAGACCCCGCCGCCTCTGCAAGCTCGCCAATCAGCCTCGCAGCCGTCGCAGGATTTTTTATCTCCTTCGCCAGCGCCTCAAACGCCAGCGTCAGCAACCCGTCCCCCGCAAGTATCGCCGTCGCCTCGTCAAATTTCTTATGACACGTCAATCGCCCTCGCCGATAATCATCGTCATCCATCGCTGGCAAATCGTCGTGTATCAGCGAATACGTATGAACCATCTCTATTGCCGCCGCAGCTATCTGGGCGTCGCGATTAACCTTCCCGCTTATCATCTCGCAGCAACACAACACTATCGCCGACCGTATGCGCTTGCCCGGTCCCATTAACGCGTAACGAACCGGCCCCCTAAGCTCTTTGCTGATTAAATCCCTCCGCGACAAAATCCAGCCAAGCGTCTTATTGACCAGCTTGACCTTGCGCTCCAGGTCTCTCTCAAACCGTCTTTGCATTTCACTGTCTGACTTCATAACATCAGCCCCGGAAAAGTTGCGTTACAATCTTAAAAATCGTATTATACACTCGCCCCGCGGGGCTTCGATAAAAAATTATGAACCCCAAAATGATTCTTATTCTTGGCGTCACCGCTTCAGGCAAAGGAAAACTCGCCTTCGCCCTGGCAAAATCTCTCGGCGCCGAAATTATCAGCATCGACTCAATGAAAGTCTATCGCCGAATGGATATCGGCACCGCCAAACCCCCAAAAGAAAATCGTAACCAGATTCCCTACCACCTTATCGACGTCGTCGAACCCGGCGACTCATTCAGCGTCGCCAGATTCCTCGAACTGACACAAGCTGCTGTTGATGACATAAAAAAACGCGGCAAACCAATCGTCGCCGTCGGCGGCACAGCCCTCTATATAAAATCTCTTCTCCACGGCCTGTTTGAAGGTCCCGGCGCAGATGAACAAATCCGCGAGGAACTAAAAGCACAGGCACAAGCCAAAGGCCTCGACAAACTCTACGACCAACTTCAAAAAATCGACCCCGCCACCGCTGCCAAAATAAGCGCCAATGACCCCAGACGCATCATCCGTGCCCTTGAGGTGTATAAACTAACCGGCAAACCCATCTCTGCCTTTCAGCAGCAGTGGGACACAAATGCTTCGCAGGATTGGACAATCATTGGTTTACGCAGAGAAAAAACCGAAGAAAGTAAACGCATTAATGCAAGAGTCAAAAAAATGATTGATGATGGTCTCGTCGATGAGGTCAAACAGCTCCTCGCCGAACCGATTCCTCTCAGCAAACAGGCCCGCTCCGCCATCGGCTACGCTGAAATAATAAACCACCTCGCAGGCCAAATAACTCTCGACGATGCAATTGAACTAATCAAGAAAAACACCCGCAAACTCGCCAAGGCGCAGCGAACCTGGTTTAAAACCTTCAAAAACGTCCACTCTCTCGACCTAACCACAGACGAAACCGTCGATTCCACCCTCGCCCGTACAAAAGAGGTATTAAAAAATGCAACCTGATTCCAGCCGATTAAAATTACTCACCTTATTTCTTGCTTCGAGACCGAAGTTCCTCACCGCAAGTGCATCACCCGTGTTCGTCGGCTCAGCGCTCGGCTTCGCAGTTGCAGGCACGTTCAACTGGCCCCTCTTCCTCCTGGCGCTGTTCGCCATAATGGCCCTGCACTCAGGAGCAAACATCGCCAACGACTACTTCGACCACCTCTCCGGCAACGACTGGGGCAATAAAAACGTCACCCCCTTCTCAGGCGGCAGACAATTCATCCAGCAAAATATCCTTTCGCCAAAAGCGACACTGGCCGCAGCGATTTTCTGTTTTGTCGTCGGCGTATCGCTCGGCCTGATAATCCTGTATCTGACGCACAGTTTATTCATTTTAATCCTCGGCCTCATAGGCCTGCTCGGCGGATTCTTCTATACCGCACCGCCGGTCAAATTCGGTTACCGCGGCGTCGGTGAAATCGCCATTGCCTTCCTCTTCGGCATCCTCCCCGTCTATGGCTCTTACTATCTCCAAACCGGTTTAATCGGCATCACACCCCTGCCCGCCGCCTGCGTCGTCGGCATCCTGATTTTCCTCATAATCTTCGTAAATGAATTTCCCGACCTGCCCGCCGACGCCGCCGTTAATAAAAAAAATATTATTGTGCGTTTCGGTGTTCCGGCATCTGTCTGGATTTACCGAATTGTCGTAATAAGCGCGTTTGTGATTATGGTCGCAGGCGTCTTTGTCGGCAGGATTATGACCTGGCCTTCACTTCTGTATTTCCTCTTTGGTCTGCCCATCTCTGTAGCCGCGATAAACTTCATCAATGTTCACGACGTTTCCACCACCGGCCCGACTCAGCATCGCGCCTGCGCAATCACCATTATTCTCCACCTCATCGGCTGTCTCGCCCTCGCCATCGGTTTCATCATCAGCGGCTTCATGCTTCGCCAAATAAGTTGACTACGATATGATGCGAACGTAAACTCTGCTGCGATGGATAAACGACTAATTATAAATGCTGATGACTTCGGATTCTGCGAAAGCGTCAATAAAGGAATTGTCGAGGCACACACTAAAGGTGTCCTGACAAGCACGACCCTTATGACCAATATGCCCGCCGCCGACCATGCCGTCGAATTAGCCAAAAAACTGCCTGTGCTCGGCCTCGGCGTCCATCTCAACCTCACCGCCGGGAAACCCCTCTGCCAGGATAATACCGTAAAACTCCTCCTCGACTCACAGGGATATTTCGCTTTATCGCCGGGCAAGCTCACGCTCGCGTCCCTCATAACCGGCAAAGTCCGAATCGCCATCGAAACCGAGCTGGCCTCTCAGATTCAGTGGCTAATCGACAAAGGCGTAAAACCTACTCATCTTGACTCGCACAAACACATTCATTCCTTCCCCTCCATATTCCCCATCGTCTGCCGATTGGCAAAACACTTTAGTATTCCCGCGATTCGCTATACCTTCGAACCAAAACAGGTAAGCCGGCTGCCCTGGCCCTTAACCGACCGCGAAAGCAGAAAACGAGCGTCGCTCGTGCGGGCAATGGCAAAAATTAACCGCTTCCAAAATTCCGCGTTCTTCAAAACCGATTGCCTCCTCGGCATCAACCACGTCGGAAAAATAAATACCGCTTTTATGCGGGCTGTTTCATTGTATAATATCGCCTCGACGGCAGAGGTAATGACGCACCCTGGATATACTTATGACCTCGACGCGACTCGAACTCGTCTGGTCAAACAGCGTGAAATCGAGATTGAGGCCCTTTGCAGCGAAAAAACAAAACAATCTTTAAATGAAGCAGGTATAAAACTGATAAACTATGGCCAACTTTGAAAATATAGACGCAAAACGCAGCACGAATAACGCGGTGCGAATCGATTGCTCCGTCGTAGTGCCGCTCTACAACGAATCCGCCGTCGTGCAGGAGCTTTACGACCGCCTGACCAAAACGCTCGCCGCGACGGGCCTTTATTACGAGCTTGTTTTTATCGACGACGGCAGTTCGGACAATACGCTCCAGCTCCTCAAATCAATCGCATCCAAAGACAGCAAAGTCCTCGCCGTAGAGCTTCGGCGCAACTTCGGCCAGACACCCGCCCTCGCCGCCGGCTTCGATGTCGCGCGAGGACAAATCATCATCTCAATGGATGGCGACCTTCAGCACCTGCCCGAAGAAATACCCATTTTCCTCGAAAAGCTCAACGAGGGTTACGATGTCGTCAGCGGCTGGCGAAAAAACCGCGTCGATAACCTCGTTATGCGAAAAGTCCCCTCAAGGGCTGCAAACTGGCTCGCCTCAAAAATCTCCGGCGTTGACATCCACGACTTCGGCACAACCTTCAAGGCATACCGCCGCGAAATAATCGAGCAGCTTCACCTCTACGGCGAAATGCACCGCTTCATCCCCGCTCTGCTCAGCCAGAGCGGTGCAAAAATAATCGAAATACCTATTACCAATATCGTAAGGCCCTCCGGCTCGAGCAACTATGGAATCGGCAGAACATTCAGGGTCGCCTTCGATTTAATTACCCTCCGATTCCTCCTCGGCTACCTTACAAAACCCCTGCACTTCTTCGGCAGAGCCGCATTCTACTGCGTCCTCGCAAGTATCCTTATGGTCGCCTACATCCTCTTCGATAAAATATATTACAAGGTTCCTATCTTCCTCGCCCATGGCCCCTTGGCCGGTCTTGCCGCGGTCCTCCTTATGGTAGGAACCGTCTTTATTGCCACCGGACTCATTGGCGAAATGGTCAGCAGGGTTTACTTTGAATCCACAGACAGAAAAATTTATTCGGTCAAAAAAATTCATACTCGACAGACACTTGGCTCGGAGTAAAAGGTGAAAAAGAAAAGTCCCCTGAAAACCATTATAACCATAGCGATTATCGTCGGCGCAATCATGATGCTTGTCAAAAACTTCTGGATTGCCGACTTAAATTGTATAAACCCGGGCATCCTTTATACAAGCGGCCAGCCCAGAGGAATGGACTATACCCGGCTGCTCTACAAATATCACATCGCCACAATCATCAACCTCCGCTCATCCGCAGAACACCGCGAACAAAACTGGTACAGCGAGGAAATGACCTGGGTCCGAAGCAACAGCGTCAAATACTTTGAGATGCCGTTGGAAAGAAACGCCAACGACCCTGCCCATTTCCCCGATGCCAATATGCAGCAGAAATTTCTCGATATAATGGCTGACAAGGAAAACCTCCCCATGTTGGTCCATGACGGCAAAGGCGAAGGCCGCGTTGCTATGCTCGCCGCTGTATGGCTCGCCGAAAACCGGCAGAATACAATCGAACAGGTTCTCGCCGACGCCGCAAAAATTAAATGTGGACAGCTTACCGAACAGGAGACAAACTTTATCCGCGGTTTATTCAAATAAACCGCAATGCCGACAGGATTGCCCAATGAACCTTAATGCTTCACAAATACATTCCGGGGCCAAGCACAAATGGCTACTTGTTGCCGTGCCGGCAATCGTGATTGGATTAGTGGTATGGGTCTGGTTTGGTTTTATCAAATACCGCTTTGTCCCCAAAAGATTCGGCGTGGTGGTGCCGGGACATATTTACCGCAGCGGACAAATATCCGCCTCCCTGATAAAAAAAACCCTGACTAAATACAACATTCGCATAATTGTTGACCTTACCTCCGCCGACCCCCACAATTCCGACAAGCAAGCCGAGAAACAGGCCGCCGCCGAGTTGAACATTAAAGTATTAGGGTTCCCTATGAGCGGCAACGGCACCGGGGATGTAAATGATTACGCCAGTGCAGTCGCCGCGATAGCCAATGCGGAAAAACAAAATCTGCCCGTCCTTGTGCATTGTACCGCAGGGGCAGCAAGAACCGGCGGCGTCATCGCGGCATACCGGCTTTTGGTGCAGAAAATAGACCCCAGTATCGTCGAAGATGAAATGGAAAAATACGGATACCCCATCCACGACACCAAACGGTCCCTGCGCCTATTTCTCAACAATAATATGGCTGAGTTCGCAATGCGGCTCAAACAGGCTGGAGTTATAGAGGAAATACCCAATCCGCTGCCGCAAATACCACCGAACTAATCCTCGGCACACAACTTGTTTTATTGCCCCAGTCGCACTAACCAGTATTCATTGGGTGCTGGGTTGACAAACTTATGAATTACCTGTGGAGAACGGGAGGAAATATTATCCTGTGTGCTTAGAACATCCCAGTCCTTCTGTTTTATAAGCATATAATGAACATGTTCGTCGATGCTGTTGGCGTCGTAGATATATCTGGTGGGTGGCTTAAAACGGAAAATCGCCGGGTAAATAAAACTGCCCGGCCTGAACAAATTTATTGTCTCCCCCTCCGGCACAATCCCGTTTATATCCGTCCCCATCGACGCGCGGTTTTCCATCGGCACCGAAATATTGAGAAAAGAAGTAGAATATTGCAGCGTTCCAATCATGACCAGCAACATTGTAACAAGCGAAAGCGCCGGCTTACCTTGAATCCAGCCGCGTTTCAGAAAAACAAAAATTGTCGCGCAAATTGCCGCCCCCAGCGCAATAATCGCCCCGGCCGATACGGACACAAATACCAGCCCCACCGCTGCGGTCACGCAAGACACGACAAAACCTGCAAGCAATATGCCTTTCCACACGCGGTCCGTCGAAACATTTTCCTTTTCAAGCGAAAGTACCCAGCCCAGCAAAACGGATACCAGCGGAATAACAGGCATGGTGTATCTCGACTCCATTTTTGGCATCAGGGAAATTATAATAAAACCAATCACTATTCCGAGCCGGCTGCCGCGAAAAATCGCCTCATATCGCGGGGCAATTCTTTCCGTCAATTTCTTACTACATAGCATCGGCAAAAAAACCAGCCAGGGCAGAAAATTCATGAACTCCATAATAACATTATGTCCCCAGTACGGTATATCTATCTTATCGATGATTCGAATGAGCAATTGATTGGTCATTTGAGATGACATTTTAGACGCGGACGTCTGCTGAAACGCAAGCCAAAGCCAGGTGCAGAAGGGAAGTAAAATAATCACGCATCCGGCAATATGCCATATCGAAAACAAACTCTTCAGTTTCTTCGAGTAATATAACACCAAAATCACAACACAATAAAAAAACAGGAGAATAAACGGCCCCTTAACCAGCATCCCAAATGCAAGCACTATGGATGGAGCAAGCCACAGCAACCGGCTTGAGCCGTTCCTTGACCAGATGCTTAACCACAAAAGCATCGCTATGCCGGCCAAGGCCGTGTAAATCATCTCAATTTCAATCAGCCGGCCTTTTTCTATAATTACGCTGGTGGTCAGAAAAATTATCGCACCAATCAAACGGGCTTCGAGGTTCAGCCAGGGAATCGGCATCCAGATTAAAAGCGTCACAAAAATAAGAGCGAACATCACCGAAGGCAGCCGCGCCGTCAGTTCCAATTGTTCCCCTGTCAGCACAAATGAGGCAGCCACAAGCCAGTTTATCCCGGGCGGTTTGTTATAGTAATCCAGGTCTGCAATGCGAGGCAGCACCCAGTTGCCGGTCCTCAGCATTTCCACCGCAGGCAGAACACGCCGCCCCTCCTCACCCCTGAGCCCTTGTCTGCCAAGACCGGGCAGGTATATCACCGCCCAGGCAAACAGCAGAACCAAAAACAACTTCCAGCGACTACCAATCAAATCCATTCACTTATCTCCCCGATATAAATTATTGGCTGTTTATCGAAGGCGCGTGAACAGAAGAGGGAAAACTATGAAATAACCCACCGGCATATGTGTTTTCCCCGCGCTCCTTGGCATTTCTATCCATATACACAAGTTTGTATCGCCCTGTGTGCAACAGTTCATCCATCCCTTTGCCGAACGAAACAACCCAGTAATTCTGCTGATAAAGATTGTCTAATTCCGAAACATCCTGCACTTTCACAACGGTCCTGCCAAAGTAATGTATGAAATTGGAGGGCACTGTCCCGTATGAAACCGCCTTGTCCGTCGTCGGCACCATTTCTGCGACTTTAAGTGCGAATTGCTTCACTGGCTGGTCCGGACTAAGAATACTCAGCAAACCGGTGTAATGATATGCCATTAAAACGGTGATTCCGCAAAAAAACGTAACGCAGGCAATGCTCGAATACCGTTTAACAAAAAGAATTGCAACAACTATAGTCGTCAAAATCAAAATTACAGAAAAGCTAATAACATATACCCACGCCGTCGCGGATGCCGGCTCCGGAATATTCGCCTTGGCGAAATAAACAGGCACCGCTATCGAAACCACGATGAAAAATAATACGTGACCCCGCAATATATTTGCCGCATATCTAAGGGTGAATACCTGACGCACAAACGCCATCTCATCTATCAGTATAGCGGTTAGTATCGACATCGCAGGAATCAGCGGCAGAAGATAATGCTGACGCTTGCCTCCCGACAGCATCAGAAACACATAATCTGCCGCAAACCACAACCATAAAAACTGCATAACCGGCCGTTTTTCGCCCCACGACTTGTAGAAAGGCGCAACAAGGGCAATCGGAAGAAAAATGCACCACGGCGCTGTGTATTTGAACACCATCCCAAAGTAATAATACCACGGATAATTACCTGCAGCGTATTCACCAAACAACCGGTCAAAAAACTCACGCTTCCATATCATCACGTCCCAGTTCGCTTTATACGCCGCCGCCAAAGGCCAGGGCAATACAACAGCAAGACAAATGATTATCCCCCAGACCGGCAGCAATTTCGGAATTACACGCCATCGTCTGTTGATTGCGATATACAATGCCGCCGGTAGCCCAACGTAAACCACCGGCGCAGGCCCCTTCGCAAGATTCCCCAGCGCGAAACTCACCCAGAAGATAAACATAAAAACAACACGACTCCGGCGGTCTTCGCTGGCTACGGCTGAGTAAAATGACAAAAGGCACAGCGTCACAAAAAATACCAGCCCCATCTCAGGCCTCGCCGAATGTGACCAGTGAACGTATGCAATCGATGTCGCCCAAACAGCCGTCGCTATCAGCGCGATTCGCAGCGACAGCCATCGATTCACGAAATACAGCACCGCCCCGGCGGACAAAAACGCGAAAACCGCGCTCGGCAGTCTCGCCGCAAACTCATCAACCTTACCCGTAACCCTGGCGATACTCGCCACAAGCCAGTATGAAAGGGGTGTCTTCTGCAGTCGTGGTTCACCATTGAATGTCGGCTCAATCCAGCTGCCGCCCCCCAGCATCTCGCGCGCAGCAACCGACACATAACTCTCGTGGTCATCGAGCGGAACCGCCGAAAGCTTCCACCCCGCGAGCATCGCAGATAATAGCAACGCCCCTGTAACCCAAAACACCTTGCCGCGACTAATATTCAAATCCACTCTTTCCTGACCCAAATGTAGTTACCCGAAGAATTTAACCGGCTTCAAATCGCATCATATTATGTTGTTTTACAAACTCCCATCAAGATATTTCCTAAAACAGCGAACGCAAAATCGCAATCATATCGGTCTTTCTGCGTATCTGCAGGCCAAATTGCTTGTGAAAAACTTATGGCAATCAGAAGACATACCGATGTAAGATGTGTATATGAGAAATGTCAGATGACAATAAAGCCATACTCAAAATCCGCTTACCTGCCGGGTGAGAGTCGTTTTTGGGGCTCCGGCGGGCAGGATAGCGAAGTCAGGAAAAGCAAAATGAAAGCAACGACCTTACTCACCCTCGCGTTGGTTTCCTATCTGTCGTACAGCCCAATTACATCAGCAGCCAATATAAAGGTAACTTATAACATCAAAACTGACGTCGCCGGAACGCCTGTCAGCAAATACATCTACGGCTCAAATTGGGGAACCGGAGCCGATTACACTATCAGAAGAAACGGCGGAAACCGACTCACAGCTTACAACTGGGAAAACAACTTCTCTAACGCCGGCAACGACTGGTATTACAACAACGATAATTATCTTAGCAGCAGCATGATACCCGGAAAGGCCATAACCGATTTTCACGACCAGTCCCTTTCACAAGGTCAGGCCTCAATCGTAACACTCCAAATGGCCGGTTATGTCTCGGCTGATAAAAATGGCGAAGTCAATCTGGTTACAGAAACAGCACCATCACCAAGATTCAAGAAGGCCGTTTTCTCCAAAGGCGCCCCTTTCTGCAGCCCCGCTGGCAATCCCGACGGAAACGACCCCAATGTCTATATGGATGAATTTGTCAATTTCCTTGTGAGCAGCTATGGTCACGCTGGCGAGCCCAACGGCGTCAAATTCTACTGTCTCGATAACGAACCAGACATCTGGAGCAACACCCACCCTGAGGTCCATCCGGCCCAGACCAGCTGCGCTGAATATAAAGATAAAAGCGTAGAACTATCCATAGCAGTAAAAAATATTGACCCGAATGCCCAGATGCTTGGCCCCGTCAGCTATGGGTTCAATGGTTACCTGACTTTCCAGAACGCACCTGACTGGACGGCCCCGCTTAGTACCGGGTATGGCTGGTTTCTCGATTACTACCTGGATAAGATGGAGGCAAACTCTGTTGTCGCGGGCAAACGGCTTCTGGACGCTCTCGATGTCCACTGGTATCCTGAGGCACAGGACGGCGCCGGTAATAGAATTACAGATAATTCTATAAATACCACCGCGATGTATAGCGCGCGTATGCAGGCGCCGAGGTCGCTTTGGGATTACGATTACCACGAAATTAGCTGGATAGAACAATGGTTCAGTCAGTGGCTGCCCATTTTGCCGCCTTTGCAAAACTCTATTAATACCTATTATCCCGATACCAATCTCTCAATCTCTGAATACGCATACGGCGGAGAAGACCACTACTCAGGCGGCATCGCAACAGCGGACGCACTCGGTATCTTCGGCAAGTACGGTGTTTATATCGCAACCTATTGGGGAAGCGGAGCTTATGTTGATGCTGCAATTAAAATATATAGAAATTACGACGGCAACAAATCCACATTCGGCGATATCGAAGTTTACTCGACTATGTCCAATAAAGTTGACAGCTCTATTTACGCCTCGGTATCGACTACTGACGCCAACGCTCTTCACCTGATAGTCATCAACAAAAACTTTGACAACGCGATCAAAGGGACATTCAATATCACCACCCCGCAAAATTTCACGTCAGGCAGAGTGTGGCGATTTGACAGCAGCAGCCCCACTATTACGGAGACCGCCGCAATCACCGATATAGCAAACAACGCATTCACATATACCATCCCGCCTCTGACTGTTTGTCATATAGCGCTTCAGACGGGAGCTTCTCTGACAATCACCAAATGTAAGGTTACTGCCGGCAAAACCCAGTATCATAACAACGCTGACTACAATGATATGAAAGATACCTTCGAGGCATCTGGAACCATTGCGCTGCCAAGTGACTATAGCGATATAAATTCAGTAGAAGTTAATATCATCTCTGTAACTGATGGCAAGGTCGTTTACACCGAAACTCTAAGTGATTTCAACCCCACACTGGTCAATAGCAAAACAAAGTTCACGCACTTGGCCAAAGTTTCTAAGGGACAGCCGGGAAAAATCACTTCCCTCACGCTGGATTTCCGTAAAGGAACCTTTGCTATAAAGGCCGATAACCTCGACCTGACCGGCCTGGCCTGCCCGGTTCAACTCGGATTCACTATGGGCAGCCATCAAATGTCGGGTGATGCCGACGAAACGGTTGTCAACGGCAGCAAACAGTTGATACCTGCCCGCCTTATGAGATTGTATAAAGACACGCTTATTGTCACCAAGGCAAAGGTCAAAAACGTTGCCAAACCATCGTCTGATACACTGTCCGTCAGCGGTGATATTGCGGTGGCGGATATGAACCTCGATACCGGCGAACCAAATCTGGTCACAAAGGAAGTCGTCATTACCTTAAGCGACGCCAACGATACAAACACCCAGACCTTCACAATCCCACCGGGCAGCTTTAAGGTCTCCGGGAAAGGACATTTATATAATTGCGGCAAAGTCAATCCGGTTATCACTCCTGTCGAGAATGTTAATACCCTGGTAACGGCAAGTATAGACCTCGACAACTGCACATTTACGGTGTCGATAATCAAGTCAGACCTTAAGGTTGCGTCGGGCGATATTAAGTTCGGCTTGAGCTTCGCTGCGTTCAACGAAACGGACAACCCGAGTCTGTAGGTTCTGCTGGCTTCTTTGCTACTTTATAAGCTTCAATATCTCGTTAAAATCGTTCGGCGCCTCAATCGGCGGGTTGCTGAACGGCCCCTGCTTTTCCTTGTGATAATTCACCGTAACATTCGGGTCCTTCAGCGCATGTCCCGTAAGCACACACGCAACTCGCTCATCTGCCCCTACGATGCCCTCGCTTTGTAGCAGTTTCAGGCCCGCAACCGATGCTGCTGATGCTGGTTCGCAGCCAAGGCCGTATTTGCCTATCACCGCCTTGGCGTCACAAATCGCCTCGTCGCTAACCGCCCGCACAACGCCGTTACAAACGTCTATCGCCCGCAGACACTTCTTCAGATTCACAGGCCGCGAAATCTCTATCGCCGATGCGCACGTATGAGGCGAAAACTTTCTCGCCGTAAGGTCCGCGTAATAATCGGCGATTGTCTTGTTATTAACATTCCCGTTGTTCCACACCAACTTCTTGTTGTTCACCAAATCCGTCAGCGTATCCGCGCCAGTCGCGTTGATAATCGCTAATCGCGGCACACGTTTAATCAAACCAAGCTGCTTTAACTCGTAAAATGCCTTGCCGAACGCGCTCGAATTGCCCAGGTTGCCTCCCGGCACAACTATCCAGTCAGGCACGACCCACCCAAGCCCCTCGATAATCCGAAGCATTATCGTCTTTTGTCCTTCCAGCCGGAATGGATTGAGCGAGTTGAGCAGATATAACCCGAGTTTCGTGCAGACGTCCTGCACCTGCTTCATACAGTCATCGAAATCGCCCTTTATCTGTATCGTCTGCGCGCCGTAATCCATCGCCTGCGATAATTTGCCGAAAGCAATGCGGCCCGACCCGATAAACACCGTGCATTTCATCCCGCAGCTGTGCGCGTAAAGAGCAACCGATGCTGACGTGTTTCCCGTCGATGCGCATGCGCAGGATTTCGCACTCACCATTTTCGCGTGGCTGAACGCCGCCGTCATCCCGTTATCCTTGAATGACCCCGAAGGATTCAATCCCTCATACTGCAAAAACAATCGCCCCGCCTTCATTCCCGCGTATTTGCCCACATCGTCGTTGGCCTGTAAAATCGTCTGCCCTTCCGCGATTGTTACCTTATTTTTATCATCGCAGAAATTCAAAAGCTCCCTGAACCGCCACACCCCCGACAAATCCAGCCGATTATTCCTGTTCGCCCAGCGTTTGCCGAAATCAGCCAGCGTCTTTGGGATTTCTACTTTGTCCCAGTTGTATTGTGCATCCAAAAGGTCCCCGCACTTCGGGCACTTGAATATCACTTCGCTGACATCATACTCCGCCGCACAATCCGGGTTTATACACTTTTGAAAAACAACCTGCTTACTCATTCAACACCTCATTAAAGGACAGATGACAGAGGTCGGAGAACAGATTGTCTGTCTTCTGCCTTCCGTCGTCCGCCTTCTGTATTAACCGCCTCAATAATGGCTGGTAATTCCGCTATTTGCTCTATTCTCCAGACACCAGCCGGCACTTCTTTACCCTTATTCGTGTAAGCCGACTTCAACGCCGCCTGCATTCCCGCTTTCAACGCCGGCCTGATGTCCGTGTACATCCTGTCGCCAACAAAAAGTATATTCTCCGCCGGCTCACCTGTCTCTGCTATCGCCGCCTCAAATATCCGCCTGTCCGGCTTGCGAAACTCAAACTGGTAAGAATAAAGTCGATACGGAAAAAACTCCAGCATACCAAGCTGCTCAAGCTGCCTGTCTAATGACCCTGCGCTTACAAACGTATTGCTCAATATGCCTAATTTAAGCCCCATCCCCTTCAGTTTGGCAAGCGTCTCTTTTATATTCGGCTCAACCTTCGCAATCCTGCTCAATGGCTCATACCACAGCCATCCAAACTCCCGCCACTGTTCCTCACTTAGCGTGTAGCCGCGTCTGATGCCGAACCTTTTCAAAAGCGATAACGCGTCAAAATCCCTTCCCGTAATATTGCCCCACAAAGTCCTCACCTGGATTGCAACCAGGTTCCGAACAAAATACCACCAGAAACTGCCCGCCGGCTGACCGTGGCTTATCAGGTAATCGTAGGTCTGCGTCGCGCTTTGTCTAAAGACCCGCATCGTCTCCATCTTGCCGAAATTCAGCAACGTCTCACCCAGGTCAAATACCACCGCTTTTATCGCCGTTTCCACCATTTAAATCTCTTCGTGCCTTAGTGTCTTAGTGGCAAGTTATCTCAACGGAGGCATCTCGTCCCCGAACGCCTCTTTTATCCACTTGAACATCTCGTCGTCCGAAATCGCCGACGACCTGTCCGAAGCGTATTCCGCCGCTATCCGGTCTCTTATCTTTATCACCCGCGGGTCATGCTTCATAATTTCCATCTGGAACCGCGACTCAATCCAGTGCTTTATCCCCGCCGCGCCGGTCTTGTCTGTAATCGCGACCTCAACGGGCCTGTTCAGCAGTTTATTGGTATCGAAGCAGTTATATATCTCCTCGTTTTTCAGCAGGCCGTCCGCATGAATCCCCGCGCGAGTAACGTTAAAGTCCCTGCCCACAAGCGGGTAATTGCTGGCTATATCGAAACCAAGCTCTTTTGCGGCATACTGGGCAAGCTCGGTTATTGCCGCATAGTTAACGCCTTTCATCATCCCCTTGATTTGCGCGTGTTCGATAATCATCGCCTCAAGTGGCGGATTGCCCGTCCGCTCGCCCACGCCGAATATCGAACTGTTCGCCGCACAGCACCCGTACAGCCACGCCGTCGCGGCGTTGACCTCGACCTTGTGCAAATCGTTATGCCCGTGCCATTCCAGCTGCTCGCCCGGCACACCAATCTTGCGAAGCCCCGCGACAAGTTTCGGCACGCTTCTCGGCAGCGCAGAACCCGCCCAGGGCAATCCAAAACCAAGCGTATCGCACAGCCGAATCTTCACCGGCTTTTTATACTCCTCGCCAAGCTTCATCAGCTCCGCGGAAAACGGCAGTATAAATCCATCGTAATCCGCCCGCGTTACATCCTCAAAATGGCATCTCGGCAAAACACCCTGGTCCAAAGCCGCCTTCACTATCTCCAAGTACCCCGCCATTGCCTGTGCGCGGGTCTTGCGAAGCTTCAGGAATATGTGGTAATCGCTGACGCTGGTCAGAATTCCCGTCTCTGCAAGGCCCATCTGCTTGACTAATTTGAAATCCTCCGCGACCGCGCGAATCCAGCCGGTGATTTCCGGATACTTGTAGCCGCGGGCCTTGCAAAGCTCAACCGCCTTGCGGTCGCGGTCCGAATACAAAAAGAACTCGCACTGCCGAATCAGACCCGTATCTCCGTCTATTTCGTGCAGCAGGTCGTATATCCTCAAAACCTGCTCAGGCGTATATGGCGGCCGGGCCTGCTGGCCGTCGCGGAAAGTCGTGTCCGTTATCCATATCTGCTCGGGCAACTCGTAAGGCACGCCCCGCTTCTCGAATTTCGTAATTGGAAATTCGGTATATGGGAACACTTCCCGGTACAGATTCGGCTCTGCCACGTCCGCCAGTTTGAAAACCTTTTTCGCCATTTCCACATCACCTCGTTTTAAAATCTTTCCGCCACTAAAACACACGAAAGAGCACAAGTCAAAAGAACACAGGAGCACAAGTAACTTGTGCACTTTTACCTTGTGCGCTTATGCACTTTTTTTGCCTTCGTGGCAAATAAATTGGCCGAGATGGGAGTCGAACCCATACGCCCGTTAGGACAGGGGATTTTAAGTCCCCAGCGTCTGCCATTCCGCCACTCGGCCGGTTGGCCCTTGGCCAACAGAGCATAAGTCATAAGTGCACAAGTCGCAAATGCTTGTGTACTTGTGCTCTTGCACACTTGCGTTAATTTACTCAATTTCCCCACTTTTTGCAAACCGTTTATTCTCCCCCGGGCCGCAGGGGTTTATTCTAATACTACCACCTATGAACTGCTTTTTGTTCGTCAGGCAGCGGTTTCGCCAAAAATGGCGCGTTTAGCCGTCGCCGGTACGGCGGCGAATTGCTGCGGCATCCTAATTACGATATACTAAATACTAACGACGAAATACTTTCCCAGAAATTTGGGCTGTTAATTAAATCGGTTGAACAATAGAATATGAGCAGCCGTAAAGTGAGAATGGCTTTTTCGTGTGGTGTCATTCCGAGCGAGCGAAGCGAGTCGAGGAATCTGCTTATTTAAACAGATTTCTCCGCTCAGTGATGCTGTGCACCGCTTCGGTCGAAATGACAAATAAGCTTTTCTACAAAGCAAAATGGATTGTGAAAAATTGATAAAACTTATTAAATAGCAGGAGGTAATATGGCCTTTACGTTATCAATTGGTTCAGGGGCTCCGAAATTTTCGCTTCGGGCAACCGACGGCAAGACGTATTCACTCAAAGATTTCTCGAACGCCAAAATCTTAGTCGTCTTTTTCACCTGCAATCACTGTCCCTATGTAACCGGGTCGGATGAAGTTACAAGCAAGACCGCCAAAAAGTTCGAGCCCAAAGGCGTAAAGTTTGTCGGCATAAACTCCAACAGCCCAAATACCTACGCGGAGGACTCGTTTGATAATATGGTCAAGCGTATGAATGAGCACAAATTTCCCTGGAAGTATCTTTACGATGATACCCAGGATATCGCACGGGCTTATCGCGCGCTGCGCACGCCGCACTTTTTTGTCTTCGATGAAAAAAGAAAGCTCGTTTATACCGGCCGAGGCGTTGATAATCCTCGTGAAACAAGCAAGATGACCGTAAATGACCTCGAAAACGCTCTGGCGGAAATTCTCGCGGGCAAAAAGGTTACTACGCCGATGACAAACCCGATTGGCTGCAACGTAAAGTGGGATGGCAAAGACGCCCACTGGATGCCCCCTGACGCCTGCGACCTCGTTTAACGGGTAAAGAGTCGTTAGCATTTAATCTATCGTAATTCCGAAGCGGGCACTGCGCTTCGCTACGTGTCGTCATTTGGAATGAGATTGAGAGTTTTCCGGAAAATTAAGACGGGCGAATTCGCCGAAATACTTCCTGGCCGCTACGTCATAAGCGCGTGCAGCGTCGATTTCATTGTCAAAATAGCCCAAATGCGTTCTTTTTTTCTCAAAGCTAATATATGCCCACCATTTTTTATGCGATTTCTGAAAACTAACGCCAATGAATCGCGATGAGGTATTTTTTCTTTTTTTCGCATTCTGGCAATTTTGAGACCGAGTTGCCAAACGGAGATTGGCTCTTCGATTGTCGAGGGAATCGCCGTTTATATGGTCAACGATCCGCCCCTTTGGCGCATTGGCAATCTCCCTATGCAAATGTACCATTTCTATTCCTTTACCGCATCCGTTCCTAACACCTCCAATGGCGTATAGTTTTGTCTTGTGCCCTTTTAAGCACCATTTGATATTTCCGAGGCGATAATAGACGTCGGCGTCAACTATCGTCCATTCGCCTTCGCCGAGGTATATCCTGCGAAAGTCGTAACCGAATTTGCGCCTGCGATAAAACATCACAGGCCAGGCGCACACCTTGTCCAGCCAAACTGGTATCCCAATTGTTAAATTAACTTTTTTCATAATCCCCTCCCTTTTCACAGATGACGGAGGACAGATAACAGAAGACAGATTGGCCGTCCTCCGACCTCAGTCATCCGCCTTCGGGCCGCCAATGCGTCCCTCTATCCTATGGCGCAAACTTGCGCTTTTGACGAAAACTAAGGAATTTCCTGATGGGGGCAAAAACGATAAGTCCTTATTGGATAAGGAGTAAGAATTTTTTATTTTTTTTGAATCTAAGGGTTTTCGACTTGCGCGAAAATGGATAACAGTTGTATCATACAACTGTTTGATACATTTGTTTTATAGGATAGTTCGTATCCAGAATTTAAGCCGATATAAGGAAAGAGGTTACGGCGAAAATAACCACGAAAAACCACACGAAAAATAGCCACGAAAAGGCACGAAAAATACACAAAAAACCGCCCCTGTTTATGGGGACACAAATCCATAACTGCTTATATTAGACGGCCTTACAGCGGTTTTAGCTGTACCCTTAACGCTGTCTTCGTCTCCCCAAAACCACTTTGGCAACGGTTATTCGTCGTCAGGAAATTTGTGTGCTGTTCCCAGATTAAATTTTATATTCGCTTCCCATTGGCAAAACTCGGAAAATCAATATGTCATTTGATACTAACATTTGAAATCTCTCGATAAAATCGTACTGCTCTGAACGAAGTGCGTCACCTGGCGATTTAACCTCGACAAACTGAAAGGAACCTTGCTTGACCATAAATAGATCTGGAGATCCTTTTGTTGTATAGCCAACCTGACTATACATTCGTAGTAAACCGACCATTTTCTGTTGTCCGACACTTGAAAGAAGTTTAGCAAGTTTGCGAAATCGACTATGGTCGCTTGGACTCTTGTAATATTGGCATATAAAGTCTGCTGCTTGCTCAAGATGACCTTCTTCAATCATCCCCGAGTTAATTGCTGTGTCAGTCTTTTTCCGAAGTGCTTGAAAGAACTCTGATATTTGTTCTCCCACGTAACCTGAGCAAACGTCGTAGAAAAAACTGTTCTTGAAGTTTGCGGAAAGGAAAGAGAAGAAAAGATGTGCATCATCCCCCTTAATAACCCACCACCCTTCACCCCTAAAATATTCGATAGCAACTTTCTCGACAACTAAGTCGCGTTCCCCGAAGACAAATCGTGGCCTATTTGTCCGAGCTGCGGCTGGAATTTGTAGCGTTATGTGCCGAAGAGCATACTCAAAGACATTCATTATAGACATACCTCCCGATAAAGAAACTCAACTATGATTATACAATCTATATAAAACGCCAAACGCAGACTGTTTCCGCCAGTATAAGAAGCTCCCGTTTTTTCTTCATGGTTGGGGGCCTATTATCTTGTCCATCGCTAAACGTGTTGCTAACTCATTGATGACGTTGAACGCCAAGAATCCACCCTTGGACAGTACGGTCTCCTTGATCTTCTTCCACGTTGTCTCATTTCGGATTTTCTCCAAAAACTCATGCCCTTGCCATGTGAGATCGAATGGTAGTACATAGATTACGCGATCGCTGGTCGATGACTTGATAGGTTCACATCGCAGAAATCCCGCGTCGTGCAGAAGCAGCAAGTGGTACTTAATAGTCAGATCGTCAAATCCTTCAATCGGCGGAACCGCAATGTGTTCGGGACCTGGTTTGGCTTCAAAAAACATCAGAAGTTTTCGGATCAGATCAAAATCGCGTTTCATTTTTGCCTCTTATCCTTAATAATAATTACACATACTGCATAAACCGAGTCGAAGGCGTTTGCCGCTCGGCAATGTTGACGGGCAAAGGTGTGTTTCTCTCCAATTTTTACCACTAAGTTCCTGATAAGACAATAAGTTTTAATGTCATTAAAAATCCGTGTAATCTGCGTCTAAAATAAATCAGTGAAATCTGTGCTCTCTGTGGCTAATAAAAAAACAGCGTAAATCTGCCTGCCTCGGCGTAGTTGCACAACGAAGACGGGCGCAATCAGCGTCTAAAATAAATCAGTGAAATCTGTGTAATCTGTCCGCCTTCGGCGAGACCTCGCCCGCCGCTATGCGGCGAGGCGGGTGGCTACGCTCTCGCGGATTGTGTGATTTGTCCCGCTAACTGGTCTAAGGTGGCGTGCATTTTTGGGTCTTGTTTGCGGAGTTCCTCGATTTTGGCATAGGCGTGCATAACGGTTGTATGGTCCCGGCCGCCAAGGTGGCCGCCGATTTCCTCCAGGCTGTGCTTTGTGAGCTGCCTGGCAAGATACATACAAATCTGCCTCGGCTCAGCTATACTCTGACTGCGCTTCTGGCTCTGAAGGTCGGCTAAGCGAACATTAAAATGGCGGGAGACGGTATCGATGATATCGCTGATTCTTATGTGCCTTGTGCCGAGGTCAACCTGGCCATCCAGCGCTGTTTGCGCCATATCGAGTGTGATTTTCTCGCCCGTCGTCATTGATACCGCGTATATCGTCGTCAACGCGCCTTCAAGCTCCCTGATATTGGCGTGCACCTTTTGGGCGATGTAGCCGGCAACCTCTTCGCTGACGTCAAGGCCGCGAAGATGCGCCTTTTTCTGCACAATGGCTATTCGCGTCTCGTAACTCGGCGGGTCGATTCGCGTTACCAGGCCCCAGTTGAACCTGCTGATGAGCCGCTCTTCGAGAGAGGGTATTTCGCCGGGCGGGCTGTCGGCGCTGAGGATGATTTGTTTGCCGTTGCTGTAGAGGGCGTTGAAGGTGTGGAAAAATTCCTCCTGGCTCTGCTCGCGTTCCCGCAAAAACTGCACGTCGTCGATAATAAGGGTATCAACGGTGCGGAAGCGGTTCTGGAAACCGGGCAAATCGCCCTTTTCGATTGCCTGGATGAAACGATTGACAAATTCTTCGCAACTTAACAATTGAATAACCGCAGAAGGTAATTTGCGTTTTACCTCGTGGCAGACCGCCTGAAGCAGGTGGGTCTTGCCTAAGCCGGAATTGCCATAGATAAACAATGGATTATAAGTATCCCCCGGCGACTGGCTTACGGCTATGCAGCTTGCGTGGGCGAGCCGATTGCAGGGCCCGACGACGAAATTCTCAAAGGTATAATCCGGGTGAAGGGCAGGCTTGTCTTTTTGCTCTTGTTCGGTGGGTTCCTGTTTGACCTGGCCGTTGGTGGAAAACTGCACGCTGACAAGATGGCCCGTTATCTGCTGCGCAGCGCGGGTAAAGGCGCTTCTGCATTTACTCTGCAAAAACTGTGCGCACGCCTCATCCGGGCAGCCGACTTCGAGCGACCCGCCCGTCAACCGCACGAGATGAAGATTATCAAACCACTTACGGGTGTTGACTGGATCCAGAGTTCTTGCTCGGGCGAGTATTTCAGCGAAGATATTTTCAACTTCACCGCCGGCCAAGATGTGCTCCTTTATAAAAATCCGCCAAGAGCGGATAAAACGACGCCACTACAAACAGAGGTTACCCGTTACAAATAACGTCCGTGTTATCGAAACAGCCGAAAACTTTTTATCACCCTCTGCAGTTGTATGATGACCATCCGTGAGTAAATCAGGAAAGAGTGTAACAGCCAAATGCGATTTTGTCAAAAAAAATCTGGCACGACGAGCAAAAATAGTAATCAATTTTGTGAGCGAATTTCCAAATTGCCCCATTTCACAGGAATGACAAAATGTTAAACTATCCTTTTAGAAACGTCGCTAAGGCGCGACTTTGAACCGGATTACGTATTCCAAAAACTGGATGGAGTGAACAATTATGTCGAAACCAGTATTGCCTGTCATAGGACTGTTGATAATAACTTTGCTAACGTCTGCCTGCGCGGCAGCAGGCGAGCCGAATGCATATGCAATGAACAAGCTTATTGGCCGGGGCATCAATATCGGCGGAGCGCTCGATACACCTAAACAAGAAGGCGAATGGGGCGTTACTCTTCAGGAAGAATATTTCCAGATAATCAAAGACGCGGGATTCAATTCGATTCGGCTGGCTGTCCGTTGGAACGCTCACGCCGATAATAAGCCGCCTTATACAATTGACCCGAATTTTTTCAAACGAGTTGACTGGGCAATACAAAACTCGCTGTCGCGAAATCTTCCGATTGTGCTCTTTACTCACCATTACGAAGAACTTTACGGCGACCCCGACGGACAAAAAGACAAATTCCTGGCAATATGGAAACAAATTGCGGAGCGATACAAGGATTACCCCGATGCGCTCATTTTTGAGCCGCTCAGCGAAAGGCTGGACAAACTCAATGCCACTAACTGGAATTCCCTTACAAAAGAGGCACTGGCCATTATTCGCCGGTCTAACCCTCACAGAACAGTTGTCATCGGCTCCGGAGGCTTTTACATCGTTGACAATCTTGAACTACTCGAGCTTCCTAAAGACGATTTCAACATAATCGTTGACGTTCATTACTTTATGCCGACTGAATTTACCGCGCAAGGAGCAAGCTGGGTTCAGGGTTCCGAAAAATGGCTCGGCACAAAATGGACCGGATCGGAAGAAGAAAAGCAGGCAATAACAAAAAATTTTGATATTGCTGCCGACTGGGCAAAAAAGAACAATCGGCCGATTTACCTCAGCGAGTTCGGCGCTTACGAAAAAGCGGATATGGATTCCCGTGCCCGCTGGACAAAGTATGTAGCCGATGCGGCGACGGCACGCGGGTTCAGCATATCATACTGGGAATTCTGCTCCGTTTACGGAGCGTATGACCAGCAAGCCAAATCCTGGCACAAGGAACTGCTCGAAGCGTTGATTCCGCCGAAAAAATAAGCTAAACTATGTATCCTGTTTTTATTATTGGAGTGAAAAATTATGTCAAAGACAGCAGCAGCAATCGTGCTCATTACAATGGTATTCGGACTTAACTATGTTATGGCAGCCGAATCGAACACGCCACAGGGAAAAATAGATGCCTTCAAAATGAATCAGCTTTTGGGCAGGGGCATCAATATGGGCAATGCCCTTGATGCCCCAAACGAAGGAGAATGGGGATTCACTCTCGAAGAAAAATATTTTCAGGCAGCCAAAGATGCCGGCTTCAATTCTGTGCGCATACCTGTCCGCTGGTCGGCGCACGCACTGGCCGAACCGCCTTACACAATCGACCCCAACTTTATGAAACGTGTTGATTGGGCGGTCAACTGCGCGTTATCGCGCAATATGCCTGTAATGCTCAACGTCCATCATTACCTTGAACTTTTCAGCGACCCCAACGGGCACAAAGACAGATTCCTGGCATTATGGCAGCAGATTGCCGAGCACTACAAGGATTATCCGCAGATATTACTTTTTGAGCCGATAAATGAGCCCTCGGGCAAATTAAGCGGCAGTGTCCTGAATTCTGTGCTCAAGCAGGCGATTACCGTAATTCGCAAATCCAATCCAGACAGAATCATCGTAGCAGGTTCAGTCTGGAATGTCGCCGGAACCCTTTCATCACTCGAAGTCCCGAAAGACGACCGCAACATTATCGTCTCCATCCATACTTACAACCCGCTTGAATTCACACACCAGGGCGCACCATGGATAACCGACCATGACTCTAATACTTGGTTGGGCACAAAATGGACGGGGACCGATGCTGAGAAAAGCGCCATAACGAAGGAATTCGATATAGCCGTCACCTGGGCAAAGAAAAACAACTGCCCGATAAACCTCGGTGAGTTCGGGTCTTTCAACAAAGCCGATATGGACTCGCGTGCGCGTTACACCAAATTCATCGCTGACGCCGCAGTCGAACGAGGTTTCAGTTTTGATTATTGGCAGTTCGACTCCGATTTCGCGGTTTACGACACCAAGACCGATACATGGATAAAGCCGCTGCTGGAAGCGCTGATTCCACCTGCGGTGAGCTTGCCGAATCCGCCGAAACAATAACGCTGATTTGTCAGGACATTTATTGGCATTATTGGAGTAACAGATTATGTCGAAGCGAGCGTTTTTTGCCGTATGTTTAATGGTAATAGTTGCGTTTGAGTCTGCCTGCAATGCCAACAGAGAGCCGAACGCTTTTGAAATCAACAACAGATACATCTATCGCGGAATCAACTTCGGCAATGCCCTCGAAGCGCCGAAAGAAGGCGACTGGGGCCCCCCCATCAAAGTGGAATATTTTAACATCGCAAGAGAAGCCTGGTTTACTTCATTCCGCATACCCGTCTGCTGGTCCGCCCACGCAATGACCGAAAAACCTTACACTATTGACCCTAACTTTTTCAAAAGAATGGACTGGGTAATCAACGAGGCAATGCAGCGAGAAGTAGTTGTGATAGTTACTATGCATCACTATAACGAACTTTATAAAGACCCTTCGGGTCACAAAGAAAGGTTCCTCGCAATATGGAAACAGATTGCCGAGCACTACAAGGATTGGCCCCTTCCCGTCCTCTTCGAACCCCTCAATGAGCCGCATGATAAGCTGGATGCCGACAAGTGGAATAAACTTCTCAAAGACGTTCTCGCCGTTATCCGCAAGTCAAATCCGAAAAGGACGGTTATATTCGGCCCGGCCAACTATAATGATATCCGCATGCTCAACACCCTGGAGTTACCCAAAAATGAGCCCAACATAATCGTTACCGCGCACTATTATCTGCCGTATGAATTTACTCATCAGGGAGCTCATTGGGCTACTGACTCAAACGCATGGTTAGGAACAAAATGGACAGGGACAGATTCGGAAAAGCAAATGATAATAAAGGACTTTAACGATGCCGCGGCCTGGGCGAAAAAGAACAACCGCCCGATTTTCATAGGCGAGTTCGGCGCAAACAGCAAGGCCGACATGGATTCCCGCGTCTTGTGGACCAAATTCGTTGCCGACACCGCGATTGAGCACGGTTTTAGTTTCGCGTATTGGGACTTTTGCAGTGAATACTTCGGCATATATGACCTCAGTACAAGGTCGTTCCGCAAGCCGTTACTGGAAGCGTTGATACCGCCCCGAAAATGATAAATGTCCATAGTCATTTTCCCTACTTGACGAATGAGTGACAGAACGTTAACTTAACCGATGAAAATCGCTCTTTTTAAAATACTGCTGTCGGGTATGAAAGCAAGATATTACTTTTTGATTCAGGAAAGGGGTTAATAAAATGAAAGGTAACGCACAATTACTTAAGGCCCTCAACGGCTTACTCGCCGATGAGCTGGGTGCAATCAACCAGTATATGGTTCACGCGGAAATGGTCGAAAACTGGGGCTATGAGAAGCTCGGAAAAATGATACAGTCAAGGGCGGTTACGGAGATGAAGCACGCCGAGAAGCTCATCGGGCGAATCCTGTTCCTCGAAGGCACGCCGATAGTCAGTAAGCTCAGCGACATTCATATCGGTGCCGACGTCCCCAAGCAGTTCGAAAATGACCATGCCGCGGAAATTGGCGCGGTCAAATCTTACAACGCAGCCATCAAGCTTGCGGCAGATGTCAGCGATAACGCCACCAAAGAACTTCTCGATTCAATTTTGAAGGACGAGGACGCCCACGTCGATGAAATCGAGGCACAGCAGGACCAGATTAAGCAGATGGGTCTGCCTCAGTATCTGTCCAACCAGACCGGCTGATATTCATTGCCCCTGCGGCACAGCGGTGTATAATAGCCGACGATGGAAACGCTGAAATCGTTATATGAGTATTTCCCGACGGCCGTTCACACGGGCAAGTGCCTGGTCTTTATAAGCGAGGACTGGCGGGTCGAGCTGACGGAGCACAAAGACAGCGATTACACAAGGGCCGGCTCACAGCCGTCGGTAATTCGCGTGCGCGTCTTCAAAAAAGCCCTCAACGGCGAATTTGTGCCGGGGCATTTCGAGGATTTCCAGTTGCCGTCGCTTAATGAATTAGCTGAACAGATTGAAAAATACGTCCAGCTTGCCATCGGCGCGAACCTCCGCGAACGAACGGATATGTCCTGAGTGCCGCAATATATGGAGCAGTTGAAAATACAACAATCGGCTAATGCGGTCATCTTCTCAGTCAAAGTCGTTCCCCGTTCGAGCAAAACCGCGGTTGCAGGCATATTGGGGGGTATGCTTAAGATAAAACTCGCTGCTGTGCCGGAAAAAGGCAAAGCCAACGAATCGCTTGTCGAATTTTTAGCCGACACACTCAGCGTCAAAAAAAACACGATAACAATAACCTCCGGCCATATCTCTCCCGTCAAAACCATCCAAATCACGGGCGTAACCACAGTTGCGATTCTCCAAAAGCTCAATCAGTAGTCGATTTATTTCGCCGTTAAGACACGAAGATTATTCATTTCGGATTGTGGATCAGCTAATTGCCGATTGTCTTAACAACCGCTTCTTTTACGCTTCTGCAGTTCATTGACCGGATAATGGTCTCGCGGCTGATTTTTGTTCAGCAGAACATTTATGCGGTTGTGGGCAGCCGAAGATAAATTATAATGGTGATTTATGAAAACGCTTTTGTTTTCAATAATGGGTTTGACTGTTGTTCTGGCCTTGACGCCCTGCCTTGCAGATGAGCCATTGGCAAACGCGAATCTCGACGGGCTGTACGCCAAATCAATCGAGGAGGTATTGCGACTGCCGCCTGAGCAGATTGACCTGGGGACAGCCGCTTTGATTGTCTCCGAGGCGTGGAGCGATATGGTGGCAGGCAGGCGTTACCAGCAGCAGCTTGACAATATCGCGACGGAAATCCGCAATCGGCTCAAAGCAAAAAATGCACCGATGGGCGTCGCGGCAATCCCCATTATCAACGATTACCTGTTCAATGAATTGAAGTTCAAAACAATCAATAAAGCCACAGACCCATACGACCTGTTTCTGCACTCGGTTATGGACAGACGCCAGGGTTATTGCCTGAGCTTGTCGGTTTTATACCTGGCTATCGGTGAACGGCTGGGTTTGCCGCTCTACGGCGTGGTTGTGCCGGGACATTTCTTCGTGAGATACGACGACGGCAAAACACGATTTAATATCGAGGCCACACACCAGGGCAACAGCGCCCCCGACAGCTACTATCTCGAGCAGTTCAATGTCCCCAAAACCGGCACCATTTATATGACCAACCTGAATAAACGTCAGACACTTGGCTGTTTCTTCAATAACCTCGGCAACGTTTACAAAGATATAAACAACGTCAACCAGGCGATGGCTTCAATGCAGTGGGCCGTCTATATCAACCCGTTGCTGGCGGAATCACGAATGAATCTCGGCAATATATACATGCTGAAGAACCGCGTGGATGACGCGATAACCGAGTATCAGGCCGCGACAAAAATCAGCCCCGACGACTCAAAATCCCACTACAATCTCGGCAACGCATATCAAAGACGCGAATGGTTTAATGATGCGATAAACGAATACACCGCCGCAATACGGCTTGACCCCAACATCGCGGAAGCATATCTCGGCATGGGTGTTTGCTACGACAAGCTCAACCAGCCGGAAAACGAAATCGACGCGTATCTCAAGGCGCTGGCGGTTAATCCGAATATGTACGAGGCGATGATGAATCTCGGCAATGTTTATTTCAACAAAGGCGATTTCGACGCCGCCATTGAGCAATACAGCAGGGCCGCCCGCGTAAATCCCGGCAACGCCGAAATCCATTATCAGCTTGGCGTAGCGTATTTCCAGAAAGGCGACTACGCTAATGCCATCAAAAGCCATCTGAAAACCGTTGAGCTTGCACCGAAAATGGCTGACGCTCATTACGCCCTGGGGCTTGCCTATTACAAAACGGCGGATTATGACCTGGCCCTGAAGCACATAAAAATCGCTGAACGGTTAGGCAAAGCAATAGACCCCGACATATTAAAAGCCATCGAAAGCAAAAAATGACAAAGCCCGTTGTTCCTGTTAAGCCATAATCTTCCCTGTTTCATTCTCAAAGCCATTGACAAACTTCCACAAAAACAGCAAACTTTACCCACGGCATTTCAACTTCGCAACAAACAGCGGGCGATTTAATATCAAGCGAATCAATTAAAAGGAGATGACTATGAAATGGTTACAGGAATTCAAGACATTCGCGGTCAAAGGTAACGTGGTAGATATGGCGGTCGGTATCGTGATAGGCGCGGCATTCGGCAAAATCGTTTCATCTTTTGTAGCCGACGTGATTATGCCGCCGATAGGGCTGCTTATCGGTGGTATCGACTTCAGTAATCTGGTTATAACAATGAAGGCGGCAACGGATAATACCGACGCAGTAACACTTAACTACGGCAAATTCATCCAGACCCTCATTGACTTTACCATCATTGCTTTTGCTATTTTTATGCTGGTCAAAGGAATTAACACCCTGAAAAGAAATGAAGCAGCAAAGCCATCGGAGCCGGTTCCTCCGTCGGCTGAGGTTATGCTGCTGACTGATATCCGCGACATCTTGCGCAAGGGTTGATTATAATCCCGTAGGCCATTTTCTGCTTGCGGATTTGAGAAGATTTCACAACAATAGGCACGGCACACAAAATCGAGCGATTAATGTCGTCTTGCCCGCGATTTTGGGAAAGGATAAGTTTGAATAGTTTTTTTGAGGATACCAAATGAAACTTCAAATCAAAAAGATAAGCATTTATTGTCTGATAATACTGGGAATCCTGCTCGTAAACGTTATCCCTGTGATGGCGCAGGATGTAAACGCCGCTCAAACCATAACCGATGCTGCCAAGGCCAGTCCGCAAAATGTAGCCGAAACAATAAAAAATTTCCTGATTACAAAAGGGACCGCCTTCGCTGTTGACCTTCTGGCGGCGATCCTTGTCTTCGTAATCGGCCGCTGGCTGGCAAAGTGGGCTTCCCTGCTTGTCGGCAGGGCAATGACCAGGGTGCATGTTGAGCAAATCCTTGTTACCTTTGTGCAGCATTTGTGCTATTTCGGCCTGCTCGCGTTCGTAATTATCGCGGCCCTTGACCAGATTGGCATAAAGCTGACGGCGGCAATCGCCGTGCTCGGAGCTGCGGCATTGGCGGTCGCCTTCGCCCTGCAGGGTTCGCTGTCTAATTTTGCCGCCGGCATCCTTATGGTAATTTTCAAGCCCTTCAAAATCGGAGATTATGTGACAGTGGCGGGAGTCCAGGGAACAGTTCGGGAAATTCAAATTCTTAATACGGTGCTCGACTCCCTCGACAACGTCCGCATCATAATTCCCAACGCCCAGATAACCGGAAGCACTATCAGCAATTATACCACCAACGCTACAAGAAGAATCGATTTGACGGTTGGCATATCGTATGGCGACGACATCAAGAAAGCCAAACAGGTCATCGAGGGCGTCCTCGCCGCTGACGCAAGAATACTCAAAACCCCTGCCCCAACGGTGGCTGTCTCGGAACTTGCCGACAGTTCCGTAAAGTTTGTTGTTCGCCCGTGGGTAAAATCAGCGGATTACTGGGATGTTTACTTTGACACTACCGCCAAACTTAAAACCACCCTGGAAAACAACGGCATAACAATGCCGTTCCCGCAACGGGAAATTTCGATAAAAAATGCGGGCAAGATAAATATCGGTGGATGACGATAAATATGAATAAGATGTGATTGAATGCCGATGGGTACGTCCGGAAAATCAGCGAACTTGAAAGGATGCTTAATATATGGCAAATAAGGTACTGATAATTCTCCTGATGCTGTTTATTTGCTCAGCCGGCCTGGCCGAAGGTAACAACCAAATCTCACAGAAGGACCCCAACTCAATGCTTTTAGTGGGCCCCGGCACGTGGATTACAATCGAACCATATAAAGGATTGCACTCAACTGTTTATCCCATACCGGTAGTCGCGGTCGTTAGTGCACCATTTTATTTCTTTATCGATACTGCGGGCTGCCGGGTGTTTTCTGACTCAAACATGACATTTGATTTCATAGGCAAAATACGCACTGATGGCTACGATGCGAGCCGAAGCGATTACCTTGACGGAATGCACGACAGGCATATGAGCTTTGACATCGGCGGTGATTTCGGGATATCGAGCGACTGGGGCGATATTCACGCGAGAATCCTCACCGATACCCTGTCGCAGTATGACGGGCAGGAGTTTCGCGTAACTTACGCCAAACCATTTACATTCGAACAGTCAAAGATAAGACCATTTGTCGGCTTTGCACTGCTAAGCAGCAATCTCGCTGATTATTATTACGGCGTTCGCAACGATGAGGCAAAACCGGGCCGGCCACCCTACAACCCAGGCTCATCCGTAAACTGGTTTGTCGGCATTAACGCGAATTACCAGTTCGACGACAGATGGACACTGTTTACAAGCTTAACATATTACTGGCTGGACGATAATATACGAAACAGCCCCATAGTAGACAGAGACTACACAATGTCAATTCTCGCCGGCGCAATGTACAGGTTCTAAAATACTATGATAACGATGTGGGTAAAAATTATGATTCCTAAACTCGGCAACCAATTTAAACCTTTTGGAGGGCAACAAAATGAAATCGGCAAAAAAAATCGTTACCTATGTAGTTGTGTCGATTGTGGTAATACTGCTGGTCCTGATTATCGGTTTTTCTATTTTCGGTGCCGGCATGATTAAAACCACAGTTGAAAAAGTGGCCAGCAGCACCCTCGGCGTTCCGGTAACAATCAACAGCATCAACTTGTCGATTTTGCGCGGGCAGGTCGAAATTAAAGGTCTTGTGGTCAAAAACCCGCCCGGTTACGCCAACGAGACGCTTCTGGAGCTTGGCGACGGCGTAGTAAAGCTCGATATCGGCTCAGTTATGAGCAATACAATAAAAATACAGCTTGTAAAGCTCGATAACACAAAGCTGACGATTGAACAAAAAGGACTGACGAACAACCTCAAGGAAATACTGGACAAGCTGCCCAAAGAGGAACAAAAAGAACCCGCGCCAAAAACCGAAAAGCCGGGCAAAAATCTCAACGTCAACAAACTGGAAATAACCAACACCAACGTCAGGGTAAAACTGCTGCCTATCCCCGGTAAAAACGATACCGTCAGCTTGAAGCTCGACCCGATAGTAATGGAAAATCTCGGCACGGACAAAAAACTCAGTGTATCCTCGCTTGTGGCCAAGGTTATGGGCGCACTGGCTACCGGCGTTGCCAAACAGGGTGCGGGATTATTGCCCGATGATATGGTTAAAGGCATCGGCTCAACGCTCGGTAAAACCGCCGAACTTGGGAAAGGCGCCGTGAAAACTACTACCGAAGCGGGCAAGAACGCTGTTGAAGGCATCAAAGGAATTCTCGGCGGCAAAAAATAACTGCGCCCCGAGACCAGTTGGTTAAGCAGATATAAACCGGCAGACTACAGGTTTTTCAAAAGCACATTTGCCGGCGATTTTTCGATGGTTGCGTCGAGTTGCCGCAGACAATCGGAAAGCTTGTCCATTTCAGCGGACCGAAGCACTGGTATGCTGGAAGTGCCCCGCTGCTCAAGTCGGTCGATGACAAATTTTACGGTAATTTTATCAGCGTCGGTGGCGGGCTGATACGCAAGCTCTTTGTCTTCTCCTTTTTTGACCTCCGACAGAATACCAGATTCCGACAGGTCATACAAAAGCTGCCTGACTAACCGGACGGGAATTTCCAGCTCATGCGAGAGACCGGAAGCGTTACTGGGTTTTTCGCCGGCGCAAAACCTGTGCACAAGCCGCTGCGTAATAAGAATAGAAAGAAGTGTTTTGAACGAATGGCTCGCTGAAAGACAATCCGGCTCAAACTCGTATGTCTCCACGTTTTGATGCGCAAATGAAACCTCCGCGCCGAACAAAATAATAAGCCAGCTTATCTGAAGCCAGAGCAAAAACAGAGGCATCGCGGCGAAACTGCCGTATATGGCGTATCTTGTGGTAATCTGAACCTGGAAATTCACGTATGCCCACTGAATTAGCTGGAATAAAGTACCGGCGACTATTCCGGCTATCAGGCCGGAAATAAACCTTACCTTTGTGTTAGGCATAAAAATGAAAATAAACGTGAATGAAACCCAGATTGTAAAATAAGGCAGCAGTTTCATTACCAGCCAGAACGCCGGCCCCAAATCTTTCAACACGGGAAATTTTTCGGTTAAAGTTTGAATCTGGCCGCTGAGAAAAATTGTTGCCCCGCCGGCTATGGCCAGCAGAATCGGACACACAAGCATCGTTACCAGGTAATCGCTGAATTTCCTGCCAAAAGTTCTGGGCTTAACTACGCCCCATATATCATTGAAGGAACCTTCGACATTGCCCAGCAAACTGATGATAGTCCAGAACAGAAATACCACACCCACTCCGGCGATAACGCCGCCGCTTGTTTTGTCGAGGAGTGAATTTGCAAAAGCAATAACATTATTAGCAACTTCTTCCTGACCTTTCATCTTTTCGAGAATCTGCGCTGCTACGCGCTCCTGCAGACCGAATCCCTTGGCAATTCCGAACATCAAGGCAATAACCGGCACAATCGAAAGCAACGAGAAGAAAGTCAGCGCGGATGCCCTGAATTTGCACTTGTTCTCATTAAAGCCGCGGACTGCGAGAGCTACTATCCGCAGAAACCGGATAAAAAGCGACTTGCCGGGTGAGTGGTCCCGCAAACGCATCCGCCAGATATCCGTTTGGATGAAATTCAGGAATTTCGCAAGCATATTAACCGCCCTTTCTGCCTAAAAGATAAAACCATCTCAACAGGCAAGTATATTAAGCAATAAGACAATTTTCAATGATTACCTCTGCTCATATTTCATTTTGCACCCTCAAAATTCTTTTATTTTAGCCGCAAATCCCCTGCTGGTCGATACTGCCTGAGAGTCATTTGTATAATCAAAAAAACATTTCCTGTCGATTGACAAACCGCACCTCAATCTGGTATCCTTTCTGCTTAGCATGACAATTTGAATCGCTCAGCGCTGTGGGGTTTACCAGTAGTCGCAACCCAACGTTATGGCGGTATCCTGCGGGTGAAAATGGAAATTAAAGCATTCAAAGCGTACAGGTTTAACGAGGCGGTCGTAGGCAACGTCGGGAGTTGCATTGCACCTCCTTATGACGTTATAGACGCTGACCTTCAGGACCGGCTCTACAAAAAAAGCAAATACAATATAGCCCAGATTACCAAAGGTAAAACCACCCCATCCGACAGCCCGGACAATAATCAATATACGCGAGCAGCCAAGCTGATTAATGACTGGTTTCAGACAGGCGCACTCAAACGCGACACCAATGACAGCGTTTACGGATACGTCCAGGATTTCGAAATTGCCGGCATAAAGGCACAGCGACTGAGCTTTATCGCTCTGGCAAAACTCGAAGAGCTTGGCAAAAACATTAAGCCCCACGAATACACGCTTACCGGACCTAAAGCGGACCGCCTGAACCTGCGAAGAGCAACCAAGGCCAGCTTCGGCCTTATTTTTATGCTCTACCAGGACGCCAAAAACGTCGCGGACAAAACCATCAAAAAAGCGATGAAGCAAAAACCGCTTATTGATTTCGTTGATGAGCAGAACGTCCGCCATCGGCTGTTTGCCGTTACGGACAATAACGATATCGACGCAATCACAAAAATGATGAGCACGCAGACCTGCGTCATAGCCGACGGCCACCACAGATACGAAACAGCACTCAATTACTACAAGGAAACGGGCGAACCATCGGCTCAATATGTCCTGACCGCCTTTGTCAATACGCAGCAGAAGGGCCTGCTTATACTGGCAACGCATCGGCTTATACAAAATGTCAAGGCCTACGACAGCAAAAAGTTCCTCACTGCACTGAAAAAGGACTTTGACCTGATAACATTCGCTTTCGACAACGAAAAAGCCAAGCAACAGGCCAGGCAAAAAATGTCGGACAAAATGAAGGCCGAATTCGATGCTGACAAAAATGCCTTCGGCATATACACGGCTGACGGCGCATTTTACGTGGCCGTACTGAAAGACAAACATCTTATGGATGCCGTCGCGCCCGACAAAAGCGAACACTGGAAATCCTTAGATGTGGCCGTGCTGCACAAGCTGATTATCGAAAAGCATCTCGGCATCGACGAGAAGGGCCTCGCAGAAGGCGCAAATATCGAATATGTAAAAGATACCGGCGAGGCAATAGTCGATTCCATAAACCAGGTTGATAAAGGCGCCAAACAGGCCGCCTTATTTATGAACCCGACAAAAATGAAACAAATTGAAATGGTCACCGCAACCGGTGAGAGGATGCCTCAGAAATCGACTTTCTTTTATCCGAAGGTCTATACTGGGCTGGTGATAAATAAACACTAACATTTTATTAAGAGGAGAAGTTTATGGCTGACTGGAGAAAACCCCCAAGATTGTTCATTCCTGGACCTGTGCTGGTCAAGGAAGATGTCCTTCAGCAACTGGCGCGTCCGACGCTGGGACATCGCGGCAAAGATTACGCACAACTGCATGGTGAAGTTATTGACATGCTCAAGAAAGTCCTTTTCACAAACCAGCATGTCTTCCTTGTTACTTCATCAGCGTCAGGAATGTGGGAGGCCTCCATCCGTAACTGCGTCGATTTCAACGAGACAGTGCTTGCCACCTGCTGCGGCGCCTTCAGCGATAAATGGGCTGACGTCGCGAAAAAATGCGGAAGAAACTGCGACGAGCTGAAGGTCGAATGGGGCCAGGCCGTTACGGCGGAGATGATAGACCAGAAATTAGCGTCCGGCAAATACGCCGCGATTACGCTTGTATATAACGAGACAAGCACCGGGCTGACCAACCCGCTTTACGAAGTCAGCGAAATGATGAAGAAGAAATATCCCGATGTGCTGGTCCTTGTCGATGCCGTCAGCGGCTTGGTAGGCCTGCCGATGCACTTCGACCAGCTCGGCTGGGACGTCGTATTTGCCTCCGTTCAGAAGGCATTCGCGCTTCCGCCCGGCTTCACTGTAGCCGCCGTCAGTAACCGCGCTATTGAGAAATGCAAAAAGGTCCCGCAGAGGGGTTACTATTTCGACTTCGTGCCCTTTGTCAAATCCAACGAGAAAAACCAGACGCCGACAACCCCGAGCATTCCGCATATCTTCGGGCTTCACTATCAATGCACCAAGCTGGTCAAAGAAGGTATGGAAAACGTCTGGAAACGCCACAAGGAAATGGGCGATTACACAAGGGGCTGGGCAAAACAGCGGTTCGGGCTGTTCTGCGAGGAAAAATACGCCTCCAATACACTGACAACCGTCAAGAACACAAGAGGCGTTGTTGTCGCAGACATCATCAAAGCGGTCCAGGAAAAACATCAGACCGCCTTCGGCAACGGCTACGATAAGCTCAAGGAAGCTACCTTTAGAATCGCTCACATGGGCGACATTACGCTGGCAGACCTGAAGGAGTTGACCGGCTGGATTGACGCAGAATTAAAATAGCGTTAGCCCGCTAAAATAGTGAGTTCTCACAAAGACCCCCGATTCGTCGGGGGTCTTTTTTTGTTCACGCCTGCTGTTTTTTACGAGCCGAGGTGGTAGCTGAATTCCAGAATCTTCGGCTTGACCAGCTTGCGATAGTCATCCATCTTCATCACGATTGCTTTGTCGTGCGTGCCCGCCTGGAAAACTATGTGGTCGTCACCTTCGAGGGCTTTATCCATAATAGTGGGTATATCATACAAATTTCCGAAAGGCGGCTCCGCCCCAAGCTCACAATTACCAAAGAGGCGTCCAATCTCTTCTTCCTCCGCAAGCTCCACCGATTTGGCCCCAAGCTGTTTTTTCAGCGTCCCTAAATCCACCTTGTAGCAGGCCGCGAGCACACACATTACGTATTTGCCGTCAACCTTGACCAATACCGGTTTGACAACAAACCTCCCCGGCTCGTGCTCAACAGCTGCCATTTGCTGTGCGCTGAACGTCGGCTTGTGCTCCCTCGATTCGTATTTTATCCCCGATTTTTTTAGATACTCCAGCACCTGCATTTTATGCCCTCCAAAAATTGATAACCTCTAAAATATGTTATCGCTTAACGCACATAAACCTCGTATGTATATCCTATTTCTTTTTGCTCGCCCGGCACAAGCTCTACTGTCCACGTCAGCCGGCTATTTGCATTTACCATTCGCAGGGACTTTGCCAGCTTTTCGAGCTTCGCCTCGGGCTGCATCGCCTTCACCTCGCCCGACAGCGATTTTGTAACCTCAAGCGTAATCGGTTTATCCTGATTATTCGTTACTGAAAGCTTTCCCTCTACCGTAACCAAATCCCAGTTCGTGTTATACCATTGCGCGGCGTTGTGTTTTCTGTCTTTTTCAAGCTCTATCTGCTCGGCCTTGATATTCATCGCACGCGTAATCTTTACCGTGCCTTTTTCCTTGACCGGCGTGAAATTCAGCGTGTCCTGTCCCAGTATCACGCCGTCTTTGACTATCTCCGCGGGAGCAGTCGTCCAGGGCAACTTCATTACGTTATCCAGCCGGATACAATGCCAGACCTCCTGCTGTTCCAGCTCGCGCTGCTGCCTGCCCTGGTCATAATAGCCACCTTCCGCGTTTATATAATTCGGTATCTCCCAGCGATAGATATGCTTATACGGTACCGTCTCGGTGAATAACGGGAAATATCCAACCTCCCCCTTTGCCAGCCGCACTTTATCAACGGGATATAAGAATAAATCCTCCGCCGATTTACCCATTTCCGCAGCGCCATACGCAGGCATAACCGGCATTTCCCCTTCTATAGACATGCTGTCAAAAGCCATCCTCTGCTGCGCCACTACGTTAGGCATGTTATATATCCCGCCTAATGCCTGCCCACGCTCGCTTTGACCTCTTATAAGCGATTGTAAAAACTGGGCAAGATTCTCTTTCATCGCAATCGGGCTTACTATATCAGCAAATTTCAAATTCGGGAAACCCGTCACGAACTTTACATCCACGCCGTTTAAATCGCAAATCTCGTCCATCACCTCCGCCTTTGCCGCTATCTTCGCGTTGTTCGGTTCGGTTATATCTATCATATAGCTCGGCACCCACGTCGCACCCTTGGCTAAGCAGCTTACTGTAATCTTTTGTCCGCCTGCCGCTTTCTTAAGTGAGATATCCAACTGCATCCGGCTTGATTTTTTCTCGTATTTCGCCGCCGGTTCCTTATCTGTGAAATCGACCCTGGCAATCCTGTCCGCGCTAACAGCTATCTGTCCCTGGTCCGTGCCTAAAAACACCATATTTCGTATTCCATAGTAACCGGGATTTTCGGTGTTAATTATTCTTCCAGGGGCATAAGGGTTAGGGGATAAATTTCGCTGCTCCTGCGTTACTTTAAGCAATTTCGCCTCAACATTCACATCCGGCTTATCAATAAAATATACTTTTACCTTCCTTCCGATATTGCCCTTTAGTAAATCCACTACTGTCGTCGCCTCGACCAGCTCTTTTGCTTCCACTTCTTTGGCAACAAAACTTTCGACATCTACCTTCGGGGAATACGAAACCCAGAACGTCCCGTGCGAAGCTGCCGTCTCGGGGACAACATAAAAGGACTTAACTTTTTCAGGGATAGTTACCTCCCAGACAAAAAATCCCAGGCCGTTTTTGAAAAGCGAAACCTGCTTAAGCTCCATTTTCGCTTCTGTCGCCGACTCCTCCGCAAAGACATATCCGACAAAACCAAAAAACGCCAATACGCCCAACGCAAGTGATTTTTCTGCCTGCTTCATTGTCCAAATCTCCTTTTAAGAACAATATCCCGTTTCGTATCCGTTATCCTTAACCTTTTCCCGCATATTTGAGCTGCTACCAAAATACGATTCATACCCGTAATAGTCAACAATGTTCGTATTAAAGCAATTGAAACCGCCTCTTCATTTAATCCACCTCCAAAAAAAAACTTTGGACCAGCCGAACTCAAGGTCGATAAATTCGTATTAAAGCCATGTAATTCCACCGGGGAAAAGCTGTTTGGAGATTAATTTTAAAACTTTAATAATATGGAGAGCCAGAAAATGATTACGATAACAAAGCTGTCTAAACATCAAACATTATCCCGTATCAGCTTCGTTTTCATCGTTTTCTCGCTAATTTCGCCGTTATCAGCCCTTGCTGAGGACTCAAAGGGCATTGATACCCTTCGCCAGCTTGGCAGGGCATTTGCCTCAGTCGCAGAAAAGGACTCGCCGGCCGTAGTAAGTATCAAAGCCAACCAGGCCATAACTCAGACATATTCCGGGCCCTTTGGCGATTCGCCTTTCGACGATGAGTTCTTACAGCAATTCTTCGGCAGACAGTTCCACAGACAGCAGCAACAACAGCAACGGCAACCCCAGCAAAGAAAAATCATCAGGCCCGTTCAGGGCTCCGGCTTTATCGTCTCAAAGGACGGCTACATCCTCACAAATAATCACGTCGTCGAAGACGCCGATAAAATCATGGTAACGCTGATGGACGGCCGTGAATTGCAGGCAAAACTCATCGGAGCAGACCCGTCCACCGAAGTCGCTGTTATCAAAATTGACGCTAACGACCTGCATGCTCTCGAACTGGCCAACTCTGACACGATTGAAGTTGGCGAGTGGGTAATCGCCATCGGCAATCCCTTCGGGCTTAGCCATACAGTTACCGTCGGAATCGTCAGCGCAAAAGGCAGAAGCGGCCTTGGGCTTTCAACATACGAGGACTTTATACAAACCGACGCGGCAATCAACCCCGGCAACTCCGGCGGCCCGCTGATCGACCTCGACGGAAAAGTCGTCGGCATCAACACCGCAATAGTCGGGGCAAACATTAACATAGGTATTGGTCTGGCTATCCCGATAAATATGGCAAAGTCCGTTTACGACCAGCTTGTCCAAAAAGGAAAAGTCGTTCGTGGATTCCTTGGCGTTACCATCCAGGACATCACTCCCGACCTGGCAGAATCGTTCAAACTAAAGGATACCAAGGGCGTTCTTGTGCCGGATGTCACTGCTGATTCCGCCGCGGCAAAGGCAGGTCTCAAAGCCGGTGACATCATTACCGCGTTTGACGGCCAGCCGGTCGAAAAAGCAGCGGAATTCCAAAGACGCGTAGCAATGAAAAAACCGGGCAGCGAAGTTGAAATCACCATCCTGCGGGATGGCAAAAAGCAGACGCTTACCGCCAAACTCGAAGAAAGACCATCCGATGAGCAAATTGCCGCAAATACTACAAAAGAGCAGGCATCAGAAAAACTCGGTGTCACCGTCCAGAATCTCACCGACGATTTAGCCAAACAGTTTGGGTTCGTCGGACAAAAAGGAGTCCTCGTTACCGACGTGGAATCCGACTCTCCGGCGGCGATGGCGGGTATTCAGCCCGGAAGCTTAATTCAGGAAGTAAACCGCAAATCGGTTGAGAACGTCAAGGAATTCAAAGAAGCTGTAGGTGCTGCTGCGAAAGAAGGAAAAGTAATGCTGCGCGTCAGATACGAAAAAAGCAGCATTTTCGTCGTCCTGACAATTCCGAAGGATTAATTACACTGCAAGTGCATATTTGCCAACCTGATTACAAAAGCCCCGTCCCCGCGGGGCTTTTTCACTTCCCCCGCAATATGGCAAATGTCTGCACAATATCAACCCTTAATTCCTGATGCAATAATTGATGAAAAGCGGCTTGCTTTTCAAACCCGGAATTGATATAATTTTCCAAACTTAAGCATGTTCTAAAAGAGGGCCAATAGCGACAAATGAAGGTATTGCTGAACGCCAAACAAATCGACAGTATCCTCAACAAGCTGACAAGCCGAATTGTCGCCGATATTCCAGAGGGCGTTGAAATAGCCGTAATAGGAATCCGCAGCAGGGGCGAAATCGTCGCGCAACGGCTGGCAAAACGACTCTCCGAAAAAATCGGCAGCGACTTACCCTGTGGGACGCTCGATATCACCCTCTACCGCGACGACCTTAATTCGCCCAAAAGCGGCTCGCAGCCGCGGGTCCGCACCACGGAAATCCGCTTCGATATCGACGACAAAATCATAATCCTGGTCGATGATGTTCTGCATACGGGCAGGTCAGCCAGAGCGGCTATGGATGCGCTGATTGACCTGGGCAGACCAAAGGCAATTCGTCTGGCGGTGCTCGTTGACAGGGCCGGACGGGATTTCCCCATCCAGGCCGATTACGCCGGCTATAAGACGGACGAAAAACCGGAAAAATTAGTCCAGGTGCTTTTGAAAGAATCGGACAACAAAGAACAGGTCATAGTCAAATAACCTGATTAAAAATTAAATTAAGGCGGTCGCCAGGTATGGCTGAAAAGAGCAAAATAAAGGAATTTAAATGGCAGCGAAAACATCTGCTCGGCCTTAGAGAATTAACCGCCCAGGAAATTACTTATATCCTCGATACCGCGCAGGGCTTCGAGGAAATAAGCGCAAGAGCGGTAAAAAAAGCCCCGCCCCTGCGAGGCAAGCTCGTGGTCAACCTTTTCTTCGAGGACAGCACCCGTACCCGAAACAGCTTCGCCCTGGCCGCTAATCGGTTAAGCGCCGACGTCGTCGAATTCACCAAAAAAGACAGCTCAGTCAGCAAGGGCGAGACGCTTCTCGACACCGCACGCAACCTCGAAGCAATGGGTATCGATATCGTCGTTATCCGCCACAACGCGGGCGGCGCGCCGACACTGCTCAGCAAATATATCAACGCCTGCGTTGTCAACGCCGGCGACGGCTACTGCGAACACCCGACCCAGGGCCTGCTCGACGTCTTCACTATCCGCAAACGCAAAGGTTCGCTCAAGGGACTCAAAATCGCAATCGTAGGCGATATATCGCATTCACGGGTGGCCCGCAGTGATATGTGGGCAATGACAAAACTCGGGGCAGAAGTAACATTAGTCGGGCCTCCGACGCTGATGCCGCCCAAAGTCGAGCAGCTGCCCGTCAAAATCAGTTACTCGCTCGATGACGTTATCGAAAAAGTTGACGTAATAAATATGCTCCGAATCCAGTTCGAGCGATTAGGCGGCAACCCGTTCCCTTCGGTCCGTGAATACTCACACTACTTCGGCCTGACCGTGGAGCGAATGAAAAGGGCAAAGTCCGACATACTCGTTATGCACCCGGGGCCGATAAACAGGGGACTTGAAATAGAAAGCGAAGTTGCCGACGGCAAAAATAGTGTCATACTCCAGCAGGTAACCAACGGCGTCACCGTAAGAATGGCTGTGCTGTTCTTAGTCAATCAAGCCGCAGCCGAAAAACAGGCAGAAGCGCAAAATGGCTAATAAAACAAAAAAACCTATGGGCGATGAGCTGCTTATAAAAAATGGTCATGTAATCGACCCGGCGAATAAAATCAACCGGAAATGCGACGTGCTGATTGCCGACGAAAAATTCGTCGAGGTCGGACGCGTCAAAAAAACCGTCGCCAATGTTATCGACGCGACGGGCAAACTCGTCGTGCCGGGTCTGATTGATATACACGTTCATTTCCGCGAGCCCGGCGATGAAGAAGAGGAAACAATCGCCAGCGGCTCAGCCGCCGCGGTCGCAGGGGGATTCACATCGGTTGTTTGTATGCCCAACACAACCCCTCCAATAGAAGATGAAACCGACGTCGAATACGTCCATCGAAAAGCGAGAAAAGCCAGAAAAACGCACGTTTACACAATGGGTTCCATAACCAAAGGCAGGGAAGGCGTTGAGCTTGCCGAGATGGGCTTTATGTCTCAGGCCGGCGCAGTCGGTTTCACAGACGACGGCTCAGGCGTTCAGGATGCCTCGGTAATGCTGCGTGCGCTCAAGTATGCCCAGATGTTTAACGTCGTTATCGCCCAGCACTGCCAGGATGATAAAATCGCCGGCAAAGGCGTGATGAACTCCGGCTACTACTCGACAATCCTCGGCCTGCCGGGTCTTGACCCGCTTGCGGAAGAAGCGATGCTTTGGCGTGATATCCAGCTCGTCAAAAAAATCAAGGCGGGAACAGCTCGCTATCACGCACAGCATATCTCGACCGCCGGCTCCGTCGAGCTGATTCGAGCCGCAAAAAAACTGGGCCTGCCTGTAACCTGCGAGGCAACACCTCATCACCTGCTGCTGACTGAAAAATGCTGCGCCGAATACGACACAAACTACAAGGTGAACCCGCCCCTGCGAACCGAAAAGGATATTGAGGCCCTCAAAGAGGCGATTGCCGACGGGCTGGTTGACGCATTAGTTACCGACCACGCCCCGCACCTGCAAAGCGAAAAAGAGCTTGAGTTCCTGGCGGCGCCATTCGGACTCATCGGGCTGGAATGCGCTTTGCCTCTGTATATCAAGGCGCTGATTGAGCCGGGAATCCTCGACTGGCCCGGATTGATTCGACTGATGACGGAAAAACCCGCGAAAATCATCGGCGTGGATAAGGGAACAATGTCGAAAGGCAAGCAAGCCGACGTAACAATCATCGACCCTAACGCCGAATACAAAATCGATGTAAACACCTTCCGCTCAAAAAGCAAAAACTGCCCGTATAACGGCTGGGCCGTTAAGGGCAGGGTTGAAAAAACAATCGTCGGCGGAGAAATAAGGTTTTCTGTGGAATCCTGTCCGCTGTAAGTAAGGCAAAATTAAACGATGCCGGTTATTATTGACGGACACAACCTGCTGTGGGCCATTCAAAACCCCGATGATGATACATCAGTAACCGATGTCGCGATGTGTCAGGCCCTCGATACATACTTCGGCATTACACGCGACAAAGCCGAAATCATCTTCGACGGCATAGGCCCGCCCGACAAAACAGGATTTAATAATATAAGCAACCTGGAAATCACCTTCTCCGGCCGCAACACCGATTGCGACACCATTATCGAACAAAGAATACTCGACAGCACCGCCCCCACACACCTGACTATCGTCAGCACCGACCGAAAAATTAGAGATGCTGCTTCCGCACGAAAAGCAACCTCCATCCAATCCGACGAATTCTGGACCATAGTAACAAAACGGCTCAGTAAACAAAAACGAGGCAAAGAACCGGCCGCCAAACACACGGGTCTGACAGAAAGCGAAACCGAACTCTGGCTCAGGACCTTTGGCCTTGACCGCCAGCATCCGCGGACTAAACAATGAACGATTCAGATAAAACCAAAGAACAGCTTATCCAGGAGATTGAACTCCTGCGAACTCTTATAGATGCCCTGCCCGACCGCCTTTATGTAAAAGACGCGAAAAGCAGATTCGTCATCTGCAACAAAGCGGTCGAAAAGGATTCAGACATAAACCTTCCGGAGGACCTGACCGGCAAAAGCGACTTTGATTTATTCCCGCCCGAATTAGCGAACGCACTCTATGCAGCAGAGCAGGAGATAATAAAAACCGGCAAGCCAATAATAAACGAGGAAGTGCACAGAGCCCGCCGCAAAGACGGAAAAATCAACTGGAGCTTGAGCACCAAAATGCCCTGGCGGGACAAAAACGGAAACATAATAGGCATCATAGGCGCAAACCGGGATATTACCGAACGTAAAAACGCCGAACTAGCGCTGCTGGAATCCGAAAACAAATACAAGGCGATGTTCGAATCCGCCAAAGAAGGAATCCTGATTGTCGATGTCGAAACAAAACGACCCGAATATGCTAATCCGGCCATTTGCAAAATGTACGGATATACCGAGGAAGAACTCTGCCAAAAGACCATATATGATATACACACTAGTGACCGTGCGAAGATAATAGAAGAATCTTTCTCCATGCACGAGCAAAATAAAGGGGGAAGGACACGCCTTAACGTACCTTGCATCCGTAAGGATGGAACCGTGTTTTTTGCGGACATGAAAATAGTCGCCGTCGTCGCAGAGCAAAAAATGCGACACCTTGTTTTTTTCACCAATACAACCGAACGTAAAATCGTGGAAGACGCCTTGCGAGAGTCCGAAGCCAGATACAGGGCGATATTCGAGTCCGTGAAGGAAGGAATCATAGTCGGAATTATTGAAACAAGGCAGTTTATGTACGTCAATCCGGCTATCTGCAAAATGTTCGGCTATACCGACGAAGAACTGACTGGTCTGACTGTAAAAGATATACACCCCAAGGAACACTTGCAGTATGTGTCGGAACAATTCGAAGCCCTTATGCGAAGCGAAGTGGCATTTACCCAAAACATACCATGCCTTCGCAAAAACGGAACTGTTTTTTACGCGGATATAAGCGCGACTCGAATTGCAATCAACGGCAAGGACTATTTTGTCGGCTTTTTCACCGACACAACCGAACGCAAATACGCCGAAGACGCCCTGCGCGAATCCGAAGCCAGGTACAAAGCGATATTCAATCACGCCACCGAAGGAATTATCGTAGCGGACATTGAAACAAAGCAGTTTAGGTACGCCAACCAGGCCGCCTGCAAAATGTTTGGACGCACCGATGAAGAGTTGCGGCAAATGACCCTATATGACGCACATCCGAAAGAATACATACCCCCCATAATCGCGGGATTTGAGGCCCAGGCGCGAGGCGAAATAACACTCTTTCCAAATGTCCCCTGTCTCAGGAAAGATGGAACCGTATTCTATGTGAACATCAACACGACCCCTGTCGTCATAGACCAAAGACCGTGCAACGTCGGACTGTTTACCGACATAACCGAACACAAACACGCCGAAGAGGCCCTGCGGCAGTCCGAAGAAAAATTCAGAGGGATGGCCGAGCGAAGCTCCGAGATGATTTTCATGACCGACACAAGGGGTTTAATAACATACCTGTCGCCTGCAAGCAAAAAAATATTCGGCTACAAGCCGCAGGAAATGGTCGGTAAAAACTTCACGACTTTTCTGGTCGAATCTGAAATACCAAAAGCCGTTAAACGTTTCAGGGAAAAGCTGCAGGGTAAAAACTACGGCGTCCTTTACCTCCAGGCCAAAAGGAAAAATCGCTCCCGCGTATTTATTGAACTAAACTCATCACTAATCATACAGAACGGCGAAATCGCCGGGACACAGGGAACTATAAAAGACGTTACTGAACGCAAAAAGACAGAAGAACAACTCAAAAAGGCGCGCGGAGAGCTTGAAATAAGAGTAAAGAAAAGAACCGCTGAACTGGCCAAAGCGATCGAAACTTTACAAACAGAAATCATCGAACGAAAACACGCTGAAGAATCCCTGCAAAATGCCGAAGTGCGATTCAGGAGCGTTTTTGAAAACACAATCGTCGGCCTTTACAGAACCACACCAGCCGGCCGAATACTGCTGGCTAACCCAGCCCTTATCAAAATGATGGGCTGCCGGTCATTTAAACAACTGGCAAAATTCAACATTGAAAAAAAGGGATTTGACCCGTCAACGCCGCGCTCCATATTCAAAAAACTCATAGAAAAAGAAGGCCGGGTCAGCGGTCTTGAGTCCGTCTGGCTCAGACCCGACGGCACAAAGCTTTTCGTTTCCGAAAGCGCCTTTGCCGTAAAAGACGCCAAAGGCAAAATTCTCTATTACGAAGGCACGGCCCAGAACATCACAAAACGAAAAGAGGCGGAAGAAAAACTTATGCTCTATCAGCAGCAGCTCCGCTCTCTCGCCTCGGAACTTTCGCTGGCCGAGGAACGGCTCAGAAGACGAATCGCCGCCGAGCTTCACGACCACATAGCCCAGAACCTCGCCATCTCTAAAATCAAACTCGAATCACTTAAAGACGACGTCGAACCGGGCCTGGCTAAATCGCTAAAAGATGTAATCGACCTGATCTCGCAGACCATCGATGCATCCAGGTCGCTTACTTTCGAAATAAGCCCGCCCGTTCTTTACGAGCTTGGTTTCGAGGCAGCCGTCGGCTGGTTAGTCAGGCAAACCAGGCAGCGGTTCGGCCTGGATGTCGAATTCATAAACGACGAAAAACCAAAACCATTTAACGCCGATATCCGGGTGTTGCTGTTCCAAGCGGTGCGAGAACTCTTAGTCAACGTCGTAAAGCACGCCAAAGCCAAAAAGGCGAAAGTTTACACCCTCGCAGTTGATGACAATATACAGGTTACTGTCGAGGACAACGGCGTCGGCTTCGATATCACGGCCATAAATACTGCCAAGGACTTTACAAAAGGGGGGTTCGGACTGTTTAATATCCGGGAACGACTTGACCAGATTGGCGGAAGTGTTATCATACATTCAGGGCGAAAAAAAGGCACGCAAATCATCTTGACCGCCCCTATGGAAAAACTAAAGAAGCCGCGAATCCGTCTTCCAGGCGCCCGCTCTGGAAAAAACGGCCGGCGGCGTAAAAATTTAAAATGACCTGCGCAACCCGGTCCGCAATCGAAATAATCAGCGGGACAGGAGAACCAAAATGAGCACAAGAATCCTGTTGGCAGACGACCACAAAATCACACGCCAGGGCCTCCGTTCACTGCTCGAAAAACAAAAGGATATGGAGGTTATAGCCGAAGCGGATAATGGCAGGACCGCCATCCAATTGGCCGCCGAGCTTGCCCCGGATGTCATAATTATGGATGTAACTATGCCCGACCTCAACGGGGTCGAAGCCACAAAGCAAATTCTCGCCAAATCGCCCGACATTAAAATTATCGCCCTTTCGATGCATTCAGACGCCCTCTTTGTAACAGAAATGCTCAAAAGCGGCGCAGCCGGATACCTGCTCAAGGATTGTGCCTTCGAGGAGCTTACAAGAGCTATACAAACTGTCATTGACGACAAAACCTATCTCAGCCCCGCCATATCCGGCGTAGTCATCGAGGACTATCTTCATCGGCTTAACACAAACGAGTTCACAGGTCCGGACATCCTCACTGACAGAGAAAAAGAGGTCGTCCAGCTTATGGCAGAGGGCAATTCCACCAAGCAAATCGCCCTGAAACTGCATATCAGCGTCAAAACCGTCGAAACGCACCGCAGGCAGATAATGAGCAAGCTCGATATTCATAATGTAGCCGAACTGACCAAATACGCCATCCGCAAGGGTATCACCTCCATCGAAAATTGACCAAAATCCAATCAGGCATTTTTACCAGCAAAATAAGGGTTACTCCGATAGCAGTTTGCAATAAGCTTGTGATACAATACGTCATTATAAGCAGATATTATGACTGTTGCGATTTTACGCGGCAGCAGTCAGTAACAATATAAGGAGTATCGCCGCGCGGCTTTTACAGGGCATTTTGGGTGTGGGTGCTCGTAGGACCCCGGCGGTGCTCCTTTTTTTTGCGCATTTTCACCATTCTTCGTACCCGACTAATACCATTAAAGATTCACTCCCCGCTTCGCCGACACACTAATTATAAGACCCTGATTTGTTAGTCGAATCCATCGAGTGCGGCTTGAAGGGCACAAAGGGGGTCTGTTCGTTTATTCAAAAAAGGAATCGTATGAAAACCAGGATATTGCTTTACGCCGTGTTGACCGCCATTATTCTTATAGCCGTCGGCTGCCAAAAACCCAGCGCAGTCGTCGCTCCCCAGTATGACAAACCTCTCGCTCCGGGCCAGCTCGCCTTGCGAAAAATTACCAATCCCGCTGAAATCCCGGACTTCACCAGCGCTTGTAATAATCTCGCTAATCTCTCCACAGCCATTGATAACTCGCTCGACTACCTGAAAAAGCCATCGAGTAATCAATTTTATCCATACGCAGACATCTCCCACGAACAGGTTATTAAATCCCTCACCGCCTTTAAAGACCTGCTCAAATCAGGTCTGACGGGCAGCCAGCTCAACGACGCCATCCGTCAGAAATTCGACATTTATATGTCCGTCGGCTGCGACGACGCAGGCACCGTCCTGTTCACCGGCTACTATACCCCTATCTTCTCCGGCTCAACTATTAAAACAGCACAATACCAGTATCCCCTCTACCGTCAGCCCGATGACCTCGTCAAAGGCGAAAACGGCCAGATTCTCGGCAGAAAAGGCGCCAACGGCCAAATCACTCCATACCCCGCACGCGCTGAAATTGAAAATTCCAATATGCTCGCCGGCAGCGAAATCGTCTGGCTTGACGACCCCTTCAAGGTCTATATCGCCCACGTTCAGGGTTCTGCTGTGATACGTATGCCGGATGGTCGGCTCGTAACTTACGGCTACGCCGCCAACAACGGCCACGAATATAAAAGTATTATCAAGCAGCTTATCAGCGAAGGAAAAATCCCGGCGGAGCGCGTCAGCCTGGCATCCCTTATAGATTATTTCAAGGCCAACTCGGCGCTTGTCCGTCAATACACTCAGATTAACCCTCGTTTCGTATTTTTCAGGCAGACAGAACAAGGCGGGCCTCACGGCAGCTTGAATGAGCCGGTCATCGCCTACAGAAGCATCGCCACCGATAAAACCATCTTCCCACGCGGCGCTCTTACGTTTTTCACAACAAATCTCCCCCGCCAGATAGGCAATATGACTTATATCGACCCGTTCGCCGGCTTCGCACTCGACCAGGATGCGGGCGGCGCTATCCGCGCAGCGGGCAGATGCGATGTCTACCTCGGAATCGGCGATACGGCAGGCAAACTCGCGGGCCAAACCTATCAGGAAGGCCGACTATATTACCTGTTCCTCAAACCCGGCTATTAAGCGATTGATACGCCTCATTATTCTTTACAATCGCCGGCTCCTTAGGTATAATATTGCGACAATTACCGCGGAGACCACGGGTATTATCTAAGGATTTTTTCAGCATTCTCCGCTGCCCGCCCTCCGTAGCCCGTTGTATGGGCGAATGAGGGTTTTCTGCGGTGAATGAGACGCAAATGGCCGGAAAAATTATAATCGATATCGAACGTTGCAAGGGCTGCACCCTTTGTGTTACCATGTGCCCCAACAACGTAATCACCATTTCGGAGAAGTCCAACAGTAAGGGATACTTCCCCGCTGCATCCACAGGGCCGGATTGCACCGGCTGTGCCAATTGCGCGATTGTCTGCCCCGATTGCGCTATCGAGGTATATCGGGACAAAGCCGGCGCTGATAAAATTGACATAAAATCCGTCAACCCCGTAAAAAAAAACAAGACAAATAACTTAGCCAGAGAATCGAAGTGAGCGACAGAGTTTTAATGTGCGGCAATGAAGCGATGGCGGAAGCGGCGATACAGGCCGGGCTCGACGCCTATTTCGGCTATCCCATCACGCCGCAGAATGAAGTTACCGCCTATATGTCGCAAAGAATGCCCGAAGAAAAAAAGGTCTTCGTCCAGAGCGAAAGCGAGCTGGCCGCGATAAATATGGTCTTCGGCGCTTCGGCAACAGGCAAACGCACTATGACAAGCTCTTCCAGCCCGGGTATCAGCTTGATGCAGGAAGGCATAAGCTATCTCGCCGCCGCGGAATTGCCCTGCGTCATCGTCAACGTTATGCGCGGAGGCCCGGGTCTGGGCAATATCGCCCCATCACAAGGCGACTACTTCCAGTCCGTAAAAGGCGGAGGCCACGGCGATTATCATTGCATCGTATTCGGCCCGTCGAGTGTCCAGGAATTTGCCGATATTATGCCGCTCGCCTTCGACCTGGCGGACAAATATCGAACACCAACGATTATTCTCGCCGACGGCATACTGGGCCAGATGATGGAACCCGTCGTGATACCAACAAGCTCAAAAATTAAAGCCAATAGCCCAAAACTCCCAAAGAAGGACTGGGCATTAACAGGAGCCGACGGCAGAAAACAAAATATCGTCCGCTCGCTGTGGTTAGCGGATGGCGCGGTCGAACAGCATAACTACGACCTGCAGGCCAAGTATCGTCAAATCGAAAAAAATGAAACACGCTGCGAGCAGTCAGATATTGATGATGCCGATATTATCATCGTCGCTTATGGCATCTGCGCCAGAATCGCCAGACGCGCCGCACAACAAGCGAGGGAACAGGGAATCAAGGTCGGCTGTATCAGGCCGATTACACTTTGGCCATTCCCGTCTGAGCCGATTAGTAAGGCGGCGGATAAGTCGCCTATTTTCCTCGTCGTTGAAATGAGCTGCGGCCAAATGGTTGAGGACGTCCGCCTGGCCGTCGCGGGCAAATCGCCCGTCGTATTCTGGGGCAGGCCCGGCGGCGGAATAGTAACCGTTGAAAAAGTCCTCGAAAAAATCGAACAGTTGATTAAAAAAGCGAAAAAATAAAACCGATGCAGACCGTATTTAAAAGAACGCCGACGCTTAAAGATTGCCCGACGCATTATTGCCCGGGCTGCGGACACGGCATCGCGCATCGGCTCGTCTCCGAGGTAATCGACGAATTAGGCATCCATGGCAAAACCATCGGCATCGCGCCGGTGGGTTGTGCGGTTCTCGCTTACGATTATCTCGACGTTGATATGGTCGAGGTCGCTCACGGCAGGGCGCCCGCGGTGGCGACCGGAATGAAACGAACCAACCCAGACAAAATCGTCTTCTCTTATCAGGGCGACGGCGACCTTGCGGCAATCGGAACAGCCGAAATTATCCACGCTGCTCACCGCGCCGAACAACTCACAGTCGTCTTTATCAATAACGCCGTCTTCGGTATGACAGGCGGCCAAATGGCCCCGACAACAATGCTGGGCCAAATCACCGCCACCACCCAGAACGGACGTCAGGCCGACGGCCAGGGCTATCCGTTGAATGTATCCGAACTTTTGGCTGTCCTGCCTGGGGCGATTTACGTCGAGCGATGCGGACTTTGCAGCCCCGCACATATTCGCAAGGCAAAAGCCGCTCTCAAACACGCCTTTGAATTACAAATAAATAACGCCAAGGGTCTTTCTCTTGTCGAGCTGCTTTCACCCTGCCCGACCTATTGGCGAATGACCCCGCCGGATGCTATGCTCCATATTCAAAATGAAATGACCAAGGTATTCCCATTCGGCCGATTGAAGGGCTGATAAAATGTCAAACAACAGTCTATACGAAGAAGTTACCATCGCCGGGTTCGGCGGACAGGGGATTATCCTCGTGGGTAAGCTCCTCCGCAGGCCGCAATGAAGGCAGGCAAAGAAGTCACCTTTATGCCATCGTATGGCGCGGAAGTCCGAGGCGGGGCATCCAATTGTATGGTCGTCATTTCCGACCAGCCGATTCCTTCGCCGGTAGTGAGCAATCCCCAGTGTGTCATCGCTATGAGTAAGGCCGCGCTTGCCAAATTTGAAAAAGCCGTCCAAAAAGGCGGAACACTGATAATAAACAGTTCACAGATAGACGTGCAGCCCAAAGTCGATGAATCCGTCGAGGTCGTGAAAATCCCCATCGACGAAATCGCTGTAGGACTCGGCAACGCCAAGGTCGCGAATATGGTCGCGCTCGGCGCATACCTGCAAAAACGAGGGGTCTTCAGCCCCGATGAGGCAGCCGAATCACTGCCTGACGTGCTGGCCCAACGATACCACGTCATAATACCGTTAAATAAAAAGGCGATGCAAAAAGGCGCTCAGTTCGTAAAAGAATCCGTCGGCTGATACCGACGCCGCTGACACGGAGGTTAGACGTGCAAATCTTCGGAAGCACAAATAAAGGCAAAAGCATACTCAGCAGGACAGTCGGTCTGCGCCGGTCGGCCATCGGGCTGCGAATAGCGCCGATGATTGATATGATTTTCCTTCTGCTGATTTTCTTCCTCGTCGCCGCAAGGTGGAGTCCGCAGGAAGATTTTCTCCCGCTCCAATTGCCCGTCGCCAGCGCGGGCACGGTCGCCCAAACCGCCATCAGGCCCGAACCCCTGACAATTCAAATCACGCCGACAAACGCCGGCTGCCGTGTGCAAATCGGCTTGTCCCGTGCCGTCAATATACCCTCCCAAAACCCCGAACGGGGCCTCGCTTTGCTGATGGAGCAAACCAGACAGTGCCTGCTCGAACAAAAGCGATACGCCTCCGACCCCGTCGAAATCGTATGTGCGGGCAAAGTCAAATGGGAAAACCTCGCCCAGATTTACAACGTCCTTTACGGAATGGGCCTGACTGATATCACGTTCCAGATGACCGAGTCGCCGAAAAATGATAAGCCGGATTAGCAAAAGATATTTTCTGCCGCTTGTGCTGCTGACAATCTCCCTGCCTGCCATTGCCGCTGATTCTCTGCCAACCGCTCAGGATATAAACGGCGCCGTTCAAAAAGCAAAACAAACTTACAACTCTTTCTTCACGCGGACCTTCACAATACGAATGCAGTATGAATACTCAGGCCGATTTCTGAATCCGCAGGATAAAGATACACTCTGCAAGGCAGCACAGCAGGCGTCAGCCGACCTTGAGCAAATCGCGAACACGCAACTCGCGATGAAGCAGGCAATCGAGTCGTACCAGAAAGACGACTGGGAAGCCCTGTTCGGCCAAACGGGCCTGTGGCGTAAACTCGCCGCAGACCTCACTAATACACAAACCGGCAAACTCGAAATCGACTGCTATCTCGCACGAATAGCCGGCAGCCGCGAAACTGACCAGCAGCTTTTCAAAATATTGGTCAAATCCGACTTGAGCCGATGCGCTCCCCTCAAGGCCTCACTCGAAAAAATAAAATATCTTGGCCTATCCGGACCAAACGAGCTTGATGATATCGCCGACTCGCTTGCCAAAAGCGATTGTTCTGACGACCCCGAAATGCTCCTCACGCTTGCAATCCTCCAGAACAAATACGCCCCCGATACACTGCAAAATACCCTGTCGCATTCTTCGCAAACAGGGCTGTTTCTCGGCAAAATCATCCTCGCGGACATTTCTTCCAGCTCCGATCTCAATTCGTTAAATCCTCTCACCGCCGAACTTGTCGCGTATTCCGCCTCGACAACAAACTTTCCAGCACACAAAGAACTGCTGGTGACAATTGCTGAGACCGACAAATTAAAAACACCCGGCACCCTTTGTATCGCGGGCAAATCAGTCATCGAATCAGACCCGGGGAAAGCTATCGAACTTTTAATGGAATCAAGCGATTTGCAGCTCCGGCAAAAAGAACTTTTGCTCGATATCGACGCCCGTGGAACCGCCGAATATACCGCCCGGCTCGCTTACGACAGCTTCACTCAAAAAAACATCGATTGCAATCTCGCCGTTGCCGCCTTCGATAACTACGCCCATATCGTCTCAGATAAAATGGGCGAAGAGATGCAGTATCTTTATGGTGAAATATTATTCGACTGCGGCAAAACTCAGGAAGCATCCGAAATATTCACTCGGCTGGCCAATGACTCGAAAGCAATCTGGCACGACAAGGCGTCGCTCGAACTTCTAAAAATTAAAATTAACGCAGGCCGCGAAGAGGCGATTTTACAACTGCGAAACTTTGTTCTCAATTGCAAGGGTCAGGATGAGCAAAAACGCCTGCTTCGCCTCGAAGCGACGGACATATACTGCCGGACAATTCTTGGCAGCGACAACAACGATTCCGCAGCACAGGTTCTGAACCTGCTCGATACCGTCGAACAAACGCCGGGCCTGCGTTATGACCTGTTCAAAGCACAGGCCTTACGCCAATTGGGACGACTTGAAGAATCCGCCCGATATATGTCGAAAGCCATAGTCGAAGACAGTAACTCATCGGCTGCATTGGCCGCTCAAATCGCCTCCGAAATCGTCGATAAAATCGAACTCTGGCAAAAAGACGCCAACGACTTTAACGAATTGCTGCGAAATTGCGACACCCTTGCCGAATTTGTCCACAAATCCAACAATAATATCCAAACCAACCTGCTTTTTGCTGAGACGTCAATCTTACAGGGGAAAATTTTCCTGACGCCTTTTTCTCCTGACGAAAACGACGTAACCTGGTTGCGTGTGCAGGCACGACTGCTGATGGCACAGGAAAAATTCGAGCAAGCAGCTAAAATTTGGGCCAAAATCGCTGAATCAAAACGCAATGAAACCGCAGGCCAAAACCAGAAAATCTATGGCTGGTGGCAGGCCAGGTTTTACGAACTGGATTGCCTCGCCAAATCACCGCAGGCAGACAAGCAAAATATCACCCACGCTATCGACGTGCTTTGCGGCAGTTACCCCCAAATTCCCGCTCCCTGGGCCGAAAAACTCGATATTCTGAAACAACACTGCACAGCCAATTAAGTTGCAACGAACCTTTGGCCGATTTAGAATATAGTATATTATTGTTTGTCATTCCGAGCGAGCGTATGCGAGTCGAGGAATCTGTTTTTAATAGATTTCTCCGCTTCGTCCCGACAAATCGGGACTACGGTCGAAATGACACAAGATGCAGGATAACCAATGGCAAAACAAAATGATATCAACAAACCCAGAGCCGTATGCAGCTTCTGCGGCAGGGCAAGCACCCAGCAGGACACCTTCATCGAAGGCCCGAACAAGGTTTATATCTGCCCCGACTGTGTCGGGCTTTGCGGCGACATAATCAGGCAAAACAAAAAGCAGGCCAGCCGGTCGTCTTTCGGCAGTAAAAAACTCCCGAACCCAAGAGGCATAAAAGAATACCTCGACCAGTACGTCATAGGCCAGGAACACGCCAAAAAATATCTCGCCGTCGCCGTGCATAACCACTACAAACGCCTGCTTCACGTTGACAGCAAAGACAGCGAAGTTGAAGTCGATAAATCCAACGTCCTGCTCATAGGTCCCACCGGCTCAGGCAAAACGCTTCTCGCCAAGACGCTCGCCAGATTCCTTGATGTCCCCTTCGCAATCTGCGACGCCACCACAGTTACCGAAGCCGGCTACGTAGGCGAAGACGTCGAGAATTTTCTCCTGCGCCTTTTACAAAACGCCGACTTCGACCTCGAAGCTGCACAGCGAGGTATCGTATATGTCGATGAAATCGACAAAATCGGCAAGACCAACCAGAACATCTCAATCACACGCGACGTTTCAGGTGAAGGCGTCCAGCAGGCCCTGTTGAAAATGCTCGAAGGCACAATCGCCAATATCCCGCCCCAGGGCGGCAGAAAACATCCTGAACAATCCTACATCCAGATGGACACCTCACATATTCTTTTCATTTGCGGCGGCACGTTCGTCGGCCTCGACAACATCATCAAAAAACGTTTGGGCAAAAAAATGATTGGCTTCGGTTCGGAAATGTCGCAGCTGCCCGATGAGCAGGCCGAGCTGACCAACGTTCTCGAACAGGTCATCCCCGAAGACGTTATCGAATTCGGAATGATTCCCGAATTTGTCGGCCGAGTGCCCGTTATAACGGTCCTTGCGCCTCTCGATGAGAATGCCCTCATCGATATCCTGACAAAACCCAAAAATGCGCTCATCAGGCAGTATCAGAAATTCTTCGAAATGGAAAATGCCGAATTGGAATTCACCGAAGATGCCCTGCACGCACTGGCCAAAAAGGCCCTCAAGCACGCCACCGGCGCCCGTGCGCTTTGCGCGCTTGCCGAAACATTGATGACGGATTTGATGTATCAACTCCCCGAAGAGCCAAAACCCGCGAAATACGTCATTACAAAGGACATTGTCGAAGGGATAGTGCCTCTCTCCGCGGCAAGACAACTCCCCGCTAAAAAAGAATCCGCGTAAGTTTTGGATTTGAACGCCAGCTATCTGGCAAAGGAGAAATCTTTTATCGCTGCCAGGCGGATATCGGTCGCGGTACTTTTGGCAACGGCGGCCAGGGCATACTGGGCCTCAGCGTATGGAATATCCTTATCAATTCGCAGCGTAACGACCCTGCCGTTGGCAGGCAGGTCTTTGAGCCGGGCATCCAATAGTTCGGCAACTTTCTCCGCCATTTCGTCATAATTCGACAACATAATCTTCTGAGAACCTACGGCAAAACTGCTTTTGCCTCCCTCATCTTTCATAACCGTAACAGTAGTAATCTGCGCCTCACGCTGGTCGTCGGAACTGGCAAAATTGCAGTTATCGGGGACGTAAACCTGTAAATTCTCTGTCGCGATAAGCTGGCAGGCCAGCGCGAAAAATATAATAAGCTGAAATAAAACATCCACGAACGGTATCACATTCAGCGTCTGAACCGTGCCGCGGTATCGTTTTGGAACTTCAAAAGCCATAAATACTTTCCGAACGTAAAAACTTATGACGACAGCGTCGATGTCCGAATTGCCCCGCCCGATTTTGGCGGAATTTCGGCAATCGGCTGTGCTGAACCCGATTTGGGCTGCTCTGCTCGCTTTTGCTCTCTTAAAATATAAGCGATTTGCGAAAGGGTTTTTTCCGCCTGCTCAGCCGACTCACTGGCGAGCATTTCGATTCGATTCTGGAAAACGCCGTGAATGGTCAATGCCGGTATCGCAATCATCAGTCCCCACAGCGTTGTTACCAGCGCGATTGAAATTCCGCCCGCCAGTTGCGAAGGGTGCGGCTGTCCGCCGACCGCCGCCATCGCGTTAAACATCTTGATTATCCCCAGGACCGTCCCGAACAGACCAACCATCGGCGAAACATTGCCCATGATGTTCATCCACTCGATTCTGCGTAGAAGCGCAAGCGCCTGCTCCTGGAGCGATTCAATAACCATACTCCGCATTCGACTCAAATCGCCGCCGCACTTGCTGACGGCACCCGAAACAGCAACGCTGATAAAATCGCTCTTTTCAGCAAGCCGCCCCGGCAACTGCGCCAGGCCTGCCTGGCGGGTAATATCGGCAATTGTCCCGCAGACATCGTCCGGTAAAAGTTTTTTCCGGCGAATGACAAAACAATACTCCGTCGCCAGATAAACCGTAACCATCGACATCGGCAAAAGAACAAACCAGACGACCGGTCCGCCCGCCACAAAAAACTGCTCGAAATACGTCTTCGGCATAGTCAATCCCGCCGACGCGCCGTTAAAATCTGTCTTCGCGGCCGTTATCAGTATCATCACAACCACAACAAGCGCCGCCGCCATAAAAAACAGCTTTAATAAAATTCCTTTATTCATTACCGCATCCCCGTCTTAATTGTCCCCGTCCTTTTGTTCGCCTGTATTGCCGACCATCACGAATCTTCCGCCGTTTTCCTTCGCTATTGTCTCAAGCACTATTCTATCCTGCTCGGTGCACCAGAAACCAACCGTGTTTATCTGCGTCTTCGGAGCAAAACTCCTGTGTATTGTAGCGACCTTGTGCGCAAAACGCGAACCATCCTGTTCGCTCAATTCAAAACCATCTGTAAGAAAATATATCGCCGATGCCCCAACACCGGTCCTGTCCTTAATCATAATCGCACGCTCCAGCGCATCGGCCGCATTTGTTCCCCCTCTCGGCCCAACTGCCGCGATAAATTCGTATGCCTCTTGTTTCGCCTGCTCGGTTGCCCGCACCATTTTCCCCCCGCCCGTCTCCAGGATGCTCCCTCCGCCGAAAACAATCACACAGAAATAATAATCCTGCGGCAGTTTCTCTATCGAATCAATAAGCTCTTCCTGCACTCGTTTCCATACCCCACGCATGCTCCCCGAGCAATCAACGACGTAACAAATCCTCCTGCCCTGCGCCGGGCTGTCGAAAAATTCTATATTTGCCGCTGATTCTCCGCCGCTGGCCGTAGTCGATACCTCAATCGGCTGCTTTACTTCTTCTGTCTGCCGCCGATTACCCTCTTTCGGCGCGTCAAATACAGGCCGAACATTCGCCTGTGTTGCCTTTCCGTCTGTTTTAACTATTGGTCTGCCCCGAATGATGTCCGCCTTGAGCGAGCCGGAAGAATCGAATGGTTTACTATCGACGGGAATAACCTTTGGCTTTGGTGTAACAGCCTGCCTGTCAGCAAGTTTGGCTGCCTGACTGATGCTCACGGTCGTTGTCGTTTGCAGCGGCACAGGAGCCGACTGTGAAATCTTTATCGCCGCGAAAACCGACAACGCCACAATATGCGCAAAAACAGACACCCCCAGTGCGTATAACTTTATCCTCCGATGGTTTTTTACCGTTCCCTGGCTCACAACGCCGGATTCCTTTTCACCGCTCAATTCGCGGACTTTATTTTGTATTTTTTCTCCGCGGTCTCAGCGAGCTCTGCGGTAATAATAATCAGTCAACCACATCTATCAGCGACTGCCCCGGCATCATAAGATTATACACCAGTATCGCGTCGCCGTTGTACAGCCGGATACAACCCTGCGAACCAGGCGTCCCGATTTGCTCAGGGTTCTTCGTGCCGTGAATCGCAAAACCCTTTTTACCTACTGCGTTACCCTCAATTCCCTCAAGCGCTATCCACCGCGAACCAAGCGGATAATCCGGGTCTTCAGGATGATATGTTTTACCGGTAACAGGGTCCGTCCAAATCGGCTGTATCAGTTTGCCCCCCTCTTTCACACGCCATCGCCCTGTCGGCGTTTCCATACCCTGCTTGCCAAGCCCGACGGAAAAACTCTTCACGTAAGTGTTCTGCAGATACAAATCCATCGTAAATGTCGAGCGATAGACCCTCGCGTGGAACGGCCCGTTTATTACCTTTATCGCCACACCCGACTGAAGCGATTCCGGCTTGGCCATATTATTTATCTGCATCAAAATCTCGTAGGGCACATTGTGTTTCTTGCCTATTGTCGAAAGCATATCGCCCGGAGCGACCTTGTAACTGGATGTCAATTTGTCCTCAGGATAAACAAGTTTGCCGAACAGCCATTTATCCGATAGTTCCGCGAGTTTGCCCTTGATAAACAAAAGCTCCTGTCCCTGTGCCAGGGGCAAAAGCTCATTAAGCCGGTCTCTCGCCTCGATAATTTTAGGTGTCGGCTGATTCAGCAGCTCCATCGCCTGCGCAATCTGAGCCGATATAACCGAACTGTTGGCATCCATCGCAATCGGCGCCGCCGCATTCGGCTCCGCCGGCTTCCCCTGCTCAGCCGTATTCGCCTGCGGCTCCGGCGCAACTTCCGGCGAGCCGCCTCCGCTGCGCTTAAGAATAAATCCCGCTATGGCAACCACCACTACCACAATCACAACTATAGCTATATACAAAACTCTGCGAACCTGAGCCGAACGAAGCTCTCCATAACCACCCGGATTAACAGCCATTTCAATCTCCTTATTTACTGCTCATTCCTGCTTTTTTTATTTTTGAGCCCGCAACGGGCTTATCTTTGCCAAAATATAAAACTTCCTCATCACTAACCAGCATATCAACCGGCACATCGTGCTCCGTAACCGGCACAGCTTCCATTACCTGCTCGGCAAACGCAAAGCCGCATTTCGCCGCCTTCAAATCCTTGTTGGAGAAAAACCTGTCGTAATAAGACCCCCCTCGCCCAAGCCGGTTGCCCTTCCTGTCAAACCCGAGACCCGGCGCAACCACCAGATGAATATCTTCAAACGGCACAGGCGCACCGGTCGTCGGATTTCGCAACCCGCCTACCTCCTCCGAAAAACCCGTCTCCAACGAGTTTATCTGCACGGGTATCATATGCCTTTGCTGCCAGGACACCTTAGGCACAACCACGGTTTTGCCCATCTGCCACGCGGAAAGTATCGCCTCCGATGTATCAAGCTCGTGAGGAAGTGACAGATACATCATCACCGTCGAAGCTTTTTGAAATTCAGGCGTCGCAATCAGCTTTCGACACGCCCTCCGGCTTTTTTCCTTCCGCTGCTCAGCCGATATTCTGGCAAGAATCTTTTGAAGCTCCTGCCGTAACTGCGCCTTGTCCATACTACGGTACTCCATTCAACCGTTACCCTGCTCCGACTGGCCGCTACTTTCAATCCTTTTGGCCTTGTTATCTTTTATCAGTATTTCGAGCTTTTGTAAATAACCCCTTATATTTTTTTCGTATCCTCTGTCTGTTGGTCTGTAGTATTTCTTCCTTATATCACCCGGTAAATATTCCTGCACCACAAATCCGCCCTCAAAATTGTGCGGATACTTGTATTCCGCCCCGAAACCCATCTTTTTCGCCGCGGCATAATGACTGTCCTTCAAATGCTTGGGAACCGCCACGGTTTTCTCATTTTGAACATCGCCTATCGCGCTGCCTATCGCCGACGACGAGGCGTTCGATTTCGGCGCCAAGCCACGTAAATCGCCGCCTGTGCCAGCGCCAATTGCGCCTCAGGAAGCCCCACAAACTCGCTAATCTGAACCGCAGCCGCCGCCAAAACCGTCGCTATCGGGTCCGCGTTACCCACGTCCTCCGCCGCACAAACCGCGATTCTTCTCGCGATAAACCGCACGTCCTCCCCGCCCGCAATCATTCTGGCGAGCCAGTAAACCGTCGCATCCGGGTCGCTTCCACGCATACTCTTTTGAAATGCGCTGGCCAAATCATAATGTGTATCGCCCGTCTGGTCATAATCAATCGTTTTGCCTTGAATGGAATCCTTGGCTGTCTGCAAATCGAATTTTATCTTTTTAACTGTCTTCTGCGACAAAATCCCCACTTCCAGCGCGGTTATCGCTTTTCTTGCGTCGCCATCGCATACCGCCGCGAGATACTTCAACGCCTTTTCTTCCGCTTCAATCTCGTATTTGCCAAGCCCCCGTTCTTTGTCGCTTATCGCCCGCTTCAACAGCCCGACAACATCATCTTCGCTCAATGGCTCAAAATAAAACACGGTGCTTCTGCTTATCAATGGCGAATTAACCGCGAAAAACGGGTTCTCCGTCGTCGCCCCTATGAATATCACTATCCCCGATTCCACATCATCCAAAAGTACGTCCTGCTGCGCGCGATTGAAACGGTGTATTTCATCGATGAATAAAACCGTTCGCTTACTTGACGATGCTAATCGGTCCTTTGCTTCGGCTATCACGTCCCGAATATCTTTTACGCTCGCCGCAGGCGCGCTTATGTATCGAAATTCCGCCTTTGTCTGGTTGGCAATCACCATTGCCAGCGATGTCTTTCCCACCCCCGGCGGCCCGTAAAATATCAAGCTCGATAGCGCATCGGCTTCTAATATCCTCCGCAACAGTTTCCCTTCGCCGATAAAATGCTGCTGACCCGCAAATTCATCGAGAGTCCTTGGCCTCATCCGAACCGCTAACGGCGCAGCCGCTGTCAATTTGGCTTGTTCGGATTTCCCAAACAACGTCTTGTCATCCCTGCCAGCACTCATTGAGCTATATTATAAGGTTCTGCCGCATACCTGTCGAAGCTATATTCATTAGCTACACCCACACGCGTCATAAAAATCCTGAATAAATCTTCTTGACAGATGCACCCTAATATTTTAGCAATAAAGGCCTTATTAGTGTTATTAAACGTAACCACAGTCCGATAGGAGAGTAAAAAATGGACGTTAAAATTCATCTGAAAGAAAAAGACATACCCACGCAAATGGTACAACCTCGCCGCCGACCTGCCGACCCCGCTGCTGCCGCCTCTTGGCCCCGATGGAAAACCCATCGGCCCCGAAATGCTGGCCCCGGTCTTCCCGATGAACCTCATCGAGCAGGAAGTCAGCACAAAACGCTGGATTGATATCCCCGAGGAAATCCTCGATATCCTCTACAGGTGGCGGCCGGCACCCCTGCGAAGGGCTGTTTACCTCGAAAGGTTCCTCAAAACCCCTGCTCGCATCTACTACAAAGACGAAAGCACCAGCCCTCCCGGCAGCCACAAACCAAATACCGCTGTACCACAGGCCTGGTATAACAAGCAGTTCGGCATCAAACGCCTCATCACCGAAACAGGCGCAGGACAATGGGGCAGCGCGCTTGCCTTCGCCTGCCAGTTGATTGGCCTCGAATGCAAGGTCTTTATGGTTCGTATCAGCTTCGACCAGAAACCCTTCAGGAAACTTATGATGCAGGTCTGGGGCGCTAATTGCGTCGCAAGCCCGAGCAATGAAACAAACGCCGGCAGAAAAATCCTCGCGGAGATGCCAAACACCCCCGGCTCACTCGGTATCGCTATCAGCGAGGCAATCGAACAAACCGTAACCGACCCGAAAGGCGAAACACGTTATTCGCTTGGAAGCGTCTTAAACCACGTTATGCTCCACCAGACAATCATCGGCCAGGAAGCCAAAGCGCAGCTCAAACTCGCAGGTGAAAAGAAAGTCGATATCGTCATCGGCTGCGCGGGCGGCGGCTCCAATTTCGCAGGTCTTTCATTTCCGTTTGTTACAGACAAAATCAACGGCGCAAACATCAAAATTATGCCCATCGAACCAAGCTCCTGCCCCTCGCTTACTCGCGGGCCTTTCTCATACGATTTCGGCAACACGGCAGGAACTACGCCATTGCTTGCAATGTTCACAATAGGCCATACCTTTATCCCCGCCCCCATTCACGCCGGCGGTCTTCGTTATCACGGTATGGCGCCTCTCGTCAGTCAGGCCGCTGTCGAAGGATTGCTCGAACCAAAGGCATATCCGCAGACCAAGTGCTACCAGGCGGCGCTCACCTGGGCAAAAACCGAAGGGTTTATCTGCGCCCGGAAACCAGCCATGCTATCGCCGCAACCATCGACGAAGCAATCAAAGCCAGGGAAGAAGGAAAGGAAAAGGTCATCCTGTTCAGCTACAGCGGACACGGCCTTATGGACCTCTCCGGCTACGACGCCTTTTTGTCTGGTAAACTAACTGATTACGAACTGCCCGAAGAAGACCTCAAAAAATTCACCGCTCCCTTGAAAAACTTCCCCAAGGCAGAGGCGAAAAAAACCGGAAAATGGTAATTTCCTTGACAGCGTTAACAGCTAAATTAAAGATATTTCAAGGAATAGCCCGATAATATAGTTGTTTGCAAGGCCGTCTGAACGGAATTATGGCTCTTGTGGGAATTTGGGCAAAAAAAATGAATTTGTGCTTGCCCTGCTTATCGGTGTTGATATACTGCTTTATCGCCCTCGGTGTGGTGCCGACGGAACGGACGAAAACATAGTAAAATAAATATGTTGAGGGTATTTTTTAAGGAGACAAATGCAATGAAAAAGTATGTCTTGTTATTAACAGCAGCGATTCTGTTTGGCATGGTTGCCCCGGTGCTCGCACAGGAAGGCGACCTCCACGGCGATTTCGGTTACACATACGACACTATGCATGTCTGGAGAGGTTTCATGACATGGGGGCAGCATAGCGGCAGCAATCTGTTTGTCGACCTCGACTTCTTTGGTTCCGGATTTGGTATGAGCATCGCGGATCATATGGCCAATGGAACCGGCAACAACGGCCCCCTCGGCTATTCGGATGAACAACGAACCGATTACGCCCTGTTCTATCAGAACAAGATTGTCGCTGGGGACCCCTTAGAAACCGATTACAAAATCAGCTACGTCTATTACAACTATCCGGATATGGACGCACGCCACTCCGATACATCTATTGACCTCCAGGAATTCAACGTCCTGTTCGCCTGGCCCAACATCTTAGGCGTAAAAGGCCTCGTCCCAGCTTACTGCATCATCAAGGTGTGGCCCTCAATGGACGATACCGTAGTTGGAGCTGCCAATCCTAACGGCGGCTCCGCTTCAGGTTGGGCCCACGTCTTTATGCTCAACTATGCCCTGCCTCTCGAGAATATCACTCCTGAAATTCCCAAGCAGAACCTCGACTTCCATACAGAGTTGGTCTATAATAACCATATTGACCCCAGACCATACGGCGGCTATACCAGCAGTGACTGGACCGATTTTGTAATGGGCGTCTCGACCGACTTCGACCTCGGCAGCGGTTTCATCTTCACGCCGGGAATTAATGAACAGATTACTATGGAAGACGATGGGATTAAGGGCGTTTCCCCGAAGCACGACATCTGCTGGGCAACTTTGACAATAAAGTACAAATTCTAAAAACAGTTTATTTGTGTTCAAAACCAAAAAGGCCGGCTTAAACAAGCCGGCCTTTTTCGTTTAAAGCTGATAAATCTCTCAGGCCGTCCGACTGGTGATAAACCTCGCCGTCCCGACAAGCGACTTGCTGCCCCTATTATTCCCAATTCCTGCTATTGCCGTAATCGCCTGCCCGACAAACTCCTCCGCACGCCTCTTTGCGTATTCGATACTGCCGCAGGCATTTAATCTGGCAACCAACTCCATTCTGCCTGAATCCCCATTTTGCTGCGAAAGAATCTGTTTTACTTTTTGCTTTTCCGCTTCGCCTGCGGTTTTCAGCAAATGAATAAGCGGCAGTGTCAGTTTATCGCGGTCAAGGTCATTGCCCACGGGCTTACCCGTCTTGTCCTGCTCGCCGACCAAATCAAGCAAATCATCGGTAATCTGAAACGAGATGCCGACGTTGCGTCCATAAGACGCCAATGCCTGCAACGTTAATTCATCCGCCCCCGCAAGAACGGCCCCCGCCGCACACGCCCCCTCAAACAACGCCGCCGTCTTTCCCGCTATTATTTCGATATATTCCGGCTCACTCAGCGACAAGTTGCCCCTCTGTGATATTTGCCTAAGCTCACCTTCGCAGGTCCGCATCGATGCCACGGCTATTATTTCCGACACCCGGTCTCCCAGCCCCACGCACATCCTGATGACCCGGCCAAGCAAAAAATCTCCTAATAAAACCGCCGACTCATTCCCGTGAATACTGTTAACCGTGGGGATTCCGCGCCGGCTTTTACCCTCATCCACAACGTCGTCATGCAAAAGCGTCGCGTTATGTATAATCTCGAATATCGCCGCCGACCGAATGTGTTTTTCAGTTACCCCCCCGCACGCAAGACCAGACAGCAACACCAGCCCCGGCCTTATCATTTTGCCCTTACCTGCGTTCGCGTAAGCAACCAGCCCGCGAACCGGGTCGCCCCAATCAGACAAATCTTGCCCAATCAATGCCCTAACCCGCGTAAGCTCGGACTCAATAACAGAAAAAACATCAGGCAAACGACCTGCGGCATTTGAACTCTTCGCCGAAGCGTCGTCCGTTTTTGCAGATAATTGCATTGCGCCGACCCGCAGCCCCTGCGCCTTGCCCCCTTCTTGCTTTCGCTCGCCCCCGCACTTTGTTTCGCAAAGCGAAGCTGTGGGATGCAGGAAAGCTGGGGAGCAGCAAGGACTACTTCTCCTTTCCGTGTGCATACCGGAAGAACTTATCTCTGAGATGTTTCGTAACGGGACCCGGCTTGCCGTCGCCGATCACTCGGCCGTCTATCTCAACAATGCCGATGACCTCCGCCGCGCTACCTGTCAAAAACACCTCGTCGCTGATATACAAATCAAACCTTGTCAGGTTCTTCTCGACTACTTCGATACCTTCTTTTTTCGCCAGCCGAATAACAACTTCCCGCGTTATCCCCTCAAGACCGCCTGCCTCCGCGGGAGGTGTATATACAACGCCCTTCCTCACTGTAAATACATTATCGCCGGTCGCCTCGGCAACGTATCCCTCGTGGTTATACATTATCGCCTCAGGAACGTCGTTATCCAGCGCCTCAATCTTCGCCAGGATATTATTCAGGTAATTCAAGCTCTTCACCTGCGGCGGTATCGCCAGCGGATGATTGCGCACCGTCGTAGCGCTGATTATCTTCATTCCCTTTTCGTATAGCTCCTGCGGATACAACTGGATATTATCCGCGATGATGAACACCATCGGCGTCTCGCAGGTAAAGGGGTTCAGCCCCAGCGACCCCACGCCGCGGGTAACAACCAGCCGGATGTAGCCGTCGATGACCCCGTTGGCCTCCACCGTTTTTTGCGTCGCCTCCATAAGCTTCTCCCGGCTCATCGGTATATCAAGGCGAATCCCCTTCGCGGAGTTGTAAAGACGCGTGATATGTGCCTCGAACTCAAATATCTTCTTGTTATAAATCCTTATCCCCTCGAATACACCGTCTCCGTAAAGCATCCCGTGGTCGAAAACGGATATCCTCGCGTCCTGCTCATCAACAAGTTTATCGCCAAGCCAAATCTTTAATGCCATACATTCACCGTTGACCTTTTTACCTTTTACTTGTGACTTATGCTCTTGTGCACTTACTAACTACTTCACTTTGCCGTCAGCCAGCGTTATTGTCCGCCCGGCCCGCTTCGCAACCCTTTCATCGTGCGTTACCATAACTATCGTCTGACCCGCACGATTCAATCTTTCCAGCAACTCCAGAATACCATTTCCTGTTGCAGAGTCAAGATTACCTGTCGGCTCATCCGCCAGCAGCAACCTCGGCTCATTGATAAGTGCACGCCCAATCGCCGCCCTTTGCCGTTCCCCGCCCGATAACTGATACGGCTTATGTGTCGCCCTTTCTTCAAGACCAACCGCTTTCAGCAGCTCCAGTCCCCGCTTTTTCACATCCGCCCGCTTCGACATCCACCCAAATACGCCAGCGGGCACCATCGCGGGCAAAATCACGTTTTCCAGCACATTTAATTCGTCCAATAAATGGTAAAACTGAAAGACAAATCCAATCATTTTATTGCGGTATTCGTTCAGCTCGCCCCCGCTCATCCCGCTCAGGTCCCGCCCTTCAAACCGCACTACCCCCTTATCGGGCCTGTCGAGAGCGCCGAGGATATGCAGCAGCGTGCTCTTACCACTGCCCGATGCCCCGACTATCGCCACAAACTCACCTCTTTTGACCGCGACGTCGGCCCCCTTCAAAACCTGCACCTGCGCCGCTCCCATCCGGTATGATTTATGAACCCCTTGTGCCTCTATTATAAATTCATCTTTGCTCATAACTGGCTCACCTGTAAAACATCCGCCGGCCTGGCCCTGGCCGCACCAACACTGGGCAGCACAGCGCCCGCCAGACACGCCAAAATAGCGCAACCTGTTACCACCGCTAACATCGTCAAATCTAATCGATGCGGTATCTCGCCTATCGCGTAAATAGTCCGGTCCCACAACTGAAAACCGAACCGCTCAAACAGCCAGCCCTCTATCCTGTTTATGTTCCGCAGAAAAAATATCCCGCCCGCGATACCGACTGCCGAACCAATAACGCCAAGTCCTGCCGCAAAACCCAAAAACAAAACAATCACATCGCCGCACGACGCCCCTATGCTCTTGAGAATGCCGATGTCTTTGGTCTTGTGACTGATAATCATATAGAAGACCACGTAAACAATAAACACCGTTGTCAGCCCCACAAGCCCGAACATCATCATCAGCATCGCCTGTTCCTTCTCCATCCCCGCGATGCTTTCTCTCCTGTGCTCCTTCCAGCTCTGCACGCTCACCTGCGAAAGCAGCTCCGCATTATCCTTCCCCTTATGCTCATCGTAAAATTTCCCCCACATCTCCTGAACCTTTTGGCATCCTTCTTCAATGTTTGTCCCCGGCTTGAACTTTATATGAATCCACGATGCCCTGGCGCCTGCCCTGCGTAGCCCGTCAGGCGAAGCAGGGACCGGCTCGGTCATCCCGCAAAGTATCTGCGCATCCTCAAAAGGTATATAAATAACCGCTCCATCGACCCTTGCCAGGCCGCTTTGCGAACAATCGCTGAAATAAAACGTCTTGGTGTTCACCATATCCGTCCCCGCCTTGGCGAGCGCGCCCTTGGCCGTCAGCGGAAAACAAGTTACAGACAATGCCGTCGCCGCGGGATTCGGGTCATAATAATACTCACCCTGTTCGTTGCGCAAACTCCACATATCCACGCCGATTACAAAACCTGGAAGATTCGCGTCGCCTTTTACATTAAACGCCTTCGATGGGTCACTTTTATGATAATGCAGCGTTCGCCCGAAACCCGTTACCCTGCCAAAGCCCGCTGCATCAACCCCCATCAATTCCGCACCGATATTCCGCGATGAGCTTTCCGCTCCCACAAGAACGTAACTCTTGATAACAGGCGTTACGGCTTCAACGTAATCCGCTTTCTCCGCAATTCTCACGAAATCCTCGTAATACGTAAACCCGACAAGCGATTCGGTTCCAACCACGCAATCGCCCGTATAATTATGATTCTTCCGTTTGAAATCGCCGACCAGCCCGTCCATTACAGTCATTACTACGACGACGATGAAAACGCATAGCGCAACCGCCGCAAGCGCAAGGAAACTAATCCGCCTGCGATAAAGATAACGAAATGCCAATATAAGCTTATACATTCCAACCTCGTCGTTCGGTTGCGGTTGCGCTGCTCGTATCGTCGGACGTCAGACGTCCAACGTAACCGAAACGAGCCGCGTAACCGATAAACGAACAACGTAACCTCATTACAAATTTCCTATTCGTATCTCAACACCTTAACGGGCCGCGTTATCGCTGCCGACAACGCTGGGATAACCGCGCCAATCATCGCTCCAAGTATCGCCGATAAAACTATCCACCAAACCGCCTGCCAGTAAACTTCGGCCGGTATTCTGCTGAACATATAAACGCTCGCTTTCCACAGCTTCAGGCCGAACGCCACCCTTATCCAGCCCTCAACCTCGTTGATGTTCTTCGTAACTATGTACCCGGCTGCGGTTCCTAACAGCGTCCCAAGTATGCCGACAAACGCGCCAAACCCAACAAATATCAATGCGATAGACCCGCTGTCAGCCCCGCAACTTTTCATTATCGCAATGTCTTTGCGGCGCGTCTCGACAATCATATAAAAAATGCAGAATATCAAAAGCACTGCGCTCAAGCTCACCACGCCGAATATCAAAAGCAAAACCCCCATCTGCTTGCGAATTTCCGCAATGTACCGGCTTTGCATCTGCCTGGATGTCTCTATCATTGTTGCTCGAATGTCGTAATCCTCCCACCCGAGTTTCTCCGAAGCGAAAACCTTCCATACGCCGCGAATCTGTGCTATCGCAAGGGCCGCGTCAGCCCCCTTGCGAAGTTTAATCTGAATCCTGCCGGCAACCGGCTCCTGTAAATCCGGGAAAATCGTCATGCTCAACTGTTCTATTGGCAAATACACCAGCCGGCTGTCAAAATAATAAATGCCCGTAAATACGGCGTCCGCCATCGTAAACTGTATGGTTTTGCGCCTGAATTTATGTCCGCCGTCTTTCTCAACAGCAGTCGAGCCGCCTGTGGTGAGCGAAGTCGAACCGGTCGTAATTACGAACTGTTGTCCAATCATCCTTTCCGCGCCGTTGACATCATACTCATCGGTTTTCTCATTCGGCTCAGCAAGGACCCCTATTCCGACATAACCTTCAATTTGTGGGTCTTGTGTCTGGGGTCTTGTGTCTGGGGTCTTTTTTGTTTTCAGCAGCGATTTGTCAAACGCCGTCACCTTGCCGAATTTTGCCGGCTCAATCCCCCAAATCTCAACCGCCCGAACATTACCTTTGCCTAAATGCAAAAGCCCCTGCGCAGACAGCGTCGCAGTTGTTGCTTCAACCTGCTTTATCTCCTCCAATCGCTTTTCAAGCTCCCCGTATCCCGCGAAATTCTTCCCAGGCGATAAAACAACATCCCCCATACCGTCAACCGCACTCTGCTCGAATGCGTTTATGAATCCGTTGAATAAACTGGCGACAACTATCAGAAGCGCCGTCGAAAGCGCAACCGCCGCGATACTCAGCAGCACTACCCTCCTCTTCCTAAGGTATCGCAGCCATAAAAATATCTTCAACATCTATTGCCCATTCGATTACAGAGTTTTTTGCCACAGGGATTATTTTAAGCCACAGAGAGCACAGAGGACACAGAGAAATCAAAAAAATTATCTTCAGCGCCGGTAATCTTCCGCCACTTCATTAATACTGGTAAATATATCTTTTTCAGGAAATGCCGCCCTTGCTAACGGTATGACCAAACGCTTGTCGTCTGTTAATATGCCATCCGCGTTATTTAAATAGACTATGTATTCCATATCATAAAAATCATTCTCGATGTCCCCTTGAAAGGACGATCCGCTTCGATTTCTTGTTGAAGCCCATTCAATAGCCCATGCAAAATAAAGTCTAAGTAATTGCCAATTCAACCATTTATTGTTTTCAGGGGTCATATAAAAGCTTAGTGATGATACCTGATTGTTAATTATGTTATCTCTCATTTCATCAGCAGCCCAAATCCATCTTTTTAGGCGGTTCGTGATATCATTCTGCTCGCATTCCCCGATAAATGATTTCTGCAAATTCTTTTTGATAAGATTCTCGTAAGTCGTCGTGGATATTGTTTTGCAATAATTGATCATTGGCAAAAATGCTTCTTTTGCTGTTCTTGCTTCATTTTCAATAAAAGATGAATCTAAATTAATTTTTGTTTCCCTAATCAACTTTGTACTCTCATAATCAATGATAGAATCAGTCATTTTATGAGATTCTCTTTCCCGATTAATCATAGAGCCCATGGATCGCCCAGAATACGCCCCGTTTTTTATCAAAGTGCATAATTTGTCTAATAACTTAATCGGATTCTTGGAAGGTTTTTTGCCATCTTCCTCATCGCTAATTATACATTCTACTCCCAAGGTATTAGGCAAAATCACATTATATTCTTTAACAAATTCAATAAGACGCTCAGTCGAAGTCCCATGAAAAACACTTTTGTCAATTACTAACCATTTCGATTTTTTTACACTGTTTACAGTCTTATTTTTTTCTCTTTGTTCTTTACGATTAGAAATTTCTGAAGTTATGGCTGTTGGCTTCAATAATGGGAATAGTACTACGTCCCTGATGCTCGTCGCGCCGGTCAATATCATTATAAGCCGGTCTATACCGATTCCCAGACCGCCCGCGGGCGGCATCCCGTATTTCAACGCCGTCACAAAATCATGGTCCATTGTTGCCATCGTCTCTTTTTGCCCCCGAAGCTGCTGTCGGAAATTCTCCTCCTGCACCGCCGGGTCATTCAGCTCCGTATAGGCATTGGCCAGTTCCATCCCCGCGATATACATCTCGAATCGCTCCGCAATCTCGGGCTGGCCCTTCTTTCGCTTCGTTAAGGGACACAGCGCCGCCGGATAATCAATCACAAACGTGGGATTATTCAGATGCTCCTCGACCGTCTGCTCGAAAACCTCGTTGATTACAACCGCGTCGTCCATATTCTTATGGTCAATCTTCAGCGACTCCGCCTTTTGGCGAATGCTCCCTATATCCGCAATATCGCAGCCGGCGTATTCTTTCAAAAGCTCCGCGTATTTCGCCCGCTTCCATGGCCGCGCAAAATCAACACTTCTTTCGCCGAATTGTGTCTTGTTCTCCTTGCAGTATTTCTCCACCAGAAGACAAATCAGTTCTTCCGTCAAATCCATCATAATATTGTAATCGGCGTATGCCTGGTACAATTCCAGCATCGTAAATTCCGGGTTATGCCTCGTGCTAAGCCCCTCGTTGCGGAAGTTGCGGTTTATCTCGAAAACCTTCTCCATCCCGCCGACAAGCAGCCGCTTCAAAAACAGCTCCGGCGCAATCCTCAGGTATAAGTCCATATCAAGCGAATTATGATGCGTGATGAATGGCTTCGCCGCCGCGCCGCCCGCTATCGTCTGCATCATCGGCGTCTCGACTTCCATAAACCCGCGACCAGTCAAATACTCCCTCACTGTACGTATTATCGCGCTTCGCTTCCTGAACAGCTCCATCACATCAGGGTTCGCCCACAGGTCAACGTATCGCTGCCTGTATCGCAAATCTATATCCGCAAGACCGTGCCACTTCTCCGGCGGCTGCATCAGCGACTTGCTCAATAGCACAACCTCGTCCGCCCATATCGTTATCTCGCCCGTTTTCGTCTTGCCCAGGCCGCCCGACGCTCCGATTATATCCCCAAGCTCAAGCAGCTTCATAAAGCTCCACTTCGAATCCAGCAAGCTTTTACTCAAACCAACCTGTATTGGGCCTGAACTGTCCCTCAATGTAATAAATATCAGCTTGCCGATATCACGCAGTAAAACTATCCTGCCGGCGCATCGGGCTTTCTGGCCTTCTTCGCCGTCTTTATATCGCGCCTTAATATCCGCCGCCGGCTCCGCGTAATCGTACCTGCCGCCGTATGGGTCTATACCCATTTCTTTTATCGCTTGTAACTTTCCCTCTCGCGCCTGTTCAATAGACGCGTGTCCGCCGGAGTGCGTTCGTTGTTCGTTATTCTGTTTTCCGTCTTCTGTCATCTGCTTTTTACTTTTTCCTTTTTACTTATTACTTTGTATTTGTATCCGCCTGTTCTCTTATAAGCTTGCTCTTGACCACCAGTATCGCTGTCGCTAACTGCGGATCAACCTCGACGGTCTGTGAAATTGTGTGTTTCTTCAAAGGCGAATTGGCGTCGTCGTGCCCCACGTTCACAAGCACGTCGTTGTCTCGCTGCAACTCGAACATTTTGCGATACTCATCACTTCGCAGCGACACCGTGACATCCGGCCCAACGCCCCAGTCGCTCTTGTTCTCTTTTTTCGCCTCTTCCTGGCTTTTTATCTTCTGGCCCGAAGGCAGATACCAGTTTGCCATCGTGTATTTCAACTGCGAGCCCTCGCCCGGATATGTCGATATCCCCTGCACAACACCTTTGCCGTGCGTCCGTTCCCCGACCAATGTCGCCCGCTTGTGTGACGGGTCCGCAAGAGCGCCCGCAACTATCTCCGACGCGCTCGCCGAGCCGGAGTTTATCAACACCACCATCGGATAGTTCGGATGCGTCCCCCTGCTGCGAGCCGTCTTGTAATCCGGCGTCCCGAACCGCGACCGCGTTATCACTATAAGGCCGTCATCCAGAAATTCATCAGCCACCGCAACGGCGCTGTCGAAATATCCGCCTGGATTGAACCGTAAATCCAGTATCAATCCCCGCATACCGGCCGACTCCAGCGATTTCAACGCCGTTTCGGTATCGCCGGCCGTCGTTTCCGCAAAACTCGTCAGCCGGAGGTATCCTATCTTGTTCTGCTCATCAATCATCCGCAGCCATTTGCCTCCGCCAGTCCTCTGCAGTCCCATAAGCGTAGGAACCACAATCTTGGCGCGAGTCAGTGTTATATCACGCGTCTTGCCGCTGCGGAGAATCGTCAGTGTTACTTTGGTCCCCGCCGGCCCTTTTATACGACTGACCACGCACGAAAGCGGCACGTCCTTCGTAGGCATCCCGTCAACCTTTTCTATCACGTCTCCAACGTCAAGCCCCGAACTGTACGCCGGTGTATCAGGCAGCAAACTCCCAATCGTAAGCTGTCCGTTTTGCCTCGATATTTCCACACCTATACCGGGAAATTCATTCGTCATCTGCTGTTCAAATTCCGAAACGTCTCTCGGCCAGACCAGAACCGTATAAGGGTCAAGCGTCAAAAATGACGCCTCTGAAAATTGAGCGATTACAACCCCCTCAGGCATCCCGGCGGTCGCCAGGTTTAGCTCCAAAACCTTCTCAAATGCCGATATAAAACTGTCTTTGCTCCCATCCTCGGGCCAGTTGTTTATTTCATTTTCCAGCGAAACCATCGCCGAACCAAATGCCGCTATCGCATTGGCATCCGGCTTGAAATCCTTGAAACTCTCTCCCAGCGACGCCACTCGGTTATTCGGCTCGGCTTTGCGCTCTTCAATAATATCAGTGTCGCCTTCAGTATCGGGGATTAGTGTTCCGGACGGACCAATCGATGCTGTACCGGCTGTGTTCGTATCCCGCAACGAGGTCAGCGTTCCTACCACATCCGCAAGCAATTTGCATCGCCTAACCCCTTTAGACGCCATTTCACGGTAGTCAATCTTGCTTATGTAACGAAAACTCAGCTCGTCAACCGCCCGAACAAATATCCGCCTCTTTACACTCTCCAGCCGCTGCTTGCCCGTCTCGCAGGGACTGTCCTGGAACGAACCGGCTATCTCCGCCCGTTCGATAAGGTCGTCTGTTTTATCCTTATATGCCTTGTTGTTTGGGTCAAGCGATGTAAGCCAGCTATAACACGTTACATACGCGTCAAGCCACTTGCCCATCCGCTCATATCCCGCCGCATCCGCCTTGGCTTTTACAATCGCGTCCAGCAAACACGGCTCATTCAACAACCGCTGTTTCTGGTTTTCGTCCGCAAACTCCATCGTCCGAACCGCCGCCGCAAGTACCGCAGTCGGGCCGTTCGGCTCATTCGAGTCATTTACATCATTGCCGTCAGCGCCTTTCTTCCCGACGCCGCGGGGCGAAATCAGCCGTTCAAACTTTGCTAATTCCTCCTTATACGCCGCCTCTTTCTGCGACTGCCTGACCTTCTGCATCTGCTGCCACTGTGCCACTATATCATTCAAATCCGAGACCTGTTTCGACCCCTTTTTTAACCAGCCGGATTCATCTATGCACTTGCCCGCCTCGTCGAACTTACCCTGGTCGATTAACCCGCTTGCCTGGTCGATAACCCATCGCTCGCTGTTGAAGTCGGCTGGCGGGGATACAATTACGCACGGGTCACCAGCTTCCGACGGACGGTTTATCTCGATTCCGTGCGGCGCAGCCCAAAGGCATATCGCCGCAGCACAAAACCCAATCATCATCACGGGCCATAAAACCCGCGACCTTATCCAAAACCCGCGATTCATCCGCATAGAATATCTCTCAATACGACGTAGTGTTTCCTGCACCATCAATCAAAAATCATAAATATCTTACAGGCACTCTGCCGCCTTGCCAGCGCATCCGAGAACGTGCAGTTTGTGCTTTACCATCGCTTTGATAGCTTCTCTGGCCGGCCCCAGATACTTCCTCGGGTCAAACTCGCTTGGCTTCTCCGCGAACACCTGACGAATCTTCGCCGTCATCGCCAGCCGCAAATCCGTATCAATATTAACTTTACAAATGGCCAGCTTTGAGGCCTCGGTTATCGCCGATTCGGGCACGCCCATTGCGTTCGGCATTTTGCCGCCGTATTTGTTAATCAGGTCAACAAATTCCTTCAAAACCGTGCTCGACCCGTGCATAACCAGCGGAAAACCAGGCAGCAGCTTCTGAATCTCTTTTATACGGTCAATCGCCAGCTTCGGCTCGCTCTTAAATTTATATGCCCCGTGGCTGGTTCCGACCGCGACGGCCAATGAATCAACGCCTGTCTTTCCGACGAATTCGACCACCTGCTTTGGGTCCGTCAGGTGCTTTTCGACATCATCCACGCCAACGACGTGCTCTTCGATACCGCCAAGCTGCCCAAGTTCCGCCTCAACCACTACCCCGTGTTTGTGTGCGTAAACAACTACTTCCTTTGTCATCCTGATGTTCTCTTCAAAGGGATATTTTGAAGCGTCTATCATCACCGACGTAAACCCATCATCGACGAACTGCTTGCACGTTTCGAAGTTGTCGCCGTGGTCAAGGTGCGTCGCTATTGGAATATCAGGGTTTTCTTTCACCGCCACATTCATTATCGCGGTAAGATAGCTGTTGCTGGCATATTCGCGGGCACCTTTTGACACCTGCAGAATCAGCGGCGCTTTCTCTTCGGCTACCGCCTCGACGATACCCTGCGTGATTTCCATGTTGTTGACGTTGAACGCCCCAATGGCGTAGCCGTGCTTATAGGCCATCTCAAACATCTTTTTCGTTGTTACCAATGGCATAATACTGTTCTCCTTATTCCGTTATATATGTTCATTGCTGCTTATTCGGGAAAAACCCCCCAAGGGGCCAACCGTTCAAAAGCTGGTAGTATAACGCCCTCTTATGCGAAATTCAAAGGAATTCGTAACCACAGATTGCACTGTTTTTTAGACGCTGATTGCGCAGTTTTTAACGAAAAATCGGGACTTGTTTTGGGGAATTGAGGGTGGTATTATCAGGGTATATTAAAAAGGAACAGCCGGCTTTTGGCCGGCTGGTGTCCGCGTGCTTTCGCACTTGTTGTGACAAGCGCACAAGCACAGGTCAGTTACAATTGAGATAAAGAATAGCCGGGAGGCAAAAATAGTCAAGAGGGAAAACTAAAATATTTTAGAGGTTAATATGGGTTCTTACACACTTGGACTGGATATTGGCTCAAACAGTATTGGCTGGGCATTGCTGGAAACAGAGGGTAAATCACAAATAGTTGATATGGGAGTGCGGGTTTTTCCGGAGGGGGTGGACAGAGACACCAAAGGACTGGAAAAATCGAAAAACGCCACACGACGAGAAGCAAGAGGAGCAAGAAAAACACATCAAAGACATTCTCAAAGAAAAGACCAATTATTGACAACCTTACAAAGAATAGGTTTCCTGCCAACGACTGACGCAGAATTGAGGTCGCTGTTTCATACAAACCCATACGTCTTACGAAAAAAAGGACTTGATGAAAAACTCGAACGATATGAGTTTGGGCGTGCGCTTTACCACATAAATCAGCGGCGAGGTTTCAAAAGTAACCGAAAAAGCGGGAAAGCCAGCGAAGACGGCGTTGTAATAAAAGGTGCAACCGCTCTGCAAAAAGAACTGGAAGCAAAAGGATGCCGGACGATTGGCGAATATTTCGCGGGCCTGAATCCTGAAGAAAAACGTATAAGAAAACAATATACATTTAGGTCAATGTACGCAGATGAATTTGACCGCTTGTGGGCAAAGCAAAAAGAGTTTTATCCTGACGCATTAACGGAAGAACTACGCAAGAAAATTCGGGACGAGATTATATTTTTCCAAAGGCCGTTAAAATTGCAAAATGAAAAAATTGGAAATTGCCAACTTGAGCCGGGGGAAAAACGATGCCCGCGCGGGGACTGGTATGCGAGACGATTCAGATTATTGCAGGACGTGAATAATCTGATAGTTCAGAATCCTGGCGGCTCGGAAAGCAAATTAACAAGCGAACAACGGAAAATTTTGCTCGATGAACTTGGGCAAAAAAAAGAATTGCCGTATGATAAAATTCGTGAGTTATTGGGCTTATTAGAAACACAACGATTTAATCTTGAACAGGATGGGAAAGTAAAAAATCTAAAGGGCGACGCTTTTACTGCGGCGATGCACAGCAAGAAGTTATTTGGGCCAACGGTTTGGAAAGAAATGGCCGAAGAAGAAAAGATTAAATTAAACGAATGGCTTGTTGAACTTGAAGATGACGCACTTAGTGAGAAACTGGCAAGCGAGTACAAACTTAACGGAGAAAAAATAGAGACGGCACTAAAAATTGAACTTCCCCAGAAATATATGAGTTTTTCGCGCAAAGCGATTGTGAAACTATTGCCTTTTATGGAACAAGGGTGCCTTACTTCGGAAGCGATAGAAAAAGCAGGATACAGACGTAACGATGGTAAAACCGGACAGGCCGTTGATAAGTTGCCTTTACCGCCAGATTTAAGAAATCCGATAGTTCAAAAAGCATTGTTTGAGGTTCGCAAAGTTATCAACGCGATTGTGCGCGAATACGGCAAACCGGCAAAAATTAAAATCGAGATGGCAAGAGAAGTGCAGGGAAGCAGTAAACAGCGAGAGGAGATGCACTGGAAGCAAATTGAAAATAAAGAACGAAACGACAAAGTCCGGGAGCGTCTAATGCAGGATATGAATATCCTCAATCCAAGCCGGGACGACATTATCAAGTACAAACTGTGGGAGGAATGCGGAAAGGTTTGCCCGTACACAGGCAGACATATTTCACAGGAAGCACTGTTTGGGAAAAATCCTGAATTTCAAATTGAACACATACTGCCTTATGACCGGTCACTTGATGATAGTTATATGAACAAAACGCTTTGTGAGGTTCACGAAAATAAAGACGTAAAGAGAAATCAGACACCATATGAAACATATAGCCACGACACAAACAAACACGAGCAGATATTAGAGAGGGTCAATAAATCCGCAATGCCGTATCCAAAGAGGAAAAGATTCTGGCAGAAAGAATTAGACCTTGACCAGCATATTGCAAGAGAGTTGAACGACACCAGATACATTTGTCGGGAAGTAATAAGTTATCTAAAACAACTCGGGATATATGTCCGAGGCACAAGAGGCAAGATTACTAATGAATTACGGCATCAATGGGGACTGGACGGGTGTTTTGATGAAATTGGAACAAAACGAGACGACGACCACAGACGACATGCCGTCGATGCAGTTGTAGTAGGTGTTACCGAAAATGAACATCTGCGCCGACTGGCGAAAAGCAAATATGCGGTAAAGAACGAGGCATTTGACCCACCTTGGCCGGATTTCAGAGAAGAAGTAAGAGAAAACGTTAAGCAAATAAATGTTTCTCACCGTGTCCAGCGAAAAGTATCTGGAGCACTTCATAAGGAGACAAACTATGGGTCAACAAAAGAAACTGGCAAGTATGTATTCCGTAAAGAGCTTAAGGAATTAACGAAATCGATGGTGGAAGATATTGTTGACCCCGTTGTTCGCGAGATTGTTAAAAAACAAATTGAAGAAAAAGGCACTGATTTTTGGAAAGAGCCGGTTTATATGAAAACGACCAAGAGCAGCAAAAAGGTGCCTATAAAGAAAGTTAGATTATACAACGTAGCCAAGAATGTAATTCCCATAAAAGACCGTTCCGGCCAACCATACAGATATGTCGAGCCGGGGAGTAACCATCATATTGAGATATTCGAATATACCGACAAAAAGAACCAAGTCAAAAGAGACGGCAAAGTCATCACAATGTTTGAGGCAGTGCAAAGAAACCAACGAGGTGAGCCAGTTATCAAAAAAGATTACGGTGACGGCAAGAAATTCATTTGTTCACTTTCAATAAATGAGATGTTTATGTTGGAACAGGATGGAGGAACAAAGGACTTGCATCGGATTCAAAAAATCACTCAATCTGGTAACACTATCAGTATAATAATGCGCCCGCATACCTACTCAGGCAAGGTCAGCGATTACGATAAGCCGCCGATTATACAGCGGAAATCACCAAGTACATTACAGGGATACAAGGCGACCGTTGATCCGTTAGGTAAGGTTTTGCCAGCTAATGACTAAATCCGCCAAAGGCGGATAAAGTGTGTCTGCGATATTGACGAGTATATTATCACGGATTTAGGGAGCATAAGCCGTGATAAAGAGAATAATAGAGATATCGCAGGCGAAAAGGCACTTGGCGGTTCGGTTGGGACAGCTAATCATCAAAGAACCCCCGACAGGGAATCAAGGAGAGCAACAATCGAGGGCAGGCGGCCAAGAGCAGAGTATTCCATGTGAAGATATCGGCATATTACTCATCGACCACCCAGCCGTGACATATACCCATTCTGTTTTCACGGAGTTAATCCGCTGCGGGGCTGCGGTAGTATTCTGCGGGGGCAACCATCACCCGGCAGGAATGCTTCTGCCCATCGAAGGCAACACCGTCCAGACGGAGCGATTCCGACAGCAAATCGAAACGAAAGAGCCGGTAAAAAAACAGTTATGGCGACAACTCGTCCGGGCAAAAATCAAACACCAAGCAAAGGTTGTTGGGCCGGATAGCGAGGTCTATAAAGAATTAGTGGGACTTCGAGAGCGAGTTCGCAGCGGCGACCCGGAGAATATAGAGGCACAGGCGAGCAAAAAATTCTGGCCTGCTTTTATAACCACTATCGACTTCAAAAGAAATATTGAAGGTGCTCCGCCGAATAACCTTTTGAATTATGGCTATACGGTTATGCGTGCGGCCGTAGCGCGGGCGATTTGCTCGGCGGGATTGCACCCATCAATCGGACTCCATCACTGCAACAAATATAACGCGTTTTGTCTTGCCGATGACGTTTTAGAACCATTCAGGGGTTTCGTGGAAACGAAGGTCAAGCAAGTTTGTGAATCTCAAACGGCGGTTGATGAGTTGACGCAGAACATAAAAGCACAACTGTTGGAAGTTCTTTATCAGGAAATAACAATAGGGGAATCATCTGGCCCCTTAATGGTTGGATTGCATCGAACGGCCGCGAGTTTGGTTAGATGTTTTGCGGGCGAGCAAAAGGAAATGGATTTACCAGTATTATGATATTGAGCGGGTACAGAGCCGTGTGGATTTTTGCGATGTTCGATTTGCCGACCGACACAAAAAAGGCAAGGAAGGACTACACCGATTTTCGCAAGAATCTTTTGAAAAACGGTTTTACGATGCTACAATATTCGGTGTATGTGAGGCACTGTGCCAGCGAGGAAAATGCTGATGTTCACTACAACAGGGTCAAAGTTTTTCTTCCCGATGACGGCGAAGTCCGCCTCGTTACCATTACAGATAAGCAATTCGGGCATATGGAATCCTTCTGGGGAAAAATGCGAAAACCACCCCCGCCGCAGCCCAGGCAGCTCGAATTATTCTAATTATGGCCATTCGCAAGCTCTTGCTGTACAAGGGCTTGCGAACGACGTATTGTAACTGACCCGTGCCTGTGTGCAAGCCACAACATACCAAAGATACTAATGATTTTAATCGCAATTGTAACTGACCCGTGCCTGTGTGCAAGCCACAACCAGCTTATCCGGCCAAGCTGCGAGGTGAATATTGTAACTGACCCGTGCCTGTGTGCAAGCCACAACTTGTATTTTCCTTAATGATTTTAATCTATCATTGTAACTGACCCGTGCCTGTGTGCAAGCCACAACCTGACAGTTCACGACAGCATCACCATTGAGATTGTAACTGACCCGTGCCTGTGTGCAAGCCACAACAGTGACCTGCCGCTCTCTTCCTTCTGGTGTATTGTAACTGACCCGTGCCTGTGTGCAAGCCACAACGCATCCTGCTGACAAACAGCCGCGTCCCATATTGTAACTGACCCGTGCCTGTGTGCAAGCCACAACCAAAACAGTTTTAAGGGCCAAAAATATTTTAATATATGTCCCCCCCCCCCCCCCCCCCGCGCATGATAAATGTCGATTTTGGGATGCGGAAGTCGTTGTCGTACCGACAACGGCTAAACACAATGTAAAGGGAATGTTCCCTTAATTTTCACAGTAAAAAAGCCAACACAACCATTTTATTTATCAACACTTACAAACAACCGTAGGGACACTGTTCCGCCCGTTTTTGATGTAACCCATTCCTGTACAAGGTTTTAAATTCTGGACAAAAACAGTTGTTATCCATTTTCGCGCAGGTCGAAAACCCTTAGATGCGAAAATTCTAAAATTTTTTTACTCCTTACACAATAAGGGGTTAGCGATTTTGGGCATATCAGGAAATTCCTTGTTTTCGTCAAAAGCGCGGAAGATTGCGCCATATATAGAGGAAGTCGATTCTTCGACTTCCTCTATAGTCGTTAGTGTTTAGTCGTTAGTTCATAGTAACATGGGTCCCCTGCTGCGGAACCAATGGGGCGGGTTCTCGGGGATCTGCGCTGCGCTCCGAGGAGGGGATTATGAAGATTAGCAAAGCAAAGGAATTAAACTGGCTGGGACGGATTTTACACGCGGTATATCTGGTTTATTATCGCTGGCGATACGGGCATGAGATTCGGCTGATACCACTGACGAGATACAAGTTCGCGATTGTTGACGCGGATGATTACGAGCGGCTGAAAGATTACCACTGGAGCGTCAGATACAGCTGTCGAACGTGGTACGCGGTGCGATGCGCACGGGTGAGCGATAAGACAAAGAAAAGATTGGTATGGATGCATAACGAGATTATAGGAAATCCGAAGGGAAAGATGATTGACCATTTCAATCATAACGGATTAGACAACAGAAGGGCGAATCTTCGGGCGGCGACGAGAGGGCAAAATACTGTCAATTGCAGGAAACGCAAAGGATGCTCGTCGAGATTCAAAGGGGTGTGCTTTCATAAAAATTCACGCAGATATAAGCCGTGGGATTGCTATATCAACGCCGAAGGGCGACGAATAAGCTTAGGGTGCTTTATGACGGAGATCGAGGCAGCGAAAGTTTACGATGAGGCGGCGAAGAAGTATCACGGGGAGTTTGCCAGGTTGAACTTTCCTAAAAACGGCCTTTTTCCTATATAGGAAAGTCGGTCATTTCAGGAAATACGCTGTTTTAAATGCGAAAAAGCCGATGGTTTACGTATTCCTCCTGCCAATCGCTTTATGTGCCAGCCAGCCAGTTATCGCACAGGACATCTAAATCCTGCATATCGACGATACCGTCGCGGGCCGGTTGCGGGGCAATATCCACCAGCGGATTATTTTGATACCAGGAATCAGCGAGAACAGCAAAATCGAAGAAGTCCACATCGGAATCGCCGTCTAAATCGCCGGCCACAGTGCTGTTTTCGCTAAAGATATAAGCCGAGCCGGTGGATTTGTTATTGTTGAAGTTGTTAGGTGCACCAATGATTGTTTGGCGACCTGATAATGCGAGCGAGGAGCCGAATTTATCGTTTGTATTGGCGTCGCCTGCCGCGAGCCGGTCGCTTTGAACCCAGTTTGTGTCCGTGCGGACAAATTCGAATACCGAGCCGGCCATATTGCCATTAACAAAATCATAAGGACAGCCCGCAAGTATCGTGTCGTTTTTTATGGCGACCGTGAAGCCGAAATCATCACCATAACAGGGGTCATTCGTATCGAACAGCTTTTGGCGCTCCACCCAGTCAGCGTTGATTTTGGCAAAAACATAAGCCGCGCCCGCGCCTGAAACAACATCGCTATTGCCCTCATACGCGCCGACGACAGCCGAGTTGCCGTCTATGGCAACGGAATATCCGAAGTGATGAGTAGGGCCGCTGTCGGATGCCCGCAGGATTTTTTGTTCGAGCCACGTTGTACCCTGCCGCTTATAGATATAGGCGGAACCGGCATCGGTATCACCGGAATAGTCATCATTTGACGCACCGATAATGATTGTGTTGCCGTCGATTGCGACACTACAGCCGAAAATATCACCTGATTCAGCATCCGAAGCAGTAAGCTTCTGCTGAAAAACCCAGCTTGAGCCGGCGAGAACAAAAACCGAGGCGCTGCCGGCAAGACTGTCATCACCATAAGCGCCAACGACTATCGTATTATTATCGATTGCGACCGAACATCCGAATCTGTCGCCTGTGGCAGCATCCGGCGCGACAATCTTCTGCCGCTCAGTCCAGACACCGCCGGAATTAGAGAACACATAAGCGGAACCTCTTATGCTGTCATCATAATAACTGCCTACGACAATAGTGTCGCCTTGAATGGCGACCGATTTGCCGAATTTATCGTTTGTTGCGGCATCGGAAGCAACGAGCTTCTGTTTTTTAATCCACTGTGAACCGGAAAGTTCGTAAACATAAGCGGCACCGCTGTCGGCCCCCCTGGGGTCATTAAGATATGCTCCTGCAATCGCAATATTGCCGTCGATAGCGACAGAAGCACCGAAATTATCGCCTGCGTTGGCATCAGAAGGGAAAAGTTTGGCTTTTTCGTCATGAGCAAACGCCGTACAGGCAAAAAATATACTAACCACAAAAATGCAGACAAAGTGTGCTTTGAGAGTAATTCTCATGTGACTGCTCCTCCTAAAAGTGTGTATTAAATGGGTTATGTATTAACTTACAAACCGCATCTTCATTATTTAGCGGCGGTTTATGTCACCATTTTTATTGAGTAACTATCGAGAGTCAATAATTTTTATGAAAAAATTAGACGGTTAGTGCCTTTTTTATTAATTTTTTCGTTAATGTTGCTGTCAGAGTGACAGAATCTGACACTGTCTCTTCAGAAAATGGCGATTAAACCTCAACGGATACGGCTGGACGGAGGAAATAGAGCCATTTGGAGAGCATATTGCCGCCGGTGATTGCGGCAGCGGCCTTGGTGTAAAGGTCCAATTGTCGGCGGTAAATTGCTGCTCGTTTTGACGCACCATCGGCGGAAATATCATCGGTCTTGAAATCAATGATGATGAGGCCTTTTGGCGTTTTGATGAGTAAATCAATTATGCCCTGGACGATAATGAAGTCGTCGCTCGTGACCCGTGACCCGTGGCTCGTCTGGAGAGATGCAGATTCATCCCACTGCGAGGCGGGGACGGCAAAGGTGAAGGGCCATTCACGAAGGACAGCATTATTTTTATCGAGGGCTATTTGTCCAAGGCTGCTTTTGAAGAATTTAGCAATCGATTCAGCATTTATTTGCGACGCTGTTTCATGAATAATGGCGTCATCTTTTATAAGTTTTTCAATAAGCTGGTTTACAGCTTCTATCGTTACAGGCTTAGTCAAGTCCAGCTTTGACATTACCAGATGTGTAGCCGTTCCAATATCTCTGCCGTCGATTTTCTTAGCTGCGAAAACGGCTTTGGGTTTTCTATCGAAGGCAAGCGAATAATCAATCTTCGTGAATTCGTCGTTGCGATGTGTCCACTGGGTAACGGTTCTTTTGGCAGGCAGCGTCGGCGCGTTGCCGAATGGGTATTGCCAGTTAAGAGCTTCTTTAAGCTGGGAAAGAGATTTGGAGTTGTCGATTGCCGATTGCCGATTGTTGTATGTTGTATGTTTTGAGCGCTGGATAATGGCGGAAAGTTTCGCTAACTCCGGCTCGTCGTAAAACTGGACGCTAAAGAGATTGTCTTTCGCGGTTTTGGCCGGCTGTTCGGTTTGAAATACCTGATGCAGGAGCGGCTCACTGCCAAGCGCGGACAAAATCCAGTCGAGGTGGCTTTGGTAAGTTTCGAGATGCCAGGACGGGATTGATTGACCTGTAAATGAACTGGCAGCGGTGAGAATGTTTCGGCAGCTATCCCGGTCTTTGCAGCCGACGAGGATAAGGCGATTCATCGCCCTTGTCATAGCGACGTAAAGGATTCGCATTTCCTCGGCCAGTGACTTCCGGCGGTTTTGCTCCTCGATCACCTGGTATGCGAGCGAATCGAGGCGGGAGTTGCTTTCGATATCGATGATTTTCAGGCCGAGGGTCAATTGCTCGTCGGTTACGCATTCTTTGTGGGAGTCCTTTTTGCTGAACCCGCTGTCGAGGTCGGCGACGAATACGACAGGAAATTCGAGGCCTTTGCTTTTGTGGATGCTCATAACGGCAACTGTATTGCCTGTGCCGGCCTCGGGCTGGGGTTTTGACCAGTCCTCGCCGGCGGCGATGAGCTTCTCGATAAAATCAATGAAACGGGTAAGCGAAGGGACACCCGAATTGCCCGCGAAACCCTCGAATTGGATTGCCCTGTCATGAAGTTTCAGCAGATTGGCCCTGCGAGCGGGGCCATCGGGCAAAGCACAGACGAATGACAAAAAACCGGTCCGACGATAGATGTGCCAAATCAATTCCGCAAGCCGACCACGATGAGCGATGGTTCGCCACTCGTCGAGCGTAGTTAGTGATTTGGTAAGCTTTTCGGCAAGCCCGCGTTCGCCTGCTGATTCGCAAAGCGATATTACGCAATCATAAAAGCCGAGGTTGTGATTAGTTCTTTTGCCATACAGGCGAATCTTCGCAAGCTCCGTGTCGCTGAACCGGAAAAACGGGCAACGCAGCGTCGCGGCGAACTCGATGTCGCGCCGCGGGTTATCGAGAACCTTCAGCAGGCACAGCATATCGGTGATTTCGGTCGCCTCGAAATAGCCGGCGGCAGCGTCGCAGCTTACGGGAATGCCGGCGAGTCGCAGCGCCTCGATAAAATCGCTTTTACCCGCCAGCGAGCGCATAAGGACAACAATATCGCGATATTCGACTGGTCGCGTTTTTTTTGTTTCTTTGTCGATGATTTGCTCATTCGAATCGGTGCCGACAAACTGCTTTATTCGCTGGGCAATCATTGCCGCCTGCAACTGTCTGTCGCTGAAAGGTGAAGCATCGGAATCGTCCTGTGCCTTATCAAGTATGTGCAATTCAACCGTGGAAGAAATTTCGGTGTCGGCGTTTTCCTGCGAATGGGGCTTAAGTTGTGCCGACTCATCGTACTCAATTCCGGCAAATGAGGCGGTCATTATCCGGCCAAATACCTTATTGGCAAAATCAAGTATTGGTTTGACGGAGCGGAAATTGACGTTAAGGTCAACACGCAGGCCTGCGTTACCCGATTCCGGCTTTACCGACGCCCGGCCAAGATGCTCGATGAAGATTTCGGGTCTTGCCCCGCGCCAGCGATAAATGCTTTGCTTAGGGTCGCCGACTGCGAAGACGTTGCCGGGCGAACCGACCATATCGATGATTGCCTGCTGGACGTCGTTAATATCCTGGTATTCATCAACAAAGACATATTTGTATTTTTTACGCAGTTTCAACGCCGTTTGCGACGGCCCGGATTTTTCATCGGTCAACAGACGCAAGGCGTAATGTTCGAGGTCGGCAAAATCCAGGCAGTTGATTGCCTTTTTGGCCTGGTGGTAGGAATCATCGAAACGTCTGACCAATTCGACGAGGACTTTTGTCTGTGTGCCGATTGCCCCGGCGAATTTATTAAGGTATTCGTGATTTAAAATCGCCAGGTTTTTAAGTTCCCTGACGGCATCGAGTGCCTTGCCGACGATTTCGCCGATAAATTCCGCCTGCGGGACATCCGTCGGTTTGACAACTCGCGGTCTTTCGAATTCCCACTGGCCTTTTTTGAAACTGTCAAGGCATTGCCGAACAGGTTCTATGTATTCTTTCCTGCATTTCGCGGCCCACTTGCCTGACGGGTTCTGGTCATTATAAACTTTCAGCGCAAATTCGAGCCGGCTAATGGCATCCTGAAGTTTATCTGTTACGATTTGCCTTTGGGCCTTTGCGATATCGGTAGCGAACGGGTCAACTGCTTCGGCTAAAACTTTCGCCCGCTCAAACCAGTTATCGCGTGATACGACGCCGTCTAAAAAGTCGCTTATCTCGATTACGGTCGCGGGGAAACCTTCCGTCATTCGCAAGTCCCGGCGAGTCATAAGCTGCCGCAGCGCATCGACTATGTTGTTTTGTTTCCAGGCCCAGTCGATTGTTTTTTCGAGTATCTCGGTCTTGAGAAGTTTCGCTTCGTCGGCGTCGATTATGCTGAATGTCGGATCAAGCCCGATTTCGTAAAAATGCTCGGTAATGATGCGTTTGCAGAATGAGTGGATGGTGCTGATGTCAGCGGCGCCGAGCAGAATCAACTGCCTGCGAAGATGCCTGCGAAGAACAGCGTCCGTGGTCGTTTCCATCGCAGAGCTTAACTGCTTTGCGATTCGGGATCGCATTTCCTCGGCGGCCATTTCGGTAAAAGTAACAACGAGAATGCTCCAGACGTCGGGGCAGGCGGACAGGTTGGCCACGATGTTGACGCAACTGCCCGAAAGCACGGCGGTCTTGCCTGTCCCCGCTGAAGCGGAAACAAAGACATTCCTGCCGTGCTCTTCGATTGCCCGGCTCTGCTGTGCCGTCCATTTAACTTTACTTTGACTCATCTGCGTTTTTAATCAAGTCAAGGACCTGCTCCTTATTGACGCGGGTAAGCAGGTTGTAATTATTTATCTGCCAGTCGAATCGACAGACGGGTTTATATTCACATTGTTTGCAGGGAGAATCTGCGCCGAGGCGATAAGGCAAGGCGGTGATTTTGCCCGACGTGATTTGCCCGACAATATCGGTTATCTTCCGCGAGCCGAAATTCATAAACGCCTCGAAATCCGCCGGCTTAAGAGCGCCAAGATAGTTATATTTGCCGTAAGGGTCGCCTTCTTTTGTAACGAAGAAATTATAATAATGGCTATCCTTTGCGGCCGTGCCGTCGAGTGAAGATGCGTAATCGCCGTTGAATATGCCCCTTGCCTTATGGGCGAATTTGGGAGTGTTGTCGATGGTTTTGCCAAGCTCGACGTTTTCCGGACCGACCTCGATTGGCATATAAAACGCACCGGCTACATCGTCCGCGAATTTCCCGCCGACGTTGCGGACAGCGAGCATATAAACCGCGAGCTGAATATCGAGGCCATAATAAAATTCAGCCCAACTAAAGGAATTTTTCGAGCGTTTTTTGTAATCGAAGACAATTGCTGCTTTTCGCCCGTCGACTTTAGCAACATCCAGCCGGTCGATTCGACCATTAAGGGTAAGTCGCCTGCCATCTGGAAGCGTCAACGTCAATTCGCCAATTGAATCGCCATCGGATTTGGATTTGCCGAATGAAATCTCGGACATCGCAGGCCGAAATGCGCCTGCTCGAATCATCTGAGATATAGATATTATGCAATCACGCAGATATTGGCGCGCGGAGCTAATCATAAAAGCATTGTGCGGGCTATGAGCGGCAAATTTCGATATAAACGAATCCTCGCTGCATATCCGCTCGATTTGCTCATCGAGAATTTTTATCAGGGCATCGTCGGTGATTGTCTCGAAATTGATTTTGTCGGCGACGGTTCTTTTCGTAAACCTGTCTAAGACGCGATGATAAAACTCGCCGAGGTCGGGCGGCTCAAGTTTGAACTCTTCGCGTTTATTCAGGCCGAGTATGTATCTTGAGAAGTGCCTGTAGGGACATTCGGCGAAGGTGCCCAGCCGGGAAGCCGAACTGGATAATTGCTTATCGAAAAGCTCCTCGACAACAACTTTATCCAACATCGCTTCATTTTTATAACCGAGTGCGCCGGCTGCTCTCGAACCAATCGCCGCAAGCTGGTCATCGCGGACGATTTCATCCAACAACGCGTCTGATTGCGGCGAAGAACAAAGGATATCCTCAAGCTCGTATGTGGTGCAGACATCATCAATTCCGGCCGGGGAGGACTCAACCGATTCCTCTTTAAGGTCGTCAAACAACCTGCACAGATTATCGACAAAAGGCGAACGGGCAACCTCGCTCGATTTCTGGTCGGCAGCAGGATAAGTGATACAGAGAAATTCCGAAGGCCTGGTGAACGCGATATAAGCAAGGTATGGCCTGTTGGCAAGCTCCTGTCGGACGCCGGGCGGAAGGTCAACGCCGCACGATTGCGCGGCGAGGCGGTCTTCTTCGCTTAAGATGTTGTCGAAGACCACAGGCGATGGGAATTGCCTTTCGGTTGTGCCGATTAAAAAAACCGCCTTCAAATCGGGATGTCGGCTGCGCTCAATCGAGCCGACGAGCACCTGGTCAAGATTAGGAGGAATAAACGCCAGCGTTATCTGCGAAAACGCGCTTCGAAGAATCGCAAGATAATCCTCACAGCCAAGAGATACACCCTCAAACGCCTCGACCATTTCGTCGAAGATGTCGATTAGCCGGTCATAAAACTGGCGATGTTCGTCCGCGGCCGCGTAGTCGCCCTTCTGCATTGCCTGCTCAACCCAACTCGACAACTGCTTACGAACCGCTACTGCTTCAAGAAAATCGAAAATTATTTTAGTGAATTGTTCCGGCCCAATTGTCCCTTTATCCCCGGCGGCGTCATCAAGTTGTCTTTTTAATTCACACAGCGGAGCGATTGCTTTTTTGCGAATTCGGTTTACACGCTCTTCGTCGAATTGTTCCGCGTTTTGTGCAGCGTATTTCCAGGGCCTGTCGCTTTTCCAGTCGTTGGCGGTGATGCCAAAGGCAAGACAATAATTTTCCAGCAGGTTAATTTCGTCCCGCTTGACAGCAGGCAAATCGGTTTTGAGATACGCGAAGATTTCGCCCGCGGGAAAATCATTTGTTACGGTATTCATCGCCGAACAAATCAGCTCGATTACGGGATGCTGATTGAGAGGCCTTCGCTTGTCTATAAAAACGGGGATGCTGTAATCCTCAAAACAGGTCTTGATGTAATTTTCATAAGAATCGAGGTCGGACGCGATGACGGCTATGTCGCGATACCGTAAACCATTTTGTCTGACTAATTTTGTTATCTGCCTCGCGACAAACTGCACCTCGGCACGGGTATTCGGCGCTGATACGACACGGATATCGCGGCCAGCAGAAACTGGAGCGGAATCCTGATTAAAAATACCCTGCTCTATATGAGCGAGCGGCGGACTATCAGAAAAGCGCATCGGCTTATTCAAAATCAATGGCGGAGAAAGTTTGAGTTTGCACTTTTTTATCCGCTCGACAAGCTCGGCATACGTCTCGGCGGTATGACCGAATAAATCCGTCGGGTCGATTTTGCTTTTGTCCGGATTGGCTATATCGGTCGTCGCGGGGTCGAGGCAAAGGGCAATCTGGGCATCTTCGACTACTTTGAGCAATTCGGTAAGCAAGGCAAGCTCGGCTGTGGTGAAACCAGCGAAACCATCGACCCACAGTTTCGCCCCCTTCACCAAATCCGCACCCGCGATGGCTTTGCAGGCCGAGGCCAACTGTATATCAGGGTCAAGAAATTTACCTTCAATAAACTTCTGGTATTCCTCGAAAACGATTCCCAAATCGGCGAACTTCGCCGCCGCCAGGGCGTCGCCCTGCTGTTTTCGCAGCTTGCTCACGAGATTTTTAATGTCATCAGGCGTGTTGGCATATTGCTGCAGCTGGTTAATCGTATCGGCCAAGCGCTGCCCAAGGCCGGGAAGTTTTGCGGAATCCGCGAATACGTTCAGTTTGCCCGCACATTCGCGCAGTATCCTCTGGATTACCATCGACCTGCCTAAGCGTGAAATCGCAGGTCTGGCGATATTTTTGCCGAGGACAAGAAAAAAAAGCCGGTCGAAAGACAGGATGTGCAGCCGACTATACCCGGTTATATGCGGCTCACTCAGGATTGCCTCGCTTGCCTGATAGGTTGCCTGTTCCGGAACAAGAAGCAATAACGGCCCGTTATCCGCCCCCTCGGCCCCGCTCGGGGCGGGCTGCGACAATGCCTCCACTATTGCCTTTACGCAATGGTGTGTCTTGCCCGTGCCGCTCCTGCCAAGTATAAACCTAACCGCCATACCAGATTCCTGTGTAAAAAGGTGAATCGTCCGGCTACGGCGCGGCATTCCAGATTTTTGCCAACGGAGCTATAAACCTTCGCCGCGACGAGAGGCAATGAATCTTTTACCACAGTAACGGTTTTTTGCAAGCCCCTGTATGCGGCACCGAAGCGTATATTTATTTTGGATTGCCTATGATATAATAACGGCGTTATAAAATGGCAGGGTATTTATGATGAAAAACCTAAAAACGGTAATTGCTTTGACAGCGGCACTGATAATCCTGTCTGCCGGCGTTTGTCTGGCGGACACCTTTACCAATCGCCAGACAAACGAAACGCTCCACGGCTATATCACGTCTCGATTGCCCGGCTCCGCCCAAAGCGCCCGCCGGGATGATGGTTTCCAGAAAACCGACGAAACCGAAGATGGCCCGACAAGCGTCTTTACACAAGAAAAAGGTCTGCTCAAGCTGAATCCCAAAGAATGGGAAATCAAACGGGACAATCTCGGCAGAAACAACAAAGTAATCGTTGTGCCGGTGGATGATGCGATAATGTATGAGATAGAAACGGATACCTTCGAAAAAGCGATAGCCGAAAGTTCGCAGGAAGGTCCTTTGTTCATACTGGTTGAAATCGATACGCCCGGCGGGAGGGTTGACCTCGCCCAGCGGATGTGCACGGCCATTATAAAAAACGCCGACTGCAACGTAATCGCCTTCGTCAAAGGCGGCAAATACGGCGGCGCAATATCCGCCGGCGCAGCGGTCGCGCTATCCTGCAGTAAAATATATATGACGGAAAACACAATAATCGGCGCCGCAACACTGGTTACTTTGCCTAAAGACAAAGAACAGCTCAAAGACAGAAAATACGGAGACGTGATTGACGAAAAAATGAGCTCCGCCTGGCGTGCATATCTGGCCTCGCTGGCGCAGCAAAACGACCGCCCCGGCCTGCTCGCAAGGGCGATGGTTGACAGCAGTATCGAGGTCGTTGAGGTAAACCAGGGGGCAAAACGGCTGTTTATCGACCCGGTAAACAAAAGGCCCGGCCAGCAGGTCGCGCGAACATGGAACAAACCGGGGTCGCTTTTGACCCTGACCGCCAGGGAGGCCGTTGATTGCACGATAGCCGACGGACTTGTCGGCTCGCGTGAACAACTGCTTCAGCAGCTTAATGCCGGCGATGCGAATGTCGTTACGGATAAGAAAGTCGCAAACGCCAGAAAAGACCTGCTGATGGCTCAGCGAAAAATGGACGAAACACTAAAGGATTTTGACCTTAAGGTCGAACAATCGAAATATCAGCAGCCGGCACCGAAATTCATGGGTATGCTGCGGGCGCCAAAAGTGATGTTGAAATTCTCAAGGCACTTGCGCAAAAATATCCCGACCTGCACCTGGATACCGAATCTATTGAGAAGGAATTGAATTCGATAAATGCCGCCTACGAAAACGCGTTAAGGGAAACAAGAAAACGCAATTAACCCTTTGTTAAGCGAACGATTATGAGAGTGCTCGGAATATCCACAAGTCCGCGGGAAAACAGCAATAGCGATATGCTTTTGCGCCAGGCGCTGTCCGGCGCCAGTTCGGCCGGCGCAGAGGCGGAATACCTGCGACTTTGCAAATTCGATATCTCGCCCTGCTCGTCATGCGGGGCGTGCTACGCGACGGGCGAATGCCCCGTCCAGGATGATTTCTCGGTTGTGCTTGGGAAAATACTCGCCGCTGACCGCCTTATTTTTGCGACGCCTATTTTTTTTATGAGCGTCTGCGCACAGGCGAAAATACTCATCGACCGCTGCCAGTGCCTTTGGGCAGCCAAATATATTCTTAAACGCCCGGTAGTCGGCCCGCGCAGATAAGCCGGCTTGCTATGGTCCTTGCCGTTGGGGGCAAAAAAGGAGGCAAAGCATTCGATTGCATCCGGCTGATGATGAAATATTACTTAGACACAGTTGATATGGGATATTTTGCCAACCTGTTCGTCAGCAACACCGACGAAGCGGGCAAAATCGCCGACAATCCCGAGGTAATGCAGGAAGCGGTTCGACTTGGAAAAGAATTGGTTCTTGCCGCAGGCCCCGCGACTGAAAAACCAATTGACCTGGAGCTTGTTGGATAAAAAGTTTTAAACAGCCGGTAAAAAACCAAATTACTCAAGGAGACAAAAAGATGAAAGCGGAACAGCCAAAGGTAATCATCTGTATTTTAATGGCATTTATGGGTTTACTGCTAAGCGCGCCGGCGTTTGGCGAGCCGAATGAACCAAACAAAGCCCCAAAAATCACAAAACAATCGAAAGAAGCACAAATCGAAGAGATAAAGGCAGGCAAAAATTACATCGCTACAAAGGTTTACACCGCAGCAGGAAGATGAAGAGATGTTGAATCTGTATAAAGGATTGCGAGTGGCAGACGTCGTGGACGGAATGGATAAAGTCGGCTTGCAGAACATAGGAACGATGTCGCCCGATATCCACCCCTTATGGAAAGACACGGAGCATTATACGCATCGTATCCAGGGTATCGCAGTTACAGTCAGATACGTTCCGACAAACAAACCGCAGGCCCCGGCTATGGAGGCCAAGCCCTATGACGCATGGAGAGGCAATAGGTACACACAATTTTCCGGCGAGCCGTTTATACCTCTTATCCGCAAGGGAACAGTTCTGGTTATCGAAGAAGATGGCGACGGCGACACCGGCTCCATCGGGTCCAACAACATAATGGTCTGGAAAATGGCCGGCTGCATCGGTGTAGTTACCAGCAACACATCACGCGATACCGATGAAATCACAACTGAAAAGATGCCGCTGTATCTCAAGAAAGTAGGCAGAGGAATCAGGCCGGGCAGAAACGAAATTGAATCGGTGAACCGTCCCGTAGTTTGCGGCAACGTCCTTGTTGAGCCGGGCGATATCATCGTCGCCGACGGCGAAGGCGTCGTGGTTGTCCCAAGGGCAAAGGCAAAAGAAGTGGCCGAGTACGCAAGAGTGATCCTGGAAAAGGACAAGACAGCAAGACAGGGCATCTACAAACAGCTCGGTATGCCGATGGATGACTCGGTAAAATAAAAGTTTGACCACACGAGACCGAGAATAAAAGCGTGGCAAAATGGGGCTGGGCACATTATTCGCACCAATAGGGTTAGAGTTATTTATACCTCATTGCAATTGCATATAAATCTTTGATGGGAATTGCAACTGACATATTGACCTACAGGCATTGCAACTGCACCCCTTGTTCGCTCACCTATTATGATTATAGCGTTAGCCCCTAACTCTTTTGCCTTCTCGTTAAGATAAGCTATCGCGTTTTCTTCCGTCGATTTATTAAGACGCACTGAAACCTCGCCAATTTCAATATAATCACGCCCAATTTGTTTCGTATGGAATACCTCACATTTACTCGTTGGCTGAAAAATTTCATTTGTATATCGCATTACTTGTACTTGTGGCACTTTGGGTTGTATAGCGCACCCAACAAAACATAAAATCATAAGTACGGCAATAATTTGGAATAGTTACATAAGTCCTCCTTTGTGTTACTATATTTTATATAGTCTCTTGAGGTCATTTAAACACCTGTCACAATATGGCTTACTGGGCAACCTTTCTGCGGTTAAATGTTTTTCCCAATTGGGAAAACACAATCTTTGTCGCATGGAACAGCCAGGATTCAGACAGTGTTCACCGAGACATTCATAGATGGCGTCCTTATTTTGGGAATCCTTTTCCATGGCCACTATCTTATCATCATCAATACAACGAAGATTATATGGGCCTATTTTTCTCCTTTCTAAACTGAAAAAATTATGATATGACGCGTTTTCATGAAAGGTTATAGGCGTGAGTGGTTGGTTTTTATTAGGCAATATGATACGATTAGTTTCCAACCAAAAGAAACGCCCACTCTAAGTCCTATAAACTTGCTTGTGACCAGAACAGCTTTTTTTGTTGTGGTAGAACTGAGTTTTTCAGTTGCTTTTAAATATATAGACGACAAGTGACTTCCAAATGATGCAGATGTAGCATCTTCATACTTACCCAGTTTTGCCCATTCATTCTCCAATTCAACACAACCCTTGCATTCGATGATTTCAGGGGTAAGCCTGAGTCCAACCAATTGTAAAAATTCACTAACAGTCTTCTTTGCAATGGTGGCCAGACCGACAGCATTAGGGTCATAAGAAATGATTCTATACGAAATATCTTTCATTTATGTCTGCCTACTTCTGTCCTCCGCTTTCCCGCGAAGCGCGGGGCAGAATCAAAAACAGGTGGCTGTCCTCATTATTTCCCTTTTTGCCCTACTGTCTTAACTATTTTGCGATAATGCCGACTGAAGCGAAATACAGGCCCCTACCGCGGAACTCCCCAGATGACATTGCCATTCGGGTCGAACAACAACAGGGAAGATTCGGGATAACTAATGACCTTTCCATCCGGTGTGGTAGTTTTGTTAATCCCAAGACTGGCGCGGTGCTTGTCGTTCTTGTCGAACAGGTCCAGCCCCGGCCCGTCCTTTGACACGCCCAGCCCGACGCGAGTATTGCCGTTCTCGTCAGACATTACCAACGCCGCTCCCATCTTGGTCACTAACAGTTTGGCGCTTTGCTTGCTGTTCTCGTCAGACAGGGCCAACACCGGCCCGTTCACGTCTGCAACCAGATAGGCGCGGGGCTTGTCGTTTTTGTCGGACAGAATCAGTGACCCATGCTCATCCACGCTCAGAATGGCGAGGGGCTTGCCGTTCTCGTCGAACAGGTCCAACCCCGGCCCGTTTTTGCCCGCAACCAGATAGACGCGGAGCTTGCCGTTCTTGTCAGACAGATGCAGTTTCGACCCGTCCTTATCCGCGCCCAGAAAGGCGAGGGTCTTGCCGTCCTCGTCAGACATTGTCAACGCCGGTCCCATCTCGGTCACGGTCAGTACGGTCGGGTATAGTCGTTTAAATCGACAAAAACGAACCTCTTGGCCCTGACGACGTCCTCACGGCTGGCTATACCTGCGGTCATTGCTACTGTCAGCAGCACAAAAGACAGCAGCATCCCGGCCAGCAATAGACGATTACCGCGCCTTGCACGAGCCAGTTCCGTTTCCACTTTTTCTACTCGCTCCTCAATGGTCATTGATAGTATCCTTTCGTTACCCTTCTTTTGGTTTTAAAAAAGTAAAGAAAACCAGGCCATTCACCGTTTTTAATCGTGCCATCCGTCAAATTTGTCTTCTCGCCGCCTTCGGCGAATTCACAACTTTGCGTTTCACACTTTGATTTTTGAACTACTTTTCGATTCTACCGACAAAACCTGCCCGAATACAATCATTATTTACCACTCCCGGTCCCTTACGGGAGTGGCGAAAAACACCTTAACCTCTGTCACTATAGTCACTTACAAATAATAGCGGGGACATCAGTTTAGCTTGTTTTTGCCGTAACTTTTTTTGTGACAAGGTTTTAAATCTGGATAAAAACAGTTGTTTTCAATTTTTGCCAAGTGTTTTTGACCGTTTCCCAAAATTCTGAAAAAATTTTTACCCCTTACCCCATAAGCACTTAGCGATTTTGACCCCCTTGAAAAAACACGATTTTTCGTCAATATCGCGCATATTTGCACCATCTATAGAGGGACCTCGTAGGTTCTGCCTATTTTAACTATGAACAACGAACAATGAACCACGAACTACAAATGACCAACAGAGGGAGATTGAAAAAAATGCTGAAATCAAAATATCTTACAAAAAAGCAAAAGGGCGTTCTTGAGGATTTGTTCTCAGCCGGCCTCAATGTGCAGGAGATTTTGGAAAAGTGGAAAGTCACTCGGCAGACTTACTATAGATGGCATGCACAGCCGTTTTTTGCCGCCGAGTTTAAGCGGCTGCTGAACCTGGCGCAGAGCGAATGCGAATTGATTTTAGCCCGTTATGCCGCGGCTGTCGCGATGAAATTGGTTAGTTTGTCCGCCGCGGAAAAAGAGGAAACCGCCCGCAAGGCCTGCATGGATGTGATTGTTAATTACGATCGCAAAATAAAACGTAAAAGCGGAATTGACCCCAAACCCATAGAAGAGCCGCTTATAGACCTTCCGCCCCAAGTTGCCAGCAAGATGTTAGCCTTACTGGCGGGCGAAAAGTGATGCTGTTTTTCCAAATAATTCAAAAATTTTCGAAAAAAATCGAAAAATTTCATAAAAATAATGAAGGTTTAATCAAAAGAGACGGATTTTCTCAACTGTTTGATTTCGCTGCGGCGGCGTTTATGAAGCAGGCGTTTGCGCTTTTCGCCGTGCGGAACGCCGGTTTCTTTTCTAACAGGTATATCTCTCAAGGCGAACTTGAGCAATTCAACGAGGCGGTTTTGTGCGGATTTACGATTTGCGCTTTGTGTCCTGTGCCGCTGCGAAACAACCGTCAAAAATCCATCATCTGAAATTCGTGACGAAAGCCGGTCAAATAGGCATCTCTTTTTGTTCAGCCGTCAGACCCCGGCTTTTGTTTATATTGAAAAGAAGCGTAACGCGGGTATTGAGCTTATTGACGTTCTGCCCGCCGGGGCCGGCCGAGCGGGAGAATCTGATAAACAATATCGCCCTCACTGATGACCGTATCAGCGGTTATCCGAATCATAACTTGTTTCCCGGATTCATTTTGTCATACCTGCGTAAGCAGGTATCCAGCAACTTATAGAACAATCTGGATTCCCGCTTGCGGGAATGACAATTATTAAATATCTTCTACGCCAGTTTGGCTGCCGCGTCCGCGATAAGTTTACCGATGGGCATACGGTTCGGGCAGACGTGTTCCGCGGTGCTGTAATCGACGCTCAGCAAACGCTGTTTTACATCAGCCGGAATCTCAGCGAAAGTCGCTTTTGCCTGTGCAATATCGCCGTAGCTGTCGTGATACATCAATGCCCGCATAATATCGCCGACCGGCACGCCCAAGGCCACCGGCTCGCAAATATGCGCACAGCCCGCGCAATATCCGCTGCATGTCGCCTGTGCGTATTGTTTGAGCACTATCCATATCCTCGGCGGCAAGTTTGGTCTTATCGTGTGCGACTGCGATATTACTCATCAGCATTGTTGTGCTGGTCATCGCTGAGCATACACTGCTAAACCTCTGATCATCCATAACTGCCTTAATTTTCGCCTGCCCTTCTGTGTATCCCTTGTCGAGGAAATGAGCGAGCATTTTTCTATCAGCTTCCGCTGCGGCAGTTGGGGTCGGCCGTGGGGCTGCGCTGCGGCATCGCCTGCGTCTTCATCGCAATCAGGCCGATACCTGCCTTGTTGCAGGCGTCGATTGCGTCCTGCATCTGCTTGTCCTGCGCAAGCCGGAAATTGTAAGATGTCATTATGGCGTCAATCCAGTCGAGCTTTGATGCGGCCATAAGACACTGAGACATATTCTGGTGGGTGGTGAAGCCGAAGTGTTTTATCACGCCGCGCTTCTTGGCTTCCTCGGCCCATTTCTTAATATCATCGGTGAACCGCACCATATCATTTACCATATAAACGCCGAAATACAGGTCGATGTAATTCGTATTGAGCTGCTTCAGTGACGTTTGCAGACATTTTTCCAAATCGTCGGGCGTTTTCGATTTGTTCTCCTTTGTAACGAGGAATATGTCTTTCCTGAGGTCGGGATTTTGGGCGATAAATTCGCCGATGCTTCGCTCGCTCGTCCCGTTTCCTGCCGCAAGCGATGTATCCCAGTAATTCACGCCCCAGTCAAGCGACTGCCTTAAAACCGCCGTCTCACCGGGTCTGCCCAGCCCCAGCGACAGCACGGGAATCTCAACGCCCGTTTTGCCGAGCTTGCGCTTCGGCACTTTTTGAATCGGGGGCTGCGCCGCCGGCACATTCGGCCCGCTGACGTCGCCCGCGTTGACTTTTGCCGCCATGATTATGCTGCCCGCCCCGGCCAGTCCCGCTGTCTTCAGAAAATTCCTGCGATTGATTCTTTTATCATCTTGTCTCGACATATCTTTTTACCTCCAAATCGATAACAACTGTTTTGTCTGACCGCGCGGTTACTGCCGCGTAACCCGGCCATCTTGATTTAAGTTAATATATTCGGGCGGTATTGTCAAATCTGGCGGCCTTTGAGCGAGCATCGTCAGATATATTGCCTGTCGTTTTTCGCTGTTTGCGCCGGCGAAAATGAAAAAGCCAATCAGCGCGAGCCACGGGTTATAGAAAAACCCGAGAACGACAAAAAGAATGGCTATTACTTTGCCGATTGTTACCGCCCACAGCGTGGCCCGCAGAAAACCAAATTTCAGCGCAAGGATGCTCCTGAAAATCCTGCCCCCGTCCATAGGCAGCGCCGGAATAAGGTTGAATATCGCCAGTATTATATTGGCCTCGATAAGGTCAAAGATAAATATCTGGGAAGCGCTCGGATTGGAGTGATTAGTAAGAGCGGCAGCCATCGATGAGCCGCCAACTAAAGCAAGCAAAATCGCTATCACGATATTGGTGGCCGGACCTACTATCGATATCGCTATTTCCTGTGACGGCTTAGTCGGCATCATATCGATTTCAGCTACGCCCCCGATGGGCAATAGTGTGATGCTCTTTGGCTCCCTGCCAAAACGTCGGGCAACCAAACTGTGCGAAAGCTCGTGAATGACAACACAGGCAAATATGGCGCACACAAACAGCACCGACAACCCGGCCTGCCCAAAACCTTCCTTAATATCCGAGAAGAACACAAACAGCAGAAGCAGGAAGAAAGTCACGTGAATACGAAGTTTTATGCCGAATATCCGGCCTGCGTTTAACGACCATTTCATAAAGCAACGGTTTCCATATAAATAAAATTTTACCGATTATACGAGCGATTGACGCGACAAGTGCTAAACATTATGGTTCGCTTCAATCAATCCGCCAGCCGTTTGCCCAGCTCATACGCCTCGTTCAGCCGGTCCGGCTTTTTGAGAATATCGCCCTTCTTGCCCACCCCGCCCGCAATAACGCTGCCGACTAACCGCATTTCAAGGTATTCAAACGATTTTTCAAAAAGCTCGACGAGCGGTCTTGCGGTGTCAAGGTCGTCATCTTCGAAAGGTATTATCGTAGCCACGGCTTTGCCCTTGATTTTCACCCTGTTTTCGGGGCAGTTGAAATACACGAACCGGTCGATAAACGCCTTCATAATCACCGTCGGCCCAAACCAGTAAACAGGTGTGCCGAATACAATCGCGTCGCTTTCGCTTATTTTCTGATACAGCCCAAGCATATCATCTTTTTTGCAGCAGGATTTGCCCTTCCAGCAGACGTGACAGCCGTCGCACTCGTGGATATTCAGGTCGGCAAGCATAATCGTTTCGACCTTTGCGCCTTTTGATACCGCCCCTTCCGCCAGTTTCCGAACAAGCAAATCGGTATTGCCGCCCTTGCGCGGACTGCCTACAACAGCCAAAATCTTTTTCATCATCGAATGTTTCCTCTGTTCTTTATCTCGTTACGACCGTCAACGACCCGTTCAAACCAGATTCAACTGTTTTGCCGCCGCCGAAAGATTCTGGCGGTTATAATCAGGAATCACACCGGTTATATCCGGGCCTGCATTGAGCAGCAGATTTGCCTGCGTCTTTCTCGCCCTCTGATACCAGTCGCAGATTGTCGCTACCGACGGCTGCTTTGCATCATCGCCTTTTTTCCAGAACCACCCCGGCGCAAGAGAATCACAGTATTCCAGCGGCAGATATATCTTTCGGCCGTCGACCCCGGTAAAAACCGGGTCAGTAATCGGCTCGCAGGTTTTCCCCTTCCAGACAAAATCAAAACGTTCTGCCGTGCGAACATCCACAGGAAGATATTTCACCCGGCCCGGACTGTCGCTGCTGGAATTGTTCAGGACGAGGCAATCCGGCTGCAATTTATGAACAAGCCCATAAAGCTCATTCCACTGCCATCTTTCTCCGTGTTTAAGCCCGCTGTTGGGATTCTTTTCCCAATTCGGATCCCACGGCCAATCTCCCGTTGGGTGGTCCTTCACCCACCCCCCGTCAAACCAGAGCTCCAGCACGTCGCCGTAATCGGTAAGCAGCTCGGTAACCTGGTTTCGCACGTATTCATTATAGACCTGGTCTTCTCGAAACTGCCGAAAGCTTTTGTCTATCAGGCAATAATAAAATCCAGTTTTGAGTCCCGCCTTTTTAAATTCATCAACGAACAGACGGGCGATATCCTTTTTCATAGGAGAGTTCTTAACCGAATATTCGGTGTGTTTGCTCGGCCAGAGGCAGAAGCCATCGAGGTGCTTGGATGTAAGCACGGCGTATTTCATACCGGCTTCGGCTGCTGCGCCCGCCCACTGCGCAACATCCAGTTTTTCAAACATAACCTTTTCGGCCGGAAATTTCCCGTCTCCGTAACTGACACCTCTGATTGTGTTGGGGCCAAAATGAATGAACATCCCGTATCCTAATTTCATCCAGGCCGCCTGCGGCTTTGTCGGCTTCACATCTGGATTGCTTTCTTCAGCCGTAGCATATTCGGCGGCAAGAGCGGCCGCAACCGCGGCATAACCGGTGAGCCGGAGGAAATTCCTTCTCGAAATATTTCTCCATCTCATAAAATGCTCCAAGCTGCTTTTTGCCCTATACCGAACCGTCGCCTTCGCGGGTGATTTTTGCGCCGACGGGATTGAGCCGCTCCTCGATTTTTTCATAGCCGCGGTCGATGTGATAAACCCTGTTGATTACGGTCGTTCCCTCGGCTGCCAGCGCCGCGATAACAAGGGCCGCCGACGCTCGCAGGTCCGACGCCATAACAGGCGCAGCGACAAGTTTCTTGACTCCCGATACAATTACCGCCGCGCCTTCTTTCCTCAGGTCGGCTGCCATTCTCGCAAGCTCCGCGACGTGCATAAATCTGTCCGGGAAAATCTTTTCGATTATGATACTGTTTCCCTCCGCCAACGCGAGTAACGCCATAAACTGTGCCTGAAGGTCGGTCGGGAAACCGGGATATGGCTGGGTTGTGATATCCGTCGGCCTGACGTGCCCTGAGCAGGCAACGATACAGCCGGAATTTTCGGCCTCGACGGTAACGCCTATATTGCGAAGCTTGTCAACAACCGCCATCAGATCTCCGAGCCGGCAGTTTTGTATATGCAGGCAGCCTTTGGTAATTGCTGCCGCCGCCATAAATGTCCCCGCCTCAATGCGGTCGGGTATAATATCGTATTCGAATGGCTTAAGCTGCTTGACGCCCTCGATTTTCAGACGAGGGCTGCCGATGCCGGTTATTTTTGCGCCCATTTTATTGAGGCAGTTTGCTAAATCTGTAACTTCCGGCTCACAGGCCGCGGATTCGATTACCGTCGTGCCTTTGGCCAACGTCGCCGCCATCATCACATTTGCCGTGCCCAGAACGGTCGAGCCGAAAGGCCCGCCCAAAAATATCTCACTGCCGCGTAACCCCTTGGTCGCGTCCGCAACGATGTAGCCGTTTTCGAGGTCAATATGAACCCCAAGCTCTCGCAGTCCGCGAATGTGAATATCGACCGGACGATAACCGATTGCGCAGCCGCCGGGCATCGATACCTGCGCCTTGCCGCATCGCGCCAAAAGCGGGCCGAGAATGCAGATTCCCGCTCGCATCTTGCGGACGATGTCGTATTCGCCGACGGGTTTGCCTATCGTGGTTGAGTCGATAGTTATGTCACCGTTATCTGCTGTTGTAACCTTGCAGCCGATGTCCACGAGCAATTGTCCAAAGACCGAAATATCCGATAGGCGCAGAGCGCTCTCAGGATTGATTTGCCCGGCGCAAGTATCGCCGCGGCCATAATCGGCAGCGCCGCGTTCTTCGACCCGTTGACGGATACCGTGCCCGAAAGCCGAACCGGTCCTTCGATTCGAAATATGTCCATATCTATTTTCCTTGAAAAGCTAAATCGACTTCGTATATGGTAATACAAACGATTGTTTTTATCAAGTGAGGCAATGGCAATTGTAGCTATCGCAAAGATAACAAGTATTCTCGAAGAGCTTGGCGGCCAGACCACCATAGCCGACATAGTTGTATGCATAGGCGGCATACTGGTGCTATTGGTCTGGGCAATCAGAACATCTCTGGGCACAAAGGCACTCGACAACGCGCCAATCCGGGAAAATATTATGCCGCCACTTTGGGCGCTTATACCGTTTTTTCTGTGGTTTGGGATAGTATCGGTATTATATTTCATCAAGGAAAAATTACTGGGGGGCCTGCCCGACTGGCAGGATTCAATCGCAGAAAACCTTGCGATTTGCCTCGGCGTAATCCCCGCGATCGTAACGAGCGTAATGATAGCACGGCTCACTTTTGCCCGCGGCCTAAAAGGCCTGGGGCTTAATCCGAAAACCATTCTGCGTGACTTTGCCGCCGCAATACTTAATCTGCTCGCTGTTATGCCGGTTGTCCTCGGCGCGATTATCCTGACGACTATCATTGGTAAATTAATTTTCGGCAACAAATTTAAAATGCCGCAGCACGAGGAATTAAAGCAGCTCATCGCCTATTCCCAGTGGCAGGTCCGTGCCCTTATTGTTTTCACAGCGGTTGTGGTTGTGCCGTTTGTGGAGGAGCTTATCTTCCGCGGGATGATTCAAACTGCGCTGCGGTCATATATCGTCAGGCCCTGGCCCGCGATTTCCCTCGCTTCGCTTGTCTTCATTGTTTTCCACGCAAATCCGGAGCACTGGCTCGCCCTGTTTGCCCTGTCGCTTTGCCTCGGCTATACGTACGAAAAAAGCGGCTCCCTTTTCCGCTCCATTTTCGTCCACGCGCTGTTCAACGCAATGAGCGTTCTTGCTGCTCTGAATCAGTAGTTTTGGGCACTTTTGGGTTTAGCCGCCCTGGCCATTCCGATAAATCTCTGCGGGTCAATTATCTTCGCACCGTTTTGTCCCTTTGCAGCCGAATTGAAAAGCATCTCTTTCATTTGCTCCGGCCCAAGACCCGGGTTTACCTGCCAGCCCATAGCCAGAACGCCCGCGACGTATGGTATTGCCCAGCTCAGGCCGCCCTTGCCACAATACTGGTAGCTGAAATCACCCTTATTGTTTTGTTCTGCGGTCGTGCGAGGACATGTCGGTGCATATATGCGTCCTTCATCGAGACGAAAAGATGGATTGTCCGGTTGACCTGCTGTACACCTGGCAGCATCTTCAGGAAACGAGGCATCTATCCAGCAGGGGCCGATTAAACCATGATGATGTGTGCAGTCGAGAACGAGCATTCCTTCGGCCTCAGCACGCGCGTAGGCCTGGTCCCACATCTGCTGATTTTTCTCAAAAGGCGAATCGACCCCTGATGGTTTTGCGGACACAGATACAACACGAATCTTCTGGCCGGCAGGAAGTTTTGAATTTTGTTCGACTATCCAGTCAAGCGCCTTGGCGTAATATGAGGAATCTTTTAACCAGGATGGCACCGCCGCATAATACAACTTTGCGTCAGGCGCAGTTCCGCAGTTAGCTCCTACGAGTAAACTGGCAACAGCGGGGCCGTGCATACTGCTTTCAAACTTACAACCAGTGTCGAAGTATGCGGCGATTTTGCCCGCAAACTCCGGGTGGTCCTGATACAACGGCTGGTCAATAATAGCAACGTTCACTCCTTTGCCGGTTATGCCCTGATTATGCAATTGGCCAACCCCAAGACCGGGATTCATCGCTTTTTTGATAAGTTCATCCGGCTTTCTTCCGGGCAGTATCGCATTTGTATCGGGCCAAACAGTCTTTTCATTGAACCACAGAGTGCTGATAACGGCCGCAACAACTGTTGGCTTTATTTTGCTGAGGTCTTTCCATCGCACATCGTCAAACTCTTTCACTGAATCGACTGGGCTGCCCTCGCCGCCGCCACCGGCGTCATAACCGCTGCGGGCAACATACAATGCCATTACTTTGTAGTCAGCAAAGAACAATCTCGCGCCCTTGTCCTTGCGGCCATAGTAGCAACGGCCTTTTTGACCGTCGATATCCTTATATAAAACACCATCCTGAAAAGCATTTGATTTGCCCTGCACAGTATTTTTCGGCTGACCGAGCAGTTCGATTGCTTCATCAAGGGAAGAGCCGATTCGTATCTTGCCGGCAAAAACATAATCGCAGCCGGCACCTTCAAATCGCAACTCTTCAATCCGGCTGTTGGCAAAACAAACATTAAAACCATTGGGATATACCGCGACGAACTGCTCGGGCAACTTATCTTTTGTAAAGGCCTGATTGCCCCACATGTATTTTTGCGGCTCGCCGAAAATGCGAATAACATCCCCCAGTGTTGCTTTATCGATATTAATCTGGGCAACCTTTGCGTTGATGTCTGTCTGGGGCTGTGACAAAACAGAACTGGCCGACAGCAAAAAAACTGGTATGACCCCCAAAAGAAACGCAGTAACCTTCAATCCGGACCTCCTTCATCCTTACCGAGACAAAAACTTTATCATCCAAACTATCCTGAATTATAGAAGACCTGATTTAATACACAAGGCGTTTTTTAAGCCGTTTGACCGCGAAAAAGCCGACAACGGAAATGAATACTATTATGTAAAGTATATCGAGCAGGAGGTACCAGTGATATTGCCCTGCACAAACGGCGCGTGTAAGGCGGACGGAATGCGTCAGGGGTATAATCTCGGCAAACGGGCGGATATAGGCGGGCAGATTTGAAATCGGAAAGACCACGCCTGAAAAGAAAAACATCGGCGAGATAAAACCCGTAAAATAAAAATTGAAATGGTTAATCGTCCTGACAAATGACGTAACTAATAACGCCATAACAGAAAACATCAGCCCCGTGAAAAACCCCATAAACGGCGCAAGCAAACCGCGAGGCAAAGATATGATGCCGAAACAGGTCAGCACGCACAGCACGGCAAACGAGAAGAAAAACCCCTTTGTCCCTGCCCAGATGATTTCGCCGATAATCAGGTTGTTGGCGGTAATCGGCGCAGCTAACATACCGTCATAGACCTTCTCGAACTCCATCCGGATAAATGTGCCGAACGTGCATTCGAACGACGCGGTAAACATCGCCGCCGTCATAAGAAGTCCGGTCCCGAGAAATTCGATATAAGTCAGGCCTTCCATCGACTGGGTGATGTATTTGCCTAAGCCCAGCCCGACGCCCGCCAAAAACAACAACGGCTCAAGAAACGGCGGCAAACCGTTGCTGAAGATATTTTTCGTATAGACCCGCGTATGCCGAAACCACACGCTGAATAATCGGCTGGCAAGCGGCGGGTAAAGATATGGTTTACTGTTTTTCATTCAATGCCCTGCCTGTCGCCTTCAAAAATACATCTTCAAGGTTTGTCTGTCTCAAAAAGTAATGTGCGTCCTTCAGTCCGCCCGCCAATTGCCGCAGAAGCTGGTCGTCATCGCAATACGCCCGCGTTGTCTCCTGTGTACGGTCTACCCTGACTTTCTGCAGCGTCGCGCCGTCTGCGATAGCTTCGAGCGAATGACTGCCGATAATTTCAAGGACATGTTTCTCGACATTTTTCGTAAGCAGTTCCGCGGGTGAGCCGCGCATTATGCCCGCCCCTTTATCCATAATCAAAATCGTATCGCAAAGCGCAAAAGCCTCTTCCATATAGTGCGTCGTCAGCAGAATCGTCGTGCCGTGCCTTTTTAGCTGCCGCAGCTTGTCCCATATCAGGTGTCGCACCTGCGGGTCAAGACCGGTCGTCGGCTCATCGAGTATCAATAACTTAGGGTTATTCATCAGCGCACGCGCTATGACCAGTCGCCGCTGCATACCGCCCGAAAGCTCCCTGATTCTGGCGGCGCGTTTGTCGGACAATTCCATAAATCCAAGCAGGTAATCAATCCTGCTCGTCGCCGCCTTGCGCGGCAGCGCATAAAATCGCGAATAAACCATCAGATTGCTTATTACGTCAAGCTCCTCGTCGAGATTATTCTCCTGCGGGACGACGCCGGAGAGATATTTGATTGCAAGCTCAGTGCTCGCGGGGTCATAACCCAAAACATTTATCGAGCCGTCGCTGTTTTTCCCCTTTGTACATTTGCCGTAGAGCATCTTCATCATCGTTGTCTTGCCCGCGCCGTTTGGCCCCAGGAAACCATAGCAGGTATCGGCCTCGACCTCGAAACTCAGGTCGCGTACGGCATTGACCTTGCCGAAGCTTTTACTGATATTTTTAACTGTAATCGCAACTGGGGACATATTAGTCGAATGGCCGCGCCGAAATAACCTAAAATTGTCTTAGTGTCTTGGGGGCTTAGTGGTAAATAATTTCTAAAACAGCAGATACCATATCCCGATGACGACCACTATAGGGCCTAAAATCTTGGCTATCTTGCCGAATTTCCTGTGCCAGTTCTCTGCCTCATCGGGGCTTATAAATTTATCTAACTGCACCTTTTTATATGCAATCAGCGACAACAGTCCGCCCCCAATTATCGCTATCAATGAAAATACAATATTCATATCTCACTTCCTTTCCTGCAATAGTATTATTTCAACCCTAATACGTCGGCCATTGAATACAGTCCGGGTTTTTTATTTACCAGCCAGCCCGCAGCGCGAAGGGCGCCGCGAACAAATGTGTCCCTGCTGTGCGCAGTATGATTCAGCGTTACCGTCTCGCCTAAGGTCGAGAAAATCACCGAATGAATCCCGACTATATCGCCTGCGCGAACCGCGTGCATACCGATTGTGCCTTTATCACGCAAAGCGTCTTTGCCGCTCCTGCCGTGGATGAGGCAATCGGGAAACTCCTTGCCCGTCGCTTTTGCGATATTTTCCGCAAGCGTTAAAGCCGAGCCGCTTGGGGCGTCTTTTTTGAAGCGATGGTGCTGCTCGATAATTTCAATATCGTAATCAGACCCCAGCATCGACGCCACTTTACCAACGAGGGCGAACAGAGTATTCATCCCCACGCTCATATTGGTTGCGCAGACAATCGGGATTTTCCCGGATGCCGCCTCGATTTTCTTTCGCTGGCTGTCGCTCAGGCCCGTTGTGCCCAAAACCAAACCCGTTTTATTGCCCGAACAATAATCAATCGACTTGTCCGCCGCCTCAGGCAGTGAAAAATCAATTACAACATCCGCCTTTGCGGGAAAACCATCAGCTACTTTCACGTTAAGCTGGTTAACTCCAGCCAGAACGCCAGCATCTTTGCCTAAGTCGGGATGACCCGCTTTTTCAACCGCTCCCGCAATCTCAAACACGCCTTCTTCCGCCGCCAGGGCCACAATACGCCTGCCCATTCGACCCGCAGCGCCGCAAATTATCAGTTTTGGTTTCATTTCGCTAACCTCTTATTATTCCCTAATATGCTGCCCGCTAATGATAGCTGTTTTCAACGTCATTAGCAAGAGCTACGAACTATTCGCTTGATGTCAAAAGGGGCAAGTGGTAAAAATGGGCAATGGTCTGAACCGATAATTTTTAGGAGGCACCGCAATGGACCGAAGAGCGTTTGTGGCAGCAGGTCTCGCCGCCGGAGTGGCAGCAATATCAATTTCTCACGCGGAAGACAAACCAGCGGCAAAACCATCAGGCAAATTCAAGCTCAAATACGCCCCGGAGTTCGGTATGTTTGAGGCAAGCGCAGGCAAAGACCCCATCGACCAGTTGAAATTTATGGCGGACGAGGGATTCTCTGCAATGTTTGATAACAACCTCAGCCAAAAACCGCCCGAACTGCAGGAGGCAATCGCCAAACAATGCCAGCAGCTTAATCTTGCTATGGGGCCGTTTATCGCCTGTGCGGAATTCAGCAGGCCGACGTTTGTCCTGAAGGATAATAAAGTCCGTGAGTCGGCTATCACTAAAATCAAGGCGGCAATCGAGGTTTCAAAACGCACCGGCAACAAAATGGGCATCGTCGTGCCGGGGCAATATGCCAACAACCTGGAATGGGCATACCAGACAGCCAACGTTATCGACAATCTCAAGGCCTGCGCCGAGGTCTGCGAAAAAGACGGCTTCATTATGGTTATCGAGTCGCTGAATAACTGGATAAACCACCCAGGGATGTTCCTCTCCAAAATCCCGCAGGCATACCAGATTTGCAGGGCGGTCAACAGCCCATCCTGTAAAATTGTGGATGATCTGTACCATCAGCAGATTACCGAGGGCAACCTCATCCCCAATATGGACCACGCCTGGGAGGAAATAGCTGCATTTCACTTAGGCGACACGCCCGGACGAAATGAGCCGACAACAGGCGAAATCAACTATCGAAATATCTTCAAACACATTCACGAAAAAGGATACCAGGGCGTCCTTTGTATGGAACACGGTAAAAGCAAACCCGGCAAAGAAGGTGAACAGGCAGTAATCGACGCATACCGCTGGTGCGATAACTTTTAGAAAAATCCTATAACCAGTACTGAAAGGGTGATACTTATGCAGGAAATAAACAGAAGGTCATTTATGAAAACCACAGCAGCGGTCTCGCTCGGAGCAATCGCCGCACAAATCGGCGCAAGGGCCTTCGCCGCGGGCAGCGACAAAATCCGCATCGGGGTCATCGGCTGCGGCGGACGAGGTATGGATGCCGTAAGAAACTGTATCGACGCCTCGGAATCCGTCGAATTGGTCGCTATCGCCGACCTTTTCAAGGACCATATCGACCTGGCAATGAAACTGCTGCCCGAAGGCGTTCCTAATGATAAAGACAAGCCCCCCCTGCCGCGCGGATTCAACGTCAAGCCCGAAATGTGCTTTGCCGGATTCGATGCGTATCAAAAGTTACTGGCTACCGACATTGATATGGTCCTGCTGACCGCCCCGCCATATACGAGGCCGATGCACCTCAAGGCCGCGGTCGAAGCGGGCAAACACGTCTTTATGGAAAAACCGGCCGGCGTTGACCCAATCGGCATAAGGTCGGTAATCCAGACGGCTGAACTGGCAACCCAGAAGAAACTGTCAATCGTCGCAGGTACTCAGCGCAGACATCAAAAACACTACCTCGACCTGATGAAAAAAGTGCAGGACGGCACAATAGGCGAAATAATGTCCGCGCAGTGCTACTGGTGCGGCGGCGATATGCTCGGCTACTGGAAATGGTTCGAAAAAGATAAAATGCCAAACGATATGGAATGGCAGTGCAGAAACTGGCCCTGGTTCCTCTGGACTTCCGGCGACCACATCGTCGAACAGCACGTTCACAATATCGACATCATTAACTGGGCGCTCGATGCGCACCCGGTCAAGGCATACGGCATGGGCGGCAGAGCCGTAAGAAAACTCGGCAACATATACGACCACTTCGCCGTCGAATTCGAATATCCAAAAGGAATAAAAGCTACCAGTATGTGCCGACAAATGCCCGCCTGCACAGAACGCGTCTCGGAAAACGTCAAGGGAACCAAAGGATTCTGTTATACCGACGGCGCAACCGGCTACATCAAGGGCGAAAACGCATACAAGTACGAAGGCCCCAACCCGAACCCATATGTTGTGGAGCACGCCGACCTGATACAAAGTATCAAAGACGGTAAACCCCTCAATGAGGCCAAACGTGTCGCCGAAAGCACCCTCACCGGCATCATGGGCAGGATGAGCACATATACCGGAAGAGAAATTAACTGGGACTGGGTTATGAACGCCTCAAAGCTCGACCTGATGCCGGCCAAGCTGGACTTCGCAGGCGAACTGCCCGCAGAACCAGTCGCGTTACCAGGCAAAACTCAGCTTATATGACAAAACAACTCGAAGCTGTAATTCCCGCGAAAGCGGGAATCCAGAATATCCACTGAATCACCGGGGCGCTGTCCAACAGCGCCCTTTTTTTGCGCAGCAGATGTTGCAGCCATTAAATTGAGATTACCAGATACAGGGTATGAGTCGGAAACGGACTTTTTTGACATAGTCGGTATAACCGGGAAGCTCTTTTTGAAGGGTGCGGTCTTCGAGGTATGTGCGAATGATAAGAAGGAAGATATCTATCGCTACCGGAATAAGGGCATAGATTGAGCCGAGAAGCAGAGCCGAAGCAGGCAAGAAAATGATTGCGCCGACGTAGCCGGGATGACGAACAAAACGATAAGGCCCGTTGGTTACAACGTATTGGCCACGGTCGGTCTGAATGCGGACCCGGCTGGAAAAAAAGTCATTCGTCCACATAGCCCAATAGACAATACTATAACCAAGCAAAATCAACACGAACATCGCCGGATACAGAACGATGGGCAACAGCGGGGACCAGTGAAACCGGCCTGCATCGAGGGCGCCAAGCAAACTAACGGACAAAATCAAAGGAATATGGACTGCAAAAAAGATTTTGTCCCACCACTTGACGCCGGGGCCGGGTTTAAGCCGCTCCTGCATAAGGTTCTGTTTTTTGGCGCAAAAAAACACCGAATGCGGCCATCAGAATCAGGAAAGTCGGAAAGTAAAGCCAGCCCTGCCAGTAATCCAGCCGGCCCGCCAGTGCGAAAATCGCGACTCCTATCGCAATGATGCTGGCAAACGAGCCAATCATCGCTCTGCGATATGAGAACTTCCTTTTTGTCATATTTTTTACGTCTTGCATTTTATTTTCTCAGGTCTTTCCAAACAGCCGCGAAACGGGTAAACTCATTGTCGAAAGTATATCCTTTATCAAAATTTATTGAAAGGAGAAGATATGCACTGCACCAATATGAACCCTAACAATGTGTTGCCTTTTTTTGTTATTACCTTTGTGGCGATGGCGCTGCTTCTTTCCCTCGTTGTGCTCCTGGTAAAAACCTGGATTAACTGCATGATTTTCCACAAGGCGGGTTATGGCTGGGCGTGGGGATTACTGACTTTGGTGCCGATTGCCAATATAATTCTGCCGTTTGTTCTTGCGCTCGGCGACTGGCCCGTACGCAAAGAGCTTCGCCGGCTGAAAGACGCCGCCAAAACACAGGCAACCTAACTCCATCTCTTAAAAAAATAGTTAAAGGAGTTACCTTATGGGATTAGAAAATCCACAACGCATCAGCGTAATCGACCCCATCAGCCCGGCCATTGAGCACGTCCGGCTGATGCTTTTCAAACCGTTTGATTTGTCAAAATGGCTGGTAATTGGTTTTTGCGCCTGGCTGGCACAGCTCGGCCAGGGCGGCAGCGGTGGCGGCGGGGGCAACGGATGGAAAGAATACGGCCACGGCGGCCCGATAATGGAGACTATCAAAAGCAACGTAATCGCTCATCTGGCCGTCATAATATTAGTGGGGGCGATTGTAATCCCGATAATCATAGTTATCGCGGTGGCACTTTGCTGGCTTCGAAGCAGAGGCCAGTTTATGTTCGTCCACTGCGTCGCGGGCAATAAGGCCGAAGTCGCTGTTCCCTGGAACAAATTTGCCCGGCACGGCAATTCGCTATTCCTGTTCCGCATCGTACTCGGGTTTATCGGATTCCTTGTAATAGGAATTCCGGTAGCGGCCTCTATCTTCGCAGGTTTTGTTATGTGCGCAACAGGTTTTAATCCGGCGGCTATAATTGGTTTGACCGGGGCCATTTTTGTTACTGTTGTTGTCGCGGTTTTAGTTGGCCTAATCGCCAAATTCACCACTGATTTTGTCGTGCCTATTATGTCCCTTCACACCGAAAGCAGCGTCGCCGGCTGGAAACAATGCCTGGCGCTCATTAGCAGCAACAAAGCACAAATGCTTCTGTATATCCTGTTTCAGATTGTGATATGTTTGGTTATAGCATTTATCGTTTTGGCCATTTGCCTGATTGGCTGCTGCTGTTGCTGCGCGAGCATACTTTTACTGATACCGTATATAGGAACTGTGATTCTATTGCCCCTTATCGCTTTCAAACGGGCGTATTCGCTTTTCTATCTTCGCCAGTTCGGAGCGCAATTTGACGTTTTCAGCGTGCAGCCCGTATAGGCGGTTATGACAGGTCAGGGTAAGAAACAGATGATTTTTATAAGCGCTGCCGAGCCCAGCGCCGACAGACACTGCGCCGCCCTGATACGCATTATGCGACAGGCAAACCGGGATTTGGAATTTGTCGGCATAGGCGGCCCCAAAATGGCACAGGCCGGCTGCACTCTAATCGAAGACACCGTCGGCCGGGCAGCGATGACTTACAACGCCTTTGCGCACGTCTCTCACTATTACCGCCTGATAAAGCAAGTGGCGAAGTTCATAGCGACAAATAAACCGAATCTCGTAATTGTATGTGATTCGCCCGCCTTTAACTTTCATATCGCAAAGGCCGCCAAAAAATCAGGAATAAAAACGCTTTTCTATGTCGCACCCCAACTCTGGGCATGGGCTCCCTGGCGAATCCGCAAGCTGCGAAAATGCTGCGACAAACTATGCTGTCTTTTACCCTTCGAGCAGGAGTGGTTCGCAAGCCGGGGGGTCCCCGCGGAATTCGTCGGCAACCCCCTGCTCGACGAGCTGACCCAGTCTGATTTGAACAGGGCCAGGCGCGATTATCGAAACTTCAATCCCGCCAACGCCAAAATAGCGATTGTCCCCGGCTCAAGAACCGCCGAAGTCGGAACGCTTTGGCAACCTATGCAGCAAATCGCGATTGCACTGCGAAAAATATATCCCAACGCCAAATTTACGACGGTGGCTGTCGATGAGGCAACCAGGGGCGCACTTGACTCGACCCACCTGATGGGATTTCGAACCGATTACTCCATTGACTCCGTATATCAGACGGCAAGAGACAGCGATTTTGCTCTCGTCGCAAGCGGCAGCGCAACTTTGCAGGTGGCTTCGGCGGGATGTCCTATGGTGATTATGTATCAGACCAGCCCGATACTGTGGCATCTCGTCGGCCGATGGCTGGTAACAACAAAATACCTCTCGCTGGTCAATATCCTCGCGGGCCGCGAGCTTGTGCCGGAGTATATGCCTTATTTCCGTTCGATTGAACCAATTATCGAAACAGTCCGAAACCTGCTCGAAGACAAAACCCGGCTGACCCAAACCAATTCCGACCTGCTTGCGCTCGTTGGGCCGTTGACCTCCAGAAAAGCGGGCAGCGCCGTCGCCCAAATCGCCGCCTCAATGCTGACGTTCGATAATTACAATAAAACTGCTGAAGCCGGCTTATAGAATCGCAAATTTAAGGCAAAAATCGATGTTTTTTGCGCGGCGTAAAGCCGGCAATCATAACGCCTTTGCCGGCAAGCACTTAGGATATGTAAATTTATTAAAAAAACTTGCTGTAACCTATTGCAATAAACCGACATAAAGGTGTATAATGAATGGTGAAAAGTTAATAGTTCTTTTCTTCCAATTAAGGTTTTGGTTTCTGTAGGGCAGCGGAAATCTAAATAACTGTGTAATATTTTACCACTGTCTTACAATAGCCGGAGTGAGTAACTCCGGCTTTTTTATTTGGTATGAAACTCCTCATATCGCCGGCAATATCCGAGAGCTGTTGCGCTGATCACAGAAAATCCAAAAGGCATTTATGCCGGCTGTTTTACGGCCAGAGTATTTCAACCCTCCACTCCTGTCCGAGGATTGCAAAATCCTTGAAATCCACAATATAATCATGATTAAGGTCTGCTTTCAGGGGAGGTAGCACCGGACCAGGACATGGTGGAGAAGAACATGGTGGATTATAATTGAGCCACTCTTGCGCCATTACCATCAGGTCGTCGAGGTCCACATAGCAATTACCGTCAAAGTCCGCGCTCAAGGTGCCGCCGGGCCAATCGCATCCCCGAAGCAGCTTGATGTTGTCAAACATCACGTTGCCGTCGTTGCCGGGGCCCAAAGGACTGGCGGGGAGACAACGGCCTGACCCGCCAAAGCCGAGGTGGAAAGCGCTCACTGCCGCAAGGTTAACCGGATTTGGCTGACCCGCTGAGTTGATATCCTTGAGTGAGACATACCATCGTGTCCAGGCGGTTACCTGTTGGGCGGTGGGGTTATTGAGGTACACGCCGACATTGCCAGCCGTATCTTCGAGAGCTACATACATTACGTTGTAAGTCGGGTCAACCGCATTAGTCGCGGCCCCGATATAATCTGCTCTTAATTCCGTGGGCTGCTCAGAAAGCACGCTGGCGTTGCCTGTGAATATCGAGCCGCCGCTGTAAGTGCGTGAGACCTCTGTGTATGGGTCCGGGTTATAGTATAAAGCGCCATGTTTCCCAAGGGAATCGAGTGCAAAGGTCATAGTACCAGTCGGGTACACTGTGTATGTGCCTATGATGGGGTCGGTGCAAGTGACGGCATAACCCATTGACCAGTTGGCTGCTAAATCAGCCGTGGAGTTGTAATCTTCAAAGTCGTCGATGTTGATGTACGCCGCAGGTGTAAAGGACCAAAGTATAGGCTGTGTGACGCCGCTGAGTCCGGTTGAACCCCATTGCGTTGTGCCGTTAACTTCCGTTACCTTCCACCAGTAGGTTGTGCCCGGCGATAAAGGTCCGTACCAGCCAGTCCCTAAGCCCGTAAGTGAATATGAGCTTGTGGTGCGGGGCAGTACTGGGGCTCTGTAAGCTTTAGCAGTGCTGCTGGTGGCGCTGTATATCGTCCCGCTGTCCGTACCAACAAATACCATCTGGGTGTTTGTAAAGTCGCCTGGAGTCCAGCTTAATGCCAACGGTTCGGTTAAGCCAACCCGTCCGTTATATGGACTTGGATTGTAGGCCCTGCCGTCATGGGTCGTGAATTTCCAGATCTGGCCTTTATAAAGCGTGGTGTTAGAGCCGATAACATTGCCGCTTCCGTCGTATATGTTTGATGTGATTGCATTATCATCAACTCGCCAATAGTAAGCGGTATTGGTTTTGAAGTTGAAATTGCTGACGGTCCACTGGTTCGATTCTGCATTGGCTTCATTTACTTCGTGCTGGAATTGCGATGATGCTATGGTTGCGACATTGATGTCCGCGGAGGATGTCCCGAAATACACGTCATCGTTTATGACATTGGCTTCGCTGCCGCTGTTCCAGCTGAGTGTAATGCCGACATTAACATCGCTGACTCTGTAATGAACGTTCGTCGCGTTCATAGCCGGCGAAGGTCCCCATGGAATTCCCATGTTGACGTTGCTGCTTGTTAATGTTGTCCATGTGCCGTCAAATACAGCCGTTCCGATGGTGCCGCGTGAGGAGTAAATCCGGCCGGCCGTGATTAGACCGGGAACATTCGGACTGCTAATTGTATAGTCACCGTGAAGGTGCAGTGTGCCGCCGCTGACGTCGATTTTGTTTTGAGATCTGACAAGGGAGAAAACAAAGTTGCTGTCTCCTATGCACTCCAGTGTTCCGCCATAGAGGGTAATATCGCCGAGATATAAATTAACTGCGGGGACGCTGATGAATCCTCCGTACATGATGACCCTGCCGGCGGTGAGACCAAACTGATTGCCGATAACAAGACCTGCAGAACCAGCGGACTGCGTAGTTACCGTGCCGCCATGTACTGTAAATAGGCCCTTGCCTTCTGTGTTGCTGTCAATGCCTGAGTCAGCGAGTTCGATTTCATTTCCGAAGTTGACATTTCCTGAATACACGCTGACTTCGCCGTCCGGAGCGCCTGGCCATGACCATTGTTGTATCATCAATCTTGCAATGGTCACATCACTATTGATACACGGTCCGGGCCCATTTTGCTCAATAACAACGCAGTCATTAGGCCCCGGAACACAGCCCCCCGGAAAACAGCCTGGTGGTTCCGGCGGACAAGCAGTAGACCAGTTATCGGGATTATCCCAGTTGCAGTCGCTGCCACCGCCTATCCATGTGAAGAGGTAGCATCCGCCAGAGTCCCAGCAGTGAGCTGCAAAGACAGATGAAAAATTGCTTATTGTAAGAAGGCATACAAAAACAGTGGTTAAACAAATTGGGCGTGTGGTTGACATTGGTAACCTCCTCAAAATCTTCATATAAAACCTCTCCCAAGCGAAACAGGCAACCCCAGATGCCCCCTCGCATCCGGCACCAATTGTCTTACTATATACTTTATCGACATGGGCTGAATTTGTCAAGAAAATCGCGTTTTTTTCGATTTGAGACAGGAATTGCCTAAGTATCTGTAATTGCAGAGGTTGCGAGTGATAAAATGTTGGAAAAACGACCGGTGTTTCTGGCAGATTTTAGCAGGGGCCGTTTGTGCTGATGTGAGCGGCAAGGAGAATGTGCCTTAGCCGGTCGATATTGAGCTGATTGAGGTAGTCCTCAGTGAAATCCAGCTTGAAACGTCCGTGGAAATTCTTTATGCGTCTTTTAAGCTCGTCCCTGTCGAGGGCAGCTATCGAGGTCGCTGTTTGTTCAAAAAATTCTTTTGAAGTCATTGCATCACCTCTTAATATACGACGCTTTTGCGAAACCGGGCCAACAATTTTCGTATCGACGCGGCAATTGCGCGGCTTTTGCAATTATTTGGTCTTTTACGCAGAAAGCGTTAAAATCCGGCTGAGATTGCGAAAAAAATTATTATGCGATTTGCGTATGGTCTGATAAGTTTCTTGTATGAAAACAAAAGAGCTTGATTATCACCTGCCGGCGGAGCTGATTGCACAGCAGCCGGCGAAAAACCGCAGTCGGTCACGACTGCTGGTTTTGGAGCGGCAAAACGGGCTGTTAACCGACACCCGCTTTGACAAAATCGGGGAATTTCTGCGCAAGGGCGACTGCCTCGTTCTCAACGACACGAAAGTATTGCCAGCGAAGTTTTTTGCGAAACGCCGGACAGGCGGCAAACTCGAAGGATTGTTTCTGCATCAGCATGATAACGCCTTCTGGGAGGTAATGCTCAAAGGTCTCGGCAAAATCAAAACGGGGGAACATATCCAGTTGATGGATATCGCGGGCGAGAACTTTTGTTGCGCAGAACTTATAGAGAAAAAAACTGATGGCAAGTGCATCCTGAAAGTCGAAGCCGAAGAGCCAGCACAAAAAACTCTTGAGAAGATTGGTTTTCCGCCCCTGCCGCCTTATATAAGGAGAGATACTGATTTAGACCAGGCCGTTGAGGACAGATTAAGATACCAGACGGTTTACGCATGTAATCCCGGCGCGGTTGCAGCGCCTACGGCTGGACTGCATTTCACCAAAAAGCTGATTGAGAAACTTAAACATAAGGGGATTGAATTTGCCTATGTTACTCTTGCCGTTGGCGAAGGGACCTTTAAGCCGGTAACCGCTGAAACGCTCGAAGAGCACCAAATACACGAAGAACAATTCAGCATCGACGAAACAAACGCAGGAATAATAAATCGCGTCAAAAAAACCGGCGGCAGAATTATTGCTGTCGGGACTACTTCTGTCCGCGTCCTGGAAACCGCGGGAGCGCACGGACAATTATCCGCAACTGACGACTCAACCCGCCTGTTTATCAGGCCGGGTTACAAATTCAAAATTGTCGATGCGATGATTACCAATTTTCATCTCCCGCAATCCACACTGATTGCGCTCGTCGGGGCGTTCACAGGCCTTGATGTGATACTGGCTGCCTACCGGCACGCCATCGAGAATCGCTACCGCTTTTATTCCTACGGCGACGCTATGCTAATAATTTGACATTCGATGCTGATGGGGTTATATATTTCGGGCAAGGGAATATCGAATAATGGATTATCGTATAAGCAGGAGTTTAAAAATGAACAAGAAAATTCTGATTGGCGCGGTTTTGATGGCAGTTGTGGTTTACGTGAGCAGTTGCTGCGAAATGAAATGCTGTGCTAAAAAGTGTAAGGAGCCGGGAAAAATGAGCGTTAAAACGGAACCATTCGGGAAAACCGCTGACGGGCAGCAGGTTGATATTGTGACACTGACGAACGGTAAAGGGCTTACTGCCAAGATAATGACCTACGGCGGAACCATTGTCTCATTTGAGGCCCCCGACAGAAACGGAAAATCCGGAGATATTGTCCTCGGATTCGATAATCTGGACGGATACCTCAAGGGGTGCCCGTATTTCGGCGCGATAATCGGCAGGTATGGAAACCGTATTGCCGCGGCGAAGTTTACCTTAGACGGCAAAGAATATAAGCTGGCGGCAAACAACGGGGAAAATTCCTTGCATGGCGGGATAGTCGGCTTCGATAAAGTTGTCTGGAAAATTGAAAAAGCAGAAGTAAAGGGCAATAAAGCGGAATTGAAACTCAGCTACACCAGCAAAGATGGCGAGGAAGGTTTCCCCGGCAATCTCAAGTGCGTCGTTACTTATACCCTTACATCGGATAATAAGCTGGAAATGAAATATGAGGCGACAACGGATAAGCCCACGGTCGTGAACATGACGAATCACTCGTATTGGAATCTCGCGGGCGCAGGCAGCGGCGATGTCCTTGGCCACGAACTGATGATAAACGCCGACAAATACACCCCGGTCGATAAAGGCCTTATACCTACGGGAGAGCTGAAGAGCGTAAAGGATACGCCGTTGGATTTCACAAAGCCGATGACAATTGGCTCCCGGATAAAACAAATTACTGATATCGGCGGCTACGACCATAACTTTGCGCTCAACGGCAAAGCGGGAAAAATGAAACTCGCCGCGAAAGTTTATGAGCCGACCAGCGGACGGGTAATGGAAATACAAACAACCGAGCCGGGAGTGCAGTTCTACAGCGCTATCGGCCTTGATGGCTCGCTTAAGGGCAAGGACGGCAAAACCTATAACAAATACGGCGCGCTATGCCTCGAAACGCAGCATTATCCCGACTCGCCGAACAAACCTATGTTCCCATCGACTGTTTTGCGACCGGGTGAAAAATACGAGACGACTACAATACACACGTTCTCGACAAAATAAATTTAGATGGTAGATGAAATCCACACTAAAATCGCGATTATGAGGCGACCCGTTTTGGTGTAGAACTTTATAAGAAGTTTCTTAATTCACGTTTGTGATAAAGGATGCAACTTATAACGGACGACTATTAAGCTTCCTCCACTTTTTTGATCATACACCGAAAAGACTTGTCCCCAAGCAAATTTATATGGTGGCTTACCCAATTGATTTGCGAGCCACTTGTCGTGTCTGTTCTTTCTCGCCATTTCTTTTTCTTCCGACCAATCTGACCAAGTGTCCTTTTCGCCAGGCTGAACATTCGTTAGGTGAAATTCAACAAGGTCTGCTCCAAAGAACGACAGACTGAGAACAAATGATTCCCCACATATGCGGTGTATACCGGTATTGAAAGAAGACCACTCTTTATTACTGACGGTTTCTTTTGATGAGGCCTGCAATTCTGAAGAAAGAAACGTATTTTTGCTCAAGGAACTGTCAATAACCAGAGAGATGTCATCTAAAACCAGTTTGCCCTTCCGTAGGTCTGTTATCATGCTTATGCTCCATTCTCGAATAGAACCATTTAAGAACAATCGTTTATTTATTATTTCTGATTGCTGATAACTATCATACATATCGACTAAGGGATGCCCTATCTATAGATATTGATAGCTTTTAGTTTCTAAATGCCTGTGCATTTTTAGTCGAGGTCTGGTTTTTCGTTGGTGCGTTACTTTGACTCGTAGTTGCCGAATTCGCGGAAAACCGACTCCGCGGATTCGCCTGTCTGCTGCGCTTTCGACAGGTCATTATTCACAAACAGCCGCCCGTCATTCACATCGATGGCCTGCAGGAAAACACCCGTTCCCTCAGCGGCCCTGCAGTTTCGGATTGTCGCGCCATTCACTTTTTCGAGGACAATCGCGGCTCGACTGTCGCCGAGATGCGCCTGTCTGCCGATAAAGCCGTCGATTTCAACGTCGCTGACGTTCTCGCACCATATACTATTGCTGAAAAAGTCAGGAAGTCCGTTATCCCAATCGCTCTCGAATCCGCTGATTTTCAGCCCGGCAACGTCTCTGCAGTAAATCGCCGGTATATCGTGCTTGAATTGTGCGGTCGCAAAATCGCTGCTTGTCCTCAAATCGAAATTTCCGCCGTACGACTCGCTCAATGGGCCATTTTTCATTTTTACCTTAACGTTGTCGAACAGAAGGTCTTCGATGACGCTGTTTTTGCTGCCCCACACAACGATACCGCTCTCGGATTCCGCGATGATATTTGAGAAACGAACATTTTTAATATGGCCGAGTTTTTTAATGTCCGCTGTATTGGCAAGAGCGGAAACCTGTATTGGCTCCGCGTGTCCCCACCAGTGCCCCGTGTGCAGACGGGTTTGGATTATAATATTCGAAAACATCACGTTTTCAACCGAGGCCTCGTCGCGAACATTTACGAGCAGACCGCGATTGGATTCACGGATGATAATATTTGAAAAGGCGCAGTTTTTAATGTCCCCGCCCGTATAGCCGACGCGAAGCGCGGCTGACCGCGATTGCAGCGTGCAGTTGGTCACGGTTATATTTTCTGTTTTGTCCGGCCCAAGCGGGTCGCCGCCGAGAATCTGATGAGTACGCAGGTCGCTTATCGAGGTAATCGCAATACCGTCGTCACCTGTGGATATAACGCAATCGCTGATATGAACGTTGGCGCACGAAGTGCAGTGAATCCCGTCGTTATTGGGTACTACAAGCGGATTATCTATATGAACTCCCGAAACGACAACGTCCCTGCATCGGTCCAGATGAACCGTCCAGAGCGGGGCGTCTGCGATTGTCACATCCCGAATCAGCACATTCTTGCAGAGTGAAAACGCGACAAGCCGGCCTGGCCTTTCGTAAGGAATAACCGGGCCATCTGCCGTGCCGAACTTCGGGTCCATATATTCCCTGCCCTGTCGCGTAAATTTCGGGTCAAAATCGCCTGCCTCGGCGCGAGCGCTTTTAATATCCATAAAACTTGTTCCGCTGCCGTCAATTGTACCCCTGCCTGTGATTGCGATGTTGTTTGCGTTTGCGGCCGATATGAGACCGTATCTTTGACCATTGATGATGTAGTCGTTGAGGTCGGTGCTGCCTTTGAGAACTGCCCCTGCTTCGAGATACAACGTGGTGTTGGCTGAAATTCTTATCGGCCCCGTGCGAAACACCCCCGCCGGAATCGTAACCGTGCCCCCGCCCGCTCTCGCGCAATCGGCCAGCGTCTTATTTATCGCGGCGGTGTTGAGCGCTTTCGCGTCACCAATCGCTCCATACTCGGTAACGACAAAAGTTTTGCTCGTGTTTTTTGCGCAGGAACTCAATCCCAAAACAGCCACTATTGCCGCTGATGTCAGAATAATTTTGCGAAATCGCATATTCCCTCACCCAAGATATATTTTGTCGCCGGGTTTGATGGTGGGTATCTTATCGCGCTTTTCAGCGACGTCTTCTTTTATCAGGGCAAAGCCTGGCGATATCTCGATAATACAGTCAGGCAAACCGTCAGCTTTCCGCGGGACCTTCACTCCTGCCGATTCGAGCCAGGCAGCCGCGCGGTTAACCATCATTTGCCTGGCGGTCTGGGTGCTGTCAACACCCATCGCGTTTTTCGCCGGCGCAAATTCCTCGCTGCGGACGGTTTGAAGGATAATCGACTTGGCGGCAAGAGGCAGTGCGTCAAAAACAAAACTCTCCAGCTTAATGCCATTCGGCTCTTTTGGCTCAATTCGCCGCCCATTCTCGTCAACATACGGGATTTTCTTTGCCGCCCTGTGCAAAGGCAGCACGAACCCGTGCTTATTGAGCCGCTCAATAAAACTGACGCTGATAATATGAATGGCGATGCTGCCAAGCTCAAACGCAAGCGAGCCGTCTGGATTTCTCTTTTCCGCAAGCTCATCGGGAAGGTCGATGTATTCGATAACAGTTACCTTGCCGTCGGCCAGACAGAAGTTGCCGAGTTTCTCAAACGGCCCCGTCTTACTCAACCCCTTCGACGACATCTCCGCCCCGTCAAGTGCGTGCAGCCCGATGAACAGCGGGTCAAAGATATTGATGAGGGGATTATCAACCTGGTAGTAGCTGACGAACTCGATGCCGCGTTTTTGCATATCAGCCATCGCGCCCGAGTTGTAAATCGCACGCAAACTGCCGCCGTGGCCGTCGGGCGAAGTGGCGATTGTGTCAATATCAGACAGAAGAATTTTGCCGTCTAATGAAAAATTAGGTAGTGTCCCCTGCTGAAATATAAATATGTCGTTTTTGTTAAGGCCGTAGTAATTGTTGGCGGAAAAAATATCCAGTGTTTGCTGATAATTAAGAGGACTGGTCATAATATACCAGGGACAATTGGTTCTGTATTTTTTACAGGCAGCCGAAATGCACTCCGCGAAAATCTGGAAAAGCGTCTTATTTTTAACCGGGCTTATGGGAAAATTTCCTTTCGGTCCGTCGAAACCCAGCCGGGTTCCCTGTCCGCCGGCAACGACAAACGCCGCGACCTTACCCTGAGAAATCAGCTTGTCACCCAGTTGACGCGCCTGGTCATATTTTTCTCGCTGCACGGCATCGCCCGGCCGCTGAGCGTAAAACGGGGCGGCGCAAGCTTGTCAGGCAGCTTGAAAGGCGAAGTATTCAGAACAAATTCTTCCCGCCAGCGGTTCAGCTGGGCAAAATCCAGCTGATTAATCTGGGCAAAAAGCCGGCCCTGTCTGGCCCGGTCAAGCCGGTCCCAGAAGGCCAAAATGTGGCTTTGACCATTTTTTTTTAGGACGGTTTTCAGCTTTTGAAGCTTGTTTTGGTCTGTCATAGGCCTTTTCTCACGCCAAAAACGGCATTTATAAGGTATCTATGCGGAATTTTCAAGAATTATCGCGTTTTTTGCCGAAAACCTTCTTGACAACAATATGAGGCGGCACTATACTGAAGAGTGTAATAGGCAGGTAACAAATTAACAAATTATATAATGGTAGCCGTAATTATAAAGTACCCCTCTTAATCATAACCTGCCTGTTAGAAGTGGCTCGGTGTTACTTGACTCGAATCCGGCGGCGTTTTTGAGTCAGGAAAGCCAGCCAACAAGTCCCATAAAATCTGGTCTGAATGTGTTTTTTGCCGGCCGGTTCCGAGCGAAAAAGTTTAACAGAGATTCGCGGAGAATTCGGGCGATAACGTGTGGTCAAGAACAGATTGTAATAATCCGTCTTTTACCATGCCCGATTGTGCTTAGGGCGGCCGGATAGCGAATCTCAAAAAATGTATAGGAGAAAACAAATGAAAAAGAAAGGTTTTACGTTGGTTGAGCTGCTGGTCGTTATCGCGATCATCGCTCTGCTGATGGGTATCCTGATGCCGGCCCTGGCCAGAGTCAGGATGATTGCCTACCGTATGGTCTGCGGGTCAAACCTGTCAGGCATAGGCAAAGCTTTGTTACTGTATGCCGGTGATTCACAGGATACATATCCAATGCCTGGCTGGACGGCACTGCCGGTAGTTTACGCCATGAGTGGAGCAGTTGGCAGTTTCGACGCCTCAGGCGGTACGGGCACCACCGCATTAGTATTCTATAATGGTACTGCTGGTTCCGGCGGCATGGCAACCATGGGCTCCTTGTTCTATATGCTCGTAAAATACCAGGATGTTTCACCAAAACAGTTTATCTGCAAGGGCGACTCCGGTTCAGTAATTTTCAAGCTCACAAGTTATACCTCGACAACAGTAACAGACCTGACCAAGGTTTACGATTTTGGCACCCACCCGGGCAAACACGTCAGCTACGCTTACCATTTCCCCTTTGCCAGAACCACTACCGCCAACCCGGTACCAGGGTTCCCGATTTCAGTTAGCAGCTCGCCAAGCAGCCCCCTCGCGGCGGATAGAAACCCGGGCCTGGATAAAAACGCCTCTACTTATATAAAGGGCGGAGATTACGGCGGAACAGTGCAGACAAATACCCCGCCATATTCATCTCCTTGTAGTGGTACATCTTCTGGAAGCACTACAGGTTGGACCACTAACAACAGTCAGTACACGGACAAAGATTTCGTGTTTAACGCCTATGCGCATCAGCGCGAAGGCCAAAACGTCCTGTACAATGACGGCCACGTGAAATTTGAGTCAACAGCCAATACGGGCATAAATAACGACAACATTTATCAAAGATGGCCGTCTGCCGGCGAAAATGACTGGCAGCAGACCTCCACGTCAACAGTACCGACTAAGCCATACACGGAAGCATGCGGGCGTCTCCCGTCCTTGAATTCAACCAGCCCCCCTTCAGGACCATACGCTTACACAGATATCGTACCGGGTGACGTGACAGATGCACTTTTGATTAATGACGTCCTTGACGGCGGCAAAAATGGTTAACGACATCCTTGACGGCAGCAAAAAGCTGACAGCTTAAAGCATCGTTGTTTAACAAGCGGCCTTATCTCGGATAAGGCCGCTTTTCTTTTGCGCGGCTAATGATTACATTAGCGCTTTACTCACTGGCAATTCTCTGTCGTCTCGACGGAGCAAGATGCGGATTTCACATAATACTTAATCCACATTCGACAATCGGCAATCGACAATGTTTTACATTAAAGGCCTTGCAAGGACCGATAACACTGCAAATCCGCCGACCGCTCGTTGCGGCCGTATAAATATTGAAATTCTCAAAATCAGCGAAACCCGCCGCATCGCCCGTCTATTATCCACGCCCGATTCCGCCTTCCTTATTGACGAGCCGACCAAAAACCGTTATTATCGGCTTATCAGGCGGATGTGGCGGAACTGGCAGACGCACAGGCTTCAGGTGCCTGCGGGCTTTGGCCCTTGGAGGTTCGACTCCTCTCATCCGCATTACCTCGCAGGACGCCCGGCGGGCTTCCACAATCAACTCAGGACTTAACGAAAGGGCCTCATCAGGCCGATAAATACTTGGGCTAAAACCGCATTCTCAGGACGTTTTTTTCGAGACACTAAAAACTTATGGCGAACTTGTTATCGACATTTCAAAGTCGCATAACGCATTTGCAGCCATTGCTGCTTTTGACGCTCGCGGTCGTTACTATTGCCGCCGGACTGTTTGTTTTGTTCGGCGGATTCGGCTTCAAAAAAGTTATGTTCGTCGTAACAGGTCTCTTTTTCGGCGCATTCTGCACGTTGTTTTCTTCCGACACAAATCTGTTTCTCGCTGCCGCCGTAATAGGCACCTTTGCCCTGATTGCGTTTAACTTGCAGGATATATTTCTTGTGCTGATTGCCTCGGCCGCAGCCGCCGTCATCGGCTATTTAGTCCTGATTAGGCCTTACTTCCTCCCCTCAAGCAACATCCTGGATGTAATCAGGCAGTTTACCATAAGCGTACCCTACTACAACTGGCCCCTGCTGGTGGCGTTCACCGTCTTGCCATTCGTGATTGCATCCTGGCAGGATGCCTCAGCACTCTTTACCTCCGCCGCAGGAGCAATACTTGTCATGGCAGGAACGGTTATGGCTTTGCTGAATTCCGGCTATCCCGCCGTCGGCTATATCACCACAAAACAGGATATTTGTGTCGCGGTACTCGCCCTGGCAACAATAACGGGCGCTATCATCCAGTTGTGGCTCCTGTCTGAAATTAATGTGCGATTTGCCGCTGCAAGGAAGGCCGCCAAAACCAAAGTTGAAAAAGTCAAAGCCGGTAAAGGCAAGAACGCAGAAAAACCAAAAACCGCAACCTGGCGCACGGCTTAACCGCCCGGCTTATAGGGCTTGAATTTTGAAAAAGGAGAAGAGTAAATGAGTTTTTCGCTGCTTTTGGCGCGAACAGCGCATCATCTTGACAATGTCAATGTCGAGTACGGCACTAAATACGTCCTGCGTGCCCTCGATTTCATCTGGCAGCAGACAACCCTTCTGACCTGGCTCCAGGCGGTCATCGGTATTTCATTCGGTGTCATCATCCTGATGTATGGCTGGAAAATCTATAAGACGCTCACCGTCATCGGCTTCGGCCTCCTCGGCCTCTTTCTCGGCCTGTTGGTCGGCAACTATATCCAAAAACCTATCCCCGGTGCAATCATCGGCTGCATCCTTCTTGTCATATTAGCCATCCCATTAATGCGCTGGGCGGTGGCTATTCTTGCTGCCGTGGCCGGCGGGATACTTGCCGCCGGAATATGGCACTCCTGTAACCTTCCCCAGGAATTTGTCTGGGCAGGCGCACTAACCGGCATCGTCGCAGGCGGAATGGTATCCTTCGTCGTCTTCAGGCTCTCCGTTATGCTGTTCACAAGTTTGGCCGGGACATCGCTTGTCGTCATCGGCGCGTTCGCCCTTATTTACCGCTATGAAAACTTTGCAAGCGACCCGGTAACAACACACCTCAACCAGCTTTATTACAGCAATCCCTGGTTCCTGCCCCTGCTGCTCACCGGAGGAACCATTTTAGGCATACTTATTCAATTAAGGTCCGGCAAGGGCTCAAAGGAATAGCCGGTATAACCACAAATTTCGGGCGATTTTTTAATTTCCTTCAAAAAATCTTACCTAATTTAACATAAGCGGTCCCATAATATGCCACTACGACATCCCTTTTGTGGGAAAAGCAAAATTTTTTAAGTAAAATCCACAAGTTGCCCAAATACTCTAATCCTCCCAAATTAACACTGCCGATAGAGTAGGTATTGAAGTCAAATTACTCTAATATGGAGATTAGATTATGAGTGAAGCGACAGTAGCGACTGAACAAAGAAAAAATACACGAACACAGGTTGCCTGGCCGGTAAGTGTCTGGCTGCCGGAGGCAAACAGCTTTTTTAACGGCAGAAGCAGCAACATAAGCAGCGGCGGCGTGCTGGTTCGAGTTCCGGCAACTACGCCACTGCGGACCGGACACATTGTCGAATTGAATTTTCCGCGAACAATGGCCCTTGCCAAAAGAAAAGGCAGCTTCGCCCGGATAAAGAGCGGAAGAGTAGTGCGAATCGAACGAGGCGAGTTGCTTGACGACGCATCGATTGGCATCGGCATCGTCTTCGAAAGTATCGAGTCATAGCTTTAGACGCGGACATGTCCTCCGTAGCTTTAGCGTAGGTGGAAGCATTAACGAAGGAGGATTAACGCCGTTTATATTAAAAACTTAGTGTCTTGGCGTCTTAGTGGTTACTGAAATAAGAAATGCCGAGCGGCATTTTCTGACAGCATTCCTTCGATAGCACAGCAAAGAAACAGCAATCGAGGGTAAGCAGGGGAATGAAGAAACTATTGGCCGGCGATGATTTGAGGGTTGCCGGCCAATTTTTTTGGACACGGATGGACGCGGACTTTTAAGGCACACGGACTGACACCGACTTTGACACAGAGTTGGCCACGAGAAGGCGCAAAAATCACAGATTCACCCCGTGAGATAGGCGAAGCCGCCATCTAACGGGGTTGGCATTAAGTTTCTTTCATTCGGCCAAGTTTATAACCAATATAGCCGACCACCAATATGCCAATAATATGAACGATAAACCATCCGCCGTGAAGAAACTGGAGGGACTCGGGCACAACCACTAACAGCAGATTCGTATGCTCGACCATTGTTCTACTCCTTAACCTAAACGAGGATTAGTTTCGAACGCCTGTTTTTGAAACATGATGCCGGCCGGTATTGTCTCAAAGCCGACGTAAGACCACAACTCTTTTCTGGTTATTTTGTGCCGTCTCTGCCTTTTTTATTAGCCCCCCACGCCCCTCAGGAGTAGCCGTGGCAGCAGGGAAGAAACAAAGGGACGCCCGCCCTTGGCGAAGCGGACGAAAATATGTTTGCCGTGGAGAAAAAAGAAAACCCCGACGTAACAATCGGGGTTTTCAGGTTGCTGAATTGCCACCACAGAAGCGAATAATTCATTCCGTCATCTTACGATCCGTTTTGATAAAGTTGTGAAACTTCGGTAGCAGATAAAGCCCCGTTATAGATACGAACATCGTCGATTTTGCCGTTAAACCAACCACCGCTGTAATTCCACTTTTTGCCAATGTACGTTGGCATGCTCCCGTTGTTAATGTCCGCGTTAGAGGTAAACTGCTGGTTGAGGGAACCATCCACGTAGATCGTGTGATTTGTTCCATTCTTTGTGTAAACGATATGGTGCCACGCATTATCGAGGGTATTATTATCATTAGTATCGAAATACACATATTTGTATCCGCCCTGGCTGTTATCGCCAATTTCTATAGCATTTGAAAACAAGGTGTACCATGTGCCGTAACCAGTTGAATTGCAACGATTGGATACCAAAGCTCCTTGCGTAGAGGTTTTCATCCAGGCACTTACAGTTATATTGTCATGGTTAACTCCGCTGAAATAAACGGAATCGTTGATGCCGTCAAAGCTTAATGCGCCATTAATCTGGCCTGTTGTCCATGTTGCTCCATAGACATATCCATTGTGGGTACCTGCCGAATCATAAGCAACATTCCCAGATACTTCATCAAACTTCCACCAATCAACTAAAATTGGTGTCTGAAAAGACCAGACATCTCCTTTTGTAATAGCTGAAGCGGTTACCTCGTCGATACGCCAATAGTAAGTAGTGTAGAAGTCAAGGCCGTTTGAGTTGTAGTTACTGGTATCCCAGCAATTGGCATCCTGACGACCCATATATACATCGTAGTAGTTAATATCAGCATCATTTATTTCGTTAAAGTCAGTGCCAAAATACACATCGTGCGTCACCGCATCTTTTCCCGGCGACCAGCTAAGCGTTACATTCACGTCAACACCTGTTGCTCCATCAGCCGGATTTGGTAAAGAAGCCTTGTAGCTCAGGCCTCCCCAATAAAGTTCCTCTATTTCTGTATCAGACAAAGCTCTGTTGTAAATTAGAACGCCGCTTATAAAACCTTTAAAGTATAACCCATCGTCCCGGTTGCCAATCAACACCGGATTTGTATTACCTGTCGGCGTCCTTGTGAAAGAATCAACGGTTTTGCCGGTAACAACTCCGTCGATATAAAAATCCGGGACGTTGTTGCTGTCAACTCTTACCAGGACGTGATGCCACCTATTTGTCGGTACCTGTTGAGTGCTGTAAACATAATCGTCGTCTTCTCCGTCGGCTCTCACTAATGTCAAATACCCACCTTCCGTCCTGAAATCAAACGGGTTGTCCGTCGCACCGTTATCGACTGTTTTTGTAACGATTCCTTGTTCAGAATCGCCACCGCTTTCCAAGTAAACCCAGGCGGAAATCGTAATCTCGCCTGTAATGTTTAAGTTCGGGTCAGCAGGAATACTGACATAGTCATCTGTTCCGTCAAAATTCAGGCACCAACCGCGAACCGGATCATTAATCCTCGTTGCATCGATTATATTCCCGTCATATCCGTGGCCGGATGAATCATATACGACCGAACCGCTTGTCTCGTTGAAGAGCCACGAGGAAACAGGAGGTGTGTAAAACCATGTAAGTTTCGGGTAGGTAATGCCTTCGACTATACACCAGATATCATCTGTGCCGTTTGCGGTTTCGCCGACAAAGTCCCAGCCGACGAAAGTTGCCTGCTGTTTCATTTGTGAATCCGTCAATGGCGTTCCGGGGCCGTTATTTGGCCCGCTGACGTTAAGAAAATAGCTGCTGTTGATAGTGGTGCCAAGACCGATTGCGCCAATCAGGCCGCCGATGCTATGCGAACCAACCCCACCGTTGACATAGCCAGCAGAATAGCAGTTGTTGATAAAGGTGATATAGTCGCCGAAGCCCATACCTCCCACCAGTCCACCGATGTTATACGAACCATCTCCGCCATTAACATCACCTGTCGAATAGCAATTATTGATATGGTTCCAACTATGACTTCCCACCAATCCGCCCAAATAAGAAGAACTCCCCGAACCAATAACATTACTTGTCGAGAAGCAATTATCCATGTCAGCAGAGTTCGACCCCACCAAACCGCCAATATAATTACCATTTTCAACTATTACAGTTCCTGTTGAGTAACAATTTTCTATACCACCAGAGCCATACTCATCGCCATTAACCCCCACCAATCCGCCAACACCACTCAAATAACCCCCACAGTAGATGGAACAGGTCGAATAGGAATTAATAATAGCACCAGAGTTTCCCCCCACCAGCCCTCCGATACTATCTACAACATAAGCATAAGGATAACCATACACGCTACCAGTAATGATTGTTCCTTTTGAATAGCAGTTGCTTATAGTCCCATAGGAACTACCTCCCACTAAACCGCCAATGCCAAGCGAATTTTCTCCGACATCAATTGAGATTCCTACCGCGTAACAGTTACTAATTGTTCCCTGGTTGTTACTTCCAACAAGCCCTCCGACAGCGCCCGAATAGTCACCGCTTATAATGCTGACATTCTCGAGACCTAAGTTTTTTATCGTACCACCACCACCTCCCGTCTCACTACCAATATCACCAAACAGGCCCAAATAACCTGTATATGGATAAGAAGCAACAATAGTTAGGTTACTGATTTTATGGCCTGCGCCATCGAAAGTGCCCGTGAACGTGTAGAAAGGGGGACTATATACCTGTTTTGCAATGACCGCCTCAGAAAAAACTTGTCCGGCAAGGTCGATATCTGCCGTGAGAATGAAACATTTGTAGTAGTCGTTGGGGTCGTTTGCCAATTGGAGCAGGTCGTTGACGTCTGCGATTTGATAAGGGTTTCCCAGAGTGCCATTGCCGCCTGAATAGGCGAAAGCAACATTCGCCACAAGTAAAAAGATGGAAAGAATAATGGTTTGGTGCAGACAGAATACTGGCGTGAGTTTAGGTGCGGTGAACATTTTCGTCTCCTTAAGATAAGAGTGTATAAAGTTTATTGCCACAAAAAGGCACAAAAAGCTTTTGATTACACTAATTTTTTGTTTTTTCAGTGCAATATGCAGTGGTTAAAAAAAATTCATCCTATTCACCATACATACAAAGACATAAATAAAGGCGTCTGTCGAACATCAAATGTTGACGGAATATTTAAAAAAATGATTTTAAAATGAAATATCAATAAAGCCGGTAAACGGCTTGTTTCTTCGATTACGCTACCCCCGACTGGTTAGGCTACTCACCACAGGTACGCTCCCCGGCCAACGGATTGTCGGGGCAGGCGGGACGGAGTAGCGACTTGCCCGGCTTCGTCGAAAGACTACGCCGAGGTCTTCGCTTTGCTACGAGAAGTTCAAGTGTGCGAATTCTCCACGGTATTTAATGGCGGCGGCATCGTAGGCGTGTGCGGCGTCGATTTCGGAATCGAAGCTTCCGAGCCAGATGGTTTTGCCGTTAACCTTGATTTGTACCCCCCAATATCGATGCGATTTATTAAAAGAGACGCCGATAAACTGTGAGGAAGTATTTTTTTTCTTCTTCCTGTTATACAAATTCTGGGCCTGTGTAGCGAGGCGGAGATTTGCCCTTCGATTATCGAGTGAATCGCCGTTTATATGGTCAACGACAAGGTCCTGCGGGGCATTTAAAATTAATCTGTGCAAACGGACAGTAGTCGTTCGGGAAGAATCGGCCATTACGTTGCGAACGGCATAGAATTTATTATCGTTGCCACTGATTTCCCATTTGAATCTGCCAAAGCAGCAGTAATCCTGCTGGTCGAGAATGGTCCAAAGGCCCTCGCCGAGGTAAATTTCGCGATAGGAATAGCCATACTTGTATTTGCGGTAAAGTGTTACCGGCCAGGTGCAAACTTTGTCGAGCCAATTCGGAACATTGATTTGAATCATTGACATAACAACCTCTCCTCTCTTTTCAAACGATATTCGATACTTGATACTCGATACAATTTTTATGACCCGCAGGCGGGCCTGCGGGCCAACCGGAGAGGACCACAAGGTCCCTCTATATATGGCGCGAACTTGCGCCTTTTGACGAAAACTACCGGATTTCCTGATGGGGTCAAAATCGATAAGTCCTTTTGGGATAAGGAGTAAAAAAATTTTAGAATTTTCGCATCTAAGGGTTTTCGACTTGCGCGAAAATGGATAACAGTTGTATCATACAACTGTATCAAACAAGTGTATCAAACGACTGTTCGTATCCAGAATTTAAGCCGTTATAACCAAAGAGGTTACGACAAAAATGGCTACGAAAAAAGAGCTGTTTTTAGGCCACGAAAAGGCACAAAAAACACACAAAAAAGAGCTTAGTAAATAAGGGACATTTATTGATAACCACTTAATAATAATGAGGTTACGTTGTTTTTAAATGTCCCCATCACCGCTGATTTTTGCCATAGATTGCACCTGCCTTCGGTGAAGCGGACGAAAATATATTTGCCGTAAAAAAACCGACTTTTACATCGGGGTCTTATTTAAATTACTGTATTTAAATTTCTTCGTGCCTTAGTGGCAACCTCAATATTCGCACTTCTTGCCTGGTTGGTCGTTAGCGTATGGGACACTACCCCAGGTAACATGAGTCATCCATCGCATATCGCAATCGTGTAGATTAACACCGCCTTTACCCCAACCTGCCGCATAAGAAATGGGAACTTGAGGGTCTGTCCATTTCCTGTATTCGACGTGTTGGTCAGCGAAAACAAACGTCGTTCCATAACCGTGTCGTATAGCCATATCATACCATTGGCCCGGAGGGTTCGTGTTGTTAATACTACAACTACCGCCGATATTATAAGCAACATAAAATGCACCCGACTTGACCTGTCCCGCATCAACAAAGACAAACCTGTCGGCGGTTCTTTTTATCTGAGTTCTGAGTATAACAACGGGAGCATCACAACCAGCCGAACCAGGATAAGTATTCATCGCATGAGACATAGCGTATGTTACACGATTGCCCTTGTCGCCAACGGGACATTTGTAAACCTTGTGGTCCTGAACATATCGCCACAGCGTCCCTTCCTCAATGGCGTGCCACCATATATTATCCTCAGCGGCAATAGCAGCGTCATAAGAAAGCGTAGGAGACGTACCTGGGACAGTACAACCACCACACCAGTTAGTATTACCAGATGGCACCACGCCAGGATGAAGATTATGGGGCCACTCATGCCAAGCGAGGCCCAGTGGCGGATTCGGGGCCCAGGAGTACCCCACATCGCCGACAGGAATCTTTTCGCTGTTGTTATCACCATACATAATCCAAGCGACCCCCAACTGTTTAAGATTGTCCATACAGACGCCGCGTTTGCCTAATTCCCTTGCTCTCGCCAGGGCCGGCAGCAATATCGCCATCAACAAAGCGATAATTGCGATTACAACCAGCAGCTCAACCAGGGTAAAACCCTTTTGCTTATTCATAAAATAACACCCCAAAAACAAAAACGATAAATCATTCCAAAAACAATCAACACTAAATAGATTATCGGCCTCACAGGGAAGGCCGACTACTTATTCTATCATAATTATTGCCCCGTTTCAAGAGATTTTTGCGCGTCTTTGGGCGTGAAGATATCTTACAATTATGCTTTACAAATGTAAATCCTAAAACGCACATAATTTCAAACTCTACACTTATGGCATATAAAGGATATTTGAGCCGATGGCCTCGAGAAAAAAGCTGGGCTGAGGCCAGGAGGGAGGAAGAGGAGGATTTAACCTCAGCCCGTGGTTCTTATAAACCCGCATACGGCGGATAATTTTTACAGTGTTCTATCTCACTTATACTGCAATCTTGACCCCCCCACTACCTGAGGTCAAGTTACCCCTGATGTATTCTAATATAACAGTTAGCAGAACAATTGCAACAAAAAAATGTCCGCCTGATAAAAATTTTTATCGCCATAATGCCCTGAAAAACTTATCAGGGATTTCCTTATAATCGGCTAAGGCAAACCCTTACGGTGAATCGCGACAGGATAAAAAACGGTGATTACCTTCGCCAAAACACTTTGACAAACCGCCCGGCATTGGCCATACTATGAAAACAAACCGGTTATGAGAAAAATCCTTCACAATATAACTCCGTGGTTGAGCGTTATCCTGTTCGGGATAGCGGCGGTCATAATCCATCACAAGCTCAGGCTTTATCATTATCGCGACATCGCGGGGGAGCTTAGGAATATGCCGGCACGATACGTGCTCGCGGCAATCGCGTTAACGTTCCTCGACTATTTTATTCTTACCGGCTACGACACCCTTGCGCTTTTCTACATCGGGCATCGGCTGCCTTATCGCAAAATAGCGGTAGCGTCATTTGTCGGATACGTGTTCAGCCACAACGCAACAATCCTCGGCGGCAGCGCAGCCCGCTACAGGATATACTCGGGGCTGGGGCTTTCGGCGGGACAGGTCGCACGACTGATTTTATTCTGCTCAGTCACCTTCTGGCTGGGCTTTTTCGCGCTGGGCGGGTTTACCTTCGTGCTTAACCCCCAGGCAATCGAGCACGGCACTCACCTGCCATTTAAGACAACCTGGCCGATAGGCGTCATATTTCTTGTCCTGCTCGCGACGTACCTCATTGTAACAGTGCTGCGAAAAAAGCCCGTTATAATTAGCGACTGGGACCTGGCCATACCGTCACCGGGCCTGTCGCTTTGCCAGATTGCGCTGGCCTCAATCGACTGGGCGGTTGCCGGAAGCGTCTTGTATGTTCTGCTGGCAAATACCATACAGATGGACTACCCGGAATTTATCGAGATTTTCCTGCTCGCGCAGATTACGGGGCTTGTCAGCTCAGTTCCCGGCGGCTTAGGGGTATTTGAAGGGGTAATGCTGCTGCTGCTTTCAGAGGTGGCGCCGGCTTCCTCCTTAATCGGCTCGCTGCTTTTGTATCGCGTGATTTATTATCTCCTGCCGCTCGGTCTCGCCTCAATTATTCTCGGCATCGAAGAAATGTCCGCACGCAAAGAAACGCTGAAACGACTCGGCGAATCAATCGGCAAGTGGGCCGCCATGCTCATACCCCAGGTGTTCGCCGTCGGCAGTATGGCCGCGGGTACAATCCTGCTTGTATCAGGCGCCCTGCCGGCAGAGGGAAGTCGTATGGAAATAATACGAGACATCCTGCCGCTGTCGGCGGTGGAAATATCGCACTTCCTCGGCAGCATCGTCGGCGCTGGACTGATTATCCTCGCACGAGGTCTGCAGCGCCGCCTGGACGCCGCGTATCACCTCACAGTAATACTGTTCGCCGCGGGCATTGTATTTTCACTTGCCAAGGGCTTCGATTATGAGGAGGCGATTATTCTTGCCGTTATGTTGGCCGCTCTTATTCCCTGCAAGGACCGGTTTTATCGCAAGACATCCCTGCTTCGGGACAGATTTTCATTTCCCTGGGCGGTTTTGGTAGTAGCCGTAGCGGCAAGCTCCATCTGGCTCGGGTTTTTCACATACAGACATCTCGGACATGCAGACCAGCTATGGTGGAGGTTTGCGTTCAACGCCAACGCCCCGAGATTCCTGCGCGCAGCACGGGCGTCGTTGTTGTTATCCTGCTGTTCGGTCTTGCCCGGCTGCTTGTCCCGGCGAAACCCGTCTTTCTGCCGACGCCCGATACCGAAATTAAAATCGTTGAAAATATTGTCCGGAACAGTCCGCGGACTTACGCGTGGCTTGCGCTTCTCGGCGACAAAAGATTCCTTCTGGATGATAACAAAGACGCGTTTTTGATGTTCGGCGTCCATGGCAGAAGCTGGATATGTATGGGCGACCCCATAGGCCCCGAAGACGATGCAAGAGAGCTTGCCTGGGAATTCCGCGAACTCTGCGACGAATATGACGCCTGGCCCGTCTTCTACCAGGTAGATACCGAGCATCTCGATATCTACCTCGACCTGGGACTGACGTTCATCAAATTCGGCGAGGAAGCCAGGGTCGAACTGCCCAATTTTTCGCTCGAAGGACACGAACGCAGAGACCTTCGCTACGCGTATAACAAAATGACAAAACTCGGATTGACTTTCTCCGTCATCGAGCCGGCACAGGTCGAGACGGTCCTCGTCGAGATGAAACGCGTTTCCGACGCCTGGCTTGAAAGCAAAAACACAAGGGAAAAGAAATTTTCGCTCGGCTCGTTTGAGCCGGAATACATAAGGAAAATGCCCGCCGCATTAATTACTCAGCAGAATAAAATACTCGCCTTCGCCAATATCTGGCAGGGAGCAAAAAAAGAGGAACTGTCTATAGACCTTATGCGATATTCGCCGGACAGCCCGGAAGGAATTATGGATTATATGTTTACCGAGCTTCTGCTGTGGGGCAAATCGCAGGACTATAAGTGGTTTAATTTCGGAATGGCGCCGTTTTCGGGACTTGAAGACAGGCAGCTTGCTCCGTTATGGTCTCAGGCGGGGGCGTTTTTATTCCGTCACGGCGAACACTTCTATAACTTTCAGGGCCTGCACGAATACAAGGACAAATTCGCGCCCGTCTGGCAGCCGAAATATATCGCCTGTCCCCGCGGGCTTATGCTGCCAAGAATTCTCGCTAACGTCGCCGCCCTTGTCTCCGGCGGCATAAAAGGTGTCGTCGCAAAATAGCCGTAACCGACCGGCTAACTGAAAAATAAGGAGCTGCACTATGAAAAACAGCGTCATTCCTCAAATCACTGCGGGACTTTTGATTCTCGCCGGTTTATCAACAGCAGCCGCATACGGAGTTGAGCCGGCCGCAAAAACGGAGCTGCTCTGGCCCAATGGTGCGCCGGGAGCGAAAGGTAATGACGCAAACGATAAACCGACAATATCAATTTACCTGCCGGCAAAAGAAAAGGCAGCCGGCTCGGCGGTCGTTATCTTTCCCGGCGGCGGATACCAGATGGTCGCAATCGACCATGAGGGCCGCCAAGTCGCTCGCTGGTTAAACGAACTGGGCATCGCCGCATTTGTTGTTGATTACCGCCATCGAGGCAGGGGCTATGGGCACCCCGCTCCTATTCAGGACGCGCAGCGGGCGATTAGAATGGTGCGAAGCAGGTCGGCGGAATTCGGAATCGAACCAAACAAAATAGGCATCATCGGTTTTTCAGCCGGAGGCCATTTGGCATCAACCGCAGGCACTCACTTCAATGAAAAATTCTACGACCCGGTTGACGCAAACGACGGCGCAAGTGCAAGACCCGATTTTATGATTCTGATTTACCCGGTCATTTCGCTGGGACCCCTGTCGCACAGCGGCTCTCGCAGCGCATTGCTGGGCAGGAACGCGTCGCAGGAGCTGGCAGATAAATTCTCGAATGAAAAACAGGTGGATTCCAACACCCCGCCGACTTTCCTGGTTCATGCGACAGACGACAAAACCGTGCCGGCAGAAAACAGCATCTCCTTTTATCTGGCCTGCAAAAAAAACCATGTACCCGTCGAAATGCATATCTGGCAAAAAGGCGAGCACGGATTCGGCCTGGGAAAACCCGGAACACCCGTCTCCCGCTGGCCCGCATTATGTGCCGACTGGATGAACAATATGGGCCTTTGCGGCAAATAAGGCCGACCGAAACCCCGGCCCAAAAACAATTACTTTTCTCTGTACACTACCGGTCCCCTAAAACACCGAAAGTCGTCCTTCAAATTCCCCCGCCGATTGGGATTGATAGCGAACGAACCCGCTTTTCTAAGCCGATTTGAAGAGTAGAGTCGGACTTTAGGTCCCGTAATATCCATATTTTACACGATTTATGAGGTTTCCGGTCTATTAGTATTGCCCTAAATACCCAAAACTGCTACAATAAGTGATCACACCCCCAAATAGGGTCTAAAATTGAGAGGTAGATGAAAATGATGACCAGCCGCAAAGGATATTGTTTTTTGTTTTGTGCTGTTATCTGCGTATTAACCTCAACCACGTTTGCCAGCCGGTGTCCGTCGGCAGACCTCAACGGTAACTGCTGGGTCGATATTTATGATTTGCAGATATTCGCCGACCAGTGGCTTGATGCTGAGTCATGCGAAGAAACAGCCGTCTGCGCGGACTTCGACGGCCTCAACGGCATTGATTTCGCCGATTTCGCAGTGCTGGCAAACCAGTGGAAAACACACGGCAGCACGCTTTTCATTAACGAGTTTATGGCCTCCAACAACAGCTCAAGCGGCATCCACGACCCATATGGTGAATACGACGACTGGTTTGAAATTTACAATCTTGGCGACACATCGGTAGATATGGCGGGAATGTATCTGACAGACGACCTCACCAACCCAACCAAATTTCATATTCCAACCGGCTATTCATCGCAAACCACCATCCCTGCCCGTGGATTTCTCGTATTCTGGGCCGATGAACAAACAACACAAGGCCCGCTTCACACCAACTTCAAACTCTCGGCCAGCGGCGAGGAAATTGGCCTTTACGACACCGATGGCGTTACGCAGATTGACGCCATTGTTTTTGGTGCGCAGACAACCAACGTCTCTTATGGACGTTACCCGGACGGAGAAGAAAACTGGTGTTTCTTCTCTACCGCAACGCCCGGCGCTGCTAATATCAACGCCTACCTCGGTGATATAGATAGCGTTGATTTCAGTAAAGAGCGCGGCTTCTATGACACTAACTTCATGCTCACTCTGGCCTGCACCACTTCCGGCACAAATATCTACTACACCACTGACGGTCGTCCTCCTATCGCAGGCGAAGTGAATACACCCACCAGTATCCGTTACACAACACCCATATCCATCAGCAATTCACAATGTATCAGAGCGGCTGCCATCAAAACCGGCTACAAACCTTCACCCATAGAAACAGATACATACATTTTCGGGGCAAGCGCCGCAATCAAAGCGATGCCTCTGGTCTCACTTGTCGGCGACCCTAACCAGACCTTCTATGAGCCAAACGGCATTATGGCAATCGTCGGCGGTTACTATGCAAGCGACGGAACATGGCAATCCGGCGGCACAGGCACTTACAACAACATGCTTCACAGGGGCATAGCTTATGAACGGCCTGTCTCTTTCGAAATCATTGACTCTGCAGCCGACGGCAATTATCAGATGGATTGCGGTATTCGTATTCACGGCAGCGATTACACACGCCCTCGCTATACCCGTGGCGATGACTGGCTCTGCACCAATAACAAAATCAGCTTTAACCTTTATTTCCGCAGTGACTATGGCGATAACCGATTTGAGTACCCATTCTTCCCGTTTACGCCGGAGGTTGACAAATATCAAAGCATAGCCCTGCGAGGCGGGCACAATGACCTTTGTTCGCCGTTTGTCAAAGACGAATGGACCAGACGTCTGTTTAAAGAAATGGGCGGACCACAGGTTACAGGAACATTCGTTAATCTCTATATAAACGGCGTCTATAGGTACTATTACAACCCTATCGCCCGCGACGATGCAGACTTTTTCCAGGACTTTTATGGTTCCAATAACGACTTCGACGTCATTACGCAGTCGGGACTCAGAGACGGCGATACTACCGCATGGAATAATCTTGTCAGCTATGCAACAAACCACGACCTTTCCAACTTTGCTAATTATAATTATTTCGCCAGCAAATTCGATATTGTCAGTTTTATAGATTATCTGATTGTTCAGATTCATTCTGGTAACTTTGACTGGCCTGGAAACAACTGGACCGCAAACTGCGAAAAATCAGATACCGGTATGTTCAGGTTCACAATATGGGACGCCGACGGTATTGCTGAATCGTGGATATTCGGCAACAACTGCGAATACTGCAATATTACAGCATTTGACAGCTTCCCCAATTGGACAAGCCCCACCGGCCTGAACAATTTAGCGGGGGACCCTATATCAGAAATTTACCGTGCCCTAAAAGCTAATCCTGACTTCAGGCAGCTTTTCGCCGACCGCATACACAAACATTATCATAACGGCGGTGTAATGACCCAGTCACATCTCGTAGATAAATGGTGGGAGGTTCAAAATGAGGTATCCAGCGTCCTTCCTTACCAGGATACATATGTACCCAACATCTTTTTACCGAACCGTGAGCCGTATGTATTACTCGCCTTCGAAAATAACGGTTTATATAATCGTTCTTTCGGTGCACCGGTCTTTAACGTCAACGGTTCTTATAAATTCGGCGGTTATGTGTCATCTACTGACTCGTTCACCATAACCGACCCCTGCAATTCGGGCGGCACTATTTATTACACCACAGACGGCAGCGACCCGCGATTGCCAGCCGGCGCTACTATTACTCCGTCGATTACGTTAGTGGCTGAGGACGCGAATAAGAAAGTGCTCGTCCCCACAGGTAACATTGGATCAACCTGGCGACTGCTCGGGGAAACATATAATGATTCGAGCTGGACAAGCGGTCACGGAGGCGTCGGGTACGAATACAACACAGGTTATGAGCAATACATCGACATAAATGTCGGCTCTGCTATGTATGGCAAAAACGCCACCTGCTATATCCGTATCCCCTTCACCGTCAACATTAGCAATATCGTTTCTCTTACCCTGCGTATTATGTATGACGACGGATTTGTGGCTTATTTAAACGGCGTACCTGTAGCCAGCAGAAATGCTCCTGCCTCGCCGACATGGAATTCAACTGCCACATCAAACCCACCAGATACAACCGGTTTCGAAGATATCGACATAACCGCATACATGAGCGACCTGACGTCCGGCTCAAACTTCTTGGCTATCCAGGGCCTCAACACGTCGACAACAAGCTCGGACTTCCTGATAGATGCGGAATTAGTTTGCACTGTTGTTTCTAGTGATGCCAATGTCTCGCCCACCGCAATCCAATATACCGGGGCATTTACTCTTAACAAGAGTACCGACCTCAAATCAAGAATATATAATAGCAGCACAAAGCAATGGAGTCCGCTGAATGAGGCCCCTTATGAAGTTGGCAATCTTCAAAATTCTATCCGGATTACCGAGATTATGTATCATCCGCAGGATACCAATGACCCCAATGACCCGAACAAGGAATATATCGAATTGAAGAATATCGGCTCAGGCACAATCAATCTCAACTTAGTCAATTTTGACAAAGGAATACATTTCACATTCGGGCCAAACACGCTTTCCGCGAATCAATGCATCCTCGTCGTCAAAGACCAGAACGCCTTTGCGTCTAAATACGGAACAGGACGCTATATCGCAGGTCAATATACCGGCTCATTAAGCAACGGCGGCGAAAGATTACGCCTGCTCGACGCGGTTGGCGGGACTATTCTCGACTTCAACTATAACGACAGCTGGAGAGATATTACAGATGGCGGCGGCTATTCGCTTACCATTGTCAACCCATCTGATTCCGACCTCAACGACTGGGGCAAAAAAGACAGTTGGCGGGCAAGCGCATATATCAACGGCTCGCCCGGCTGGGACGACTCAGGCATTATCCCCAATCCAGGCTCAATAGTTATTAACGAGTTACTGGCGCATTCTCACGATACCGCCTCTGACTGGATTGAGCTGAAAAATACCACTACAAGCGCGATTAACATCGGCGGCTGGTATCTCAGCGACAGCGACAACAACCTTATGAAATATCGTTTCGCCACTGGAACAACCATACCTGCAAACGGCTACCTGGTCGTTTATGAAAGCAACAACTTCGGCGCAGCCAGCAGCGACCCGGGGCGTCTTATACCGTTCGCCCTTAGCGAAAACGGTGAATCCGCATGCCTGACCTCGGCGCTCGACGCCAATGGCTATTTCACCGGCTATCGCGAAAAAGAGGATTTCGGCGCTTCCGATACGAACGTGGCATTCGGCAGGTATTACAAGGCCAGCAACAACAACTATGACTTTGTTTCTATGAGCACAAACACCCCCGGCGCAGCAAATGCTTATCCAAAAGTCGGCCCGATTGTCTTCTCCGAGATTATGTATCACCCCGACTGGCCGGCGAGCGGCTCATATTCCAGCAGCGAATACGAATACATCGAGCTTTTAAACGCATCGTCATCGGCCGTAACGCTCTATGATTCCAATGTAAGCACCCCATGGAAATTTACCGATGGCATTACCTATACATTCCCGGTCTCGCCCGCAGCTACAATCGCCGCCGGGGCAAAAATCTTAGTTGTCAGTAACGTCGCGGCCTTCAAGGCGAGGTATCCGTCCGTACCTGCAGGCATTATTTACGGGCCTTACAGCGGCAAACTCGCCAACGATGGCGAATCGATTGAACTGTCGAAGCCGGGGGATGTTAATGACAGCGGCATAAGACAATATATTCGTGTTGAGCGGGTTAATTACAGCGACGGCTCGCATCCAGGCAGTGAGCCGTGTGATGTTGACCTCTGGCCGACGGGGGCTGACGGTTTGGGAAAATCGTTGACGCGAACCAGCGCAACACAATACGGCAATGACCCGAACAACTGGACCGCCGCGACACCTACGCCTGGCTCATAAGGCCAAAATCTTCTGAAACAGGCAAATCGCTCGCAAAGCCGGTTATTGACTATTTAACGGCAACAGGGTATCCTCAACCACCTGTAAATGCAGGTTTTGCAATATTCAACAGCTTTTAGGCGGATTTTCAATGCTCAAAAGGACAGTCAATTGCGGCCAGCTTCGTCTGGCGGATAAGGATAAAAGGGTCATTCTGGCCGGCTGGGTAAGGTCATCCCGCGACCACGGCGGGCTTATATTCTTTGACCTGCGTGACAGGGAAGGTATCACGCAACTGGTCTTCAATCCCGAAAAATTCCCCGATGCCCATAAACTCGCACAAACGGTCCGCAGTGAATGGGTTGTGGCAGTCGAAGGTGTCGTAGAGCCGAGGGGCGAAGGACTGGAAAACCCCAAACTCGCCACAGGCCAGATTGAAGTGGCGGTCGAGAAACTCGAAATCCTCAATACCGCAAAGACGCCGCCATTTGAGATTGACACAGCCGAAAAGACAGGCGAAGAGGTCCGGCTTCAATATCGATATATCGACCTGCGCAGACCAGTGATGCAGGAAAAGCTTAAGGTTCGTCATCGTGTTACAAAAATCGCACGCGATTATCTTGATTCGCTGGGCTTCTGGGAAATCGAGACGCCTATGCTGGGTAAAAGCACGCCGGAAGGGGCACGCGATTTCCTTGTCCCCAGCCGATTGGTGCCGGGAACGTTTTACGCATTGCCGCAGTCGCCTCAATTATTCAAACAAATACTAATGGTCAGCGGCACCGACAAGTATTTCCAGATTGTTCGCTGTTTTCGCGACGAGGACCCGCGAGCCGACAGACAGGCGGAATTCACCCAAATCGATGTGGAGATGAGTTTCGTCGAGGCGGACGACGTCATAAAAGTTCACGAAGTGCTGGTCGCCAAAATCTTCAACGAAGTGCTCGGCCTCAATATCAAAACGCCGATTCGACGAATGACTTATAAAGAAGCACTGGATGATTACGGCATCGACAGGCCCGACCTGCGTTTTGATATGAAGCTTAAAAACGTATCGGACATCGCCGCCAAAAGCACGTTCAAGGTCTTCACCTCGGCCACACAATCAGGCGGCATCGTCAAGGGGCTTTGCGCTCCCGACGGCGGCAACAAATACTCACGCAACGACATCGAAAAAACACTGACCGGTTTCGCGGCCGACTACGGGGCAAAAGGACTTGCCTGGTTCAAGGCCAAAAACGAGAACGGCAAAATGACCCTTGTCAGCAACCTGTCAAAATTCTTCAGCCCCGACCAGCTCGAAGAAATGGCGAACCGCTTCGGCGCAAAGGACGGCGATTTAGTCCTGCTGGTGGCAGCCGACGAAAAAGGGGTAAATAAGGCCCTTGCGCCGCTTAGATGTAAAATCGCCAAGGAACTCAAACTCTACGACGAAGGCAAATTTGAATTCGTGTGGATTGTGGATTTCCCGCTGTTCGAATGGAACGCCGACGAAAAACGATACGACTCGATGCATCACCCGTTTACCGCGCCGATTCCGGCGGATATCCCGAAGCTGGAAACCGACCCGGGGCATATTATCGCCCAGGCATACGACATAGTCGTCAACGGTTCGGAAATAGGCGGGGGCAGCGTCCGTATCCACAGACCCGAAATGCAGGCAAAGGTATTCGACCTGCTGAACATTACAAGAGAACAGGCGCAGTTACGATTCGGCTTCTTCCTGCGTGCGCTGGAACACGGAGCCCCGCCCCACGGCGGAATCGCGCTGGGGTTAGACCGGATGATTATGCTCCTGACCGGCACCGACAATATCCGCGACGTCATCGCCTTCCCGAAAACGCAGCGGGGCCAGTGCCTGCTCACCGACGCACCGAGCGAGGTCGAGCAAAAACAGCTTGATGAGCTGAACCTGCGAACACAGAAACATTCGCACGAGCTTGCAGACAAGGCAGAAGAGCAGAAACCAAAGAATTCATAATAACGAGGCGGCAGTGTTTAATCGGCACAGTGAATGCGACGATATGCCAGTGGTTGTGCCCCGCGGCTGGCTGGAAAGACAGTCATGGGCGTTCCAGGCCGGGCTGCTTATCGGCGCCGTGCACATGCTCTTTATGCTCATGAACATCATCTATATAATTAGCCACCACGAGGGGCAATGGCACATGTTCTGGATTGTATGCGGCTACATCGACTACCCCGTGTCCCTGTTGCTGCCAAAGGTCATACTGCCTGCTTTCTCGCACTTTTTTGCAGCCGGCGACCCGTATCTTGCCTCCGCCTACAGCTTGCAGCTTTTCTTAATCTTTTCGCTTTTCCATATACTTGTCGGTTCGGCATGGTATTTCGCCCTGCCCGTTCTCGTTCATAAGGCCTCTAAAAAAATCACAGTTACAATTACAGGTTCTTTGGCCGCCGCAGCAATGATGGTTATTCCCATCCCATCGCATTGGCTGCAATTGCTGAAATTCTTAGGCGGCAATACCGGACAAACTACAATCGGATTAAACTGCGTTTTGCCGGTTACATGGACTATCTTATTCATCTGGCTGTTTATCACAAATGTCAAACGAAAGGCGATGCTGTGGCTGCTCTGCTTTGTGCCTCCGGTTTTTTACTACTTAATTCTGGATTTATATTATTATATGTTGCGGGCCGGTCGCTGACTTATCAAAATGAGTAAGCCATAAAAGCCACAACTTTATGCTGAAAAGAATAGGCAAAATTTATCACAGGATTCTGGTTTTTCTGCACTTATCACCTTTGTCGCTGGCGGAAAAGTGCAGAATTGCCTTCGGCACGGCGGTAGTGCTGATACTGGTTTTAGCGCTGCTCATTCCTTATGGCTGGATGCGCCAGCTCACCCGGCAGAACCGGCTTGATGCCAGCAGGGCCTGGGCGGAAACGCTGGTCCGGAATCATTTTCAGACGCGTCCCCCGGCAGACACCAAACTGGCGATGCTGGATGACCGGGGCAACGTGATGGACCCGAATAAAACAGACATCCGCTGGGTACGCTTCAAAAAAGACGACAAAAAAATAGAAGGATTGACTGTCCAGCAGCGGCTTATGGTTGAGGACCTGCGCGACGACGAGGATTCCTCCGACCAGATACGCTTTGAGACAAGGAAAAACACGCTTTATTCCAGCTATGTGCGCGTCTTCCGGGCGACCGAGGGCTGCATAACCTGCCACAACCCACAGGGCTCGGCAGGGGCATTTAATCGCAATGAGGCAATAGGAGCAGTGGTAGTCGAAAGGCCGGCTGCCGAAATACGCAGGGCGGTTCTCCTCAACCGCGTCTGGATTATCGTCGCCGGCTTAATCAGTGGCACGGGCGCAATCGTGGCATTTTACATTATAACGCAACGCGTCATTCTGAGTCCTATTCGCCAGCTGCGCGCGCTTGCCAACAACGTTGCCGAAGGCAACCTCGACATCAGAAGCTCGATAAATACCCGCGACGAATACGAGAAGCTCGCCGAGGCATTCAATCACATGCTCGACGGTCTGCAGGCCGCCCAGGAAAAGCTCCGTCAGGCCAACAGGCAGCTCGACGACAAAATCATCGAGCTTTCGGAGCGCAACATCGAGCTTTTCAAGGCAAATAAAATCAAGGGCGAATTCCTCGCGAATATCTCACATGAGTTCAGAACCCCGCTTAATTCCATTATGGGTTTTGCCCAGGTGCTGCGCGACAAGCCGGAACTGCTCAGGGAAGACAAGGGAAAACGCTACGCAGAAAACATTATCGTAGGAGGTCAGCGGCTGCTCAATATGATTAACGACCTGTTGTACCTGGCAAAAGCCGAGGCTAACAAGATTCAATTACATATCGAACAGATAAAAGTCGATGAAATCTGCGACGCCGTTATGTCCTCGTTTTCTGAAATGACACGTGAAAAAAACATCAAGGTTGAGCTTGAAGTGCAGCGGGACATACCAACCCTTGTAACCGACGCGGGAAAAATCCAGCAGATTCTCGAAAACTATATGAGCAACGCGGTAAAATTCACGCCCCCGCAGGGAAAAATAACGCTAAGCGTCGTGATACTCGACGACAAAACAATCAGGTTTTCCGTAACTGATACCGGTTGCGGAATAGCCGAGGCCGACAAGGAAAAACTGTTCCAAAAATTCGGCCAGCTTGGTAATCCGCTTACGCGGGAATCGGGCGGCACCGGTTTAGGGCTTGCAATCAGCAAAGAGCTTGCGGATATGCTCGCTGGACAGGTCGGCTTTGAAAGCCAGCTCGACAAGGGTTCGACCTTCTGGCTCGATATACCGCCATCCCTCATTAAAGACCAGCCACAGTCGTAACACACGCTCCAACATATAGTTACGTGTTGCAGAGGGTTCAATTTTGAGAGTTTTTTAACATCGTAGGGCTAAACTTGTGGAAAATGCCGCAAAAAATGTTAAAATGGGAAAGATTATTAGAAATTCACGCCTAATATTGGACGATTAACGTACTATTGAAGATGTTGACGAAAAAATTTTCAATATTATATAAAACAGCGATAACACTCGGCTTGGTGGTGGCGATGTGCCTGCTCAGTTCGTGCGCCGAGCCGGAGGCGACCGATAAGCAGGATTATATAGGACCTTCCGATTCGCAACCAATTATTCAGCCGCCTCTGGAAAATGAAAAAACGCAGGAACCCAATTTTTCGCCGATAGTGAAAATAGAGCCGAACGGACCTATTAATATAACGTTAAATGATGCGGTCCTGATATCTCTGCAGAAAAACAAATCGCTGGCAGTTGAAAAACTAAGCCCACAGATAAAAAGAACCTTCGAGGAGCAGGCGTTAGCCGTATTCGACCCGGATTTAAAAGGAACGGTGTCGCAAGGCCAAACGAGGTTAGAGTCAGCTCCGGCGCCCGGATCGGGACCTGTGAAAGAAACAGGAAAGGCATTCGGCGCAGACGCTTCGTTAAGCGAGTTTTTGCCTACGGGCACAACCTTACAGCTTGACGGCAGCACAAGCCGGCTCGATGAATCGTTTGCCGCCGAGCCGTTCGTATCAACGCGGCTGGGTGGGAGCGTAACGCAATCACTTTTGAGAGGTTTTGGCTCCGCTGTAAATCTTGTCTCGGTAAACCAGGCAAAGATAGATACGAAAATATCGCAATATGAACTTCGCGGATTCGTCGAGTCGCTGGTGGCGCAGATTGAGGAAGCATACTGGAATTGTTCGCTGGCGGAAAAGAGCATAGAGATATACGAACAATCGTTGCAAGTGGCGGAAAAACAGCAGCAGGAAACCGAGGAGCGAATTAATATTGGCTCACTGGCACGGAGCGAGCTTGCCGCAGCCAAAGCGGAAACGGCGCTTAGGCAACAGGACCTCATCGTCGCGGAAAACACGCTTGCCCAGAGCCGGCTCAATCTTTTGCGGCTGCTGAACCCCAGCGACAACGAAATCTGGGATAGAAAAATAATTCTCAAAAGCGAGCCGACGACACCGGCAATCGAGCTTAGCCCCGTGGAAACGTACGTCCTGCGCGGTCAGCAGATGAGGCCGGAGCTGAACCAGGCGCGACTCCAGCTCGACCGCGATGACCTTGAAATTGTAAGGACTCGCAACGGCCTGCTGCCGCAGCTCGATTTTTTCATTACTCTCGGCAGAACGGGATACGCCGACTCATTCGACGATTCGGCCCGGAACATTTTTAAGAAAAATGATTACGATGTCACGGCCGGCATAACTTTCGAGTATCCGCCGATGAATCGCTCGGCGCAGGCGACAAACCAGCAGGCGACACTGTCGCGCCAACAGGCACAGGAGGCGCTCGGCAACCTCGAACAATTAGTCGAGGTTGATATAAGAGGCGCTTATTTGCAGATTACAAGCGTTCAGCAACAGGTTGTCGCGGCAAAAGCGAGCAGAGAACTGATGGAGGAAAAACTCAAGGTTGAAACCGGCAAATTTGAAGTCGGCAAATCAACGTCGATTCTTGTCGCGCAGGCACAAAGAGATTTTCTGCAGAGCCAGATAACCGAGCTTACGGCCACAATTAATTATCAGATAGCAATAGTGGAGCTTCATCGACTTGAGGGAACGCTCTTGATGCGAAGCGGAATTGCCAGTCCGGGCGGCGAACCGGTAAAAACATCGAAAATTACGTCGGGTTAATTTGGGTTGGTAAATTATTTATGAATAAGAATAATATTAAAATTAAAATCTGGTCGGCAGCAGTGCTGGCGGTTGCAGCCCTGCTTACCGGTTGTTCGCGAAAAACGCCCCCCGTCTCGTCGGTCATGCCGGTATCGGTGGCTCAGGTAACAAAACAAACCCTGCCTCTCGAACTGAGCAGCTTCGGGACAGTCGAGGCAAATAAGAGCGTCACGATAAAATCACAGGTGGCTGGCGTTCTAACGATAGTCCATTTCAAAGAAGGTCAGGAGGTCAACAAGGGCGATTTGCTGGTTTCAATTGACTCGCGGTCTTTCGAGGCGGAGCTCAAAGCGGCACAGGGAACTCTTGAAAAAGACGAGGCGCAATTGAAGAATGCCGAAAAAGAGGCGTCCAGACAGACGGATTTACTGAAGAAGGGCTATGCGTCGCAGACCGATTATGACAACAGCGTAACGGCGGTGGATGTGCTTAAGGCCGCCGTGGCTTCCGATAAAGCGGCGGAGGAGGACGCGGCGATACAGGTTGATTATTGTTCAATCCGCTCACCCATCGACGGCGTCATTGGTGCGATTTCCATTGACCAGGGCAATTTAATCAAGGAAAAAGACGTCCCCATCGCGACCATAAACCAGATAAGCCCCGTCAAAATAAGTTTCACGCTGCCGCAGCAGTATCTGCCCCTGATACGCAAGTATATGGCCGACAACACACTCGAAGTAATCGCGAAGATTCCCGGCGCAGAGGGACAGGAGCCAGTAAGTGGGTCTTTGCTTTTTATCGATAACTCAGTAGATACCGGCACGGGAACGATTCGGCTGTGGAGCATGTTTCAGAACGAAAAACGCGTGTTATGGCCAGGGCTGTTTGTAAACGTCGCTCTTAAGCTTGCGCAGGAACCTAACGTAATAGTTGTGCCTTCGCAGGCGATTCAAAACGGCCAGCAGGGCCAGTTTGTTTACGTGGTGAAGGCAGACAACACTGCCGAAGTTCGGCCCGTTACCGTGCAGCGCACAGCAGATAACAGTTCCATTGTCGAAGGAGTCGAGCCGGGTGAAACAGTGGTAACGGACGGACAGCTCCGGCTGGTAGCAGGCACAAAGGTTCAAATAAAGGAAACAACAGGCAATAAAAACCAAGCGGATAAAAAATGAACTTTACAGCTCTGTTTATAAATCGCCCCGTAATGACAACTCTTGTGATGCTGGGGATACTAATCTTCGGCATCGCGGCTTTTTTGCATCTTCCTGTAAGCGATTTGCCAAACGTGGATTTCCCGACGATACAGGTTTCTGTCAACTTTCCGGGAGCAAGCCCGGAGACAATGGCCTCGTCGGTGGCAACGCCTCTTGAAAAACAATTCTCTACGATTGCCGGTATTGACCAGATGACATCAACGAGCGTGCTTGGAAACACACAAGTAACCATTCAGTTCAGTTTAAGCCGCAATATCGACGGGGCGGCGCAGGATGTCCAGGCGGCAATCACACAGGCACAAAAACAACTGCCTCAGAACCTGCCATACCCCCCTACCTATCAGAAGGTCAATCCGGCGGACCAGCCGATTCTTTACCTCGCTTTGACCGGGCCGACGATGCCTATGTACTCGCTGGATGAATATGGTGAGACCCTTATGGCACAGCGAATTTCGATGGTCAGCGGCGTGGCACAGGTGGTGGTATATGGAGCGCAAAAATACGCCGTCCGTATATGGCCCAGTCCGACGGAGCTGGCCAGCAGAGGTCTTGGTATCGACGAAGTTGCCAACGCCATCGCAAACGGCAACGTGAATCTGCCCACGGGGGTACTTTACGGGCCGGATAAAGCCGTAACGGTGGAGGCAAGCGGACAGTTATACGACGCTGCTGCATACAAACCGCTGATTGTAGCGTATCGCAATGGTTCGCCGGTCCGGCTCGGAGACCTCGGTAAGGTAGTGGACAGTGTCGAAAACAACAAGACCGCCGCATGGTACGTCACTTCAAACGGGGCGAGGCGAGGTATTATTCTGGCGATACTGAGACAGCCCGGGACAAATACGGTGGCGGTAACAGATGCGGTGAAGAACCTTTTGCCGAGCTTCCGGCAGCAGATGCCTGCGTCGGTTTCGCTGGACATTCTTTTTGACAGGTCGATGTTTATCAGAGAATCGGTTAAGGACGTCGAATTTACGCTTATTTTGACGCTGATACTGGTAGTTCTGGTAATATTCCTTTTCCTGCGGAATGTGTCGGCAACGGTAATACCAAGCTTGACGCTGCCGATGTCGATAGTCGCGACTTTTGCCATAATGTATATTGGAGGATTCAGCTTAAACAACCTGTCGTTGATGGCACTTACGCTGTCGGTGGGATTCGTGGTCGATGACGCGATTGTTATGCTGGAAAACATATTCCGGCACATGGAAATGGGCAAAAGCGCAATCAAAGCGGCCGTGGATGGGGCGAAGGAAATTGCGTTTACTATTATAAGCATGACGCTGTCGCTAAGCGCTGTCTTCATCCCGATTGTTTTCATGCCCGGCCTGATAGGACGGCTGTTCAGGGAATTTTCCGTAACAATCGGAGTGGCCGTACTGGCGTCCGGGTTTATCGCACTTAGTTTGACACCAATGTTATCGAGCAGATTTTTGAGAAAACCTGAAACTGTCAAGCACGGCCGGGCTTATGCGTTTACAGAAATATTATATAACAAAATGGTCGCGTTTTACGAACGAACCCTGAAATGGGTCCTTAGGCACAGACGCGGCACGATGGTTTTCTCGGCGATTATTCTGGCGGGGACATTTTATCTGTTCGTGGCAATCCCCAAAGGGTTTTTGCCCAGCGAGGACCGCGCACAAATCTTCGGCTTTACAGAAGGAATAGAGGGAATATCGTTCGACTCGATGATGGAACATCAAAGGGCGATAAACAAAATTTTACAAAAAGAGCCGGAGATAGGTTCGTTTATGTCGAGCGTCGGCAGAGGCGGGGGCAATTTAGGCGTGGTATTTGTCCGGTTGAAGCCAAAGTCCGAACGCAAACTTTCCGCTGACCAGCTAATCCTTAAATGGCGCGGTATGCTGAACAGCGTACCGGGAATGAGAGTTTACCTGCAGAATCCGCCGTCTATTCAGCTGGGCGGAAGATTGTCGAAGAGCCAGTATCAATATACACTGCAAAGCTATAATCTGGACGAGCTATACAAATACGCCGGGATAATGGAGCAGAAGATAAGACAAATGCCCGGCTTGCTTGACGTCACCAGCGACTTGCAGATAAAAAATCCGCAGGTTAATATTGATATAGACAGGGACAAGGCATCGAGTTTGGGCGTAACAGCCCAGCAAATAGAAGACGCCTTGTATTCCGCCTACGGCACACGCCAGATATCAACAATACTGACATCGACCAACGAGTACGAGGTTATACTTGAGCTTGAACCGAAATACCAGCTTGACCCCGCCTCGCTGGGTATGCTTTATATAAGGTCGAACAGCGGACAGCTCGTCCCGTTGAACGCCGTGGCCAACCTGACCAACAGCGTAGGGCCGTTGAGCGTAAATCACCAGGGACAATCACCCGCCGTAACAATCTCGTTCAATCTCCCGCCGAATTTTCCTCTTGGAAACGCGGTCGATGCGATAAACCGCCTGGCAAAAGATACCCTGCCTGATACGATGACGGCAAGCTTCCAGGGAACAGCGCAGGCGTTCGCGGCGTCGATGCGCGGTCTTGGGCTTCTGCTGGCGCTTGCCATACTGGTGATTTATCTTGTCCTGGGGATTTTGTATGAGAGCTTCATTCACCCGCTGACGATATTGTCGGCCCTCCCGTTCGCGGGCTTCGGGGCGCTGATTACGCTGATAATTTTCGGCGAAGAACTCTCGATATACGCGTTTGTAGGCATAATAATGCTCGTCGGGCTTGTGAAAAAGAACGGTATAATGATGATAGATTTCGCCATCGAGGCCCAACATCAGGGGAAAAGCCCCTATGACGCGATAGTCGAGGCAAGCATCATCCGTTTCAGGCCCATTATGATGACGACTATGGCGGCGCTTATGGCGGGCCTTCCCATCGCTATCGGGCTCGGTGCAGGCGCTGAATCGCGAAGACCGCTGGGTCTTGCCGTAGTCGGCGGTTTGCTGTTCTCGCAAAGTATTACGCTTTATGTCACGCCGGTATTTTATCTATATATGGAATCGCTGCAGAAAAAGACACGCACATGGTTCAAAAAAGAACAGGGTACCGCTAACAGCGAGAATGCTCGACAATAAACTCTTCTTGGGGACCGGGCGTAACGCCCGCACTCGGAAAAGACCGGCAGCATTAAATCTTTAATTTAAAACGCAGGTCATTTATTTCTTACCGGTATTCCGGCCTGCCTACCAGGAACGACCGGTAACGCTATTAACAGACACCGTCTCATTGAAATCGGCAAAGCTGATGCCGAACAGTATGGAACCAGACGTATCAATCGCATTAGCGCCATTTACCGATAACGTAAATGTCGCCTTATCCGTATCCACCTGTGCCGTAACAAATCCTGTGTTGCCGCTGGCGGCAGCAGCAGCTTTACTGCATTTATATAAATGCCCTGTCTTAGAGGCGGTAAATCCGCCCTGTGGAACTCTGAATACCTGGTCGCCCCATATAAAGTTGACGTCCTCATTGCACAGGTTAACACTTGTGTCTCTCACCGCGATATCTCCTGTAACGGACAGCGTGCCGGATGACGCTTTGCTGCCATTTTTGGCCTTGGCCTTGTTTACGACAACTTTGTCGTTATACAACCTCATAAGGCGCGTCGGGATTAACTGCTTTGTACCGTTGACTACCGTCTCGTCGGCATCACCTGCCAGAATATAGTTACCCATAGTGATATCCAGCCGAAGGGGACAGCCCAGGCCGGTCAGGTCAACGTTTTGTGCCTTTATCGCGAAGGTCTTTTTGCTGAAATTCATTGTTAATGAAGTAATACCTCTGTTGGTCCCTTTGGGAGGAGTATATTTGTAATTGTTTTTAACTATCTTGCTGGGGTCGAAACTGATAGTTTCGTGGTTAATAATGTTGCCATCCGCCAGTGATACGATATTGATATCTATCTGAGTAACACTGGACAGCGCCAGCGGCGACGATGCCATTGTTCCCGATGCCGTAAAGGCATCCGTCATGTTACTGTAATCGGTATCACTCACTGCCTGGGTTTTGCCGGCTGTAACTTTACAATTGGTGATAGTCAAATTTATGTCCTGCGTAACGCCGCTTGTCTCATAAAGCCAGTCCTTCGTAAAGCCGCCCATTTCGCCGGGGCCGACCCGAAGCGTCCAAACATCGGTGTTCGAATCATAACTAAACATCGGCGGACCCCAGTTGTAACTGGCGACCCAGGCGATATTCCCGATGCCTATTCCCTCAACAAATTCTTTCAGCGGCTCGCCGTAATTGGAAATCGTCCCGTTGGTTATATAATCGTTCGGGTCCGACGATGACTCGAACCCCCATTCGCCCATTATGACCGGATGAATTGCGGCGGCGGCAGTAATAGTGCTTACGTAGTACGAATTGCCGCTGGAAAGCCAATGAGTTGGGTAGATGTGGGAAATATAAACTACGTTGACATCGCCTACAGGGTCGGTGGCTGTCGGCCCAATAATCTGACACCACCGTGGCGTGCCGACAAAAATGAGATTGTCAGGCGCTGATGCTCGCACAATACCAATCCATGTCTCCATATCGGTTTTGACACTCGCCCAGTTGGCAGCATCTGTGCCCACCTGATTAATCGGTTCGTTAAAAAGTTCGAAAATAACGTGGGTATCATTTTTAAATCTCGGCGCCATATACTGCCAGAACGCACTCGTTGACGCAACATTGTCATAAGTATTTGCGACATAGTGCCAGTCAATGTCCGCGTAAACTCCCTTCTCAGCGCAGTAATCGACAACTGTTCTGAGAAGATCATATAAATCGTTATTGTCCGGGTTGAAGGGATGCGGCCAGCCGCCTACCGAATCAGGCGGGGCAATCATAATTCTGATTATTTTTGTATACCACCCCGGAGAATTGCCGTTAGAATCGTTCAAATCTGTTATACGGTCAATCATATTTAGTGCGCCGCCATACCAGTCCTCGAGAGAACCGAGGTCCATCATGGCAACGCCCCTGAGAACAACAATATTCCCATTGGGGTCTTTGAGTTTATTGCCGTCCGCGTGTAACCGCGGAGGGACGGCATATAGCGGCATGACCACACAAAGAAATATAAATACTACGGCAAATTTTTTAAACGCAGCATGAATATATCCGGCTGAACATCCCATAAAGTAATTCCTCTCTATCTTAGATAGCACTCTATAACCCATAAAATTCAAGGTGAATTCTTTTCAAAAACCGTCAAGGATTACCCCCCCCGGACGGATGCCTTTAGTACGAACGCCCTGTAACACGATTAACATTAACTGCTTCGTTGAAATCGGCAAAGTTTACGCCGAAAGCTATATAGTTCGATGCGACATCAAGTGAATTGGCTGCGCTTACCGACACGGCAAATGTGGCGTTGTCGATATCTATGCTCGCCGTTACAAGGCCCGCGTTGCCGTTGCTGGTGTCTGCGACAACCTTACTGCATTTATATAAATGCCCGGTCTTGGAGGCAGTAAATTTGCCCTGTGGAATTCTGAATACATGGTCGCCCCATATAAAGTTGACGTCCTCATTGCACAGGTTGACGCTAATATCTTCTACCGCAAGGTTTCCTTTGGCCGAAAGCGAATCAGAAGACGGCTTGGTGCCCTTCTTGGCGATTGCATTGCTTACAACGAGCGTGTCTTTATACGTTCTCATAAGGCGGGTAGGAATCAGGCTTTTGCCGTTAACTATTGTCTCGTTGACATCGCCAGTCAGAGTATAATAACCCATCGCCATTTCCAAATACACGGGGCAGGAAAGGCCTGTCAGGTCAACATTATTGGCTGTCATGGCAAATTTCCTTTTACTCGGGTCTATCGTCAATGAAGTGATTGCGCCTGGTTGGCCTTTGGAAATTTTATGTGTGTACCCAAACTTGCCGTTCTTTACATACGGAGAAGAATTGCACTCGATACTCTTGTAGTAAATTTGATTTCCATCAGTCAATGAAACAACGTTTACATCTATGCTGGCCGCCTGGCTGAAATCTATCGGAATGTTGTTAAATGTTCCGGAAAAAGTAAATGAGTCCGTCATATTGCTGTAATCGGTATCACTTGAGGCCTGGGTTTTGCCGGCCGTAATTGTGCATTTGGTGACTGTCATAGTTGAAAACCGCTCGGCGTTTCTTTTCTCATAGAGCCAGTCCTTCACAAAACAACCCATATAATCGCCGCAAAGAAGCTGCCAGTTAGAGTCAAACATCGACGGGTTCCAGCTATAGGACGCCGAATAAGCGACACTGCCGATTCCAAGACCTTCAAGATAATCAAGGAATGGCTGGCCAAAATCGGAAGCCGAGCCGCATGACCATTGCGTACTATATACGCAAGGGTCAGAGTTCGGCTCATAACCCCATGCAGTTACTAAAATCGGATAGACAGGAGACACAGTATCTATTTGCGGCTTAATCCAGGAATCAGCCGCTGTTCTCCAGGTAAGACCAAAGCAGTGTAAATCATAAACGATATTGTCGCCGATAATGGGTTTAGTAACCACCGGCTGAATCTGCTGAGCCCAGTCCCCGCCGGTTACAAGAATAAGATTATCCGTCGCTGAAGCCCGCACAGTATTAACCCACGCCTGCATTACAGGTTGGATAATACCCCAGCTGCCGGCGCCATCGGTCGGCTCATTGAAAAGCTCAAAGAGAACATTGCCGTCGTTGGCAAATCTCGGCGCTATATAACCCCAGAACGCATTTACCTCGGCAACTTTATCGTTAATCCCTTTATGATAATCCGGGCAGATAATCGAATAGACGCCTTTCTCGGCTCCGTAATCAACAGCATCCTTGAGCGCCTCATATATAGTTTCGTTATTGGGGTCGGAGAGGTTGCAGGGGTCAAATGCAAGAGGACTGCCGGTTACATCTGAATCAGTGGGGATAACAAAGTATTTTATAACTCTTGTGTACCATCCCGGTGAACTGCCGTTGGGGTCGTCCTGGTTTGTAACGCGGTCAATATAATCATGTACGCCGTACAACTCTTTTAACGCACCTATATCAGGCGCACAAACGCCTCGAAGAACAACAATATGCTCCTCGGCATCTTTAATTTTGTTGCCTTCCACGTGCAATGGTGAGGGTGCGGCATAAAGCAAAGAAACCGCACAAAGAAGTGCGCACAAAATGATAACTTTATAAAATGCCAAAGTAAGTCCGGTACCGAATACTCCCTCTGTCTTCTTCATCGCTATCGCCTTTATTAAATAAGCGCCTTCCCGGTTTTCTCAAAACTGAAGAACCTTTTCTGGCAGATGCATCTTTTGCTTGGCTCGTAAATCAAGCAGGAAAACCGATTACGGTGTCGTCCACCGTAATCGGTTCCTGTGTACTTTCATTAACTGTCATATCTGCGCCTGATATCCCGCTAATCATCAAGATTAACGACGCTTACTTCGTTGAAATCGCCGAACGCAATACCGAACTTCGCCAGGCCGGAAGGCACAGTATTAATGTCCGCCTTCGTTATCGACAGCGTAAAGGTGCATTTATCAAGGTCGATTGTGCCGCTCACTTTGGCGTTAGGTTCCGCGACAGGAGCTACGTTCGGCTCAATATTTTTGTTGAGCGTGTATAAATGTCCCGCCTTGGGAATCTTGAAGCTGTTTGTCGGAATCGTGAAGGTCTGAGCGTTGTTGACATCGTTATTGTCGCCCCATGTAATGACGACTTGTTCATTGTTCAGATTCGGCTGGGTTGCATTGATGTCTTTCACCGCGATTTCACCCGTAACCGACAGCGAATCAGACGAGGCCTTGGTGCTGTTCGTGACCTTTGTCTTGGTAACTATGAGCGTGTCTTTATACATCCGCATAAGACGAGTAGGTATCGTCTTTGTTGGGCCGTTGATAATCAATTCATTGGCATGCCCATTCAGTTCATTGCTGCCTATAGTGAGTTTAATCGCAATAGGACTGGCAAGACCTGTCAGGTTGATATTCTTTGCTGTTATTGCAAACTTTCCTTTACTGAAATCCATCGTAAGGGAAGTAATTTTCCCCTCCTGGCCTTTGACAAGTTTGCCCGTGTGTGCGTACTTGTGTTTGGTGTTCACTATCGTCGGGCTGAAATCGGTCAAAGTTTCAGTGTAAACGACATAATCATCAGTCGTCGAGGTAATTGTAACCACCACCGAATTGGCATCGTTAACATCGGTTGGCGGGACAAAAGTTCCCGATGCCGTAAAGGCATCCGTCATGTCAATGTAATCAGTAGCACTTGAGGCCTGGGTTTTGCCGGCCGTTACCGTACACTTGGAAACTACCATATTCGGGGTTACCAGCCGTACATTATCGAAGTAGAAATGCCCGCCTTCGGGAAGGCAAGCATCCTGAATGGAAATATTAATCTGCATCCAGGTAGCGCCTGTCGCATCGTAGTCCGAAATGTCATAGCTGTACGTCTTGTTAGCATCACCTTCCCATGGACCCCACCATCTATCGGTAGGTAGGCCGGTATCCCTGTCTATAAACGAATATGCCAATAAACTGGTGGAAGCGGGTCCGTACTCCTTCCAACCGGAAGGACCATTGCTGTTTATCGCGATTTTATCACCTACCTGAGTCCATATGCCACTGCCCCATTCCGAAGCGACCATTGTCAGGTCAAACTGAAGATTTGCGTCGGTTAAATTCAACGGCGACCCCGCCCAGGCAAGTCCGAAGTAGGCCCCATCAGTACCAGGTGTTAATTTGAGGCTCCCGTGGCCCAATGTGACACCTATATTGCAATCGGGAACAAGAACGGCAAGTGGGTCATTCGACCCGGGGACAAAGCTGTCGTTACTGTCGGCGTGCTCGAAATTGCCCAATATGACATCACCGTAACCCGTAGAAGCAAAACCCAGCATCAGGGCAAGACATACAATAATCACAGTTGACCGGACACAGATGGCTTTAGTAAGAGTTGCTTTTCTTGTGTTTGATGACATTTTCGTAATCTCCTAATAAATTCAATCTTCTTCTGATTCTGGTTTCAAAGAGCGCTGCCAACTTCACATTCTGAGGTGCGCCCTGTAACTGTCAGTAGAAAAACTACAAAGGCGTTATCGATATTTATCGGGGTGGCCATCATCTGTTAATTCACGTCTTCTTCCGTAGCAAAGTATAATATCGACAAGGAGTCCTTCCCAACTAAAATCGAATCCGAATTTTTTCTATGTTACACCCAGGTAAATGCCCTCGTCGAATCAGGAAAAACCCAATCGGAATACTGTTTTCCCGGCGTAACGTCGAGATATGTCACCTTGATTACTCGTAAAGGCGCATTTATTGAGGGCTATCGCCGCCATTATCGGACCACCTTCGGTGGCGGCCGCTTTGTCGCATTTATAGAACCTGCCCGACTTGGCCGTAAAGCCGGCTGCGGGCAGTTCGATTCTGCACAGCATACTTTACGGGCTGCAGACCAAGCCCAGCCCGTGGCTGCCTGCAAAAATTGTACCTGGACGTGCATTGCGGCTGAATCCGTTATTGACTCGGCCGAGGGGCACGGGTAAATTACACAAGATTAAGAAACTAATTAATATCTGATTTGAGGGAGCTGCGTTATGAGGAACGAAGAATTATCTCCGAAGTCCAAAAGCCGGCGAGGTAACGCCATTGTTGGACTGATAATAGTTCTGCTGCTCGTGGCGGTGGTCTATGGAGTTCAACGTTATATGAAGAGCCATACCCCTGACCCGGACACGGCGCAGGATTTGACGCCCTGGAAAGAATGGCGGCTCCGCGAAAAAGCCGAAAAACCCGTCCCGCCGATAAGCGAAAAGCAGGCGAAACTTTCTGCCGCAATCAAATTTGATATGAATGCTCGTCTGCTGGGAACGGAAGACCCGCGGGGAGATCTGGTCTTATTTGTCAGCTCCGAAGGACAAATAAGCGGCGACTGGTCCGGCACTTACTCCAATGACAAAAAAGATAACTTCGATGTCCAGGGAGGCCGTTTCGATGGAAAGGTTTTTCCGGGAAAAACATATCGTGATGAAAAAGGAGAAGACCCCTCGAAACTGTATTTCCTCGGCAAAGGCAAATTCATGGTCCACAAAACCTCCGCCGACGCCAAGCAATATCTCATTATTGGCGGCGATATCTATGTAAGGGGATGGCTGAGCCCCAATTTAAGCGTGGCCGGCGATATTATTATTACCAGCGACGAGAAATATTTCCAGACATTCAGCTTCAAGGCCGCCCGCCCGGAAAAGCAAAAATGACCGCCGGGGCTTACGACAGAGAATATTAAGTAATCTGTTGGTTGTCTTACGTTGTTCGTTTTCAGGTCGCTTCGTGCCTTAGTGACTTTGTGGCGAGTGCTGCTCGTATTGTTCGATGAATTTTGAGCCGGCGCGGATATAGACAAGCGTTGCAATGACCGCCGCCCCTGCCGCAGACCACCACAAAAATCGCACAAAATAAACCCAGCCGTGAAAAACTGTGGAGACCTCCGGCGCAATTAGTATCGCCGCCACCATCGAAAGCTGTAACGCCGTTGATGCCTTGCCCGCAAAAACCGGAACAACGAGAACTTTATCCGTAAGAAAATAGACAATCAAAAAGCCGAGGAATATGAGGACGTCTTTGCCGATAATCAGCACGACCACGGTCGGCGGCAGTATGAAGCCGGCAACCCCGGCGTAGCGCGAGGCAAGCAGCAGGGAAGCCGAAGTAATGAGCAGCTTGTCTGCCGTCGGGTCAAGAAACGTCCCTAACCTGGTCGTCTGCCCGTTTTTACGCGCCAGATACCCGTCAATACCGTCGCTTATCGCCATTAGAAAAAATATCGCCACCGCCGAATAACGAATCAGGTGCCGGATATGCTCGCTTAGTTCCGGGTCGTTTATCTGGAGCATACAACTGACAAACGGCGCTATCAGCAGTATTCTCAAAATAGTTATTCTGTTTGCCCAGCTTAATGTCATTCTCTATTCACGATTATTATAGTATTTCTTCTTGCCTCGCCTGTGCCGAATTATACCGGCAGAAAACACAATCTGCCAACTTATAATCTTGCTGATATCGGCGGAAGCGTTATAATTGACTCGCTTTTAAGGTAAATAATATGGCAGTTCTAAATGTAAATATCGACCACATAGCGACGGTAAGACAGGCCAGGCGTGCCGATGAGCCGGACCCTGTCTGGGCGGCGGCGGAATGTGAATTGGCCGGAGCCAACGGGATAACTACGCACCTTCGGCAGGACAGGCGGCATATCAACGACCGCGACGTCCAGGTGCTTAAAGAAACGGTTGTTTCCAAATTCAATCTCGAAATGTCGATGGAAGAAGAGATTGTCCGCATCGCAGAAGGGATTCAACCCCAGCAGGTAACGCTCGTGCCGGAAAAAAGAGCGGAATTGACCACCGAGGGCGGACTCGATTGCGTATCCTGCGGCGCCCGCCTGAAAGAGGTCGTCAGGCGAATGCACGCAAAGGGCATCCTTGTCAGTGCGTTTATCGTGCCGGAAAAAGAGCAGATAGTCGCTGCGGCAAGATTCGGCTGCGACGCCATCGAGCTTCACACCGGGCAATATGCCAACGCCAGGACGGAAAAAGATATTTACCAGCAGTTCAAATGGCTCGAAGCGGGCAGAGACCTGGGCATAAAAAAGGGAATGATTGTACACGCCGGGCATGGATTGACGTATCGCAATATCGGCCCGATTGCCGCGATGGAAGACCTGAGTGAATTAAATATCGGGCACAGTATCATCGCCAGAAGCATGTTTGTCGGGATACGGGAAGCGACAGCCGAAATGATTCGGCTGATTGATAAGTTCGGCAAACACTGATAATAAAAAACGCTAAGTTTGTTTTGAGCTGATAACGATGCGGCGGGATAAAACCTGCCGCTTTTTTTTGTTATGATTTTGTGCGGACGATGAAGTCGGCGGTGAGGCGTTTTCCCGAGGGGCAGATAACGGTAACGTGGAGGATGCAGTTTTCGGCGGAGATTTTTTGCAGGGGCAGAGAAAACAGATATGCGCGGAGGAAGTCCTGCCAGAGATTGCTGTTAACAGCAGGGTCAGTGAGGTCGATATCAGGCCAGACAATCAGGCGTTTGCCTTTTGGGTCGGCGGAACGCTGGAACCGCTGAAAGAGTTCAAAGCGAAAGATGACAGGGGCCTTGATTTGAGAGTCGAAGGCGTCGATAAGGCAGACGTAGGCGTTAATGGCGGCGTCACGGTCAGCGGCAGAGGCTGGTATGATGGAGGTGATGGGGAGAACGTCAATTCGAGCGGGGCCGAAATGGGAGCAAGGGGTGGAATCATGAAACAGTGCGGGTGAGGAATCGGCGCCTGGCGGCTGCGTTGAGCAGCCGGCGTAAAACGCGATTGCAACAACAAAAATTAGTTTTGTCTTCAACGATATAGTTTTCATAAGTATGGGCAGTATTAACGACGCCTACGATATTATTTCGGCGAGAGTTTTGGATTTAGTTGAATGAAAAACTGGTTCAGCGTTTGTCGTTTTTGGAAAGCGTTTCATTTAATGAGCCGGAGCGGAAACCCTGAAGGTCAATGGTAATGTATTTGAAGCCGAGGGATTTGAGTTTTTTGATGATTCGGGAGCGATTCGGCTCGGCGGTAATCTTTTTGAAATCTTCCTGATGAACTTCGATTCGGGCGATTACGTCGTGATGACGGACGCGGAACTCGACGAGACCGAGCGTTCTGAGAAAATCTTCCGCTTTTTCGATTTGACCGAGGCGTTTCGCGCTTATCTGTAATCCGTAAACAAGCCGGGACGCGAGACATGGCGACGAGGGGACATCAGCGGTTTCGAGGCCCAGTTTCCTGCTGAGCGCGCGGATATCGTCTTTGGTGAGTTTTGCTTCTGCCAGCGGCGAGTGTATGCCGAAAAGTTTCATCGCGCGGTTGCCGGGGCGGAAATCGTCGAGGTCGTCGAGGTTTGTGCCGAAAATGACCTGCTTCAAACCGTTTTTGACCGCGACACCCAAAAGCTCCCGACACAAATGGCTCTTGCAGTGAAAGCACCTGTCCGCTTTGTTGGCGACAAAATTGGGGTCTTTAAGCTCGTCTGCATCAATGGTTTGCAATCTAACGCCAAAATCCTTTGCGATTTTTTTAGCCCTTTTCAGAACGTTCTTCGGCTCGACGACGCCCGCGCTGATGCAGGCGAGAACGTTTTGGGCGTCGAGAGTATCGACGGCAACTTTGAGCAGAAGCGTGCTGTCAACGCCTCCTGAATATGCGACGACGACAGAGCCGAGGCCTTTAAGGATTTTTTTGAGGGTATCGTATTTTCGTTGTAAGTCGCCAGCCATAAACCTAACCGAGCATCTCGTCTAAAATTTCCGCGGCGGAGATTACGTATTTCGGGCAGAGATGTTTGAAGGCATCCTGTTTTTTGGCTGCTTCGAAACCTTCGGGGGTGCTGATGTTGTGGCCGATGAGGGCAGTGCAGGTTATGTTGTGGTGGCGAGCCATGAATTTTTTGGCGAATTCGTTTGTTAATTTGGCGACTTTCATTTTGGCTTCGATATCGTCAGCCCTTGTTCTGCCGAATTTGAGACCGAGAACCATAAATGCGCCGGTTACAGCTCCGCAGGTCTGGTCCAGGTGCATACCGCCGCCGAAGCCGGAACTGACCTTGTATGCCAGTTTTTTGTCCAGGCCGAACTGCTCGCAGTAGGTCGCAAGCACCGCCATCGAACACGAAAAGCCCTCTTTGTAAATCCCTGCCGCCTTATCAGCGTTATTCATAATCCAGCTCCAAATAAATTATCGATAAGCCATCTCGCGGTAATGATTGGTTCAAAACACAACAGCCGATGACGGGACTTGAACCCATAACCCCGGCTTTACGAAAGCCGTGCTCTACCATTGAGCTACATCGGCGAATTAGGATATAATACAGGCCCGCGGCGGAAAAGTAAAGGCGCTTCGGGCGGCAAGGGTAGGCCCAAAGAGGGTAAAAAATGGTGGTCGGCGAGGTTGACAAATCACCGTAAATGTCCTATATTAAATGATCTATAATACAGTGGGTGAATACCCCTCGTTGGGTACAAAAGCCGGTTAGAAGCGGAAAATAGCCGCAAATTTCGGTTTGATTATGGTCGATTCGGGACAAATCGCTGGTCAGGACGCATCGCAAAAGCGAGAGCCGGAGATAAACAAGTTTTTCCGTGTGGCGATAAAGACACGCGCCAGCGATTTACACCTTAAAGCGGGACAGCCGGCCAGATTGCGAATACAGGATGAGCTTCGCAGCACGACGGGCGAGACGTTGACAGAGGAGCGTCTTGAGCAGTTGACCTTCGAGATACTAAGCGAGGAGCAGAAACAATCTTTTGCCAAAAACGGGACACTGGATTTTTCATACGGGGTATCGGAGGAGGACCGGTTTCGCGTAAATATCTTCCGGCAGCGGGGAATGGTAAGTTTGGTGGCCAGAAGGGTCAATACGGACGTGCCCACGATAGAGCAGCTTTACCTGCCTCCGATGCTGAAGAAGATAGCCGACAGCAACCAGGGGCTTGTGCTGGTAGTAGGCCCTACTGGCAGCGGCAAGACGACGACGGCGGTATCGATGATAGATTACATCAACACCTCACATTCCTGTCATATCGTAACAGTCGAGGATCCGATTGAGTATTACATCAAGGATAAAAAGGCGTTAGTTTCACAGCGCGAGGTCGGCATTGACGTTCCTGATTACGACCAGGCGTTGACGTACCTGATGCGAGAGGACCCGGACGTTGTGTTTATCGGGGAATTACGCGACGCCAAGACGGTATCGGCGGGTATGCGGGCATCTGAGACGGGTCATTTGGTGTTCGGGACGGTTCACGCAACCAACGCCGCGCAGGCGGTTCAGCGATTGGTGGATTTGTTCCCGCAGGTCGAGCGAGACCTTGCCAGGCAGACGCTGAGCGTAACGCTGCGGGCGATTATCAGCCAGGTATTGCTTCCGAGCGTCAAGCAGGGTGTTGACCGGATGCCCGCCAACGAGATACTTCTTGCCAATTCCGAGGCGCGCAAGCTGATAAGCGAGAAACGTGAGAACGAAATTCCAAACCTGATTCGCTCATGCATCCAGGACGGGATGCAGGACATCTCCGACAGCTTGGTGAAACTGATAATGGACGGCTATGTTGAGCCGAAAGACGCATATAAATACGCACCCAACCCGGATGAGCTGAAAATGGCCCTCAAAGGTATTCGCACGGAAAAAGGCGGCATCCTGTGAGGACGAAATTTATACCGCAATGGAGTATGTTATGCCTGACATTTTAGCAGCCATTGTTTATGGCGGATATCTGTCGCCGATAAAATTCGTCGCATTTTTAATTTTATATTTCGGCTGGTTGTTCATTATCGACTGGGTCTATAAGGACGCTGAGGCGATAGGAACAAAATATACGTTCTGGACCGGAGTCGTTTTCGGGGTATGGGCCGCAGCAGGACTTATCTGGCTTCTGATCCCGATTTTCGCTATAGGCCTTGCGTTTTATATTATCGCGACAGGCGCCGCAACCATCAGCTATGTTATGCACCGCAACGCGGCAGTCCCCGAGTTTCAGCGCGTGCTTACGGCGGACCACATCAAAGATTTGCTCATGGGCAGCATAAAAAAGAAAGAGCCGGTCGCGGCTTACGTGTTTATCACTGCCAACAACAACGAGGTTTCTGTGCCCGAAGCGAAGACGCCAGACTATTTCGGTTACAAGGCGGCATACACCATGTTTGACGACGCATTGTATCGCAGGGCGTATGACGTCATTTGCACGCCGACCCCGCAAAATTACGACGTCGCATATTACATCGACGGGATGGCTATGAAACAGCCGGCTGTCGCCAAGGACCAGATGGATTACCTGCTTCGCTTCGTGAAAAATTTGGCCAACCTGGATATGGAGGAAAAGCGAAAACCACAGAAGGGCAAATTCACAATTTTCAAACAGGGCAAAAGAATCGACTGGGAACTGATGACTGCCGGGTCAAACGCCGGCGAGCAAATGCGGGCGAAACTGGTAACCCAGCAGAATATCACCAAGCTCAGCGACCTGGGCCTGACTGCCGACCAGCTCGAACAGCTCGGGACGCTGCATGGCACTAAAAAAGGAGTGTTTATCGTTTCGGGGCCCAAAAACAGCGGCGTAACAACGACTTTTTATACACTGCTGCGGAGTCACGATGCGTTTCTCAACGGCATAATAACGTTAGAGAGACAGCCGTCGGGCAAATTGCCCAACATAACGCAAAATATCTATGTCCTTGGCGACAGCGGCATAACTACATACGGTAGGAAACTTCAGTCGATGGTGCGTATGGACCCGGACATTGTTGGTGTCGCGGATTGTGAGGACGTCGAAACAGCTCAAATCGCCTGTGGGGCAGCGGAAAGCAAGCTTGTTTACGTCGTCATCGAGGAAGAAAACGCACTCAAGGCGCTGGCCAAATGGATTAAACTCGTCGGCGACAAGAATAAGGCAATTGAGCATCTTCTGGGAATGTGCAACCAGCGTCTGCTTCGAAAGCTCTGCGAGAAGTGCAAACAGGCATACGAGCCGAACAGCGACCTGCTGCACAAGTTCAACATCCCGGCAGAAAGAGCAAAGGTCCTTTATCGCACCGGCAAAGTAGTTTATGACAAGCGGGGAAAACCATTCCCCTGCGAAAACTGCCAGGAAACAGGATTCTTCGGCAGAATGTGCATTTTTGAAACCATTATGTTGAACGACCAGCTGCGAAACGCGATTAAGCAGGCAAAGACACTTTCAGACGTTGGAACCGAGTTGAGGCGGGCTAAAATGCTGTATCTCCAAGAGCAGGGACTGCTAAGGGTCATCGCAGGGATTACATCGATAAATGAGATGGTGAGAATCCTTTCGAAATCGAAAGATCAAAAATCGACAGCCGAACAATAAAACGACGCCGGGCTTTTGAACGCTCGGCACAAAATTAATGTGAAAATGAGGTTGTAATGATAAGCGCAGTGATACTAATAATTATGGCGGGATGCGCCGCGGTCCAGTATCTCAAGGGTACTTTGATAAAATCATTCCAGACGTTTATTGCGGCGTTGTGTGCAGGCTTTGTGGCATTGTGGTGGTACGAGCAGTTGTCGGAAATAGTAATCAAGCAGGAGCTGATTGTTGATTTCGCCCAGCCGGTTTGCTTCGGAATGTTATTCGTGATTACGTTCGCGGTCCTTCAAACCGCAGCGATCACGCTTACCAAACAAAAAATCGATTTCGGCGTTATGCCCGAGCGGGTCGGACGGATAGTATTCGGTCTTTTGCTTGGCTACGTTATTTCAGGCGTGTTGTTAATCGGCGCGGCAATGTCACCGCTGCCCGACGGTTATCCTTATCAGCGGTTCGACGCCTCCAGGCACGACCTCAAAAAACCGGCCGGGGCGTTGCTTAATCCTGACGGTTTTCTGGCGGGCTTGTTCGGCATTATCAGCGGCGGCAGCGCCAGCGGAACACAGAGTTTCGCGGTTCTGCACGCCGGGTTCGTTGATGAATTGTACCTCAACCGGCTCAATCCTAAAGCGAAAGTCAGGGTCGACGCCGGTGGTGTGACCACACCAGCCAAAAACGCGACATGGCCTGCACCAGCAGGGCTTAAGGACATACAACCCCCCTCCGACTGTGAGGCGATTATCACTCGCGTCGGCTTAACCGGAAAAATAACGACGGAAGGTTCTTTGGCAATAAATCAATTGCGTTTTATGTGCAAAAAAAAGGACGAGAAACAGCGCCTGGGCGGCAGTGCTGTTCTAGCTTACCCAATCGGCTATCTGACGGGTGACAACCAGGTTAAAACCGTGGGGCCAAAAGAGATAATATCTCTTGATGCAAAAAACGTAAAAGATGGCGCATTATGGTTTGACTTCGTATTGTATGTGCCAAAGGATTTTGAGCCGGTGGCGGTAGGCCTAAGGGCGAACGCGATTGCGGAGGTGCCGCCGATGGTTTCCGCTGAGCAGGCCCCAAAGCAATGATTTAATAGTGCCAGTAGAATGGACCGAGGGTTTTGCGGTTAATGGGTTTGGTTTTTATACTCCCTCCGTGGAGTATTTAGTCGGGAATCTCTCTTCTTCCTTGGCCGATTGGGCCTGTCAGGCACAGACGAGCAGTTCTTCGAGGTCCAGCTCCATCAGGTGTTCGAGGTAGGCCTTTAACTCATCTTCTGAGAATTTTGACAGAAAATCCGGCCTTGCTGACTTGTTTATCTCGCAGATGCAATCAATCAATTCCCTTTTGCTCATATCACAGGTCCTTCAAAAAAATCCTTAATGGCTGTTCGCAGTATCGACACAGAAGTCGAATTTTCTTGAGCCGCTCCTGCAAAGGCGACATCAACGCCCCATAACTAAAACCCCGACATACAGTAAACCGATGGCCTGATACACAATATATGGGATAGGGGCATTTTGGGGGCAGTGAATGTCCAATAAAAACATCGTGAAGGGTTTGCTTAAGGGCGCAAGAAAATTTTGCAATAGCGAAAAAATTTCCCGTTTGAGACAACAATATTCGAGGAAGGCATTTGTATGGTAAATGGCCGGTTTTGGAGCGGGTTGTCCTGGTGGTTTTTTTCCTTAGAGGGGGCTTGTTCTGCGCGGTCTTTTTTAATATACTGGCGCGTTTTAGGGCTTTTATGGCGGACAGGCCGTTATAACCTTTTATTGGAGAACCGAAAGTGGCAAATACCGGCGATATACGCAATATAGTAATAATGGGTCACGGCGGCGCGGGCAAAACCTCGCTCGTCGAGGCAATACTGCACAAGACAGGAGCGACCAATCGATTAGGCAGCGTGGATGACAAGACCAGTATTTGCGATTATTACGATGAGGAGAAGGCACACGGCCATTCGATAAAGTCGTCGGTGGTTCACGCCCAGTACGGGGGCAAGCAGATAAACATAATCGATACGCCGGGGTATCCCGATTTCATAGGGCCTTCTATAAAGGCGATTGTCGGCGCGGAGACGGCCGTCATAGTCATTAACGCGGCATCCGGCGTCGAAACCGTAACTCGCAAGGTATTTGAGACGGCGACCAAGACCGGCAAGGCCAAGCTGATAGTCATCAACAAGATGGACGCGGAAAACGCGGAGCTGCCCCGGCTGATTAAGGACATACAGGAGTTTTTCGGGACGCAGTGCCGATGCGCGAATCTGCCCGCGGCGGACAAGGCCTCGGTAATCGACTGCATAGAAAACAGCACGGGCACATCGCCCGTTATGGATGTTGCGCAGGCGCACACGGAGCTTATCGAAAGCGTAATCGAAGCGGACGATAAGCTTATGGAAAGCTATTTTGCCGGCGAGACGATACCGACGGAAAAGATTTCAGCGGTTTTTGTCCAGGCGCTGCGGGCCGGAAGTGTTGTCCCGATTGTTTTCACCAATGCCAGAAAAGAAGTGGGCATTGAGGGGCTTTTGAATCTTATCGTGAAATATACCCCGTCGCCGGCACAGGCGGAGCCGGCAAAACTAAAGGCGGGCGACAAGGAAACGACCCTGCAGGCAGACCCCGCAGGACCGCTTGCCGGCCTGGTGTTCCGCGTTTCGTTTGACCCAAGGTCGAATATGAAATTTTCATCCATACGCCTGTTCAGCGGGACTATTAAATCCGACACGAATATGATTCGCAACGACGACAAAAAGGGCGTTCGACCGGGCCATATTTTGAAATCTCAGGGCGGCGAGACACAGGAAATCCCCGTTGGCGTTGCGGGCGACATTATAACGCTTGCCAAAATCGAGGACCTTAGGGTCGGGGACGTGATCGGCGACGGCAAAATAACGGGTAAATTCGAAATGCCCGAGGCCCCTTCGCCGATGTTCGCGCTGGCTCTTGAGCCGGCAACAAGAGGCGATGAGCAGAAAATAGGCACGGCGCTGGAAAAACTTTGCGAGGAAGACCCCTGCCTGAAGGTTACAAGAGATGCCCAGACCAAAGAGCTTGTTCTGAATGGCCTCGGTGATTTACATTTACGTGTGATGCTCGAAAAAATGGAAAGCCGTTCGAAGCTCAAGGTCAACACCAAAGAGCCCAAGATTCCATACCGCGAGACGATTACTCTTAAGGCGGAAGGTCATTATCGACACAAGAAGCAGACGGGCGGAGCGGGGCAGTTCGGCGAGGTTTATCTTCGCATTGAGCCGGCGCCGCGAAATTCCGACCCGCCGTTGGTATATAGCTGGGACATTTTCGGCGGGTCGATTCCGGGCCAGTACGAACCGGCGGTGCTGAAAGGCGTCAACGAGATTATGGAAAATGGTTTCGTCGCGGGCTTCCCGCTGCAGGACGTGAAGGTTTCCGTTTACGACGGCAAATATCATCCGGTCGATTCAAAGGAAGTGGCGTTCCGGGCGGCGGGCAAAGGTGCGTTTCTTGACGCACTCGAGAAAGCCAAACCCGTTCTGCTCGAACCCATAGTCATTATCGAGGTAACTGCCCCTGCCGAGAACATCGGCGATATCGCGGGCGACCTCGCGGGCAAACGAGGCAGGGTGCTCGGGCAGGATATGCTGCCTGGTAATATGCTTCTCATCAAGGCGCAGGTGCCGTTGTCTGAGGTGACACAGTATAACAGCCAGTTGAAATCAGTTACAGGCGGCAGGGGCAGCTACTCAATGACACTGAGTCATTACGAACCCGTCCCGCCGAACATCCAGGCCAACGTCGTCGCGGCTTACGCGAAGCCGAAACATACCGAGGAATAAAGAAATTTATTTATGCTTGAGCATTGACCCCCGGCTAAATTTAGCCGGGGGTTTCTGTTTGCTGTCGCTTCGATGACTCAAGGGCAACGGTGAGAGTTTTGCGGTTGTCGTTAATCCAGCGAGCCTTGCGAACAATCATATTCAGAAAATCCGTCCCCTTAAGATTGCCGAAAAAGCCCGTTGCCGCAATCGGCAAAACCGCCTCGGCTATCATTGTCTCGACCATTAAATCTGGAAGCGATTCGATATGGTCTTTTTCCAGTTTGATTATCTCACGATAACCTTCAAAGAGCTGGACGAGTTTTGCCTGGTCGAGATAATCAGGCCAGTCGGCGGGGTTGGGATGATAGCCGACTAATGAGAACTGAAGCATCGCATTGGCTAAATCAGTGACCGGCTGGGCTAATTTCACAGAATCGAAATCGAACACAGCGACGATTTTATCTTTGTCGAAGAGCATATTTCCCGGGTGCCAGTCGCCGTGCACGACCTGTGTGGGCCAGGAGTCGAAACCGAGCGTGTTCACCTGTACGCTGGCGCTGTTGTAAAGAGACATCAGCTCTTCCCCGCAGCGATGAACCTTACTTTCGCTGCTTCGTGAAATATCCGAGGCGATGGTTTTAAGATGCCTCCTCACCATCGTCGAATTGTGAAAACTCGCCTTGAGCGGCTCCCACTCGAATTTGAAATCGGTTAGGCACTGGTGGAACTTCGCGAGCTGCCTTCCCGTGTCGATGGTCGCTTCGGCTGTGCCCGGGTAACGGATCCCGCCCACGAATTTGAAAAGCTCATATACATTGCTGCTAAGCTGCAGTATGGTTCCAAATTCATCCCGTACAGCAACCAGCGGTGCTACGGGGAAACCTTGTTTGGCCAGTTGCGACTGCACTGCATGTGCGAATGCGACTCGATATACCTCATCCTGATCCTGCGATCGGCGTTTGAGCAGAAACTTGCCCCGCGCAGTTGTGATGACGATTTTGGGCGCATTTCCTCTGCCGCCGACAAGACGTGTAATCTTTCGGATTTTGCCGATATCATACCGGCTGAGAACTTCGGCCAGCTCTTCCGATGTAAAACGCGCACCTGTCGCCATAGATAATACGATTAGTAATTAAGGGTTAACCAAAAATTCGAATTTGACCGCAATCGGTTCATTTGCGGAACAGCAGGAGAAGAACTATCAGCAGCAGAAAACCCGCCATCGCCCCCAGAACAAGAACGGTTGTCTTGTATCGCGTAACGGACTGTTCGAGGTCAACACTTTCCGATTCCTCGACCACCTCGCCCTCCTCCAGCTTTTCGAGGTCGGACATATTCATTCGTTTGTGTGCCCGCAGGGGGGGTTCGTCGTTGCGGACTGCCTTCAAATCAACCAGCAGCTCCTCGATGTTGCTGTACCGGTTTTTTTTGTCTTTGGCCATCATAACTTCGATGACTTCCGACACGCCCGCGGAGAGCGAAGTATTGATGTGGTCGGGCGGGATAAGCTCATCTTTCAAATGCTTTCGCATTACTTCCATCGGGTCGTCGGCCATAAAAGGTACCCGCCCCGTTACCAGATGATAGAACGTCGCGCCCAGACCATAAATGTCCGCCCTGCCGTCAACGTCTATTTCGCCGCGTATTTGTTCCGGGGAAATATAATAAGGTGTCCCGTACGCCTTGCCCTTCTCCATCTTGGCCGCTTCGAAGTCAGTCGTCTGCCTCGCAAGACCCATATCGGCCAGTTTTACTATCCCCTCCTTGTTAATCATTATGTTCTTGGGCTTTACGTCGCGGTGAATAAGACCAACGGAGTGGGCGTGCCTGAGGGCCTCGGCTACCTGTATAATGACATCCAGCGCTTCTCTCTCGCCGTAAACTTTGCCTGCCGCCAAATCATCGTAAAGGGTTTTCCCCTCGACGTATTCCATTACGAAATAATGGTGTCCGCCCGATTCGCCGACGTCCACTGCCTGGACGATATTGGGATGATTGAGCTTGCCTGCGGCCTTACCCTCTTTATAAAATCGTTCCACGTATTCTTTGTTTTCGGAAAAACGTTTCGGCAGAACCTTGACGGCTACGATTCTGTCCAAACTCAATTGCCTGGCTTTGTAAACTACCGCCATTGCGCCTGCGCCTAATTTGCCTAATATCATATAGCCGGGTATCTGATGGGTCGCAGTGGAACCTCGCGCCTCTTTGATGGTATTGATAACTCGACTCGCCTGTGACTTTGTGAGGTAGCCCCTTTCGACAAGAAGGTCTCTGAGCAGGGTAGGGCTGGTTTTTTGGCGGTTCTCGATTTCATCGATGCACCGTTTCAGCTCCTCATTGGTGCAAAGTCCCTGGTCGAGGGCTATTTTGCCGAACATCGTATCGTAATTGGTATTGTCGTTTACCATTTATCCGCTTACCGGTTTGGAAGGAGGTATTCTTCCAGCTTAATCCTGCTATTATTAGTTATACCAGACCGTTGTCAAAATAAAAATAGAATCTAACTGTGGTCCAATAACAAATCGGCTGTTTTGCCTTCCCGGTTTAACGCTTTCTATGCCATTGACTTAGCCGGGAATCCTGTTACACTGCCCTCCTTTGATTGCGATTGCGGCTATTGACCTAAGCCGGTAAGGAGACCCAAAAGTGGCGTATAACTGTGTAGTATTGGTAAAACAGGTGCCCGACACCAAAAGGGTAACAGGCAAGGCGATGAATGATGACGGAACGGTTAATCGTGCGGCACTGCCGGCCGTTTTCAACCCCGAAGACCTCAATGCCCTTGAAATGGCATTGGATATCAAGGACCGGTTCGGCGGGACAGTTACTGTTATAACAATGGGGCTGCCCGCAGCGGTCGCGACGCTAAAGGACGCCCTTTACCGCGGGGCTGACGAGGCAATCCTGGTTACGGACGCCCGTTGTGCCGCAAGTGATACTCTGGCAACGAGTTACATACTCAGTTGCGCGGTAAAACGGATTAAATATGATATTGTCCTTTGCGGCAGGCAGGCGATTGATGGCGATACCGCACAGGTTGGGCCTCAATTGGCGGAAAAACTGGGAATACCGCAAATCACTTACGTTGAAAAACCGGTCGAAATCGAGGGGCAGACGATAACTGCTCAGCGCAATATCGGCAACGGCTGGCAGAAGGTCAAGACGCAGTTACCCGTCCTGCTGACGATAACGGGTGAGGCCAACGTGCCGAGGGTTGCGGCGGCAAAAAAAATGATGAAATACAAGGCCGCTCTGACACCCGCTGGGGTCGAGCAGAAGATAAAAGCCGAAAATCCGAACGCCGGCGAAGACGAAATAAAAGAATTGGCCGTGCAAAAATGCGGCGAAATGGATAAGAAGGGGCTGCTCATAGAGCAGTGGAACCTCGATTTTCTGAAAGCCGATTTGACGTGGTGCGGGAGAAACGGCTCGCCGACGAAAGTTCACCGGATTCAAAGCGTGGTGCTCGCCTCCAAAGAAACAAAATCGATTGAGCCGACAGACGACGGGCTGGCCGGTATGATTCACGAACTTCTCGAAGATAAAATCATCGCATAATTTTATGCCTAACGAAACCCAAAATCCGACTTACAAATGCCCTGTATGCCAAACAGAGACTGCTAAACCAAAGGGAGCCAAAATCGGGAACGAATTTAGCAGTGAATATGATTGCCCAAGATGTGGGATATATTGGATCGAAGATTTTTTCAGCCGTAATTCTTTACCGCATATATTGGGCGGCGATAAACGTAAGATTGCTGCCTTGAACCATTGGATCCGAACAAAACATGAAGTAATATCAAAAGAACCACCAGACGCAAATTGTTATAGAAAACATATAAACCTTGATGAACAATTGGTGAATTCCATTATTAAGAACCCGCCGCCAACACCCGCTGAGCAAGCAGATAATTTTATCCTATGGCTGGGTGGGAAAGCACCAGGGGAAACTATCGACATCCAGCCTGGGGATGAAATGCCCATTATATCCATAATAGGATCCGCGACTTCTCAAGAATTTCAAATTGTATCAGAATATCTCAAAAGAATGGGCTTTATCAAAGGTGATATAACAACAAGTGTTGATGGTCTAAGAGTTGATGCGACGCTCACGGTAGAAGGATGGCAGTATTACGAAAAACTTAAAAAAGGCGCTACAGACAGTCACAAAGCGTTTATGGCAATGAAGTATGGTGATAAGCAACTAGATAAAATCGTTGATGAGGTATTCAAGCCAGCGGTAAAGCAAACAGGTTTTGACCTTGTTCGGCTCGATGATAGACCCCAAGCAGGTCTCTTAGATGACCAACTGCGAGTGGAAATACGAACATCTCGATTTCTTATCGCAGACCTTACCCATGGCAATCAAGGTGCTTATTGGGAAGCGGGCTATGCCGAAGGCCTCGGAAAGCCTGTAATATATACTTGCGATAAAAAGGTTTTTGATAATCCTGATACCAAGCCCCAATTTGATACAAACCATCATTTGACAATACTCTGGGAAGCGGAAAATCTTCAAGAGGTAGAGGAAAAGTTGAAGGCGACTATTCGAGCAACTTTACCAGAGGCGGCAAAATTAACCGATGATTGAAAACGAGACACGAGAAACGAACTACGAGAGACGAGAAAATGATTGACGTAAATAGACAGGGTGAAGTTTGGGTATTCGCGGAACAGCATGGCGGCCTGCTTGAAGATACGCCTATTGAGCTGATGAGCAAGGGTCGGCATCTGGCGGACATTCTTGGCGTTGGGCTTGGTGCGCTGCTGCTGGGCGATAATGTAAAAGGGCTTGCGAAAAAGCTGATTCAGTATGGAGCAGATAAGGTTTATCTTGCGGAGCATCCGCTTTTGGAACATTACCAGACGAACAGCTACACCAAAATAATTCATGACCTTATTCACAAATACAAGCCGCAGATTGTGATTTACGGTGCGACGGCGGTTGGCAGGGATTTGGGACCGAGAATCGCCAGCGTAACCAAGGCGGGTTTGACGGCAGATTGCACCGATTTGCAAATCGGCGACCACAAAACAACCGACGGGCAATTGCACAAAAACCTGTTGTTCCAAATCAGGCCCGCGTTCGGCGGCAACATCATCGCAACAATTATCAATTATGACCGCTGGCCCCAGATGGCGACCGTCCGCGAGGGCGTGATGGCAATGCCGACGCCCAATACGACGAGAAAAGGCCAGGTAATAACTGAAAAGGTTCAATTATCCCCGCAGGAACTGCCAATCGAGATTCTCGAAGAGCATACCAGAGCCAGGAAGGTTGACCTCAAGGCAGCTCGGATTATCGTGGCGGGCGGCGCGGGAGTGGGCAGCAAGGATAACTTCCGGCTAATCTGGGATTTGGCGAATTGCTTGGGCGGAGCGCCCGCGGCAACGAGGGCGGCGGTTGACCTCGGTTTAATCGACCACGACCACCAGGTGGGCCAGACGGGCACGACCGTCAGACCATCGCTTTATATCGCGGTGGGAATCAGCGGGGCGATACAGCATCAGTCGGGTATGAACCAGAGCCAGAAAATCGTCGCAATCAACAACGACCCGCAGGCGCCTATTTTTGACGTGGCGCATTATAAAATCGTCGGCGACCTCAACGATGTCGTCCCGAAAATGATAAAGGCAATCAAGGAAAAGGGATTCAAGGAAGCTATAGGCGAAGGTAAATAACGATGCCAAATTTTTACGCTGATAACGACGATATACGATTTTTATTCAAACACATCGACCTGGGCGCTCTCGCTAAATTGTGTGAAGAGGATTTCAAATTCGCTTCGCAGTTCGATTCCGCGCCCGCCAACGCCGATGAGGCGGTGCGCAATTATGAGATGGTTCTCGATTCTATCGGCCAGTTGAGCGGCGACTTTATCGCACCGCGTGCTGAATCTGTTGACAGGGAAGGCAGTACCCTCAACGCCGACGGCTCAGTGAGTTACGCAAAAGGAATCGCCGAATCAATGGACAAATTAGCCAAGGCGGAGGTTATGGGTTTTACATTGCCTCACCGTTTCGGCGGGATTAATTTTCCGAATCTTGTCTATTCGATGGCGACTGAAATCGTCTCGCGTGCCGACGCCTCGCTTATGAATATATTCGGGTTGCAGGGTATCGCGGGGACAATCGATGCTTTCGCATCCGAGGAAATAAAACAAAAATACCTGCATGATTTTGCCGCTGGCAAAATTACAGGCGCGATGGTGCTTACCGAGCCGGACGCCGGTTCGGATTTGCAGGCGGTCAAGCTGCGCGCGTTCCAGGATAATAACGGCAACTGGCTTTTACACGGCGTTAAGCGATTTATCACCAATGGCTGCGGTGAAGTCCTTCTTGTGCTTTCTCGCAGCGAGCCGGACCGCACGGGTGGACTGGGACTCAGCTTGTTCGTATGCGACAGAGGCCCGACCGTACATATCCGCCGGCTTGAAGACAAATTAGGCATTCACGGCAGCCCCACCTGCGAAATATTCTTCGATAACACTCCCTGTCAGTTAATCGGCGAAAGGCAGCGCGGATTAGTTACATACGTTATGGCATTGATGAACGGTGCGCGTATCGGCATCGCCGGCCAGTCATTGGGTATCGCCGAGGCGGCGTATCGCGTGGCGAGAGATTACGCGTCGAGCAGAAAACAATTCGGCACAGCAATTCAAAAGCTGCCTGCCGTCCGCGACCTGCTGATTGATATGAAAATCGCGATTGAGGCGGGGCGGGCGATGCTCTATGAAACATCCCGTGTCGTCGATATAAATATTTGCTTTGAAAGGCAGCTTGAATTAAACCCGCCGAAAGATAAAGAGAAACTAAAAGCGCTGAAAGAACAGTCGCGCCGATTTGACCGGCTCGCGTCGATGCTGACGCCGATGAGCAAATATATATGCTCGGAGATGGCAAACCGCGTCGCTTACGACTCACTCCAGGTCCTCGGAGGTTCGGGCTATATGCGTGATTATGCCGTCGAGCGGCACGCGAGAGACGCGAGAATCACGACAATTTACGAAGGAACTTCTCAGTTGCAAATTGTCGCGGCGGTGCGCGGCGTTTGCAGCGGCACAGCGGAAAAATATCTGGCTGAGCTGCGCAGAAAGAATATGACCCCGAATTGAAAGACCTGCTCGCCAAATTAGCCGAAGGCACAAAACAGCTATTCTCCACCGTCGCGTTTGTCAAACGGCAGGGCGCCGATTACATGGACCTGTATGGCAGGCCGCTGGTCGATATCGCGATGGATTTAATCGTGGGGTATTTGTTCTGCGATTACGCAAGCACAAAGGTTAAGATGGACGTCGCTGTCGAGGATTCAGACGAAGCAAAAGAGCAGACGATGCCGATGAAAAAACGAAAAGCCCTTGTCGCTCGGCGGTTCATCACCAAAAACTCGCCGAAAATCGCCGCTCTTACCCAGTTAATCTGTTCAGGCGACAAATCCTCATTCACGGACTTTGCCGCCCTGATTGGCCCCGTCCCCGAACAATGATGATAAAGATGCTACAGTCATAAAGCGGTTGCGGTGCTCGCACCGTATTGCGTCGTGCGTGATGTGTATTGCGTATTTTGTTCGCACGACGCAGGACGCGATACGCCCGACGAGGTTATATTTATGCTCGAAGCTGTTATATTTGATTTTGATGGCGTCCTCGTGGATTCCGAAAAACTGCACTATCAGGCGTTCAACCGCGCGCTGACCAGATTCAATTACCAGTTATCGATACGCGATTACTATGACAGGTTCCTGGGACTCTCGGACCAGGAACTTCTGCGAGTTGTTGACAAAGAGGGAAAGTTGTCTTTATCAAATCAGCAGTTCGAAAAACTGCTTGGCGAAAAGGCGAACCTCTTCAAAGAAATGGCGGCGACCGAGGCAGGCATAATCGAGGGCGCGCCCCAGTTTCTTAATATGCTCACAGGCAATAAAATCCCGACAGCGATATGCTCCGGCGCGTTGCTGCCTGAAATAGAAATGATTCTCAAGGGTGCGTTGTTGCGAGAGTTTTTTGAGGTGATTGTTTCAGCCGAGCAGGTTGAGAAGGGTAAGCCCGACCCCGAAGGTTTCTCGCTGGCTTTGAAGTTGCTCAATAAAAAACTGCACAAGTCAATCAAGCCGGAAAATTGTGTTGTGATTGAGGATTCGCGATGGGGCCTTGAGGCCGCCAAGGCCGCCGGTATGCGAGCGGTCGCCATCACCAACACTTACGCCGCCGAACATTTAAAACCAGCGGATAAAGTTATTGAGCATCTGGGTGATTTATCCCTGGTCGACCTTAACTCACTTTGCTCCTGACTGCCACTATCTTATCGCCCCCGGGCCTTTGAGGTGCGTGTTCCACTTGCCGGTTTTTGTATCGTATCGCACGGCGTCGATAACTGCACCGTTGAAAATGCAGGGACGGACTTTGTCGCCTTTGATATCAATTAAGGCGGTGTTGGCATCGTAGATAAATTCGTTGCCTATGACCTGCGTGTCCTTGTCTTCGTAAGTAACCGCGCCTGTTGCCTGCATATCTTTAAGCTCCGTTCGCCCGGTCGGCATATCGGCGATATCCGCCTCCACATGCGATGCGGTTATGGAAACTTTTTCGTTGCCGTGACCTTCGACCAGCGGGAAATAATCAACTAAAAGCGAGCCGCCTTTCGAGTCGGCTATTAAGTGTTTGCTTTGGCCGGCGTAGGAAAGCCAGTCGAAGTTTCGCATAAGGGCGTAACTTTTTCGCCGCAAGCTGAACTTGTCGAGATTTTCCTGCGGCTCATCGGTCTGCGAATTATCCACTTTTATCAGGCCCGGCCCTGTCGCGAAGAAATTGCCGTCGGTTGTATCGTAATTAACCGAGGCGCATTTAAGCTCCATAGCCGTCAACAATTTCTCGCCAGCCTGCGGTGAGCTTGTCGAACCCGCCTGCGGTGAGCCGGGTCGAACCGTTTTTTTCGTGCTGACCAAGTGCACACCCGGGCCGGTTGCAATCATGCGATCGACATCCATTGCCTGCCCGGAATCCTTGTTTGTATTTTTCTTCACCAGGTCTATTTCGAGCTTGTCTGCCAGGACTATATACTGTTGAAGTATTTTGTCCTGTTTCTGTGAGACCGTGCAGCGGCAGTCGCCTTCGAACGTGCTTTTGTTCGAGGCGGGCGAGAACGCGGCCCGTCGGCGGGAGGTCATTCTGACGGTCCCCGGCTTGCCTGCGCCGTTTTCGGTTTTTTCGTTCACGTCAAACGCAATGCTTGAAGGCCCGATTGCGACTGCCTCGCCAGTTATCGCGCTGTAGGTGACATTTGCGCCCCTGAAAGTGGTTTTGCCGACGGGTGAGGTGTTGGCGTCCTGCTGGGCGATAATCTCGGCGTAAGTGGTTCGCTGTTTGGGCAATTTCTTCTCGGATGATGTACCCATCGGGGTAACAATAATGCCGTCGTCGCAGTTGATTGTGATATCGCTGGGCGATTCCTCCGATATTGCGGCCTGCGGTTTGTTGCTGCTTTGGACAGGGATGACGTTGTCATCGGGCGACGATTCTTTTCCGGCATCCTCATCCGAGCCGGCCGCTGCGAAGATATCGTTTATCAAAAGAGCGTCGGCAAGCAGCCGTTCGTTGGGGGTTTCAATCCTGACATTTTTGTCGAGCGTGCATTGGTAGTATTGCCCGCGTTTGGACGTCTGTTCGCTTTCGCCTTTCTGGTTATTTGCGTTGGCGTCCGGCGTTGACCGCAAAACCGTTCCCTGTGCCCATTTTTTTATACGCAAGCTATGCAGATTTGCTATTCGCAGCCGCTCAAGACGCTCGTCGTCGCCGTTATAAATAATTTCTACGCCTGTGCCGGTCATCCGGATGTTTTCCGAAACAAGCTCGACTGGGCCTGCCGTCGAAAACAACGACTTGTCCGCGGAAAAAGCGATGTCATCGAGGTAAAGAGTCATTTCGCCGACGGAATTTTTTTGTCTGGGCAAAATCCGGATAACAACGTTGCCCATTAACATACCTTGTCTGGGTGTTATCCTGCCGCCCGCTATTTCCACGGCGACTTGTGCCCGCTCGCCGGTAATCGAGCAGTTGAAGCTTCGGCGGTAGATATTCATATAGGGCTTTTCGATTTCCCAGTTGTTGCCGTCCTGGTGCAGGAGCTCTTCGAATCCGAACTCTCTTTCAACCTGTTTTTGGGCGTTAAGCGTGGTATAGCGTGCGTTTTTAATGATGCCGACGCCGACGTCTCCAACTTTTCCGATATTGACATTTGAATCGCGCACGTTGGCAAGCTGCCCCGCCGGCGTTGTCATTATGTCCGTTGGTATAGTCGGTGTCCTGCTGAGGCGATTGTATATAAAATATACGACCAGCACCGCCAGAAACGAAACAAGCCAGATTGTGAACCTTCTCGAATACAGCAGCATTTTTTTACTCTTTCCCGGGATTATTCTTTTGGCCGGCCTGCCCTGTTAACCCCGTTAGAGAACTGCTATTTATCATAAAGTTCCGTATTACGGTTTTTTTCTAACGGGGCTCACCCGACAACCTTGATTGTTACAATGTCCTGCACGTCGATAAGTCCCACGGGCTTGTCGTCCGCGTCCACAACGGGCAGCTCATCAATCCTGTGCTTGTGGAAAATAGCCGTTGCCTCCGCCGCCAGTGCGTCGAGGCGAACTCTTTTGCAGTTTTTGGTCATAACGTCGGAGGCCTTCATATCGAAACCGCCGGGGCCGTCTTTTGTCATCAGCCGGCGAATGTCACCATCGGTAATTATCCCGGCAAGCTTGCCCTGTTTGTCAACGACCATTACCGCGCCGTGGCGTTTCACGTCGCTGGTATTTTTAAGAATCTTCCCAATTGTGTCCGAACCGGCCGCGAGAGGAAGTTTCTCGCCGGGCCTGAACATCATCGATTGCTCAACGGTCATCAGTTTTGTGCCGAGCGAGCCGCCAGGATGAAACCGCGCGAAGTCCTCAACGCTGAAGTTCCGGGCTTTCATTACTGTTAACGCAAGGGCATCGCCCAGCGCGAGCATACAGGTCGTCGAGACGCTCGGCGCAATTCCCAGCGGGCAGGCTTCGGTGAGTTTGCCCATACTGAGAACCACGTCGCTGTATTTGGCGAGGGTTGAATCCTTTTCGCCGGTAATCGCGATAAGCGGAATCTGGGATTGTTTGACGAGGTTAATCAGGCGGACAACCTCTTCGGTTTCGCCGCCGTAGCTTAGGACGAGAATAATATCTTCTTTTCGCAGCCGGCCGAGGTCGCCGTGCACCGCTTCCGCGGGGTGCAGAAAATGACTCGGCGTGCCGGTCGATGCCAGTGTCGCGCTGATTTTTCGGCCTATGATGCCCGCCTTGCCGATTCCGCTGACTATTGCCGAACCGGAGCAGTTGTAAATCATCTCCGCCGCCCGCTCGAAATCCCGACCTACCACCTCCGCAAGGCCTTTTATGGCCTTACTCTCGCTGTCTATTACCTGCCGAGCGTAATCAAGGTCAAATTTCATATATTGGCTCACTCCAGAAGCCCTTTTAACAAAGATATCCAGCCGGGCTATAAGTATCGCCGAAACATCGCCCACCGTCAAGATTTACTACGGTACCCGGGCATTCGGCAGCGTTATAGTTTGACGACGCTTCCCCTGTCGTTATAACAGACGATTTCGGAGCGTTCGCCGGCGTATTGGGGCGACGAATGAATAATCACCCGCTTGCTGCTGGTCTGCTCAATATGCGTAATCGCAGCTCTTTTTTCGTTCTGGAGATAATCCGCCACTTCATTCGAGACGAACAACTCAACTTTTTTGACCGTTTCTTTTGAGGCGGCCAGATGAAGCAATCGAATAAGCTCAATCGAGCTGGATTCATGACTTTTTACGTAGCCGCTGCCGCCGCAGTTGGGACAGGCAAGATAGGTGCTTGATTGCAGCGAGGGGCGCATCCTTTGCCGGGTCATTTCGATGAGGCCGAAACTGCTTATGTGCAGAACCCGGCTCCTTGCGCGGTCGGGTCTGGTTGCGATTCTGAAGACCTTTTCCACTTCCCTGCGATGCTTTGGGCTTCGCATATCGATGAAGTCGCAGATAATCAGGCCGCCCAGGTCGCGCAGACGCAGTTGTCTTGCGATTTCCCCCGCCGCATCGATATTGGTTTTGAAAGCGGTCTCTTCGGCATCCGTGTGCTTGCGGAATTTTCCGCTGTTTACGTCGATTGCGACCAGCGCCTCGGTCTGCTCGATGACAATCGACCCGCCTGTTTTGAGGGGCACGACCCGCGAATGGACTTTGGCGATTTCCTGCTCAATTTTATATTTGTGGAACAATGGCTCTTTGCCGTCATAGTATATCACCCGCTGTTTGAGACGAGGCGACGCTATCGACAGAAAGTCGCGAATCCGCTTGACCATACTTTCGGAATCGCACATTATCCTGCTGATGTCGTTATTGAAAATGTCACGCAGCGTCCTGATGACCAGGTCAGATTCCTGATACAATTCGGACGGCGTCTTTGCGCCTGAAATTCTTTTTTCAATCGCGGCCCAGAGTCGCCGCAGATACTTCATATCATTTTGTATGTCCCGCTTTGAGCTTCCCTGTGCGGCTGTTCGTATAATAAAGCCGATATCTTTCGGGGGATTGCTCTGCTCGAAGAGGGTTCGCAGCCGAATCCGCTCCTGCTCATCCTCGATTTTGTGGGAGACGCCCGATTTTTCCATCCAGGGCATCATAACCAGATATTTGCCGGGCAGGGCGAGATAGGTGCTCAGCGTCGGCCCCTTGGTATTAATTCCTTCTTTCGTAACCTGCACCACCACATCATCGCCCTTGTGCAGGCAGGCCTGAATGGGCTTGCGCTCGTTGAGCGAACGTCGCTTGCCGATTTCCTCGGTATCGATGGCGGATTTGCCCGCGAAGTATCGCGGGTGCAGGTCGCTGATGTGCAGGAAGCCGTTTTTGCCGGTCCCGAAATCCACGAAAGCCGCCTGAATCGCCGACTCGACATTGACGACCCTGCCCTTGTATATGTTGCCCACGTATCTTGTGGAGCTTGCCCGCTCCACGTATAGTTCTTCGAGCGAACCGTTTTCCATAACCGCTATGCGGCATTCTTCGCTCTCGGCTACATTAATAAGCATTTCTCTTGGCATTTGTCTTGTCTTTCTCTTTCACAAACTATTGAATAATAAAAATTATCGTTCTGACGACTACCGCTAAAGTCCTTTCCATTGCACGCTTGTGCGCCTGACGGGCCCGACTAAATCCGCGGTTTTCAATTGCAGCAAACCGAGAATTTCGTCAACCCGTATCGTCCCCGCAGGGCTGATTTTGCAGTCAACGGCAAACCCTTCCGGTTCGGCTTTGATTGTTTCCAGAAAAGGCCTTACATTAACGGCTTTGGTTCCTGAGTTCTCGCCTGTTCGCCTGTTAATAATAACTTCATCGCTTGCAAGCACATCCGCAATATGTTTCTTTACTCCGTCATCAATTTTCTGCCCCTGCACCTTCATCACGTATCTTGCAGAAATCGGCTCAGGGATATTTTTTGCCTCGCTGGTCTCCACTGAAATGATTTCGATGCCGGCCGGCAGTGCGCTTTTCAGCAATTCGACATCAATTGCCGTCTGGCCCTCCTTGAGCCACAGGCATAACATATCATCATCTGATTCGACCCCAACGCTTCGAGGCGGAACAAGCGACATCCGCTGATGCGGATTGAACCCCTGGCTATACGCTATTTGCACCCCTGCCCGGACGCAGGCCCGCTGGAAAACGCGCATCGTCTCCGCGTGCGACAAAAATCGCAAGCTCCCTCCTATTCGGAATCTAATTACAACCAACATCTGTTTTCCAATTTTTCGTCGCCCGGCACGTTTTAAACAGGCATTTGCTGTTTAGAACGCTTCGGGCAATATCTTTCTGGCCGCGTCACGAAGGAAGCTGGATATCTGTCTTTCAGAATTCATCCCCAGAACCTTTCTGGCGACTCTATTGCATTCCTCTATCGTGACTGAGCGAATAATCTGTTTTATTTCAGGTATCATCGGTGCGGCGATTGACAGCTTGCGAATGCCCAGACCAAGCAGCAGCATTACTGATTCCGGCTCCGAGGCCATCTCGCCGCATACGCTGACCTCCACCCGCCCCTTATGCGCATCCTGAATCACTGTCCTGATAAGCCGAATGACTGCGGGGTCAACCGAGGAATATAACGTGGAGACAAGCTCGTTACCCCTGTCAACCGCCAGCGTATATTGGGTGAGGTCGTTTGTGCCTATACTGAAAAATTCAACGTCTTTTGCCAGCATCGATGCCGTAAGTGCTGCCGCGGGCGTCTCAATCATAATGCCGACCTTGATTTTTCTGTTATACGGTATTCCTTCGTCGTCGAGGTCTTCCATTACGTCGCCAAGGACCATTTTGGCCTGCATCAGCTCCTGCAGGTTGGTTATGAGCGGGAACATTATCCGCAGGTCGCCCAGAACCGACGCCCGCATAATGGCGTGAAGCTGCGTTTTAAACATCGTCAGGTTTTGCAGACAATATCGTATCGAACGCAGCCCCAAAAACGGGTTCGGCTCGCGGGCATAACGTCTGCTCTGCGTATATTTATCCGCTCCCAAATCCACCGTTCTCAATATAACCGGCCTGGATTTGAATACCGCAACCGTCCGCGAGTAGGCCTCGTAATGCTCCTGTTCCGTCGGCTCGGTATCGCGGTTAAGATACAAAAATTCCGTTCGGTAAAGCCCGATACCTTCACCGCCTTTTTCAAGAACGCCATGTGCCTCGTCGGGGAACTCGATATTGCCAAACAGCGCCACACGCACCCCGTCTCGCGTCTCGGCAGGTTTTTCTCTTATCGCGTCAAGCCGGTGTTCCAGCTCGGTGTATTCGACCGCGTATTCGAGGTATTGCTGTATCGTGCTGTCATCGGGATTCACAATGACAATGCCGCGATTGCCGTCGATTATAACGGCATCGCCCGCGTTGACGCTTTCGGTAATGTCTTCCACCGCGACCACCGCGGGGATACCCAGCGACCTTGCTACAATCGCCGTATGACTTGTTCTGCCCCCGGCGCCGGTGGCAATGCCCTTGACGTATTCTTTATTGAAACTCGCCGTTTGCGTGGGGCTAAGCTCGCGTGCGACAACAACCGCTTCTTCTTTCAGGGCCGCGATATCCTGCCGCTTGCCTCCGACGAGTAGTCGCAGTAATCGGTGTTCGATGTCATATATGTCGGCCGCCCGCTCGCTTATGTAGGCGTCTTTTACCTTGGCAAAATGAGCGGCAATATCACGCAGCGTACTGGAAACGGCAAACTCAGCCGTAACCGATTCGGCGGTTATCATATCGGTTATTTTCTTGCGAAGAGTGCGGTCCCGAAGATAGCTGAGGTGAACCGCGAAGATGTCTTTCATCTTCTGCCCTTCAATTTCCTCCTGCTCGGCCTGAAGCTTTGTCAGCTCATCGATGGCGTCCCTGAAAACATTGCGCACCCGCTGCGTTTCCGTCAGTCGCTGCGACGGCTCAATAAGTCGCCTTGGAATCCGGTAATCCTCTGCGTCGATAACGAGGCACTTACCTATTGAAATTCCCGGCGAAACGGCTACGCCTTTTTTTATTTCCATTGCTGACCGGGATCAGTACGCCTGCTTACTCTTTTCTTCGGGTGTCGGCTCGCCGAATTTCTTTACTTCAACAAGCTCTCGAAGCGCCTCAACCGCTTCAGCCGCGTCCGCACCCTCGGCTTTTATTTTCAGCCGGGTTCCGCATGTCGCCGCGAGCATGCTCATTTGCATAATACTCTTGCCGTCCACGCTTGTGTCGCCTTTGCTGACGGTTACCAGCGACTGAAACCTGCTGGCCGTATCTACAAACTGCATCGCGGGCCGCATATGAAGCCCGTCCGCGTTTTTTATTTCAACTTCAAGTTCGCAAACTGTATTTTGCACTGTTGAGCATCCGTTCAGATATCACCGGCCTGGTTGTATCACAAAACTCACAGGGACGGATTGACGTCCGCCTCCTTCAACAGGTCCTCAATCTGAGCGGCTGTCTGTGACTGCCTCAGGAACTTGCGGAATTTTTCCTGCTGAAGGTGTTTGAAAATCTGTTCCATTGCCTGCAGGTGTTTGTCGGGGTCTTCAGCGGGACTTAACAGCAGAATGACCGAATACACCGGCTGTTTGTCCAGCGCGGCGAAATCTATGCCTTTGCTGCTCTGGCCCACCGCGGCGACAACATCCCTGACCGACTTGTGCTTGACGTGAGGAACGGCGATTCCCTTGCCCATTCCAGTGCTTGCCTCGTTTTCCCTTTTGATTACGGCGCGCGTTATTTTGTCGCAGTTGCCTTTCCCGAGCCGGCCCGCCTTGTCAAGCGCCGCCACAAGCTCCGTTATGGCTCCATCCCTGTCCTTTGACTCAAGCTCAGGAATGACCGCCTCAAAACAAACGAAATCCGCAAACTTCATACCATCTTTCCTAAAACGTACCCATAAGGTTTTTTTGTCTGCATCATATCGGCTGAAAAACTCAGAACTTTAGCTGGCCCTGTGCTTCTTTTCGTCCCGCTCTTTGGTCTTGGTCTTCTTGAGCTGCTGTTCCAGTTTGTGCGCCGCCAGGTCGATGCAGGCGTAAACGTCGTTGCCTTTTTCCTTTACCACAAAGATTTTCTTGCGTTCTCCCCTGGCGATAATTTCCACCGCGATATTGCCTGCTTCCTTGCTTCCCTCTTTGCCGTCAACAATAACCTCGATTTGGTTGATGACGTCGTAAAATTTGGGCAGCTTGTCGGTTTTTTCCTCGGCATAGCTCTTTACGCTTTCCGGAATCTCAGTGTGTTTGCCGCTAATCCTGAATAACAAAGCAGTTCTCCTTTTCATTTACAATTAAATAGCTTATAACCCGGCTCCTGCCGGCCAGCTTATTATACACAAGCCCTTCCCAATTTCACGCATAATCTACCCCGGTTGTGCCGGCGTTTGGGCGGCACCAGGGGTTATTACCCCCGCGCTGAGTATGAATCTCAACGCCTCTTCGACTGACATATCCAAATCCACAACTTCTTCTTTTGGAACAATTATCAGAAAACCGCCAAAAGGCGTCGGTGCAGTGGGTATCAGGACCGTAACAAATTCCCTGTTCTGCCCCTCAATAATTTTTTTTATGCCGCTGCCCGTAACATACCCTACCGACCAGATTCCTTTGCGAGGATACTCGACGGCAACCACCCTTGAAAATATCTTTTTGGTTTCTTCCTTCTTAAAGAAGAAATCCGTCATCTGCTTGATATAAGGATATATCTGTTTGAGCAGGGGAATGTTCATCATAAGCCGTTCGACGACCTGCCAGATACTCCTGCCCATTACACTGGCTAAGGTAATCCCCACAATGTACACGATTCCCAGGGCAATCAAAAACCCGGCTATCGACAGAAACCAGCCAATCCAGAAATTCGCCAGTATCGCTTCCGACCCCCCGGCCAGCTTTATCCCAAAAATTATGAGATGTTTTATATGAACGCTGATTTTATCATTGATAAAGTTGAAACCCCACAAAATCAGCCATATCGTCAGGACCGTCGGCAGCAATACCCCAAGCCCGCGTAAAAAATATCCTCTGAATCTTCCCTTTGCCATGCTTATTCGTTACCCCTTTGTCAATTATTAAACATCAATTTTCGCCATAGTCAACGGCAATCTCTTTTGGCAGATGCCTGCCGGTCCAGTGTATCCACGCCCCCGGCAGAGCCGCAACTATCCACACCGCTCGCTGACAAAGCGCAATAGCCAGCGCCTGTACTGGTTCCACCCCGGCCAACTTAAACAACCCCACAAGCCCTCCCTCAACCATTCCCGCCCCGCCGACACTCACGGGTATCGCACCGAGACCCCAGGTCAGTGGGAAAAACACGAAATAGTATTTCAACCCCGCCTCTATACCTATTTGTCGGCCAATCAGCCAGAAACCCGTTATAACTATTCCCTGAAGTAAAAACGTAAGCCCGAATGCCGCGAGTATGGTCAGCGGGTTGCTGCCATACAAGACCGCCGCCGTCCAGAGCTTTTTGACAAACGTTACGAAGTGCTGATATACCTTTGCCGCCAGCTTTCTTCCCGCCGGTATCACTGCAGCTAAAATTGCCAGCACCACAACAGCAATCACCGCCCACTTCAAAATGCCTGATGCCGCCTTTTGGCTTATCCCAAGGTTTACGCCCCGCAGCAAAACGAAATAACAAAAACCCGCCATTATCAAAGAGCTTAACAGCCCGACGAACCTGTCAACAAATATGCTCAGCACGGCTTCGAATTTCTTCTCTGTGTGCTTGGTAACGTACCACGCTCGAATCAAATCGCCGCCTACCGAGCCGGGCATCGCGTTATTGTAAAAAAGCCCCAGAAAATGCAGCCGAATCGCCGCCCAGATACTAATGCGAATCCCCTGTGTTCGCAGAAGCAGCCACCACCGCGACGCTAAAATTGCCTGGCTTACGACAAACGCCGCCACTATCCCGGCGAAAAACCACGGCCCCATCTTCACAAAACTCTGCCATAGTATCACATAACGCGGAACATCAGCTTCTTTTCCGCAAACCCATATTGCTGCCGCCACTATCGCGGCTGCTACAAAACCGATTCGCAGAAAAAAGAACAACTTGTGTGTCGTGGTCTTTTTTTGTTCGCCCATTTATCTGCTTTCAACGTAAAACACTTGTTTTAGAAGATGATAACGGTTAAAACCATTCCTGACAAGTTGTTTAGCCCCCAGGTCCGCCTGGGGGTTTACATAATTAGGAGAAATAATCGTGGCTGCCGACAAAACAATAGAGCTGGGCACAAAACTGACGCCGAAATTCGACGCGAATGGCCTTATTCCCGCCATCGCGCAGGACGTCAAAACGGGCGAAATCCTGATGGTCGCCTATATGAACCGCGAGGCCCTCGACTGCACCATCAAAACCGGCTGTGGAACCTATTACAGCAGGAGCCGCAAAAAACTCTGGAAAAAAGGCGAACAGTCGGGCCACGTCCAGAAGGTCAGCCAAATCCTCGTCGATTGCGACCAGGATTGCATCGTCCTCAAAGTTACCGTCGATTCAGGCCAGTGCCACAATGGCTACCAGTCCTGTTTCTACCGCGCAGTGAAAAAAGGAACAGCCGAACAACTCGAATTCGTCGCCGAAAAGGTCTTTGACCCGGATAAAATTTACGGTAAGTAAACCTCTTCACAATGTCAAAATAGGCAAAATAAAATCCCTACTGCCTCGCTGTGATTCGACAAAAGCGCGCAAGTCGAAAACCCTTAGATGAAGAAATTCTAAAATTTTTTTACTCCTTGTCCTGCAAGTACTTATCGATTTTGACCCCATCAGGAAATTCCTCGTTTTCGTCAAAAGGCGCAAGTTGCGCCATATATAGAGGGACTATGTGGTCACTCCGGTTAGCCCGCAGGCCCGCCTGTGGGTTTACCCTCCATAGCACGAAGTGCGACGGAGGGTCATAAAAATCAAAACAAAAACTTAGTGTCTTTGTGTCTTAGTGGCAGAAGGGGAGAGGATTATGAAAGTCAATTTAACAATTGGGATACCGAGTTGGTTGGACAAAATCTGTGCCTGGCCCGTAATAGTTTATCGCAAATGGAAATTCGGCTATTCCTTTCGCAAAATTTTCCTCGGCGAGGGCGAATTTACAATCCTCGATGTGCAGGATTATTACCGCTATTGTGCCTTCAAATGGGTAATGGGCGGACAGGGCACGAAGGTTTACGCCGTAAGAAGCACAAAAATAGAAAATGGAAAAATAACGACCCGCCGTCTGCACAGGGAAATTATGAATGCCCCTAAAGGCCTTTTGGTTGACCACGAAAACGGCGACACACTCGACAATCGAAGGGCCAACCTCCGACTGGCAACCCACTTTCAAAATACCTGTAACAGGCGAAAGACCAAAGCAAAAACCTCCTCGCGCTTTGTCGGCCTTTATTGGGAGAAAAAGAGCAGCCGCTGGGTCACTCACATCTGGCATCATGGCAAAAAAATATACTTAGGCCGCTTCAAATCCGAAATCGCCGCCGCTAAAGCATACGATGTTGCCGCCAAAAAATACCACGGCGAGTTCGCCCATCTCAACTTCCCTGAAGCTACTACTCCGTCCTGAGCGCAGTCGAAGAGCCCATCTGAATTTTCCGGAAGAAAATCGATAATGCAAAATCCGATTATTAGCGTTCCTTTTTTTATCCCAAAGCAGAGTTAATCCCGATATAATGGCCAAGTAACGCTATGGCTCAGAACTCAAAAATAGAATGGACTGAATGTACTTGGAATCCGGTCACCGGCTGTTCAAAAATCAGCCCCGGCTGCAAGCATTGCTACGCCGAACGAATGGCGTTGCGATTACAAGCCATGGGACAGCCCAACTACCGCAATGGCTTCAACGTAACAACTCATCAACGTATGCTTGATCTGCCCCTGAAATGGCACAACCCTAGGAAAATTTTTGTCAATTCAATGGGCGATATGTTTCATCGACTCGTCCCGGATAACTTTGTCGCCGAGTGTTTTAGCGTAATGACAAAAGCATCGCAGCATCAGTTCCAGTTGCTGACCAAACGGTCATCCCGCCTTCAGCAGATGGCTTGCGACCTGCCCTGGCCGCAAAATCTGTGGGCCGGCGTTACCGTAGAAACCGCTGATTATCTGGAGCGAATCGACCATTTGAGACAAACTCCTGCGGCTGTGAAATTCTTATCGCTCGAACCGCTTTTAGGCCCCATTCCCGATATAAACCTCGAAGGCATCGACTGGGTCATCGCAGGCGGCGAATCAGGTCCCGGCGCAAGACCAATGGACCCGAAATGGGTTATCGATATCCGCGACCAGTGCCTCACAGCAGGCGTATCCTTCTTCTTCAAACAATGGGGCGGCGTAAACAAAAAACTCGCCGGCCGAATCCTCCAGGGCCAAACCTATAGCCAAATGCCGGTTGATATAGATAGGGACATATCTACACACCAAAATGGGACACAAGGCAGACAATTCGTTTTTCAATCGGAAGCGTCCATGGTCTAAGAGAAAAGATAACATTCTCCAATGCTATCTGACTCCGTACCTATATAAGATTGCAACCCAAAGAGCGCCTATACTAATCGTAGACGCCTTCGCTGGACCCGGAAAATTCGGAGACGGAGAGGATGGTTCGCCTTTAATTATCTGTAAATGTGTCGATCAAGTGCGATCAAAGGGGTTTCTGGTACCCGTATCAGTTATGTGTATAGAACCAGACCCGGAACTTTTCTCGGAGTTGCACAATTCAATTAAACCATTTCCTTTTGCTGAGGCCAAAAAAGGCGAATTTCATGATTACATCCATGATATTGAAAAACTGGCAGGCAGCCATAGTGTTTTTCTATATATAGACCCGTGGACAGTTGAAGGGCTTCAATGGGCTCAGATGGAGAAGGTATTTAAACACCTGTTTGTTTCCAAAATGAGCATCGAAGTTCTTTTGAATTTCAACGCACTAAGTTTCACGCGTCGCGGTTTGGCGGCCCTCAAACTTGCTATTCCTAATTCTGACCCTGCATTTGAAGATCAAGAGGAAATCGACGCTCCGATTGTGGCTTCACCCACAGTAATAACTCTCAATAATGTGGTGGGAGGCGATTGGTGGCAACCAATTCTCATGTCCCTTTTAACCTTTCCTCAGAAAGTGCAACAGTTGGCAGATGGTATTTGCGCCCGTCTCTCAGTAAGATTCAAAGAGGTTTGCCAACATTCCATGAAGGCAATGCCAAATCACTCAGTCCCGAAGTATTTCCTGATTTTCGGTTCTAGGCATCCGGACGCATTACTCTTAATGAATGATGGAATGGTCGAAAGCCAACGAGTGTTGGCTGGTATGGCTAAACCTAAGGAGCCTACTCTTTTCGAAATGCGTCCAACCAGCTTGGTACCAGATATTGAAACTTTACCGGGAATCATACTCGATCATGTCCAAACACCAACGAATCGCGGAACTGTAATCTTAAACGTGGTACGAGAACATTTCTGCAAATTCGCCGTTAAGGATATCAGATGCTCAATAGGGAATATGCTCAAGGAAGGTAAGCTAAAGTCCGAAACTGGCAAGACAAGAATCAACGACGATGTTAAGATTTTCCGTCCCAAGTAAGATTGAGTCGCAGTTAGGACATATTCTTTCCCCGTCTTTTTTTCCGACCCGCAGTCAAAATAATTCTGTCCTGTATTCCGCCTCCGGCGGCATCCGCATCCTAAATCCGCAATCATAAATCAGAAATGGAATCCGTGTTTTTGCTCGGCTTATACAAAGAAGCCCGTTTTTTCGGGTTTCTGCGGACGAGGCGAAAGGGTATCACAGATGCTTATATCGAGAATACCCTTTGCTGAGAACGCAAAGCCGAGCACACGGAGCGAAGCGACGAGCCCGCTTCGGAAAAGCAGTGTTAATCTGTGGCTATCTGTGGCTAAAAAAACAACGTAAATCTGCGCAATCAGCGTCTAAAATAAATCAGTGTAATCTGTGCAATCTGTGGCTTATTTCAGCAGCCCGTATTCCTGCAATGTTTTTCGCAGAAGCGTTTTTTTGCTTTCTTCCAGCGGCACCAAAGGCAATCGCATTTCCTCATCCGACAGGTTCAGCATCGCCATCGCCGCTTTGACCGGTATCGGATTCGACGCCAGCGAAAGCATTCCCCTGCTCAGCGCAAAAAGTTTTTTGTGCCATTTCAGCGCGCTCGTAAAATCACTTTCTAATATCGCGTCCGTCAGCGCTTTTACATCCGCCGGCGCGATGTTTGATACGACGCTGATTACGCCTTTGCCGCCCACCGCTGCTATAGGCAGTGTCAGCGAATCATCGCCCGACAAAATCGTCATATTGCATCGCGTCGCGATTTCGCTGACGTGGTCCATCTGGCCCGTCGCGTCTTTTATCCCGACGATGTTCTCAATCTCGGAAAGCCGCACAATCGTATCGACCGTCATCCCCGCACCGCATCTGCCGGGAATATCATACAGAATAATCGGCAAATCCACTTCTTCGGCTATGGCTTTGAAGTGCTGGTAAAAACCTTCCTGCGTGGGTTTGTTATAATACGGGTCAACCTGCAAAGTCGCATCCGCGCCGATTTTTTTTGCAAATGCCGTCAGTTCAATCGCCTCAGCCGTCGAGTTCGAGCCGGCCCCAGCGATTACAGGCACCTGCCCTGCCACGGTTTTGACCACGCGCTCAATGACTTTTTTGTGCTCATCGTGGCTGAGCGTCGGGCATTCGCCCGTCGTTCCAACCGGCACTATCCCGTCTATCCCGCCTTCGATTTGAAACTCAATCAGCTCATCGAGCGTATCAAAATCAACCTGCCCGTCTCTGAAAGGCGTTATCAGTGCTGTCATTGCACCTGCGAACATTTTTTTCTCCTTTTGAACCACTAAGGCCCAAAGACACCAAGTTTAAATGGTTTTTAATTAAACAACTCAAAACTCAACACTAAACACGGAGCGAAGCGACGAGCCCGCTTCGGAAACTTAAAACTCTTCTTCGTGACTTAGCGTCTTTGTGGCGAGTATTTAATACCTTTTACCCTTTTCCTCCGTCTTAATCAAGCGTATTTCAATTCCACGCCGCAAAGGGCCGAGCCAAAAGTTCTGTTCCGCCTTATGCAATAGCAGTTCCCCAAAAACTCCTGCTCCATATAGCCGCCCTTTAAAAGGAAAATCGGCGTTATCTATTAACAATCCGGCCATGTGGATAACTTGTTGATAATTTTCACCCTATATTTGAGTAGGAAAAACAGCCATATCATTATTTGTTACCAAAATAACAAAATATCGAGGCGAGCGGTTGTGAGACAAATGCTAACTATAGCGCAGATAAGGAGTTACGATTTAATAGAGGGGGGTTATAATGGGCAAGCTGAGTCCAGATATTTAATCTGGGTAAAATACTGATTGTTAGAAAGTTCAAACTGTTTTAACAAATCGATAAAACTAAAGTGGATAACTCCCCCTTTCACAATTACTGCTACTTGCGGCACTTCCGTTTATCAAATCAGCAAATCGTGGGTACATCGACAGTTACGAAATTACTGCTTACCAGGAAATGTCTCGATTTTCTGTTTCAGCTTTTTACAAGCCGCCTTCGGGTCCGGCGAATTTGTAACCGCCGAGCTGACCGCGGTAGTCCGGGCACCTGCTGCCAATACGGCATCTATATTGCTTTCTGTTATGCCGCCAATAGCAACATGGCACACACCCGTATCTGTTAAAATAGGTAACGCCCGCTTAACATAATCGAGGCCGACTGGTTTGGCTTCCGGTTTGGTCGGCGTCGCGAATACAGGCCCAAGCGAAACATACGCCGGCAATTCCGCAATCGCCGCGTTAAGCTGGGTAAGTGAATGTGTGCTCTTGCCAAAAATCATAGGCGTCATCTGAAGTTTGCGTGCCTGCTCAATCGGCAAATCATTTTGTCCAAGGTGAACTCCATCCGCGCCGCTTGCGATGGCAATATCAGCCCGGTCATTAATAATACTTATAACCCCCGCATCTTTGCACATCTTCACAAATTCACAGGCGATAGCGAAATATCTGTCCGCATCAATATCTTTCGCCCGCAACTGAAGACAGTCAACCCCGCCCGCGATACATTGACTCGTCAAAGCAAAAATATTGGTGGGTAAATTTGAACTTATTAAGACATACAGCCGAACCTTGCTGAACTTGTCCTGGGCATCCGCAAACAGGGCAATATCCTTTTCGAGCGTGTAGCCGGCATATCGCAGGCGTTCTATCTGGTCGGCGATTCCCGGCTCAAAGCTTCGTAATGTCTCCGCAATGACCCGGAGCGCCTCAGGCAGCCGTTTACATGCCGCGGTGAGCGAATCCTTCAAATCCCCCCTGCCAATAGCATCTTCGATTGTTTGCCCGACGCCAACGTCGCCCGGCGTATCTCTGCTCGCGAGTAACTGCCCGGCGTTAAGTTGGGCGATTGCTGATGATAGCTGATGGCGCATCTCTTTTGCCCGGCCGCTCAGCGGGGCGCAATTGAGATTGAACCGGCAGTAATCCTCAGTTACGCGCAGCGCCTCGCGTGCCCGGTTAAAATTCGCGTCGATTATCCTGTAGCCGGCCCGTTCCATACTCGGCTGATTATAAGAGATTCCGGCCAACAGGTGTAAAAAAAAGCAGGAGCGTCCCTCCTCCGGAACGCCCCTATCTATAGGATAACAAAATCAGCTGAGCCGATTTTGGCTATCTTTAAATCGGGCGGACACCACTCCTCCAATCAACGGGTTTTTGAGCGTCCCGCCCAATTATTTTACAATCAAAGGCAAAGTGAAGAGGGGAGCAAATGTTATGCCAATGGGCATAGGTATGATGGCTGAGAAAACAGGAAGGACATAACGATTTGGCATAGATAAGGTTACATATCTTTTGCGGCTGGGTGTACAACACAGACCGCTGACATTCTTTAGCACTGTGTTGCATTTTCGCAACGCATACTCTATGGGCAAATTACCTTATTCCGCATTAAGGCCTATAACATGCCAATTTGGGGTAGATTCTGTGTTTATGTTTACAAAAAACAACGATGGTATTCCAAAAAGAAACATGAACGCCTATCGGGCCAGAGAGTGGTTTCAAGGGGGGCGAAAAATATTTTTGAAAAATCTCAAAAATTACCTTGACTTATTCTACATATGTCGAATACATTCTATTGCAGTAGAATATATGGAGGCCAATATATGGTTAACGGAAAAGGAAATTCAAAAGGGAAGAACGAGGCGGCTTTTGGTGAGCTGACGGAGGCGGAGTGGGCAATAATGAAAGTGGTCTGGGAACACCAACCCTGTGCGGCAGGGATGGTGCAGGAGGCGCTGGCCACCAAAAAGGGCTGGGCTTACAGCACAGTCAAGACCACGATGGACCGGATGGCTGATAAGGGTTTGCTTAAAATAAACAAGGTTCGCAACCTTCAGCTTTTCAGTTCGCAGATAAACAGGACTCAAGCGGCGAAAGGCGAATTCAGCAAGATGCTGAGCCGGGCATTCGACGGAGCTATTGCGCCGATGGTTCAATTCCTGGTCGAAAACGAGAATATTTCAGAAGACCACGTGAAAGAACTCAGGGACATTGTGGGCAAAACAGGAAGGAGCAAGTAGGTCCTCACGGTAATTTAATTCGGAAAGGGCAGAACAATGGGTACTGTTATCAGTGTTCTCAATAAAAGCGGGGCAATATTCTGCCAGCACGGACTGACGATGCTGGTGCAATTCGGGCTGCTGAGTTCTTTGCTTTTTTTAGGCGATATAATGATTCGCAAGCGAGTGAAGGCGTCGCTGCGATATTGCCTGTGGTGTCTGCTGTTAGTTAAACTTGTTTTGCCGACGACGCTATCACTGCCGACTGGTATCGGGCATTTGACCGGCGTAAATTTTTCGGTCAACCTAACGCAGGGCAAGCTGCCGGAACCGCAGACGCAAACGGCTTATGCGCCAACCAAATCAACGCCGACTCAAACGGGCAGCGAATTTGTCCGGCCCATAAACTCGCCACAGAACATTACTGAAAGCCGTGTCGTCAAGGCAGCAGAATTGCCGACATCAGTGGAAACAATTCCCCTGAACTGGCAAGGCAGTATATTTATTGTCTGGCTCTTTGGTGTGCTTGTGCTTTTGGCGGGATTCATCCGGCGGATTGCATCAATCAAAAAGCTGATTAATCAAAGTGAGCCGGCACCGGAGCGATTAGTTGAAATGGTTCGTAACTGCCAGGAAAGAATCGGCATTCGGGGCGAAGTGGAATTACGGCTGTCGAACAATATGGTCAGTCCTGCCGTATGCGGGCTGTTGCGGCACGTGATTTTGGTGCCCGCCGGCCTTCTCGAAAAAATGGACCGCTCGAAACTGGCAATGGTGCTGATGCACGAGCTTAGTCACGTCAAACGCGCCGACCTGTGGGTCAATTTGTTTCAGACAATACTCCAGATATTCTATTTTTATAATCCTTTTGTGTGGGCGGCAAACGCTTATGTTCGCCGGGTTCGAGAGCAGGCCGTTGATGAAATGGTCCTGACTCGCCTCAACGGCGAGGTGACAAGCTACAGCAATACTCTCATAGACATTGCGGAGAAGGCATTTTCGCGGCCGCAGTTCAGATTGGCGACAGTAAGTATCATCGAATCCAAGAGCAAATTGAAAGAGAGGATTAAAATTATGCTAAGTAAACCCATACCCAAAGACACGAAAATAGGTTTTGCCGGGCTTTTACTTTTAATAGCCGTCGCGGCGGTGATGCTGCCGATGGCGAAAGGGATGGCGAGGAAACCAGGACCGGAATTTGTAATCAAAGGGAACGTAAATGACGCGGCGACAGGGAAACCGATAGCCGGGGCTAAGGTCACAGATTCGGAGCGATACGCGGGTGGAAAATACGGGGCAGTAACTGATTCAAATGGAAATTACAGTTATAAAACATGGTACGAAGAACACGATGTAAAATGCGAAGCATCCGGCTATGAAACAGAAGCCAAAGTTCTCCTGACTAAAATATCAGGTTCGGAGCAGGAAAAGATTTTGGATTTTGCTCTCAGCAGCAAGAAAAAAGATGCAGTAATGCAGCCGGTTGATTTTGAGATTACGACGGCAAAATTTAACCGAGGAGATTCAATCGAGATTACTGATTTGTCGGGTACCGCTTCAGATATCAGGCCGGGCGAGACATACATTGTAAGCGGCAGATATAAGCTCGAATCGCGTGATGATGCAATGCTTCATGTCTATGCTACGAACGGTCAAACTTCGAGCAGTCAGGGGCCTATTATTAAACGCGGCGAGGGACAGTTTACCCGCACCTTTACCGTGTTACAGGAAGGAATGCTGCATTTGAGTTTCTATCCGACAGACGGCGGCGAAAGCTTCGGAGGGGTCTATTTCGCACCTAAAAAAACAGGAGAAGGCAAGGGATTGAACATCGCGGATTATTTTGCGCCAATCAGGCAATATACGCTTAAAAATAATCAGTTCCTCAGATTCTCCGCCCCTGAAAATTCAGTGCCGGCGCCCGTAGAACTCTCGAACTTGCCTGCCAGCAAAATTAATGATCCCAACGCGATTCCTAAATTTATGCTTCAGACAGGGTTTGACATTATAGGAGCTACAAGCCCTCCCGGCAAAACCGACGGACTTAGTTGTCTGGATATGGCGGTACAACCCGCAAATAATCTTTCGTTTTCCGAAATGGGTGCCGCCGAACTTCGAGAGGCATTATCCAAGATTGAGCCTGCACCTCACAATGTCATGACCGCCTCCCGTAATAATCTCCCGGCAACTTATATTTTCAAGACGCGAAACGGCGACTGCGGTATTCTCCAGATTACAGATATTCTCTCCAACCCGCCGCGTGTGGCATTTACTTATAAACTTGCTGTACCTACTCCCAACCAGCAACCGGTCGAGGCAAATTCTGTCGTGGCGGCGCAAAAGACAGTTGCTGGGGTAGATGTAGCCGTGGAGGATTTTAATATTAGTCCGTATCCGGAGGGCGGGCTTTACACTATGACGGTCTCAATCCGAAACAAAGGCAATGCGGAAAGCCCGAAGTTCGGCGTTTATTTCTATCGGAACGACCCGGACCATTTGAAACCAATAACGCACGAGGCAGGGCCCATTAAGCCGGGAGAAGTGTGGAAGGAGGGGTCTATGCCGTTTGCCTTGAAGGAGGGAACAAACGAGATTTATGTATTACTTGACCCGGACAACGCAATCGGGGAATCCGACAGGACGAACAATGAGGCGTCGATGAAGGTTGTTGTTAAAGACGGCAAGATATTTGAGAAAAAAGTTTCTCTTTCATCGGCGCAGGGTATGAGTAAGGAGACAACAGGAATTTCCAAGCAGGTAATCTCTGCGGCGGAGTTTGGAGGTAAATCGGAGTCCGATACCAACAATACCCAGGCCGCTAAAGCCAGAGAACAAACGATGGACGTGCAAAGCAGGGGCGAAGAAATCATAAAACGGATGGCTGAGGTGAATCGCTACTGGTTAATAGGGCCGCCAGCGGAGGTTAAAAATTATTCATACGAGTTTGCCCTTTATCATGGAGAGACCAAAACGTTTAAGGTATCAGAGCCATCATCGGCTGACAGGGCCATACGGCAAGGCATTACATACGAGTCGCTCCTTCACAAATTGGCAAAGGAGCCATCTGCCGCGACTTATACCTCAATCGAAGAAGTCAATGGGATCATCAGGACTGATTTTAAGCTGAAGGAGTCGATACAGATTCATATGGGCAATGGACTAAGAGGAAGCTGGTATGGCTCTTTTAATCAGCCGGTGGAAGGGGGAACGTTTTGGATTGATGCGAAGAAGATGCTCCCTGTCAGGGCAAAGTGCAACGAGGTCTATGAGTATTTCTCGGATTACGCGGCGGTTGATGAGACGCACTATGTGCCGTCAAGAGTCAAGATTGACAAAAATGATATGCCTAATATGCATATGCATTTTAACTGGACATTCAAGCTGCACAAGCCGGGACTTTGGCTGTTCGATGAAAGCCGTTATTCCTTTGACGAAAATAAGCCGGTGGTGGCTGCCTCGATAGATAATGTGCGGGTTAACGAAGATTCATCCGCAGGGTCAGATTCAGTGCAAGGAGAGGCGGCGGCTCATGCAGATAGCGGGGCGCCGGTTATTGTAAAAACAACGCCGAAGACATTAGCGAATGATGTGTCGGCGGATTTGAATCAGATAACAGTTACGTTTAACCAGCAGATGACGGATAAATCGTGGTCGTGGGTTCAATGGGACGCTCCTTATCCTGAAACAACAGGCAAACCTTACTATGACGAGGAAAAGAAGACCTGTACGCTGCCGGTGAAATTAGAGGCAGGCAAAGCATATTTGGTCGCATTCAATATTGAACCATACCTCGGTTTCGTGAACAGCGAAGGCAAACCGGCCAAGCCATACGTTCTTGTTTTCGCAACGAAAGACAAGGACGGCAAGCCAACGCCCATACCGGAAGATTTAATTACAAAGGCAAAAAGCGTAAATGAGGGCGCACAGAAAACATCATCCGGGCCGGAAGGGAAAGAAAGCAGGACTGAGTCGGCGCCTTATACGCAAATAATATACGATGACATACGGCCCGATGGGACAATTTTCTTCAAAAATCCCATTCGTGAGACAAACAAAAGCGGAAAAGAAATAACCACCCAAAATTTTATTAATTCGGATTTTGTGCAGATTACAGCAATGAGAGACGTCAACGGCAGGGATTTGAAATTCACGAGCGTACACGACGGGGATATCTATAGGTATGAGGTTACTTTTAACGAGTCGATACCCCCAAATGGATTAATTGAATACGCCTGTGAGGGGACGATGAAGGGGTTAATAAAGCCGGTAGCCGGCAGCGAAAAAACATTTCAGTATTATATGAGGCACAGTCCGGCAATAGATGAGCCGACTCAACGGATAGAAACGTATCTGCTACCCGCCGGAGCAACGCTGATTAGCACTACACCCGAAGATATGGGGAGACAGACAAAGGACGGCCGGATTGAACTTCACGTCGAGAAAATGATACCCCCCGACGGCAGTATCACAACATCATTTCAGTACCGTGTGCCATAAGGGCAAACTGACAAGAAAAACCCTGGGTAAAACCCAGGGCTAAATATAACGGAAAAAATATGTTTTTTACAGGCAGGCGAGGTCGAGGTTTTTGGCGGCGGCGGTGTCATCTGGTCTGCAAACAGGAGTTGTCGAAGGCGAGGCCTTGATTTTTTCGGGGTTGGTTTTGGCGACTTCGGCGATATCTATCATCGCATCGATGAAGGAGTCGAGCGTTTCTTTGCTCTCGGTTTCCGTCGGCTCAATCATAATCGCATCGTGGACGGTCGTGGGGAAATAGACGGTGGGCGGATGGAAGCCGCGGTCGATGAGGGCCTTTGCGACATCCAAGGCGTGAACGCCTGAATCCAACATTCCCTTCGATGGAGTCAGGACACATTCGTGCTTGCATATCGCATCAACGGCCTGTTGGAAATGCTTTTTCAATTTTACGCGGACGTAATTGGCATTGAGGACGGCGTTTTCGGCGACGCGGACGAGGCCGGCTTTACCGAGCATAAGGATATAGACATAGGCCTTGAGGATTACGGCGAAATTGCCGTAGAAGGGTGCGATGTAGCCGATGGATTTGGGGTGGTTGTATTCGAGGGCATAAGTGCCGTCATCGCGTTTGGTAACGATTGAGACGGGGAGGAAATCGACGAGTTTTTTGGTGACGCCGACGGGGCCTGCGCCCGGGCCGCCTCCGCCGTGAGGTGTCGCGAATGTTTTGTGGAGATTGATGTGGACGATGTCGAAGCCGAAGTCACCGGGACGGGCTTTGCCGACAATGGCATTAAGGTTTGCGCCGTCGTAATAGGCGAGACCATCGACGCTGTGAACAAGATCGCAAATCTGTTTGATATTCGGATCGAATAAACCGAGCGTATTGGGGCAGGTGAGCATAAGGCCCGCGACTTCGTCGTTGAGGAGTTTTTTAAGGGCGTTGACGTCCATAACGCCTTTGTCGGTGCTGGGGACTGAGACGACTTTGTAGCCGGCGATGGCTGCGCTTGCGGGGTTAGTGCCGTGAGCGCTATCGGGGATGAGGACGGTGGTTTTTTTATTGCCTTTATTGTGATGGTAGGCAGCCATAATCATTATGCCGGTAAGTTCGCCGTGAGCGCCTGCCATCGGCTGCATGGTGAAGCCCGCCATACCCGTGATTTCTCGCAGGAGCAAATCCATTTCATAAAGGACGGCGAGGGCACCCTGCGTAAGCATACCGCCCCCGCGCAACTGGGGAAGGAGTGGATGGAGATGCGCGAAGCCGGGATAGGCGGCGATACGTTCGGCGACTTTGGGGTTGTATTTCATCGTGCAGGAGCCGAGCGGATAAAAATTGGTATCGACGCCGAAATTGCGGCGAGATAATTCCGTGAAGTGCCTCACGACATCAAGCTCACTAAGCTCGGGGAGCTGAGCGGGTTTGTTACGCAGGAATTCCTTTTTGATATTTACGGTGGTGGCAACGTCGCTTCGAGTTGTTGTAACACCGCGCCTGTCGGGCACACTTTTATCAAATATCAGTTTCATAGAACACTCTCCAGGGCTTCTGCGAACATACCTATCTGCTGTTTGGTTCGCTTTTCAGTTACGCAAATCAGGATGCTGTTTTTCATATCGGGATAATACCTGCTCAGCGGGAAGCCGGCGGCGAAACCCTTTTCGATGAGCTTGCCTATCACGTCGGCGGCGTCTTTGGGCAGGTCGAGCACAAATTCGTTGAAGAACCACCTTGCCTTGAAATGGGATTTTACGCCGGGTATCGCGGTGAGGCGATTATAGGCGTAACTGGCCTTGTCGGCGCAAAGCTGCGCCGTTTCTCGCAAGCCCTCTTTGCCTAATAATGACAGATACACAAGAGCGGTCATTGCGCACAGGGCTTCGTTGGAGCAGATATTGGAAGTGGCTTTTTCCCGGCGTATGTGCTGTTCTCTTGCCTGAAGGGTCATAACGAAGCAGTCATTGCCATTGCGGTCTTTAGTGCGGCCAATGATGCGGCCGGGCATTTTGCGGACGTGCTGTATTCGAGTCGCCATAAAGCCGAGGTACGGCCCGCCGAAAGACATCGGCATACCAAGTGATTGGCCTTCGCCTGTTACGATATCAGCACCCATTGAGCCGGGGGTTTTCAGGATTCCGAGCGATATGGGATAGCTGGATACAACCAGGAGCGCGCCTTTTTTATGTGCGGCTTCGGCTATGTCACTGAAATCATCAATACAGCCGAAGAAATTGGGATTTTGCAGAATCACCGCAGCGGTGTCATTGTCGAGTTTGGCTAATATCTGCTCTCTATCGACAAGGCCCGTCCGGCAATAGGTCAGGACATGCTCGATTTTGAGGTTCCGCGTATAGGATTCTATCATAACGCGGTAAATCGGGTTGACGCTGTCATCTATGATTACTTTGTTTCTGCCCGTGATGCGAAGGGCCATCATCATCGCCTCGTACATGGCGGTGCCGCCATCGTATATTGAGGCGTTGGCGACTTCCATATCGGTCAGCCGGCAAATCGTCGATTGATATTCGTATATGGCCTGCAATGTCCCCTGCGAGACCTCGGGCTGATACGGCGTATAGGCGGTGTAAAATTCGCTGCGTGATATAATCGAATAGACGGCGGACGGTATGAAATGGTCGTAGAAGCCGCCGCCCAGGAAAAGCGTGAGGTTTATGGAATTTTTATCCGCGAGGTCGGCGAGCACGTTGCGGACTTCCTGTTCGGGCAGACCATCCGGCAGATTCAGCGACCCGGCCAAAAGCCCTTTCGGTATATCCGCAAAAAGCTTATCCATTGTAAGGCCCATCTCGGAGAACATCTGCTTTTGCTGCTCGGCGGTATTAGCAATAAACGGCATATCTTAAAGCCCTTTCAGGTATTCCTCATACTGCGCAGCGTCCATAAGGTTTTCCGTCGTCGCTTTATCTGTTATTCGCATCTTGCAAATCCAGCCGGAGTCGTAGCACTCGTCGTTTACTGTTTCCGGCCTGGCCTGGAGGGTTTTATTGACCTCGGTGATCTTGCCCGTAACCGGCGAATAGACGTCGCTGGCGGCCTTGGAGCTTTCGACAACGGCGAGTTCACCTTTTTGTTTGACCTCTTTGCCGACATCGGGCAATTCAACAAAGGTCAGCTCGCCCAACTGGTTCTGGGCGTGGTCGGTTATGCCGACAATCGCGATATCGCCTTCGACTTTGGCCCATTCGTGGTCCTTTGTGTAAATAAGCCCTTTTGGAATCATAATTTTTCTCCAGTCCTAAAATTTTTCAAATCGGCTAACGACTTTGCCCGTGATGTCCCCGGTTATCCGCTCGCCCTGCTGCACGGCCTGTTTTCTGCCTTTGTTTTTCTGGCTTTCGCTGCGTGCCAAGTAATATACATCAACTGAATTGCCCTGGGTCGCTTTATCCTTGTCCATATATACAATCGCGACCTGTCTTGAGCCGGCGGTTGCGCTACTGAGGACCCATCCGACGCAAATACCGTCGCTTATTACGGCGTCGTTCTGGCGGACGGGACGAACACCCTTTTCGCCGGAAAGTTCAATGCGGGCGACTTTCGTTTTACAGGTTTTTGAGATTTTCTCCATCGCCGCCTTGCCGATGAAGAATTCTTTGTCGAGCTTAACCGCCCAGCCATAGCCGGCCTCGAACGGGGATATATTATATGGTCCATCAAGCTCGTGGCCATAAAGAGGCAGACCGGCCTCGACACGCAAACTATCTCTTGCGCCAAGTCCGCAGGGCAATGCGCCCGCGCCAATTAACTTTTGCCACAACTTCGCGGCATCTTTTGGATGCACGAAAAGCTCGAAACAGACCTTTGCCCCGGTGTAGCCGGTGCGGGAGATGATGCAGTCGATATTCGCCAGTTTTGCCTGGCAGAACGTAAAGCTTTTGAGATTTTTGAGCTGCTGACTGACCGAGGTGTCCGCGAGTTTGCAAAGAACATCCAGCGACGAAGGCCCCTGAACAGCGATATCGACCCTGCAATCGGGGCCGGTTTGGGTATCACGCATATCACGGACGGGGGCGGTCTTAATTTTCCTGTCGGGCTTTGCCACGTCTATCTTTGCTTTGCCCGCCTGCAATGCGGCCAGATATGCCTTGGCTTTCGGCTCATTCGAGGCGTTAACGACGACCATAAACTTTTCTTTATCGCGGCGGTAGATAATAATGTCATCAAGAACATTGCCGGCGGCATCGAGGAGATAGCTGTATTGCGCAGAGCCGACCTGCAATGTTCGGACGTTGTTGGTTGTAACCGCGTCGAGAAAGCTTTCGGCATTCGGGCCTGCAACCTCAAGAGCGCCCATGTGTGTGCAGTCAAAGATGCCTGCCCGCTGACGGACCGCGGAATGTTCTTCGGCAATCGAAGAATACCACAGGGGCATCAGATAGCCGGCGAACTCGGCGATATGGGATTTATCGGTGAGCTTGAGGTGCTCATTATACAACACGCTGCCGACCGGCGAACCTGCCGGCGATTCAAAAACAAACGCTCCTGCTGTCATTTTTTCTGCCAATTTAGGCCTCCTTGCACAAAACTTATGCAACAATATAAAAATCCGGCGAAAAGTCAAGGGGGGATAATTAAAGATGAAAAGGATTCCTGGGTAATTTGTATTAGCGGAGGGCTTGACAGAAGATTATCATATCAGCGAGTAAACGGCATTCGAAAGGAACTTAAAATGAACGGGAAAAAAGGATACCTCCTAACTGCGGCTGCGGCAGCAGCATTGGTTATATTTTGCGGGTGCGAACAGCAATTGGGAACCAAGACGATGTCCAGCCCCGTCGGCAAGAACGGGAAAATGGCGGTTATTCTCGATACCGACATCTGCGACGACATCGATGACACATGGGCGCTGGCAATGCTGCTTCAATCACCCGAGTTTGACGTAAAGCTGATTACCACGGCGGTGGGTGATACGACGGCCCGAACAAAGGTTGTGGCGAAGATACTGCAAACAGCAGGCAGAACGGACATACCAATCGGGACGGGTGTGGCCATAGGGGATATGAAAACCGGGCACAGGCAGGACGGATGGGTGAAAGATTTCGATTTATCGAAGTATCCAGGGAAGATTTACCAGGACGGCGTGCAGGCGATAATAGATACGATTATGAATTCCCCGGAGCCGATAACTATTATCTCGACAGGCCCTCTGCCTAACCTCGCGGCTGCGCTGGAGCATGAGCCGAATATAGCGAAGAAGGCCCGGTTTGTGGGAATGCAGGGCAGCGTCCGCAGCGGCTACGGCGAAAAGTCGAAGCCGCAAAAAGAATATAACGTTGTTTCATTTATCAAAGCATCACAGACGGTTTTCGCGGCCGACTGGGATATGACTATCACGCCATTAGACACATGCAGCAGGGTGGTACTGCAGGGAGACAAATACAGGAAGGTGCTGGACTGCAACAGCCCCATAACGAAGGCGATTATTGAAAACTATTATGTGTGGACAAAAAGCGGCAATATGAACGAGACGCAGGTGGGCAGCAGAAGCTCAACACTGTTTGACACCGTGGCGGTTTACCTTGCGATGAGTCACGATTTACTGGAGATGGAAAACCTCGGTATTCGCGTTACGGATGACGGACGAACGGTGATAGACGGCAAGGCGAAGAAAATAAACTGCGCGATGAAATGGAAAAATCTCAACGCCTTCGAGGATTTTCTCGTCGAACGGCTGACAACCCGCGTCGGCGCCGCGGACGCGAACGACAAATAATCACTGCAAAACCAAGAACAACAAATTATCGACACCGGTAATAATTTAAGAAACCGGTTTTTCGGGGTGGACACTATATCTTAATCACAGATGTCGTTTGTTTATGATGGCAAAGATGATATAGTGTATCCCGGTAATATTAGTGGAAAAACAGCCAATGAGAACAACAATACTAACAGCAGGAGCGATTATAGCGATTCTGGCTCAATGCGCGGTCGCGACGGGCGAACCGAACAACGTCACCCTGCCCGCGATTGTTGAGCCAAACCGGTTTTTGGCACTGAATGACTACACAAGTTACGCAGAGGCACACAACGCCGGGTTAAAGAGCAGCTATCAGCAATGGGTGGCGGCAACGAAGGAGGTTTTTCAGGCAAAAACGCTGCCGGACCCTCAATTGGAATACGGCTACTACCTGCCGGATGCGTACGAAAAGCGGGTGGTAAGCATAACACAGATGTTTCCGTGGTTCGGCAAGATAAACGCGAGGACCGATGCGGCAGTGAAGAAAGCGGAAGCAGCGAAACAAAAGTATCAGGCGGCCCGGCTTTCACTTCTCAAGGAAGTTAAGAGCGACTTTTATGAATATTCATACTTAGCCAGAGCGACGGCTATAGCAGAAACAAGTATTGATTTATTAAAACGATTCGAGGAAACAGCCAGGACGAAACACATCACGGCAGAAACAAGTCATCCGGACTTAATTCGTGCGCAGGTTGAGACGACGAAAATGGAAAACGTGCTCAAAGGGCTTGAGCGATTGCGTGAGCCGACAGTAAGCCAACTGAAAGCGTCACTGAATCTGCCGGCAGACATAAACCTGCCTGCGCCTGAGCAGGAAGATTTCGAGCCGGCGGCGATTGATTATGAGATGCTGGTAAACCTGCTGAGGCAGAAAAACCCGGAACTTGTGGGCCTTGGCTTCGAGGAAATGGCGGCCAAGAGCAAAGTCAAAAGCGTGGAGAAAAATCTTTATCCCGATATCGGAATCGGGCTGCAATTCGAGCAAACAAAAAGACCCGGCGGGAACACGCAGGACAGCAGCAGGGACACAATGTTGATGCTCTCGCTGAATGTGCCATTGTGGCAGGACAGCTACAGGAGCGAGCAACGACAAGCGGTGTCCGAGGCAACAAGCATCGAACAGCAAAGGGTAGAGGCGGAAAATAATATCCTGGCCAAGTCGGCACAGGCATATTACGAATACAACGACAGCATCAAAAGAATCGGGCTTTATCGTGAAACACTGATACCAAAAGCCGAAGAGCAGCTAGGGCAATCGGAAGCGGCATACAGGGAAGGAAACGGCGATTTTAACGCCCTGCTTGACGCGCAGCGGACGCTTACGGATTACCGTTTGTCATATCAGCGAGCCCTGGCGGACAATCGGCAGAAACTTGCCGAGCTTGAGATGCTGGCGGGGACCGACCTGGACAAACAGCAGTAAAACTCTTGGGCCGCATCGGACAGAACACGAATTTTTTAGAAACCAAACCTCAAAAAAATCTTCATAATTTTAAAAAAACCTTGAACATAGGGTAGGGGGGTATGGTATAATATACACAGAAAGAAGGGTATAAATATGGGACAGCCGACTACACACGAAGAACAATTGCAGTTTTTGAAGAAAATAGAAGGTCAGGTCGCCGGTATCCAGCGAATGATTAAAGAAAAGAGGTACTGCATTGATATCCTGACCCAGATACGCTCCTGTATCGGCGCACTGCACAGGGTCGAAGGGGAAGTATTCAGAAAACATCTCGACGGCTGTGTTGCCGGTGCGCTGAAGGGTAAATCCGAGACGGAAAAACAGAAAAAAATAGACGAGGTTATTGAATTACTGGAGAAATTCAGAAAGTAATAATTTTCTTGTATGGCAGATTTAACCCTGTATAAGATGAAGTTCCCGGATGAATAAATTGAGGGAGAAATTGTATTCGATGGGATATGCAATGAGAACAGGCATATTAGCAATATCTCTGGCGACTGTTGCCGTTATTTTGTCACCGTATGCGTGCGCTTTTGGCGAACCTAACGAAACAAACAGCTTTCTGACCCTGAGAGATTATCTGGAATATGCCGAGGCGCACAACGCCGGGCTAAAGAGCAGCTACCAGCAAATGAAGATAGCTTCGGAGCAGGTCCCGCAGGCAAAGGCGCTTCCGGACCCGCAGTTTACATACGACTACTGGACGAAACAATCGGACCTGCAGATGAAGCAGACAGTAGGCGTGATGCAGACGTTCCCGTGGTTTGGCAAGGTTGAGGCACGAACCCAGGCGGCAACAAAGGAAACGTCGGCGGCACAACAAAAATACCAGGCGGCGCGACTGGCGCTATTCAGAGAGGTCAAAGAGGGATTTTACGAATTTGCCTATCTTGCCGGGGCGATTGATATAGCCAAAGAGAACCTCGAGCTAATGAGGCATTTCGAGGAGGTCGCACAAACCAAGCATATGACGACTGAAGCGAGTCATCCTGACGTGATTCGCGCACAGGTGGAGATAGCTAAAATAGAGGATGTTTTGAGAGGACTGAATCAACTGCGAGAGCCGACGGTAAGCCGGCTCAGGACGGCACTGACCCTGCCGGCGGATACGAATCTGCCGTGGCCAAAGACCGGAGAATTCAACGCGATTGAGGTAGATTATGAGCGATTAGTGAATACATTAAGACAAAAGAACCCGGAGCTGGCGAGCTTGAACTACGAGGCAATGGCTGCGGGGAGTAAAATTGCGCTTGCGGAGAAGAATTTTTATCCGGATATAGGCGTAGGTGTAAACTGGGAAAATATGGACAGCCGCGGCGGAAGAGACGGCGTCGCTATTGTATTTCAGATGAATTTGCCTTTGTGGCGTGACAGCTACCGCGCCGGAGAAAGACAGGCACAGGCACAAAAGGCGAGCATCGAGCAGCAGAAGATTGATACGGAAAATGTTCTTTTGACAAAGGCGGCACAATCGCTTTACGAATACAGAGACAGCATCAGAAAGATACGATTGTATCGTGACACACTGATACCCAAGGGCAGGGAACTGCTGCAGGCATCGGAGGCGGCGTATCGGGAAGGGACCATAGATTTTTTAAGCTTGATTGACGCACAGCGGACGCTTTTGGATTATCACTTGTCTTTACAGCGGGCGATTGCGGACAATCAGCAAAAACTGGCAACACTTGAGATGCTGGCCGGAACAGAACTGGATTCGAGATAACATTGGTAATCTGAAAGGATAGATTCAGCAGAACACATTCCTATCGGATTAGTATAGAAGAGCAAAGCAATAATAAAAGCGAAGATATTATTCTGGAAAAGGAACAAAAATGAAAACTTCAACAATAATTTTATCAACTCTCGCAGTGGTATTTGCTCTTGGTTTTGCGGGCTGCAAAAAGAAAGAAAGCCCGGCTGCGCCAGCCAAAGAGACGACAATGAAAGATATGCAAATGCAGGCGGCTAAACCGGCAGCAGATATAAACAAGACAGCAGCCGCGGCATCAATCGAGCAGACAACTTGTCCGGTTATGGAAGGCAACAAAATCAACAAGAATGTTTTTGTTGAGTACAAGGGCAAGAAGGTTTATTTCTGCTGCGAGGACTGCAAGGCGAAATTTTTGGCAGAGCCGGAGAAATACGCAGCGAAGCTGCCTCAGTTTGCAAAATAAAAGTCAAATTACCGCAAGAGGGAATTGAATAATGAAAAGGCGTACGATTATCGTCGGCGTGATTATTGTGGCGGCGGTTATTGGAGTCCTTATACCCGGCCGACACACTGATAAACAAAAGACCAGCGGAATTTCGCAGTCGGCCAAAGAGGTGTATTATTGCCCGATGCACCCGAACTACACTTCGGACAAACCTGGCGAATGCCCGATATGCGGAATGACGTTAGTGAAGCGAGTGGTTGCCCCCCCTGCAGAGGGGGAGAAGCCGGCAAAAACGGGGGAAAGAAAAATACTGTATTATCGCAACCCGATGAACCCTGAGGTGACATCACCTGTGCCGATGAAGGACCAGATGGGGATGGATTATGTGCCGGTATATGAAGAAGAGACGACCTCTGTCCATACATCCGGTGTTTATATAAGCCCTGAAAAGCAGCAGCTAATCGGCGTAAAAAAAGGCAGGGTGGAAAAAAGAAAACTGGGGGGGCAAATTTTGACGGTGGGCAGGGTTGCGTACGACCCCGCGCTGTTTACGGCACAGCAGGAATATCTGCAGGCGTTCAAAAGCAGCCGGACGATACACAAGGACGAAGGTTATATAGATGAACAGTCAGGAACTCTTGCCAAGTCGATGAAACAAAAGCTGCTGGCCATGGGAATGAGTGAGGATGAAATAACCGGGCTGGAAAAGCGCGGTAAGCCGCAGCAAAATCTGTATCTTCCAACCAGCGAAGATAAAAACGTCTGGGTATATATAACCATTTACGAATACGAGGCGGGGCTGGTAAAAACAGGGACGCCCGTCGAGGTCCGGGCGATTGCTTATCCGGGAGTGTCTTTCGAGGGCAGCGTTATTTCCGTCACCCCAATACTGGAGGCATCAACGAGAACGCTAAAGGTGAGGGCTCTGGTTGATAACCCCGAAAACAAGCTCAAACTTGAGATGTTTGTCAACGTGGCGATAAAATACGACCTCGGTGACAAGCTTGCAGTGCCGGAGGAGGCAGTAATGCACGCGGGGACGCGCGATATTGTTTTTGTCACGGGGGCGAACGGGCATTTCGAGCCGAGAGTTGTAAAGCTCGGCAATAAAGCGGGAGATTACTATGAGGTGCTGGGGGGGCTTGCGGAAAATGAGGAGGTTGTTACATCGGGCAACTTCCTGATAGATTCGGAGAGCAAATTGAACGCAGGTTTCAACAAAACAGCGGAACCAAACAAGTGAAGGCGTCGGTGCGGCAATGATTAGCAGGATAATAGAATTTTCCGCTAAAAATAAGTTTATCGTCATATTCTTCGCGATTGCGGCGATAGTCGGGGCGGTATATTGCATAAAGAATATGCCGTTGGACGCGATTCCGGATTTGTCGGATACGCAGGTGATAATCTACTCCCAGTGGGACAGAAGCCCGGACATTATCGAGCAGCAGGTGACGTATCCTATTGTTACCGCGCTGCTCGGCGCGCCGAATGTGCGGGCGATTCGGGGATTTTCGGATTTCGGGTTCTCGTACGTTTACATAATCTTCAAGGATGGGACGGACATATACTGGGCGAGAAGCCGGGTGGTGGAATACCTGAGCAAAATCACCGCGAAACTGCCGCAGGGTGTGTCAGTGGAGATTGGGCCTGACGCGACGGGGCTGGGGTGGGTTTATCAATACGCACTGGTAGATAAGACCGGCAATAATAGTTTGGCGGATTTGCGAAGTTTTCAGGATTGGAATTTGCGATACTCGCTGCAAACTGTGCCCGGCGTTGCGGACGTCGCGGCGGTGGGCGGTTTTCAAAAGCAATACCAGGTCAACGTCAATCCCAATGCGCTGCTGGCATACAATATCCCCCTTACCAAAGTCGTAGAGGCGATAAGGCAAAGCAATAACGACGTGGGCGGCCGGCTGCTTGAGATGTCGGGCACGGAATATATGATTCGGGCAAAGGGATATGTAAAATCGCCCACGGATTTGGAGAACACGGTTATAGGGACGGACGGTTCGGGGACACCTGTCCTTGTGAAGAACGTCGCTAATGTCGTAATCGGGCCTGATATACGTCGCGGGGTTACGGACCTGGACGGTGAGGGGGACACGGTAGGCGGAATCGTGATAATGAGGCAGGGGGAAAACGCCCTCAACGTTATCAATAGTGTCAAAGCCAAAATTGAGGAACTAAAGCCGTCGCTACCCAAAGGCGTTGAGATAGTTACGACTTATGACCGCTCGGACCTGATTAAGCGGGCCATCGATACGCTGAAACATCAGCTCATCGAGGAAATGATTATCGTCAGTTTGGTGATACTGATATTTTTGTGGCACTTCCCGTCAGCAATCATACCGATTGTTACGATACCCATCGCGGTGCTGCTGTCGTTTATACCGATGTACGGCATCAAGCTAACATCCAATATTATGTCCCTGTCTGGCATCGCGATATCGATAGGAGTGCTTGTTGATGGCGCGATAGTGGAGGTTGAGAACGCGTATAAGAAACTGCAATTGTGGGAGGCGGGCGGACGCAAAGGAGATTTTCATATCATCCGGCTCAACGCACTGAAAGAAGTGGGACCATCGGTGTTCTTTTCGCTTTTAGTGATAGCGGTCGCGTTTTTGCCGATATTTACGCTCGTTGACCAGGAAGGCCGACTGTTCAAGCCGCTGGCATACAGCAAAAACCTCGCAATGGCAATCGCGGCGATACTGGCGATAACGCTCGACCCGGCGATACGGATGCTTTTTACTCGGATGGACTACCGGCATTTTAAACCGGCGTGGCTCGCGAAGCTGTACAACTCAATTACTGTCGGTAAATACTATCCCGAAGAACAGCACCCGGTAAGCAAAAGATTATTCGCGATATATGAGCCGGCGTGCAATTTTGTTCTTGAGCATCGCAAGTTCACTATTACTTGCGCCGCTATCTTGCTGATAATTACCATCCCTGTTTATTTCCAGCTTGGGTCGGAGTTTATGCCGCCTTTGAACGAGGGGACGATTCTGTATATGCCGACGACGCTGCCGGGGATATCGGTTACAGAGGCGGCGAACCTTTTGCAGATACAGGACAAAATTTTTATGTCGTTTCCTGAAGTCGAGCGGGTATTCGGCAAGGCAGGTCGCGCCAATACGCCGACGGACCCTGCGCCGTTTTCGATGATGGAGACGACGGTGGTTCTGAAAGATAAACAGTATTGGCGGCCCGGATTAACGTGGGAAAAATTGATTGAGGAAATGAACGCGAGGATGCAGATACCGGGCGTTACGAATGCCTGGACGATGCCGATAAAGGCGAGAATCGATATGCTATCGACCGGCATACGAACGCCGATAGGAATTAAAATTTACGGCGCAGAGCTGAGTGAGATTGAAAAAATAGGGACACAGCTTGAGCAAATAATTAAGCCGCTTGAGGGGACACGCAGCGTATATGCGGAACGGGTGTCGGGCGGGTATTTTGTGGACTTCAATTTGAAACGGGAGCAATTGGCGCGGTATGGATTGAGCATACAGGACGCCGAAGAAATTATCACAAGCGCAATCGGCGGTGAAAATGTTACGACGGCAATTGAAGGAACTGAACGATACGGCATAAGCGTGCGATACGCGCGAGATTACCGCGACGATTTGGAAAAGCTACAGCGGGTGCTTGTGCCGACGGCTTCTGGCGCGCAGATACCGCTTGGCGAGCTTGCGGAGATAAGTGTTTCGCTTGGGCCGTCTATGATACGCGATGAAAACGGGATGCTGGCGGGTTATGTTTACGTCGATATCGCGGGCAAAGACATCGGCAGTTACGTCGCACAGGCGAAAAAAGCGGTGGCTTCGCAATTGCAACTGCCCACGGGTTACGCGCTGCAATGGAGCGGGCAATTCGAAAATATGCTGCGTGTAAGAGAACGGCTCAAGGTCGTAATCCCGCTGACGCTTTTAATCATATTCACGCTGCTTTACATAAACACAAAGAACATCGTCAAGACGGGCATCGTAATGCTTGCAGTGCCTTTTTCGCTGATTGGCGCGGTATGGTTCCTTTATATACTGGGCTATAACATTTCGATAGCGGTATGGGTCGGGATGATAGCACTTATGGGGCTGGACGCGGAGACGGGCGTGTTTATGCTGCTGTTTCTGGATTTGTCATATAACGAAATGGCGGCACAGGGCAGGATGAATACCTTCGCGGATTTGAAAGAGGCGATTATTCACGGCGCGGTCAAAAGGATTCGGCCTAAGATGATGACGGTGATGGCGATGTTTATGGGCCTTATACCGATTATGTGGTCGATGGGGACAGGCGCGGACATGATGAAACGAATAGCCGCACCGATGATTGGCGGCATAATTACCAGCTTCATACTCGAATTGCTGGTTTATCCGCCTTTATATGCGATGTGGAAACAACGAGAACTTCGTAAGACATTGCTCTCAAGCAACCCATAACAAAACCTGGCTTCACAGATATCCGCTCCCGCAAACACTTCCTCGGCTTCGCCGAAACCATCTTCTTCCAAAAACCGTAATTGCCATCCTCACAAAAACTGGGCTTTTAATTGTATGTAAGCATCGATTACGATATAATTATATCCTGTACTTCAATAGGAGAGTATTGTGGCGTTGACTGATAAAACAAAACGGGCGATTTTAATTGTTGTCTGGGCAGCTATTGTTTTATCCATTATACTGTCTTTTGTGGAGGCAAGATTCGAAGAGCAAAAGGCAGCATTAAGTATTAGTTCAATAAAATCTTTACGGTTGGCCGGAACAATCGTGTTATTTATTACAATGCCTCTTCTGGTTTCTTTAGTTGCGCTATTTTTTTATTCAGACCGGTTACGCAACAAAGTCGATGGCATAGAATCCGCTGCCCGTCTGAGAAGAATCGCTTTAATTATCCCGTGGCTTACAATTATCCTGTTGGCTCTAATAGGAATAAAGTTTGTCATAGTTTTATATTACCGTTCAGACCATCTTATTTATGATTCAATTCAATTCCTGCTTATAGGATTACCCATAGTATATCTCCTGTTGTATTCCTGGACCATGGCGCAATATTGCCGCATAAAACCACTGCACACCATAGTTGCAGCCTGTCTTTGTGAACAGAGCGGCAAATTTATACATACCCGAGATTTTGACAGGGCGTATGCAGCATTAGTCAAAGCGAGTGAAACTGCACCGGAAGAAGTTGAGCTTTGGTGCAGATTAGCTTTTTTCTGCGAGATGATTCGAAAAGACACAGCCGAAGCAGATAAATTTATGGCTAAGGCCGAAGAATTGATAACATCGAAGAAAGCAACCCGTGACAGTGAAAAGGCCTGCTATCTCAATTACCTCGGTACTATTCTCTACGAAAGAGGGGATTATCAAAAAGGATTGGAATATATAAAGCAGTCCATTGATATTGAGCCCAGACCCGGACGTATTAGCTCGTACGAGAAGAAGCTTTCAGAATCGAGAGATAAACAACAAGACCCCAGCAACAATGCGGGCTAAGCGTCGGTAAATGCGCTGTCCCAATCTTTCCAGACGGGTTCGAGGCCCTGAGATTTCAGCATAGCGGCGATTTGGGCAGGAGTGCGGGAATCATCAATATCAAATTGGCCAACAGAATCTTTTCCTACAGAGTAGCCGCCGGGGTTGGTTTTACTGCCCGCACTCATTTTGGTTATGCCGAGTTTTACAAGCTGGTCGCGCAGATGGGCTGACTCACGAGTTGAAATGGTCATTCCGGCGTCGGCGAAACACAGGCGAAGAGCGAGAATCATCTGGACGAGATTTTTATCCGAAAGAAGATTAAACTGTGCGCGGTCAACATCCTTCGCTGGACGCAAACGCGGGAAAGAAAAAGACACGCGCGATTTCCAGTAGCGTTTCATCAGGTAATGGGCGTGCTCGGCAAGAGCAAGCGTTTCGAGACGCCAGTCATTTAATCCCAAAAGAGCGCCAAGACCTATTTCGCGCATACCTGCCTGGCCGAAGCTATCGGGTGCAGATAATCGATAATCATAGTCGGCCTTTGGGCCTGAGGGGTGATATTTGCGATATGTCTGGCGGTCGTATGTTTCCTGATACAGCGTTACGCCTTCGATGCCGGCGGCAAAAAGCTTCGCGTATTCATCGGCGGACATCTGGTAGATTTCAACAGACAGCGAACTAAATTTGGGGCGCAGTTTCGACGCTAATTCGACAAGGTAATCAACCGTGATAAAATTCTTATCTTCACTGCTGACCAATAGTAAATCTTTGAAACCCTCTTTGGCGATTATTTCTGCTTCGGCGAGGGCCTGTTCGATAGTGAGACGGATTCGGGGAAATCGATGATTGGTGCTGAAGCCGCAGTAAATGCAGCCATTGACGCAATAATTAGAAACGTAAAGCGGGGCGTATAATCGGACGGTCCTCCCGAATCGCTGGAGCGTGAGCTGATGGGCAATTTGCGCCATTTGCTCGATGTAATTTTCGGCGGCGGGCGAAATGAGCATCAGCAACCGGTCGAGAACATAATATCCCGGCTTGCGGGATAACGCCCATTTGACTTCGTCTTCAGTAATTTCGCCGAGACGCTTGGTCCAGACATCTTTGCCTGAGCCGTCGAGGCCCCTGTCGGCCAAAATGGTCTTTATATCTGCAACGGTATGTTTTTTCGTATCTGCCATATCGGCTCAATAAAAATCAGCTAAACATTTCTTTTGATATTGTGCCTTCGAACACCTTCGCCACCGGCCCCGTCATTCGCACGGAATAATCTGCGCCCAATGCAATATCGATGTTCCCGCCGGGCATATGCACTGTTATTTTAGAATCGCATAGAGCGAGGCGATAAGCGACCGTAGCAGCCGCACAACTACTGCTGCCCGACGCCAAAGTATAACCGGCGCCTCTTTCCCAGATTTCTATTTTTATATTATGGCGGTCGAGCACTTCCATAAACTGCACGTTTGTTCTATTGGGAAAACGAGAATCATGCTCAATAAATGGTCCAAGACGCCGTGCCAGATCGGGAGAAACATTCCCACACAAAATCACACAATGCGGATTACCGATTGTTGCGGCGGAATATATTAGCGCCTGACCTTCTATTTCTATCTTTTCGTTAATTACCTCGCGTGGAGGGCCTGCGACGGGGATTTTACTGCTATGGAAGCTGATATGCCCCATATCGACTGCAACATTGCTTCCGTTTTCGTTCACCTCGGCTTCTACGGAACCTCCCGCAGTAATTATAGAAAACCTCGTTTGACGTTTGGCGCTGCGCTCCCACAAATATCTCGCAAAAATCCTCAGGCCATTGCCGCTTTTTTCCGCCTCGCTGCCATCGGGATTAAAAATGCGAAGAGTAAAAGGACTTCCTTCTGCGCCTGCAGACCAGCAGAGAATACCATCGGCCCCGACTCCGTAGTTGCGGTGGCATATCCTGCGTATTTGCTTTTCAGTCAAATCAACGGGTTTGTCTGGGCCCAGAACAATGTAATCATTCCCAATCGCGTGATACTTAACGAACCTCATATAATTCTTACTCGTTTCTTAAAAAGCCGGTGAGGGGGCTTGAGGCGTTTGCTTTTTTTGATTCGGCTGCGGCACCTGAAAGATAAGCAGTTCGGCCCGCAATGACGGCTAACTTGAACGCCTCGGCCATTTTCGCCGGTTCAACGGCTGTCGCGATTGCGGTATTTACCAAAACGGCGTCAGTGCCCATTTCCATCGCCTCAGCAGCGTGCGAGGGCAAACCCAGGCCGGCATCGACAACGACGGGGACGCTGGCCTGCTCGATAATGATTTCAATCGCCGCCCGCGTTTTTAACCCCTGGTTCGAGCCAATGGGGCTGGCCAAAGGCATCACGGTAGCGGTGCCTACATCCTGAAGTTTTTTGCTCAATATCGGATCCGCGTTGATATACGGCAAAACGATGAAACCATCTTTAACAAGAATCTCCGCGGCCTTTAATGTTTCAATCGGGTCAGGCAGCAAATAATACGGGTCGGGTGTAACTTCGAGTTTGACCCAGTTTATGCCAGTTGCAGCCCGCGCGAGGCGAGATAAACGAATGGCCTCATCAGCGGTGCGTGCGCCCGATGTGTTGGGCAGGAGCAGATATTTTTCGCGGTCGATTGCGGAGAGCAAACAATCGTCTTTGTTTGTGATATCGACCCGGCGGAGAGCCACGGTAACGATTTCAGCGCCAGCGGCCTCTATCGCCTGTGCCATTACCTTGCTGGAGGAGAATTTTCCCGTGCCGATGAGCAGGCGCGAGTTGAATTGTCTTCCAGCGATAACAAGCTTATCCATATTTAACCCCCCGGGACGAATCTGACGAGTTCGATTGTTTGCCCTGCGTGCAACGGCGTAGTCGAGAAGTTTTTGCGTTCGATGATTTGGCCTTCAAGCTCGGCGACGACGGTTGTGGAATCGACGCCAAGAATCGAAAGCAAATCCGCTATCGTTGCGGGCATTTTGTTGTCAGGAAATATTTGCTCTTTGCCGTTTATTTTTAATAAACCCATACATAATCCTCGGAACCGAGGCCACAAACAAAAAAACGCTCCCGCAAAAGGAGCGTTTCAAAATCATATTGATTCGCCTCCCTTCGCAGGTCTTAACCTGAGCAGGTTCATAGGGTCACCCCGACAATTCGGGATTTCTCAGCCACAGGCCAAATTTCGCCCCGGCTCCCCTGGCTATATATTTAACAAAATGAGCATATCACAGATTTGCCGCGGGGTCAAATGTTTGTGGATTGCGCACACAGGCGTTTTACTGGGAGGGGCGTTTTTCCCGGACCAAATAAGCGTAGCTTTTTCCGGCTAAGTCGAGGGCTTTGCTGAACGAAATTCCAATGGTATATTTTATTTATAGGTGTAATAAAATGATAGCTACCTGTCCACATTGTCAAAATGGATTTTACATTGCTTCTGAACTGGCCGGGACGGTCGTGAACTGCTCGAAATGCAAAAAGCAGGTCAGGGCCCCGGACAGAAGAGGTTGTGCTCCCGGTCTGCTCTCTCAAGCCAATGACGGGATACCCGTGGCAATACTGGCGGAGACCAGGGCGGAGGCAGAAGAGCACATCAAAAACGAAACCGAGGCAAGATTCGAGTTAGAGAAAAAAATCAAAGATTCGCTGGATGCAAAGGCAAAGGCGGAGTTTCAGGCAAAAGTTGACGCACAGGCAAGACAGGAGGCGCAAGAGCGGCTTAAACAGGAGGTCAGCACACGAGCAGCGATTGAAGCAAAACTGCTGACGGAGACCGACGCCAGGAGAAAGGCCGAGGAATCGGCAATGGCGGAAAAGCAGGCGAGAGAGAATTTCGAAGAAAAACTAAAAACCGAAACCGAAGCAAGATTAAAGGCGGACGCGCAGGTTGAAGCAATAAGCCGCCAGCTTGCGGAGGCCAAGGCGAAACTTATCGAAGCAGAGGACGCAAGAAAGGAAACGGAAACACGTGTTGTCAAAGAAGCCGAGGTCAAGGGCCAGTTAGAGCAGCAACTGCAGGCAGAGACAGAAGCAAAGATAAAGGCGGAAAAGCAGACCAAGGCCGAAGCGTTTGCGAAAAAGAAATATCAGTCGCAGGCGGAATCTGAGGCGGCGGTGATAATAAAGCTGGAGGAGGAGCTTGAGGCAGTCAAGGCAAAAATCAAGGACGCGAAGGTTGCGGCAAGCGGGCGAAAGGTGACTAATATCATCAGGGGGCTTGTGCGGCTGACATTTATTCTGTCGCTTGTCGCGGCCGGCATCGGCGGATACATCGCCTATATCAACGGCTACATAATCAACAGTCACTACGACAGGCCCGTGTATTTGCCAATGTTCAGCAAAGAAGTTTATCTGCCAATCAATTTAATCGCAATAAGCGTCGGCAGTTATATTGCGGTATGGGTCGTATTCCTGATATTGCTTTTTGTAATCAGGGGATTCTCCCGGTCAAGCTCGACAAAAATAAAAACGATTTCCCGGGCAGAGCCGATGGTAAAAGAAACCTATATTGCCAGCGAGGGCGGGCTGTGGCGATCGTCCTAATCTCACCTAACGTCCGAAAAATTCCCCATGTACAGGCACGTTTTGGCGGTTTTTAAACCAATTTGCTATTTGTTGCAAAGTCGGTGATGCGAGCGGGCAAAAACTGCCGAAATAATAGCGTATGTAAACGTGACTTACGCAAAATGGGACCGGACAGGGACCCCGTAAGTATAAAATAAATCAAAACAACCACACAGTTAATAGGAGAAACACATGACCCCGGTAAAAGTAGCTGAAAGAGTAATGACAATGGGTGAGATAAAGGATAAGGCCAAGAATCTTGGCATTACGCCCGGCGTTATGAAGAAAACGGAACTTATTCGCGCCATTCAGAGCGCGGAAGGCAACACCGCCTGCTACGGCACCACAAACGGAACCTGCCAGTGGACGGATTGCTGCTTCAGGGCCGACTGCCTGAAGATAAGAAACTAAGAATTACGACACTTAAACCGATAATCGAGCATTGCTCGACAATAAGCACATCAAAACGGGGCGCAGTGCGCCCCGCTTTCGTTTTATACACACTTGTGTCCCCGAACCCGCAACGCTATTGCTTCTCAGCCCTGGTGCGGCGATTGCCATAAGAAAGTAAAAATAAAAAGGTAAAAGGTAAAATTGCGGTATCCCAAGGGGATGATTTTTTACAGACGAGGGCAAAACCGGCGATCCTTTTTCTCCTGTTAATTCCCTTCTATCCTCATTTTTGGGCCAAAAACAAGGTTTTTGGGTTCGTGGGGCTGCTTATATGACGATTCAGCCCTTGCACAAAAAAAAATAAAAAATTCTTAAAAAACCGCTTGACAGATTAGTTTGTGTGTGTATAGTTAATATATAAACTATTATTTGCCGATAAGGAAATTGATATGGCTTTGAAAGAAGAACTCGGGTTAAAAACAGATTTCGCCTCGCCGGCACATGAGGCGCTTCTGAACATATACTACACCGCTTCGATAATGAAAAAACGGGCGGATGACTTTTTCGGTAAATTCGGGCTTACGGATGTGCAATTTAACATGCTGAACCTGCTATATTACGAAAGCGGCAAAGAAGGCGGTTTGAGCCAGGCGCAAATCAGCGATATGATGCTTGTAAACCGCGCCAATATCACTTCACTTGTGGACCGGATGGAAAAGACGGAGCTTGTAACCCGCACCGCTCACGCAAACGACCGCCGATACAATATCATCAAGCTGACGGGCAAAGGGAAAAACCTCTACACAAAGGTTGAGCCGCATTATCTCGCAAAGGTGCAGGAAGCAATGTCTCCGCTGGCTGCCGCCGAACTGCAAAAGCTGACGACAATACTGGAAAAGGTGCGGAGAACTATCAGGGTTTAAAAGTTTAGGCATAACGGGCTGCTGCCCGATTGTTTTGGGACAACAGTTAATATATTAACCATATATGTAGCAAGTAACTTAAAAAAGGAGAATGAAAATGGATGCGATAAAAACAGACGGTGGACAGATTGGATGGTGCTTTGGGCTACGGTGGGTACTGCTTACAATTGCCGGGTGGGCTATTGGCCTCCCCCTGGGCTTTGTCTTCGTGCCAGTTGCAGGATTGCTTATCGGCCTCCACGAGGGCTCCGACTCCATCTTACTCAAATTAGGGCTGGATAATGCCGCGGTATTTATCGTCGTAGTCGCCGTGGTCAGCTTAATGCAGTGGCTTGCACTGCGGCGTGTCGTCCAACGGGCTGGTTTTTGGGTGCTGGCAAGTATAATAGGATTCACTATATCCTCAAGCATCCACGGAGTCGTGTGTCATGTCTACGGATACCCCGATGACCTGGGTCCGCTTGGCGCTCTGGTGTGGACATTATTTTTCATTTTGGGCGGAACACTAACGGGTCTGCTTCAACAGCGTATATTACGGCACCAAGTACGTCGGTCAGGATGGTGGGTGCCTGCGAGTGCGGCTGGCTGGGGCTTAAGTTTGATTGGACTGGCAATAGCTTACTTTGTATTGCCCACGGGGAGGAAAGGGCCCGCGCCCTTTGTATTGCTTTTAATCCGTAATCTAATAGTGCCTACAATGGGGACAGTTCTTCTCGGGATAGTAACAGGATGGACACTGATTTGGCTGCTGCGGCAGCCGAAACAACAAATGCTCGATACCGCAAATTAGAAATAAGTGACTGTTAGCCCAATTGTTTTGGGTTAATAGCTAATATGTAAACCTTATATGTAGCAAGTAACTTGGAAAGGAGAACAAAAATGGCTGCGAAAAAAAATGTGTTGGTTGGATTGCGTGTTGTTGTAATGCTGGGCTTGTGCGTCCTGTCTGGGGCCGCAAAGGGAGAAACGGAACCTAAGAAAGTTGCCGTGGACGCATACAAACTAAGAATGCAGGGGAAGGTCGATGACGCAAAAGCGCTTCTTGAGCAAGCTGTCCAGGCAAACCCGCATAATGCCGCCGCACAATATGAGCTTGCGAGAACCGAGTTTTATATGGCGACGCACCCGCAGCAAGGAGAGGATAGAATCGCCAAGGCACAGCAATCAATTGAAAAGGCAATTGAAAGCGACCCGAACAATGTTATATACCCTTTCTTTGAGGGACACATCGCTTTGTTTCAGTATTATATGTCCCAAACAAAAGAAAATGCCGCGAGGTTATGCGGGGCTTTCGAGACTGCACTGAAACTCAAGCCGGATTACCGTCAGGCGATACTCTACCTTGTTGAGATTTATGGAACACTTCCCGCAGACAAGGGCGGCGACAAATCAAAGGCGGAGCAATATGCAAAAAAGCTGGAAGGAATGGATGAGGTTTTTGGCGCCAAAGCCAGATGGATACTCCTGCCAGAAGATACCAATAGAGTCGATTACTGGCAAAAAGTCCTGAAGAATCACCAGGGCAATACCGACGTGCTCGAAGAAATGGGAAAAGCGTATTTATCAGTGGACGATGTTAATGACGCTGTTTTGTGTTTTGAGAAGGCGATAAAAATAGACCCTGAAAAAACTTTGCTGTTTATGGACCTCAGCATATATCATACATGGGCCGCTATGGCAGCGGGAGATAATTCCGAATTGCGTCAAAAGGCCATAACAGCGGGCGATGCCGCTGTGACGAGATATCTGGACTCTAATCCTGTCCTGCCGATGCGGGCATACGCACTCGGCGTGCAATATAAATACAAGTCCCATTCGGGACACAAAGAGCAGGCGGATGGGATTCTGAAAAAAGCCAAAGAGCTGGACTCTTATTTCTCAATGGCAACCGGCGCTCCTGAATCCCGACCTTTTTATTACTGTCGATGAAATTCCGCACAGCCATAGATACCTTTTCAGGCCTGTACAGTAAATGATTGGAAAATTGCCGCATTATGTAAGGGAACCAAAACGACAAAAACCGGGATAATGTTAATTTTGTTGTGTATGTCAGCAATTTTTCCAATTGCGGTGACGGGGTGCAATAATGGCTATACCCCTTTACATAATGCGGTTTCCTGGGGCGACAAAAAGACCGTTGAACGCCTGCTCTCCAAAGGAGTAGGTGTAAACGCTAAGGCCAATAATGGCATAACTGCCTTACATTTGGCGGTAGACAAAGGAAATAAGGAACTTGTTGAATCTCTTATTCGCAGTGGCGCAGATGTGAATGCTAAAGCAACGATAAAAATAAAGGTCTGCGGTTGTACACTAAAGAACAAAAAAATTACCGCCTTGCACCTCGCGGCCAGTATGGGATATGCAGATATTATCAAGACCCTCATCGCCAATGGCGCAGATGTAAACGCAAGAGGTTTTTATCAGGAAACTCCTTTGCACTACGCAATATCAGACAATCAAAAAGAAGCCGCTAAAATTCTTCTGGCAAATGGCGCTGATATAAATACCAAAGATAATGAGGGCTACACGCCTCTTCACATAATAGTTCGTTTCAACTACGACAAAATAAAAACAAATAAAAAAGAACTGATCGAATTTTTAATTGCCCATGGGGCAAATGTAAACGCAAGAGACAATTGGAATCAAACACCCTTACACCATGCATCTTTGTCCAGCGAAATATGTGAAGTATTGATTGCTAATGGAGCAGACATAAACGCCAAAGACAACAGAGGCCGAACAACTCTACACGAAGCGGCTTATTGGGGCAGAGACAGCAAGAAAGTTATTGAATTGTTAGTCCGAAATGGCGCTGATATAAATGTGAAAGATAATAGCGGCAATACTCCTTTGCATGAGGCAGTTTCTCATGGCCAGGACATAGATGTAATTAAATACTTAATTGCTAATGGGGCAAATGTGAATGTCCAAAATAACGCCGGGGAAACGCCGCTCCATTTAGCAATTACCGGTTTTATTTGGAAGAGCGAAAAAGAAGATATAGTAAAAATCCTCATTGCAAATGGAGCTGATGTGAATATCAAAAATATTGACGGTAAAACCCCGTTGGCACAAGCAATTGAAGGGAAACATAAGAAAATTATAAAATTACTCCGCGAGCACGGTGCGATTGCGGAATAAGAAACGACTTAAGCAAGTCGAAATTTTTAAGAAAACTATTGAAAGGAGAAAAATATGTTTATCACACTATTGGCAGCAACTTTCGTTATTTCGTTTGTTGTTTCAACAATCGTGGTTGTGATTTTTGCCCGGCCATTAGATAAGATTCTCGACCGTATTATATCAGAGCAGATAAGCAGGGCGTGGTCAAAGTATCTTAAGTTTGCTATATATGTTACCGGTATTTCCAGCGGCGTAAGGATATGGGACCTCGAGAAATACATCACCAGGCCGCAATTTAAGGGAAGCGAGATTGTCGAATTGACCACTGAACGCTGGGTTTTGGAGGTTTATCGAACGATAATCGGGACGCTTCAGGGCATTGCGTGGATGCTCCTGGTTTTCTTTGTTTTTGCGCTTGTGGCTTATGTCATTGTCCGCGCATTTGAAATGAAAAATAAAACTGTATAAGTTCCACCAACAGGACGGGCCTCGCTGATAATTTTGCTTCGGTTGTTGTCCGATGAATTGATGTCGTATGATTGAATATAAAGACATCCTGGCGGTATTCCTGAGTTACGCAATCGGATGCTTTTCGACCGGTTATTATTCGACCTGGCTTTTTACCGGCAAAGATATAAGAAAATCCGGCAGCGGAAGCACAGGAGCAAGAAACGCAGGCAGAACGCTCGGCAGAATTGGTTTTGCTGTCACTTTTTCAGGAGACGCCGCAAAGGGGCTAATCGCGATATGGCTGGCATCAACGTTAACTCCGCACCATTGGGCAATAACAGGGTCTTTAATTGCCGTTGTGGCCGGACACATCTGGCCCGTCCAACTGGGCTTCCGCGGGGGAAAGGGAATAGCGGTAACACTCGGCAGCGTACTGGTTTTCGACTACCGCATTGCGATTGCCTGCTGCCTGGTTTTTTGCTTATGCTTTATTTGCCTGAGGAAATATATGCTCAGTGGGCTGATAGCGGTAATGGCAATGCCTGTCGCGGCTGTCCTGGCGGGAAATTCTGCCGTGGACACCGTCGGCGCCATGGTCATCGCGTTTATGATTTTGTTTGCACATCGCGGGAATATCACTGAGCTTATCCCCAAAAAGCACGTTGATGGGAGCCAATAAATATGACTCAAACGCTCAGATTAAAAATCGCGACGGAGCCCTGGGAATTTGAGCAGATTCATAAGCTGAACTACGAGACGTTTGTCGAAGAAATTCCTCAACACCGGCCCGATGCAAACAGAACGCTGGTGGACAAGTTTAACAAAGAAAATACATATATTATCTGCACCGATGAAGACAGGATACTCGGTATGCTGGCTGTTCGGGACAAGCGGCCTTTTTCGCTTGACGAAAAACTCGCAAATCTCGATTCATACCTGCCGAGCAACCGTTTGATATGCGAAATACGCCTTCTTGCTGTCATAAAAAGCTGTCGCAACACTACGCTATTTCGTGACTTAATAGCAAAAGCCGTAGCCCACTGCCGCGAACTCGGGCACGACCTTGCTATTATTTCCGGCACCTTAAGACAGAAAAAGCTGTATGAACATCTCGGCTTTGTGCCGTTTGGCCCCGTCGTAGGCACCCCGGAAGCGAGTTTTCAGCCAATGTATCTGACAATCGAAGCATACGAAAAATCAATAAAACGGGTTATAGAATTCAAACCGGCTCACCAGGCCAAAAGAAAAATGCTGCTTTTGCCCGGCCCGGTCGAAATTTCGCCAAACGTTCGATCGGCATTCAATGAACAAACTATCTCTCACCGGTCGGAAGAGTTTTTGAAAATTCACAGGGACACGAAAAAACTCCTGTGCCAACTGGCCAACGCAAAAAACGTCGCGATATTGATGGGTTCAGGGACATTAGCAAATGATGTAATCGCGGCCCAGCTGTTTTTGAAATCCGGAAAAGGCCTGGTGTTGAGCAACGGTGAGTTCGGCGAAAGAATTATTAACCAGGCAAAACGTTTTGCTCTTTCATTCGACACTTTATACCGGGACTGGGGAAAACCATTCGATTACGATGCAATCAAAAAAATTATCGACCAGCAGCCGGACATAAACTGGTTATGGGCAGTTCACTGTGAAACATCTACGGGCATGCTCAATGACGCGGCAGCGCTAAAAAATATATGCAATGCGCGTAGAATATCGCTTTGCCTTGATTGCATCAGCTCGCTCGGCACTGTCGATGTGGATTTGCAGGGGGTATGTTACGCTTCAAGTGTCAGCGGAAAGGGCCTGCGTTCATTTTCCGGATTATCTTTTGTTTTTTATGAACAGGCGCTTTCGCATGGAGGCGGGATTCTGCCCTCATATCTGGACCTGGCCGCTTATAATGAGAAGAATGGCATACTTTTCACTATCTCTTCAAATCTTGTCTGCGCCTTGAAAAATGCCATCAAGACAAAAAAACCTGCAAACACATCTGTTGTCTCCGAATGGTTAAAGAAAGAACTGCGTAAAATTGGGCTGAACACTGTTATTCCAGATGAGCATGCTAATCCCGCAATAATTACTCTTGGTCTGCCAGACCAGTTCAACTCCGAAACAGTAGGTTCGCGACTGGAAAACGAGGGGTATTTCATATCTTACAGAAGCCACTATTTGCTGGAACGAAACTGGATTCAAATCTGTCTTATAAACGAGCATTCACAGAAAGATTTGACGCCTTTTATGGTAACTCTCAGGCAAATCCTGTCGAGTTGAACATACCCGCCACGTCGGTTTAAGTATCTGATTGGCCTTAGGATTTAGGCGTCTCTGATAACTGCCATTCGCACTTGTCGGAGTATATTTTGCCGTCGCAGGTTGCTGATGCCTCAATCGTATTGAGTCCCGGCTTAAGCTGGACGTCGAACCATTTGAATACTCGACTTGTTTCCGTCTTGCTGCCAAGGGATTGGCCGTTAACTTTCAGCTCAACCGAATCGCAATTAGAATAAATCTTCACCGTCGTATTCGGGTCCGTTCGCTCAGTGTGGCGTCGGCTGGTGATATACACAAACGGCTCGGCTGACCACTTTGCTTTGTAAAAGTAAAACGCGTCTTTGCGGGTCTTTCTGTCTGCGGTAACAAGTCCTTTGTCATTAATGCCGGGCGTGTTGCCTTCGTTTCGCCCGGCTGAGCCAAAATCAAACATCACCCACGCGAAAGTGCCCCAAAGATAAGGTCTCGCTTCCATTGCGGCATAATCTTCCTCGTGGACAATCGTCTGCCATTCTTCCGGATGCCATTTGCCTCCCGGCGTCGGCCCTTTTTTCATATTCTGCTCGTGCTGCTTAATATTCGCCCCTGCCCCGTATTCGCTGACACCAATCGGCTTATCATTGGCGTCTTTTTTGTATTTATCCAGGAACTGGTTCATCTGAGACGGGTTGCCGTAATACCAGCCGGGATACGGATTCCAGGCAATCAGGTCGGCTATCTTGCGCACGCCGGGCCATTTGCTGCTGGGGTCATTTGATGCGGCGGTGGTAAGACGGGTGGAATCCTCCTGTTTGGCCAGTGCTTGCAATTCGGTCAACAATGGTCTTGGGTCATCACATTTGCCTGAATTGCCAAGCTCATTGTATAAACTCCAGAAAAAAATCGACGGATGGTTATACCGCTGGCGGATAAGTTCCGTTAACTGCTGTTTCGCGTTTTCCGCGAAAGCACCAGTGCCATATACCTGATTAACCAAAGGTATTTCCGCCCAGACGACAAGGCCGGCTTTGTCGCAAAGCGAAAGAAAATAATTCGAGTGCGGATAGTGCGCGAGGCGCACACAGAGTCGCGCCGATTTCCATAATCAGATTCGCGTCCTCATCCTGGTCTGCATAACTGATTGCCCAGCCCTTGCCGACCCTATCCTGATGGCGGTCAACGCCGCGCAGCGGATACGGTTCGCCGTTCAGCAAGAATCCTTTATTGGTGTCAACGCTGTAAAAACGAAGACCGATAGGTATAGTCAACGTCTCGTATGTATTATTGTCACAAACCAATTCGACTATCGCTTGATACAAATAAGGATCTTTTTTGCCATTCCATAGATGCGGATTTTTGATATGCATCTGATCCTTGAGAATTATCGTTTCACCGGCTCCGATCTCAATCCCTTTTCCGTATTTTCTATCAATGCCGCCTAAACCTGATAATAAATTTACAATGACCGATTTGTCGAGTCCGTTTGAAACCTTTGCAGTTACATCGATAATCGCTTCTTCTTTGCTGACTGAGGTCTGCCTGATATAAACGCCGTCAGAAGCGTAATCAAGGGGCGTTATGCAAACGGGATTTTTGACGATCAACCAGACGGGACGGTAAATGCCGCCATAGATATTGAAATCGCCGCTCAGAGGCGGGACATCCTCGAAAGACGAATTATCAACCCGCACCGCAAGAATATTCGGGCTATTCTTTTTAACGTATGGCGTAAGCTCATAACAAAAAGCGGTGAATCCTCCGCGATGCTGGCCAAGATGCACGCCGTTGAAATATACGTCGGCGACCAAACTCGCCGCCTCGAACTGAATGAAAACGCGTTTATCTTTTGCTGTTTCAGGTATAGCCAGTTTTATCCTGTACCAGCCGGGGCCGCGATAATATTTAGGGCCTGCGAGAGTGTCTTTATCGTTCCAGGTATGCGGCAGCGTTACCTTAGACCATTTCGAATCGTCAAAAGCAACCGTTTCGGCGTTATTCACGTCGGCCCTTATGAACTTCCAGCCGTCGGTAACGGGTATCATATTTTGCGGGTGCTGCGAGGTTTGTCCATTGGCGAAGGCAGCGGCTGCCATCACGACTAATGAGCTTATTCTTCCGGTCATTGATATGCCCTTTCAATAAATCCGCAGCACCGTTAGTACACGCGAATAGGCAGTATTACAAAAGGAATGCCCTGGTGGTATAACTTTCTTTGCAGGGAAAATACTATATGGTTGTGAAGGAACCGGTGGACAAAGGAATCCTTTTCAAAGACAAGCTGTCCGCCGAAAAACATCGCCGAAGGGAATCGCTCGATAATCTTTGGGGTGATTTTCATAACCTCGTCAATTATGTCAACGCCGATTTCGGAAATACCCTCGGCATACAATCCGTTTCTTCTCATAAGATTAACATAACGGCTGACCTCTACTTTGGCCTGCGATTCAAGATGACCTACTTCCTGTGTGCCTTTGAAATTGCCGACGTCTATGACGCCGACCTGGACAAAAATGAAATTCTTGAAGACGCCGCCGAATAATCGCATCACGTTAAACAGCGTGTGCAGGCCCATCCCGTTGAAACCGCTGACAAGTAATACTGCCGTTCTGCCGCTGGGGTCAAACTTCGGCTCGACAACAGGCGCAGCTGTGTTCGACAGGAGGCCGGCATCTGAAAACTCGGGCTTGGTTACAAGATTATCTAACCGGCGAAGAAGCAGCCAGACGCTGTTGTAATGCCGTTTTATGAGAATCGCCAGGCCGACCAGTGTTCCTGTAATCAGCAGCGTTATCCATCCGCCCTCAAAAAACTTGAATGTAATCATCATCGCAAGAATAGAGACGGTCAAAACAAGCCCTATTCCGTTAATAAACAACTTTCTGCGCCAGCCCCTGACGGTAAAACGGTCATTCCACCAATGCCGAACCATACCAAGCTGGGACAGGGCAAAAGTGATGAAAACGTTGATGCTGTAAAGAACAACGAGGAACCCGACTGAGCCCTTGGAGATAATCATTATCACAAGGGACAGGCCGCCCATAATCATGATTCCCTTCTGGATTACCAGCCGGTCGCTAAGCGCTGAGAACCTTGTGGGGAACCACCTGTCGAGAGACATATTCGCCAGCACCCTGGGGCCATCCAGAAATCCGGTCTGGGCGGCAACAAACAGAAGCGTCGCCTCCGACATAAGCGCAACAAAGATGAGAATGACGGCATAATTGGTATTCCAGCCCTGTGTCGCACGCTCAAAAAGAACCGCGTTTAAGGTCTTGCCGGGTTCAGATGTCACCCCGTAAATCAGATACCCAATCGCCAGTCCAAGAACCATAAAGGCAAGCGAAAAGGCCATATAGCGCATCGTGTGTCTGGCGGTTTCTGCTCTCGGCTCCCTTAGAACCGGTATGCCGTTACTAACTGCCTCAATTCCGGTGAATGTGCCTGCGCCCATACTGAACGCACGCACCATTAAAAACATCATCCCCCAGAAACCAACCTCAGAAATACTGCTGTGCACATCGGCACCGGTGGAAACCGCAATCCCTTTCAGTGCCGTCAGGTGCGTAAACATCGCGTACAGGATTACGAAGACGTGGGTAACGAGAAACGCAAGAAAAACAGGTACCAGCGGCAATATCGACTCTTTGACCCCTCTCATATTCAGCAGCGTCATAAGCAAAACAACGCACACTGCGAAACTGAGGCGGTATGACTGCCATTTCAAGGGAAGCATGCTGCACAGGGCATCGGTGCCGCTGGCGATTGAGACGGCGATTGTCAGCACGTAGTCGATGAGCAGTGCGCAGCCGGAGAGCATCCCCAGTCCGGGTGATAATAGTTTGCTTGCGACAAGATAACCGCCGCCGCCTGTGGGGAAAAGTTGAACTATTTGTGAGTAACTGGCACTGATGATAAAAACCGTCAGCGCCGTGGCAATCGCGACGAAAACTGCCAAATACGGATGATGACCAAGCGCCAGGAACGCCTCCTGCGGGCCGTAGCAGGAGGATGACAAGCCATCGGCACCAAGACCCACCCAAGCAAAAAACGCTATGAGCGAAAGTTTGTGGAAAATCCGCGTATCCCGCGGGCTACGGGATTTGCCTATTACCAGGTCTTTCAGCTTCTGCTGTAAATTTGGTTCCTGCTGCATTAAAAACTCATTTCAAAAATATTATGCTGAACACCATATACAATTCGACTTGCCTGTCTATAAAATTCTACGGCGACCAGCGTTTAATATAAGCGGCAATGGTAATTGCATAAGTATAACTAATTATTGTTGGCGATACAAGTATTAAATTTCACGCGCCAACGAACCGCTTCCGCATCCGAAAAACTACTTAACAGTGTTGCTAAACGTGCTGTTCGGCAATATCCTATTACCGGAATATTTCTGTTTCGGAGTTTGCTATGCGCACAAGGCGACTTGGTAATACAGATTTGGAATTGACCGTCGTTGGCTTAGGTACCTGGGCCATAGGCGGTCCCTGGCAATACGGCTGGGGCCCGCAGGATGAAAACGAGGCGGTCGCCGCAATCTTGAAGGCCATCGACATCGGCATAAACTGGATTGATACCGCGGCAATTTACGGCTGCGGGCATTCCGAAGAACTTGTAGGCAGGGCATTAAAGCAAATCAAGGTGAAACCTATTATCGCGACCAAGTGCAGCTTGCTCTGGAACGATAAAAGAGAAAAAATCGGCTGTCTTAAGGCGGAAAGCATCCGCAAAGAGTGCGAAGAAAGCTTGAAGCGCCTCGGCGTTGAAGCAATTGACCTGTATCAGATGCACTGGCCCGACCCGGAAAAGGATATCGAAGAGGGCTGGGGAGAAATGGCACGTTTGCAAAAGCAGGGAAAGGTCAGGCATATAGGCGTATGCAATTATAATACGGCTCAGCTCGACAGAATCCGCAAAATCGCGCCGGTCGCATCTTTGCAGCCGCCTTACAGTATGATTCGCAGGGGAGTTGAGGCGGAGTTGTTATCCTACTGCGCAAAAAATAATATAGGCGTGGTGACATACAGCCCGATGCAGCGGGGACTCCTGACGGGTAAATTCAGCAAAAAATATCTCACGACGCTTGCGACCGACGACCATCGATTAAAAAGCAGCGATTACCAGGAGCCGGAATTTTCCACGACGTTATCGCTTGTCGATAAACTAAGACCAATCGCTGAGAGAAACAAAAGGACGCTTGCCCAGTTAGCTATCGCCTGGGTGCTTCGCAGACCGGAAGTAACCGCTGGCATAGTCGGCGCACGAAAACCGTCCCAAATCGCCGAAACCGCACCTGCTGCCGACTGGATACTGACCAAAAACGATATAGCCGAAATCGAAAAATTACTCGCTGAACGCGAAAATAAATTAGCCAAATGAAAAGGATTGAAAATGGCAGAGAACTTTAAAATTTATACAAGTCCGCTGGTGGAGAGAAACGCATCGAAGGAAATGGCCGAATTATTCGGCCCGCAAAAGAAATTCGGCACGTGGCGACGAATATGGCTTGAGCTGGCAAAAGTGGAAAAGAAGCTCGGGCTGAAAATATCCAACGCGCAAATTGCTGAAATGGCAAAGCATCTTGACGACATCAATTTCAAGAAGGCCGCGGAATACGAAAAGAAGGTACGTCACGACGTAATGGCGCATATTCACACATTCGCTGATGCGGCTCCGAAGGCAGCGCCGATTATTCACCTCGGTGCGACAAGCTGCGATATAGCCGACAACGCCGATTTGATTATTATTCGCGAGGGGCTGCAAATCACCGCGGGCAAAGTCGCAGCGGTCATAAACCTGCTGGCGCGATTCGCCAAAAAATATAAGGCGACGCCGACGCTTGGCTTCACACATTATCAGCCCGCGCAACTGACCACCGTCGGCAAACGCGCGACGCTGTGGTGCTATGAATTCGCGATGGACCTCAAAGAGGTCGAACACCGTTTAGATACACTCCCCTTCAGGGGCATCAAAGGCACAACGGGCACGCAGGCGTCATTCCTCGCCTTATTCGACGGCAACCAGAACAAAGTTGATAGATTGGACAAAATGGTCGCTGCCGCATTCGGTTTCAAAAATATATGTACCGTAACGGGCCAGACATATCAGCGGAAAATCGACACTCTGGCAATAAACGCCCTCGCCTCAATCGCCCAATCTGCCCAGAAGCTCTGTACAGACCTGCGCCTCCTGGCAAACCTAAAGGAAATCGAAGAGCCGTTTGAGAAATCACAGGTCGGCTCATCCGCTATGGCTTACAAACGCAACCCAATGCGTTGCGAAAGGGTAACTGCGCTTTCGAGATTTGTTCTGTCATTAGCAACAAGCCCTGCCATGACCGCCTCGCAGCAATGGTTTGAACGCACATTAGATGATTCCGCAAACCGACGACTTGTAATCCCGGAGGCATTTTTGGCAGTTGATGGCATCCTCGAAATACTGACCAACGTTCTCGATGGCCTCGTAGTTTATCCGCGGGTCATCGCTTTGCACGTCGCGGCGGAACTGCCTTTTATGGCAACGGAAAATATTCTTATGGCAGCCGTCAAGGCAGGCGGCCACAGACAAGAAATTCACGAAAAGATTCGCCGGCACTCGCACGAGGCCGCGGCGCAAGTAAAACAATTAGGCGAACCCAACGACCTCATCAACCGGCTCAAAGCAGACGCCGCATTTGCGAAAGTTGATTTTGCCAAAGTGCTGAACTCAAAGGATTACGTCGGCCTCGCACCTCACCAGGTCGATAATTTCATAAAACAAGTGGCAATCCCGGCAATAAGAAAATATAAACAGCAGCTTAATCGAAAAGTTGACCTCCACGTATAAAGGAACCGCAAAGTGACCAGAAACGAATTAATCAAACGCGTAAAGGAAACGGCGTATCTTGAGGGCGATTTTATTCTGAGAAGCGGCAAACGCAGCAAATACTATCTCGATAAGTATCTCTTCGAGACCTGCCCGGATATATTAAAGGCGCTCGGCAAGGAATTCGCCAAGCACGTCGGCGATGATGTAACTTTAATCGCCGGCGCGGAACTCGGCGGCGTCGCGCTTGCAGCGGCGGCGGCTATGGAATCAGGCAAAAAATGGGTCATTATCCGGAACAGTAAAAAGGATTATGGCACAGGAAAGCTCGTTGAAGGCAAACTCAGTAAGGGCGACGTTGTACTGCTCGTTGAGGATATCGCCACAACGGGAGGACAGGTGCTTGAGGCCGCGAAGGTAATCACCGAGGCGGGCGAAAGGTCAAGAAAATCGTCGCTGTTATAGACCGCAAGCAGGGCGCGGGCGAGAACATCACATCGGCCGGCTATAAATTCGAGTCGCTGTTGACAAAAGATGACCTGGGTATCAAGGATTAATAACTTAGGAGAATTGAAATGGCTGACAAAATTTCAAGGGCAAATCTTCACGACCGGCGGGACTTTCTCAAACAGACCGCTCTTGCAGCGACAGCCGGCTTAACGGCATCTTCACTTCTCTGGTCTTCCGGCTGTTCGACGACTCAATCCGCCGGCGCGGGGTCATGCCGTTTGACGGAAACGAACAAGGTCGTTCTTTTCCAGGGCGATTCAATCACCGACTGGGGACGAAACCGCAGCAAGGAGAATACCCCCAACGATTCGCAGTGTCTTGGGTCCGGCTACGTGCTGCTGACCGCCGGGGCTTTGCTGGATGAATACTCAAAAATCAAGCCCGTTATATACAACCGCGGAATCAGCGGAAACAAGGTCTTCCAGCTCGCCGAACGATGGGACAAAGATTGTATCGACTTAAAGCCCGACTTGCTCAGTATCCTCGTGGGCGTTAACGATTTCTGGCATACATTGAACGCCGGATACAAAGGCACGCTGGAGACATATCAAAATGATTATCGTGCCCTGCTTGAGCGGACCAAGAAGGCATTGCCCGGAGTTAAGCTGGTTATCTGCGAGCCATTTGTCCTCAAGTGCGGCTCGGTGAATGAGAAATGGTTCCCCGCCTTTGACGGCTATCGTGATGCCGCGAAGAAGGTGGCCGCAGAATTCAAAACCATTTTTGTTCCCTTCCAGTCGGCGTTCGATGAGGCAGTGAAAAATGCGCCGCCCCAATACTGGGCAGCGGATGGCGTTCATCCCACCGTGGCGGGCACACATTTGATGGCGAAAACCTGGCTCAAAACGGTCTTCGGAATAAAAACGTAAAGCATCTCTCTGTTTTTATTGCTTAGGCGAGCCGCCTTTTTGCGCAGCACGGATTTTTTCCAAACCTAACCGGGCATTTTTGTCGGCAGGGTCGATTTTAAGCGCCTGTTCGTATGTGGCTGTCGCTTCATCAATCTTCCCCGCTTGTATAAGCACTATCGCCAGCATGTCGTATGCCCTGACGAAATCCGGCATCGCCCGAATCACCGCTCGGTACTCCGCAATCGCTTTTTCCGGCATATTATGCGTAAAATACGCATTGCCCAAATTGTAGTGGGTATTGGCATTGTCCGGTTTCAGCTGAATCGACTTTGCGTAACACTCCATCGCCCTGTCCAACCGGCCCTTTTGAGCCCAGGCGAGTCCGAGGTTGCAGTATGCTGCCGAATCCGCTTTGATTTTAACGGACTGCTCCAGCTCTTTTATCCCCTCATCGACACGGTTCAATCGCAATAACAGCAGCCCAAGGCCGCTGTGCATCTCAGCATCGTTGGGATTGTATTTCAAACCCTCCTTGTATGAATCTATCGCACGCTCAAATTCACCTCTTGCCGCCCTTATCGATGCGATGGCGACACATGTACCCGCATCGCCCGGCTTGAGCTTCAAGATGCGGTTGTAGTACTCAATCGCCTCGTCAATCCTGCCCTGCCTGGTCCGCATGCCTGCGATATTATAAAGCGTTCGAATATCGTTCGGTTCAAACCTCAGGGCCGCCTCAAACTCGCGCAAGGCCGATTCAGGGTCGCCCTTTTCCACAAAACTGATACCCATGTATTCCCGCACGATAACATTATCAGGGGTTACGGCAGCACAATGCGTAAATAACAAAAAAGTGTCCCGCCAGTAACTTACCTGCACAAACGTCATCGCCCCAAGCACGCCGATAATCGCCGAGCCGGCAACACCCGCGAGGATTCGCCCGAATCGCCTTTGCGCAACAAAATCGCCCGCGGCCCAGGCAAGCATAATGAAAATTCCCGTCAGCGGCACGTAAGTGTATCTGTCGGCCATCGCCTGGGCTCCCACCTGCACAAGCCCGATGACAGGGACCAATGTCCCCAGATACCAAAGCCAGCCGACAAGCAGGTAGCGACGACGCCGAAGCAATATCACCACAATTGTAATCGCCAGCAAAACAGCCAATGACACAGCGACCTTCCAGCCGGCGAGCGATTTTATCGGGTGAGGATAAAAAACCGCCAGGTCAACAGGCCAGAACATCTTTATTAAGTATTGGCAATATGCAGCAAGAGCATTACCGACTCGCTGGCTGAAAGGCACGATGCTTATTTTCGCTACCGCCCCGCCGTTTTTTTGTGCGATAACGGTAATTACACACGATATGGCCGACAATAAAAACAAAGGCATCTTCTCGAACAGCAGCCGACCAATCGTAACGCCGTTGCTTTTCTCTTCGGGCAAAAGCCGCTTCAAAGGCCAGTAATCCATAAGCACAAGCACAAACGGCAGCGTTACGAGCATCGACTTTGACATCAGGCCCAGCGCGAAAACCACACAGAAAACCACATACCGCCTGGCCGACGGAATTTCCACGTATTGCAAATATGCCAGCATCGTAAGCAGCCAGAACATCGTGCTCAGCGTGTCCTTTCGCTCAGCTACCCAGGCGACGGATTCAACGTGCAGAGGGTGCAAGGCAAATAACGCCGACACAAAAAAGCTTGCCCAAACCGCCTTGGTATATCGCTTCAAAACCCAAAACAGCAAAATTGTGTTGGCGATATGAAATGCGACGTTGACTAAATGAAAACCTCCCGCTGCTGCCCCCAAAGTTCTGTCCAGCATCAAAGACAGCCAAACAAGCGGAAACCAGTTGCCCGCATGCATAGTTGTAAATGCCCATTTAACGCCGTCCCAGGTCAATCCTCCCAACACCTGCGGATTTACTGTCACGTAGAATGGGTCATCATAGGCGACAAGGCCGAAGCCGCCTGTTTGTGCATATACCGCGACGACACCAGCAATCAACAACAGACAAAGCCCGGGCACAAGCAGCTTGTTTTTATTTTCCCCAATCATTTTACCGCCGGGATTTTTTGATTCCAACTATTGCCCCCGTATCGACTGCTCAATCATTCGCATCAGCCGGTTGGCAACGTGCCTTTTCGGCGCATCAGCAAACCTGCGCCATTCCCGGCCAGCTTTTTTTACCCAAACCTTACACCGCTCGCTGCCGATGGCGGCGGGCGTGTTGGCGATAATCATATCCAGATTTTTATCCCGCATTTTGCGTTCTGCGCCGACCTTTATATTACTGTCTTCCAGCGCAAAGCCGACGACAACCTGATTTTGCTTCTTGTGAGTCCCGGCCCATTTCAAAATATCCTGAGTGGGCTTTAATTTCAGCGTAATGGCGCCGGGGCTTTTTTTTATTTTGTGCCGGGCGGATTTAACCGGCGTATAATCCGAGACCGCCGCGGTCATAATCAGGCAGTCGCATCCGCCAAATTTGTTTTTTACCGCCTCGAACATATCGCGGGCGGACTCGACCCTGACTACGCCGGCTTCTTCTGGGGCGTTCAGATTCGTTGGGGCCGTTATCAACGTCACCTTATGTCCGGCCAAAAGCGCCGACCGCGCAAGCTCGTAACCCATTTTGCCGCTGCTGGCGTTGGAAATGAATCGCACGGGGTCAATATATTCTCGCGTCCCCCCGGCCGTAATCAAGAACTGAAGTTTTCGCCGTCGCTTTCGAGAATACATCCTGGAGAAACCTACTTGCGTTTGTGTTTAAGTCCGGCGGAGATTTTTTCAACCGCCTCAAGGATTTCCTGCGGTTCGGCCATCCTGCCGACGCCTTCGGTGCCGCAGGCAAGCCGACCCTGCCGCGGCCCTACAAACTCCACGCCGATTCGTTCGGCGAATTTGACATTCTCCTGCACCGCAGGGTTGGTCCACATCTTGTCGTTCATGGCCGGAGCAAAAAGCATTGGTTTGGCCCAGCAGGCGCAAAGCATCGTGCTGAGCAGGTTATCGCAGATGCCGTGGGCGAATTTGCCTAAGACGTTCGCCGTAGCGGGCGCAACGATAATCACGTCCGCCCAGTCAGCCAGATTAATATGCCCGATTTTAAACTCCTCCTGCTCCCACATGCTCGTATGAACAGGCCCGCCTGTAACGGCTTCGAAACTCTTGGCGCCCACCAAGTGAAGTGCGTTTTCGGTCAGGACCGTCCTCACTTCGGCGCCGCCGGCCGTCAGTTTGCTGGCAAGGTCAATCGCTTTATACGCGGAAATGCCTCCGCTTACACCCAGCACAATTTTAATGCCATCAAGTTTTGATTCTTGTTTGGCCATATTCGTTCGCCTCTGAGCGATTCACGGTTTCGCTTACGTCGTGCTGCCGGGCTTGTCGATGTCGCTGTTTTCGTAGTCGATGGCAATCTTGTCGCGTTTGATTTCCTCGACGACGATTTGAAGCTGGCCCATACCCTCGGCGTCTTCAATCAAAGGCCGCGCTCCCTGCATCAATTCCATCAGCCGTTTCTGAATCAGGGCCGTCAACTTGAACCGCCCGCCTACTTTTCTTACCAGCTCGATATTCTTAAGGTCTTCAATCATTTATTCGACTCCACAATTAATTGCCTATGCCGCCTATTTTTTCCTTACCGTTTCGATTATTCCTATTATTTCATTTACCGCCGCGTCCAGCTTGTCGTTTACAACCATATACTGATAATCCTGCCGGGCGACCGCAATCTCATTTGACGCCTGGCTGAGGCGGCGTTTCGCCGCTTCCTCATCGTCTCTGCCCCTGCCGTGCAACCGGCCTGCAAGCTCCTTTGGCGTCGGGGCAAGTATAAACACCATCACGGTACCCGGATACAGTTTTTTAATCTGTCTGCCGCCCTGAACGTCTATTTCCAGAATCACCACTTTGCCAGCGGCAATCGCCTCATTAACCTTGTCCTTCGGCGTGCCGTAAAAATTGCCGAAGACCTCAGCGTGTTCCAGCAGCAAACCCTTTTCGATTCTCCGCTGAAATTCGTCCCTGCCGACAAACCAGTAATCTTTGCCGTCAACTTCTTTCGGCGTCCTGGGTCGCGTAGTCACCGAAACGCTCAGGCACGCATCGTCCAGCCGTTTGACCAATTCCCTGCAAATCGTACTCTTGCCTACGCCGCTGGGGCCGCTTATTACGACAATAATTCCCTTTGACGCTTGTAACCTGCTCATCGGCGATTCGTTATTCCACGTTCTGGACCTGTTCTTTGATCCGGTCTATCCGGCACTTGATATCCACAACTAAATGCACAATCTCGGAGTTGCCTGCCTTGCTGCCGATAGTGTTGGCCTCTCTGAGCATTTCCTGACAGATAAAATCGAGCTTGCGGCCTTCGCCTTGTCCGGCACTGCTCTTCAAACCTTTTGTAAACTGCACCAGGTGCGAATCCAGCCGGGCGATTTCTTCCGATATGTCCGCCCTGTCCGCGAAAATCGCAACCTCGCGCGATAATGTCTCGTCATTCAACTTTAACTTGGCAACCGAGAGCAGCTCTTCGATTCTTCTTTTGAGTTTTTCAGCGTACTGCTTAGGCCCGGCGGCACTGCGAGTTCGTATCTGCTCGAGCGAGGTTTTTATCGCCCTGCAATGTTTTTCGAGGTCTGCCGACAGGGCTTCGCCTTCCGCGGCGCGCATCGACTTAAGCCCCTTCAGCGCTTGTTTCGTAATCGCCAGCACTTTTCGCCGAATCCTGTCGGCCTCCCTGCTGCTCGGCACCGCAGGTGACAAAATTCCCGGCAACGCCAGCAATCCGCTCAAATCAAGCTCGCGTTCCAGGCCGGCCGACGGTGAAATTTTGCCGAGCCGTTTAAGCAGCGTCGTCAGCGCCTTTTCGTTAATCTCGAAAAGCGCCTCTGCCGGTGCGCCTTTTTGCCTGAGCGTATAGTTAGCCGTGCCGCGCGACACCTCCCGGCGCAGCTCTTTTTCCACGTCGCTTTCCAGAAACCCAAGCGTTTCCGGCAACCGAATTGTCGGCTTGAAATAGCGGTTGTTGACCGTGCTGATTTCGACTAAATAAGTAACGCCGCTCAGCCGGCCATCCGCGTTCCCATATCCGGTCATACTATTTATCATAAATAGAAACCTCGACAGTTTATTCAATTAATCGCACAAGAACACAAACCCTGTGTCCGGTGCGATTATCTTTTGCCTATCCTTTTTATTGCTTCTCGTTCTGCCCCTGCTGGTCTGCCGGTGCAGGCGCCGGCTGTTCTGCGCCCTGCCGGTATCATTGCTGGTTATCGGAGCGCGAGTTCTCGATGCCGGCCCGCTCATTGACGGACGCCACCACTTGTCCAGCACAAGAGCAACAAGAATAAATAAGCTGGCCATGCTGATAGTAATCCACGTAAGAACGTCGCCTGTCTTGCTGCCCAGTATGCCGCTGGCCATACCGCCGGCAAAAGCGCCGCTAAGTCCGCCGCCTTTGCCTTTTTGAATCAATATCACCAGCATAAGTGCCACCGAACCAACCACAAAAATAACCGCGAGAATGTTCATTATTAAACCTGCCGCCAATACCGGATTCAATGTCATAATATGTCCCCTATTTCGTTTAGTTTTTTATAATCAAACCGACGCTTTAACGATCGCCACAAAATCTTCCGCTTTCAAGCTTGCCCCGCCGACCAGTAAGCCGTCAACGTCTTCCTGGCTCATCAGCTCGCCCGCGTTATCTGGCTTTACCGACCCGCCGTACTGAATGCGAATCGCGTCGGCAATTTTTCTGTCATACATCTGGGCGACTAATTTCCGAATCATGGCGTGCACTTCCTGTGCCTGCTGAGGTGTCGCGGTCAACCCTGTCCCTATCGCCCATACCGGCTCATACGCAATCGTAACAGCCGACATTTTTTCTGCGATTAATCCCGCCAAGCCCTTTTTCATCTGCCGCGTTACTACCTCGTCGGTTTTGTTCGCCTTTCGCTCATCGAGCAGTTCGCCTACGCACAAAATCGGCAAAAGCCCCCCCAATATGGCAGCGTGGACCTTTTTGTTTATCAGCTCATCGGTCTCGCCGATAACGTGCCGTCTCTCCGAGTGACCGCATAACGCGTAAGCACAGCCGATATCCTTGAGCATCGCCGCGCTAATCTCACCCGTAAACGCGCCTTTCTGCTCGAAATAAATATCCTGCGAGCCAAGCCCGATATGCGACGATTGAAGGGCTTTGCCCACCTGCTGAAGATAAACAAATGGCGGGCACACGGCTACGTCAACTTTGCTGCCCGCCACGTCTCTACAACCTGAAACGACGCCTTCAGCCAGCTTGACTGAGCTGTGAACGTCGGTATTCATTTTCCAGTTGCCCGCTATAAATGATTTTCGCACCCTGCTCTCCTAAATTTACCCCAATACTTCCGTCGCCCGCGGGAAGCTGCCCAGCACCGAAAGCTGCAGGCAGTGTTTTTTCGCCTCGTCGAAGGCCTTCTGAACTTTTTCGTCGTCGTGATGACCCAGAAAATCCACAAAGAAGTAATATTCCCATTGTCTTTTTTTGCTGGGTCTCGATTCTATATTAGTCAGGTTAACTTCGTACTTCTTGAAAACCTCGAGCACATCGACCAAGGCTCCTGCTTTGTGGGCGGTGCTGAATATCGCCGCGGTCTTGTCTTCGCCGGTGGGCCTGGCGTCTTCGCGCCCGACCACAAAAAACCTCGTTACGTTGTTGGGGGTGTCCTCGATGCTTTCGCACACGATTTTCAGCCCATACAGTTCCGCCGCCACCGTCGAGCCGATTGCCGCCGACTTCGCTTCTTTGGCGGCCTTCTGCGCGGCCTTTGCCGTTGACGGCTCCGCGACGGTTTTTGCCTCTTTGAACGTCGCGGCAAGCCAGTTGCGGCACTGCGTAAAAACTTCCGGCTTCGAGTAAATTTTCTCAATCTGGTCTATATTGCAGTTGGCCAGAAGATTATGATGAATCGCCATCAAAATCTCCGAGCAAACCTTCACATCCGATTCCACCAGCGCGTCAAGCGTCTCAATTACGCCGCCGCCCAGGGTATTTTCTATCGGCACGATACCCAAATCGCAATGTCCCTTGCTGACCTCATCCAGAACGCTGCGAATGTCAGCAAGCGGCTCATAATCCGCGCTTTGCCCGAACTTGCAAATCGCCGCCGTATGACTGTAGCTGCCGGCGGGCCCCAAGTAGCCGACCCGCAAGGGTCTTTCCAGAACAAACGACCCGCTCATCAGCTCGCGCCATATCGCCTGCAGGCACTTGTTCGGCAGCGGCCCCTTGTTGTGCCCGGCCACTTTATCAAGCACTTCCTTCTCGCGGTCCGGCGCATACACGGGCTTGCCCGTCTCGTTCTTGAGCTTGCCTATGTCTATCACAACATTGGCACGCTCGTTGAGCAACTCGACAAGCTTGCGGTCAATCTCGTCAATCCGTTTTCTAAGGTCGTCTAAAGACAAAATTTCCACCTGCCCCCTCACTTGTCTTCGTTAGAAAACGCGGGGGCGACAAACCTTTTACCTGCACATATTTACAAACCCGCACTTTTAACATAATTTCCCCCTTGCGTCAACGACTTTGCCCTGTTTAATATGATGATTTTTGTGGTATGGCTGCACAAATGAAATATACGATTTTCAATACCGCCTGGGGCTATTTCGGCTTAGCCGCCGACAAAAAAGGGGTGATTCGCACTATTCTGCCTTGCCCAAGCCGAAAAACTATTGAAAAATGCCTTATCGCTGGATTAGAAAACCCCCAATTTGACAAAAACCTCCTGAAGCCCCTGCAAAAGCAAATAATCGCGTATTTTGCCGGAAAACCGGCAAGATTTGATGCCTCCCTTGTCCTCGACAAACTTCCGCCTTTCGCCCGCAAAGTGCTGGCCGCGTGCAGAAAAATACCTCCTGGCAAGACAGTGTCTTATTCCCAGTTAGCCGGTATGATTGGCAAACCCCGCGCAAACCGGGCAGTCGGAAGCGCATTGGCGAGAAATCCTATCCCCCTGATTATCCCCTGCCATCGCGTAATCCACTCCGATGGCTCACTCGGCAATTTCAGCGCCATCGGCGGAACGAGCACAAAAAAGAAACTGCTCGCCCTTGAAACAAAAGTGCACAAGCTCTTGTGAACTTGTGCACCTGTGCTCTTGTGTCCTTGCGATGTTGTATTCTTTTCTACTTTGCCGGTTTATTCGGCTCTTTAGGTTTATTTGGTTCGACGGCCTTAACAGCTTGTTTGGGCTGATTCGGCTCGCCTGCCCCAACTAATCGCACGTTGTCAAAATAGAAATTGCCGGCAGTGGTCACGCCATCATAGTTTGTAATGAGAGTGATACTTGCGTGTGTCAGGTCCGGCGGGGTTTGAGCAGGAATATCAAAAGAGACCGTAACCGTTTTATCAGCTGAGCCGTCCCATGCGGTGTCCCCATCGGCCGGGTCTATCTGCTGCCAGCCGCCAAAATCATCCTGTATCACGATACACTCGATTGCCTTGACCCAGCCGGAGCCGATGACCCACTCCTTGGCTTTCAAGGTTACATCGACCTGCAGCTTCGCGGCTTTGCCGAGGGCCGCCAGCAGATTCGCATCGTCTGACAAATCACGAGTTATGGCCTTCTGCCAGCCGGTCGGCACAGTCAGCTTCAAACTGCAATTGCCAAGCGTTGCGTTTTCCTTGACGAAATGCGCGGTCGTACCGTCGCCGGCCTCGGAATGCACCGTCCAGCCGTCGTTGCTGTCTTCAAAGTTGCCTATCACCTGAGGCAAACCCGCATAGCTTATACCCGCCAGACAAATACATACAGCACATACAAATCTCATCAAACCCGTACTCATCGTTGCCTCCTTAAGTTATAAATTTATTGTTTTTATGTTTCTAAACCAGGGCGATAGTTATACACAAAAAGCGTGGCTTTGTCTATGGTTGCCATTCCATGTGTGTGGTATCTGCTCTAAGATTGGGAGAAATGCGATTAATCTTTCTTCGTCAATTTCTTTATTGTCTCGATTTCCTGTTCACTGAAAGGCGTCCCTTCTTTGCGGAATATATCGTGATGCCAGACGTTCGGCTCAGGGGCGTTCGGCTTGGAACCCCAGGGGTAAACCGTCTGCGTCTTGCCATAGACAAATCCCCAGTTGAGCGCGCCGACGTTTTCAGCTTTCAATAAAGGCAGGTGCGTCTCGAATTTACTGCCCATACCCCTCGCCATGTACTCGGTGCAAATCACAGGCCTGCCGTAGGACTTATACTTGATGATATCCTGTTTCATATTCTCAAGCCCTGAGTAGTTATGAAACGTAATCACATCGCTGTTATTAATCTGAAACTCATTTATCCCTTTATGTGCCGGGTCCTGATTCCAAACACCTATCGTCATCGGCTGCGTCGGTTCAGCCATTCTCGCCCACAGGGCCACATTTTTCAAAAGCTGCATATTTTCTTCCAGCTTATGGCTGTTGCCCGGCTCATTATATAAATCCCAAATCAATACTCTCTTATCTTTTCCAAAAGACCGCAAAATATCTTCCACATATTGTTCAAACACGGGATACTTCGAAACATTGTTCACTTCATCATAACGGGGACATTGCAGCCAGCCCGAATTATGAATCCCCGGCCTCGGCGCCGGCTGCTTGCCTAATTTCGCGTTGCCGTTCCAGCAGTCATCGAACAAAACGAACATCACCCTGATTTTGTGCTTGTCGCAGATGCTGAGGAAATCATCCATCCTGCCCTTGAAGCCGTTCGGGTCTTCCTGCCAGACAAGATAATGCAGAAACACCCTGACGGTATTGAAGCCGATATCCTGTGCCCAGCCAAGCTCGCGGTCGATTGTGTTCGGGTCATAAGTGTCTTTTTGCCACATCTCGAGCTGATTGATTGCCGTGCTTGGAATGAAGTTGCACCCGACCGGCCAGCCAACTTGTGCATACCATGCATTTACCCGTTCTTTCTCTTCTTTCAGTTTATTTTTTGTTTCTCTGCGTTTATTCAACCTTTCTTCTCTGGCCCGTTTTCTTTCTGGTTCAAGTTCCTTCTTTAACAGTTCACCCTGCCCAGAAAGAAAGGTTGTGTTATCTATAAAACTTATGTGATCGTAGTGCGACTCGCCTTCCTTCCACGGATACAGTTTCACAATATTATTTTTCTTGCTATAAGTTCGGTTATTATCAGAAAGATTGGTTCCTGGTGAGTCAATCCGAGAAAGGTCAACAAAGCAAACATCATATCCATCTTTATAAATCAACACTTGTTCGTCCAGGTTTCCACACATAAAGTTAGGTCTGCCAATCGTCTGACTTGGCATATAATATTTCCCGTCTTTATCCGTTGATGTTTCGTAAGATTTCCCTCCTATAGGACCTAAGCCAAAGACACCCCCAAAATGCCAGTCAAAGAAGACGACCGCTCCTTGAATCGGTTCATTATTTACGGCATTAAGCACCTGACCACTCCGAATTCCGGTTTGAGGAGAACAGCCGCACAAGAAACAAACTGCACCGCAAACCAAAATCCCCGTAAATAAAACAATTGCCTTCCTCATAATCTCTCCTTCGCTATTTTATTAAACCAGCTGCCGTCTCCCTCCTTAATTTAAATAGAAAATCGAAAACGGAAAATAAAAAATGTAAAGGTTATTCCATGTGTACTACGTTAGTTCTGCGGTCGGCGGAAAGGGCGGCCTTTTTGATGGTGTCGTAAAGCTCGTGGGAATTTTTGATTTTCTTGAACTCGAACTCCGGATGGTTTTTATCCGTCGTCGTCAAGAGCACCGTACCCACGCCGACAACGCAATCGATGAAATTTCTGCGGAGCTTGATATCAACCACGCGGAACATATCGAGGTTATCAACCTTGCGCTCAAATACTCCTTCGCCGTATTCAATCCGGTCGGGGCTGACCTCGTAATGGGTCATCCTGATTTTCCACGCCTTGTAAAAGAGAATCAGGCCTACGACGAAAATCGTGCCCAGCCCCAGCAGCACCCGGTACTTGCCGACGATTGCTATGCTCTGAAAGGAAAGATGCAGCCAGGAAATGCGTTCGATATGCCAGGCGATTATCAGAATTGCCGCAAGAAGTATTGCCCCGCCTTTGACAAAATCCCAGGCAATCACCCACAAAGTCGGCCCGCCCGAGTAAACTACCTTGTTCTGCTGCTCTTTCGATGTATCCTCGCCGTCGGCTTGCTGTTCATTGCCTGAACCGCCCTCTTGGTCGGGCTGTGTCAATAATGCCTTTGCCCGCGCGGTATTGAGGAATTCGCCGCAATGCCGGCATTTAATCGCAGCCGAAAGTATCGTCTCGGCACAAAACGGGCATACCTTTGTTTGTGATGCTGTTAGCTGCATACCGTATATATCGGAAAACCTCTCTCAAATTGCCCAGTGTTAAATAATCCTAAAATACCTCCTCTGTTACCCTGTACGAAAAAATTTTGCAAAAAATTGTAAAATTGTCTTGACATAGTGTAATGTTTATATTACATTATGTTCGATATAACATACATTAGTTAGGAGAATCAGGTATGAACAGAATGCAGAAAATAGCGTGGTTCAATCTAATCGTAATTTTGCTGGCCCTGGGGTTTAGCGTAATTGCATTTAGTATCGGCTACTTTATCTTTGGGGCACCCGCTCGTCAGGCGGCGGCCGGTTTCGGGTTTATCGGAATTATGGGCTTTTCCGGCCTTAGCCCTGTTTTATTCAGGAAGGATAAAAGCAAGGTGCAGTTCGACGAGCGCGACACGGCGATTCAACGCAAAGCCGTTGGCTTCGCCTACGCCATCTTCTGGGTTCTATTCGTCGCGGCGGCGATGATTCCGTGGTTCATCATCGGGCCGAATGGCACTATTACAACCAACTATCTGCCGTGGATGGTATTTGGCGGGATGTTCGTTGTGATGCTTTTGCAATCGATAGTTACCCTCAACGAATACGGCTGGAGGGCAAAAGAAAATGAATAGAACTCAAAAAACGGCGCTGTGCCATCTGGTGGTAGTATTATTAACTCTCGCAATGCTTGCTTACATATTTTTTCAGCTTTTTGTCCTAAAGAAGACACCCGAAGGCGGTCGGTTCCTGAAGCTGACAGTTTTGATTCTTTTGTTTCTGCTGTATGGTTCACTGATTGTCTGGTCGTTAAAGCGACAAAGCCCTAAAGAACCAGAGGCCGACGAACGCGATAAGCTGATTACAACCAGGGCTGCAATGGCTGCCTTTATATCGGCCTGGATAGTGCTCCCTGCCGTCAGCGTAATCCCGCAAACTATTTTCGGCGACGATGGCTGCGTCCCTGCTTGGTCGCTTCCGCTTATTATCTTTGGCGCTCTATTAATCCTTATGATGATCTATTCGACAGCGGTTCTGGCTCAATACTTTTTCAGGAGGGGCGATGGAGACAAATGAGCTGAAAAACAACATTCGCCGGCTGCGCTTTGAAAAAGGCGAAATGACCCAGCAGCAATTGGCCGACATCGCGGGCGTAACACGCCAGACGATAATTGCCATGGAGCAGGGCAAATACGCCCCTTCGCTGCCTTTGGCCTTCCGGATAGCAAGGGCATTCGGGGTGGGCATAGAGCAGGTGTTCGAATTCACGGAAACGACCCCTGCGAAAACCGCGTAATCCCGCAAAAACAGCTCATTTCGCCTTGACTTTTCCTGTGTAATAAGATATAATAAGCACAATCTCGTATAGGGTTTGTTGGGTGCGAGGTAAGGAGGCGAAAAGGATTTCCCCGGGTAACTGCACAGCCGAATGGAGGCGGTAAGGGGCGGTTTTGCGCTTGATTAGTTAAATCGGAAGGAGAAAAACACGAAAACGACTGCGGTCATTTTGAGCGTTATCCTTGCGTCTTCGACGATAGTGCTGGCTAAAGCTTCGATAGGTGTGAGCACAGGGGAAATCGTCTTCGATAAGAACAGCACGTCAAAGACCTTCAAGGTTTGGAATAGCGGAAACGGCACGCTTTATTACTATTTGTTCGTCATCCAGGGGTCAACGTACTTCCAGATCACTCCGGCCAGCGGGACCTCCCGCGGGGCGGCAGGGATATGCACGGTTACTGCTGATTTTAATGTAATGCCGCATGGGACGACCGTAACCGGGCAGATAGGAATAGTAAACGCCGCGGACGTTAATTCGCCGAAATACATCACTTTGACCGCGCAGGACGTCCCCACCAGGCATATTCAATTTATAAAAATAGAGGAGGGCATCGACTATATCCCCGGCGCAAGCGATGAAAACGCCGTAACCGGGAATTGCGACGGCCTTGGACTGGCAGGCGATTTGGACTGCGACGGCTTCGTCGATTTCGTTGACTTTGCCATTTTTGCCCAGCAGTGGGGACAAACCGGCAGCGATATGAGGGCGGATATCTCCCCTGCCAATAAAGACGGTTCGGTTGACACAAATGACCTTAGCGTATTTTGCACGAACTGGCTCAAGGACGGCAGGATAGGCGAAACGTATGACTTTCGCTTTGCTATCGAGACAGACAGTACTATCTCCAATATAAGCTTCACAACGCCGGACGGTCTCACTTACCCGGACGGCAACCAGGACCCCTCAAGGCATATCACAGGGGCACGTAATACACAAAATGGGATAACTGACTGGCAATACCAGGAATGGTTCTACGAGGCCAATGGGCTGAATCGTTACCCGGACGGCCAATACACAATCAACATAACCTACACAGACAACAATCCGGATGAAACAGTAGTTAATTTCGGGATTCCAGACCAGCCGGGGTCGATTGCACAGCCGACACAAAGACCTGAAATAAAATACCCGCTGGACACCGAAGGCGTGATAAGCCCGCTTCAATTTGCCTGGACAAAATGCAGCGACTCGAATGTGAATACCATCCGGTTCGGTTTCGACAATCCTTCCGACAGCAACCTGACAGAACAGGACTACGGGAAAAATGCTGTCGAGGCAAATGCCTTAAGCCTTAACCCCGGCAAATGGTTTGCCGAGCTTGATTTCGGGCGCTGGTACCAGGTTCAGAATGACAACGATATAGCAATAGAAGTAGGCAAGGTCAGCAGGCGTCATACCGCATTTGATATAAACACAGGATTCGGCACATTAGGCGGTCTAAAGAATCATCAACTGCATGCCCCGGACTGCGCCGGCAACATGGTAACATTCTCGCTGACGGGCGGCGGGTCCGCCGTTGTGGAAAACGACAGTAATGTGCCGGGCGACTGCAGTTTTGCGAATATTATCCTGAGCGGCACCACCAATAAATCGGTATTGACCATCACGCCGGAACCTAACGCCAAAACAAGCGTCGGCAATATCGAGGCCGACGGCCCAATCAAAACAATAAACGCCGGCAACGTCGATTTGAACGGGGACATTAATATTAACGGCAGCTGCGCTACGATTACCCTCAATGACATATCGGGCAGCAGTAATATAAACATCGGCTCTTCCTTATTGACGAAAGCCGCCTGCTCCCTGAAGCTCGGGCGGATAAACAACCTGGCCCTGACGAGCGGAACCCCGATTAAGACATTGCAGGCGACAGAGTGGAAGAGCGGCTCATTAAGCGCGCCCTGGATTTCATCGCTGACAATCGACGGCAACGCATTGAGCGGCACAGCAGGTGATTTCGGCGCGGATGTGAACCTCAGCGGCGCCGGCAGCCCAAAGGGCGTATCATTGAATAAAGTAAATATTGCGGGCCGGATTGATGATTCCACGTGGAATATTGTCGGCAGCTGCGGGACCATAACCGCCGGCGAACTTGCTGATTCCAATTTCACCGCCGCAAACGGACTTCTGAAAACGTTGAAAATAACAGGTATTGTCGGAGAGCCGTTCGGCATAATAAACAGCAACGTAACGGCCAAACACATCGGCAGCGCTTACCTGGCGTTTCCGGAGTATTCCAATAACGGCATACCCTTCGGACTGACGGCCAGCGCAATCGACAAGATAACGGTAAAAAATCCGACCAAGACAATGACCTGGAAAAAATTGCAGGTCGGCACCGCGGCGATAACGACGCAGGATTTCGTAATCCGTCTGCAATAAAGAAAACTCCTAAAAGGTTTCTTCGGTGTAAACGTCCGCGTTTTCTGTTATAATCCGCGACAACGGCGGATAAATCCCCCGTTTATTTCCACAGGTTCTATTCCTGGTTATATTGAGCAGGCAGATATGTCATTACCGGTAGTCGCGATAATTGGAAGACCCAACGTGGGCAAAAGCAGCTTGTTTAACTGGCTGGCGGGCAGAATGATAAGCATCGTCGAGCCGACGCCCGGCGTTACGCGCGACCGCGTCAGCACAATCATCGAAAAAGACGGAAAGTATTTCGAGCTTGTCGATACGGGCGGCTACGGCATCGTTGACGCAGACCACCTCGAAAGCCACGTCCACGGGCAAATCCAGCGGGCAATCGATTCGGCGAACTTAGTCCTGTTTGTGGTCGATGTCCGCGAAGGGATTATGTCTCTCGACCAGATAATCGCCAGATTGCTTCGCAAACACAACCTCAAGGTTATGGGTGTAGCGAACAAGGCCGATGTCGCGAGCAAATTCCCGGAGGCGGGCGAATTCGGCCGACTGGGCTTTGGCGAGTTTATGTGCATCTCCGCCAAAAACAACGTCAACAAAGAGGAATTGTTAGACGCAATCCTCGACCGGGTGAAAAATCTCGAATCGACTAAGCCGGTCGAACCCGTTATGAAAATCGCAATCGTCGGCAAACGAAACGCGGGCAAAAGCTCGATTGTCAACGCAATGGTCGATGATACAAGAGTTATTGTCAGCGAAAAACCCGGCACAACCCGCGACGCGATTGACATCCGGTTCGAGAAAGACGGCAAAACAATCATCGTCATCGATACGCCGGGCGTAAAGAAAAAAGGCAAGCTCGCAGACAACATAGAATTTTATAGTTTTGTCCGCGCGACAAGCTCGGTGCGCAGGGCTGATGTTGTGCTGCTGATGATTGACGCGACCACGCCCGTATCGGTGCCCGACAAAAAACTCGCGCAGGCAATTGCCGAAGAAAGCAGGGCCTGCATCATCGTCGTCAACAAATGGGACCTTGCGAAGGATGTCGCCGACACAAGCCAATATGAAGATTACCTGACGAAGGTTTTGCCGGGTTTGAGCCATGCGCCGATTGCCTTCACAACCGCCAACAAGGGCAAAAATGTCAAAAGCGTCCTCGATTTGGCCGCGGAGCTTTTCAAGCAGGCGACGACGTGGATACCGACCTCAAAGCTAAACAACGCCTTCGAGATTATAAAAGAAACGCAGCCCGGCGGCGCGAAACTCGGTAAACCAAAAATCTATTACGCAACACAGGTCGCAATTAACCCCGTAACAATTCTTATGTTCGTCAATAAGCCGAACCTCTTCGACGAGAGCTATCGCCGGTTCGTTGTTGGGCAATTAAGTGAATTGCTGCCCGTAGCCGAAGTGCCTATTCGATTGTTCGTCCGGTCACACAGAGAATCCGAACCGACGCCGGAACCCGTTAAAAAACCTCAGGGCAAAGGCAAGCACCGCCCGCCGCGTAAACGGTAAACAGTTAGATAAAAAACGTCAGCTGTCCCCGTTGTTCCCCTTCTTATGTAAATATTGAGTTATCAATGACCTGGCCGCAATAGATGCAAAACGGGTGATGCGGAGCAATCATATGGTGACATTTGGGACATTCCTTTGACGTGCTTTCACGAAGGTCAACCTTACTGAGCTGGTCCTCAAGAAAATCTTCGGTAAGGTTCCATTTTCCCTTCATGATTTCCCACAAGGTTTCGCTGATAATCATGGCCTTGGTAAGATGGGCTTCAAGCGCACGGACTCTAATTTCAAGCGACTCAGCCTTGCTTTCCGCACCTGCAGCCGCACGCTCAGCATCGTCTGCAATTATAATACTTGGCCTTGCAAATATACCGTACATAGCGGTTACCTTTCATAATAAGTTCATATCCGAGGGACTAATAGGGGCAACTAACGTTTTTGTTTTCCATATTAACTTTTTGTCGTCATACCTTTCTATGATTCCTGATGGCCTTCCGCAAAAGAGAGGCCGCCATAATCGTTGCAAGCAAGCCGCCGAGTGCAAACAACAACCGAGGCAGGACCTGATTCCATGCAGGGGGAAGGAATGAAATGCCGCCGCTCCAACCTTTTTTCTCACGCCACGCAACCAAAAACGCGAACATGGCGAAACCAATCGCCATAACCGCGCCGACAATACAAGACAACTCGCCTTTTTCGTCTAATTTGAACAAGCTCAATATCACCGCCCAAACGCCGCTAACAAAGAGCAAGGCGAGAAGAATCAGCCAATGCAATGGCACCTCTATATTCTGCAAATGTATGAGAAAAAAAATCATAGCTGGGAAAACACAGAGAACTATACCTCCCAGCAGGTAATTTTTTTGAGGCGTCGTCGTAAAATTTTGGTTTTGTCCCATCATTTCTTTCCCGCAAATACTCCAGGCAAAAAGGGGCCTGACCCCTTTTTCGATCCGGCTTGATAAAAACAGCAGTTGTCACCATTATTGCCTTTTTACAGGCGCTGGTTCTAATAAATACAACTTCCCATCTTTCTCGCCAACGGGATACGTTCCGTCACTGAACTCTCCAGTTGCAAATGTGACCTTCAGTTGCTTGATGACCGGAAGATTTGAGCGATATGCAATGCCAGCATCATCCTCCCACTCAATATCAGGGAACTGCGGGTCTGGATTTATAAGCGTGACGTCGGTTGCGGTCTGCGCGACGTCTCTGGCGTATTGCTGCTTGCCACTGTCCTTGAGTTTATCAGGCACTCGATCCCAGCAAGTCATCGCGATCAAAGCATTTGCATCGTGTTTCTTGAAAGCAGTTTTAGCGGCATTGAGAAATCTGGATTCTTCCTCTTGAGAAGCAACTCGAACGGGCAGAACCGGTTGCGGCGCGTTCGTGTCATTGATAGATACATTGAATGGCTTCGATATGGCCAAACCACTCCATGTAGCGAAGCGGCTTCCCCATTCTGGCGAAATGGCATAGCAAACCGTAATTTGAGTGTCCTTCGTCGTATTTTTCAACAACATGCTGTCATAAATGAGATGCGTGATGATCACTTCTTCCTTCGGCTTTATTGTCACCGGAGAGAATTCGTTAAGCGGCGGCACAATTAAGCGGCCTTGGTATGTTACCCCTGGTTGATGGTAACCAAGCGTGCAAGTCCATTTGGTTGCATCGGCAGGTTCAAAATCAAAATCACTATCGAGTTTCTTTGTCAGAACGACCATCTCGCGGCTTGTTGTATTGAGGAGGTGGACTGTTAGGAAAAGTTGTGGCGCGTTAGTGTCGGCCAAAAGAGAAGCCTCCGCGCTTACGGCCAATCCATTGGGGTCAGTCTGGCAGTTTGCTGATTGGGTAACGCAGAGACAGGCAATGATTATAGTGACAAGTTTTATGATTTTAGTTTTCATTTTTTTAGTTATCCATATTTATATTTTGTCGTCTATTTCAAGAAGGGTTAATCGGGGACATCCATGGGAAACGGGGCCGGGGTTTCGGTTGGCGAGGACTCCGTCGCGTTTTGGAGGCCGGTCTTCCAGAATCCCCAAATTTTTCTCATCGCCTCGAAAAAGATGATGACCACCAGCACAAGCATCACAATCGAAATTACGGCTTTGAGATTTCCCTGGAAGTCATGCTTGGGCAGGTAATTATTGAAGATATTATATATACCAGCGACAAAGGTGGTCGCCGCCATAAACAGCGCCGGTATAAAAGTGATAAGGCCGTAAGCCCACACGTGGGAATGCCTGAGAATGAAAACAGTGCCTATGCAAAGCGCCAGCGTCGCCAGAAGCTGGTTAGCCACGCCGAACAGGGGCCAGATGGTGGATATGTCGCCGTGATAAACAAGGTATCCCCAGAGAAAACTTATTGCGCCGCCGCTGAGCAGCACCGCCGGCATCCAGGTAGAGCTGCCTAATTTGGGGTGAACGACCTTGAGTATTTCCTGCAGGATGTATCTTGCCACTCGTGTCCCCGCGTCAACGGTCGTGAGAATAAACAGCGCCTCGAACATAATCGCAAAGTGATACCAGTAACCAACCAGAAGCTTCATTCCCGGTATCGCCGATAAAATCAGCGACATACCCGCCGCCAGCGAGACCGCCCCGCCGGACCTTCCGACAAGCGATTCGCCCGTCATTCTTTCGATGTCAGCCAGCTTTTCGGTAGCCAGCCCCATCTTGGCGAATACCGCCGGCGAGACGTTTATCGCGAAATAATCACCCGGAATCATCACCGTCGCGGCAATAATCGCCATAATCGAAATCACCGACTCCGCCAGCATTGCCCCATAACTGATAAAGCAGATGTCGGCTTCGGTGTTTATCATTTTAGGCGTCGTGCCTGAGCTTATAAGTGAGTGAAAACCGCTGATTGCCCCGCAGGCGATTGTAATACAGACGAAAGGCCAGACCTTGCCGGGGATGATTGGCCCGCCGCCGTGGATATATTCCGTAAGCGCGGGCATTCGTATAACCGGATTAACAATGAATATGCCGACGATAAGAAGCCCGATTGTGCCGATTTTCATATATGAGCTGAGATAATCACGGGGACACAACAGCAGCCATACGGGAAGCACGGAGGCGATGAAACCATAAACAGGCAGGATTATCGACAGCGACGGCTTGGAAAAAAGAAACAACGAGCCGAAACTTGTGTGAGATAACGGCTCGCCGAATACAACGCCGAGAACCACAATCACAACGCCGACGAGGGAGGCCTCGACTATTTTGCCGGGGCGAATTTTATACATATACAGGCCGACAAGAAGCGCAGCCGGCAGCGTTACAACTATGGTAAAGGTCGCCCAGCTACTTTCGTTGAGCGCATTGACCACCACAAGGGCAAGACCGGAAAGAGTGGTAATTATGACAAACAGAACCGCAAACGCCGTGGCAATGCCGGCGGGCCTGCTGATATGCTCTCTGGCTAACTGCGTAATCGATAAGCCATTCATTCGGACGGAGGCGAAGAGAATAACCATATCATGAACCGCACCGCCGAGAACTGCGCCGATAAGTATCCACAAAACTCCCGGCAGGTATCCGAATTGAGCGGCAAGAACCGGACCGACGAGGGGGCCTGCGCCAGCTATGGCCGCGAAGTGGTGCCCGAACAAAACATACCGGTTCGTGGGGTCGTAATCTTTCCTGTCTCGAAGCGTATGAGCTGGCGTGGGGCGATTGGCGTCGAATACGAGAACTTTGGTGATGATGAACTTGGCATAGAATCTGTATGCCAGGGTAAAAAGCAATAAAGTTACAATTATCAGCGTTAATGCGTGCATAGCTTTATCTACGACTAATTATGCCGCGAAGGACCGGAAAAGTCAATCGCTTATGCCGTTATCGATGGCGTTTGCTGTTTTCGGCTCGCGTATTAGAGTCCAGAGAAGCACTGCGCCTATCAAATCAAGAAACGCGATTGTAACAAACACCGGGGCGTAACCAACGTGCGTTACGAGCCAGCCGACCGCGAATGTAAATATCATTCCTCCCGCAAGCGCTGCGCTGCCAGATAAGCCGTTTGCGGTGCCTACGGTGCGTTTCGGGAACAAATCCGCAGGCAGCGTCATCAGCGTCGCGGATATACATTGATGGCCGAACGCGGCAACACAGAACCATACTATCGCCCAGGGCGTCGACGCTTTAGCAATGAACAAGGCAAAAGGCATCATAAAGGCGGCGGTAGTCATTGAAAGTTTGCGGGCAGTCAAAACCTTAAAACCGAGTTTTTGATAAAACGGCGACAAAACCCCTCCCACAAAACTGCCGATGTCTGCCGCGAGGAACGGAAGCCAACCGAAAAGAGCAAAATCCGTGAGATTCACGCCTCGCTCGGCTACAAAGTAAAATGGTATCCAGTAGGAAAAAAATTGCCACGCCGGCTCAGAAAGAAATCTTGCCAAGGCGATGCCCCAGAAATTCCGCTGGCCAAGAACTAATTTCCAGACATTTTTTATTGAGCCGGATTCATTGGCCTGCAGCTCCTTTTGGCCATCGGTGATATACTTCAGCTCTTCCGGTGTTATCATCGAGTGTTCGGCAGGCGGCTTATAAAGCAGCATCCAGGGCACAACCCAGAAAAAGCCAATTGCGCCTGTTATGACAAACGCCTCCTGCCAGCCGACTTTCAGCATAAGCCAGACAATTAAAGGCGGCGCAATAAGGGCTCCGAGTCCCGCACCCATATTAGCGATACCCGTAGCCATCGTGCGTTCCTTGGCGGGAAACCATTCCGACGCGACCTTGGCTATGCCGGGGAAATTGGCCGCCTCACCAACACCTAACAATACGCGAAAAATACTGAACGAAAAAACTCCCCTTGCCAGAGCGTGAAACATCTTGGCGATTGACCAGAAAGTTACGGCTATGGAAAATCCGAATTTTATCCCCACCCAGTCCAGGAAACGCCCTGAAAGCGGCAGCATAACAAGATAGGCAAATTGAAAGGACATTATAATATACGAAAAATGCTGCTTATCTATGCCGAGTTGATTCTCAAGCACCGGCCCAACAACTCCCAAACTGACACGGTCGAGGTAGTTGATAGTAGTAACTACCATCAGCATTATGGCTATGTACCAGCGCAGACCCCGGATTTTACGCATCTTTACGTCTCTCCAAAAACCTGTTGGGATTAAATAATAAACCGATGCGGTCAAATACAGAAGAACTTTTTCTGTCCGTCAGGCGGGTGGAAGTTATTTCTGCGCGGGCGGCGTTACCGGCGCGGGCGCCTCGGCGGCTATCGGCACAAGACGGAATCTCGCCTGCACCGGCGACTGGTTGAGGGCTATTTCGTCTTTGCGGAGAAATTCCGGCGGGAAGTTATAGACAAGGTCTCTGCGGATTTCCGGGGCTGGCTCGCCGGCGGCGGGTGATGATTTGTCGCTGTCGTCTATTTCGAGAATGACGTGGTACCGCATATTTTCGTATGCCCGTTTGGCCTCAGGTGTCGCCCTGATTGCGACCGACCCCATAGCCGCCTCAGGATTGACAAGCTCGACTTTGTATTTGCCTTCCAGGTTTGCGCTGAGCGAGACGCTAAGACGGACGCTGGTAATGAGATATTCTTGGAGGCGTTCCTGCTCTTTGGGCAGGGTAATTTTGACGCTCGACGCGGCTTCCCTGGTCTGCCCCGGCGAAAGCTCAACTATGGGCGTCTTCTCTATCGGGGCGAGCCGCGCCTGCTCCATTTCTCTTTTGCTTAGCGTTACTTTTGCCTCAAGCGCCGCCCCCGCGCGTTCGACAGGCACATAGGCCTCGACCTGCGCCGGCTCGATACTGACGACCTTGAGCGGGTTCAAGCTGTCATCAAAACAGCGGACTGCAACCTGTTTTTTCTGCAGTTCAACAATACTAACCATCAGCGTATTCGGGTCGGCGGAGGTAATGGTAAGCCCGAGCTGCCGGATACTGTCTGTTCCTTTGAGGGATTCCGCCACATTAAGCAGGTGGTCGCCGGGGGTTGTCATTTTTTCGTGTTCCGGGTCAAAGTAAAACTCGCGTGTAAATCGCCCGGCGTTAATACTCTGTCGCGCCTCGGCTATCTTGCGCGGAACCCTTCAGGACAACCTTTTCCAGCGGCACGGATGACTGGCCGGAGAACGTAACCCAGAGCGCCGGGTCTACGGACTTGGCAACGCTGAGCTTGAGATTTGAAATGGTAAGCTCCTCATCCAGCGCAAGGTCCGCAAAGACCCATATCAGCGTGGTGAAAACCACCGTAGCCACTATTTTTCTCAATCTTCGCCGTTTTATAGTCATTGTATAACCAGACAACCCTCACCTGTTCAGGATTTTACTTTTGTCGCCTGTGAGCTTATTGCGCCGGTTAGTGCGTCGCGAAGCTCATCAGCGGTGAGTTTGCGGACGAGCTTGCCGTCGCTGGCCAGAGAGATAATTCCCGTTTCTTCACTTACGACTATGCATAGGGCATCTGAGCCGGCGGTTATGCCTATTGCGGCCCGATGCCTTGACCCAAGCTCGAAACCATTGACCGTGCCGGGCTCCGCCAAAGGCAGTTGCACGCCCGCAGCGATTGCCTTGTCGCCCCGTATAACGACCGCCATATCATGCAGGATGGTGCCGGGATAAAAAATGGTCTTGAGCAGTTCGGCGGTAACGTTGGCCTCCAGGCGGACGCCTGTTTCGATAAACTCGCCGAGCGCGACGCGTCTCTCGATAACGATGATTGCGCCTGTTTTGGACGCGGCCAGCTCGGTAACTGCGCTGACGATTTCCTCGACGGTCCGGACGACCTGTCGCGATGAACCGATAAGAAACCCGCCGCCGGCAGATTGCCCTAATCGCATAAGGGCGCGTCGCAGCTCAGGCTGAAATGCCGAAACCGCGATAACGAGAACAGCGATAAGGAAGCCTTTGTAGAGATATTCGAGCCGCTCGAACCGATAGTGCGCTGAAATCAGATGGAGGATTAGAACGCCCGCGATAAGGACATATATGACGCCGCGGAAAAGCCGCTCGCCGCGAGTGCCCTCAAGAAAATCTACCGCCCAGTAAACAACCAGGCCTATGAGGAATAATTCGATGCAGACGACCCACCAGTCGTAATTGGCGACTCGCCTGAAGTAATCGATGAGGGTCTGCATCCCTTCAGAACTCCCTGTAAAGCGCACGGGGCATTAAGTGCCTGTGCTATTGTGTTCCCTTGCTTACGGCAACTGTTTCTCTGTGAGCTTACTGGGCTGGTCAAGATCCAGCGTCCGGTCAATGTCTCTCATCATCTCTTGCTGGTTGATTCGCAACATACGGAGATGGTCCCTGTTGACCTCATCAGCGGTTTTACCCTGCTGGTCGAAGAGGCCACAACCTGTTGACATTGTTGCCAGCGTCAAAAGCACAACACCAAGCAAACCCACAACAATTCTGTTTTTCATTATATATTCTCCGTTGCCACCCGGCAAGCCCCCCAAGGGAGACCATTCCAGAATGTTTACTGATTCATTTTTATTATATCATTCAACAGGCCGTTTTGTCAATGGCAAAATAGGCAAGATAACGTAAACCGGGCGACTTGGGTAGCGTTTTTCGATATAAACCTTGACGATTATCGGGCCAAACAAGTATATTGGTCTTCTGGTCGTTTTGTTTTGATAATTGAGGGAAGAACTATGAAACTTGGCACACCTAAAGAAAAATCTAGGGGCAGGGTAGGCAGAGTTGTTCAGCTTTTGATGACGCTGTCAAAAACGGGCGCGTTGCCGGGCAGGGGTTACACAGCCGACGAATTAACTAAGCTGTTCGGCATCAGCAGGCGCACGCTTTTCCGCGACCTCAAGGAAATCCATGGGATTGGCATCCAGCCGACCCTTTCACGTTCTCGTCGCGGCTATATCCTGCCGCCTGAGCAGTTTTTACCTCCCATAAATCTTAACCTGCAGGAGGCACTCGGACTGCTTCTGCTGGTTCATAAAATGCGAAACCAGATTCAAATGCCATTCAAACATTCTGCGCTGCTGGCGGTGATGAAAATAGAAAGCCGTCTGCCCCCACGAGTGCGAAATTATTGCGAAAACGCACTGGCGCGAATCTCGACAATAGCCGAGGCGCCTGCGCCTCCGCCGACAACGCCGGGGCTGGATAACATATTTACCCTTCTGCAATCTGCTGCGGCACAGCGAAAAAAGGTGCGAGTTGAATACGATTCTCTCTGCGACGGCAAAGTAATTTCCTGTGAGGTGGCGCCATATCATTTACTTTATAGCCAGCGGGCTTGGTATGTCGTGGGCTGGTCGTCGCTTCATAAGGCCGTACGCACATTTGAACTTAACCGCATACGCGGCGCCGAGATGTTTGATGAGCAGTTTGACGACGACGGTTTCGACCTTGCCGAATACCTCGGCTGCGCGTGGTCGATGACGCCCGAAGGCAAAATGTACCACGTGCGGCTGCGCTTCGCCCCTAACGTTGCCAACAGCGTCGCCGAGGTGAATTGGCATAAAAGCCAGCGGGTTACGCGCAACCCGGACGGTTCAGCAACTATTGATTTCCGCGTTGATGGTCTGGGCGAAATAACCTGGTGGATACTCGGCTACGGCGACCAAGTTGATGTGTTGGCGCCGGCGGCCCTGCGCAAAAATGTTGCCGAAATCGCGAAAAGAATGGTCGAAATTAATAACAATACACAGGAGCCGCAAGCCCCGATGAGTTAACGCCTGTGGGCAACTGAGTGATCGCCCTCCAAGAAGTAACGGGTTATCCACCACCAGATTAGCGGCTCTGCCGGCATATATGTACCGGCCAGACAAGGGGTAACGCCATCGCCGCCAAGTAAAATCAACAATTTCACCATCTTTGCGAATTCTACTACTAGAAAGATTTCTTATATTAGAACTATAACAGCCTCCTCCACACACAAACGCAATCAGAAAAATAGAGTAAATTCCACATTAAAACTTATTGAGAAACTGTGATGTTTCCTGTATTCTTTCATCATTCAAAAACATTAATGATTGATTAACAATTAAAAGAGGGGCACTCAAATGAAAGTGCAATTTAACAGAGAAGGATTGAGCCAGGCGCTGGCGCTGCTGACAACAATTGTTCCGGACCGGACACCAAAGCCAATTCTGCGTTGCGTCAAAATAGATGCCACAAAAGACGGCGTGAGGATATTTGGCACGGACCTGGAAGTAGGAATCAATTATCTTCTGCCTGCAGTTGACGTTAAAGAACCGGGGCAGGTTGTTGTGCCCGCCGCGCGTCTCGCAGCGGTAGTGCGTGAGAGCACCGACGAAACGCTGATGCTTAAATCCGCAGAAGGTCTTTGTGAAATTCGCGGGGCCGACAGCCATTTCTCAATTTATGGCCAAGAGGCATCACAATACCCGCCGGTGCCGGCATTTAAAGGCGAGCCGGACGCCGAAGTGTTCCTCGACGCCCTGCGAGTTGGTATTTCACAATGCCTTTTCGCGACCGCCAAAGAGAGCACCCGCTACGCAATCAACGGCGTGCTGTGGGAAATGAAGGGAAAGAAATTAACCTTGGTCGCGACCGACGGCCGTCGCTTGGCGCGCAGCAGGGTCAATCTTGCCTCAAACCCCAGCGACAAGGCCTTGGCGGCAAAACCAATCGTGCCTGGCAAAACAATGTCGTTGCTGGAAAAGCTCGCCGGGGGCGAAAAAGACAAGGTCGCCGTCAAACTGGTTGACAACCAGATAATGTTTGCCTGCGGGAACGTCGTAGTGTGTTCGAATCTCGTCGAGGGGAATTTCCCGAAATACGAGGATATTATCCCCGCCGATTATCAGAAGAAAGTCACGCTGCAAACCGATGTCGCGCTCAGTGCGGTAAGAAGGGCGGCATTGCTGACCAGCGAGGAATCAAGGGGCATAAAAGTCGCCGTCAGCAAGGATAAGCTGGTATTCTCCGGCAAATCGCCGGAAACGGGCGACGCCGAGATAGATGTTGTGGTTGATTACAAGGGCGAGCCGATAGAAATCGGTTTTAATCCCCAGTTTTTGGCCGAGGCCATTCGTGTAATTAAAGAGCCGCAGTTTGAGCTTGAGCTGGGTCAGCCGGATACGCCGGGACTTATTAAGGCAGGGGCTAATTTCCTGCACGTCCTGATGCCGATAAATCTTTCGTAGGCCTTCACAAGGGATTGTCGAATGGATTCGAGAACACAATTTAGGCGCAGGTCGGAGCCCGCCCCGCTGGCGGAGGCCCTTGCCGAGGTGATGGAGCCGCGGCGCACGGGCATAACACATCGCTACGAGGCGGCCGGCCGGTTAAGCGAGGTCTGGGCGCAACTGCTGCCCGAAGAGATGGCAAGGCGCTGCCGGATAGTTGACCTTGCCGCGGGCCTGCTTACGGTCGCGGTTGACTCACCGTCATATATGTACGAATTAAGAATCAGCAGTAATCAGCTTGTCGAGCACCTGCGGCGAGAATGTCCCGAAGCGAAGCTCAGGGCAATGAAAATCATGCTTGCAGGTTAATCGCGAGGAGAAGTGATAAGGGTATGCAAGACCATAAATACGATGCAAGTAAAATTAAGATTTTAGGCGGGCTTGAAGCGGTCCGCAAACGTCCTGATATGTACATCGGCGACCGCGGCGTAGGCGGTCTGCACCACCTTATTTACGAGGTTGTGGATAACTCGATTGACGAAGCGCTCGCCGGCTTCTGCGACAAAATCAGCATTCAGATAAACGCCGACGGAAGCTGCTCGGTCGAAGACAACGGCCGGGGTATTCCCGTTGAAGAACACAAGGAAGCCAAGAAAAGCGCGCTCGAAGTTGTCCTTTGCACGCTGCATGCGGGCGGCAAGTTCGACCATGACAGCTATAAGGTCGCGGGCGGCCTTCACGGCGTAGGCGTTAGTGTCGTCAACGCCTTGAGCGAATGGCTCGAAGTCGATGTGTTCAGGGGCGGCAAGAGCTATCACTTCGAATGCCGGAGAGGTATTGCAAAGGGCAGCGTCCGCGAGGTCGGACCAACAACCAAACAGGGAACCTGCGTATCATTTATGCCCGATGAGGAAATCTTCGGCGATATCGAGTTCCAGTATGATACGCTTGTCAAACGTATCCGCGAAGTTGCATATCTCAACGCCGGCATACAGATAACCTTTAAAGACGAAAGAAACCGCAAAAAAGAGGTCTTCAAATTTGACGAGGGTATACGCGCGTTTGTAAAGCACCTCAACGAGGGCAAGGAAATCCTGAATAAGGACGTGATTTACCTGGCAAAAGAAGACAAGCAGGCGGTGATGAGCTGCGAGGTGGCGCTGCAATATAATACCGGTTACGCTGAGAACGTGCTGGTTTTCGCCAACAATATTCGCAATATCGACGGAGGCACGCATCTTTCGGGCTTCAAAACCGCGATGACGCGGACAATGAATTACTACGCAAAAGCGAACAACCTGATAAAGGAAGGCGAGGCCGCGACGGGCGAGGATTTCAGGGAGGGACTTACCGCTATTGTGTCAGTGAAGCTCGCCGACCCGCATTTCGAGGCACAAACCAAGGTTCGGCTCACTAACCCTGAAGCCGGAAGTTTTGTCGAGACGGTAGTCAATGAGCAATTGGGCCATTATATCGAAGAGCATCCGGCTGAGGCCAAGCGGATACTAAGCAAGGCAATCCAGGCAGCAGCGGCAAGAGAGGCGGCCCGCAAGGCCCGTGAGCTTACCAGGCGCAAAGGCGCGCTTGGCAGCTCGAGTTTGCCCGGCAAGCTCTGGGATTGTGCCAACAGGGAAAGAACGGGCACGGAGTTATTTCTGGTCGAAGGCGACTCCGCAGGCGGCTCCGCCAAGGGCGGCAGGGACAAAAATATCCAGGCGATATTGCCCCTGAAGGGTAAAATTCTCAATGTCGAGAAAGCCCGGCTCGAAAAAGTGCTCGCCCATGAGGAAATACGCACACTGATAAGCGCACTGGGCACAGGAATTGGAATCGACGAATTCGACGTTGAAAAATGCAGGTATGAGAAAATTATTCTTATGACAGATGCCGATATCGACGGGGCGCATATTCGTACGCTGCTGCTGACGTTTTTCTTCAGGCAGATGCCGCAGTTGTTCGACAAGCAGGTGATTTATATCGCGCAGCCGCCCCTTTATGAGGTCCACGCCAAAGGTCAGAAGAAATCGGAATACATCCTGACTGAGGCGACAATGCACAAACGATTAGTTGACCGCGGCCTGCAGGGGACCGAGCTTACGATAAGGGGCGTCGGCAAAAAAGGTGAAAAAGAACAGAAAGTTATCGAAGCCCGGTTGACCGAGCTGGTGAAGATTCTTGTTGATATGGAACGCTGTATCGCGGTGCTCGCCCGACGAGGCATAAAATTCGAGGAATTCGTCCGCAACCACAGCAACGGCAAAGGGCTGCCGATGTATCGAATCCATGGCGAAGGACAGGATGAGGTCTTCCACGACAAGGACGATTTCACAAAACGCGTCGACGAGCTGAAGGGCCGCAAAAAGAAAGACGAACAGGCGGACGACGAAGAAACCTTCGCGGCGGAAGAGCTGCACGAGGTGAGCAGAATCAATGAGCAGGCGAAAAAATTAAAACAGGAATTCGGTCTGGACCTCAAGGATTTCCTCCTCAAGGCCGAAAGAGCGGTCAGCGGCGAGGCGCTGGCGACCAAATTCCACCTGGCAAACGCAGAGGAAAACTTCGACGTTGCTTCGCTGGGCGAGGTTTGCTCGTCGGTGAGAAAAATAGGCGGCAAGGGCGTTGAGATTAAACGGTTCAAAGGTCTGGGCGAGATGAACGCCGAACAATTGTGGGAAACGACGATGAATCCCGAGACACGTACGCTGCTGAACGTCAAACTCGATGACGCGGGCGAGGCGGACCGGCTGTTTAGTATCCTTATGGGCGAGGACGTCGAGCAGCGCCGTGACTTCATTCGCGACCACGCCCTTGAAGTCCAGTTCCTTGACATTTAATTTTGCCTGGCATGCCCCGCGGCGTAAGCCATCCCCAAGCGGATTAGAAAGTCGCGATTTGCCGGAAAGTTCCGTATTGCCATTTTTTCTAAGGGGGCGGGGACGAGAAAAAAATTTAACGTTCAGAGTAAAATTTTCTCTTGCAAAGCAACACACAGGTGCACAAAATACCATTGATGTTTGATGCGCGATTCGTGAGTGTCGAGCGTCGGGGTATCAGGTATCAAGATAAAAGTCATGGAGGCGAAAAAATGAATGCTAAAGTGCGGATAATGATTTTTGAAATTACGCTCTGCGCATTGGTTGTTGCCGGTTGCCAGAAAAACGGCAGCACGGTCCGGGTTGACCAGAATGCCAGGATGGCTTCCGATATACGGATGATGGAACTGCAGAAAGAGCTGGCCCAGAAATGGGAAAATCCTACAGCCCATTACGAGCTTGGCCAGTTATATCACGCGCAAGGCGACTGGTCGAAGGCCGAGTGGCATTATAATCTCGCGCTGGGTTTTAACCCCGCGTATCGTGAAGTTCAGGCCGCGATGGTGAAGCTCCAGCTTGATAAAGGCGACAAGACAAAGGCCGACTGGGTTGCAAACAATTATATGACACAGGTGGTCTCAATGCCGGAACAGGTTTTATCGCTGGGTACGGCCTTCGAGAAACAGGGGCTTGATGATTATGCCCTGAAGTGTTACACCAGCGCCCTCCAGGCGACGCCCGATTCGGCGCCGGTAAATCGGCAGCTTGGCTATTACTACCTGCACAAGGACAAAAAGGACATGGCCAAGGATTACTTTATTCGCAGCTTCCAGCTAAACTCCAATCAGGCGGATGTTGCTGGCGAGCTTGGTCGGCTGGGAGTAGCGGTCCGGATTCCGGAGGCGGCGCCGCCGCCAAAGCCGCCCGCGACGACGGTTACTCAGCCCGCTCCGCCCAAATAAAAAAGGTTAAAATAAACAGGTCTTTATGCCCTGCGGTGAACGGATTTGCTGCGGGGCTTTTTTTATTGATAATCAACAGAAAATCGGGGTTCTTGCCGATAAATCAATAGCTGTGTTACAGTGTAGGCGGCTTTTGTTTTCACGGACGTTATTTATTATCGGACGCTATTATATATGAGCCGGGTGAAAGACAAGAGGATGAAGGTAAAGGCCCTGCAATGCCTTTTAGTTGCGGGTCTTTTGGTGCTTTTTTGCAGTTGTCTGAGTTTTAATATAGGCGACTGGCCCAGCAAATTTGTATATCCGAACAACAAACCGGCAGCCAACTGGTGCGGCCCCGCAGGGGCGCTGTTCGCGTATTATTTGCTGTATTACATCGGCCCCGGCATATTTATTGTGCTGGCAGCCGCCCTTTACTTTGCCATTGCCGAGGTTGCCGAGGTCGAGATTGACCAGCCGGTTTTGCGAGGCGTGGGCCTTGTGCTTGTAACGACCGCGGCCTCGACGACGTTTTATTGCTTTACGCAGCACGGCATTTACGGCTTCCCGACCGGTTCGGGCGGAGTGCTGGGGGTTGCCGCAGCGGAGTTTTTGCGGAGTCATTTTGCCACACTTGGCACAGCCATACTTCTGGGAGCCCTGTGGGTTGTCGGAATGATGCTGCTGGCCGACCAGGTTGTGGCGGTATTTTTTGGTGCGCTTGGGTTTTTAGTTCGCAAGATGCTGGGTTTTGCCGCGCCAAAGTGGCTGACAGGGTCGGAGCAATCGAGGGTTCTTGGTCAGATATGGCGTCGGCTGAGCATCAGGCAGAAGACGGAGGACGGAAGACAGAGGGCGGAATTGCTGCGCCCATCGTTATCGGCGGCGGCAGACGAGAATGAACACGAGTTGTCTGGCAGGGACAGCGACGCTGAATCCGCGATTCACAGCACGCCGGCAATCGAAAGCGCGGCGGCTCCGGTTGTCGCCCTGATGAGATTGCAGCCGATAACCCCGAAGAAATCCACGGAGTCATACGAGCCGCCCAGTTATGCCGATTACACGATGCCGGGTATGGACCTGCTCGATGAGCCGGAGCACAACTTCACGTCGATTCAGGAAAAGGTTGTCAAGGCCAAGGCGGTCGCACTGGAGAGTTTGCTCAGTGAATTCGATGTCTCGGCGAGGGTTGTGGCGGCTGAGACCGGGCCTGTTGTTACGATGTTCGAATTGCAGCTTGCGGCAGGCGTAAAGGTCAGCCAGATAAGCTCGCTTTCAAATGATATTGCCCGTGCGCTGGGCGTAGGTGCGGTTCGCATTGTCGCGCCGCTGCCGGGCAAGCACACAATTGGCGTCGAGGTGCCCAACAGCGAAAAAGAGAAGGTGCGCATAAAAGACCTGCTCCGCCTGGCGGGCAGCAAACCCGAAAGTATGGCGATACCGCTGTTTTTGGGTAAGGATTCGTCGGGCGAGGCGCTTGTTTCGGACCTGACGAGCATGCCTCATCTGCTCATTGCGGGCACTACCGGGTCGGGCAAAAGCGTGTGTATCAATACTATTATCGCTGGTATCCTGCTGACTCGCAGGCCCGACGACGTCAAGATGATTCTCATCGACCCGAAAATGGTCGAGATGACGGCTTTCAATACGATACCGCACCTGATGACGCCGATTGTTACGGAGACCAGGCGTGCGGTTCAGATTCTGGAGTGGGCGACAATCAAGATGGACGAGCGATATGCCATTCTTGCCGAGGCCCGCGTTAAGAATATCGGCGAGTTTAACGCCCTTGGGACCGAGGAGGTCATAAAGCGATTTGAGCCGACAAGCCCAGAGGAAGAGGCAAAGATTCCCAAGAAGCTGCCTTATGTCGTGATAATAATCGATGAGCTGGCGGACCTGATGATGACGGCGGCCAAGGAAATCGAGGGGCACATTGTTCGGCTGGCGCAGAAGAGCCGGGCGGTTGGGATTCACATCGTGCTTGCGACACAGAGGCCGCAGGCAACGGTTGTTACGGGCCTGATTAAGGCGAATATGCCCACGCGGATTGGTTTCAGAGTTGCCGCCCGAATGGACAGTCGTATTATCCTCGACCAGAACGGCGCGGAAACGCTGCTGGGTCAGGGCGACATGCTGTTTTTGAAGCCGGGGACAAGCGACCTGATTCGCGCTCAGGGGACATTTGTCAGCGACGACGAGGTCAGACGGATAGTCAAGCACCTTAAGGAAGTTGCCGAGCCGCAGTTCCACCCCGAGCTTACGCAGCTTGGACAGGCGGACACGACGGAAATGATAGAAGATGAGCTTTTCGACGATGCCGTGCGGACTGTTTTAGACAGCAAGCGGGGCAGCGTATCGCTGCTGCAGCGTCGGCTTGGCATTGGTTACGCTCGTGCATCGCGTATGATTGAGCAGATGGCGGCTCTGGGCATACTTGGCGAATACAAGGGCAGCCAGGCACGCGAGGTTATGATGGGCATCGAGGACTGGGAGCAATTGCGTGACGAGCTGGAGAAACAGAGGGTCTCGGAAGCGGGACAAAAGCCGGCGGGCCAGTCGTATGTCAGTGAGGGCCAGCAGGGCTACGCCGCCGTCGATAAAGAGGAAGAGTAACAACACATCTTGGCCGTATTTCCACGGGCTTGAAGCTCGTGCCATTTCTCAAATATGGTAGAATACCCCTGTGGAAAAGGACCTTAAATCACAGACGGTTGCGGGGCTTGAGCGGCTTGTTGTGGGGCTTGGACAGCCCAGGTACCAGGCGGGGTATATTTTCAGCGCGATTCAGGCGAAAGGCGTAACCGATATTTCCGCAATCACCACTTTGAGCAAACCTCTTCGCGCCAAACTTATCGAAGAGGGTTATTATATTTCATCATTGCAGGTCGTTGAAAAATTGACGGACCCGGACGGCACGGTGAAATATGTCTTTGGTTTGAACGATGGAAGCAAAATCGAATCAGTATTATTATTTGATGATGACAGGCGGACGTTATGTGTTTCGACGCAGGTTGGCTGCGGGATGGGTTGCGTATTTTGCGCGACCGGCCGGCTGGGGCTTGCGAGAAACCTTACCGCAGGCGAAATTGTTGACCAGGTGAACTTAGTCAGCGAACAGCGAACAGCGGACAGCGGACAAGGAACTGTACGCTGTACGCTACACGCTGAACGCTGTGTTACGAACGTCGTCTTTATGGGCATGGGCGAGCCGTTGGCGAATTACGAGGCAACGCTCGACGCGGTCCGGATACTGAATCACTCGGCGGGCAGGCATATAGGTATTCGCCATTTGACGATAAGCACGTGCGGACTTGCCGAGGGTATTGAGCGATTGGCCGACGAGGATATCCAGCCGAGATTGGCGATATCGCTGAATGCCCCCACCGATGCCATCCGGCAAAAGCTGATGCCGATTGCCAAAAAGTATTCGCTTGGCCGGCTTTTCGCGGCGGTTGAGCTTTATCAGCGCAAAACGCGGAATCGCGTAACTTTCGAGTATTGCCTGATAAAGGGCGTCAACGATACGAGTTTACACGCACAAATGCTGATTAAGCGATTGCGCGGGTTGATGTGCAACGTGAATCTGATAGAGTATAATCAAATCAGCGAACAGCGAACAGCGAACAGCGGACAGGTTTCTGAACGCCGTACGCTGAACGCTGAACGCTGTTTTAAGCCGAGCGGCCGGGAGGCGATAGAGCGGTTTGCCGGGGTTCTCGAAGACGCAGGTATAGAGACGACCGTCCGGCTGAAAATGGGCCAGACAATAAACGCCGCCTGCGGGCAGCTTGGCGCAAAAACGAATGGAGAATTCAGAATGAAGAACTTAGAATTCAGTCCCTGGGACTCCTTACGGAGAATTAAGAATGAAAAATTAAAAGCCGTCAGATGCCAATCGCGATTCTCAATTCTTAATTCTCAATTCTTAATTTGCTGTGTAGGTTTACTGCTTTGCTCTAATGCGATGGCTGATTCGCTGAGGTTCAAATTTGTGCCCGGTGATAAGTATTCGCTTGTGTCGGTTGCCGAGCAGAAAATGTCGCGAGTGATAGACGGCAACGAATTGGCCGGGGAGCAAACCATACACCTCGAATGCGACCTGGATGTGGAAGAAGTCGATGAAAACGGCGTTGCCTGGGCCAGATACACGTATAAGCGGGTTATTATGAAGCTGCGTTCGAAAGACCAGAAATTAGATTTTGATTCCGATGCGAATGAACTTAAGACGCCAATTCTGGCGGCGCCATTCAAACTGGCGTTGGGTGAATCGATATATTTGCGAATAACGCCTCAGGGGCATATAGAAAAAATCAACGGCCTGCTGTCCCTGATTACATACGCTAAGGGCAAAATGGGCAGTTTTCCCGGCGCGGACACAGTCAGCCAAAGCATTGACCGACAATTTGACGAACCGGAAGTAAGACGCACGCTTGAAGACCAGTTTGCGGTTTTCCCTGATTCAAATAACGAAGGGACGATATGGACCTGCAAAGAGGTTTTGTCGTCCGCGGACTTGAGTTATGCCGGGGTGGGCCAGGTAGAGGAAGTGAATATAGTTTTTGAGAAGACCTTCCGACTGAATACCGACAAATCCAGACAGGGCGGAATTTCTGTTGTGGACGTCAATTTAATTATTCGGCCAGAGGTTGCCAATGCTGTCAATACACGTACGCCGGATCAATCTGTGGTGGCTTACACGAAGGCAGTCAGGGAAATATCGGGCGATGGCGCTGGCCAGATTGAAATCGAGAATGCCACAGGTCGGATAATCAACAGTAAGATGACACAGGATATGGTTGAAAAAGTAAAATTGGTTACCCAGAACCAGATGCTTAGGCCGATGTCTGGTTCGCAACCCGCTATCACGCATGAGGTTACGACTTTCCAGATGACGAAAACAACTGAGGGCAAACCCGCCAAGCCGGCAGATGCCAACGAAAAAGGGGCTACTTCGACTTGGCTCCCCTCGACAAAGCTCGGAGCAGGCAGGGCCGGCTGACCTCTTTTTCCCTTTTTTATCGCATTTTTTAAAAAACCCCTTGCCGGGGTGTGGCGGATACGGTATATTACTGCCGATTAGCTCCGTCGAATGGGGTTTACCCCGTGAGATAAACACATTTTGTGCTCATAGTTGATTTTGAGTAAAGAGTAGTATCTCACGGGGCGAGTGGGTCAACAGTATCACGGCATAGTTGATTCAGGCCTCCGGCGGCGCCCAGTCAGGCCGACTTTGAAATGGCCTCCGTGACAACTTGGAAGTTTAGAACTTAAAGTGCAAAGTGCAAAACTGAAGCGCAAAGCCTGGCAAGCTTTGAATTTTCAGGTTTGGTTTTGAGTTTTTCGCTTTGTGTTTTAAGATTTTAAAGATTACCCGGTGGTGTAATCGGTAACACAGGAGGTTTTGGTCCTCCCATTCCAGGTTCGAGTCCTGGCCGGGTAGATAAGAACTAAAAGATTAAAGTTAGAAGTGCAAAACTGAAGCGTGAAAGCTTTAAGTTTTAGGATATGGTTTTGAAGTTAGAGTTTTAAGGTTTAGGTTGTCATGCAAAGGGTTGCGATAATTCTGGCCGCGGGCGTAAGCAAGCGGATGAATACGAAGATACCAAAGGTCCTCCACGAGGTCTGCGGAAGACCTATGCTCTTTTATGTGCTGGATGCCTGCCGGGGAGTCGGCGTCGAAAAAATATACGTTGTTGTGGGCTATAATTCCGAGCAGGTGAAAGAATATTTCAGCGACGCAAACGACATAACCTGGGTGCTTCAGCCCGAGCAAAAAGGTACGGCCCACGCGGTGATGTGCTGCAGGGAGCATTTGAAGGATTTCGCGGGGCAGACGCTGGTGCTTTGCGGCGACGGGCCGCTGATTCGGGCTGAGACGCTTAAGACGGTTGTTGCCAAACACGAGGCCGAACACGCTGCCGCGACGCTGGCTACGGCCATTCTCGAAGACCCGACCGGCTACGGACGCATCCTGCGAGACGCATACGGCAATATAGAGGGCATCGTCGAACACTCAAACTGCACGCCCGACCAGCTCAAAATCCAGGAAGTCAACCCGAGTTATTATCTTTTCGACAATAAGATACTTTTCGAATACGTCCAGCAGGTGCGGCCGGACAAGGCAAAAGGCGAGTTTTATGTTACCGACGCGCTGGCGATGATTATCGAAAGCGGGCACAAGGTCGTGGCGGTTACGGCGGTTCGCCCGGAAGAGGCGGTCAGTGTCAACAGCCGGGAGCAGTTGAGTGATGCAGGCAAGATTATGCAGCGAAGAATACAAAAACGGCTGATGGAAACCGGCGTAACAATCGTTGACCCGCCCAATACCTGGATAGACGCAAGAGTGCAAATTGGGCAGGACACCGTCGTTGAGCCGTTCTGCTGCATATTCGGCGAGGTCTCAATCGGTCGAAACTGTCGAATCGGGCCGTTTGTGCTCCTGCGAAACGGCGAGAAAATCGGCGACGGCGTTACGCTTGAGGCCGGGTACTCAAATATTGAGCACCAGGAAACAGGCAACGGGCGTCGGGGATAAGGAGTGAACGATGTTTTTAAATGATAACATAAAAATATTTTCGGGCTGCTCCAACGAGCCGCTGGCAAAAGAAGTGTGTAAGTATCTTGAGTTGCCTGTGGGCGGGGCCCAGATAGAAAAATTTCCGGACGGCGAAAAAATCATCCGCGTCGAAGACGATGTGCGTGGCAGGGACTGTTTCGTGCTTCAATCCACGTGCAGCCCCGTCGATGAAAACCTCGTCGAGCTGCTCATATATCTCGATTGCCTCAAAAGGGCGAGCGCAAAAAGAGTTACCGCCGTTATCCCGTATTTTGGTTATGCCCGCCAGGACCGCAAAGACGAAGGCCGGGTTCCGATTACAGCCAAACTCGTTGCCAACGTGATTACCGCCGCGGGCGCAGACCGGATTCTCGCCGTTGACCTGCACGCACAGCAGTTGCAGGGGTTCTTCGATATACCTGTTGACCATCTGACCGGCTCGCTTGTTTTGAGCAATTATTTCCGCGACAAGAAAATGGAAAATCTGACGGTCGTGTCGCCGGACGTGGGTAATATAAAAATAGCGTCCCGATACGCATCGTTCCTCGGGGGCGATTTGGCGATTGTTCATAAGAGGCGAGTCAGCGGCAGCCAGGTGCAGGCACAGGAGCTTATAGGTAATGTCGAGGGCAGAAACGTCCTGATGTGTGATGATATGATTACCACCGCGGGCACTATTTGTTCCGCAGCGGCGCTCGTTAAGGAGCGCGGGGCCAAGAAAATCTACGTGGGGGCGACGCACGGCGTTTTTGCCCCGGGCGCAGTCGAAAAACTGAGCAAAGCGCCTGTCGATGAGATTGTTGTTACCGACACAATACCCCTAAGCGCCGAGGCGGCTAAATCGAAGAAAATCAAAGTCCTGACGGTGTCGGCAATGGTCGGCGAGGCAATAAAGAGAATACACAGAAATGAATCGGTCAGCAGCTTATTCAGCGTTCATTAGTTGATAGCTGGCTTCTTTAAATAGAAAGTTTGGTTTGTTGTGAGGATGTTATGGATAAAGCACAGGTGTTAAAAGCCGAGATTCGTCAAGGTGTGGGTTCGAAGGACGCAACCAGGTTGCGCAGGAAAGGGCAAATCCCGGCCGTGGTTTATGGTCACAAGCAAGAGCCGGTCACAATCACGCTGAATGCCAAAAGCTTCAGGGAGGGACTGCAACAGGGGCATCGGCTGATGGAAGTCGAGATAAACAAAAAGAATGAGACCCTGCTTGTCAAGGATGTGCAGTACGACTACGTCGGCACGGACATCATTCACGTTGACCTGATGCGCGTGGACGTAACCGAACTGGTTCGCGTAACCGTGCCTATAGAGACGAAAGGCACAGCCAAGGGAGCTCAGGAAGGCGGAATGGTCGAGATTCACACGGGCAAGCTCGAAGTCGAGTGCCGTGTTACCCAGATACCCGAGCGTATTGTTGTATCCGTCAAGGAAATGGCTCTGGGCGACGCGATTCACGCGAAGGATATTCAATTGCCCGAAGGGGTCAAGCTGATAAGCTCGCCCGAACTGCTCATCGCGACCTGCCACATCGTCGCTGAGGTTAAGACCACCGAAGAGCTTGAGGCCGAACTGCCAACCGCTCCTGAGGTTATAACGGAGGTCAAGGAAGAGCCGGAAGAGGGCGAAGCGACAGCCGAGGCGAAGGAACCGAAAGAGAAGAAAGAGAAAAAAGAGGAGAAGAAGTAGGGCTGTTTTTAGCGAGCCGGCACTATGCCTGGTATGAAGATGATAGTTGGACTTGGTAATCCTGGTAAGAAGTATGCCGAAACGAGGCACAACGTCGGCTTCAAGGTGATTGATATGCTCGGCGGGGTGCTTGGCATAGATGTAAACAAAAGCAGTTTCGGCGGCGAGTTGGGCAAGGGCGAATACGCCGGCAACCAGGTTTTGCTGCTGAAGCCGATGCAATATATGAATTGCAGCGGCCAGCCGGTAGCTGATGCGATGGGTTTTTACAAGATAGGTTTGAACGACGTGCTGTTAGTGCTCGATGATATGTGGCTTGAGCCGGGGCAGATAAGATTAAGGGCGAAAGGTTCCGCCGGCGGGCACAACGGTCTGGCAGACGTGGTGGAAAAGCTCGGCACCGAAGATGTGCCCCGATTAAGAGTCGGGATAGGCCAGTGCAAAATGGGCGAAGCGGTTGAATACGTGCTTGGCGAGCCGGGCCCGGTCGAGGCCGAGCAGGTAAACCAGGGAATCGGACGCGCCAAAGACGCGGCAATTTGCTGGCTTGAAGAAGGTATTGGAGTCGCGATGACAAAACATAACCGGTTTGAAGAGTGAATAGAAATATGTCCGCCAAAGGCGAGATCTCGCCAACAGGCGGATCGAACGTAGAGACGAAAAATTTTGCTGGAGGTATCTAAGTTGGAAACTGGAGTTAAGAAGCTTTACGAAGTGATGTTCCTGATTGATTCGGCTGAGGCGGCAAAGGACTGGGACGGCATTATCGAGCTCGTTACGAAAATGCTGAACAAAATCGATGCCCAAATCGTGTCGCTTAAAAAATGGGATGAAAGACCGCTGGCCTACCCGATTAAAAGGTGCAGCCGGGGGACTTACATCCTCGCTTACTTCAAGGCCGACGGGCTGAAAATCCACGAATTAGAGCGGGACGTGCTGCTCTCGGAACGCATTATGCGTGCGCTGATTCTCAGGGTGGAGCACCTTACTGAGGAAGATATCATCAAGCAGGCGACCGCCGCGGTGCATGCTCCTGTTGCTCCTACTGCTCCTGTTGCTGCCGATGATACTGTGGCGCAGAACGAGCCGGAAGCCGCCGGAACGGAAGTCGCGGATAACCCTGAGCAGCAGGTTTAGTAATCCGCCTGTGAGCATTGACTGAAAGCGGCCGCTTCTCTTGTTGAGGAAGGCGCTGAAGAATAGAGGAGTTATCGATGGCGAATTTTAATAAGGTAATGTTGATGGGCAACCTGACGCGGGACCCGCAGTTGTCGTATCTGCCGAGTCAAACGCCCGTTGTTGAGTTCGGCCTTGCTATAAACCGCAAGTGGACCAGCAAGGAAGGCGAGAGCAAAGAGGAAGTGTGCTTTGTCGATTGCCGTGCCTTTGGTCGGCCCGCCGAGACGCTCAACAAGTATATGCGCAAGGGCAGGCCGCTCTTTGTGGAGGGACGCCTCGCGTTCGAACAGTGGACGGCGCAGGACGGCTCAAAGCGAAGCCGACACAGGGTTGTCGTCGAGAATTTCCAGTTTCTCGGCGGACCGGCCGGCGGCGGGGCAGGCGGTGAGGCCGGAGCAGCAGGCGGCGAAGCCGGACCAGAAAGTCAGGTTGAGCCGGAAACTAACGGGCCTGTAAAGGGAGCGCACCCTCCCGCAGACGATATACCGTTTTAAGTGAAAAGAAAAAGTTTTGAGTTCTTAGTGTTGAGTTTTTAGTTGTTACTGACTGAAAACTTGAAACTCGAAACTAAAAATTGTTCATAGAGGTGAAAATATGGCGGAATATGGCGAAAGAAGAGATGATAGAAGAGGCGAAAGAAGAGACGACAGAAGAGGCGGGGGCGACAGGTCGGACAATACCCGTAAGCTGGCCGTGCCGCAGCAGACCCAGTGCAGGTTCTGCAGGCGACGTGAGGAGTATGTGGATTACAAGGATATCGAGACCCTGCAGAAGCTGCTGACGCATCGCGGCAAGATATATTCCCGCAAGCGCAGCGGCAATTGTGCCGGCTGTCAGCGCAAGGTCAAAAACGCAATCAAACGCGCAAGATTTATGGCGCTTCTGCCGTTTTGCGCATAACCCGGAATCCGTGCCCCGTCGCCCGTGCCCCGTGGTTTGAGCGACGAGTCACGAGCGACGATAAACGAAATTTTTTACGCGGAGATGTGTAAATGAAAGTATTACTGGTTAGTGACGTTCGTAAACTGGGCTATCTCGGGGACGTTGTGGATGTGACCGACGGCTACGCGAGAAATTACCTGTTTCCGCAGGGGCTTGCCAAGGCCGCTACGGACAACAACATAAAGTCAATCGCCAAGGCCAAGGCGGCGAGAGCCGAAGAGCGTAATCTTGAACGCAAGCAGCTCGAAAAGGCGGCCCAGGCCGTCAACGGCGCCGAGGCAGTCATTGCCGCGGCGGTCAACGAGCTTGGTCACCTGTTCGGCTCGGTTTTCAGACACGATATCGCAAAGAACCTGCGAGAGCAGGGCTTTGAGGTTGCCGACGATGTGGTTATGCTCCACGAGCATATCAAAGAGGTCGGCACATACAGCGTCAAGCTGGAGTTTGCGGACGATTTGACCGCCTCGGTGAGCGTAGTTATTGTTCCTGAAGGCATTGACGCGGAGACATTCAAGGCCCAGCAAAAGGAAGCCGCCAGAGAGGCCGCGAGATTGGCCGCTGAGCAGAAAGCCCAGGAGCCGGCGGCGGAACCCGAGGCGGAAGCCAAACCGGAAGGCGAAGTAAAACCAGAAGGTGAAAGCAAGCTGGAAGCCAAAGCTAAACCGGAAGGTAAAGCCAAGCCAAAAGGCAAAGCCAAGTCGGAAGGCAAAAGCAAGCCCGCCGAAGAAAAGTAGGATACTATCGCGAATTGGCGTGTAGCGGGTAGTATGTAACGTTTATCGCGTTGCTATCCGCTATTCGCCATAAGCTGCTTGATATTTCGATTTGCCTTATCGCCTTTTGTTTTCCGGATGTATTTCTTGGATTTATAAACGACGACACTCAAGATGCGGTTGTCGGCGTTTTCTTGACACGAGCCCATGGCAAATCAAGGCCTTGCGAAGTTATGAAACTCCCTTTCAAGCTGTTCGGCGGATTTTTGGCCTTCGTAGATAATCATGCGGAATCTGAAAAGTGCGCTTTGGCCCGGGTAAAGCGTGAAATTTAACGGCTGGGGATTTTTGATATTTCGACCTTTCAGAAAATCCAGTTGGCCTAAAGGATCGGCAGAAAACAAGCCGTAACCCCTTGTGTGCCAATAGGTTGGGTAACACGTGCTTCCTGGGTGATAGAAAATTGCGATACCGATTGTTTTGCCGTCTTTAGTTGCTTCCAGACGAGCCCAATCAGCTTTTTTGCCCCAGATATTTGGTTCGCCTATGTTGCCGTCCGAGTCGAGATATTTGCCTGTCCCCTTGTCTTCGCTGAGCCAGTCGGCCACGCGAATAGCGAACATACCCTCTTTGGTATCGCCGAAGACAATTTTTTCATCCTGAGCGGTCAGGGTGATATTGAAATCGATGGTGTATTGATTCGGCTGGGCGGAAAAAATCATATCTCTTTTTTCTTCGAGAAGTGTTTTGCCCGATTTGCCTACCCAGTGCGAGATTGTCGAAAGCTGGCCGTCTTCCATTTTTGTGGTTTTGATATGTTGGACCTGCGGCGGCGAGGTCGTGTTGTTCCAGAAGCCATCGTTATTGACTTTGTCATAAGTAAAGAATATCCCTGTATGATGCGGATGGTCATTGCTCTCGCCCGGTATCTTCTCGAACGGGAAGCCGCGGGTCAGCACTATGCCTGAAGGACTTTTAACCGGGTACAGAATCGGCTTAGTCAGTTCAGAGCCATATCGATAGGTTGTGAACAGGTTGCCTCCGATGAGGATGTCGATTTTGTTGGTGTCCTGGACGAATTTGATATCAGCACCTCCCGCACAGGCCGACACAAAAAACAGAATCAGCCCGGCCCAAATAATTTTCTTAGACATACGAATTTCCTTTCAACAACGCTATAGTTTAAATACAGGCCAGAATGCCTCTCGTATAACCGACGGATTCGGCAACGCCCGCCAATGGGTCGTTTTCGTCCTTCTCGAATTCGAACGCCGCGACGCCTGAGTAGCCGATTTTCTCCAGCGTCCGCATAAGCTTTACAAGGTCAATCACTCCCCTGCCCATTTCAACCGTTGTGCCTTCAGTGGTCGCGGAGCTTTCATCTTTTATATGGAGGTCGAGAAGCCGGTCAGCGAATTTTTCCACCGCCTCAGACGGGTCGATACCCGCCCGCTGTGCATGGCCGATGTCAATACAAAGGCCAATTCGTTTGTCGAGGTCCTTGATCTTCTCATAAACGATTGCGGGCGACGGGTATAGCGGAAAATCGGCTCCGTGATTGTGGACCGCAACTTTGATGTCGTATTCCTTTACTTTTTTTTCGACTAAGGCCAGCAGTTCATAATTGGGCACGCCGACAATCATCTTTACTCCTGCGGCTTTTGCGTAATCGAATGCCTGCTGCACCTGGGCCTCGGTCTTCATATAAATTACGCCGCACGTGTAAAGAGTAAGCCCCGCCTCTTTTGCTTTCGCCACTGTATTTTGAATCTGCTCAGGCGTGCTGTTTAGCGGCATGTGAACATCCTTGAAGCTGATGTATTTTAACCCCAGCCGTTTGGTCATTGCGATTGCCTGTTCAGTGGAGAATTTCCTGAACGTATAAGACGCCATGCCCAGATTAAACTTTTCTTTGCCCTTCTTGGCTGAAACTGAAGGATAAGTCGATGCTCCGATTTGTTCCGCACCCATTGCCGGTTTTAGTCCCGCCGCAATTATCCCTGCTCCCGCCAATTTCAAAACATCTCTTCTTGTTTGTTTATCAGCCATTCGCCTGTTCCTTTCCATCATTATTTGTATGTTGGCCCGTATGCCCTTGCCAGGACCTTTATCGGGTGCAAAACACGTTTTCCGCTTATATGCTCAATCTGCATACCGCAGGCGGCGCACTCGGTAAGGACGCACTGCGCGGTTGTATTTTCGAGTGTATTTTTGAGTGATTGGGCGATTTGTTCCGACAGCTCGTAATTTTTCTTCTGCATCCCGAATGTTCCCGCCAGGCCGCAGCAGCCCGCATTGAGGTCGGCCACCGGTATATTGCACAATTTTTGCAATAGTTCGATACTCGCCCCGTATGACCCGGTCGCGAATAAATGGCAGGGTGTGTGATAAACGTATTCCTGCAGGAGCGTTCTTTTGGGCTTGTTTAATTTGCCCTGTCGCAGCAGTTCGCTCAGGTATTCCATCAGTTCATAGGTGTTTTCGGAAACTATTTTCGCGTCCACGCTGTCAACGTAATGCCGAAGTTCCTGTTTGAGGCACATCGCCGCGCTTGGTTCGGAGCAGATAATTTTATAACCCTCTTTTGCGGCTGCAGCGAGGTATTTGACGCTGTAAGACAAATCCTTTTTCGCAGTTTTGACGTCGCCATAAACAATCGCCGGCAGCGGTGCGGGTCTTTGCCTGGGGATTATCACCTCGACGGAATTGTGCCGCAGGACGTCGATGACTGCGAAACCCAGCTCATGGTCGTTGTAATTGACGTATGTATCCAGAAAGTACGCGACTTTATCAATGGGCATTTCGCTTGGTTTGCAGGTTTCAAGATAGAGCCGGCCGGCGAGGGAAAATGAGCCAAAGGCGAATTTGGGCATCCTGCGCCTGCTGTCGAGTCCTATTGTTTTTTCGAGAAGCCATCGGGTTATCGGCAGACGCATTACAGAATTTGATATTGGAGCGAAGGTGCTTGCCAGCATATTCAGGTGTCGATTGTGTCCAAGAAGCCGTTCGGTTAAACGCAATCCTTTTCGGCGGACATATTCGGCGCGGGCAGCCGCGATAATTTTCGAGACATCGACGCCCGAAGGGCACTCAATTGAGCAGGCCTTGCAGTTAATGCACAAATCGAGGAACTGGCGGAATTCCGGGGAGTTGAAATATTCCTCTTTAAGCTGCCCGCTTGACCAGAATCTAAGCACGTTCATTTTAGCGCGGGAAGTCGCCAGCTCGTCTCCTGTTGTGCGGAACAGGGGACACATTCTGAATTGCTGCTCTCTGCTTCTGCACACGCCGCAGCCGCTGCAGTGCCCAAGCTCAAGCGATATTTCGTCGTCGGCGAAGATTATGCCCGATTCCGCGAATGTTTTATCCTTCTTTATGTGATAGCCAGCCTTTAGGTTTTCGACCATTACATTGGGGTTATCGTTGATTATTTTTCCGGGATTGAGCAGACCGGCGGGGTCGAAAATCTTTTTGATGCCGCAAAGCAGATTATAAAATTCGTCGCCGTATTGTTTTCGCAGAAACGCCGCTCGGACTAATCCGACCGCGTGCTCGCCGCTGACCGTTCCGCCAAACGACCAGGCAAGGGCGAAGACCTCATTGGCGATTTGCGTCATCTTATCGATATCGCCCTGCTCACCCAAATCGAGATATGGTCTGATATGTAATTCGCCGTCGCCCGCGTGGCCATAATAGCTCATCGCGATATTGTATTTTTGGCCGGTTTTTTGCAGGCCTGCGATATACTCTGCCAGTTTGTTGTTTTCGACGGACACATCCTCGATAAACGGCACGGGTCTTTGTCTGCCTTTTGCCCTGTCTAAAAGCGGGACGGCGTCCTTGCGCACTCTCCAAATCCGCTTTTGTGTCTGCTCATCTAAGACAATTGTTCGATTGCTCGCGAGATTGCCGATGGCGGAATTGGTCTTTCCGATTTTTATTCTTACCTGTTCGGGCGTTTCGCCGACTTGCTCGACAAGCAGTGCAGCAGCGGCGTTGGCGGGAAGAACATCTCGATATGCGGGCAAGTGCTCAATCGCCGTCGCAATAAGGCGATTATCCATCATCTCGCAGGCAGACGCGCCTGTCGATACTATAATCGGCACCGCCTTTGCCATTTTGTCCAGCGTATCAAACTCCAGCTGCAATAACCCTTTGGCTTTTGGTAGTGGTACGGTGCGAAGCGTTAGTTTGGTGAATATGGCGAGCGTGCCTTCCGAGCCGGCCATCAGGCGGGCAAGATTTACTTTTCCATCGTGATATGTCCCCGCGATATTGTATCCGCTGCGATTACGCTTGGTCGCGGGAAGCGCATTTGTGATTGCGTCTTTTTTTCCCGCCAGCAGCGAGACACACTGTTTGGCAATCTCATCGATACGGCTGCCGCTTTCGGCTTTTGGCTGATAATCGTTTACAAGCTCGACTATCGAACCGTCTGCCAAAACCGCCTCGACTTTTTCGATATAATCGCCTGTGTAGCCGAATTGCAGCGAGTGTGCCCCTGTTGCGTTATTGGCGACACATCCGCCTATTACCGCCCGGTTGCCTGTCGAGGGGTCAGGCCCGATTTTTCTGCCGAATTTCGCAAGTTCGTTATTTAATTCATCGAGAACGACACCCGGCTCGCAAGTTATCAGCTCACCCTTATTTTCAATACTGATAATGCCGTTCATATATCGGGTTACATCGAGCAGGATTCCGCTGGTCAATGATTCGCCCGCTACGCCGCTGCCCGCCCCGCGGGCGGCAATGGGTATTTGTTTGGTTTTGGCGTATTTGACAACCGCGGCGATATCCTGGGCGTCGCGCGGGCATACTACGCACGTCGGCACAATCTGGTAAATGCTCGCGTCGCTGCTGTAAGCGGCACGATGCAGAATGTCTGTGAACACCTCTCCTTTGACGAGGCGAGCAAGGGTTTCCCATTGATTATCGAATGTTTGCGGGCTCACTTGTTTAATTATCAATAATCAGTAGAAAATAATCAATAGCTTATGGTTAATCTTCTATGTCGCAGGGCAGGCGGACAGAAGAACCGGTGCTTGTTTTGTGAAGCTGCTCAAGCTCCTTTTGACTGATTTCGCCCTTTATGAATTGCTGGACGATGGGGTCGGGATGGTCTCGGATGTCATCGGCGTCGCCGTCGGCGATAATTTTGCCGTGGTGGAGCATAACAATGCGGTCGGCTATCTTATACGCGCTTTTCATATCGTGCGTTACGGCGATGCTCGTTACGCCAAGCTCTTTTCGGAGTTTCAGGACAAGTTCGTTTATCACGTCCGCCCGAATCGGGTCGAGCCCGGTTGTCGGCTCGTCATACAATATAACTTCCGGGTCAAGCGCTATGGCCCTTGCAAGGGCAACGCGTTTTCGCTGGCCGCCGGAAAGGTTGGCGGGGAAAAAGTGCTGAAGCCCGTCGAGGCCGACCATTTTGAGCTTGTTTCGCACAAGCTCCTCGACAGCGCTGAAACGCGTTATCTGGCAGTGCTGCCTGACTGGGAACATTATGTTTTCCGCAACGCTTAAACTGTCGAAAAGGGCTCCTGCCTGAAACAGGTATCCGAAATGCGCCCGCACGCCGGTCAGCGACGGGGCGTCGAGGTCGTCGATTCGCCGGCTTTTGAAATACACTTCGCCCGAAGTAGGCCGCATCAGGACTATCATGTGCTTGAGCAGGACGCTTTTACCGCAGCCGCTTGGGCCGATTACGACGGTGGTTTTGCCTTTTTCTATCGCCAGCGAAATGTCGTCCAGTACGACATTATTGCCGAATCTCTTGGTGATATTTTTAAGAACGATTAGCCCGTCGTCGGGCTTGACGCCGGTTTGTCCGTTGTTGATTGTTTGTTGTTCAGTATTCATTGTCTTTTTTGGCGAGCCGCCTGATGACTGATTATTATACCAAACTCTTCAAAGGCCAGAAGGTGCTGTAAAGCGCCTTGAAAATTATAACCAGGACGAAGTCAAGAGCCAGTATCGAAATAAAGCTCATCACAAACGCATCTGTGCAGGCCTGCCCTACGCCCCGTGCTCCTTCCTTGCAGTTAAAACCCTTGTAGCAGCTTATAGCGGCCATGGCTCCGCCGAAGAAGAAACCCTTGATGATACCGCAGCCGACGTCCCACAAATCGACGCCGTATGCGCTGAAACTCCAGTATGCCGTGGCGTTGATACGCAGGTGAATGACGCTTACGAACCAGCCGCCGAGGATACCGAGCAGGTCCGCGTAAACGATGAGCGCCGGCGTAAGGAGCAGACACGCCAGAACGCGCGGCGCGACTAAGTATTTAACAGGGTCTGTTCCCATACTTTCTATGGCATCTATCTGCTCGGTAACTTTCATCGTGCCTAATTCAGCGGTGAGCGCACCGCCGACTCTGCCCGCAAGCATAACCGCTGCCAAAACAGGCCCAAGCTCTTTAACGACCGAGATATTTATCAGGACTCCGAGGTGTTCTTCAAGCCCTATTCCCGCCAACTGGTCGTAGGCCTGAAAGCGCCAGCGTCATACCAACGAACGCGCCCGTTATCATAATGACGGGAACGCTGTAAACACCTATCAGCAGCATTTGCGCCCATATCAGCGGATAGGTGTCGCTTTTGGCGATACTTTGCATGCTGGTTACGGCCGAACGCCAGACGAATCGGGCGAATTGCCCGACGTTGCCTACCTCTTCGCCAAGTTTATATATTGCGGTTCCTATCATGGGGCTTCTGAGTACAATGGCAAAAAACAAAAAACTTATGCGCTTATGAACCAAACCCTTTTGCTCTTATAATAATCGCCAAATTCACCTATTCGCCTGAATACAAAATAGCCCTGTTTTACAGATGGTCAATCTTAAAATACCAATCTATGCGTGTGCTTATAGGACCTTAAACTTTCGAGCAGTTTGGTCTTTTCCCATTTGATATTCGGGGTTATAATGGGGCCGTATATGGGAATGAATAAATCATTGCTGTTGTTTTGCATTTTAATAGTCGGTGTGGCAGGTTGCGTTGAGCGTAAACTCACCATCAACACTAACCCGGCCGGCGCACAGGTTTTCCTGAATGACGAGGAGATAGGCGTCTCGCCGGTGACAACGTCGTTTAACTGGTATGGTGATTACAATATCACTATCCGTAAACAGGGCTGCGAAACCCTCCAGACGCATCGCAAACTACAGGCGCCATTGCATGACTTTTTCCCCTTTGATTTTGTAACCCAAATCCTTTACCCGGGCAGGATAGTTGATTCCTATGAGTGGTCGTTTGACCTGAAACCACAGAAAGAGGTCGGCAGACAGGAATTGATTCAGGCCGCGGAGCAGCTTAGCAAGCAAGACAACTGATAGTTAATTATCAATCCTTATACCAGATTTACGCGGTACCATTCGATTGCTTTTTTCAGCCCGTCTTTGAATGAAATAACCGGCTTGAAACCTATCAGTTTTTTTGCCAGAGTGATATCGGCGAGCGAATGTTTTACGTCGCCTTTGCGGGATGAGAGATACGTCGGCTTGACATTTTTACCGACGATTTTGTTTATCATATCGATAATAGCGTTGACGGTTATCGCTTCTCCGCAGGCGATATTAATGACGTCGCCCTTGGTCTGCTTTGCCCGGGCAGCAAGAAGGTTTGCCTCAACGACATTATCGACATAGGTAAAATCCCTGCTTTGCTCCCCGTCGCCGTAAATAGTAGGCGGCGTGTCTTTGAGGATTGAGGTTACGAATGCCGGTATTGCCGCGGCGTATTGGCTTGTCGGGTCCTGGTGAGGGCCGAAAACGTTGAAGTACCGGAGCGAAATTGTCTCAAGGCCGAAAACTTTGTAAAAGACGGAACAGTAGTATTCGCACATTAGTTTTGCTGCCGCATAAGGAGAGAGCGGATTAGTGGGCATTGTTTCGACCTTCGGCAAAGTTGGTGTGTCGCCGTATGCCGAGGAACTGGCCGCGTAAACAAAACGCTTTATTTTCGCGTCTCGCGCGGCCATCAGCAACGTAAAAGTGGCATCAACGCAATGTCTGTGTGTGGCGGCAGGGTCGTCAATGCTGCGGGGAACCGATGGTAACGCCCCCTCATGCAATACCACGTCAATTCCTTTCATCGCGGCCCGTGCAGCATCCGCGTTACCCATATCCGCTTCCATGAACTCAATCTTGTCTGCAATGCCCGCGAGGTTGCTCTTTTTGCCGGTAAGCAGATTATCAATTACGCGGACAAAACAACCCTGAGAGACGAGTTTGGTGCAGATGTTTGAACCGATGAAACCGGCTCCGCCGGTGACCAGAAACTTGTCCATTTAAAACCCCTTGATGCACGATAGTTGTTGAGTACTGAGTAATATTGTTATGCCTTTACTGGCTCGATCGCCTGATATTCCTGATACGAGCGGAACATTTCCTGGAAGTAGCCGCCTTTTAGCGTTTTGACTCCAAGCAATACGCAGCCGAGTATTGTGGCATTTACCTGTTTAAGTTCGCCAATAGTTCGCACGCCTGCGCCACGTCTGGTTGCTGCCGCATTAAATACCAGTATAGTGCCATCGACATATTTTGCCAGTAATTTTGCTTCGCTTGCCAGCAGCACGGGCGGCCCGTCAATTACCACACAATCGTAACTGTCGCGTAATTGCACGATTAACCGCTGCATTGCCTCGCTTCCCAGTGTTTCTGCCGGGTTGGTCGGCATCGGTCCTGATTCAATAATGGTTAACCCTTCCATCCCGCTGGGGCGTATCGCTTGCTGCAGGTCGCATTGCCCCGCCAGCAGATTGCTCAATCCTGCGCTTGTCTGGGTTGTGGCCAGTTCGCCCGCAAATATGGCGTTTAGGGCCGGTCGCCGGAGATTGGTGTCTATAAGCAAAATTTTCTTGCCCTCGGCAACGAGTGTTGTGGCGAGATTTACCGCCACGGTGGTTTTGCCGTCTTTGGCTCCGCCACTGGTGATTAGTATTGTTTTGGCTTTTCCGCCGGATTCCGACAACTTCAGATTTGTTCTCGTCCTTCTATACGATTCGCTCAGGATGCTGTTTGGTGCCTGACGAACCACAAACGCCGGCTCAATGTCTTCAACCTGCTCGTCCTCTTCGGTGTCAGGTATAATCCCAAGCAGCGGAATACGTAAATGCATTGCTATGTCTTTGGGCGTTCGAACAAGGTCATTGAGCATTTCTATCAGGAATGCCAATCCGATGCCAAGCAGCAGCCCTAAAAATGTTCCGCCGGGGAAAAAGATTTGCCATTTCGGAAAACTTGCTTCAAGGGGCTCAGGTGCGAGGCCCATAACCTGAACTGTCGGCGTTTCAGGGTCGTCGTGAATTATCTTAAGTTTTTCCACCTGGGCTTTAATTGTATCGAGCATCGTCTTTCTTTCGTCTCTTATCTTCACGCGTTGTTCGTACTGTACCCTCGCCAGGTCAAGCTCGTCTTTTTGTTTTGCAGCCGCATCGCGCATTTTTTCGAGTTGGTCGAGTTGGCCCTCAAGCGTTACAAGCAGATCCTGAGCGTTTTTCAAGTTTGATTGTCTCACTTGTTCGGCTATTGTTGCCTGTCGACGGAGCCGTTCCTGTTGTATAGCGTCGATATATTCTTTGATTTGTCGAACTACCCTGTGGTCTTCGCCGAATCGCGAAGCGCACCCGCCAGCGTAGATTCCTGTAGTGCCAGTTGCTGCGATAATTGAAGCATCACGGGGTCGACTTCCGTCTGCCGCTCAACCTGCACCTGAACGGGTCCTTGTGCCTGTACCGCGAGAGTTTCGATAGAGGCCCGCGTATTGCTGATATCCATTTCCAGCTTATTTGCCTGGGTTTCCAGATCGTTGAGCTTTTGTGATATCACCGGCTGGAAGTTATGCTCTTCAAGATCGGTAAACCCGTATCTACGGCGAACGTCGTCGAGTGACCGGTCAGCCGAATCCAAATCCCTTTGAATACGAGCCTGCTCCTCATCGAGCCGGGATAATTTTTCCGCCACTTCTTTACGTTTTGTTCCCCCCTGGCTGCCGACAAACAGAGATGCCATTTCATTGACTATAAGCGCCGATTCTTCTTTATCCCCGCAGGTCATCGAAACTATGATTGAGTCGCCTTCTCTTTGTGGGCTGGCATCGAAGGCCTTCTTTAACTTCTTGACGGCTTTTCTTATACGGACGTCCTTTATGTCGCCGAACTCTTTAAACCATTTGGTCTGTTGGATTTTGTCCCTGTCAACGAGTTGTTGGAACATACTCTGGCTCGTCAATTGCATGGCCATCGACAGCCGATAAGCGTATTGGATGTCCTCTGTGACAGTAATGCCTTGCATCGCAGTAGGATCTCTCTGAACGGGCGGGAGAACCTTGATAAAAGTTTGTGCCGTGTACTCTGGCCCGTATACTGAAAACAAAAACCAGCTCGCTACGCCAATCCCAAAACCGAGTATCGTTAGCAGGAAAATCATGAGCCAGTGTCGGCGCAGTATGGCGAGCATTTCTCGCGGCGTCATCCCTTCGGCGGCCCCGCGCAGCCATAGCTGGTCTTGGAGCAATCATTCCGGGTTCTGCTGCAACCAGTTTTTGTCCTGCGTCTGCCATTTGTCAGTAGATTCTCATAATATCAAAACGAATCATTAGTCATGGCGTTATTGTTACTTTTTGTCATCGCCCTTGTTTTTCCCGAGCCGCTCTATTGCGGCATTTATTCGTTCCTTGTCTGCTTTCTGCATGTTGTCTCCGCCGGCATCCAGTGCCTGCTTATAAGCCGCACGCGCCTGCGTCAATTCACCGAGCTGCTCATGGGCCTGTGCCAGGTGCTCATACACCTCTGCGGGCGGTGATAACCGTCTCGCCTCATACTGCTGTATCGATGCCTGCGACAACTGCAATGACTCGGCATATTTACCTTTTTTGTAGAGCACAAAGGCATAAGTATCAAGGTATCCCGGTTCGTCTGGTTGCATCTCATGGGCCCGCCTGGCGTATTCAACCGCCTTATCTAAATCCTGGTTGTTAACAGCAAGGATGTACGCGATATTATTCATAACACTGGTATTATTCGGCGTTTTTTCCAGCAGACTTTCAAGGGCCCCGATAGCATCTTTAAGGTACTTATTATCGGAAGTTTTGTTGAAAGCGAATAGCAGCGTTTCGGCCTTTTGCTCTTTATAATTGAGCCATTGTGGCTGGTCAGGCCTGATTTTATTTAAACATTTATCGATATATTCGAGTGCCTTGCTGTAGTCGGTTTTAAGTCGGCACAGGTTATACATAGCCCAGTTTGCCGCGAGCGACTCCGGCTGCATATCAAGCTTTTGCCTGCACATTTGTTCTGTTTCCTGCTCGCCGAGTAGTACGTAGAGTTTTCCCAGAACCTGCGTGGCCATAGCACCATTGTAGTCTGCTTTTTCGATGGCTTTTTTGCAATACTGCACAGCAGTGATGCGGTCACCGAGTTTCATTTTACCCTCCGCCATTTTTAGATAGGCGGCTGAGGCAAGGTTTCCGTCGTCGATGTATTTGCTGGCCTCTTCGAATAACTTATCCATTTTTCCGGTAGCCATAATTGCTCGCAGATATCCGCCAAGAGCGTCAGCGTCCGGCTGTCCCTGTTCAATACTTTTTTTCAGTGCGGTTTCATATAATTGTTCCGCCTCGGCAACATCGCCTGCGCCGCCTGCAAACCCGGCTGCGTGCTTATACCAGTAAACGCTTTCGGGTAATTGTTTGAGAATTTTTGAGTAGAAATCCTCAAGGGCTTCCTTTCGCCCGGCTTGTAAGTAAATTTGTTCGAGCATCACCCTTGCCTCATCTGGCGCCTGCGGGTCCTCTACCAAGCTTTTAAGCTCGATAGCAGCGTCATCGGTGCGCCCTGCCCCCATATAAATCTTCGCGAGTATAATACGGGTCGTTGCTGCGTCAAGCAGGGCCTTGCTTCGTTTAAGGTCCGTGACGGCCTGGTCGTAATCCCCCATCATATTATTAATCTGTCCGCGCAGTTGCCAGGCGGTCGCGTCGCCCTGGCTGCTCTCAAGTCGCTTGTTTACCAGTTCCAGCGCCTCTTTTAACCGTCCCTGTTTCATAGAAAGCCATGAGCTCAGCACTAACCCTTTGCCTTCCTGGGGATATTTTTCCCTGAAACTTGCCAGTTTTTGTTCGGCTTCCTTGGTCAATCCGATGTTAAGATAAGTTTGGATCACCAAAAGATGAATGTCAGCCGCTTCCGTGGCGGATAACAATTGTTCACCATATTTTACTGTGGCAGCTTTATCGCCGACTGTTTCTGCAATAAATAACAATCCTTCCAGGACGTTTACGTCCTTGGGGTTGGTCTGATAGGACTGCTCTAAAGATTTGCGGGCATCGTCATATCGTCCCATCTTTATATAATGCCGCCACAACAGTTGCGATTCTTTCGTTTCTTTCAATAACTGCTCTGCCTTTTCAGGCTGGCCTGTTTCCCGATAGTATTCTGCATAACTCTCGAGTACGACAGGGCTCTGGGGGTCATAGCTTTTCGCCTGTTCCAGGGCCGAGGATGCCATTGCGAATAGCGACTGCCGGCGCTGGGGGTCAGTGTTGTCCAGACCAAGCCGTGTGGCGAGCCGGGCAAGCAATAGTGCATTCTTCATACTCGGCATATTTTCCTGCAAGCTCTGCCGCAGCGCAAGTGCGCGATTCGGGTCGTTTTCGCTTATGTATTCCGCATAGAAACTCATCAGTTGCACGTCGCCCTGATTAAGCGACATCGCCCAGTCCAAAGCGCCCTTGGTTTCGGCCAGTTGCGTTGTCGATACATTATCGCCGAGGGCCTGGTTGCGTTTGTACAGCCGACTGGCGTATTCTTTCGCGACGGTCTTGTCCAGCGGAGTGGTTTTTGCTGCCATAGTTATGTCGGCGAGCGCGGCGGCCTCATTGCCCAGTGCGGAGTTAATGCGGGACCGCAGCAGATAACCATACCCGAAAACCGGTCTTTGCGACAACGCGCTGTCTATGCTTGCAAGAGCAGTTTCATATTGTTCTTTCGCAAGAGCGGCTCGGGCCGCGAAAAAGTCCCCTGAGCAATCGTCATAATTTTCTCGCTTGGCTGTTTGCAGGATTTTGTCGATAGCGTCCCAGTCCTTTTTTTCCAACCCGATGTCAAACAAATATGTTATCGCTCGACGTTTTGAGTTGTCATCTGCCTGGATCGAGCCGGTGCCTATGGGTGGAGGGACAAGCTTCCTGAGTTGCTCCAATGCCTTGTTGGAATCATTGTTAGTTATGTAAAAAGTGCCCAGGGCGAGTGTTCGCCTAAGAGGGTCTGCAATGCCGGTCAGGACATCCTCTTTAAGCTGCTTGACTCTTTCGGGAGATACTTTTGCCGGCGTCGGCTCGGCGAGAAGCCGTTTGTAAAACAACGCAGTTACATTATCCGGCTGGTATTTCAAATACTTCTCAATTATCAAATTTGCCTGGTCGAGGTTCCCGCTTGTTATTGTGTCATCGCACATCGAGCCGGCTGTTATAACTTCCAGCGAATTTGGGTCTGCTGAGAGCATAGCATCCATATTTTCGATAAAGGCCGATGCGACGGTTTTCATCTCTGTCGCAATCTGTTCGGTTGAACGCTGGTCAACCTCTTGCTGCAGCGGCTTTTGTGAAAGGACATTCATCAAAACCGTGCTGGTTCGCGGTTTTTCCTCTCGGCTAATGATAATTGTGCGTAATGCCGCCCCCTTGGTTTCGAGAATAGCCGCTTTAAGCTGCCGCCATGAAGGGTCTTGTTGCGGTATTTGGTCAAGACAACGCTCCGCCTCTGCAAATTCTCTGGCGGCTATGTATGCACGCGTTCGCAATATCCGGCTTCTGTCCGTGATTCCGTATCTTTCCTCGAACAGATCAATATGGGCGAGGGCCACCTTCCATATATTGGCTTTGAGGAGAAGCTCGGCATAGTCCAGTCGCGACTCCGGCAGGGCCGACTCTATTCCATTATATAGAGCGTCGAAGAGAAACTCGCTAACCGCGCCGTTTTCTATGCCATAAGCAAATGTTTTTGCAAGCCGGTATGAAAGGCGCGGGTCTGAACGTCCCGCTGCCTTCAACAGCGTATAAGCTTTGTATAATTTTTGGATGGCTGGCGTTGGATCGCCTTGTTTGAGTCGAGCGGCAGCAAGCTCGACCATACCCTGCCATTTAACTATCTGCGGGTCATCGCCGCTGCGATAAAACTGTTCAATCTGCCTGACCGCCTGTTGGGCGTTAGTCAATAATTGTTGCCCCTCAGATTCTCCCAGTGACGCGTTTGCATCCATTATCTGATCGATATAAATGTTGGCGAGTATGCTCAGCATTAGTAATCGATTATTCTTCGTCGCTTCAGACCTGGGGCCGGTTGTTTCCTGTGCGCCAGGAAGTAAAAGAGCGTTTTGCGTAAGCTCAATGGCCTTGTTCAAGTCCGTATTTTGGTTTTTTATATGAAACCTTCTTAAGTGCAAACTTGAGGCGATCGCAACGTAATCGACGTCATTTTTATCGAGTTCGACAGCTTTTTCTGCCGCTTCAATTGCCTTGTCGAGATAAACCGGGCCGAGACGGTAATCAGAATAGAAAGAGGCAAGCGCCGAAAACACTTCCGCTTTGGAACCGAATTTAGCGGCAAGCGACAAGTACTCCGGTTCCATTTCCAAAAGCTGCTTCTTCTGGTCGGATGACGAAGCGTCGGCCTGAACAAAGCTGAAATTGTGCTTCATATCGAGAAAATTAATGTATGCCTTTACATCGTCCTTTGTCGCTTTTATACCCTCTTTAAGCAGCTCGAGTGCCTCTTCTTGGCTTTTAGCTTGCGCCTCCAGATTTCCTTTAGAGGCTTCCATCCCGCCCCTGAAAGCCGTCGCCTGTGCAAGATATCGATACACATCAGGATTTGCCGGCTCGAGTTGTTTTACTTTCTCAAGGTCGGCAACGGCCTGTTTGAGTGTTTCCTCCCTGTTTGTTACCATTCCGAGCATCGCAATATATAAATTGGCCTGTCCTCTCATCAAGTATAAATATGACCCCAATTTATGCGTCAGCTCTCCGCTTTGTTTAAGCGCTTCGATTTCCAGTTTCGATGTATCTTCTGTTGCGAGTTCCGCTGTGGCGCCGTTTTCTATAATTTCTATAAACTCCCCGGCTTGCGTAGCTACCTCCTGCCACGTCTGCCCGGAAACCGTTTGCGCTAATACATAAAAATATTTCAGCCGGTTATATCTTGCTTTTGTGTCCTTTGGGTCGAGACGTACAATCTGGGTCCAGCATCCCATGACGTTACGCCAGTCATCCGTCCCTATATAAAGATCCGCGAGGTGACGAAGGCTTTCAACTTTCAGTTCGTCGGTTTTAGAGTAGCTGTAGGCCTTTCTATAATCGCGTTCGGCTTCTTTATAAATTTCCTTTTGCTGCTCTTTGTCCGTTGTCTGGCGGGCCGTTGCGACGGCCTCATCGCCGTATTTTATGAATTTCTGCGGGTTTCTTCTGCTTAGATATATAAGCCCTACAATCACGGTGATTGCCACAAACACAAAAAGCACGGAACCAATCATCGCTAATTTTTTGTTTAGCCGTTTTTTTGCCATCGAATTTTGCTCCTTATATTTTTGAAATTGCTAATGCCATCTGGTAAACCGGCAAAGTAAATCCGTTTTTGATTACCATCGCCCGCTGGGCCAATATTCTTTTTCCAGGACCGGGAAAATAACCGACACCAATTTTTCGCTTGCCGCAATTGCCTCTTGCTTATTCGGATAAATTGTCTGCCCGGAGGCGATACTATAGAATTTCCATTCGACTTTAGAAAAATACGAAAATTTGCCGAATAAGTTCTTGTTCAGCGCTCTGCGGACATCATCCCTGTCGCCATATTTGCCGTTGGCGTTAAAAGTATAAAGGATTGGGAAAGACGTCCCGCCAAACGACGACTCTGCCTTTGTGTCGGCAAATACGAGGTAACGTGTTTTTACTTCCCGCTCATAAACACCCTGCATGGCACTGAGCGTAACCGTTTCGAATTTTATTCCCTGCAAGCCGCCCCCGATATAACATTCTTCGGGCCTGTGCGGCGCTATGCCAGGCAGCGGGTAGTAAGTGATGAATAATGTGCAAAACCGCGTTTTGCTTTCCGCCGGGGCGCTTGTGTCTTCCAGTGTCCACTGAATGTAATCTTCGGTCCCCAAAGCGTTAAGAATATCCTGGTTCTCGATTTTTGATTTCTCGATCACTTTGTAGGGTGCAAGATTAGATTTGTCGAGGTCGCTTAGGGATTTTTTCAGGGGTAGCGGTTCCTTCTTCAGGTATATTCCCGCCATTTTCACTGCTGCCGACATACCACCGGCTGTTGTTGCCAGCAGACAGACGCATATCAGAAAAGCCGGTTGCAGGTAGTTGGCTTTAATCGTCTCTCGTATATTCTTCGGCGTTGTCATTGTTATTTTAGTTCCGTTTATTGTTTCGGACTCCTATGCTTTAGCGGCGCCTGACGATAACGTCCGAAACGTTGGACTCATCATCTTCGACAAACAGGTTCGACATAAACCAGGCAATCGCCCCGTAAAGTCCGAACGCCACCGGGAGCATAGCCATTCCCAGCAGGTCGTGGTAAATTCCCTGCGCATATTGCGGGTCACAAAACACGTAGATGAGACCGGTTAAAGTTACCCTTATAATATTGCAGAGAATCGCTATTGGGATAGTACTGGCCAAAAGCACGAGCCGCTGCCATGCCGGCCTGTAGTGCAGATACGCCATTGCCACGCCCAAGGCAAAAAACGTCATCAGCAGGCGCATCCCACTGCACGCCTCTGCCACGTCGAGGGGCGGCTCCAGGGCCTTGCCTTTGTAAATGATATCTATTACGACCCCGTTGGCCAAAGCATCTATTTTTGGTATCAGGTTGAGTACTGCGGTTGAAGCCGCAGCCGCCCACAGACGCATTGGTATCGTGGCGCTTCTTAATATTTCATCCGGCAGCGGTATCGCGAATATAAGGTATGTGATTGGCAGCCACGTATATTTCAGCAAAACCCTGCCGCCAAGAAACAATACCACGGCCCCAAGCGCTCCGACTGTGGATATCTGTCGGAAGTATCCATACCCCGCCGGGGTAATTGTGTTAAAAACGTAAAACAGGATTACACCAACCAGCAAAAGCAGCCCCAGATAGTTCGGTTTGGTTCGGGCATTGAGGATTTCCTGCTTGGACTGGTTCAGAAAGTATAAGCTGAAAAGCGGGATAAGGAGTCCATGCGACCAGCCGGGATCGAACAACCACTGGTGAACGATGCTCCCTACTTCCTTGTTAAACAGGCAGTAAAGCAGCGTTCCGATTATCACAATCCGGATATATGTGTGCACTCCGAGTTGCCGCCACTGCTCTTTTGGTGCCGAAGCGGTTTCCTGAGTATCGGTAGTTAATACAGTAAAGTTATCCGCCATAATATTCGATTTTCTGCGATATTTGGTTGGCGATTTTGGGCAGCTTTACGCACCCAGGTGCTTAGCACACAATCCGTTGTATGGCCATCCCATTAAAAGTTTGTTAACGAACTCGGGTTAAGATAGAAATTCCGGTCATAAACGAACCCGAAGCCATAAGTAGCCCTGAAGGCATTTCGCAGCACCGCAAGCCATCTGGCCGCCGGATGCGTCCCGACGTTGATTAAGTCGTTTGGTTTGATAAAGAAGTCCGGCTGTTCGCCCGTTGCGATTTTATCCAGATTCACCATAACGATTTCTTCGCGTTTCTTACCAATTCTTCTGACGACTTCACAATTTTTTGGCCACGCCAGAGGTCCCAGACCGCCCGCTGAAGCGATCGCCATTTTCAGCGTCATAGGACGACCTGTTATGTTGATAAACCCCTGACTATTTACGTTGCCCATAATACAGAATTCGCCAATAATATCAACCGGTACGTGAATAGTATCACTTGGCCTGATTACGATATTGTAACGAGGGTCTCCTCCAAGGAGTTTGTCTGCGGGAACTCTTATGATTCGTCTCTGTGCGCCGCCGGAGCCGATTTGTTCCCAGCCGGCTGCAACGGGTTCTTTGGCGGCTTGCGGCTGCCTGGGTTGCTCAACCTGTTCCTGAGGTTTTTGGGGCTGGGACTCGCCGCCTATCTGGACCGGAATCCATCGGCCATCCTGGAACGTCCATTCAATCCGGCCTTCATTTGCAGGGGATGGAGGGCTGGTAACGGGAGACGGACGACCATCTGTTTTCTGATTGCTGTCCTCGGATTCCCGTAATGTTTCCGGTAATGCGGCTTCATCAAGCTCGTCGGCTGTGGCCATTTCTGTTGAGGCGATGATAACGTTGTTGCCTGCGCCGCGATTTGCCATTGGAGCGATTATTTCCAGCATTTCATCCGGCTTCTCGGTTGGTGGGGCTGCTGGTGATGGGGCGGCTGCTGGTGGTGGGGCGGCTTTCTCGATATTTGCTTTGGGTGTTTCTGTCGAAGGCAGGGCTGGTTCAGCCGACGCTTCTTTGCCCGTAATTTGTCTGGATATGTATATGTAGCTTATATTGAACTGGCTTATACCGCCCGCGATTGCCAGTGCATCCGCCAGCCGATAATCGTAACGGGGTATTTCATATAGGCCGGGCTTCGGAACGCCGTTACCCAGAATAGAGAACAGCCGGCTTTGTGATTTGAACAGGGTTACTGTTACAGAGGGCGATTTCAAAATGTTGGGTGAGAGAATCTGTTTGATTTCCTCTTCGAGTTGAGATTCGGTCAGCCCACCGGCGTTGACGACTCCGACGTCCGGAATCGATAATTTGCCTGTTTCGGTAACAACAAACTGGTTTGAATACAACATGCCTTCCTGGAACAACTCGAAAATGCTTATGTTGACAGAATCGCCGGGGCCGAAGACATAATCAGTATCGTATGCGACGACGTCGGCGGGTTTGGGGTCTTCGCCGGTTTCCCAGGCAGGGGTTGTTTCCTCTGCCACGCCCAGCGAATCGAGTATCACGTTCACTGCCGGAACCGGCTTAAATCTGCCAACCTGGGTAGGGTCCCAGAACTTGACATCGCAACCAACCGTGCAGACGCATAACGCAAGCAGGGAAACGACCGAAGATGCTGTCTTTATTTTCTTCATATCCTTAAATTTATCGGCTTAGGGCATACACGGCTTTACCTGTCTTGCCCAGATTCTAAAGTGTGAATAGCTTCGATTTTGGCTTAAAAAACCGCCCCTCAAAATAGCTGCGCACACCAAAGTCCGCGAAAAGCGATACATAGACATAACTTCTTATATTGAAAAGAGTTACGCGTATATTTTGCCCGAATGTTCCAAGGCAAAAGCAAAGCGTCTCGTGTGCTCACCTCACTCCGAGAATGACCTCCCTGACACTACAAACCCCGATTTACCGGGACCTATCGAACAATGCCCATATCTACTCTTAAAAGCGGGCATTTGTTCGTTGTTGTTTTATCATTTGGTGCGTCCTATAACAAAGGGTTTGGCAATATAGATAAGATGGGCAATTGCGTCAAGAAAAAAAGCGGCGGGACTAAAAAAATTTTCCGAGGGCGAAAAAATTATCAGAATTTAATGGTTTTACGCGCTCACCATGCAAAAGTTTTTTGCCAGGTCTGTTTGAGTGAATTAATCTCGGCGTTAATGACTTTTTGGCCTCGAAGGTCCTTTATTACTAAGTTTTTAGTGTCAGTTACCTTTGCGATTTGGCCAAATGGCAGATTTAACATCAGTTTGGCAAAGGAGTTATAGGTTTCCGGCTCGACCTCTACGATGTACCGTGAGTTCGACTCACTGAACAACTGGGCGCTGGTTTGACTGCAATCTTTAGTTTTTGGCAGTCCGCGGAGGTCAGCTTCGATACCCAGTCCGCCGGCAAACGCCATTTCGGCAAGCGCAACCGCCAGCCCCCCTTCCGAACAGTCGTGGCAACTGGTGACCAGTCCCTTTGCTATCGCCTCGGCCACTTTGCGGGCTATCTTCGGCGCCATTTTGAGGTCAACTTGTGGGACATTCCGCAGTTTTGAGTTTTGAGTTTTAGGTTTTAAGTTTTCGTAGTGTGAGCCGGCAAGCTCGTTTTTCGTCTCGCCCACAACGAAAAGCAGATTGCCCGGTTTTTTGACGTCCATTGTTACACACTTGCCGACGTCATCGACTAAGGATATTGCGCTGACCAGCAGTGTCGCTGGGATAGAGATTCGTGTGCCGTCATCGCGTCTGAATTCATTGTTGAGAGAATCCTTGCCTGAAATGAACGGCGCATCGAATGCTATTGCCCCATCGTAGCAGGCCTGAGCTGCGCGCACTAATGTGCCGAGCGTTTCCGGTTTTGTGCAGTCGCCCCAGCAGAAATTATCCAGCAGCGCGATGCGGTCTGTCTTTGCGCCGACGCAGACGAGATTCCTGATTGCTTCGTCTATTCCGGAAAGAGCCATCCAATAGGGGTCGATGTTCCCATAGCAGGGGTTCATTCCGCAGCTTATCGCGATGCCGCGGTCGGAATTATATTTTGGTCTTATAACAGCCGCGTCGGCGGGGCCGTCGTTGGTAACGCCAGTCAGGGGCTTGATGACCGATGCGCCCTGTACCTCGTGGTCATACTGACGAATCACCCATTCCTTGCTCGCGACGTTGTATGAGCCGAGGATTGCGAGAAGCTCTTCATTGTAGTTATTTTTTTCGATGCTCGATACTTGATGCTCGATATTCGATGATGAACGAGAAGTCCAGACAGCTTTTCTGGAGTACTTGGGGACACCATCGTGCAAAAACTTCATATCGAGTTCGCCTACGATGGTGCCTCTATAGCGGAGCTTCAGTTTTTTATCGCCCGTGAATGTGCCGATGACAGTGGCCTCGACATTTTCGCCCGCGAAGATTTTCATTATCGCGTCGAGGTTCTCCGGCTTTACGGCGATGACCATTCGTTCCTGCGCTTCGCTAATCCAGATTTCGGTGTAATTTAGCCCAGCGTATTTGAGCGGGACGTTGTCGAGGTAAACTTCAGCGCCCAGTTCCTGACCCATTTCGCCCACCGCGCTGGAAAGTCCGCCTGCGCCGCAGTCGGTGATTGCTTCATATAAACCTTGTTCGTTGGCCTGAACGAGCACATCTAACATTTTCTTTTCAGTGATGGCGTTGCCGATTTGCACGGCGTGCGAGAAAATCGTCTCGTGCTCGTGGGTCATTTCGCCCGATGAGAATGTCGCCCCGTGAATTCCATCTCTGCCAGTTCTGCCTCCCACGACGATAATGAGATTGCCCGCCTGCTGATGCTTGAAGCATTTATTTTTATCCATTATGCCTATGTTGCCGCAGAAGACCAGCGGGTTTGCGATGTACCTGTCGTCGAAATAGATCGCGCCGTTGACTGTGGGGATACCCATCCTGTTGCCGTAGTCGCGGACGCCTGATACGACGCCCTTCATAATTCGTCTGGGATGCAAAACGCCTTTGGGGACATCTTCGAGTTTCATATTCGGGTCGCCGAAGCAGAAAATATCCGTGTCGGCGATTGGTCTTGCGCCCATTCCTGTGCCCATCGGGTCGCGAATGACGCCGCCTATGCCTGTTGCTGCGCCGCCATAAGGGTCGAGCGCAGAGGGGTGATTATGCGTTTCGACCTTGAAGCAAACGGCGGATTCATCGTCGAAATCTATAACACCTGCGTTATCCGCAAAAACGCTTATGCACCAGGGTTTGTTCAAATCTTTCGTCGCTTTGAAAACGGTTTGCTTGAGCAGGTTGTCAAACTGGATGAGTTGGCCGTCGAGGTCCATATCGACTTTGCTTTTGAGTGTTTTGTGGACGCAGTGCTCGCTCCAGGTTTGCGCGATTGCTTCAAGCTCGATATCCGTCGGCTCTCTGCCGATGCGTTTGAAGTAATCCTGAATCGTTTTCATTTCCACTGCGTTGAGAAACAGGTCTTTTTGCTTGCTGAGATTAACCAACCCCTGCTCATCAAGGTCTCGTATCGGCAAATGAACTAAATTCAGCTCATAAGGTTTTATATGCGGGCTTGGCGGCTCGGTGTCGTTGCCGACAACGCAGACCTCGATGCAATCGTTGGCCAGAATTTTTCTGGCGATTGTGTCGATTTGTTTGCCGTTCAATTCTCCGAGAAGGACGTATTTTCTGGCGGTGCGGACGCTGTCGGGTTTTATGCCCATATCGTTCATTGCGCTGGTTACGGATTCCGCGACGGGGTCTGTAACGCCGCTTTTGAGATGCACTTCCATCAAAGTCGCTTTTGCCAGTCCTGACGGTGCGCCGCTTCTGCCGATGTAATACTCTTCGCAAACGGGGTCTGCCAAAAGCTCTTTTGCAAGCCGGTCGGCGAAATCCTTTTCGAAATCCGCCTCGATAAGGTAAACACGGGCGAACTGCACCGCCTCGACTGCGTTTATTCCAAATTCTTTTATATCAGTAAGAACGCTGGCCCCCTGCACATCCGGAAAGCCCGCCTTGTTGCATACCTCAAATCGCCATTGTTTCATAAAAGCAATCCCTAAAGCCACAAGAAATTTCGCCACAGAGTTTCCGAAACGGGCTCGTCGCTCCGCTCCGTGTTTAGCCACAGAGGGCACAGAGCACACAGAGAAAAGATAATTTTACGGTCTCCGCAGTGAATCGTTCAGGAGATTATACGGCGGAGCGATTGAGTCGTCAAGAAATGTGGTGCTTGGATAGCGTCGAGTATTATGTGTAAGTACGATGCACGAGAAACTGATACGCCCCCAAGACGGCTGCGGAGCGGGGAGTGAAGTCGAATGGGTCGAGGGCTTCTTGCTCAGATTTCACCGGCCGCCTTTAGGCGATCCGAATTAACCCACTCCTTCAATCCCCAAAGGATTTTTGTTACGGTTTCCACTGAAGTAGTCCTTCTTTTCCGGGATTGGCTGCACCATCTTTTTCGCGCCACCTGAATTTAGCTAATACTGCTACATTAAGCTTCTTGGCTAAAGCGAACGTCAGATGCCAAGCGCGATTAGCATCAACATTCTGGAAAGAAACACTGGTCCCAGGTAAAGGGGAGTAACCGTCTGTGTTCACCTTTCCTTCCTTGACCGGAACAGAAATGTTTTGTAATTCCTTTAACGGTATTTGCTTCTCCAGCGATATTTTTATGGCACAGATTAATAAGTTGTTCCATCTGTTCGCTATCTGCGAGCCAATTCTTGCTTCAATCATTTTCGTGTGATGAAGATTAGGCGGCTCATCAGGCTGAAAGGATAGCGTCTCTGTCGTGGTTCCAAAAACCGTTTTGGGTTCAGCGGACACGGTCGTTATTGTCTCATCAATCGGTGGCGGCGATGTTCTATTTGCTTTAATAAACTCTTGGGCTTCTTCAACATTAATCGTGAAGCCCTCCTCAGTTACTAACTCAATAAGTGCATCTGGCAAACTTGGGTATGGTGGTTCTAAAATCACCTTTCTTGCTTGAGGTAGCAAGTCTTCCATTGCCCGTTGTTGGTCATTTAAAAGCCGGTATTTTTGTGCTTCGCGGACAGCATTGCCGTTTTCAATTTCGGATTTCTTGAGGAATGTACATAACGAAACCTCAATGCCATCCAAATCGTCAGTTAATAAGTCGACCACCTTAAAGCATTTCTCTTTGAACTTGCCACCGCTTTGTGACAGATAAAATCGCCAAATTCGTCCATCAGTGATTATGCTAAAAGAAGCCGTATTATCTCTATTGTAGTCTCGCAATTGAGTTTCTGCTTTTTGTAGTGAATCGCTCGAAATTTTACCAACGGCCTTAACTTCAATAAATACATCCGGTCGCCGTGGTGTTAAAAAAAGAGCTATATCGACTCTTGTGCTGTCTTCATGGGGCGTCGCATTATATTCAGAATTAACCTCGCAAGGATCCCATATGTTCCATCCCAATTTCTGCAACACTCTCGCAACCAAAGATAAACGAACGTGCTCCTCATTTTTGTAGGTTAAATTTGCAATCTTTTGACGAATATCACTGATTGTATCCTTCATGTCTAATTTTCTCCTAACCTACAGTATGTATAAACCGGGAAACACCGACTGTTTCATCAAATTAGTTCTTTCCTGTTCATTTTGTATTCTACGAGCTTGCTGCGTTTGGTTCTTGCGGCATCGAGCAGTTTCTCAATCTTTTTTCTATCGCCTGAACGAATCGCCTTTTTAAGTTTCGCAAGTTCGGCGGTCAATCGGTCAATTCCGCGGACGGTATTTTGGGCGTTTGTCATCAGGACATCCGCCCATATATTGGCGGGACCTGAAGCGATTCGCGAACTATCCATAAAGCCCTTGCCCGCGAATTTCAATTCTTCCGCGTTACTGGCGTTGACCAGCGCTGCTGCGGTTATGTGAGGCAAATGACTAACGTCGGCGAAGATGCGGTCGTGCTGGGCGGGCGTCATTATTTTAACGAAACAGCCGAGAGCTGACCAGAATTCTTTCACGATTCGCAGCGAGCGTTTATCTGTGTTTGTTGCCTGCCCTGAGCCAGGTCGAAGGGTGAGGATGCAAAGCGCCTTATAGAAAAGGTCGTCTCTGCAAAACTCGACGCCCCTTTGTTCGGAGCCGGTGATTGGATGCGAGCCGACGTAGTGAACATTTTTTGGCAGGCATTTTGCGGCCCAGCGATGCGGCATTAGTTTGGTTGAGCCGACGTCTGTAACTATGCAGCCCGCGGGCAGCGCATCAGCGATTTGGCGAAATGTGTCCTCAAAGTTACATATCGGCGTCGCGAGGATGACTAAATCAGCATCTTTGACGCTCGCTTTTATGTCGTCGAAGACCTCATCGACAACCTTTAGCCGGCGCGCCTTTGTGCGGGTACTTGCCCTGTGGGAAAATCCCGCGGTTTTCACGCTGGCCAGCGATTGCGATACGGCCAAACCCACGGAACCGCCCAATAAACCCAGCCCAATTACCGTTATTTTTCTTAAGTGCTGCATAATCAAGACCTTACAGAAAATAGATGCGAAACAGGTCACCATTAAAAGTTATAGCAAGCCGGGGGCTATGTCAATTTTTTTCTTTAATTTAGGCCGGGTTAATGCTATTATGGTTGTCCGTTCGATAGATACCGGGTGATAAATAAGAGTGCTGTCTGTGCGTCTGTTTACGGATAGCGATTGGTTGAGAATGAATGGCGACGGATAAAGATAAAAATCCTGAAAAAATCGGTAGCGGCGACTATCTCGATTTTGAGCAGAAAGTGGCGGACTTCGACAGCCAGATGGACGAGCTGCGCCGCCTAAGCTCAATAAAGGGAATCGATTATTCCGCGGAGATTCGCCAGATTCAGCTTGACCAGGTGGCGGAGCTGAAGCGCATTTATTCGCAGCTCAACGCATGGCAGACGGTGCAGGTGGCGCGACATCCCAAAAGGCCCCTGCTGCCGGATTATCTGAATCTGATGGTAAAGGATTTCCGCGAGCTTCATGGTGACAGGTGTTTCGGCGACGACCGGGCGATGGTTACGGGGTTCGGCCAGATAGGCAGAGAAAAAGTTCTTGTTGTGGGCCAAAATAAAGGGCGAGGGCTGAAGGAAAAAATGGCGTGTAACTTCGGCTGCGCCAACCCGGAAGGTTATCGCAAGGCGATGGCCAAGATGAAATTCGCCGCGAAATTCGGCATACCGATTGTTACGCTTATCGATACCCCCGGGGCATATCCCGGAATCGGCGCAGAGGAACGGGGCCAGGCACAGGCGATAGCTGTCAATTTGTTTGAGATGTCCCGATTGCCGGTGCCTGTAATCTGTATCTGCATAGGTGAAGGCGGTTCGGGCGGCGCGCTTGGCATCGGCGTCGGAGACCGGCTTGCGATGCTGGAGTTCGCGTATTATTCGGTGATTTCGCCTGAGGGCTGCGCGGGTATTTTGTGGCGTGACGGCTCGCAGGCGCCTGAGGCGGCCGAAGCGCTTAAGCTGACAAGTAAAGATTTGCTCAAACTGAAACTCGTCGATGAAGCGATAGCCGAACCATTGGGCGGAGCTCATAGAAATATCCATGACACCGTTTATAACGTTGAACAATACATTATAAGGACCCTTGCTGTTCTAAAACGGACAAAGATAGAAACACTGCTGGAAAACAGATATGCCAAACTACGGGCCATAGGCGGCGAGCCGACGGCTGTTCTGCGGGATAAGACGCACAGGACAAAGATTAAGACCATAGAGGTCAAACAAAGCAAGCCAAAATCTCTGACCACAAAAGTTTGAGTCGCACGATTCAGGCAAGACGGGGAGACGGATTTGTTGAGTATTAAGACTGTTTACCGATAGTTATTATTTACCCTTCGCGGTCGCTTTCAGCTTCAAACTCTGTGCCGCTGTCCGGTTCGGCTTCCGGTTCGGCTTCCTCTTCTTCGTCGGCTTCCGGTTCGGTGCCGGCTTCATAAGGCGGAATCTCGCCTGATTCATCGGCCTCACCGCCAAACTGATGACCTTTCTCTTTCAGTTCCGCACAGGCGACGCAGTAGCGCGCCCAGGGTATGGCATTAAGCCGCGCCCTGGAAATTGACTCGCCCTTGCCTTCGCAAACACCGAATGTCCCTTCACCGATACGGCCAAGCGCATCGTTGATTTCCTTGAGCATCTTCTTTTCGCTGTCCATCAGGTCCAGGGCGAATTCCTGTTCGAAGTTGTCTGAGCCGGCGTCGGCCATGTGGAAAGGCATGCTCGACAGCTCGCTTCGCTCCTTTTTGAAAGTTTCATCTTCCATAGTGGAGACATTGCCGAGCAGCTCAGCGCGCTTGGCAAGCAGCAGCTCTCTGAATTTTTGTATCTCCGCTGCCGTCAAGCCGTTTTTGCTGCTTTTACTTGTCTTATTGGTTTTTCGCTTTGCCATTTTATTAACCTGTCCGTTCTTCAATGATAACCCAAGCTCAGCGTTGCTCCACCCGACCAAGTCCTTTCCGCTGATATTATCTACGTCGCAGTCGGGCACAAGATTATATGAATCTTTCGTCGCTCCACAACTAAAATTCCGCCGGGCAAACCCAAATTCTTTCGACAATAATACCCCCCTACTTTGCACAAAAGAGGTTTTCGTTAGGATTTTGTCGCTTGCTAAAACAAACGGGTGCTGTCCAGGATAAATGTTACCGGGCCATCGTTTACGCTTTTTACCTGCATATTTGCGCCAAAAACCCCTTTGGCGACCTCCAAACCCCTGTCAGCAATCAAGTTGGCCGTTTTGTCATACAGTTGTTCGGCAATCGCCGGTTCGGCGGCGCCGTCAAATCCGGGCCTTCGACCCTTGCGGCAGTCGCCCTGAAGTGTGAAATTGCTGACTAATAAGACCTGGCCTTTTACGTCCTGTATGCTGAGATTCATTTTGTCCTCATCGTCCGCGAATATCCGCAGATTAATTATCTTTTCGGCCATAAACTCAGCATCAGCTTGGCCGTCTGGTTTCCCCACGCCTAAATACACGAGCAGCCCCCTGCCGATTTGGCCTACGACTTTTCCGCCCACCTCGACAGTCGCACTCGATACCCTTTGTATAACAGCTCGCATACTAACCACCGCCCAAAAAACCATATCTTAATTGATTATCGACGATTGATTATTGATAAATACACGGATAAATCGGTTACGGTTGCCATTTTCAAATCATCAATCATCAATTACCAATTATGCGTATCCCCCCTTTCGTCGATATAGCGGCAAAGAATCAGGGGTTAAAAATGTTTACCCAGACAGTTGATATTGCTCAAGACCTTAGCCGAAAGGTTCCTAAGGAGGAACTATACTGTCTTGCTGTGGATACAGCCGTTTTATTTTCGGACCATAAAGGCGTTTACGAGCAACGGATTGAAAAACATCAGCGAAAACTTTTAGCCAAACTGAGTTTCCTTGCGCCGTTTCTTGAGCCGGGCGAAAGAATTCTGCACGTCATATCCGGCTATTCACCGGTAACCTTCGTCGAGCAGTTGCTTACGGGTACTCTGCTTCAGCCGTTAAAGCGGTCCTTGTTTGCCATTACCAACAGGCGCATACTTCATGTGCCGACAGCACACAATCTGCGGCACCGATGGTCTGTTGCGCAAATACTATATGCAGATTGTCGCTATATTCGCCTGGGACGGGCAACCCTTATCGTAAAATACAAAAGCGGCAAGGCAGAGAGATTCCGCTGCGTCGGCAGAAACGGCAGAAAGAAGGCGAGGGAGCTGCTAAAGAATATGCCGCTCAAGGGGAAATCAAGCCCGACAATGGAAAGAGTGCATTTGTGCCCAAGGTGCACAAAACCGCTTATAGAGGACTATTACGCCTGTCCCAACTGTTCCCTGGAATTTAAGAAAAAGTCCTGGGCCACGATACTGTCCATAGCGTTTCCCGGCGGCGGCTATTTTTACGTCCGCCACCCTATAATAGGACTATTAGAAGCTATTATAGAGACAATAGCGCTTCTGTTGCTCGCCGTATCGACGACAACATATTTTATAGGCACCCCTTCCGCTTCCCACAGCGTAATACAGGCGATTGTTCTGTGCGCCATTATTATGGGGTTCGAAAAGATGGTTGCGGCCCTGTTTTCGAATAGATGTGTCGAAGAGTTTATTCCGAAACAGCGGCACGTTGAAGTGCTGATAGAACAATCGGCTTCTCGTAAAACCAAGGATGACTCCAAAGAACCATTCGCTACCGGCTGGCGCTCAATGTAAAGTCAATATCGAAGTCGATTCAAAGGATTTCCTCTAACAGCTCCTTTAATTTTCCAAATCACCCAAGACGATACCGTTAAGGGCTGTTTTATAGGGCGGAATAAATAAGAATATGTTATTGGTGTAAATACAACTAACTAAATCAAAAGTAACAATTCGAAGAATCGTTTTGCAAGCATTAGGCGTTTTGAGCGTGTTCCACGTGAAACATTACTCTTAGAAAGATGCGAATTGTATCTCTTATTGCTATGCCCTGTGCCTATGGAGAATAGACAGTCGATTGTTCCTGGTACCTCAATGACAAAGCTAAATGAAGGTAGAGAAGCTGTTGAAGTAATCTTGATTTTTTCGCCAAATCCATAGGCGCGCATTTTGCTGCTTTGGTATAAAAGGGCGGCTTGGATGTTCTCCGAGGATACAAAACTTTGCGTGAGTACACAGGGGCAAATATTGCTATAGATAGATTTAGGCAACTACGGCGTTACCGGTGATGCTGGCAAATTTCAACTCTTTCTTTTTAACCTCATTCGATTAATCAAAAATAAGAAATCAACTGCTTCAATGGCGACACGGTTACAGTAAAACGGACGATGCTGCCTCCCTGCAATTGTTTCACGTGAAACATTTTTTTGTATAACAAGCGTTTTTTTCTGGCATCACTGAAGAGTTTCCGCTACAAACACCGAAATATTTTGTGAAGACCATCAATAACATGGCGTGCGAAATAACCTAGAGCCAAGGTTGGCACAGGGAAAATTAAGATTACGGAAGGAGCGAAATAATGACCGAAAAAATGGACAAACCCAAACATCTCGGCAGGGGGCTGGCATCGCTGTTAGGTCCTATAACCACGACGACAGAAGAATCCCCTCTACCAATCCCTATAACCGAAATAAACGCTAACGTCTTGCCAAATAAGGACTTACACAGCTTATTTCGAGAAGTGAAAATTGATGAAATCGAAGCAAATCCATATCAGGTTCGTTCTTTTTGGAACGAACAGGAATTGGCGGAGTTAGCGCAATCAATCAAGGCAAAAGGTGTAATTCAGCCGGTGATTGTCAGGCCTATGGGTTCTGGTTATCAGTTGATAGCGGGAGAGAGGCGTTGGCGGGCGGCAAAAATAGCGGGGCTTCAGACGGTCCCTGCGGTTATCAGGCCAGTTAAAGATGATGAGATGCTTGAGTTGGCCTTGGTGGAGAATATTCATAGGGCGGACCTTAATCCTATTGAGCGGGCAAACGCATATCAGAGATACTTAAGCACGTTTTCGCTGACGCAAGCCGATGCGGCTCAACGGCTGGGCGAAGACCGGTCTGCAATTGCTAACTACTTGCGGTTGCTGGACTTACCGACCGAAATCAAGCAAATGCTCATCGAGGGTCAGCTCACAATGGGGCATGCTCGTGCGATACTGGCGTTGCCGACCGATGAATTGAGACGAAAACTTGCCAATCGAGCGATGGCAGGGCGACTAAGCGTAAGAGAAGTTGAACGGCTGGTCAGACAATACCTGACCGCAAATGATGTGCAGAAAATGAAAATCAGGACGAGGCCGGCGCATATTCAGGATCTCGAAAGCCGGCTAAGCAAAGAGCTTGGAACCAACGTGGCGATAGAAACACGTAAAAACGGAAAATGCGGAAGGATTGTCGTTGAGTTTCATTCGCTCGAAGAATTTGATAGAATAATGCAGCACATCGGTGTAACAAGCACCGAGGAAATTTAAAACAAATTCTCGATATATTTGACGGCCCCGACGCGGGCCCGACGAAAGGTAAGAAATATGAGATGCTGGAAAAGAGCGGCAGATATTGTGAATCTGATAAGTTATGAAAAATCAGTAGTATTCCTGAGTTTTATTTTATGTCTTTGTCTGGTAGGCCCCGGCGTTTTACGGATGGCATATGGGCAGGGGACTTTGGTGGAGACCGTCGGAACAATGGAGATATCGCAGCAGGTTGATAATGGCACTAATCAGGCAACGCCGAAAAGGGCGACTGATATGGCAAAACCGGCTCAGGACGCAAATAATGCAACGCAACCGCCCAACCGTGCGCCGGCGAATGCGCCGGGCTGGCCTTATACCGCGGACAAACCTAATGCTCAGGAACCTAATCGGACAGCAACGGGCGTTGCGGCGCCGACAACTGTTCCGGCGATGTCGGCGGATACGAATGTTTTCGACGTAAACGATTTTAACGCATTCAAGCGGGAAATTGACCGCATCGATATGTCCGCCCGCGGCGAAGATAATCAGTGGCTTGGAAAACAGGAGAAAAAAGAGGAGCTTGCCAGAGCGATGAATACTGTCGTTGTCGCGGAATTAGGATTTCTGCGGAAAGTCGCAGCGGCAGCGAATGACGTAAATACCGTTGAGGCAATTGACCTGGTGTTGAAGAAGAGACAGGACCGCCTGAATAAGCTGGTAACCAAACTTGAGAATGAAGCGAAAGAAGAGCGTCAGCCGCGCGAACGCAGAACACCCAGGACAAGCGGTGCGCAGCAGCAGGGCCAGCCAACGACCGAACGTCCAACCAGGAGCACGAACCCGGTGCAGCGTGCGAATAGCACCGTTAACCAGGATTAGCAGTACCAGAATGGCCTCTGCGGTTAGGCCGCGATGCGTTTGTTATTATTTGTCGAAACAGCGGCGTGGTTATAGTTGACCTGTCATCGAATTAGCCGCATAATAGCCCCCCTGATTTCCGATGATGGAGATATCTGCTGAAAATTTATGGCGAAGGATATGGAAGTAAAATCGAAGAGCCGTGCGGCCGAGATAGCCAACACGCTTGAATGGCTTATAACGGCTTTTGCGCTGGCGTTTGTATTCCGCGCGTTTGTTATGGAGGCGTTCCGTATCCCGACGGGCAGTATGGCCAGTACGCTGCTGGGAGCTCATTACACGATGCGATGCACGCAGTGCGGCTATAAATACTGCTACGGAGAAAATATTTACGCGCCGGCGCGGCTCAGGGGGCAGACCAGGCAGGAATATTCTCGCTGTCCGAGTTGCGGTTATTATCAGGTAACGGCGGGCGATATGGCCCCTTCGAGCGGCGACAGGATACTGGTGCTGAAGTGCATATATCAGTTCGAAGAGCCGAAGCAGTGGGACGTGGTGGTGTTCAAGAATCCGCTCGACCCGACGGAAAATTATATCAAGCGGCTGGTCGGCCGCCCCGGCGAGACGGTCGAGATAATCGACGGGGACGTGTATATCAACGGGCAAATAAGCAGGAAGCCGGCGAAGGTGCAGGAAGAATTGTGGATGCCTGTTTACGACAATGATTACCAGCCGGCCAGGCAGGATGAGCCGATGTTTAACGGGCACAAGTGGCAGCAGCCGTTCCGGGGCTCGGACGGCACAAAATGGAAAGTGGACGACGCCAGCCCGACAATTTTCCGGCTAAGCGGGGACCCCAACGAGGAATATTCGCTTGTTTACGATACGACGCGAGGCAATGATTTCAGGGCGACGTATGCTTACGATGAGCTTTTTGACTATAAATTTATGCCCTACTGCAGCGACCTTATGATTCGGTTTTTGGTCGATACGAGCAGACCCGAGGGCTTCGCCGGGGCATCATTGAGTAAATATGGGATACAATACACGGGAAAAGTTGATTTTTCGGGACAGATGACAATATCTCGGCTTGCCAACGGCAAGGAAGACGTGCTGGCCACCAAAGCAACCAGTTCGCTGGCGGTTGACAGTCCGAAGATGTTCAGGTTTGCCAACGTTGACCACGAGCTGATTCTTGAGTTCGGGGGTGAAAAGCTGGTTAAAGACCTTGGCCGCGGCCCTAATGACGTCGGAGAAAGAAAGACGGGAATCGAGCCGGAGGCGAAGATTTTCGGCGCGGGTGAAATCGCTGTTTCTCATCTGGCGTTGTTCAGAGATATTCACTATACCAGCAGGAACCCCAACAATAACGAGCGGGGCAGGGCGACTGAGGGCAACCCGCTGACGCTCAAAGCGGACCAGTTCTTTATGCTGGGCGACAACAGTCCTCGCAGCGAAGACGGCAGGTGGTGGGCTCGTCCGGGCAAAGGAAACAACGGGGAAAGTTACGCTGAGGGAATTGTTCCGCGTGATTATCTCGTCGGCAAGGCGCTTTTTGTATATTGGCCCGCCGGTTTCAGGCCCTTACCAAGATTTCCCCTGGCTATTGTCCCCAACGTCGGTGAAGTCCGGTTCATTTACGGCGGTTCGGACAAAACGAGATAACACCTGATTCGTGTATTGCGATTGTCCGAAGCAGCTGGAAACCGATTAGAACGAATGGTTTTTTGTGAACCTGCCTAAGGGAAAAAAGAATCTGGTTTGGCCTATTTGAGCGGAGAATGTCCGGACGCCGAAGACGCTTTCGATTCGCTCGATTGTGAGGATTTCCCGGGTGGGGCCGAAGTTATAGTCGCCGTCGCCGGAGAGCAGCAGAATCATATCGCTGTATTGTGCGGCCAAATTAATATCATGCGTAACTGACACAATCGTCTTTTGTTTCTCGATTTGCATTTTTTTCAGCAGGTCATAAATCCCGACCTGGTGTTTCATATCCAGAAAGCTCGTCGGTTCATCGAGAAGCAGTATCGGTGTTTGCTGTGCCAGCGCCCGTGCGATGAATATTCGCTGGCGTTCACCGCCGCTGAGATGTCCCAGAGGCCTGTCGGCGAATCGTGCGGTATCGGTCATCTCAAATGCCTCGGCTATTGCTTCTTTATCGGCGTCGGTCTCAAACGCCAGCGCACCCAGGTAGGGCGTTCTGGCCATCGAAACAACCTGTGCCGCCGAAAATTCAAAGACCGGGACAAATTCCTGACGCACGACGGCGATTTTTTTCGCGAGCTGCCTGACGGAATACGAGGTTATCGGCTTCGAGTTGATTTCGATAGAGCCGCAAACGGGTTTGAGAAGGCCCGATAACAGATTGAGGAGCGTTGTTTTGCCCGCGCCGTTGGGACCTGCGATTGACAAAAATGTGCCAGCGGGAATCTCAAAGTTGAGATTCTTTAGTATCCGGGCTTGCGGCCCATAAGAAAAACCAAGATTTTCGACTTGTATGCAAATGCTCGCCCCGTTAGAAATTGCCGGGGAGTGTGAAATATTTGAGGAATTATTATTTCTAACGGGGCTCATCGCAAATTCCCCACTTTCTTGCTGTATCTGGAAAGCAGGACTAAGAATACAGGCCCGCCGATGATTGCGGTTATCACGCCCACCGGCAACTGGACAGGGGCGATTATCGTGCGGGCGATTGTGTCGCAGATGACGACGAATGCCGCGCCGAGCAGTGCGCTTGCGGGTAATAACTGCCGATGGTCGGGGCCGAAGATGAGGCGAACCGAATGCGGAACGACTAATCCGACGAAACCAACCAGCCCGCTTAATCCCACGGCGACTGCGGTTATGAAAGACGCGAGAGCGAATGCGATTAAAGTAATCTTGCGTGGATTGACGCCGAGTGATTGTGCCTCACCTGCGCCGAACGCCAGGACGTTCAGTTTCTGACTGATTGTGAACAATGCCGCGATGCCGGCGATTATGAATATAGCGCTTGCCAGCAGCGTGGGAAAATCTTTTTCGCCGATGCTGCCCATAAGCCACAGAATTCTGGAGCGAAGTTCCTCGCCGGGAATTAGGGACGCCATAAGCATAATCACAGCGGAAAAAAATGTGTTGATGACCACGCCCGCCAAAAGCAAACTGGTTGCCGTTGAACCGCCCGCGAGATGTCCCGTGAACCAGACCAGCCAGACGGTGCCGAGGGCGAACAAAAACGCCATCGCGGCCATCGGTGAGCCGCCCATGATTGCCCCGCTTACCCCGGCAAGCGATGCGGTCATCACGCCGAGCGCTGCGCCGCTTGATATGCCGAGGATATACGGTTCAGCGAGGGGATTTCGCAGGATGGCCTGCAAAACGACTCCGCTTGCCGCCAATGCCGCGCCGACAAGTGCAGCGAGAATTATCCGCGGGATTCTGACGCCGACATATATATCATAATCGACGTTCTGTCCCAGCGTGTCGCCCGGCCCGGCGAATACCGCAGACAGCGATATCTTTTGTGTCCCCACAAGCGAGCATACAAACATCACAACCGCCAGTGCCGCTAAGCACAGGATGATTTTTAGAATCAATCGTCTTGGTGTCAGCAAGTCGGTCATTTGAGCATTTTATCTTTATTCGGTTCGCTGGTCTGCGTAAATATTTCCGGGTGCAGCAATTTTGCGACCGCCATTGCGCCGTCCGGCAGGCGAGGTCCCAGCCGAAGCACCGTGTCGGCCTCTAAGACGTAAACCTTTTTATCTTTAACCGCGGGCAGATTAGCGAATCTATTCCAGAATTTCTCGGCTGTTTCCTGCTGTTTTGCAATATCCTCTGTTCCCATCGCCGACTGAATTATTACCTCCGCGCCGCTGGTCAGGATTGTTTCTGTTCCGACGGATGGATACTGGTCGCCGGTTGGCGCGATGACGTTTTGTCCTCCCGCTAAATCTATTATCTCATTTACGAATGTTTTTACGCCCACGACCCGCATCGGCTCGGTTTGCACCGCCCAGAGGACCTTGACCTTTTTTGTGGAGGATGCTTTAGCCCGGATTTGGTCAAGTTCACTTTTTATTTTCGCGGCAAGCGGCCCGGCTTTATCCGAACAGCCAGCGGCTTGCCCGATGTTTAATATGGCAGAGTAAAGTTCTTCAATTGACTCAACACGCAGCGAGACAACACGCAATCCGGCTCTTTTGAGTGTTTCCGCGACCTCTTTATGTTGAAGGAATGACTCGCATACGACCAAATCAGGTTTTGCGGCGATAATCACCTCGGTATTCGGCTGCCAGAATGTCCCCATCTTCGGCTTTTGCTTAGCTTCAACAGGCCAGTCGCTGTCGCTCGATACGCCTACAACCCTGTCGCCTAAACCAAGAGCAAAAACAATCTCGGTGAGATTCGGCGAAAGGGCTACAAGCTGTTCAGAACCTTTTTGAGTTACGTTTGGGCTTGGATTGCGTTTTGTAATAGACCATATTAATGGAGCTAGTAGACCTGTAAGAAGTACTACAGATATAGGTAGTATATAAAATAATATGAAATGGGCGTACCATTCTTTTTTCATCAGGTTCTCTTGAACTGTTTTTCCAATTCAGCCACGGTAAATTTAATCACGGTTGGTCTGCCGTGGGGACAATGGCTGGAATTTTCGACTGTTTCTTTGTCGGCGATAAGCTGCTCAATCTCGCCGTCGGTCAGTTTTTGTCCCGCTTTTATTGCCGCCTTGCACGCCGCCATGTGCAAAACCTCATCGAATAAGCTTTCCGCGTCGAGCGTCGAGGCCTTTTCGACAAGCATATCCATTACATCCCGGAGAAAATCCGCCGGCTCAGCTTTTGCCAAAAGCACTGGAAACGCCTGGATTGCGATGGTCTTCGGTCCGAAGGGAACAAGCTCAATTCCCAGTTTTTCAAAAAGCTGCGAATTGTTTTCGAGCGTGTCTGACTGTTCTTTACTCAGTTGAAAACTTTCAGGCACTAAGAGTTTTTGCGATTCGAGCGGGCTGTTTCGCACGCGTCTTTTCAACTGCTCGTACATAATCCGTTCGTGCAGTGCGTGCTGGTCGATTATGACAAAACCGTCGTCGTTTTCCGCAATAATGAACGTGTCGTGTATTTGAAGGTATCGTCTGCTCGTTTCTGTGTTCAATAAGCTGTCGTGCGTATTGTGTATTGCGTATTGCGTATTTTGCTCGCGCGACGCATCACGCACAACGCAAGACGAATTGAAATCCATTTGTCGCTGGCCTGAGGGGCGATGACGTTTAAAAAACTCTTCCATTGCCTCGGCGATTCGTCCGTCGCGTCGCATAGGCGGGGCGGACTGCTGCGGGACGCTGGCGAGAGTATCGAGGTCGGTAGCCAGGAGTTTTTCACGAAGGCAGGCGAGAATCTGCGAATGAACGAGATTGGCGTTATAAAAACGCACCTCGATTTTTGTCGGGTGAACGTTGACGTCGTAATCCTCGTAAGGCATCCGAATAAATATAAACGCGGCGGGGAACCTGCTTGGGTCGATTGCTCCGCGATATGCTTCTTTGATTGCGTGCGAGATAAATTTGTCGCGTATGAATCTGCCGTTGATGAATATGTATTGCAGCCGGTTGCTTGTGGTTGCGATTGTGGGTTTGCCTAAAAGGGCGGCTATGTGCAAACCCTTTTCGTCGCTTTCGGTTTCGAGAAGGTTGTCCGCGACCTCCTGCGAGAATAATTCGGAAATTCTCGCTCTAAGACCTTGTTCAGTGGAGAGCCGGTATTGCTCTTTGCCGTTGTGCGTCAGTGTAAGTTCGATAGTCGTATTAGCCAGAGCAATCCTGATGAACTGCTCGGCGATGTGGGTCATTTCGGTATTTGCGCTTTTGAGGAATTTTCGCCTGGCGGGCAATTTATAAAAAATGTCGCGAACCTGAATGGTTGTTCCTACGTCCGCGCTGCATGGAGTCAATCCTGCCTTCTCGCCGCAGTCAATTTCGAGGCAATTACCTGAAAGCTCGTCCGTTGTCCTGCTGACGGCCTTCACTTGGGCAACTGAGGCAATACTGGCAAGGGCCTCGCCGCGAAAACCAAATGTCGATATCGCTCGCAGGTCGTCGCTTGTTTTGATTTTGCTTGTGGCGTGCGGCTCAAATGCACTGACGAGGTCTTCGGCGTCCATTCCGCAGCCGTTGTCTGTTACCGAGATTAACTTTCTGCCGCCATCCTCTACTGCGACGGTGATTTTTGTCGCACCGGCGTCGATGCTGTTCTCGACCAATTCCTTGACCACGCTGGCAGGCCTCTCGATTACCTCGCCGGCGGCTATCATATTCACCATATTCTGGTCAAGAACGACTATCCGGCCCATTTTTCTCCCGCCCACAGTATGGCGGATAGGTTTTCCGCCCCTTCTGCACGCTGTCCGCTATTTTTCAAGCAAGCTTCTTCCGGTCATTTCCTCCGGCTTGGGCAAGCCCATCATATCAAGCAGTGTCGGTCCGATATCGGCAAGAATGCCCCCGGAGCGAAGCTTTCTGCCCTTATATTTCTCGTCAAAGACAATCAACGGCACATCGCCGACGGTATGCGCGGTGTGCGGCTTATCAGGGGTGCCGTCTATCATTTTCTCGAAGTTGCCGTGGTCCGCGGTTATTATCGCCGCGCCGCCCATTTGTTTTACCTTGTCCAAAATTTTGCCAACGCAGGCATCAACCGTTTCCGCCGCCTTAATTGCTGCTTCGAGTATGCCCGTGTGGCCGACCATATCGGGATTCGCAAAATTGATTACCACAACGTCATATTGGTTTGTGTCCAACCGTTGAAGAACAACGTCAGCGACCTCATACGCGCTCATCTCCGGCTTCAAATCGTACGTCCGTACCCTCGGTGACGGCACAATCTGCCTGTCCTCGCCCGGGAAGGGCTTTTCGGTATAATCGTTGAAGAAAAACGTTACATGCGCGTATTTTTCGGTTTCCGCACAGCGGAATTGCTTAAGCCCCAGCGAACTCCAGTATGCGGCGAGGATATTCTTCATTTTGGGCGGTTTCGGGAACGCCACCGGCGCCGGAATACTCGTGTCGTATTCGGTCATACATACATAATAAATATCCGGCTTTACATTTCGAGGGAATTCCTTGAAGTCGGGTACAACAAATGCCCTTGTGATTTCGCGGGTCCTGTCGCCGCGGAAGTTGAAGAACACCACGCCGTCGCCATCGGCTATCGTCCCTATCGGTTCGTTATCCTGATTGACTATCGCCGTCGGCTCGATGAATTCGTCGGTTACCTGTTTTGCGTAACTATTGGCTATGGCCTCAGAGGCACTTTTTGCCCTGAGTCCTTTGCCTACACGCAGGCATTCGTAGGCCTTCTGGACGCGGTCCCATCGGCTGTCGCGGTCCATCGCGTAAAACCTGCCCATAACCGAGGCGATTTTTCCCACGCCGATTTCCGCGGCTTTTTTCTCTATCTTAGCAATGTAACCGGCGCCGCTGTCGGGCGGGGAATCGCGGCCGTCTGTAAACGCGTGAATGAATACGTCTTTCAGGTCGTTTCTCTTGGCAAGCTCAAGCAGGCCGTATAAATGGTCAAGAAGTGAATGCACGCCTATATCGCTGCACAGGCCCATAAAGTGTATTTTGCCTTTGTGTTCTTTTACAAATTTGACACAATCTGCGAATTGTTCGTTTTTGAAAAATGACCCGTCCCGGATAGCGTGGCTCAGTCGCACCGATTCCTGCGGAACTATTCTGCCCGCCCCGATGTTCTGATGGCCAACTTCGCTGTTACCCATTGTGCCGTCGGGCAAACCAACGTATTCGCCGTACGTATGAATCAGGGTGTTGGGGTATTCGCTCATCAGCATAGTATCGGTGGGGACCTTCGCGCATTTTACGGAGTTATAAGCGTCCTCATTGCGGTCGGGGTTGTATCCCCAGCCGTCACGGATAATCAGCACGAACGGTTTGCGTTCCAAAACCACTTTCTTTGCCATAAAATAAGACCTTTCATCACGGAACTATTATTAAAGCAGTCCAACATGATAGGGCTTAATAGCCAAAAAGTCAAACATTTGCCTCGTCAGGATGCCTAACCGTTGCTTTACAGGTGTTTGCATAACTGTTAATATAGCAGGGATTTACGAAACTAAAATTTTGTTCGGAGAAGATTATGAACGGACAATCAGTCGAGGTATCCGTAGTAATCCCGTTGTTGAACGAGCAGGATAACATAAGGACATTATATGACCAGCTTACGCAGGCCCTTGGCGATAAGTACCAGTATGAGCTGATTTTCATAGACGACGGCAGCACTGATGCCAGTTTCGGGATATTGACCGAACTGCACAAGGCCGATGGCAGGGTCAGGGTTATCCGTTTCCGCAGGAACTTTGGCCAGACGGCCGCCCTCAGTGCCGGCTTTGCCCATTCGCAGGGCCGGATAGTCGTAGCCATCGACTGCGACCTGCAAAACGACCCCGCGGATATTCCGCAAATGATTGAGCAGCTGCATAAAGGGTTTGATGTTGTCAGCGGCTGGCGGAAAAAAGAGACACGACAATGCAATTACTCGCCTGATACCATCGAGAGTGGCCAATGGGCTTATCGCGAAAATTACCGGAGTGGAACTGCACGATTTCGGCTGCACGCTCAAGGCATATCGACGAGAAATACTGGCTGAAACGAGATTATACGGTGAAATGCACAGGTTCATCCCCGTGCTGGCAAGCTGGAGCGGGGCGAAAATCTGCGAAATGGTTGTCAATCACAGGCCCAGGACCGCAGGCGTCGCCAAATACGGACTGGGGCGAACCTGGAAAGTAATGCTTGACCTTATTACCGTTAAATTTCTCGGCTCATTTTCCACCAAACCCATTTATATCTTCGGCGGACTTGGCTTGGCCAGCGCATTGGGAGCGGTGCTTATGGGCTTGATTATGCTTTATCAGAAATTCCTCGCCGCCCAGGAGCTTCCGCTGAACAGAAATCCGCTGCTGATTTTGACGGCTGTTCTCATTATGTCCACCATTCAGTTTATCCTGATGGGCCTGCTTGCTGAATTGCTGGTGAGGACGTACCACGAGTCGCAGAATCGGCCTACATACGTGATTCGCGAAATCCTCGAATGAGTTAAGAATTGAGAATGCAGAATGAATAAAAACAGGAAAATTCCAAACTCGGAACGCTCAATTCTAAATTCTAAACTCTCAACGATTATAATTGTGATTCTGGCGGGCATTCCATTTGTGCTTGGGCGATATTTTGAGTTTAATTACCCCGATCCATTCGACAGCGCAGCCAATGTTTATTCTGCGCAGCATATTCTCAATGGCGCAAAAATCGGTGTTGATGAAAAACCAAGCGCGGGTCTCGGAACATTGCTGGTCAATATCGTGGGAGTCCGGCTGTTCGGGTTCAGTGAATTCGGCCCAAAGCTGATTCAGACCATTATGATGGCGGGCGCATTTATCCTGATGTTTGTCGCGATGAGGGAAATTTTCGGCAAATTGCCGGCGGCCGTCGGGGTAATCGTCGCCGCGATTTATACGTCGTCTCCGCTTATCGCCAAATACGGCAACGTCAAAGAGCAGTATATGATTGCTTGTATGGTCGCGGCGGTAAGCTTGCTTATTTTGCAGCAAACGGGCGGAAAATGGTGGCTTGGGTTTTTGGCGGGCGCAATCGCCGCCTGGGCGCATCTTTTCAAAGAAACCGGCGTGTCGGTAATCGGGGCGATGGGTCTGTTTGTGATTGCCCAGCCCATTTTTAAGCACAGGACTTGGAAGCAGGCCGGCGTGGATATTTTGCTGCTGCTCGGAGGAGCGACAGCGTCAATGGCGCCATTATTTATTTGGATACTCGGCTGGCACGTCCAGATAGCGCTGCCGTTTTACTTTGTAGGAAATGCGATTCTTGGACTGATACCCAAGGCATCTGCCGCGGCCCCGCAGGCCGGGAATTATTATGTATCAACCATAAGAAGCGTATTGCCGTTCGCCGACCAGTGGCCAAAGGTCTTGCGATATTACCTTGCACTTTGCCTGCCAGTATCATTGGCCCTTGGCGCTATCATCGCGGGAATCGGCAAAACTATCAATAGTTTGTTTCACAGGACGCAATCATCATCCGGCAAAGCGGGTTACGATCGTTTCCTGCTTCTGCTTGCCGTCTGGTGGGCGCTCGATATGGCATTTGTCTGGATAAGTCCAGCTTCTTATGAGCAGTATTATCTTCCGCTTACGGTTTCGGGCGCGATGACGGGCGGTTATCTCATCGCTGTTTATCGCGACAAACTCACGAAAGCCGTGTTCAAGACCAAATGGGTCATCACCGGCATCGCCGGGTTTGTCCTGATGGTGGTTATGTCATGGCATATATTTTTCGGTCTGCCAAGAAGCCCGTATTCGGGGATGACATACCCGCAGAAGCGAAACGGTTACATTCAGCGATGGGAGGACATATCGCAGCGGCGCAGTTTTGGGGCAAAGATGTACTGGGAAGAGGCAGGCGAATATATACGCAGCCGAACCACGCCCTCGGACAAAATATACGTTTGGGGCTGGGTTCCGGGAATTTACCTGTCGGCGCAGAGGTTCAGCAGTTCGCCGGTCGCCTTTGAAAGCGAAATGCACACAAGGTCCCCTCAACAGCTTGAGGAGGTGGTCGATGGCCTTCTCAGTGCGTTTGGCAGAGAGATGCCTAAATATATCGTGGACAGTCGCAAGCAGCATTTGCCTTTGGACCGGTTTAAGTTCGAGCTTCGGCCTATTGTACCCCAGGGGTTTATGGGCTTCCAAAAAGTACAGCCTTTGCCGAATGACCCACAGGTTGTGGCTGAGTTTGAAAAACAATGGGGCCAGATAACACGCGAGCGATTCGGTGATGACGAGGCGCGCAGATTCGAGGTTATGGGCAAGTTCAGAAAGTTCATAAGGGAGCACTACGAGATAGAGCAGGTATTCGGCGACGAAATCGTTTTCAAACTGAAATCCTAAAACCAATCGCCGCAGTATAATTTACGCCAAAAAAATCGTGACTAAAACAAAAAATAAAAAGCCCGGTAAAACTGTCGCCGATACAGGCCGCAATCCCTTGATGACGGCCGCAGCCGAAAAGCGGCTGGATATTCTAACCGGTGCGGTTCTGTTCGCTTTCGGGATTTATCATTCGGTTCTTTACTTCGGGCACACAGTTGTTCCTATTTCGGATTTCCCGGCCTTTTTTCGGGTGGGCAAAGAAATATTGTCTCTGCAAATGCCGTCGGATTTCAAACTTGCGCCGGTTCTGGGTATTCTGCAAAACCTGCTCGTGCCGGTGTCGTGGGGCCCATCACCCGAGCTGACGGCGGGGCACCTGCTCAACGCTATTTTATATCCCTTCACGGTTGTATTAATGTGGCTGGTCGGCAGACGAATTATCGGCAGGTCCGCCGTATGGTTTGCTGTTATTGCGTCGATAAATCCCTGGGCGATTTATTACCTGACTGAGCCGATAATAGAATCACCTTACTTGTTTTTCATCCTGTTGACGTTTTATCTGATTTTTCACAGGTCACGCTGGGCATACTTGGCTGCCTCGGTAACAACGATGGTTCGGTATGAAGGCGCTGCCCTGATTCTGGCGGCGTTTGTCTCCGATTTCATTCACAGGAAAGACCGGCGGGACGTCATTAAAGCGGTTGTTTATTCGTTTCTGGCGTCTTTGCCGCTTGTGATATGGCTTATTCTGACTGTGGTTACATGGCATGGGGGCGGGACTCATTATTTTAACGTCTTTTTCTCAAAGGAATATTCCAAGGGTTTCACCGAGCCGGTAAGCGGAAGAACGGGAATATTTCTGCATATGCAGTTATTGTGGCAGGTAGCGTTTCGTCCGCTGTTTATTCCTTACCCGGCGCAGGCCGAGTTCGTAGATGTGTTCTCGAAATTAACCGTCCTGGCCTGTATCGCGGGCCTCGTTTTGGCTTGTGTATTTGCCGTCATCAGACGTCACTGGGAAATGTTGATGCTGTTTTTGTTTTTTGTGCCGTATTTTATGCTGCACGCTTATTATCCATATCCCCTGACACGATTTCACACCACAATTTTCTGGATAGCCATATTGATTGCCTGGTACGGGATGCAAAGTGCGGGCGGCTTTTTGGCACAAAAAGCCCGGCTGCCGTGGCAGGCGACGCTGGTGCTGAAAATCGGGGTTGCTATAGCCGCGGGCTTATGGTGCGCAAATCTTATGAGGGGTTTCGGCGAGGCGGCATCCGTAAGTCCTACGTCGGCTTCAGTGCCTTATATTGCGATGCTTGTGGTGGGGATAATTATCGCATCGAGAGCGCTTTTTGAACATCCTATACAGATATCACGTCATTTGTGCACAGCTTCGATGATGTGTCTGGTTATCGCATCGAATCAGTTTGTTCTGGCGCAATTCCTCGGCGACGGCAAGCGCGAAATAGAGTTCAAGCAGCTTGGTGAATGGTTTGCGGTCAACGGCAAGCCGGATGAAAAACTGGCCGTCTACAATAATGGCCCTACGGAATTATTCGCCGGTAAAAACGCCCACAATGTTACAGGGTTTGCCAAAGCGGACAGCCCTGAAGAGCTTGCGGAAAAACTCCGACAAATGGGAATAACGTATGTTGTTTGGGCGACTCGGGAAGGTTACAGCAGAGGCCAGCATACCGGTTATCAGCAGCTCGGACTTAATAAGAATATCGCGTTTTTAGAGAAACCCCAAAGCGCGGGGTCTTACGAGTTTGTTACCCAAATCGGCTCGCAACAAGGGTATGTAAACGTCTTTCGTCTTCGCAAGGATGGTAAGTAGGGAAAAAAGGGGTCAGGCCCCTTTTCCTGATAAATAGCGTTTGAAACAGCCGATTTCGGCCTTTAGAATCACAACAGCAAATATGGTGTATCTATGAGCGAATTGGCAGACAAAAATTTCGGTTCTGAGGAATCGCTTCTAAAATGGCGAAGGCGCAACAGCTATTACTATGGCTGGCTTGACAGGATATACAAATTCGTCGTTCGCCCGAACAGCAGGGTACTGCATATCGGCTGTGAGTGCGGCAACCTCTTGGCGGCGGTGAAGCCGGCGTATGGCATAGGCGTTGACGCCAGTGAAGAGGCGATAGCGCTTGCCAAAAAACGGTTCCCGCATTTGAATTTTATCGCTGCGGACCCGCACGAATTCCGGCTCAACGAAAAATTCGATTATGTCCTGATATGCAATTCGCTGGGCGACTGGAAGGATATTCAGCGGGTGCTGGAACGGATTCGTCCGCTCACAGATGACAACACCAGGATTGTGGTAACATATTACAATTACCTCTGGGAATGGGTATTGCGGCTGGGTTCCTCGCTGAGTATTCGCAAACCTCGCGAGCATCAGAACTGGCTGCCTCCTCAGGATATCGCTAACCTGCTTAATCTCGGCAATTTCGACGTCATCCGAACCGATTCGTTCGTCCTGCTCCCAAAGAATATCTGGCTGATTAGCGCATTATTCAATTACGTCCTTTCGCTGCTGCCGGTTTTTCGAATGTTCAACATGGTCAATCTGGTCATAGCGAGGCGTTCCGCGCAGCCGAAGTCGGATTTGGATTTGTCGGTGTCGGTGATAGTGCCCTGCAGAAATGAGCGAGGCAATATTGAGGATGCCGTAAATCGCATACCCGATATGGGACGTGAAACCGAGATAATTTTTGTTGACGGCAACAGCTCCGACGGCACAGCCGACGAGATAGAGACCCAGATTAAAAAACACCCCGAACGCAAAATCCGGCTGATACATCAGGGCGCAGGCCGGGGCAAAGGGGACGCGGTCAGGAAGGGTTTTGCCGCCGCGGCAGGCGACGTGCTTGTAATCCAGGACGCCGACCTTACCGCTCCGCCCGAGGACTTGCCGAAATTTTTTGCAGCCCTCCGCGACGGCAAGGGCGAATACATCAACGGGTCGCGCCTTGTGTATCCGATGGAAAAAGAGGCGATGCGGTTTTTGAACCTGCTTGCCAACAAATTTTTCGGGGCGTTGTTCTCCTGGCTTTTAGGTCAGCGGTTCAGGGATACGCTTTGCGGAACAAAAATGATTCGCAAAAGCGATTATGAGATAATCGCGGCCAACCGCTCGTATTTCGGCGACTTTGACCCGTTCGGCGATTTCGACCTCATATTCGGAGCCGTAAAGCAAAACCTGAAGGTCATTGAGGTGCCGGTGAGATATTGCGCAAGAACATACGGCGAAACCAACATCAGCAGGTTCAGGCACGGGTGGCTTTTGCTGAAAATGAGCTGGATAGCATTCAAAAAAATAAAGTGGCTTGGCAAGGAGTCGAATTGATTTGGAGGCGATAGCCGCAAATAATAGTAACGACAAAGGCAAAAAAGTCCTGATTTTTGTCGTCTGCTACAAGGCCGAGGATTCTATAGAATCGGTTCTTGACCGCATTCCCGCGGACGTGTGGCACAACGAACGATTCGATGCCGAGGTTATCGTAATCGATAATCAGTTGCCGGACCGCACTTTCTACGCTGCGGAGAATTATTCGAAGCTGCACCCGCATCGTAAAGTGACAGTCCTGTTCAATCCCAAGTATCAGGGTTACGGCGGCAATCAGAAGATAGGATTCCGATACGCAATCGAGCGGGGTTTTGACGCTGTTGTTCTGCTGCATGGTGACAACAGGTATTCGCCGGAATGCCTGCCGGAAATGTTAAAACCGGTACTCGAAACCGGCGCCGATGCCGTCCTTGGCTCGCGAATGATTCGCAGGTCGGTAGCTCTCAAAGAAGGAATGCCCCGTCATAAGTGGATAGGCAACCAGGTGCTTACCCTTATGCAGAATCGGATATTGGGGTCGCGGTTGTCGGAATTTCACAGCGGACACCGCGTTTACAGCACAAAGGCGGTCGCGTCGGTTCCTTTTGAGCATAACTCAAACGACTTTGATTTTGACACGGACATAATCATCCAGTTTTTGGATACCGGCAAACGCATCGTTGAGGTCGCGGTGCCGACTTTTTACGGTAATGAAATTGCCGGCGCCCATGGCCTGCGATACGCGATGCGGGTTTTACACTCCTCGATATTGTCGCGCATCACCCGGCTGGGTATTTACTACCATCCGAAATTCGATTATGAGCCGGACACAAACTGCAAATACAAGGCGAAATTCGGTTTTCCAAGCTCTCACCAGTTTGCATACGACCACGTCCGTCGGGGTTCAACGGTCATCGACGTCGGCTGCGGCCCCGGGTTTATGGCGGAGGCCCTGACAAAAAAGGCGGCCAAAACGGTGTCCATCGACCATCAGATTCAGCCGGCGGCCAGGCAATACTCCTGGAAATGCGTTGAGGCGAATATCGACGAATACGATTTTGGCGACGACATCGGTAAAGTCGATTACATACTGGCGCTGGATATAATCGAGCATCTAAAATCGCCGGAAAAATTACTGGCGAAATTGCGAGATAGGTATTCGCGTGATTGCCCCGAAATAGTGATAACTACCGGAAACGTCGCATTCCTGCCCCTGCGAGCCAGCTTGCTTTTTGCCGGTTTTCATTACGGAAGACGCGGTATTCTCGATATGGACCATACACGCCTGTTTACTTTTTCGTCACTTGTCAGAACTTTGCAGTTAAATGGCTATGAAGTTGTAAGCAAATACGGACTTCCCGCCCCGTTTCCGCTTGCGGTTGGCGAAGGACCGCTGGCGAGGTTCCTGCTGTTTGTTAACAGCGTTTTGATAAAAATTTCAAAAAGCGTCTTCGCGTTTCAGATTGCAGTGGTCGCAAAACCGCTTCCTACGCTGGAGCATTTGCTCGAAGACGCTTTTAACGCCAGAAAACAGAAACTCAATACAGGTAACAATGATGGCTAAATCGAAAGGTAGCCAGCGGCAACAACGAGAACAAATGCCTGCCGGTAACAACGGCGGGGAGGGGCCTGTTTTGCGCAGCAAAACGGTTTGCGCTGCCGCTGCTGGTTTTCTGCTGGCCTATGTTGTATTTGTTCAGGCACATTTTCGTTATAAACGGCTTCTATCTAACCATAGGCAACGATTTTATCTTGTTATATTATAAGTATAAGCTTTATTTGCTCGATTGTCTGGCTAACTTTCATTTTCCGCTCTGGTCGCCGTCGGAGGCGGCCGGTTTCCCGTTTTATACTAATCCGTTCACCCAGGCGTTTTACCCGTTCAATGCCCTGCTGGTGTTGTGGTATAAAGCGTTCGGCGGTTACAGTCCTCTTGACCACCAGCTTTTTACAGTCCTCGGCATTTCGATATTCGCGCTGGGACTGTTTATGTGGCTTAAGCTAATCAACAAAGATATTAAAGCGGTGGTTTTCGCTGTCTTTATAATGTCCGTGAGCTTCAAGATTACAGAGACTATAAGATTTCCCAATGCTGTGCATTCTATGGCATGGTATCCGTGGATACTGTATGCCCTGACTCGAATCATGTTCAGCAATTCTACCAAAGAGGCGGCGAAGTCTGCCGGTTTGCTGGCCCTGTTCAGCATATTTTTGTTAACCGCAGGCTACCCGTATTTTGTTTACTATACTGTTTTTCTTTTTTTGCCGTATCTTTTTGTGTTCTGTATTAAGCCGCTTCGGACAAGGTTATTCGGTGAACAGCCGATTTCGTTCATGCGGGCCGCTGTTGCGATGTCGGCAGCAGGGTTCGCTGCGTTGCTGCTGTGCGCACCTCATTTAATCGGCATTAAACGACTGATGTCGCAAACTATCGACCGTGCCGGCAAGGACTTTGAGTATTCGACAAGCCACGTTTTTGGTTTCAAGGACACAATCGGCTCACTTGTTTATCCGCCCGCCTCATCAATCGAAGGGTGGTATTTCTTCAGCATCACGGCATTATTGATAATTGCGGTTTACCTCTTCAGTCGTCGAGGGCCAATAGTTGGTAAAGAGACGCAGAAAACTATGCCCGTTGACACAGCAAGCTTGTGGGTCAAACTGTTTTTTGTCGTCTGGCTCGGATTAATAACCTACATAAGTTACGGACGAAGTTCGTATCTTTTCGTTCTGCTCTGGAAATATATGCCCGGCTTTTCAAGTTTGCGGGTCTGGGGCCGACTGAACATCATCCTTGTGCCAATAATTGCCTGGCTGTTGTCGATAGCGTTTTCGCATTTTGCCGGGATGCTCAGGAATAGTGCGGGAGGCGGGTTACGTCGCGTGGTGTCGAAACTGGTTATTCTTACGGCTGTTTACGCAGTTGTGCTCAGCTTGCAGCTTTATCTGCATCTGAAGAGTGTTCGTGACCAGATGTGGCTGCTTTATTTCAAGGCCTTTACGGCAAACGAGGTATGGTTTGTTTTTTATGGTATAGTAGCGTTTGTCGTCGTCTTATTGATTATGGTTGTCAGTGCGAGGGTTCGTCTTGGCCGCGGTTGGTTGACTGCTGTGACTGTGCTGTTGATATTGGTCGCGACAATCGAAATGTGGCATACGGGAGCGAGAATGTGGTCCAGCCACATGAAGGCGACACCGCAAAGGTTTAAGCTTGATGTTGCCAGGAGGAACGAAATGTCCTTCAGCTATCCGCGAACAGACATGACCAATACGATTACTCTTAACCCGGAATTTAACGTTGGCATTGTTGCAAACTGGTATTTCGCCCGGTATATAAGCTTCCTGAAAAAGACGGCCGGCCAGGAACAGGCAAGGGACATTCTATTGGGCGTCCGGGACGGACAGAAGATATTTTTTTCAGAGTCGATTGAACATTCGAGTATCGAGTCGTTCCTTCAGGATGCGCTGCGATACAAGCAAACTGGTCGGCTGATATCATACGATGGAGATGAATTGCGGTGGGAAATTGATGCGCCCGCAGCCGGATACATGAGTTTCATAGACAACTGGGACCCCGACTGGAAGGCGTATGTGGATGGACAGCCCGTCAAAATCGAAACTTTTATTCGGCACGTTCAAGTCGGTGCGGCTGACACAGGGAAAACACAATGTAAGGTTCGCTTATCAACCCGGCCTCTTTCCCGCAGTCAAAGAAAGCCCACGGGGGAAATAATGCCGGTACCTTTTTGGAAGATAGTATGGCGATTTTAGATTGGCTCAAACTGCCCGAAATAAGGAATATAAAAGACCTGGATGACCCGGCAACTACGCTTTTGCACGGCAGGATTTTGCGCAGCAAGCCGTTCCTCAGAAATCTTTACGTTGATTTTTACAGGCAATTCAGAAATGCGGTGCAGCAGCCGGAGAAGAAGGTGCTCGTGGAGCTTGGAAGCGGAGGCGGGTTTATTAAAGAGATAATCCCCGGCGTTATCACTTCCGATATTCTCAACGGCGTTGACGTTGACAAAGTTTTTTCGGCTACGGATATGCCTTTTGAAAACGCGGGCGTGGACGCGTTTTTTATGTTCGACGTTCTGCACCACATCGGCGAGCCGAGAAAGTTTTTCGCCGAAGCCGAAAGATGTCTCAGGTCCGGCGGCAGGATTGTTATGATTGAGCCGGCCAATACACCCTGGGCAAGGTTTGTTTACACAAACTTTCATCACGAAGGATTTGACCCGAAAGGCGGCTGGGAGTTCTCGAAGACCGGCCCGCTTTCGCAGGCCAACGGCGCTATACCGTGGATTATTTTTGTCCGCGACAGGACAACTTTTGAGCGTGAATTCCCCCTGCTTAAAGTTGTGTCGCTCCGCAATCACACCCCGATGCGATACCTCATAAGCGGCGGGCTTACCCTGCGACAGTTGTTGCCGGGGTTTGCGTATCCGGTGGTAAGGGCATTAGAATGGCTGCTTAGCCCGGCTAATAACCTGCTGGGTATGTTTATGACGGTAATTATCGAGAAAAACAGCGACGGGAAACCGACTGTAAAATGAAAATTCTGATGATTAATTACGAATTTCCGCCCATCGGCGGCGGCGCGGGGCAGGCCCATCTGGCTATACTCAGGCAGTATGCCGGCAATAGCGGTTTACAGGTGGACGTGCTGGCGTCGGCGCCGAAGCCCGGCTTTGCGGTTCAAAAACTATCGGATAATGTCACCATTTATACCGTCGGTGTGCACAAGAAAAATCTGCACTACTGGCGCAAGATTGAGGTCGTCGAATGGGTTGCCCGTGCCGCGCCGCCTTATCGGCGTTTACTGAAGGAAAACCGCTACGACCTCGTTCACGCGTTTTTCGGTCTGCCGACCGGCTGGCTTTGTTACAGAACGGCTGATCGTCTGCCGTATATAATCTCGCTTCGCGGCTCGGATGTTCCCGGCGGCCATGCACGATTGCAGCTCGAATACAAACTGCTGGGGCCTCTGCTGAAAAGAATATGGCAAAAAGCCGCTGCGCTTGTGGCGTGCAGCGATGGTTTGAAAAACAGGGCACTGAGGTTTTTGCCCTCGGCAAATATAGATATCATTCCCAACGGTATTGACCTGGACAAATTTAATCCCGTCACGAACAAGGAATTGTCCGGCGAGCTGAAACTCCTGACGGTAGGCCGGCTGTCGGTAACAAAAAGATTCGAAATGCTCGTCGAGGCAGTCGAGATATTAAACAAAAAAGGCAAAAATGTCCGCCTGACAATATCGGGCGGCGGCGGACTGCTTGACGAATTGAAAAAACTCGTTGAGCAGAAAAAACTGACTAATGTTATCAGCCTGACGGGCAGAATCGAAACCGAGAAGATGCCCGATGTTTATGGCGCCCACGATATGTTCGTCAGCGCAAGTATGCAGGAGGGAATGAGTAACGCGATGCTTGAAGCTATGGCGTCGGGCCTGCCGATAATAACTACGAAGTGCGAAGGAGTTGAAGAACTGATTTCGGACAACGGCATTGTTGTCGGAACCGACTCCGCAGAATCGCTTGCTGAGGCAATAATCAAGCTGGCTGATAATCGGCAGCAGTATAAAATGATGTGTGCCGCCGCCAGGAGTCAGGCGGGAAAATTCGGCTGGGACAGGGTGGCGCAGGGATATATAAAACTTTATCAGAGGGTTCTCAGTAAAAAGTAATCGGCGAAAATATAATGGCAGGAATTTTTTGTATAACGATAGATACTGAGCCGGACTGCGACGTCCACTGGAAACGTTCCAGACCGCTGACATTTGCATCCGTAACCTTCGGGATTCCCTCAATCCTCAGGCCAATCTGGGATAAATTCGGCATCAGACCGGTTTATTTTGTTTCGCCTGAGGTGGTTGAAAACGACCAATGCTGCCGGACGCTGAAAGATGAAATCGTTCGCGGCGCTGAGATAGGGACACATCTGCACAGCGAATATATCGAGCCCCAAAGAAAGCACGAGGATATTTCCGGAACTGCCAGTGATGAATTCCCCTGTTTCGCTTATGATGCAGAAATCGAATCTGCGAAGATAAAAAATCTGACCGGGCTGATTGAAAAGAAATTGGGCGTCAGGCCGGTTTCCTACAGGGCGGCCCGGTACGGCGCTGATTTGGATACGATAAAGGCGCTGGAAAAGCTGGGCTACAAAATCGATAGCTCGGTAACGCCTGATACGGACTGGCGGAGTTACGGCGGCCCCGACCATTCGCGGTCGCCAAAGCAGCCGTATTTTATTTCCCAAACGGATTATTATTCAGCGGGCAACAGCATGATTTTGGAAGTGCCTATTACTGTTTCGGGCAAGAGATTGCCGTTTTTGCCCGGCAGGTGGATATTTTACCGCTGGCTTCGGCCTACTCATATGACCGCCTTCGAAATGAAATCGCTCGTCTCGGAATTCGCGAGAAATTATCCCTCGCCGGTGCTCAACCTGATGTTCCACTCAATGGAAGTCCTGCCCGGCAAAACACCCTTTGTAAGAACAAAGCTCGGTCAAAAACTGTATTTATCTCGGCTCAATTCGATTTTGCGATATATGACGAAAACGGGCTTTGAGAGCAAAACACTGGCGGAAATTTACTCCCAAACAATCACCAGGAGTAAAAAATAGTGTGCGGAATAGCCGGCTTTAACTGGAAAGATAACGCCGCAATCGAGGCGATGACCGGGGCGATGCGACACCGCGGCCCCGATGACCGCGGGACATATCTCGACGACAATGTCTCGCTGGGGCATACGCGTCTGTCGATTCTTGACTTGTCCCCCAAAGGCCATCAGCCGATGTATTTTAAGAGCCTGGCTATTGTCTTCAACGGCGAAATTTACAACTTCCAGGAAATACGAAAAGAACTTGAATCTTTTGGCTATGGATTCGCGTCTGGTACGGATACCGAGGTTATCCTGGCAGCGTATCACCGCTGGGGCGACAAGTGCGTCGAAAAATTCAACGGTATGTGGGCGTTTTGCATTTACGACAGGGACAAACAAACGCTGTTCATCTCTCGTGACAGGTTCGGCATAAAGCCGGTTTATTATTATTTCGACGACCGGCGATTTATCTTCGCCTCGGAGCTGAAAGCAATCAGAAAACACCACATCGCCCTTGAAACCGACCCGGCGGGCGTGAATTTCTTCTTCTACCAGAAATATATTGGCGGCGATTTGACTATTTACAAAAACTGCCGAAAACTCAGGCCTGCCCACAGCATACTCTTCGACCTGAATACCAGAAAGCTGACCATTTCAAAACATTATGACCTCGAAGCCGAAATAGCCAAGCGTCAGGATATCGCCGTTGATGACCGACTGGAAATGGCCGAGGAAATTCTCAGCGACGCCGTGCTGAAGCGATTGATTGCCGATGTCCCCGTGGGAAGTTTCCTTTCGGGCGGCGTCGATTCATCGCTCATCTCCGCCATCATCGCCAAAAACAAAAAGGATTTCGACACCTTCTCAATCGGCTTCAAAGATGAGTCATACAACGAGTTGAATTTCTCGCAGATTGTCGCCGAGCACATCAAAACGGCTCATCACTACGAATATATGGACGTCAATGAAGAAGTTATGCAGCAGATAATCGGCGCGATGGATGAGCCGTTTGGCGACTCGTCGGTCTTCCCGACGTACCTGCTCTCAAAGATTACCCGGCAAAAAGTTACGGTATCACTATCGGGCGATGCAGGTGACGAGGTATTCGGCGGCTACGATACCTACAGGGCTTATAAACTGGCAAAATTCATTCCTGCCCCTCTTGCCGGATTGTCGCGCTTGCTTGTGAATATGATTCCGCCATCGGACAAAAAAGTTACCCTTGGCTTCAAAATGAAAAGATTTCTGCGTGATTTCGACGCGGGCTGCAACAGGCGGCACCTGAACTGGATGGCGACCTTCACCGAATTGAGCAGGGGAAACCTGTTGAACAATGGTTTTATTCCAGATGAGCAGCTTATCCCCTGCGATAGCGTTGACAGTTTGCTCTCGGTGCAGTTGAACGACATTCATAACTATCTTGCCGAAGACATACTCAAAAAAGTTGACCTCGCCTCGATGCAGGTTTCTTTGGAAGCGCGAGTGCCATTTCTCGATTATCGTCTTGTTCCGCTGGCCTTGTCGCTTCCGGATAAATACAAAATCAGATGCCTGACGACTAAATGGTTTTTGAAAAGGATAGCCGATAAATATCTGCCCCGGCAAATAGTGTACAGAACCAAGAGGGGATTTACCGTTCCCGTTAGCAGCTGGATTCGAAACAGTGATTTGATAAAGGAGTTTCTTACCGGCCGCAGATATTATGAAGGTGGGCCGGTAAATTACCAGCGAACACAACAATTATTTAATGAGCACGTAAGCCGAAAGCGAGATAACGCCAGAGAGCTTTGGCTGATTTTTGTGTTCAACTATTGGCAATCCAGGCAAGCGTCCCCGGCATAATATGGCCAACTACGACAGATACAAAGCAGAAACGGCTGAGTCCTACGAGAAGAGATGTCTTATGGATTATCTCGTGCGGATTCCCTCCGACAAAAAGCTGGTCCCGCTGATTTCACGGATTAAAGGCAAAAAGATATTAGATGTCGGCCCGGGCACCGGGCGATACACAAGTTTGCTGCTGAAAGACAACGAGGTTGTCGGCATCGACCGCAATCCCCATCTTTGTCAATTGCCGATGAAGGTCCATCAGGGAGACGCGACGCAATTTGCGCAATTAGTCGAGGCACACAGTTTCGATATGGTCTTCTCGACATGGATGACTGAATATCTGAATCCGCAGCAGTTGAACACTTTCTTCCAGCAGGCCAAAATTGCGATAAAGCAGGATGGCGAGCTTGTTACCACTATCGTTTCAAGGCACGGATTCGGATTTTTGTATATCACTGCGGCAAAAATTATTCGCGGCACAGACAAATATAGTTATACGAAAAAACACGTTGCGGGTATTCTCAAAGACGCAGGGTTTGTCGATATTGAAATTATCAACCTGGATTCATGGTTCCATATACCCTGGGCGTACCTGATTATCTGCCGGTAGTTCTTAAACAGATTGCGAAAGGCCTGATGACTGAACAGGAAAAAATATTACGGGAAAAGGCGAAAGAGCAGCTTGAGTCATTTCTGACCGAGTGTAAAATCCGGGACTTTCGCGGGAAACGAATTCTCGAGATAGGTTTCAAGAACGGCGTGTTTCTCGACGAATGTGTCAGAGCCGGTATGGTGCCGGTTGGGCTTGAGGTCGTAAAGTCGTTTTGCGACGATGTTAAAAATAAGCTGCCGCATTTGGAGCTAATCCTGTATGACGGCGGAAGGTTTCCGGTGCCGGATGAATCGTTCGATTTTGTTGTTTCGTTTCAGGTGCTCGAACACGTAAAATCAACCGAACATATATTCAATGAGTGTGTCAGGGTCCTCAGGCCCGGCGGTATAATGTATCACGTTATTCCGAACTACCATTCATTTTACGAGGGCCATTATTCCATCCTTTGGTTTCCGTTCCTGAATAGATTTCTCGGCCGGCTCTACCTCAAGCTTCTGCGCAGATACAATAACTATTACGAAAGCATTAATCTCGTAAAACCCCGCACTATCCGCAGGGATTTGGATATTCACAAAAATAAATTAAAAATTTTATCCCTCGGCCGAGAGGAATTTATTAGTAAATTCAACCCTCATCAAATTGATAAAGTGAACCAAAAGTTCCTGAGGGGTATTCTGAAGGGCGTCTTTGTGCTGCCCCTGATTAAAAAAAGTTTGCTTTATCTTGTAACTCGTGCCAATGTTTATTATCCGATTACCGTTATTGCTCAACGGCTCTGACCGACCCGTGCCGGCGAGGGAAAAACAAATATCAATATGACAAACACGATGGATACGTGTAAAAAAATCAAGGTTTGCTTTGTCGCTCCCAAGGCGTATCCGATTTTCAATCCCGCCATAGGCAGCTATTTTGGCGGGGCGGAAGTCGATTTGTATTATTTGGCGACCGAAGTTGCGCGTGATAATAATTTTGAAGTTAGCTTCATCGTGGCCGACTACGGCCAGAAAGACGTTGAGATTATCGAAAACGTTGCCGTCATCAAGTCGCTCGATTTCCGCGCCAATATGCTTACCAGCCTGATACGGACATGGAATGCACTGAAGCGAGCCGATGCTGATATTTATGTCCTCAAATGCGCCTCGCCGGGTGTGCCGGTAGTTGCGTTGTTCTGCAAATTACGCCGAAGGGCTTTTGTGTATCGCCTCGCCAGTTTGCTCGAAAGCGACGGGACATACGTCAGGCAGCACTTGGTTCTGGGCAGATTATTCAAATGGTCGCTGCGGCAGGCCAAACTGGTCTTCGCCCAGAATAAAATCGACAACGAGAACCTGACTCGAACTATGGGCATATCTTCACAGGTAATTCCCAACGGCCATCCTTTGCCGGCGATGCGGCAGCAGAACCGCGATACTATTTTGTGGGTTGGCCGGGATGACCCCGTCAAAAAACCCGAGCGATTCCTTGAACTTGCCAAAGCCATCCCCAATGAGCATTTCACGATTGTCTGCCAGACGCTGAATAATGACCAGCAGTACAAGGACCTTATCACGCAGGCCGAAGTAATCCCGAATCTGAAATTCGTTCGGCACGTGCCGTTTGACAGGATAAGCGATTATTTCCAGCGGGCCAAAGTTCTTGTCAACACCAGCGACTCTGAGGGTTTTCCGAACACCTTCATCCAGGCCTGCAACTGCGGCGCGGCGATATTGTCTTTCAATGTTAATCCAGATAGTTTTTTGGATACATACAAATGCGGTCTGTGTTGTAATGGCGACGCCGCTCGGCTAACAGATAATATGAGATTTTTGCTTGATGGCGACCGCTATGCCGAATTCGGCGCCAATGCCCGAAACTATTCGGAAAAATACCATGATATAACCAAAATAGCCGGCCAGTATAAATCGATGTTCTCCCGGCTCGTCAAAAGCGGCTGAAAACTCAAGATGGCGGATAAAACACTGGACAGGATTAAACGTATAGGTAAGAATGCCTGCGACTGTTTCCGCTTTAAAATTGCTAAGGAAATATAAAAACGTTTGGAATCTATGGATGTTATCATAGTTTGTCATACCGAGTTCGGTTCTGTCAGCGATGGAGAAACACTTTTCTTTAAAGATGCAATTGACGGCGTGAAAATCGGCTGCCCCAACCTGATCAAACTGGCTGATAAATACGGCGCAAAAATTACTTTTGCCGTTTGTCCGGAAGTCGTTGAGTATTTTCCGGCGGCAATTAACCACGAAATTGGTCTGCATGTACATCCGGGCTGGGAGGAATTAACCTACAAGAAATTCAAATGGTTTGTCGGCGATAAATATCTGAGAGATAAATGCCGACAATCGAGCAGCCTCAGCGTTCTTAGAGAGCATTCTTACCCGGAACAGTTAGAGATGATAAGCGAGGGCAAGAAGTACCTTGCCGGGAAGTTCGGGAAGGAGCCTAAAGTATTTGTTGCCGGAAGATGGTCAGTTAATAATGATACCGAGAAGGCGCTTGTAGAAGCCGGTTTTACTCACGATTGCTCTGCCACGCCTCATCAGAAAGAATTACACTACGACTGGTCAGAATTGCCGAGAATTTGCATGCCCTATCATCCAGCCGCGGAAAATTATCAGCAACGAGGGACTTTGCCCCTGCTGATTGTCCCTATTTCTCAGTATTTTCCAGTCGGAAACGTTAATCCTGAAACGGCGCCTTTTGTTGGAATAAGCTGGATGAAGGCCTGTTTCCTCGAATATTACCGGCAAAATGCCCCCCTGTTCCATATTTGCCTTCATTCTCCGGCAATGACCGATTCTTACTTTATCTCCGCGATGGAAAGTATTCTTGCCTTTATTTCAAAACACACAAACGTCAATTTTAAGTTCGCTTCGGAAATCAGGGAGTACCCGGAAAAAGAGCTTAAAACAAATATATTGCCGTATCTGTTGCGGCCTAATAAGGAAATTATAAAATCCTGTCTTAAAAAGGCGGCAAAAACTCTGGTTCGGAAATGATGAGAAACTACCCTTCAGAAATCCTGGAGAAAATTTATAAAATGATCTTCGGGGAGGAATTAACACCCCGAATCCGCTCTTTTAGCAGCGACCTCCAGATAGTCGCCGTTGGGACCGGCATAGCAACTTTTTTGGGACTCGTTTTTCAGATACTCGCCGGACGTTTTTTGGGCCCCTCGGAATACGGAAAATACTCCTTAATTCAGTCAATCGGGATGATTTTGTATGTGCCGATGCTTTTCGGCTTTAATACGGCAATGGTAAAATACAGCTCAGAAAAGGAAGATGCTGAAAGACAAACAAAAATCATTTCAACCACTTATATTATCGTAATCGCGTTGACGGTTGTTTTGGCTGCCTTTTTCTTTCTTTTTCAGAATTTTTTCGCGAACTTATTTCATACCTCCGGTGACCTGTTCCGTCTGGCGGTTATATTTGCGATATTGTATGCCTTCTATACTATAGCCACGGAGACCGCCAGGGGCTTGTTTAAAATGAAAATTCTCGCAATCTTTCAGTCCGCATCCGCCGTAATCGTCTTGTTGGCTTTCCTGTTGTTTGTTTTTGTCAAAGCTGTTTTTACGTTCGAATCCGCGGTATATCCGACTTTTTTCGCTTATGTGGTTGTTAGTGTGGTTTTACCGGCGGTTTTTTTGCGCAAATATCTCAAGTTATTATTCAGTAAAGAATGGGCAGGCACCTTATATAAATACAGTGTATTTGCCGTAATAGGTGGCATTTCATACGCAATCTATTCCAACATAGATAAGATATTGATAAATGAATATATGACAACCTCGGATTTGGGTATTTATAAGGCGTATTACCTGTCGTCGATAAACGTCGCGAGTTTGTTTTCCGTCGTATTCAACACCGTGTTATTCCCGACGGCGTCAGGACACAGAGACCGAAAAGACCTATTTAACAAAATCGCGAAGCTCATTCCGTATATGATTGTTGTGGGCATCCCGGTTGTTTTTGCCTGTGAAGTTGTGATATTAAAAATTTACGGCAGTAAATATTCAATGAATTTCCTGTTGATGTTTATGTTTGCTGCAACTTCGATTCTCGCCGTATCTTATAGCTTATATGACTGGCTTGTGGCGTCGCAGGGTAAACGAGGGATTAAAATCAGCACTATAATTGCACTGATTACGGCTGCCTGTAATATTATCTTTCTTTTTTGTTTATTGCCTCATTTTGCTTTGTATGGAGCAATTTTATCATTGCTTCTCTCCTATATTGTTGGCCTGTTTTTTATAACTCATTACAAGGTATGAAGTTATGAGGGACGACGAATCTAAATTCATGGCGGGCGACAAGAAATTAGCGGAAGCAATCGTTGATGAAACTGTCAGTTATTTTGACTATCTTAAGCTGCCCTATAAGAACAGGGAAGACGTAGAAGCAATTTTGATAAATGACGAAAAAACAAAAACAGATCTGGTTGAATTCTTTGATAAAGAAATCTTTCCTCTTAAAAATAAACGAATACTGGATGTCGGCTGCGGAAAGGGGGGAGTTGTTGTCGCCTGCGCATTGAAAGGAGCAGAAGCTGCCGGATTTGACGTTGATGAGAGGGAAATAGATATCGCCAAACGAAGAGCAGAATCTTATAATCTTGGCAATGTCTCAATTTCACATGGTGACGGTGAAAACATCCCCTTCAAAGATAATTATTTTGATTTGGTTATGGCCATGTCAGTATTGGAGCATGTAAAAGATTTAGAGGAAGTTATAAAAGAGATGGTTAGAGTAACAAAACCCGGCGGTTATTGTTATGTCACCACCCCGAACCCGATATTCCCAAGAGAAGGGCACTACAAAGTTTTTTATATACCGTACATGCCCAAGTTTTTTGGGAAAATATATTTGAAAATGATAGGTTTCAACCCGGACTTTTTTGATAAATATGTCATTTATCCTTATCCTTCTGTTTCTAAACTTTCAAATATATTCAAAAATAGCGGGACGAGTGTAAGGAATCTAACTGAGGAAAACATCCTGTTAAGAGTTAACAAGCTTAAATCAACTCGAATATCCGAATGTAAAAATACTAAAGAGCGACTTCTTAAGATTCCTGTTATCGGCCGTTCGATTGCCGAAGCAGTCCTTCTTTTTAATGCCTATCCCAGTGTCTGTTTTCTTGCCAGAAAAGATATTGGGCGTATATGAACAGAGATTACGATGATATTGACCCTGTGGAATACGACAAGAGTTACACTGTCGTACCAAGGGAAATGTATTTGAAAGAGTACTGGCTGCCTCTGCTTGAGGACGCCATCGGCAGATACTGTAAAGACAAATATGTTCTTGATTTGGGTTGCGGCTACGGCATCTATGCCAGGATGATATCTAAGTACACTGACAATATTACAGGGATTGATATCTCTCAAAGATGGCTGGACTTTGCCGCAAAACAATGCCCTCAAGCCAAGTTCCTTCTGGCCGATGCTCACAATATTCCCTGCGAAAATAATACCTTTGACGTTGTCGTATCCGTTGGTTTATTCGAATACGTAAAAAGGAATGTCGTTATAAAAGAAATACACAGGGTTTTGAAAACCGGCGGTATATGTATCATTTCTGTCCCTAATAAATACAGCTTATGCCGGCTGCCGTATAAAATATTTTATAAAATACGGGGGGAAAAACGTCCTACTGATGAGCCCTCGAAAAAAGAAATGCTCCTGCTGCTGCAATCTAACGGCTTTGACGTTGTCGAACGTAAAATAAATGACGGATTGTTATATTTGCCGGATTTTCTTGATAAAATAATCGGCAGGATAACGTACCATTTTGTGGAAAGGTTTTTTTCTTTATTCGGCGAAAACCCTTTTAGCAACGTGATGTTGTTTATATCGAGAAAAACGGACCAGTAGGATAAGATTGAAATATGTGTGGTATCTGCGTAGAGTTGTATTATGCTTAACTGGAGAAAAGCTGTTTTGCGGTTGGCCGCAGTCGTCCTGGGACGCAGGATGTTCGAGCATTTCGAATATCTCAAAAAGATAGAGTACGAAAGTCCTGAGACGTTCGCCCGGCTGCAGGACGAAAAGCTGGGCGGGCTTTTAATACATGCCCACGCGAATGTGCCTTACTACCGCAAAATACTCGAAGACGCGGTGGTAATCAAAAACGGAAAAGTTTGTCTCGAAAACTTCCAGCGTATTCCCGTTCTGACCAAGGATATAATACGAAGCCAGGGCGAAAAGCTGTATTCGAAAGATTACCAAAAGCGCTCCTGGTTTCATAACTCGTCCGGCGGCTCCACCGGCGAGCCGATACGTTTTATCCAGGACCGCAATTATAAGGACTGGTCCCTCGCCTGCGGCTATTACTTCAATTATATGGCGGGCAAAGATGTCGGCGAACCAGAATTAAAACTTTGGGGCTCCGAACGTGACATAACTAAAGATTCAGAGAAGCTGTCAACAAGGATTAATAACCTGCTTTTCAATGTTGAAATGCTCAACAGTTTCCTGATGTCTGAAAAGAATTTGAAAGATTACGTCAGCCGATGGAATATAATAAGGCCCAAATCAGTCAATGCCTATACCAGCTCCATATATGATTTCGCCCGCTATATCAAAAGTGCGGGCATTAAGATATTTCGGCCGGAAGTTATTATTTGCTCGGCTGAGACGCTTACCCCGGATGTTAGAAATCTTATCGAGGAAGTTTTTGGCTGCCCCGCGCTGAATCATTATGGTTCCCGTGAGGTCGGCGTAATTGCCTGCGAGTGCCTTAAAAAAGAGGGACTGCATACTTTTCCCCTGTATACTAAAATAGAAATCCTCGATGAAAGTTTAGGGCTCTGCCCCCCGGGGCAAATGGGCAATGTCTATGTCACTGCGCTCGAAAATTTATCTATGCCCCTTATCAGGTATAGCATCGGCGATATGGCAATTCCCGCGAAGACCCCAAAATGTTCCTGCGGCAGAGGTACGCCTCTCATTGAAACCGTTGTTGGAAGGCATATCGAAGTTTTTAAAACAAAGGATGGGAAGGTTGTGCCGGGAGAGTTTTTCATCCATTTCGTCGGCGTTGTTTACAATAAGGGTGTCGTGAAGAAATTTCAGGTTATTCAAAAAAAATATGATTATATTCTCATAAAAGCGGTCCTTCTTGATAATAAGAAATTCGCGGAAACCATACCTGCTCTGGTCGGTTCAATAAGAAAAGTAATGGGGCAGGATTGCAAAGTGGAATTTGAATACGTCGATGATATCCCGCCCACCAAAAGCGGGAAATATTTATATACTATCAGCGAACTGTGACCTGCGCGGTTATTTTGACTCGATGCGTCGTCCCACAATACCGATTGTGAAGGATTATCCTCTCATCTCGATATGTTCCTTCCAGCCATCCGGCGGAATGAAATCTTTTCCATACAATCTCGCCGTTTCAGCAAATGAGTGCGTTTTGCCGTTTGTGCATACTTTAAGTTCTTCCGCGGGATGGCGAACGAGCGGATATTTGTAATCGGACTCCAAACCGCACCGCAGCAGAGCGATTTTCCGCCAGTCAAAGTGCATCAGTGCCGCATGTGCCATATCAGCAAACAATGACGAGCAGGCAAATGTAACAGCTCCCATATTTATCGGTTCGGGAGCGAGCGGCCCGTTATGCTGACCGGCTATAATGCCGTCGGTGAGCGAATAGACGTATCTTACCGGAGTTGATGACATTGAGCCATCGATTTTGCCGTACATCGCAATTCGATTCAAGTCAAGCACCATTCGCCATACCGTGTCATTGCCATACCAGCTTCCTTCCAGCGCTTTATGCACATGCGGATGTATAATCCACTGTAATTGGATTAATCCGTTTACACAAAACCGCCAGAACGAATAATCCGGCTTGTTAATGCGGGAATTGCTAATATCAAGAAACGATTCCGTAAGACGCTTGAGAAAGAAACTGCCCTCATAGCAATCGCCGCCTTGTGCAGAGCCGCCGATTCGATGATGGGGCAAGTAACCTTTGTTTCCATTAATTCCGACAAGATTTTTGACCGCTGCCGTGATACCGGCTTTCCTGTGAGCTTTCAATTTAGGCAAATTGATAATGACATCGGCCTCAAACGGTTCTTTGGCAAGTAAATACTGATGACGGCCGGGCCGGTGTGTCGAAGCAAGCGACTTTGGGTCATAGTTGGTATTTCTGAAGGTTCCTGCCGGTTCGGAGATTGGGTCCACCAGGCTATCGTGCCCCAAATCAAACATAACGAAGTTTTCCAGCCCACGTCTGTTAGAATCGACTTTACCATATTTATCTACGACATCTCTTCTGAAATCAATAATCTCGACCGGACAAGAGTTGTTTATATCGTTTGTTTTCAGCCAGTCCAAACTGGGCAGTTCTTCAAACACCGTGGATTGTATCGGAGCATCTGCGATAATTACCCGCGATGGCTTTGCGGCAAACACTTCTTTCAGCACCGCCTTAATAAAAAAAGGATGGGTGACCATACAATCCATCCCGCAGCCGCTTTGATTATAGTGAAGTACCCAGTTTGGTTTTAAAAGTACACTCATTCCCGGCTCTATAATATCTGCCAGCGGGATATCAGGGTTCTTGCGGCCTAAGCCGCCCTGGCTCATTGCCTCCTTTAGTAGCCGTGAAAGCAGTGCCGCATCATGATAAGGCGAACTTGTTCCAAAGGCATCTTTATCGATGATAGCTAATCCAACACGGGTTTCGTCCATTGTAACCATACTGTCCCTTAAAACTCAGACTCTTGTTTTTTGTTATCGCCACTTTAGTCATAATCGACCATGTAATCACAAGTACTCAGTAATTATACCCTCTAATTGCGGCAGATTGTTCAAAAAAGTTATTTGAAACCTGTTCCGATAACGCGCTGTAAATATGATGGTTTTCCATAAATAGACGATTATTGCTGGCGAGCAAAAACCCATGTAAACACCATCTAATTGTGGTATGATACCTGCTTCAAAACGTAAATATAACAGTTAATATTATGCAGCCGGAGAGCAGTCCGACGATTTATTTGTGACAGCGGCAAAAAGATGAAAATAGCTCTTTTAACTTATGCCTTTCCTCCGAAGTGGCTCTCCGGCACGGAAGTAGCAACTTATAATATAGCCAAATACCTCGCCAAACGGGGACACAGTGTTCATGTTATTACCTCGCGCGATACAGGGCAGCCCCAAATCGAGGACAAAGACGGCTTTCAGATACATAGGACCAAATTTTTTAGAATCAAATATCTGGGCCCCATAATTTTCTGGGCTAAAATAGTAAAAATATTGAAGAATATTGCCCCCGATATAGTTCACTCTCAAATGATTGGAATGGGAGTGCCGGCGATGGCAGCCAAAAAACTTTTTGGCAAACCCTATATAATCTGGGGGCGGGGCTCCGATGTCTATTTAACACGGAAATACGAAAGGCTATTCCTCAAACCTGTATTAAAAAACGCGGATGCCGTGATAGCTTTGACCGAACAAATGAAGGAAAAAATCGGAGAATTTTACAAAAGAGACGCCTTTGTAATTCCGAACGGAATAAACCTCGATGAGTATGCTGGTTTGTCAAAGGAAAATCTCCGTGCCGAGTTGCAATTCGGGCGTAGCGACAAGGTGATTATTTATATCGGCCGCTTGTCTCCCGTTAAAGGCGTGGAATACCTCATAAGGGCGATGCGCCTTGTAAAGGACAAAGAGCCGGATGCGAAGCTGATGTTGATAGGCGACGGCAGCGAAAAAGAAAAATTAAAATCAATCATTAAGAAATTGAATCTGGAACATTTGGTGATGCATTTGCCTCAGCTTCCCAATCAAAATATCCCGAAATATGCGGTTGCGTCAGACGTGCTTGTTTTACCGAGTTTATCCGAAGGTTTTCCCATGACCATTTTGGAAGCAATGGCGTCGGGTTTGCCCATTGTATCGACAAAGGTAAGCGGCTTGCCGGAAATTGTCAAAGAAGGCAAAAATGGCTTTCTTGTTGAACCCGGAAATCCCGAACAGTTGGCCGATAAAATTTTGCTTCTTCTTAAAGATGACGGAGTCAGGGCGACGATGTCCGCGAATAATAAGGAAAGCGTCAAGCAATACGGCTGGGAAACTGTCATCGGTAAGCTCGAAAAAATATACTTTGGAATTACATCGCCTAAGTAGCGGAAGGCGCAAATTCCTCTCGGTTTTTCAACCAACGGCTGCCTGTCATACCTGCTTCGCCGGAATTAACCGGCTGGCGAATTATGAGGGTTTCTCAGCAGATAGGAAATTCAGCGGCAAGCTCTCTTGCCTGTTTTCTGACGCGGTCTGCAACTGACTGGTCGATTGTCCGGCCTGACGATTTCAGATTACTTAGCACTGTATCGACAAGTTCGGCTATCTCGTCGATTTCAGCCGTGCCCATACCGTTTTTCGTAATTATCGGCGTGCCTAAGCGTATCCCGCTCACGCCGTTCGGATTGTTATCATAAGGCAAAAGCATCTTATCGACGACTATTCCGCATTGTTCGAGGCATTGCTGTGCGGCAAGACCCGTCAGGTTTTGCGATTTGCCCATAACGTTGACAAGCATCAAATGATTGTCGGTCCCGCCCGTCAAAACGTTGTATCCTTTTCGCAGCAGTATGCCCGCCAGCCGTTTTGAGTTTTCAACAACCTTAACCTGTCTCGACTTGTATTCTTCCGATAAGGCCTCTTTGAAAAAAACCGCCTTGGCCGCGATATTGCTGAAATAAGGCGTCCCCTGAACGCCGGGAAATGTTGTCTTTTCTACCAACTGCCACAACGTAATTTCTCCGCTCGCCGTTTTAATCCTGTGGTCGTAGTCCTTGCCCGACAAAATCAGCCCGCCCCTCGGCCCGCCGGGCTTATAGGTGCTCGTGGTTGTCAGGTGAGCGTAATCGATTGGCGATGCGTGAACGCCTCCCATCACCAGCGCCGATAAATGCGAGATATCCGCCAGCAGTAACGCCCCAACTTCATCGGCGATTTGCCTGAACCGGGCAAAGTTAATTGCCCTGGGATATGCGCTTGCTCCGCATATAATCAGCTTCGGCCCGAATCGCTTCGCCTGCTTTCGTATTTCATCGTAATCGAGAAGAAACGTGTCCCTGCCAACGTGATAACTTTCAATCTCAAAAAATCTCGCTGTAACTGAATCTATAGAGCCGTGCGAATAATGCCCGCCGTGGCTTGTAGCCATACTCAGTATTTTATCGCCTGGCTTAAGCAGGGCGGTTATGACAATTTGATTCGCTGTTGTCCCTGAATGCGGCTGGACATTAGCGTATCTTGCGCCAAACGCCTTTTTAGCGCGTTCAATCGCCAGTTTCTCGACCTCATCCATCACACCGCTGCCGCCGTGAAGCCGGGCCTCCGGGAATCCCTCACTGGTCTTGTTTTGCAGGATTGACCCAAGGGCGGCAAGCACAGCCCGCGAGCACTGGTTCTCCGCTGCCAAAAGCTGTATCGTCCCCTGCAATCGCTCGTATTCTTTTGTTATCAGCTTGTGAACTTCCGGGTCAAACCTTATCAATGCCGCCTGCAGGTTGTCGTGATATGCTTCCGATGAAAGTTTTCCCGTCGCTGCGATTTTTTCAATCGTCATTGTTACTTCCAGAATCCTTTCTGATTTATAAACGAGTCCTTATTGTTCTCGTCAGCTGAAGAATCCAAAAATAATCCGCAAAATGTCGTTGTATGTCACATATACTATAAGCACGATTAGCATTCCCCACGCCGCATAAGCGATTGCTTCCTGTGTTCGCACGCTTATTGCGGAACCTTTTATTTTCTCGACCAGCAGAAGCACTGTAAGCCCTCCGTCAAATGGAGGCACCGGTAGAAAATTCAGCACCGCGATTGATGCGCTTATCAGGCCGAGGAAATATACATAATAGATAAACGGTTGCGCAGCAACGATCTTATAGCTGAATGTCAGGATACCCACCGGTCCCATTAGCTGTTTGGGGCTTACAAGCCCGCCTATCAGCCGCTGTAATGTAACGTATGTCTGGAGGATGAACGTCTTTGTGCGTTTATATCCCATACCTATCGCGTCAATAGGCCCGTCTGCTTTGTATAGCCGTTCCATATCCGTGAATGGCAGCGATTGTTCCGTGAATGCATACGCTTTCACAACGTCCCGTTTCTCGCCCACGTCAATGATGGCATTACCCGTTTTTTGGGTATCAAGCCGCCAGTCAATTGTAACATGCTGACCTGAATTACGTTTCAACTGGCGTGCAATATCATAAAAATTTTTAACCTCAACGCCGTCAACAGCCGTTATCGTTGCTCCCCTCGGTATCGCCGCCGCGTTCGGCTGCTGCTCCGTCGAGATTATCTTGGCGACTACCGGATGTTTGGTGTCAAGCTCGGGTATTATGCCGATTACAACACGGTTGGCATCGGCATCCCATCGCGGAATCACCGATACCGTCAGGCGATTTTCAACGCCGTTGACATCTGTCCTGAGCACTGTTACAGGCAGCGGCTTGTTTTCATATTGTTTCGTTACTTCCCGTAGCTCAAAAAATGTCGGGTTTTCGACATCTGCTATCGCCGCTAATATGTCGCCGGATTTTAATCCGGGTTTGGTGGCTTCTTTCCTGCCGAAAAGCTTAGTCAGCCATTTTCTCAATGATTTTGTTTCTTCAGAAGATACAGCCGCTATCTTCAGCCGCGGTACCATCGTGCAGATATTGGCGAGATTGGCTTCGGATTCACCGACAAAATCTTTCGCAGGAGCAAAACTCAGAGACACCCGGCCCTCGACAATACTTTCCTGTCCCGCCGAATCGCGCCGCTGTGCCAGAATCGTGATATTCGGCTCGAATGCCCCCTCGATTATCGGCTCAACCTGCCAGACGTAATTGACATCGATTCCGTCGACTGCCTTTACAACGTCGCCCGGCTTCAAACCCGTCGTCGTAAACAAAAGATTGGCGTCTTGCGGCGGCAATTTCGCCAATTTCAGCGTCAATGGTTTTTGTATCCCGAATCCGCGGAGCTGCCCGCTCGGCAACTTTTCTGCGATTATCGAAATATCATCGATTGTCCCGTCGGCTCGCTGGACCTTTAGCGGTATCGATTCCTTTTTCCCCGAAAGCACCGCCGCCATCATAATGTCGCTGAAATCCAGCCGGCCGCTCGCGCCGCCGACCTCGATTATCTCATCTCCCGGCTTTATCCCCGCTTTCTCCGCGGGCAACCCAGGCACTACGTTACCTGCTACAGGAGCCATAAGCCCGATACCTATCATAAATACTATCATGAACACAATCACCGCGCTTATCGCGTTGAATGTAACTCCCGCTGCCAGCACCGCCGCGCGGGACAACGCCGGCTTATTTGAAAACGACCGCGGGTCGTCGTTTGTCTTCACCGGCCCCACATCCTCCTGGCCTAACATCTTGACAAATCCGCCAAGCGGAATCAGCCCTACCCGGTACTCGGTCTCGCCGGGCAGAATTTTTTTACCCATCGTAAAACTTAAAAGACCTTCCTCGGAATTCTCCCCTTCATTACGCAGCAGCTCGGGCAGGACGCGTATCCGCCAGCCGCGGTCCGCCTTCTTTATCCCGAACAAAATCGGCGGCATACCTATCGAAAACGCCTCGACCTTTATCCCGCACAGTTTCGCGACAGTAAAATGCCCAAGCTCATGAATTAAAATGACCGCCCCGAAGCCAAGCAGCACTAATATTATATTCCTTGAAACGCTGAAATTGCGGATAATAAAAACACAGACCGCAATCACCACCGCAATCAGCAGAATCAGCCGTGAAGCTGTTTGCGTTGAGTGTTTTGTGTCCCCTGTTTTTTGCTCCCTGTCCTCTGGTTTTTCAGGCATTCAGTTACCTCTTTCTTTGCCCAGGCATCCGCCCCTAACAATTCTTCGAGCGACGCGTCAGTTTTTGCGTTGCAGTTGTCCAGGCATTGCCGGACAAGTTCCACGATATTACCAAATTTTATATTACCTGCGAGAAATTGCTCTACCGCGGCCTCATTCGCGGCGTTAAATACCGCTGCTGCTGTCCCTCCCTTTTTCGCGGCCTCAAAACCCATCTCAATCGCCGGAAACACCTCCGGGTTTGGTTTCTCGAACGTCAGCGTTTTCAGCCGGCTAAGGTCGAGCTTCTTCGCCGAACCGGGCAGCCGCGCTGGATACGTCAGCGCATATTGAATTGGCAAAGACATATCCGGGCATCCAAGCTGCGCTATCACTGACCCGTCCACGTACTCTACCATAGAATGAACTATCGACTCAGGATGAACCAGAACTTCTATTTTTTCCGCCGGCACGTCAAAAAGCCACCGCGCCTCAATTATCTCCAGCGCCTTGTTCATCATCGTTGCCGAATCCACCGTAATTTTCGGCCCCATACGCCAAACCGGATGCGCCAAAACCTGCTCAATAGTCGCGTCCGGTATCCCCGCCGGGTTCGCCTTTCTGAATGGCCCGCCCGATGTCGTCAGGATTATCTTGGCTACCTCATCGTGCCTGCCCGCGGAAAGCGACTGGAATATCGCCGAATGTTCGCTGTCGACAGGCAGCAGCTCCGCGCCGTATTTTTTCGCCTCCGTCGTAATCAGCTGCCCAGCTATAACTAACGGCTCTTTATTTGCTATCGCGACCCTTTTGCCTTTGCTAACCGCAGCCAGGACCGCCTGTAAACCCGCTACCCCCACAACAGCCGCAAGAACCGTATCAACCCCCTCAAGCTCCGCGATTTTGGTCAGCCCTTCCGGACCTGCGAGGATTTTAACGTCCAGGCCTTCGACCTGCCGGCGAAATTGCTCGACGTAATCAATATCGCTGACTACCGCGTATTTTGGCCTGTATCGCCGTACCTGTTCCGCCAGCAGCTTTATATTGCTGTGTCCGCTAAGCGCAACAACCTCAAAACGCGGCGATTTATCTTTGGGCAAATCGTTAAGCCCGTCGATAACCCGCAGGGCCGTTGTTCCTATCGACCCCGTCGAACCCAGTATGGCTATACGTCTGTTATGCACAAAAAAGGCGCCTCATAAATTAAGGCGTCATTATATCCGCGAGATGAAAAAAAACCAACCCGCAAACAAATTAACCCGGAATTTCAAAGAAACGGCGCAATAGATAAAATGGCTGGATTTGCAGGCCTTTGGAATATTTACTGGTTGTTCTGTGCTGTCTTGATTACCGCGTAATAAGCCGGCTTGGATTTTAGATTGCGGTCAAAAAGCAGAGGATAATCCGCTCGCCCCTCGACAGGCCAGCGGTTCAGCCACGATTGACCGTCCTGAACCCCCCAGAGCGTCACTCGGCTGATTTTGTCGGCGTGCTTGTGAAAAATCGCGAACAATTCCCCGTAACGCTCTGCAAGTTTTTCCTGCACCTCGGCGGGCAGCGTATCGGGATATGGATTGAAACTTTTTCTGCAACGCGGGGTCATTTTTTATATCGCCGTCCTTGTTGCTGTCGTAACAAGGCAATACCGAAACGTCTATTTCTGAAATCATCACCTTGACCCCCGATTTGGAAAGGGCGACGATGCTGTTTTCTATCGCGTCCGGCGACGGGCTGTAAAGCCCCCAGTGCGCCTGCATCCCTATGCCGTCGATGCGAATGCCCTTCGCTTTGAGTGTGCCGACTAACCGAACGATACCGTCTATGTCTTTTTTGGACCACACATTATAGTCGTTGTAATACAGCTCGGCGTTGGGGTCCGCTTCATGGGCATATTCGAAGGCCTTCTGGATGTAATCCCTGCCGATGATTTTGCACCATTTTGTTTCGAGTATCTGACCGTCATTTCCGATGGCCTCGTTGACCACGTCCCAGCCGTTTATCCGGCCCTTGTACCGGCCGACAACCGTCAATATATGCTCCCGCATGCGCTTGAGAAGAACTTCTCGGCTGACCGTTTTGCCATTGTCATCCTGAAACACCCAGTCAGGAATCAGGTCCGGGGCGATAAGAACGTGACCCACAATGAACATCTTGTTTGTTTCACCGAATGCTACGTAGCGGTCCGCTGCTTCGAAATTGTATTTGTCCGGTTCAGGATGTACGTATGACCATTTCAAAAAGTGTTCCGGCGTAATCGAGTTGAATTGTGACGGCACAATGGAAATGTCGTTCACCTCTTTATCCGAAAGCTGGTGACAGCTCAATGCTGTGCCGACGCTAAAATCATTCTTGAAAACATCCTTCAGCGAGTATTGATTGCTGTCCGCAATTAAATACGTCGATTTGGACTTTGCTTTGCATGTCACGGTGTTACGCGTCGGCTCTTCGGCTGTACTTCGGGTCATCGGCAGCATCAGCAGCCCGATTAAAATAACAATAAGCGCCCCGGGGAGATTCAGCTTCGCGTTTTTCGGTGCCGGCCCGTTCAGCATCTTTTTAATGCGTCCCGCGAGCGCGCTCCTCGATTCGACAACGCCTATCGAGCGCATACTGAATACCGGCCGCCCGAAAGCAAATCTCGCAATATTTAAAAGCGCCTCCGGATACTGAGGCGACTTTTCCCCAAGAGCCACCTGCACCGCCTCGTCAACCGCCTGCTCACGAACGCGCCTTATCATCCAGTTGGCCAGCCATATAAACGGGTTGTAGAAATAAACAATCTGCAGCAGCGTTTGAACGAGGTTTACCCATAAATCCCTGCGCCTTATATGCGCCAGCTCGTGCATTAAAACAATTTTAAATTGGCCTGCGTCGAGATTTGCGTTAAGCCACCGGGGCAAAAGTATAACCGGTCTGAAAAGCCCGCATACCGCCGGGCTTACTGCGTTCAGCGATTCCTTCAGGCCTACATACCCGCCGATGTTCATTGTTTTGCGACAGTCCTCAAGCGTATCCCTCATTTCGTCGCCAGCTTCCTTTGACTGCCGCACTAAACCGAGGACAAACATCACCCGCTGCATCAGCAATAAAAGCATCGCGCACACAACAATCACCCACAGCAGCAATACCCCGCCTTGCCAGGTTAGCATTCCCGAAGATTCGCTTGATTGGATAAGGGGTGAAACAGGCCGTCTCAGCAGGGCAAGCTGCTCTGCCGAAAGTTCTTTTAACTGTGATTCGGCTGTAGCGTCGGAAGAAAACTGGATGCCTGAAATATTGCCTGCCTGCGGCTTTCCGTGGCCGGCCATTTTGACTAAGCCCGCCGGAACAATCATAAATTGCCCGATACTCACGGGGCTTGACAGCGACGTCGGCAAAACCAGCTTCACTATCACCAGCATCCACAGCCCGTAACGGAATACCGCGCCAACTTTTTTTCGCAGTATATAATCCGCCGCCAGCAATATTACCACCAGCATGCCCGACTGCCACAGCATCGGCCACGCAAACTCCACAAATCCTTTTCCCGCTGAATTTATCAGCTCAAGCACGTTGCTCATAAGTGCTTTGTCCCGTCAAACGGTTTTCTCTGGTGGCTTACTTCTTTGCTTTTTCCTTCTTGCTTTTTATCATCGCTTCGAGCTGGTTTAGCTCTTCTTCCGTCAGGCTTTTACTTTCTAACAGAAATTGCATCATCGGCGTCATTGCTCCGCCGAATGCCCTTTTGACCGCACGCATAATCTCGCCCTTCTGCGCCTCTTTTTTCGTGATAACAGAGCTGTACAGGATGAGATTGCGGATTCTCTGCGTCGCAAGCAGTCCCTTGGTGACCATCCGGTCCATCATTGTCTTTACCGTGCTGTAGCTCCAGCCGGTTTTCTTCTCAAGCTCTTCCTGGATTGTCGGTGCCGCACACGGCTCGTTGTCCCACACGGCCTGTATAATCGCCCATTCTCCGGCTGTTAGCTCCGATTGACTTTTTGCCATAGTTTGCCCCTTAATTATTTTTATCTGTGCAATAATACTCTACAAGTGTAGAGAAAGTCAAGAATAAAAACACATTTTTTTCAGGTAGGGCAATTCCATGCCGCAAACTGCGGAAGACTTACTTTAACTCAACCGACCAGTAAGCGTTGTCCAGGAATTGCTTCCAACTGCTGTATCGCTGATGGCCTAAGTGAATATGAATGAGCGGACTGTGCTTGGGCTTGATGGGTTTTTGTATCAGCGCCATTCCCGCCTGCTGGGGCGTTCTGCCGCCTTTTTTCACGTTGCAACTGGTGCAGGAGCAAACAATATTCGTCCATGTCGCCTTGCCGCCCGCGCTGCGCGGAAGGACGTGGTCAAGTGAAAGTTCGCTGATGGGTTGTTTTTTGCCGCAATACTGGCAGCGGTTTTTGTCGCGGGCGAAGATGTTCCTGCGGTTGAATTTTACCTCGCTTCTGGGCAGACGGTCATAAAACAAGAGGCGAATTATTCTCGGCACCGCCACATATATATTGACTGTCGATACCCAGTCATAATTATCCGGCTCAAAACTACGCTTCAGCTCGCTGACATCACACCAGCTCTGAAAATCGTAATTTGCGTACGAACCCTCTTCGTATGATACCACCTCCGCCAGCCGGCGACAAAGCAGGGAAAAAGCCCTTCTGGCGCCGATTATGCGGATGGCCATATAGTTCTTGTTAAGGACAAGAACATTACAATCGAGACCTGATTCAAGTCCTGCGGATAACATAGCCGGAAATTGCCTTCTTTCTTTGCCTTTCCATTCACCGCTTTACTATTGAAATAGCAGATATTATGGGAAGTTGCAAGAAAAAACCGGCGTTATTCCAGCGTGAAAAATGAATCGCTGAAGGTGTCTGTCCTCCGTCTCCCGACCTCTGTCATCTCAGGGGTTTTTCGGCTTCTCGTCTTTCTTGCCTTTGGCTGTGTCGGCTGAAAGAGGAACTACGTTTTCCGCCCTCGGACCCTTTTCTCCCTGCACGATATCGAAGGTAATCGGGTCGCCTTCTTTGAGTGTCTTGTACCCCTCACTGCTTATGCTTGAGTAGTGCACGAAAACGTCTTTACCGTCCGCCGCCGCAATAAAGCCGTAACCCTTCCTTGAGTTGAACCATTTCACCGTTCCCTCTGACATATACCGCCCCGCTTCAACAACTATAACGCAAGTACGCTTTTCAAATTTATTATTCGCCGCTCGGTTCTTGCCAATCGAGTATCGAGATTTATTTTGTCGCCGACTCGCGGATGCCCGAACTCATACGTTCCTTCATCAGTCGGCCCATCTTGAACTTCACCGTCCTTTTGGCCGGCACATCCACTCGCTGCAGCGTCTTTGGGTTCTGCGCGACGCGAGACGCCCTGGTCCTCGTCTCGAATACACCGAAGTCGCGAAACTCCAGGCGGTTGCCCTTCATCAGCTCAGCGGTCATTGTGTCGAGGAATGTTTGAATGATTCGCTTGACTGTTACGCGTTTCGCCTGTGTGTCTTTTGCAATACGATCGATAAGTTCTTTTTTTGTAACTGTTGTCATATGTTACCTCGCCTCAACGAATAGCAAGTGGCAAATTAAATTCCTTGTCACCGGAAAACCACTGCCTGACCCTAACCCGCTTTCTGACCATTCGGGTCCCATTGTCTGCCTCTGCAAATCCTCTTTAAACGTTGTCGCGGCAAATAAGCCGAGTAACTGCAAGTAACTATACTATAACGACTTCGACGCGACAAGGAATTTTTATCGAAAAATTTTTCGCCTGTTCAAAATTACTTGACTATTCTGCGGATAAATTATAAATTGCGGCTTCTGTGGACAAACGCGGAAAAAAACCTGTGATTGGCATCCTGGGCGGAATGTATTCAGGCAAGAGTACCGTAGCGGCCGAGCTGGCAAAGCTCGGGTGTGCCGTTATCGATGCCGATTCCATATCTCATCAGCTTCTTGAAGAAAAAGACGTTCTCAAAAAAATCGTCCGCGTATTCGGCAAAGAGATTCTCGACGACAAAGGCAAAATCAGCCGGCCTGCCCTGGCAAACAAGGTCTTCGGCGCCCCCACAAAACTGGCCGTCCTTACCGGCATACTGCACCCCCTCGTTATGACTCGCGTCGAACAGTTGATTACACAGTATGGTTCCCGGCCCGCAGTCAGGGCAATCGCCCTCGATATACCCCTTTTGGTCGAGGTTGGCTGGGAAAAACGCTGCGACCACACCATTTTTGTCGATTGTGCACCCCCTGTACGCCTTGAAAGGGCCAAAAAAACGGGTGTTTTTGAGGCCGACCAGCTAAAAATTCGTGAAAATCTTCAGATTTCTCTGGACAAAAAGAAACGTATCGCCGATAATATCGTCGATAACAATTCCGACTTATCGGGCTTGTCCAAACAAATCGCTAATATTTTCTCAACCATTATGGATAAAGGATAAGTGCGGTTTAGCGCGATGTTTGGGATATGCGTAAGCCCGGTTTGGGGATACTGACATAACGCCTTAAATACCAATTCAGCCACGCTCAGCGCCGTATAGTTTCTTTGCTGGGGTCTGAAAAATCAGCTTTTGCTTCGTCACCTTGGTCAAAAACTGGCTGGTGGGCATCCGTGAAATATCGAAACGCTCCCCCGGATAAAATGTGCTGATGGGACGCAGGATAGAATGACTGAGGCGGTATAAATTCAGGATTAACGAACCCGCAGGGTCAAAAAGCGGGATAACTTCACTTGTAACGTGGTTTTGGCAGATGATTAGGAGCTAATATGAGTAAGGGCAGCCCAAAGGGCAAAAGGAAAAAACGAGGTCAGGACGAGGCAGAGGTAATCGAACAGGCCGTTGGGGTCGAACAACCCGAACAGGCCAAAGAGGTCGAATCTCAGGTGCAGCCCGTGGTCGATAACGAGCCGCAGGCCGCCGTCCAGGTTGTCGAGGAGACCAACGGGACAGAAACGAAGAAGACCGAAGAGGAATCGACTCACGAAAAATACGAACGGGTGAAGAAAGGCCAGCTCTACCTGACGGACCTCCAGCGGCTCAGCGTCTCCGAGCTGCACGAAATGGCCAAGAAGGACGGCATCACCGACTATACCGCCCTCAAGAAGCAGGAGCTTATCTTCCGAATCCTCAAGGAACGCATCCGCCAGAATGGTCTTATGTATGGCGAGGGCGTCCTCGAAGTCCTCCCCGATGGCTACGGCTTCCTGCGTAACCCCGACTACAACTATCTCTCAAGCCCCGATGATATTTACGTCTCGCCTTCCCAGATACGGCGATTCGGCCTGCGAACAGGCAATACCGTCTCAGGCCAGATTCGTCCGCCCAAGGATTCCGAAAAATACTTCGCCCTCCTTCGCGTCGAGGCAATCAATTTCGAAGACCCCGACCGGCTCGCCGAAAAAACCGTCTTCAGCGACCTCACGCCCCTGCATCCGCTGGAACGAATAATACTGGAGACAACCGCGGACGAATTGAATATGCGCATAATCGACCTGGTGACCCCCGTCGGCAAAGGCCAGCGAGGACTCATCGTCGCCCCGCCCAGAACGGGCAAAACCGTCCTGCTCCAGAAAATGGCAAATGCCATATCGACCAATAACCCGCAAATCAAATTGATTGTGCTTCTGATTGACGAGCGGCCGGAAGAAGTTACCGAAATGGAACGCAAAACCGCCCCCGATGTGGAGGTTATCAGCTCGACCTTCGATGAGCCGGCGGCACGCCATTGCCAGGTTGCCGAAATCGTCATCGAAAAAGCCAAGCGTATGGTCGAATATGGCCACGACGTAGTTATTCTGCTTGACTCAATTACGCGTCTTGCTCGCGCCTACAACTCAGAAATGCCCCACTCAGGCAAAATCCTCACAGGCGGCGTTGACGCCAGCGCTATGCAGATGCCCAAGAAATTCTTCGGTGCTGCCCGAAAAGTCGAGGAAGGCGGCTCACTCACCATTTTCGCCACCGCCCTCATTGACACCGGCTCCAAAATGGACGAAGTCATTTTCGAGGAGTTCAAGGCCACCGGCAATATGGAACTGCATCTCGACAGGAAGCTCGTTGACCGTCGCGTCTATCCCGCAATCGACATCAGCAGAAGCGGAACCAGAAGAGAGGAGCTCCTGCTCGCTCCAAAAGAGCTTGCGCTTACGTATCGGCTGCGAAGGGTGCTCAGCGAAATGAACCACGTCGAGGCCGTCGAGCTGCTCAAGAGCCGCCTGACAAAGTGCAGAACAAACGCCGAATTCCTCATGACTATGAACATCGATTAACGGCTTTGCTTTACATTACAAGGTTGTTTGATTAAGATTATATTCCGGCAGGTAAGTGCCTGCCGGAATTTTTTATTTCAGGGAATCTTTTGGGCGTTATATGGCTGAAGAATTGAGCAAGGTTTACGAACCAAAGAACACCGAACAGCAGGCGGAGCAAATCTGGGCAGCGGGTAATTACTTCCACGCCGAGCCGGATGGCGCAAAAAGAAAACCTTATACCATCGTCATACCCCCGCCCAATGTTACCGCCGCGCTGCACTTAGGCCACGCGCTCAATAACACCCTTCAGGATATTCTCATCCGCTATCACAGGATGCTGGGCTTCAATACCCTCTGGATGCCGGGCACGGACCACGCCGGCATCGCGACGCAGACCGTCGTCGAAAAAAGAATCCTCGCCGAAGAAGGCAAAAAACGCACCGATTTCAAACGTGACGTATTCGTCGCCCGTGTTCAGGCCTGGAAGGATGAATACGAGCGAAGAATCATCGACCAGCTTAAGGCGATGGGCTGCTCCTGCGACTGGCAGCGAACACGTTTCACAATGGACGAAACCTGCGCCAAAGCGGTCAGGACCGCGTTCTTCAATCTCTTCAAAGATGGATTGATTTACCGCGGCAAACGTCTCGTCAACTGGGACCCCGCTACGCAAACCGTGCTTGCCGATGATGAAGTCGAGCACGAGACAATCCAGGGCAATTTCTGGTATCTGCGTTACCCTCTCACTGAGCCGGTTGTCGTGGAAGGCAAACGCATAGAATATGTAACGGTTGCGACCACCCGCCCCGAAACAATGCTGGGCGATACAGCCGTGGCGATGAATCCAAACGACCCAAGGGCAAAAGCCCTCGTTGGCAAAAATGTAAAGTTGCCGATAGTCGGCAGAATCATCCCCATCATCGCCGATGAGCATGTCGTTTTGCCGAATCCCAACAGCGAAGACGAAAAAGCCAAATTCTCAACGGGCTTCCTGAAAGTTACCCCTGCCCACGACCCCGATGACTGGGCGATTGGGCAAAGACATAAACTTGAAGTAATCAACGTAATGGCACCCGATGGTTCAATCAGCGATAAATTCGGCTGGACCGACTGGGAGCAGATTAAAAACCCCGACGTCGAAAACCTCATCGGTATGGACCGTTTCGAGGCACGCGAGGCAATCGTCGAATGGTTCCGCGAAGAAGGCCTGCTCGAAGAAATCAGGCCCTACGCCCACGAAGTAGGCCACAGCTACCGAAGCCACGTCCCCATCGAGCCGTACCTTTCGGACCAGTGGTATATAGCGGTCAAAAAACCTATTGACCATCTCGCGAAAAAAATTGGCAAAGGGATGATTGGTGAAACAGACGTGCCGGTAAACTCATTGGCAGGTCTTGCGTTGAAGCCGCTTTTGGATGGCCGATTGAAATTCATCCCCGAACGCTATGCCAAAACATATCAAAGTTGGCTCGAAAACCTCCGCGACTGGCCAATCTCCAGACAACTCTGGTGGGGACACCAAATTCCAATTTGGCACAAGAGAATATTAATAACCAAGGGAAACTGGTGTGATGAATTAATTACAAAATTGGGCTGGGATCACACAATAGATGATATTAAGAGGGGGAAGTCACAAAGCGGAGGATTTGTTAGAATTGTGCACGTATCAGACCATACAGAAGTCGATCCGCTCAATAATCGTCTTATGCCAATTGCTAAAGAAGATGAGGGTGAATACGATATTTATATATGTTATCTTCACGATCTCAACGAATGTGAAAAGTGCAAAGAGGCCGCAGACTCCTTGAAAAAGGACGGTTACGAACGAGACCCCGACGTTCTCGATACATGGTTTAGTTCGGCCTTGTGGCCTTTCAGCACGCTGGGCTGGCCGGATGAATCGCCATTATTGAAAACCTTCTATCCAGGCGATGTCCTCTGCACCGCCCGCGAAATCATCACCCTGTGGGTCTCGCGTATGGTTATGATGGGCCAATACTGTGCAGGCGATATACCATTCAAAGACGTATATATCCACGCGATGATACAGGATGGCGAAGGCCGAAAAATGTCCAAAAGCTTAGGCAACGGCATCGACCCGCTCGTCGCAATCAATAGTCACGGCGCAGACGCAATGCGTTTTACGCTTGCCAGTATGACCACCGACACGCAGGATATCCGAATGCCCGTTGCGCAAATGACGCTTCCCGATGGCAGGGTCGAAAACACCTCACCCAAATTAGATGTGGGCAGAAACTTCTGCAACAAGCTCTGGAACGCCTCTCGCTTCGCGATGATGAACCTCGAAGGAACCGACGCAGCCCTCTTCGATAAAAACAAATTAGCTATAACCGACAAGTGGATTCTCTCGCGTCTGGCGCGAACTATCGCCGAAGTTACCGATGGTCTTGACGCCTTCAAATATAATGAACCCCTGAACGCGATTTACAAATTCTTCTGGAACGATTTCTGCGACTGGTATCTCGAATGGGCAAAACCAAGGATGTTCGATGTCTCTCAAAAACCGATTGCCCAGAACGTCCTTGCCTTCGTCCTCGACCAGACGCTTCGGCTGTTGCATCCCTTTGTGCCGTTTATTACCGAAGGCATCTTCCAGAAACTAAACGAAATAGCACCGACGCGAGGCCTTAAAGGAATTGCGGAATTAAACGGCGATAAAGCATTAGTCGTAGCCGATTGGCCAAAACGAATTGATGCCTTGATAAATGAGCAGATTGAGCAGCAAATCGACAATATCCAGACCGTTGTCCGCTCCGTCCGCGACATACGAAGCAAATGCAATATTCCGCCCTCTTCGAAACTCGTCGTCTCAGTCAACGCGCCAAATGACATTTCCGGAATTCTGAATGCTGACGCGGGTCTTCTCTGCCAGATTGCGAATCTCAAAGAATTCAGCGCGTCGCACTCGGCCCCGAAGCCTAAAAACGCCGCGGCGGCAATATCAGGCCAGATGCAGATTTACGTCCACGACGCGATAGATATCGAAGCCGAACGCAAACGCCTGACCAAACAGAAAGAGCAAATCGAGGGCGCCAAAAAAGGCGTCGAAGCCAAACTTACCAACGAAAACTTCGTAGCGAGGGCAAAACCGGAAGTTGTTGCCCAGACAAAAGAAAAACTGGCGGAATACACCGAACAGTTAAAGGCCATCGAAAAACACCTGGCCGAATTGAATGATTAAATAAGGGGGCGGGATGGAAATCGAAGTCGAACTTTCAAAAATAATAATAAACGAGTCATCCGACCAGCAGATAATCGTCCTCAAGGAACGCTATGGCCAGCGGAGTTTTCCCATCGTCATCGGCATCGTCGAAATTTTCGCAATCGACCGCCGGCTAAAAGGCATTCAGCCCCCGCGACCGATGACCCACGACCTGCTCGACAACATAATTACCTCTCTCGGCGCCCGCGTCGAAAGAATAATCATCAACGACCTCCGCAACCACACCTTCTACTCCAGGATAGTCCTCAGCTTGAATGGCAAAATTGTCGAAGTTGATTCCCGCCCATCCGATGCCATTGCCCTCGGCGCAGCTTCCGGCGCACCTATTTTTGTGGATGAGCAGGTGTTTGACAAGATTTCGGACTGACCAAACTCGCTATAATCAATAGGCCCACAGCCGTGCAAAGCATCGAATCCGCCATGTTAAACGCCGGCCAGTGCCTCCCGGGCCAATACACAATATCAATAAAATCCCGCACTAATCCCCCGTTGAACGCCCGGTCGTAAAGATTCCCCGCTATCCCGGCCGCGAATAAAGCCAGCGCGACAACAACAATTTTCCCTTCCCTCAGCGCAAACATAAATACCGCTATAATCACCACCAGCGCAGCCGCCGATATCGACACCAGCATTATCCGATGTCCCCCTGCTATTCCGAATGCTGCCCCCGGGTTCTCCGCCAATTGCAGTCGCAAAAAACCGTCTATTATTGTTACGCACTGTTCCTGCGTATTTCCAAGCCAGACGAATACCGCTTTTTTCGTCCAGAGGTCGAATGCCAGACCGCCTCCGAAGATTGACCAGAAAATAAGATGACGGATTCCAGGGGATGGAGGACTGAGGACGGAAGACGTAAGATTTGTTTTCTGTTCCCCGTTCATTACTTCGAGTATTTCTCTATCAGTTTGATAAGCCGGTCTTGCCTCGGCTGGTCCGGCTTGATGCTCAATGACTGACGCCACAGTTCCACTGCCTGCGCTTTCAGCTCCGCGTCGTTTTCCGCCTTCGCCTTGGTCATATATGCCACACCAAGCCCGCGGTACGCCTCCCAGTCATAGCTGTTGATTTTTATCGCCTGCCTGTAATTATAGATTGCCTGATTTACGTCGTTTAACTGCAGATAGCAGTAACCGATATACTGATACGCCGAACTATTCGCCGGCTGCATCTGCGTCACCACCGTGAATAATTCCTTTGCCGGCTCGATGCGCTTGGTCCGCAGATACGCAATCGCCAGAGACATCATTATCTCGGGGTTGTTGCTGTCCATCTCCAGCGCACGCTTGTATGACCGCACCGCCTGCTCATAATTCTTCTGCGAATCGTATATATTGCCTAAAAGCTGGTGAAGCTCCTCGGTGTTCCCGTCTATTTTCTCCGCCCTCTTGCCGTACACAATCGCCTGGTTGTAATCGTTTACCTCGTAAAGGCACTGGGCGGTTTTGAGATTTGCCTCAAAATTGTTGGGCTTAAGCTCGCACGCTCTGCGGTACGCCTTCACCGCCTGCGTAAACTCTTTCATCGTCTGGTAAACCCGCCCCAAGCTGAAATAATCCCTGAATGACCACGGGTTCAGCCGGGTCGCAGCGACATACGCCGCCGCGCTCTTCTGATATTCCTGCTTCTGCTCGTAAATCTCCCCCAATAGCGAATGCGCCAGCGAGAACCGCTCGTCGGCCTTTGCTGCCTGGTTGAGCTTGTCAATCGCCTTATCGTTGTCGTTCAGCTCACGCAGTTCAACCGCGTCAACGTATAACGCCACCGCCTGTTGTCGGTTTGCGCAACCCCACACCGGCAATAACGCCAAGCCAGCTATCGCTGCCAGTATTACGCTTTGAACGTCCCTTCTTTTGGACATCCTGTTTTCCCCGTATAATTAAACTCGAAAGACAATGACTTATCAGGATATATCGTCATACCACGCTGTAAACCCTTAAATTATACCACCTTAACCAAAAGTGTCAAAAACTTTCGCCTTCAGGCCGAATCTTCGATGTTGATTATTTTCCGCCGATGCGTTATGATTCCTCGTTTACCTTATTGGTTAGCGTAATTCTTTGTAAGGATGACAAATATGGAAAATTTGTGGATAATGGCGGCGGCCCAGCCCCAGGGTCAGTCCGAAGTTCCTGCCGAACCGGTGGGCCGGAATCAGACTACAACAGGAACCGTTGCTCCCGCCGAACCTAATACCTCACATACCGGCGCTGTCGGCGGGTCTTCCGCCCCGATTATGCAGCTTATTTTCATCGTCGGCATTTTTGTGATTTTGTACTTCATTATGTTCCGTGAGCCGAAAAAACGCCAGCGACAGCAGCAGCAGATGATTCAATCCCTCAAAAAGAACGATAAAGTCAGGACCATAGGCGGCATCATCGGCATCGTCGTTGACGTCAAAGGCGACGAAGTTACCCTCAAGGTCGATGAGTCGAACAATACCAAAATCAAAGTGGCGGCCTCCGCCATCGGGAAAAACCTTTCGAACGAAGGACAATAAAAGCCGGATATAACAAGGATTTGATATGGGTAAGAATTTAACGTGGAAAATCGTATTAATTGTTGCTTTGATCGTCCTCGCGGTCTGGACGCTCTACCCGCCGAGCAAAACACTCAAGCCGGGCATCGACCTCGGCGGCGGAACAAGCTTGATTTATGAAATCGACGCGAAAGGCCTCAGCTCCGACGAGAAGAGAGGTCTCTCGGAAAGGGTAATCACCGTCCTGAGACGCCGTATTGACCCCGCCAATATACAAAACCTCGTCTGGAGACCGCAGGGCAGTACAAGATTTGAAATCCAGATGCCGCTCGCCAGCGCCGAGGCCAGGGAAAAAAGAACCCAATACGAAGCCGCCCTCACCGATCTTTTGACGGGAAATGTTACCCAAGCCGCCGTTATACGCTCTGTTGCCAAACCCGCGGACCTGCGGGCAAAGGACTTCGAAAAATTCGCCCGCGATTCCAATGACAGGGCACAAATCCTCAACGACTTCGCAAAGGTCTTCGATAAGCGGAAAGCCCTCCAGCAGCAAAGAGATGACCTCGCAAACCAGATGACCACGCCCGAAAGCTTGATTAAGCTTGCGGGCCTTAAACTCGATGATATTAAAATTCAGGTCGTTGAATGGGTCAAACTCAAGGGGGACCAAAGGAAGCAGGCCATCCTCGATTACCTCGGCGGCTCCGACGGCAATCTCGACCTGCTTACTCGCTATACCGAAATCTGTGCCAAATGGGCCGACGTGGCTGACCGCCTTACTACACCTAAAACCGGCCTCAACAGCCGATATGAGGAAGCCAAACAAACGCTCCAGAAACTGAACTTGTCCAATGACCAGATTACCTCCGCACTCGAAGCCGGCTCGCCCGGTTCCGCCAAAAACAAAAGAGCGGTTGAAGCCCTCAAAAATGAATTCCCTGAACTGAAAGACAAAATCGACAAGGTCGCAAAAACTTACAGCGCCTATTTCCCCTTCAGGGGCCGTCTCGATGACCCCAGTGACCTGCAGCGCATGTTAAGAGGCGCAGGTATTCTTGAATTCAGAATCCTCCCCACAATGGACCACCCCGAAGTCGATTCGGCCCAGATGAACGCATACGTCGAAACCCTCAAAACAAAAGGACCTAAATATCCTCTCGACGACCAGTATGTCTGGCTCGAAATCGAAAATCCGGCAGAGTGGCACGCCGCAGACAGGTCGGGCAGGCGAGCTATCACCGCACAGTTCGGCAACAAAACCTATGTCCTCGCCAGCAACAGGAAAAATAAAGACGAAACGATGCTCCACGCCGGCCAGAGGGACTGGAAACTCGTCAAATCCTCCCCCGGTCAGGACCAGCAGGGAAGACGCGCAATCGATTTCGAACTCGATGAACGCGGCGGAAAACTCTTCTCTACTGTAACAGGCAAAAATCTCGACAGGCCGCTCTGCATTGTCCTCGATAATGTGGCGCTCTCTGCGCCTAACATCCAGGCCAGGATTTACACCAACGGCCAGATTACAGGCGATTTCAAGCAAACCCAGGTTGAGGATATGGTCACAAAACTCAACGCCGGCTCGCTGCCCGCACGGCTCATCGAACAGCCCATTTCCGTCAAAACCATCGGCCCGTCCATTGGTGCTGATAACCTCCAGAAGGGATTGAAATCCGGACTGGTAGGTCTGGTGTGCGTGGTTATCTTTATGCTCATCTACTATACCATCGGCGGCTGCATTGCCGATATAGCGCTTCTGCTTAATATCCTCTTCCTGCTCGCCATTATGGCAGGTATCAGTGCAACCTTTACCCTGCCCGGCATCGCAGGCGTTATCCTCACCATCGGTATGGCCGTCGACGCAAACGTCCTTATCTTCGAAAGAATTCGTGAGGAACAGGCAAAAGGTTCGTCGCTCGCCATCTCCATCAAAAACGGCTACGAAAGAGCTTTTAGCGCTATTTTCGATTCCAACGTAACAACAATTATGACTGCCGCAATCCTCTACTGGGTTGCCTCTGAGGAAATCAAGGGCTTCGCAATTACCCTTATCCTCGGTCTTTCATCGAGCTTATTCACCTCTCTGTTCGTAACCCGCGTAACCTTCGACTGGCTCCTGAAAAAGAGAATCATCAAGGACCACCTCGTGTTCCTGCACCTCGTACGCAAGCCGAATGTTGACTGGATGAAAGCCCTGCCCGTGTTCCTGACCATTTCCGCCTTCCTGACTATAGGCGGTGTAGTCCTCTTCTTTGCCAGGGACGATTCCAAAAACAGCAAATATGACATTGAATTCACGGGTGGAACCAGCGCACAAATCAACCTCGTAGAAGGTGTGAAATTTGACAGACAGCAGGTCGAAGACAAAATCCATAAAGAAGGCGAAAAGCTTAATAACAAGGCCATTGCCTCCGCTACCGTTTACAGCGTCGGCAACACAGGCAGGCAGTATGAAATTACCACAACCGAGACAAATAAAGCAAAAGCAATCGTCGCCTTCTCAACAGGCCAGTGGACTGTCGAATCGGTTACCGCTGCCGTCAAAAAGGCCTCTGCCGCCCAGCAGCTCGAAATGCCCCATCTTGTCGTTGCTCCAGAAAAGTCGGGACAGGCCTTTGCGGTCAGCACAAGCCAGTTAAACAAAAACACAGTTGCTGACGTTCTCAAGGCGGCTTTCCCCGACGCCAATATCTCCGACCCGCAGTTTGACGAAATAGTTTCAAACGCCATTCTTGCTGCCTTCGGAGACCAGCTCGAAATACGCAAAAGCCTCCAGCCCAAAGTTGACTCCACGGGAAAAATAACCGAATCGATGCTTGAGAATTCTCCCGATCTCCTCGATTTCATCGGCGGCGTCGCCATCAAATGTGAGCTTGCAACCAGCACCCCCGCCTCCGAAATCAAGCAGAGGTTTGAAGACCTCAAATTTAAACCTGATATGAGGGGCATCAACTGGTACGCCTACAGGGTTCTTGATTCGAACCTTAAAAAAATGGACCCCAATCAGCCGGTAAAATCTTTCGTTTATATCGCCGCGGAACCTGAAATTGCCGCCGGCCAGCAGGATTCCGATGCATGGACACAGTTCATCGATGGCGAAAAAGCCAAGGTTACCGATGCGATGCAAATCACCTCGTCCCTGCCGCACGTAACGCAGATTAGCCCATCCGTCGGAGCAGAGGCCAAGACCGCCGCCTTGATTGCCGCGATTTTGGCGCTCATTGCGATGCTGGTTTACCTGGCTTTGAGGTTTGGCGATATTCGATATGGCATAGGTGGCATCGTAACCCTTGCCCACGACACCACAGCTACGATGGGTGCACTTATGTGCTGCGCATTTATCTCCACCACGTTCATAGGCCAGAAACTGCTTATCGCCGATTTCAAGATTGATATGACTATGGTCGGCGCATTCCTTACCCTGCTCGGCTATTCGATTAACGATACCATTATCATTTACGACCGTATCCGTGAAAATCGCAGGAAAGGAACCCTGACCGCACAGCTTATCAACGATAGTATCAATGCCACTCTTTCCCGGACAATCCTGACCAGCACAACCGTGTTTTTAGTGGTTTTTGTTATGTATGTCTTCGGCGGCAGCGGGCTGCGGGGCTTCAACTTTGCTATGCTCTTCGGCGTCATCGAAGGAACATATTCATCAATTGCGATATCTGCGCCGATATTACTAATAAGGGCACAACAAAGGGCGGCCAATAAACCAGCCCCTAAACAACAGCAGAACTGATTGTTTGGTTAACTCCCGGGAGGAAAAGGGACTGCCCTTTTCCTCCTGTTTTATTATATGTCGGTGATATGCAAAAGGACTTTAAAATAGGTCTGGCAATCGGCGTAACACTGGCTGCGGGTGTCATCCTTTGGCTTGCCACCTTGCCCAACCTCAGCGCAAGAGCCCGTGCCCTCGAAGCCGCCTCAAATATAAACCCTTCTCCCAAAATTCCAGCCGAGGTTTCATCGACTCCGAGTAGCGACCTGTCCTCCGAAGTGATAACGAAGGAGGAGAACCGAGTATCGAACATTGAAAATCCGGATACCAACAACCAGATACAAACGGCAAACGCCCAGCAGCAGCAGCGAATTCACATTGTCCAGAAGGGTGATACTCTTTCTTCTATCTCCGCCAAATACTATGGCTCCGCCAAGCAATGGCGTAAAATCGTCGCCGCCAACCGGTCGAATCTGCCGGACCCGAATCATCTCATTCCCGGCACCAAACTGATTATCCCCTAATAGCCGAAAAGGGGGCGGAAGCCGTTTTTAGCCCAAAAAATTGTTCAGCACCTCATCGTATTCCGCCCTCTTAGTCATCCCCATTAGATGGCCGCCTTGATTAAAAGTGTGGACTTTGGCTTGCGGATAAAGCTTCTTAAGTGCCGCCCGCTCCGAAGAATTCCATCCCCGATCATCTTCAGCCTCCATTATAAGAACCCTCCCGCCCCAAAACTTCAAATCTTCCGCCCGAAAATGGTAATTATCGATGAAATCAAACATACAGCGAAGCTGATTAATGATAAGCTCTTTTGTCAGGTAGAGTTTGACCATTTCTGCGAAATATTCTCGATAAAATTCCCGTTCCGGCTCCGCCAGAGCCGACAGGTTCCGGCGCAAGGCGAGTCTTGACCATTGTGCCGATTAACGCCCATGGCAAAACAGACAGCACATAACCAAAAACTCTGGCCAGCCGAATTCGGCGCCTGCTGGCAACAGCGATATTGGCAAGAATCAGCTCGTTTGTCATCTCCGGATGTGCCCGCACAAAGCATTGGGCAATCGCTCCTCCTAACGAGTGTCCGTGAATAGCTATCTTATGAGCGCCCTCTGCCTCGATGATGGCGGCTATGCCGGCAACTAAATCCTGCATGGTGACGGCAGTTGCCGGATAGGTCACCGAGATGACTCTGCGGCTCTTCTCAAATTTCAGTATGCGCTGGAATTCGACTTCGCCGGCTGCGCCGGCTCCTTCAAGAAGCAAAAGAACATTATTGCCGTGCCCGCAGCTGATATAGTCCCAGCGATGGTTTTGCGAAGTCATATTTTTGACCAGGTGTGTAATTCGAAACTCCCCGAGTTGTTCCTGCAGTGTCGCGGTGTTTTCAATTTTTTCACTCATAATGTTATTTCACTCAAAGGAGAAAATATCGGAAGCCATTTTGCCGTATGACATTGCCTTTGGCAAATCATAAATCGCGAATCAAAAATAATAAATGGGGAAACTGCCCGGGACAGGAATCGAACCTGCATAGGGGAAACCCCTACCAGCCCCTCAAGCTGGCGCGTCTGCCAGTTCCGCCACCCGGGCAAGCTGTATATCGATTGGTTATTATCGACGATTAGCGGGTAAAAGTCAAATGGAATGATAAATCAAGAATACCGAATCCCCAATCTGCGATCGACAATCGGCAATTTCTTGTTCTTCATTTCCCCTTCACGCCGTCGTAAAGCAGAATATGCAGCCGCTGGCAAAACACGTAGCCCGTTTCTTTACACATCTGTGCGACCATAGGTGATTTGGCGATTAACTCATCCCTGGTTTTCGCCTGCGGCATAAGCATTACTTTCTCCGCGGATACCCCGCCGATTTGCTCTACAGCCTGCTGAATTTCAGACAGGTCATCGGGCGAATCCACAACGAATTTAAGTTGATATGGATAACGTCTGATTAATTGTCTTACAGGAGAAAAGGGGTCAGGCCCCTTTTCCACTCCTGAATTTGACAGCTTCGGGCTTACACTTATCAGGTCGCATGCAAGCCCGGCGACGAACTTGATACCCGCTGTCTCAATCGTGATATGTTTGTTTCGCTCTTTTAACGCCTTGGCAAGGTCTGGCAGCTGCGGATTCATCATCGGTTCGCCGCCCGTTATCACCACATATCGGCAGGGCCAATGAGTGATTCTGTTGACTATTTCCGGTATGGGGAGTTCTTCGCCCTCATTTGCGTCCCAGGCATATTTCGTATCGCACCAAACGCAGCCGACGGGACAGCCTGCCAGACGAATAAATACGCTCGGCGTTCCCGCCAGCAGCCCCTCTCCCTGAATCGAATGAAAAATTTCGTTTACTATCATTTCAATCGCACGCACCACCCCGTGCTGGTGCTGTTTCTAAAGATAAAGTGTTGTTTTTGTCATTCCCGCGCAAGCGGGAATCCATTGTAAATAAAAGAGTTATGTAATACTCCAATTTTACTAAAGTTATATTGTCTTTTTAGAAACAGCACTAAACCGATTTTTTTGTGCCAACGACGCCGCGAACATATTCAATCGGGTCTTCAAGCCCCGCGTCGTGGAAGCCCTTCAGACGAATCCGGCACGAATCGCACCTGCCGCAGCTTCTGCCCTGTTTGTCCGGGTCATAGCAGCTGTGCGTCAGCGAATAATCCACACCCAGCTTTTTCCCCGCCAGTATCGTCTGCCCCTTCGTCATATTTATAATCGGCGTATGAATATGGAATGTCCCCTTCTTCTGTATTCCCGCCGCAGTCGCCAGATTAGCCATTTTCTCGAACGCCTGAATATAATCATGCCTGCAATCGGGATACCCGCTGAAGTCCGTCGCGTTGACGCCGAGAAAAATATCGAATGCCTTTAGCACCTCCGCCCACGCCAGCGCATAGCTCAAAAATATCGTATTCCGCGCCGGAACGTATGTCAGCGGTATCTCATCCCCCGGCTGGCCGAGGCCCTTCCGGTCTTTGGGCACTTCAATCGTCAGGTCCGTCAGCGCAGACCCGCCGATACCACCCATATCTATCTGGATGACCTTGTGCTCAACCACCCCTATCGACCTCGCTACCCGCTTTGCCCCCTCAATCTCGCACTGGTGACGCTGACCATACCGGAACGTCAGGGCGTATAATGAAAATCCCAACTGTTTCGCTATCGCCAGCGTCGTGGCTGAATCCAGCCCCCCGCTTAACAGCACTACCGCTTTATCTTCTGCCATTCCAAGCTCCTTATTGAATTGGGAACGTTATTATATTATACTAATTAAAAAGCTTTTACGAGAGCCAAGAAATGAACGATAAACCGCAGCTGGAACTGTTCGATAACCCTTCACCGAAACGCGACTATTGTATTACAATCCGTTGCCCCGAATTTACCAGTGTCTGCCCGAAAACCGCCCAGCCCGACTTCGGCGAAATCACAATCGAGTACTGCCCTGATAAAACCTGCATCGAGCTCAAATCCCTCAAATTATATATGCAAAGCTACCGCAACAAGGGCATCTTCTATGAGGCGTTGACAAACCAAATCCTCGACGATTTAATTGTTGCCTGTAAGCCGAGGTGGATGAAGGTAACTTCCCGATTTACCCCCCGCGGTGGCATTACTACCGACGTGACGGCAGAATATAGTAAGAACAAAAAAAACAACACTGCTCAGAGGTAACAAAATGGGAATATCTTTTCACTGCGAACATTGCGGCAAAAAAATAGAAGCCCCCGATAACGCCGGCGGAAAATGGGGCAAATGCCCCGCCTGCCACAACAAAGTTTACGTCCCCGCGAGCAAACCCGCTCAGCCCGACGACGAGCTTCGACTCGCTCCTCTTGACACCGATGAAGAAGTCAAACACCGCAAAATGCTCGCCGAAGAAGCCCGCCTCAGGCAGGATATCCTCAAAGAAACCAATATCCCCGAGGAAGGCACCGCTCCCAAAAATCACTCCTCAGCCCCTTCAAAACCAAACGACCTCAGCGACGCCGAACTGACAACCTGCATTATCAGCTACATCCGCCAGATGGCGGACGGCGAGCTCGACCTGGCCGAAGAGACAGCGTTGACTATTATCCCCAATGGCCAAAATGCCGTTCGTATCCTCGAAAGAATCGCCCTTAGCGAAATCCCCGAACCAGAAATCGCTGACATCCCGCAGCAGGTCCTCTCCGGGCTTATAAAAAACCTCCGAAGCCGGCTGCGTTGACAAGCCCCACTAAATCCGGGGCCAAGGTCTAATAAAAACCCCGCTGTTGCCGTTCCGTTCCGTTTTCATCCCCGCGCTTAATAAAAATCCCCGCCAATTTGTCCCCGGGATTTCCGTTACCTATACTTTAATCAGAGAGAGGGAATGATCCTGCTCTTCGTAGAATCACACCTTTGGGAAGGGAACTTATATGGGTATCAGGCCGATTCTTGTTCACGTTACGCACGAAGCAGCGAATAAAATGGGCGGCATCGGCGCCGTGCTGGAAGGTTTCTTCACCTGCCAGTCATATCTCGACGCCGTTGAACGCTCCATTATTGTTGGTCCGCTCTTCACCACCGAGGGCTCCGTCCTCGACCGGCTCGGTCCCACCGGCGAAGTCCTTTACTCTTCGTTCGACGGCCTCACCCAGACCGGCTATGCCTCCGCTTTCTCCAGAATCGAATCCTTCTATGGCGTAGGAATCATCTACGGCAGACGAACCTTCGTCGATTCCCAGACCGGAATAAAATCTTCGCCCGAAGCCGTCCTTATCGACGTTCGCAATGCCGACCCCGGCCCCGTCAACGAATTTAAAGCCCGATTGTTCGAAGAGTTCGACATCAAAAGCGACCGCTACGAACACCTTTGGGACTTCGAACAGTATGTCCGTCTCGCTCCCGCTGCCCTGGCTGTCCTCAAAGTCATCGGCGCAGCAACAGACAAAACCGTTATCGTCGCACACGAGTTTATGGGTATGCCAACCGCGATGGCTGCCATGCTCGACCAGACCTGCAATTACAAAACTGTCTTCTACGCCCACGAAGTCGCCACAATGCGTAAAATCGTCGAGGACCACCCCGGCCACGACACAATGTTTTACAACGTTATCAAAAAAGCGCACCAGCAGAAACTCTATGTCGAGGACATCTTCGGCCCGCAGGACCGCTACTTCAAACACCCGCTCGTCGATGCCTCCAAACACTGCGACGCCATTTTCGCCGTCGGCGGCCTCGTCGCCGATGAGCTGAGGTTCCTCGCGCCCGAATTTGAATCCGAAAATATCAGCGTCGTTTATAACGGCATTCATGCCTACAAAACCACCGTCGAGGAAAAACTCAGCTCCAAACGCAAACTCCAGCAATATTGCTTCAACCTCCTCGGCTTTCGCCCCGACTTCATCTTCACGCACGTTACCCGTCTGGTCCGCAGTAAAGGACTCTGGCGAGACCTTCGCGTCCTCGAACACCTCGATGAGGCATTTACAAGGGAAGGCAAAACCGCCGTGATGTATATGCTCACCACCGAGGTCTGCCAGAGACGCAGCTGCGATATTTTCGAAATGGAAGCGCGTTACGACTGGCCCGTCGCGCACCGCGAGGGCTGGCCTGACCTCTCCGGAGGCGAAGCAACCTTCTACACCGCCATACAGGAATTTAACGCCAAAAGTAAAAACGTAAAAATCGTCTTCATCAACCAGTTCGGCTTCAGCAGAAAACTTTGCGGCAATAAAATGCCCGAAGATATGGATATTATCGATATCCACAGAGGAACCGACGTCGAATTCGGCCAAAGCATCTACGAACCATTCGGCATCGCTCCCGTCGAACCGCTCACCTTCGGCGGCCTCTGCGTCTTCACAAACGTCTCCGGCTGTGCCGGCTTCGTCAGAGACGCCATCGTCGGAACAAACCCGTCTCCCAAAGACGGCACTCGAAATGTCGTCATCGCCGATTACACATCCATTGATGGCCTATTCCCGCAAATCAAAGACCTTCTTGCGATTAACAGGGCCGCCCGCGATAAGGTCGAAGTCGCCGAAAGCCGCGAAGTTGCCGATGAAATCCTTATGCTCCTGCCCAAAACTAACGCCGAAGTCGCCGCGATGATTGAAAATGGCCGTCGCATCGCCCAGAATATGAGCTGGGACGTTGTCGTCAATGACTACCTCCTGCCCACCCTCGAAAAAATCCTCCACGCCAATACGACCGTCCGCAGTAAAGCGAAAGTCTCGGTGTCGCGGTAGGGTTGGGTTTTATTCGCCGCAGGCGGATTTATTTCTGGGTTATTCTCGCTATGGCTTCTTGGCCTTGTATGCCTCAAGTCGTTTCTCGTAATCTTCCTTCGCCGAATCATCCGCCAAATCAGTGGCTTTATTCTGGTATTCGATAGCTTTCTCAAAATTACCAGATTGGGCGTAAACAGAGGCCAGATTCGCAAGGTAACTGTGGTTTTTATATTCCGAAAGTTTACAGGCTTGTGTGCAGGATTCTATCGCTTCTTGATAACGTGTTAATTTAGCGTATAAGACGCCAAGATCGGAATACGTATAAGCGTCACAAGGATCAATTTCAATAGCTCGTTTAAAACTATTTAGCGCTTCTTGGTAACGTTTGGTATTTTCATAACAATAACCTAAACCCCAATACGCATTATCATAACGGGGCTTATTTTTGATGGCTTCATCATAAGCTTCTATTGCTTTTTCGTATTGGTTTGTCTCCCGGTAACATTCTCCTATATAATACAGAACCTCTGCGTCTTTGGGCATTGCTTTTGCCACCTTTTTGAAATATATCAGCGCTTCTTCATACTTTTCATTCTCTAATATATCACGCCCTTGTTTGTATAGTTCGGTTAAAGCGGCTTGTCTATGGCTTAAGAGCAGAAAGTAGCCTAAAATAATTACCAGAATAAAAGCAGTTGCTACTTTTAATGGATTTCTTCGCAGAGTTTTATATGCTCTTTGGGTAACATTTGGCCTCTTTGCTGTAATAGGCTTAAACTCAAGCACGTTTTCTGTGTCCATAGCGAAGTCAGCGGCAGTCTGATATCTGTCTTCTGGTGATTTCTCAAGGGCGTGCAATAATATCGTATTAAAGTCAGTTGAAAGTCGCGGACAGTATTTCTTTGGCGGGATGGCTTCCCATGAAATCACCCTCGTCAGTGTTTCGTTTGCCGTGTTGCCCTCAAATGGCGGATGCAAAGTCAGGCATTCATAATAGGTGGCCGCTAACGAATAAACATCGCTTCGGCAATCAACATTTTCCGGCTTATTTATTTGCTCAGGCGAAACATAATTTGGCGTACCAAAAAATTCGCCGGAGATTGTTATTGTTTGCTGGGTCTCAACCCTTGCTAGGCCAAAATCCACCAGCTTTGGTATGCCGTTGGAATCGATGAGAATATTCGAGGGCTTTATATCACGATGCAAAATGCCTCTCTTATGAGTGTAATCTAATGCAGATGCGATGCTGATAATTATTTTGCTGATATTAATAATGTATTCCGTGTCTATTTCCGCTACGGTTCCGCTATCGGTTTGTTGTTTTTCGTCATAAACTTCGGCCTGTGTTTGGAGACATTTGTGCATAATGTCGCTTGCCTTGTTGCCGGGTTTCGCATTACGAATACTTGTTAAAATCTTGTCTAAGGATACGCCCTTGATGTGCTCCATCGCGAAATATGAATATGGCCCCTGTTCGCCGACTTCATAAATTGGCACAATGTTGGGGTGAGAAATCTTTGCCAGTACTTTAGCTTCTCGCTTGAATCTTTCCAAGCTTTTACCGCGGGCGCGGCTGATATCGCTGACAACCTTTAACGCCACGTCTCTATCTAATGAAATCTGGTGGGCAAGAAAAACCGCCCCCATTCCCCCTCTGCCAATTAGTTTAATGATTTCAAAATCACCGAGTTTTTGGCCAATGAGGTCGTGTTCTGCCGGTGTATCCTGAAAATCGCTATCGTCCGGTTGCATAAGTGAAGCGAACAAGCTATCTATTTCCCGTAAGTTATGAATCCTTTGCCTTATTCTGTCTTCAAGGCCGGGATATTGCTTCACAAACTCATCTATATTTGGGTTTTCCCCGCGCAATTGCGCATCGACGAATTGCTGAACGATTTGTTCGATATCCTTTTCCGGGTTGTCCTTGGGAAAATCTGTCATTGGTTTTTCTCAAAATCGCGACTTAATTCCGCCATTGCTCGTGAAAGCAGCATTCTGACCGCATCCGGTGTCTTTTCTAATCGAGTCCCGGCTTCTTTGTAAGAAAGCCCCTCTATCTTCGTTAGCAAAATAACTTCCTTGTATTCCGACTTCAACCCCTCTATTGCCTTTTCGAGTTTGTCCAAATGCTCTCTTTTTGCGATTATGACGCTGGGTGTGGTAGCGTCAACAGGTTCATTAGTAGCGATGAAGCTGTCTTGCGTGTTCGGTCTATTACTTGATAGCGGAATTTCTTTGCGAATGTCACGCTTATTTGCGTGCAACTGGTCAATATTATCGCGAATCCTGTTTTCAGCAATTTTCGACACCCATCGCAGGAAGTCGCCCTCGTTCTGATATGTAAAATTTCCAAAATCCTTCAAAGCGGATATAAAAGCATCCTGAACCAAATCCATCGACTCTAATTTTGACCGCAACTCTCCCCCCATTCGCAGGCGTAGTATTCTGCGAATCCTCTCGCCGTAAACGGCGAAAAGTTTGTTTAATGCTGCCTGATCGCCCTCTTTGGCCATTAAGACCAATTTCTGTGTCTTATAACAGGTCTCACTTTTCACCTTGCTATAACCTCCAATAATTCAAGAAGTTACAGCAATAGTAACGATTTTCTAAGAAAATTCAATATATTGCGTTCGCTTTGCATTGTTTACACGCTGTTACAGATAGAACGGTAAAAAACAGGAAACTAAACGAAACCAAAAAATTAAGGAGACAAAAAATGAAAAAGTTAATGATGATTCTGGTGGTTCTGATAGTAGTTTGTGCGGCGACCATCACGGCTTATGCTGATGTGTATGTCCACGGCTATTACCGCAGCAATGGCACCTATGTCCAGCCGCACTATCGCTCAAATCCTGACGGAAATTTTTACAACAACTGGAGTACGTATCCCAACGTCAACCCTTATACAGGTGCTACCGGCACAAGACGAACACCAAGCTACAATTGGGGAAGTTCAAACCAGTTGGGTGGTTCTTACATGATGACGCCGAGATATTCTTCACAGGGCTGGTAACTCCGTAATTTAAGTTCGACAGCCATCGATTTTGGCTAAGGGCTAACAGAGGGTGTTAGCCCTTCCTCTTTTTGCTCTGTAATATAGTTTTTCAAAAAGATCAATATTAAGAGCAGCAGCCCATAAAGAGATAACGATGGTTTACAAAAACAACAATTGTTCGTAAGGAGCGAATATGTCAGAGGAAAAAGAACAACTTCGCAAAGATATGGATAAAGCACTCGAAGGAGGTAGCGGGCCTGCTATTTCACGTTTTGCTCTGGCATGTATTGGCGGAGCAATTCCTGTAGTTGGTGTGGTTTTTGGTGCGTCCGCTGGGGCATGGTCTGAAGCTGAACAGAAAAGATTCAATAAAATATTTGCCTCTTGGCTAAAATTGCAGGAAGACGAAATTAAAGAAATAGGGACAACTTTAGCAGAAGTAATGATTAGGCTCGACATGAATGATCCCAAAGTCGAAGAAAGAGTGCAAAGTCCGGCATATCTTTCGATTGTTAAGAAATGTTTTAGAGACTGGTCTGCTGCTGAAAGCGAAGAAAAAAGGATTCTTATTAGAAATCTTCTCGCAAATGCAGCGTCTTGTTCCGTAACTAGTGATGATGTTGTCAGATTGTTTATCGAATGGATTAATAAATACAGCGTGGCCCATTTCAAAGTGGTTGGATGTGTATATAATAATTCCGGGATTAGCCGTGGGCAAATTTGGCAAAAAATTCATGGAGAGCCTGAAAGAGAGGATTCTGCTGAAGCGGATTTGTTCAAACTAATTATTCATGATTTAAGCGTTGGGCATATAATAAGACAACATCGCGAAAAAGATGCTTTGGGTCGCTTTATTAAAAGCGAACTACAAAGGCCTACACGTGGAAGCTCCAGTTCATATATGGCCTCTGCTTTTGATAATGAGAAACGATATGAACTTACAGAACTAGGGCAACAGTTTGTCCACTATGCGATGAACGAAATTGTACCCAAGATTACAGGCGAGACAAGTAAAGAGTGAGCGGTATACAAGAACACAAAACTGACTGCTCTCTGTATGCTCTGTGGCTAAAAATAATCCGTATTAATCTGGGCAATCTTTGCTCTCTGTGGCTAAACAAAAACCTGCGTTAATCCGCGTCTAAAAAAGCAGTGAAATCTGTGTAATCAGTGGCTAAAAGTGCCCCAAAAATTTTTTATTTTTTTCCATTTTCATCCTTGACGCCCATCAGGTATGGGAGTACAATTGCTTTTCTCAATGGTCAAGCTAACAACGATGTTGCTTGGCCATTGGTGTCTTAACAGGACACAAGTTGTTCTTTTACAAGTTAACAGTATAGCCAAATACAGCAACGAAAGTGCATATTAGCAAGGTCCTCCATAGCCTGGAGGGCTTTCAACACTTTCGATGTGTGTGCCAATGAATGTGTTGAGCCTTTCATTCCGCTTTAGGGCGGGATGAGAATTAACAAGACGACCTCCGTCCGGCGATTAAATCGTCGGCGGATCGATGAATCAAACTGAAGGGTTTGATCCTGGCTCAGAACGAACGCTGGCGGCGTGGCTAAGACATGCAAGTCGCACGGATAGGTCTTGTGAGCAATCATCGGACTTATCAGTGGCGAAAGGGTGCGTAATAGATAGGTAACGTACCTCGAACTTTGGGATAGCGCCGTTACGGGAAACCGTAACTACCGAAAGGGGCGATAATACCGAATAATGTCATCTGCTGATAGGTGGATGACCAAAGATACGTTGGTTCGAGAGCGGCCTATCGCCTATCAGCTTGTTGGTGAGGTAATGGCTCACCAAGGCTTTGACGGGTAGCGGGGCTGAGAGGTCGGCCCGCCTCATCGGGACTGAGACACTGCCCGGACCTCCACGGAGGGCTGCAGTAACGAATATTGGGCAATGAGCGAAAGCTTGACCCAGCGACGCCGCGTGTGGGAGGAAGTCCTTCGGGACGTAAACCACTTTTAAGCGTATGAAAGACCGCCGCAAGGCGGTTTGATCTATGCTAGAAAAAGTCACGGCTAACTCTGTGCCAGCAGCCGCGGTAAGACAGAGGTGGCGAGCGTTGTTCGGTGTCACTGGGCTTAAAGCGTGTGTAGGCGGCCAGATAAGCGCGTTGTGAAATCCCCCGGCTTAACCGGGGAACTGCTTCGCGTACTGTCTGGCTTGAGGCAGGTATGGGTGCGGGGAACTGTTGGTGGAGCGGTGGAATGCGTAGATATCAACAGGAACGCCGGTGGTGAAGACGCTGCACTGGGCCTGATCTGACGCTGAGACACGAAAGCGTGGGCATAAAACGGGATTAGATACCCCGGTATTCCACGCCCTAAACGATGTCTACTAGGCTGGGGAGGTTCTGACGCCGCCCTGGCCGAAGCAAAAGTGTTAAGTAGACCGCCTGGGGAGTACGGTCGCAAGGCTAAAACTCAAAGGAATTGACGGGGGCTCACACAAGCGGTGGAGCATGTGGATCAATTCGAAGCAACGCGAAGAACCTTACCTGGGTTTGACATGGTTGGATACTTTACCTGAAAAGGATAAAGTTACCCGCAAGGGTGAAACTTCCACAGGTGCTGCATGGCTGTCGTCAGCTCGTGTCGTGAGATGTCGGGTTAAGTCCTTTAACGAGCGAAACCCTTGCCGTTAGTTGCCAGCGGGTCATGCCGGGAACTCTAACGGGACTGCCGGTGTTAAACCGGAGGAAGGTGGGGATGACGTCAAGTCATCATGGCCTTTATGCCCAGGGCCTCACACGTGCTACAATGGCGAGCACAAAGCGACGCAAGACCGCAAGGTGGAGCAAATCGCATAAAAGTCGCCTCAGTACAGATTGCAGGCTGGCAACTCGCCTGCATGAAGTTGGAATCGCTAGTAATCGTGAATCAGCTACGTCACGGTGAATGTGTTCCTGAGCCTTGTACACACCGCCCGTCAAGTCATGGGAGTCGTAAGTACCCGAAACCGTGTTGTCAACCGCAAGGAGACGCATGTCTACGGTAAGTGCGATGACTGGGACTAAGTCGTAACAAGGTAGCCGTAGGGGAACCTGCGGCTGGATCACCTCCTTTCTAAAGGATATATTTAGACCTTGCCCTTATGGGGCGAGTGTATTAGTCAGACATTTTCGTTGCTGTTGGCTTGCTGTTAATTATTAAAGGCCCTGTATGACCTACAGGGCCTTTGTTTTTTTAGCCACTGATTACACGGATTTCACGGTTTTTTAGCCACGAAAAGGCGCAAAAGGTTTCAGCCACAGATTGCCCAGATTGACACGGATTTATTTTAGACGCTGATTCCGCAGAAAACGCTGTTCTTTTATTAGCCACGGATTACACAGATTTCCACAGATTTAATCAGCCAGCTTTGTGTACCTGGCAAATCTTTTTTGTAAAGCGAGCTTTGTCAAAAGTTTTGCCATCGTCCACAGGTCTAACTTCGTTATCCCCCGGCAGACTGCCGATGCTGGCCGAAACTACTGATTTAAGTCGAGGAAAAACACGGATTAATCAATTGCCGATTTTTATTGCGTCGGTTTTTGTAGATTGCCCAGATTAACACGGATTATTTATTACTAAAACACTAAGATGCCCAAATTAGCTTCGGTTCTTCTCCATCACGCATCTCTTCAACGCATGTAGCAACCTTAGTGATGTTTGGAACAGAATAATCAACCGCCACTTCTGCTACGGCACTTTTAAGCTTACCTGATCTAGGACCTTCATCTGTAGGCCAATTGGGTAAACGTACAAACGTACCAGATCCTCTTGGTGTTGGACTATACGGGGCAGCACCAGAGTTAATTCGCGAAAGACAAATATTTTGTATTTGTTCTGAAATCAGTGACCGAGCATCCAATGTAATTACGATATGAGAATGCTTTCTGTATGCACGAGCATGAAGAAGACCTAATACTCGTTCTTTTGTTGGCCAAAAAAACACCTTTTGATTGAGTAATTCATACCATTCCTTTGTGCTCATATCAGTGAGACACTGAGAAAGTTTGCTTTCTGGTAAAGGTTTATTATCTCTAATTACTGCGGTGCCATATTTATGGTTTGATATTGATACGCATTCAGGACGACATTGCGATTCTATTGCCAAACGAGGTTCACCAGAAATTTCAAAAAGATCTAGAAGAGCCGTTGTACTTAAAAGGCCATGTTTTTTAATGCTTTCCCAAGAATCTACATGAGCCATGTGAAAAAGCTGAGGATAATGTTTACAAAATTGCTCTATGTCCATCGGGTTAATCACCAATTCCTACGATCAATGATGTTTCTATAATCAAAACGCGTAGATATGAGGGATACTGGCACGCGTGATACGTTTTCAACTTCCTCGATAAAACGTATTGTATCTTTCGTGAGTTGATCAAACCTTCTGGCATTCTCGTTGTTTTTATCAATATAATCTACAAAGGTTAAGGCGATGTCCGTCGGTGCATTTAATGAAACAGCTTTCCTTAAAGATGTCCACTCAAACTCTCCAACACGTCGTTTCCTTTTTGTTGTAGAGGTTCGCTCACTTTTCCTGAGATTATGAACACTATGCCCAGATCGCTCTGCGACTTCTTTCCAAGATATAGATCGAGTCATAGGACCGGAAGTACCCCCTTTTGGACTTTGAACACGAATAGGATAAGTTCGGCATACCATAATTATTTTGCGAACCCAAGATGGTGATATGCCAGCTTCAGCAAGGCATCCACTAACTGTTGTATCTCTTGAAGTTACATAAGGATATTCTCCATGATAAAGACTCAATCCTGTTCCTTGTGTACCTTCTAGAAAAATCTTATCACCTCGTTCAAACGATTGCTCCAAAAATTGACAACTATCGCAAATAAATGGCCTTAATTCTTTAATATGATCCGCAAGTTTAACTTTACCAAGTTCGCGGTCTGTTATTCTTCGCGCCTGAGCCGCCCCTACGCCTTGGCCAGTTGAACCGATTGAGTTAACAATTCCCTTCTCTATACGTCGATCTCTTTCAGATATAATCATTGCCTTTTTATCAATATGTAGCCGATCGCAGTCTATATTAAATTGAGAGATCTCATCCAATAGCTCTGGAACATATATTGTAGCACCAGGACCAATTAGCAACTGTGATTGTGGAGCATTAACCGAGCCGGACGGCAAATGGTGAAAATTATATGGCTCTGGTTCTGCATAGACCTTATGGCCTGCATTGGGTCCACCAACACGCACAAGAACATCATATTCAGGTGCAAGATACGCAGAAATATTGCCTTTCCCCTCACTTCCGTATTGTCCCCCAACAAGTATATCAACTAAACGGTTATTCTCATGACCATATAGATCTAAATAGCTCGCGGTTTTTACCATCACATCTTTAGGGGTACATCTTTTTGTGTCAATCACTACATCAGCAACATCCTTAAGTTGACTGACATTTTTCTCTGTTTTGTTGGCTAAAACCTCATTATAGGAACCAAGCTCTGTAATCCCTTCATGCTCTCTTTTTTTGTATCGCTTACTCAACTCTTCTTTTGGGGCATCCAAGTAAATATGCACTACTTTACGCCGATACACTTTACGGATTTCAATTATTTGTTCAAGGATTCGTACGGCATCAACAATAACGATATGGAGATCTTTTGGGTCAGATCTAAGTATGAGTTCTGTTAATCCTTTACACACCCAAGCACCTTTTGTGGTTCGGTCAAATTTTTCTCCCAGAAGTTGCATTGCTTCTCTGCTAGATTCAACATCGGGTTTGAGTGCTAAGAGAAGATCCCGTGTTTTATAAACGGTTACTCCAAATCGCTTCTTTAAGCTTTTAGCAAGAGTGCTCTTCCCTGCCGAAACATGTCCTGATAAAAGAACAATCCGTTCAATTGGCATATAAAACCCTTAATATGGGTTTTTAAATATTACAAGGCAAACGACAATTGTTGCGCCTTTTTTTTGCCAGATTTAGGAAGATCGTAAACAGTTACGCGTATACCTTTATTGACCAATATGTCATTGATGAGTTCTTCTATAATCCACCATGAACCTCCAGCTTGCCCAGAACCTATGCGAGGCATATGTACTGTTGTATTTCTTTTTATGGCCTCGTTCGCCAAGCGTTGAAGACAAGTTTCAAGTGCAGAATACCTAATCCGGGGTGTTGGAGAATCACCGTAGCCATGCTGAGAAACCATCGTGACTGTCATCAAGTCAGTACTAATTCTAGATGTGTTTATGCTCCCTAGAGTAAACTCGTTCGGTTTCTGATTACGCCAACTCTGGAAATCATCTAAGACTATCGGCCATTTTTTTTGAATTGCAAGGGCAAAACCAGCCGCCCCAAGATTGCCCCTTATCATTTACAACAAAGGCAATTATCTTACTACCTTCCCCTCTAGGTTCAGTTGCGTCTCCTTTTACATAATTTATCTTTTTGGGTTCGATGTTTCCAATATTATGTGGAGAGCCGATGCCAGCTACCCTTGGAAAGCGATGTCCCGGATATGGAGGTAAACCTATGCACTCGATATGAATTTTGCCACTGGCTCTTGGCCAAATCTCCTCTCCTTTGGCAGTAAACCCAATCGCGGTGCAGTTTTCGACATTGCTACCTTTGGGGATTATTGTGCCTGACGAGATTCTATTCTCAAAGTTCTTTGAAGGGATAGCATAATCAATTTCATAACGTCCATATTCATCATCTGATTTACGCTTTGAACAACAGAAAACAAAACAAGGTAAATCAGTGAGCTTCACAGATCTAAGCAAAAGAGCCTCGGTAGAAACCTGATATTTCTCTCGCAGATTAGTCATATCTTCGATGTTTAATGGCTTTTCTCGCAAATCCGGAAAACTGCCAATGGGCATCAGAAACTCGGCAGCGCTGACATTACATAACATCTCAAGTTGCCATTCGTCACTTCTTGATAGATTTTTTGCTTGGCGTTCCCGTACATAATCTCTACAGTCGGGAAATAGGGTATGAGCTATTTCATGAGCTACAGAGTATCGTACTCTGGCAATAGGTCGGTTCGGATTAAATTCTATGCGTACTTTTCCACTAGGGGCTGGAACTGTTCTAGCATCAAGAACGTTTTCTGTGGGCACAACCTGTAAACGTAAAATGTCTGCAAGCTTGAATGGATCGAATGGTGGACCCGACCAACCCTTCTGCATGGCGTCAAATATAACTTGCCTTGTTCGCTCAATGAAATCAGCAAGAGGGTCGCCAGACAAGTTTATTTGTTCCACAGATGGATTAGTCCAATATTTCAATTTATCTCCTAGTCGCGTAACCATAATTCTATGGAATCCCTAAAGAACATAAGTTGCACGATTGATTATTAAAATAATATGTCAGTTTGTCAATCAGCAATTAGCCTTCGAGAAAATTAAGACAGCTATATTGGCCGGATAGATTAGTCGACAGTATGCAGCCCCACCAAACTGCGTGGTGGGCAAATTAACCGTGATATTCCTTTGTGGCCTATAATGTTCTACCCAGCCCTTGAAATGAGCGCAGACGCGATTATAGTAAGCCAAGGGGCAAATGGAAAAGGCTGAAAAGTTATTCAATTGTTAGTGGAAGTGAGTATAATGATTTAGAAATATTAAATTGGAATAATTAAAATGTCCCTTCTTTATTATTGGCGAAGAGATAATTATATTCGTGACCTAGCTATGGGGGCGGGCTATCATCTTAATCAAGCTAATCCATCCTTGCATCGGATTGAAATTGGCGACAGCCTGTTTGCTTTTACTCGGAACAAACTTGGCAAATATGTCTTTGCTGCAGAGCTCGTAATAGGCGCAAAGACTTTGAATCCCCCTAACTATCGCTACGGTCGATATCGAGTTTGGGGAGATCTTTCCAAATCAAGGTACTTCAAAGTAGACAATCAACCCAATGCGGAATTAATTATACGAAGCTTGTCCTGCCATATTAGCGCTAAGATACTCGGTCAGGCGTTTCAAGGCCGTTCAGCCGTCAGGCTACTTAATCAGGATGATTATATAACACTCCGCGCAGCCGTAAGAGATCTGGAAATTGAAACACGAGCAAGAATTCTCCCCGAAGACAAACTAGAGGCAACGTTGCTGTTGGGAAACAATGAAGCAGTGGCTGCGCTTATCAAGAAGGAAAGTCCTGGAATTGCTCAACAACGTGTAGAATATCTTTACAAGCAAGCGCCACAAAGAAATAAACTTATCGTCTCAAAACTTCAAAAATTATATAAGGGAAGATGCCAACTTTGTCTTTGGGATCCACAAAATACGTATGGAAAATATTTATGTCAGGGGCATCATGTTAATTGGCTAAGCAGGGGTGGAGAAGATAGTTTAAAAAACATGATATTGGTATGTAGCAACCACCATACTGCCATTCACCGTTGCGATGCTCAGTTCGATTATGGCGACTCATCATTTGATTTCGGTACTCGGCGAGAGCAGTTGGGCATTGACCACCATTTTCTGAAATAAACAAATTGAGCACCTTCGGCGAGGGGGCGAATCCTCGAATGAGAAAAATTCGAGATGGACTCGAAACTTTAGGCCTGTCTGCGGATGACATATTAATGCATGGCACGCCAAGGATAATATATGGTGTTCCACTAATAGAAAATTTGACCGATTATCTTCTGGGGATAAGTAGACGGCCAAAATATTATTTAAAAGTGGACAGTAATATTGAAATAGAGATAGAGCATAAAATCGCAGAGTGGTGGTTAAAGCGATGGGTTTTAAAGAGAATTTTCAGAGAAGATGTGCTCGATAAGATATCAAAACATACTTTGGTTCATCCCATACAACATGGTGCCAGAGTTGTACTACCAAGAGCTGACCTTGAACAAAATATTTTATTTGAGCTTCAATAATACTGGAGCAAATCGCAAATAACCCCGGCATAAATGCCGGGGCTAACCATAGGTGGAGGGGCTTTTTTATTGCACGGAAACGGTAAATACATATATTGTTCAAAATGGCAGCCCCGCAAAAGAATGGAGAAAAATATGGATCCCCGGCAGAAGACCAAAGAAGCTTAAGCCGAGGACCTTCGCTGGCGCTACGAGAAACTGGATCCCCGACAGAAAAGCCAATGGAGCAGCAGTCGATGACCTTCGCTGCGCTACGGGAAAACGAAAGTGCGAGAAAAAAAGGATTAAGATTCCTATGCATCGCTTCGGGGGCGGTGGGGTTTACGCTGACGCTGCAAATCGCGTTGAACGCGAATTTCGCCGTTGAGCAAATGAATCTAAGCGGGTTTCAGCAGGGGCTTCTGGAGATGTTCCGCGAAAGCTGCGGGATTTTCGCGCTCGGGATTTTGGCGATTCTGGCAGGCCTTGCAGAATCGCTTATCGGGGCGGCTGTGCTTATATTTCTTGCTGTGGGGCTTGGCAGCTATTGTTTCGTGCACAATTATTTTTGGCTGATAATAGCGAGCTTAGTATGGAGTCAGGGGCTTCACGTCTGGATGCCCCTTCCGAATTCGATGGGACTTGCACTGGCTGAGCCGGGCCGCGAAGGACGACGCATCGGCCAGATTCAGGCCGCGGGAGCCGCCGGTTCGGGTTTTGGACTTGTTTGTGCGCTGGTGCTTAATATCGCGGGAGTTGCGATTCGGCCTTTATATATTGTGGCAGGTTCGGCGGCACTGATCGCCTCAGCGGCGTGCCTGTATATCCCGCGCCAAATACGAAGTGAAAAACCCAGACTGGTAGTCAGACGCGAGTACGGCCTTTACTATCTGCTCAACTTTCTCGAAGGATGGCGGAAACAAATATTTCTCGCCTTTGCGGGGTTTTTATTAGTCAAAGTTTACGGCACTGGCCTATCGACGATACTTATATTATGGCTCATCGTGCAGTCAATCGGCTGGTTCAGTTCCCGCGCGGTCGGCAGGATTATCGATAGAATAGGAGAACGCAAGGTACTGGTGTTCTATTACTCCTGCCTGACGTTTTTCTTTATCGGCTATGCCTTCATACGAAGCAAGTACGTTCTCTACGGCATATTCCTCGCGGACAACGCGTTCTTTGTTTTCGCGATGGCGCTGACGACGTATATCGGCAGGCTGGCGCCCGCCAACGAAAAGACAATGACACTCAGCATGGGTGTTGCAATGAATCATGTCGCGGCCGTTACGATGCCTCTTGTCGGCGGAATTGCCTGGAAATATCTCGGGTTTAAATGGACATTCCTGATTGGCTCCGCAGCCGCTGCCGCGAGTATTCTGGCGGCGATGAGGGTTCCTGACCGCATCAGGCCCGCAATCGAGGGCATGCCGGTGGCTAATACTCCTCTTGCCGGCGGAGAACCGGATTAGATAGTCGTTAGTTTTTAGTCGATGGTCGTTAGTGGTTTAGCGGACAGCGGACGGCGTTCAGCGTACAGCGGGTAGCGTTCAGCGGACAGGTAAAAATTTCCTTTATGAATGCGGATTTTCGTGGTAAAAATATCGACGGAATTCGTATCTATACAGATTAGACGCATTTACGGGGTTGATAATGGGGCAGCGGAAAAGGATAAGAGAACGGCTGGAAAGCAAAGCCGGTTTCGTAGTGGTAGCGGAGCTTACGGGCGGGCCGAATTTCGATTTTGGGCCGATAGGCAAGTTCCTGTCGGCTTACAAAAAGGCGGGGCCTGATTCGATACCGGCAGGGTTCGATTTCGCTGGGATAATGCTGCCGCAGAATCCGGGCGGGGTGGCGAATATCGACCCGGGGCACGCGATTGACAGGTTGAACGCCGAAGGGCTGCTGGGCGATTTGGATTGTGTGCCGCATATTTCGTGCAAGGACCAGAACGCCAATTCGCTTGTTACATCGCTCGTTGCGATGAGGGATTCGGGTATTGAGAGCGTGCTGGTTCTTACGGGCGATAAGCCGATTTCAGCGACGGGCGTTTTCGACCTTGATTCGATTGGGCTGCTGCAAGTCATCAGGGATATGAACAACGAGGGGTATCTAAAGGCCAGGCCTGCGGATTTGGACAAGGTGCACCAGTTTTTCGCGGGGGCAGCGGTGTCGCCCTTCAAATACACAGAGCAATCGCAGATGCAGCAATATTATAAGATGGAGAAGAAGATTGCGTGCGGGGCGAAATTTTTGATTACGCAGGTCGGCTGGGACTGGAAGAAATCGCAGGAGCTGTTCAAATACTTAGAGAATCATAAAATCAACATCCCGGTTTTCGGCAACGTTTTTCTTTTGAGCACGACGACTGCGGCTCCGCGGCTGATGCACGACGCGAAACTGACAGGGTGTTTTGTGAGCGATGAGTTTCTGGCGAAGATGTATTCGGAGAATCTGTCGCAGCATATCGAGAGGGCGGCGCAGCAGGTGGCGATGTATAAGGCGATTGGCGCGGCGGGGGCGGATATCGGGGGCGTGAGTAATTTTGAGACGTTCGCGGGGATTTTGAAGAGGGCGGCGGAGATTGGCGACGGGTGGGGACAATACAAGGACAATCTGTACTGGCCCGCGAAGAGGGCGTTTTATCTTTATGATGACAGCGGCCGGGAGAGGACTTTGTCGAAGCCGAAGGCGACTTTTAATCACAAGTTTTTCAACTTTATGCACAGGGCGATTTTGAATCCCGAATATCGCGGGTTTAAGATGTTCAGGGGGGTAATGGCTGCGCTGGGGACAGAAAAAGGTGAAGGCGCGATATACAAATTGTTCCACGCCAACGAGAGCGCGCTCAAGTATTTGATATTTGACTGCGAGGGATGCGGAGATTGTTATTTGCCTGAGAATTTCGGGCTTTGCACGATGGGGGGATGCGAAAAGGGGCTTGCGAATGCGCCGTGCGGGGACGCGACGGCTGATGGCAAATGCGGGAATAACCTGGAGCAAGTTTGCATCGGGGAATTGATTTACGACGCAGCGGCTTCTGAAGAATACGGCATTACGAAACTCAAACGAACAATCAATAAGCCGAGGATAAAGGCACTTGATAAGACAGCGTCGATTCTGAATTATTTGTTCGGGAAGGACCATACAATGAAGAACGCGCTGATTTCGATTGGCGAATCGGTTCACGCCTCGATACCGAAGACGGGGCAGATAATGAAACAATTAGCGGAATTAGGACCGGATGCGTATGTGAAGCCGAGCGGGCCGCTGAATTATATCAGGGCGCTGGTGGAATCGCAGGCGAACGACGGGGCGGATTATATCGCGGTGAACGTTGACGCATTCGGCGAGGACGACCCGCAGACGGCGGTTAATATGATGCGGGAATACGTGAAGTTAGTGCGCAGGTGGGGCGATGGTGTACCCATCTGCATCGACAGCGGCAACAACGATGTGCTCGTCGCGGCGCTGAAGGAGTGGTATGACACAGATGAGGTGGTGAGGCAGCCGCTTATAAATTCGGTGAAGATTTACACGATGGAGAAATTTTTCCCGCTGAAGAGGGATTATGATTACGCGTTCATCGGGTTATTGATGACGGAAGACAAACCAACGGGGCCGGGCGGGTCGCATTCGATGGAAGAATTGTATTCGCTGGCGAAGAGGATTTACGAAAAGGCGGTGGGGCAGTATGGTTTTAAGCCGGAGGAGATTTTCTTCGATTCGACGGTTTTCCCGCTGGCGATAGATATGCCGATGGAGCCGGGGGTGCCGGGATATACTTACAGGGCATTCGAGGCAATCAAGAAGATAAAGAGCGATTCGGCGATGAAGGGCGTGCATTGCTCGCTTGGTATCAGCAATTCGGTTCGCGATTTGCCTGGGCGGAGGATTGGCGTTTGCAGGGCTTATGTGGCGAAAGCGATGGAATACGGGCTTGATGCGGGGATAGTAAACGTTGCTCATCACTATGGGCGAGTGCCTGCGGACCCGGATTTGGTTGCGCTGGTGGATGCGTTTGCGAAGATGGACGGCTCGGCGGAGGCGACCAATAAGGCGATGATGCTGATGGGCAAGTTCTGTCAGGAGAATCGCAAGGCGAGCGTTTAGCGCATAACGGATAACACACGGCAGGGGGATAATTTGCTGTTATCTCATGTGCGTATTTGCCGCCGAAGAGGACTATGAATTATAGGACGTTCGGTTGCAGCACCAACAAACCATTATAGCGACCCGTTTACTGTGCAAGAAACCTAAAGCATTACTTATAAATCACTTAACCCGTCCTGTCGGCAGGCCGATATTGGATTACAACCTGTTAATCTTCGTTATTGGGATGCATAATCATTTTAAAATAACGAATCGGAGAACTGTCAAATGGGCACGACTTTACATAAAGACAAAAACGCTGATAGCGCATTTGGTCTTGTCGCCCACGACAAGTCAAACGTCCGCACTCGACCTTTCTTATTGTTCGTTAAGGCCGTGGTTATTATCTTCATATGTGAAACAACCATAATGGTGGCGCTGGAAAAGATACCGGATGTCGGGATAACCTGGAAAATAGTTCTCGAACCGATTATCCTGGCTATGGTTATTGCGACAATGCTGTACTGGATACTAAACCCAATAAATGAGATGCTGAAAACAAGCGAGAAGGCGGAAAGAAAACTTGATTTATTCAGAAATCTAATTGATAAATCGAACGACAGCATCTTTATAATCGAACCCGAAACCGCGAAGATTCTGGATGTAAACTACAAGGCATGCGTTGCACTTGGTTACGGACGGCCTGAACTGCTTAACATGACAGTGTTTGATATTGGTGGACGCATTACTGATAACCACGCCTGGTCTGAATATGTCGGGAAGGTCAGAAATTACGGATACATGTTAGCGGATCGGGCCAAACGCAAGGACGGTTCAACCTTTCCGGTAGAGGTGAATGCCAGCATCGTCAAACTGGGCCGCCTGGAGTATATAGTCGCTGTGGCCAGAGACACTATTGAGCGCGAACATGCTCAAATCCAGCTTGAAGAAAGCGAAACCATTAGAAAGATGGCTGAATGCGCAAGGGACGCTATCATAATGATGGGGTCGAAAGGGGAAATATCCTTTTGGAACCCAGCCGCAGAGAGAATATTCGGTTATTCCCGCGATGAGGCAATCGGAAAACCTCTTCACTCGCTGCTGGCCCCCGGACGATTCCGCGATGCTTATCAAAAAGGTCTTTCCTACTTCCAAAAAACAGGGCAAGGCAACGCCTTAGGCAAAACTCTCAAACTTGAGGCAATCAGGAAGAACGGGGAGGAGTTCGGCATAGAACTGTCTGTTAATTCAGTCCATTTGGGCGGAAAATGGCATGCTGTCGGCATCATCCGGGATATGTCAGAAAGCAAAAAGACAGAGGCCGAGCTGGCAAATGGAATAATGGCGTAGTTAACAACCTGATAACCACCGCGGCATCTCATATCGCAGGACAACATATCTTAAGACAAAGCACATAGACGTTCATGAGCAATCCCTGTCAATCTCGAGCCGCTGCGAGACCTGTACTATTGCAGACAGCAGCCTCCCCGGCTATGATAATTTGAATGGCGGCGAAATCGGGTCACGATAAAGGAAGTTCGGTTGCGGTCAACAAAAAGGCCTGGCATAACTTCGAGATAGAAGACAAATTCGAAGCGGGGATGGAGCTTTTGGGCAGCGAGGTGAAGTCGCTGCGCACGGGGCAGGCGGACCTGAGCGGCTCATACGCGAGAATCGTAAACGGGGAATGCTGGCTGGTTGGCGCGAAAATTTCACAATACCAGATAACGGGGCTGGCAGGTCATAACCCGACACGGAAAAGAAAACTGCTGATGCACAAGCACGAGATTCGCAAGATTTACACGAAACTTGAGCAGCGCGGCTATACGCTTGTGCCTTTGCGGATATATTTCAATCAAAAGGGTCTGGCGAAGACGGAAGTTGCGCTTGCGCGAGGCAAACGGCAATATGACAAACGCCAGGCGATAGCCGAACGCGAACAGAAAAGGGATATTGACAAGAGGATGAAAAAATTTCGTCGCTAAAAATAAGGAGCGAACAGGTTATGGCTGAGAACGAGAAAAAAGACGAGAAGAAGATATTTATCGATGAGGACTGGAAGCAGCAGGCCAAGAAGGAAAAAGAAGTGCTGGCGGCTGATGAGGAGTCGCAAAAGCAGGAGGCCGAAGAGGGCGGGCGCCAGGGTGCGCTTCCTGAAGGGGATTTCGCGGCTTTGGTGAGTATGCTTTTCACTCAGACGCTTTTTTCGCTTGGGCTTATACAGGTGAAGGGACAGGAGAAGCGTCCGCCGGACCTTGCGCTTGCCAAGTATAATATCGATATGTTAGGGACGCTCGAAGCGAAGACCAAAGGCAATCTTAATGACGAGGAGCAGCAGGCCATAACGAGCGCGATTGGTGAACTTCGTATGGTTTATGTCAAGGTGGCGAGTCAAACCGGAAGTTAGCGAATAAGAATCGCAAAGGGACATTCGTGACCATACTGGAACAGATAATTGCGGACAAGAGGAAAGAAGTCGAACAGCGGAAAAGACAGCGGCCCATAGAGGAGCTGAAAGAGCAGCTTTCGATACTGGACAAGTGCCGGAATTTTTATAAGGCCGTGACGAAGACAAATAAAAGAGGGCTGAATGTTATCGCTGAGATAAAAAAGGCGTCGCCGTCGGCAGGGGTGATATGCAGGGATTTTCCGCCGGTAACAATCGCAAAGGCGTACGAGAAATGCGGGGCGGACGCCATCAGCGTTTTGACGGACGGGAAATATTTTCAGGGCAGGCTCGAATATATCGACCAGGTGAAGCACGCGGTGGATTTGCCGATTTTGCGCAAGGATTTTATCATCGATATATGGCAGGTTTATGAGTCGCGGGTGGCTGGGGCGGACGCGATACTGCTGATAGCGGAGGCGTTGAAGCCGGCGGAACTTGCGGATTTGATGATAGCCGCGGCGGAGCTGACACTGACGGTGCTGCTGGAAATTCACGACGCAGATTCGCTTTTGGGCGTGCGGAGCATGGTCGGCTTTCCGAGAAAGGGCTACAGCGTTCTGGGGATAAATAACCGGGACCTTGCGACGATGCAGGTGGATTTGAATACTACGCTGCGTCTTGCGGACCTGCTGGATAACAAGGTCGATTTGGTGGCGGAGAGTGGAATCAAGACGCGGGCCGACGTTGAAAAATTAAAGACGGCGGGCATAAGCGCGGTGCTGGTAGGCCAGACGCTTTGCGAAAGCAGCGATATAAAAGCGAAATTCAGGGAATTATTCGACTGATTAATCAGGAGGTAAATCTGTATGAACTATGCTATTATTATATTGTTTGGTCTGGCTGCGGGGGTTTTGAGCGGGCTTTTAGGTATCGGGGGCGGGATTTTTATTATTCCGGCGCTGGTTTTTCTGCTGGGGTTTTCGCAGCAAACGGCACAGGGAACGACGCTGGCGATGATGGTTCCGCCGATTGGGCTGTTGGCGGCGTGGGCGTATTACAAGGCGGGCTTCGTGGATATCAAGGTCGCGGGGCTGATGTGCGTCGGGTTTTTCATCGGCGGGTTCTTCGGCGCGAAATTCGCGACGGCTTTATCGGGGGTGACGCTTTCGAGGATTTTCGGCGCAGCGATGCTGGTGATTTCGATCAAATTTATTCTGGCGAAATGACTTATCCGGCAGCGATAACCGCAAAGCGGTTTATTTTTTCTGCTGTGCCTTGTTGGTTTCCTGTGGTTTTGTTTTTTCGGGGGGCTTGAGAAGTAAAATTCTGCCGTCTTTTACCAGCCAGTCGCCTCTTGTTGTGGTTACATAAACAGGATAACCGTGAAGGCGGTTCAGATATACGTGGATTTCCGAAGGGACGTCGGCCACTGGGTAACTAAGATAAAGCGCTTCCTGTTTGGCATTGTTGCCGTCGGCGGGTATCGGTATGGTCAGACAGGATTTATAAAGCGGGGTTACAGACAGGACGTTATCGCCGTCAGCGGAGACCTTAACCCGGCTGTGTCCTCCGACAACGACTACATTTTCCTTTGTGGCCGCGAGGATATATACCAGCCAGCCATTTGATTCTATGTCCTCCATTACGGCGGTGTTGTAAGCCCGGGCGCAATCCTTCGGCGCGGCTCGCACCGCGTTTTGTCTGGCGCGGAACATCGCGATTTCCGTTTTAGACAAAGGTCTCAGGTTATCTTTTATAACCTCGCCATCGCCCTTAACGTCAATCCGCACGTCGTAAATGACGTTAATATCTTCGCCCGTTTTTCTGATGAATCGCGTCAGGGTTTTTGCGCCATCCTTGACGACAATCCAGCCGGACAGCTCGCCGGGTTTTATGGGTCCGACCGCCTGCAAAAGCATACGCGAGGCCTTCGCGGCGACGGTATCCTGTAAATAAAGTTCTTCGCCGAGGCGTTCGGCTTTGAACACTTCCCGATACTCGGCATCGGACAATTTTGTTTTTTGGGCTTCGACGGCCACGTAGGTTTTCTGGCATCCGCCCGCAAAAATAATCGCCATCGCAAAAAAAGTTATGTATCTCATATATAACACCTAATTTACACGCTCTTATTTTTTCTCAATGAAACCGCTATTGTTTGGAATCCGCAAGAAAGTCGTTAAGGACAGCCAGCGATTCCTCGGGGCGCTCGAGATGAACGAGGTGGCCTGCGCCTTTTACGTGATAAATTTTTATGTTGGGGTATGCGCTTACCGCATCGATTTCCATTTTCCGTACAGCATCGTTGGCATCGGCCTTTAGAATCAGCGTCGGGACAGTTATTTTAGGCAGATATGGCTTGAGAGGCGGAATCGTCAGGACGCTATCTAAAATCTGAGGTTTGAACTGCATTTTAGAGTCAGCCCATCTGCCGCGTGCTGCTTCTGAAATAGCGGGATGGCGCCTGCCTGCCTCTTTTATGAGTGCATCGCGGGTGAGACTTTTAACATAATCGATATCCTTTTTGAAATAGCTTCTGGCCCGGTTCATATCTTCGGCAGTTGGAAACATCGGTTTGACTAATCCGGGCGGGTCTATAAGAACGACTTTTTTCGGGATATCGGGGTATTGTGCGGCCACGATTGCGGCTATACTTCCTCCGAGGGAGTGTCCAATAATGACAGGTTTTGAGAGTTTCAGGGCGTGTATCAGGCCGACAATGTCTGAGACGTTGTCGTTTATGTCGTAACCTGTCGCCGGCGCATCGGATAGGCCGTGGCCTCGCAAATCGTACATTATGACGTCATACTTTTTTTCCATAGCGAGAGCCAAATCCATCCAGCACAGGCCGTTATCGGTATAGCCGTGTGAGAGTACCATTGGGGGTAAGGAGCCGTTGCCGGTTCGATAATAGTGCAGGGTTATTCCGTTGGCCTTGACATCGCCGCTGGTCCATCCATTGGGCAGTTTGACAGCGTTTGTATCCGCTGATTGACTATAACAGGATGAGGCAACCCCAAAAATCAATGTCAGACAAATAACAAGTTTCCAAAAGGCCATTTTAACTTTCCTTGATTTTTATATAAATAGGTTCGTTAACGTTCCTGTTTTTTTTGTATCTTTGCCCATTCGTCGCGAAGGGAGACGGTACGGTTGAAGGTGAGGACGCCATTGGCGGTGTCGGGGTCAACGCAGAAATAGCCGAGTCGTTCAAACTGATAGCGGGCAAGGGGCTGGGCATTTTTCAGGGCCGGCTCGACAAAACAATTTCTCAGGATTTCGAGCGATTTGGGATTCAGGTTCGCGGTGAAGTCCTTGCCTTCTGGAGCATCGTCGGGATTTTCTTTGGTGAAGAGATTCTCATACAATCGGACTTCCGCTTGTATAGCGTCTTTGGCTGATACCCAGTGGATTGTGGATTTGACTTTTCTGCCGTCGGGTGCGTCGCCTCCTTTTGTTGCGGGGTCGTAGGTGCAATGTAATTCGGTGATATTGCCGGCGTTATCTTTTACGGCGTTTACGCATTTTATGAAATATGCGTAGCGCAGGCGGACTTCTTTGCCGGGGCTTAGGCGATAAAATTTGGGAGGCGGGGTTTCCATAAAGTCATCCCGCTCGATATAAAGCTCTTTTGAGAAAGGCACTTTGCGTGTCCCGGCTGACGAGTCTTCGGGGTTATTTACGGCGTCCAATTGCTCGGTTTGTCCTTCAGGGTAGTTATCTATGATTACTTTCAAAGGTTTTAACACTGCCATAACGCGTGCGCTGCTTTTATTGAGGTCTTCGCGGACGCAGTGTTCGAGCAGGGCGACATCGATTGTGCTGTAGAATTTGTTGACGCCGATGGTGGCGCAGAAATTGCGAATCGCTTCGGGGGTGTAACCTCTTCGGCGAAGGCCCGCCAGGGTCGGCAGGCGAGGGTCGTCGAAATCGCGGACGTGGCCTCCACGGACGAGGTCGATGAGTTTGCGTTTGGACATAACCGTGTAAGTTAGATTAAGGCGGGCAAATTCGATTTGGCGAGGGTGATTGATTTTTTTGCCCCAGGGGCCTGAGCCGTCGTCGGTGCGTCCTTCGTTTACCGCGTCGATGAACCAGTCATAAAGCGGGCGATGGTTTTCATATTCCAAACTGCACAAGCTGTGCGTGATGCCCTCGATAGAATCCTCGAAGCCGTGCGCCCAGTCGTACATCGAGTAAATGCACCACTTGTTGCCCTGCCGGTGGTGTTCGGTGTGCAGGATGCGATACATAATGGGGTCGCGCATATTAAGGTTCGGGTGCGCCATATCGATTTTGGCGCGGAGCGTCTTTACGCCGTCGGGGAATTCGCCATTTTTCATCCGGGTAAACAAATCGAGGTTTTCCTCGACACTTCTGTCGCGATAGGGGCTGTTTTTGCCCGGGGCGGTAAGTGTGCCGCGGTGCGTGCTGACCTGGTCAGATGCGAGGTCGCAGACGTACGCCTTGCCTTTTTTAATCAGCTCGATTGCCCATTCATACATCTGGCCGAAGTAATCGCTGGCGAAGAATAATCGCCCATCCCATTTGGCTCCGAGCCAGCGGACGTCCTCGATGATGGCGTCAACGAATTCCTGCTCTTCCTTCGCGGGGTTTGTGTCGTCGAAGCGGAGATTGAACAGTCCGCCGAATTCCTCGGCTATGCCGTAGTCAATCCAGACGGCTTTCGCGTGGCCTATGTGAAGATAGGCGTTCGGTTCGGGAGGAAAACGCGTGCAGATGGTCTTTCCTTCAAACCGGCCGCCGGTAGCAATGTCCTCAGCAACCATATCGCGTATAAAATCTCGCCTGATTTCTTTTTCGTTTTCTCCGGTCATATTAATTCCCCGTATATAATTGATTGTGAGGCAGTGGGCCTTGGCTATGGGAAATCTATCAGATTACCTTCCGTCTGTCCAGTTTCGCCATTTTGGTTTTGGGGTCCGGGAATCGGGTTGCATAAGAGGTGCGAACAGAATAAACTTGCGGCAAGTATGAAAGAGATTAGGGAACAGCCGGGGAATTATTATGGATAGAATTGACAGACGGACTTTTCTGAAGGCGACTACTGCTGCCGGAGGCACGATAATCGCGGGGCCGGTATTGTTCGACAGCTGGCTGACCTTTGCGGGGACCGAAAGGGGAGGATATTTTGAAAAAGAATTCGGCATAAACGACGCTTTGTGCAAAAAAGTGCTGGGACAGGCATTGTCGAAGGGCGGGGATTTCGCGGACCTTTACTTCGAGCATACCATATCAAATTCGCTGGGCTTAGAAGACAAAAAGGTTGACCGGGCATTCACATCTGTCAATCTCGGCGTGGGTATCCGCACGGTCAAGGGTGACCAGGTGGGATTCGGGTTTACGCAGGAGCTGACTGAAAAGTCGATGATGGCAGCGGCGGCGATGGCCGCGACGATTGCCGATGGTTCGGCGACCCCCGTGTCCGGCAAATTTGTGATTGCTAATAAAAGCGACTACTACCCGCTAACGGGCACTAAACCAGCGCCATTGGCGCCCCGGCTTTCGCTTGTCGAGTCAACCGCGGGCAAATGCTTCGCTCGCTCAAATTACGTTATCAAGACAATTGCCCGTTTCAATGACGCAAGAAAGCGGATAATGGTTGTTACAAGCGACGGGACCAAGTCGGAGGACTTGCTTCCCGGCAGTTCGCTAACTGCTCTTGTTACGGTTGAGAGAAATGGTCGCAAAGAGCAGTTCTGGTTTTCAAGGGGAGGCAGGCGAGATTTTTCATATTACACAGACGATATCGCAAAGGAAGTGGCCGAAGGCGTTGTTGATGGTGCGGTAACACTTCTCGACGCGGTAGCAGTGCCTGCGGGCGAAATACCCGTTGTTTTTGCCCCGGGTTTTCCGGGCGTTTTATTTCATGAAGCGGTCGGGCACGGCTTCGAGGCGGATTTCAACCGCAAGAAAACGTCGATTTACTCCACGATGATGGGGCAGAAGGTCGCTGAACCGATGGTAACGGTTGTTGACGACGGGACGTGGCCTAACGCGCGCGGCTCGATAAATTTTGACGACGAGGGCACGCCGAGCCAGAAAACGGCAATTGTTGAAAACGGAATTTTGAAAAGTTATCTTCACGACAGGATTTCCGCCAAACATTACGGATTATCCTCCACGGGCAACGGCCGGCGGGAAAATTACGCAAATTACCCGATACCGCGAATGCGTAATACCTATATTCTGCCCGGCCCGAACAAGCCGCAGGAGATTATAGAAAGCGTCAAAAAAGGCATTTACATCGAGGACGTCAGCAACGGGCAGGTGAATATAGGCCAGGGTGATTTCGCGTTTTATGTTTCGCAGGGCCGGCTGATAGAAGACGGCAAACTCGGCGCGCCAATCAAGGACGTCAACATAATGGGCAGCGGTCCGAAACTGCTGCGGGATATCACGATGGTCGCAGACGACCTGAAGCTGGGCTGGAGCGGTACGTCCACCTGCGGCAAAGAGGGGCAATTAGTGCCCGTAGATGCGGGAATGCCTACGGTCCTGGTCCGGTCTTTAACCGTAGGCGGGACAAAAAAACAGGGAGCATAGAATGAACAAACAAATGTATGACCTGTGCAAGTGGGTTTTGGAGACCGCGGGCAAAGCGGGCGCGAAGGATTTGAGAGTAGGGCTGGGCAAAAGCCGGTTCGTGGAAATACAATACAGGGACAGGAAACCAGAGATAATCAAGCAGGCGACCACGGTGCAGATGGGAATAGACCTTTTTGTCGCGGGCAGATATTCTTCGCAGAATACCTGTGATTTGCGAAAAGATGCGCTGAAGGAATTCATTTCAGACGCAGTTTCTACTACAAAACTTATTGCGGAGGACCCATACAGGACGTTGCCCGACCCGAAGTATTACCAGGGCCGGGCGGATATCGACCTTAAAATCGCGGACGCATCTATCGATGACTTGTCGGCGGAGCAGAAACATACGATAGTGAAGACAGCGGAAAACGCTGCGTGGTCGGCAGGCGGGGACAAGGTTGTGACCGTTGAGGCCGGATTTAATGACGAGTTCGGCGAGTCGGTTACGCTTACAAGCAACGGCTTTTCGGGCTACACCAGTTCCACAGATTTCAGCATCAGCGTTTCGGTAAGTGTTCGCGATGACGACAACCGCAGGCCGATAGCGGATGATTATGCGGATTGCCATTTCCACAAAAAGCTGGGAAACCCGGAAACTATCGGCGCTAACGCCGCACGCAAGGCGCTGGCGAAACTCGGGGCAAAAAAAATAGAGACGGCCACGCTGCCTGTTATCATCGAGAACAGAAACGCGCATCGGATTATAGGGGGTTTTTTTGAGGCGCTCGATGGTCGCAACATTTATCGCAAGCAGTCGTTTCTGGCCGACAAAAAGGGGCAGAAAATCGGGAGCGATAAATTCGTTCTTGTTGATGACCCCCTTATCCCGGAAGGGCAGGGAAGCCGGCTGTATGACGGAGACGGCTTCGCGGCGAAAAATCGGACTATTGTCGAGGCGGGCGTCCTGAAGGATTTTTATATCGACTGGTATTACAGCAGGAAGCTTGGCTGTGAGCCGACAAGCGGCTCGGCCGGCAATATGATTATCCCGGCGGGCGCTCGTTCGGTCGAGAAAATAATCAAAGACCTCGGCAGGGGAATCCTTGTTACCAATTTTCTTGGCGGCAATTCGAATCCCACGACGGGCGATTTCTCCGTCGGCATTTTCGGCCAATATTTCGAAGACGGCAAAATTGTTCACCCCGTTTCCGAAATGAATATTGCCGACAACCACCTCAAATTCTGGTACAAGCTGGCCGAATGCGCCAACGACCCATGGCTTTACAGCGAATGGCGAACGCCGAGTATGGTCTTCAATGACGTTGTCGTATCCGGCGTTTAGGCCGCTCTCGCGGGGCAGGGGACGCCCAAATCTGAAAAATCTGAATCCTGCTGTAAGAAATCTTCTCCTGCTGTTACTATTACTTATGAGAACAGGCAAGGTTAATTGTGACGACAGATTTGGAAACAATCTTTAAGCAGTGGTTAGGTGAGCATCAGGGCCTTCTTTATCGGGTGGTCCGTGCATACGGCAATACGGCCGAGGACCAGGATGACCTGTTCCAGGAGATTTGCCTGCAGCTTTGGCTGTCTATACCCCGCTTTGAAGGCAAGGCCAAGGTATCGACGTGGATATACAGGGTGGCTTTAAATACGGCGCTTGTTTGGAATCGCGGCGAAAAAACCAGGCGAAAACATCGTGACAGATTTATAACAGTTGCGCCGCAGCAGCAGGCCGGAGATTCACAACCATCACAGGAAATTATAGAACGACTGTATGAGGCAATCAGGAAACTGCCTAAGGTTGATACATCCGTAGTTCTTATGCACTTAGACGGTCTTGGTTATGACGAAATGGCCCAGATACTTGGAATTTCGGAAAGTAACGTAGGCGTGAAATTGAATCGAGCAAAAAAACAACTTGCTTTAGTTTTGGGAGGGCTTATTGATGACGTTTAATGAATTGCAAAAAAACTACTGGCAAAGAGACGCGGCAGCTTCAAAACTGACAATCGATTCGGATATGCTGATTCGAGAAGTCAAAAGGAGCAAAGAGGCCTTTGAATCTACCATCTTCTGGCGTGACTTCCGCGAAGTTGCTGTTTCGATTGTTATGGTAGGCGTGTTCCTGTATGGCGCATTTAAATCCAGAGATAATATATGGATAGCCGGCTCACTTGCGGTTGTGGCTATCTCGATGCTTTTTGTGGCCGCGTTTTTCATCGTTGACCGTCGTCTTCAGAAAAAAAAGGACCCGAGGCATACCGACCCGCTGCTGGCCTGTATCGAATCGTCTTTAACTCAGATAAATCATCAGATTTGGCTTTTGAAAAACGTTTTCTGGTGGTATTTGCTTCCGCCTGGCGCCGGGATCTTTCTGTTTTTCTTTGTTGTTGCCTGGAATTTGTTCAAGGTGTTGCCTGCCGGCAGCGTACTTCCGATATTTGGGGCCGTTTTATTGTTCGTGGCGCTTATATTTTGGGGAGTATATTGGCTCAATCAATATGCCGTGCGGAAAGGGCTAATACCCCGTAAAGAGGAGCTTGAGGCGATGCTGAAAAATTTTGCCAATGGCGACAGCACTATGCCGTAGTAGCCATTTCCGCGAAATATGAGCTGCGGGCAAAGGGGGCGGAGATTACCCAGTCAAAGCCAAGGCCAATCGCTTTTTGTTTCCACCAGTTGAATTTCTCAGGCGTGACGTATTTGAGGACTTCAAGGGAATCCTTCGATGGTTTGAGGTATTGGCCGATTGTCAGTCGGGTGCAGCCGACGGCCCGTAAATCTTTCAAAACCTGCTCAACTTCTTGGTCGCTTTCACCTAAGCCGAGCATAATCGATGACTTGGTCGGGAGACGGCCGTATTTGCCTTTCGCGATTTTAAGCAGGTTGAGCGAGCGTTTGTAATCGCCGCCCGCACGGGCTTTTTTATACAGCGAAGGAACGGTCTCGACATTGTGAGCAAATACGAACGGCGTCGCCTCGGCGAGAATATCAATTGCCTCGGTTTGACAATCGCTAAAATCAGGCGTGAGGATTTCGAATTTGACATCGGGACATTGCCTGCGGACTTCGTTAATGCAATTGCGGAAATGTCCTGCCCCGCCATCGGGCAAGTCGTCGCGGTTGACGCTTGTGATGACGAGATAATGCAGGTTGAGTTTTTTTGCCAGCTCCGCTATTCTTCCCGGCTCGGTTTTATCCGCCGGCAATGGTTTACCTTTGGCAACTGAACAAAACTTACAGCCTCGCGTGCAGATATTACCCAGAATCAAAACTGTGGCCGTTCCTCTTGCCCAGCACTGGCCACGATTGGGGCAGTTGGCGTTCGTACAGATTGTCTCAAGGCCAAGCAAACTCACAATATCGCTCGTCTTGCTGTATTCACCGGACGTAGGCATAGGTCTTCGCAGCCAGTCAGGGAGTCGTCTTATTTCTGATTTCTGATTTTTGATTTTTGATTTAAAATAGCGTTTCAGAAGTTGTGATAGATTATTTTTCACCTCTTGCATGGGGTGTTTTTTGCCGGTTTCGTTAAAGACAGAGGTCATTTTGACATTTTCAAGGCCGCAAGGGACGATTGTCTCGAAGATGCTCAAGTCGTTTTGGATGTTTATCGCCATTCCGTGATGCGTAATTTGTCTGGAAACGCGCACGCCGATTGATGCGATTTTACGGAATTGAGGATTGTTTTTCACCCACAGTCCCGGAAATCCATTGTGTCGTTCAGCTTTAACGCCAAGCTGGTCGAGAAGTTCAATTCCAATCTGCTCAAGTGTCCTGATATATTCGTTTATATCAAGGCGTAATTGTTGGAGATTAAGAATCGGGTAAAACACAATCTGCCCCGGGTTATGAGCTGTTGCGCCGCCGCCTCTGCGGATTTCGACGACATCAATGCCTTTAGCTGTTAATTTATCCCGCTCGACGAGCAGCTTGTTTGCGATTTGCCTTGCCCCCAGCGTAATTACCGGCTGATGCTCGACAATTAAAACCGTATCGCCGATTTGGTTTTGCCGTCTTTGCTCAATCAATCGATGCTGCAACTCCAGTGTTTCGCGAAAATCCTCCAGTCCGCAATCGTGTATCTGTAGCGGCTCGGAACAAATTTTTCCTTCAAGCGTCTCCATTTTTATTCTTTTGTGATTGAAGTTTGAGCTGCCTGGAACATTCTGATTCCGCCGGTGTCTAACTGCAAAATGAGTCCATTTTCGGGGTCGATGCCGATGCAGTTGCCGGCAAATTTTTTCTTGTTATAAACAAGCGATACCCTTTGGCCTAACTGGGTGCTTAATTGCTGCCAATGTTCGATAATTTCTTTTTTGTTTTGTTCCGCGATTTCAAGAGATGTTTCAACTGAGGTCAGCAGCCGTTTGATAAGCGAAATTCTGTCGATTTGGCCGCCGGTTTCGATATCGATGCTCGTCGCTATTTTCCGCAATTCAGCCGGGAAATCCTGTTTGCTTTGATGGCAGTTAATGCCGATGCCTATAACATAAGCGGTGAGTTTATTGGCTTTCTTTGATTCGACGAGAATTCCGGCGACTTTTTTGTTGTTCAGGATGATATCATTTGGCCATTTGATTTTCGCTTCGGCCTTTGCGCATTTGCCGATTGCCTCAGCGGTCGCGACCGCGATTGTCAATGACAGCAATTCCGCGTTTATGGCGCAATCGGTCAGGAGTATCGAGCAGATTACGCTGTCGCCATAGCCCGCGACCCATTTATTGCCGCCCCTGCCTCGCCCCTTTATCTGCTCCTCCGCGAGCACAACAAGGCCGTCGTTATTTTTATTTTTGGCGTATTGGGCGGCGACATCGTTTGTGCTGGCGGTGCTGTTATAAACGACGACCTTTTGGCCGATGCGTTTTGTCCTGAGATGCGATTTTATCCTGTCGGGGTCGAGCGCGTCCGGGGTTGTAGCTGCTTTGCTCACCTGTCAACTCCGAGGTCCACAGCCGTAGCCGAGTGTGTAATCGCCCCAACCGCTATCCGGTCCACGCCGGATTGTGCAATAGCCGAGACATTAGCGAGCGAGATATTGCCCGATGCCTCCAGAAGGGGTTTACCCTTGCCGCACATCTTACGTTTCATTTCTACGGCGTGCTTCAATTGCCACTGGCCCATGTTATCGAGCAGAACTATGTCGATACCGGGTATCGCTAGGACGTAATTGAGCTGGTCATCGACGTGGTCAACCTCTACGGCGACGAATTTGGCGTGTTTAATCTTGCGTGCCTCTTTGATAATCTTTTTCAGCTTAGGCTGAAAATTCCTGCCTAATTGCGCGATGTGATTATCCTTAATCAATACCCCGTCGTAAAGCCCGAGGCGGTGATTGTATCCGCCGCCGCATCGCACGGCGTATTTTTCAAGCAGCCGCCAGCCGGGCAGCGTCTTTCGCGTGTCATAAATTTTGGCTTTTGTCCCCTGTATTGCACGAACGTATTTTTTGGTCGTAGTCGCTATACCGCACAGCCGCTGCATAAAATTCAGCACCACCCGTTCAGCAGTCAGCATCGGACCAAGGGGCCCCCTGATTGTCGCAAGGTGACAACCGACGTAGGCCTGCTGTCCGTCCTTGACGTGCGCTTCGAGCTTCAAACGCTTGTCGTACATATGTAGTATCGTTTTTGCTACTTGCATTCCGCATACGACTATTTCTTCACGGGAGACGATATCAGCCTTTTCGATGACGTTGTTCCCGGCGAACAGGTCGCTGGTCATATCGCCCTGACCCATATCCTCCTCGATTGCCAGTTTAAGCAGCGGCACTACTTTTTCGAGCTCAAGCTTGTTCATATCACCTTTCGTTTTGATTATTGAATCGTTTCAGTTTTTTTGTGGCTAAGAATTCACTTTTCTTCTTTTTCGAATCCAAAAGCACTAACTGCGGCAGCTCTTTGAGTTCTTTGAGCTTATCGCGTAAAAAGGCGGCCCGCTCAAAATCAAGCGACTCAGCCGCTTCGAGCATTTCCTTTTCGATTTGCCCGGCCAGCTCGACTTTTTCGAATTCGTCGGGCTCAAACCGCACCGCCTCGCGCGCGGCCTGCCTGGCCTTGAATTCCAGGGTCAATCCCGACCGTATTTCCTTGCGTATCGTTTCCGGGGTGATGTTGTGTTCACGGTTGTATTCAAGCTGAATTTTACGCCGTCTGGACGTTTCGTCAATAGCTTTCTTCATCGATTCGGTGACTGTGTCGGCATACAAATACACCGTCGCGTTGACGTTTCTGGCGGTCCTGCCGATTGTTTGTATCAGCGATGTCTCGCTCCGCAGGAATCCTTCCTTGTCCGCGTCCAGAATCGCCACCATCGAGACCTCGGGCAAATCCAGCCCTTCGCGCAGCAGGTTTATTCCCACTAACACGTCAAACTGTCCCAGCCGGAGGTTGCGCAGGATTTCAACTCTCTCCAAGGTTTCAATTTCACTGTGAAGATACTGGCACTTTATGCCTTTTTTCGCGATGAACCCGGACAGGTCTTCCGCCATTTTTTTTGTCAGCGTTGTTACCAGGACCCTTTCGCCGACCTTGATTCGCTTTTCGATTTCGCCGATAAGATGCGCCACCTGGTCTTTCGCCGGCCAAACAAAAATCTCCGGGTCAATCAGTCCTGTTGGCCTGATTATCTGCTCCACCACCTCGTTATTGCACGTTGCCATCTCGAAAGGCCCGGGCGTTGCAGAAACAAAAACCACCTGGTTCCATTTCTCCTCGAATTCCTCGAAGCGCAAAGGCCTGTTGTCCAATGCGCTCGGCAACCTGAAGCCGTGCTCAACCAGGACGTCCTTCCTGCTCCTGTCGCCCGCCCACATCCCGCGCAGTTGCGGAATCGTTACGTGCGATTCGTCGATAAATAACAGGAAATCCTTCGGAAAATAATCTATCAGCGTATATGGCTTTGCCCCGGCTGGTAATCCCGCCAAGTGCCTGCTGTAATTTTCTATCCCGCTGCAATAACCAACCTCCTGAAGCATCTCGATATCGTATTTTGTGCGGGCCTCAAGGCGTTGTGCCTCCAAAAGTTTGGCTTGGCTGCGAAGCTCCATCAGTCGCTGCGACAATTCGGCTTTTATCCCTTCTATCGCGCTAAGCAACCTATCGCCGCCGGTAACATAATGCTGCGCCGGGTAGATAAAGACCTGCTCCTCCTGGGTGAGGATATCTCCGCTGACGGGGTTTATGTAGCTGATTTTCTCTATCTGGTCGCCGAAGAACTCGAATCGAATCGCGAATGATTCGTAAGACGGGTACAATTCGACCACGTCCCCGCGTACCCGGAATTTACCTCTCTGAAAATCAAAGTCATTCCTTGAGTATTGAATGTCCGCCAATCGGCCAAGCAGGGTGTTTCTGTCAATCGTATCGCCCACCCTTACGCCTACGACGCTTGCCTTGTAATCTTCCGGCGAACCCAATCCGAATATGCACGATACCGACGCCACGATGATGCAGTCCTCGCGGGTCGATAAGCTCGTCGTTGTCGAAAGTCGCAATCGGTCCAGGTCAGCGTTCTTCGAGGCATCTTTTTCGATGTATATATCTCTTTGCGGTATATACGCCTCCGGCTGGTAATAATCGTAATAGCTTACGAAATACTCGACAGCATTATTGGGAAATAAATCCTTGAACTCTTCGTAAAGTTGCGCGGCTAAGGTCTTGTTGTGCGATACGACCAATGTTGGCCGATTATACGTCGCGATGATATTTGCCATTGTGAAGGTCTTGCCCGACCCGGTTACGCCCATCAGCGTCTGGAACTTTTTACCTGTGCGCAGCCCTTCCATCAGCCGGCTTATTGCCGCCGGCTGGTCTCCACCGGGCTTCATCGCATTATTCAGCTCAAATTTCGCCATCTTTACCTTATCTTTCGCTCCCGTCCAGAACCTCACAATTATAACGTCAAAACACAATCCGCTCAATAAAAGCTCCTGTGTTCTGTCGCAAAACCCCGCAATAAGATATATTACACAAGCGAAATATGTGCGGAAGAAGCAATATCGTAGATAAGCTTCGGGAAAAGCTGGCGATTGCGTCACAACAGGGCCGGCGAGGGGTGATTTTGCAGCCGGGGGCGATAGGCGATTGCATTTTGACGCTTCCTCTGGCGGAGCTGATGAAAGAGACGGTCTGCTCCGGCGGGGTCGATATCATAGGCCATACGGAATACCTGGGGGTACTGCCCGGCAGAAGCTGTGTCGATGCGGTCAAGTCGCTGGATTCGATTAGTTTGCATCGGCTATTCGCTGGCGAGGGAGATTTTGAGGTTGCCGATGGCGACCCCCTAATTATGGCGTTTGCGGGCTATTCCTGGATAGCCAGCTTTCTCGGCGAGCCGGACAGCCACTTCGAGAAAAACCTGATTTTCACGGTAAATTGCAGCAACAGTGCGGAAGTGATTACGCTGGAGATGAAACCAGCGGATGGACACAACATTCACGTCAGCGATTTTTACAGGAAACAATTTGTTGAACAAAACCAACTGTTGTCTCAGGAGCACAATTCGGCAATTAGTATGCCCCTGATAAGGCCGACACAGGCGGATATATACAGGGGCAAAGAGATATTGGCTGAGAATGGTATTAAGCCCACGGTGAAACCCGTGGTTATACATCCGGGCAGCGGCGGGGCGCATAAATGCTGGCATCTGGATAATTTCCTTGCGGTGGCGCGGATGCTCGAAGAAGAGGGAACGGATTCGGTATTTCTGCTCGGGCCTGCTGAGATGGAACGATTTAGCGAATCAACGATAAGTTATATTCGGGAACTTGGAAAGTTACTTACTGATTTGCCGTTGTCGGACGTGCTTGCGATATTGAGCTGTTCGCGGGCTTTTCTGGGCAACGACAGCGGCATAACGCACTTGGCGTCGGCAGTGGGAGTCCGAACGGTCGCCGTATTCGGCCCGACTGACCCAACCATTTACCGTCCAATCGGGTCTGCTGTAACGATACTGCAAAATAATACTCCGGATTTTACCGGGGCAACTTCAGAAGATTTGCAAAATAAAGCGGCGGCTGTGTTATTAGCCACAGGTTGACCCTCCGACGCCCTGCGGGTTATGGAGGGCTTAAGCAAGCGGCGGGTGCATTATTTCTCGCAGGTTGACCAGCGAGGCATATCTGCTATAATAGCGTCGGCCTTGGCAGAATAGGCCGCGAACAGGAAAAGATTTTCCGAAAAGGCGGTTCTTATGATAACCAAAACCTTAGGCGAACTGGCCCAGTATGTCGGTGGGCGTGTCCTCGGTGACGCAAATATCAAGATTCACTCCGCCGCGACGTTAGGCAGGGCCGGTGAAGGCGATATAAGTTTTCTCAGCAATGAAAAATATGAGAAGCAACTGCTCACAACAAAAGCCAGCGCGGTGATTGTGGGCAAGGAAACTGTCGCCGCGGGCGCGGTGCCGCTTCTGGTGGCTGAAGACCCGTATTACGCTTTTATGCAGATTATGGTGTCGCTGCACGGCCATCGAAAGCATAAGAAAGTAGGCATAAGTCCCCGCGCTATTATTTCCGACAGCGCCAAAATCGGCGCCGGCTGCCAAATCCACGATTTTGCCACAATCTCCGACGGCGCAAAAATCGGCGATGGCTGCGTAATTTATCCATGCACGTTCATAGGCGAAAATGTTCAGGTAGGCAACGACTGCATCCTGTACCCTAACGTCGTAATTTACGAGGGGTGCAAGATAGGCAGCCGGGTGATTATCAATTCAAACGCGACAATCGGCGAAGACGGCTTCGGTTTCGCCACGCATAACGGGGTTCATCACAAGATACCGCAAATCGGCAGCGTTATAATAGAGGATGATGTTGAGATAGGCGCCTGCTGCGGGATTGAGCGGGGAACGCTCAACGACACAATAATCGGGCAGGGAAGCAAACTTGGCGATTTGATTGCGATTGGACACGGGACAAAGGTCGGGCCTCACTGCCTGCTTGTGGCACAAGTGGGCATCGCCGGCTCGACGACGCTGGGGCATCACTGTATTATCGGCGGACAGGCGGGACTCGTCGGGCATATCACTATCGGAAACTGCGTCGCAATCGGGGCACAAGCGGGCGTAATCAATAACGTCTCGGACGGCAAAGTTGTATTGGGAGCCCCGGCGATAGAAGCAGGGCAGGGCAAACGCGCTTATGGTATGATTCAGTATCTTCCCGAGATGAAACAAAGCATCCGTGAACTTCAGGCGCAGATGAAGCAGCTTTTATCCGGCGGAGAAAATAAACCGTCCCACCCGGAAGATTCACAGCATTCCGCACAACCATAAATTTTTCCTGGTCTGGGAGTAATATGGGTAGCGCCAAAATTGTCGGATTGATTGCGGGCGAAGGCCGGCTTCCGTTTATGATAGCGGTAGGCGCAAAAAGGCGGGGACGAAAGTTATTTGCGTCGGCCTTGAAGGAAGCACGGAACAGGCGCTGGCGGATGAGGTGGATGTTTTTTATACGGTGCCGCTGGCCCGGCCGGGCAACTGGATTCGCAAATTAAAAAGACACGGCGTAACAGGCACGGTTATGGTTGGGCGAGTCGCCAAGGGGCGGATTTTTACGCCCTGGCGAATCCTGAAATACCTGCCCGACTGGCGGGCGGTGAGAATCTGGTACTGGCGGCTTCGCAGGAAAAACAAACAAAATGAAACACTTCTGTCGGCCCTGGCAGATGAGCTGGCAAGCGGAGGAATAATTCTGGAAGATTCGACGAAATACTGCAAAGAACACCTGGCGTCAAACGGACCTATGACCGGACGCGGGCCGAGCGCATCGCTCGCCGACGACATCGAATTCGGCTGGGCAATCGTAAAAAAAATAGCGGAGATGGACATAGGCCAGGCAATTGCCGTCAAGGAACGGGAAGTTATAGCGGTCGAGGGCATTGAAGGCACGGCGGATATGATTGAACGCGCGGGCCGGCTGTGCAAAGCGGGCGGCTGGACACTTCTAAAGGCAGCAAAAGCAAAAAAGGATATGCGGTTCGATGTCCCCTGCGTGGGGCCGGATACGATAAATTCGCTGGCGAAAAACGGCGCAAAATGCCTTGTGGTCGAAGCCGGCAAGACGATAATTATCGACAAGCCCCAGACACTTGCCCTGGCGGACAAGATGGGGATATGCGTTATAGGCAAGTAGAGGATTATCAGGGTATCATGGAGCCGGGATGTTAACCTGTTATCACACCTTTAATCAATGCGAGGAGGCGAGGAGCTAAAACAGACAAGTCATAACTTACGACCATTTGTTTTGCTGATTGTCCCATTCGTGTTCTGATTGATGTATCTTTCACAAGGGCAGATAGTTTTTCAACCCAATCCGTGACAGCAGCGGCGTGGTAACCATTGACGTCATCGCGGACAAGTTCCGCATTGATACCAACCGGACTTGCGACAATGGGCAGGCCGGCGGCCTGATACTGGAGGATTTTGAAGCCGCATTTACCTCTCGTAAAATTATTGTCGACCAGCGGCGCAAGACCTATATCACTGCTGACAAGCTCTGCTGCCTCGGTCTCCAAAGACCACGACAGTTTTTCGACTGAGATATTTTTCAGGTCAAAAAATTCGTCTGAGATAATTTTGAGTACAACATTATCGAAACGTGAGCTGATTTCTTCGAGCGCAGGCGAGATATGTTTTAAATGAGGCAAAGTGGGGCGGCTGCCTATCCAGACGAGACGTATTTTGCCGTCGCCGGCTTTTTTTGTGGTGGTTTTGTAGGCCTTTGTATCAAGGCCGGTAGGGAGGATTTCGACATTAGGATTAAATCTTCTCGCGTGTTCGGCCAGATAAAAGTTGCCGGCGATGACAAGGTCGGCAAGTGCCGCGGTTCTTCTGAAGGAAGTTTGTCGTTTGTGGTGGGGCCTTTCGGGGTGTTTGTCGTCGAACATTACGGCGTCGTCGAAGTCATAAATTATTTTTTTCGCGTATTTTTTCAGATAATAAGCATCAAAAGGGTTCAGTAATTTTTTGTGAAGAAAAACGGCATCGAAATCTTTTGCCCGCATAAACAGCCGGCGACGAGACATTATCCACTGCGGCAATTGCTCGACGTGGCAATCGATATCACTGGCTCCGAGAGTATCGAGATAAACAGCTATACGCTGCCTGAAACTCGCCCGGCTGGTATTATTTGACAGAATCAAAAGTTTCACGGTTTTTTTCTCCGGGCGGTTATTATCATTGTATCAGCTTTTTTCAGCCATGCCGACAGACGAGATAGCGGCGAGACAAACGCCTTGGCCAAAACGGAGCGGCGAAGTTTATTTTTTGTTGCCGGGTGATAATTATCGCCGTAAAAAACATATTGCAGCGAGCCAAGCCACCCTTTGGAAGATGATTCGTAGTACACGTTGACCGCATCAAAACCGGATTTTTCGAGCAGGGCGGTAATGGCAGCAGGAGAAAATATATATAAATGACGGGGGCAGTCCAGATGATACCATTTGTCTTTGAATAACTTTGCGGCGAAACTGTCATAATTGGGGGTTTTGAAAAACAGGAAGCCGCCGGGTTTGCAAAGCGCGAACATTTTTTTAACGGCCTGTGCCGGGTTATTTATGTGTTCGATGCAGGACCAGGCGGTAATCAGGTCAGAGGATTTTTCCTCAAAGGGAGCCGCCGTAATTTCCCCCTGGAACACATCAAGGCCATACTGTTTTTTTGCACAGAGCACGGCATTTTCAGAGGTATCGACCCCGTTGACCCGGCAGCGGCAGAATTGACGCATCCGATTGAGGAATTCGCCGTTGCCGCAGCCGATGTCGAGCACGCTCGATTGAGAATTCAGCGTATCAAGAATCATTTTGGGCAAATCCGGTTTGTGTACCGGTGCCGCCTCCGCGTTTTGCTGTTGCGAGACAGCAGAGGATGCTTGGTGGGGGGCGTAATCATCGGGATAAAATCGCGAGATGCACTCTGGCGCAATCTGCGGATTCATATAGACCAGGCCGCAACCCTTACACTGAACATATTGAAACTGTCCTTCGAACCCGTGAAGACGGTCAATCGCCATCCAAAGCGGCGTGGCGTTGTCGCGCTGGCATATATTACATAAAACTGGAATTGTCCGAATGTTTTGCGTCATAGGGCAGAATTCCAGGGTGCTTTATATGCGCCTTTTTCAATCAAATCGAGGATATAGCCGGCGATTTTGACGTTGTTGAACTGTTCGTGCATCCATTTCATTCCGGCGTCGGCGATTTTTTTTCTCTCGTCGGCGTGTTTAAGGAACCAGTCCGCCAATTCAAAGAATTCTTCAGCGGTTTCAAAATACCGCAGGTGCTGCTTATCTTTAAAAAGCAGGTCGCTGTCCGGGACTTTTTTGGCGAGGGTAAAAGTGCCGCAGGAAAGGTAATGCGTCAGCCGGTCGGAGTGATAAAGGCGAACATTGTTGTCGGCGTTGATGCTTAGTCCGATTTTTGCACCGCTGATTGCGTAAAGGTATTCAAAGCCGCCTATACCTGGTTTGCCGCAGCAGCCGTAAACGGCACAGTTCGGCATTTTGTTCAATCGGTTGATAATATCGTAACGCATTTGCTCGCCGGGGTATCGTTTGGGGTCGTGTATGATTAGTCCGGTCCAGAGAACATCAGTCTTCCATTTTTCCTCAACGTCATATCGATGGTCGGTATCGGGGTCGCACATATTGGGCATAAAGACACATTTTGGCACGCCGGCGTCCTTATAGGCCAGCAGGCCTGCGCCATCATTGGTTGCGGTAACGATGTCGAGCTTTTTTGCGACATTGATTCGTTCTCGCCGCAAAGCAGGCCATAGGTCGCCATCGAAACCTATGAAGACGGCATTTGGAGCGGCGCTTCGGATATGTTCGATGGTATCTCCATCGAGCATTCTCGGGAAGCTGATGTGAACAACATCAGGTTTATAGGCCTTGATTTCGGCTGAGAGGAGATGGTCGGCTTTTCGCTTGTAAAATAATCGAGTGAGGGTTTTGCTTTTGAAACAGCTTAACTCATTGAGGGCGCCGGTGTAATTAAACAGACGAACGTCGTAGCCGAGGCGTATAAAGCCTTTGGCCAGTTTAGGCGGCTGGTAAATAAACATCTTGGCCGGCTTATAAGTGAGGTCGGCGACAATCAGAATGCGTTTGGCTTTATCGATATGTTCAGCCCCTTCAATTGCTAATTTGTTTCAAACCGAGATTTGCGCTTATTTCAGAAGCCCGCATGGATTGAAGTTTACGAAATTTTGAGACGGCTTCAAATAAACTTTTTGCGACAAAGGAGCGATTCGCGAGCAGCTTTTCAGCTTTTTCCCATATCTGCTGTGCGGTAAACGTATCGGTGCGCAGCGTAAATTCACCCTGCCCAATCGAATCCATATAGTCCCTGCATTTCGGATTATATTCGAGCATTACTGATGGGACGTAAGCGCAGGTCGCCAGCGCTACGGCGTGAAGCTTCATTCCCACGAAGATATTTGCCCGGCTCACGATATCCATATATTTCTCGTAGTCCTCGTAAATCTCACAAATATCAGCCGGCACACCACTGTCGCGGATAACCTGCTTAGTCACGGGCAAATCTTTTGGCCAAACAACAAACCACCTGATACGAAAGCCGGCTTTGTCTGCAATTTGTGCCAATTTTATGAATTCTTCGCATATATGCGCTTCGCTGCCCCAGACACTGCCTTCCGCCTGGCCTACGTTAAAGCCAATCAGGTTATTTTCGATGGAACGGGCATCGGGCATTTTGCTTTGGGAAATACTCAGGACGGGGTCGCCGATAATCTCGACATTATGAATTCCCCACCCTTCAAGAATGCCACGCGACAAAGGGCCTCTTACGCCGATGTAATCACATTTTTTTATAATCTCCGCCCACTGTTTTTGTATTTCAGCCGGCTGCCCCAATACAGCAGTTGTAAATTCCGGACTGACCACACCTGAACCGAAGATAATGCCGTTAGGCGCGAGGGTAAAGCAAGTTTTGGCCCACCGATACGAGGATTCCTTTTGCCCGCCAACAAGAGTTCCGCCCGCCATAAGCATAAGGTCGCATTTGGGAAGAGACCTGACTATACGATTCGGCAAAAGCCCCCTGTTGTAGTCGATAAAGTTGCCTGATGAAAATAACCGCCTGAGCGCAGCGTAAAGGGCCTCGTCGCCGAGGTTTCTGTGACCTTGGTAACCTCCGACGTAACCTATTCGCGGCTTTTTCGTGAAAATGATTCGTTTTACGAATCTGCAAGCTCTAATTATATTTCTTAAACCCAAGCTCTGACTGTCTCCCTGAAAGCTGTTATTTATCGATTTCGCAACGAAATGAAATCACAAAGTGTTTCTTGGCAAACTGTGCCATTATTGCAGACGGCATATAATTTATTTGAATTCAACAATACCGATGTGACGGCGCAAAATGGCACTGGCGCGAACACGTGGATCGACGGCAATATCTTCCCAGCATCCGTCCATACCCGGGAAATCAACATCATCAATGACGACCAATCCCTGCGTGGCAAGTCGAGCCGCGACTATTTCAAACTGGCGAGTAACGAATTCACGGGTGTGGATGGCGTCGATGAAACAAATATCAATTTTTTCGCCGGGAGCAAGTTCGACATCAATGTTGCTCTCGAAAGTGCCTTCAACAAGTTTAAACCGTGTCCCAATCTGAGTCATATTTTGTCGGGCTATGGCACACCAATTTTTATTGGCTTCAAAGCTGAGGAGGCGGCCGGCAGACGCTTCTTCCAGACCTGCGAGCCAATACATGCCGGAAACGCCAAACGCGGCTCCGAATTCGACTACGAGATTCGGGCGACGGACACGAACCAGGTCGGCAAAGAGATTGCAGACATCGAAGTGTGAGCGAACCTCATCAGGCCGACGAGTAGAGTTGTTTTTATGGTAGCCTGGTATCTCAAGGTACTTGTCCCAAAGGCGCTGCGGGCCCAGGCGGGTTGTATGTGCTGAGAGACGCTCGATGCGGGCGGCAAATCGGGTGGCACGGACAGATTTTTCAAAGCTGCCTAAGTAGTGTCCCAGCCATGATGTTTCATCGTTTTGCACCCAATCGACGGGCACCGCCGGTCGCATCCAGAAACCGACTGTTTGCCTAAGCATTTTCCTCAACATAGCCCGAAATTCCTCTTGTGAAACGATACAACTCGTTGCCGAACCTGTTTTTGGCGTTTCTATCAAATTCGCACAGTTTACGCAATTCATTTCCAGATAATTTCAGCACCCACAGCCGTTGCAGGTTGAGTCATTGACTTTGGGAATCAGCAGGCCGTTGATGGTTTCAACCATACTATGGCGTTTGCAGGACATACCGCCGCGCAGGCGCCGCAGCAAAAGCACAGGTGCTGTTTAGCGACATCTTCGACATTTCTCTTAATCGAAATATATTGTTACCGTGAGAGTTCAAATTTTCGATTGCAGCCGTGGCTTTTCCTGAAGAACAATGCAAATCGTTCACGGCTTCCTGGCCTCTATATTGCGATGTTTTGGCGCAACAGATTTTATCGGCAGTGGCGGACGCGATTCTTTTTTGTTCAGGAGGCGGTCAAAGTATTCGATGGTTTTTTTCAAACCTTCCCGCAAAGGAACTGTGGGCTGCCAGTCGAGGGTCTTTTTTGCGAGCGTTATATCGGGACACCGTTGTCTGGGGTCGTCGGATGGTAACGGCTTACGCACTAATTTGGAGCGGGAGCCGACGAGGTCGATAACGGTCTTCGCCAGTTCGAGAATTGTATTTTCGGTTGGGTTGCCGAGATTAACGGGGCCGGTGAAATCATCGGGGGTATCCATCAGGTGAACAAAGGCCTCAATGAGGTCGTCAACATAACAAAACGAGCGAGTCTGCGAGCCGTCGCCGTAAATGGTTATCGGTTCGTTTTTGAGCGCCTGTATTATGAAATTCGAGACGACCCTGCCGTCATTGGGGTGCATCCGCGGGCCATAAGTATTAAAAATGCGGGCGACTTTTATGCGGAGCTTGTGCTGCCGGTAGTAATCGAAAAACAGCGTCTCAGCACAGCGTTTACCCTCGTCGTAACAGGAACGAATGCCAATTGGATTAGTATGACCCCAGTATGATTCGGTCTGCGGATGAACATTGGGGTCGCCATAGACCTCGCTTGTGGAGGCCTGAAAAATTTTGGCCTTGATGCGTTTGGCAAGCCCTAACATATTGATTGCCCCGTGGACGCTTGTCTTCGTGGTCTGGACCGGGTCAAACTGGTAATGAATGGGCGAGGCGGGACAGGCGAGGTTGTAAATTTCATCCACCTCTACATACAGCGGAAAAGTTACGTCGTGACGCATAATTTCGAAATGGGGATTGTCCATAAGATGGGCGACGTTGTCTTTTCTTCCCGTGAAGTAGTTGTCAACGCAGAGGATGTCGTTGCCGGTTTTCAGGAGACGCTCACAAAGATGTGAGCCGAGAAAACCCGCTCCGCCTGTAACAAGAATCCGTTTCATTGTTCTGCCCTCGACAACCTTCTAATTATGGAGTCACAATCGACCGGCGGTTATTATACCCTGCTTGCCGGGAAAAACCAACAGGGAATTGACTGCGTTACCGCTGTTGCCTACAATGACCGGACTTATAAATTATTTAATCGAAGGACAATTAAATGCCCCAAAAAGAGCCGCTTGTAACAATTTGTTTGCCTCACTGGCAGGTGCAGGAACTGATAACGCTTTGCCTGCGTGCGATTCGTAAGTTTACCACTAACATACCGATTGAGGTAATCGTGGTGGATAACGGCTCAGAGGATGAATCGCTGGATTACCTTCGTGGGCTTGAATGGATACGATTGATAGAACGGCGCAAACAGGACCTTCCGGCGTTCTGGGTGGACGGTTTTGTTACGGCGCTGGACATCGGCTTTGCCAACAGCCACGGCGACTATTTCATTATTATGCACACGGATACCATCGTAAAACATCCGGGGTGGCTGGAGCGGATGCTTGAACCGATGCTCAATGACCCGAAGTGCGCGGCGTCAGGGGCGTGGAAACTCGAGTTAAGAAGCCCGCTGAACGAGTTTTTGAGAAAAATCACCGATACCAAAAAGGCGCAGCTCTGGTTCAAAAGGACTTTTCTGGGAGATGAAAAAGCCAGACAACGGCCGCGTGAGCTATGCCCGCGCGATTACTGCGCGCTTTATCGTTCTGAACCCATAAGACGATTTGGACTTCGTTTTGATTCCGCGGGCAAGTACAAGGGTTACACGGCGGGAGAACAGATGTATTACCAGCTAAAAGAGCACGGCTATCAAGCCTCGGTGATTGATACCGCCGAAATGATGAAATATATGGTTCACCTCGCGCACGCGACTGCCGGTTTACGACCTGCTGAACGACGCTTGGGGCACTTGCGGGCACAGGTAAAGGCGGAACATAAAATTCGCCGGCTTTTCAATTCAAATCTGGCAAAAGAGTTGATGGAAGATATGAGCTTAGACCAGTAATTTCGCGACGAGCTTTCGCGGCAGCAATCACCTGTTCTTATACATCGAATCGTAATACTTCTGGTAATCGCCTGAAACAATGTTGGCCAGCCACTTGCGATTTGCCAGATACCAGTCAATCGTCTTGACGATGCCCTGCTCAAACGAAACAGAGGGCTTCCAGTTCAGCTTGCCGATTATCTTTGAAGCGTCGATGGCATATCGTCTGTCGTGGCCGGGGCGGTCGGTAACGTGTTTGATGAGTGATTCCGGTTTGCCTAAGCGGCCAAGTATCAGCCGGACAACGTCGATGTTGGCTTTCTCGTTGCAGCCGCCGATGTTGTATATTTCGCCGGGCGCCGCCTCGGTGAGGACCTTCCAGATGGCGGTACAATGGTCATAGACGTAAAGCCAGTCGCGGATTTGCATTCCGTCGCCGTAAACGGGAAGCTGTTTATCGTTGAGCGCGTTATTAATCATCAGCGGGATGAGCTTTTCCGGGAATTGATAAGGCCCGTAGTTGTTCGAGCAGCGGGTGATATTGTATTGGACGCCGAATGTATGCCCGAATGCGCGGACGAGAAGGTCCGCCGAGGCCTTGCTGGCTGAATACGGCGAGTTGGGACTAAGCGGCGTATCCTCCTTAAACATCCCTTCACGCCCAAGGGCGCCATAAACCTCGTCGGTCGAAATCTGGACGAATTGCCGAAGTTTCTTGTCTCTTGTCGCCTCGAGAAGCGTCAATGTCCCCGTAACGTTGGTTTCGATAAAAATTTTCGGTTCGGATATTGAACGGTCAACGTGACTTTCGGCGGCGAAGTTGACAATCGAGTCGATTTTGAACTCGTCGATGATACGCTCGATAAGTTTGGCGTCGCAGATATCGCCTTTTATGAATTTATGATTTTTATGATTTTCAAAGCCGGCGAGATTTTCAAGATTACCCGCGTAAGTCAGCTTGTCGAGATTGATGACGAAACAATCCGGTTGTTCGGAAAGAATCATCCTCACGAAATTACTGCCGATAAAGCCGGCTCCGCCTGTAACGAGTAATTTTCTCATATTCTTCGACTCCGCTCAGGACCGGGCCTGTTTAAGGAATTCCTCCAGAGGTCCCTGCCAGGGTTTAATCGGGCCGCTGAGCAGGGGCCTTATTTTGCTGCAATCGAATCTGCTGTTTAACGGCCTGGCCGCCGCGGAAGGGAAATCACTGGTTTTGCAGGGGGTCAGTTTAACGCCGAGATTCAGCTTTTCTGCGATAAACCGGGCGACTTCAAGTCGGCTGGCGTATCTCTGGTTCGCGAAATGGTATATGCCCGTCGGCTTTTTGCTGATGAGGTCACAAATGGCCCCGGCGGCCTCGGTTGTCGCGGTAGGCGAGCCGACCTGGTCATCGACAACCTTCATTTCTTTTTGCGTCTGCGCCTTTTGAATGATTTTCTTTACGAAATTATCGCCCTTGAGGCCGTAAGTCCACTCGACCCGCATGATACAGTAATGGCAGTGGTTTTCAACCAGCAGACGCTCGCCCGCAAGCTTGGTTCTGCCATAGGCGTTTATCGGATGCGGAATGTCCTTCTCGGTATATGGTTTATCGGAGACGCCATCGAAAACAAAATCGGTGCTTATATGCAGGACCCACGCGCCGGATTTCCTCGCGGATACGGCAAGCATCCTTACGGCCTCGGTGTTGATGCGCAACGCAAGTTCGGTTTCCGTCTCGGCCTTTTCGACATTGGTATAAGCGGCGCAATTGACTATCGTTTTCGCCTGATGAATTACCCTCAATAGCTGGCGTTCGTTGGTTATATCGAATTCAGGCAGGTCAAACACCTCGAAATCGATACCATGGCTTTTGCACTCTGCCGTTACGTCTGTGCCCAGCATTCCCTTGCCGCCGAGTATGATTACTTTATCAGGAGAGCCGCTCATTTGTTTTCCCTGTATCGCGGTAACTTGTCCTTCGGAATATCTTTTAGCCGGGGATAACCGGCGTCTTTCTTCGAAACCAGCGGAGTGCTAACCGGCCAGGCAATCCCGATGTCCGGGTCATTCCAGATTATGCCGCCCTCGGTTGTCGGGTTGTAGTAGTCGGTGCATTTGTAGGAGAATAGCGCATTGTCACTCAGAACGCAGAAGCCGTGCGCAAAACCAGGCGGGATATACATCTGTTTGTGATTTTCCGCCGACAGCGTTTCGCCAAACCACTGTCCGAAATTTGGCGAGCCGACGCGGATATCGACAGCCACATCGAGAACCTTGCCGGATAATATCTGCACTAATTTGCCCTGTGCGTGCGGATTTTGAAAATGTAGACCACGCAGGGCGCCTTTTGCTGAAAATGAAACGTTATCCTGAACAAAAGGCAACTTTAAACCCGCTTCTTCATAGCGTTTGCTGCTGAATGTTTCGATAAAAAAACCGCGTGCGTCGCCGAAAACATCGGGTTCGATAATCAGCACGCCGGCCAGTTTTGTCTGCGTTACTTTCATTCAGCGGCGCTCATCCACAAGATTAAGGAGATATTGCCCATACCAGTTTTTGGCTAATGGTTCTGCGAGTTTAGTCAATTGTTTGGCGTTGATAAGGCCGAGATGAAACGCTATTTCTTCGGGGCAGGCAATCATCAGGCCCTGTCTTTGCTGGACGGTCTGGACGAAATTCGACGCCTGAAGCATCGATTCCGGTGTGCCGGTATCGAGCCAGGCGGTCCCGCGTCCCAGTAATTCAACTTTCAGCTTGTTGATTTTAAGGTAAGCGTTATTGAGGTCGGTGATTTCATACTCACCGCGGGCCGAGGGTTTGATGGTCGCGGCTATGTCGCAGACCTGCGAATCGTAGAAGTAAAGCCCGACGGCCGCGTAATTGGATTTCGGTTTTTGCGGTTTTTCCTCGATTGATATTACCTTGCCGGTTTTATCAAACTCTATAACGCCATATCGCTGCGGGTCTCTGACCCAGTAGCCGAATATCGATGCGCCGGCTTCACTGCCGACCGCCTTTTTGAGCGAACCGCCAAGCCCGTGGCCGTAAAAGATATTGTCGCCGAGAATCAAACATGCCGGGCTGCCCGCCAAAAACTTTTTGCCGATGATAAACGCCTGTGCGAGTCCTTCGGGCCTGGGTTGTTCCGCGTATTCGAGCCGGATACCCCACTGCGAGCCGTCGTCGAGGACTTTTTTGTACATTGGCAGGTCGGCGGGCGTGCTGATAATAAGAATCTCTTTTATTCCCGCCAGCATCAGCGTCGTCAGCGGATAATATACCATCGGCTTATCATATATCGGGATAAGCTGCTTGCTTATGGCCTTTGTTACGGGATGGAGCCGGGTGCCGCTTCCGCCCGCGAGGATTATGCCTTTGTAATTCATATTGTTGTCTCCGCAACTTAAAACTGAATCAGTCCTTCGACAAGCTCAGGATTAGCAGTTCAATTTCAGAACTGCTGTAAGAAGCGAAGGTCGTTTTCGTAGAATAAACGAATATCGGTGATGCCGTATTTTCTCATAGCCAGCCGCTCGATGCCGAAGCCGAAAGCCCAGCCGGTATATTTTTCGCTGTCGATGCCCACCGCGTCGAAAACATTCGGGTCAACCATACCGCAGCCGCCCATCTCGACCCAGACCTCTTTGCCCGTCTTATCAGCTAAGAGTAAATCTACTTCAGCGCTGGGCTCGGTGAACGGGAAAAAGCTCGGGCGAAAACGCCATTTTACGTCCTTGCCTAAGAAAACTTTTATGAACTGGTCGATTGTGGTCTTCATATCGACCATAGTAACACCTTCATCGACGACGAGGGCTTCGAGTTGGTGGAACATAAACATATGCGTCGCGTCAACGGTGTCGGGCCTGTAAACCCGGCCCGGGGCGACGACGCGGATAGGGGGCTTTTGCTTTTCCATTACGCGAATCTGGATTGTCGAGGTCTGACTCCGCAAAAGGGTCAGGTCGTCGACGTAAAAGTTATCCAATGGGTCGCGTGCCGGATGCTCAGTGGGGATATTGAGAGCGACGAAATTGTGCCATTCGTCCTCGACCTCAGGCCCGTATGCAACCGAGAAGCCCATCCGGGCGAAAATCTCCAGTAATTCGTTAGTGGTCTGATTGATGACGTGCCGTTTGCCGATTCGCGGATGTATTCCCGGCAGGGTAACGTCAATCAACTGCCTGCTTTTGGAACGCTGGGTCTGGGCGATTTTTTCTTTAAGCTGCTCGAATGCGGCGTTGACCTCGTTTTTGATTCTATTTCCAAGCTGTCCTGCGGTGCGCCTGTCTTCTTCCGCAACTTTGCCTATCTGTGTAAGTATATTGGTGACAAGGCCTTTTCTGCTGAGGTATTTTATGCGGAATTGCTCCAGCGACGCGCTATCGGCGACAGATTTGAGCTCTTCGAGAGCGTCCTTACCGATTTTGGCGAATTGCTCAAGCATGCCCTGTCCTGAAACTGGATTTCCGTTTTCTCGGAAATAGCTCCCACCTATGTGGCGGGAGTTAAACTCTTATATTTTCGCCGGTTTTGCCGCCGCAACGATTGCATCAAATGCAACCGGGTCGGCTATCGCTATTTCACTGAGCATCTTGCGGTTCAGGGTGATATTGGCCTTTTTGAGTCCGCTGACGAGCCGGCTGTACATAATGCCCCGCTGCTGGCAGGCGGCGGTCAGCCGCGTAATCCACAGCGTCCTGAAATCGCGTTTGCGAAGCTTACGCCCAAAACGCGCATAAACTCCACCACGGACAATCGATTCCTTTGCGGCACGATAAAGATGACCGGCGGAACTGCGACGACCCTTCGCCGCTTTTAATACTCTTCTGTGCGCCTGGCGTCTTGCTGCGCCTTTTCTAATTCTTGGCATACCCGATTTCCTTTCTTAACTCACTGCTTAGTCGGCCAATCGCAGGCAATCGATTCCTCGATTCACGCGGGCCAAAAAAAGCTATTTGCCGGACATCGCCTTGATTTTGTCGGCGTAAACCCCAGTCATAATAGCGGGGCCGGCTATTCTTTTTCGCTTCTTGGCGTTCTTGCTGTTCATTAAATGGTTGCCCGAGGGGTGCTTGTATCGCAGCTTCCCTGAGGCGGTAACCTTGAATCTCTTTTTTATTCCCTTATGGGTCTTCATCTTTGGCATTGTTCGCTACCCTGAAAAAAGTCCGTTAAACCGGGCGCATAACAGTATTACCCGGCAATGAGTAAAACCCGTGAGATAAAACGCTGGAGATAGCATATCGACATAGCGACTTGCTATCTCACGGGTTAAACAGGGGAGAATACACTATTTACCCGCCCGGGTCAACAGTGATTTCGGGATTATACGGAAAAAACGACTATTTCAGGCCTGTTATTTTGGCGCAATCACCATGGTCATTCGCTTACCCATCATCTCGCTGGAGCGGTCAACCTTGGCTACATCCACTAAGGACTCGACTATGCCGTTGAGAACCTCCGTGCCTTTTTCCTTGTGGAGCATCTGTCGGCCGCGGAAAATAAGCGTAAACTGGACCTTGTGCCCCTTTTCGATAAACTCACGGGCGTGCTTGACCTTTATTTCGATATCGTGTGTATCGGTTTCGGGCCGCAGTCGGACTTCCTTGAGTGAGCCGGTATGGTGCGTTTTTTTGCGTGCCTCGCGGATTTTGCGTTTCTGCTCATAGACCCACTTGCCGTAATCCATTATCCTGCATACCGGCGGGTCGCTTGTCGGCGATACCTCGACGAGGTCGAGATTGGCCTCGCGGGATTTTTCCAGGGCAAAAAGCCGGTCAACTATGCCGACCTGATTGTTTTCTGCATCGACGAGCCGAACCTTATCTGCTCGTATCCCCCCATTTATCCTCAACCCCTTAACTTTTATTATCACTCACTATCACCTTTCCAAAAACTATAAATATGGTTGCCTGTCAAAACTTTCAAACATCTCGGCCTACAAGGCCAGCTCTACCTGTTTATCGGCAATTTTCTTTGAGGCTATTGCCGCAAATTCATCGACTTTCAGCGTCTTTGTCTGGTCATGGCCCCGAATCCTGACGTTTACGGAATCCGACTGCGATTCTTTGGGCCCAACAACAAGCATATATGGGGGCTTGTCGCCGTGCGTTCGGGCGATTTTTGCCCCTATTTTCTCATCGGTCAAATCACAGGAAACACGCAACCCCTGTATCTTTAGCCGGGCTTCGACCGCCTCGGCGTAATCATTGGTCTTTTCGCTTATGGGCAGTATTATTACCTGTTGCGGAGCAAGCCACAAGGGCATATCACCCGCGTAATGCTCAATGAGAATCCCGATAAACCGCTCGAATGAGCCAAGCACCGCGCGGTGAATCATAACGGGCGTCTTCTCGGTGTTGTCCTTATCTGTAAAGACAAGTTCGAACCGCTGGGGCATCGAGAAATCAAGCTGGATGGTGCCCAGTTGCCAGGAGCGTTTAAGCGAGTCCTCGATATGGAAGTCGATTTTGGGGCCATAGAAAGCGCCGTCGCCCTCGTTGACCTTGTAATCGATATTCTTGTGCTTAAGAGCATTGATGAGGGCGTTGGTGGCAGTTTCCCAGATTTCGTCGGAGCCGATGTGGTTTTCGGGCTTGGTGGACAGCTCGATGTGGAAATCCTTGAAGCCGAACGCCCGGTATATTTCGAAGGTCAATTCGATAACGCCCACGATTTCCGCCTCAATCTGGTCGGGTGTGCAGAAGATATGGGCATCGTCCTGGGTGAATTGCCGCACCCTGAAAAGCCCGTGTATTACGCCGCTTGCCTCGTGGCGGTGGACAAGCCCCAGCTCCGCGACCCGCAGCGGGAATTCGCGGTAGGAATGTTTGCGGGTTTGGTAAACTAAGCAGCCGCCCGGGCAGTTCATCGGCTTTATCGCGTAGTCGGCATCGTCGAAGCGGGTGAAATACATATTCTCTTTGTAATGGTCCCAGTGGCCGCTCTTGTGCCACAGGTCTTTGTTAAGAATAATGGGCGTTTTGATTTCCTCGTAGCCAAATCGCTTGTGAACGCCGCGCCAGAAATCGACTATCGAATTCCAGATAATCATCCCCTTAGGATGCATAAACGCGAAACCAGGCCCCGCGTCATTGAAACTGAACAAATCTAACTGCCTGCCGATAACGCGGTGGTCGCGTTTTTTCGCTTCTTCGAGACGGGTAAGGTATTCGTCAAGCTCTTTGCGGTTTCGCCAGCAGGTTCCATAGACCCTTTGCAGCATCTTCAGCGTCGCGTCGCCATGCCAGTAAGCCCCGGCTACCGACATAATCTTGAATGCACCCGCTTTGCCCGCACTTGGGATATGCGGGCCTCTACAAAGGTCCTCGAAGCCGTCGCCGGATGAGTAAAAGCTGAGTATGTCGCCGGTGGCGCGGTTGACGTTGTCGGTTTTGTATTTTTCGCCGCCTAATTTGGCAATCGCCTCGGCGCGGGTCATTTCCTTCCTTATGAAGGGCTTGTCGGCCTTGACGATTTCGCCCATTTTTTCTTCGATGCGCTCGAAATCGCCCGGGCGAATCGGTTCATCGAGGTCGATATCGTAATAAAACCCGTCGTCAACGGTCGGCCCGTAAACGAGTTTTGTTTTGGGCCAGAGCTGGCAAATCGCCTCGGCCATAATATGCGCACAGCTATGGCGCATTATTTCAAGGCCTTCGGTGTCTTTGGAGGTGATGATTTGGATGCTTGCGTCGCCGTTTATCGGAGCCGACAGGTCAACGATATTGCCGTTGACTTTGGCCGCTATGGCTGCCTTCGCCAGTCCTGCGCCGATTTTTTCCGCTACCTGCTTTCCCGTGATGCCGTCATTGGCCTCTATAATCGCGCCATCCGGCAGTTTAATCCTCGCCATTTGTCAATCCGATAAACCAGTCCCAAAATTACAAATGATTGTTAATAAACGCCATTTTAGTCCTCCCGCCCGCCATAGTCAAGCAGGGTTTAACGTTATACCGGCGGTTTTGAAAATTGACTTCGGCGGCGTTTACGCTTATCCTAAAACCCGCTTATATATCTTTTTGGAGTTTTATAATGGTCGTAACTCGTTTTGCCCCGTCGCCGACGGGATACCTTCATATAGGCGGAGCAAGAACAGCCCTGTTTAACTGGCTTTTGGCTAAGAAAACAGGCGGTAAATTCATCCTGCGCATCGAGGATACCGACCTCAAACGCAATACCCCGACTGCTACCCAGCAGGTTATCGATGACCTGAAATGGCTCGGAATAACATGGGACGAAGGCCCCGAAGTCGATGGCCCAAACGGCCCATATTTCCAGTCGCAGCGAAGAGATATCTACGATAAATACATCAGGCAGCTTCTTGAGCAGGGCAGGGCGTATTATTGCTTCGAGACGGGTGAAGAGCTTGAAAAACTACGCAAACAGGCCGAGGCACAGAAAAAAGGTTTCGTGTATCAAAGGCCCGCCGTGCTGCCGACCGAAGCGGAAGTCAAAAAAGCGAAGGCCGAGGGCAAATCCGTTACAATTCGTTTCGCTATGCCCGAAGGGACCATCGTCATCAACGATATTGTCCGCGGCGAGGTCAGTTTCAATACAGCGGAATTAGGCGATTTCATCATAATCAAAAGCGATGGCTTCCCGACGTATAATTTCGCCTGCGTAATCGACGACCACCTTATGGGTATCACCCACGTAATAAGGGGTCAGGAGCATTTAATGAATACGCCGGGCCAGCAGGCGTTGTGGGAGGCGCTCGGCTTCGACAATCCGCCCAAGTATGCGCACATGTCGGTTACTATCAGCGAATCGGGCGGCAAATTATCGAAACGCGAACGTCCGCAAACACTGCGCAAGGCAATCAAGGCCAAGCCCGATATCGACCTTGTGAAACTCGCCGGTGTTGGCGGACTAAATGTAGATGAGATGAACGATTTCCTTAAAGGCGAAAGCGTCCCCGATGTCCCCGCAATCGAGGCAATGGCAAAATACGTTGGCGTTACATTGCCGGAAATTAATGTCGTCGATTTCTTCAAGAGCGGCTATATACCCGAGGCGATGGTCAATTTTCTCGCGTTGCTCGGCTGGAGCCCCGGCGACGGGCGCGAGATAGTGCCATTAGACGCACTCATACAAAGTTTCGATATCACACGGTTGACTAAATCGAATAGCTTGTTCGACCGGGGTAAACTCATCGCCTGCAATACCGAGCATCTGAAAATGCTGCCCAAAGAAACGTTACTTGCCCATTTGAAGGCGTATTTGAAAGTCGTCGATTCACCGGTTGCCAAAGCCGACGATGAGACATTGCTTCGTTTTATTAAAATTTGCGAAGGCGCAAGAACATTGGCTGATATCGAGCACAAGTGCAAATTCCTGTTTACTGCCGATGACCGGATTGAATACGATGAAAAGGCCGTGCAAAAGGTTTTGTTCAAGGATAATGGCCTTGCGATGCTAAAACTCGTCCGCGATAAATTGGCCGCGATGGCGGAATTAACCGAACAGGGTATCGAGGATATGCTGCGGGCATTGGCAGAAGAGCACAAGGTCGGTCTCGGCAAAGTCGCCCAGCCCCTCCGTGTCGCTATCACCGGCTCAACCATAAGCCCGCCAATATTCGACTCAGTTCAATTACTGGGCAAAGAAAAAACCTTAGTGAGAATCGATAACACACTCACAAAAGTTTGGAGAAAGGAAATAGGATTTAGTAAGACGCACTAAGTCACAGGCCATATTGCGCAAGATACGCTATACATTCAATTTTTTGGACTTTACACTGGCTGGACTTTTTCTTTCATCAATTATCTTATCGTTTTACTTGTGCAACCATTCTTATTAATTCCATTAGCGTTTATCAGGTCGTCCTATGTGTATAAGATGCAAAAAAATAGTGTGGATTATCACGATTTTAATTTTCATTATTATAGCGATAGCCACATTTATGCTATATGAGATGGGAATAAAAACTGCCAGACAGCTCTCTTTGGCCTTTTGGATTTAAATTAACTATTGGACTGTGTTTTTTAATATATATGATTATTTTTCTACACAAACTTTTTCAAGATATGAAAATTCCAGAAGAAGATGGGAGATGAATTATGTCGTTGCTTGTTACTGGTTCAATCGGGATAGATACTGTAAAGACGCCGTTTGGCGTGAGCAAGGGTTGTCTGGGCGGCTCGGCTGTGTATTTCAGTATGGCGGCGAGTTTCTTTTCGCCCGTGAGATTTCTCGGAGCAATCGGGGCGGACTGTCCGTTTGATTTAAAAAAGATTTTCAAAGGCCGAAAGGTTGACCTCAACGGGCTTGAACTGCGGCACAAAAGCAAGACCTTCCGCTGGGCCGGCTCATATCAGGGTCCGATGAATGAGGCCATAACAGATTTCGTCGAGTTAAACGTCTTAGCCGAAAACCCGCCCCAAATGCCGGAGGAATATAAGGACAGTAAATTCGTCTTTTTGGCAAATACCGCGCCGATTCTGCAAATCCAGCTTCTCGACCAGCTTAATCGCCCCAAATTTGCCGCGGCGGACACGATGAACCTCTGGATAAATAATAATCTCGCCGATTTGAAACGGCTGATGAAAAAAATCGACTGCCTCATCCTCAATGAAACTGAAGCGAGGATGTTGGCCAGTGAGCATAATCTCATAACCGCAGCGGCAAAAATAGAGAAACTCGGACCCAGTGTCGTAGTCATCAAGAAGGGTGAATCCGGCTCAATCATAAGACAATCAGACGGCCAATTATTTGTCCTGCCTGCTTATCCTGCCACTATCGTTAAAGACCCCACCGGCGCGGGCGACAGCTTCGCGGGCGGCTTTATGGGTTATCTGGCGGGGCGAAACAAGACCGATTTCGCAAACCTCAAAAAGGCGGTTGCTTACGGAACCGTTGTAGCGTCTTTCACAATCTCCGATTTCTCACTCAAAGGCCTGACAAAAACAACCAGACGCAATATCGACAGCCGACTGAATGAGCTTCGCAATCGGGTAAAATTTTAGCCATAGAGGACACAGAGAAATTTTGTTTTGCCGCAAAAAAGCACAAAAAGCAAATTGTGTATTTCAGAAGAAATAAGTATGGTATTCCCGGGTTTCGCCCTTACCCTAAAAGCTCCTGGATCTTTTGGATAACTCGCCCCATATCATCCCGTCCAAAACATTCTAGGTAATTGATTGCCGAGCAAATAACTTTGTATCCCCTAGCCCCTTCGGTTTTATTATACACTTCATTATACACTTCAACAGTATATCCTTTGCTTCCGCCTTGTATATGAGCTTTTATGGGGTTTGGATCATTTAGTGGATCGAAACCGACATCATACTTTTCTTTGATCATAGATTCAATCGCCTGTTTGAAAGTTGGTTCAGATATGCACATTTTTTAATCTCCTTTGGTTGAGACGGCGTATTTTACCATTCTAATGTTGCAATTATTTTAATCTGCTACGTAGGCAGTTTATGCTAATCAGAGAGACAAGAGTAATTTAATTATTCAGAGGCGTTTTTAGCTCTGGCAACAACTTGTTGTCCCGATTATTTCATGGTTTTATTAACGGCCTTTTCTTTTTCTTGTTTTTCAACGAACTCTTTTGCAAGTTTTTGTGCCTCAGCAATCTGAGCAGGGGTCATCTTGTCAGAAAAAGATTGTTTAAGTTTTGTAACATCCACTCCGTTCATACCTGCGAGCAAGGCCCACTTATATGCCTCTTTATAATTTTGTTTGACGCCATCGCCATTGCTGTACATTGCGCCGAGGTTATATTGGGCTAGCGAGATACCCTGCTCGGCAGCTTTCATAAACCACTTAAAAGCCTCCATGTAATTCTGCGAGACACCATAACCATTGTAATACATTATGCCGAGGTTGTTTTGGGCTATTGCGCATCCCTGCTCTACAGCCTTCATGTACCATTTAAAAGCCTCTTTGTAATCTTGTGAGACGCCGTAGCCTTTTTCGTACATCACTCCGAGGTTGTTCTGGGCCATCGCGTATTTCTGTTCAGTAGCTTTTGTATACCACTTAAAGGCCTCTTTATAATCCTGCGGGACACCATAACCATTGGTGTACATTACGCCGAGGTTGTACTGAGCCGATGCGTATCCCTGTTCAGCGGCCTTTGTATGCCACTTGACTGCCTCTTTGTAATCCTGCGAGACGCCATAGCCGTTGGTATACATTAAGCCGAGATTGTCCTGGGCCTTTGCATATCCCTTTTCAGCAGCCTTTGAATACCACTTAATGGCTTCTTTATAATTCTGCGGAACACCCTTACCTTCGGAGTACATATATCCAAGGTTATTCTCAGCCCCTGCATCGCCCTGTTCCGCGGCTTTTGTGTACCATTTAAAGGCCTCTTTGTAATCCTTTGGCACGCCTACGCCATTTTCGTATATTATACCAAGATTGTTCTGAGAAAGTGATATACCTTGCTCGGCGGCCTTTGTGAACCACTTGATGGCCTCGGTGTAACCATTCGGGATTCCTTCACCTTTGTAGTACGTTAGTTTATAGTACATTAGACCGAGATTAAGTTGGGCCTTTGCGAGTCCCTGTTCAGCGGCCTTTGCGAACCACTTAGCTGCCTCATTGTAATCTTGCGGGACACCTTTACCTTCGGAGTACATATATCCAAGGTTATTCTCAGCCTCTGCATCGCCCTGTTCGGCGGCCTTTGTATGCCACTTGATTGCCTCTTTGTAATCCTGCGAGACGCCATAGCCATTAGTATACATTAAGCCGATGTGGGACTGTGCCAATGTGTTGCCTTGCTCAGCAGCCTTCGTGAACCACTTAAATGCCTCATTGTAATCTTGCGGGACACCAGTACCGTTAGCATATAATTCACCAATCGCGCACTGAGAATTTGGGTTGCCTTTGTTTGCCTCTTCGATAATAGATTGTAACGAGTATTGTTTTGCCTCTTCGATAATAGATTGTAACGAGTATTGTTTTGCCTCTTCGATAATAGATTGTAACGAGTTTTGATCTAAGGGCACTGAATTGGCCTGTGCCGGTGAAGCGGCATAGGATGGAACGATTGCCAAAAAGACAAACGAAAAAATCACCACTAACTTATTGGGCATAGTTTCTTCTCCTGAAAAGATTATGCAGACATTATCCGATAAAATGAGTTATCTGTCAAGATTCTGGTCTGATAATCGCCAGAAGCTCTTTTGTAAGCTTTTCTTATCTCTTTTCGTGTGACTTTTGTGCTTTTTTGCGGCGAACGTCATTTTTGATACCATAAAAGCCCTTTTTGTGGCCGTAAGTCCGGTAAGTCGAATCTGCTACTTGATGTTTCAAGCTTGAAATATCAAAAAGCAAATATGAAACTTCGAATATCAAGCTTGATATTCGAAAAAGCAAGCTTGAAACATCGTATTTCAAGTTTGATATGTCACGGAGTAAGCTTGATATATCACATATCAAGTGTGAAATGTCTCGGAGCAAATATGAAACGTGACGAATCAAATATGATAATAAGCTTCGCTTATGTGAAATGCTTCATTCCAAGTATCAAACCTTGTATTTCACACTTGCAACGTTAAAAAGCATATATGAAATACTTCATATCAAATATGATATGCCTCGAAGCAAGCTTGGTATGTCGTGTTTTAAGTGTGTTCCTTCGCGTTCTCGGACGTGAATTTCATCTCGCAAACCGGGTTTGCCATATATCAAGCCGCCTATCCGGCAGATGAAGCTTTATAATTGGCGTGGCAAACTCCGTCTGCCGTAAGGCATCCTGCGGACTATCGTTTTTTCTTAATAAACAGTGTAAATCCGTGTTAATCCGTGTCAAAAAATGCCGTGTAATCCAAGAAATAAGCGGTTAAAATCCTCTGTGTTCTCTGTGCCCTCTGTGGCTAAACAAAAAAAGTTCTCTGGGGCAAAAATATGCGAGTGTTTATCGCAATCGATATCGATGACAAGACCCGAAAGGCAATTGCCGACTTACAAAAACAAATTGCGTCTAAGGTCAGTGTCAAAAAAGGCAACCTCAAATGGGTCGAGCCGAATAATATCCATCTTACGTTGAAATTCCTGGGCGAGATAAGCGATGAGCAATTAGAAGAGGTAAAGGAAATAACAAATACCGTCGCCCAGGCACATCAGAAATTTAACCTCGAAATCGAATCCGTCGGCTCATTTCCCCCTACGGGGTCCCAAAAGGGAGGCGGCAGAAGCGCAAAAGTCGTCTGGGTTGGCGCGGGCAAGGGAACCGATGCGTTATTGGCATTGCAAAAAGACCTCGATGACCTTCTCGTACAGGCCGGCTACCCCAAAGAAGAAAGAGAATTTTCCGCACACCTGACGCTTTGTCGGGTCAATCACCCGATGGCCGGCATTAAGATGGGCGAGGCAATCGCACAATTTTCACATCTCAAACTTGGCTCAATCGCCGCCGACGCGATTTACATTTACCAAAGCCAGTTGACACCAGCCGGTCCAAACTATACTCTATTGGGCGATTTTAAGTTGCGGTAAGGATGAATGAAAAGCCGGGGAACGTTTCCCCTCACATACCCAAATAGGAGTCGAGAAAAATGACTAAGACAAAGACCACCCAGCAGACCAAAGGCGCAGTTGAACCATTAAGACCACAGCAGGCGGGCGCAGCGGACAAATCGGGTGCGGAATCCGCCCTGCAAAGAGTCATCGCTCAAATCGAAAAGCAATACGGCCGCGGCTCGATTATGCAGATGGACGAGCACAAATATGCCAGAATCCAGGGCATACCGACCGGCGCGTTATCGCTCGATATTGCCTTGGGCGGCGCCGGTATCCCGCGAGGCAGAATCGCCGAGCTTTTCGGCCCCGAATCGTCAGGCAAAACCACCCTGGCCCTGCATATCATCGCCAACGCCCAGAAGGCAGGCGGCGTCGCGGCGTTTATCGATGCCGAACACGCCCTCGATACCACCTGGGCAAAACGCCTCGGCGTTGACGTCAGCTCGCTTCTCGTCAGCCAGCCGGATAACGGCGAACAGGCGCTCGATATCGCCGAAATGCTTATAGCCTCAAATTCCGTCGATGTCCTCGTTATTGACTCAGTCGCCGCGCTGACGCCGAAAGCCGAAATCGAAGGCGAAATGGGTGACAGCCACATGGGTCTTCAGGCACGACTAATGAGCCAGGCAATGAGGAAGCTCACCGCTATAATCGCCAGGAGCAAAACGGCTCTTATATTCATCAACCAGATTCGCATGAAAATCGGCGTGATGTTCGGCAACCCCGAAACCACCACGGGCGGCAACGCGCTGAAATTTTACAGCTCGGTCCGTCTCGACCTGCGGCGAATAACGACCCTCAAAGAAGAAAGCGGCTCGGTCGGCAACAGGGTCCGCGCCAGGGTCGTGAAAAACAAAATCGCCCCGCCTTTCCGCGAAGCCGAATTCGACATTATGTTCGACCACGGCATAAGCTACGAAGGCGACCTGCTCGACCTCGGCGTTACATCCAACGTAATCGAAAAATCCGGCACCCATCTTGGTTTCGGCGAAATACGCCTGGGCCAGGGCAGGGAAAAGGCGAGACAATTCCTTATCGATAACAAAGACCTCTGCGAACAGATAAAACACAAAATCCTAATTGCTAAAGGATTAATCGAAGATAAACCCGCCGGGGCGGAAAAATAAATTTACACAGATTTCAGCAGAACCTTTCAATGTCATTGCGAGCTTTACCTTTGGTGGGGAAGCGAAGCAATCTTGAAGGATTCTGATGCCGAAATCCTGAATACGTTAGAAAGGATAACACAATGAATTTACTTGCAGCAGCAATGCAGACACAACCGGCGCCGGCTTACCAGAATCCGGGCTATCAGGGCCAGGGATACCAGAACACAACAATGCAGCCCGACAAACCGGTCCAGCAGCCGAACTGGAAAGCCAAGGTTTTTGGTTATGGCTTTTTACTTTTTCATATTGCCTTTTGGGTGTTCATTATTGTTATGGTTTACAGGTTCGTCAGGGCCCACGAAAAAATAGCCGGCAGTCACGAAAAAATAACCGGCAGTCTGGACAAGGGCATCATTATTCGCAAAGACGATACGACAACCTAATTTCACAGAGCAGATATGACATTGACCGCGAAACAAATAAGAGCCGGCTTTATTGACTTCTTCAAAAGTAAAGACCACAAATTTGTCCCCAGCTCGCCCATTGTTCCCATCGGCGATCAGACGCTGCTCTTCGCCAACGCCGGAATGAACCAGTTCAAGGACATATTCCTGGGTCTAAGCGCCCCCTCGTGCCGCCGCGCGGTCAACAGCCAGAAATGCCTCCGCGTCAGCGGCAAGCACAACGACCTCGAAGAAGTCGGCCACGATAACTATCATCACACGTTTTTCGAGATGCTTGGCAACTGGTCCTTTGATGATTATTTCAAAGCCGAGACAATCGAATGGGCCTGGCAGTTGTTCACCGACGTCTGGCAAATCAACCCGAAAAATTTATACGCAACCGTATTCGCGGGAGACGCCCACGATAATCTTCCCGAAGACAACGAAGCTGCGTCGCTCTGGACAAAAGTAACATCTCTGCCCGCCGACCGCGTTCTTAAATTCGGCAGGAAAGACAACTTCTGGGAAATGGGCGAAACAGGCCCCTGCGGCCCATGCAGTGAAATACACATCGACCTTGGCCCCGACCGCTGCGATAAGAAAAACGTCCCCGGCCACAAATGCGCCGTAAACGCCGGATGCGCAAGATTCATCGAGCTTTGGAATCTTGTCTTTATACAATTCAATCGGGCCGAAAATGGCAAACTCACGCCGCTGAACGCCAAATACGTTGATACCGGCGCAGGTCTTGAAAGGGTTGCGGCTGTCCTGCAAAATAAACGCAGCAATTACGACACCGACCTGTTTATGCCCGTTATCGACCGGCTTGCCGAAATGACCGGCAAAAAATTCACCTCGCAATTGAACAACAAAACCGATAACGCCTTCCGCGTTATTGCCGACCACATCCGCGCACTTTCAATGGCTATAACTGATGGCGCGACCCCATCCAATGAAGGCAGGGGCTATGTCATTCGCAGAATTCTTCGCCGCGCATTCCGTTTCGGCAGAGAGCTTGGCCTGCACGACCCGTTCCTCTTTAAGCTTGTCCCTGCCGTCGATGATTGTCTCGGCGAAGCGTTCCCCGAAATAAAGGCACGCAAGGATTACGTCTCAACCGTAATCGAATCCGAAGAGGCAAGCTTTGGCAGAACCCTGGACAGAGGGCTTGAGATTTTTACCGATGCCGCGGATAAAGCTAAAAACAAAACCATTTCCGGCGACGACGCCTTTCAGCTTTACGACACTTATGGTTTCCCTGTTGACCTTACTCAACTGATGGCGCAGGAGCGGGGTCTCAAGGTCGATATTGATGGCTTTAATGCCCTGATGGAACAGCAGCGCAGCCGCGCAAGGGCCGCGCAAAAAGGCGCCCAGCTTTTAGTTACCTCACCAGATACGGAACTTCCCGTAACCGAGGACCTGCACAAATACAAGACAGACCGCTGCGATGCGACAATCGTTGGCTTTATCGACCAGGGCGTCTTCAAAACAAAAGGCAAGTTCGATGCAGGCGAAGAGGCCGGTATCGTTCTCGACAAGACCTGCTTTTACGCCGAGATGGGCGGCCAGGTCGGCGACTGCGGGACCATAGACTCGGCCAAAGGCAAATTTGTCGTCGATATCACTACGAAGGTCGCCGATTGCGTCATCCACCAGGGCCGGTTCATCGAAGGAACGCTTGCTGTCGGCGATAAAATTACCGCAATTGTCAGTCCCGACAGGGACGCTACGAAGAAAAACCACACCGCTACGCATCTTCTGCAGTGGGCGCTGCGCCAGGTGCTCGGCAGTTCAGTCGCACAGCAGGGCAGTTTGGTTTGCCCCGATTATCTGCGGTTCGACTTTACTTGTCCGAAAGCGCTGACTGCCGAGCAGATAAAAGAAGTCGAATCACTTGTTAAGGGGAAAATTGCCGCCGATTTACCCGTTACCAATGCGGTCCTTTCCCGCGAAGAAGCCGACAAACTGGGAGCGATGGCGCTTTTCGGCGAAAAATATGGTTCGGAGGTCCGCGTTGTGGCTGTCGGCGCGCCGGATGAAAAAGGTTTGAATCTTGCCTTCAGCAAGGAATTCTGCGGCGGCACTCACGTTGACAGGACGGGCGTTATAGGCGGATTCAAAATCATAAAAGAGGAAAGCATTTCCGCGGGTGTACGCAGAATCACCGCCCTTAGCGGTCAGGGCCTCGCCAAATATCTCGAGCAGCGAAGCGATATCATCGATGATCTTTCGCTCACGCTTAAAATTCCGGCGGACAAAATTACGGAAAAGGTCAATAATCTGCTCACCGAAAATAAACGGCTCACCAAAGAGCTTAAATCCCCCTCGCGTCAGGCTGCGTCCGATTCTCTCGCTGAAGCGAAACAAATGCTGGATAAATGCGAAAAAGTCGGCGACGCTTCGATAATCACGGGAAAATTATCGCCCACGACCGCTGAACAGGCACGCGCGGCGATTGATATGCTCAAAAAGAAGGCCCCGTCCTCCGTCATCGTTCTCGGCTTCGCCGAAGGCGACAAGGCAACGCTTCTTGCTGCCGTAACCGACGACCTCACCGGCAAAATCGGCGCAGGAGAAATCCTCAAACAAATTGCCCCCATTATCGACGGCGGCGGCGGCGGCAGACCCAATATGGCGCAGGCAGGCGGCAAAAAACCCGACAAGCTCGACGAAGCAATCGCCAAAGCTGCGGAAGTTATAAAAACAAAACTGTAAAATCCGGCTTGTCAAAAGGAAAGGTCGGCAATGGAGGGAAACACGCCGAACCAGAGGTCTCGCGAATCCGCCGAAAAGATGCGATTGGCGGTCGAAAAGCTGGAGCGGGAAGTTTTTAAACCCGAGCCGCTGCCGGAAAGGACCCTGCCGTGGTTTATCGATATATTTTTATATCCGCTCAGCTTGTCGGGGATAATCCATATTATAATTTTTATAGTGACGCCGTTATTGATTGGACTCGTCGTTCTCCGCTTCCTCGATGTTTTCCACGGCGTTATGTCCCTGATTTTTTATCTGCTGTTCACCGGCTATTTCTTTTATTACATCGGCTATTGCGTTTTCGACAGCTCAAGAGGCGGCCTGCGTGCGCCGGATGTCACCATTAATGATTCCCCCGACAAAATCGAATTCTGGTCACAGGTTTTTCTTGTGATTGGCATCGTGGCTGTTTGTTTTTTCCCGGCAGTCGTATATTACATCACTACCGAACGAGCTGATTTGTTGTTTTGGCTGCTGTCGGTGGTCGGCGTTTTTTTTCTACCAATGCTTTTATTAACAGTGGTGTTGTTCGATTCGGTCAATGTGCTGAATCCGGTTATAATTATCACCTCAATATATAGAACGCTTCTCCCTTATTGCGGACTTGTTTTAACCTTTTCCGTGCTTGCCGGGCTTGTTGTCCCTATCAGATTGTGTTTGTCTGGGCCGCAAGCATTGCTTGGGGATTATCTTTTGGGCACAGCTTTTATGCAGTACAAGATTGCCTTTGTGTATTTGGCAATGGTTTCAGCGCACCTATTGGGAAGGTTTTATCTGCGATACAAAAAGAAACTTAATTGGAAGATTTAGTTTGTAACACGAATGAGCGACGCGGACTTAAACAATAAGCAGCCAGTCAGCCAAATCTGTTTCAACTGCGACTTTTGCGGCAAGCAGATTCGTGTACCCTCTATACATGCCGGCAAAAAGGGTAAATGCCCCCAGTGCAAAAACGTCGTTTCGGTTCCATGTTCGACACCTTTGTCTCCACAGGGAAATACGCCGATTAATCCCAGACAGGATTTAGAACTGCCTCTTCAGCCGATTCCCTCGCACGACCATATTGCTGCCGACCGGCCGAAAGACCAGCAGTACGAAATGCTGCGGCAAAGCGAAGGATTGCCTTCCCTCCAGCCAACGTCCCCGCCGCAACGAAAATTCCCCTGGCTTATCGATATATTTTTGTACCCCGCCAACCTCCACGGAATTATCTTTCTTGCCATCGTTGTTTTGATACCATGGATGTTTCAGCTTGTGATTGAGTTTCTTGTCGGGTTGATGGGAGTATTCGCCGCTTTAGTTATCTTTATCAACTTAATAGTGGATATTGTAATACTTATGTTTGCATACTGGTTCCTGGCTGAATGCATTTGCGACAGCGCCGAAGGAAACCTGCGTGTGCCGAATACGGCCGATAATACTCCGGGGCTTGCGGAGATGGGCTTACGGCTTATACGGATATTTGTCTGTCTCGTGGTCTATTTATTCCCAGCTTCTTTGTACTACAGATATACTTATAGATGCGACTTGCCTTTCCAAATCATTGCGGGTTGCGGGATATTTTTATACCCGATGGCGCTGCTTGGTGTCTTAATGTTTGATTCTATACGCGGCCTGAATCCCCTTATTGTCATTCCCTCTCTGTTCAGTGCGTTTTTTCAGTATTGCGGCCTGATTGTATTTGTTTGCGCAATTATTTTCCTGTTTACAAAGGCCAGAGAATTCCTCCTGGCGAGTCCTCTGTTGTGGCTATTCATCCGAGCAATTGAAGTATATCTGCTCATGGTGGTGGCGCACCTGCTTGGCTGTTTTTACTTCAAGTATCAGGAAAAACTCAACTGGGACGTTTAGCTTCGATTTTGCTGCCTAATTTTCACGCTTCTGGCATGTGCGTCCAATCCCTCCGCCTCCGCTAAGCGGATTATATCATCTGCGCTTGCCGCTAATTTCTTTTTGTCGTATTCGATGATGCTCGTGGATTTTATGAAGTCGTTTGCGCTCAACGCACTGAAAAATCTCGCGCTTGTTCCGGTTGGCAAAGTATGGCTCGGCCCTGCCCAGTAATCACCCACTGCGACAGGTGAATAATCGCCGATAAATATCGCGCCTGCGTTTTGTATCTTGTCGGCAATCTGCCTGCTTTGTTTTCCGCACTGAATCTGCAAATGCTCCGCCGCGAAAAGATTCGCGCAAAATATTACATCCGCCATATTTTTTGAAACCATAATGGCGCTGAATCCCAGCAGGCAATCGATTGTCTCTTTTGACCTGCCCAGTTCTGCAACTTGCCTTTTTAGTTCAGCCAGGACATCAAGGGCCAGTTTTTCGGAATCCGTGCATAAAACCGCCGACCCGGGATTATGCTCCGCCTGACTCAGCATATCCGCCGCGACCCAGACAGGATTTGCTTGTTTATTCGCTATTATTAAAACCTCGCTTGGCCCGGCAATCGAATCAATGCCGACAAGACCCAGGACCTTTTTCTTTGCCATCTGAACCCAGGCGTTTCCCGGCCCGACAATCTTATCAACATTTGGTATTGTTTTGGTTGTTCCAGCCAGCGCCATCACGGCTTGTGCGCCGCCTATCCTGTAAACCTCTTTAATCTTTAATTCCCGGCAGGTTGCCAATATCACAGGATGAATGCTTCCGTTGTATCTCGGCGGCGATACCACAACAATCTCTTTCACACCCGCCACCTGCGCCGGAACTGCCGTCATAATAACTGTTGATGGCAGCGGCGCCGATGCACCGGGAACGCATATCCCCACTCGTCTTATTGGCGTGTATTTTATGCCTGTTGACTTGAAGCTCTTATCTTTGCCGATGAAAATTTTTGACTGGTATTCTTTAACGTTCTTTATCGCCTGGCGAATCGACTTTAAAAGCTTCTTGTCGATTTTTTTGTGGGCTTCTTGTAGTTCCGCTTCCGATACCCTGAATTGCTCAGGAGCAAGTTTAACGCCGTCAAATTTCTCCGTGTATTCTGTCACGGCTTCGTCGCCACGACTAAGCACTGCATCAAGAATAACATCTAATTGCTTTTCTTTCTCGCTATCGAAATTGGTAACGTGCACGACAGCTGTTCGTATTTCTGTGAATCGTTCTTTGAAATCCGGCTGGTCGTATTTAATCAGAATTTTATCAAGCTCGTTTCCCACTTTTTGTTTTGCCTTTTTCCTTTTAGTTTTATTTCAGTGTAATCTGTGAAATCTGTGGCTAAAGTTACCTCCCGAAGTTTCCGTAACTATACATCCGCGTCGCCTTTTGCAGCAGCAGGTATTGTTCACCCTTATATTTCGTTAAAATCCCCGCCACGTTAAACCTGACCGGGTTTGACTCGCTTCGCACCTGCACAATCGCTTCTTCGAGTTTCTGGCAGGGCAGCAGCTTTATAGTGAATTTATCGACTCCTCGCCCAAACGCGTCCGCTTCAAAAATGTAATCGCCGTTTTTGACCGTTACTCGCCCGGCCCTGTTTGCAAAAATAGTATCCTGTTTCAGTTGCAGTTCTTCGGCCCGTGTCGCCTGCGCCTCAGTCGTCGGCAAAACCTCCGACGTCTTCAATAATGCCACTATCTCCGGCGGGATATTCACCACGTCATTCGGGGCATTAACCGCCTGCGTAACATCATTAGCTTCATTTTGCCCTTTTTCTTCCGCGGGCCTGTTTATCTTGCGAAGCGACAGATAATATACCGCGAACAAATAATTCTTTCCCTCGAATTTCGTTACCTTTGCCCATATCCGAAACATCGCGTCGCTTCGTTCTTTTGCGTCCAATATCATTTTTTCGAGCGTCGCCGAGCCGAGCATCTCCAATGTCTGTCCTGCTTTTATCTCCGCTTCGCCGACGTTCACCGCTGACTCAAATTCAAACGCCCATTTGTCAGCCTCCGTTTGAACCAACCTGCCGTCAACTCCCGCGAAAACATAATCGTCAGGCAATAATTTGTCGCCGGCCTGTAATTTATTGCCGCTGGTTTTTGCCGCCGTTGCCGACATCGTTATTGCTGCCGTAATCATCAGGGCCAATATGAATCTTGCTATCCTCATCGTTTGGCCTTCCCTTTTTTGCTGGCTCTTTTGTTCGCCTGCTCAAGTGTATATTTCAACAGCCCGCCCGAAAGCAAAATCTGCCTGTCCCTGTCCGACAGGTTTAACTTGCCCATAATCTCATATCTGCTATTTTCTTCGACAATCTTTACTTCGTCTTTGTTTTTTATCGCATCGACTAACCCGTCTATGCACAGATTATCGCCTTGGCTGATTTTTTCGTAATCATCCTGGTTGGCCAACTCTATAGGCACAACGCAGAAATTTATCAGGTTTGCCTTGTGAATCCGCTCGATGCTCTTGGCAATCACGGCACGCACGCCTAAATACATTGGGCATAATGCAGCGTGCTCTCTCGATGACCCCTGCCCGTAGCTTGCTCCCGCAACAATAATGCCGCCCCGGCCTTCGCCCTTAACTTTCATTGCCCGTTCGGCGAAACTTGGCTTACCTTTTTCATTGAAGCAGTGAAACACGACCTTCGCGTATTCGGGCACATTGCTGCGAAGTTTCAAAAACGCCCCAGCGGGCATTATATGGTCGGTTGTAATTTTATCGCCGCATTTTATCAGCGTCTCCGCCTTCAAATCTGCAGGCAATTGCCTCGGCTGTTCGGGTACAACTATCGTCGTCCCGCGAACAACCTCCGCTTTGGCGGCCTCCTTCTTGCTCAAAGGCGCCTCAATCATATTATCATTGATAATAAATTTCGCCGGCTGCTCAATCTTCGGGTAATTTATCCCGAACAATTTTTTCATTTCTCGCGGGTCGGTAATTTTCCCCGTCAACGCCGACGCGACCGCTGTCTCAGGACTCACGAGAAATACTTTGTCATCCTTCGTTCCGCTTCTTCCCGCGAAATTCCGGTTGAACGTCCGCAAGCTCACAACCCCGTCCGCAGGCGAAAAACCAAGCCCTATGCAGGGCCCGCACCCGCTCTCCAGAATCCTCGCCCCCGCCGAGATAATATCCCACAGCGCACCGTTGGCCGCTAACATATTCAAAACTTCCCTGCTTCCCGGCGCAACTGCGAATTCAACCGTCGGGTCAATCTTTCTGCCCTTTAACACCTTCGCAACCATCATCAAGTCCGCGTAGCTCGAATTCGTGCAGCTTCCTATTGCTATTTGTTTCGATGGAGCCCCGGCGATTTCTGCGATTGTTTTTACATTATCAGGCGACGAGGGGCACGCTGCCATTGGCTCAAGCTTCGACAAATCAATCTCAATCAGCCGGTCATAAATCGCTCCCGCATCCGCAGCCATCGGCTTGTAACCTTTTTCCCGCTTTTGAGCCGCCAGAAATTTCTTTGTCTGCTCATCGCTGGGGAAAACGCTCGTCGTTACCCCCAGTTCCGCACCCATATTTGTTATCGTTGCCCGTTGCGGCACAGTCAGCGTCGCAACCCCAGGCCCGAAATACTCAACACCCCACCCGACGTTACCCTTCGTGGTCAGTATGCTCAAAAGTTTCAGGATTACATCCTTCGCCGCCACCCAGTCAGGCAGTTGCCCCGTCAATTTAACGCCTATAACCTTTGGGCAAGCCAGGTAAAATAGCCCTCCGCCCATTGCTACCGCAACATCTAATCCACCCGCGCCTATCGCTATCGCCCCGATTCCACCCACAGTAGGCGTGTGTGAATCGCTCCCCAGCAGTGTCGCCCCGGGTTTTGCGAACCGTTCCAAATGAACCTGGTGGCAAATCCCATTGCCTGCCCGCGAATGATATACACCGCTTTTGGCCGCGATTGTCTGCAAATACAAATGGTCGTTATGATTCTCCGGCCCAAACTGACTCATATTATGGTCAATATAACTGACCGATAAATCCGTTCTGACCCTGCCAGCACCCATCGATTCGAATAACAAGAACGCCGTCGTTCCCGTCGCGTCCTGCGTCAGCGTCTGGTCAATCCGTATCCCTATCTGCGCGCCTGCCGCGAGTTTTCCTTCAACAAGGTGCTCCCCAAGTATCTTGTAAAAAAGCGTCTCAGCCAACTTTTAACCCCAATCATCCTAATTATATTTAGCCCCGCAATTTATTGCGGGGTCTTTCTGCCTCGACAATTTAACATACCCCCCTCAAAAACACAAACCCCTCACGCTGTCATTCTGATATCAGAAGTAATATCTGCCTAAGTAGCCGACTATGACCTTTTTCACTTCCAATGGGTCAATACCGCCGGTATGACTATAAAGTATTTCACCGCTTGGCTTTATGATAACTGTATAAGGCAAGCCGCCTTCCCACGCCTTGTCCATCACTCCGCCTAATTCGGTCCTGTCTTCGGAATTGAACAGGTAATTGACGCACGAAACCTGCTTATTCTTAAGGAATTGTATAACATCGTCTTTTTTCTTCGGCATATCCGCACTGACTGTTATCATTTCGAATGCCCTGTTCCGATACATCCGGTTTATATTCACTAATTCCGGCATTTCAATAACGCAAGGTCCGCACCAGGTCGCCCATATATTGATTAACCGCAGTTTGCCGGAATTATTCTGCATAAGTTCCTTCAGACCGCTGGAATCGATAAGGTTCAAATCAACCGGCTCTTTTGCCCATTCCGCAAACGCTTTTTGCGCCGATTTTTCCTTGTCCGCCCATTTTATCGTACAGCCGAACGTCTTCACCTTCTTTATCGCAACCTCTCGCCCTTCCAGCATCGCGTCGAGCGCGTCCCGAACAAAGCTCTTCTTTATTTTGCTCGGGTCTTCGGAGTTATCGACCGCGCCGCAGTATGCCAGTTTGCGTTCCTTGTCGAATATGAATACGTGAGGTGTGCTAACGGGCCCATAAGCACGGGCTGCCGCTTGTGTCTGACCGTCGTAGAGATACGGGAAATTAAACTTTCTCTCAGCCGCGCGAAGCTTCATCTCCTCAAAGGAATCACCCATGTCGGTATATCCCATCTCATCGAGCCGGACCGCCTGCGGGTCATTCGGCGATATCGCCGCAACCGCCACCCCTTTGCTCTTATAATCCGTTACCAATTGCATCAGCCGGCTTTCGTATGCCTGCGCCGTCGGGCAGTGATTAGCGGTGAACACAATCACGAGGATATTCGCGTCGGCAAAATCCGCCAGCCGGTATTCTCGACCATCTACGCCGGGCAAATTGAAATCCGGCGCAGCCGCCCCAATTTCCAAAGGCACAACCTTACTCGTCTCCGCTGAAACAATCCCTATAAAAATCGTTGCAATTAGAATCGCCGACCATAATTTCTTTCGTCCGTTCATATAATATATACCTCCATACAGCCACCTTTGCTCAAATGATACGCTATCGACTGTCGATAATCAACCCGGCAGAGTCCGCGCATAAAAAACCGACCTGCCCCGTCAATTCAGAGCAGGCCGGCGTTACATTCGGTTATTCTGCCGGCTAATTGTTCCAGCCGTTATGGCACCGGGATACTCGCTTCTGTATAGTGTTCCAGGATGTGATTCCAGTACGGATGATTACTATACTCGCCAATCCCTTTTAGTGCATCAATAATTCCATCCTGCGTGTGTGGGGTATAGGGGTCAGGGTTATCAGGGTTATTGACTCCTTTTGTCGCGAGGGTGAAAAGCGACGCCGAAATATTCCCTACCCCCGCGATTTCCTGGTCTACGTCGAGAAATATGCCGTATCCCCCTGTAATAGGGCCCTTCAGGCTTTGGGCAAGAAGTATTCTGTATCCGTGTGGAAGACCGATATTTACGCTATGGACGTCGCCAATCATAAACGCATTGAAGTCGAAAGGCGACTTGCCGTTGAGCCCGTAGAAATGCCTCTTGTTCCCCCGCTCCAATATAAACGCATCGAGGAACTCGTTGCTGTCACTTGAGTTGAGCTGGACGTAAACCTTATGATCGTTGATATCTCTGCCGTAAATAATCATGTTCGCGTCAACAAGCGTATTGGTGTCATTAACCTCATCAAGAGCAAGGTTCATCACCAAAAGGCCCTTAAAGGGAATCGTTACCGCATTTGTATCATCTATCCCTATTGTTTTTGTGTCCGACCGGTTATACATTGCCCCTCTAATTGTGCCCGACAGCTTATAAATAAGGAAATAACCGTAGGATGATGTGCATATACCAAGCATTATCAATACCACAAACAACGCCGATAACTTTTTCATTTTCCGTCTCCATTAAACATCCAGTCATTTTTGCCGTCATCAGGGTGAACATAGTTATGATTATGACTATTATCCCTTGTGCCGGCCTGTTTGCAACCTAAATCCGCGGTTAAAAGGTTTTACTGCTCCGCCGGGTTTTGGTGGTAGAAATTACTCAGCTGGCGATACAAATCCGGATATGTCTTTTGTAAATCCTTTGGCCGTTCGAAGAAGTATTCGGTTGCAACGGCGAAAAACTCCGCCGGGTCCTGGCCCGCGTATGAACCCAATAGCGTCGGCCTGTTGCTCGATAAATCCTGCTGAAGCTTTATATAGTTTTTATGAAGCACCCTTGCCCATGTGATAAAGGTTGACCTCTGCTGAAGCACCGCCGAACTATCGCCCTGCCCGCAGGTGCTGTCCAATTGGTGTGCGAATTCGTGGAATACTACGTTATGCCCGTCGCGCACGTCCGCCGCTCCTTGCCGGACGTCGTCCCACGACAGCACAACCGACCCGCGATGCCACGACTCGCCCAATCGCACGTCGAATCCTTCTTCGACGACCCCGCCCGCCAGATGCCTCGTCGCTTTTGCCACGTATGCCGCCGGGTAAACGAGTATTGAATGCAATCCCGGGTAGTAATCGGTTTCGCGGTGCAAAAGCAATACACATGCCTGGGCCGCTACCGTTACCCTGATTTCATCGGTAATCGCCAGTCCGCCGCAGCCGAAGAAATGCTTCTCAGCTAAAAATACGAGGATATGCTGCTTCAATTCTTCTTTGTCGAGCACAGACAACCTGCGATAGAACAGCACATGCCCTTCAATTATACCCGACCATTCCGGCGGGAAGGGCCGTTGCCTTATCCGCTTTCTACGCCATTTCTTAAAAAACCACATACCTTGAATTATAAGCCCAAAAGCATAACTTATGCCAGTCGAAGTTGCGGGATGTGTAATTTACCTTGTTCATTAGCGAACCGACGAAGCATCTGCCGGGGAACAATATATTGTCTTCGACTGCTGCTTGCCATAAACTATTCTTAGACAAATTTATTGCGAATACCGGGTATAATGCAATGAGCATGGAGAAACAATTTGAAAATATCGGCGAAGGTTTGCTGGTAAGGGCTCCGGCTAAAATCAATTTATCGTTGCTGGTCGGGGGCAAACGCCCTGACGGGTATCACGAGCTGGAAACCGTAATGGCGAAAATCAACTGGTACGATGAGATACTGATTGAGCCGGGGAGGGAAAAAGGGATTGAGCTGATTTGCGAGGGACCATACAAGGTACCGGAGAGGGAAGATAATCTGATTTATAAGGCGGCGAAGGTGATTTTGGAATCAGGGAATCAGGGAATCAGGGAATCAGAAAAGCATGGGGTATCGGTTAAAATTACGCTGGTGAAGAATATACCTGCCGGGACAGGGCTGGGGTCGGGCAGCAGTGACGCAGCGGGGACATTGATGGGTATTAACAGGTTCCTGAAGCTGGGATTAAGCCAAAAAAAGCTTGCGGGATTAGCGGCACAATTAGGCAGTGACATAGCGTTCTTTTTGGAGGGACCAATGAGTTTTTGCACCGGCAAAGGGGAAAAAGTGCAAAAATTGCCAAAAAGTGAATTTAGGGTATTTTTGATTGTCCCTAACGTAAGTGTTTCCACCAAAAGGGTTTACGAAAACTACCGGCACGATACGGCGAAATACGAACAATTTCACAGGGCAATAAGCGGGCATATTAAGAAAAAGAGGATTGATTTAGTTTGCGAATTGTGCGCAAATATGCTCCAGGAAAGTTGCTTTGAGTTGAATACGAAGCTTGGAAAGCTGAAAAAGGAAATCGAGCGGACAGGAATCAGGCCGGTTTGCCTGAGCGGAAGTGGCTCGTCGATGTATTGTATTATTAACAAAGGCAATGAGGAAAAGATAGTGACATACCAAAACAAGCTTGCGCGAGATTTTGGCTGCAAGAGCATGATATTAAACAGCAACAGTTGGTAGCTAATAGATGAGGCGAGAGTATGCAGATCAGCGAAGTTAGAGTTAAACTAATAGAGAACAAGGACGACAGGTTGAAGGCGTTTTGCTCGGTGACAATGGACAATGAGTTCGTGGTGCGTGACATAAAGATAATCGAGGGTACCAACGGACACTTTGTGGCGATGCCGTCAAGGAAGATGAGCGACCACTGCGAGAAGTGCGGGGGCAAGAACCACCTTAGGGCGAGGTTCTGCAATAACTGCGGAGCCCAGCTTCCTGATGACCGTGCGAAGAAGGATATGAAAGGCCGGATGAAGCTGCACGCGGACATTGCACACCCGATAAACGCCGAGTGCAGGAAGAAGATTCAGGACAAGGTAGTGGCTGCGTTCAAGGAAGAATTGGAGAAGTCAAAGCAGCCGGGATATAAGCCGGTGGAAATGGATGAGCCGGATGATGAGGTTCCGGAGATAGTAACATAAACAACTGCGTAAACACAAACGGCCCACAATAAAATATGAGCTGTTTAGCAAACCTGTTGTATTTGTCGGTAACAGTTCCGTTAAAGCGGAACTGACAGTGCAGCCGGGTGCGGTGGGGTAAAGCCCGGCTGTTTTTTAGATATCCAAGTCGTCGAGCACCTTTTCCAGAGCAAGGTCTAACCGTTCAGTAAGGTTGTATCTGCCTTCCGTTAGCTGCCGGCGGACATTAAGAACTTTTTGCTTCCTGACTTCGGGCATCACGGCGATTTTCTTAAGCACCTGCCCGAGAGGCGTGCCGTTCATATTGTCGAGAATCTGCTCCATAAGCAGGTCATCATCTGCAACTAGGTCATTTTCCGGTTCGACATACTCTCTGTGAACCCGTTCAAGGTTGAACCGCTGTTGTGTGAGCCAATTTTTGTGAGTGCAATCGGACATCAATATTACCTTGTCTATCGAGCCGCAGGCGAAAATTTCCGTCTTTTCACCATAAGCTGCCAACCACTATATCTTGTATGTCCCATAATCCTTTTTGGGACCCCAATCTTGTTTACAGTGTTGTTATCGACAATGGTACCTTAAAAACTTTAGAGAATGCGAGGTTAAGGCGTAGATTTGCTTAACCATTTGTAAAAGCGGGGATTATGTTCGTTTTTGGCAAAAAAACGAGGTTTCAACACTGAAAATAACATTAAAAAAAGTAGAAATGACGGATTCAATTTCATCCAAAGTCACTTATTGGCTAAGGTTTTTGGCCATAAGAACACACACTACATATAGTGGCTGGTTTTGGAGCCGGTAAATTGGGGTTCCCATAAGCAAAGCGAAAGATTTTTCCGGACCCTCCTTTGCTCTTTGGGCTTGTATGTTTGTAGAAATGCGGCAAAAGCCCCCTAAACGGGTATTGGAGGGGGATATCAGGAGGAAGGGTTTTTTGCGGCGTTAATGGCGTCCGGCAGAGTAAGAGACCCCTCATAGAGTGCCCGGCCGACGATAGTGCCGGCAGCACCGAGGGAGGCCAGTTTTTTGATATCCGAGATGGTAGTTACACCGCCGGAGGCGACAACGGGCACCGAAACGGTGTGAATGAGGACATTGGTCCTTTCAAAATTAGGCCCGGCGAGCATTCCGTCTTTGGCAACATCGGTGTAGATTATCGCGGCTATGGGCAGCACGGCGGCCTCGCGGGCAAGTTCGAGCAGGGATTTGGGGTGCTCATCATACCAGCCGCCTGTAACGACGTGCGAACCTTTGGCGTCGAGGCCGAGAGCCACTTTGCCGGGGAAACGCTTGGCCATATCGCTAAACCATTCGAAGTCGTTAACGGCCTGAGTGCCGATGATAACCCGTTCGACGCCCAAATCGATGAGGGTTTTGATATCCTGTTCGGTTCGGAGTCCGCCGCCGACCTCAATTTTTAATTTACCCATGGCAGCTATGGCGGAAATAGTAGGCGAGTTGACGGGCCTTCCTACTTTTGCGCCGTCGAGGTCAACTATGTGGACCCATTCGGCGCCCTGCGTGATGAATTCCTGGGCCTGTTTTATTGGGTTTTCCTGATAATTGATTTGGCGATGGTAGTCGCCCTGTATGAGGCGGACGCATTTGCCGCCGCGAAGGTCGATAGCCGGTATGATATACATTGTTTCGTCCTTCAAAGAGTTAAACTAATCGTAAGGGATTTTAGAATTATCCGATGCTCGTTGCAATATATTTCGGGCGAGCAGAGCCGGCTGTGTAAACCTATTTATTCACCGCGAGTTTGGCTGGCTTTATATTAGTGGCTTTCGGGAAAGTGAACGATGGTTTTTGCTTCAGCAGGGCATATCCGAAGTCAAGCATAGTGTCGTTGCCGAGTTTGGAGATTTTGACGGGCTCAATAAAGAAATTAGCTATGAATCCCTTGATCTTGCCGATGCAGCTGTTTGGGTCGGCGGCCTTGTTGTCAACGGCGGCCACCGTAACTTCCATCTTGGGTTCGCCCTGGCATTTCTTGAAAGTAAGGGTGGCTGCGCGGGCGACCAGCTCGTTATATCTTTTGCTGTAATTATAATTTCCGTTTTCGGGGTCAACGCAGTAAAGGCCAATGGTAATAGGGCTTTTTCGGCCTCCGATGTTGAAATGAATCTTAACCTCCGTAACGGTTTCATTGGAATCGTCGATTGTTCCACGCGCCTCGATACGACCGATACCTTCGCCTTCGAATTTAATAAAATCAAGGGCGTTTTTAATGGGGGCGCCTTTTTTTATCTCTTCGCTGAAAGCCGCGATTATCTCCGTGGGGTCGAGTGTGTTATTAAAAAAGCCATTTCCGCGCATTTCAAATTCGCCGGTTACATAGAAGGTTTTTTGGGTGACCTTCTTATCGTACGACAAAAACCATGCCTGTTGCTGGTTATCGGGGCTGATTTCCATATCAACGCTTGTCGGGGCGATAAGCGGAACAAAATACATAAAGGAAGATGAGGGATTTTTTACGGCCTTCGAGCCGTCGTAGCTCAACGTAACCGTTGGGCCGTTGAGGTCATTGCTGTCGGCCGCTGATTTGACGTCGGGATTATCGGCTGATTTATCGGTATCGGAACAGATTGCGATGCCGACAAATAAAAACAGCATAAAAGCAGCGGTTATTATACAAGCGCGAGGGTTTATCGAATATAAGTTCACGGCTTATTCCTATGCTTACGGGGCTACGGTTTGACTTTTTATATTAGCAGCTTTTGGAAAAGTAAACGACGGTTGTTTATTCAGCAGGGCATATCCGAAATTGAGCATCGTATCGTTGCCGAGCTTGGAGATTTTGACGGGCTCAATAAAGAAATTGACGATGAACCCCTTGACTCTGCCGACGTAACTGTTCGGCTTTGACGCCTTATTGACGGATACCACTTCGATACCCATTCTGGGTTCGCCGTCGCATTTGTTGAACGTCAGGGTGGCAACCCGCGCAACAATTTCATTGTGCCTATTCTCGTATTTATACTGGCCGTTTTCAGGTTTTATGCTGTAGAGCCCGATTGTAACGGGGCTTTTTTTCCCTCTTGTGTTGAAATGTATGTCCACTTGTGTAACGGTTACATTGGAATCCGCCACGGTCCCCTTTACATCTATTCGGCCAAACCCCTCTCCTTCCAACCTGATATAGTCGAGGAGGTTATTCACGGGGGCGTTTTTCTTTATCTCTTCGGAGAAAGTGGCTATAATTCCGTTGGAGTCAAAAATGTCCGTGAAAAAGCCGCTTCCCTCCAATTCGAATTCGCAGCTCAAAGTGAAGGAATCCAGGATGACTTTTTTTTCATACGATATAAACATCGCCTGCTGCTGGTTATTGGGGCTGATTTGAGTAGAAACGAAGGTAGGCGAAATAAGGGGAATAAAATACATAAACGAGGCGGTAGGGGTTTTTACGGCCTTAAGACCATCGTAGCTCAACATAACGGTGGGGCCGTTGGAGTCGGCGCAGATACCAATGCCCGCCATTAAAAGCAGTGTACAAAAAACGGTAATCGCAAACAAACCGGTTTTTTGTCGGCATATCAAATTCGCACCTTGATTATTCGAATAATCGCTCACAGGTTACCCCCAATACTGAACGCATAGGCCAGCCGGCTATTTTAGGGTAACGGCAACTTGTTATCAATGGTTTTTCAGGCGAGGCCTATTATTCTTGCAATTTGGCGTGTGAAAATGTATAGGATAAGAGGTCCCGGCGAAGGGCAGAGCCGCCGCCGGGGCGGTTTCGGAGAGGTGTCGGAGCGGCTGATCGAGCTGGTTTCGAAAACCAGTGTGCTCTTTATTGAGTACCGCGGGTTCGAATCCCGCCCTCTCCGTTGTGTTGTTTTTTTGCGACGGAGTGCGGGTTTGACACCCCTAAGGGGAGCCGCGAAGTGAATCCCGATATTTCCATTTTTTTGGTGGTTACAATATCATTAAGTGAAATTATGAGGAGATTGGATATATTTAGAGTATGCGTGATTTTTGCGTTGTTGTTTTTTGTTTGCGAGGTAGCGTTTGCCGGGCCGCTTAGCGAAAAAATCAGGGAGAGAGATAGCGAACGGCTTGTCCAGCAATCGCAGGAAGAGACACTTGAGGATGACGGCGCGTCGCAAGGCCGGGCACCCTTGCCTGATGGTGTCCGCGTTGAGCGAGATATCGCTTATGGAAGCGATAAGAAACAGAGTTTTGATGTGTACATTCCCGCGCGGGCCAAAGGCGCGCCCGTAATATTTATGGTTCATGGCGGCGCCTGGCGTTTGGGGGATAAGTCAAGTCGGTCTGTAATAGAACACAAAGTGGCTCGGTGGGTACCCAAAAGATTTATTTTTATTTCAGCAAACTACCGCATGCTGCCTGGTGCTGATCCTGTCGAGCAGGCCAAAGATGTCGCCCGCGCTATTGCCGCCGCGCAGGCCAGGGCAGAATCGTGGGGCGGGGACAGCAATGAATTTATTTTAATGGGTCATTCGGCTGGCGCCCATTTGGTTGCTCTTCTTTCGACAGACCTCACGCTTTCATCGGGTATTATTAAAAAGCCGTGGCTGGGTACGGTTGCTCTTGACAGCGCGGCGTATAATGTTGTGCAAATTATGGAGAAGCCCCATTTCCGTTTGTATGACAAAGCGTTCGGCAGCGATAAACAATATTGGAAAGCGGCATCGCCTTTTTATGCTTTGACAAAAGAAACAAGGCCAATCCTGGCTGTCTGTTCTGCCCGCCGCGATGATTCTACCACTCAAGCCCGGCAGTTTGCCGGCAAGGCCGCGTCATTGGGGGTTACGGTTACTGTTTTGGAGAAGGATTTTTCGCATAGTGAAATTAACACTTTTCTTGGTCAGGACAAGGTCTATACCGCTGAGGTTGAGTCGTTTATGGCCGGCCTTGATAAGCGGGTAGCGAATATATTGCACAAATAACAGGGGGCTGTTTTTCCAGAGTTGTATCATTCCAGATGTTTTTGTTTACTGTGTTGTGATAAAATGCCTGTTTGTTACAGCGGGCCAGTGTCGATGGGTTCCGAATGACGAGGATGTATTTTTCTTGACCGGCCTAATCAGCGTATATATATAGAGGGGGCATAAATAATCCCAGCGCCTTCGATTTGGTATTATTGGCGAACGGCATAAATGCGCATTGGATTAGGACAATTTGACGCGGTGGTGGGAGACCTTGAGGGTAACGCCGAAAGGATGCGGGAGATTTACAGGCAGGCGGTAAAGCAGGGGGTTGATTTGCTTTTGTTCCCGGAACTGGCGGTTTGCAGTTATCCGCCGGAAGATTTGCTGCTGAAGAAGCATTTTCTGGATGACAACAAGAAGGTTGTGGAGAAACTTGCTGCGGACTGCCCGGAGATAGCAATAGTCGCCGGTTTCGCGGATTATTATCGAGGTAAAACTTACAATGCCGCAGGGTTGTTGCAGAATGGGCGGCTGGCAAATGTTTATCGCAAGGGTCTTTTGCCTAACGAGGGCGTTTTCGACGAACAGCGGTATTTTGAGCCGGGCAGCAAGCCGATGGTTATTACACTTGACGGCTTGAATATCGCTATAACAATTTGCAGGGATATATGGGATATCAACTGGCTTGGTAAATTCCTCAAAAGCGCGGGGCAAATCGATACGTTGCTGAATATATCGGCATCACCTTTTCATCTTGGGAAAATCAAGACGAGGCAGGGTATAGTCGGCGATTGCGCGACGCGGTTCAATTGTCCGGTCGGCTACTGTAATCTTGTCGGGGGGCAGGATGAACTTGTTTTTGACGGGCGCAGTATGTTCGCCGACGCAACTGGGAAAATCGTCGTTATGGCCAAAGCGTTTGAGGATGATTTGCTGATAGCGGATATTACAAAAAAAGGCAAAGCGGTTCGTGTCGAGCCGCAGCCAAACAGTGGCGTTGCTGATATTGAGGCGCCCGAAGAGGCGTATCACGCGCTTGTGCTTGGCACAAAGGATTATGTGCGGAAAAATGGCTTCAAAAAGGTGCTGATAGGATTAAGCGGGGGAATTGACTCGGCGTTAACCGCGGCTATCGCGGTCGCTGCGCTGGGGCCTGAGAACGTAATCGGAATCACGATGCCTTCGAAATTCAACAGCGTCGAGACAATTGGCAACGCCGAAAAATGCGCAAAAAACCTTGGTATTAAATTTATGACCATCCCAATCGGCTCTGTTCTGGAGCAATTCAACGGTTCGCTCGAAAAAGTTGACGGCTGGGACAGCAGGGGGCTTGCTTACGAAAACCTGCAGGCGAGAATCAGGGGCACTATTTTGATGTCGCTGAGTAACCAGTTCGGCGCATTGGTGCTGACGACGGGGAACAAAAGCGAAATTGCGGTGGGTTATACAACGCTTTACGGAGATACAGCGGGAGGTTTTGCGGTTATCAAAGATGTTTTCAAGACAATGGTTTATAAACTCTCGCACTACATCAACGAAATAAACAGCAGGGAGGTAATACCGAAAAGCGTTATCGACAGGGTGCCGACAGCGGAACTGCGTCCGAATCAGAAAGACAGTGATTCGCTGCCTGAATATGACCTTTTAGACAAGATTCTCAAGGGATACGTTGAGGAAGATAAATCTGCCCGGCAATTGATTGGCGAGGGATTGCCCAAAGAGGCGGTGAACAGGGTCATTCGTATGGTTGACCGCAATGAGTATAAGAGAAGACAGTCGCCGCCCGGGGTGAAAATCACGCACAAGGCATTCGGCAGGGACAGGCGTCTGCCGATTACAAACCGCTATAATCACGGCAACGGCTTGAAGTAGGCCTGCCCAGGTTACTTTGCCGGTGTTTTGTCGGATTTCGGCTGATTTGTTTTAATCGCAGTAACAATCGCGCGGGCAAACTGTACGGCAACCAACGAATCGTTGGCGGTTATAATCGGGCCATCCCGTTCAACAGCGGAGCCGGTATATTGTGCCCCGGCTTTTTTCATTCGCTCCTGCTGCTGCGGCAGACCTGTTGCCCGGATACCGCGCAGAACGCCGGCGTCTGCCAGAATAGTGGCGGCGTTGCTGATAGCAGCGATGATTTTGTTCCTGGCGGAGGCATCACGCGCAATGCCGAGCACGGCCGGATTGTTAAAATAATCCACATCGCCAAGCCCTCCTATAAAGACGACCGCGTCGAAATCCGCAATATTCAAGTTGTCGAAGGTAATTTCGGAGACGGTGATGCCGTCAAATGTCCCCTGCGAGGTCCCAATTTTTGAACTGACGTCAACAGCAGCGGGCACCCCATTGGAATAAACCACGTTGGCCCCGGCCCCTTGCGAGGCCCCAATCTTTGAAGTGACGACAACGGGTATGATGCCCCCTTCTTTCAAAACTCGCAGGATATCGGCAACCTCCGCATCAGGCGGGGTAGCGGTGATAATGATGACAGCTTTTTTTGTGGCTTGGACGGCGGCCTGTTCCTGAGTTTTTTGCTGCACGAAGGGATAGCCGACACAGACAATCAACAACGGCTCAATCTCGCCGGCGGGCAATTCGCAGATTCTTGCAATGTTTCTCGGTTCAAACGAGCCGACGGACAATGAGGTCAGGCCCATTGATGAGGCCTGCAGCTGAATATTTTCGGCAACATAACCGGCTTCTAACAGTACAAATCTCTGGGCTTTATTACCATACTTGGTCATGGCTTTTCGGATGGAGCTGGCAATAATTATATTGCAGGTGGCGCTTTCTACCAGTTCCTGTCCGGAGGCGGCAACCGAGAGTTGTTTTCGCATGTTAAGGGTAGAAATCTGCTTAGGCGAAAGCGAATGATGTTCAGGATTATAGGCGAACAGGCCTTCAGATGTGACAAGATAAAGCTCGATTGGGTACAGGTCGTCAGCCGAGGGGGCCGCCCGAAGTTCCTGCTGCTTATCGATTATGCCCTGGCCTGCCCAGAGCAATTGTCCAATCTGAGTGTAATTGAGCGGCTTATCGGCGAACTGCTGAGCGCTGCGCCTGGTATTAATCGCTGTTTCCAAACTGACCGTGCCCGAATTGTTTGGTTCCGGGAGCTGAATAGCTTTTACCTCGGCCGAACGGGTTCGTCTCGGGGCTTCTCCAAACGCGGGCAATGTTATGGCGAGTAAAACAGCCAGACAGCAGCCGGCGGACAAAACGCCATTCATAATTTTCGAATCTCCGTTTAATCTCATAATTTTGACCTCCAAATTTTTAATGTTGCAGGTTTTCTAACCCGGGCTGCCGACCGGCTCTTTTGTCCCGTGTTTGTGAATCAGGTGAAGATTTCGCACGTAAATCAGGGTATTAAGCGAAAGGCCAAGCATAAAAATAAGGTCTCTGCGGTGAATTGAGTAAGTCAGCAGAATGACGCTGCCAATGATAGAAATGTACCAAAAGGCGATCGGGACGTGAGAACGTTTTTTGTATTCGCTGACTATCCACTGGAGAATGAATCTTGCGCCGAAGGTCATTTGTCCTGCGAAACCGACGATGAACCAGACCGGATTGCCTGCCACCTGTTCGGTAATTGCGCTTCTGAAAAACTCGACTATCGACTGCAGCATAGCGTTGCTCCTTATTGATAATTTATGTTTGGTAACTGATAATCGATTATTATGACAGTCGGCGGCAAATTATCAATTATCAATATTCAATAAAAATTCAGAAGCGGTTGTAGGCTTGGCTGTCAGACATAAAATAATAATCGCAGTTGCAGTACCTTATTTTATTACGCTGTTTGTCTCAGCGCATATACCAATACCTAAAATTGTTTACAGGACAGAGGTATCGGACAAGCGGCTTCACTTTTCGGCATCCCGTAACTATCTTATGCGCATAGCGCTGATGTCTGACTCAGGAATCTTTTTTGGCAAAGGGGGTATAAAGAGGGTCGCCAATCAGCATCATTTGCCAGGAGCAAAACGGCTGTGTGCGCCAAAATGCTTCGGCGAGACATTTGCCTTCGATTAATTCAAGAAAAAACTCTTCCGGGTCTGGGAATGCGCTGAGATATGGTTCCGCCACGGGGCCGAAAGTCGCCGTAACGCCGTGAACCAGCATCGAAGGACACCATTCGGTGCTGTTTGGGTCCCGAATGTCAACCGCCTCGAAACTGGCGATATGAGCGCCTATCGCACCATCCACGAACTCGAAGGAATCGATGTATTTTTTCAAGCTGTACCAGCCGCAGTAAATCGCCGTTTGGGGGCAACTATGCGGCTCAAAAAGCTTTTCGGTTCGTTCCTCCCTGACCTGCAAAGTCGTGCGAAAACGCAATAAAACCGCGAGATTGCGCAGCTTCTGGTCGAAACTGCCATAAGAGCCGGGTTGTTTGTCGTCGGGGATACCGCGAGAATCGATGTAAGCGAAGCCGTGCAAGCCGTTTTTTTCGGCATATATTGCCTTATCGATGAGTCCGCGGGCAATCTGTGGAGAGGGGCCGTCGAGGCGAGAAACCATAACATCCAGAATCAAACCTTCCGGATATACGCTATGCCTGTTCCACTGGTTTGGCTGCCAGCGATAAAGCTCATAGGGGCCGAACAGCACCATCGACAACTCATTGTCAACGCTCGCATCTGTTTCCCTGCCCGAAATCCGGTCAATTTCGTTTTTTACCCCGGCAAGCTCATTGTTAATTCTGGCATTCACATCCGCCAGATGCGAATCCTTGAGTTGTTTTTCATATTGCCCGGCAGTTGCTTCAAGTTGTTTGAGGCGTTCCTGCTGGTCTTTTAGCGGCCCGCGAGGACCAACTTTGTATGGCACGCCGTATGTTGTAAGCAGGCACCGAATTGGTTGTCCCGGTGTCTGGTCAGCAATACGTTTTCGAATCGGTTCGGCGATATTTTTGTCATAATCGTCCCGGCCAATCGAATCAGCAAGGGTTTTGCCGAGAGGCAGGGCCAGAATATTTTCTTTTGGGACATTTCGCCGCTGACAATAGTATTGCCCCAACTCCTCCGAAGCAGGGATATCCTTATTGACGATAACCAGTATCTCGTTGGGTTCCAGGGCCGCGGCAATTGCGCAGAAGAGTAACCCGATTAGTATTACGAAACCGGCCAAATATCTGCTCACCAATGATACCTCTTAACTGGAAATGTCCTGACCGCGCACGAGGGTATTAAACGGCCTTTGGGCCATGTTCGCCGGCAATGTTTTTCAGCTCGTCGGCAGTGGGGGATATTATTTCGTCCTGTTTGAACATATAAACGCCGGAGGGATAATTACCAATGTCAGGGATGAGTTTCTGCCCTTTGCATAAGGCAATCAGCTTGGCGGGGAAATCGGCTCCGCACAGGTGAGAGCAGGGATAGCCCCCTCCAAAACGCGGATTAACCTCCAGCAGCATCGGCCCATTTTTGCCCATTTTGACATCTGCATCTGCTGTCCCAAATATAGGAAAGGCCTGGGCTATCTTGACTCCCAAATCTATAAGCTTTTTATCGTTGATACTAACCGCTTTATCGGTTTCGCCCGCCCGCATAGCAAGTTTCTGTTTGCATAAGACACTAACGGGTTTGAAATCGCCGTCGCAGAAGATATCGTAACCGTATTCTTCGCCGGAAACAAATTCCTGAATCAATGGCCTTGGGCAGCTTCTAAACGCCAATTGCAATTCGTCTTCATTGCGACAATTATAAATGTACATCGAAGCGCTTCCCTTTCGCGGTTTTACTATTACGGGCCAGGATAGTTTGCCCGATGCGATAAGATTAAGCGCTTCTTCTATCGTAGTAACCGTTTCAGGAACCACGATGCCGGCCTTTTTGGCGTGCAGATAGGTCAGGTATTTGTCGAAAGTGATTTCAATAGTTTTGGCAGGCGAAACTACCGCCATAATGCCTTTACTGCGGAACTTGTCACGCTGTGGCGCAAGAACTTCCAGGGTAGGGTCTATCAGCGGCACGACCATATCAATCTTGTTTTTAATACACAGCGAGAGGAGTTTATCGGTATAGCCCGCTGTCTCCACCTTCTGTGCCAGCATAACATTGTCGCAATATTGGAACGCAGGGGCATAGGAGCTGCTGTCCGACCCCCATACTTCGCCAGCATCTCCTAATGCCTGCTTGAAGTACTTAACGAGATAACCACGCCTCCCTACACTGGAAAGCAGCACACGCATTTACGATTTGTTTCCTGTCTTATACATAAGTCTGTAAGTCTGGATTGTTAGACGCCTATAGCGGATTATTTATTGCGATTTTCGATTCGTTAGCCGCTATAGCTGAAATCTGTTCACAAATTATATGTCAAAACAGTGTGATGTCCACATATTTTTATGGACAAGTTAGCTTGAAATCATACAATCTTACACAATGGGCAATGGAAGTTTTTGTGCTTGAATGAGGATTTAGTGTGAACGATGTGTTAAACGAACTGCTTGGCCCCCAAAGACCGCTTGACTGGTCCCTTCAATTCTGGCCTGTTTTAGTGCTTTCTTTTGCTTGTGCGTTGATTGCCACATGGTTATGCAAAGCGATTGCGATTCGGTTTAATATAGTTGATGAACCGGACGACCTTGTCAAAACGCATAAAAAACCGGTCGCTTACCTTGGCGGTATTGGGGTGTTAATCGGTTTTTTCGTCGGCATATTGTGCGGCATTTATCTTGTCCGCAATGAAGCCGTTCTGCCGGTAGTAATGCGGCGGCTTTTTGGTATTATTGTCGGGGCCATTATAGCCTGTTTCGTCGGCGTTATCGACGATATTTTCGAAATCAGTCCTGCGAAAAAGTTGTTCGGCCAGGCTATTGCTGCAGTGCCCATTATGCTGGCGGGAATGCGGCCGGATTTTAGCGAAATCGTAGCGCCTTTTGGTTTTCAGATGTCCAACGGCGTCGAAATATTAATCGGTATTCCGGTTGTTATCTTTTTTGTTATTGGCGCGACCAACTCGCTGAACCTTTTAGACGGCCTTGATGGTTTGTGCGGGGGGGTAACTGTTATAATCACAGTCGGAATGCTTTTGCTTACAATCCAGCGTTCCACTTTCGCGTTCAGCAGCCATGGTGATACGGCCAGAGTTATAGTTTGCCTTGCCCTGGTAGGCGGTGTTCTCGGTTTTCTGCCCTTCAATCGGCATCCTGCCAAGATTTTTATGGGTGACGCCGGCTCCATGCTGCTCGGGTTTGTAGTCGCAGCGATTATGATGCTGTTTGCCCGTAAAGCTCCGCGATGGTGGATTGCTTCAATAATTGTGTTCGGGCTGCCGATATTGGACACGGGCACCGCCTTATTGAGACGGATTATCAATAAAAAACCACTGTTTGTCTCGGACCGCGGCCACATTTACGACCAGATGATTGACAGGGGCATATCCCTGAAACGAACGGTTGTTATATGCTATCTGCTGGCCGTCATGTATGCATTAGCAGGCCTTTTAACCTCTATGATTTCAACGCCGTATAACCTCATTCCATTAGTGGCAATTTTTGCCGTATCGTTTTTAGTTGTCTGGCGACTGGGTTTTCTGAAAATGGAGGGCTTGCGTGGAGTGATTCACAAAAAACCTTGATGCGATAATGATATTGAACATGTCGTGTTTTAAGTGATTCTAAATTTTCAGATTCGCTCTATGGCGGCCGATTTGCGCGTTTAATTCAAATCCGCATTTCATAATAAATTGTATTCACCTTATCATTCCCTCTGAGACAGGATTCGCAGAACCACCACTTTTAATGAATTTCTTCAGATAATCCAGAGCTTCAAACACAAACGGTAAAGGATCACTCAAGAAAAAATCATCGTGATGACATCGCCATTGAGGCATAACAAATTGCAAAGATTCCACGAATTTACCCTGTTTCAGTGAGTCAAGAAACCCCAGGCAGTCGCCTATGATCCATCGTGCCTTGATATTAGCATATGTCGTAACAGAAGGTATATTCTGTTCATCTATCGCCACAAGATACCACAAATAAGGCAAATCCATTCCCGAAAAAACCGTCAGAGCCGTCGCCCCGCCCAGCCTGCCGTTAATATCTATGAGCTGGGCCTTGCCATCAGCGTTTCTGAGCCAATCCATATCGACTACGCCATGCCAGTTAAGCGACTCCATTGCGTTTATGGCCTGTTGCTTAGTAACAGGATCATCAATCGTAATACGATACGTAGATGTTCCAAAATTCGAAGCCCCCTTGGAGCGTTTGATATCAAAAACTATACTGGCAACATGTTTGCCCTTGTTATAAACGCCAAGCACACCTACCTTCTGGCCGCAAACGTACTCCTGAAGGATAGGCCACCGACTGCTGGGAATCTTATAAGTCTCTACCAAATCAAAAAAATACCTGTAAAGCTCTTCTTTATTCTTTGCTACCCGAACACCTTTGGCGCTGTTGCCAATTCTTGTCTTAATAACAATCGGAAAGGAGATCTCAGATTCAATTTTTTCCAGTTCTTCTCGTGAAGATATACAAAATGTTTTGGGGACAGGACAGCCGTTTTTAGTCACATAATCAACATATTTAAGCTTGTCCTCGGCAGTGTCCCACATCTCATAATCGGGAACGGCTACCATTATATCAGAGGGTAGCTTATTTCGCGATTTTATTATCAACTCTACATCTTCATGGCTGGGAAGCAAAACTTTTGCACCGGTCTTTTTCAAAGCTATGCACACTTGTTCAAGATAAGCATCCGGCTCAGCAAAAAAATCCGGTAATTTTGTGAAAGACTTACAATATCGGGAAAACCGCGACATAGCTAACGGGGAGGCATCGCCAACATGTACTTCAATGCCTTTTTGGCCCAATGAACGTACCACCGTATAAGCTGTACGGCACCAGCCATATGTTACAAATGCGGGCGGATATTGATTATCAGCCATATTATTACTCCGTAGCAGTTAAATAAATACCTATTAATTGATTTATGCCAAGTTTAGATAATAAAAATATAATTATTGGCTTAATACCTGAGTATATTGATGGATAGTATATTGGGTCGCCAGCAGAAAAATAAACGCATTTTGTTATTTTTAAACCGGTTTTTTGAGTTAAATACTTAATAGTGCTTAAATGGTACGCCCTGTTTCTTGCAGGCGGTTGAAGTTGGCCATATTCGGACTTATTTAATATTTTACGCAATAGAGAATAAATACTTGATTGATTTGGCAAATCAATAAATATCACACCTTTAGGCGAAAGAATGTGTTTCAATTTATGAATAATATCAATAGGGTTTTCCAAAAGGTGAAAAGTAAGTTTGACATGAACAAAGTCGTATTTTTCGGTTATATTTAATTTTTCCAGAGAGCCGAGAGAAACATTGAGACCTCTATTTTTTGCAAAATTGACGTTTGCGGGATCAATATCATTGCCATTTGTTATTAATCCCAATTCTTTAGCAGCCTCACAATGCGCCCCATTGCCACAGCCTACGTCGTAGAAGCTTTCAATTTTTTTATTTATTAATTTTTGTGCAATTTCAATATTTTTTGTCACTGAATATTTAACTAATTTTAAATAATGGGCATATTGCTGTGTATAGGGTAAAGTCCAAGAATAATTATTAAAGACAGCACTTGTCCCTTTAAACGGATAAACAAAATCCAACTCGCAGTTCTTGCATGAAAAAAACGAATAATCAGAATGTCTTCTGCGGCAATTAGTGTCAATAGATTTGCACAAAGGACAAGCGACTTTAATTGTTTTGCAGTTATCATTTGGCATCATAAATAGCCCTGCTTTCTCCAACAATTTCAGTTTATGTTCCAATATGTTTTTCACCAAAGTACTGCTTGGCCATAAAGCATCTGAACTCTTTTGCGACCAGCTTCACCAAGTATATTAGCATACAAAGGGTGTCCGAACAAATCTTTCATTGCATCAATTACCATGCTCAACTTGTTTCGCCGGAATAAGAATACCAGTTTTTCCATTTACTATTGATTTCTGTAGGATTGGCACATAGGTTGATATTGTCGGCAATCATAGCACACACTTTTCTACTAACTATGTCAAAACCTTACCTGGTTTTATTTTTCCTAATAACGGACATAAATATTTCTTCGTATTTCTTTGCGCCTACATCCAAGGCGAGCTCCTTGTTATAAAACTCTCTACCATTCATTCCCATAGCTGCCAATTCAGACTTGGGCATTTCTACGAGTTTGCTTATTGCATCAAAAATACTGTCAGAATTTCCGCTTTGACAACTCACGCCGGCCTTTGCTTTAATTACCAAATCTGTTGCGTCTCCATTTACTCCTACTATTATGGCTTTTCCAACCGACATGTATGCTTGTATTTTTGAGGGGATCGTAATTCTAAAAAGAGGGTCATCTTTTAGGTGTACCAGTAATACATCTGCTATACTTAAAATAGACGCTATTTCAGATTGAGGCTGATAGGGAAAAAATTTAACATTATCTAAGTTTAATTCATGCGATTTTTTATTCAGCCGATCAACGTCAATCCCGCCACCTACAAAAATAAACTGTACGTGTGGATATCGTTTTTTCACACGTTGAGCCGCTTCCAAAACGGGGTCAAGCAACTGAGCTTTCCCTATATTTCCCGCAAACATAATATTAAAGTGTGTGTCTGCTTCCATTTTTTGTTTAAACTCAGCCTTAGGGGCGGCCGAATGTATTATCTCATCATCACACCAGTTATACACCACTTCAATTTTGTCTGCTGATACACCGCGAGCACACAACACATTTTTGAAACCTGGTGATAAAACCACAATTTTATCTGACATCTTATAAGTGAGATTACAAAATGAATTCACCAATTTGAGCCCAATATTACTTTTAAACATTCCTGTTACTCTTAATGTATCAGGCCATAAATCTTGGATGTTGTATACGATTGGTATCCTGCGAAGAAAATGTACTAACCACACAGGGAAAAAAATAGTAGCCGGAGGATGATAGGCATAAATTACATCAGCTCTACTTACAACCCATGGACCTAGAATTGCTGCCGATAACGCAAAGCTTGCGTAATTCAAGAATCTGCGAAAAGCTGAATTGTCATGACTTGGGTATAATGGAACCCTTAACACTGATATGCCCTCAATAGTTTCTTTCTGCAGTAGCTTAATTTTATATCCATCATACAGCTTGCCGCCAGGATAATTGGGAAACCCTGTTAGAACTTGCACTTCATGCCCAAGTTTGACCAATGCTTTTGCAAAAGGCATCCCCGTAAGCTGCGGTTCAGGTTGAAACCATTGAGTTATAAATAAGATACGCATAGACGAATTGTTTTTTGAAATTCCTATGATAAACAATAACGGTCGCGGCGATTACTTCAATTTAAAACCCTGACTCGCCAGATACTGAATAATATTTTTCACGCTGGTTAACTCAATCGCATCTACGGGGGGAATGGACACAGCGAATTCTTTTTGAAGGGCGATAATCAGGCCGACGTGAGCCATAGAATCCCAGCCGGGGACATTATCAATAGATAAATCTTCGGTGAATTTTTCTATTTCGAATGACTGCCGAAATATGACTTCCAATCTGTCTTTTATCATACGATTTTAAGGTATAAAAATTGTGGTGGTTGATAATTTTTTAACTGCCTCGAATATCGAACCTGCCTGGCATCCGCGGTTTCTTTTTCAAAACCCATCTTGTCCCAAAAACCGGCTACAAGATTATTTTTGGCCGTGGGAATGTATTCCGCTGAAATGCTGGTACACCCTGCTTTGACCACGTCCCGGCAAATTAGGTCCACAAGAGCATCCTCGACTTGTCTGCCAATGACCCGGCAACTCATCAAAAACGTATCCACTCGCCATTGCTTCGGCTGGCTTTCCACCAGGGCAAGCCCGACTGTTCCATTATCGCCGAATTTATCTTTCAGGCCGAGGACATAAATCCGCCAATTCTGGTTTTGTGTCATCGCGGCAATATCGGCCTCGGTATATCGGCGGGTGGTCAGATTAAATTGGTTGGTTCGCTGGGTCAATTGCGCCGCGCGTTTGATATCCTCTTTGCTGGCGGGATGAATCGAAACAACCATTTCAAGTGATTTAAGAAAATCTTCGAGCGTCGCACAGGATTGCTGAAACTGGTCACGCTGACGCTGGGCGGCGTAAATCTGTCCCCTGTTCTTATCTTCTTCGGTCAAATAAGCGCGAGTAAAGAAGCCGGTTTCGCGCAAAGTTCGAGCGAATAGCGAGGGGTCGGCGGGCATCTCAAGCGTTTCTACCTGTGGCAGCGATTGCCTCATCAATTCCCGTTCGGCAGGATTATCGTCGATAAAGACGATGCTATCCAGGCCAATGTTTATCTGCTCGGCAATCTTCTGCATATTCTGCGGCTTGGGGTCCCAGTTGACTATAATCGAGGCGAAGTGCTTTTCTCGCAGGAGCATTTGAGGGTGTTTGTTGAGAACCTGCATAACATCGTCGCAATTATTTTTGCTGTTGATGGCGAGAATCACCCCCTGCTCATACAGTTCGAGGATGGTTTTTTGAAATTCGAGATATTCGCGGCCGGGGGAATCGTGGCCGATTTGGATTCCGTCGAGCCCGTCTTCGCCTATGATTCCGCCCCAGAGCGTGTTATCGCAGTCGAGGACAAGACATTTTCGGGCAAGCCCTTTAGTCGCGACAATATGCGATACAATCCTGCGGGCGAGCATTCCGAGAAACGCTTCGCTGAACGGGATTCTGGCCATACTCATCATCTGGGGGGACATCGCATTTTGGCAGCCGGCATAGGCGACCATGGCATCGAGGTCGAGAATCTGTATTCGAGGATGGTTTTGATAATGTTCGATTATACGAGCGTTAAGTTTTTCAATTAAAATACGACGCTGGTCAGGCAGAACATTCAAAGGCCATGACGGGCACGCGGGGAAAGTATTAATAACGAGAATGCCCGTTGAATTTTTCAAAAACGCGTCAACCAATCCCCCAAGGCGCGACATTTGTTCATCAATGGCATCAGATTCAGCTTCAATCAGCAGAAACGTGATTTGCGGAGAGGCGCGATACAGTTCGCTTTGTGGATTGAGCAATTCCTGGTTAAACTGCCCGTATGGAGCGATATATGATTGAAGTTCGATGGAGTGTGCGGCGGCTTCAACAACCGCAAAATCCACCAGGGGGTCGATGGTAAATGAGCTGAGGAAAGCCGTCTTTACGCTTGTCTGTAATTTAGCGGCTCCTGATTTCAAAAGCTCTCTGATTTGCCCGGCGGCCTTGCGGTAAGCAAGCCAGCTGCTGGAACCCTTTATTTGTTTTGTTAAAAGATTAATGTTCATATTGTAGAATTTTACGTTTATTTTTTTTGGTTCAAATCTTAAATTCTTGTTTAGAAAGCGTAAAACACAGGATGTCCTGATTTGCATCCGAACCCTTATCGCGTTTAAAACCGAGTTTTTTCATTGTTATGATGCTTGCAATGTTTAAGGAACGCACATGTGCCCATATTTTCTCCAAACCCGCTTCTTTGAATGCCCAGGTAATCAGCATCCGCTCGGTTTCGAACATAACTCCTTTTCCCCAATATGCTTTATTTCCTATAATAATATAAATGCAGGCCGAACGTTGCTGTTCCGATATTTTTCTTAGGCCGATAGTGCCGATTATCTCCCCGGTATTTGTTTCGATTATAAAATCTTTTCTTGTCGGGTCGGTCCTCGAATTATTGAACCATTCCAGAGTTGTCTTAATGCTGATTTCGTCTTTGAGGATTAAAGTTTTTTTGATTTCAGGGTCATTCAGCCAAGACACTTTAATCTCAATATCATTTTGAGTAAAAGGCCTGAGAAGGAATTTGTCGCTTTTAATTAAAATGTGCTGCGTCATATTAATTCTCAAGTTGAATGCTTAATTATTTGGTTTCTTCAGGTCGAACGGTTTGCCGAATTTTTCATAATCGAAATAAATGTTTTTCCTCGTCAATACAACCCATACGGTTTGTAAAATGATTTTCAAATCGAGCCACAAGGAGAAATTTTCAACATATTCGACGTCGTATTTTATACGCACCGACCACGGCACAGAACCCCGGCCTCTCACCATGGCAAGGCCTGTGATTCCCGGTTTGACCGCGAGCCGGCAACGCTCAAACTCGCCGTAATACTCCAGGTGCTGAGGGACCGTGGGGCGGGGACCCACTAAAGATATATCTCCTTTGAGCACGTTTAAAAGCTGCGGCAGCTCATCTAAACTCGTCTTTCTTAATATCGCCCCTGCTTTTGTTATACGCGCATCGTTGCCTGCGACCGAAAGACCGGCTCCAATGTTTTCCGCCCCCACTACCATCGTCCTGAACTTGTGCAGCTTGAAAATCCGGCCGTTTATACCCACCCGGTCCTGGTTAAAACACACAGGCCCTTTGCTTGTCAGCTTAATCGCAGCGGCAATCAAAACAAACAACGGAAACAATAAAATCAGTCCCGCTGCCGCTGCTATGACATCTATGACACTTTTTATAAGTAATTGAATTTTTCGTGAAACCGACACTTGCTTTAATCTGTCGTTCATTTTTTGTTTAACGTTCAGGCACTCGCCATATTCTTATTGTTCCTCCCTGCCTAAGAGCTGAGGTTGCCGCGAATCGACCGTCCGGGGAGAAAATAAGCCCGCTTTCAATTTTATGACCCGGTGCAAAGTTAAGAATTATTTTGCCGGTTTGAGTGTCCCACATATAAAGGGACCTGAAAACTATTGAACCGACAATGCGGCCGTTGGGACTAACCGCTACTTCCTGAATAGCCCCTTCCCTTGCCGAGCTTTTTTTGTCTTTAAACGGCGGCTTCAGATACCCCGTTATTTTGCCGGAAAACGTCTCTATCTTCCAGACATTGCAATCGCTGCCTCTCGCGTAAATTATTTTGCCGTCCGGTGAAAAGGCGCCGCTGTGAAATTTCTCAACATCCGCAATCTGCTTTTCCCATACAACCTTACGGTTTTTTATATCGACAAGCACAATCCATCCCTTTTTATTCTGCTCGCCCGTCATCAGCGCCAGAGAGCCGTCGTCGGATACCGCCACCTTAAACAACTGGGTCGCCGAGAACGGGTTGATTTCTGCCACTGTTTCTACGCGACCAAAATTCGGGTCCACGGTCACAAGTTGATAGTTTTCCGTAGAATCGTTATTGCCGACTAAACGGCTCAGTGATGCTACTACATAATTTTTGTCGCGGCTTGCTCCCATCAATGTGTGATTAGTATCGGGTTTCAACGGAATATCTTTTTGTTGCTGTTGATTGTGTATATCAGTAATTACAATTGCATTCGGTCGAAATCGCTTTAGCGAAATTACAAGGCCGGTGTTTGTTAGAAAGGCCTGGTCCGAATCTAAAGTCAAAACCTGCGGTTTTTGGGCCGGCTTCGACCATTCCCAGACATAGAATTTTCCATCCTGACAGGCGGCTGTAATCGAATCATTATTGCTCGACAGCTCTGACACGCCGTTATTGAGAGGAAAACTCAGCTCATTAGTCATCGATGAATTTCGCCTGCTCAATATCATTACCAAGGTGATAACCGCGATAGCAATAAAGAAAAAAAGGACAGTGGCCTTATTATTTTTGGCATTATTCATATCATTTTTTCGACTGTGTCCCGGCATATTTATCCGCAACGGCCGAGAATATCTTATCAAATTTTCTGGCGCCTATCACCAGTGAGAGTTCCTCCTCGTAGAATGTTCTGCCGTTTTTACCCATTTCGCGTAACTTTTCCGGAGGCATTGAAGCCATCTGGCATACGGCCTGTGCTATACTTTCAGGGTCTTCGGGACGACAAACCATGCCCGCCTGGGCTTTGGTAACCAGTTCCGCCGCATCCCCTGAAACTCCCATAAGGAGAGGCCGTTCTGCCGCCATATATGCTTGGATTTTCGACGGTATTGTAATCCTGAAAAGGGGGTCATCTTTGAGGTGGACCAGCAAAACATCGGCCAAACTTAATAGCTGGTTGACTTCCTCCCTCGGTCGCCATGGCAGGAAAAGTGTGTTACTGAGCGACATTTCTCCGGCTTCCCGTTTCAAGGTATCAACCTCGACTCCGCCGCCTGCAAATACGAACTGCACCTTCGGAAAACGCCCTGCGACAATTTTAGCGGCTTTAAGCACTGCTCCAAGCGCCTGGGCTTTGCCCATATTGCCGGCGAATATGACATTGAATCGTCCGCTCAGTCCAAGTTTAGCTGCTTCCTGTTCGTTTCTTTCAACGGGATATATCGCCGTATCGTCAGACCAATTGTAGATAACCTCAATTTTTTCCGGGGGTACGCCTCGGCTGCACAGAACCTGTTTGAATCCCGGCGAAAGAACTGTAATTTTATCAGCCAACCTATATATTCCGCGGCAATAGATATCCACCATCTTTATCCCGAGCCTGTTGTTGAACATGCCGGTAGCCGCAAGAGTATCGGGCCAGAGGTCCTGAATGTCGTAAACAAAAGGAATTCTCCGCAGCAGCCGCAGCACGCAGGCAGGAAGCCCGACTGTCGCAGGCGGCTGATAGACATAAGCCACGTCTGCGCGTTTGACAACCCATGGGCCAATCATGGAAGCCGAAAACGCGTAACTGAAATAAGTCGCCATCCGGCGAATAGCCGAGCGGTCATGACTGGGATAAAGCGGCACACGAATCACCGAGATGCCATCCATTGTTTCCCGCTGTAAAAATCGGATTCGATAGCCGGGGTAAAGTTTGCCCTGCGGATAGTGCGGATACCCCGTCAGCACCTCGATGGTGTGTCCGAGCTTTTGAAGCTCTTTTGCAAAAGGCATACCCTTCAAAAACGATTCAGGCTGCCATCCCTGCGTTATAAAAAGTATTCGCATCTATTTCACGAAGGTGATTATTCTTTACGGCTTTTGGTTTCAGACCAGGTCATTAAACTTAATGTTGTCCCAGATATGGCTGAGTTTGGATGTCCCCATTATCAGTTTTACGACCCGATAGGAAGTGTTTTCGATTTCGTAATCAGCGGGGATGCGGCGAGGCATTTTTTTATTGTCTTCCGAAATCTGCATTCTTATGGCCGGAACAATGACCTCCGGCTCAAGACCGGTCATTATAATAGTTCCCGCGTCCATTGCTTCGGGTCGCTCGATAGCGTTGCGTATGGTGATGGCAGGGAAATTAAGAATAGCTGATTCCTCGCAGATAGTCCCGCTGTCGCTGACAACACAGCAGGCATTCATTTGAAGCCAGTTGTAATCGAGGAATCCGAAAGGTTTAAGGAACTTTATGCCATCTGGGATATTCGTTTTGCCGAGTGTTTCGAGCCGTTTGCGGGTGCGGGGATGCGTGGATACAATCACCGGGAATTTAAATTCCTTGTATATTTTTTCCAGCGAGGCAAGAATTTTCATAAGATTTTCTTTGTTATCGACGTTTTCTTCACGATGTGCACTGATCAGAAAGTATTTGCCTTTTTCCAGACCAAGCTCGCTCAGGGCATTAGAGGCCTTAATTTTTGCCAGATGTGTCATAAGTACTTCTTTCATAGGCGAGCCGGTAAGATAGATTCTGCGGTGCGGTATGCCTTCAGAAAGCAGGTGTCGCCTTGCGTGCTCGGTATAGACGAGATTGTAATCGCTGATATGGTCAATTATGCGACAATTGATTTCCTCGGGCACGTTTAAATCGAAACAGCGGTTGCCGGCTTCCATGTGATAAATCGGTATTTTCATCCGCCTGGCAATTATACCTGCGATGGAACTATTGGTATCGCCCAGAATCAGGACGGCGTCGGGGCGTTCCTTTTTGAGTATCGGCTCTATGGCAATGAGGATATTGCCATAGACCTGGCCGAGAGAGGAGGTATTGACGTTGAGAAAATAATCGGGCTTGTGAACCTGCAGCTCTTTGAAGAATACCTCGCTAAGCTCATAGTCATAGTTTTGGCCAGTGTGGACGATTTTGTGGTCAACATGTTTATCCAGCAATGCCATGGTACAGGCAAGCCGGATAATTTCAGGCCTGGTTCCGAGAATTGTCATTACTTTCAATTTAGCCACAGCGTTTATACCTTCTCAAAAAATGTATCACTATCGTTCGGGTTAAACAATTCGTTTGTCCAGAAAAAGGTGCAAAGTTCGCCGGAGCCAACGTTCTCTATGTTATGAGTGTAGAAGATTGGCATTTCAACGACAACAGGTTTGTCGCCGGAAACTTTGTACTCTATTATTTTGTCTGTTCCGATACGCCGAAGACGGATAATCGCCTCGCCTTTGACCACGCAGAATTTTTCCTGTTTACGGGTATGGTAGTGATTACCTCTTACAATTCCCGGCTTTGTTGTCGAAAAGAAAATCTGGCTGCCTTTGTCCTCTTTGACAACTTCGAAAAGACTTCCCCTGTCGTCTGCGCAATGTGAGGGCTTGTTCGTAATCAGCGGGCTCGGCATAGGATAAAAATGTGTTATAAAGATTTTTCTCGAAATTATTGGCAAAAGCCGGCACGACTTTTTTAACGTAAAAACAATCTTTGAAATAATTAAGCAGTGCCAGTATGTCTGTGACCTTTGCGGTTGCGGTCGCCTGGACATCAACGCGTTCAAAGCCGGCGGGAGTATTTTTGATTTTATCCCAAAATACTTCAGACAGCTCATTGATATAAATAAGACCAAACTCTTTATCAACCTGTATCTGCGGCTGGCCGCCGTGAGTAAGCAGGTGGCAGAACGTCGCGACGACGGAATTGTAAAAAGGTTTTCCGCGGTCGCCGAAAACATTGGGGATAACCAGGATGGTTACGGGGGCATTATTTTTTTTCGACCATTCTTCCAGCAGCCGTTCGCCTTCTTTTTTGGAACGGCCATAAGGGTTATCAAGATATGTTTGTGTAGAGGAGGAAAATATAATATGCGGGCGGGCATTAAGAGCTTCAAGTGTTTGTGTGAGTTTTCTCACCAGTTCGATATTTGTGGCGTAGATTTCCTTATCGTCGCCGCGGTTCATCGCGGCAAGATGCACAACGGTGTTGCTGCCCGCCAGAACCTCTCGCAGTTTTTCCGGCTGGGAAAACCAGGCATCCTCAAAAGATGGCACTTCTACATCCTGTTCCCGGCCGAACCGATCCCTGAGGTGAGAACCCATAAAGCCGACTAATCCCGTAATGACAATTTTTCTTTTCATAATTTTTATCAATTCGTACTAAGCATGCCACCCCTTTAGGTCGGCCTGCACTTCCGGCAAGCTCAGGAGCAACTCTTCAACTTCCTTGACGTTGAGCTGTTTGGTATTGTGCGAGGTGTAATCTTCAATTTTAGCTTCCTTGGCATCACCTTCGGTGAAATATCGGGCATAATTCAAATCACGGCTGTCAAGATGAACCCTGTAATAATCTCCCATATCATCAGCCCGCTGCAATTCCTCGCGAGTTACGAGTGTTTCGTAAATTTTTTCGCCGTGTCTCATTCCGATTATGTTCTCTGGGACGGACGAGTGGAATAAATTTTTTAGTGCTCGCGCCAAATCGATGATGGTACAGGCAGGAGCTTTTTTAACAAATAAATCGCCGGGTTGCGCATGCTCAAACGCAAACAGGACCAGCGAAACCGAATCCCGCAGCGGAAGTAAAAATCGCGTCATTTCCGGCACAGTGATGGTAAGCGGCTTATTCTGCTTTATCTGTTGAACGAAAAGAGGAATTACTGAGCCGCGAGAGCACATAACATTACCGTAGCGGACACAGGAAACAACCGTTTTTTTGGTGATTTTGGCTCGTGCGGCGGCCTGGGCCACCTTTTCCATCAACGATTTTGTCATTCCCATCGCGTTAACCGGATATACGGCCTTGTCGGTGCTCAGGCATACGACACTTGAAACGCCGTAGTGTATTGCCGATTCGACAACGTTATGCCCGCCGATGATATTGGTCAACACCGCCTGCATTGGGAAAAACTCGCACGACGGTACCTGCTTGAGCGCGGCGGCGTGAAAGACAAGGTCAACGCCTTCCATTACGCCGTCAACGCTGTCCCGGTCGCGAACATCGCCGATATAGAACTTTATTTTTGGATTATTAAGCTCGATGCGCATCGACTCCTGCTTGCATTCATCCCTGCTGAATACGCGAAATTCCTTCGCGTCGGTTGTTTCCAGCAGATGCCGCAGAAACTTTATTCCCGAACGATCCCGTTCCGCCGGTAACCAAAATAGTTTTGTTAGAAAGCTGTTTCATAAATGCTCTCCAGAGATAACTTACAAATATTGTTGTTCAAAAATATGATTTATCGACTGAGGCGTCGGCTTAGCAACCGCCAATTCCACCAGCAGCGATTCCAAATTCGGTATCACTTTAGAGGCCAGATAGTTCTCTTTTACCCGTTTGCGGCCATTGATGCTCATCTGCTGCCGCAGCGAATGGTCTTTGACAAGACGATCTATTTTGTCCGCCAGCTCCATCGGAAGCACTGGATCAATCTGTTCAAGAAGCAGCCCTGCCGGATATTCAGTATCATACCCGATCATTTCCCGTATATTGCCGACGTCATTGGCAATAATCGGCAAACCATACGCCATGGCCTCCAAAATTACGTTAGGGAAACCCTCTGGCCCCTCCTTGTGAGTCGGAAAGAGAAATATATCCGCGGCTTCATAAATGCTCTGAATATCCGTACCGGTCTTCTGGCCAATTAACTGGATTTTATCACCAACATTCAATTCTTCGATCCTTTTTTGAATCAATCGCTCATTATCAGACGATGCTTTCCCAACCAGATAACATTTTACATCACTTTTCAAATACTTTATAGCCTCTACAATATCAAGCGAACCCTTTTTCGGGGCCTGCCAGCCGACATGAATCAAATTTAGTACTGGCTTTTCTTCCACCGAGAAGATCCTTTTGGGAAGCCTGCCCACAACATATTTATCCTCAATCATATTAGGAACATAAAAGACTATTTTGGAATCGATTTGGTCGCGAGCATACTTTTCTACCTCTCGTGTAATAACAAGAATTGCCCTGCAAGTCCGAAAGGCCCGAATAGTAATCCACCGACGTAAAAAGTCCCTTCCCCAAAACCCAAAAAGGTTGCCGCCCCGCAAATGGCAAACACACCCTACACCTAAACACTTGAGAAAGAACATCAACGGCACGTCGCGAATAAACAAGCCGATACTGGGAGCCATGGTAATATAAACAAGTTGTGGCCGATAATTCCACAAAGAATATGTGATTCTGAAAAAACGAAGTATCGCGTCGCGAACCCCTAATAACATTCCGCGCAGATTAAGTTCTTTACCCAGTGGTTCATATAATTTAGACGTATCAATGACCTTGTATTCCACTCTATCCTGCAACGATAGTTCCAGCAAACGCCGCGTCCACGAGGCTATCCCGCCCACAGCTTTTCGAGGAGCAAGCAAAAGAACCTTAATTTTTTTGGAGGTTGATTGTGGTTTCATGGTTATATTTTTCTAGTGATTGCCATCATGCCGATTATGTCTTCCTTATAATTCCTCATTGTTTACCGTCGAAGAATTTGTGCTGGGTTACCAATAACCACACTATTCGGGGGAACGTCTTTCGTGACCACGGCACCGGCGCCAATCTTCGCACACTTCCCAATTGTGATTTCTCCGATGATGATAACGCCACACCCAATCTCAACTCCATCCTCAATCAAAGGCGCCCCTCCCCCTTGACCCTTGTTACCCAGCGTGGTGCAGTGTCTAAGCGTTACATTTTGACCAATACTGGTCTTTGGATGAATGACCAGTGAATATCCATGGTAGATTCTCAGTCCGGAACCGACCTCAAGATCCAAAGACAATTCGATGTGGAAAAGCCAAAAAACGAGCACCTTGTAAAACAAGTAATAAGGATAAAATAAGGTCCAGCGACAAATCCTAGACTTTCGCAATAACTGGCCAGTTCGAAACAATAATAAAACCAGGCGTATTTTGAAATCATGGTTATTTCTGCGCCAGTCTTGAAATATGTACTTTGCCATGCTCATAAATCGTTCACCAGCCGTTTAAATCCTGCCCACAAGGTTGAATCAAAAATTTTATGCGAGCCAATCTGCTGGCGGGCATATTTTTCAATTTCACGCGTAATCACAAAAACCGCCGTGCAACAGTCCATTGCTCGCCAATAACGCTTTTTCGTCAGACAATATATTTGGCCAAACAGTTTCATAAACGTTTCCGAGTTGCAGTTACTTGTTTGATCAATTCGATATACTTATTCACAAACACATCAGGTGAAAGCATTTTTTCTGCCCGCTTCCTGCTGGCTTGTCCCATCTGCTCCAATTGAACAGGACTCCGCTCGGCAAAACGGATGATAGCGGCGGCGATATCTTGCGGATCTTTGGGGTCAAAAAGGAAACCGTTTTCGCCATCCTTAACCAAAAGCGAATTATCGCACACATTGCTGGCAAGAATCGGTTTTCCACACGCCATTGCCTCTCCAATAACATTTGAGCATCCTTCGTACAGCGATGGCAGGCATAACGCTGTTGCTGATTGGTAAATGCGGGCTACATCAAGAACAGGGCCATGGAGGCTGAAAAAATTTTCCAATGCATATTTTTTGATAGCTTCTTTTGCAGCCAAGAACGCCATCGGGCCTTTCGTGGGTTTGCCGTTGGCAAGAAGATTGTCTCCGTACCAGTTCACTGCAATATTTTTATGGCCTTTATCGTGGTGGACGATATTCATTGCGTTCACAAGCCCCATCGGATTTTTCAGCGAATGAAACCTTGCGACAACAACAAGATTAATGATGGCTGAATTCATAACGGGGGATTCTATTACTTTGAAAGTATTCAGATCAACACAGTTAATTATGGTTTGAATTTTGTCGGCCAGGGTCGGTGCGGAGCGACGTATGAAATCGGCCTGTGTGTAAGAATTGGTTAGAACAGCGTCGGCGAGGCGGTGGGAAAGCAATCGCAGCTTTATATTGACATTGATATTTTGATCGCTGCTTCGCTCAGAAACTATCAATCTGAATTTTCGGCGAGGCAGTGTGGCCAATTCAGCCATCAGGGTTGGCGTACCCATGTAAGCAATCACTACGTCGGGTTTGCACTCATAAATTGCCTTGCGGACGGCAAAGATGCGGCCAATCGGCCCTTGTGCAGTCGCGGTCCTCACAGGCATGTTTGCGCTGTCGAGCAACGGCCGGTAGAAATTATAATCATAATATGTCAGCACTTCGACGTCGTACCCGTTCCGCTTGAGCAATACGGCCAGCATACACAACTGGCGCTGAGCTCCGCCTGAATTCAGTGAATCTATAAGACAGAGTATTTTCATATCTCTTGAGTAATGCAAATTAATACAAGCTGTCGCTTTGAACAGCATCCAAGCCGTTTTGGTCTTGGGAGCAATTATTCAAATAGCCGGCTGTAACAGCAAGAAGTATCCAGGTCTCTTTTTGTGCATATGTTACACCAAACATCTGCCAAATGAGCGAATCAAATAGAAGGTAAACCAGTATCATCGTTAGCATCGGCAACTTCATTTGCCTTCGTAATTTTAAGAGTTTTGATATAATACAAACATAAATTCCATAATACAGAGCAGCTCCAGGAAGACCTGTGTCGGCTAAAATCTCAATATAGTTGTTATGAGCATATAAATCACCAGTGTAAAACCGAAAATTATTCAGTCCCACACCCAAGATGGGGTTAGCGGCCGCAACCTTTATCCCTTTCTTGATTAATTCTATTCTTGAGACGTCTCCAGCGCCTTGGGTGATAGCCTTTATTTGAGTTAATCGTTTCAATAGTGTCGTGTATGCCAGGTGTTTAACTACATATACGCCGAAACCAATCATCAGAACTGTTACAAATAAAGCCAATAAGGGTTTCTTGAAGGTCAGCTTAAAGTAAAACAAACAGTACCAAAAACCCATAATCACAACAAACCCCAAAAAACCGGAGCGAGATCCTGATGAGATTATTAATTTAAGGCATACAGGAATAGGGCATAAGAACACGCCCTTGAATATTTTGCTTTTAGTTAACTGAAAAAACCACAGCAAAATGAGTACCATGCAATCAATTAAAAACGCAAAGGCATTGGCATTACCTACAATCCCTGCCGCTCTTGCTTTTTCGCCCCCATATTCGGCTAATGCGTATGCGCCAGACGATATAGTTAGATATGCAACAATGTTGCTGCCGATTAAATATGAAAATAAAATACACTTAACGTTCGCTATGTTAGTGCATACGTTGCTTATCATAAAAAATAATACAAAAAGTTGAAATACGGTTCCTAAAGATGTCAAGAGGAATAACGACGATCGTGCGGTTAGAATTCCGGTTAGGCTCCATAATATGAATAGCGCAAAAAATATGGTTTCCTTATAAAATTTTATTTTTCCGCTGAACAAAAAGGCAATGACGCATATAGCCCCATACACAATAGCAATTTTTGAAGCTCCTTCAATGTAGGAAACTGTCGTCATCAGCACTATCAAAGGGCATAAAAAGAGCATAAAAAAAGATACCCGCTCTTTTGCCGTTGAGTAATCATCGCTTGGATAATCTATGGCATTAGTGTCATCAATCATATTCGCCCTAGGTCTTTTTTATTTCCTGCAGAATATCTGACAGAATAGCGTCTTGAGGCCACAATTGCCCTTCATGCCATTTAAGGTCATTATCCCAGAATCCCAGACAATTATATATTGCTTGAGAAAGATACGCATAACTTATTTCGCCTATCAACGGCCTTAATGATGAATCCAATAAAAAATCAAACGCAATGCTTTGTGTATCGAGTTTTTTGCTTACGTCAAAGGCCGTTCTAAGGCATTCTTGGGGTATTCTGTCCTTGCTGTAATCAATACTGCCGCTCCCGGATGCCCTGAAATCATCCTTTCGCACATTTCTGGTAAAGCCGAATGCTCTGTTTCCAATTACGGTGATACGTATATCAAACTTGTTGTCCGGGATAAAATCCTGAAAATATGCATACCCTTTTTCTCGACCCAGGAATTTATTGCTCCTATATATCGACATTAATGTTTTAGGTAATCGTTTTATTTTACCGATAATTTCCGTTTTAGGAGTTGTACCGTGCTGGATTTTTTTGACGGCGTCCATTGCTCCGGCAGAAACCGTCTTAAAACCGCGGCCAAAAGCACGATTTATGAATGCCTTACCGGCCTTCATATTACGCACGAGGTAGACATTACGAGAGCCGGCGCCTCTTGCTAATTTAAAAACTTTAGGAAGCGAGGTGTGATTAAGCCAGTCCAGGGCGTCCTCTTTATCAAAAAATACATACGTTGGTATCAGCGGCGCATCAATCGCTTCTAGAATATATTTCTGGGCTATTTTATTATCAAAAGTCCAGCATGTTGAAGTGCTTGGGAATGTTTTAATTCCCATTATTTCAGCTGCGCGGATTATATCTCGTGCTATCTTGACGTCTTCGTAGGCACCATGCTGCCAATGCCATAACAAAATGTCCACGGTTTTTAATTCTTGAATTATGTTACTATCGCAGCAATTTGCAATTTTATAACACAACCCTTTTTCTTTACAGTACGTAATCCATCTTCTGGAAAAATCCGTATTATTGTTGTGAATTAAGATTACCATAAGACAATCCTTAAGAGTTTAATCCGTTTTTCTTGTGCTGCTTTTCAATAAAGTTAAACGCTAAACTCGCGAAAGTCACAAACCATTCCTTTTTATCTTCCTGGATTGGATATCCGATTCCATACAGGTTCCAATTTCATCGGAACTCATAAAACAAACGTCAGGCCATCGCCGAACAATACTTTTCAAAAGCTCACTTAATTGACGCAGCGTATCAGACCGGTTGTCCGTATCAATTGCCCCAGTAAAATTAACGCGATGTGAACAAATAACGGCGGGTTTATGAAAATAAAAAGCCCTCGTAATCTCTTTCAGGCAACTATCCACCCAATCTTTCCTTTCGAAAGCCGGCTCGAAAAAACAGTTTCGAATCATATAACAACTATCGAACCGGTTTCGTTCCCCCAAATAATGGCAGCGAAGTTTGAGGCCATCAGAAGTCCGGAGTTTCTGAATTATATCACCTTGGATATAGCGAATGCCGATCCGGGCCCAGATATCCTCAACGTGATTAGTCCAGCAATAATTCGGGGCTATCGCACTGAGCGGCTTAAAGCCAAACTGCTTTTCAAATAATTCTGAACCTTCAACAACCAACCTTGTTAAATCCACCTCCTCTGTAGCCAAATCTTCGTCGTTAAGATATAGCGGAGAAAAAAAACTCATGTTCTCATGCGACGAAGCCAGCGCAAGGCCGCACATTCCCAATTCAAACGTATCCAAGGCCTCGCGGGATTTATTTCTAAGGGCTTTAAGCCACTGCCACCAGCAAATATGTTCACGCGCATGGAGTTGCGGAATAAATAATTTCCGGTTCATTCCATCTCGCCATCTTTCCTCAACCCCTTGCCGGTTGAGATCTCGCGACAGGGTAACGCTGGCAGGTTCGTAAAAATATCCTTCAAAATTGGCTTGGCGAATTTTATCGAAATCCGGATTGGCCATGATCATATTTGCCGTGATACAAGACGGTCGTCCCCGGCTGTCTTTCACACTATCCAAAACTTCAAATAGCTGATCCAAATCCTCATTTGTTTCCAATGCGTCAAAATTATAATGCGACCGAGTAACGGGGTATCCCATATTCAGCAGTCGGTCATAAGCTGATCGCGACGAGGTTCGAATAGAACCCCAATCGTCGCTTTCAATCGCAACGATTTTTTTCCGTGCTGCGCCAGCCTCGCAGATAGGCCTGATAGCGAGCCCAGCGAAATTTACATATATTGAGCAATTTACGGACGCGCAGGTCTTTCATATATATTTCCCGTCCCACAATGCCGATTGGGAAAAATTATTCTCTCAGCTCGATATGTTCTTTCCAGCCATCCGGCGGAATGAAATCTTTTCCATACAATCTCGCCGTTTCAGCAAATGAATGCGCTTTGCTGTCTGTGCATACTTTAAGCTCTTCCGCGGGGTGGCGAACGAGCGGATAGCTGTATTCGGACTCCAAACCGTATCGGAGCAGAGCAATCTTCCGCCAGTCGAAATGCATAAGCGCCGCATGTGCCATATCAGCAAACAATGAGGAACTGGCAAATGTAACAGCTCCCAGATTTATCGGTTCGGGAGCGAGCGGCCCGTTATGCTGACCGGCTACAATGCCGTCGGTGAGCGAATAGACGCGTCTTACCGGAGTAGATGACATTGAGCCGTCAATTTTGCCGTACATCACAATTCGATTCAAGTCGAGTGCCATTCGCCATACGGTATCATTGCCATACCAGCTGCCATCTATCGATGTATTCACGTTTGGATGTATCGCCCGCTGCAATCCAATTGCTCCTGTTGCACAAAACATCCAGAAAGAATGATCCGGCTTGTTAATGCGGTAATTGCTTATATCAAGAAACGATTCCGCAAGACGCTTAAAAATAAATCTGCCCTCATAGCAATCGCCGCCTTGTGCAGAGCCGCCGATTCGGTGATGCGGCAAATAATCTTTATTTCCATTGATCCCAACAAGATTTTTAATCGCTGCCGTTATACCAGCTTTCTTGTGAGCCTTCAATTTAGGCAGATTGATGATAACATCGGCTTCAAATGGTTCCTTTGCAAGTAAATACTGGTGACGGCCGGGCCGGTGTGTTGAAGCAAGCTCATGCGGATTGTAGTTGGTAACCCTGAACTTTTCCTTTGGTCCTGAAATTGGCTCCAGCAAACTGTCGTGTCCCAGATCAAATAAAACGTAGTGTTCCAGCCCTCGCTTATCGAAATCGAATCTGTGGCATTTATCGACGATACATCTTCTGAAATCAATAATCTCTACCGGACAAGAGTTGTTTATATCGTTTGTTTTCAGCCAGTCCAAACCGGGCAGCTCTTCAAATACTGCGTTATGTATTGGCGCATCTGCGATAATTACCCGAGATGGCTTTGCGGCAAAGACTTCTTTCAGCACCGCCTTAATAAAAAAAGGATGAGTGGCCATACAATCCATCCCGCAGCCGCTTTGATTGTAGTGAAGTACCCAGTTTGGTTTTAAAAGTACACTCATTCCCGGCTCTATAATATCTGCCAGCGGGATATCGGGGTTCTTGCGGCCTAAGCCGCCCTGGCTCATTGCTTCCTTTAGGAGCCGTGAAAGCAATGCCGCATCATGATAAGGCGAACTTGTTCCAAAGGCATCCTTGTCGGCGAGAGCTAATCCAACATGGGTTTCATCCGTTGCAACCATACTGCCCCTCAGAAGGCACTTCCATTTTTGCGAAAGAATGCCCAGCTAATATCATACTGTATTTCTGTATTTTCAAATTTCTATTTCTGTTATATCAGCACTATGACCGGTATCTAACACTGTTATGAATTACCATATATATTCAAGATATCTAAACATGCCCATTTCTAAAGTTCAGAGGCTTTTGGTTCAGTTTCCCAGTCTTCATTGCCAGGCCGCGAGACATCACTTTTTAGAAGAGTATAGATCCAAAAGATAAGAAATGCATTCATGGAACCACCGACCACTGAATACAGAATTACGGTATTAATAGGTTTCATGAAATATCCGCCGCCCACAAGAGCCGCAGTTGCGGCTACAAGACAGACGAGCTCGTAAAAGAACAGCTTTTTCTGTTGCCTCAGGATTCTTGCAAAAAGAGTCGATGGAAGATTACAAAAACCCACTATCAACCACAACACAAGCCATCGAGCAAGCTCACCCGCGGCATACCACTGAGAACCAAACACCCATGCAAATATTTGCGGAGACCAGATAAATAAGACTACTGAAGGGAAAAAAGCTATCACAAATAATCCTAATGTGGTTTTTATATATAAAGGCAGCAGTTTTCTGCCCTGATAGTGTGTTTCACAGGCCTTTTGGAACAGTACTTGGCGAAGAGCCGTTAAAATAAAATTCATTGGAACCTGCAGGAGACGCACTCCAAACGCGTATGCTCCGGCCACCGCAATGCCGTAAAATTGAGCCAGCAGCAATACCGGCAAGCCCTGAAAGAGAGCATTGATGATATTTTGAGAGGCGGAATATATGGGGAAATCCCGGTATTCTATGGCGAGTTGTTTTATCCGTATCCATTGAATGTCAGGTCGAAGGGTCTTGAGGCTGGAAAACAGCACGCGAGCCAGATTTATACTTGCCATAATATCAGCCAGAAGCGCCCCTAAAATAAGGCCGGGGGCGCCCCCTCCCTGAAACCAGCCCAATCCGATCTGCGTTCCATTGGCCGCTACGGTACGAATAACCTGCGAAGCAGAGGTGTGCTTAAATGCCTTGACCCGTACGCACCATGCCTGAAACGACTGATTGAGACCGCTTATAAAGATAGCCATAACAAGCAGTGCCAGCATCCAGGTGCTGTGCGTTTTCATAATGTTTAAGAAAAACGCAGGCGCAATGAGAACCATCGCCAAACACAACAACGTTATAGCAACTACCGACAAACACGAAAGAACAAAAAGATTAATCGCATCTGCTTTTGCTTTCGGTAGCATCATTGCCTGTGTATATTGAAGTGTTACGCCTACTGTGATTATGGCTGAAACCGAATAAAATGAGCCGAAAATTCCAAAGTCAGAAGGTGAAAATAAGCGGCTGATAATCGGCGTCAGCGCAAAACCAATAATCTGCGCCACGGCTGTTCCGGACATGACAATGAGGGTATTCTTGAAAAAAACAGATGTTCGCAGTTGTGCGATTGTAGCTGTAAGATTGTTTTTAAGATACGATACAGTCAATTTAAAGTTTCTCCGGGTCTTTGCACCTGATTAATTATTTAAGCAAACTTGTGATTATTCCTCGAGCCTCATATACGATAGCAGGATTAGTCGCATTATTCAAAACACGATCAACTTGCTCATCAAGTGCGTTCTGCATTTCGCTTGCCTTTGTCAAATTAGTGCTCTTTAGCATATTGATCTTATGCTGAAGCTCATAAAGATATTGGTAATCTTCCACCCCTTCACGCCATGCTTCCCACCTGCGTGAAGGGATAATATTTTCGCCAATAGTGGAAGTGGGCGATCCTGCTGAAGAATAGACGACACCATAATAGCCTATAGGTTTCATAGATTCATCCCAGGGATTAGTCGGCCCTTGATCGGCATAGACCCAGAAACCGGCACCTGCTTGTTTAAGTTTAAATGCAAGCCACGGCATTAAGCGGTAATGACTATACGGGCTAAGTGCTTTGCCGGGATTTGCTGCGTCATATGTCCAAATGGGCTTGCCGAATGTCTGTATATACCTGAGCCAGTCGGGATGTTCCTGGCAGGTCTTAACAGCCGGACACCAGATATCTATAAGATTCTTAAATGAGTTTAATTCTGATGTTCCGCGTCCCAGGTCGTTCGCAAAAATACGGATTTTAGGATCCGTGGCTTTGATTAATTCGGCAATCTTTAGAAAATCGTCGCCCAGCGCTTCATCGTAAGGATAGACGGCAAAATTGGAGTAGTCGATACCCCTGTTCTTAAGATAGGCCGTCAGATTTTTTAGCCACTGTGTAAAATTGGTTTGCCACGTGGCCGTCATAAAGCTGCCGAACGTATCCCGCACAGAAGTATCATTGAATACAAGAAAGAAAAGATATGTTCGTGCAAAACCAAAGTTGTTTAAATAGTTGTTCAGTTCAGGAAAACCGTCGCTGCCGCTTTTAGAGAACGACAGTATGCTTGATGGTATTACCATGACATTGGTACGGTGTCTCTGGAGATCAAATGCCGTTTCCGATAAATATTTTTCAGTTACACTGCATCTTGTCGGATACGCCCAGTTATAAGTATTTAGGGCGATGTTCTGATTAAATACTATTGGTTCCACTGTTAAATTGATATTAATGTTTTGTGCGGGCAGGTTGTTGCCATCGTTGGTCATAGCTGTGATGACAAGGTTGGAATTATATTTACCGGCTTTAAGGATAGGGTTAAAGTAAGTAAGCCATAGCTGACTTATTTCCCCCGGCTCTATTGTAAATTCGTTGTTATCTTGGAGTACCAGTGCGTCTGCGGTATCGCCAATCTGTTTGGCTTTAACATAAACAGCTTTTCTGGGCGTAAAACATTTTTCGGCCTCACTAACCGCTGTTCCATTCAATTTTACTGCTTCAATGGCTGCCCGAACGCTTATTTTATTTTCCGAGCAGTTTATTATGTTGACCGCCGCCGACTCATACTCACCCTGCCATGCCGAGAGTTCGATTGAAGTTTTGGCCGGCTCAAGTATCGTATCGCTTGACAGCAGCGGTTTCATCGGATTTGCCGCAGATATGACAAAATCGCTTTTGTAATACGCCTTGTATATTTCGGCCTTTATTTTTGCAATAGTGGCTTTTTGGTTTGCAAAAGATGCCTTTGAAAGTCCTTGCTGTTCGCACTTGTTGATATCAATTGTTGCTTTCTGGAGCTTACCGCTCAATAGCAGTTTTGCATTTGGGTCTATGTTCAGCTTTGAAATGCTTTCTTTCGCAGAGGCGACGGACTGCTTTATGTCCAATAGATTATCGACCAGCATAAGAGAATCTTTTACGGTCAAAGCTGTATCGCCTATTTGCCTGCTTGCCATCTTGTTTGATGAACTGCCGAAAACTTCTATTTCGTCAATGAACACAAACGTCGTTGAAGATTGGATAATCACCTTCACGTATCGCCCATAGGCATTGATTGTCTTGATAGATACGGTAAGAGGCTCTTTGTCTTTGCTTTTGAGGGATTTTTTAAGTTTGTCGCGGAGGTCGGCAAATCCGGCAAGTTTGTAATTACTGTTGTCATTGCTGGCCATCACAATGATAGAGTCGGGATAATGCACTCCCGCCAGTCCGCCTCCTATTGTGTATATCCGCACTTCATCTAATGCGCATATCTTTTCGAGATCGATAGTAATCTCCGGCGGGCTTTCGCTCCACTGCCAGCCGACCGTTGATTTATTTTCCCATGCGCTGCCATATTTTTTCCCATCGGTAAGTTTATTTAAGTCAAGTTCATTCGTGCATAATGGATAATTAGGATTAGGTCTGAGTGTATAAGTTTTGTGTAAAGCAAGGTTCGTATCAGCCTTGGCATTGCCCAAAACGGGGAAAATAACAAGTAATAAAAATGGTATAAAATTTTTCACTTCAATTCGTTTGCTTTCTGGAATTTTCGATGACCTTCGACAGTGTTTCTTTAAGAGCTGTTTTGGGCTGCCAGTCGATTTCTTTTTTAATGCGGTCAAGGCAGGGTACGCGGCGCATCATGTCCTCAATTGGCCTGCCGTATGCGATTTCGTAGGGGACGAACTCTTTTTTGCTTTTGCTGCCTGCGATTTCAATTATCTTGTCGGCAAGGGCCTCAATGGTAATTTCTTCATCCGAACCGATGTTAAACACCTCGCCCATCGCATTACCGCAATTCATCAGCCGGATAACGGCGTCAACGACGTCCTCAACATAACAAAAACACCGGCTTTGTTTGCCGGTGCCGTATATGCGTATGGGTTTGTTTTTGAGGGCCGATTCGATAAACCTCGGCACAACCATCCCATACCTGCCCGTCTGCCTGGGGCCTATCGTATTGAAAAACCTCCCTATCACCACATCAAGCCCATATTGCTGATGAAACGCGAAACCCAGGAATTCATCAACCGCCTTGCTGCACGCGTAAGCCCATCTCGGCATACTTGTGCTGCCCAGTACCAAGTCGTCGTTCTCGCGAAACGGCACCGATTCGCTCTTGCCATAAACCTCACTGCTCGATGCGATGAAAACCGGGCACTTGTATTTATTCGCAATTTCAAGGACGACCTGTGTGCCCGCGATATTCGTTTCAATTGTGTGAACGGGGCTATCAGCTATCAGCTGGACGCCTACCGCCGCCGCAAGATGGAATACCTTGTCGCACTTTTTTACAGCCGACTCGATTACCGATTCGTCTCGGATATCGCCCTTTACGAATTCAAATCCCCGCCTACCAGCAAAGGCCGTGATATTCTTCAAACTGCCCGTGCTGAGGTTATCGACGACAATCACTTCGTTGCCGTCCGCGACCAATCTTTGCGCCAAATGGGAACCTATAAAACCGGCTCCTCCTGTAACCAATACTTTCATTAGTCCTCACTCAAAACAGGCAAAATAAAACAATAAACCGGGGAATTCCGTCCAGACTCCGTCCCCTTCGGGTGCGCAAAAAAACACCCATCGCATCCCTGCGAGGGACTCAGTAATCTAAACCGTCAACATCCTGATAAACGAGCAATTATAGTTGTCGGCGATACTTTCGCCAAGACACAAAATTGCCCCCTGATTCATAACATAAGTATCGGCGTATCAAGGAGATAGCTTTAGCTCCTCCTCTACTAAAAAACCCACATTATAAGACCCAAACTATACGCCAAAATCATGCCCTAAGTTCACCGCCATCCTATTTGTCGGCAGCTTTTGTTCTCACGCAGTCAATCATCGCAAGATAGTTGCAATAAGGCACATATTCTGGGACGCTGTTGCCTGTGCCCAGGGCATATCCGCCCTTTGTTGCGGTCTTAGCCAGAATCGCCTGGCACCGCTGCCTTATCTGCTCAGGCGTTGACCGGCACATAAAGTCCATATCTATGCCGCCCAGTATCGCGATTCTGCCTCCCCATTTCTCGTATGCCTGTTCGACGGGAATAATAACGTCTTCAAAAGAGTGTTTCGCGTCGAATTTCATATCGTCGATGATGTCGTCCATAACCCTGTCAAGATTACCGCAGGAATGTAAAATCGCGGGTTTTCCAGCTTTGTGTATGATTTCGACTATTTTCCGGGTCCAGCCGAACACATACCGCCTCATATCCGCCGGCGAGAGCATCGTCCCGGTCTTGAACCCCCAGTCATCGTTTACTATCAAAGCCCCCACGGATTCGTATGCGGCGCATATTTCGTAATATCGAACCAGCCGCTTGCCCACCGCGTCGAAAACATCCCTCACCAAATCCGCGTCGTCAGCGAGCATCATACACAGCCGCTCGAACCCCACTAATGAAATCACGTTCTCCAGGACGCCGCACGGGCCATAAACTATCAGCTTCATCCCGGCAGGCAGCTTCTTTTTCGCCCGTTCCAAATCGCAATATCTAAACGCATCAGGGTCTGGCCATTTGTATGACTCAAAGCTTTCCCTGTCTGTGATTACGCTGCCTGCGTTCAATGAAATCGTCGCCTTACGCTCAATTTCGCCCGTCTCAAATTTCATCGACGAACCCAGAATGGTAACATAATCGTAGCCGGCCGCCCTGAACGCCTCCGTCACAATCGGATTTAATGTCCCCCAAATCCAGTCCTTGTCCTGCACGCCCAGCGACCGACCTGCGAGCTTCTCATAATATGGCCCGTTGAGGAAAAACTCAAACAGCGTCGGCCTGTCCGGTATCTGGCGGCGCAAAACCGCCAGCAAATTTTCGAAATTTGGCTTTCTCGTCACGTTTTGCCCCGTTCAAATAGTTGGCCTGCCATTTTTTCGCGGCAGGAAATCGTTACCCGTAATACGAACTGTATGTCTTATCGGTTTCCCAGACGGTAACGCAGTGTAATATCGTTGTTTTACCGAATTTGCCGACAATCCTGTTCCATGCGAATACGGCTATGTTCTCGACAGTGGGTGTTATCCGTCGAAATTCAGGCAAATCCTCGTTGAGATTTTTGTGGTCCACGACCTTTATCAGTTCCTGATTCACGACTTTTTCAAATTCTACTGTCCGCAGCGCCTGGCCCGAAGGCCATTTAACTGTTACTTCAACAACGTAATTGTGCCCGTGGCCGGCCGGATTGGCGCACCTCCCAAAAACCTCGATATTCCGCTCCTCGCTGAATTTTTCATTCCACAGTTTATGAGCCGCCGCAAACTCAAATTTTTCACTGTAATAGACCATCGCACAATCCTTATCATTTACTGCCAGTGTCCTGAAAGGACTCAGCTTCAAACTCAGTTTTGATAGTTGCGCCGAACCGAACCCGTCGGCAAGTTTTCCCCATACAATTTTCAAAAGCCGGGCCAGCTCATCATAACCCGTATGCCGGGCCTCTCGATAATCGGCTTTTATCTTCTCCGCAAAAACACCAACTGCGCAATCCCGCACCTTCTGGTCGATGTCACTGACGTTTACAATCAGCCCGGTTGTTTTATCCGCTTCGCCCTCCAGTTCGACTCCCAGTTCGAGAAATACAGCCAGCCCCTCGCCGGCCGGCTTCGAGGCAAATGAATTAAATCCCGCCTCGTCGGCAGGCAAAAATGGATTTATCGAAAATCGAACGTAGCGGCACAGCTTATGCATATTTCACGATTATTAACCACAGATTCCACTGATAACACAGAAAGCAAAATAAAAATCAGTGACACGGAGCGAAGCGACGAGCCCGCCTCGGAAATCTGTGTAATCTGTGGTTTCTATTTGTTCCCGTGGTGTATCAAGCTCATAATTTCATTTCTGCTTCTCGGGTCTTTTCTGAACAGCCCTCGAACCGCGCTTGTTACCATCACCGAGCCGGGCTTTTTTATCCCGCGAATCGTCATACAGCTATGCGCCGCCTCAAGCACTACCGCGACGCCCTGTGGTTTTAGATTACTCATCAGGCAGTCGGCTATCTGATAAGTCAGCCGTTCCTGTGTTTGCAATCGACGTGCGAAACAATCCACGATTCGCGCCAGCTTGCTTACGCCTAAGATTTTGCCCGACGGCAGGTACGCGACGTGAGCAGAACCGATAAAAGGCATCAAATGGTGCTCGCACATACTGTAAAACGGTATGTCCCGCAAAAGAACAATTTCGTCGTAATTCTCATTGAAAACCCGGCTGATGTGCGTATTCGGGTCGTCGTGCATACCCGCCAGAAGTTCGCCGTACATCCTCGCTACGCGGGCGGGCGTATCCTTCAAGCCATCGCGGTTAAGGTCCTCACCGACCGCTGAAAGAATTTCCCTGACCGCTTTTTCAATTTTTGCCTCATCAATTTTTTTCTTTTGTTTTATCATATCAATCAGTCAACATCACTTTCCTGTTTTTCCGTTTGTAAGATTCATAAGATACGTTATCAATAGGCGCACGCCGAATGCGCTTGCGCCTTCCGCCGCCGATGCCGTCGGTTTTTCGAAACAATCGACCCCCGCGATATCTAAGTGCGCCCATTTTTTGTCGCCGACGAATTGCCTCAAAAACGCCGCCGCGGTACACGCACCGCCCCATCGGCCTCCGCTGTTTTTCAGGTCCGCTATTTTGCTTTTCATTTCATCGGCGTATTCATCTCCGCAGGGAAGCTGCCAGACCTTTTCGCCGCTGGTCTTCGCCGCCTCTTCGATAGTTTTGTTCAATTGTTCATCGTTGCCCATAAGCCCCGCCATAAATGTCCCCAGTGCAACGACGCAGGCGCCGGTCAGCGTGGCAACGTCTATAATCACATCGCAGTTTTGTTTTACGGCGTAATGCAGTGCGTCGCAAAGTATCATTCTTCCCTCGCAGTCGGTATTTTGAATCTCAACCGTCTTGCCTGAGTATGTCGTAACGATATCGCCGGGTCTGTAGCTTGTGCCGCTTGGCATATTCTCCGCCGAGGGAACTATCGCCGTCAGGTTCACGGGCAGTTTCAATTCCGCGACTGCCTTTGCCGCAGCCAGTACCGCGATGCCGCCCGTCTTATCGAGCTTCATCTGCTCCATATTCTGTGCCGGCTTAATGCTTATCCCGCCCGAATCAAACGTTATCGCTTTGCCGACAAAAGCGACCGTTGGTAGTTTTCGTACCTTGCCTTTCGGGGAGTATTTCACAACTATCAATCTCGGCGGCGTTTTCGACCCGCTGCCAACCGCCAATATCCCGCCCATACCCAATTTGGCCAATTGCTTTTCGTCGAGCACGGTGCAGCTTAGCCCTTTTGTGTTTCTTGCGAGTTTTTTCGCCTCCGCGGCGAGCGATGGCGGATTTATAACATTGCCAGGCCTGTTCGCAAGTGCCCTGGCGTAACTCTGGGCCTTACCGATAATGGCCCCTTTTAACAGCCCCTCCTCAAGCCGTTTCGTCTTCGCCGCAGTATCGTCAACCACTTCGACAACAAGCGAATCCGTCCTGCCGTCCTCATCAAACGTAATATATTCATCGTAACGGAAACTTCCGTAATATATTCCTTCAGCCATCGCCTGTGCCAAAAGCCCCGGCTTAAACTTCACGCCGAACGCCCGGTGAAGCGCGACTGCCATTGTCCGCGCTTTCATTGACACCGCTTTATTAGCTGCCAATGCAGCCGCTTGTCTGATGGTGTCGATGGTCGCCTGTTTCTGCTCACCTAATCCAACGATAAGCACCCGTTGCGAGCCTATACGATTGTTGCCGTATATCAGGGCGCTGGTACCGGTTTTTCCTTTGAAGTCGCCGAGTTTTACGACCTGTTCGATAGCCCCGCCGAGTTTTTTACACAGTTCGATGATTTCCGGCAGAGGCTTTTTGCCGTCCGAGAAATGACCTAACACAAGCATCTGAGTTTTGCATTCGGCCAATGACGACGACCTGGTTTTCAATTCAACCTCAATTATTTTCTTCATTTTTTTCTGCCTTTCTCACTACGGCTCGGCGTCACCATCTTTTTGCGGTGCCGGCGGCGCCTTTGCCGAGACGAGTGCCTTTGATACCCTTGCGTTTGGTTTACCTTTAGCGCGATGATGCAGGTATGCCTCAATAAATTCCTCGATATCCCCATTGAGCACCGCATCCACTTTTCCTGTCTCGTAATCGGTGCGATGGTCTTTTATCAACTGGTATGGCTGCAGCACATAGCTGCGAATCTGGTTGCCCCAGGCAATCTCGCCCTTTGCGCCGTATTGCTTTGCAATCTCAGCGTCCCGTTTTTGCTGCTCAATCATATACAATTTCGCCTTGAGCATTTTCATTGCGTATGCGCGATTTTTATGCTGGCTCCGCTCGTTCTGACACTGAACAACTATGCCTGTGGGTTTGTGCAGCATCCGGACCGCCGAGCTTGTCTTGTTGACATGCTGACCGCCCGCGCCGCCCGCGCGGTAATAGTCAATCTTCAGGTCTTCTTCCTTTATCTCGATAGCCACGTCCTCTTCAAATTCAGGAATACAATCGACCGCTGCGAAACTGGTATGCCTGCGTTTATTCGCGTCGAATGGACTTATCCGGACAAGCCGATGCACACCAACCTCGCACGACAGCTTCCCGTATGCGAAAGGCCCCTTTACCTGAAGCGTTATCGACCGTATCCCCGCCTCTTCGCCGGGCGTAATATCAAGCTCGCTATACTGGTATTTGTTGGCGTCGAAGTAACGGGTGTACATCCTCAGGAGCATACTCACCCAGTCGCAGCTTTCGGTCCCGCCCGCTCCTGCGTGAATACTGAAAAAACAGTTCTTCGTATCGTTCGGCCCGCTGAGCAAACCCGTTAATTCTATCTGCTCGCAGCGTTTTGCAATCGTCGCCAGGTCATCCTCTAATTGTGCCAGCTCCTCAGGGTCCGACTCAACGGCCAATTCAAAAAGCTCAGTCAAATCCTTCGATTCCCTGCTGATTTCCTCTACCGGCTCAATTATGGCTTTCAATGCGCTGAGCCGGGAAACAACCCCCTGCGCCACTTCCTGATTGTCCCAGAAACCTGGACTGCTCATTTTTTCCTGTAGTTGCGCAAACTCTGCTCTTTTCCCGGCCAGGTCAAAGCCAGTCCCGGATATTTTCCACCCGGGCCTTCAATTCCGCTATTTTGCTTTTTAATTGCGCAACTTCCATAATTGTCGTGCTTATAACACATTAGGCCGAGTTATGCAATCCTGCCGGATGATTATTGATTCCCAAAAACAGCCAAATAATGTATGATTACTTTTTTAGATAAGTTATGAAACCAAGCTTTTGAAAGGTTTATCAATGAGCGAAGTTAATAAAACGAAATATTCGGCCCTGAAATCGCTGTTTATCCCCTGCGCGACGGTTTTCATATCGAGTTTCTGTATTATGGTTATTGAGCTTGTCGCGGGTCGAATAATCGCGCGGTTCCTCGGCTCGTCGCTTTACACATGGACCAGTGTCATAGGCGTCGTCCTGGCTGGCATCACTGTCGGCAACTATACAGGCGGACGACTCGCAGACCGATTCAAACCCGTCAAAGTGCTGTCCATACTTTTTGCGATTTGCGCCTTCGCCTGTCTTGCCACTATCGTATTAAACAACCTCGTTGGCGGGTGGACATGGCTTTGGCAGTTTAACTGGCCGACAAGAATACTTCTTCACGTTACAGCGGTATTCCTGCTGCCCTCGGCGCTTCTGGGCACAATCAGTCCGGTGGTGGCGAAAATGGCGCTCGAAAGGGGACTTCCCACGGGCAGGACCGTAGGTGACATCTATGCCTGGGGCGCGGCTGGCAGCATCGCAGGGACTTTTGCCGCCGGCTATTACCTCATCGCACTGATGGGAACAATATCAATAATCTACGGCATAGCCGCGGTTATGATTGTAATGGCCTTACTTTATGGCGCGGCCTTGCGTGCGGGCAGGGCAAAAGTTGCTTTATAATGTCCCCACAAGCTGTTATTTGTCATCGCTGGAAGCACGTTTGACGTGCTCATACTTTGACGGTTTTTGTCGCGAAAATGTTATCCCGCGGCCAGTAACAATCTCGTGCTCCTCCCGCAGAAAATCAATATATTGCAGCAGCGCCCATGCGGTGTTGTTCCAGCTCATCTGGTAGCCGCGCTGGTGCGCCTGTTTTTCCATAAACAATCGCCGTTGTTTGTTGAATACCAGGTAATCCAGCCCCGCTGCAATCTGTTCGACCGACGGCTCCGCAGGGTCAACTAAAATACCGCGAGCGTAACGGCCCATCACAAGGCCTTCGGGACATCGCTTGTTTGAGTAAATCAGCTCGCGGGCATACCTGAATTTGGTCGCAATCGCAACCCTGCCTGAGCCGAGCGTATCGGCCAGCACGCCGCTTGATATCTGCTGCATATTCAGATAAGGCAATACCATCACGTTGGTCGCGCCGTACATTTTCAGCAGCGTTCCCTCGTCGAGATAGGTATCGAGAAACACAACGTCATAATCTTCCAGGTTTGTTCCACGCAGGTCTTTGACTTTGCACCATCTGACCTTTGCCTGCTCCAGCGCTACCGCCAGGGACGTTTGAAAACGCCTGTATGGCTCGCCGCCGTTGGCTCTCATAAAATCCGGATGACATTCGCCTGCGATGAGGTAAAGTATGCCTCTTCGCTGCTCATACGTGCAGGACTCCTCTAAAAATCTGCCGAACCCGCGTATGCCGTATTCAAGCCCCTTGTCGGGCGACAACAAACCGAGCGTCGTAACGAGAAACTGACGTTCGAGGCCTAATTCGCTCTTTATCTCCAGCCGGTCGTAATGCGATGGGTGGTGCATTCGTATCCCGTGGTCGATGTGCTTGATTTTGTCCTGCGCAATGCCGTATGTATCCGATTCGAGTATGTCAATCGCGCTTTCGGTGGTAACAATCAGGCCGTCACAAACTTTCGCAAGACTTTGCACGACGGTCTTTTGATGCTCATCGGGGTTATCCAGAACCGTATGCAGATAAACAACCGTAGTAAGCTTTGCCGCGGTAAACGCTTTGGCCATTTCAATATAATTTGTTCCCTGCCCGTCGTTGCCGTTTTTATCCGGGTCAAGGCCATACTCATGCTGAAGCAAAATTATTGTTGGGTTGCTGCCTTCCTGCGCCCTTTTGATTATGTGCTTGGTGGTATCCGTCCATGACTGCGGATTATACTCATCGATAACAAGGTCAACCGGGATATTATAAGGCCCGTTGCCGTGGTCTATCGCGGCGACCCTTATATGGCCCACCTCGCTGGTGAAATTAGACAAGGCATTGGCGAGGTTTTTTGAAAACGTCGCTATCCCGCATCGTCTCGGCGGATATGTGCTGACTATCCGAACATTGTATGGCATACGATAACCCCGTTTTATCGTCGCTCGTGGTTTATCATTTGGATATAGCTATTAAATCACTGGCTGCGGTCAAAGTCAACCAATTCGGATGTGTCTCCGCTAAACCGTCTAGCTCGTTTATGTCTCGGCTTTTGCCGTCTTTTTCCTGCCGAGAAGCTCGTCGGCGGCATCAGCCGTTTTTGGCGGCCATTTGCCTTCCGCCTGCAGCTTCAGCAGGTTTTCCTTTTGCTTGATGCTGACTATCGTTCGGCAGCGCGGGAACCTGTTGCAGCCCATAAACGGCCCTTTTTTGCTCTGCCTGATAACAAGCTCGCCCTCCCGGCATTTATAACATTTCAGTCCCGTCGGCTCAGCAGGCGGCTTCGGCGGCGCGATATTGCCCTCCTTATCAAGCTTAACGATTGTCTTGCAGTTGGGATAATCGCTGCATCCGAGGAACGGGCCGAATCGCCCGTTTTTATGAACCAGCGGCTTGCCGCAGTTGGGACATTTGTGCTCGCTGACTTTCTGCTCGACCATTTTGCCCTCCTTGTCACATTGCCAGGCGAACTTGCACTCCGGATAGCTGGAACAACTCAGGAATTTGCCCTTCTTGCCGAAACGATAAACTAGTGGCGAACCGCATTTGGGACATTCATATTCACTCGGTGTAGTCTCGGCCTTGGCGTGTTTCATATCCGAGGTAGCGGTCTCCATACTTTTCTTGAACGGTCCGTAAAACTCATTCAGCACGGCAACCCAGTCGAGGTGCTGCTCCTCGATTTTATCAAGCTCTTCTTCCATATAACGGGTAAACGCCAAATCCATTACCTTGGGAAAGTATTCTTCGAGTTTGTCGGTTACCACCTCGCCGAGGTCCGTCGCGTAAAGCTTCTTTTCTCTCTGCTCGACGTATTCCCTGTCCTGAATTGTGCTGATGATGCTGGCGTATGTGCTGGGCCTGCCGATACCTTCTTTTTCCAGCGCCTTGACCAGTGACGCCTCGGTGTATCTTGCGGGCGGCTTAGTAAAATGCTGGTCGGCTTTTATGTCCACCGCGGCAAGCTCTTGCCCGGTTTTGACGGGGGGCAGTTGCTGCTCGCCTGCCGCCGATGAACCGGGCGACCAGACCTTGGTAAAACCATCGAAAACAATCGCCCTGCCCGTCGTCTTGTACAGGACCCTTCCAATCGCGGTATCGGCCGTAATATCAAGATTCGTTACGTCCCACTTTGCCGCGGACATCTGGCAGGCGACAAACCGCCGCCATATCAAATCATAAAGCTTATACTGCTCTTCGCTGACAAGCGCACGCACGTCCTCTGGCATAAGGTCGGCGTCGGTAGGCCTAATCGACTCATGTGCGGCCTGGGCATTCTTTTTGTCGGCGAACATATTCGCCTTTTCGGGAACATACGCGTCGCCAAAACGCTTGCGAATAAAATTGCGGGCATCGTTAATCGCTTCGGGCGATATATATGTGCTGTCGGTTCTCATATAAGTAATCAGGCCCAGCCGGCCCATTTCTTCGCCGAGGTCAACGCCCTCATATAACTGCTGCGCAATCGACATCGTGCGTTTCGTGGAAAACCCGAGCCGATTCGACGCCGCCTGCTGAAGCGTTGACGTGATAAACGGCGGCCCAGCCCGGGATGACGATTCCTTTTTTTCAACCTGTGCGACTTTGAACTTGGCGTCTTTTGTGGCTTCGTAGATTCTTTTTGCCTGCTGGTCATTCGACGCCTTGAAACTTTCATCCCCAACCTTATGAATCTCCGCCTTGAAGGCATTGTGCCCTGCGAGCCACTTATTCTGCTGGTCAACGGTAGGGCCCTGGTCTGGTTTTTCGCCCTTTGAGATAAAATCATGCCACTCTTGCCCGTAATGACTTCCCAGTTCAGTTGTGAAAATCGCAGGTATCAGCCAGTATTCTTCCGGCTTGAAGCTGCGTATCTCGCGTTCACGTGTGACAACTATTTTTACCGCGACCGACTGCACACGCCCCGCGCTTAATCCCCTGGCAACCTTCTTCCACAAAAGCGGGCTTATCTGGTAGCCCACGATGCGGTCGAGTATGCGTCTTGCCTGCTGCGCCATAACCTTATCGGTATCAATGCGCCCGGGATTGGCAAACGCCTGCTGTATCGCCGTTTTCGTTATCGCGTTGAATATCACTCGATAAACCTTGTCCTCCGGAAGTCCCAGTATATGCGCAAGATGCCAGGCAATCGCCTCGCCCTCGCGGTCCATATCGGTCGCAAGATATACGTCTTTGCAGTTTTTCGCTGCCGCCTTGAGAGCCGAGACAACTTTGGACTTGCCCTGCATAATCGTATATGTGGGGTCAAAGTCCTTTTCCAGGTCAACGCCGAATTCCTTCGCTGGTAAATCGCGGATGTGGCCCATCGATGCCTTGACCTCGTAGCCGGGGCCGAGATATTTGTTTATAGTCCGCGACTTTGCCGGCAACTCAACTATCACCAGCGACTTGCCGTTTGTATTTGCTTTCGTCTTTGCCATATTCCTTTATTCCCGCGTTTTACGCAGGGTCTTGAATAACATATCTTATTGACACTATCGGTAAAATGTTTGAAAGAAAACGACAAATAAAGCCACAGTGCCCGATTGTCAAGAAAATTAGGAGGGGATTCAAACCGCCTGTTTAGAATTCGAAGTCAAAAAATTAAACTTTTCTTTCCTCACAGGTAAATAAACATCAACCCGATAAACACCAGCCCGCGACACAGCGAGAATACAATCCAGTAAGGTTTGGGCGTTCATAATTCGCCATCCCTTACTTAAAAATCTCTTGTTTTTAAGCTCTTTTGTAACCTTCCCTGGCCCGTGAATTATAATGCGCCCACATCGCTTCACAATCGAATTATTTTAAGGTCCTGTTACTTTCCGGCAGTCAATATGGATTATTTTTCGGCGATTTACTGGTTATTTAGTTTTAACTTCTGTTTCCTACTATATCAGTCAAAACCGCGTTTTTAGCTTAAAAATGTGGGTTCGCCCACCTTTCTACGGGCTATCAGAAAAAAGTGCCGGAAATTTTCAGATTTTTATTGCTACTCCCTGAAAAAAGTATATGATTCCCGGACGTATCTTGGCCGATTCAGGCTGAACTTTACTCAAGATTTTTTAAGGATGATATGGGAATGAATACAAGAACACTATTAGTAGTACTGGCAGCCGTAGTCGTCGCTTTTGCTGCGACAAACTGCCTTGCGGCAAAAGTTGACGCCAATAAACCAGGCGATGTCAATAAGCCCGCCGATGCAAACAAGCCGGCTAAGCCGAATAAGACCACCATCATCAGCGCCAGCGATTTCGGCACATACGCTGCCGATGCAAATAAGCCCGGTGAAAAAGGCAAGAAGGGTCATCATCACAAGAAAGACCCTAACAGTGTTGAGCCCAAGAAACCCGTTGAGCCGAACAAGGCAACCATCATCAGCGCCAGCGATTTTGGTACATATGTTGCCGATGCCAACAAGCCCGGTGAAAAAGGCAAGGGGCATCATCACAAGAGAGACGCGAATGAGCCCAACAAACCGGCAGAGCCGAACAAGGCCACCATCATCAGCGCCAGCGATTTCGGCGCCTATGCAAAAGATGTCAACAAGCCGGCCGATGTGAATAAGCCCGCTGAGCCGAACAAGAGCAAGATGTGCGCAATGGAAGCCGGGAAAAAGGGCTGCGATAAAGACCCGAACAAACCAGCAGACGCTAACGACAAGAAATAATTTCACGATATACCGCCATCATTAAGTAATGAGACGGTCTTAGTGAAAGAACAGTATTCTTGATGAATTTCAGGCCCGGAGAATAACGCCTCCGGGCCTGTTTTTTTTGATTTGCTCCCGGCTATCGTGTATTATCCCATCTGAGTTATTCTTCTGAATTGAAGGTGTAACGCAATAGTGGCGACAAATACGGGCAATTTCGATAATCCTCTCATACTGGCCATCGAGACCAGCGGCCGATTGGGTTCGGTCGCGCTCGCACAGGGCGACAAGCTTCTGTCTGAAAGCCGCTTCTCCGGCCCTATGCGCCACAGCGCCGAAATTTTCCCCGCCATTACCGGCTTATTGAGCAGATTCAACAAAAAGCCGGAGCAAGTCGAACAGGTGTATATCTCCGCCGGTCCCGGCAGCTTCACAGGCCTGCGCATAGCGGTAACATTCGCCAAAACACTTGGCTTGGCCAATAACTCTAAAATCGTAGCCGTCGATACGCTCGATTGTATCGCCGACAATGTAACCCCCCAGAACGGCAAATCTGAGCAGCTGGGCGTAATTCTCGACGCCAAACGAGGCCAGTTCTTTATCGCCGTTTACGAAAAGACCCGGGACGCAATATGGCACAAGATTCTTCCGGATTGCTTAATGACCGCGGAGGAATTTATCAACTGTTTCGCAAATCAACCGATTTCTCTGACCGGCGAAGGATTAGTTTTTTACAAAGACAAGTTCGCTCACAAAAACATTTGCGTGCTTGATGAAAAGTTTTGGAATCCCTCCGCAGCCAGCGTTCATAAATTGGGCTGGGAGTTAGCAAAGAACGGTCAATTCGCCGACCCGCTTACCCTGATACCTAATTACATCCGCGGCCCCGACGTAACGGTTAAACGAATATAAATGAGGAATTGCATTTTCGCGGGTTATCCGGCTTAAGAAGCCCTTAGCCAGCGGTATATTTCACGTAACGAAGGACGTTTGCCGTACATCAGGATGCCCGTCTGGAAAATTTTTCCCGCAAGCCACGTCATTAGAAATACCGCCCCGACCAGCAGAACAATCGAAGCGAGAATCTCAAAATTGCTGACGTTTGAGCCCGCGGAAATCCGCAAAGGCATTACCAAAGGCGATATTGGCGGAACCAGCGACAGCACCCTGGCAAAAACGCCGTCGGGACTTTGAACGAGCTTGAACCACGCTATCATCGGAAATATCAGGATTAAAACAACGGGCCTCATAAACTCCTGCGTTTCCTTTAGCGTATTGCAAACCGAGCCAATCGCTGCCAGCAGCGCGCTGAAAAAAAGGAACCCGAGAATATAATAAACCACAAAGCAAAACAGCAGCTTACCGGTGATATCCACGCTGATGCCCTGCCACAGAATCGGGCCATAAGACACCGCTGTCCACAGGCCGATAATCGTCAGGCCTATCGCACCCAGCCCCAGAATCTTGCCCGCCATAAGCTCAAATGGGCTAACCGCCGAAAGCAGCATCTCGATAATCCTCGAATTTTTCTCCTCGATTACGCTGCTCAGCATCTGCTGGCCTATGCCGATGATTCCCATGTATATCATAAACATGAAAAAGAACGGGACCATCATCTTGACCGTAGTTTGACCTTGGCTTTGCACATGCTGCTCGTTGGCACCGGACCCAATCTCGACCTGCTCTATTGAAACATTACGAATCTCATCGAGAAGCTTTTGAGAAACGTTCTGAACCTTGCACCTCTGCGCAACTACGGCGTTACGGATAAATTCCTCGACCGCCCATGTTGCGTCCATCATAGTCGGTTTCGATTTGTAGGTATAAACATGTGTCCTGCCCGCGCCGTCGATTGTATTCTGGTCAATAACGATATAGGCCTCGGCCTTACCAGAACGAAGTTGTTCTCTGCCCTGTTCTTCGACCGCGTTAATATCATCCTTAGCCGGCAAAGATTCAAAAATAATCTGTCTTTTGGGATTTGACTGGTTATGTTTGCTCATCGCTTCTTCTATTTGGCTCGTCAGTTGCGTGGTCAGGTCCGTTACAACCACTTTGACTGGAGGTCGGCCGCCCTCAACCTGGGAAATCCTGCTCGTAAAAAAGCCGATGCCGACGATAAGAACAGGGGTGAACAGCAGGCTAATCAAAAATGTCTTGGTTTTGACGGTATCAATATATTCTCGTCGGGCTATTTCAAAAATTTTACGCATTACTCGCTCCGACAAGCGTAACAAAAATCTCGTGCAGCGTTGGTCTTTTCACCTCGAACTTTTGCACGCGCACCTTCCCCACAATCGCCTTGAGCAGCTCCTGGGGGTCGGTTCCTTTCTCAAGAGTGATTTCCAGCGTATCTTTTTGCTGCACGACATTCGTTACCATAGGAAGTGTTTTTATAAAACCGGTTTCTCCCTCAACCTCGACAATAACCGCGTTAGACGCCTTTTGCGAACGGATATCGCCCAGTTTGCCGTCGAGAATGATTTTGCCCTTGTTTATGAGCAGGATATAATCACAAAGCGTCTCAGCCCCGTGCATATCGTGAGTGGAAAAAATGACGGTTTTCCCTTTATCTTTCATATCAAGGATAATGCCCTTGATCAAATCCAGGTTCAGCGGGTCAAGCCCTGAAAACGGCTCATCGAGTATCAGCAAATCCGGCTCATTGATTATCGTCGCCGCAAATTGCAGCTTCTGATGCATACCCCGCGAAAGGTCCTCGACTTTTTTGTTCGCCCGGTCGCTCAATTCTATTCGTTTCAGCCACGAGGGAACAACGCCGGCCAGCTCGCTCGAAGTCAATCCCTTGAGAGCGCCGAAGAAGGCGAGTATCCCGCGGACCGTCATCTTTCGATAAAGGCCTCTTTCTTCGGGCATATAACCAATATGACTCTTGGCCTGTTCGGTCAAATTGTTGCCGAATACGCTTATGCTGCCTGCGTCCGGGCGGATAATGTTCATAATCATCCGCAAGGTCGTGGTCTTTCCCGCGCCGTTAGGCCCAAGAAAACCATAAATGCTCCCCGCCGGAATCTTCGCCGTCAGGTTATCGACCGCGCGAACCTGCCCGAACGTTTTGCACACACCATTTAGCTCCAACGCATCCATTGTCGTCAAGATACCAGAATTCTTTCCTCAACGCAAATAATCCCGCCTGAAACCGGCAGATTTGGAATTTTGTTTGGTATGATTGCCGGCGCAGGTGTATAATCCGGGTGTAGAAAACCAGTGTAGTCATTATTAAAGTCAGTGTAATGGAGGATACGACGATGGCGTTTGGTATCGGAGACAGAAAATTTGAAGTCCGCAAAAGCACAGGGACAAGGATTGTCGAACTGGGCCAGGCGGAAGAAACCACAGGAGAAGTGACGATGGAAAAAAAGACAAGGAATGCACGGAACCTGGCGGGCGGTATGGATTTGCTCGAAATGGACTTCCTGCTGGGTGTAATCGAAAACACCGACGGTGAAGACAAAAACGACGTCGCGATGCGCCGGCTCAGCTTCAACGAGGTGCTCCGCCGCAGCCAGCAAAGCGAAATTGACAGCGCCTCGCTGAGTGTTTACGCCGTCGATGAAAAAGACCTCTACGGCAAAGACATTCAGTGCGCGGCGATGAAAGAGCTTACCCGCAGAACCGAACAAAAAAGCTAATCGGCTTTTCGCCGTGTGAGGAATTGTGAGATTGCTTCTTGCCGTTATTGTTATGGGGGCGGTTGAGGACGAGAGAACATTCTGGATTCAACTGCTGATGATAGTTATTTTGGCCGCAGGCGCAGGTACATACGTAATGGTCAAATCCCGCGTCAAACGCGCCGAACGGCAGATACGCGATGAAACGATTGAAACCATCATCGTTCCGTCGAAACCGCTCGCAGCAGGACACGCTTCCCCCGAAAACCCTCCCGTTAGTGAAATCAAATCACGTCAAAGAGACCTTTCAGGCGGGATGGAGCTTTTAGCCAGAAACTTTTTAACAGGCGTCGTTGAGCAAACCAGTTCGCCTGACCAGAGGGATATCGAAATGCGCCGCCTGTGTTTCACCGAGCTTGGCCGCAGGGGCGAACTCTGGGCGATTGCAAGCACCGCCCTGAAGGTTTACACACTGGACGAGGATGGGTTCTACGGCAAGGTTATCCGCTGCGAGGCGATGGCGGAATTGGCCGGCCGGACTCGTCCCGGCGGAGACGTTGCTGAGAACCCGGAAACAACTAATGAGCCGGACCGCCGACAAACCACAAAATACCACTGAAACTCCGCCTGCTTCGCCCGAAAACCAGGAACAGGCCCCATCGGCCTCGCGTCACGCCGGCTGATTTCTAACCCCAAAGCACCCGAAACCGATTTTACACGTTATTTACCCCTCGTCTTTATCGCCTTGGCGGACGAGTTGTGTAAATTCGAGGAATAACGCTGAATTTATTCTCTCTCAGAGATAGTTTTTTCGGACGTTGAAAGCGTGGGTACAAATAAAACTTACGTCCGAAAAGGAATTTCAAGGGCGGGATAAATAATGCCGATGCATTAATAGCGGTGTGTTTGGACGCGGAATTTTACAGGAGAGGCGCAGGCCCTGAGGGGCTGTCTGAATCTTATGGACAAAGGCACATTAAAATGGCTCGTACTGGCGGCAATTGCCATCTGCGGAATGCTCGGCTGGAAAGTCGCCACACAGGCGTCGAAAGACGGCAAAAAAGAGGTTGTTGCCGCCGGACGCCCCGAGCCAAGGTTCGGCGTCGTAACCGCTATCCTGTATTGCGAGGACTCCCCAAGCGTCATAATTGAAGCCCGGACGCTTCACAGGGGAGATGTGATTCACGACGTCAAGGTGCTGAATATAAAGGCCGACAAAGTCCAGTTTGACAAACAGGGCGAGCAGTGGGAGCAGGGCGTGCAGGAGCCGGCCAAACCCGATTGGTGGAAAACAAGCAAAGGCAGAGAAAAAGATTCCTCCGCCTGACTTGCTTATGTAATTCGCCTCGGCCAAGGCCGAGTTGATTGACAACCGGCATCCCCGGCTTTTCGGAGTTTTCGGTTGTCTTTTTTTTGCGCATATCATCGCCTCTTGGCTGCTGGATAACCCAGAAAATCCTCGAAAACCGGCCCGCGTAAGCTAAAATCATTGTGAAACAGGTCCGACATTAGCGGGTCATCCCCGCGCGACCTGTTGTTCGACTGGATACAAAGTGCTGATATGCAAAAAAAAGTGCTGGTGGCTGTTAGCGGTGGTGTTGATTCAGCGGTTGCCGCAGCATTGCTGCTTAAAGAAGGGTTCGACGTTACAGCCGTATTCCTTTGTTTACAAATGGAATGCGCTGCCGAAAGCAACTCCCGCTCCTGCTGCACCCCGCAGGATGCCGCCGATGCGAGACGAATTGCCGCAAAGCTCGGCGTAAAATTAATTTCCCTGTCTGCGACAAAAGATTTTGAAGTCATAATCAAAAGCTTTATCGACGATTACGAAAATGGCCGAACGCCAAACCCCTGTGTCCGGTGCAATGAAAAAATAAAGTTCGGGAAGCTCTTCGAGCTGGCGGACTCCTTAGGTGTGCAATACGTCGCGACGGGGCACTATGCGCGGATTGTAAATAATAATGGATGCCCCGCTATCGCACCAGCTCTCGCGCCGGGCAAGGACCAGTCATACGTTTTGTTCAGCATACCGCGCGAAAAATTAGACAGGATTATTTTTCCCCTCGGCGAGCTGAAAAACAAGCAGGCCGTAAGGGATATTGCCAAAGGGCTGGAGCTGGAAGTCCACGACAAGCCCGACAGCCAGGACATTTGTTTTGTCCCGGATGGCGACTACGCGAAACTGCTTGAGACGCACAATAGCTCGGCGCTTCGGGCGGGAAATATCATAGATACATCCGGCAAAATCGTCGGCAAGCACGATGGCTACGGCAGGTTCACTATCGGCCAGCGCCGCGGCACCGGTATCGCGGCGGGGCATCCGGTATATGTTACAGATATAAATCCCCAAACAGCCGACGTAACCATCGGCGAAAAAAATGACCTGTTGGCAGGCGGTTTGATCGCCGATGGCGCAAACTGGCAGATTGATGTGTCTGTCTCATTCGACGCGGCGGTAAAAATCCGCTATAATCATCGCGGCGCCGCAGCAAAGGTTATTATTACCGGCAAAGACACCTTCGAGGTTCACTTTGAAAAACCTCTGGAGGCGGTTACTCCCGGCCAGGCGGCTGTTGTTTACTCCGGGGATTGTCTTCTCGGAGGCGGGTGGATAAAAGAAAAACGCAATAGTTCGACAAGCTCACTATAAAATGAACCAGGACCTCTCACGCTACGCAAGGCAAATTATCTTCAAGCCCTTTGGCGAGCAGGGCCAGCGCCGGCTCGCCGGCAGCAGCGCACTCATTGTCGGCGCAGGCGGTCTTGGTTCGTGGGTTGCGGAACTGCTCGTTCGCGCAGGCGTCGGGCGTCTCCGGCTGGTGGACGATGACTGTGTTGAACTGACCAATATTCACAGGCAGTCGCTTTTCACTGAAAAAGACGCGAACCAGCGCACTCTCAAAATAAACGCTGCAGCAAATCACCTGCGGGAAATCAACAGCAATTGTGAGATTGAGACGGTTTTCGCTCGAATCGACCGGCTGACCGCTGACCGGCTGACCGATAACGTCGATTTGATTATCGACGGCACGGATAATTTTCCCGCAAGGTTCATTCTCAATGACTGCGCGATAAAAAAATCAAAACCGTGGGTGTTCGCCGGCGTCCTCGGCACAGAATCACAGGTTATGGCTATAATTCCCGGCAAAACTCCCTGTCTGCGATGTCTGCTCGATTCGCCTCCAGCGTGTGATGGTCAGACCTGCCGACAAGCAGGTGTACTTGGGCCGGCGGTTGCAATGGTGGCTGCGGTTGAGGCGTCGGAGGCATTAAAAATCCTCTCCGGCAACTCGGACAAGGCGGGGCAATGCCTGTTTGTTTTCGACGCCTGGAACAACGTCGCCAAACAGATTGATGTCTCGAAACTCACCAAAAACGCCGATTGCCCCTGCTGTGTTCACAGAAATTTTGAATTCCTTGAGCCATAGGCCCCTTGATGGAACCTAAAATAAATAAGCCCGTATATCTCGATTACAACGCGACGACGCCTTTGGATAAGCGCGTGCTGGAAAGTATGATGCCTGCCCTGACTTCTGCGTTCGGGAATCCTTCCAGCGAAAGCCATTCGCTTGGACGCCAGGCGCGGGATATGGTTGAGGCCGCCCGCAATCGGACCGCCAAACTCATCGGTGCCTCCGCCAGGGAAATTATTTTCACGTCAGGCGCAACGGAGGGCTGTAATCTCGCGATTAAAGGCGCAGCCGAGGCGTATCGCGAAAGAGGCAATCATATTATTGTTTCCGCCATCGAACACAAAGCCGTCCTCGAACCCTGCAAACGGCTGGAGCAGCAGGGTTTCTCGCTGACGGTGCTTCGTCCCGATTCCTTTGGTCGTATTTCGCAGGAGCAAGTGGCCGAAGCGATTACAAAACAAACCATACTTGTCTGTGTTATGCTCGCCAATAACGTCGTCGGAACGATTAACCCCGCGGATGAAATCGGTGCAATCTGCAAAAAACATGGAATAATCTTTTTCTGCGATGCTACCCAGGCAATCGGGAAACTCGCGGTGAACGTCAATCGAATAAACGCCGACCTGCTGGCGTTTTCGGCGCACAAAATATACGGTCCCAAAGGCGTCGGTGCTCTTTATGTGCGCGGCAAAAGTCCCACCGTCCGCTTAGCTGCCCAAATCGACGGCGGCGGGCAGGAACATTTCCTCCGCAGCGGAACACTCAACGTCCCCGGAATTGTCGGACTGGGCAAGGCCTGTGAATTGTGCGAAGAGGAACTGGGCGATAAGCCATCGGCGTCTTCCTCGCTGCGGGATAAACTGGAAACCGGCCTGAGAAAAGCTATTCCCGATATACAGATAAACGGACACCCCGAACAACGCCTGCCCAATACCGCGAATATCTCGTTTAAGGGTGTCGATGCCGTTTCTTTACTCGATAAAACACAGGGTGTTGCCGCCTCGGCCAGCTCGGCCTGCGAATCCGGAACCTCCGGCTCGAATTACGTCCTTCGAGCGATGGGCGTAAGCGAGGATTTGGCAGCAGGCGCAGTCAGGTTCAGCATGGGACGCTTTACAACGGAAAATGAAATCAATTATGCGATAGACCGAATTTGCGGCTTTGTTTCATCACTTCGGGGAAAAATCCCGGACCGGCAGCACAATTAAAAGACGTGGTATTTTACGCTGCTGAATTATTTGACTAATTGCAAACCCGCCAGCGCTACAAACTTGTCATCGGCTATCCTGAAGATGCCCTCAAGACCCGTCACGGAAAAGATGCCTTTTGTGGCAGGTGCTACGTTGCAAAAGACAAGCTTGTGGCCCGCGTCCGTAAGCATTTTTCGCAGCTTCAAAAACTTGGACAAACTCGATGATGTTATGATGTCAACGGCGGAGAAATCCATCACCACGTCGCAGTCGTCTCTGTCTTTTGTAATATCCGTGATGGTTTTCAGCTCATCGCCCATCAGAGGTTCAGCAGGCAAATCAACGAGTATTATATTTTCTGACCAGTTTTGAATTCCCATTTTTCAACCCCCGACTATTAAAAAATCGGTTCTCTTTTCTTTTACAGCATTCTATCTATCGGCACCTGCCTGTGGCCGGTTAAACAAAAAATTCCGCCTAAATAAACCCTTTTGAAAGGATTTAACAGGGGTGACTGGACCGCCAAATATAAGGTTTTGGGGATGAAAATCGGGTTTCTAATAAGATTGCTATTTAGTATAATCGCTTTTTTGGCTGGTCGTTTCAAATGTTGATGATTATCGGGCAAAGCCGGCTGAAAAATTTACTCGAACGGATAATATGAACATATTAGGCATATCCGCATTTTACCACGATAGCGCTGCCGCCCTTGTGCGCGATGGCGAAATTATTGCCGCCGCACAGGAGGAGCGATTCACTAGAAAAAAACACGACAACAGCTTTCCGATAAATTCAGTGGATTATTGTCTGCAGACGGGCGGTATCGATGCCGAACAGCTTGATTATGTTGTTTTTTATGAGAAGCCGCTGCTGAAATTTGAGCGGCTGCTCGAAACATATATCGCATATGCCCCGCAGGGATTTGGCCAGTTTCTGATTGGTATCCCGGGCTGGCTTCGGCATAAACTGCACTTGCCGCGGGAAATGGATAAGGCGCTAAAGCACAAATATAAAGGGCGGTATCTCTTTACCGAACATCACGAGGCCCATGCGGCAAGCGCTTTTTTTCCATCGCCCTTCGGTGAGGCAGCGATTCTTACGCTCGATGGCGTCGGAGAGTGGGCCACTTCAAGCTATGGAATAGGAAAAGACAATAAAATTGAACTTACCCATGAGATCCGATTTCCACACTCACTTGGGCTGCTTTATTCGGCTTTTACATACTTCACCGGTTTTAAGGTCAATTCTGGTGAATACAAGGTAATGGGCCTTGCCCCGTACGGCGAGCCAAAGTATTACGACCTCATAATGAAAGAGTTGATAGACATAAAAGAGGATGGGTCGTTCCGGCTGAATATGTCCTATTTCCCGTACTGCCACAAGACGGTGATGACGGGCAGAAAATTTGAGAAGCTCTTTGGCGGACCTGCCCGCAAACCCGAATCGCCTCTGACACAGAGGGAGATGGATATGGCTGCTTCGATACAGATTGTATGCGAAGAGGTAATGCTGCGTGCCGCGCGGCATTTGCATAAACAGACAGGAATGAAGAATCTTGTCCTGGCCGGCGGCGTGGCGCTCAACTGCGTCGGCAACGGCAAAATATTGCGAGAAGGACCTTTCGAGCATATCTGGATTCAACCGGCTGCGGGCAACGCCGGCGGGGCGATTGGAGCGGCTTTGCTGGTATGGTTCCAGCTGTTAGGAAACCGGCGAAAAACAGAGCCGACGGACAAGCAGAAGGGCTCTCTGCTCGGACCTGCTTATAGCGATGAGCAAATTCGGCAGTTTCTGGATTCCATCGGTGCAAAATACCATACCAATGGTGATTTCGAGCAGTTGGTTGACAAAGTCACAGACCTGATAAGCCAGGGCAAAGTCATTGGATGGTTTCAGGACAGAATGGAATTTGGGCCGCGGGCGCTGGGTAATCGAAGTATAATCGGGGACGCTCGAAGCGAGCAGATGCAGTCCAAAATGAACCTCAAAATCAAGTTTCGTGAGTCATTTCGGCCTTTTGCCCCATGCATTCTGAGAGAAGACGTCAGCAATTATTTCGAGATGAGACAGCAAGAAGACAGCCCATATATGCTTCTGGTGGCGGATGTGAAAGAGGATAAGCGTCTGCCTGATAATGTGTCGAACAAGTCGCTTAAGGGACTGGATAAGCTGAAAGCCAAACGAAGTGTTGTGCCGGCCATTACGCACGTGGATTACTCCGCCAGAATACAGACAGTTGATAGTCAGCGTCATCCCAAGCTTCATAGTCTGATAAGCCGATTCAAGGAAAAGACGGGTTGTCCTGTTATTATCAATACGAGTTTCAATATTCGTGGCGAGCCTATCGTCTGTTCTCCTGAGCACGCTTACAGGTGCTTTATGGCGACAGATATGGACGTGCTGGTAATGCAGAATCAGTTGCTGTTCAAAAACGAACAACCACAGGCCGAACAGCACCATGTCGATGAGTATATGGCTCAATTTAAGCTGGATTAGCGTGAAAGGCGAATATTGTGTCACTGATTGAAATAAACTGGAATCCCGGAAAAAGAGAGCTTCGTCAGTTCGGCCTGATAGCCGTGGTTGTGCTCGGTGCCGCCGGGATTATTCTTCGATTTGAATTCGGTGTTGCCGGCATTTGGGCTTTGATGCCGGCCGGAGCGGGATTGTGTATATGTCTTATTACGCTGGTATCCGCCAAAGCCGCGAGAATAATCTATCTCGGCCTGACCTTTGCTGCCCTGCCCATCGGCCTTGTGATTAGCTTTTTGCTGATGGCAACATTCTATTTTCTCATATTGACGCCCGTCGGGCTCGTTTTCAGATTGTCAGGCAGGGACGTCCTTGATAGAAAGTTCAAGGCGGATACGCCGACGTACTGGTTGCCCCGTCAAAAGACCCGCGACCCGGAACAATATTTCCACCAGTCCTGACTATATGGAGAAAATAAATAAATATGCCTGCTGACAGAAAAGACAATAATTTCGTAAAGCTTTCACAGCAAAAACGCCCGGGCATCGTCGCTGAGTTCTGGTTTTTCCTCAAGCGCAACAAAAAATGGTGGCTCCTGCCGATACTGCTTATACTTTTGCTTTTAGGATTACTGGTTGTTCTCGGCGGCTCCGCCGTTGCACCATTTATCTATACGCTGTTTTAGTGAAGCTCCGTTCCGGCATCCCTGTTCTGCGTGGCAATATTGGGGTCCAGCGCAATTGCTCTTTGCAGCTCCTTGTCGGCTTCTTTTAATTGGTTTTTCCCGCGGAGCAATAATCCTAAATTGAAATGCAAAGACGCGTCGGTCGGAACCGCTTCGATTCCCTTTCGATAAGCTTGTTCGGCCTGGTCGGTTTTGCCCTGATGGTCTAAAATCGATGCCAAACTTTTGTAAGCAGGGACTAATGTAGGGCTTAATTCCGTCGCTTTGGCTGCGTACTTTTGCGCTTTTTCATATTGGCCCTTTTTCTCATACAGCACTCCCGTAGTATAATTGGCTATAGCGTTCGTCGGATTAAAATCGAGTGCTTTGAGGGTGTGTTTCAAAGCTGAATCGATGTTTCCCGCTTCTATCTCCCAGGCAGCAAGGTCGATAAGCGAATGATAGTCAGATGGTATCTGCTCAATAACCAGGCGATACTGCTCTGCAATGGTATAAGCGTAGTTAGCGTCCTTAGCGAGTAATTTAGCGTAGTTCCGGCACAGATAACGGTCGGTGCCATTGAGTTCAATCGCCTGTTTGTATTGCTCAATAGCGCCGGCAAATGTCCCCGGGCCGATACCGGCCTCAATCCGCTCGGTCTTTTGCCTCCAGAAATCTGTCGTCTCATTATGATATGCCTGATTGAATACCATCGCTTCTTTACTAATGGTGTTGAAGTTTCCCTTTGTGATACGGAGATTATCGTAATCAGTATAGGCCAGTAATCTGGCGCAGTCGGTTTCGCTCGGCACCGAAGTTTGAGCTTTTTGTGCTTTTATCTTGTCCGGCAATATATGTTCAACCTGGTCAAAAACCACCCTGGCAAGCAGGTAATTGCCCTGGAAATTAAGATGAACGTGTTCGAGGAACCACTCGAAGCCGGGACAATTGTGCGGGCTTTGCCTGGCGAATTCGCCGGCGGCGTCAACAAGATAAACGCCCTGAGCTTGCCGGTTTTTGGCTGTCTCCAGGATAATTTGGTTGATATTTGAATCTGCGCGGAACCGCATAGTATCAAGCCCCATAGCCCGGACATAACTTTTTTCGGCCTTGTCATACTGCTCCAGCTTCCACTGACACCGCCCCAGACGGAACTGCAGTTCTGCGTAAGTATCGTCAATTTTCGCGGCAGACAAATAACTGTCAGCAGCACCGTTGAAATCCCCCGCTTTTTCAAGCTTGATGCCGTGTTGGAAGAAACCGTCAAATTGTTTCAGCTGGTCCCCCAGATCCGGCCGATGCAGCGAGGAAAACGGCGGACAATCTTTCAAATTTACCGCAATAGTTGAAACGATTGTTTTGGCCCCGGCCTTCTGCGCAGACCTGATGATATTCTCAAGATTACGTCGGAAGTAACTGTAAACATATTGCATCCGCTTGTCGTCGTGCCGGATTTGTTTGCCTAAGAACATCCCTCGTCCGCCCCAGTTTTTGGGCCTGTCGCCCATAATATCAGTAATGCTGGTAATTAACTGGCCCAACTTGGTTGCCTTGATTACGACACCCATTCTGATGAGAAATAAACTTTTTGAAAACGACGAGAAAACCGTCCCCGCGCCATATGGCCCGACGACTTCATTATTACCCATATAAACCACAAACAAGTCGGGCTTGAGCCGTGCGCAATCTTCGGCAATCCGGACAATGGCGTGCGAATTTATGGCCGCCATACCAACTGGAAAAACCTCGAAGTTAACCGAGGGATATTGCTGACGCAGCATAACAGACAACTGCCGGCCGAAACAGTAAGATGGGTCCGGGTCGCCCTGGGCGGCAGATTCACCGAAGATGAAAATCCTGTAGGTGTTGTCCGTCTTGTCGGCGGGAACAACAAATGGCTCTAACTCACGTGATATTTTCGGAGGGAAAAATTGCCAGCCGAACTTGTTATTGCTGTAATAAACAGTCCTGCCGTTGACCTTGGCTCTCACAAATGCGGAGGCAGGAAATCCGTAGCCGGCAGCACCAAGCAGGACATCCAGAAATGCCACAAGCAGAATCGGTATGACAACCGCCGCGATTATGCGAAACAGCCACAATCGCTTCGGCGATATTTGCATTTGCACCGGGGACTTGTCAGCCGCGTAAAACTTGCTTTTCTTGTCTTTGCTCATCAAATGGATATTCTATTCCTGCACTTCCCAAAAGAAAAGAGGGCAGATATGTTTTTATTTGACTGATAAATGGGTACTTTTAAAACCTGAAAACAGGCAGGATAAGATTCGGTTGCGGCTTAAAGTTTTCTGTCTAATTTTCGATAGCCCACGGCCTCAGCGACGTGCTCCGGCTTTATATCCTCACAGCCCGCAAGGTCCGCTATGGTGCGTGCAACCTTGCAGATTTTGTCGTGCGCGCGGGCAGACAAGCCGAACTCCATCATCGCCTCTTTGAGAAGCATCTCGCCCGATTCGTCCAGCTTGCAGAACTTCTCGACCTGTTTGTGCGTCATCCTCGCGTTGGTTATTAATTTGCCGTCGTCGAACCGCTTCGCCTGTATCGCCCGCCCCCTCATCACATCCCCCCTTATTGTCGCCGAATCAAGCTGGTTCGCTTTTGAGCGCAGCTTGTAGAAACTCACCGCGGGCACGTCTATGTGAATATCAATCCGGTCAATCAACGGGCCTGAAATTTTTGACAAATATCGCTCTACCTGCCCCGGCGTGCATTTGCACCGTCGAGAATCAGACCCGAAGTATCCGCAGGGACACGGATTGCACGACGCCACAAGCAAAAACGCGGCAAAATACTTTATGGATTTTTTGGAACGCGAAACCGTAACCGCGCCATCCTCAAGCGGCTGGCGTATCATCTCAAGAACGTGACGCGGAAACTCCGCGAACTCATCGAGAAACAATATCCCGTGATGCGCAAATGATAATTCGCCGGGCCTTGCGTTTACGCCGCCGCCCACCAGCGCTGGGCCGCTCGCCGTATGATGAGGCATACGAACAGGCCTCGTCGCCAATAACGATTTACCTTTGCCCAGCATACCAACGGATGAGTATATGCGAGTCGTCTCGAGTGATTCCGCTAATGTCAAAGGAGGCAGAATCGTTGCTAACCGCTGCGCGAGCATCGTCTTGCCCGCCCCAGGTGGGCCAATCATCAGTATATTATGTCCCCCAGTTGCCGCCACCGTAAGCGCACGCTTGACACTTTCCTGTCCTTTAACATCCGAAAAGTCGAAGTCGTATTTGCCTTCTGCTCCGAAGATTTTGTCTATATCAATTGTTGTTGTCTGCAAAGGTAATTTCCCGCCCAGGAAATCAACCGCCTGCGTCAATGACCCCACGCCGTAAACCTCCAGCTCCTCAACGACCGCCGCCTCCGCCGCGTTATCTAATGGAACGATTATCCCGCGAAAACCCGCCGCCTTGGCCGTCATCGCCATACTCAAAACGCCGTTGACCGGCCTCACTCTGCCATCGAGAGCAAGCTCGCCCACGATTGTATAATCCTTCAAAACCGTGCTGCTGAAAACGCTTTCCCCAAGAAGAATCCCCAGCGCGATTGGCAAATCGAACGCAGGCCCTTCCTTTTTTGTGTCCGCCGGGGCAAGATTTACCAGTGATTGTGTCTTGGGATATTTATAGCCGCAATTGACGATTGCGCTTCGCACTCTTTCCGCACTTTCCTTTACCGCCGCGTCAGGCAGTCCGACGATTAACGTCTTGTCGAACCCGCCCCGTGCGACATCGACCTCGACTTCGCAGATTATTCCCTCGATACCCTCAAGCGCGACGCTGTACAATTTAGCTAACATACATTTCCCTCGTGTTTGTCCAAAAGAAAAAGGTATTCTAAGAAGCCGTTGCCCCCGCCGCAAGCATTTTAAGTGCACATTATCGAAATTGCCCCGCAATAAAACCGGGCCCACGCACGTCTATGTTTACAAGCGATGAATTAACAATAATCTGAAAGGGGTGAAATATGACAAGAAAAATCATTACAGGCGTAATAGCGGCCGTTTTAGTGGTAACAATAGCGGTATTCGCTGCGGAAAAAGCAAAGGAAAAGGTGTTTGCTGAAAAGCCAAAAGCCGGTGAACAATTCGGCTCACACGAGCGTCTTTTGGACCAGTTGGTCGAGGCCTATAAGGCCAACGACAGGCAAAAAATGGGCGAAATCATCAACAGGATGCAGGAACGCAGAGAAAAAATGCGGGAATTCGTAAAGCTCAACAGGTGGCACCAGTGGGCACATCGTCGAATGATGGGGCAAATGGGTCCCGGCTGGGGTCAGGGTCCGCAAATGGCCGGACCGGCCTGGAACCAGGGCTTCGCAATGAGAGGCCCGTATGGCAGTTGGGGCTGCCCAATGGCTGGGCCTCGCTGGGGGCAGTTTCAGGCGATGAGACGTGGATTTGGCGGTTGCAGCAATATGATGGGTAATTATGGAGCAGTTGCGGGGCCGCAAAATGAAGCAATGATGGGTTGGGGTTGCGGCCCCGGCTTTTACGGCATGGGAAATTGCGGGCCAATGCCCGGCGGATTCGGACAAATGCCCTGTCAACAGGGTGGTATGGGTATGGGCAACTGGATGCCTCAGCAGGGCGGACCTATGCAAATGCGCGGCTGGGGTCGCGGTTTCCAAAGACAATTGAACCCCGGACCCGGCGCAGAAAATATGGGGCAGCAGGAGTGGAATATGCCTCGCCGTGAAAGAATGAATGTCCCGCCCCCGGAATGGGGCTGGTAACCCGTCCTGAGCGACGTCGAAGGATAAAATCTCAATTCCTCTTTCGAGAACGTACTTGGTTCTTCGGCTGTGTGCTCGGAAAAAGCACACAGCCATTTTTTTAGTGCCAACAGAGCCCAAATCCTCTCCGCAATCCCTGTTTCAGGCAAAAACCGATATGGTTGAATCGAACCAAAATTGTTTTAACCGGCCGGCAAATGTGGTATAATACCACCGTTTTGAGGAGCAGGTAGATGTAAATGGAACATTAGCATAAGAGGAACAGGAGGACACACTTATGAAACGCGTAATCTTTGCACTTCTGGTCATCATAATAGTCACTTCCGCACAGGCCAAATACTCCGGCGGGACGGGGACAGAATCTAACCCGTATCAGATTGGCAGTATTTCCGACTGGAATGACCTGATGTATACGCCATCGGATTGGGATGCCAATTTCATCATGATTGCTGATATTAACCTGCAGGGCGTTCCATTGATACCCGTCGGCAACGATTTAAATGGAACATCAATATTCTTTAAAGGCGTCTTTGACGGCTACGGCCATGTAATTCGGAATGCCGCAATCAATATGCCCGGGCATTGGCATATCGGCTTGTTTGGACTTACTGATACCAACAGTCAAATCAGAAATTTAGGCGTAGAAGATGTCAATATGAATGGCGAAAGAGATGTTGCCGGCCTGGCAGGAATAAATAACTTCGGGATTATAAGCAACTGCTACGTTACGGGAAAGGTTGCGCAATACTCATCGGGCTCAAGCCATTCCTGTTTGGGCGGCCTTGTAGGACTAAATTATGGAACTATCACAGGCAGTCACGCTACTTGCGATGTCAACGGAAATGAGACGAAAATTGGCGGATTGGTTGGGCGGAATTACGGTGGTGCCATCATTAATTCTTATGCCAATGGTACAGTCAATGGAGGCAGTTATGTCGGTGGTCTGGTAGGAGAGAATGCTTTTTTACCTGCTAGTAACGGTAACGGACCGGATTATAGTTATCCCGGCACTATCACACGTTGTTATGCCATGGGCTCGGTCACTGGAAACCTTTATGTCGGCGGACTTGTAGGAGCCAACGGCGACTACCCTATGTTACGAGGCCATTTGATAACTGGTATCACTGACTGTTATTCTACCTGTGCAGTTAAAGGCGGCGCTGGTCTTTTGGGTTTCAACCTCTGGAGTTTTACTAATTGTTATGCCGCGGGCAAAGTAGATGCCAATGGCGGCGGTTTGATTAGTCCGCCTCTTCCCCCTGCCCCGTCCTATTTGAATTGTTTTTGGGATATCAATGCGACAGGACAAACTCAAAGCGGAGGCGGGATAGGAAAGACAACTGCGCAAATGCAAACGCTTTCCACTTTCGTCGATGCTAACTGGGACTTCAATAATGTCTGGCATATCTGTGAGGGACATGATTATCCAAAGCTCAATGCGTTCGGTGCGTATTCGGGCGGCTCGGGCACTTCAGTTGACCCGTATCAAATATTCACTCCATGCGACCTGATGACTCTCGCAAACGATATCAACGACTACAACAAGTGTTTCGTTATGACCGCCGATATCGACCTCGACCCGAATCTCCCCGGCAATAATGATTACAATTCTGCCGTAATCGCGAAAAATAACAACATTGGCATCTACGCTTCCTATGTTGGAACACCTTTCACCGGTGTATTCGACGGTGACGGACATAAAATTATAAACCTGACCATAGGTATAAATCGTATTGAACAAACCTATATTGGTCTGTTCGGTTATATTGGTGTCGGCGGTCAGGTGAAAAATCTCGGTGTGACGAATTTCTATCGCCCCGAGACCTGGGATTCTTGTATGGGCGCAATTGCCGGATATAACGCCGGCTCTTTAACTAACTGTTTTGCAACTGGGGCCATCAATGGAGGTTATTATGTAGTTAATGTAGGCGGGCTGGTCGGGTACAACGACGGCGATATCACTGGCTGCTGTTCATCAGTAAATATTAATGTTTGCAACTGTGAATATTCGGACAATTCTGGCGGACTTGCAGGAGGTAATGACAGCAACGGCTATATCAGCAACAGCTTTGCGAACGGCAATATAAAGGGACCGGCGGCCGGAGGTGCTGTAGGTTGGAACAATGGCAATATTATCAACTGCTATTCGACTTGCAATGTCAATGATGGTTATGGCAGAGGTTTTGCGTATTACAATGACGGCAGTATAGTCAGTTGTTATTTTCTCAATACTGCCGGGCCGAATAATGGCTATGGGACGCCGTTGACAGATGCGCAAATGAAGCAGCAAGCCAGTTTCGTCGGCTGGGATTTTGCGACTATATGGGCAATCTGCGAGGGGACAAATTATCCGCGTCTGCTCTGGCAGATACCGGCAGCGGATTTGATTTGCCCGGGCGGTGTGAACTTCGTTGATTATTCATTCTTCGTCAATCGCTGGACGAACACAAACTGCGCCGCCAATAATGACTGTGATGGCACGGATTTTGATTCCTCGGGGACAGTGGATTTGGCCGACCTGAAAGTTTTCTGTAACTACTGGCTGCAAGGATTGTAAAATCGGAAATCGACATTTATCCGCCAGTCAATGTGGCGGAATCGGCAATCTCAGAGACACGTAGCGAAGCGAAGAGCCCGCTTCGGAAAAACATAAATAAAAACTCTGCGGGCTTTGCGGTCTCTGCGGTAAGAGGTTGATGACTACCGCCAGCGGGTTCGACAAGCTCACCGCCAGTTGGTGGGGTAGAAGATTTTAGTCGCGGGGACATTGAACTTCATCGAAAGCGACTCAACCAGGGCTTCGGTTCTTTTGATCTGGGCATTGGTCGGGCGGACGCTTCTTCCGTCTGCGACAAGGCAAATCCGGACCGTCCTGCTTGAGCCGTACCAGGTATGGTCGGGAATGACCGACCACTGCTTTTGCCATTTTTCTGTGGTTTGAATCTGGCCGTCGCTGCCGCCAAGGCCGTTACATATAACGAAGTGACAGTTGATATCATCGGAGTTGGTTAAGCCGGAAAGTGATGCGAGCTGGGCAACGTTGCCTGCTTTTGTGCCGCTGAAGTAAATCTCAACGCTTTCCCATCGGCCCGGCGCCTGGGTAACGCGGGAGTCAATCGCCTGCTGGATGGGGTCGAGCCGGTAATAAGTCGAAAGACAGAACGGCCCTGCTGACGGCGGGTGGTTACCCAAAGCCATCAACACAACCGCGCCTGTCGTCATCGAAACGAGCAACACCATCAAAACTTTCGTTACTCGCGGCTGATTCGACATATTTCCCTGCCACTTAAAAAAGTCAATAATGACACGACCACCACAAACACAATTGTTTATACAATGATTCATCGGCTTCCCTTTACCTGTAGCTGTAAATTTTTTAACGCAAATTTATCAAATTATTCAAAATAAATTCATCCTTTCCAAACACTTTCTTCGCTACAGTCGGAAATTTCTTGACCTGGCCTCCTCCTGCTGTTAAACAATCCTTGTTGTGGTTATGCTGCGCGGAATTGCCGACTCTGATGTGTTTAACGTCAGGAACGTCCAATAAAATTATGAAAGGCGAAAATGGCACCCAAATGGCGACCTTTAACTGCCGATGAAATCTCCACACTGACCTCCCAGGGCTGCACATGTCCTGACTGGTCCAAAATACAGGTAGCCGATGGTTTCAGCCCCGAACGGGTAAAAACAACCCACTTTTCAGGCGATGTCCGACTGGGAACTTTCCGGAAAGACGTCCGCTTTGAAGGGGGACTTGCCAAGCCCTCGGGAATCTCCAACGCCACCATTCACAACTGCCGAATCGGCAATAACGTCTATATCAACCAGGTCAAAAGTTTCATCGCAAATTATATTGTGGAGGATAATGCCGTTATCGAGAACGTCGATTTTTTGGCGGTCGATGGCAATACTTCTTTCGGCAACGGAACTGATGTCGCCGTCATAAACGAAGCGGGCGGCAGGGAAATTCCTATATATGACCACTTATCAGCTCAACTGGCGTATATTATCGCCCTGTATCGCCACCGCCCGAAGCTCATCGAAAAGCTGCGGGCTATGATTGCCGAATACGTCGCGTCCGTTACGTCACCAATGGGACTTGTAGCCACGGGCGCCAAAATCCTCAACACCAGAATCATCAAAAACGTAAAAGTTGGTCCCGCCGCGACAATCGAGGCCGCCAACCGGCTCGAAAACGGCTCAATTAATAGTTGTCCCCAGGACCCTGTTTATATCGGACCAGGCGTATTCGCAAGCAACTTTATCGCCTGCTCCGGCTCAAAAATCAGCGACGGCGCAATCCTCTCGAATTGCTTCGTAGGTCAGGCAACCGAGCTCACCAAACAATACTCCGCCGAAAACTCCGTCTTCTTCGCCAACTGCGGCGGCTATCACGGCGAGGCCTGCTCAATCTTCGCAGGCCCCTATACCGTAACTCATCACAAATCAACCCTGCTCATCGCGGGCCTCTTCAGCTTTTTAAACGCCGGCTCCGGCACAAACCAGAGCAACCATCTGTATAAACTCGGCCCAGTCCACCAGGGCATCGTTGAACGCGGCTCCAAAACCGCAAGCGACTCCTATATGCTTTGGCCCGCCAGGGTCGGCGCGTTCACCGTCGTTATGGGCAGGCACTATCGCAACTCCGACACATCCGATTTGCCCTTCTCATACCTAATCGAACATGAAGATGAAAGCATTCTCGTCCCGGCTGTAAATCTCAAAAGCGTCGGGACCGTCCGCGACGCCAAAAAATGGCCAGAGCGAGACCATCGTAAAGACCCTAAAAAACTCGACCTCATCAATTTCAAGCTGCTAAGTCCATACACCATTCAGAAAATGCTCAACAGTTGTAAGCTTTTGCGAAACCTCAAAGCCACTGGAATCGAAACCACCCTTTCGACAAGCTCAGGGCAGGCCGGATATTTCACATATCACGGCGTCAAAATCAAACACGACTCATTAGACAAAGGCATCCGCCTTTACGAAATCGGCATCGATAAATTCCTGGGCAACTGCCTCGTCCACCGCCTTGGGGATAAACAATTCACAAACGTCCAGCAGTTGCAGGCAGAGCTTAAATCCCAAACCGATATCGGACCCGGCAAATGGGCTGACCTGGCGGGATTGTTCGCGCCGGAAGAAGCCGTCACCAAAATCATAGACGACATCGAATCGGGCGCACTAAGCACCCTCGACCAGATAACTGCGGCCTTTACCGCGGCCCACGAAAATTATCAGGCCTACGAATGGGCCTGGGCGACAAACGCCATCCAACAGCAACTCGGCAAAACCGTCGACGCGATTGGCCCCAAAGACATTATTGAGATGATTAACAAATGGAAATCCGCGGTGATCGAGCTTGATAATATGCTCTTAGGCGACACCAAAAAAGAATTTGCCGAAACCGTCCAGGCCGGCTACGGCATCGACGGCAATTTCGCCGAAAGAACCGCAGATTTCACAGAAGTCCGAGGCAGTTTTGAGGCAAACACCGTGGCAGGTGAAATCAAACAGCACATCGAAGAAAAATCCCGGCTGGCGGACGAGCTTATCCGCCGACTACAGAAAATTCGTTAAACAAGCCACTAAGACACAAAGACACGAAGATTTTAACCACCCTTCGACGCGCTACGCTTGCTCAGGGCAGGCAGATTTCACGGATTTATTTTAGACGCTGATTACGCCCGTCTTCGTTGTGCAACTACGCCGAGGCAGGCAGATTTACGCTGTTTTTTTGTTAGCCACAGATTTCACGGATTACACAGATTTAGTCAGCCGGGGAGCATACTCGCAGCGGTCATTTCTCGATACTCGTATCTGTGAATGCCCGCTACTCGTCTGCCGGGCAACCTTGTCGCCCACACCTAAGGTGTTTACCGGCTGACAATGAAAAATAAACACAGGTTCTACCGTCGTCCACCGGGTTATCGAAAGACAGGCCTTCATTTATAAGCCGAGCACACGGAGCGAAGCGACCCCCGACTAAAACATTCGAGGGCAGGCGAGCCCGCCTCAGACACGCAGCGAAGCGGAGGGCCCGCTTCGGCAATAACACGGTTTGCTACGAAGCAGGGCAGGCAGATTACACGGGTTTATTTTAGACGCAGATTGCACGGTTTTTTGACCATGAAAAAAGCTTGTTTTCTTTCTAAGTTTAAAAAGATATACTGACAACTTATGGCCGGAAGATTCGGTTTTGGAAATAGGTGTGATATTTCCTGACTTTCGGCATAAAGTCCAAGATGCATAAAAATATACAATGAGAAAAACAAATGCCCTCAAAACAAAAAAACATATATACGCATAGTATAGACTTGAAAAAATTGCACATTAAGAACCGTCCTCGAAATGAATTCGCTAAACGTATCGAAAAGATTCAATACAGAGGCTATGAAGTGGAAAAGCTTCGGGATGGCAGAAGAATTGTGATCGCAAAGCCCGGAGGGAAACGGAGTTATGGCAATATAAAAAGGGATGATTTTTTCGTTTTCATATTTACCCCGCCCGATCAGTTGTGGCAAATTACTCACAAGCAAATACATGAAGACTTGAAAGAAAAATCCAAATCTAATCCTATTCATACTATAAAAATTTTAAAGGCACTCGAACAAGTGTATAATGGCAGAGAGCTTGATGAAAAAATATTCGTTAAATTGGATTCAAGAGCATATACTGGAGAAAGAGCTGAAGCGTTAATAAAAGCATATAAATGGATATGGGGACAAGAAGATGTCAATTATCCTCCACCTAAGTTCCAAGGGCGTGCAATGTCTTGGAGTGGAATAAGGAAATTGTTATTAAGATTACAAAAGAATAAATGCAAGCGTACTATAAAAAAACAAATGTGAGAATTTTCAATGGCGATGCGGTTGAGGTGTTAAACGGTCTGCCGGAAGAAAGTATCGATTTAATATTCGCCGATCCGCCTTACAATCTTTCCAACGGGGGATTTACCTGCCACGCGGGCAAACGTGTAAGCGTTAATAAGGGTAATTGGGATAAAAGCAAAGGAATCGAAGAAGATTTCCAATTTCATTATAACTGGATTGAGGCCTGCCGTCGTGTATTGAAGCCAAGCGGTTCACTATGGATATCCGGCACTTACCATTCTATTTACGCATGCGGGTTCGCCTTACAGAAACAGGAATGGCATCTTGTAAACGATATTTGCTGGTTCAAGCCGAATGCGGCCCCGAATCTTGCTTGTAGGATGTTCACCGCAAGTCATGAAACACTGTTGTGGGCCAGAAAAGACAAAAAAGCGAAGCATTATTTCAACTATAAACTGGTGAAGGATAGAAATTGGGGCGAGGACTTTATAAAAAAACCCAACAAGCAAATGCGAAGTGTATGGGCAATAGCAACCCCTAAAAATGGCGAGAAAAAATACGGCAAGCATCCCACACAGAAGCCGGAAGCATTATTAGAGCGGATAATTTTAGCCACAAGCAAAGAAGGAGATATTGTTCTCGATCCTTTCTGCGGCAGCACTACAACGGGCGTAGTGGCGCTGAGGAACAACAGGAAATTCGTTGGTATTGATTTGGAACGAAAATATCTTGACCACATGGCAATTCCAAGAATCCAGGATGTTTTGGAACAAGCGAATTTTTTAAGTCCCAAGGAAGTTTGCGAATTGGCTTTATAGGCGGGAGACCTAATGGAGAGAGCAGAGGCCATAAAGAATCTCAAAAAGCTTGTCGGCAAAGAACTTCACGAGCTTGCTCGTCAGTATAATGTGACTATTTACCAAGATGGCAAAGTTAACAAAGGTTGGGCGGGGCATGTATTTGAGCGTTATCTTGAAATGCCCCTTAATTCGGCTCAATCTCCTAATTTTGGTTCATGGGAATTAAAATCGATTCCGCTCAAGCACAAAAAAGGCGGGGAAATCGCATTCAAGGAAACTATGGCCATTACGATGATCGACCCTGTAAATGTTTGCCAGAAGGAGTTTGAAGAAAGTCATCTTCTCGCAAAGCTTAGGAAAATAGTGGTTGTGGCAAGGACTGTCGGCAAAAACGTTGATGAGCCAAGTTATATTCATTCGGTCATAGAATTTGATTTAAATGGTGAGATGTATGATGCCGTTAAAGCGGATTACGATCTTGTCAGAAAAACATTGCTTGACCCTAAAAAAGGATTTAACGCTTTGACCGGCAAAATGGGATATTACATCCAGCCACGAACAAAAGGTGCCGGTCATGGTTCCACATCAAGAGCTTTTTATGCAAGGCCTAGATTTTTAGCTAAATTTATAAAACTATAGTAACGGCTTTTAGCAGTTTCCGCGTTTATCTTCGTAAATATGTGTCAAAAAAACTCCTCGCAACTCCTGTATTCATTAGTACTTACAAATAACACAAGGGACATTTGAGATACTTATTTTCGCCTTAACCCCTTTCAATACAAGGTTTTAAATTCTGGACAAAAACAGTTGTTATCCATTTTCGCGCAAGTCGAAAACCCTTAGATGCCAAAATTTTGAAATTTTTTTACTCTTTATTTCATAAGGACTTATCGTTTTTGACCCCATCAGGAAATCCCTCGTTTTAGTCAAAAGCGCGCAAGTTGCGCCATAGGATAGAGGGACCTTGTGGTCCCGAAGACGGATGACCGTGGTCGGAGGACGGCCAATCTGTCTTCTGTCATCTGTCCTCCGTCATCTGTTAAAAAGGAGGAGATAAAATGACAAGTATCCAAATCAAAGTTCCAAACTGGTTAGACCGTATTTTAGTTTGGCCTATATTGCTGTATCGTTTCTGCAAGTTCGGCTACGCTTATCGCAGAATTTACTTAGACGAAGGGCTATGGACAATCGTGGACGTTGCGGATTACTACTTTTTTGCCCGGTTCAAATGGTACGCTGCCGGAAACAAAAATAAATACTATGCTACGAGGGGCCAAAGAATCGGCACTGACTATATAAAACTTGTGCGATTGCACAGGTTGATTATGGATGCCCCTAAAGGCGTTCTTGTTGACCACAGAAACGGGGATTCTCTCGATAACAGGAGGGCCAATCTGCGGCTGGCAACGCGTGCACAGAATTGCGGCAACATGCGAAAAAGAAAAAATACCTCATCACGGTTCAAAGGGGTCTGTTTTCATAAAAAATACCGGAAGTGGACAGCATATATCAGCGTGGCGAAGAAAAGAATATCTCTCGGTTACTTTGATTCTGAAATCGAAGCGGCAAAAGCGTATGATGAGGCGGCCAAGAAGTATCGCGGTGAGTTTGCCTGCCTGAATTTCGCAGAATCAGCGGACAGCGTTCAGCGTACAGCGGGGGCACAGAAGTAAAAAGACAAAAGTAAAAATAAAAAAGCCGGGCTTCCCTTAGGGAAACCCGGCTTTTTTTACGCTTACAATACTATATGTTTACTTTGACATCGGCGCTGATTCGGACGGTGGCGCCTGTGCGTTCGGCCTCTGTCCCCGTCCTTGCGGCATCATCGGCATCCTCGGTTTCGGCTCTTTGCCTGGAGGGTACACTATCTTGGCCTCCGCCTTTATCTTCTCAAGAAGCAGTTTGAACATCTCGCCTTTCTTTTTGTCCTGGAGTGATTTTACGATATCCGCCTTTGCATTCTCGAATGAGGTCAGGCCGCCTTTTTTGCGGTCGGTAACCTTTATTATGTGGTAGCCGTACTGTGTCTCGACGATGCCGCTTATATCTCCAACCTTCATCGCGAACGCCGCGTCGGCAAACTCCTTGACCATTGTGCCTTTATCAAAAAACCCAAGGTTGCCGCCCATCATCTTCGAGCCGGGGTCGTCGGAATTCTCCTTCGCCAGAGCGGCAAAATCTCCGCCCGCCTTTGCCTGCTTTAGCAAACCCTCTGCCTTCGCTTTGGCGGCCGCTTTCTGCTCCGGCGTCGCTGAGGCATCTACCTTCACAAGAATATGACTTGCCTTGACCTGCTCGGGCTTATTGAAGTCCTCTTTATTCTCATCATAAAACGCCTTCGCCTCGGCGTCGTTGACCTCTACGTTACCGATAAGCTTTTCATAGCTCATCGTCTTTTTTATCTGCCCTTTTACCTCGTCGAACGACTGTCCCCGCGATGCAATCATCTCTTTGAATGACTCCATTGTCATACCCGGCTGAGTGGATATGATTTCAGTAATCTTGCCGTTGACGTCGCTGTCGGTTATGGTTATGTTCGCTTTCTTTATCTGCTCATCCAAAAGCTGTTCCATAACCATACTCTCGACCACCTGTGGCCGCATTTGCTTCTTGTATTGCTCGGTCATGCCCGGCGGAATCTGGGAAGCCATCCGCTCCATATACGCATTTATCTTGGCGTCAACGTCCGCCTCGGTAATATCCTTGCCATTAACTGTAACTGCTACGCCGGTGCTTTCCGCCACAGCATTCGGCTCGGCAGCTTTTACCGCCGGGGCTGCCGGCTTGACCTCCGGCTTTGCTTCCTTAACTTCAGCTTTGACTTCGGGCTTTGCTTCCTGGGCTTCCGCTTTGACCTCGGGTTTTGCTTCTTTGGCCGCAACGTTCGGCTCGGCAGCTTTTACCGCCGGGGCTGCCGGCTTGACTTGGGGCTTTACAGCTTCCGTTTTAACGCCGGTGGCCGGTGCGTTGGCTTCCTGGCAGCTCTGAAATAAGACCATTCCAGCCAGCAGGCAAACTCCCGATAAAACCATTTTCATGCTAATTCTCATTTGGATATCCTTTCGTGGAGTACAAATTCGCAACATTTCCGTTAAAACACAAGGCAACAATATTCCCATAACGACATTCGAAAGTCAATTGAATATTTTGACAAACCCATCCTGATTTTGGTATCCTTTGTGTCCGTCAGATGTTACGAAACACGATAAATTGATATAAACAGGGCGATAACTTGATGAGTTTCCCGGACAATACAAAGATTAAATCCTGCACAATAACCATCCAGCCGCGATACAGCGAGACCGACCAGGGCGGCGTCGTCCATCACGCTGTTTTCCCCGTCTATTTCGAAATGGGCCGAACCGAACTGCTTCGCGCCAATGGCCTTGCCTATAAGGACCTCGAAGCCGCGGGCGTCTTTTTCGTAATAGCCGAGCTGCGCATCAAGTATCGCAGGCCCGCTTTTTACGATGAAAAGCTTAATCTCGAAACCACCTGCACCAACGTTACCGCCAGCAAAGTCGAGCATTCCTACAAGCTCACCAGACCCAATACCGGCGAACTGTTAGCCGAGGCCGAAAGCGTCCTTGCCTGCGTCGATGGCAAAGGCAAAATCCGCCGCATGCCCGAATTTATGTATCCCGACGCGTAAATCCTCCGCCCAGATTGCCCTCGCCGGCGTATATATAAAGTTATCGCCGGACTTGACGCCAGGAGCCGGTTCGACTAAACTATTCCTTTACCGCCAAACCCATTGCCCGTCGGCATGTGTGGGCGGTAGGTGGTATCCAGGGGTAAATCTTGATGCATTACGAAAGCGAACACTGTCCGCCTCACGGTGAGCACATCGAACCACCGGCGGATTTTACATGCGATAAGAAGGAAAACTGCGGCCTGTTCGGCATATTCGGCGACCCGGCAGCGGTGCAGAAAACATACTATGGCATTTTCGCCCTGCAGCACCGTGGACAGGAATCCGCGGGCATCGCCTCCAGCAACGGCGAATCAATCAACTGCTATACGGCAATGGGCAACGTCCAGCGGGTATTCCGCGCGGGCACAGGCATCCTTGAAAATCTCGCTAACCCCATCGCCATAGGCCACGTCCGCTACTCAACGACCGGCTCATCGAAGGTAGCCAACAGCCAGCCGTTTTTCGTTGAGTATTCACGAGGGCAGGTCGCTATCGCCCATAACGGTAACCTCATTAACGCAGGTCTTCTCCGCGACGAATACGAGGCATACGGCAGCATATTCAAATCCACAACCGATACCGAAATAATAGCCCATCTTTTGGCCAAACCCACCCACGTCTCCAAACCCGACCCGCTGGGCCACGTCCTCAATCATTTGCAGGGTGCATATTCGTTATTATTCCTTTTCCCTGACCGCATCGAGGCGGCACGCGACCCTTACGGCATTCGACCTCTGTGCATCGGAAGAACCGAGGCGGGCGCGTATGTGGTAGCGAGCGAAACCTGTGCACTCGACGCCATCGACGCGAAATTCATCCGCGAAGTTGAGCCGGGAGAAATCGTTACGCTCGACAAAAAGGGCATCTCCAGCAGGTTCTTTATAAAGCCGGGCACTATCAAGCCGGCACATTGTCTCTTTGAGCACGTTTATTTCGCAAAGCCGAACAGCAGCATATTCGGCGAGAACGTTTACGAATTCCGGAAAAAACTCGGCCGGCGACTCGCAGTTGAGCATCCCGTAAAAGCCGACGTCGTTGTCCCGATTCCCGACTCAGGAACATCAGCGGCTATCGGCTTCGCTGAAAAATCAGGTATTCCTTTCGATTTGGGAATGGTCAGAAGCCACTACGTCGGCAGGACGTTTATCTCGCCTGACCAGAACACGCGGGAGCTTGCCGTCAAAATAAAACTTGCGCCTATCAGGGAAGTAATAAAAGGCAAACGTATCGTCGTCGTCGATGATTCTGTAGTCCGCGGTACCACCACCAAGGGCAAAATCAAGGCGTTCCGTGACGCGGGGGCAAAAGAGATTCATATGCGGGTGAGCTGCCCGCCGATTCGTTTCCCCTGTTTTTACGGCATCGATTTCCCGACCAAGGAAGAGCTTATCGCCAACAACCGGACATTAGACCAGATTCGCGAGTTCCTCGAAGTTGAATCGCTGGGCTATATGTCCATCGAGGGCCTCTTATCCTGTGCGACTTTGCCGCCAGACCATTATTGCACGGCGTGCTGGGTAGGCAAATACAGAATACCGGTTGATATAGCTATGACTAAATTCTCGCTCGAACACTATCAGATGAGGATGTTCGAGGATTCACAATAGTTCAATACGGAAGAACAAATGGGTAAACCAATAACATACGCAAGCTCCGGCGTGAACATCAACGCCAGCGACGAGATGGAAGACCTGATTTACCCGCACGTCGCGAGCACGTTCAGCCCGCGGGTGATGGCGCTGAAGGGGGGGTTTGCTGGGTTATTCCGCTTAGATTACGATGAACGCCTCTTCAAAAGAAACTACAAAAACCCTGTGCTGGTCGCCTGCACAGATGGGGTGGGCAGTAAGGTGCTGCTGGCCTCGACGATGAACCGCTTCGATACCGTGGGTATCGATTTGGTCGCGATGAGCGTCAATGATATGTTAGTGCTGGGAGCGGAGCCGTTATTTTTCCTGGATTATATCGCACTCAATAAGCTCGACCCGCACATCGTCGCGGAAATGGTCAAGGGCGTCGCGAAGGGCTGCCGAATCGCGGATTGCGCGTTGATTGGCGGCGAGACAGCCGAGATGCCCGATACGTATAAAACGGATGATTTCGATATGGCGGGTTTCGCGGTGGGCGTCGTTGAGCGGAGAAAAATCATCTCAGGCACCAAACAGGTCCGCAAGGGCGATGTCATACTGGGGCTGGCTTCAAGCGGCCTGCACAGCAATGGCTATGCGCTTGCTCGAAATATCTGCTTTAAGACCAATCAGTTCCAGCCGACGGATAATATCCCTGAGCTTGACGGGCGGATATTGGGCGACGTTTTGCTTGAGCCGACGAAGATTTACGTAAGGCCCATTATCAAACTGCTTTCACAATACAAGGTCAAAAAAGTCATCCACGGTATGGCACATATCACGGGGGCGGGGCTACCCGGCAATATACCGCGAGTGCTTCCGAAAAACTGCGACGCAGTCCTGAAAAAAGAAAGCTGGCCCATCCCTGCGATTTTCAAATTCTTAGCTGAAAAAGGCCCGGTTGAGGAAGAAGAAATGTTCCGCGTTTTCAATATGGGAATTGGTTACGTTTTAGTCGTCGCGGAGGATTTCGCCGACTCGATTGCCGAGAAACTGACGGGCTACGGCGAGAAGGTCTATAAGATTGGCCGAATCACTTCAGGCTCGGGTAACGTCGTCATTAAAGAGTAGCGTTCAGCGGGCAGCGTACAGTTTAATTTCCGATCCTTCGACAAGCTCAGGGCAGGTTGCCGATTGCGGATTTTACATTTCTGATTTATGATTGCTGATTGCTGATTTAGAACCATGGATTACACGGATTCATAAGGAGCGACGCATGAAGGTGAAACGGGTTGTGTCGATTTTGCTTACAGCGGTTTTATTGGCCGGGTGCTCGACGTCGCCGGAAAAATCGAAATCAAACGCAGGGGTACAGGCCCCTCGATTAACCTCGGGACAGGTGAAATCCGCGGGGATGCCGCTGCCTCTGAAAGTAAAAGGAAATCAGATTCTCAACAGCAAGGAGCAACCCGTTTTGCTGCGCGGCGTAAACACTGCCTGCCTCGAATGGTCCAGCGACGGAGAAGGACATATCCTTGAGACGGTACGAGTCGCTATTGACGACTGGAACTGCAACATCATTCGCCTGCCGTTAACGCAGGACCGCTGGTTCGGGAAAGGGCCGGAACAGAAGGATGAGGGCAAGGCATATCGCGAGCTGGTAAAAAAGGTGGTTGACCTGTGCAGCTCGAAGGGCTGCTACATTGTTCTGGATTTGCACTGGTCAGATGTCAACGAATGGGGACAGAATATAAATCAACATTCGATGCCTGACCGCAACAGCATCATATTCTGGAAGGATTTCGCCTCTGTCTATGCGAATAACCCGGCGGTCATTTTTGACCTTTACAACGAGCCGCACGATGTAACCTGGGACGTCTGGCTGAAGGGCGGAATAATCAATGACCGGCCAAACGGACCTGACTTGCCGGTGAAAGAATACGAAGCCGTGGGAATGCAGGAGATGCTCGATGCCGTGCGCTCAACGGGAGCCAAGAACGTCGTCATCGCGGGCGGCCTGGCGTTTTCATACGATTTGGACGGGGTACTCGAAGGCAGACAACTCAAGGACGCGACGGGCAACGGCGTCATTTACGCCAATCACGCGTATGACTACTTTGGCGAAAGCATCTTCACCTGGATTGCCAATATGAAAGAGGCAACGGCGAAATTCCCGGTGATTGTTTCCGAATTTGGCTGGTCAGGCGGCCCTAATCGGCGCAGGGAGTGGTGGGGAAACAATCCCTCATCCGCGATGAACGACGACTGGCTGCTGCACCTGCTTCAGGGAATTTATGATAATAACTGGTCATTTACGGCGTGGGATATGCATCCGGCCGCGGGGCCTACATTGATAGCGGACTGGAATTATATGCCGACGCCTGATTTCGGCGTTTACGTGAAGAAGCTGCTCGTAACCGGCAAATCGCCCGGATATACGCCGCCTGACCTGAAAAAAATCGCGGAAATTCCGGTTTCTACGCTGCCGGAATCGGCGCGTATGGGCAATAGCGAGCTATACGGCGACTGGCTGATGAGGGCGGACCCCTGCGTTAAGCAGGATAATTCAATTTTGTCTTTTGGCGCGGACAGCGAAGGCAGATTAATCGGACAGTGGATAAATTCGAAACAGCTCACCGAACTTGGGGACGTCAGATTTAAGGACGGCGCAATCACGTTCTGCCAGCCGGCGCAATCCAGAAAGGAAATCATCAACGGTTTCTTCGAGGGGACAATCGAGGGCAACAGGATTTCCGGAACTGTGACCTGTGCCGGGAACAAATCCCATATAGAGGGCAGGCGCATACAGAAGACAAGCGGTAATATAGTGCCTGCCGAAGCGAACGGCGTCGGCTCGGAACTTATCGGGAACTGGATTTTAAATTCGAAAGTCAAATGGGGCAGCCCAAAACAGCGCCTCAAGGTCAACCCGGATATGAGCGGCCTGTATGGTACAACGCCAATCAACAAAATTATCCTCGATGGCGATAAAGTGAGTTTCAAAGTTCCAGCCGGCAAATATCCACTGACTTTTGAGTGCAAAATAGACGGCTTGAAACTCACCGGAGTGCAGAAAACATCGAGAGATACTCAGGAAGTTACGGGCGAAAAGATGGACTAAAGAGCGGCGGGCAGCGGGTAGCGTACAGCGGACAGGTCGAAATTGTAAATCCGCCGTCATTTTATTTTCCGGGCGACGACGAGCCAGTCCCAGGGGTAAGGATGTTTCATCCAGCGGGGAGGAGAATCGAACTCGGTATCCCACGGGTACTCGATTTTACTGATTTTCATGATGCGCAGGTTCCTTCGTTCCAGCAGCGCGACAAGCTCCTCTTTGAGGTAGTGCTTGGTAGGGACGTTATCGATGGGGACAATACCCTGGCGCAGACGGAAATGGCCGTTTTTTTCAAAGCCGGCACGGACGGCCGATGCGGGACTGAAGCCGTTACGCAGATTCACCTGTATCAGGCAAAAATCGGTCAGCATGGCCGACTCCAGCGAGGGGACAACGAGGACCAGGTGCCCATTTTTAAGGATGTGGTCGGCCATAACGTCGAGAATGCGCAGCCGGGCGGCCAGCGAGGGCATAATGAGCGTGTTTACGCTGAGGATAAAATGGGTATTTGCGAGCCGAAGGCCATTGGCGGCGAGGTCAGCCGTAATATACGAAACGTTTGTCAGGCGAGAGCATTTCTTTTTGGCCCTGATGATTAAGTCGCGTGAGATGTCTATGGCGAATACCTTTTGGAAACTCGCAGAAAGATACGGGAGAAAGTGTCCTATTCCGCAGCCGTAATCGCCCGCGATTTTTCTCGGGGCCCCTAACTTGCGAATCTGCTGCAGGACCAGTTGTTTTCGGTCGTAATGCAGCACGCTGAAAATTTCGTCTTCGTAGCAACACGCAAGATTGTTCCAGTATTCGCGTTTCATTTCACACAGCATAATATCAGAAGTCAGCAGCCGAAAGATAAATTGTCCGCCTTCTTAATATTATCGGCGATGGATTGAACATTTTATTCGGAATTCGAAGGACAATTCTGTGTCAAAAAACAATCTCTTTAGCGTCGAAGACGGGGCCGTCTTTGCAGCAGAGTTTGTATTTTTCGCCTACACATTTGACGGCGCAGGATTGGCAGAGGCCTATGCCGCAGGCCATCATCTCTTCCATACTGAGTTGACAGTCGATTTTTTTATCGCGGGCGAGCTTGGCAATAGTTGCAAGCATCGAGCGGGGGCCGCAGGCGTAGATAATCGTTTCAGCGGGATTTAAAGTGATGCTGTTCTGTGAAAGCCAGTCGGTGATACAATTGCTGACGAAGCCCTTGAAGCCGGCGGAGCCGTCGTCGGTAGCGACGAATGAGCTGATGCTGTAGCGGGCGAATTCGCCGAGCCAGAAGCCAATCTCCTGCGAAAGATTATCGAGCGGTCTTTCAAAAGGTAAATCCTCTTTTGATTTTGCGCCGGCGAAGGCAATCGCATCCATAGTCGGGTGTTCTGCGGTGAGGACCTGCGCCAGGTGTTCGAGCGGAGGCGAACCCATACCGCCCGCGACCAATATCGCACGTTTTTTGCCTACGGGGATGGTGAATCCATTGCCCAGCGGGCCGATGACATTGATTGTATTACCCTTAACAAGCGTGGTCATACGCAGGGTCGCGGGGCCGAGGACGCAGTAAACAATCTCGACGATTATTTTACCTGCCCCGATGTGGGTCGAGGGGTGCGCAGCGGAATGACTTGCGGGGCCTGCCCCGGAGTGAGCAGGCGGAATCACTTCTTTGGCAACGCGGGCGAAACTGAAGGGCCTGCGAAGAAGAATCTGTTTTGTCGCGGCGTCCTTCAAGTCATCCGGTATCGTTTCCGGCGCGGGCAGCGATATATGGGAGAGGTCAAACTGGGCGAACTGGCCGGGCCTTGTCTTGATGAAGGCCTCCGCTCCTGCGCCGGTAAATTGAAGCCCCATTCGGCAGAAACATTTGCGCAGGGGCTTATTGAATAATACGGTCGCCTCGAAAGGGCCTTTGAGGTTATGGCCCGGTTCGATTGGCGGTGCCGGCGGCACGGGCGATTGAACTTGTTGAACTGGTTGTCCTTCGGTCATAATCGATAATCCTTCTTAATTAACAACAAGAGGGTATTAAAAAAACAGCCGGCTTGCAATCGCAAACCGGCTGATTGTTATTGATTATCTTCTCTTAACGAGAACTGTTACGGGCGTTTTTTGGCTCCGCGCCAGGCCATGAGCAGCATAAACGCGCCGAAGGCGAACATCACAAGCCCCCACCAGAAGTTTATATTGATGCCAAGCGAGCGTTCATAGAGAGCCGGGTCAGAAAACAAGCCGTAAATCGTGACTATTGCTCCGACTAAAGTGAACATTGCTCCTATTGGGAGTCGAACGTCAAGTTTCATTCCATCGCTCATATTTTTCTCCATTACCAAAAGATAATATTGAGGGCTATTGCCGCTGCCAGCACAATAACGCCGAGGACTGCGGGCTGTTTATACCAAACCAGGCCCTGCTCTTTGATACGCGGGGTCAGCGAATAAACCAAACCGCGCAATTCGTCGTCGGATTTGTTCTTCGACGTTATCAGCGACACGACGATAGTAACGATAAAGCAGGTGCTCCAGGCGTAAATGGCCGCCCAGAAGTTCTGTGCCATATCGACGGGGTAGGTATGCAGGACGTGACCGCCGCAGAGCCAGCCGCCTTTGATTCCCATAGTCGCGCCAACAGGAAGGGTCAGGCCGTGGTGAAGCGCCGCGGCGAGCGTGCCTGAGAGCAGGCCGAAGAATGCGCCGTGGCCCGTGGCCCTGCGCCAGAACATTCCGAGAAGGAACGTGGCGAAAAGCGGGGCGTTTACGAAGCCGAAGACAAGCTGGAGCATATCCATAATGTTATTGAAGGCGCTTGCAACATAAGCACAGGCGATACTTAACAGGATGCCGACGACCGTGATGATGTGGCCCATACGCAGATAATGCCGGTCGGATTGTCCGGGCTTGATGTAGCTTTGATAGAGGTCATAAGTCCAGACGGTATTGAAGGCAGTAACGTTGCCCGCCATACCCGACATAAATGATGCCATCAGGGCCGTGATGCCGATACCGAGAAGGCCCGGTGGGAGGAATTTGGCGAGCATTGCAGGCACCGCCATATTGTAATCCACTTTACCGGCTGCGTCTGTTGGCAGGAAGGAGCCTCCGTTTTGATGAAGGGCAATGGCAATCATGCCGGGCAGAATCACAAGCGCCGGGAAGAGCATTTTCGGGAAGGCGGCGATCAAGGGCGTGCGCCGGGCGGCGGACATCGAATTTGCCGCCATTGCTCTTTGCACAACCAAAAAGTCCGTGCACCAGTAGCCGAATGAAAGAACAAAGCCCAGCCCCATCACCATTCCGAACCATTCGACGCCCATCGGGTTTGCGCTTGCGGAATTCATGTGCGCCCAGGACTCCGTCCAGGCGCCGGGAGCGAATGCCTTGCTCGCGGGGTTGGTTGGACTGATTGCCACGGTGTTGAGTTTAGCGACAAGTCCGTCCCAGCCGCCGACGCTCTTGAGACCAAGGAATACCAGCGGGCAAAAACCGAGGACAATGAGGAAAAATTGCAAGACCTCGTTATAAATCGCGGAGGTCAGGCCGCCGAGGAAGATATAAACCAGCACAATCACCGCTGAAACAATGATACACATGTGATAGTTGAAGTTGAGGATTTGTTCGAGAAGCTTCGCGAGGACGTGCATCGAGATGCCGGATGAGAAAACGGTCATCACGGCAAACGTTACGGCGTTGAAGGCCCGGGTTTTCTCATCGAAGCGAAGCTTGAGATATTCGGGTACTGAACGCGCCTTTGAGCCATAGTAGAAAGGCATCATAAAGACGCCCACGAAGACCATCGCGGGGATAGCGCCCACCCAGTAAAAATGACAGGTCATAATGCCATATTTTGCGCCGGACGCGCCCATTCCGATAACTTCCTGCGCCCCGAGATTGGCGGAAATGAAGGCCAAGCCGGTAATCCAGGCGGGAATCGACCTGCCTGACAGGAAGAAATCCGTGCTGGTTTTGGTGTATCGCTTCAACGCGAAACCAATTCCCAGCACAAAGGCAAAATAGATAAACAGGAGAACATAATCGATGGAACCTAATTGAATACCGTGCATATTTTCCGTCTCCTAAAATGCGCACCAATTCTAAATGGCGATAATTATAGTAACCGCGACAAAAAACGCAACCACTAAAGAACAGGATTATCCGGGGTTGATTTTTTTGGGGGGGGTATTAAAAACGGAGGGGTCGGCTGTGTCTGCACCCGATAACACATCGTTCGAGTCACACCGACCCTTCCTTTCGACCTCGACGGGAGCCGTCGAGTCGCAGCGGGTTCTCACTTTTCATTCGCTGGTTGTCGAAACAACCTGTAAATTTGGAAGCTGGCCGGGGTGTGGGCGTCGCCCCCCCGACAACCGGCTGGCGCGTTTTTCGGCCATCTTCCATATTACTAAGTCCGGGAATTGCCCTTTTCGTTACAGGAATTTTGCGGAATTTCGCGTTTTTTTGAAAAAATCGCAAAAAATTGTGTAACAAACCCGCCCCTGATGGACAATATATACAGGATAGACGTATGGCGACAGTGTTGCAAAATATAAGCCCGGCGCTTATTCACGAGGCCAAACTGGGCAGCAGGGACAGTATGAACCGGCTTGTTGAGCTGGCCAGTGAGCGACTTTATGCCTATATCTACCGGCTCACGCTCGACCAGACCATCACGCAGGACATTTTGCAGGAGACAATACTATTTATGATTCAGTCAATAAACCAGCTCGAACACGTGGACCATTTCTGGGGGTGGCTCTTCAGGACGGCGATGGGCAAGGTGCAGCATTACTACCGGGACCTTCAACGCAGGAAAACCGTTGAGATGTCCGAAGAGGAACAGATGTATATCCATAACCGCGTCAGCGCCGACTTTAATGACGGCCTGACTGAGCTTCTGCGAAAAGAACTGTCCGACGCGGTCTTTATGGCAATGAAACGGCTGAAGCTGAAATATCGTAACATTCTCATCCTTCGCTGTTTCGAGAACATGGATTATGCGCAAATCGGCGCGGTAATGAACTGTTCCGAATTGCGTTCGAGGGTTATGTTTTTCCGCGCCAAGACCTCGCTGCGAAGGCAATTAGCCATGCAGGGTTTCGGCAAATACTACTTCCTTATCGCCCTCGCCCTGTTCGGTATTGTAACCACTTCCGCCAAGGCGGCATCCTCCGCTACTATTACCGCGTCATCTCTGGAAGTAGGGTTCACCGCGTCGCTGATTGCGACGATAACGAGCAAAATCGGGATTACCGCGGCAGCCGCGGCTGCGGCGATTGCTCTTGCATTGCCCCCCGGGTCGTTTATTTACATTATTCCGATGGCCTGCCTCGCCGTGCTTTTCCTTTTCTTTATTAGCTTAATCAACATCTACAGCTAAACCTTCGGGCCTGGTAATTAATGTAATTGCCGCCGGCAATAAAACCGCCCAATTAGCCGGAAACTGATGGTGCTTTTGTCAGTTTTTGAAGACAGCCAAACTGCGCAACTCTTTATCCTCCAAACCTTTGGCTAATTTACCCCCATACCCTGACACAGATTTGAGGCCTACTCTGTCGATTTAATATTGTTGTTGTGGTTTTTTATGGTCATGGTTTTATCTTTCGAGCAGTTTGCGGATAGATTTCAATTCTCGTCGACGTTTTGCGGTGGTTTTGGGATATGCCATCTTAAGCTTATCGAGCGCATCAAGGACAATTTGGGAAACAATCAACCGGGCATTCTCTTTGTCATCGGCGGGAACGACATACCATGGCGCATGATGAGTGCTTGTCGCGTTCAGGCAATCCTCATAGGCCTTCATGTAACGCTTCCAGTATTTCCTCTCGTTGCTGTCCGAGATGCTGAATTTCCAGTTTTTGTCCGGTTCATCAATGCGCTCGAGGAATCGCTTTCGCTGTTCGTCCTGCGAAAGGTGGAGGAACACTTTGATGGTCCGCGTTCCGTTACGATAAAGATGCCTCTCCAAGTCAACAATGGAACGATACCGTTCATCCCAAATGGTCTTCTCGTCGAGCAACTCATCCGGAAGTCCCTGGCTGTGGAGAATCTCAGGATGCACGCGAACGATAAGCACCTCCTCATAGTAGGAACGATTGAAGATGCCTATCCTCCCGCGTTCCGGCAGACGGCAGGTCGTTCGCCAAAGAAAATCGTGCTTCAATTCCTCAGTACTCGGCTGTTTGAAACTGAAAACCTGGCAGCCTTGCGGATTGACCCCGGACATAACGTGCCGGATAACACCGTCCTTGCCGGCAGCGTCCATCCCCTGAAAAATTAGCAGCAATGCATAGCGGTCGGACGCGTAGTGAAGGCGTTGCAGCGAGCTTAATTTCTCAACGTGTTCTCCCAAGAGTTTTTGATACCGCTTCTTCGACTTGCAAAAGGGTTTTACAATCGTCGGCCACTCTTTGAGTTTGACCTTTTCTCCGGGCCGCACACGGAAATCCTTTGAATTGATTTTCATATTCATCCTTTCGGCAATACCAGCCAAATTGTTCGCGTCTGTTTATTTATGGGGTTCATCTTTCTGAATCTCCTGCTCTGCATGGCCCCAGTTCTGACATTCTCGTATAGTTCATAGGTTCATTTGGCGATCTGCGGTGTCAAATCGGACGGCGTCTTGGCTTTGACAGGATCAAAAATCCGATACGCGAGCAGTTTCACGCGGTCATTCACGAGGAACCATAGCAACGCATAGCCCCACACGAACCCGGCCCAACCCCAGCCGAGTGGCGTCATAAACAACCCATAAACCGCTATCAGCGTCGCAATTATTTGCGTGCCGAGCACTGCCGCCCATAGAACCCGCGCGGGGCGTATGGACCAGAATGGGCCTCGCGTGCGCGTCAGGAAAATCGTCAGATGTCCCGCAACGGACAGCTTCAAATACATCAGCGTCTGGATGTGCGCACGGTCGAGATGAAAGACACGCTCGCCGAGATAAAACAAGCCGAAGGCGGAGACGACCCCAATGACGCCCAGTACCGTGGCGATACCCAGCACCATGCGCATGTTCCATGCCTCGGGCTGATTCTTGTAATGAACGTTGTCATAGGCAATGGACAGAATCGCGCCGTCGTTGAGCAACGCCAGCATCACTATCATCACCGCAGTCAATGGATAAAAGTTGAAGACCAGGATTGCCAACGTCATGAACAACAGTACGCGGATTGTTTCGGCGATACGGTAAATCGCGTAACTGTTCATCCGCTGGAAAATTCGCCGGCTCTCCTTAATCGCGTCAATAATAACCGACAGGCCCGGCGTCAGCAGCACAATGGCCGCCGCTGCTCGCGCCGCGTCCGTCGCAGCCGAAACGGCAATGCCGCAGTCGGCTTTCTTCAGCGCAGGAGCATCATTCACCCCGTCGCCCGTCATGCCGACGATGTGGCCGCGTTTCTGCAGGACATCCACAATATGAAACTTGTGTTCGGGGAACACCTGGGCGAAGCCGTCGGCCTTTTCAATGGACTCGGCCACCGCTGTAGTTTCTTGCTTTTTCGAGTCGCCCAGGCCGGCGGCATCGAGGATATTCGTGCCCATGTCTAACTTTTTGGCGGTTTCCATGGCGATGGCCAGTGCATCGCCCGTAACCATTTTTATATTCACGCCCATTTGTCGGGCAGTCACGATGGTTGCCTTGGCGTCTTCCCGCGGCGGATCGAACAGGGGCAACACACCAATAAACTGCCATTGGCCTTCACCTTCAGCGTGCGCCACGCCTAACGAACGAAAGCCTCGAGCCGCAAATTCGTTGACCGCTTTTTCGACGGTGGGCTTGATCTGCCCGGCATTGGCTGACAATTCTAAAATCACCTGCGGCGCACCTTTTGTTACTTTGAACGTCTTTCCGTCTTTGGTTTTGACAGCGGCCTCGGTGCGTTTATGCACAGGATCGAACGGCTGGAAATGGACCACCTCATAAGCTTTTAACGAATCCCTGTCTTTCAGTCCACCCAAAACGGCCAGATCAATGGTGTCGTTATTATCTGCTCGCGACGCCAGCGCGGCGTTGAGGATGACCTGCTCGGCAGGAATATTGTTCACGCTGAACGGATCGCCCAGCGTCAACTTGTTCTGGGTCAGGGTGCCGGTCTTGTCAGAACATAGCACATCTGTGCCGGCCAATTCCTCGATGGCCACCAGCCGGCTGACAATCGCCTCTTTCTTAGCGAGCAGGCGTGCGCCGACCGCCATCGTTACCGACAACACCGTCGGCATTGCTACGGGAATGGCCGCTACAGTCAGCACCAGGGCAAATTGCAGCGTGGTGAGTATCTTGTCGCCGCGGAATATCGCGACGGTAATAATCACAGCCACCAGAGCTACCGCGAGGATAATCAGATAATTGCCAATCTTCAGCACTGCGCGTTGAAAGTGGCTTACGGTGTGCGCTTTCCTGCACCAATTGTGCTGTCTTGCCAAAGTAGGTATTCGTACCCGTAGCATAGACCAGTGCGCCAATTTCACCCTGACGAATGATCGAACCGGAAAACACGGCTTCGCCGGGTTTGCGCGTAGCGGGCAAAGATTCGCCTGTTAGTGCGGACTGGTCAACCTCTACCGGGTTGCCCTCCAGTAAGCGAGCATCCGCCGGCACAATATCGCCCAATCGTACGCGAATGACGTCTCCCGGCACCAACTCACGCGCCTCCGGGGTGACCCACTTTCCGTCGCGTTTCACTCTGGCCTTGATAGCCAACTTGGCCTTCAGGGCAGCAATGGCGTTGCCCGCCTCGTGTTCTTCCCAGAATCCGACCACGGCATTAGCAACAAGCAAAAGGAGAATGATGAAAAAATCAGGCCAGTGCCGGACCACGCCAGATAAAATTACCGCCACTTCAATCATCCACGGGATGGGACCCCAGAAATAACTGAGGAATTTCAGGAATGGATTGGTTTTCTTTTCTTCAATCTCGTTAGGCCCATATTGAGTCAGCCGTTTATGTGCCTCGGCCTGACTGAGGCCTTCCGGCGATGACGCCAGTTTTTTCTCCAATTCCGGCATAGGCAAAGATTTGAGATCTTCCTTCGCCTCGGTTTTAACGTCGGGCTTATTTGCATTCGAACCCATAATGACTATTATCTAAAATTTATCTTTGTTTACAATAAGGTCACTCTCTATATTGAACACGTATCACCTTCTTACCACCAGAACCGGGACTGTCGTATCTTTGTGGATTACCCCATAGGTAACACTGCCAAGGGTCGCGGCCGCTAAAGCGCTTTGGCCATGGGAGCCCATAACAATAAGGCCTGCCTTCGACTTTTCGGCCTCTTTGACAATCTCCTCAACAGGATGTCCTGATTTTATGACGGTCTTTGATCGGACACCTTTTTTTCCGCACAGTTTCTTTATTTCTCTTGTATGTCTTTCAGCGGCCTCCTGTTGATAATCCTCTATGGACTCTGTCACATACCGGCTGGACGGCTTGAAAAGTACTGTTCGACTTACCATGAATCGCTTATCAACAACACTCATGATAATTATTGAGGCATGTAACTGCTTTGCCAGGCCAATCGCATAAGTAGCTGCCTTTTGAGCTGTTTTTGAACCGTCTGTTGGCACAATAATTTTTGATATCATAAATTCTCCTTTAGTAAAAATCCCTTCTTAAACATTCTTTCAGACAATATGTGCTACTGTCATTTCACCTTCGTCTGGCGATACAGTCCCGCGATTTACTGACAAAAAACTCATTAGCCAGGAAACATAAAGATGGTAACGGCATAATCTTCCGGTAAGTGTGACAGGTTTACAAATAGGGGAATTGCTTAATCGGATAGGCCAAATCACTTAGCAGATATCTCGCACGTCCAAATTACGAATTCCGGCTCACACCAAACCGTAAAAATCCTGTATAATGTCTCAATGCCGATAGTAACGTTAAAGGACATACATATATCGTTCGGGGCGCAATCGATTTTTGACCGGCTCGATTTGAAGATATACCCCGCCGAGAAGGTTGGGCTTGTCGGCCCTAACGGGTGCGGGAAAACCACGCTGCTGAAAATGATTCTCGGGGAACTGGCGCCGGATGCCGGCGAGGTTCATCAAAGGAAAGGATTGCGTTTCGGATATCTGCCTCAGGAGCCGGTTTTTGGCGGCGAAAAAACCGTTCTTGAGGAACTGCACACCAGCGCACGGGAAATACTCGACCTGCAAAAGAGGATGCACGACTCGGCGGAAACATTGAGCGGATTTTCCGGCGGCGAATTAAAATCCGCAATGCGGCAATACGACCGGCTGAGCAGTGAATTTGAAATTATAGGCGGCTACAGGTATGAAACGAAAATAAAAGAAATTGCCGCGGGGCTGGGGCTTGAGGAGAAGCATTATTCATTGAAAACGACGCAGCTTAGCGGGGGGCAATTGTCACGGCTGGGGCTGGCGAAAGTCCTGCTGGCTGACGCGAACCTGCTGCTCTTAGATGAGCCGACAAACCATCTCGACTGGGACGCGACCCTGTGGCTTGAAAAATTCTTAAAAAACTATGGCGGCGCCGCGCTGATTGTAAGCCACGACAGGTTTCTTTTAGACAGATTGGTCTGTAAAATTGTGGAAATCAGGGACCGCAGGGCGGATGTTTTCACGGGTAATTACAGCAGTTACAGGCAGGAAAAAGAAAAGCGAGATATTGAACTGGGGCGTCAGTACGAACAGCGGCTGGAGTTCATCGAAAAGACCCGCGATTTTATTGTGCGCAACATAAACCGCAAGGGAACGAAAAAAGTTGCGCAGGGCAGGCAAACGCGGCTCGATAATCTTCTCAAAAACAATCCTGACTTTCTCGAAAAACCGAAGCACACTAAAGAGCTTAGTTTTAAATTTGCCGAGGTGGAAAACAAGGGTAAGCGGGTGGACGCGGCGGTGGAATGCAAAAATCTCACGAAGAGTTTTGGCAATCTGACGCTGTTTGAAAACATGAGTTTCGAGCTTTTAACCGGCCAGCGGACGGGCATCATCGGCCCAAACGGAATGGGCAAAACAACGCTGCTGAAACTTGCCCTTGGGCAAATCGAGCCGACCTCCGGAACAATCGAGATTAAGAAGACCCTTTCCATTGGTTATCTTGACCAGGCAGGAGCGGAGCTTAATTCGGCAAACACCGTGCTTGAAGAGGCGGCTTTGGTCATTCCTGAAATGCTGCCCGAACAAATGCGAAGGCGTCTCGGGGCGTTTCTGTTTGTCAAGGACGATGTATTTAAGAAGGTGGCGGACCTTAGCGGCGGAGAGCGAAACCGGCTGGCTCTTTGCAAACTGGTTTTGTCTGAGCCGGAAGTCCTTATACTCGATGAGCCGACAAATCACCTTGATATTCCAAGTATCGAGGCGCTCGAAAACGCGCTTGGGGATTACACGGGGACAATCATCGTCGTAAGTCACGACAGGTTTTTTCTCGACAGGATAGCCCAGCGGCTTATTGTGCTTGGCGCAGACGAGCTGGGCAAAACAGCGCCTGGCAGATTTGAGTTTGTAAACGGCTCATTTGGCCGATATGCCGAAATCCTGGAACAAAGGGCATTGGAACGGGAAACAGTCCCGCAGGCAGCAAAGCCGAAAAGGCCAAAACAGGACAAGCCGAGGAAGACAACCCCGCCGGAACTAAGGCAATTTAATATCTGGCCGGCAGAAAAGATTGAGCACGCAATCGAGGAGACGGAGGCAACTATAAAAAAGCTTCACGAAAGTTTCGGCGAGGAAAAAGTATATAAAGATTACAAAATGCTTGCCCGGGTACATGGCCAGGTCAAAGAAAAAGAGCAATATCTTGAGCTGCTTTACAGGGCATACGAGCTGAAAACAAGCAAAAGTTAGCCACAAACTGTTCAGATTATAAGTTTCGTTTTGAAAAACCCCTGTTCTCAGTATTCGCAATGCTTATCAGGGTTGGTGCAGGAATACGGGACATTGCCCCAGGTGACTTTTTCCAGCCACCGCAAATCACAGTCGCAATAATCAATCGTTCCGCCACCCCACTGACCTGACGAGGCAGCCGCAAGAGCATGCGGGTCAGTCCATTTCCTGTATTCGGTGTGTCCATCGGAGAAAACAAACGTCGTGCCCATGCCATGCCGCGCAGGCGGAGGGTCACCATATTGGCCTACGCATGACGGAGGGTTACCGCATGGACCACTATATTTCAAATAGAATGCACCAGCCTTGGTAACCCCTGTGTCCAAAAACACAAACCTTTCAGCCGGCCGAGTAATCTGATTTATAAGCGTAATTTGCGGGGCGGGAGCCATCGAACTACCACCCGCGCTGGGATAAGTAGCCATCGACTGAGGCATTGAGTACGTTACATAAACCCCTTTACTGCCATCGGGGCACCGATAGATATTGTAATCGCCGACATATTTCCACAGCGTTCCTTCAGAGATAGCGTGCTGCCATACGTCCACCGGCTGGCTCGCAGCGGTAGTTGTATATGCGGCAATATAATTAGTGGCCATGGTTGGCGGCATAGTATGAGGATACGGATGGGGAAACTCACACCAAGCCAGTTGAGGCCCTGGGGGAACGGGAGAAACTCCTATATAACCTGAAATAGGAAATGTCCAGGAATAATATATGTCGCCGACAGGAATTTTGCCGCTGTTATCGCTGGAGTAAGTTTGCCAGGCGGCAGCCAAAGACCTTAGATTGGCCAGACATACCTCCAGCTTCGAGCGTTCCCGCCCGCCGGCGTTTATAATACCTGCCTGCGCCAGCACAAGGGCAACACACGCCACGACTATAATGGCATCTACTCTCGTCAAACCTTTATTCGCGTTCATAACTTATCACCTTAACATTACAGGATACATATCTATTATTTGCTCAGCCGGCCTATTCTGTATTTACCGGACAACTCGGCGTGTAACCGAGTTTTCCCCAGCATCCTATCTGTACCCAGTAGAGGTCATTTTTGGCGGCGCAAGTTGTTGGACCAACAAAGTAAGTACCGCTGTTGCCGATAGTAATAGTTTCTTGAGCCTTCCACTTATGGTATGCGCTATGGCCGTCGGCAAAAGACACACATGTTCCGGCTTCGTGCCGAACAGGTGGCAGGTCCCACCATTGTTCTCTATTATAATAAACCGCGAAACTATCCGGTGTCGCTTTACCTTCGTCTATGAAAACAATTTGTGTTGCAGTCTTTGTTATTTGGTTTATATTCTTTATCAAAGTAAGCCCTGTGCCTCTGCCGCAATCAGGCGGACACGGCATACCATTCATAGCATCAACGAAGGCATATGTCAGGTATTCTCCTGTATTGCCTGTTGGGCAGCGATATATATCGAAATCCTTCACATACTTATATAATGCCCCGCTTTCAATAGCGCATTTCGCAGCGCAGTCAGGCAGTTGCGTACCACTATAAAATGCACCGCCGACCCAGGGTAATTCATTATCGTGTCCGGTTCCTGAACCGGTTACCGGCGCCTTAGCTTTACTGATGTAAGGGTTTCCGGCCGGGCAATTAGGGCACTGGACACAAAACGTGGTATCGCCTTCACTTGGTGTTGCGCCGTTGACAATTTTGCCGGCATTGTCGTCGGCATACATTTGCCATGCGGCGGTAAGCATTCTAAGATTGGCCAGACATACTTCACGCTTTGAGCGTTCGCGCCCACTGGGATTTATAGCGCCCGCCTGCGTCAGCACAAGGGCAACGCACGTCACGACTATAATGGCATCCACTCTCGTCAAACCTTTATTCGTAATCATTTTTCGGCTAATCGCCCCATACCGCATTCTGTACCCATGCCCCGTCTTTGGTTTGAAAACAATTATCCATGGCTGGTGAAGCACCGCCCGATGCCCAGGTAATCGTTGACTGGCATTGCCATTGATGGTATTCAGCATGTCCGTCGGCAAAAGCGAAATTTACGCCGTTGCCGTGCGTAACACTTAATCTGTCGACGAGCACACAAGAAGTAAGAGCCGGAAACATGAAAGCATCGGGGGTTAATATTCTTTCCTCCATAAACACAATCCTTTCATTCGGCTTTGCAATCTGGCCTGTAATTTTTGCTACTTTACTTGAGGGAAAACAGGTCTGATCCCCGTTTGCCCAAGCTGCGTTCATAGAGGTCGGTATAATATACGATCTGTGGGTTGTTTTATCTGCTTGGGGACAGCGATAGATATCCGGATTTTGAACATACCCGTAAAGTGCACCCCTTTTCAGCAAACTTACCCTCTCTGCGTACGGATAAGCTGGGGCACCTGTCCCAGTGGTGTCCCAGTCAAATCTTGTTGTTGGAAATGTGCCAACCTCGTCGGTTGCGAGTACTGGGGGTAAGGGTGTGCACCAGTACGGTTCCGTTGGTGGCGGGTTATTACTCCACGGTTGTCCGCCGTTGACAAGTTTGCCGCCATTGTCATCGGCATACATCTTCCATGCGGCGGTAAGCATTCTAAGATTGGCCAGACACACTTCACGCTTAGAGCGTTCCCGCCCGCCGGCATTCAAAACGGCTGCCTGCGCCAGCACAAGGGCAAGGCACGCCACCGCTATAATGGCATCTACTCTCTTCAAACCTTTATTCGTATTCATAATCATTTTTCGGCTAATCGCCCCACACCGCGTTTTCTACCCACTTGGCATCACCATTATAAGTATTTCCTCCGCCGCACTTTTCAGCGTCAGCCTGACTCCTGGCTGCTGTTAATTGTGCAGGTGTTACGGTACCACCACTGGCAATAATTTGGCACAAATTCAATGTCGATTGACATTTCCATTGAAAATATTCGGCATGGCCGTCGGCAAACCCGTAATTAGCCCCGTTGCCGTGTGTAATGTTGGGTAAATCACTTGTCCAATACGGGTCAGCAGTAGCACTATATGGAAATTGGAAAGCATCTGGACTTATTTTCTTCTCTTCCAAAAACACAATCCTTTCATTCGGCTTCGCAATCTGCCCTAAACTCTTTACTACAGGAGCATTACTTGGGTAACCGCAGAGGTCACAGTATGCGTTCATAGATGCGGGCGCAACATACGACCTGTGGGCTGTTTTATCTGCTTCCGGGCAGCGATAGATATCCGGATTTTGAACATATCCGTAAAGCGCACCCCTCTTCAGCAAACTTACCCTCTCTGCGTATGGCAAAGTAAGGTCCCAGTCATATCTTATTGCGGGCCAACCTGTGCCAACCTCGTCGGTTGTTGGCAAGGGATGCGCGGGATTGCAAAGAGGCGTGCACCAGAATGGCTCCGTTACCCCTGAATAGTTATTACCAAGGGCCTGCCCGCCATTAACGATTTTGCCGGTGTTATCATTGGCATACATTTGCCATGCGGCGGTGAGAGTTCTCAAATTGGACAAACATACTTCTCGCTTTGAGCGTTCGCGCCCGCCGGCATTCAAAACGGCTGCCTGCGCCAGCACAAGGGCGACGCACGCCACGACTATAATGGCATCGGTTCTCGTCAAACCTTTATTTGCGTTCATGGTTTCACTCTAAGGATTTAACTTTGATGCTGTCTCTGAACCCCATGCAGCAATCTGTGCCCAGCGAATATCCCTGGTTTGCGTCGGAGGTATTGAGCAGCCGGCTTGGGCGTTTTCGGCGCAATCGAGGGTACTGGATTCAAGCCATTTGTGGTATTCGGCGTGGCCATCAGCAAAAGAAAAAGTTGTTCCGCCGCCATGCCGTGCCGATGGCGCATCCCACCATTGCGGCGGGGTTTGGAAAGTGACCGTCCAGCCGCCCATTGTTGTTCCTTCACAGCCGCCATCGTCAACAAAAATCATACGTTCGTATGGTTTCTCAATATTCTGGCGGGTCTTAATGAGCATTACGGGGGTGTTTAACACGGCAGCCGCGATTACTGTGACATTCATCTGGTCAACTATAGAAAATGACCTTGTCTCGTCGGCAGTAGCCCTTGGGCATTTATATACCTCTATGTCTTTGACATACGTGTATAGTGCCCCCTTTGCTATCTGTGTTTTTTTCTCGGCCGGACCAAAAGCAGTTCCTACCGACCAACATGGCGGAAGTGCCCAATCCCTCATAACCCATGGTCTCTCTCTGTAATGGATTCCACCTGGCGCATACACTTGGGTGGCGATAGTGCATGGCGGGTCTCCATATTGCCCGTATTCTTCGACGTTGCCGTTGATGATTTTGTTGCCGTTATCGTCAGCGTACATTTGCCATGCGGCGGTTAGCATTTTCAGATTGGCCAGACATACCTCACGCTTTGCGCGTTCCCGCCCCCCGGCATTTATAGCGCCCGCCTGTGTTAGCACAAGGGCAATGCAAGCCAAAGCAACCGCTAAATCAATCCTCGTCAGACCCGTTTGCTTTCTCATATTCAATCCTATCGCAGATTGATTACTCAAAATCGCTTTGCGTCAGCCACTCTTGCACAAGGGCGTTTAAATCCCAGATATTGATATAGGCGTCTCTGTCCACGTTGCCGGGGGCATAATAGCCGTATTTTGAAATTCCCGAGGCGCAGAACGTCGGATCGAAGGGGTCTGTGCAGTCGCGCCAGCTTTGACCCAATATCGCGAAATCTGCGAAATCAACTATATTGTTCGCCCGCAAATCCGCCGGAATGTGAAGAACCGGCGACTGCCCACTGCAGGAATTGCTCGTTATCGCCCAGACCATATTGTTGGCATCGCTGACAATGATAGTGCCATCCTCCGCGATTGTGGGGAAACCGACCCACCCTTTACCCTGGAAACGCGAAACCTCCTGCCCATTGGGGTCAACCACGCAAACGAAGTTATCATCGCTTGCGGCGTAAATCAGGCCGTTTTTGTCGATGGTTAAAGTGAAACCGCCGATTAAACCCAGCCGGGTTATCCACCTGGTTGTTCCATTCGGCTCAACGGCGCGCAGGTAAGGGTCATCGAAACTGACGTATATCGTGCCATCTGAGCCGACCACGGGCGACGACCAGCCGGAAGAAGTTGTGTAGTTTATCCATCCCGTAGCGGCAATACCCTGCCACCTCCCTTCGTTGCAGCTTTCATATTGCTGCAGGAGCGCAGGAGTTATCGTTTTATGGCTGTGAAGGTACGTAAGGTACAAGTCTATTATCGAGCAGCATTGACCGCTGCCCGGGGCGCAGGAATAACAGGGGTCAGGCCGCAACTGCGCTGACCAGAGGATGTTGCCCGTGCAGGGGTCAACGGCATAAAGATTCGGGTCGCGGACAAGCGTTTGATATATGGTTCCATCAGGACCAATCGCCGGCGATGTTACTATCTGGCCCTTATTCGGCTCGACGGCTCCAAAGTTACAAACCCATTTTACGCTGCCGCTGTTTGCATCCAGCGCATACAGGTTCGGTTCGTAAAGTCCGCCTATATAAACCGTTCCGTTTTTGTCTATAACAGGCGTGGCTAATATCGTCCCATTTAACTTTGCCGACGCGCCGGTCTTAAACGTCCATAGCTCGCTGCCGTCTGCATCGAGGGCGTAAATAAGCCCGTCTTCCGAGCAGATGTAAATTTTGCCGTCATATCCCACAACAGGCGTCGAGTAAATCGGGCCGGCTGTTTTGTGCGTCCATGATATGTCCCCATAATCATCAATCGCGTATAACCAGCCGTTTTGGCCCGCGACATACACCATCCAGTAATAGCCCACGGCAGGCGAGCCAACTACGGCCGTGTTTATATCACAAATCCAGTTAAGCTCGCCGAGGTCGTCGAGCGCGTAAATATTGCCGTCTTCAGAGCCGATGTATATCCAGTAGCTGTCCCAGTAAGGCCGGCTCACGGCGACCTGCGACGAGACAGGCCCAGCCGTTTCAAAAACCCATTTAACACAGCCAATTCGCGGCCCTTTGTTTTCGCTGGGGTTCGGGGCGGGCAATAACCCCCTGCGAAGCCACTCCGGAGGCACGGCCGGCCGAGACGGATACCAGTTCACCGTAAACAGCCCGCTTGGCCGGCTAACCACATTGGCATCACCATTATCCGGCACAATTGAAATCACGCACTGATTTGACTCGATATCGCCCGGCAACTGCCAAATGCAGCTGTTGACATCGGCAATTGCGCTGGCAATTGTTTCCCAGGTATTGCCATTGTCGCTGCTGAAAAGGATATCCACGCTGCCGACGCCGTATTTATTCCACGTAATCGGATGTTTGCTGCCCGTCGCCCAAATCTCGCCGCCCGCGGGTTTGGTAACAACAATCATTTTGCCGTATTCATAGGCCCCCATATCAACGGCGCTTCCAATCAATCTCGGCTGGCCGTCTATGTCAGTATCATTCGGCCCCGGCCTATAAAGCTTGTTGCACGCATCAATGCAGGGCGAACCTGGCTGCAAATGCAAATCGCCATAATCGTCGTTATTGCCAACTCCCCAGCCATCTCCTCCATCATTCGGCTCCCTGACAAACATCGGGTCGCCATTGATATTGCCATTGTTTGCGCCGCCAAAGTAATTTAGAGGGTCCTGAATACAGCAGAAAAGCAAAGTTTGCCCCGGATTTGAGGACGTTGGATTTATCTGTGCGCTTGTCGTTATGCCAGTGGAATCCTTATTGCCCCAGAAGATGCTGTTAACAGCCGAAAATGCAGTGTTCCCCAAGTAGGTGCCTCCGCCTAAGCCGCTTGCCGTGTTTCCTGCCAGTGTGCAATTTGACATAGTCATACTGGTAGAAGTATATTTATATACTCCGCCCCCGTTGACTTGCGCAAAATTCCCGGCCACAATACTGTTGTTAATATTCACAGTGTTGGAATAGGCACAAATTCCGCCGCCGTTTGCTGAGGTCGTTCCAGACGCGACATTGCCCGCAATTAGCGACCTCGTAATCGTCACCGAGGTGGCCGAGCCGGACGACGTGTATATTCCTCCACCCATGTAACTGGATGTGTTACCGGTAATACTGCAATCGCTGATTCTAATTGTTGTAAATGAGCCGGAGCAATAAATTCCGCCGCCAGCTCTTGAATAATTGCCGTGTATTTTGCATCCAATGATTGCTATGCTTCCGGCTGAATAAATCCCGCCCCCACCCAAAATAGTAGCATTACTATTGTTGTCGATGATATCACAGTTTTGTATAAGCGGGGAAACATTGGTAACGAGCACACATATCGCTCCGCCCAAAGAACGATTACCGTGGGTTATTGTAAGACCGTCCAAAACCACATTTGCATCTATGAAGAATCCTCCGCCTATCCAGTTGCAGTCAATCACGGTGCTTTCGACTATACCAGCATCGTTCGGGTCAATACTGCTAACGGTGACGGCCTTACCGGAAAAGGTGATGTTGTAATTCCCATCGCCGGAGTATGTCCCGGGGGATATTAAGACCGTATCACCCGTCGCTGCCGCGTCGATTGCCGATTGAATTGTTGTGTAGTCGCCGGGGACTGAAAGTACCGCGCCAAAGGCGCACGAGATTTGCAGCAAAACTGCTGCTATTACGATGACCCTCTTCATTTTCCTGCCCTTTCAGAACAATATAAGAACTATTATACCAATACTGTCTCGTTCATGTCCACTGAAAAGCTGCCTGAATAGCCGTCGTCTTCAGTCTCTTCTCTTTATAATATAAAGTCCATAACCACTCTCTTTTGTTACAGTTTTTTTAGTGATTTTTTTGCGGATTTCCAAAAAAACGAAAAAATTACGATGAATGCCCTTTTTTACGCTGAGGGCTTAGCTGCCGTCTGCATACCCGTATAACCAGTGCCTTTGGCAACTAAGCCCGACCAAAAATCACTTGAAACCGGCCCCTTTTTCGGATAAATAAGTCATCCTGAACTGCGAAAGGGAACCAATATGGCAGATGTATTGAAAAAAGCGAAGAAACTTCATAGCCGGGCGTCGATGGCGACAAGGGCGATTCATGCGGGAGAACCGAGGCAGAAATACGCCGACTCGCTGATGACGCCGATTGTCCAGACCGCCACGTTTACCTTCAAAAACAGCAAGGCAATCGAGGATTACACCAAGAAGGGCAAGGCGCATTATGAATACGGCCGATACGGCAACCCGACCGCCAAAATCGCCGAGCAGCGGTTGGCCGACCTCGAAGGAGCGGAGGACTGCGTTGTCTTTTCATCGGGGATGAGCGCAATCACCACAACTATTTTGTCGCTTGTGCATTCGGGCGACCACATCGTTATTACCGATGACAGCTATAAAAAGACGCTGGAGTTCTGCCAGTCATATCTAAAGCAGTTCGCGATTGACTGCACGATTGTCCCATTCGGCAGTTATGACTTTATCGACAGGGCCATCAGGAAAAACACCCGCTTCATTTTTTCCGAATCGCCCACTAATCCGTATCTGAACATATTCGACCTTGTGAAAATCAAAAGAATCGCCGACAAGCACAAAATCCTTACGCTTATCGATTCGACTTTTGCCACGCCGTATAACCAGAGGCCCATCGAATTCGGTATGGATATTGTTCTGCAAAGCTGTACGAAGTATTTGGCGGGCCATAACGATATCCTGGCCGGGGCGGTTTTGGGCAAGCAGAAGCTGATAGAAAAAATCCGCGACCTGCACAAATCGATGGGCGGTACTATCGACCCGCACTGCTGCTATATGCTTTTGCGCGGGCTAAAGACATTTCCGCTTCGCATCCGCTATCAGAACGAGTCTGCTTTGCGAATCGCTGAATGGCTCGAAGCGCATCCGGCGATAAGGCGTGTTTATTATCCCTTCCTGCCAAGTCACCAGCACTACGAGGTCGCGACACAGCAGATGCAGGGCGGCGGCGGCGTAGTTTCATTCGAGGTAAAAGGGACTCTCGCCGACTCCAAACGGCTGCTCGACCGGCTGAAACTGATTAACATCGGGCCTTCGCTGGGCGGCGTGGAATCGCTTATTACCCATCCTGCCCTTGTCAGCTATTACGACTACAGCCGAAAGGAACGCTACAAACTGGGGATTACCGATACGCTGTTCCGGCTTGCCGTGGGCATTGAGGACACCGACGACCTGATCGCCGACCTTGAACAAGCTCTGCCTAAATCCTGAGAATACGACCGTTATCCGCTCTCAGCAACTTTAGAAGTCGTATTCGAAATTCCACAGTTTGTAGGTGACATTATCCGCCATTATCCATTCGACATGCCAGTCAAGAAACAGGTAGTGACATCCCGGTCTGGCTTTGCCCTGACTGTGCCGAGTCCTCGCAACGCGCCTGTTGTCCGGCGTATTGACATTATTCGCCAGGTGGTCAACGCTCCATACATCACACATATCCCATCCAGGATCCCCTTCTGTTGTTAAAATGGCTCGATTAGGGCCATCTTCATTGTCCGCCAGGTAAATTTTGGTGTCTAATTTTTTAAGCCCGAACACTCTTGACGGCGCGTCTATTGCATATCCTGTCGTGTCGGTCGGACTTGCGAATCTCCAGCCGTTAACCACAAAGCAAACCGTTTGATTTTTGTTGGGGTAGCTCGGACAGCGATACATTCTGATGTTGCGGTAGTCCGTGCCTATCGAGTGCTCCGATAGATACGGCATAAGTAACTGAAACCAGGTCTTGCTCAACCCGCTGGTTCCGCGCGGCAGAAAAAAATCCCATGCTTCAGCATAGAAATTTGCCGCAACACCAAGCTGCTTCAGATTACTCCTGCACACGGTTGCCTGTGCCTGCCTTCTTGCCGTGGTCAGCGCGGGCAAAAGCACCCCCATCAGAAGCGCTATGATGGCTATCACGACTAAAAGCTCGATTAACGTGAAGGCGTTTCGCGGGACAAAAAAAACTCGTCTCATCATTTACCCCACTGACTGATTATGTCTGTTACAATTCATCAGCCATTATAATCGCCGCATTCGCCTTTTGACAGGCCTTGTTTTATCCCTGTAAAACAGCTCTGTTCCGGAAGTATATACTTAACGCACAGCAAAAATACACAAGATGCGTCAAGTAAAAAATTACTATTTTTTAAATTATTTTTTAAGTGTGTCGTTTTCCTTTTCTTCTTTTGTTATTGTTACGCAATCCTGTAAAGCTTCGACTAAGGTTTTCATGCTATTCCTTAATATGTACATTTCCACATAAAGTTGCATCACTTCCTTATATGATGAGGGTGACACATTTCCTCCACATTTAGAAAGAATATCTTCCGCCTGCTTTTTGAGATTGTCATACTGTGCTTTAATGTCATTCCCCAGATTAGGCCTATAATCCCTTAGAAACAGCATTATTTTCGGGAAACAATCCCCTACCGACATTTCAATATTTGATTTTCTATCGGTAGGACAAAAGTGGGGGGATATTTTGTCACAAATTACGCGTATTAACTCTTGGTAAACACCTCGCGGGCACGCTTTTGCATATTCAAGCCAGCTATCTATTTCTTTTATACAGTTTTCCAGATCTCTGATGGTTATGTTAGCGTTCTTCTCGAAAAATGATGTTTTGGCCTCTTGTAGTCCATCTATTATTAGTTGTTGCTTTTTATATAACGAATACGAAGTGAGTATTACGCTGACAAAAACAAATCCGAATACTATAAGTAAACGGTAAGGCAAAGATATTATTGCTATTGTTGCGTTCACTTTGCCCCCCAAATCAAAATTAGGCGACAACCAGAAGAATACAGCAGAGAGCGCACCAAACCAAATACCAATGCCGTTATAAGAACGGCAGAAGCCCTTAAATAAATCTTTAATAAATTCCCAGACCATAAACCAATAGAATAAGCCAGCGCATTGTCGCAGTAAAGCATTTTTAACCCCCCCCTTGTGCGTTAAGTATATACTTCCGCCCTGTTCCGATGCCAAAAAACGCTCAATTTTCAGCCCAAAATCAGCCAATTTTTTGAAGAAAAATGTCATGTTTTTGCCCTATCTATTTGCCAAATAGACCGCATCAATACCTTATTTAAACTTTGATAATTAGTTTTTTTTGCTTTTGTATTATCAACCGAGTGTCCAAAACAAATGTTTCATACAACTGTTTGATACAAATGTTTTATACTTTGTATGAAACAAGCGTTTTATACAAGTAATTAAAACGGCTGATTCAAGGAGATAAGTATGAATAGTTTAGAAGACAAAAGCCTGACAAAAGAGGCCCGAATAACACGAAAGCGGCTGCTGGAGGCCGCCGAAGAGATGTTCGCTCAAAAGGGTTTTGACGGAACCGCTATTCGAGACATTACTACAAAGGCAAAACGCGGCCCAGCGGCCGTAAACTACTTTTTCGGCGACAAACGTGAACTTTACGAAGAACTATTCCGGTTGCGTCTTCGTGAGATGAATGAAAGCCGGCTTAACGCCATCAATACCGTTATGAGCGACAAGGGCAAACTGACGCTCGAAAAATTACTTTATGCGTACGCCGTTGATTTTCTCAAGCCGTTTGCGGACCCGCAGCAAAGCCAGCGATTTATGCAGCTTTTCTTTCGAGAGATGGCGGAGCAGCGGCTGCCCAGAAATATGTTTCTCGATGAACTGGCGGCCCCGTCGATAGCCGCAATGGAAGAAGCGATTGCTGTTATTTGTCCGAACATCAATGAACATGATGCTCTGATGAGCATTCTTTCGTTAACCGGCCAACTGGTTCACATTACACAGGCCAAGGTATTGTTCGAAGGGGCGCAAGGCCATTCAATCACATCGATTAATATCGATGAGTCGATAAACCATATAGTTAAATTCTCGGCGGCCGGAATCAGGGCTTATGCCAAAGGGGACAAGAAATGAAACGGACAAACAATATAATCCTGTGCCTTTTAGTGTCCGCGATTTTACTTCCCGGCTGCGTCAGCAAAGAAGAATTCACTAACGAGGCGACATTGTCGCGGGAATCGGCATACAAGCAGTGGGAAGGGCGCAAAGAAGCGGAAAAACAGACCCAGGCGTTAATTTCGGGAAAACTTTCTCTCGACGACTGCCTGAAGCTGACCCTGACGAATAATAAAACGCTTTTGAAAACGCTTGAGGAAAGGGAGGCAGCACGCGGCGGCGAACTTGGTTCGTATTCCGCGATACTGCCGACGGCGGCAATTTCGGGCGGTTACGAACGTGTTGACGAAAAACAATCTTTTACTGTAAGCGGCCAAAACATAACAATGGGCTCGCTGGATAATTACTCGGCGGCGTTGACGGTTACGCAGCCAATATTCGCGGGCGGGGCGATTTCCGCCAGAATCAACGCGGGGCGTCTTGGGGCGCTTATGGCCGACCAGGCCGTGCGAACCGCCGTCCAGGAAACGGTTTATGCGGCACAACTTGGTTATTATACCGTTCTTTTGGACCAGCACCTTTACGCAATAAGCGAGGACGCGGTGAAATCCGCAAAGGCGCACCTGGATGACGTAAACCAAAAACACGCCGTCGGCGTCGCTTCAAGCTATGACGTTCTGCGTGCGGAAGTTGAACTGTCGAATTTCACAGCGCAGTTTATTCAGCGACGAAACGCCATTAATATTTCCAGGGCGAACCTTGTCAAAATAATGGGCGTTTCGCAGGACAGCGCATTTGCTCTTGGCGACGAGCTTGTTTATTCTCCTTTTAGCATCACGATGGAGCAGGCGGTCGCGGCTGCGTATCGAAACCGGCCCGACCTGTTCGGCAGGGAGCTTGATATAAGACAGCAGAAAGAACTGCTTACAATCGCGCAAAGCACTTATTACCCGATGGTAAGCGCATATTACAAGGATTACTGGACGAAGCCGAATTCTCATAACCCGATGCAACTCGGATGGGACAGCGGGTGGAACTATGGGCTTACGGCGTCTTTGCCGCTTTTCGATGGCTTCGCACGCGAGGGCGGCGTCATCTCGCAAAAAGCCCGGCTCAAACAATCGCAGATTGACCTGGTCGATACCGAGGAAACAGCGTTGTTTGAACTGACGAAAGCAACTCTCAGCATCGAGGACGCCGCCGAATTCGTTGATTCGCAGAAGCTCAATCTTTCCCGCGCGGAAGAAGGGCTGCGGCTGGTTGAGGCGGGTTACAGACAAGGCACAAATACACAGGTTGAGGTGGTTGACGCCCAGACGGCCCTCACAACGGCCAAGGCGAACTATTACCAGGCGATTTATTCTCACCTGGTCGCCAAACTCGACCTGAACAAGGCGATGGGGACACTTGCGCGTTTAGAACCCTCAAAGATGACGCAACCGGCGTCGGACGAAAATAACGTTCAAATGGAGCGAAAGGAAAAATGAGTATTATCAAAAGAGCGATAAGAAGCGGCTGGGAACGAATAACTACAATCGGGATAATGGCGGGCATAGCCGTATTGATATGTGCGGGAATTTATATCGTCCGGGCGATGTCGCGAGAATCAACTGACGACGCATTCATAACCGGGCACATCGTTTCGGTAAGCGCACGCGTCGCCGGCTACGTCGATAAAGTACTGGTGAACGACAACCAGTCCGTTGGGCAGGGGGATATCCTTGTCGAACTTGACCCGCATGATTTCCAGGTCAGCCTTGATATGGCCAGCGCTAATCTCTCAACGGCACAGGCGACAGAAAAACAAAGCCGGGCGCAGGCGAGTATGGCATCGGTGGAGGCGAACAGGTCCGAAAAGGATTACAAGAGATACCAGCAGCTATTTGATGCCAATGCGGGAATCACGAAACAACAATTGGACAACGCCTCGGCGGCTGCGCGTTCCGCGCAGGCACAGTTCGAATCGGCCAACAGCCAGATTGCTGCCGCCCAGGCGAGAGTTGCCGAGGCGAAAGCCGCGGTCGAGCAGGCCGAATTGAATCTTTCATATACCAGGATAATTGCTCCTCAGGCGGGCTTGGTTACTCAAAAATCCGTCGAGCAGGGCGAGCACATAAGCACAGGGCAGCCCCTGCTGGCAATTGTCCCGCCGGAAATCTGGGTGGTCGCCAACTTCAAGGAAACACAGTTGAAGCATATGAAGCCGGGCCAGCAGGTAATTATTAAGGTCGATGCCTTTTCCGGGAAAACTTTCAAGGGACACGTTGACAGTATCCAGGCGGGGACGGGTTCGGTATTCAGCTTATTGCCTCCTGAAAACGCCACAGGCAATTACATCAAGGTTGTGCAGAGGGTGCCGGTGAAAATTGTTTTTGACGAAGACGCTAATGACCTGAAGAAGCTCTCGCCCGGAATGTCCGTAATACCGGTGGTAAAGGTTAAATGAGCGATACGCCTGAAAAATTGCCCGATTTAACTGAGTATGAACTGCCGCATCACCCGTGGGTGCTAGCGGGGGCGGTGATAATTGCGCCGTTTATGGAGGTTCTCGACACAACCATAACCAACGTGGCATTGCCTCATATTGCGGGCAATCTTTCCGCCTCAGCCGACGAAAGCACCTGGGTTTTAACTTCATACCTTGTCTCAAACGCTATTGTTCTGCCTCTTGGCGGATGGTTTTCGTCGCTGTTCGGCAGAAAGCAATTTTATCTTGCCTGCGTGATACTTTTTACCTCGGCGTCTTTTTTATGCGGGCTGGCACCCAATATCGAGCTTCTGGTGTTTTACAGGATTTTGCAGGGAGCGGGCGGCGGAGCGCTTCAGCCGATAGCGCAATCTATTCTTGTCGAAAGCTTCCCGAGAGAAAAACGCGGAATGGCAATGGCTCTGTTCGGGGTATGCGTGATAACCGCCCCCATAATCGGGCCGACCCTGGGCGGGTGGATTACGGACAATTATAACTGGCGATGGGTGTTCTTCATCAATATCCCGGTCGGAATACTGGCAGTGTTTCTTGGAATGCTGCTGGTCCATAACCCGCCTTATCTCGTTCGCAAAAAAATCGGCCAGGATTTCAAAATCGATTATATCGGCCTCGGCTTTATCGCGGTTGGACTTGGCGCACTACAGATTATTCTGGATAAAGGGGAACGCGAGGACTGGTTTGATTCCCATTTTATAGTAACACTTACAATAATCTGCGTCGTATGCTTAATCGCGGCAGTTTTCTGGGAGTTGAGACAAAAAGACCCTGTTATAAAACTTCGAATACTCAAAGACCGCAATCTGACCCTCGGTGTTATTGTGATTTACGCCATCGGGTTTGTATTATACGGAAGCACCGCGTTACTGCCGATGTTTTTGCAAAGTTTGATGGGGTACTCAGCAATGGACAGCGGTTTGGTGATATCGCCCGGCGGCATAATCACAATGATTTCGATGCCATTAGTGGGGCTTCTGGCAGCAAGGGTTCAGGCAAAATGGCTTCTTATAGTAGGTTCAATATTCGGCGCAATAGGTCTTTTTATATCCGCACGATTCACGTTGCAAATCAACTTCTGGGATGCGGTCTGGTCAAGGACTGTTATGTCCGCAGGACTTGGGTTTTTATTTATCCCCATCAATGTCGCGGCCTATTATTATATAGCGAAAACCGACACTGATTACGCATCGGGACTGATTAACCTGGCAAGAAATCTGGGCGGCAGCTTTGGTATCGCCATTACTACAACAATACTTGCCCGGCGGATGCAATTCCACCAGAGCAGATTAGTCGAGCACGTTACCGGTACCAACCCGGTTTATCAGCATTATTTCGCAAATATCCAGGCAATGCTCGTTGGGCAGGGAACAGATATTGCCACCGCGGCAATAAAAGCGAAAACGCTTATTTACGGCTTCGTCCAGCAGCAGGCCGCGATGCTCTCCTATCTCGACGTTTTCCGGCTTCTTGGTTGTATGTTCCTGCTGATGATTCCGCTGGCGTTTTTGATGAAAAAGACAACCCCTCATGCGGGAACTGTGCCCGTGCACTAATGATTTTCTCCGATTTTACTATTCTTAAATCTTTGTCTGCCAAAGAGTTACGGAAACCAAAAAACCTGCGCAAATCATTCTGCCGGACGGTATAATATATTGTTGATTTGATTATCGTTTTATGAAAGGACTTTCCGGCGATGTCCCTGACAAAACAAAAAAAGCCGAACACGCGAATCGTCACTGACGCCGATGCGCTCGCACACAAATGCCTCGACTTGTTCGTTACCTCAGTTGAACAAACCGTGAAAGAAAAAAACATTTTCCATTTAGCAATATCCGGAGGCAAAAGTCCGCAGCGATTCTTTGAAATTCTCGGCTCAGAAAAAAAGGCATTGTCGCTGCCGTGGGATAAAATTAATTTGTTCTGGGTCGATGAAAGATATGTCCCCCACGATTCACCACACAGCAACTACAAACTTGCCGCAGATACCTTTTTGGGGAAAGTCCCCATACCAAAAGAAAATGTACACCCGATTCCGACCGAATTCGAGGACTTCGATTCCGCTGCCAGGCAATACGAGAAAACACTTCGCAGCGTCTTTCAAATAAAATCAGGCCAACTGCCGAAATTCGACCTTATAATTCTCGGGATGGGTTCCGATGGCCATACTGGCTCGCTTTTCCCGAACTCCAACGCCTGTTTCGACGCAAAAGACCTCGCCTGCGTGGTTTATCTTCTGGATCAGAAATTGCCTGACCAGATGCTCAATAGAATCACGCTCACGCATCCTGTTATCTGTGCCGCTTCGCAGATAGTCGTTCTTGTCAGCGGTTCCGAAAAAGCCCAAACCTTAAAGGAAGTTCTCGCCGGTCCGCCTGATGAGATTCGCTATCCGATTCACGTCCTCTGGGCCGTTCTGGATAAGGTCCTATGGCTGATTGATTCTCCAGCCGCTGGTTTAATTTAATTAAGCAGCGTGCTGAATGACGATTTTTAGCCCCATGGCGATGAGGACGAGGCCGCCGATTATCTCGATACCGCCCTCGAAGAAATGCCCGAATTTTTTGCCGATATAGACGCCGGCAAACGACAAGCCGAAAGTTACCGCGCCGATAATGATAACCGCCAGCACAATCGCATGTGTAATAAGTGAAATCGTAATGCCGACCGCCAGGGCGTCGATGCTTGTCGCCACCGCAAGGGCAAGCACTACCGCCAGGTTAGCCGGGTTCGGCGTTTTTCTTTTCTCTTTGATTTTGAACGACTCATAAATCATCTTAAGCCCAACTGCGGCCAAAATCCCGAAGGCAATCCAGTGGTCGTAATTCGATACATATTGCTTCACCGTCAACCCGGCCAGATAACCGATCACCGGCATAAACGCCTGAAACCCGCCGAAGAATCCTGCCATTCGAAGCGTATGACGGATGTGCAGTTGTTTATACGCCGCGCCGGTAACGATTGACACCGCGAAGGTATCCATCGCCAGACCAAATGCTATCGTAATAATCGAAAGCAATTCCACTTCCTCAGTTTCCTTTCATTGCCCGCTGATACGATTCCAAACTGGTTCTTAACTGTGTAACAATATCGTCTCTGCCTTCCTTCTGGGCTGCCGAAATCGCTTTTTGTGCCATATCGATGGCGCTTTTGAAATCCTTTTTGGTGGCGTACGCCTGCGAAAGAAACGCCATCGGCTCGGCTGCCTGATTGGACAATTTACACGCTTTTTCGAGCTGCTCTGTCGCGGTATTTATGTCGCCCTTTATGCCGTAAAGCAATCCGGTCTCTTGATAGAACACGAAATTATTCGGGTCTTTCGCCTGTAAATTCAGAATTATACCCAGTGTTTTATCAATCTGCCCGCTCTCGACGCCGGCTTGATAAAGATTATTCAATGCGCTCAGCTCGTGCGGGTTTTCCGCCAGCACCATGTCGAACTGTTCAATCGCTTTGTCATACTGCTTAATTTTTACGAGCGAGACCCCATAGCGATTGCGCACCTCGATTTTGTCCGGCTTTATCCGCAGCGCAATCGCAAATTCAGCAGCCGCTTCTGCGTCCCGGCCTTTGTCCTGCAGCGCGCACGCGAGCTTATCATGTACTTCTTCCCACCCGGGACTAAGCTCCAGCGCACGCCTGAAATTATCTATTGCCTCATCCAGTTGCCCCTTGCTTTCGAGAACCTGACCATAGTTTTTATACATAATATAGTTGTTCGTTGTTACGTCCAGCGTATGCCGAAATAACGATTCGCTGTCCTTCCAGTATCCGACCTGCACTCTGGTCATCAGCAGCAACGCGAGCAGGACTGCCGTGCCCGTCACAGCCGGAACAATTTTTGGCAGACGCGATTTCGCCGATATTTCGCCGGCAAGCCAGGCGACTACGATATAAATACCTATGCCGGGCAGGTACATATATCGGTCCGCCATCGCCTGCACGCCCACCTGGACCAGACCGATAACGGGCACCAATGTCCCCAAATACCAAAACCACCCCGTCAACAGGAATCTGTGCCTGTATCTCTCAATAATTACTGCCGTCGTCAATGCCAGCAGCAGCACAAGGCACAAAATCACCTTCCACGACGGATATCCGTTAGCATCAAGCGGATACAAAGCCGCCAGCGGGGTCGGGTAAAAAATCTTGCCGATATATCTGATATACGACACCAGCGCGTTGCTGGCCCGTAAGCTTATTGGCAACGAAACCATATCCGGCACTGCTCCCGCTTTGGCCTGCACCAGATACGTTACAGCGCAAAACGCCGCCGAAATCGCTATAAGCGGGGTTTTATCGATAATCGCCCGCCAAAGCCACCGCCATCCTTTCAGTTCCCTGAACCTGGCAATCGGCCAATAGTCCAGCAGGATCAAAACAAAAGGAAGTGTTACCAGCATAGACTTGGAAAGCAATCCCGCTACGAAAAGAATCGTCATCGCCGAGTATCGCCGCAATCCCGGCTTTTGCGCATACCACAAATACGCCCATATCGTCAAAAACGCGAAAAAGCTGCTCAAAACATTTTTACGCTCGGCGGCCCAGGCGACAGATTCCACGCCAAGAGGATGCAAACCGAAAACTGCCGCGACAAATGCGCTTAGCCAGACCGCGGACGTCATTTTTTTCAATATCAAAAAAAGCAGAATTACATTGACGATGTGAAAACCAACGCTGACCAAATGATGTCCTGCCGGGTTAAGACCAAAAACGGATACATCGATAAGATGACTCACCCACGTCAGCGGATGCCAGTTTCCCTGATATGAGGTTGTAAACGCCCACTTGAGCGAATCGATACTAAGTCCCCTCAGCGTCTCATCGTTGCCGGTAATATATTTGTCGTCGTCATAAAAAACAAAATCGTTCGACCTTACCCCTTCAAAAGCTGCAAGCGTCGCCGCCGCCAGGACAACGCATATCAGCGCCGTCCTTGATATATCAATTTGCCTTGCTTGTATATCGTTGTCTGGCATACTTATTTCGGCTTCAAATCAAAAACTGTTATTTCAGGTCTCGCAAAAAATCTCATCTTCGGGTTAAAGCCGGCGGCCAGTCCAAGACCGCGATTTACATAAAGAATAGTGTTGCCGACCTTGTACTCGCCGGATTCGTATTTTTTGCCGAATTTAGAGAGCGTAATAATCGCGCCGTAAAACGGCAGGGCAATCTGCCCGCCGTGAGTATGTCCCGCAAGATATAAATCAACGTGCATACCGTTCAAATCTTCCACCAAATCAGGGTAGTGATAAAGGAAAATACTGAAGCAGTCTTTGGGAACCTTCTTCAGCATACCGCCTGCCTTGCCTTCCTTCTCGCAGGAAACGCCTGTAATCCAAATCTTCTCCCCATTTTTGTCAATTTCTATGCTGTTGGCGTCAAGGTCAACGAAACCTGTCCCGCTGAAAATGTCCGTCCTTAGCCAGAAGTAATCATCGATATTTCCGCGCACGGCAAACTTTCCGAGCCGGGCCTCCAGCTTTCCCATTGTTTCTTTAAAACGCTTTAATCCTATTGAGTTGTTTGCTGAATCGCCTGTAAATACGATAATGTCCGGCTTTAGACGATTAATTATTTCCACCATTTTTTTCTCATTGAGCGGCCTTATGGTGCAATGCGTATCCGATATTTGCACTATCCGCACCGTGGTTTGATGCAATTTACTTGTAGGGATTTCGACTTTTTTAACTTCTACCCAGTATGGTTCGATAAAAGACCCGTATAAAAAACAGATTATTCCCACTATCGCCAGCAAATGAATAATTATCGCGCCCGCGGACCGGAATTGCTTCGGAATCCCTTGTCCTCTTCGCTTGCTTTTTATGACGCCAATTATCAGGGACGCCTCAGCCGCGTAAACAGCGAATACGACGCAGACAAAAATCAGAACTGATACGGCTCCCCATGGCGTAAGTTTATGCTTTATAAAATTAATCACTAATAGAATTTCACTTATCATTTAAATCCTTATTCAGCTTTTATCAGTCCGTCGTTCGTTAAATCCTCTGTTATTTTCTGTCCCGGCTTAACAACCAGAAAATCCTTCTCATTCCATCGGCCGTCCACGAGCCGCTGCATCAGGCCCGAATCGCCCTTCACCTCGTCATACTTCCAGTTGAGATACTCCGCCGCCTTTTTAGTGAATTGCTTTTCACGCTCATTGTTGGCAAATCCCCAGTCGATATACGTCGCCCAGTTATATTCTTTCATCCAGCTCTGCTCGGTTTCCATAAGATATCTGGCGTTGTCCTCGCCGAATTTTTCAATGTATTCTTTCAGCGTTCTTTCAAAACGTTCCTTTCCCGGCTGCATATCCGTCTCAATCCATCCCGGGCTGAACCAGTAAACCCCGCGATGGCTTTCAAAATACTCTTTATATACGTCCTTCGAGCCCAAAAGGAGCGTAACACAATCGTGCCCTCTCGGTACAATAATCGGAATTTTGGCCGACAAGCCGATTATCCCGTTGCTGCAAAGCCCATATCCCAGAAGCGAAGCATCGTAGGGCCTGCTTTGGGTATCAGTTATCGTGTCGAGCGCCTTTTGAACCTCTTGGCGCAAAATTTGCGGCTCATTGTGCAGCCCCTGTTTCATCACCACCACGTCAACGGTGTTCGGTGAGCGGGCCGCGCAATAATACGCCTCTTTCTGCATCACTTTGCATACGATAAATTGCAGCCGCATTCGCGGCAGATTACCATAAAGACATGAAATAAACCAGAGGACGGAAGACAGAGAACGGAGGACTGGTGCGATTCTTCGTAGGTGGCTGCAGGGCGGGGGCCTGCCCCGCCGAATCGAATTATTCCAAGTCGTATGCGCTGTTATCCGGCGACAAAAAACCCGTGCCTGTGGCGATGTTGGCAGCATCAGCTTCATCCGTGTTGGTATAGCATTCGCTAACGGTTGCCGCGTGGCCGTCACAATAGGCGACGTTTGTTTTGCCTTGATGCCTATAACCCTGTGTTCCGGCGTATCTGCCGGAAAAGGACAAATCGCCTTCATTTGGCCAGGGCGCCCGCATAAATTTGTCTGCCCCGGCGGCCCACTGACCATCACCGAAGAGGGCGCATCGGCCCGGTCTTCTAATCATTTCTACCCTTGCAGGGGCAGAAATGCTTTCGAACTGGCCGTGTCCTATGTAGCTGGTGTTGTAGTTGTAACCTGTGTAAGGGTCCTCAAGCCAGTTAGCGCTGCCGGTAAAAGACGGGCACTGTTGTATTTTTTCGATTGTATCGCCTGCCCATAATAAGCCCGGAATTACTTTTTGCTCATACGTGTCCCAGTTTGTCGTCGTTGTAAAATCCCAAGCATAAGAGACAGACAGGGGAGATACGTATTGAGACGTGTAGGCGATGGGATAGGAACCATCATTGTTACTTATATATACCTGTGAAGCTATTGCCATTTGCCGGAGGTTGCTTAAGCATACTACGGTTTTACCCTGCTGCCTGGCTCTGGCCAGCGCCGGCATCAGAAATCCCATTAAGACAGCTACCACGGAGATTACAACCAGCAACTCTACCAGTGTAAAAGCCCTGCTTCGCATTTTATCAACCTTCGGCGGATTAATCTCACCGATTCTATGGATATTCACAAGTACACTTTAGCCAGTTGTCAGCCAAATCTGACAAATCATCCCAACCAGTTCCCGCATGCCAATCCTGTGCCAGTATCGCGAAGTCAACGAAATTAACCCTGCAATCCTGATTCAAGTCACCCATGGGGTAGGGATGTTTATAATCACCGCAACAGCTTACACCGGCGATGGCGTCTATATCTGGTATTACGCCGCTGGTTGGGCTATTTTCTATCCGGACATATTGAATCCAGCCCAGTCCGAGCGTGCTTATGTCAAAACCGGTTCCGCCGGCCGAGCCATTGTAGGCCTCGATTACCTCCGCGACTGTTAGGCCGTTCAGGGAGGCGGCCGTCAGATTGGGGTCAACCGGTCGAGTTGGGTCAAGCTCGTCACCCCAGACGTTATTGACGTCGTCCCACTCATAGCTTGCGGTAGGAGCAAAAGTATCCGCGTATGGGCCGTTCGAGAAATAATACCAGTTATTGCCATCCTGGCTGACAGCGACTATGCCCGGCTTGGTGAAACAAGAACCAACGACAGTGGTTAACTCCGGATTACCATTTGTCCAGTTTTGACCTCCGCCGATTGGCAGAAAAGCATTGCCGTAGATGATGAAATCTATCCCATAGGGATTATTTATGTCGTGTACGACGCGAAGATTGAATTTGACGGTCAAATGTCCGCCGTTGCCGATGGCAACCAATTCGAAAGAACGAAAAGGAGGATAAACCGGCACAACAGGCACATTCTTATTGGCCGGGATATACCAGTTATCGCCGGTAGTCATCAGCGTTGGTCTGCCTAAGGCCATATTGGGGTTGTTATACAGTTGACCTGACAAATAGTCGGTACCCTGAACATACTCAATCACTTCCGCTGCGAAGTCATTTGGGTCATAAACATAGGCGCCTGAGGCCGTGCCAATGAAAACAAAAGTCGCCAGAATTACCGTATATATTTTCACGCTAAACATCTTTGCGTCTTCTCAGCAGTAATCCGCCAAGGCCCAACATAACAATCGTCAATGGCTCAGGAATCGGCGTCGTCGGTGACACGCCGGGGTTAAAGCTGTTGTACCACCCGTCCCAGTCGCCGTCGGTTAGTGTGCGGTAGGAGGGGCCTGTCATAGATGAGTCCCATACGCTGCCGTCGCTGCTGGTGAAATACTGCCAATAATAACTCTGATTGCCGTTTTCGCCGTTGTACTGGAAATTGTCAATATAGTAGCCCATGCTACCATAGTCGGTTGCCTCAAATTCCAGAGGGCCAGCCGCAGCAATTGCAACAAGGGCATCATATCCGGTTGCGACACCGTTCCACTCGAAACCAAAAGCATAACTGTCGCCGCCGGTTGCGCCAAAATCGACAACAACAACGGCCTCGTTGCTTCCGGAGCCGGCCCAGTAATCAACGTCCACCCAGTGGCCATTGTAATTGTAGATTGCGGCATTTGCTATTGAGCTAACCGTCCCACAAACTCCTAACAATAATGCAACTCCCAAACATCTCATCACTCTCAACGAAGCCATTTTCCCTTCTCCAAAACCGTAATAAATTTTTTCTCATCACTACGTTACATCCAAACCGGGCAGCATCTGCTGCCTTTGACCTCCTTTCACGCGTCAATTCGAAACTAGCGCAAAATAAAAAGCCGTCGTCCCGCGAAAGGAACGACGGCTTGAGAAATTAAAAAACAAAGCGCAAAAACTGCGCCATAGCGCATCAGCTCAGGGTTCCATTCCGCGAGAACTCCACTAACCACTTAATTCACCACAGGCAGGTTTTCTGACTCGCGCCTTACCTCAAGGCCCCTTCCCACCCCGCACATTAGTGCGAAACAGTGGATATATGCCTTTTGGACTTTCGACTATAAATCGAAACAGACGCTTACAGCCGCGGGTCGGTCTCGGCTTTCAACCGAGTTCCCATTTGTTTATCCCAAAGCTTTCGCCTTGAGACCTGTGATTACCATATTTCTTTTCCAAAGAGCTTTTACAATGCTCTTCTACCGCTCAATCACAAGACCTGCAACAAAAAAATGGAAAATTTTCCATTTTTTATTTTTCCCGCCGGGCGGCGGTAATCCGCGAAATCGATAAAATCCGATGTTTTCTTGACAACAGCCGGCAGAACGGTATCTTATAATTATTCCGGAATTTATGCAGGAGATAAACAGTGAAAATGCGAATAAAAGTTACGATAGTGATTTTGGCATTAGTGCCCGGCTTGTGTATGACCGGGTGCAACCCGGCGATGAGCGACCTCGGCGTTTTCAACAGGCAGTTCGAGTCCGGAGATTTCAACCAGGCGGGGAAATTCGCTGAAAGCAAAATCAAGAAGGACAAAAACCCATCGGGCGAAGATCTTCTCTGGACGCTTCAGTTTGCCGCATCGAAAAGAGTGGACGGTAATCACGCCGACAGCATCGCAACATTCGACAAAGCCGAAGAAATGATGAATTACTTCGCTCCAAACTCGGAAGTTTTCGACACGGTTGGCTCAACCCTCGTCAACGACAACGTTATCCCCTATAAGGGCCAAGAATACGACGGCATAATGGTCAATACTTACAAGGCACTCGATTTTCTGGCGGAGAAAAAACCTGACATGGCAAGGGTCGAATTCAACCGTGCCCTGGACAGGCAAATGCGGGCAAAGGAGCATTTTAACGAGGAAATCAGGAAGCTCGAAGCCAAGCTCGACAAGCAGAAGGAACAAACCAATACCGACGCCAAGGCGATGGCAGACGACCCAAAGACAACGGCAATCATCAACGCTAATTACCCAGACCTGAGCCAGTTCAAGCCGTATCCTGATTTTGTGAATCCCTTCACAACGTATCTGGCGGGGATTTATTTCCTGCTCATCGGCGAAAACGACAGGGCAGCCGACCTGCTGAAAGAGACCGCGGGAATGGTTCCTGACAATGACTACATCAAAAATGACCTCGTTTTTGCGGATGATGTGGCATCCGGAAAAGCGAAACTTGAAAACCAATGCTGGGTGATATTTGAAAACGGGCTGGGGCCGGTCAAAGGAGAGTTCCGAGTTGACCTGCCGCTTGTGCTGGTCAGCTCCAGGATTTATTACGCTGGAATCGCACTTCCCAAGCTGACTCCGAGAAAAGTCGCGTATCCTTATCTGACCATCAAGACCGACGCGGGCGAATACCAGACCAGGCAGGTCGCGGATATGGAACGCGTAATCGAGACCGAATTCAAAAAGGATTTCGAGGGTATTCTGATGAGGGCAATCGCGTCCGCTGTGGTCAAGGCGACGGCACAGGCCGCGGCCAGGAACAACGACAACTACGGGATTATGACGGCGGCCATAGCGGTTTACAGCTTAGCGACTACTGCGGCGGACGTTCGAATATGGTCTGCTTTGCCGAAGGATTTCCAGGTTGCCCGATGTGCCATACCGGAAAACCGCTTACTTCAGGTTTTTGCCGGCGGCTATACTGCGTTTGACGTGCATATTCCCCCTTGCAGGAACGCAATAGTATATATTAAAATAATCAACGCTGGTGCTTCGCCTGTGTGCGAGGTCCTGGCATTTTAGGATTTTTTTTCGGAGGTGAAATATGAGATTGATGCTTAATACTTTGCTGCTTGTCGTCGCGGTAGCCCTGTGGGGCTGTCAGCAGGAAGACAAAAGAGTTACGATGGCTGAAGACGTCAAAAGCGACAACCTGGCGGTCAACATCGTAACCAAGCCGGTGATTCACGCCTTTAGCTGGGTTACCGGCGAGGGTGTTGAAATCGATAAGGCCGTTACCTACGTCAACAAAGACGGTTTCCTGCAGCTCGAGATATCGGGCCACAACCGAGCGTTTAACCCGATAGTGTTCGAATACAAGGTCGAATGGCTCGACAAGGCAGGCATGGTAGTCGATACCACAACCAGCAAGTGGCTGCAAACTTCCGCGGCGGCAAAATCGCAGTTCGCTATTAAGGCCGTTGCGCCGAGAACAACTGCTGTTGATTTTCGTATGAACACTCGAAAAATCCCTAATTAACCGGAGACAGGACTATGATTAAAAAAATATTGGCTTTTGCGGTGCTCGCTTCATCCGTAACATTAACATTTGTCGGCTGCTCACCCCAGACCGAAAACGTCGACACAATCAACGACCAGGGCAAAGCGGTTATGCAGCTCGACTACCGCGACTTCGACAGGGCGGCAAGCCAGATGGTCCAGTCAATGGTCGAATCGGGCACATTCAAAAAAGAAGGCGGCGGAAGATACGTCGTCGCCAAAGGCCGGATTGTCAACGACACAATGCAGCACATCGATACCGACCAGCTTATGGGCAAAGTTGAGCAGGAGATGACAAGGTCCGGACTGATCGTTATGACCGCGGCCGTCGGCGCAGGCAATGCGCCAAAAGACAGTTTGGTTTATAGCAGCAGGGACCTAACTCGCGACTCGGACAAGGCCGATGAGTTCAACAAAGATACTGTGCAGGCAAAAGGCCAGCTCATCGCGCCGGAACTCAGCATCTCCGGCAAAATCATCCAGAGAAATATCCGCTATGACAACGGTAAACAGCAGGTCGAGTATTATTTCCAGCTTCAGATGAACAATTTGACCAACGGCCTGGTTTTCTGGCAAAACGAAATCATTCTTGGGAAACGCGGCGACAGCAAAAAAGTTCCCGTGGTAATTTGAATATATTTTGAATATTATAGAGTGGCACGGCCATCTTGGCCGTGGTTCCACGAGCTCCGAGCCCGTGCCACCCGCTTTTGGGAGAGCCAAAAATGAAAACGATTTGCGCTTTTATCGCAATAACGGTTGTCTTCTGCTCACTTGCCTTCGCTGAGGACACAATACTCAAGCAGGTTCAGGGACAAGGGCCATCAAAAGATGACGCGATAAAGAACGGGCTTTTCCAGGCGGTCGCCCAGGCCAAAGGCGTCAAGGTCGGCTCAGGCAAATACTATTTTGGCTACCAAGGCGTCACCGCCGACGTCGACAGGACGCCGACCGGCAAAAGCATTGGGGTCGATGCCGTCTCCGTCGAGGCCGCCGGCACGCTCAACAAAACAGAAATCGCCGGCTTAGTCAAAACATACGAAATCATAGACGAAAAAAAGCTCGACGACGGCACATACCAGGTTACGCTCAAGGTCTGGGTTTACGACCATAAGCCGGTCGATAAAACCTCACGATTACGCTTTGCGGTAATGCCGTTAAAGGCCGCCGAGGCACAGTCGTATTCCTTTATCAATCTCGTCGTGCCCGGCGACCAGCTCGCTGACAAGCTCGCCCAGAAAATCACTACCGCGCTTACGCAGACAAATAAATTCGCCGTCCTCGATAGAGAGCACATCGAGGAATATTGTCGCGAGCGAAACAGCCTCAACCCCTATGACGCGCCAATTGAGGAGCAGGCGAGAATTGGGCAGGTCCTCGGTGCCGATTATATGCTCGTGGGAACAATTACCGAGGCCAATCTGCGAATCAAGCACACGAGCAGCGAGGCCGCAGCCGGTGTCAACTTCAAGGAATACCGCGCGGATTTCGCTTTCGATTATCGCGTCATCGTTGCGTCGTCAAGACAGGTTAAGTTCTCGGATTCGGTCCGGCTGCGTCTTGAAACCGACGAGATCAAAAAGCTTGTTACAAAATGGGAGCCGCCAGACCTCGATTATAGAGAGCTTGTCGATAATCTCGTTGCCAAAGCGGCAGCCGAGGTCGTTAATAAACTGAGCGACCGACTATACCCGCCTCGTATCGCGTCAATCGAAGCCGACGGTAAAGTTATAATTGACCAGGGAGGCGACCGCCTCGTAACGGGCACACTGCTCGACGTTTTCAAAGCCGATAAGCAGATTGCCGACGCCGACACCAATGAGATAATCGGCTCAACCGAAATACTCGTTGCGACCATCCGCATCGACAAGGTCGCGCCTGTCCTGTCTTATTGCTCGGTAGTATCGGGCAACGCGTCGCAGCTTGCGCGGGGACTGATTTGCAGAATGAAATCGCTGCCCGCAGGCGAGCCGGAAGGAATGAAAAGCAACGTCGAACGGACACCGCAGGGCGGCGTCAAACTGCCCATCGATAAATAAGCCACGGGATTTCGCTGAATGAAATTAGCGGCGTATAAAGGCAACGGCGTCGAATCTATCGGCGTTTTCAAGAATACGCTTTCCCAAAAACCAGCAGATTTCTACAAACATCTCGCCTGAAGGCAGGCAGCGTTTTGCTCTTGGCAAGATGGGCGGGATGTGCGATAATCAAGCCGCAAGAAAGCTTAATAACGTTTCAAGGATTATGAACGGATGGAACTTCGGGCGTTACTAACGCGATTTCAGAATTGGCTGCGAAAACAGTTTCCCTCTGGGCTTGGCCATCCCTTTCGGGAGCCGCACGATGACTTCGACCAGCCGACGTTAAGCGACGACGGGCTGATAATTCACAACCAGACCCCGTCCGCGAATGGGAGTCCGTTACAAACGGTGGCTGTGCGGGGCAAACCCGAAATGGAAAAATTCCAGGCCGGCTTCGAAACGCTTATCGACCAGATTAAGGATATAAACGACCACCTCAACAAGCAGGTCTCACAGCACGAAAACCTCATCGCGCGCATCGAGCAATTCCCGAAACTGCTCGAAAACTTCCCGGCTGTTGTTGAAAACCAGAAGGCGCTCACCGAGCAGCTTGTTTTACAGCTCAAGGCGAATATCCTCAAAGACCAGCAGCTTCTTTCGGCGATAGAAAAGATTCCAGTGGAAAGCGCAAAACAAACCGACGCACTGCTGGCAATCGACAGGCAACTGGCGGCAGCGGCGGACGTCGATATACAGATGACAGAAACGTTCGGCAAATTCAACGAAACGCTCGCAAAGCTCAACCAGAGCACCAAAGACCACACCAGCGGCATAGCGCAAATGAGCAGGACATTCGCGGCAAGCGACAGGTATCTCAAATACATAGTGGCAAGGCAGACCAGACAGTTTATGTGGGTGTTTTATACGGCGATAGGCGTCTGCGTAATCGTAATACTGCTGCTCGTAGGCATAATCATCTTCACAGGCAAATAAGGGGGCTATCTAAATGGTTCCAAAAGTATATTTTATCAAGTCGGCTATTGAAGACGGTGAAAAAGTTATTTCCGCCAAGGCAGCTCGCCTCTTCAAAGAAGCGGGCTTCGCAAAATGCTTCAAGCCAACCGATTTTACCGCGGTAAAAATTCACGTCGGAGAAAAAGGAAACAAAACCTACATCAAAGCTCCCTGCCTCAAAGGGCTTATTGATGAACTGATTAAAATTAAGACCAAACCTTTCCTGACCGACACAAGCACGCTGTATCTCGGCAAACGACACAACGCAATCGACCACGCGGTAGTGGCACACGAGCACGGGTTCGATATGGCTGGACTCGGCATACCGTTTATCCCGCCCGACGGCATCTTCGGAACGAGCGAAACAGTCGTCAAAATCGATGGCGAACTCAATAAGGAGGTTTCAATTGCTTATGATATCGCGCGGGTGCAGTCGATTCTGGCGGTGTCGCATGTTACCGGGCACATAGGGACATGCTTTGCGGCAACGTTAAAAACGCTCGGTATGGGATGTGCAAGCAGGAAAGGCAAGATGCGCCAGCACGCGGCGTTCAAGCCAAGCGTCGATATGAGCAAGTGCGTCGGATGCGGCGAATGCTACCGACACTGCCCGGAGGCCGCTATCAATATAGAAGACCTCAAGGCGCACATCAGCAAGGACAAATGCATCGGCTGTGCAGAATGTCTGGCCGTATGCAGGTTCGGTGCGGTTCAGCACGACTGGGACAAGAACATCAAAATTCTCGAATGCAGCGTCGCTGAACACGCAAAGGGAGTCCTCGTGGGCAAGGAAGGCCGTGCGGCGTTTATAAACTTCGCGATATCGATTACAAGCGACTGCGACTGCATGGGCAACCCCGACCACGATATCGTCAAGGATATCGGCATACTCGGCTCAACCGACCCTGTCGCTGTTGACGCTGCGGCGATTGATTTAATGGAAAAAACCGCGGGCAAACCGCTGGACAAAATATCCAAATATCCCAACCTCAACGGCAAATGGCAAATTGAGCACGCTGAAAAAATCGGTCTGGGAAGCAGAAAGTATTCCCTCGTCGAAATCGGCTGAAGATTATTATAAGGTTGTGTAAAACGATTGCGGTTGCGCAGCTCGTTTCATATTGCGTCCTGCGTATTGCGTGGTTTTTTCGCATGACACATCACTCACGACGCACGACGATTGTGACCTTCTCCGTCTTCTGTATTTTTATTTTCCCAGGCACGTAATTTCATAAGGGTACGTATATAAGTGGAGGACGGGTGATTCTCGTCCGGGCTGTCGGCTTTGGGTGTGGGTCGGCAGCCCCTTTTATTTCCGCCGAAAAGGGTGCTCAATAATAATCTTGACCTCTGGAACGTGAGTATTTATCGTTGGTTTAGCTGAAACTTTTTGCCTGGAGATTTTTATGATGAGATTTTTGATTATCGGATTTGGGATAGCTGTACTTGGTGCGAGTTGTCTGTCAGCCCGTGCTGCGAATACATCACAGGGCCAATCTGTAACTTCGCCGGCGTCTCACGATTCGAACGGAACCGCACCGGCTGTGAAGCGGATTGTGGTATGGGATGGAGAACAGGCAAGCACGGGCGCCGGCTGGACAAATCCTACCACTGCGACGATTAAGCCCCAGACCGTTGAAGCCCACAGCGGCAATACTGCGCTGGAGTTCAGGTTTAAAGGCGACAAAGGATGGCTTGGCGCGGGCTGGAACTGGCTCGCCTTCAAAACAGGTATCTTCGGCACTGACGCCAGCGAAATGAAGAACCTGACCTTCTGGATCAAGAGCAAAGGCAAGGCCGGCCCTCTGCAAATCAACCTGCTTTGCAACGGCGTGGTTCTCGACACCCCCGAAGGACACACCGTAAAAGTGCAGGTCGTCAAATACTGTCCTCAGCTGCTCGACGGCCAGTGGCACGAAGTTGTGATTCCGCTGGCGGTACTCAAAACGACGAATGGCTTCAACCCGAAGATAATGTGCGAACTTCAGATGGGTTTTACAGCCGAGGAAGGGACGGACGGCAGTTTCTTCATTGATGATATTGCCTTCGACGACCGCGCCGACGACAAGCAGCAGGCAACCGCCGCGGTTAGGGCTGCCGACGAGATGCTCGTCAACGGCAGCTTCGCCGACTGTAATACCAACTGGGTAGTTGAGGAGTCCGGCGCCACGGGCCGGGCTGAGTGCGTCAAAGAAGGGCCGGATGGTTCAGCCGCTCTTCGCCTCAGGGTGCTCACCATTGGGGACCACACGTGGCGTTTGCAGGTTTACCAGACAGGAATGCGCGTCGAGAAAGGCAAGACTTACATCATGACGTTTTGGGCCAAGTCCGATCGCACCGGCAGCATCACAGTGAATTGCATGCAGAACCACGAACCGTGGGACCACCACATACAGGAAAAGATGCCGGTTTCCACCGAGTGGAAGCAAATGAACTTCACGTTTGTCGCGCCCTGGGATGATAACAATGTGCGCATCTCGTTTACTGACCTTGCCACTGTCCCTGGCCAGGTCTATTGGTTTGCTGACTGCTCATTAGTGCCGGCTTCCAAAACAGCCGTGGAACCAGTGTCGAAAGCGTTTGTTTGGAAAGGGGATTGTTCAAGCGAAGCTGCCTTTGTAAACTCCAGCCATCAGATTATTCCGGGCCACTATGAATACCTGCCCGACACAAATGCACCGGGACGAGGACTCGTATTCGCCGGACATCTTACCCCTGATTTCACGACCACCGATCCGGAAAAGTTTCACCTGCACCCTGATATTTATTTCGACCGCTTTCTGCCCGGCAGCATCACCGTCAGTTTCGATGTCAAAGTAGACGACCTCGTTCCGTCCGAACTTGGCCCCTATGGTGAAAATCCGTGGCTGAACGCGGTAACATTGTTTGATGAAACCACCCGCGCGGGCGGGACGACCTTTCATCCCTCGGTGATGGCTAATCTCGTGGGCTCGCCGGGACAATACAGGTTGCAGGCATACTCTATTTCTCCGGCTGGCGCAGGCACGTTCTTTGACAAACTCAAGGATGCTCCTGTATTTCCCACTGGCAAGTGGGTGACGGTGCGCGTTGAGGCGGACGTCAAAACAAAACAAGTCCGCGTTTACCAGGACAATTCGCTTGTCTCCGCCGGGCCATACCTGGGCAAGCCGGGTTTGGCCGGTGCGCACATGGGCCTTTACGCCAACCGCAAGATGACGCGGGCAACCGTGTTCAACGACGACATCACCATCACAGTTGGCGACTGATTACGGGTGATTAACCAAAGGCAGATGAAATACGAAAACGCAGAGCAAATCTAAAAGCTAAAATTATTAAAAACAGAAAAGATTTTGGGAATTATGCCTTTAACAAAGATTTTTCTTGACAAAACGCTCTAAATATGTTATACTCCTTATAATACATAAGTGATTAGTATTTAAGGAGTTAAGTACGAAATTTATGCCACCAAAATTCAATAAATTAAGTGAAATGGCCTCAATAGATGTAGGGCGTTTGACTGAGGACGAAGCAAGGACAATCCTTGAAAATATCCGATGGCCGAAGGGCATTGCCTGCCCTCATTGTGGCAGCACAAAAGTTACAAGGATAGAAGCCAAATCAGAGAAGGTTAGAGATGGTGTTATACAATGCAATGACTGTAAGGGGCAATTTACTGTTACCGTTGGAACGATTATGCACCGCAGCCATATCACACTGCGCCAATGGGTTCAAGCATTTTACTCAATGTGCTCGCATAAAAAGGGTGTATCCGCTTTACAATTGCAAAGGAACTTGGGTTTGCATACTTATCGGGCTGCTTGGCATTTAGCACATCGTATAAGGGCAGCTATGGGGCAAGAATCATTGTTAAAAGGCATTGTGGAGGTTGATGAGACATATATTGGTGGTAAACCAAGACGTAGCAGAAAGAATAAACGGGGTAGGGGAACGGATAAAGCTCCTGTAATGGCCTTGATAGAACGCAATGGCAATGCTATATCTAAACCCATTGAAAAAGTAAACGCCGAAACGCTAAAGGGAGCTATCAGGAAAATGGTTGATAAAAGTTCTACTATTATGACCGATGAGTTTCGCCCTTATTGTGGCATTGGCAGCGAGTTTGCTGGTGGTCATAAACATGTAAATCATGGCATAGGTGAATATGTTAATGGTGATGCCTCGACCAATACCGCAGAATCTTATTTTGCATTGCTGAAACGTGGAGTGCATGGTACATTTCACCACATATCAAAGCAGCATCTTTTCAGATATTGTAACGAGTTTAGTTTCAGGTGGAATAATAGACAAGTAAACGACGGTGAAAGAGCTACGCAGGCAATAAGAGGTATCGAGGGGAAACGGTTAATGTTAAAGGAACGGGGGAAATAACAAATGGCAAAAAGTTTCTCAAATAATTCATCTGAAAATTTATTTTGCAAATTATCAACTCTGAATTCAGAAGCGGATGTTGAGGCATTATTTGTTGATAGATTACTTATAAAACTTCATTATCCCGATGATAGGGTTTGCCGCAAGGATTCATTGAACACATTTACAATTAGTAGGGGTATCAAAAAAGAAAATTACAAACCTGATTATGTTTTACTCGGAAAAAAGAAGTCGCCACAAATTGTCATTGACGCCAAAGCACCAGAAGTTAATCCCTCCAAATTTCATTATCAAGTTTCAGGATATGCTCTAACTTTGAATCAGCAATTTGACAGAGATAATCCGGTGAAATATTGTGTATTAACCAATGGTCACAAGACCTTTGTGTATTCGTGGGATGAGAATAAACCATGTCTTGAATTGTCTTTTATGGATTTTGAAGAGGACAATAAGAAGTTTATACAACTACGCTCGCTTCTTTCGTATGGGGCAATAGAAACTATACAGGTGACTGAAGATGTGTTTGAATTCGCCCGCCCCAAAATTGACTTACTAATTAAGTGTTTTGACATCTGCCATAACATTATTAGAAAAAAGGAAAGTATTGGCCCCACTGATGCTTTTTATGAGTTTGCAAAAATTATGTTTGTCAAAATGCGTGAAGATAAACGCATAGCAAAGATGATTACTGATGGAAAGTATCCAAAAATAAATGATTTTAATTTTAGTGTTGCTTGGATACAAGAGCAGATTGAAAAAGACATTGACGAGAATCCACTTGCAAATATCTTATTTAGTAAAATTCGCAATGAACTTGAATTAGAAATTGAACGAGGTGAAAAGAAGCGTATTTTTTTGAATGGGGAGCATCTTACATTGAAACCCTCAACAATCCTTGAAGTCGTGCGACAATTAGAGCATTTTGACCTTCACGGTATTGATGAAGATTTGAACGGTCGTATGTTTGAGACATTTCTTAATGCTACGGTTCGTGGTAAGGAACTTGGGCAGTTTTTCACACCACGAAGTCCAGTAAAGTACATGACCTTTGCAGCACAATTAAAAGTTGTTGATAACAAAATACCATTAGTTTTTGATGGTAGTTGCGGAAGTGCGGGGTTTCTCATTGAAGCAATGGCAACGCTGGTACATGAGATTGATGCGATGACGCACCTTACTGATAGACAGCGTAAGGAAATGAAAAAACATCTCTATTCTTCTTTTCTGTGGGGTGCAGATGCGAATGATAGAATAGCAAGAATAGCACGTTTGAACATGTATCTACATGGTGATGGGGGCAGTAAAATATTTGTTGTTGATACGCTTGACCAAACACTTACTACAGAAAAAGGTCTTATAAAGGAACAAAGTAGTGAACTGGATGAGTTTCGGAAGTATATTCTTGAAGATAAAATTCGTTTCGATACTATTTTGACAAATCCCCCATTCAGTGTGTCTTACAACAACAAGGATAAGCATGAAGCAAGGGTATTAGGACAATATAATATTGCTAAAACAGAGGGCGGGGCAATTGGCACATCAACAAAATCCAATGTTCTTTTCATTGAACGATATTATGGATTACTTAAAGAGGATGGGCAATTGTTGACGGTAATTGATGACACTGTTTTGAATGGTATCGAGAGCCAGAAATATCGAGATTATATTCTTGAACATTTCATTATCAAGCAGGTTGTGTCATTGCCATTCAACGCATTTCGTAGGGCAGAAGCGGGCGTCAAAACATCCATCTTGCACCTCAAGCGAAAAGAGGAAGGCGAACAGCAGGGAGATGTTTTTATGGCGATTGTCAATAATATCGGACATGATGACCATAAGCGCTCAACGCCAGAAAGAGACAACTTCCCGAAATTGAAGGAATGTTTTTCGCAATGGGTCAAGCATGGCATTGTAAATGAAGTTATCGAATACAGCAATTTGCCAGAGGAACATTTGGGCTGTCCATTTCAAGTATTTATTGTCAAGGCAAACGACTTAAAGATGAATCGACTTGACGCATTTTATTATTCACCTGAACTCCGAAACATTAGGGCTATTCTCAAAAAGAAAGAGTCACAAGGAGTAATCGAGCTTCGCACAGGAAAGGATTATAGTATTGTCCCTTATATGAACGAAAGTGATGTTGCAGGTGTTGGTGATATTCGTTACAAATATATTGATATTTCTGCAATAACTCAAACGGGAGCAGTGTCCAATTTTATAGAAAACGTGTTTGAGGAATTGCCCGGACGAGCACGATTAAAAGTACAAACCAATGATGTTTTGCTTGCAAAACTAATCACTTCTCGTGGCATTAACTTTGTAGTGCCAAAGGAATTTAATAACCAAATTGCCACAACTGGTTTTCTCGGTATTAGACCAACAGATGAAGAAGAATCGTTGCTACTATGGACTATTTTGAAATCTGATATATGCGTCAAACAAATTTACTATCTCGCTGTAACTGCACTTCAACCAGAAATGCGAGATGAGACATTCAAATCTGAATTCTATATTCCTATTCCCAAAAATAGGACAGACCGTAAACGACTCATTGAAAATGCGAGAGAAATTATTTCTCTTCACGAAAGAGTACGAATAGTTATTAAAGAAGGAAAGTTGTTTGCAATAGACTTATTTGAAAAATAATTTTATGAAACACAAAAGAAATAGTCAAAAAGGTAAGAAATATGCCAAGCCCATATCGCTTTACCCGCTAAAACCGGAAAAGGCGTTGGCGATATTTATGAAAATAAAACCTAAATCTTTGTCAAAGGCATAATTCCCAAGATTTTAATTCAAAGGCATCAGAAACCGGATACCGGAGACGTCAACCAAAACAGGCATCTTTACTTTCTCATTTGGGCTTACGACGTACACATTCATGGATAACGCATTTGCGTCGTTGGCGTCGGCTCTGTCCTTTATCGAATAACCGGCGAAGGAGGATGTAATGTCAAATGTAGGGGTGCCCTTTGAGGGGTCATGACAGGAATTGCAGTAACTTTTGTAGTTGCGGATTTTTGCCGTGTTTACATCGCCTGTCAGAATAATACGGCGTCCATTGGCTGCATCTGATATTACCCACTTCGCATTTGTCGGGCTTAACGACGCATGCTCAAAACCTGATATGCCCCGGTTTTCACCCTTGCAATAATTTTGCGTTTTGCCGTTTGGGTCCTTGGCTTTATAGGTATAAACGCCCCAGATGTTGGCTGAACCGCCGCCCGGCAGCTCGAAGATAACAAACGCGGTATTTGTATCTTTAACCTGCTCCAGGGCATTTGAATCTGAATTATATTTGTATTCTGCGTTGCTCGCCTTCATGTTATAGACATGCACGTCGGCGCTGGCCGGCATAGATACCCCAAGCGCCAACAGGACCAGTAACAATTGTTTCATTTTTTCAACCTGTCCTTTCAAAAACAATCGGACAATAACATCTTACGCGGCCCATATTGTTCGGCTGCTGTGAATATGCTTTTCCGTAAATGACAATATAACATATAAGCCCTGTTTATTGCAAGATGCCCAGAGGTTCAATCGCCTGCTTGCCCCCGCGTTTCGCTTTGCTTTGAAAAACGGCGGGGGGCATCTGGAATGCCTTGACTGCTACCTGCAAAAAAGCATAATAATAATCGCCTTTGGGTTCCGGTGAGTTCGCTTGCCCTGAGTAAATCGAAGGGTTCGCTTTGCTGGCGGCGGCCTGGTAAGTGTTGGATTGATAGAAAGGGGGCAATCGTCATGAAGAAAGCTGATATCCGCGGGAAATGGGCATTGGTAACCGGTGCAAGTCGGGGCGTCGGCAGGCAGGTCTGTCTGGGGCTGTCCCAATATGGCTGCAACCTTGTGCTCCACAGTCGTGATGCTGCCCATACGAAATCTCTTGTCCCTGAGCTGACTGCCAGGGGCGTGCAGGTGCGTCAGGTTGCCGGCGAGTTGTCTGACCAGAACCAGGTGGACGCGATGTTGACAGCCATCCTGGGTACGGGCCCGGGCATAGACATTGTCTACAACAACGCCGCGGTGATGACGCCATACCACAACGACTGGCAGAACGTCCCCGCTGATGACTTCCGCAAAAGCTTCGAGGTGAATGTCATTTCGCTCATCCGTATCTGTCACTGCCTGATTCCCGGCATGGTGCAGCGTCACTGGGGACGTATCATCAATGTTACTTCCGGGATTAAGGACCAGCCGGAGTTGATTGCCTATGCCATTTCCAAGGCGGCTGTGGACAAGTTCGTGACTGATACCGCAGGCCATCTCAAAGATACCGGCGTGCTGATGAACCTGCTGGACCCCGGCTGGCTGCGCACCGATTTGGGCGGCCCGCAAGCCCCCAATTCAGTCGAATCGGTGCTACCGGGCGCGATTGTGCCCGCGCTGATTGACGACGGAACAACCGGCAAACTGTTCCGTGCCCAAGACTACGCCGGCAAGACAATCTGAATGCTTACCTGTCCTGAGTCGCCCCTTTTTTCATAAAATCGCTGTTTTTGAGCAGATATTGAGGATATTTGCGAAAACCCCCTCCTTCCTTTCTCATTGTAACTTATTTGCTTAAATAAACTTGTGCATTTGTTTGCAAGATATATAATACGCGATAATATTTAGATGGCAGATTGATTTTGTGCGGACAGGCGCAAGCAAATATACGGGAGAAATACGATGTCACTCGGCGAAATAATAAGAAGCAAACGCGAAGAGCTGGGGCTGACGCTCGATGAGGTGGGCAGCCGGATAGGATTTTCGAAGCCGTATCTTTCGACGATAGAAACGGGCAAGGTTAGCAACCCGCCGAGCGATGAGCTTTTGCAAAAATTAGAGAAAGTCCTGAAATTCGAGCCGGGAACGCTTTTGTATCTTGCGCACATAGAACGGATGCCCGCTGACGTTCGGGAGAGGGTCGAGACCGTCGAGGCGGAAAACGAAAAATGGCGTCATCTCAACAAAGACCAGAAAAAGGACGGCTCGCAGGAAGCGATTGCCAGCAAACCATCGCTTTCGCCCGGTCGGCTTGTCCCCATCATCAACAAGGTTGCCGCGGGATATCCGACCGATTTTAACGACCTCGATTACCCGGTCGGCGTCGCGGACGATTACATTCGCTGCCCGGATGTTCACGACCCCAATGCGTTTGCGGTGCGGGTTGTGGGCGATTCGATGGAGCCGAAATTCAAAGAGGGTGACATCATAGTATTTTCGCCGGCGGCTGAGGTGCGAAACGGCGACGATTGCTTCGTGCGGTTCTCAACGCCTCACGAAACGACTTTCAAGCGGGTATTCTTCGAGACCAACGACACGGTAAGATTGCAGCCGAGGAATGAAAAGTATCCGCCCGCGATGGTCGATGGTAAACGAGTCAACGGCATTTACCGTGCAATCATAAGGCACGAAACGCTTTAGCAAAGCAGGGGGAGTCACGGATGGCGATACTGGTGGGGATAGACGAGGCAGGTTTCGGGCCGATTCTGGGGCCTCTGGTAGTCTCGTCGAGCGCATTCCGCTTGCCGGATAATCTAATATGGGCGAATCACTGGGAGATTTTGCGGGCAAGCGTCTCCGATAAACGCACCTCGCTTAAAGGCCGACTGCTTATCGTTGACAGCAAAAAGGCGTTCACAAGGACCATCGGCATAAAACACCTCAGGCGAACCGTATTGGCAGCACTGAAACATCTGGGCAGTGAGCCGAAGAACCTCACCGAACTCATATCATCGCTTTGCCCGGACTGCCTTGAGCATATCGCGGAGTACCCCTGGTATAAAAAAGCCGGCGACTATCAGCTCGGCGGAGATGATGGCGGATATTGGTATCGCGGTTTCGATGCTGCGAGCCGACTTTGCCAATCAACATATCGAGCTATTGGAATTAAAGAGCCGATGCTTGGAAGTAGCACATTACAACCGTATGGTAAATGCGGTTGATAACAAGGCGAAGGTGCTTTTCACCGCGGTCGCGGAGTTGATGCAGTCGGCTATTGGCGATTTCGCGGGCGACGACCTCGATATCGTTATCGACCGGCAGGGCGGACGAAGTCACTATCAGCGACAATTGCAGCTGATGTTCGGCGAATCACAACTGCGCATCATTCACGAAGACCAGGACAGAAGCAGTTATGAGATGAAAACAGGTCAAAGAAAAATTCGCGTGCATTTCGTAGTTGGAGCGGATAGCAAATTCCTGCCCGTCTCGCTTGCGTCGATTGTCTGCAAATACCTGCGTGAGGTCCTCGTCGAAAACATCAATAATTACTTCCTCAGTTTCAATCCCGCGATAAAGCCGACCGCGGGCTACTGGCAGGACGGCCTGCGCTTCATCGAAGACATCAAAACGCATATCCCTAATTTAAGTTTCAACGCAAATCAACTTATAAGGTGTCGGTAAATAAAAAGGAGCATATTGTGAGTAATAACAAACTAACAGTAGTCGGAGCCGGTAACGTAGGTGCGACAACAGCGCATATTGCGGCCTCGCGCAAACTTGGTGACATCGTTCTTATCGATATCGTAAAAGGATTGGCCCAGGGTAAAGCCCTCGATATGGCCGAAGCCGGCCCGGTGCAGGGTTATAGCTGCAAAATAACAGGCACAACCGACCCGGGCTTCGCCTCCGGCTCCACCGAGGCGGGCTGGGTAGCCGCACAGGACAGTTCAATCGTCGTAATTACGAGTGGCCTTGCGCGAAAGCCGGGAATGAGCAGAGATGATTTGCTCGCCAAGAACGTCCAGATTGTTAAAGACGTCAGCGAAAAAGTTGCCAAATACTGTCCCCAGGCAATCATAATTGTTGTATCGAATCCGCTTGACGCGATGGTATATGTGGCGTCGAAGGTTACAGGCTTTGCGAAGAACAGGATAATGGGAATGGCAGGGGCCCTCGATGTCGCGAGATTCTGTCATTTCGTCGCGACGGAATTAAACGTCAGCAGCGAGGACATTCGCGGCATACTGATGGGTGGCCACGGTGACGATATGGTCCCTCTGCCTCGGTTCACAACCGTTGCGGGAATACCTATCACCGAGTTACTGCCCAAAGAGACAATCGCGAAGATGATTGAACGCGCCAGAAAAGGCGGCATTGAAATCGTTGACCTGCTCGGCTCAAGCGCGTATTACGCACCGGCTGCCGGAGTCGTGAAAATGGCGGAGGCGATTATAACCGATAGTCGCGGCGTGATTCCCTGCTGCGCATATTGCCAGAAAGAATACAGCGTCGGCGGTTACTTCGTCGGCGTCCCCGCGGTGCTCGGCAAAGCAGGCGTCGAAAAAATCGTCGAATTAAACCTCAACGCCGATGAACGCAGGGAATTAGACATCTCAGTCAGCCACGTCAAAGACCTCGTCGCAAAGGTTGACAAGCTGCTTTAGCCAACATTTTTTTTTAATAATTCCTGTTGCAAAGCCGACGATATGCCGTATAATATAATTGATATGACTAAGAGCTTTACAAATTTTGTAGTTCCCGCCGGGCGAATCGCCCTCGCTCTTATTCTGCGCCGTCAAGGCGCATAAAAACGATAGTACCACAATTTGATTTCCTATTTTCAATCTTTAAACAAAGCGGTAGCTTTCCTGCCCGTTTTAGGGCATAATGGTTGCCTAACTTCCGACAGTATAAGAACTTGGAGATAATAATATGCAGGACAAAGTGATAATATTCGACACGACCTTACGTGACGGTGAACAGGCCGCGGGCACAAGATTGCGGCGCAGGTGAAAAACTCGAACTTGCCACCCAGCTCGCCAAGCTCGGCGTTGACGTGATTGAAGCCGGTTTCCCGATTTCGTCGCCACAGGATTTCGAGGCGGTGAACTTAATCGCTCAGCAGGTGGTCGGTCCGACAATATGCGGGCTTTCCAGGGCGGTTGATGCCGATATAGACGCCGCGGGTAAGGCACTGAAAAAAGCCAAAAAGGCCAGGATTCATACCGGCCTCGGAATAAGCGATATTCACATCGCGGGCAAATTCAAGGACGACAAATACGGCAAAACGCTCAAAGACAAAAAGGAGAAGGCAATTGCTATGGGCATCAAGGCCGTCAAACGCGCAAAGCAGTACACCGACGATGTTGAATTTTACTGCGAGGACTCGGGCAGAGCGGAAAAGGAATATCTCTACAAGGTCATCGAGGCGGTAATCGACGCAGGCGCGACAACCGTGAATATCCCTGACACAACCGGCTATTCGATACCTGAGCAGTACGGGCAGTTAATCGCGGATATTTTCGCCAGGGTACCCAACGTGCGAAAAACGATTATAAGCGTTCACTGCCACGACGATTTGGGAATGGCGGTGGCAAATACGCTCGCGGGTGTCCGCAGCGGGGCAAGGCAGATTGAATGCACAATCAACGGCGTCGGCGAGCGGGCGGGAAATGCTTCGCTCGAAGAAGCCGTAATGGCGATAAGAACCCGCAGGGACTTTTTCGGGCTGGATACGAGAATTAACACAAAAGAGCTTTACCGGACAAGCAAGATGGCGTCCGAAATGCTCGGAATAGCCGTTCCGCCGAACAAGGCCGTTGTCGGGATTAATGCCTTTGCGCACAGCAGCGGGATTCACGTTGACGGGTTTTTGAAGGACCCGCTGACGTATGAAATAATGAAGCCGCAGGACGTCGGCTCTCCGCAAAGCACGGTTGTGCTCACGGCCAGGACCGGAAGACACGGACTCAAGCACAGGTTGACTGAACTTGGCTATAAGATATCGGATGACCGGATTGAGCAGTTGTATAATAGGTTCCTCGATATTGCGGACAAGAAGACCGAAGTCTTCGACGAGGATATCGCCGCGCTTGTCAACGACCAGATGAGGACCGTCGAGCCGGTGTTTGAGCTTCAGTATCTGCACGTGGCCTGTGGGACGGGAACTTTGCCGACGGCGAGCGTCAAAATAAAGATTAAAGGCAAGGATGCGCCGATGACCGCTGCCGCCTGCGGAGACGGCCCTGTTGATGCTGCTTACGAAGCGATAAAAACAGCTACGGGCCAGTCGCCCAAGCTGGACCTTTATTCGATAAAGGCCGTAACGGGCGGCAAAGAAGCCCTCGGTGAAGCCATCGTAAAGGTAATCGACAGCGACGGCGTAAGGTTCACGGGCAGAGGCATCTCGACGGACATCATCGAGGCGAGCGCAAAGGCGTATATCGACGCGATTAACAGAATGGTCGGCAAGGCCGGCACTGAAAAGCCGGGAGTTAAAGCGGAACTATAAGAAAAGTAAAAATCAAAATGTAAAAGGCAAAAAAGAGAAGAAACTATGGGTATGACGATAACAGAGAAAATCCTCGCAAGGGCGAGTGGAAACAAAACTGTAAAAGCAGGCGAATTAATCAACGCGAAAATTGATGTGGTGATGTGCCACGATGTAACGACGCCGGCGGCGATATCGATGCTGATTGAAAAGGGAATCGATAAGGTATTCGACAAGAACAAGATTGTCGTAACGCCCGACCATTTTCAGCCGGCCAAAGACATCAAAAGCGCGGAGTTGCATAAACGCCTTGATGAATGGGCCAGAAGGCACAAAATCAGGAACTACTACAAGGTTGGCAAAGCGGGCGTCTGCCATGCGTTACTTCCTGAGCAGGGTCATATCAGGCCCGGCGAGGTAATCGTCGGCGGCGATTCGCATACCTGCACATACGGCGCGTTCGCGGCGTTCAGCACCGGTATCGGTTCGACGGATTTAGCCGCGTCAATCGCCACGGGCGAGCTTTGGTTCAGGGTGCCGGAGTCGATAAAATTCGTTCTCAATGGCAAACTTTCGAAAGGTGTTTACAGCAAAGACGTAATCCTTGCGGTAATCACGAGGATTGGCGTGGATGGTGCGCTTTATAAGGCGATGGAATTCGTCGGGCCTGCATTGAAGGATATGTCAATGGAGGCAAGGATGACCATCACCAATATGGCAATCGAGGCGGGCGCGAAAAACGGCATCATCGGCTTTGACAGCGTGACGAAGAAGTATCTTGCCAAGCATCTAAAAGACAAGAAGGCCTATAAGGTATTCGAATCGGATGCGGACGCGGAATACTCATCGGTAGAGGAGTTTGACTGCGCCAAGTTAGAGCCGATGGTCGCTATGCCGCATCTGCCGAGCAACGCCAAACCGATTAGCGAATGCAAAGGTATGGCTATGGACCAGGCGTATATCGGAAGCTGCACTAACGGGCGAATTGAAGACCTCAGGATTGCCGCGAAGATTATGAAGGGCAAAGAGGTGAAGATTCGCACGATAATTGTGCCCGCTACGCCGACAATCTGGAAGCAGGCGGACGATGAAGGACTATTCGGCGTTTTCTATAAGGCCGGCTGCGTAATCTCCGCCCCGACCTGCGGCGCGTGTCTGGGCGGTTTTATGGGAATCCTCGCCTCCGGCGAAAAGTGTGTCAGCACGACCAATCGCAACTTCGTCGGCAGAATGGGAAGTCCCAAAAGCGAAGTATATCTCGCAAGCCCGGCAACAGCGGCAGCAAGTGCGATTGAAGGTAAGCTGGTTGATCCGAGAAAATATTTATAGGAGATTATGTCAAATGAATGAGATAAAGAAATCGGTATGGGGCGCGGCTACTTCAAGTTTATTAGTGGTGATATTTCTAATAGTGATGGCAACTGATGCGGACAAGGTAACAAGCACGTCTGTCATAATGGGTATTACCACTTTTGTGATGGCGTGTATCGTAGTAACGCAATGGATAAAATGCGTTAGAAAGTATGTTGATTTTGTAATCACACAGAAGATGGAAGAAGTCGTAACCGGGAAATAAAAAGTCGGTCTGTGTAAGAGAAAATTTGAAGGATATGATTATGACAAGAGCGCATGTATATAAGCGGGACCATATAAACACGGATGAGATAATTCCGGCGAGGTATTTGAATACCGACAACGAGCAGGAGCTGGCAAAACACTGTATGGAAGATTTGGATGCCGGGTTCGTAAAAAAGCTAAACAAAGGCGACGTGATTGTCGCGGGCGACGACTTCGGCTGCGGCTCATCGCGAGAGCACGCCGTCTGGGCAATTCGTGGCGCGGGCGTGCAAACAGTAATCGCCCGGACCTTTGCGCGGATATTCTACCGCAACGCGATTGATTGCGGGTTCTACACAATCGAGAGCAAAGATGCGGTCGAACGAATCAACGATGGCGACGAGGTGCAAATCGATTACGATAAAGGTATAATCGAGGACAAGACCAACGGCCGGCGAATCGAGTTTAGACCTCTGCCTGACTTCTCGCTGGAAATCATCAGGGATGGCGGACTGCTTGAACATATAAAGAAAAACAGATAAACGAACCACAAATTGAAATGAAGGAGAAAAAGACGTGGCGAAAAGTGTTAATAGTTACAAGATTGCCGTAATAGGCGGCGATGGCACAGGGCCGGAAGTTACGGCGGAAGCAGTAAAAGTTATCAATGTGGCGGCGAGCAAATTCGGCTTCAAGCTGGATTTGACGCCTTTCGATTTCGGCGGCGAAAGATACAAAAGAACAGGCGAAACGCTGCCCGATAGCGCGATAGCGGAACTGCGCAAATTCGATTCGATACTGCTGGGCGCGATCGGTCATCCGGATGTTAAGCCGGGAATTTTGGAAAAGGGCATCTTATTAAAATTACGGTTCGAGCTTGACCAGTATATCAACCTACGCCCGGTGAGATTATATCCCGGCGTTGAGACGCCTATAAAAGGCAAAGGCCCTGAGCAGATTGATTTTGTTGTCGTGCGTGAGAACTCCGGTGACGCATATACCGGCACAGGCGGTATTACGATGAAAGGAACGCCCCACGAGGTTGCTGTGCAGTCATCGGTTTATTCTCGCTTCCAGGTCGATAGGTGTTTGAAGTACGCCTTCGAATATGCAAAGAAAAACGGCAAAAAAGCAAGAGGCAAAGGCGAGAACAACACGCTTGCCCTTTGCGGCAAGACAAATGTCCTGACCTTCGTTTATGACTTGTGGGAAAGAGCATTCCACGAGATGGGTCAAAAGGAATACCCGAATATTAAGCGAGAATACTATCACGTTGACGCGACTTGTATGTGGTTCGTGAAAAACCCCGAATGGTTCGACGTCATCGTTACGGGTAACCTGTTCGGCGACATCATCACCGACCTCGGCGCGATGATTCAGGGTGGTATGGGAATCGCCGCGGGCGGCAATATCAACCCGGAAGGCGTCAGTATGTTCGAGCCGATAGGCGGCAGCGCACCGAAATACACGGGCAAAGCCGTCATCAACCCGTTGGCGGCGATTTGCGCAGGCGGGATGATGCTTGAAACATTAGGCGAGCAAAAGGCAGCGAATGCCATCGAGGACTCGGTAAAATTCGTTACTGCCAACAAGCTGAAATCCTTAGCCGCAGGAAAGATGGGCTATTCAACCAACCAGGTCGGTGACCTCGTCGTTGAAAATATCAAATAGGTCAAAATACGGATTTCGAGTTTCGAATTTCGGATTTATTGAGCTATGCCTGCTAATTTGACGCCTGACTATTTCAAGGCGGAGCAATGGTATCGCTCGGCGACGACGCCCGAGGAGAAAATCCTCGCGCTGGAGCAGATGCTGGCGGTGATGCCCAAGCACAAGGGAACCGACAAGCTCAAGGCGGACCTTCGACAAAAGCTCAGCGTATTAAGGGCAGGCGAGGAAAAACGCCGCAAAAGCGGCGGCGTGGACATCTTTCACGTCCCGCGGACAGGCGCAGGACAGGTCGTCCTGCTTGGAATGCCCAATACCGGCAAAAGCTCGATTGTAGGATTGCTGACCGACGCGAAGGTCCACATCGCGGATTTCCCATTTGCCACGCACGCACCTGTGCCCGGTGTGATGAAATTCGAGGATGTGCCGATTGAGGTTGTGGATATGCCTCCAATTACGGCTGAAATTGTTATGCCCGGACAGGTGGGGACATATCGAAACTGTGATTTAATCGCAATTATAATTGATTTGTCGGCTGACGTTGAAGAGCAGTGGAAGGTCTGCCTTGATTTTCTTGAGACGAAAAACCTGCTGCCTGGCAAAAAAACCGTGTGCATTTGCACCAAGAGCGATATAGCCATCGATGGTGCGATTGATAAAGTCAAACAGTTCTGCGACAACCGCTTTGAGATGATTGCGGTTTCGGTCGAAAGCGGAGAAGGAATGGGAGAGCTGCCTAAGCAGTTGTTCAGGCATTTGCATATCATACGCATATATGCGAAGCCGCCCGGGAAAAAACCCGATATGAATGAGCCGTTTACAATACCCCAAGGGTCAACAGTGCTGGATTTGGCCAGGGTGATTCACAGAGAGTTTGCGGAAAAATTGAAACACGCCAGAATATGGGGCACAAACGTTTACGAAGGTCAGAGCGTCCAGCGTAATCACGTCCTCAACGACAAGGATATTGTAGAATTGCACTTCGGTTAAACACACCTTATAATCTGCTTTCAACGTTAAATAATTTATTTCGAAAAACATAATCGCAAAGGAGGCATTATGAACGGCATACGCGTAACCGCTATTTTGATAATTCTCGCAATCGCTCTTGGGCTGACAGCCGGCGGATGTGAAACAGGAGCGTCTCGCGGCAAATTAGTTAAGCTGAAAAAGGATTACCCGATTGAGGCGGTTCCGCTGACGGACGTTAGTTTAACCGATAAGTTCTGGGAGCCGAAGATTGAAACCAACCGTAAAGTAACGATACCGCATATTTTAAAGATGTGCGAGAAATCGGGGCGGATTGATAATTTCGCGGTGGCGGGCGGGCTGAAAGAGGGACAATTCTGCGGACAATACCCGTTCGATGATTCAGATGTTTATAAGAGCATCGAGGCGGCATCTTATTCGCTAAGCGCGTATCCCGACCCGAACATGGAGAAATATCTCGATGAAGTGATTGCCAAAATCGCCGCGGCACAGGAAAAAGACGGCTATTTATATACCGCTCGGACCACAAATACCAAACGGCTGGAAAGTTGGTTCGGCAAAGAACGATGGTCGAAAGAAGACGGAAGTCACGAGCTTTACAACGCGGGGCATCTGTATGAGGCGGCGGCGGCGCATTATCTCGCAACGGGTAAACATAATCTGCTTGATATTGCGATTAAAAACGCAGATATGCTGGATAAAACTTTCGGACCGAACAAACTGCACAAATGGCCGGGACACCAGGAAGTAGAAATGGGATTGGTCAAGCTGTACCGGGTGACGGGCAACGAGAAGTATTTGAATCTGGCGAAGTTTTTCCTGGATGTGCGCGGGCCTGGCGGCGGCGAATATAACCAGGCGAACAAAAAGCCCGTTGACCAGAATGAGGCGGTCGGCCACGCTGTGCGGGCGATGTATATGTATGGCGGGATGACAGATATCGCCGCGCTGACTGGCGACGAAAGATACGCCGACGCGGTCAAGCGGCTATGGGACAGCGTTGTTGGCAAAAAGATGTATATTACAGGAGGACTTGGCGCGACCAGCAACGGCGAAGCATTCGGAAAAGATTATAACCTGCCAAACGCGACTGCCTACTGCGAGACGTGCGCGGCAGTCGGCGGCGCGATGTGGAATTACAAAATGTTCCGGCTGACGGGTGAGGCAAAGTATCTCGACGTATTCGAGAGAACGATTTACAACGGCCTTATTTCGGGAGTGTCTCTGAGCGGGGATAAATTCTTTTATGTTAATCCTCTCGAATCAAACGGACAGCATAAACGCGAACCGTGGTTTGGCTGCGCCTGCTGCCCGCCGAACATAGCGAGGTTCATCGCTTCGCTGCCGGGATATATTTTCGCAAAAACAGACGACACGATATATGTGAATTTGTTCGCCGCCTCCGAAACTACAATCAGGCTGAAAAATAACACTGTGCGAATCAAACAGCAAACTGCGTATCCGTGGGATGGAGCGGTAAAGATAACCGTTGAGCCGACGGGGACAGGGAAATTTGCAGTGGCGGTTCGAATTCCCGGCTGGACGCAGGGCAAACCCGTACCGAGCGATTTGTATGGTTATATCGACGGCAATGTCTCACCTGTTGTATTCAAACTCAACGGCCAGGTTATTCGGCCGGGCATTAAAAATGGATTCGCTTTTCTCGACCGGCAGTGGCAGAAGCGTGACGTTATCGAGATGGAGATGCCTATGCCCGCCAGATACGTCGTCGCGAATCCCAATGTCGCCGCGGACGCGGGCAGGATGGCAGTTGAGAAGGGGCCGATTGTTTATTGTGCGGAGTGGCCCGGCAGTGACGCGAATGTCCTCAACTTGTCTTTTGTTAACGAAGTGCCGTTATGGTGCGACTTGATTAAAGACATGTTAGGCGGCATCATTATAGTGCACGCTAGGACAATTTCGCCCGACGGCTCACGGAACGATTTAACGATGATTCCATATTACGCCTGGGCGAACCGCGCCCCGGGACCGATGGCGGTCTGGCTGACAAAGCCCTCCGAAGAAATGCTGGCGAAAGTCGAAATCGACGCGGGCAAAACCAGAGAGCCGATATCGAAATACATATACGGGCAGTTCATCGAACACCTCGGCCGGTGCATTTACGGCGGGTTATGGGCGGAGATGCTGGAAGACCGCAAATTTTTCTACCCCGTTAAGGATGAATACAACCCGTGGGGGACGGACAAGGACCCGCAGTGGAGCGCGGGGGCGTATAAATATCTCAAGGCCTCGCCGTGGAAGGTAATCGGGCCTGCGGGCACGGTAACGATGGACGCGAATAACCCGTACGTCGGCAACCATACGCCGGTAATTCACCTTACCGATGACGGCAACGAGGCGGGAATCTCGCAGGATGGTCTGGCGATTGTGAAGGACAAAGGGTACATGGGCAGAATTATTCTCGCCGGAGACAAATCTGCCGGGCCTGTTATTGTGCGAATCGTGCCCGACAATGGCGACGCGATTAGTATCGACGTCGGCAAAATAAGCCAGGAATTCAAACCGCACCTTTTCGCTTTCACCTCGCCGGAATCGAGCGGCAACGTTCGGCTGGAAATTGTCGGCAGAGGCAAAGGGACATTCAGGATAGGGACACTGTCGCTTATGCCCGCGGATAACATCAGGGGCTGGCGAAGCGACGTTGTGGCGCTGCTCAGGGAGCTTGATTCACCGATATACCGCTGGCCGGGCGGCAATTTCGTCAGCGGCTACAACTGGCGGGACGGCATTGGCGAACAGGATAAAAGGCCGCCACGCAAAAACCCGGCGTGGAAAGGTATCGAGCACGACGACGTGGGCATACACGAATTTATGGACTTGATGGGACTCATCGGGGCTCAACCCTATGTTGCGATTAATACAGGTCGCGGAACTATTGAGGAGGCAGCGGCGGAAGTCGAGTATTTCAACGGCTCGGCAGACACGCCGATGGGTAAACTGCGGTCGCAGAATGGTCATCCTGAACCTTGGGGCGTTAAATGGTGGGCGGTGGGCAACGAAATGTTTGGCGACTGGCAGCTGGGACATATACCTTTGGCGGAATACGTGAAAAAGCACAACCTCGCGGCCGAGGCGATTTGGAAAGTGGACCCCAACGCCAAACTCGTCGGCGTAGGTAACGTCGGAAAGTGGAGCGAAACGATGCTCAAGGTATGCTCTGGTTATATGAACCTTATCAGCGAACATATTTACTGCAAAGAAAATAAAGATGTTGTCAAACATACCAAGCAGCTTGCCAACGAGATAAAACGCGTGGCCGACGCCCACAGGAAATATCGCAGGGATGTTAATGAGCTTGCGGGCAAAGATATCCGCATAGCGATGGATGAATGGAACTACTGGTATGGCAATTACATCTACGGCGAGCTGGGGGTTCAGTATCATCTCAAAGATGCCCTCGGCGTCGCGACCGGCCTGCACGAGTATTTCAGAAACAGTGATATTTACTATATGGCCAACTACGCCCAGACGGTAAACGTCATCGGCGCAATCAAGACATCCCGCACTGCGTCAATCCTCGATACTACGGGAGTTACGCTGAAACTTTACAGGCAGCACTTCGGCGAGATACCCGTCGAGGTTAAAGCCATTAATATAGGGCCTCTCGATGTTGCGGCGGCGTTAAAGAGCGACCGCAAGGCGATAACCATTGCGATTGTCAACCCGACGGATAAACAGCGTGATTTGCCGATTGAGTTGAAAGGCATTAAGGTTGCCGACAAAGGAAAACTTTGGGTTATCGCGGGCACCGACCCGCTCGCGTGTAATGTGCCTGGCGAAGAACCGAAGGTTACGATTGAGGAGAAGTCCGCTGAAGGATTATCGCATAAACTTAAAGCCCCTGCGCTGAGCGTCAGTATTTACGAGTTTACAATAGAATAAGCTAAAAGGTGAAAGATGGAATGCCGGAAGAAGGAAAATTTGAAGAACTGCGCCTGCACGTATGCGGGCTGCGATAAAACGGGCCTGTGTTGCGAATGTATCGCGTATCATTTGTCGGCAAGGCAATTGCCCGGCTGCTGTTTCCCGCCAGAAGTCGAAAAAACTTACGACAGAAGCTTCAAGGCATTCGCCAAGGCGTGGAAACTGTAGAGATACAAAAAAAATATGCGAACACATTCAACAAAAGATGCCTGGGACTTTTTGGCGGAAAGAACGCAGCGTGCCTATAAGCTTTTAGGCAGTACGACTTGGAACAATATACGCGTAGTGTCTGGCCCCAACCGCGTCACGCTTAAACCGAGCGTCAATCAACTTATAGGATTCTTACTTTTCATTGCCTTTGGAACGAGTATTATTTATCTTTCTATTACACAAAGTAGCAATCCTCTCGCCGGAATATTATTCGGGCTGCTCTTTATCGCTACGGCATTTTTACTATCGAATTACATAAAACATATCTCTTGGGAAACCGGCGGCAATGATATCCTGATATCCTATGATTTGGGACCGTTCTACAAAAAGCTGAAGTTAGACAAAGGGCAATTAAAGGCACGGCTGGATATTTGCAGTCAGGATATAGGACGCACAAACGTCAGGAAAGGAGCCGTAACATTATGCCTTGAGCGGACCGATTGCTCAAAACAGCAAATCATAATCGCGATAAGCGGTAAAGGAACAAATCTAAATAAAGCTTTTGAAAAACTGAATGATTTCTTAAGTGGACAAAACACCGACTCCACACTCGTGGAAGTTACACTCGCACAAGGCCAGCAGGCACTAATACCCGCCTATACAGATGTCGATAACAGCTTCAGTGGACAAAAAAGTAGAAACATTGTTATGCTCTCTAATGATATGATAATCCTGAAAAGGTGCTGGCCAGATACAATAATAATGTCTCTGGGAGCAGGACTGGGGATATTCCTTTCGATAGGGCCTTATTTTGTCTATGAACAGGAAACGATTAGGGATTGGCGTTTCTGGATTACAGAAATTATTATTCCATTCACAGGTTTATGCTTTTTTGCCGGGTTTTTGTGGACACTTATAAAATTTTATCGCGGATGGTACTTAATCGCAAACAAAAAAAACGATGCCCTTATATTAAGCGGTGTTATACCAACTATCGGTAAATCATCTACGCTTTGTCATCTCTCGGCGATCGGGGCGTTCCAACTGTGCTCTTTTATCTCCCCCGGAAAAAGAACTGATACTACTTTTTACAAACTGTACGCTGTTTTAAATAATCCTCTTGGCGCACGGCTTACCATGTATTCCAGTATGGATAGAGAGCAGATTTCAGAGCAGGCCAAATTGCTCGCTAAGTTTCTTAATGTACCCTTTTACGACCACGTTTTAGCATCTGATTGAAATATCCAATGCCTTTACGTGGTCATTGACCATCATTAATCAATAATCGAGAAGCTCGTCGGGCCAGTCCTTGCTCAGAATTTTTACGAGTTTGCCATCGGTGTCAAGAATTACGATTTCCTTTCGCCGATGAGGAGTATTCGGGTCTGCAGTCAGATAACGGGACTTTTCAGAGACAAGGCAGGAAAGCTGATTAGAACCTTTCCACTCGGCGGCAAGCTTGGGCGGAGAGTCATCCCCGAAGGACTCGTTTGTGTCAACGATGATTTTCGAAGAATCGAAGTCGGGGCCAAGGGCATAAATCCCAAGAGTATTTTTCTTGCCTGGTAAAAGCATTTTACGAGAATCCTTCGATAATTCAAAAAGATGATTGTTGCTCTGCGTGAAATCGACCGCTATCTGCGGAAGTATATCGCTTACTGCGCCCGTAAGGGTATCGCCGCAAAATACCGAGCCCTGCTCATCATCAACTTTGCTGGAAGGAAGCGATATTTTAGTCGAAGAGAAAAAGATTCGGCTGTCACGGCCATAAGCGACCTTCATCCAGGAATAATACACAACACCTGCGTATGCTTTTGTCGGCCCTGAGCAGGTATATTTAATCTGAGAATCGTTGCCATCAAGTTTTTCGGTCAAGAAAAGAAACCGGCCATTAGCGTCAATGGTGATTTTTTCAAAGAGTGAGCCGGGGACAATTTTCTGGTCTTTGAAATTTTTATCTTCTGGCTCAAGATACGCAATAGCGCGCGAATCCGGCCTGAAGTCATACCCGATTGCTACGGCCGATGCCACAAATGCTGCAGGTGTTTTCTCCGCGAGCGAAACGACATAAAGGTCAAAGCCGACTTCAAAGGTTTTGCCGGTTATGCGGTCCAAAACATACGCGACAAATTTGGAGTCCGGCGAAAACCGGATACGCCACAGCGGCTGAGAGCTTGTCGTAAGTATTTTTCTGCCGTTCGGGTCGGCTGTCTGGGCAATAACGAGCTGGTAGTAAGTAAGCTCTTTTTCTTTGTTTTTTTTGATTATTTCCGGGCTGATTTCCTTGGCAAGCTGTGCATCAGCTTTTTCGATTAGATATCGGTCAACCCAGGCAGTGTGCTGTTCGTTGGAGTAATCTTCGAGGGAGGGCAGATTTCCGTCTTTTATCCCATCAGTGAGGATTTTTTGTTTAAGGATTTCTGCGTGCTCTTTGATTTCTTTGGCCTGGGTTGGCGGGAGAAGCTTAAAGGCGCTGTTAAAGTCGTCAACTTTAATGATTTGGCTGTAGGCGAACAAAGAACCATCTGGCGATATTGCGGGCCAGATTGCAGTGGACTCTTTTGGAGCGATTTGAGTCAGTGAACCCGTGCCGCCATCGACAAGATACAAAGATCCTTTTTTGCTGTAGATACCTTTGGAGCCGTCTGCGTTCCACTGGAGGGAATCTTCCGGGATACAGCCGAAAATAACCAGTATGAAAACGTAAGAGGCGGCGAGTGATATTTTGACAAGATTTTTCTTAGTCATTGTGTTTCTCCTTAAGGTATTGCTTATAGGCGTTAAGAAGCCGGTTTTGGTCGAATTGTGTTTGAGCATAAGGTCTTGTTTGCATCGCAGCAATCGCCTTCTGCTGCCAGAAGCTTTCGGGGTTTTTGCCGACAGCCGGATATGTCGAGATTGACTTGGTGTAAACAGCCATCTCAGGCGACGGGGATATCTGTTGGAGAGGCCTTGACCATCGCCCCGCTGCGAACGCAAAAATAACGACTGCGGCAGCCGCGATTAACCGGACAGGAGTAAAAAGCCAATGTTTCGGCCGGGCTATTTTGAGGGCAGTATCAAAATTCCGTGATGCCCTTTCGGCAATCAAAGCGACGTTCGGCGGCACATCTGCCTGACCTATTTTTTCCAGGATTCGTTCTATTTTTTCTTCATTCATTTCAGGACTCCGATATGTTCATTTCAGCGAGATTATTTCGCAGTGTATTAATCGCCTTTGAAACATGCGAACGGGCGGTATCCTCGGCACAGTTCAATTTGTCGGCGATTGTTTTGTAATCGGCCTGTTCGATATACCGCATCACAATCGCCTGCCCCTGCTGTTCGGGCAGCTTGGCGATTTCCTTTCTGACCAGATTCAGCGTTTCCACATTGACGACTTCTTCGTATGCAGCTCGGCCGGTCAGGGTCGCAGTTGGTATCTGCCCGTTTTTGCCGATGCGGTTTCGCCACGCCTTTGAGTTGGCGGACAACGCTATTCGATAGATATATGCCCCCGCCTGCGGGCCTGTCAGCTTTTCGAGATTCATCCAGATGGCCAGAAGCGCGTATTGAATCGCCTCGTCAAAAATATCGGTGTCGCAGGTGAGTTTCCAAAGCGTGGTCGTAAGATAGCCGATGTGCTCATTCTTTAATTTTTCAAAGAGCTCCAATCGCTTTGAGTATCTCATTAAAAAAGCCCTTTTTAGCTGAGCACCGGAACATTTTACTTCTACATAATAATAACCTCTGGGGGCGGGGTTTGTGTAAGCGGAAAATGAAAAAAATGAAACAAAAAAACCGGCGGCTTTTTACGGCCGCCGGCGGGATTACAACAAACCGCATCACTGGATGCGTCTAATCATCGGAACCGGGTTCGTAACCAAGCACGTTCTCGAAGTAGTCACTGATTGCGCTATCTATATCTCCGCTGTCGTTTTGCACCTGTGCTGTCAGTGCTATAGTAGCCTTAGGGTTCAGTGTCAATGACAACGTGCCTGCGCCGACGTCTCCATCCGGGATATCTCCAAAGATTACGTAGCCGCTCATGGCAGCAGCGACAGTATATGTGCCGGTGCCAATCTTTGTCGATTTTGCCTGGCCCGATACCATAATGTGTACGGACGAGTCGCCTGAGGAAAAAATGTCCGAGATAATCCATATCGTCTTACTCGCAGTCGACGTTTCTGTGAAATTAATATCGGCCGGGCCCTCTGCTGTGTAATAATTGATCGTTACGCCGGCGTCTTTTTCCTTCCAGGTTTCGACCGACCAGAGATTGATGGAGCCAGGAGAGTTACTGTCCAGCTCAATAACAAGGTAATGCGAGTGGTTTGACTTCGGACTCTGGGCCCAGGCGTTTGCATCTGAGTCATATTCGAACTCCACACCGCTCTGCTTCAAGTTGTAAACAAGCACGCCCCCCGAGTGCGCCATTGCCGGAACCGACAGTCCCAGCGCCAACAAAACCACCAGTAATCTTTTCATATCACTCTATCCTTTCGCAAACTCAAAAACAATAATATCAGGCGACCCCCGCCATTATACCGCGTATTATAACCTTCCATATAACCGGCCATACCGTCCGCGGCAACAAAAAGCTGTTGAGAGTATATCGTAACAAATTCTCTCTCTTTTGCAAGCCCTTATCAGGCCGATTTCCCGGCTATTTGCCTGCCTGTTTTTGAGCGAGGGCGGAATCGAGGTTTTCGCGGGCATTTTGTAATTTGGGGTCGATTTGCAGGGCCTTTTTATAGCATTCAATAGCCTCGTCGATTTTATCCTGCCTTTGAAGCAGCATACCAAGGTTGTTTTGCATCTCGGCGTCATCGGGCCTGGCTGTGATAACAATCCGGCAATGCGCAATTGCCTCGTCAATACTGCCTATTGCCGCCAGTGCAAGGGCAAGTCGCCCTTGGGTAATAACATTATTGGGGTCCTTCGCAAGCACCCTATCGTAATATTCTATTGCCTCCTTCGGTTTTCCGTTTTGCGCAAGGGCATAGCCGAAGTTGCTGCGAACCTCCGTCGAATCCGGCCTGACAATATGGAACTGATTTGCCGCATCATTGACCTTGCCTTGCCTGACTGATTCTGTCCCCAGGCCCTTGCAGATATCTGCCAAATCCGCAGCGGTGCACGCGTAAAGCCGGTATTGCTTAATCGCGCCTTCGTAATCACCCTTGGCGGCAAGAGTCACCCCAAGTTGATATCGCGCCAGCGAAAAATCAGGATTGAGCTTGAGGGCGATTTCATATTGCTCTATCGCTTGGTCAAATTTGCCCGTTTTCTTCAAAATGTTCCCGAAGTTACTGTGCATTTCAGGCGAATCAGGGAGAAACCGCAGCGCCTCAACAAGATGCGTAAGCGCCTCTTCGTTCCTTCCAAGATTGCTAAGCACGTTGGCGTAATTATTCTCCACAAGATAATTGTTTTCTGTTACGTCGATGGCGTGTTTGAATAACGTCAGGCTGTCCTTCCAGTGCCTTACCTGGGCCGCCGCGGTAATTCCGCAGGCCGACAGGATGACCCCGGCTGTAACGCCCGCCGCAATTGTCCCCATCGATATTTTCTTCAGCAGCTCCGCCCCCGCAAAGGCGATTATCAAAAACAGTCCGATTAACGGAATGTACGTATATCTGTCTGCCATCCCCTGCGAACCAACCTGCACTATCCCGATTACCGGCACAAGCGTGCCGAGATACCAAAGCCAGCCGACAAGCAGGTATTTGCGGCGCCGGGCGTAATATAAACATATTATGGTTATCAGTATCAGTATTGCCGCGCAAATTAGCGCTTTGGCGGCGGGTATTCTGTTGGCAGGGTGCGGGTACAATATCGCCAGTCCGACCGGCAGGAACATTTTACTGATATACGAAACATAAGATACTATCGCGTTGCTGATACGCTCGCTTAAATGAACCGCGTAAATGGAAAGCATAGACCCGCCCGCCCGCTGAACGAGGAAAGTAATAACGCTGGATGCGGCGGCTAAAACAATAAGGGGAACTTTTTCAATTATTAACCATTTCAGAGATACCTTCTGTCTTCCGTCCTCTGTCTTCTGCCCTCCGGTTCGTCCCAGGGGCCAGTAATCGAGCAAAAGCAAAACAAACGGCAATGTCACCAGCATCGGCTTGGCCAAAAGCCCTATGGCGAACAAAACCGGAACAGCGATGTATCGCCGCACCGAAGGACGCTCGACATACCAGGCGTAAGCCAGCATAGTCAAAAGCCAGAACAGCGTGCTGAGAACGTCTTTTCGCTCCGCCACCCACGCCACTGACTCAACGTGCAGCGGATGCAATGCGAACAACCCCGCTATAAACGCGCTTTGCCATAACCCCTTTGTCATTCGGGCCAGAACAAGGAACAGCAGAATGCTGTTGGCGATGTGAAACAGTACGTTTACGATGTGCATAGGACCGGATTTGACACCGAAAAGCTCGCAATCCAGCATAAGAGACAACCACGTCAGCGGATGCCAGTTGGAACCGTACCCTGTTGTGAACGCCCATTTGATTCCCTGCCAGTTCAAGCCAAGCTTGACCTGTGCATTGTCTGAAACATAAACATTGTCATCGTAAAAAAGAAAGCTGTAATTGCGGACCGGCAGATAAACGGCGAAAGTTACAGCCGCCAGTAATATGCAAATCAGCAAACGCCGGTGATTGTATAGCCGTTCATTCATTTCCGAATACCGCCGTATATCGCGTCATATTCCAGCCGCCAAAAACAATCGATTGCCTTAAATCCACCTGCCTTTAATTTCTCAAAATGCCACTGTAACGGCTGGCCCTGCTCCGAACCGACCCACGCACCCATCAATGCTTTGCGAAACTTCGTAACGTCAATCTTCAGCGCTCGCCCGTAAGCCCGCCAGAAACCATCCCAGTCGTCAACGCCGTTCTTTTTGTGATGTCGCCAGTAAAGATTTCTCTCGTTCTGCCAGTATTTTTGTATTCCTTCGCAGCAGCTTGCCGCATGGTCGGCGTTCAGAAATATCCCGCCTGGCTTTAGAATCCCGGCGAACTGTTTATACAGCCGGCCCAACTGCGCGGGGCTAAGCCAGTGCAAAGCCGTTGCCGAAACAATCGCGTCAAATGGTCCGCCAACAATATCAGTCCAACGTTTTTTACGCAGGTCAACCCGCACCAGTTTTACTCGCCCGTCGAATTTAGCAAGGCGATTTTGAGCCAGCGCAAGAAGCGTAACGTCAAAATCGACGCCCCAAACCTCGACAGTCGGAAACTCCCGCAGAACAGACATCATCAAACTGCCTGTGCCGCAGCCGACATCCAAAACTCTTGAAACCTTCCGCTGGGAATCCGCGATTAACTGCACTACTATTTCAAATCGTTCTTTTCTGGCCGGGATATAGAAATCCTGCATCCGGTCCCAGCGTTCAATCCACCGCCGCCAGTCGATGTGTTTGGGAATCGATACGTTCATCAACTCTAGAACCCGAATTTTTTGCCCGTAAGGCGTTCGTAGGCCTCTATGTATTTTTCGCCCGTCTTTTTGACGACGTCATCGGGCAGTTTCACGCCCGGACCTGATTTATCAAACTTAATCTCTTCGAGATAATTGCGAACGAACTGCTTGTCAAAACTCTCCTGGTCTCTGCCCGGCTGGTATTTATCCGCGGGCCAGAAACGCGATGAATCGGGCGTCAAAACCTCGTCGATAAGAATGGTTTGCCCGGCCTGCCCTGAGCCAGTCGAATGGGCAACTTCGCCCCACTCGAATTTCGTATCCGCTAATATTATCCCCTTCGACTCCGCGTATTTCGATGCCTTCTTGAAAATCTCGATGCTCTTGTCGCGCAGGTATTTGGCGTTTTTACCCCCGATAATCTCAACGCACCTGTTGAAATCGACGTTCTCGTCGTGCCTGCCGAATTCCTCCTTCGTCGCGGGCGTAAATATCGGCTCAGGAAGTTTATCACATTGCTTCATTCCCGCGGGCAATTTTACCCCGCACACCGTTTGCAATTTCTGGTATTCCTTCCACCCCGAACCGGCCAGATAGCCGCGAACAACGCATTCGATTGGGAATACCTTCGTCTTCTTGACAAGCATGCTTCTGCCCGCTAATTGTTTCTCGAACTTGTTGAATGGCGTCGGGAATTTGCTCACGTCGGTCGCTATTAAGTGATGACTGATGGATGATGACAAAAACTCGAACCAGAAAAGCGATATCTGCGTCAGCACAATGCCCTTTTTCGGAATGGGGTTGGCCATCACAACGTCGAACGCGCTTATGCGGTCGGTTGCGACGATTAACAGCTTATCGCCCAAATCATAAACATCCCGCACTTTGCCTCTTTTCGGCTCAACGCTCCCGATTTTCGTCTGCAACACCGCTTCCATCATCTTCCCTTTCACTTAGCCCCCAGGCCCGCCTGGGGGTCATAAGTTATGAAATTGCGTCTCTTCTTTTGACGGTTCTGTATGCTAATCCCTAATCCCCTTTTCGTCAAGACCGGATGCGGAATCGACAATTACCGCCCCCAGTTTATTCTGCCTTTGGGCCGAATCATAAAAATATTTTATTTTTTTCTTGCCTTCTCAATTCGCGTCGAATATACTGTATTACTGCAGTAATACAGCAATCAGGAAAGGCAAGTTTAATGCTGCTGGAAATAGACCATCATAGTGGAGTTCCGATTTATCTGCAGGTCATAGAGCAGATAAGGCATCAGATTATGTCCGGTCAGCTCACCGAGGGACAGCAGTTAGTTTCCGTCCGCGAGCTGGCAGAGCAGCTGCACGTCAACCCTATGACCATAAGCAAGGCCTATGCCCTGCTCGAAATAGAGGGATTAGTCGAACGTAGACGAGGAGTTGGAATTTTCATCGCGAAAATAGGCAACAGCCACAGAGAGCAGGCAAGGCGAAAAATACTGGAAAGGATTGTGAATAAGGCGGCAGCCAAGGCGGTGCAATTTGGCGTCTCGGAGGAGGAATTGCACCAACTGCTTTCGGAAGAATATAACCGATATGACCAGCATATCAGGAGGCGAAAATGAACGGTCCGGACGCAATAGTTCAAATGCGGGAAGTCACAAAACAGTTTACCTATGTAAAGGCCCTCGATAACGTGACTCTCGATATTCACAGGGGCACAATTACGGGCGTTCTCGGGGCCAACGGCGCAGGCAAAAGCACGCTGCTGCGGCACATAATAGGTATGTACCTGCCCGATTCGGGTAAGATTACAACCTTTGGATGTGACGCTGCAAAATTAGGCCCCAAAGAGCTTGAGCAAATCGGCTATGTGCATCAGGAGGGCAAACTCGTCGGCTTTATGACGGTCCGGCAGCTCATCCGTTATGTAAAAGCGTTTTACCAGAAGTGGAACAACGGCCTTGAGCAAAGATTTATAAATGATTTTGAGCTTGACCTCTCAGAGCTAATCAAAAATCTATCGCCCGGCCAGAGGCAACGGCTGTCGGTATTGCTGGCAATGTGCTTTGAGCCGGCGCTTCTGCTGCTCGATGAGCCGGTTTCTGCCCTTGACCCCATAGCAAGGGCGCGGTTCTTGGATTTGCTGCCGGAGCTGATTCAGACGCAGGACCGTGCGATTGTCATTTCGTCGCATATATTGAGCGATATAGAAAAGGTCATCGACCGCGTTTTGGTAATGAAAAATGGGAAGATTTTGTGTGATTGCGAATTTGACGAACTGCGCGAAAAATACGCGAGGGTAAAAATAAGCAGCTTACATGGCGCACTGCCCGCGACGCTGCCCTTTAAACAGGTTATCGAGTGCAAAAGGAACGGCACGGAAGCGATAATTACCCTAATGGGCTATGAAAGCGAACAACTGTTCGCACAGGCGGCTCAAGTAGGTTGCGAAGTCGAAATACTGCCTATGACCCTCGATGAAATTTACAGGGTCATTGTTAGCTTAAAGTGAGGACATCTATGCGCGAAATCAAAGCTGGATTCAATCTTGTGTTTGGAACTCTGATTGGCTGGTTATATTTCTTTCTTATTTTAGGTATATGGCTTCTATTAATGATTGGGGCATCATCGGGGAATGTCCGGGAAATTTTAGGAACCAGCGATGTATGGTGGCTTCTATTGTGTTATTTTTTTCCCGTTTGGATAGGTATGTCGCAATTAGGGGCAGGTTACAGGAGCGTATTGAGTTGCGGCGGGCTTTTCTGTGTGCCTCGTTTAACAAAGAGTATGAAGCGATTCGCGATTATATCCGGCTTTACCCTGGCCTTTATGTGTGCATTGCCGCTGCTTCTGGCAAAGTGGCCGCAGGAGTGGGAGAGATATGTTGCCGCGGTAATATGGTTTACTCTGCTCGCAGCCGCTTACTTAGGATGGAGTATTCCTTGGCCCGCCGGAAGGAAAAATGCTACGTCATTTATGATATGGATTCTGTGGCTGGTGATCTTTATCCGGCTTGTTTTCGCTAGCTATCTTAGCATACAACCCTTTGATGGCTGGCTGGCAATGCTGGCCGCGGGCATATTCTTGTGCGTGATATATTGCGGGCCTTATAAAGATAAACAAATTAAAAGTGCCCACAGGCAACTGGCCGCCTCGACAACAGATATCAACGAAGATATCAAACAGGCGAAATTGCGAATCACGTCTGTTGTGGAACGGTTTTTCATAGGTCGATTGACCCAATGTTCCCAAAAGCACAAATACCTGTGGGGAGCGATTTATCCTTGCCTCGGCATATTATTGTCGTGCGGCAGACAAACTCTGCTTATTGCACTGGCATTAGCAATCATGTGGGGTTTTCTGCCCACTTCCTCGTTGTTCATTATTGTGTTTATCATGATAATGGTTATTTCAGGAGTAGGGCTCTATATAAAATTACCAGTCCATTCTCAAATGCTTACCGCCGGCGGCAGACGTGAACGATTTTACGGAACCATCGCAACAGCCATTGGTTTTTCTTTAGTAACCGGATTAATGTTTGCCCTGATTGCCATCGTGAGCCAGTTAATAGCACCGATTATTCCGCCTTTTGTTTACAGGGGCGAGACAATTATTTTTACACCTCTTACGTTATATCCGGCTTTTATAGTAATGGGACTAATCCCCATGATTTTCGGCCTGTCTCTTTGCTTCGAGAGGGCGCCATTGCTTACCGGCTTTTTACTGTTCATACCTGTCAGCATTGTGATCTTCTCCGTGTGTGATGTAACCTCTGTGGGCCATAGCCTTGTGTCGATAACGTTGCTTGTTACTTCCTGCTGGGTGTTTCTCATCTTTGTATCGTGGTTGATTTGTTATAAGAAAGATTTGATTCTGCAGACGGATAAAATCTGAACAAATAGCAACTCTTAGTTGTTATTAGCCGGCTTTGAGCCGGGAATCGACGTAAGCGAAGATTTTCTCGCGGACTTTGCGAATATCGGGGGTATCGGGCAAAAATTCAAAAATAGTTTCGAGGTATCGCCTCTCTTTTAATCGGCTAAGCGTCGCAACAAAATTGACGTCATAAACCCAGCCGAGTATGCACAGCTTCATATCGTTCCATGTTCGCAGCATCTTATAATCAATCCGGCTGCCCGTCAAAATCGCCTCAAGCACCTCAGGCGTGCACCTCGGCTCATCGGGCATCTCAATCTCCAGTTTGAAATTATCCGGGTCGTCTCTTTGCTGGATATACGCCTTTATAACCACGTTAAAAATATCTAACTTGTCCGCGTCGCGTATCATTTTGGAAAACAGCAGCGTATCGCCCGCAAGATTACTTGGCAGCTCCTTTTCCCCGTGATAGCGAATTGCCGTCTCGATAATTTGCCTTTCGTTATCCGGCAACTGCGCCAGGATATTTTCCTTTTGCAGGACATCTAAGCCGAGAAGACAGTGATTGACGCTCTTCGGGTCGTTATATGTCTGGTATTTGAGAAATTGCGGGAATCGTCCCACGTCGTGAAATAGCGCAATCGTCTCAGCTAACAATCGCTGATTGTCGGTTAAGCGCAGCTCATCCGCAAGGTAAAGCATCTCATCGCACACCCGCCCGCTGTGCTCTTCCTTTAGTTTTATATTGGCGTTGATATATTCGTTATTGCCGTAAAACCCCGCGACGAATTTATCGAACCACGCCTTGAATTTATTTAATTGTTCGTTGTTCATAGTTAATTTTTATAAAGCGAATACTGTAAAGCAAACCAGCCCGTTTTACCATAACGATTAAACAAAATTTGCCGGCTGGTTTGCAAAAGGCAACAGACGGGGTATAATACCCCCGGCGAAACCGAGATAAACTTTTAAAGGAGCGAAATATGCCGACGGCAAAAGACATTGTGGTGCGAAAGCCCACCAAAGACGAAGAAAAAACCTGCAAAACCTGGCCCATCTGGACCTGCAAGCCGAGCGAATTCGACTGGGCATATACCGAAAAGGAAACCTGCCTCATACTTGAGGGCGACGTCACCGTAACCGACGGCAAAGGGTCTGTCAGCTTCGGCCCCGGCGATTTCGTCGTCTTCCCCGTTGACCTCGAATGTAAATGGCAGGTCAAAAAGGCCGTCAAAAAGCACTACAATTTCGGGTAACCTGAACGCACTTTTATCAAGAGCACAGGTAAAGAGATTGGGAGACAAAATTATGATGGTTGATTATCTGACGCTGATGCTGATAAATATGGCTGCGGGGTTGTTCCTGCTCGGCTGTTTCGTCTGGCGTGATTTGGATACCCCGGAAGATACCGGCCGATGGGTCCCCGCGTTCACAATCTCCGGCCTTGTTGCCGCGATAGGCGGATTCGCGATTACGTTCACCTGGCCGCTGCCCAAACCATATAGTTCGGCTTATGGCGAAATGTCGGTGTTATTTGGCGTGCTTTTGCTCGGCCTGGCTTTGACATTAGCCAAAAGATGGAAACTTTTGCCTTTATCGATATACGCCGTTTTCGCAGGTGCGGCAGCGGCGCTTCTTGGTGTGCGGATAATCGACCTCAACCTGACAACGCATCCGATTCTGTCGGGCGTCGGATTCATATTGTGCGGCTTATGCGGCATTTTCTCGCCGCTCGTGGTTTGGCAGAACGACAAAAAGGGCCTGCGTATCATTGGCTCACTGGTATTATTCGCCGCCTCGGCCATCTGGGCTTTGACGGGTTATCTTGCTTACTGGATGCACATGCTGGTGCAAAAGTAGAATCGTAACCAGACAGGTTAGCGGCTTTGCAGTTTTTCAATCTCCGCCCGGCACATCAATAACTGGGCGGCGTCGGCAATCTTTTTCTCGGCGGCACGCAGGTGATTCAGCGCAAGGTCGGGCTTCTCAAGATACCGCGAATAAATTATCCCCAGCATCAGCTCAACCTGCTCAATATGCTCATAATTTGCGTAGTGAGTTAGAAACTTTTCGTAAACCGACGCGGCCGGCTTATATTCACCCTCGCTGGCAAGCTGGTTGGCGATATCGAGCAAATGCTGGCGGGGCAGAATCTGTTCGCTATCGAGTGACATAAGATTAAGATACTGTTGAGCGGCTGTTTGCAGGTCGTGCTGATAAATGCTGTTGGCGATGTCTTCGCGCAATTGCCTGATCTGCGGCTCATCAGGCCCCGGCTTTGTTATCTCTTTGGCCATAATCCGTTTTGTGCCGCCCTGTCCTGTGTATGGATTATAGCCGGTGGCAATCGCGTCGCGATATGCGCGCCTGCGGTTCCACTGCTTGAACATCGCCCAAAGGTCGAATTGCGAACTGCTCAGCAATCCTGTCGCCAGCAGAAACAGCGATGAAACGATGCCGAATGTGTAACCCGCAAGATGCGCATCATAGGCAACGTTAGATGTATATCGTCCGATGACGTTATCGAAAATAATCATCTTGAACGCGATAAAGTAAATGGCTGGAAGCTCCCATGTGCCGACAAAGTAAAACAGCCAGTAAACAACTGTGATAATGGTATGCGGAAACAGCACAAGATACGCCCCCGTAACCGCTGCCACCGCGCCGCTGGCGCCCATAACCGGGTTGCTGTTTATCAGCGTATGGCCGACCGCGCTGAAAACCGCGCCCGCTAAGTAAAAACACATGTAGCCGAAATGGCCGAGCTTGTCGTTTACGTTATTGCCGAATATGTACAAAAAGAACATGTTGCCGAAGATATGAAGGAAACCGCTGTGCAGAAAAGCGTAAGTGATAAACTGCCACAAAAACGGGTGAGCAGGCGTGAAAACAAACCGTTCCGCCCAGGGACGCAGAATTTCTCTTGCCTGTGCATCGGGCCAGTAGCTCAACAAAAACACAATCACATTTACGGCTATGATGGCGTAATTGGCGTATGGCGTTCTGTAGCACCTGACATTTGTTCGAATAGGCAGCAGCATAATGGATTCCGTTTACCTTTGAAAAAGCCGGACGATTCAAAGGGCAGCATTGTAAGGGTTTTCCGCCGGGCGGGCAAGACATAAAAAAACAGGACGACTTACGCCGTCCTGTTTCATGTGAAATATGTTAAGTTTTCCCGCCTGTCTAACTAAAACGGGATATCAATCAGCTTATCCGCAAGCTATCCTAAAATCTCCAGCAATAGCTTACTACCACAATCTGGCTTCTGCCTGTATCATACGTGGATATGGTCCAGGTGAACGCGGCCATGAGCAGCATAACAGCAACTAATGCTATACGTTTCATTGTGTTTCCTCCTGCTTTACTCGTTAAGGTTATGATTGTGAGGCGATATGCTCTGTTTTTGACCGGCTTTCCCCATCCAGCCGAATCAATTCAATTAACCAAATTATAGTAAAAGAATTCCCAGTTTCCAAATCAACGCGGAAAAAATCTTTATTTTTCCCGCCCTTGCTGTTAATAATGGCATCAGGTTTTTGACTGGAGAATTTTTACGAATGGATAAACACGCATATAAAACCCGCCTCAGGGGCATCCGGGCCGCGATTACCCGGGCCGGCGCAGATTGTCTCATTGTTGCAAAACCCGCCAATGTTACCTATCTCACCGGCTTTAGCGGCCAAGATTGCTGGGCCATTGTTCTGCCTCGCGCAGTCGTGCTTGTAATCGACAGCAGATACACCGAACAGGCCGTTATCCAGTGCCCATTCTGCAAAATCGTCGAACGCACCGCAGCTATGGGTAACACTGTCGCCGAACTGCTGCGAAAGCAGCGTGGAATCAAAACCGCCGCCGTCGAAAAATCAATATCGCTCGCCAATTTTCAGTCGCTGAAGAAAAACCTGTCCTGCCGGCTCAAGGCTGCCGAAGGTATTGTCGAATCAGCACGCCGGGAAAAAGACCGGCTCGAGATTGTTGCTATTCGCGCCGCCGCAAAAATCGCCGCACGAGCATTCGAACGCGTCCTCCGGCATGTCAAACCAGGCCTTACGGAAAACGTTCTGGCGGGAATTGTCGATTTTGAAATCAGAAAAGCCGGGGGTGCAAACAGCTTTGAAACAATTGTCGCCTTTGGCCCCAATGCCTCAAGACCTCATCACCAGCCCACCTCGCGCAAATTACGAAAGAATGATACAGTCCTCATCGACTTCGGCGTGCGCCTCGACGGCTACTGCTGTGATTTGACCAGGTGCTTTTCTGTCGGCACACCCAGCGGGCTTTATAACAAAGTTTACGCCGTCGTAAAACATGCGCAGGCCGCCGCCATAAAAATGGTCAACGCTGGAGTCGAAATCAGCCAGCTCGATACAACTGCGCGGGAAATTATAAAAAAAGCAGGTCTGCCTGTTTATGGCCACGGAACCGGCCACGGACTTGGCCTGGACGTCCACGAGCTGCCTGCCATATCAGGCAAAGCAAAAGGAAAATTACAGGCAGGCGATGTGATTACAATTGAACCGGGCGTTTATATCCCCGGACGCCTCGGAGTCAGAATCGAAGACGATTGTTTAGTCACAAAAGACGGCTGCGTTGTCCTTACAGCTAATTGTCCAAAGGACTAACACTCTTGATTTTACCGCATCGGCCCCCTGTTTGGCATTGTGTCCTGCATATTGCCGCCCCTGTCCATTGGCCCTCTGCCGCCGGGCGCAGAACGCTGGCCTCCCTCCAGCACGGTGGCGCTGTTCCAGTCACGCAATGGCGATTTGGTCTTTTTCTCCAGCGACTTTAATTCGCTATACTTCAAACGTAAATCCTCGGGCCAGTTCATCAGTTTCGCAGGCAGCCTGTCCACCCACATTCCGTCAAAGCTGAACAATATGTCAAAATACTGCCGCGGCTGCAGAGCTTTGTCTCCGAACCAGTCATTCATTGCCACCACGTCCACCACAATCGCTCCAGTTGTGTAATCTATCGCCTCAGGCAGCTTCACGTCTGCGGTCTTGTCTTTCTCGCTAACCTCAACCTTTGCTATCTTGCCTATGATATCTCCGCGTTTGACCATAAACTGCTCGCTGTACCAATAACCCATCACATATTTGCAAACCTGAACCTCTACGGCCTTTGCAGCTTCCTGAACGTTTGTCGGGAAGAAATACAGCCGTTTGGGAATGTCAACTATGTCCGTCTCTTCCGAAAAAGCGCTCCATAATATTACTTTGCTGTTACTCGCCGCGTCTTCCGCCAGCACCTGGCCGGTCCCGGCCACAGGATTGAATACCCCGATACGAATTCGATAACGATAGCTCGCCCCCGGCTCCACTGTATCATCATATGCCCAGAATGTTATCGTCTCATGCAAACTGCTTAGATCCTTGTTCCTCAGCAGCATCTTTCTCAGTTCTTCGTTTATTGTTGCCTCTGTTACTGTCGTCTTGGCAATCTTCTTCTGCTCGGTCGTCGTCGCTTCAGTACGCGTGTCTGTCCGGCTCGTAGTTCTCTGAGTGTTGCGAGAAACGCCGCTGCGGTCAGGTTCTGCTGCCGTCGGACGGCCGCCTGCACCGCCGACTGGACCTCTGGCGACTCCACCGCTGCCGCCGGCGCCTCTGCCGGCACCGCCTCCACCCGCCGCGCCTCTGCCGCCTGCGCCGCCCATCGTTTGCCCTGTTGTTGTGCCGCGACCACTGCTGGGTACGATATCACGGGTCGAACGCGTTGTTGTCATCTTTTCACGTTCTTCTGCCGTTTTAGTTTCACGCTCCGTCGCCGCCTCACGGCGTTCCTGTGCCTCTTTTTCTCGACGAACCGCTAAAAACTTCTCGTGCAATGCAGGCGGCAGCCAGTTATCCTCCGCAGACGCTATCCTGTACGGCTCCGGCTGAAGCATACTTGCCTGCGTCCGCTGGTCGTCCACCTGCGCAATCTGAACCATAACTCCGCCCATCGGAAGATCATTAACATCATCTATTATCTTGTATGTATTTCGCTTGGGGTCTATCCGCAAACGTGGAATGTCTTCCCACTGGCTCCATTCCCCATTTTCATCAAGACGCTGCCTTTGAAGCCCAACACCCGCAAACACCGGCCTGGCCAGACCTTTATCACGCCAGCCCTCAGGAACTCCTTTACCAGCAAAGCATTCCTGAAAACTGTCTATCAGCGAACCAAGGTCAAAATTTCCCTGGACCGTAACTAAATCAAGGTCGTTCGGCTCATATGAATCTTCGGCCCCGACATTCTCCTGGGTAATCGCAACCTTCGGAAGGTACGCCGCAGCTCTTATGTGCCCCGCTAATACATCATTTACTTCGCCGACCGTCGGGATGCGATATCTCTTGTCCACCGTCATCTCTACGGAACTCGGCACAGGCCAGAATACATTCAAATTTTTGTCCAGCACCGAATTCATTTTTTCCAGAAAAACTTTGCTTTGAGGTATATATGCCGGCTTGAGACCCGGCTCCCTCTCCAGCTGAGATTGAAGCTTGTCTGATTGCTCCGCTATGTATGTATCAATCTGCCCGGGACTAAAACTCTGGCCGTTGAATGGGACCTTTTCCACGTTACTCAGAACAAACGCATACACAATGTACAGCGCGCAAGAACGCCTATTAGCAACACTGCCTTTTCTATATGCGATTCTATGAAATTGCCTTGTTTTTTTATCATAATTCCAAAATCCTTACGTTCTCCGAAGTCCCGATTCGTCGCAACTCTGCTCCGGCAAACTCAATCAGACGCCGTTTCTAATTGCCCGGTTTGGCGGCCGCGGGGCCTTTTATCGACTCCGGTTTTATCGCGTCATAACCCTGCTTGTTGAATATATATTCGCAAACCATTTCAACTTCGGCCACTGATTCAGTCCCATATCTGTAATATTGGTCGCTGTATAGCGGAACCACCGGCTTAACACGGCACTCCAAAATTGTTATCTGGTTGTGCTTGAAAACTTTCGCCGGTTCCTGGCCCGTGAATCCGCTGAAACTGTGCTCCTTGGCACTGCACAACTCCCGCATAAAAGGCACTATCGCTTTGGTGCTCAACACTACAACCATACTAAAATGCACCACATCCATACTTTCGTTGCTTATGCGACCGGTAAACGACTCTGTCAACTGCTCCTCCGGCCTGGTCACGTACTTAGGCCTGTCCTGCGCCACTTTCAAACCACCGCTGGTACCGACGCTTCCGGGCATAAAAAGAGCGTCTGGCGTCAGAAAACCGACACGCTCCACTCGCTTCACAGGAGAGCTGGATATACTGCTCGAACCGGCGTTCATTTTCTCCACCGTTGTAAACACATCCTCTATTATCCAGTAACCAATCTGCCAGAACCAGCAGTCCTTGATGCTGTCATCTACATTGGAATACTTGTACGTCTTCCAAAAATCATATCCGCTCACGACGTCGGGGCTCGCATATACCGACGACGACTTCGCCCTGGCCCGACAAATCTCATCGATAATCCTTGTCGTTGTGTCACTGTCCCCGCCCAACCTTGAAAGCCCGGAGTTTTTACTCGTCTCCGTTGCAGCCTTTATCTCATCTGCACTGGGACAATCGTGACCGTTGACCTTCTTTATCATTGCCTCGATTCCATGACGATAATTCTCCCCGAACCGGGTGAATAACAAGGTCGATGTATCCTTGGGTTGAGGAAATAAGTCGTAACTCAGAAGCTCACGCTCAGAACTCTGCACTGACAATTGTTGTATAAAATTGGCGTCCTGCTGGTATGCCGCCTGATACCGCCTTTCCACCTCGGCCTGCTTCGCCGCCGGCGAACTCTTCAACTGAACAAGCACTTTATTGCCTATCGGCACACTTTCATTGCTGACCTTTTGCTTTAAGCCCCTGCCAAGCAATACTGTCGCTGTAAGAACGGCCCCGCAGGCCAAAAGTATTATCGCGGGCCAAATCAATACAGAATATGCCCGAAATCCGCCAAACACCTTCAGCAAATCTTTCAATTTTGATATGTCAATGTTAATCTTGGCCATTCACCATCACCATCAGTAAAACATTATGCTAAAAACAGAATTTCTTCACCGCGAGTTATTCCGTGTCCCCGCCGCCGTGACCGCCACCGCCGCTGCTTTTAGGAGGTTGTGACTTGCGACCGCTGCTTGGAGGCGGCGCCGCCGGCTTACCTGCACCTGGGGGCGCACCTGGAGGCGCGCCTGGGGGTGCGACCGCTTCACTCGGCGGCTCGTTTGTATCCTTCCACTTAAGTTTAAAGTTCAGCACAAACCAGGAGTCGTTTACCTGCGTGGTTTTATCAGCATTCGTAACTTTGCTTATTATCTCATTGGTCATCGGGTCAATTATCACATCGTCTTTGCCCTCTATTTTCTTCTTGACCCCTATACCGGCAGGTATCTCCGCCGCCAAATCCACTTCCCCCGTCTGAAAGTCAAAATGTTGTTTGTCCGTCTTCTTGTAAAGCTCAAAAGGACTGTTGCCATCAAACATGCTGTTCAAATGCATCAGCCGGGTGACCAGGCCCCATTTGTTCGGGTCATCCTGGACTTTGGGAGGGTCAAGCAGCTCGCTTATGTTCTTATAAGGACTGTAACCGGTTATCGTTACGATAAAACCTCGCGGCGTTGACACACCGCCGCCGGCGGGTGCTCCTCTGCCTCTCGCCTCCAGCATCCCTCTGCCGCCGCCGCGACCGCCGCCCCTCATCATCCCGCTCCTGTCGGGCATTGCATTCCTGCCGCCCATCGTACCTCCCATACCTGCATCTCGCGTATCAAGACCTTTTTCGAAACCCATCACCCCGAACTGACCATTCGCGATATCCAGCGTGTAATAAATAGTCATCCCGGTTACGAAAATCTGCTTACGCTCACTGCGGTCAGGGTATTTCTCCTTTATCGTCTCGGCGTCACCGCCGGCAAAAGCTCGGTATAACTCCGCCTGCTCTGGATTGCTCTTGGCGTTGGGCAGTGTCGCTATCAGCTTCTGATAAAGCAAAGGAACCATATCTCTATATTTGAACTGCTCGAATTCCTTCTTTATTATCGCCTCTGACTCGCTGGACTTGGCCTCTTCGGCCTTTAGGTCGCTCTCTGCCTTCTGTGCCGCGTTCAGCACTGCCTTAACTTTCTCCCTCTGTGATACCTTGCTGGTGTAGCTGGCGCGGTCTACAAGCGTCTTGGCGAACGCCAGAATCGATGCCACTAATATCAGACATGCCGCCAGCACAAAATATTTCGTCTTGCTCGCCCAAATCATTGATTTGGCTATACTCTTCGGCAGCAGGTTGCTTTCTATCTGCCCAAGACCAAGCGCCTGCACCCCAAGCCCGTAAACTACTCCAAAATCGCATACGCTCTCGTGAAATTTCGCAGCCGAAACCGATGGGTTAATTGCGACCCGTTTGAACGCGTCCGGACGCTCTATGGGCATCTGCAAACTTTGCTGAAGGTATTGCAGCAATCCTCGCATCTTTGTGCCGCCGCCCATCGCGATAACTCTCGTTAGCTTCACATTCGAATGAGAGCTGATATAAAATCCAAGTGAACGCTGAATTTCCGACGCCAAATCCGTAAACACCGGCTTCATCGCCTGCAATATCTGTCTGGCGTATTTGCTCATCGGAGCCGTCCGTTTTAGCTTCTCCGCCTTCTCAAAATTCAGCTTGAACGTATCCGCTATCGCCTTGGTAAACGCGTTGCCGCCCATTGCTATCGCACGCTGCCACACATCCGATTTTGTGCAGACCACAAGGTCCGTTGTCTCAGCGCCGATATTCAGCACCACCGTCGCCTGAGTATCGGATTTCATCAGGTCGGGCCTGTCATAAAAAACATAGTTGTATAACGCCATCGGCACTATCTGGACGTATGTTACCTCCAAATCTTCTCTGCTGAAGTGCTCAAGCTCAGCCGTCACAACGTCGTTTTTTATCGCGAATATCCCCACCTTCGCTTCCGCCGCCCCCTCTTCCGTCATCATCTGCCAATCCCATGCAACCTCGTTGATATCAAAGGGAATCTGCTGGCTGGCTTCGAACTTGACGATTTCGGGGATGCGTTTTTTCTCGACGGGCGGGAGATTGACGAAACGGGCGAAACTGTTTGCGCTGGGGACAGCAACGATAATTTCATCTTTTCCGAGGTCGTTTTGCTGGACAAACTGGCGAAGGGAAATGGCGACAAGCTCCTGCTTTTCCTGGTCCTTGATGCCTGAGCCGGAAAGAACTTTGCCGTGCTGAATATGTTCGAAGCCGGTAACTTCGAGTGTGCCGGATTCGTTGCTAAGTCGAAGGGCCTTAAGCGAGGTGTTGCCGATATCAATTGCCCAGACCGACCCTATTTTTTCCGCCATAAACTATGCCTCCTGTCCCGGCCGGAAATGGGCGGGACCCGTTTTTCACTGCCAACGCAATAGTATAACACAAAGAATTATATTATTATAGGAACTATGAGAACTTTTTCCATATATACGCTTGGCTGTAAGGTAAATCAGTACGAATCTCAGCAGATAGCCCAGCTTCTCGAAGAGCTGGGTCTTTCGGTAGCCGACTCGCGTGAGAAGCCCGATTTAGCGGTAATCAATACCTGCTGCGTAACAGCAACCGCGTCAGCCAAGAGCAGGCAATATATACAAAGAGCGTTAAAAATCAGTCCTGCCGGCGTAAGGATTGTTTGCGGGTGTTTGCCGGCGATGAAAAGCCGGGAAAATCCCCCTTGCGACGGCGATAATGTTCATATCATCAGCAGCCGGGATGATTTGGCGCAAAGAATCGCCCAGATTATCATCGGCCACAATCCCCTTATTAAAGCAAAAAACGGGTCAAAAATCAAGGATGGAATGGCTAAATTCGCTAAATATCCCAAATTACCGCCACTATCCAGTTTCAAGGGGCATACGAGGGCATTTCTCAAGGTTCAGGATGGGTGTGACGGCCTTTGCACTTACTGTATTGTACCGAAAGTCAGGCCCGATGTTCAAACCAAGCCGATGGGAGAAGCGATTGAGGAGGCAAAGGCCCTTGTGGCGGCTGGGCATAAGGAGATTGTGGTAACTGGCGTCAATTTGGGAGCTTATGGAAGAAGCACAACGAAGAGAACCCCGATTGCCGATTGCCGATTGTCGATTGTCGATTTGCTAAAAGGATTGGCGGAGGTTGAAGGGTTGGCGAGGATTAGGGTGAGTTCACTTGAGCCGGGGGACATTAGCGAAGAATTGCTGGACGTGTTTTGTGCGCATAAAAATATTATGCCGCATATTCATTTGTCGGTGCAGTCAGGGGCCAGTGCGACGTTGAAAGGAATGTGTCGGCAATATGATGCAGAAGAGCTGCGGGCGAAAATTGAATTGATAAAACGGCGATTGGACAGGCCAGCGATTACGGCGGATATTATCGTAGGTTTTCCGGGCGAGACGGATGAGGATTTTCAAGAGACGGTTGAATTATCAAACTGGGCGGGGTTTTCGAAGATACACGTATTCCCATTTTCAGTAAGAGCAGGGACAGCCGGGGCAAAACTGAAAGGCAGATTGCCGGCGGACTTGATTAAAAAACGGGCACAGGTTTTGCGGAAAATCAGTGATGAGCTTGGCTTTAAGTTCAGAGAACAATTTATAAATCAAACCTGTGAGGTCCTTATCGAAGGTTCAAAAGATAAAGAAGCGTTCGGACATTGTGAACGATACTTCTTAGTCAAAGTAAAAAGCAAAAATGAAAAAGTAAAAAGCAAGAATGAGATAGTCCGAGTTGAAATTACAGAGGTAACGAAAGAAGGAGCAACGGGAATTGAGGACAGATAGCAGTAAATGTTGAATGTCCAATTTTGAATGTTGAGTTGTGTCCAGTCGCTTGACAATTGTAGAGATATGGTTTATGGTCGGCTTTCCGGTATTTATTAACAAGGCAGTGTTGTTTTTGGGGATTAGAACGATGAGCAGCTTGAGTAAGGTTTTTGTGTGTATGCTTTTTTGCGATTGTATATTACTTTGCGACGCGAGGGCGGAGGAACTTTGCGGGGACATAAACGATGCTAATAAAACAATAATCAACATAATGGGCGGCGAATACCGAATCACCAATAATGTCTGGAGAGGGACATCAAGCCAGTGTTTGAGCGTAGTTCCGGATTCCACGTTTTTCAGCGTTATACGCACAACGCACGATTCGAATATAGTGGTCGCGTATCCATCCATTATTCGCGGCCAGCACTTCGGGGGCGAGAACACCAAAAACAGCGGCATGCCCATAAAGATAAGCGATATAGCGGCTGTCCCCGTTGACTGGAGCACGGACGTAAATCACGCAAAGGGCGTCTGGAATACCGCCTTCGAGGCATGGATTAGTAAAACCGGAGGCACTATTCCTGAAGGCGGCGCGGAGCTGATGGTCTGGCTTAACAAAAAGGGAAGCATAATAATGCCGGCAGGCGGGGAAAAGAAGGCGACGATAACTGTTGCCGGCACCCAGTGGAATGTCTATTTTGATTCCCAGCAGCGCAGATGGAGATACATCGCTTACGAAAGGGCAAAGCCCAGCGTTGTGGCGAGTTTCGACCTTAAGGATTTTATCAATGATGCAGTATCGCGGGGCTATCTGGAAAGCTCGTGGTACTTAGACAGTATGGAAGCCGGCTTTGAGATAATACAGGATGGCAAAGGGCTGACGAACAGGTCGTTTTCGGCCTCTGTTACCGGCCGAGACGCTAACCAGGCGCCGACGAAATAAACCAGTCAATGAATATTAAATGTCCAATATCCAATATTAAATGTTGAATCAATTTGCGGATGGATAAGGATGTGATTATAGCTGGGTCCAGAGGCAGACGGTTCCGAGGAACTGTCGCTGGTGAATAACGGGTTCGGAGACCACCATGAAGCCGTTGCGAGACACGAATTTTGCCTTTGTAGGGGGCACCAGCTTGAATACCTTGTTCTTGACGTCATCGCGACAGTAGTAGGAGAAAAGTTTGCCGTTGCAGTCGTAGATGCCCGCGAAGGCGATACAATTCTGGGTTTTTAGGGTATCGAGAATGGCGTTTGCGTCTTTGGTGTCATCAAAGGACAGTGCGCATCTGACGTTTGTGGAAATCAGCTTTGCCTGTGTGGAGGTGAAATACATAAGGTTGTTTCTGTTGTCTTTGCGCTGTGAGTCAATAAATGACAGGGAAGCGAAGACCAGGCCCATAGACATACCTGTCGTGAAGGCGATTATAACAAACTTTCTCCTGGAAATGTCGGCCATAAATACCCTGCTCACCAGGTAATAATTTTGTTTTAAGTCCCTCTTCTGTGCCGGGCGGCTGCGGCGCGTGTCATCTGTTCTGTTGCATTGAGACGGCACATCGCTGTTTTCGGCGTTTTTGGGGTGCGACTTAATGATTCTTTACGTCCGAGAAAATTGTATGTTAACCAAATAGGGGCTGGTTAACCGAAGTTAACTAAGAGAAGAAGGTTAACATTAGTTAACCGGACATGATAGGATTAATAAGCATCGCAAACTTGATAAATCGTTTTTGCGGCAGGCAGTTGACTTTTCGGGGACAGGATTATGAAGAAGTGTCCTTTTTGCGCGGAAGAAATTCAGGATGAGGCGGTGAAGTGCAAGCACTGCGGCGAGTTTCTGATTGACGCGGAACTGAAGGGATTGAGGAAAGACGCCGGCGTCAAATGGTATTACAAAACGTCGTTTGTCGTTATCTCAGTATTGTGTTTCGGGCCGCTTGCGCTGCCTTTGGTTTTGTATAATCCGCAATACAGTGTCTCCAGCAAGGTGTTCTGGACGATTATCATCATCGTGGTTACGGTAGTGCTTTGCGTAGGGTCCATTGAGGCATACGCACTGCTTTTGAAGCAGATTCAGCAGATGGGGCTGTAGGGATTGACAATTTCCGATTGTCGATTGCAGATTTGAGAATGGTAAAAATAGATTTGTCGAAGATATTCAGGTATTGCCCGGGCTGCGGGGCCAGAGGGCCGAAGGCGCATTCAAAGAATAAGCATATAACGTGCGGTAAGTGCGGGTTTGAGTATTTTCACAACGTGGCATCAGCGGCGGGGGCAATTGTCGAGTATGGCTCAAAGGTGCTTGTTATAACTCGCGCAAATGAGCCAAATGCGGGGATGTTTGATTTTCCGGGCGGATTCGCGGACTATGGGGAATCGATTGAGAAAACGATTATAAGGGAGATTCGCGAAGAGCTTGGGATAACAATCAAAAACCCGCGATATCTGATATCTGTGCCGAATATCTACGTGTATAAAGGCGTAACATACACGACAACGGATTTGTTTTTTACGTGCAGGATTGATAATCCGAAAAAGATAAAGCCAGACAAAAAGGAAATCGCCGGCATCGAGTTTTTTGAGCCGGGGCAGATTCCTGTGAACAGGTTAGCGTTCGACTCGGGCAAAACAGCAATCAAATACTACATAAAACAGCGTCGCAGAATCCGCTAAGTCGCACAAAGTTTAATAATCCCGCCGCGTTATTTTTTTCTGACTGCTATTGTGTAGATTGGTCTTTTTTCCATCAGGTATTTTCGTTCGAAGTTTGAGCCGACCCATTCACCGATTTGAGCGCCGGCGTTGGGGAGAAAATCGATTTGTTCAAGCCGGTCGGATTTGGAGGCGAACACCGATTTCATCTGCTCGAAATATTCCGCGAAATCGGTGGCGACGCGGATAGTGCCGGAGGGTTTGAGGCAGCGTATAAGCTGGTCGGTATTGACGGAGTTGATGAAACGCCTTTTGTTGTGGCGTTTTTTAGGCCAGGGGTCGGGGTAATAAATGTGAAAGCAATCAACGGAGGAATCGGGGACGCATTCGGCGATATAGGGGACGGCATCGGTGCGAATTATCCGGACGTTGGCGAGATTCCACCGGCCAATCCGGTCAACGGCGAAACGGTAAAATTTGCCTGCCCATTCAATCCCGATAAAATCGGCGTCGGGCTGAGATTTTGCCTGGTTTACCAAAAATGTCCCCTTGCCTGAGCCAATCTCGATATGGGCGGGGGCCAAACGTCCGAAAATATCGCCAAAATTAAGCTTGACAGGCGGATTTGGGTGCTCCAGGACGAATTGTGGATAGTTATTTAATTTTCTTGACATTTTGAAAACCAACCAGTATAAGGCCGACTTTTGTAACATTTTGGGCAGTTGGCGGACTATTATAATAGACGGACGCGGTTTTGCCAACCTTTAGTGCCTGGCGGGGTTAAAACGACGAAATAAGGGTTTAAAGTCAGTGTCGAGGGTAAACGATATTCAGGATGGCTGGGTTGTGAGAGAGGAAGAAAATTTTGGATAGTTTTTTTGCAACACGGACGGCGTTGGGACGTATGGATTTATAAGGGCCAAAGGCATAGGGATAAGCCGGATAAAAGCGACAACAAGAGGGTCGCGAAAATGATAAGGCAATTGATAAAAACTCGTCGTAAGCAGGTCCTGATAGACATCAACACTCAAAAGGATTTTTTCCTCGATAACGGTATTGCAAGGGTGGGCAATCGCAGGAGAGTATTAAGCCACATCAGAAGGGTAATGGCGTATGCCCGCGCAAAGAAAATACCTGTAGTATCGATTTGCGAAGTTCATCCCGAAAACAACGGCGGATTCTGTGTGGACGGCACGGAAGGGATGCATAAAATCAACTATACGCTTTTGAACAACAGGGCAAGTTTCGCGGCGGACAATAATACGGATTTGCCGGTGGACCTGCTGCGGGAGTATCGACAGATTGTTCTTCATAAAAGATGCTTAGACCCGTTTGATGAGCCGAGGATAGACCGGCTGCTGAGCGAAATCCGCGCAAACGAATTTGTGCTGATAGGCGCCTGCGCGGAAGGAGCGGTTGAGGCGACCGCGCTTGGACTTTTGCAGAGAAGCAAACGAGTAACTGTTATTGTCGATGCGGTCGGGGCACAGGACAAACAAAAGGCAAAGCACGCCCTTCGCAAGATAGCGGCCAAAGGCGCCCGGCTTATCGAAACGCGCAAATTCGCGGGCACATCACATCTGCGAACAGCAGGCACTTTTGCCGATGACCTTATGCACGACAGCCAGGCCGGTATAGTTACTGCGGACCTGCTGGTCGAATAAGACACAAAACCAAAGACAGACAGGCGCCGCACTCAAGATATTTTTCACAGGACAAAAAGGCAAGACCACTTCTTTTAAGCAGGCAACTATTACCTTGTGTTAATTGATATTGACCAGCCAGTTTTGCGCAAAGACCGCAAAATCAAGTTCATTGATGATGCCGTCAGCCGACGGGCTGATGTCGCAGTTGGCGTTCCAGTTCGCCTGACCTGTGCTGCTTAGCCAGGCGTCGGCAAAAATGGCAAGGTCGTCATAGTCAACTTCGCAATCGAAATTGAAGTCGCCAAGTGGTGCCGCTGCAACAGGAGCGGCGATTATCTGGACGTTATCAACACCCCAGTAAAGGTCACAGTTGGCGTTGTAATAATGCCAGCGAATTTGCACGTTGGTTGCGCCGTCGGCTCCAAAACCAGACAGGTTAAGCTCTACAAGGCCGGCATAATTGGCCCCCTGGTATCTGGCCATATTTTGCCATGCGCCGCCGTTAACCAGGATATCGACGTCGCCAATCTCGGCGGCGTAATACTCAAAGTCATGTTCGAACCTCAGCTTGACGCCGGTCAAATTTGTGCAGTTGATATTCTGAGTTATCAACTGCTCATTCATATCGACCGGGCCGGCGTAGTTGCTGTCAACAATCATAAATGTGCCGGTCCAGTAAGGACTTGTTCGATTTCCCGGGTTATCCGACCGCCAGGTATCCGTTGAGCTGCCCGAGCCGCCGTGTACAATTGTCCAGCCGGTCGGCAACCCCGTATCAAAATATGTTTCGTAAATAATCGAGGGAGCGGGCTGCTGAACGTTAATACTAACTGTTGCGATGTTAGAATCGCCGCCATTCGGGGGAGTGCCGCCGTCGTTTGCCTTGAAATGGAAATTGACGTCGCCTGTATAGCAGATGCGCGAGGTATAATTGACATCATTACCATAATTGACAAGCGAATACGGCACAGTATTGATTTGACCGGCGCAGGGGTCTGAGAGCGTCCCGTATTTAGGCAGCGAGGTTATTATGTACGTCAGCGCCCCCGGCGGGTTGGGCAGGTTGTCGTCGGTGGCCTGAAGAGTAATGACCTGGCTTGTTCCTGCTGAGACGGACACATTCGAATCCGTCGCTACGGGGGCGGTCTGAAGCTGAATTCCGTTGAAATCTATCCCCCAGCAGTTACCCGAAGTCGGCTGATTATCCTGCGACTTGCCGGTAGAGGCCGGTCTGCTTGTGAAAGAATAGCCGGTTTTTGCGACGGATACCGTATAGTTTGAGTTTGACGGAATTTTGGCGATGGCATAAATACCGTTGCTGTTTGTAACAGCCGAATACGTTCCGCTGCCCGATTTAGTTGCGGTTACTGTCGCCCCGGAAATTGGCGACCCTGAACCCGCTACAGTTGCCCGCCCGCTGATAATCTCGCCTGAGCCGCTCATATAGATATTGTATATTGTGCTATCCACAACGTTGAATGTATAATAGGCGTCGATGTTCGGCAAATTGTACCACGCGTCGCTGATTCCTGCCCATCCAAGGTTAAGATGATGATACAACGTAGCGCTGTCGTACCCATACCCGTCGGCCACAACGGCGTGCCCGTCTTTGTTGGAAGAGTTATAAATACCAAGTATTACCGGGTTACCCCAGTCAAGATTCGGATTAAGCATAGTGCTTAACGCGGCGGTGCTGATGGTATTGTTGCTGTTATAGCCACATATCGAGTTGCTGTAATGAAATGTGTTTACCATCGCTGCGTCAGCATCGTCCATATACGCACCTGAGCCGCTTGATGCGTATTCCATATTCACCGCTACGCCCGCATCGTATGTCAGTGCGCCGATGGCCTGTCTTTGTGTCAGCGTCGTGCTGCAATCCGGAACAAGCGTCATATCGTTCCAGTCATAAGGACCGCCGGAGCCGTTGCCCCCCCGCAGATTTGCGTATTTTGAGCTGCCATCAACCGTTATACTAAAACGACCGGTCCCGACACTCGTCGTCGGGTATTGCCAGAACCGCATATACTGGGCCATCGCTGTGGCAACACAGCCGCAGGGATAATTGCTTGAGTTGCCGTTGCTATTGGGCGGGGTGTAATAATTGTAGCAGGCGTTTGATGAGCAAGTGGTCGTCTGGCTCCATTCGCTTTGTAAAAGGGGCGAAACCCTGACATCCGAAGGACTGCTGATATGAGACGTTAGGGGTATTGAGCAGGAATCCGCGGTGTTGAGCAGTTTTGACCATTTGCCGAAGGCCTTCTCGCCCGAATGTCTTATGTCCATCTCCTGCTGTGTGAAACTCTGGATGGCCTTGCCCGAACGCACCATTTTCTGTATGGTCCTTGCGGCATTGACTCTGCCCGGCAAATCCCTGCTTACAAGAGCGCCGAGGGGATTATCCGGAGAAGGGTCGAAACAGCCCGCCCTGGCAAAACAAATGACCGGCTCAACCTCATCATCCGCCGGGACGATTACAAAGCCGTTGGGCCTGAGATAAACAACGTAGTAAATGGGCTGGCTGTTGGCATCCGTAAACGTTTCAATGCTTTCAATCTCCCTGCCTAATTGAGCTGCCCATAGGTTTCGGATTTGCGGCCACCCAGGCCTGCGCCAGTTTTTTGGCGTTCCCGGCGGTCATCGGGGCGGCCGAAGTTATGCCGGACCACCACAAAAGGGAAGATAACGACAGAGCCGCCAACAGGCGAAACACGCTCCGGCTGTTCCAACAGGATTCTCCGATTACCCAGTGCATTAACACCCGTCCCCGCGCCAATTGCCTTTTGCAGCGGTAAAAAAGCCGATTAGCGTATTATATGATAAAAGCTGCTGTTTGTAAACAACTTTATATCGGACCAACCTGCTTTCAAAAAGGGCGAGAGGCCAGATATATCTGAGATATTATTCCAAAAATGGCCTCACGGAGTCATTTCGAAGGCCTTTATTCACTGCCGGTCGAAGAGAACGACGGCGTCGAAATTGATTTTCACGCCAAGTTATGGATGACTCAGCTTTACGCCGGTGTTTCCCTTCGCCGATGAAATATCTTGTACTTTCCTTCCGCCAAATCAAACCTGCGGCTGCCTTTATTCATACTTACCCCATAGGCATTTGTGAGACACAAATTAGGCATATTGCCTATATGCTTTTTTATCCGGCAATGGCGATAATACAGGCATCAGGAAAGTTTAAAAGTAAAGTATTAAGGAGAGAAAAAATGAAAAAGTTAATGATGCTTATAATGGTTCTCGGATTGACCGTCCTCGCCGCGAACAGGACGGGATTTTCGTTCAATAACAGTTCTGTCGCCGATAATGTCCCCGTTATGACGTCCCCGGATATTGCGATTGGCATGCAGTCCGACGACGGCTCAGTTCGTATCGTATATCTTGAAATAACCGATGCGGGCAGGCCGGGGCCGGCTGCCGCCTCTGCGGGAGCGGATATTATTCACCAGTTTCCTGATATGACGACTCTTGCATTGCTGGGACTGGGCGGCCTGCTTTATCGTCGCAGGAAAGAGTAGTACCCTTGTTGGGTTATAAAGGTCACTAATCCGTCCCGGGGGTTTTTGTGCCTGGGTTGCGGTTTATTGAGTTACTTTCGTGTCGCTGAATTTATCGTCAAAACTATATTTGCCCCGGCAGCGTATAATGCTATAAGTATATGGGTGTTCGGCAGCGAAGCGAAACTAAGGAGTCGAATATATGGCTTTTAAGAATATTTTCGTGTATCCGCGTTACCCGGAGAGCTTAGGCAAGCTGTATGCGCTTGCCCACAATTTATGGTGTCTCTGGGACTATGACGCGGTAAATCTTTTTTACCGTATTGATACCCACCTGTTCAGGTCGGTCAATCATAACCCGGTCAAATTTCTTCTGGACCTCCCTGAAGAAAAGATGAATGAGCTTGCCGGCGACAGGGCTTTTCTGCTCGAACTTGACAGGGTCTGGCAGAAATTCGACGAATATATGAAGTACAGCGGGACACCGCAAAACGGCGGCGACGACTGCGGCATTAACAAGGACAACGTTATCGCCTATTTCTCAATGGAATTCGGCCTTCACGAATCTATGCCGATATACAGCGGCGGATTGGGTATTCTGGCCGGAGACCATCTTAAGACCGCCTCGGATTTGGGGATGCAGGTTATAGGCGTGGGACTCATTTACAGGTTCGGCTATTTCACTCAGCGCATTAACCTTGAGGGGCGGCAGGAAGAGTTGTTCCTTGAGCTTGAAAATCGCTACCTGCCGATAAAGGAGATACGGCTCGCCGACGGCAGGCCCGCGTTTGTCGAAACAAGGATACTCGGCGAAAATTGTAAAATTAAACTCTGGCAGATTGATGTAGGGCGGACAAAGCTGATTCTGCTCGATACCAACGTCGAGGGTAACCCGCAATACCTCAGGGACATAACAAATGAGCTGTATGTCGCCGACAAGGATAAACGAATACAGCAGGAAGTGGTGCTTGGGCTTGGCGGGGTGAAAGCACTTGCGTTATTGAATATCAAGCCAAATATCTATCATATAAACGAGGGACATTCCGCCTTTCTGGTAATCGCCCGGCTGCAGAAGCTGATGGCTGAAGAGAGGGTATCATTTTCCGAGGCCAGGGCGCTGATTAGAACCTCCACGGTCTTTACGACGCACACCCCCGTAATAGCCGGTAACGAGCACTTCGACACCAAGATGGTAAAAAAATATCTCGAGCCGGAAATAAGACAGATTGGTCTGTCGTTCGACGAATTCAGCGCGTACGCATTTATCGAAAATAACAAGGACACCTTCTGGCTGCCGGCGCTGGCGATAAGATTCTCCAGGTACGTCAATGGCGTCTCGAAGATACACGGGGACGTTTCCCGCAAAATGTGGGCGGGAGTGTTCCCCGGTATGCAGCAGATAGAAATCCCGATAGATTACGTAACCAACGGCGTTCACTGGTCGTGGATAAGCGAGCCGTTTACGAATCTCTTCAACCGTCATATCGACCCCGGTTTCATACATTGCCGCGATAAAGGGCATATCTGGCAAAAACTTGCCGATACGCCGGATGAGGAGATTTGGGAAGCCCATCATAAAAACAAGCTCAACCTTATCGAATTCATTCGCAGAAAACTCGCCTCGGACCTTATCGCCAGGGGTTATTCACAGCCCAAGATTACCAACATAACGCGCCTCTTTAACCCGGAGTATCTGACGGTTGTCTTCGCCAGACGTTTTGCTCCTTACAAACGCGCGACGCTTCTCCTTAAGGACAAGGAAAGATTGGTAAAAATACTCACTAATCCCAAAAGGCCCGTCCAGCTTATATTTGCGGGTAAAGCCCATCCTGCCGACGCCGCGGGCAAATATATGATTAAGGAAATCCTGGATTTCGCGCGAGGCCGCAAGCTCGAAGACAGGGTGATTTTCCTTGAGAATTACGATATAGACGTGGCGAGGCATCTTGCCTGGGGAGCCGACGTCTGGCTGAATACCCCGGTAATGGAAAACGAGGCCAGCGGCACGTCCGGGATGAAGGCGGCGATGAACGGCGTCCTGAACCTCAGCGTTCCCGACGGCTGGTGGGCGGAAGGGTACAACGGCAAAAACGGCTGGCAGATTACCGCGGGCAAATTCTACGTTCATACCGAGCTGCAGGAAACCGCCGAGGCAAACCAGATTTATGACCTGCTCGAAGAAGAAGTGGCAGAACTGTTTTACGAGCGAAATGAAGCTGGTATTCCCAAGCGATGGGTGGATATGATGAAAGAGTCCATCATATCGGTTTGCGGCAATTTCAATATGAACAGGGTGCTGGTTGATTACTCAAGAAAGTTTTATACCGCCGCGACAAAAGAGCACGAGCTGCTCCGCGAGAATAACCGTCAACGGCTCCGGGAGGCAATCGGCCGGGAGCAGGAGATTTTCAAGGGCTGGAATTACATAGTGGTTAAAGAGCTTACCACCAACCTGGACAAGAAAGAGCACGTCTGCGAAGGGGATACTCTCGAAGCCAAATGCGTTGTGGATTTGGGGCATGCGCCGACCGAATTATTTACAGTGGAGCTTTTCCATATGCCGGGTGATAGGCATAATTACAAGATTATTCCGATGCCGTTTAAATCCAGACAGGGCAACATCGCTTATTACGAATGTTCCGCCAAAATCGAGGGATACGGCGTGCAGAATATAAGCGCCCGCATAAGGCCCGCCGACCCGACCGTGCAGGACTTGCATCCCGAAATGGTCAAGTGGAGCGAGTAACGCCGGCGATTTTATGTCCTGTGGGAGGCAGCAGACAATTTCGCAATCTTCTTTGAGATTTCCGAAGCGGGCTCGTCGCTTCGCTCCGTGTGAGGCGTAAGTTGGCCCGGATTCAATCGCCATTGCCAGTTGCCTTTTATTGTGGCGGGGCGATTCATACGAGCGGATTCGCCAAGGCCTAAAATATCCTGCACGGGAATTATGGCAAGATTGGCAGCGGATGCAAAAGCGAGTTTTATAAGCTCCCAGTTTATTTGACGGGCCGGGACTTTGCGTCCGAGACACGCGAAGAGAATCTTCTTTTGCGATGCGGTTGCGTCTTTTGCGAACCAGCCGGCTGCGGTATTGTTGTCGTGCGTGCCGGTATAGACAATCGTATTTTTTATGTGGTTGGCCGGGAAGTGCGGATTCTTGGCGAGATTGCCGTCGAAGCCGAACTGAAGCACGCGCATTCCCATCAGATGATGTCTTTCAATAAACGTTTTGACGTCGGGCGTAATAAATCCCAAATCTTCCGCTATGATGGATTGCGGGACCAATCGCTTAAACAGCGTATTGAAAAAGTTATCATAGGGACATTTCACCCATTTGCCGTTGGCTGCCCCCGCTGCTGTCTTGCGACAGCAAGACGCGGGGGCGGGAACCTGCCAATAAGCGAAAAGGCCCCTGAAATGGTCAATCCTGACTATATCGAACAGTTTGAGGTTATGTCCTATTCGTTCGAGCCACCAGCGATACCGCGTATTTTTCAACGCTGCCCAGTCATAAACGGGGTTGCTCCACAACTGTCCCGTTTTGCTGAAATAATCAGGCGGCACGCCTGCGATAAACCGCGGCTTTTTTGCGGCGGACAGTTTGAAAATTTCAGGATTACTCCAGACATCTGCGCTGTCGTAGGCGACATAAATCGGAATATCGCCAATCAATTTGATTCCGAGCAGTTTGCAATAGCTCTTTAGGGAGACCAGTTGCTTAAAAAACAGATACTGCAAAAACGTTTCCCTGTCGATTGCTTCCGCAAAATTGTCCTTCGCCGTTTTGATTGCATCTTTTTTTCTATCTCGCAGTTTCGCGGGCCAGTCGCACCATAAGACGCGTCCAAAGTGCCGACGCAGCGCGACAAACAACGCGAAATCATCAAGCCAGGTCGCATTTTCAATACAAAACCGCTCGTAATCGCTTTGCTTTTTTGAAACTTTGAACCGTTCGTATGCGGCGTTCAATAACTTTGTCTTGTAAGAGACAACTTTGGGATATTCAACCTTTGACTTTGCAAAGCGGGGACAATCCTGAAGTTCTTTTTTGAGCAAAAGACCCTGTTGATATAGCAAATCCGGGCTGATAAGGAGGTAATTGCCCGCGAAGGCGGAGATGCAGTTGTATGGCGAATAAGGATTTTGCCTCAGGGTAATCGGGTTCAGGGGCAGCATCTGCCAAAACTTTTGTTTTGCCCGTGCGAGAAAATCGGCGAACTTGTATGCCTGCGGGCCGAGGTCGCCTATGCCGTATTTTGATGGAAGCGAAGTTATATGCAGAAGTAAGCCGCTTGCTCTTTTTTGCGTCATAGTCGTTTTTCCCGGCGGCATAGCCCTTATGGCAGCTTAACTCCCAAATATCTTGCCAGTTTCGTGAAATGTTCAACCCATTTTTGCGACACATGGTCGCCCGCCTGGGCTTTTTTGTTCATTTCCAGATATGTCTTTTTGCTGATATCGAAGAATACGTTTTGAGCCGTCTGAAGATTAAGCTCCGTTACGATTGACAGTAAAATCCTCACCGTTGCCTCTATCGCTTCAAGAAGCTCGGTATTTTCAGGGGACTCTTCCAGTTGGGTCATAAGCCGGTTTATCTTCTTGCTCGCCTCGAACTGGATAGTGGCTTTATCGAGCTGAAGGGAAAATCTGGTTGCTTCATCAGCCAGTATTTGAAGGTGTTCAAGCAGGGTGGCGTGCTCATCCCGCTCATCCCGGATTATTTTGCACAGCGCCTCGTTCAGTATAAACTCAGCGGGCCCGGCCAGGGCTTTGGGCAGCGGGATATTCATTCCGCGCATCGCCTGCATTATCGCGTAATTGTGCTCGTAAATGTGCCGAAACGACGCCTCAATCTCAAGCCAGGTCGTATCGAGCAGCTGGTTGAGGATATGCCTTTGCTCATCCTTGAAAAGATGCCACAGCGAATAACTCTGTCCTGCAAACGCCACGTTCATCAGGCGCATTACCTCATTGGTGTCCCCTTTGAGAAAAGCGGTTTTCAAATCGTGCTGGATGGCTGAAAACAAGCTGTCGGACATGCGCCCTTTGCCTGCGGCGGTTATATACGGGTCTCCCCGGTGCAGCGCAGCGAAATCCACCGTGTATTCTTCCAGAACAATGGCCGACTGCACCGTGGCCCTGCCCGTAACAAGCACCTGGATGCCCGCCTCCGTCCGTTCGTATATCTCCGTCCTGGCTGAGTAGCAATAAATGCTCGTCTGCTCTTTGGGATGTTCCGTGAATATCGAGCTTATCGCGAAATGCACCGCCACACGGTTTAAATCAACAGTGCCGGTTTTAACGTATCTCTCATATACTTCTTTTCCATTGGCGAATTCTTTTTCATTCGTAGGCGCATTTTTGAGTATTGATTCAAACTCAGGTTCAAAATCCCTGTTTTCTATTTCTTTAGCTAATTGAATCGCCCGTGAGGCGTATTGCATTATCTGGAGCGTTTCAATGCCGCTGATGTCGTCAAAAAACCATCCACAGCTTGTGAACATAAGCAGGGCGTTTCTTTGTATTTCCAGCAGTTTTAGAAAAATCACTTTCTCGCCGAAATCCAGGTCGCCGCCCGCCGACTCGGTTATAAATTTCTCCATGTTTTCGGCGGACCTGTCGTTTATGACCGCGATATATTTGTCCCTTAGTCCCCACGGGTCGGCGGCAAACTGCTTGGCCCTGCTTTCGTAAATTTCCGCGAGCTGGTCTCTAAGCCAGTTCATTGCCTCCCGCAGCGGCGCACGCCATTGCTGTTTGCCCGATGGGAACCGTCCGTAATTGCAGCCGCAGTTTGCCTTCCATCTTTCCACCCCGTGGCTGCAGCTCCATGAGCTGTTCTCGTAAATCTCAACCTCTTCGGCTGGGGGATATTTTTCGAGGTATTCGCCATACACCGTTAGTTTCGCGAGTTTGTTGGTCTCAACGTAATGAAGACAGTAGGCAAGCGCCATATCGGTGTAACGATGATGATGACCGAATGTCTCGCCGTCGGTGGCGATGTGAGCAAGCTGGTGTTCCGCGTTGCTTACTGTGAAAATCCAGTTAAGTTTTTTGGCGAAAACTTCGCCGTTCTGCAAAATATGACCGCCGGCCACGTCATTGGCAACCGGCCCGTGGTAGAAAAACAAATTTATTGTTCGCCCGGAGGCAAGCCGGCAAAGATACGGTTTTGTCGTGTCAATTTTATCTTTCTCGATATTTATCCAGTCCGTTGCGCCAATATTGCGGACGCGTTTGGCCTGATGAGGAGAAAGTATCGTGAATTTAATCCCGTACTCCGCGAGGATATCGAGCGTCTCCAAATCCGCAGCGGTTTCGGGAAGCCACATCCCCTCCGGCTTTCTGCCGAACCTGTGCTCGAAATCATATATCCCCCAGGCGACCTGCGTGCGTTTGTCCCGGCTGTTGGCAAGAGGCATAATGATATGGTTATACGCCTGGGCGATAGCTGCACCGTGTCCGGAAAATCGCTCCTGACTTTTCTTGTCGGCGTCAATCACTCCCTGATAAACATCCGGTGCGTGTCTTTCAAGCCACGACAGCAGCGTGGGGCCGAAGTCGAAACTGATTTTGGAGTAGTTGTTGACGATGTCGATAATTTTGCGGTCGGGACCGAGTATCCGCGAGGCCATGTTGGGCCTGTAGCATTCTTCGGTTATCCTCTCGTTCCAGTCGTGATAGGGATAGGCCGAGTCCTGTAACTCCACCTCTTCCAGCCACGGGTTCTCCCTCGGCGGCTGGTAAAAGTGTCCGTGAATACAAACATAGTGCTCCATTTTTCGACCTCTCGTCCATAATACCCTAAGTTCTGCGTTTATTCTACGTTTTGCTTCAAATTCTTGTTTCCATATATATCGGCATATATCGGCTGTTTTTACATCGGCTCCGGACTAAGCGATTGCGAAGTATCAATTAAGCATTCCCCTAATTACTTATTCAGGGCTTTATGTGTATTCTGTCTGAAAAGGGCGTTATCGGCATGTAACGCAGCGTTAAATTTAAGGAGTTTTAAAATGCTGGTTTTAAGCAGGCACATGGATGAGTCAATTATGGTTGGTGATAACATTGAGATTATGATTGTCGGTATCGGGCGCAATGAGATTCAACTGGGAATAAACGCTCCTAAATCCATACCTGTTTACCGTAAGGAAGTGTATGGTCGCATTTGCCGGGAAAGAGACGACAGGGGCAGCCAGTATCTGCATCCATGTCGCAGGTCTGCCTGCGCGGTGGCCATAAGAGCATAGCAGGGATATAGCTGATTAACGGGCACGGATGCCCAGATATAAATCTTAAAGGTGGAAACCCTTTGGAGATAAAGATGATTTCTGAAAAAGTAACGCCATGGTACGTTCTAAACTCCCCCGAAATAGGTCAGCCGTTTCAGGATTTCTACGACGCGGTCGCCAAAGGAGGCGTGCTCGACACAAAGACCCGCGAATTATTGATGCTGTCTCTTGCCTCGGCATTTCGCTGCCAGCATTGTACCGAATCACATATAAAGGCGGCCCTGGAGGCGGGAGTAACAAAAGAAGAAATAACCGAGGCGCTGCTCATGACTGCTGTTGAGGCCGCGGGCACGCAATTAAACTGGGCAAGAGAAACTTATCTCAAGTATCTGGGTAATAACAAGTAAAAGCTGATTATCCGTCATCATATAATACGTTTGTCCGGGGTAAGCATACCCGGTTTTGCCGGCAGTCAATCGCTGTCCGCAATCGCACCGAACAAAAGCAGGCGCATTGTCACCGGCGACACTAAGCAATTACGAGGCAGCAACTAAGCTTTACTCTTATTGCATAATCCCCTTTGTAAATACATAATTACGCGCTGCAAAGGAGACGATAAGAACATAAAAAGGAATCAAAATACTAAACATTAACAATTAATTAGGAGACATAAAAAATGAACTGGAACGAGCTTATAGCTGACCCGATTCGCCAAATGCTGGCGAGGGTACTGGACTATCTCCCAATCCTGCTTGGTGCGCTAATAATCCTGATAGTGGGCTGGATTGTGGCCAAGGCAATCAGACGGTTAGTTAACTGGCTGCTTAAGGCAGTACGCTTCGATGCGATGGCGGACAAAACTGGTATATCAGAAGTTCTCAGGAAAGGCGATTTGAAGATTAACGCACGGGAGGTTGTAAGCGGCCTGGTTTACTGGCTTATTATCATTATGGTTTTAGTGATGACAGTTGACGCATTGGGGCTGCCAAAGGCAGCGGATGTTCTTGCAAGCTTATTCGCTTATGTTCCCAAGGTGATAGCGGCCCTGCTCGTTCTGGTGGTCGCAATGTTCCTGGCCAGTTTTGTATCGGAAATAGTTCGCACCGCCTGCGGCAATGCGAAACTGCCCAAACCTGAACTGATTGCCGGCATAAGTCGATGGGCGATTATAATCTTCGCGGTGACTATTGCGATGGAAGAGCTTGGTATCGCACCGCTTCTGGTGGGTACTGCCTTCAATATTATCCTTGGCGGTGTTGTTTTTGCCCTTGCGCTTGCCTTTGGATTAGGCGGTAAAGATGCCGCGGCAAAGTATCTCGACGAATTGACGAAAAAACGCCCTTAGAAAAAAGTGGATGCGACGTCGAGCTGTCCGTATAATTAGGACACGGTACAAAACCTAATCTCAGGCAGTGTGCCGGTGTCCGGTTTAGGAAAATAAATTGAAAATCCTGCTTGTCAATCCGGAAGTTCCAAACACGTTCTGGAGCTTGAAAAGCGCCTTAAAGTTCGTTTCCAAAAAGGCGATTCTTCCGCCTCTCGGACTGCTTACGGTTGCCGCAATGCTTCCGGAATCTTTCGAGAAAAAGCTGGTCGATATGAACGTAACATCCCTGCATGACCGGGATATCAAATGGGCGGACTGCGTATTCATAACGGGCATGGTGATTCAGAAAAAATCAGTTGCCCAGATTATCGAACGCTGTAAAAAACTGAACGCCAAAATCGTTGCCGGAGGGCCGCTGTTTACCGCTTTTCCCGAGTCTTATTCGAATATTGACCATCTAATACTGCAGGAGGCGGAAATCACGTTGCCTGCTTTTTTGAGCGACCTTGAAAAGGGATGTCCTAAACCGGTTTATACTACTCACGAAAGACCCGACCTCAAAAGTACGCCAATCCCGCAGTGGGATTTAATTAATATGAAAAAATACGCCGTGATGTGCGTTCAATACTCCCGCGGCTGTCCGTTTAATTGCGATTTTTGCGATATTACAGCCCTGCTGGGCCGTAAGGTACGAACGAAAACAAGCAGCCAGATAATCGATGAGCTCGAAAATCTTTATATTCATAAATGGCGGGGTGATGTTTTTTTTGTTGACGATAACTTTATAGGAAAACGCCAGCAGCTGAAAAATGAATTGCTCCCGGCAATTATAAACTGGATGGATAAAAGAAAAAATCCATTCTCCTTCAACACACAGACCTCTATCGACCTGGTTGATGACGAGGAGCTTATGACCCTGATGGGCAGAGCCGGATTCAACAGCGTATTTATCGGCATCGAATCTCCGAATGAGTCGAGTTTGGCCGAATGCAACAAAATGCAGAACACCGGACGTGACATTGTGGCAGCGGTCAAGAAGATACAGCGGTTTGGCATACAGGTCCAGGCCGGCTTTATTCTCGGTTTTGACAATGATAAGCCCGGTGTGTTTGACAAATTGATAAGTTTAATTCAGGACAGCGGCGTTGTTACGGCGATGGTTGGGCTGCTCAACGCCCCTCCTGGAACGAAACTCTATAAGAAACTGATGAGCGAAAACAGATTAACAACGCCGGCAACCGGGGACAACATGGACTGCACAATGAATTTTACTCCAAGGATGGATATTCACGAACTCCTGAGCGGGTATCTTAAAGTGCTGAATACTATCTACTCACAGAAATACTATTGCAAACGCATCAAAACATTTCTTAAAAACTACCATTTCAGTGACAAAGCAAAACTTAAACTGCGGTATAGCGACATCAGGGCGTTTCTCAGGTCAATGTGGCGAATCGGCATAATAGAGAAGGGCAAGATGCACTATTGGATGCTTATGCTCTGGTCGCTCAAAAACCCCCGTCGTTTGCCGATAGCCGTTCGCCTTTCGATATATGGATTTCACTTCCGTAAGATGTTAAAAAATATTTATCCTCAAATGAAAGAAATTGCCGCAAATTCAACGAATGAATATAACACCGTTGGCCATGGGTAGAGATTGTTGACGAAATGACTGGTCCGCAACTTCCGGGAAAAGTTGAAAACGCTTTCATAAATCCTGCCGGCATAATTGTCTGGAAACACCCGGCCATAGTAATAACAGGGTTCGCTGTTTGATAATGCCCTAACTCCTTAAGCTCCTTACGTTTAGGGGGGGCAGAGTTGCAGCTAAATTATTGATTATTTATGGTATTTTGGTACAATATGGTAATCTTTTGCCTTACTTCGCCAGGCCAAACGATTTAGGTTGCCTTTATGGCCACAAAACGAAAAAACGAGGCGGTTGAGACACTTCGCAAAGAAGCCCCTTGCAGGGTTAATTATGAGCTTATACGGGCCGCCGGACTTTACATATCGAACTTCCCGAAACCGAGCGATTTGGATTTATGAAAAACCTATCACGATATATTTACGCTGTTTTAGCCGTCCCGGTGGCTGTTCTTTTGCGGTTCGCATTGCTACCATGGGCAGGTCCCGGCACACCGTTTATTACACTGTTTCCTGCGACGGTCATAGTAGCTTTACTTGGCGGGATGGGCCCGGCAGTTCTGACGGGTATTCTTGGTGTTTTAGCGGCGGATTATTTCTTCATACCTCCTTTGTATTCCGTGGATTTCAGCGTTGATTTCTGGGCTCGTTCTGCTGTTGTGGTTTTGACAAGCACTTTTGTGGGCTATGTAGGTGAAATTCTCCGGGCCGCCCGCGCAAAGGCCGAAAAACAGGCCGTTGAATTGCGCGAGAGTCAGGAGCGGCTGCAGGTGGCTCAGGAGGCCGCGAACGCCGGCACGTGGGAATGGGATATTCGAACCAACAAAAACTTATGGTCTGGGATGATTTGGAAGCTGTATGGATTAAAACCATATAGCTGTGAACCTTCTTACGCGGCCTGGATGCAGACCATTCATCCTGACGACAGGGCGAAAGCGGAAAAAGCCGTGCAGGAGGCGATACGTAACGAAACAGAGCTGAACACCGAGTGGCGTGTGCGCGGTCTCGATGGCGAAGAACACTGGTTAATATCACGGGGAAAGCCATTCCGAGATTCCAATAATAAGGTGGTGCGTTACGTTGGAATTGCTATGGACATTACCGAGCGCAAGCGAGCGGAGGAAACGCTCCGTAAGGCACACGATGAGCTTGATACGCGGGTCAAAGAGCGAACCGCTGAGTTGGGTGCAATGGTGCTGGAGCTGCAAAAACAGGTGGTGCAGCGAGTTAAGGCCGAGGAAACTGTTAAGGCCGAACGAAAGCGATTTGAGGACGTCCTCGAGATGATGCCTGCTTACGCGGTGCTGCTGACGCCGGATTATCACGTCGCATACGCCAATCGCACTTTCCGCGAATGGTTCGGCGATGACAATGGACGAAAATGTTACGAGTTTCTGTTCAACCGCACCGAACCCTGCGAGAACTGCCAAACTTATAATGTTATAAAAACCGGGAAGAGCCAATTCTGGGAATGGACCGGCCCCAACGGCAAAAATTACGATATATATGATTACCCCTTCGCTGATACAGACGATTCACCCCTGATTATGGAGATTGGTGTCGATGTTACCGCCCATAAGCAGGCGCAGGAGGCGCTGCGCTCGACATCGCTGTATGCACGCGGTCTTCTCGAAGCATCTCTTGACCCACTTGATAACAATCAGTCCCGGAAGGAAAGATTACCGACATGAATAGGGCCACCGAATTAGTAACAGGTTTTTCGCGTGAACGGCTGATAGGCAGCGATTTCTCGGATTACTTTACGGAACCCCAAAAAGCAAAGGAAGTTACAAAAAGGCGCTTGCGGAAGGTATGGTTAAAGATTATCCGCTTATCATCCGGCATATATCGGGCCATACAACAGACGTCGTCTGCAACGCAACGCTTTATAAGAATGAAGCAGGGCAGGTGCAGGGTGTCTTTGCTGCCGCCCGTGACGTTACCGAACATAATAGAATAGAAAATCGTGCCCGGATTACAAACGTGCTGCTGGAGTTGTTCGCCCAGAAATCCGCAAGAAAAGAATATCTCGATTCGGTTGTCAACGCTGTCCGCGAGTGGAGCGGCTGTCAATGCGTTGGTATCCGACTGACTAATTCCGACGGATTGATACCGTACGAATCCCAGATTGGTTTTAACAAGGAATTTCTGGTCTCGGAGAGCGTGCTTTCTCTGAAAACCGATACCTGCGCCTGTATGCGGGTTATTATGCAGACACCGGAACCCCAGGATGCACCGGTAATGACATCGAAAGGTTCCTTCCGCTGCGATAATGCTCTTGAGTTTTTTAATTCGCTGCCCGAAAAGAACAAGGCACGATACCGCGGCCATTGTATTCATCACGGTTTTGCCTCTCTTGCAGTTGTTCCTATACGTTACAGGGACAAAGTGCTCGGAGCGATTCATCTTGCCGACAAGAAGGAAAACAAAGCAGCGGCCCAAACCGTCGAATTCATAGAAAATATGGCGATGCTTATCGGTGAGGCCGTCCACAGATTCGATATAGAAACGGAACTGCGACAAAGCGAGGAGCGTTATCGTCAGCTTGTAGAACTTTCTCCCGAAGGCATCGGCGTCGAAAGAGACGACAAAATAGTGTTTATAAATACCGCTGCGGCCAGATTGCTCGGCGCTAAAAATTCCGCGGAGCTTATCGGAAAGTCGATTCTTGATTTCGTTCATCCCGATTACAGAAAACGCACGCACAGGCAATTGGAATACCTGCGAAGAAAGCGAAAGGCCTTGCCGCTGAGGGAAAATATATTTCTGCGTGTTGACAGGACCACTATAGATGTTGAAGTTGCCGCCACGCCGCTTGTTTATGAGAACAGGCCGGCTGCGCAAATTGTCTTCCGCGATATCACCGAACGAAAACTCGCCCAGGAAAGAATTATCGCCGACCAGAAACATTTGCGTCTGCTTACCGCGGAACTGCTCCTTACCGAAGAACGTGAACGGCACGAAATTGCTATGGCCCTGCACGATTCGCTTGGCCCGATACTGGCCTTTTCAAAAAGAGAACTCGGAACCCTGCAAAAATCTGCCCCGCCCAATATTGTCGATTCCCTGAAAAATATCAGCGAGAACATCAGCGAGGCGGTCAAACAGACAAGAACCCTGACCTTTGACCTCAGTCCGCCGACGCTTTACACCCTCGGTTTTGAAATAGCGATAGAAGAATTGATTGAACGGTTTTGTGAAGAGCACAAACTGGAGTATTCATTCCGCAACAGCGATGAACCCAAACCGTTGACCACTCCTGTAAAAATACTTCTGTATCGGTCAATTCGCGAAATGCTTATAAATATAGCAAAACACGCAAAAGCAAAACTGGTCAAAGTCGCCTGTTACCAGGGACAAAACGATATACAAATAATATTGATGATGACGGCAAAGGTTTTGACGCATCTGATGCTGTCGGAAAAACCGAAAGGGCCTCGGCTTCTTCAGTGTTCGTGAACGACTCAGGCACATAGGAGGCAAGCTCGAAATCGAATCAAAGCGAGGCAAAGGAACCCATATAACCTTGACAGTGCCTTTAAAAATCGAGTAAAATCCTGATGAAAGGGGACTACTATTATGGGCATTAAAATAATCCTGGCCGATGACCACGCGATGTTGCGGCACGGCCTCAGCAAATCGCTTCAAAACGAGAAGGATATGGAAGTTATTGCCCAGGCCAAAGACGGCCGGACTACCGTCGAGCTTGCCAAAGAGCTTTCTCCAAATATCGTAATAATGGATATTGGTATGCCCGACCTCAACGGCATCGAGGCAACGCGCCAGATTGTCAAAGAGAACCCCAAAGTCAAGATTATCGCTCTGTCGATGCATTCGAGCAAAAACTTCATAATAGAAATGTTCAAGGCGGGCGCAGCCGGCTATCTGCTGAAGGATTGCGAATTCGACGAGCTGGTCAACGCCATCCGGCTGGTGATGAATAATAAAACCTATATCAGCCCCGCCATATCCGATGTCGTCGTCGATAACTATATGCGACAGCCCGATAATGCCAGAGATTCCGCCTTTTCAATACTTTCCCAGAGGGAACGCGAAGTTCTCCAGCTTTTAACGGAAGGCAAAGCCACCAAGCAAATCGCCAAACGCCTTCACATCAGCGCAAAAACCGTCGAAGTTCACCGCCTCAATCTTATGAACAAGCTCAAGATAGACAGCATTGCCCAGCTTACCAAATATGCGATTCAGGAAGGTTTGACGCAGCCGGAACCGTAATATTCAGACATAAACACACCCTCAATGTCATTGCGAGCACAGCAACGCAATCCCGCGTTTTCATTGCCCTGTTATCCCTGTCTGCCATAGTGAGCAATTACGATATCGTAATTAAGCAATATGCCTATATGCCCCCGAGTGAACAAAGGAGTATTATCTTCAACGTTAATAAGTTTTAACCGGTAATATTTAAGGAATTTGCGATCTCATCGAATAATGGAGATGACGATTATGAAAACTGAAAATAACACCGGGCTGTTGCCAATAATGATGCGGGCCCAGGACCACCAGTTGTGTCCGGAATGTGGGGGCAAAATGACCGAGTCGGAAAGAGTATGTGAAAATGGCACAACTTTTATATGGTTCAGGTGCAGCGATAAAAACTGCAATGGGCAGTGGCTGCAAAAAATCCCGAGGCAGCAGCCCGGCTATCCTGATTTTTCCGTAAATAAGGTTTATGCACATTGATAAAAATTCAAAAAATTAGAACAGGGGCACGTAAGCCCAGGGACAGAAAGGAAAGCAGCAATGAAAACTTTTATGCTAGGATGGGAGTTCCCCCCCCAAATAAGCGGCGGGTTGGGAACAGCTTGTTACGGCCTTACAAAGGCGATGGACAAGCTCGGCATAAAAGTTACGTTCGTTCTGCCGCGTGGCACGGGCAATCCGGTCGGCTCAGTTAGAACCATCGGCACCAATGACCCTCACACCATTACCCGCTACGAACAATTTGCCAATATAAAATTTCGTGTCGTATCTTCAAATCTTAGGCCTTATGCCAGTGTCGGTTCTCAAAGCCAGACGAGCTTTGGGGATTACGACTCAAGCAGGGCCCTGCTTGAACTAACCGATGCGGGCATGGCGCTCGGCCCCGACAATTATACCGGCAATATCCTCGACGCGGTCAATCAATATGCCGAAAAGGCGATGATAATCGCAGGAGCTGAGAATTTCGACGTAGTCCACGCGCATGACTGGATGACGTATCCCGCGGGCGAGGCCGTATCTCGTCAAAATCATAAACCCCTCGTTGTGCACGTGCACTCGACGGAGTTTGACCGGAGCGGCGAGCATGTCAATCAGACCGTTTACGACATCGAACGAATGGGTATGCACGCTGCCTCAAAGGTAATCGCCGTAAGCAGGTTAACCAAAGAAACAATAGTAAAACATTACGGCATTCCATCGGAGAAGGTCGAAGTCGTTTATAACGCTGTTGAGCACAATGGCGACGGCATCTGTCATATCCCGGCGGAAAAAAAAGACAAAATCGTCCTGTTCCTTGGACGAATCACGATGCAAAAAGGCCCGGAGTATTTCCTCGCCGCCGCCAAAAAAGTCCTCCAGGTTGTCGATAACGTCAAATTTATTATGGCCGGCTCAGGCGATATGATGCACAAAATTATCGAGCTTGCGGCCTCTATGGGCATCGGAAACAAAGTACTTTTCACGGGCTTTTTGACCGGCGAGGATGTTAACAGGGCATATAAAATGGCTGACCTTTACGTAATGCCCTCAGTTTCCGAGCCGTTTGGAATTTCTTCCCTTGAAGCGATGAACCGCAACGTCCCGGTCCTTATGAGCAAACAAAGCGGCATCGCCGAAGTGGTAACACATGCCCTGAAAGTCGATTTCTGGGACATCGACGAAATGGCCAACAAAATGATAGCTGTCCTCAAAAGACCGCAGCTTAAGGCAACTCTCAGCAAAAACGGATTTCATGAATCGTGCAAATTTAACTGGGAAGATTCGGCAGCGAAAGTGAAGAATATCTACGAGGAAGTAATCGAGCAGGCCAAAAGTAAGGAGAAGAAATAATGGCTTCGGTATGTTTTTATTTTCAGGTTCATCAGCCCCAGAGATTACGGCATTATAATGTTTTTGACCGCAGCAATAACTATCTCGACGACCATAAAAACGCCGAGATATGCAGGAAGGTCGCCAACAAATGCTACCTCCCTGCAAATAAATTGATGCTCGAGCTTATCCGCAAACACAAGAGAAAATTCAGGATATCCTATAGCATCACGGGTGTACTGCTTGAGCAGCTCGAAAAGTTTGCGCCTGAGGTGCATTACCACGTTCAAGCAGTTGGCCGACACCGGCTGCGTGGAATTTCTCGGCGAAACTTATCACCACAGCTTGGCTTTTCTGTATTCCAGGGATGAGTTTATAGAACAGGTAAAGGCGCACAGGCAGATTATCAGACAATTATTTGGTCAGACACCGCGTATTTTCAGGAACACCGAGCTTATTTATAACAATGGCCTGCCTCCCATCGTTGACCAGATTGGCGGCTTCGATGCGATACTCGCCGAAGGCGCAGACCACATTCTCGGGTACAGAAACGCCAATTTTGTTTACCGTCCGCCCACATCGACAAAGCTCAAGCTTCTGCTGAAAAATTACCGGTTGAGCGACGATATCGCGTTTCGGTTTTCTAATCGCGACTGGAGCGAGTGGCCGCTTACCGCCGATAAATTCGCCGCATGGGTCAGTTCCGTCAACGGCTGCGGACATGTCGTCAACCTCTTTATGGATTATGAAACCTTCGGCGAGCACCAGTGGGAGGACACGGGCATTTTTGAATTTATGAGGAAGCTGCCCGGTGAAATCTTCAGGCATCCGGACAACAACTTCAAAACGCCTTCGGAGGTAATACATGCTTACCCGCCCGTAGATATAGTTGATGTGCCTTACACCATAAGCTGGGCGGATATCGAGCGGGACCTCTCCGCTTGGCGAGGCAACTCGATGCAGGAAAACGCCCTGGCGGAACTATATCGCCTCGAAGACAAAGTCAAAAACACCGAAAACGCTGGTCTTATCGACATCTGGAGAAGGTTACAGACCTCAGACCATTTCTATTATATGTGCACCAAATGGTTCGCGGACGGCGATGTCCATAAATATTTCAACCACTACAATTCACCTTATGACGCCTACATCAATTTTATGAACGTCCTGGATAATCTCGACAGCAGCTGTTCCGAAGCGATTCTTAAAAAACCACAACGCGTATATACGAACTCAGTGCCGAACGGCAGAGTAGAACAAGTAATGATAACGTTGCAAATAGTTTGTGTTTTTCTGAAAGGACTTAAGTTATGAAAACAGCAAAATTTTCAAAAGAAAAAGCAGCATCAACAACATTGTCCTCAACAGTGATGAACCCCGGGTCTTCAGGCATAAGCGCAACCAAGCCGCTTGGCCCGTGCCAGGTCGGAGATAGCGTTATTTTCGTAGCGTCTTATCCCCAGGCACACAGCGTTCAGATTGCCGGTGATTTTAACAACTGGCAGCCCGAAAAGACCATTATGAGAAAAGCAGGCGATGGCAGCTGGCAGGTCAGGGTACCGCTCGTAAAAGGGACTTACCATTACAGATTTATCGTGGACGGCCATTGGCAGCAGGACCCGTTTAATGACGCCACGGAACCCAACCCATACGGCGGCGTGAATTCCGTCGTGAAAGTTGACTAAAATAGTAACGGGCAGTCATCAAAAAATCCTGGCTTGTAAAGGGCATTGAGACAGGCCGAGGGGATAAACGCGATTGCGCCTACACGCGGCAGGGGCTTTTTGCAGCCCCTGCCGTATCTTCTTTTTACAGCGATTATCCGTTACACATTGTTCCCTGGTTACCCCGCAAATGCGTGCAAATCGCTTGACTTTGGGACCTAAGAAAGCTACCCTCATTTAATTAGTTGAACGGTATCGTTTTTTTATGTAAGGAGGTTAGTTTTGAGAGTGCTTTCTGGTATTCAGCCATCTGGCCGGCTGCATATAGGCAACTATTTCGGCGCAATGAGGCAGCATATACAAATGCAGCAGGGAAACGACTGCTTTTTCTTCATTGCGGATTATCACGCCCTGACGAGCAACCCGGCACCGAAGGACGTCTCCGAATTCACCCTTGGCGTAGCTATGGATTACATAGCGCTGGGTCTTGATACGGAAAAAACGATATTTTGGCGGCAATCGGATGTGCCGGAAGTTACGGAACTTACGTGGCTTTTGTCGTGCGTAACGCCGAAGGGGCTTTTAGAAAGGTGCACCAGCTATAAGGACAAGGTTGCGCAGGGAATAAGCCCGAACCACGGGCTTTTCGCGTATCCTGTTTTGCAGGCGGCGGACATACTTATATATAAGAGCGATGTTGTGCCCGTGGGGGCGGACCAGAAGCAGCATATCGAGGTAACAAGGGATATAGCGGGGTATTTCAATAATACTTACGGCGAGACGTTTGTGCTGCCGAAGGACCACATTATCGAGTCGGTCGCGGTTGTGCCGGGTATTGACGGCCGCAAGATGAGCAAAAGTTACGGCAACACGATTGAGATGTTCGAGCCGGAAAAAAGCATCAAAAACAAGGTTATGAAGATTGTTACCGACTCGACGCCGGTTGAAGCGCCGAAAAATCCTGATAAATGCAACGTCTTTGCGTTATTAAAACTTTTCGCGTCAGCCGAAGAAATCAAACAGTGGGAAGACAAATATCGCAGGGGCGGCACAGGATATGGCGAAGCGAAGAAACGTCTGGCCGAGCTTATCGTAGAATACTTCAGGCCCTATCGTCAAAAGCGAACCGAGCTTGAGAGTAACCCGGATTACCTCAGGCAGATTTTGGCAAAAGGCGCTCAGCGGGCAAGGGCCGTCGCGATAAAGACGCTGATTGAAGCACGAAAAGCTGTAGGGTTAGGTGAGTATTATGGCAGATAAACTTGTTACTATTGCGGAGTACGCGGATTCGATACAAGCCGATATGGCTAAACAGGTTTTAGACGATTTTGGAATAAAGAGCATACTGGTGGGCCAGCACGGAGCGGATGTGCTTGCGGGCGTACTGGCATTCTCAAAACCCGTTAAGCTTCAGGTGCTGGAAAAGGACGCCGATGAGGCCAAACAGATACTTGAGGAGCAGGAACAAGGTCACGAGCCGGAAGAATATGAAATAGGGGATGAAACGGACGAGGCGAATGAACCCTATGACCCAAAGGAGGAGCAGTAAGTGGCTGATTATCGGGTAAATCTTGAAATCTTCGCGGGGCCTTTGGACCTGCTTTTGTACCTTGTCCGCAAGGAAGAGGTTGATATTTACGACATACCCCTTGCGAAAATCACCGATCAGTATATTCGTTATATCGATATTCTAAAACAGCTCGATATCGACGTGGCGGGCGATTTCCTGGTAATGGCGGCAACGCTGATGCAGATAAAATCGGCTATGCTTCTGCCGAAGACGCAGGGAGAGGAAATCGGGGCAGAAGATCTGTCAGACCCGCGTGCCGAGCTTATAAGACAGCTTTTGGAATACAAGAGATTCAAGGACGCGGCGAATATGCTCGCGGCGTCAGCCGAAGAACACGGCGACCGGTTCACCAGGCCTGATACGGTCATCGAGCAGTTCAAGCCCAATGCAGAGCCAACGATTGACCTCGACCAGGTCAGCGTATGGAATCTGCTTGAGGCCTTCGACGCGATTATGGAGGCGACCGGCGCCAAATACGATACCAGTCTTATTGTTGATGACACGCCAATTGACCTGTATCAGATAGAAATTCTTCATCGGCTGCAAAAAGAAGGTCAATTGAACTTCGAGCGTATCTTCGAGCCGAGGAACAGCCGGCTGGTGCTGGTAGGATTGTTTCTGGCCATACTGGAGCTTATAAGGTCGCAGCTAATATGGGCCGAACAAAACCAGGAAACAGGCAAAATATCCCTGCGTGCGCTGACCGATGCGCCGCCGGAAGAAGCAGTTCGTAAAGCGATAATGAGAATCGAAGCAGAGGAAGCAGCCAGCCAGCAGGCAGCGGCGGCAATAGAACAGCAGCCAACACCTTCTACGGTTGAGGAAGTACCCCCGGAGCCGGATTTTGCAATTGATGAAATAACCGAAGCAGAACAGGAGTCGCAATTGCCCATACCGATTGTGGAAATACCGCCGGCGGATAATTCGGCAATCGAGCAGCCCGTCGAAGAGGCACAAATGGAACCGCCTCTGCCAATACCTATTGCGGAATTGCCTCCGAAAGACAAATCAAAACAAACAGCCGGTGAGCCGGAACCTCTGGACGGCCAAACAAAAGAACAATCATAAACACAAAAAACGTAATAAGCGTTTGACAGTTATTGGCCGACTCTATAAAATCCGGTTAATCTAAGGCCAACTTTGGAAAGGAATCAAAAATGGCTGGCAATGTAGTTGAGCTTACCGATGCGGATTTCGATGCAATGATTCATACGGCGGGCATGCCCGTGCTGGTGGATTTCTGGGCGCCATGGTGCGGCCCGTGCAGAATGATGGGGCCAATCATCGAGGAATTCGCGAAGGATTACACAGGCAAGGCAAAGGTCTGCAAGCTCAATACCGACGAGGCCAGGGATAGCGCTATGGAATTCGGCATCAGCGCGATACCAACAATAATCCTTTTCAAAGACGGACAGGTCCAGAAAAAATGGGTGGGTCTCACCAGCAAAAAAGACCTTGCCGCGGCAGTCGACGAGCTGCTTTAAACAAAACTCAAAGTCCCCCGGCCGCCGGCTGGTTCCACCAGCTTGAATCGCGGAAATAGTTTTTCAGCATCATCGCTGCGTTTACCCCGTCACCTACCGCCGTCGCAAGCTGCATCGCGGCTGCTACCCGGCAGTCGCCCGCCGCAAATACGCCGGGGACGTTCGTCCGAAGATACGCGAAATCACACTTGATGAAACCCCCGTCGGTCAGGTCAACGAAACCCCTGAGAAACCCGGTGCTGGGAACCATCCCGACGAAAATGAAGACGCCGTCGCAGGGATAACTTTCTTCTTTACTGGTTTTAACGTTTTTCAGCCGGACCGATTCGACCCTGGCTTTGCCCTCGATGGCGACCGCCACGGTGCTGTATTTAACCAGCAGATTCGTATTCGGCTCTTTACTCTTCGCGATAAGCTCTTCCTGCAGAACTTTGGTCGCGCGGAATTCGTCCCTGCGGTGAAGCAGCGTTACTTTGGCGGCGAATTTGCACAGGTGCAGCGTCTCTTCCATCGCGGTATTGCCTCCCCCGATTGCCACGACGGATTTGCCTTTGAAGAAAGGCGCGTCGCAGGTGCCGCAATAGCTCACGCCCGCGCCTGCGTTGCGAAACTTGTCTTCGCCCGGGATACCGAGCCTGCGATAGTCGCTGCCGGGGGCAAGTATGACCGCGCGGGCAAGGTATTTGTCTTTATCGCAGGAAATTTCGATGTCGCCGTTGCTTAATTTCTTCAGGGCGGTTACTTCCGACCCTGTTTTGATTTCACTGCCGAAGGCGACGGTCTGCTTTTGCATTTTTTCGATAAGCTCGTAGCCGCTTATGCGCTCGAAACCGGGGTAGTTTTCGATTCTGTCGGTGCTGTTGATTTGCCCGCCCGGAACAAACTTTTCGAGCAGCAGCATTTTGAACCGGTCTCTCGCGGCGTATAATCCGGCCGCCAGTCCGGCGGGGCCCGCTCCGATTATTATGCAATCGTATCTTTCTGCCATACCTGTAATCCTTTACTGTTTTTAATCTGCAATAAGAATAACATAGCCGGCTGATAAGTGCCAGAGTATTGACAATTGATGATTGATAATTGATGATTGAGGAAACGATTTGAAGATAATCGATTGTATGGAGGTTTCCAGTGCGAACGATTAAAGGCACAATCATATTATTATGCCTTACGATAGCAACGGCAGGCATAAGCAAACCCGTTAAAGAACAGCCGGGGCGGGACGTTAACCAGCCGGACGCAAACGGCATCAGCGAATACTACGGGTTCGGCGATATGGAAATCATCAAGCTGGACTGGGGTATTCAGAATTTGCAGATTGCCGATTTTGACGGCGACGGCCGAAACGATATCGCCGTGGCAAACAACCGAAAAGCCGCGATAGAGATTCTGCTTCAAAAGGATTCAATCGGCCCCGAGGATGAGGACGTGGCGGTTGACCCCAACGACATTGATATCAACGCGCTGGTTGGCCCGAGCCGATTCGCCAGGCAAACCGTGCCCGTCTCGCAGCGGATATACAGTATGGTTTCCGGCGACCTCAATGGCGACGGGCTGATTGATTTGGCATACTATGGCGAGCCGCGAGGCCTGTATATATTGTTACAAAAACCGCAAAAAGAAAAACACAAGTCGAAAACATTAACATGGCAGCCGGTGAAACGCATCAATATAGACGACGCACTGCCCAATGAAAATGCTCTTATCTGCGAAGATATAGACAACGACGGCAGAAAAGACCTGATTGTGGTCGGCAGGGACGCCATATACGTCCTGCTGCAGAAAAAAGACGGCTCTCTCGGTGAGCCGGTCAAGTACCCCGCTGCGGCTCGAATCATCGGTGCCGAAGTCGGGGACCTCACCGGCAACGGCATAAACGACCTGCTGCTTGTTACCGACGATGCCGAAAGACCCATTCACGTCCGCCTCGGGCAGAAAAATGGCCAGTTAGGACCCGAAATGCGCCTGTTATCTGAAATGCCTCTGGTGCTGGAGCTTGCTGATATGGGCGGCAAAGAAGGTAAGGATATAGTTGCGATTGACGCTATAAGCAGACGGCTGGTCTGCTATAAACTGGTCGCGGATAACTCGCAGGGTGATGACTGGCCCGTGCTGTTTTATCCTCTTGCCGCAGGGCAGGGCAGCGAAAAGCGAGACCTCGTCGTCGGCGATTTTGACGGCGACAAACTCGCGGACGTCGTAATCAGCGACCCCGGTGCGGCGGAACTCGTGTTGTACAGGCAAATACCAGGCGTAGGACTGGCGGAACCGGCAAGATTTCCGTGCCTGGCAGATACCGACGCTTTATCAGCCGCCGACATTGACGGCGACGGCAAGAGCGAACTCGGCGTGTTGAGCATCAAGGAAAAAACAATCGGCATAAGTAAATTCGAGTCCGGACGATTGACCTTCCCTAAAGCCGTCGATTTAACGGGTGAGCCGCTTGCTATGGAATTAAGCGATATAGACGGCGACAAGTCAGTTGATTGCGTATATGTCTCCCGCTCACAGTCCGACACAAGGTCGCTTCGGATAATCTATAACGTGGCAAAAGCCGACGCCAACGATACCCTCGCTGTCGAGCTTCCGCAGCTTGCCACGAATCCGCAGGGTATAAAGGTCATCGATGTTGACCACGATGGCTTAAAAGACGTGCTTATATTTGTCAAATATGAGCTGCCCATCCTGGTTCGCCAGACCCAAAAACGGAAATTCGAGGTTGTCGATTCCCCAAAGGCGCAAACCAGCTTGATAAAAGAAGCGACCCTTCGCTCGATTTACTCGGCTGACGTTGACGGCAAATCAGGTGATGAGTTTTTGGTAGCTCAGAATAATTTCGCCAGAAGTATGATATTCGCCAAAGGTGAATGGACGGTCCTCGACCAGTATAACGCCAAAAGCGCAGAGAATCATATTTCGGCTGTCGCCGAGGCAAAAATGAAAGTTGACGGCGCAAAAGACAGCAAAGCGATATTATTATTGGATGGTCAAAAAGGCCGGCTCCAGATTCTTACCCAGGATACAGATAAAACATTCCGCTTCGACAAAGAGCTGGACGTCGGAACCTGGAACCCGGCATCAGGCGTCAAAATGTTAATCGCCTCCCTCACAGGCGGCGGGCCTGATGATATCCTGCTGTTTGACGGCGAAAAATTAGGGCTCGTTATCCCGCCCGGGGCCAAAACAAACCGATATCGGCTCGAACAGAAATTCAGCTATGAAACAAAGATAAAGGACGGTGCCTACGGCAATTTCACCACCGGCGATATCAATGGCGACAAAAGGACCGATATCATAATGGTCGAATACAAACACAATCATATCGAAATACTGACTCTCGATTCGGCAGGCAAACCCGTCCCGGCGATGCGGTTCAAAACATTCGAAGACAAGACCTACCGCGAAGGCAGACAAGGGGCAGGCGTCGAGCCGCGACAAATGAAGGTTGCCGATGTTACAGGCGACGGCAAGGCCGACCTGGTAACAATTATTCACGACAGGATTATTATTTACCCTCAGGATTAAACCGGGCAGAATAATCCTTAAAGCAAGGGTTTTGGTGCCGTTAGCCGGCAAAACAGACAATTTCATTTGCGCCTTTATTACGCATAACACATTGATAATACTATGGTTACACAATAACAACATTGCCCCCCCAAAAAAACAATTCGTCTTATAATTTTCTTGACATTTAGCGGCTGGGACGGTTAAAATCGATTGAGTAGTGAGGAGTTAGTATATCCCTGATAGAGAGCAGGGGTAACTCAGTAAAAAAGCAAAAGGGTGAAGTAATAATGAAGAAGGAGGAGTAGAGTATGAGCAGAGTAATCATATCTGTTTGTCTTGTAATGTTTCTTGCCTCGGTCAGCTATGGTGATTGGGTTATTCCCAACACCGCGTTCAATCCGCGTGGTACGCTTATTACCAGTTGGGAGGACTGGGGACCTGAACCCATTGGCGGCTGGGGATCCACAGGTATTAATCCAGGCCAAACCATTGGCGTTACAGATGCTGGCTGGGGCGGCCAATACAGCCTCGGTTTAACGGGTAGTATCGGCTGGGGATTCATTGGCCAGGTAGGCAGTGACATCCCGGGCCCGGGCTGCAATCCTGCCGATTTTGCGGCCAACACACAATTACATCTTGACGTAACAACAATAGCTTCGGAGTGGACTCCAGGTTCCGGCTTCCAGTTTGGCCTTGTTATTAACAGCGATTTGACTGGCTGGCAGCAGGCAGACCTTGGTGACTGGTGGGACGGCGGAATGGGCGACAGGACTGAAATCCTTACGTTTGATTACAGCGCATTTAAAACGGGTTCTTCCTGCACCTGGGTGCAAATAATATTCTACCAGAACAGCTATTCAACCGATGGTCTGTCAACCTACTCTTATTATGTTGATAACCTTCGACTTACACCTGAGCCGGCGACAATGGCTCTGCTTGGACTCGGCGGTCTTGCCTTGATTCGCAGGAAAAAGTAATCGGGCCTGAGACAATAAGCAATGATAGGGTCTGTCCCACAAACGAGACAGGCCCTTGTTTTTTGCGGAAACAGAAATAGCGTTTCAGTATTGATACTGATATTTTCCTGAATAACGCAAATTAGCCCAAGTTTACATACAGTGTTTCGTCACATAACCTCTTGATAATACAGCAGTTACGCAACACAGCGAAGCCCATAACTTTTTTTGCATCCTATAATAATTTTTCTTGACATACTGGCAGTAAATGTGGTATTCTCAGTATTGTAAATAGTTGTCACACAAGTGTGTAGATATGGCTCCCTCACGAGAGGAGGGCGTAGCCAATTGAAAAGTGAATAATTGAACCAAAGAAGTTGTCGCTTTATTTAACGTTAGACAAGCGCAAGGTTATAAAAAGGTGAAAGTCAAACTGTAGTGCTTGTTGTTGTTCGAGACAAAATCAAAGTAGAGAGTGAGTTTGTCGAGAGCAACTAAATCTCTGGCTTGTGGCCGGGGATAACGAACGAAGAGAGTGATAACAATCGAAGAAGGAGGAGTACGAGTATGAGTAGAATGATAGTTTCTGTTTGTTTAGCATTAGTTCTTGCTTCAGCTTGCTTGGCCGCTGACCCTGTTGTAGCGACTATTCAGAGCTGGGAAGATGGGTCGTCGGTGGTTTGAATAGCTGGGGCGATACGATTGTCGGCGGTCAAACCGTTGGCGTTACAGACGGCTCATTGAGCTGCGGTGTCGTTCAGAGCACTGGCTGGAATTTCATCGGCGAAATGGATATTCCGTCCTTTGCGGCTGCTTTCATGCAGAGCACGTATATTGAGATGGATGTCACAGCGCTGGCTGATGATTACGGCGATAGTGTCCAAAATGGCTTTAATATGGATTTTGCCATCCAGGGCGGCGGTATTTCCTGGACACAGACATCCAATGTTATGGCAAACGGCTGGTGGAATGGTGCGATGGGCGATGTAACAGGTACGATGAAGGTTGATATTTCCGGTATCGTTGCATCACTGGGTAATGTTGCTCCGAGTTGGCTGCAAATATTCCCCATCCTGAACGCCTATTCGAACGATGGCTCGATGTCGTCAGCTGTTGTTTATCTTGACAACCTCAGATTGTGCACTCCTGAGCCGGCAACAATGGCGCTGCTCGGTCTCGGTGGTCTGGCTTTGATCCGCAGGAAGAAATAATTTCTGCCGGCAAAGCAAAGGTTACAAAGTGGTATTAAACCGGGGCCTGCTTGAAAAAGCAGGCCTCGGCTTTTTTTATGCGCAAAAATAATGTCAATCAATTGTAACGTCGAACGCCCGGCATCCGGTTTTATACCAGCAATCAATAAAAATACTTGAAAGTCAAATCAACGTCCCAGGCATCGGGCTGGCCCTTGTTTTTTCTGAAGCTTATCTTCGTGCATTGAAGGCCTGACCAGTGCTGCTGGATTGAGGACAGGAACCTGGCGGCCTCTGCTATTTTTACGCCCTTCAGCGAAACGTTGGCGGCCTGCGTTTTCTGCCCTTCGGATTTAAGAATCACCCCTGAAGACAGTTTATAGTTATTGGCGGAAATCGAGCAGAATTCGGCGGCCTTCTGGACGGCAGTCGCGTAATCGAATCCGGCTACCGTCTCTTTCCCCTTCGTTGCGTTCAGACGCTCCGGGTCGGCTGCGATAAGCTCCTCCATCAGCGGCAGCGACTTCTGATACTGCTCTATATCGTTATTGCAGTTTGCGCGGCGCCGGGAAGGTAAACACCCCATATAATCACAGGCCAAAACGCCGCCAGGGCAGGAACGAGTATGTAATAAAACATCGGGTTTTTGTATATTTCTTTTATGTCTTTCATTGGCCGCCTCCGCCTTGCTTTGTGGTGGGTTCAACCGTTACGCCGAAAGTGCTGCGGCCCCCGTCGGTGCTGATACGCTGCTGGAGAACGTTCAAGCCGGTCTGCTTGAAGGCCTCGAACATCTTCAGGGTCTTTTCAGGGCTGGGCGTGTCGCCGTTGATTGTAATCATCTTGTCGGTTATGGAAACGGTCTCGATATTAAGCCCCGTGGTCGCGGCGCACTTATTCAACGCCTGAAGCACAAGGGCAAGTTTGGCCGCGACGGCTTCTTCACCGGTAAGAGAAAACCCCTTTTGTGCCTCCTTGATACGCCGCAGCGCCGTGGAGATTTTTCTCGTCGCCTCTTTTGTTTTGCTCGGCATCTTCTCCCCGAACATTACCGCCGAAAAATCCTTCGCAAATTTCGCCCCCAGCTTGGCGCGATATTTGTTGAACTGTATTGCCTGCATCAGGCCGTATAGTCCGACGGCGAACATAAGAATCACCGCCGCAACCGAGAAAAACTTGAGCGTCTGCTGCAAACGCATCTTCCTGCCCTGGTAGGGCATAAAATCGCCGCGGAAATTGGTGCCGCCGGACCCGTCAAGCTGCGCAATCGCCGCGCCGTAAGCGATTGCGAATTCGACGGCATCGGGACAGTCCGCGATTGCGTCGGCAGATAATTTCGCCAACCCTGTTATGTCAATACGATTGGTCTCAACAGCAGTTTTTTGGGCGATATCCTCGCAGCTCACCGAATCTGCTGTATCAAAGATTTCAAGACGATTCACTGTACCGGCTGTTTGCAGCAGCGCGGTGGTCATTGAAAACTGCTTTGTCAGCATCTCGTTTCTGTTTTGCGAGGGACTCAGAAGGAACGTCCGCATCGAGGTTGCCGGCGTCGGAGATATCCCCTGCCAGGGCGAAGAAACGGGCGAGATAAAATAGCCGTTTCTCCGGGACAAAAATGCGAACAGCGGGCGAACGTCGCCGGACAAAGACGCGCTCTGGCAGACAAACCTTGCCAGGCAGCTCACGTCCGGCTCCACGCTGAACGGGTCTATGTTGTTGCTTTGCAGTGCGCCGAGCAAATCAGACAGCATCTGTTTTTGCGCCGTGAAGGCGCTGATGTCCGCGCCGGTCTGGTCGGTCGAATTTATTTTGAACGCGATTGCGACGTCCGTCGCGTCGGTGCCGAGGGCCTCTTCCGTGTCAAAGTGGACCGTCTGCGTTATTTTCCTGACGTCGGAGAACTCGCTGTGGATACTGTGCTGCATAAACATCGCGCAGTCCAGGGCAACCGCCGCCTCGGTAAATTTAATCTGCCTTTCGGCGCATGCGGCCGCAATGCGCTGGGCCAGCGACTGAAAAGTCGGCTGTTCGGACTCTTCCGGCGAAACACCAAAACAGCTCACGAGCTTTCTCTCACGGCCCTGCACGTCCAGACAAACAACCGTCGCACGGTCTTTGGCCAGATATATTCCCAAAAAATTCCCAGTTTGCACTTTAAGTCAGCTCCTTACTGCGTTTAACTTTCGGCACACAACTTATAGTTATTTTTCCCCACTATACGCTGTCCGCTGCGCTGTTTAACCGCTAAAAACAGCGACCTTTTGAATCTTGCCGCCATTTTTCATCACAACCACGATTGCCGAAACCTTTGCTACGCCGTTTGCCGCTGTAACGTGTATCGAAAACACGTTGCTGCTCGTGGTGATATATGGTTTGCATTTCTCGATTGAGTCGGAAAACTGGAACAACTCTTTTTTAACCGCCTCAATATCTGCGAACGGCTTTTCTCGTCTCTTTTTTATGATTTCGTCGGCGATTTGCTGGGCATCGCCTCCGAATGTAAATGCGGCTTCCAGCACATTTCTGGGCGCCGAGTTTATATTAACCTGGGTCGTCCCCCATAATCCCATATACTTCAGCGCCGACTCTTTTCTGGTTTCGCTTATAATTGTGGGTTCGGCGAGTATTTGCAGGTCGAGCAGGGAGCTGTGGAAGAGTTCCGAAAAATCTCTGGTTTGAGCAACCATAGATTCTATCGGTGAAACCGTCTGTCGTCTTATAAACGGTTCTCTTCGTTCTTGTGCCTTGCCTGGCGGGATTTGGAGCTTCGGTTGTTACGGGCGTCCTTTGTACAACCGGCTTGAATTCAACCTTGAACGGTTTTATTGAAGCTATCTGCTTCAACTGGTCCCCGACGGTTTTTATCCTGTCGGAATCGTATCCCATCCACTCAAAGAAGGTCTGCATGCCCGCCTGTGACTCACGCTGGACTTTTTCATTATCGATGATGGCCCACCCGGCGGGATATTTCGCGTTTTCATCTTCGGTCTCAATTTTTATGTGCGTCGAGCCGATGTCAAATTCCACCGGCTCCGTCACAAAAGGCCAGGACGGACCATAAGGTCCCCGTATTTTCGTCCAAAACGCCGTTGTTTGGTTCGGAATTCGAATCAGCGGTATATTTCACCGTTCGAGCCGTTGGCTTCAGTAGCAGACAGAGGGGGTTGCGTATTTCCATCGTTGCTTTCACCGGTATTGCCGACTTGATTGATTTTTGGCAAGTTCCACCGCCCATTGTTCAAGCAACTGGCCGTACTCCTGCTCGCTGAGATGGAAAAGGTCGGAAAAATCCGGCTCATTCTCATTGGGACGGGAAATCAACTTGACGTTGTTAAGGTCCTCCAATGCGGCCAATGCGTATTTTAACGCCGAATCACGGGCGTAACAGGCGTTGGTGTAATCGATGATATAACTGTCCCTGTGCCGCTGAGAAGCCACACGGCTGGCTAAAGTGTATCCAAGCGTCGCAAGAACCAGCAGCACTACCATCGTTATCAGAAGCACAATCCCGCTTGTACGAACCGATGGTTCGGCCTCTGGTGTGGTTCGGCTATCGTGATTTTGCAAACAACCGTTCATAAAATCATGCTTGTCCTTCTTCGCTTTGCTGTTTCGTTACACTGCCTGTTGGCTTGCTGGCATCATCTGTGGGTTGGTTGTTATCTGCCGGGTTATTGGCATCGCCTGACCCGTTGGCATCAGCCTGGTTGGCATCAGTCGAAGGTATGGTAAATGCCGGCCTGCGGGTCCTGTCAACGGCAATGGTGCGAACAATCTTTTCCTCTTCGGGTACGTCAAAGATGCCGATTACCGTCTTATACGGCTGAGCAAATGACATTGTAATCCTGACCGCCGGCGGAATACCTTCCGTCCACCGGTCCAATGGCGTTCCGTTATCGTCTTTGGGAACTTCGATTTTGAAAAAAGTTATACCACTGCAAATCGGCACAAAAACCTCTCGCTGCGACGGTTCTTTCTGGTTGTCGAGCAGTGCGTCTTCCATCGCGATTCCGGAATGGCTTCGATACAGGGTAAGCAGTCCGCTTTCCGGGTCAGTGCTGCTTTGCCAGACAATTTTTTCAAGCGTTTGCTGCTGGTCTTTGGCGTCGTTAATCGGCCTGAATATTTCCAGTTTTGCGGCGGATAAACCGTCCTGCAATTTGTTTAAAATATCAATTTGAATCCCCTGGCCTCCGCCGGCAACCCGGTCGAGGTCTTCGGCTATTCGCTGAAAAACCTCACGAGGCAGGCGGTTGCTTTCCAGCTTGCTCATAATCGCGGCCGAGCCGCTTTGCCCCCTGTTATATAAAGCCAGAACCGCCAGCAGCACCATTGTTCCGACGGTCAGGGCGGCAAGCACCTCCACGAGCGTGAAAGCCCGTTTATAAGAACGCGTTTTATTATTGATTGATTCCATATCGGTTACAAACTGCCCGCTACGAGCCTGCGCAATAAAGCATCTATTTGTTTCTTCAGTATTCGGGTCCATGTTATTGTTCGGAGCCGTCGGTGCGGTGTCCATGTTATTGTTTGGGGCCGTCGGGCGGTGCCGATGAATCGGTGCCCGGCTGCGCCTGCGACCCGGGCTCCTCCGGCTTCTGCGAATCCGGTGTTGGTGTTGTCGTTTTGTCCGTGGTCGCTTTCTTCGGCTTGGTAATTGACAATTCCGGGTATTCTGCCAATGTGCTTTGCATGTCCTCGTCCGTCGGGTTGCCGTCGGTTTGCAGGTACAGGTCCAGCCAGGGCTTAAGATATTCGCCCGCGTCCGTCATCGGCATACCGTTTTTTACCCACTGCCTTATGGTTTCGACTGTAACGCCGGCAAATTCCGCCGCAAGCTCCTCCGTCGCGATAATATATTTGGCAATTTGTTGTTTCTGGAGTGTCCGATTTTCTGTCAACTGCTTCATCTGCGTATCGCTAAGCTTGGTAAGCCAGTTGGTTAGCTCGACATTTTGGGGCTCGCCGGATGTATCGGTATATTCCGCCGAGCAGACCGCCCGCACCCACATTTGCGATGTCGCCGGTTCATAAAAACTCTCGATAGTGGTCTGCCAGCGTATGTCCGGGAATTTTTCACTTGTGCCGTATTCGGTCGTTTCCTGAACGGAATCCAAACCAAGTATCTTTTCCATATTTTCGCGGGCTATTTCGAAGGCGCGCATACGCTGAACCGAGTTCGCCGCGGAAGCCGTGCATCGCTCCAGAATTACCCAGACACTTATGCCGATAAACGCCAGCAGCGTAACTGCGGCCATGCTTTCTACCAGCGTAAACGCTTTTCGTCGTGCGTGCTGCGTCGTGCGTTGTGCGAACAAATCACGCAATACGCAATACGCACGACGTAATACGTTCGTATTTTCAGAACGGCAGATTCATCTTTGCTCCTTGGCCAGACGATTTGCGCTTCGCCCTCCTGCAAACGAACGATATTGCTCAGCCGGTCAACAACAATCGACCAGCTCTGCCCCTCAGAATCGATAAGCACGATTATGCCGCCGAACTGCCATCCCGCCCGGCTCGCCCGGAACTTCGCCTTGTCCTCATTTGTATATTGCCCGTCGTCAAACAAAACGTATGAAATCCTGCAGTTGTAACCGAAATCCTCCTGGGCGATTATTTCTTCATCAAGAACGTCGGCCAGATTGGAAGATGAAATCTCACGCAGAAGATAGCTCTGCTGCGGGATATCAATAATGACTTCGTATCTTTTGTTGCTCTGGCTGGCGCTTGTTACCGCAGCCTCGAGGGCCGAGATTAGCCCCTGACTTTTGGCCTTGAAGGAGTTTTTGGTAATGACTCCATTCAGATTGGTTGCCGCAATCATTATCAGCAGCGAAATGATAACGATGACGACCATCGCCTCCGCCAGCGTAAACGCCCGATGACGGAAGACGGAAGACGGAGGACTGAGAACAGAAGACGGCCAACCAAAGACGGATGACGAATATCCGTCTTCCGTTCTTTGCCTTCTGTCCTCTGCCTTTTGTCTTTTGTTATTTGTCATCAATTGTCCCGCAGAAACTTTCCGGATTGTTCATCATCTTGCCAAACATCCTTCCGATTCTTTTACACTTTTCCAGCAAATTCTGATGCTCTGAACTTGAAATATATTTACATTTCAGAGATGTATCCAGCCAATGTTGTGTCTCTGCCTGTTCAGCGTCAGCGTCCGTAAGCTTGCTTAAAAAATGGGCCTGATAACGTCGTTCATGCCAGGATTCTGCAATATTGCTTCCAATAGAACGGGGAGCCCGTCTAATCTGGTCTGTAAGAGAATATGTTTCTTCTTTGGGAAACTTTTTTGTTAGCTCAAAGATTTCTTGTTGGAGCTCGACGGCCAATTTATATACATTTAGGTCTCGAAAGCTTTCTATCTTTGTGCCCATTTATTCCGTGCTCCGTCTTCCGTCATCTGTCTTCAGTCCTCCGTCCTCTGCTAATCGGCATCCGTGCTGTAAAGGTCTGCGTTGATTCCCTCGCCGCCCTCTTCGCCGTCAGCTCCATAGCTGATAATGACGAAGGGCTTTGCCGCTTTCGGGCGACAATTGATAAATGAAATCGTGGTCCCCAGGCGTCTTTTGGCAGCGATGTTGATTGGAGATAGCCGCCGGGGTTCCAGCCGGTAACGTCAGTGGGCTGCTCGATAAGCTCCTGCAGGCCGGCCTCTTCGGTTGGGTATCGGCCCGTGTCGAGCTTGAACTGAATAACGGCGCTGTGGAGAACTTTGAGGTTGGCCTTGGTGGCGGTAACGCGGGACTGGTCTATTCTGCCCACGACATTGATGGCGACGATGCTCGCCAGGATGCCGATAATCACGATTACGGCCATAACCTCGATAATCGTGAACGCCTTTCTCGATTTCCTGATAACCTGATTTGCTGATAGCATGGTTTGTCGATTTGTATTCATAATAAACTCCAATTTGCCTTACATAGCCATTTGCGAAATTTTCAAAATCGGCATCAATATCGCAAGGGCAATGATGCCTACGATTACCGCAATAAAAACGATTACAACCGGCTCTATGGCCGCACTTAACCGTTCGATAACAATATCCGTTGATTCTTCGAGCGAATCGCTTATGTTTTTGAGCATCGTCTCAAGCTCGCCGCTTTTCTCGCCCACTGTTACCATATGGGCAATCGACGGGTCAATAACCCCGCTGTCGCGCAAAGGCGTCGCGACATCCGCACCGGCGAGAATTCTTTCTCTCGCCTGGTCAATCGCCCGTTTCATCAGCGTGTTGCCCGTAACCTCGCCGACAACGCGGAATGACTCAGCCATACTCAGACCGGAACCGAGAAGCGTTGACAAGGTAGATGCAAAACGCGAAACCACCCGCTGCTTGATAAGCGGCCCGAATACCGGCAGCGATAAAATGAATTTGTCCCGCATAAATGCACCGCGGGGTGTCTTGAAGAACCGCCTTGCCCCCCAGATAGCCGTCACTATACCTGCGATTACGAGTAATACCCACCAGCTTGTCATAATGTAGCTTGCGTTCATTAACTGCTTGGTTATCCAGGGCAGGTCCTGTTTTGCCGCCACAAGCTGGGCGCCTATTTTGGGGATGACAAATGTGGTAAGAATAATAATAACAACCACGGCGAACAGCATAAGAATCGCCGGATATACCATAGCGGTAACGATTTTCGATTCAACCTTCTGGCGTTTGCCCATAAAATTACCGATGGTGGCAAATACCGGTCCCAGCGACCCGGTAACCTCGCCCACCCGCACCATACTGACGTAAATTATGTCGAAATACTCGTCGTAATCCTTCATAGCGTCGGTCAGCGATTCGCCCGTAATCACACGGTCACGGATATCCGAAAGGGCGGCCTTGAATCTCGGGTCAGGCGACTGCATCGTCAGCACAGTCAGCGCCTCTGTCAGCTTTATGCCCGAATTGACAAGCGTGGCCATTTGCCTGGTGAAGTCGATCAGGTTCTTTTTGCTCGTTCTGCTGAAAATCGACGCGATAACGGACCTTCCCTCTTCAGCCGCGCCAAGTTCGGTTACGGCGGTCGGATGAATGTTGCGAACGCGCAACTGTTTGCGGGCGGCATAAGGGCTTTCGGCTGTTATAGTCCCTTTGGTTTTCTTTCCGTCTGCGGCTATCGCTGTATATGTATATCTTGGCATAACTGAAAATCCCTATATCACATCGGCCTGAGTAACTCTAAGCACCTCGGAAATAGTTGTTGTTCCCGCGAGTACCTTGCGAGCGCCGTCCATTCTCAGCGTTTGTAATCCCGCATCCAGCGCGAACTTTTTTATTGCTCCGGCCGTGGCCCTTTGATAAATGAGATTCTGTATCTCCTCGTTAACCAGCATCAGCTCATAAATACCAGTTCTGCCGCGGTAACCGGTCTGGAAACATTTGTCGCATCCGGCTCCGATATAAAATCTGGCCTCCGGAAGACGAATCTCCAAGCCCCAGCTCTCTCAGCTCGTGAGGCGCCGGGTTATATTCCTTTTTGCAATCAGGACAGACCTTTCGCAGCAGCCGCTGTGCCATTATGGCAATCAATGAAGAGCTGACTAAATACGGCTCCACGCCCAGGTCCAGCAACCTGCTTATCGCGCCAGCCGAGTCGTTTGTGTGAAGGGTGCTGAAAACCAGGTGGCCCGTAAGGGATGATTGTATCGCCATTCTCGCTGTTTCCGCGTCACGAACCTCGCCGACCATTACTACGTCGGGGTCCTGTCGCAGAATGTGCCTAAGTGCATTAACAAAGGTAACGCCCTTTTTGCTGGCGACCTGCATCTGGCTTATGCCTTCGAGCTGGTATTCGATTGGGTCCTCGACGGTCATAACGTTTTTTTCCGCGGAATTAATGCGGTTAAGACAGGCGTAAAGCGTGGTGCTTTTGCCGCTGCCCGTCGGGCCTGTTACGAAAATGATGCCGTGTGTGCGATTCAGCAGCGTATCGAATCTCTTGAGGTCATCTTCCCAAAGTCCGAGTTGGTTCAGCGTAAGTATGCCTGAGCTTTTGTCCAAAATACGCAGGACACATCGTTCGCCGAAACTTGTGGGAACGGTGCTGACGCGAAGGTCAATTTCCCGCTGACCCAGGCGGACGCTGCACCGGCCATCCTGGGGCATTCGGCGTTCGGCTATGTCCATACCAGCCATAACCTTTATACGCGAAACAATCAAAGGCAGGACGTTGCGATTCAAACTTAAAGTGTCGTATAGAATACCGTCAACACGGTAGCGAATTTGTATTTTGCCCTCGTATGGGTGAACGTGAATATCGCTTGCCCTCAGCTGAAGGGCGCGAAAAAGAACGTCATTGACTAACCGGATAACCGGCGGTCGATTAACCACGTCCAGCAGGTCGTCGGAGCCGGCTACTTCATCGGCAATCTGGTCGATGTTTTGCGAATCCAGCTCCTCCACTACATCATCTATCACGGTCGTCCGCTGCTCGTATGCAACATCGATAACCGCAGTTATTGCGGCACGCGTGGCAGCTCCAGCTCGAACAGACATACCCGTCATCTTCGATATGTTATCAAGCGCGGCAATATCTAATGGCTTGGAAAGCACAACGGTCAGTTCACCGTTGTCCCCTTCTTGTTTTATCCCAATCAATGAATGGTGCTGGGCGTATGTCGCAGGGACGGACTGGATAAATTCCGGCGGCACCTGCTTGGCGGGTATCTCGGAAAAAAACTCATTTCCCATCGCCGCTGCGAACAAACGCAAAACCTGCTCCTCGGTAAAATTGGGACAGGCAAGCAATAACTCGTCGATGCGCTGGCCCGCGGAGCTTTCCTCCAGAAATTTAGCCAGAACTTCGGCGTCAACTATGCCGGTCCGCTTCGCTGTTTGTATTAAAAGCTCTTTCATTTACATTTCACGAATACTGCTTTAACATTTTCCCGCGGTTACTCTGCGTCAAGCACCTTTTCCGGGTCTACCGGCGTGGGCTTTATCCCAGGCACATCATCGTACTTTTGAAACAGCTCTTCGTTTTTCTCAAACGCGGCGCGATTTCTTTCGGAAATTTTCTCTATCTCGGACAATCCTTCCAGTGTCGCCTCGGGCCTGAGGATGTTGGCTTTTACAAAAACATACAGTTTTGAATCGTCAACTGTGTCGCTGGTGCTGCGGAACAGGGTGCCCACAAGAGGAATATCCCCAAGAAGCGGGACCTTGCTCCCGCCTTTGCTCTGGTTAAGCTTCAGAAGGCCGCCCAGGATTATCGTTTTGTTGTTTGGAACCGTTACGATTGTGTTAACCGTGCTCGCAAGGGAGGGCGGAGGGGCATCACCGGTCTGGGTGCCGAAGTCCGACCTGTCGAGCTGAACAATAAGCAGCAGCAGGTCGCCCTCGCCTATGTTGGGCTGAATCGTCAGGGTTATACCGGCGTTGTACGCCTGGTAAGTGGTGCTCCCCGGGACGGTAACGCCGTTCGATACGACGGCGCCGCTGGTTATTGGCACGTTGATAGTATCGGTGGTCTTGATTATGCCGACCTGACCGTCATTGACTAAGATTTTGGGTTTAGCCAGAACACGCCCATAGTTTTTTGACTGTACCGCGGTAAGAAGCGCCTGGATATGTGCGTCGCTGTAAAAGCCCTGGCCCGTACCTCCCGAAACAAACGCCTCAGCTCTGCCCTTCTGACCCAGACTATTTGAGTCCTATGACAGGCAGAAAACCAAGATTACCCGGAATCATTTTCGGGAGCTTGCTGGCCAATTCCAGGTCGAGGTCGAAATTATCTGTTTTTGTAATTTCGACCAGTGTTACGTCAATAAGAACCTGAGGTCTTCTTTTGTCCAAGGTTTTTATCAAATCAGCCACCCAGTCCTGATTTTTTTTGTTGGCGTAAACTATCAGCGAGAAGGTGTTGGCGTCAGGAACAATAATAATGTCCTCATCGGTTTTCTTCACGACCTTTTCTATTTTGCCTTCTTTATCTTTGATAACGTCTTCGAGTAACTTCTTGAGAACCTCCGCGATATGGTCAGGCGACTGATTCTGCAGCGGGTAAACCTTGTAAGGTATCGCCTTCTGCTCGCTCTCGCTGTCAACATAAGAAATAATAGTCGCAACTAATGCGTGCTGCTCAGGCGAGGCGTTGACCATAAGCGAGTTGGTTGATTCTATAACCACCACCTGCATCTCTTCGGTGGGCAGTTCCCCTTCCGGACTTGCGCTCACAGCCGGAGCAGGTGTCGGCGATGCTGCCGGCTGGCCGGGCGCACCAGGCGTTGCTGTTCTTGAGGTAATCCTGCCGGATGTGGCCGTGCTCGTTCGGCTGGGGCCAATAATGCCAAGCTCCTCAAGCTTCTTTCTTACTTCTTCGGCGTCAACGTGCTGGATTTCATACACCCGCAGTGAACGGATATCCTGCTGGGCAATGTCAAGGGTATCGATGAGTCTCTCAACAACGGCCAATTCTTCCTCCTGCCCTATCATCAGGATACGGTTGGTCCTTTCGTCGGAGTCGAGATATATCGACGGTTTTGTGGAACCGGCTGTCGTTGCTGTCGGTGTCGGCTGAGCCGGTGTCGGCTGGCGAACAGGGGGACGTCTTGGCTGCTGAGGCGTGGTGGCCGCGGGAGTGGCGGCTATCGAAATTGACATATCGCCTAATTGCTCGACAAGCGCCTTAATCTTCGGGGCAAGCGTGCTGGCCATTGTGTATTTTAACTGCCGGAACTTGAATTGCTTTGGGTTGCCCGGCTTATCGACAACATCAAGAAGCTGTTCCACACGCTTCATCCGGTATGCGTAGCCGGTAACAATAATCGTTCCCCGCGTGGGTATTTCCGTTACCGCGCCGAGCTTCATACCCTCAAGCAGCGCCTTGGCGCTGGTAGTATCGATATAGTTAAGCTGGAAAACACTGGTTACTACAACATCGCCCGTCTTAACCTGGCCGCTGTCGGGTTCTATCAAGGCGGGGTCTATTTCCATGATGCTGTCTAAAGGAACTATCGTTACCAGATTACCCTTGCGGGCCATAGCAAGGCCGGTAAACTTCAGAACTGATTCGGCAAGCGGATACAAATCTTTTACCTTGATTGGCCCCTGGACCTTCAAACTGACCTCCATGGTCTTTATTTTGCTCTCGTCGTACACATAATTGAGGTTCAGATATTTGCCGATAAGGTCGAGCAAATCGATGACTTTGAGCTTTTCGGGAAGCACAAGGTCGAGAGTTTCATTGGCATCGGCGGTATAAATGGGCTCGTATTGATTTTGAGCCGGTTCCTCATTTGGCTCCGCCGATATGGCTGTTTCAAGGTTTGGCTCAGTGGGCTTCTTCTCCTTGCCTGCTGTTTTTTTATCGCTTTTAGCTGTTTGTTTTTGGGGTTTTATTGCGACGGTCTCCGCTTTGGGTGAGGTCTTTTGTTTTAAGGTACTGCTCGATTTTGGATTACTTTCAGCTTTGGATATGGAATTGAGAAGCTCGTCGAACGCCTTATCAGGAGTAGTCGGGCCTGATTCCGCAACGGGCCCGGAGGCAAGACCTTCCTCAAGGTCAGGCAGAAGGCCGGCTCGCTTTACCACGTCGGCATACTCAACAAACTTATCCATAACCGCGACCGGGGCAACAGCAATAAGCTTGTCTTCGTGGGTGTCAATAATCGCCTTGTACCCGGTCCCGCCGGGTATATTATAAAATGTTCCTATGGATATTTTCCCGATTTCGGCAGCCATTGTGTCCAAAGACGGCATCCGGTTCGCGTCAGAGGCAGGCAGCAAGACCTTCACGGCATACTTTTCGCGTGAATCCACCATAGCCAGCAAAGCCGCCGCCTTGATAAGAACATCGGGCTTTGCCGTAATCAGCAGCGTATTGGAATCGTTTACCTGTGAGACATTAGTGATATTCGCCTCAGCCAGAAAATGCTTGCCCTGCTGAGGCGAGATGTACTTGAATAAAAACGCCCTGTACTTGTCGGGATTAGACTTAGCTGTCTCATCGGGCGAAATATCCGCTGCCGGCGAAGACACCGCAGACGCTAAACTCCCGAAAATTATAATCGCGATTAAACTGAACTTGCTAATCCAACCGGCGGGTCTCAGCTTTGCTCCCATAGCTCGCTCCATATTTCTCATTACTCGTCTTTCCGGCCCGGCCTCAATCCGCCGTAAACACATATTCCCGGCAGCTCCGGACAGGCATAAAATAACCACTCTAAATTAGACAACGAAATCACCCCAAAGTTCCGCATTTCCTGACTTTACGCACCGGACTTTTAGCTGATTTATCGAGGCCGATTCGGGGTTTCTCTGAAGCTGAAAAGAAAGTTTAAACTGCAGGGGCAACCGTCCTATAAAACAACGTTTTTCAGTATAATAAGGGTGTAAACGCCATTTCCGCGGTCGTTGAAAGACCACACAAAGGATTTGTTATTGGATTTTATGTTTTGCGGGTTGGTTAGGTTCTTTGACCCTGACCCTCGAAACCGGCTCTCTCCAGTGCACGATTTTCTCGAAGTATTGCTTCTGGTTGGAGGCGTATTCCCCGCTATGCTCGGCGGTATGGCAGTCGCTGCACGTTGAAATCGGGCCGGAGGTTTCGATTGCGCCCAGCGACCTGATGTGCTCTGAGCCGGGACCGTGGCAGTTTTCGCAGCCGACGTCTTTCATTTCAGGCGTTTTCACCGGTGAAACATAGCCGGTCTGATATTGCATTCCAACAACGTGGCAAATGATACATTCGGGGTCATATTCAGAGCCGACCTTTTCGAGTGTGGCAAAGGCCCCGGCGTGCCTGCTGTCCGGCGACGCCTGTTTATCCAGTCCGGGAATGAAAACCTGCTTGCTTGTCATCCACTTGTCGTATTCGTAGTCGTGACATAGTTTGCAGTATTTCGAGCCGACGTATTCAAGGTTGTCCGGCAGGATGAAACGCGGATACCTTTCGACTAAATTGGCGTCTTTGACTAATCGCTGATAATCCTTATAAAGTTCAACAAGCGGCTTATACTGGGCAATATCTTCCGTAACCGGCACCGAAGAAAATACTAATCGAGGTTTCTGTTTCGCTGCGTCAAATCTCACCTGGATTTTGCCGACGTATTTGCCTATCCGGCCCTCCGATATTACTAATGGGCTGCTGTTGGCGTCGCCAACCAGCGTCGGGTCGTCGGATTGCGTTGGAACTATCAGCAAATCGACGAGATTCATTTCCGCAACGGCCGCTATTGTTTTTGCGTCGGCCTGATTGAGAATCAGGATTTTCACCGCCAAAGGCGACCCCGCGGACGACGCCAGCAGGTCGGGCAGGCGCGCAATCTGGTCCTCGGTTTCCGCGGCAGCAACGACCGCTTCAACGGATGACCCGTTCAAAGTAAATGTCCTGGTGAATTTGGCCGGCATTTTTATATCATCGGAGCTGCCGGCGGTTATGCAATTGAAGGCCGAACTGAGACTATCGAGAAATCCCGACTCGCGAGCGGCGAGAATATCCTGCCCGGTTAGATTGACTGCGTTGTAACCGAGCTGCGTGTATGCCTGCATAATGATGCCGAACTTAATCAGGTCCTGCTCGGTTGTCCCCTCGACTAATGAGCCGGTATCAATGATTAGACGGTTTTGAGGACTGACCGCATTAAAAACAGTATATCGCCTTGCAAAACCGCCGAATTGTCCGCCCGAACAGCCGCACGGCTGCATCGCGCCAAGCTCGTTACCCGTGAAGAAAATAGTAATGCCTTGCCGGACAGCCTGCTCTGGATGCTCCTGAGATTGCAGCGTCGCAGCCGCTCCTGGCGCCGCGAACACCGTTGTCGCAGCTATCAGACAGATAGCAACCATTTTCCCCGTCATTACCGCCACGGTTTAGTTTATGTTGCCTTTGGTTATCGCTGATAAAAACCACGGCAGACAATTTCTATTTTTTCGCCGTCTTTCGTGGTCATCGTGAATGTATCAGTAAACATCTTCGCCTGGTTTGCTGTTGTCGGCGGAGGAAGTATCGAAAGTTTAAACTTATAACGGGTTCCGACTTTTTCTTGGCTGAGAACTTTTATGATACCCTCCCTGGATGTTGCCGAGGCGATTTCAAAATCTTCGTTGTAGTTATTAAGCAGCCATACTTCCCGTTCGGTGGCTTTCCCGGCTTCGGCGTTGAGTATATTGATGGCCGGCGGGTCAACCTTTAATCTCGGTAAAATACTGAAAGGCACGTTAACCGTGGGACAATCGGGATGGGTGGTCTTAATTTCTATTTGCCCGCTGGTGTTGGCGGCCATTTTGTTGAAATCCACGCTGGTCTTAAGAATAAATTTTACAGCTTTTTTGTTCGGGTCAAAATTCGCTGAGACAGCGTCGTCGGTGGAGCCGAACGAGGTAATCGCGAAATTCTGGTCATCGACGCTTCGCAGAGTCAAATCCATAGTCCCGGCCTTTTGACCTTTGAGCGTATATTCCAGCTTGTCCGGCTCGTAAGTAATCTTCTGTGCGATAGAAGCTATGATGGTCAACTCTATTCGCGGGTTAACAGGGTCATTCGACATAACATAAAGATGTCTCGTCCTGATGCCGCTGCCTTTGTCGGCGTTGTATCCGGCGTCAATCACCCCTTGCTCTCCGGGAGCGTATTCCTTCTTGTCGAGCGTAAAAACGGTGCAGCCGCAGGTCTTGGTAACGTCGCTTATCTTGAGAACGCCGGCGCCTTTGTTTGCGAAATTGAATTTGCAGGGATTAAAAGAACCCGGGGCAACCGAGCCGAAATCATGGGTGGGCTGCTCGAAGACAAGTTTGGGCGGCGGCCCGTTTGGTTCCGCTGTTGCCTTTGGCTTGGCCTTAACCTGCGAATTCACCGCGTTGGCTTCAGCCGCGGATTTTGAGGCGGATGCCTGCGCACCAATCGCCTGACCGGCAAACCAGCCCTGCAAAACCAGTGCGGAAACAATTGTTACAGCAATTAAGTTCGTTCTTCCGTTCTTCATCTTCATTTCTCCTGATACAGTGTATTAAGCAAGGTAAACCCCACTAACAAGTTACTCGAAAGTTAAATTATACTATAAATTCGCCCCCGCAACAAGTAGTTTTCTCGTAGCCTTGCGGAGACCTCGGCGTAGTCCTTAAGCGAAGACGGGTCGTAGCGCAGCGACCTGTCCAGCGAAGTCGGAAGCAAAACTGCGTGGGGTAGGGTCTGCACGGGGTGCTTTTTATTATCCGCCTCTGGCGGTCTCCCCATCCCAAATCGCCAATCGTCAATTGGAAATCCGCAATTAACTGCCTTCTACTAAACGCTGTCCGCTGCCCGCTGTACGCTTTTTTGAAGCTTGACTCCTTACCGCCTGTTTTATTGCCTTGCAGGTGTGCTGATTAATTCTTTTCAAACGCCTCGCGTAAGACAGACTGCATCAGCATTTCGGATTGCTCTTTGCGTTCGGTTACTTGAACTTCCAAAGCATCGATTAAATTTATTTTTTTTATTACATCCTTTTGAACAGTAACACTAGGCAATACGAATTCAATGTCGGATATATTTTTAATTGACAAAGAAACATTCGCAGCACCTTTCATAAGAGGAACAAGAACAGAATCTTTATTTTCCCGCAAATAGATGTGGAGATATTTTGCGGATAGAATAGATTCGTCTTTGGATATAATAGCAGCCAAAATTGATCCTATTGCAAATTTACCTTCTTGATAATGCACATAATTGAGCGTCTTCTTCCCATGCCCTGTTGACGATACTAAAGGAACACAGACAGCTTTAGCATCGAATTGATATTCCTTGGATGTTTTTCTGGCGGCCCCTGTAGATACTAACGGGTATTCTCCCTGCTCAGCTTTTGCTAAACCGGTAAATCCTTTCTCAATACTACAAACTTCTTTGATTTTAACTTTACGCCGCCCATTTTCTATAGCTTTTTTAAGGATCGATTGACGCAATTGCTGAAAAATCTTGCACTGTAAGGTCGATTCGTTGCCAAGTTGTTCAATAAAAATTTTCGTGTTGTTCATCTTATTGGCGATTGAATTCTGGCGCTCGACCGACACATAAGGAAAAGACATGTTAATAAATGCTTCTTCTTTAAAACGTTTTCGACTTACACTGGACATACCGCCACTCAGGTTGTTGACGTGGTTAATTATCTGTGGTTGCAAAAAATAACCTAATAGATAGTATGGGTTAATTGCTAATGAGGCGTAGCTAAAAGTTGGAAATTCGTTTGAGACAAGACAACCCTCGTGTTCTTTTTCTGCTACAGCAAAAGAACCTTTCCAAGCAAAAAGACGATTATAAATAAAATCACCTTTTCGCACTTCATACAACTTAGTAGCTTTTATCTCTTTTCCGTATTTCTCTTCCCGAACAAACATACCGAGTCCATACCATTTTATCCCAAGAAGTATATATAGCTTATCATCCTCTAAATGAATTTCTCTGCGAACTTGTTTAAGGTAGTTACCGACTTTAGGCTCAATATTATCCATCCGCAATTTCCTTTTTTAGTTTTTCAAGAAGATCGTCACTCTTGCGGAACGATTCATGAAGCATTACTACTAATTCGGCACTTGTATGCGAGTTTTCTTCTTCCGGCGTGTGCGGATTTTTTATATCGAGGTTATAGCCGTTGGAAGCGATTATATCTAAAGGTACCTTCCATGCCTGATAGTTTTCCTTGCGTTTCTTCCACCATTTTTTAAGGCCGTCAAATTCGCTTTTATGAATTGGTTTGGTCTTATTGTAGGCCTTAACGCCTTCGGGCAGTTTATGTTCCCAGTACCAAATCTCCTTGGTTGGCTTGCCTTTTTCAAAAAAGAGCAAATTCGTTGCAACTTTGGCATAAGGTTCAAAAACAGAATTCGGCAGGCGAACAATTGTATGCAGATTGCAGCTCTCCAAAAGGTGCTGACGAATACGCTGTTTAACGCCGTCACCCGTTAATGAACCATCAGGCAGAACAATACCGGCACGGCCTCCGTCTTTCAAATATCGCACCATGAGCATCAGGAAAAGGTCTGCGCTTTCCGTCGTGCGGAAATTCTGCGGGAAATTTGTTTCAGCGCCATCGGTAACGGATGCCCCAAACGGAGGATTAGCAAGAATAACATCTACCCGGTCTTTTTGTCCGATAGAGGTGTATTCGCGGTTTAAGCTGTCGGTATAATCAACGTTGGGCACTCCAATATCGTGCAATATAAGGTTTGTTACGCACAGCATAAAAGGGAGCGGTTTAAACTCCATGCCGTGAATATTCTTCTCAAGGGCCTTGATGTCCTCGACGCCTTTAATGTCTTGCTTACGAATATTTTCTATTGCGCTGGTTAAGAATCCCCCCGTACCACAGGCAGGGTCGAGTATTTTTTCAACGAGCCGAGGATTAATCATTTCCGTAATAAACTCTGTCAGCGCGCGTGGAGTGTAAAACTCGCCGTAATTACCAGCGCTTTGAAGGTCTCGCAAAATCGTTTCATAGATATCACCAAAGACATGGCGGTCTTCCGTACTATTGAAATCGATTTGGTTTAATTCATTAAGCACCTGTCGGATGATGGTGCCGTTCTTCATGTAGTTATTGGTGCCGTCGAATATCTCGCGGATAATAAGAGTGCGTTTGTTGCCGGAACTAACATCGAGGTTTTTTAGCTGTGGAATCAGTTTGCCGTCAATAAACTCTTTAAGCTCCTCGCCGGTCATGCCTTCATCATTGGCCGCCCAATTGCGCCATTGCAATTTCTTTGGCATTGAGGAAACATATTTGTCATTGATAAGCTCAAGCTCTTTATCCTTGTCGTCCAGTATCTTTAAGCTAATCATCCAGCCCAACTGTTCAATTCGCTGTGCGTCGCCGGATACGCCCGGGTCTTTGCGCATAATGTTCTGTAATGTTTTTATAATATTGCCGATGTTTTTCATCATTGTCTCTTATGCTGCCGCGTATAATTCGTGTTCGAGTTCTTCAATTATGTGAAGATATTGTTTCTTCCCGCCGAAAATCTTCACAATCTCCGCAGGCGTCCCTATCTGATTAAACGGCTCTATTCTTAAAACTGACATATCCTCGATATTCTCAATGCCTTCACTTGCGTATTTATCAAGCAGAGCATCAATTATCATTCGGGCCTTTTCGCCGTATTTAGTAAAGTAATTTCGTTTTTTAACATTGTCGGCCCGTTCTTTGCGGGTAAGCGCGGGCTTATCCCATGCGATATGACAGATAAGGTCAAAGACGTCTAAATCCTTTTTTACCTCCGCCATCAGGTTTTCCAGAATAACGCCGTGAGATTCCAATTCCTCGATAATGGCTTTCTTTTTATGGGCGATATTCCAGCGAGCAAGAAAATCATCGAGTGTTCGGAACTCCTGCAGGATACTTTTCTTTGTGTAATCTTTTAAGCTTTCGGCGATAAGCTTTCCGTTGACGTCCAGATGCTGAACTCTTTCATTTAATATCGAAACATCCACGCCCGCCACATACACCTTCGGCTTGTGTTCATAAATTTCGCCGCCTTGAATAATCTCAGGTTTTGTGGGGGATTGGGCCGATTCTTCTTTGTCAAAATCGACCGGCTGACCGGTTTCCGGGTCAATGATTTCGCCATCTTCTTCGGGATGAATATCCTGCGCTGTTAATTCCTCTTCGCCCTTAACTTCCTTGACCATGATTGGCGGGCCATCAAAAGCCGGGTCTGCAAAGAGATTCGTCACATTGCGGAAGTCCATAATAGCAAAAAACGTTTTGTCATAATCTTCGTTAATACGGGTCCCGCGCCCGATGATTTGCTTGAACTCAGTCATTGACTTGATATTGGAATCAAGAACAATCAATTTGCAGGTCTGCGCATCAATGCCGGTGGTCATCAGTTTTGAGGTTGTCGCTATAACCGGATAACGCTCCTCAGGGTTTATAAAATTATCTACCTCCCGCTTGCCTTCATCATCGTCCCCAGTAATTCGCATTACGTATTTGTAGTTTTCGCCAACCAGGTCGCCGTTTTCATTGGCGATGGCCTGTTTCATTCGCTCCGCATGCTCTATATCCACACAGAAAACTATCGTTTTATCGAAACGATTCGTTTTCCGTAAGTATTCTGACACCTTTTTGGCTATAAGTTTTGTCCGCTCATCAATCACAAGGTTTTTATCAAAATCTTTGGTGTTATAAATGCGGTCTTCAACCTCATTGCCGTCTTTATCTTTTTTACCGGCTTCCGGGCGCCATCCTTCAAGGTCAGTATTCAGCCCAACTCGAATAACTTTGTAGGGCGCTAAAAATCCATCCTCGATACCTTGCTTGAGAGTGTAGGTGTAAATCGGTTCTTTGAAATATTCGATATTGGAGATTTCTTTTGTTTCCCGTGGTGTTGCGGTAAGACCGATTTGAGTAGCGGAACTAAAATAATTGAGGATTTCACGCCATGCGCTGTCGGCGTCTGCGCTTCCTCTATGACATTCGTCAACAATCACAAGGTCAAAAAAATCACGACTGAACTCTTTGTAAGCGTCCTTGTCCTCGTTGTAATTAGTTAATCCTTGATAGAGGGCAAGGTAAATCTCGAAAGCTTTATCTATCTTCTTCTTTTTGATAACTGTCATGCGGTCTTTGAAATGCTTGAAATCATTGCGTTTGGTCTGGTCAATAAGGACGTTGCGGTCAGCTAAGAAGAGTATCCGTTTTTTCTTTCCGTTTTTCCAGAGACGATAGATAATCTGAAAAGCCGTATATGTCTTTCCCGTTCCGGTCGCCATAACGAGAAGAATTCTATTTTGCCCTCTGGCAATAGCTTCTACTGTTCGGTTAATGGCTATTTGCTGATAATAACGAGGCGCCCGGCCTGAACCGTCAAAGAAGTAATCAAAGGAAGCTATCTCCTCCTGTTCGGGAGTTTCGATCTTCTTATACTTTTTATACATCTCCCAGAGCTTTGCCGGAGAAGGGAAATTGTCTAAAGACAACTCCTTTTCAATTTGCGGAGATAAACCAGAGCGATCATGTTGAACAAAACCGTCGCCGTTTGAGCTAAATGCTACAGGAACGTCAAGAATTTCCGCATATCGCAAGGCCTGTTGTAAACCGGCTCCCACAGAATGATTATTGTCTTTTGCTTCAATGACTGCGATGGGGATATTCGGCTTGAGATAAAGAATAAAATCTGCACGTTTTCTTTCGCCACGTGTGGTTTTGGTGCCTTTGACAAAAATGCGACCATCAGTGAAGAAGACTTCTTCCCGGATTTGCTTCTCAACATCCCAGCCGGACTTTACCAGCCCGGGCAAGATGAACTGCGTGCATATATCTCTTTCTGATAATTCTTTTTTGTTAGTCATTAATTAAGTCAACTCCACCCCGATAATACCACCACCACACCCCCAAAACAAGTCCCGATTTTTCGCTAAAACCGCGTTCTCCGCATCCGACTCAAATTTCTCGGCTTAAAGAGAAAGAGGCGTTTCTAACGCATCTGTGGACGAAGCAAAAGGGCGTCGCAGAAACTCGTATCGAGAATGCCCTTGGCTGAGTACACCGAAGCCGAGCATAAGCAGTGTTAATCCGTGTAATCCGTGGCTAACAAAAAAACAGCGTAACCAGCGCAATCAGCGTCTAAAAAAACTGTGTAATCTGCCTGCCCTGAGCAAGCATAGTGCGTCGAAGGGTGGCTAAAAGAAAAAGGCCCCGTCTTTTCAGACGAGGCCTTTATTCCGGTTTAATTGTCGGTTAATTATTGAGGCACAACGTTGACCGCACAGGGGCCTTTTTTCCCCTGTCCGATATCAAACTGCACCGCCTGACCTTCTTTAAGGTCGGCGTAGCCGCTCATCTTGATCTCCGAATGATGAACAAACAGCTCTTCGCCGCCATCATCGGGGATAATGAATCCGAACCCTTTTTTGCCGTTAAACCACTTTACTTTGCCTGTACTCACTGTAACTCCTCGGCCCTTGCGGACCATAAACTAAAACTTTGCCCCTCACTGTTCGTAAATTTGAGGATAATCCTGAGGGACGCTGGGATATCCTCCTTGAATAAAACATTATATCATAATCCCCCCAAAGGCAAACAAAAAAATAAAAAAATCCGCCTTATGTACCTCCCTGAACGCTATACGCTGTCTGCTATACCTGTACGCTGTACGCTGCCCGCTGAACGCTGTATTTATAGGGCCTTACCCATTCCTTACTGACAGGGAATCAGGGCACAAACCGAATCGGGCGATTTTTCTATGCTTTTTCACCTACTGTTGTGTGGCGAGGTCTTTCGATAATGGCCGGATGGGCACCTGATTATTTTTATGGTCGAGGAAGCCCTCGAGTTTACGTGCCCGGACGGGGTGCTGGAGTTTTCTGATTGCCTTTGCCTCGACCTGCCTGACGCGTTCTCGGGTAACTTTGAAGATTCTGCCGACTTCTTCGAGGGTATAGGTATAGCCGTCGCCTATGCCGTAGCGGAGTTTGATGATTTCCCGCTCGCGGTATGACAGGGTCTTTAGTACTGACTCGATTCTTTCTTTTAGCATGGCCTGGGTGGCGGTTGAGACGGGTGAATCTACGGCGTCGTCCTCGATGAAGTCGCCGAAGTTGCTGTCTTCGCTGTCGCCGATGGGCCTGTCTAAGGAGATGGGGTGGCGGGAGATTTTCAGCACCCTGCGTGCCTCGTCGATGCTCATCACGGCTTCTTTGGCGATTTCTTCAATAGTTGGTTCTCTGCCGAGCCGCTGTGTGAGAACTTTGCCTGCGGTTCGCAGCCGGCTCATCGTTTCAATCATATGCACCGGTATTCGAATCGTGCGGGCGTGGTCGGCGATGGCGCGGGTAATCGCCTGGCGAATCCACCACGTGGCGTATGTGCTGAATTTATAACCGCGCCGGTATTCGTATTTATCCACCGCGCGCATAAGGCCCGTGTTGCCTTCCTGTATCAAGTCAAGAAAGCTGAGGCCGCGGTTGCGGTATTTTTTGGCGATGGAGACGACAAGACGCAGGTTTGCGCTGGAGAGGATGCGCTTGGTTTTTTCGTACTGGACGAAGATGCGTTCGATGACGTAAAGGCGTTTGTCAAGCTGGGCGGGTGTTTCGCAGGTGAGGTCCTGAATGCCGGCAAGCTCCAGCTTCATCGCGTCGATATCTTCCCTGATGTAATCCTGTGTCGGGCCGATGGCGATGATGGTCTGCAACTGGTGCATTTTTGCTGCCATTCCGTGGAGTTTTTCTTTTACGGGCGCTATCCTGCTGGTGCGCAAACTAAGCTCTTCGAGGAGCGTGGCGATACGTTTGCGGTTTCTGGTAAGGCGGCGCAGGACGGGGACGGCTTTGGGGGAATCGTCGCCAAGCTGGAGAAATTCCTTGAAGAGGGCCTGATTCATCGCAAGCAGAGCGTTAATGGTTTTGAGGTTCTGAGGCAGACGTTTTTTGATGACGCTTCGGATGAGGTTCTCGGCGGTGCTGATTTTCATTGTCCGGTCAAAGGACAGGCCGCCCTGCTGGACCTGCTGGAGAATTTCGACAGAGTTTTTGGCACAATAATCGTTTTCGAGCATTTTGCGCCTGAAGGTCATTCGCGAAACCTCGATTTTACGGGCGAGTGAAATTTCGTTTTCTCTATTGAGCAGGGGGATTTCGCCCATTTGCGTAAGGTATGTCCTGACGGGGTCGTCGATTCTGCGTCCCGGCTCGGATTCAACGATTTCCTTTTCGATGATTTTATCTTCTTCGATGACGACGGGCTCTTCTTCGACGACCGGCTCAATGGGGATATCCGCTTCGACCGGCTCGAAATCCTCCTCGGCGATTTCCGCTGGCGCGCCGTGCTTATCGACGTCCGCTTCATCAATCAAACTGATGCCCATTTCATCGAGCGCAGTCAGCAGCGTATCGAGTCGGGCGGGACTTACGAGGTCTTCGGGCAAATCGGCGTTCATTTCCTCGTAGGTGAGGTAGCCCTTCTTTTTGCCCTTTTCAATCATCGCCTTGATTTTTGCTTCGGCATCGCCCGGCGTCTGCGGCTTTGTCTGCGAGGCCCCGTCTGCTCGAATTTTATCGGCTGCGGCCTGGTGTTTACTTTTATGGGTGTCTTTTTTCTTTGCCACTATCGGTATCCTTAAAAAAAATCTAAAATTACAAAATTAAATCATTCCCATGTTGCGACGGTTTTCCTTGGAGGCATCCAGAATCAAGTCCTTTTTACTGCTCGCGGTTTTATCCCGCTGTTGTTCGGTGTGTTCCAATGCAGCCAGGGCGTCGGCCAATCGCTTTGTGAAGTTTCCTTTTTTCGCGCCTTCGTGTTCGAGCGTGGTCATAAGGCCGGCGATTCGCGTGTCTTCGACGGCTGAACACATAACCGACAAGGCCGCGCGAGGCTGCTCGCCGAGCGTCTGGAAAACCGCCTGCGCGATTTGCTGCAATGCCGGGATATCAAAGTTTGCCGGGGAGATTTTGTCTTTGACGTCGTCAAACATCGACGGATGCGCCAACAGGACTTCAATGATTTCCCGCTGGGCGTTGGCGGAGAGTCCTTCGCCCAAATCGAGAGGCGTGTGCGCCTCGTCTGCCTCGCCCGAATACGATGAAGCGGTCCTTACCCGATTGGCCCTGCGGTTCAGCTCGTTATTTATTTCTTTGGCGTCGAGGGACATAACTTTCGCTACCCTGTTAACGATGAGGCCTTTTTCGATTGGCGAGAGGTTGCCTGCGGTGATGGCGGTAGCGATTGCGTCTAAGTATTCATCGACTGCCTGCTTTTTGCCCGCGATTGTGGGCTGTGAGCCGAGATTGGCGTTGAGGCGGGTCCACTTGAACTCGAAAACATCGGTTGCGTCCTCGATGAGTTTGGCAAATGGCTCTTTACCCTGCGCGAGCAGGAAATCGCACGGGTCCTTGCCCTGCGGGACGCTTGCGATTCCTATATCGATTCGCGAACTAAGCGCGACGCCCAGCGCGGTTTGCTGCCTCAAGCCCCGCGGTGTCACTATCGAAAAGCAGCACTACTTTTTTCGCGTATCTGCGAAGTATGCGAGCGTGTCCCGCGGTGAAGCTTGTCCCCAAAGTGGCGACGACGTTTGAAACGCCGAATTGATGCGCCATAATGCAATCGGTGTACCCCTCGACGACGACGCCCGTATCGGATGAGGACCATCTGGTGGCGTGCGTGGTCAAGGCCGAATAACGCGTTGCTCTTGTCGAATAACACGGTGGTCGGCGAATTGATATATTTCGCCCCCTCGCCCGATAGCGTCCTTCCGCCGAAGGCGATGATTCTGCCCGTAACATCGGCGATAGTGAACATCAGGCGATTGACGAATTTATCGGAGAGCGATGAGCCGGCTCCGACAACAAGCCCCGCTGCCAAGAGCAATTTATCCGGTATTTTCTTTTGGCGGGCCGCCGATAACAAATCATTATCAGCGCCGAGAGCCAGACCAATTTGCCAGCTTTTGACGCTTTCATCGGAGAGTTGTCTTTCGGCGACGTATTTTCTCGCGTCTTTACCTTTTTCGGGATGCGAGAGATTGGCCGCGAAGTATTTGGCTGCCCAGGCGTTGGCGCGGACAATCTCATTGGGGTCCGCCTCGATACTCGATTCTCGATTCTCGATACTCGAACTTCTTGGTCTGAGCGGCTCAATTTTTATGCCTGCGCGGTCGGCTAAGCGATGAAGGGCCTGCGGAAATGAGAGGCCTTCGCGCATCTGGATGAATTTGACGACGTCGCCGCCCGCGCCGCATGCGAAGCATTTGAAGATTTGCTTTGTCGGGTTGACGTTGAAGCTTGGGCGATGGTCTTCGTGGAAGGGACACAGGCCCACCATTTCGCGTCCTTTGCGTTTGAGCGAAAGGTGCTCGCCGATGACATCGACGATGTCATTGGCCTGCTGAATACGCGAAATTAAGGTTGTGTCAAAAGTCGGCATATACCCCAATAAAAAAAATTAAGCCACTGATTACACTGATTTCACTGTTTCATTTTATTATCTGTGTTTATCTGTGCAATCTGTGGTTAAGTATAAGTTCGTAAAACAACACAAACCCCACGTCAAACATGGGGCCAAATATAAACAAAGAAAGCCCTCCCAATCAGGGGGCTGAATTTTCAGAAACGGGTTATTGCGCTCTGTTATTATAGAGGCAATTCGCCAAAAGTCAAGTTTTGACCAAAAATGGCGTTTTTAATACTGAAAAACACGGTTGGTTAACAATTGGACAGTTGGGCATATAAGACAACAACAAATCAAAAATCAAAAGGCAAAAGGCAAAAATGCGGATTGGAACGCGAAGCGCGAGGCTGGCAAAAATGGGGATGGGCTTGGTTTTTTAGTTATTTACATCTGGCACTTTTTTATCTACCAGTTTTAGTGGGCCAACCTCTTGCCAATCTAACCAGATTCCATCTTGTTTTGGGGTATCCAAGATATAAAGTGTTTTCTCGACTGTCCTTGCTTTAGAATCAAAAGGTGCACATATAAATTTATCCCCGTATATCCTCAAAACAACCAATTGCTGAGGTGCTCTGGCTACCAAAAAACTTTTCTGCCCCATAGCTTCTGTCGCACCTGCCCTATTCGCGAAAACATATAGTAGAAGTATCGCGGTAATCAAATATGAAATAATCAATAAACTCCTTTTATATGCGATTAAATCCCAAAGAAATGTTGGTTCCTTCTGTTTAATTATTTCCTCCTGTGCCTCCATCTTTTGAAAATATGTTCCTTTTCCACGTTGATTGAGAAGGGGAACAACGAACTCAAGAAAAAGCATAGATGCTGGCCAATACAATATATTCATTATTATATTACGCCAAACAGTATTCCTGTAAATATAGATGACAGCACTGCTAAGTAAAACCGAAGGAGCTATGCGTATAATAGCACGAACAAATATGCTTTTACTTTTAAAAACCCTATAAAAACCATTTATAATCGTAAAAAGAGATAACATCGACGCAACAACCCCAAATATGGATATGAAGATATTCGTGAGGTTAAGCTTAATTAACTGCGATGGAATCCCAAAATAGTCTGCATATCCCTTTTCGTAAGCAAATCCTACCAAATAACCTCCTATTGAAAGAATGGCTACCCCCAAACCGCTTTTCAGTATCAATGTAAAATCGATTTTTTCCTTTTCTTCGGCCATGATTGTTTTTTCATCCTGCCCTAATTTTTGTTTCTGCCACAAAGCCCCTAAGTCACTAAGTTTTATTTCCTCTTTTTGCCTTTTTACTTCTCTTTGAACAGTGTCAATCCGTGTAAATCTGTGTCATCTGTGGTTACGATTCTACCGACAAAACCTGCCCGAATACAATCGATTTTACCACGAAGACCACCGAGAACCACGAAGTAAAATACAAATAAAATCTTCGTGCCCCTTCTTTTCTTCGTGGTTAAAAAACAATATAACCGCTTTATCCATAATCGCTTACAAATAATAGCAGGGACATCGTTTCACTCGTTTTTGCTGTAACTATTTTTGTGACAAGGTTTTAAATTCTGGATAAAAACAGTTGTTATCCATTTTCGCGCAAGTCGAAAACCCTTAGATTCAAGAATCTTAAAATTTTTTTATTCCTTACGGCACAAGGACTTATCAATTTTGACCCCATCAGGAAATCCGGTAGTTTTCGTCAAAAGCGCGAAGTTCGCGCCATAGGATAGAGGGACCTTGTGGGGCTCCTTGGGCAAATTTAGCCCTCGGATTTATCCGGGGGTTACTTCAGAACAATAAACAAGGAAAGAAGGGGAGGACATTATGGTAAGTATTACAATCAAAGTTCCAAATTGGCTCGACTTCATTTGCGCCTGGCCGGTAATAGTTTATCGGCGGTGGAAATATGGTGAGGCGTTCCGAAAGATTTATCTCGACGAAGGTTTGTGGGTAATCGTGGATACGGCAGATTACTACCGTTATGCCGGCTTCAAATGGTGCATCGGCGGATGCGAAGGAAAATTCTATGCCGTCAGGGGCCAGAGAATAGGTCCTGATGATTTGAAAATTGTGCGATTGCACAGATTAATAATGAATGCCCCCGAGGGCCTTCTGGTTGACCACAGAAACAGCGACGGCCTTGATAATCGCCGGACCAATCTTCGCCTGGCGACACACGCGGAGAATACACAAAACAGCCGAAAGAGGAAAGGGACGACGTCGAAATATATCGGCGTTTCTTTCGACAAAAAGGCCGGCAATTGGAGGTCTGGAATAATGTTTAAGAAGAAAGCGATATGGCTGGGAAGTTTCGATGACGAAATTGCAGCGGCGAGAGTTTACGATGACGCAGCAAAGAAATATTACGGAGAATTTGCAAGATTGAACTTTCCTGAATCAGCGGACAGCGTACAGCGGACAGATAAAAAGGGGTCAGGAGTATTTTTATTTTGCAGTGTTAATCAGTGAAATCAGTGGCTGAAAAAAACAGCGGTTTCTGCGCAATCAGCGTCTAATTTCTCTGTGGAAATCTTACGCGAAGAGTGCTTCGACGAAGGTTGCGGGGTCGAATTCGGCGATGTCTTCGGGTTTTTCGCCGAGGCCGATGAATTTGACGGGGATGTTGAGCTGGTCTTTGATGGCGATGACGATTCCGCCTCGTGCTGTGCCGTCTAATTTCGCAAGGAAGATTCCCGAAATGTTAATTGCCTCGGTAAATATCTTGGCCTGCGCGATTGCGTTTTGGCCTGTTGTGGCGTCGAGGACAAGAAGAACTTCATTCGGCGCACCTTCGATTTTTTTGCTTACGACGTCGCGGATTTTGATGAGCTGTTTCATAAGGTCTTTTTGTGTGTGCAGTCGGCCAGCGGTATCGAGGATGAGGAAATCGGCGTTTCTTGCGGTGGCTGCCTCACAGGCATCGAACGCGACAGCCGCGGGGTCGGAGCCCATCTGGTGTTTGACGATTTGGACGCCGATACGGTCCGCCCAGATTGACAATTGCTCGACAGCCGCTGCCCTGAAAGTATCGCAGGCGGCAACGATTACCTTTTTGTTGTCCCTGCTGAGGATGTAGGCGAGCTTGGCGATGCTGGTGGTTTTGCCTGAGCCATTGACGCCCGCGACGAGAATCACCGTCGGCCCTTTGGCTGCTAAGCGAACCTGTCTATCCTGTTGGGGCCAGTAACCCTTCATATGCTCTTTGAGGAACGGGATGATGTCGTCTGTGGTCGTGATTTTTTTGCTGCGGTAGGCCTCCCGCAAATCGGATATGAGTTTGGCGGTGGTTTCGACGCCGATATCATCTTTTATGAGCGTTTCTTCGAGTTCGTTGAGCAGGTCATCATCGATGTTTCTGCCGATGGCAAGCACCGCCGACAGTGACGAACTGATTTTGTCGCGGGTCTTGGTCAGCCGTTCTTTGAAGTAGCCAATTGTTTTTGAAAATATGCCCATAGTTAAACAAGTCTCGCAGAATCAGGCCGGAAATTCAAGCGGAATTAGTCGCGGCTGCGGCGGATGAATGCCGGCCGGACAGGCGGATATGATTTATTTTGACAAGATAGATGAATGCGGGTAATCTCGCCGCTGTTATGGGAACAATATCAGGGTTTGATTTTTTGCAGGAGTGATACGCCGAAAATGAATCGCAGGGCCTTTATTTATTTGCTGCCTTTGTTTGTGCTGTATTGCGTTGTGTTTTCGTTTGCCGCGAACAATTCATTCGATAACGGCCTCGACGAGATTAGATACGCGACGTATGCCGGCAACCTGACCAAGGGATTCTACGCGCCGGCTGATACGCGATGCCTGTGGAATGGTCCGGGTTATCCGCTTTTGCTTACCCCGTTCGCGTATTTCAAGATTCCGTGGATTTACGCGAAGATGCTGAACCCTGCTTTTCTTTTTATCGCGGTTTGTGTGTTCTACGCCGTCATCAGGCGATTTATGCGGGAAAAGCAGGCGATTGTTTTCGCTTATCTTTTCGGGTTGTATCCGCCGTTTTTCGCGCAGATGTGGTTTTTGCTGACCGAGCCGGTGGTTATTATGCTGATGGCGATTTTTGCCCTGCTTAGTTTTAAGTGGCTTGAGTCCGGCAAGTACCGTTATATGCTTCTGGCGGGCGTTGTGTGCGGGTATCTCGCGCTGACGAAGGTATTTTTCGCTCACGTTGCCGAGGCGATGCTGCTTTTGTCGATTGTGTTTATGTTTTGGAGCCGCACGGCGAGGAAAATCTGGCCCGTGTATTTGCTGGGGCTTTTAGTTTGCACGCCGTATCTGTTTTATACTTATCACCTGACAGGCAAAACTTTCTACTGGGCCAACTCCTCAGGCGAGATTGCCTATTGGATGACTTCCACCGACCCCAATGATTTCGGAAGCTGGTTTTCGGAAGAGGACGTGATGACCAGGCCAGAACTTGCTTCGCACAGGGCTTTTTTCGAAAAGCTCAAGGGGCTGGATTACGTTGAGCAGGACCAGCTTTTGAAAAAGCAGGCCATCGAGAATATACGCAGCAATCCTCGCAAGTTCCTTTTCAACTGTGCGTCCAATATAGGCCGGCTGTTTCTCAATTATCCATTCTCGTATAAGTATCAGCGCCCGCAGACGTTGCTGTATATGGTGCCGAACAGTTTGGTTCTGGCCGCGATGTGTTTTTGCGTTTATCCGCTGATAAGATTCCGCAAACATTTGCCCGAAGCGATTGTGCACGCCTGCGTGATTTCGCTTGTTTTCATAGGGGGGGCGTCGCTGATTTATGCCGAGGCGAGATTTCTCTGCACGATAATTGCGTTCATTTTTATTATAATAGCTTACGTTGCGACCAGCCTGGTAAAAATTCAAGCGCCCGAAAACCAGCATCAATAATGTGTCAGCAATTCCGCGGAGAGATTCACAAAATCAGCAGGGAAATAATGACAGAGGAGTATCGTTACAGGGAAATGTGATTGAGAACGTAAGTTCCCAAAACAGGTAAGATACGTTTTTGCCGGGTATTATTTCACCTCGACTATCGAGTTGTAGCCGCCAAACGGGTTCAGCTCGGTCGTCTCGTTATACGGGTCCTGCTGCCACTGACCATCCACGACTAATCGATAGCGGTATCTGCCGGGAGGCAGTTTCGCGGACGCCTGCCATACGCCGCTTTCGCCGACCTTTTCCATCGGCAGTTTCGAGGGCTGCCAGCCATTGAAGTTGCCGGCAATCTGGACCGACTGTGCCCGCGGATACAGGGTTACAAATGCCACCGCGTCGTTGACCTGGTTGACGCCGTAATATTCCGCAAGTTTCGTATCCGTTGTCGCGGCGGCCTTTGGCTGCTGGGGCTGCGCGGCAACCGCCGGCTTTGGCTCGACCTTGGCGACGGCGACGGCCTTTGCCTCGGCCGGTTTCGATTCGGTTCGCACGGCAACCGGCTCCATCTGCTGGGGCCGTTGTTTCGGCGGCTCTATCGATTTAATCCTGCCGGCATCAGGCGGAGTAACTTTCGGTTTTGCCCTGGCAAGTAACTCGTTGGCTGATGCGCTTATCGATTCGAGTTTTTCAGACAGCGATTCGACAAGCTGTCTGCGCTGCTGTTCGGGCTGGCCATGCAGCATTTCTTTTACCAGGTTCTGGAAATCGTTGTGGCCCTTGCTGGCCGGGTCGTATTCGCTGATTGGCTGGCCGAATGAGGCGGCCTCTTTGAGCTTGGTATTGAAATTCACCACCGTCTTGAACATCTTGTCGCCGAAATGTTTGCGAAGCTCGCCGAGAATCTCGCGGGCCATTTTCGTGCGAATATCATACATGCTCGCCAGCACCTTGACGTTGACGTTATGACTGCACCTCTGGCAGAGAATCGCCAGCGTTTCAAGCTGTTTGCTCAGGCCATGAAGCGAGAAATATCCCGTCTCGACAGGCACGATGACATCGGTTGCCGCCCGGAGGGCGTTAAACGTCAGCAGTCCAACCGCGGGCGGGCAATCTATGACGACGAATTCATATTCGTTCTTGATGGAATCGAGCACCTTCTTGAGGCACAGCTCGCCGTCGGGCATACCTGCCATTTGCTGCTCGAAGGCCGACAGGTCGATGCTCGCCGGCGCAAGTTCGAGTTTCTCGCTTACTTCCCAGAGAATTTCGCCCAGCCGCATCGGTTCTTCCTTGCTGTGGCTTATCATTACGTCGTAAATGCTCTGCTCGATTTGCTCCTCGGGCACCGCAAGGCCTACCGCGCAATGTGATTGCGAATCCATATCGACCAGCAGCGTCTTGTGCTCCGCCTCGGCCAGTGCGCTTGCCAGGTTAATCGATACGGTTGTTTTGCCCACGCCGCCCTTTTGGTTGACAACAGCTATCGTCCTCATAGAAACCCCAACCCTTAAAGCAAACTAAAAACCATATTTAGCCACCCGCCCTTGGCGAGGTCTCGCTGAAGGCGGACAGAGCTAATTTATTTCTTTTTTAGCCACAGAGAACACAGAGGACACAGAGAAATGAATTATCAGTGTCAATCCGTGTTATCAGTATCACAAGGCAATATCTGCCCTCTGGTTTTTCGGCAAAAGACGGGGCAAAACTTTATATTTTTATGGGACGAGCCGATAAAAATCGGCAATATCAGTATTAAAGGCCTAATCTTATCCACCCTCCGCAGCGGCAACGGCAACGCCGCTGCTGCGGAGGACGAGTCACACTATTGGCAACAACAGGATAGTGCCGATAAAACAACTTGGACTGTTTTTCAGGGCTGATAATGGGCATGATTATTAGTAGGGGCACTATAGTGCCTCATATAAAATCTCAACAGAACTATGAATTTCAGCCGCCGAGAATTGACTTTTTAGCTATTTCTTGTTAGGATAAAGCAGAGCAGTTGTAGAAAACTGACTACCTTAAGAACTTGTCGGCCAGAAGCACATCGAAGGCTGTAACTTATTTGTTTAGCAAATGTTAGGGCGTTTGTAGACAGCAACAGTTTCTGTAAGGATGATATGTTTTTACAGCAAATTACTCGGAGCCGATGAAGGACTTGAACAATATTTCCATAGAAAAGGTATTTTCTCTTGACAAGCTGATTGGCAATATAGATATTTTGAGGTTAATTTGTGGAGCTTAGTAAAGCAGGCGACAAAAAAACGAGGCATGCTATAAGGAGACAGAAATGAATATGTTTCTTTTAATTATTGCGCCATTGATAAGTATTTGTATCATTGGTATAGCTTTTATGAGAAAGCTTGAGCAAAAACATCCATCTAATGGGAAAAGTATAGATACGACTTTGTCGCGACATATTAAAACTCCGGGGAAATGTGTTGGTAATAATGTTCGTCTAGAGTAACGAGCCAGAATACACACCAAAAGATGGACATAAAAAGTAAAACAGACTTCTTAGGAGAAGAGCAAGAGGGGAAATTCAAGAACCGCGATAGTATGTGCGAAGGTTTTGGCATCGCGGGAATTGTTTTGGCTCTTGTAGGAAGATTCCTTTTTAATTGCTTCGCAACCGATTCTGTTACAGCCTTGAGTCACACAGTAGGAACGCTCCGGACTTATATCGTGATGCTGGCTAGTGGTGTCGCCTTATTTTTTCTTGCACGCCTGTGGATGTTCACAAAAAGATGTCTCACAGTTAAATTTGAATTCAGTGACCTGTGGAGTGTAATCATAGTGGTGTTAAAGCACTACCAGAGTATGCTAATAGGTAACTGGCTGATGCTCCTACTTATTGTCTCTTCTTGGTCGATAACATTTGCGATGATCTGGGCTATTTTCTTATGGGAAGCAAAAAAAGTTTCTTTACCTATTTGCACGGTGTCTGGAGCAATAGTCGGATTTCTGGTGTTTTCATGTTACTATCTCTCGAGGGTATACGAAAGAGAGCACTTTGGCGTAATAGGATATAGGGTTTTAGGTAGATGCCGTCCAAATGTTGCTATGGAGATGGTTGACGCAGATGTGAACAAACTTATCAATGAATCGTTATGCGAAATTCAGAATGTGGACTTCATTTATTTGGCAGCCGTGCATTTTAACCACTTGTTAAAGCAGAATGAGATTCTTTCTAGTATTAGGAAGAATAACCCGGATGCTCGTATATGCTATATGCCACAGTTCCCGTTCGATTGGCGTATACTTGAACGATCTGCGCAACTGGATTATGACTTTAAGAAAGCGTACTTCAAATGCCTAGTGCACGCAGCTTACAATGCAAAAAAGTATCTGAACGCGGAAATAAAATTTCGGCATGGAGCTCCTGATTTTAGATTAGCGATTTGGGGTACTTTTCGAGATAAAAAAAGTAAGCTTAACTATGAAACTATAAAGAACGGAAATTTTTATGATATTGCCAAATTAATTAAATCTGGTGGGGGTTATATACAGCAATATGTGAATGGCAAAGAAGGTTGGCAAAGTTCTTATTTGGATCTGTCTGCTTGGAAGTGGCTAGATGCTTATATATATTTAGTTACATGGTTTGTCGCTGAATTTGAGCATGGTACTCCTGTAACCCTCAAAGAATTGCAAGTAAACATAAATTCGCAGAAAAGAGTCGCAGAAGATCTACGCATTCGGAAAATTGACAAGTTAGCTGATAGGGATTTATTATTTACAAAACTATCGCAAATGAAAAAACTTCAATTTTTGTACAATGGCATTACTTCGGGGCACATATAATACTATCGCGAACATTCACTGCGTTCTGAATAACCTGGGACAGTCACCTATTTTTTTATAAAAGGCAAGATTTATCCGTCGTAGGTAGTAATTTTACGGCGATATCTTGACATATTATCTCCGGCATACTAAATTGATGACAAATTGAGGTGGATATTATTATGTTAGGAATAAAAAGAGGATGATATGAGCGTTGTAACAATGGCGTTAATGGATTGCTTCTATTTCTTTTTTGCGGTATTAGCGGTTGCACTAGCTTTTATGTCATATTTCTGGTTTCCTTTATCTTATATCGCTGCCCTATTGCTAATATTGATGTTCATACTGTTGTTTTGGAGCATTCCTCTTAAGCTAAATTGGTCATCTAACTTTTACGGACATTTGTTTTGGCGATTTATGTCGTTCCTATTCTTAATGCTCTTCGTTTATGCAATTTGCTATTACTTAGTCGGATTTGAACGTTCTGATGGGACAACCCCAAACTTCCTTGAAGCAATATATTTTAGTATCACCTCATTTACAACTGTACAATATGGAGAATATCATCCGCTCGCTCAAAGTAGAATATTGGTCTGCATTGAATCCCTCATGGGCATTATTGCATTCATACCCTTTTTTGCAGCTTTTGGTTGGCTTTACTGCCAGAATCGACTTTGGTCAGAATCACTCGAACGCAAGGCCATACCAGAAGATTTCGCGGTTACACCTGACCCAGTGACCGGAGGATGGCGAGAAGCTAAAAACGAACGGACACAGGCTGAAGCCGAAGAACTTAACAATCGTATTAAATGTATGCCATGCTCCCGTTGCGGTTCCTCAAATCCTAAAATCGAGAAGATATATGACATCATAGGTCGTACAACTTCCCTCCCACTTTATGTGGCATATTGTTCTTGTGGACAAATATCAAAACCAAGTACAACTGCATTTCTAGCGGCATGGAGATGGAAACGGTTAAATAAGAAAAAACCAAAAAATAACAAAAAACCAGTGCATATTAGGCAGACCTTTATATCTTCGGTAATACTCTTCTGTGTCATTCGGGTAAGTGTAATATTTTATAAAATATGGAGTTTTATATATGATACTGTAATGATTTATATATTCCATAAAAGCCAAAAGAAGTGAATCCACTCTCTCACTAAAAAAGAAAAAAATTCGTTGGTTCCCTTTTATTTTATCAATGAAATATGGAAAATAATGGGGACAGCCCCTCCTACGCTTCCTCCGTCGCTAATCCTTCTTCGCTAAAGATACGAAGGACAGGAAAGCTACGGAGGGCAGGCGGTTTTTTTCCCGCCCAGTTTTCTTTTTCGAGTCACGGGACAGGGGCGACTAAAACCTTCATCGAGCATACAACGGTGATTTATTTGAAGTTGGCGGGGTCTTCGAGAGTTTTTTTGACGAAATCGAGGAACTGGGCGGCGTAGCCGCCGTTGGCGACTTTGTGGTCAACCGACAGAGTCAAATTCATCATCTTGCGAACACCGAGCGTATCGGGGGTGTCTCCGGCGGGCACACAGACGTCGGCGATTTTGCCTATTCCCAGTATTGAGCACTGGCCTGGCACGACAATCGGTATGAAAGAATCGACGCCGAATGTGCCGAGATTGCTGACCGTTATGCAGCCGCCTTCGAGGTCTTCGAGGGTAAGCTGGTTATTTTTTGTTCTTTCGATGAGCTGGCTGCTGTAACGGGCGATTTCAGGAATCGTTTTTTTATCAGGGTCTTTGACGATTGGCGCAATGAGTCCTTCAGGAGTCGAAATCGCAAGCCCAACGCCGATTGTTTTTGCAATTTTTATGTCGTCGCCGTCGATTTGGCCTGTCATTATGGGGAATTTTTCCAGCCCAATCGCGATTGCCTTGATAATAAAATCATTGTATGAGACCTCAACTTTACCTGCCTGATTGAGTTTGTCGCGGTATGCGACGAGGCCGGTGACATCGGCCCTGGCGTTGAGATAAAAGCAGGGTATTTCCCGTTTCGAGCGGAGCATCTTTTGAGCGGTAACTTTCTGCAATCGGCTGACCGGTATTGTCTGGCCGAGTTTGATTTCCGCGGGCAGGACGGGTATCGGCATCGGCAAATCTTTTATCCGTTTAGCCAGCTTCGGCTTTGCGATTGTGGGTGTCGCGGGGGTTGAGGCCTTGAGCGTTCGCAAAAACTCATCGCTTATTCGCTCATCCTTGTCGCCCAGAATCAGCAGGGGGGTTTCAATGCGGTAACTGCCGCCCACCTCAGCGATTATCTGTTTTACAAAGCCATCGGCGGGCGATTCGATTTCGAGGGTCGCCTTGTCGGTCTCGACGTCAAAAAGGACGTCGCCGCTTTTGACGCGGTCGCCGATGCTGACTTTGCAGTCAACAATCGAACCTTGCTCCATTGTATCGCCGAACTTCGGCAATCTGACTTCTCTGGCCATCTAAGTTCCTTTTTTCCCTTGGTTACTGAAACAGCAGGAATTCTACGCTATCGACAATATACAATCAACTTCCCTCTGGCAAGTGCTATTGGAGACGGTATAATGTTAATCCGCTGATATTGCGGGCGTAATTCAGTGGTAGAATGTCGGCTTCCCAAGCCGAATGCCGTGGGTTCGAATCCCATCGCCCGCTGTGGCGTTTATGTCGCTGATTTACTCAATTATTTTATTAACTACTGCACTGTAAGGAGACAATATAAAATGTTTCGCCCCTCTACATTATTAGCTGCTGCTCTACTAATTGTTTTATTTGCGGCCTGCGCATCGTATGCCGCCACAGATGTGAATTTAAATGACCCGTTTGCCGTCAACAAGTTGATTGGCCGGGGCGTCAATATAGGCAATGCTCTCGACAGGGAGGTGGAATTAGACGACGAATGGAGCTGGGTCGTAAAAGATGAGCACTTCCAGCTAATAAAAGACGCCGGCTTCAATTCTGTTCGGCTTACGATTCGCTGGTCAACCCGTACGATGGATAAGCCGCCATATACGATTGACCCGAATTTCTTAAAACGCGTTGACCAGGCCGTGAACAGTGCTCTGTCGCGTAATCTCGCTGTAATAATAAATTATCAAAACTACTTTGAGTTTTATCGCGACGCCAATGGTCTCAAACCTAAATTCCTCGCTACATGGGAACAGCTCGCCGAACATTACAAAGGTTATCCCAACACGCTGCTTTTTGAGCTTCTTAACGAACCGCAGGGGCAAATTGGGACGGGCGAATGGAATGCTCTTATTAGAGAGACACTTGCTATTGTCCGTAAGACAAATCCGAACAGAATGGTCGTAATCGGCCCGGCCAATTTCAACGGCATCGCCGGCCTGAGGTTTCTTTCGCTGCCTGAGGATGACAGGAATATCATCCTGACCTTTCATTATTATGAGCCCTATCATTTTACCCATCAGGGCACAAGATGGACGGCTGACTCCAATAACTGGATAGGAACAAAATGGGAGGGGACAGACGCGGAAAGAAAAACCATAAAAAAGGACTTCGGCCAGGTGGCAAGCTGGGCCAATGCCCGTAATCGCCCAGTTTATCTCGGTGAATTCGGCTCTTATGAAAAGGCGGATATGGATTCCCGCGTCCGCTGGACCAAATGCATCGCCGACGAGGCGGTCGCACACGGATTCAGCTTCACGTACTGGCAGTTCACGTATAATATGGCAGTTTACGACAGGCAAACGAAAACATGGGTAAAACCGCTGCTCGATGCACTTATTCCGCCGAAAGAATAGAATTATATCGTTGGGGAAAAAAATATGTTGGGAATGACCAGACCATACGTGTTAGTTGCATTAGGAATAATTTTGTTCGGAGCGGCTTGCGTTGCAGCCGCGGAACCCAATGCCCCATCGACGAAACCGGACCCATTCAAAATGAATAAACTGCTTGGCAGGGGAGTAAATATCGGCAACGCACTCGAAGCACCAAACGAAGGTGACTGGGGTGTCGTGGTCAAAGAAGAGTATTTCGATATCATCAAACAGGCCGGTTTCAATTCGGTTCGCCTGCCCGTGAACTGGTCAGGCCATGCGCTCAAGGAAAAACCTTACACCATTAACCCTGAATTTTTCAAACGGGTTGACACAATTATAAACTGGGCCGTTTCGAGAAATATGCCCATTATCGTCAACATCCATCAATACACCGAACCATATGATGCACCACTGGAACAGAAGGAAAGATTTCTCGCTCTGTGGAGGCAGATTGCTGAGCATTACAAAAACTACCCCGATATTCTTCTCTTTGAGCCGATGAATGAGCCAAAAAGAAAGCTGACGCCTGCAATATGGAACGATTACATCAAAGACTTTTTAGGTGTCATTCGCGAATCAAATCCAAACAGAACGGTTGTCATCGGTGCTGCTCGTGACAGCTGGATTATGTATCTAAAGCTCCTTGAGCTGCCTGAAAACGACCGCAACATCATCGTCAGTGTTCATCACTATTTCCCGCACGCGTTCACACATCAGAGTACGCCCTGGATGAATCCTGAAAAAGTCGCCAGGACCCTTGCAGATATGAAATTCATTGGTCAGGACCCCAATTCGAACGGCATTAACGATTACAATGCGTGGCCGGGCACGAAATGGACGGGCACACCCGAAGAAAAGAAATATATGACCGATATATTTGACTTCGGCGCCGCCTGGGGAAAGGAGCATAATCGCCCGATTAACTTAGGCGAGTTCGGCTCTTACTATAAAGCTGATATGGAGTCCCGCGCCCGCTGGACAAAGTTCATCGCCGACACCGCGGCCGAGCGAGGCATGAGCTTAATGTACTGGGAATTTTGTGCACAGGAGTTCGGCCTGTATGACAGGGAAGCGAAATCCTGGCGTAAACCGCTTTTAGAGGCAATCATCTCACCCAAACAATAATTTTTAAGGATTGAATTTTATGGCAAAGATGTTGACAGTGATTCTCATTTCCTTTGTGTCCATCTGCATGGCCGCCAGCGAGCCGAATGCAACAAGCGGGCCTGACCCATTTAAAATGAACCAACTTCTGGGCCGTGGAGTGAATTTCGGCAACGCTTTCGATGCGCCAAGCGAGGGCGAATGGGGCGTTGTTCTTCAGGAAGAGTATTTTCAGGCGGCAAAAGACGCCAGTTTTGATTCAATCCGGCTGCCTGTCCGCTGGTCGGCTCACGCGATGACTGCGCCGCCTTATACAATTAGCCCGGAATTTATGAAAAGAGTTGATTGGGCGGTAAACTGCGCATTATCGCGGAAGCTTCCGGTAATGCTTAATATGCACCACTATGGCGAGCTTTATGCCGACCCGGTTAAGGAAAAGGAAAGATATTTAGCTCTCTGGAAGCAAATCGCCGAGCACTTCAAAGATTATCCCAATACCCTCGTTTTTGAATTGATGAATGAGCCCCAAAAGGAATTAACGGCAGACCCCTGGAACGAGCGAATGAAAGATGCCCTTGCGGTTGTACGACAATCCAATCCGAACAGAACCATCGTCATCGGGCCGGCGCACTATAATCAGATTCATTATCTTACGCTGCTCGATATTCCCAAAGAAGAACGCAACGTAATCGTTACAATTCACGATTACTTTCCGCTGACGTTTACTCATCAGGGTGCGTCCTGGCTGAGCAGAGGAGACCCCAACGACTGGCTCGGCACAAAGTGGACAGGCGCCGAGGACGAAAAGCAGGAAATAATCAGGGATTTGGATTTTGCTGCCTCCTGGGGAAAGAAAAACAACCGCCCGATTAACCTCGGCGAGTTCGGCGCATACGAAAAAGCGGATATGGATTCCCGCGCACGCTGGACAAAGTTTATGGCAGACGCCGCGATTGAGCGGGGAATGAGCTTCGATTACTGGGAATTTTGCGCACCGGAATTCGGCTTGTATGACCAGAAGACCAAGACCTTCCGCAAGCCGCTGCTCGAAGCTGTTTTGCCGCCAAAATAATTATTGCGTTTAGATGGATTCCAACAACAAAAAGCTTATGAATGGCTCAGGGACACGTCCTACGTGTGTTCGTTACTGGGTCATTGTGTTCGCCGTTACATTGTCGGTCATTACCTATATTGACCGGGTTTGTATCTCTCAGGCGGCGCCGGAAATCCAGAAAGACCTCGGCTTATCGACCGAACAGATGGGCTGGACATTTTCCGCGTTTTTCTGGGCGTATGCCCTCTTTGAGATTCCAAGCGGCTGGCTCGGCGACCGCATCGGGGCGAGAAAAGTCCTGATGAGAATCGTGATGTGGTGGTCGTTTTTTATCGCTGCCACCGGCTGGGCCTTAAGTTTCGTTTGGCTTGTTATTACCCGCGCGCTGTTCGGCGCAGGGGAAGCCGGCTGCTATCCGAACCTGACCAGGGCATTTACAAACTGGCTGCCGCAGTCCGAACGGGTCCGCTCACAGGGATTGATTTGGTTAAGCTCACGGTGGGGCGGCGCATTTACGCCTTTACTGGTCGCCCTGATTTTGCAGCATATCTCCTGGCGTCACACCTTCGGATTATTCGGCCTGCTGGGCGTAATCTGGGCGATTTTCTTTTTTATCTGGTTTCGTGACAACCCTCGCGACAATAAAAGTATCAACGAAGCGGAGCTGGCGATACTGCCTCGCCAGCAGGACGTGGTGCTGGGACACGATAAAATCCCGTGGGGGAAAATCATCGAATCCAAAACCGTTTGGCTGCTCTGGCTGCAGTTTTTTTGCCTCAATTTCGGGGCGGTATTTTATATCACCTGGCTGCCCAAGTACCTGCGTGAGGGGCGCGGGATGGATATAACTTATGGCGCGTTATTGGCGGGTTTCCCATTATTTTTCGGCGGGCTTGGTTCGCTGTTCTGCGGCTACATAGCCGCACCACTTGCAAGGCTGCTCGGCAGCACGTTATTCGCAAGAAGGTTACTCGCGGCGGTCGGGTTTTTCGGTGCGGCATCCTGCCTGGCGATATCGACTTTCATTCCCAATCCGTGGCTGGCTATGCTGGTTATGGGTTTGGCCAGTTTCTGCAATGATTTGGTGATGCCGACAAGCTGGGGTGCGTGTATGGATATAGGCGGGAAATTCTCGGGGACGCTGTCCGGCAGTATGAATATGATGGGCAATTTCGGCGGGGGGCTTGCCGCCATCGTAATCGGCTATATTCTCGCCTGGTCAAATCACAACTGGAACGCCGTCCTGTATGTAGCCGCGAGCGTGTATTTTCTCGGCACATTCTGCTGGCTTGTTATTGACCCTGTAACTCCAATAGAAACAAAGAGTTAGGTTTTTGGCGTCCGGCCGTAATAAAAAAACTTCCGGAATTTTCTTTACACAGGCAAAATCCGATGTATCCTGCCAAACTTATGTAGCCGAGTTTCTTCTTTGCTGTTTGTCTGTTCCAGGGCAGGAAGAAAACGGGGGACCCGAAGTTGACCGAAAGGTCTTGGGGCGAATATCGGGTAAAATCGATTAAGGTGCTTGGTGCCTGAGTCCGACAGCTAACCTCGTAGGCGTTACACCAGGGTAAACCAAGGGTAGTTTTCTGGTTTGTTGCGCGTTAGGTCTAACCTGCCTCAAAACAGACATCTCGGCGAAAATTATTTGCGGGAAAAGTCCGCGCAGAGACAAGGAGATGTCTTATGGTTTGGGCATATTGGATTAGCGGGATTGTTACGGTGCTGCTTATGATTTATCTTGTCGTGGCGGTACTGCTGGCGGAGAAATTCTAATGACTTACGGGATAATACAAATTGTTCTGTTTATGTCCGTGGTCCTTTTATTGGTCAAGCCGCTGGGGTGGTATATGACGCGTGTATATGAGAATAAACCCTGCGGCCTGGACCGGATATTAGGGCCGGTCGAGCGTGCGATTTATCGGCTCTGCGGGGTCAACCCGGCCAATGAGATGGGCTGGCAGAGATACACGGTTGCGATGATTGCTTTTAACGCGGCTGGTTTCGTTGTTTTATATGCCCTGATGCGACTGCAGGGCTTTTTGCCTTTGAACCCGCAGCATTTTTCGGCAGTTGCTCCGGACCTGGCATTCAATACAGCCGTTAGTTTTATTACAAATACCAACTGGCAGGCATACGGCGGCGAGAGCACTATGAGCTATCTGACTCAGATGCTCGGTTTGGCGGTGCAGAATTTTGTGTCCGCGGCGAGCGGTATGGCGGTGCTGGTCGCGCTTATCCGGGGATTTGTTCGTCGTAATACACAGACAATCGGCAACTTCTGGGTCGATTTGACTCGCTCGCTCTTGTATATCCTCATCCCTCTATCGATGATAATTGCAATCCTTCTTGCGTCGCAGGGTGTTGTGCAGACATTCAAACCATATCCGACGGCGACGCTTGTTGAGCCGGTAGTCGTTGATGGCAATAGTGTCGCCGAGCAGACAATAGCGGTTGGGCCTGCAGCTTCGCAGATTGCTATCAAACACTTGGGCACCAACGGCGGCGGATTTTTCAACGCCAACTCCGCTCATCCTCTTGAGAATCCTACGCCTTTATCGAATTTTCTTGAGATGCTGGCGATACTTTTGATTCCGGCAGCGCTTTGCTACACATTTGGGAAAATGGCGGGCGATACGAAACAGGGTTGGGCGATACTGGCCTCGATGGTAATTATTTTTGTGTGCCTGCTGGCCCTGTGCTGCTGGTCGGAACAAAAGGGAACACCACAGTTGGCCTCGGCGGGTGCGGACCTGCAACCAAGCGCGACGCAAAGCGGCGGCAATATGGAGGGCAAAGAAGTCCGCTTCGGCATTTTCAACTCTGCCTTGTTTGCCACGATGACGACGGGGACATCCTGCGGGGCCGTAAACTCGATGCATGATTCTTATACGCCTTTGGGCGGAATGGTCCCGATGTGGATGATACAATTGGGAGAGGTGATTTTCGGCGGCGTCGGCTCGGGGCTTTACGGGATGCTGGTTTTCGCGATTCTGGCGGTATTCATCGCTGGGTTAATGGTAGGCCGAACGCCTGAGTACTTAGGCAAAAAAATCGAAAGTTTTGAAATGAAGATGGCTTCGCTGGTAATACTATTGCCGATATTTCTGGCATTGATTGGCACGGCTGTAGCCGTGGCGACAAAAGCGGGACAAGCGGGCGCGTTCAATCCCGGCCCACACGGCTTCAGTGAAATTCTTTACGCCTATTCGTCGGCGTCGAACAATAACGGCAGCGCATTTGCCGGCATTAACTGTAACACGCCGTTTTACAATTACACCTTAGCCATCGCTATGCTTGGCGGGCGATACCTGTTCAAAATTCTTGTGCTGGCAATCGCCGGGTCGCTGGCGGCGAAGAAATATGTCCCCGCAAGCGCAGGGACGCTGAGCACGTCGGGGCCCATGTTTGTTATCCTTCTGATTAGTGTTGTTATTGTAGTTGGTGCGTTAAGCTTTATACCGGCCCTGGCTTTGGGGCCGATTGTGGAACATTTGATGATGATTGGCAGATAATTATGAATGAGAATGCAAAAAAGACCAAATTGTTTGACTGGGCAATAGTTCGGCCTGCTATCGTGGATTCGTTCTGCAAGCTCAGTCCGCGCAGACAATTCCGAAACCCCGTGATGTTTGTGGTGCTCGTCGGCAGCGTCCTGACAAGCTTGCTGTTTGTTCAGGCCATCATTGGAAAAGGCGAGGCTGGCCCGTGGTTTATTCTTGGTATTTCACTGTGGTTGTGGTTTACGGTCCTGTTTGCCAATTTCGCCGAAGCAATGGCCGAAGGGCACGGCAGGGCGCAGGCGGATAGTTTAAGAAAAGCCCGCAGAGACCTGGTTGCGAAAAAACTTACCTCTCCCCACCATGGCTCCCCATACGAGTCGATACTGGCGTCGCTGCTGGAAGTGGGCGACGTGGTCCTCGTTGAAGCGGGCGACTTTATTCCCATCGACGGAGAGGTTATAGAAGGCGTGGCCTCGGTGGATGAAAGCGCGGTTACCGGTGAAAGCGCGCCGGTCATTCGTGAAAGCGGCGGAGACAGGTCGGCAGTTACAGGAGGGACACGCATTATTTCGGACTGGTTAGTCATACGTGTTACCGCGGAATCGGGCAATACATTTTTAGACCGTATGATAGCGATGGTAGAAGGGGCCAAACGCCAAAAGACGCCCAATGAAATTGCCCTTACAATTCTGCTGGCGGCGCTGACTATTATTTTTCTTGTGGTTACAGCGACGCTGCTTCCTTATTCGTATTACAGCGTTCTGCAGGCGCATCAGGGAGAGGTTGTAACGATTACCGTGCTGGTGGCGTTATTAGTTTGCCTTGCGCCGACAACCATAGGCGCATTGCTTTCGGCAATCGGGATAGCGGGTATGAGCCGGCTAAGCCAGGCCAATGTCGTGGCAATGTCGGGCAGGGCGGTAGAGGCGGCGGGCGACGTGGATGTGCTGCTGTTGGATAAAACCGGAACCATCACGTTGGGCAATCGCCAGGCAACGGAATTTATCACCGCGGATGGTGTGTCGATTGAGGATTTGGCCGATGCTGCACAGCTTGCCTCGCTGGCGGATGAAACTCCGGAGGGCAGAAGTATTGTTGTGCTCGCGAAACAGCAATACAACCTGCGGGGGAGGGACATTGAGAAATTAGGCGCCAAATTTATTCCTTTTTCCGCCCAGACGCGAATGAGCGGCGTTGACCTCGACGGCAGACAGATTCGCAAAGGCGCGGTGGACGCGATTGAACAATTCGTTAAAAGTCACGGCGGGATTACTCCTGATAAAATTCGACAGATGAGCCAGAAAATTGCCAAAAGTGGCGGCACGCCTTTGGTTGTGGCGGATGGGGCAAAGGCGCTTGGGGTTATACATCTCAAAGACATTGTAAAAGGCGGCATCAAAGAACGATTCAGCGATTTGCGCAGGATGGGCATCAAGACGGTGATGATTACCGGCGATAACCCGATGACGGCGGCGGCGATTGCCGCCGAGGCGGGCGTAGATGATTTTCTTGCGGAGGCGACGCCGGAGGCAAAACTCGAGCTGATTCGGAGATACCAGGCCCAGGGACATTTGGTGGCGATGACGGGCGACGGAACCAACGATGCGCCGGCGCTGGCCCAGGCGGACGTGGCGGTAGCGATGAATACAGGCACGCAGGCAGCCAAAGAGGCGGGCAATATGGTTGACCTGGATTCCAACCCGACCAAGCTGCTCGATATCGTGCAAATAGGCAAGCAAACGCTGATGACCCGCGGGGCGCTGACGACCTTTTCAATCGCCAACGACGTTGCCAAGTATTTCGCAATCATACCGGCGGCGTTTGCCCTGACCTACCCGTCGCTTAATACGCTGAACGTGATGGCGCTTGCCACGCCCAACAGTGCGATTTTGTCTGCTGTGATTTTTAATGCGATTATTATCGTCTTCCTGATTCCGCTTGCGCTGAAGGGGGTTAAATATCGCCCTATGCCCGCGACGCAGCTGCTGAGAAAGAACCTGCTCATTTACGGCGTCGGCGGAATAATTATTCCATTTATCGGAATTAAATTGATTGATATGCTGCTGGTAATTTTGCACTTAGTGTGATTAAATGATGAAGGTGAGAATATGATTCGTATCCTGCGACAAGCGTTTGCCTGTATAGCGATATTCACTGTGATTACGGGCGTGATTTACCCCTTGATTGTAACCGGTATTGCTCAGTTAGCATTCCCGCATCAGGCCAACGGCAGCTTGCTTATCGACAACGGTAAAACTGTCGGGTCTTCACTTATCGGGCAATCGTTCAGCAGTCCTAAGTATTTCTGGGCGAGGCCCTCCGCGACATCGCCTGTGCCTTATAACGCCGCCAATTCTTCCGGCTCGAACCTGGGGCCTCTGAATCCGGCTTTAATTGAAAATATTAAAGCGAGGATTGAGCAGTTGAAGAAAGCAGACGCTACGAGTAAACCGTTAGTTCCGGTTGATCTGGTGACTGCTTCCGCCAGCGGCCTCGACCCGGACATAAGTCCTGCGGCGGCGGAATATCAGGTTTCACGCGTCGCAAAAACGCGAAATATCGACGAGTCCGAAGTCAGGAAACTTATCGTTCAATATACCCGGGACAGGCAGCTTGGCATTCTGGGCGAGCTGCGGGTCAATGTGCTGGAGCTTAATCTTGCTTTGGATAATCTTCGGAACAAATAGGCAGATGACGAATGGATAATCAGCGGCCAAATCCTGATGAGCTGCCCGAAAGATTGTAATGGAAAATTCTGTGCCCGTATTTCCAATATAAAAGTATCACATTTAATATAGGAAATGACAGATTGTATCTTGACTTAATTAAATTTTGGAGGCGTTATGATACTTAAAACAAAACTTTCAATTGGTCTGGGGTTTCTGTTCGCTATCATTTTTGCCCTTGCATTTTTCTGCTCTTATTATGTTGACAAACTGTCCGAAGAAGCCGACAGCATTCTCAAAAACAATTATGATTCCATCGTCTATTCAAAAAATATGCTTTCCGCACTCGACGACACCAGAACTTCCATCAGCAGCACCATATTCAATCCCGGCGACAGCAAAAAATTATCCGATTATTATTCCCATCTTTTCGAAACCGGCAGAACCGATTTTGAAAAAAATCTCAAAGCCGAAAACAACAACATAACGGAGATTCACGAAAAAGATTACGTTGACACGCTCAATAGCAATTATGCTGTTTATATGAACCTCTGCGATAAGATTAAAAACGGTTTGGGTACTACCTCAATGTATTTTAACGAAGTCCTGCCTTGTTATGAAAAACTCAAACAATCCATCCTCAGCATAGATGACCTTAACATGGAAGCCGTTGTCCGAAAAAATCTGATAACAAAACAGCAGTCCTCTAACGTAAAAACCTATATGTCCGTAACGGCTGCATTGTGCATCATTTTGGCCTTTGGCTATTTCTGGTATTTCCCCTTTTATGTCTCTAATGCTATCTCCTATTTATCAAAGAGAATAACCGAACTATTGAAAAAAGCCGGCATCGCTTCCGACATAAAAACAAACGACGAGGCCTATATCATTTTGCAGTCCATCAAACTCCTCGAAAAGAAACTCAGCCTCGATGACCCCGAAAAAGATTCACTGTAGAATAAGAAGTTAAAGGAATAGCGTGTTTTGTTGCATGGTATAACTCCAGGCGGTATCATAAGTCCCTGGGCAATGTTACGCTGACGATGTATAAAATAGGCAGATAACGAATGGATAACCTGCGACCAAATCCTGATGAGCTGCTCGAACAAATCCGCGAAGAGGCAAAGGCGAAGGCCGGCGGCCGGTTGAAGATATTTTTCGGCTATGCGGCGGGTGTCGGCAAAACCTATGCGATGCTGGAAGCGGCAAGAGAGCAGGCCGGCGCAGGTGTGGATATTGTTATCGGGTACGTTCAGCCGCACGCGAGACCTGAGACCGAGATGCTTATGCTGGGGGTGGAGATTCTTCCGTCCAAAGAGGTGGAATACAAAGGCATAAAGCTGAAAGAGTTCGACCTCGATGCGGTACTGGCTCGCAAGCCGGCGGTGATAATTGTCGATGAGTTTGCCCATACCAACGCCCCCGGCCTGCGACATACGAAGCGATGGCAGGATGTGGAAGAATTATTGGACGCCGGCATAAGCGTCTATACCACACTGAACGTTCAGCATTTAGAGAGTTTGAACGATATTGTGGCGAAGATTTCCGGTATCGCGGTCCGTGAGACGGTCCCTGATACTGTTTTTGACGAGGCCGACGAGGTTGAGCTGGTGGACCTGCCGCCGGAAGATTTGCTGCAGCGGTTCGAAGAGGGCAAAATATATTTCCCTGCCGATGCCGAGCGGGCCATGCTGAAGTTTTTCAAATTGCCCAACCTCACTGCCCTGCGTGAGCTGGCTATGCGGCGAACCGCCGACCATTTGAGCGCACAGGTCCAGACATCGGAAGACGCCCGTGTGGGGACGACCAGAGAGCGATTGCTTGTTTGTATCGGTCCCAGTCCGACGTCGGCGAGATTAATTCGGGCCGCCAGGCGGATGGCAATGGCGCTGCGTGCGCCCTGGATAGCGGCCTATGTGGACACGGGTCGTTTTATGAACGATGCCGCTCGCCAGAAGCTCGCCCGCAACCTTAATTTGGCTGAACAGTTGGGCGCAGAAATTGTTACGCTCGGCGGGGAAGATATGGCCGAGGAGATTGTAAAGTATGCCCAGTCAAAAGGTGTTACGAAAATCATCATCGGCAAGACAGGCGAATCGCGATGGCGTGAATTAATGAGCAGTTCCATCATAAGTAAAGTATTACGTCATAGCGGCGACATAGATGTATATGTGATTAGAGGCCAAAAAGACCCCGCTGACGAAAGCAAGACCCAGCATCTTGTCAGCCGGCGAAAAATTAATTACCTGTCTTACGTCAAGACAATCGTGGTTACTGCAGTCAGCACCACTATTGCCGAGCTGATGAGCAGAGCGGGTCTTAGCGAAACAAACCAGGCGATGGTGTTTATTCTGGGCGTAGTGTTCGTAACCGCAAGATACGGACTCGGACCCGGCATTCTGGCGTCGGTCGCCGGCGTGCTGGCGTTCGATTTCTTCCTCGTGCCGCCCTATTATAGTTTCAATGTTACCGACACCGAGTATTTTATTACATTTGCCGTTATGCTGACCATTGCGATTCTGATTAGTACGCTGGCGTTTCGGGTTCGCCTGCAGGTGGAAACGTTGCGTCAGCGGCAGTGGCGCACCGAAGCGTTGTATCGTTTAAGCAGGAAGCTGGCCGCCACCGCAGGGACACATCAGCTCGTGGCCGTCGCCCAGGAGTTATTATCGGAGAGTTTGACCAGCGAGGTCGCGATATTTCTGCCTGATGAAACAGGCCAGCTGAAAGCTGCTGTCAACCGACCCAGCAGTTTCGCCGGTATGGAAAAAGAAGTTGTCGTTGCCCAGTGGGTATATGAGCATAACCAGATAGCGGGCGCCGGAACCGATACGCTGCCGGACGCTAATGCCATATATGTGCCGATGACCTGTCCGCGAGGGGCTGTTGGTGTTTTGGGTTTAAAGTCCGGTGAGCCGGGCAGATTTAATGCGCCGGACCAGCGGCAAATCCTGGAGATGGCGGCCGACCAGCTTGCTTTATCAATCGAGCGAGACCGCCTGGCAGAGCAAATTCAGGAAGTGCTCCGGCGAAAAGGAACGCTGTGATTTCATTGTATGGTTTGCTGGGTTTCGGGCCCGTCTTCGCCACTAAGGGGTTGCGCTGAGGCAGGCGGTTGAGGTGATTCGGGGGGATTGGATTTTACCGTCATTGTGTGGGAGGGGCCTTTTGTCGGGCCGAAGAAAACAAAGGAAATCAGCACTAAAATCGCGCCCGATATAAACAGTATATGCCTGCGAGGCCACCGGCAGGAAAGGCAAAGCCACGGCGGGACCCCCTGTGTGATTGTAGTTTCGTTTGGTTCTTCGACTAAGGCGCGCCTCGCGGCCGCGAGTTTGCCCGCGGTTGCGCGTGGGTACACGGTATTCGGCTCATTGACCTCAATGCCGAGCGTAGCGGGTGCCAGGCGAGCAAGCTCTTTGGGGTTGCCTTCAATCTGGGCGAGCAGGGTATCGTAATCGGTGTTGAGGGATTCGAGTTTTTTGAGGTGGTTTTCGGCCTGGGCAAGCAGGCCCTTGTAGTAATAATATTCGAGCAAATCATCGCACAGCGTCGTTGCCGACAATACAGCCGCACCGACGCTGAAGAACACGACAAACGCAACGGTTCGAATGACTCGCTCGTTTTGCATTATCGGCGCCAAAAAATCGGCAGGTGCAATTATCCATTATCTTTCCGGTTCTCGCACCTGCCGTTAATTTCCTGATAACTCTTAACTTTTCTGCATCATAAAGCCGGCGAACCTGGCTGATTTGCCAAGCTCCTCTTCGATTCGCAGCAGCTCGTTATACTTGCAGATTCTTTCGCTTCTGCAGGCAGAACCTGTCTTGATTTGTCCGCCGCCCATAGCGACGGCAAAATCAGCCATAAAAGTGTCCTCGGTTTCGCCGGAACGGTGAGAAATTACATAGCCCCAGCCCGCTTTTCGGCATAGCTCAATTGCCTCAACGGTCTCGGTTATGGTGCCAATCTGGTTTAGTTTAATCAGTACCGCGTTAGTCGCCTTTTCCTCAAGACCTTTTTTAATAAACTTCGTATTTGTGACATAAAGATCGTCGCCGACGATTTGAATCTTTTTGCCGAGAATCGCGGTATGCTCCTTGAAACCGTCCCAGTCATTTTCATCAAGGCCGTCTTCAATAGAAACGATTGGGTATTTTTCAATCCACGTTTTATACAGTTGAGTCATTTGAGAGCTGGTTTTCTTGCCCTGCCCGGATTTTGCCAGGTTATATTTACCGTTTTCATAAAACGAGCTTGCCGCCGGGTCTAACGCAATGGCGATATCTTTTCCCGGCTTATATCCTGCTGCTTCAATCGCTGAAACGATTACTTCGCAGGCCTCATCGTTGCTTTTAAGATTCGGGGCAAAGCCGCCTTCGTCGCCGACGCTTGTCGCATAGCCCTTCTTCTTCAGAATTGATTTAAGGGCGTGGAATGTCTCGGCGCCGTAACGTAACGCCTCCGCAAAAGTGGGTGCGCCAACGGGCATAACCATAAATTCCTGGAAATCGACGCTGTTGTCTGCGTGTTTGCCGCCGTTGAGAATGTTCATCATAGGGACAGGCAGTATATTCGCGTTGCATCCGCCGAGATAGCGGTACAGGGGCAGGCATGCGGAAGCGGCAGCCGCTTTGGCTGCGGCTAACGATACGCCCAGTATCGCATTTGCGCCTAATTTGCCTTTGTTCGGCGTGCCGTCGAGGTCTATCATCAGCCGGTCAACATCTTCCTGTGCGGTAGCGTCCATACCGATGACTTTTGGCGCTATTTTGTCGTTTACGTTTTTAACTGCGCCGAGTGTTCCTTTGCCCATATACCGCTTGTTATTGGTGTCGCGCAGCTCGACGGCCTCGTGCTCGCCGGTGCTTGCGCCGGAGGGCACAGCGGCCCTTCCGAATGAGCCGTCTTCAAGCATAACATCAACTTCAACAGTGGGGTTGCCCCGGCTGTCTAATATCTCTCTTGCCTTTACGCCTGCTATTGTTGTGAACATTGTATTTCCTTTCTTTGAGCAAATTGTTGCTTCTCAAGTTTAACCGTTCGCAAAGAGCACAAAGTTACCCATTTTAAGCCGTTTCGTCAATAGCAATCCGCCTCTAAAACTGTAGAGAAAAAGGTTTGCAAAGGCCGAAAAGCCCCGTTAACATATTGCGTCAAAATGTTGGAATTGGTTAATAGCCAAATGGTTTAATGAGAGAGGAGTTTATGAACGGCCAAACAGAGAAGCTTCCGTTAAAGGAAAAAATCGGTTACGGTTTCGGCAACCTCGCGTCATGCCTGTTCTGGATGACGATCATGTCTCAGCTTCTTTACTTTTACATCGATGTATTCGGCCTGACAGCAAAAGCCGCTGGCATAATGTTTTTCGTTTCCCGATTATCTGACGCGATTTTTGATGTAGTGATAGGCATGGTTGCCGACCGGACAAAAAGCCGGTGGGGCAAATTCAGGCCATATATTTTATGGGGAGCAATTCCATTGGCGATTGCGGCGGTTCTTGCGTTTACGACACCTGCTTTTAATGATGTGGGAAAACTTCTTTACGCCTATGTCACTTTTATTTCCTTTATGTTCCTTTATTCAACGGTCAATATTCCATATACCGCGCTATTGGGCGTAATCAGCGGTGACCCTGTTGAAAGAGCGGATGCTGCGACCTCTAAATTCATATGCGCTTTTTTGGCAGGCATTATTGTTTCCGCGACGGCGTTGCCATTTGCGAAATATTTCGGGGAGGGAAATGATGCCAAAGGCTGGCATGTAACAATGATGATTTACGCCATAGCGGCGGTTGCTTTCTTTTTAATAACCTTCTTTTCGACGAAGGAACGCATCCAACCAATCGCCAAGGAACGGACCGATGTAAAAAGAGATTTGAAAGACCTTGTAAGGAACGTGCCCTGGATAATGCTTTTCATCGTGACAATTCTTTTTATCCTCTTCGTCTGTATCCGTATGAACATTATCACTTTCTATTTCAAGTATTACGTCGGAGAACAGGAAGTTAAACTTTTCGGCTCGACCCATAAATATGGTTGGGAAGTTCTGGCTTCCGCCTTTAATACTGTTGGACAGGTTACATCTTTAATAGGAACTGCTTCGATTCCATTTATTGTGAGGTTGATTGGAAGAAGGAAAGCGGCGATTATTCTTTTCGTCGCGGCGCTTGTTTGCACAGGCGTATTCTATTTCTTCAAACCAGAAGATTTAGTGCTGATGTTTGTTTTCCAGGCACTCGGGTCAATTACCGGAGGGCCAATTTCTGCCTTTTTCTGGATTATGTATGCCGATACGGCTGACTATTCGGAATGGAAAACGGGCAGAAGGGCAACGGGCCTTGTTTTTTCCGCATCGATTATGTCTAACAAACTAGGGTGGGCATTCGGTTCTATGCTTTCAGCCTTTATCCTGGCTCAAACGGGATTTGTGGCCAATGTTGCCCAAAACGCAAATGTCCTGACTGGTTTGAAGGCGATGATGAGCGTAATACCGGTTAGCATTGGGGTGATTGCGTTAATTATTCTGATATTCTTCTATAAACTTGATGAAAAGACAATGGCGAATGTTAAAACGGAGCTTGATGAAAGACGCAAAGCAAGCGGCGAGGCCGTGACTGTTTAACAGTTTTTTTAAATTCTACTGTGAAAAAGGGTGAAAAATGAAAAAGAGCAAGACAATTATCGGCGGCGGGCCGCTGCCGAACATACCGTGGGAAGACAAACCAAAGGGCTGCATCGACGTTGTCTGGAGATACAGCGGCAATCCAGTACTTGACTGGAACCCGATACCCAAAGCGGCGAGAATTTTCAACAGCGCCGTTCTGCCGTATAAAGACGAGTTTGTAGGGGTCTTCAGGGCAGACCAGAAAAACGGACGCGCGACGCTGTTTTTCGGAAGGAGCAAAGACGGTCTTAAATGGAAAATAGGACCTGACCCGATTGACTGGGTTAACGAAAAAGGAAAACCAAACCCAATCAGCTACGGTTATGACCCGAGATTCTTAAAGCTCGACGACGCCTACTATATTGTATGGTGCGACGATATGCACGGGGCGTCAATCGGTCTGGGCAGGACCACTGATTTCAAGACCTTTATTCGTATGCCTAATCCTCTTATGCCCTTCAACCGCAACGGCGTCCTTTTCCCGAGAAAAGTTAACGGCAAGTATTTGTTATTGAGCAGGCCCAGCGACAGCGCGCATACGCCTTTCGGCGATATCTATATGAGCGAAAGCCCGGACCTGATTTACTGGGGCAATCACAGACACGTAATGAGCAGGGGCGGAAGCGGCTGGTGGCAGGGCACAAAAATCGGCGCAGGCCCGACTCCGATTGAAACAACCGAAGGATGGCTGCTGCTCTACCATGGCGTATCGTTTACCTGCAACGGCTTCGTTTACAGCTTTGGCGCGGTGATACTGGATATCGACAAACCCTGGAAGGTGCTGTACAGGACACGCGATTATCTCCTCACGCCGGAAAAATTGTATGAGGTAACCGGCTTTGTGCCGAACGTAACGTTCCCCTGTGCCAACATTTACGACGCCGAGACGGGCAGAATCGCAATTTATTACGGCGCCGCCGATACCTGTACTGCCCTGGCGTTCACGCAGGTTGATGAGTTGCTCGATTATATCAAGAATAATTCGGAAGTTTAATCGTATCAGAATAAGCCAATAACTTATTAAGAAGGAGCTGAAATGGCACAGGAAATAGCCACGAACAATCCCGGCAAGTTGGTGCGCGACCGCCTGCCGATTCTTACCAAGATGGCGTATGGTCTGGGAACGGCGCTGGATATGTGGGGGCTTTGGCTGTACCCGAGTGTTGCAGTAGGGGTCTTTAGTATCTTTTTGGGTGTTCCCTATTGGCAGGTAGGCCTGGCGTTAACTTTAATCCGCTTTTATGACGCCTTTTCCGATCCGTTTGTGGGCTGGATATCGGACAACGTCCGGACAAAATACGGCAGGAGGCGTCCCTTCATTTTAATCGCAGGTATTTTATGCGGACTGGGGCTTCCGATATTGTTTCTGGTTTCGCCTGAATGGTCAGGCAAGACATTTTTAGGAGCGTCGGCCGCCTTCTGGTATATGATTTTTTCCAATATGATTTACATCCCCATCTTCAGCTTGTTCACGGTTCCCTTTAACAGTTTGGCTAATGAGCTTAGCCCTGATTATGAGGAACGCACCTCTATTATGACCTACAGAAGTGCAATGCAGAAGGTCTTCGAGGTGGCCAATTTTTATGCGTTGAAATTTACAAACCTTGCGTGGTTTCTTATTCCCGGGACAGATAATCATAACGTCCTTCGCGGATTGCAAGCATATACTTGCATCTTAGGCGTCGTAATGGCAATTTTTGCCATAATAATCTTTTTCCGGGTCAAAGAACGCTATTACGAAAAAATCGTTGTGAAAAAACAGCAGGAGCATGTCTCTCTTAAAAGCGCCCTTTATGAAACTCTAACCTGCAGGCCATTTTTGTTTATGCTGCTGGTTGGGGCTTCATTTAACTTAGGCACGAGTATGTTAGGCACACTGGGCTATGTCGCGACGGTCTATTATGTCTGCGGCGGTAATCAGGCGCTCGGCAACAACTGGAATTTCTGGATGGGCCTTGCGTTTATGTTCGGCGGGCTTATAGGGGCTCCTGTGCTAAACAGGGTCGCGTATCTTGTAGGCAAACGCAATGCTCTGATTGTTACCGCCTTTATCGGCATAGTTGCTTACGCAAGCTCATGGTATCTTTACAACCCCAATATCCAGTGGTTGCAGACCGTCGCCTCCGGTCTGATGGGGCTTACCGCCTCGGGTCTTTGGATGCTTTATGGCTCAATCTGTGCCGATGTCATAGATTACGATGAGCTTAATACCGGCAAGCGCCGCGAAGGTTCTTTTACTTCCTGCGGAACGTATATTCTCAAGCTGGGCAATTCATTGGGAGGTCTTTGGGCGGGGGTAGCGATTAGCGCGATTGGCGGCAATGAAGCTCTTCGATCGGGGGCGCCTGGAACGATTCTTTTGGTTCGCATAATGCTTGCCGTTGTCCCTATTGTTGGTATGGCTTTGGTGATAGCCTTTATTTTGCAAGTACCGCTTACAAAAAAGATTTGCGAGGAAATCAGGATTAAACTCGAAGCACGCCGGGGTCAGGTATAACAACTGTTGGGAAGTTTACAGTGATAAAAAGGCCGCGGGGTATTTCAAACCGCGGCCTTTATTTTTATGCCAAAATTTGTATAATTTGCGGAACGTTAAATTGTGATTAACCTGTTCGGATTTTGATGGAGAGGCGCAAAAATGAAGTTCGGATATTTTGATGATAAAGCCAAAGAATACGTAATCGAAAGACCTGATACGCCGCGGTCATGGTCAAATTATCTCGGTTCGACGGAATACGGCGCAATCATAACCAATAATGCGGGCGGCTACAGCTTTTATATGTCCGCGGCACAGGGACGCCTCACCAGGCTTCGTTTTGACGATGTACCCATCGACCAGCCGGGAAGATATATCTATGTCCGCGATAAAAATTCGGGCGACTACTGGTCAAACGCATGGCAGCCAGTAGGTAAACCTCTCAACCAGTACAAAACCACATGCAGGCACGGCACCGCTTATACGATTATCAATTCGCAGTATTCGAAGATTGAGACCGAGACCACATATTTCGTTCCGTTAGGCAAGCACTTTGAGTGCTGGCTTTTGAAGGTCACAAATAAAGATACCGTAAAAAGAAGCTTGAGCTTATTTTCTTTCGTCGAATATCCGTATACCTGGCAGTGTTTCCACGACTTTTTAAACCAGCAATACTCGCACGGCATTGTGAAGATGGATTTCGTTGACGGCATCATCGATTACGCAAGTCAGGCTCTCGTCACTGGTGATGGCAGCCGGTCTTTTATGGCGTTCCTCGGCGGCGAAATTGCCGGATTCGATACCGACCGTGATATATTCGTTACGCCGTATCGAGGTTATCACAATCCTATGGTTGTCGAAAAAGGCAAATGCACCAATTCGAAGTGCGAAAGCGACGACGGCTGTGGTTCGATACAGATTGATATCGAGCTTGAAGCCGGAGAGTCGAAAGAGCTTGTCGTCCTGATGGGGCGAGGCAGGGCGGCGGTCGAGGGAAAAAAGACCGTCAAACAATTCGGCGATATCGCAAAAGTAAAAGAGGAATTTGAAAAGCTCAAAAAATACTGGCACGAGCGTATAACCGGCTTGAGTGTCTGCTCTCCCGATGCCCAGTTCAACAGCATGATGAATATGTGGAGCCCATTTAACTGCCTGATTACTTATGCCTGGTCGCGTATGGCCAGCTTGATTTACAGCGGCGAACGTGATGGGCTTGGCTACCGCGATACCGTGCAGGACTTTATGGGCGTTATGCAGCTTATCCCAGCCGAAGCGAAAAAACGTCTTGAACTTATGATTACCGGACAGGGCTCCACAGGCGGCGCGATGTCAATTGTCATGGCCTTTACGCACAAGCCGGGCAAAGAAAAGCTGCCCAGGGAAGACGAATACCGTTCCGATGACTGCCTGTGGCTGTTCAACGCGATTCCAACATACGTCAAAGAAACGGGCGATATCGACTTTTATAACAAGGTTCTGCCATACGCCGACAAGGGCAAAGCGACCGTGCTGGGACATCTGCGCCGGGCGATTGAATTCAATCTCAAACGCACTGGTAAAAACGGTCTGCCCAGCGGTCTTTTCGCCGACTGGAACGATTGCTTGCGGCTTGGCACAAAGGGGACATCAGTATTTGTCGCTCTGCAGGTGCGTTACAGTCTTTTGACCTATATCGAGATTTGCGAGATGTTCGGCAAACAGGCCGAAATTAAGTGGGCGAATAAAGAGCTTGAAAAAATCGATGCCAAGCTCGACAAATTCGGCTGGGACGGCAAATGGTACGTCCGCGCCTACAAGGAATCCGGTGAGAAAATCGGCTCGCACGAAAACAAATATGGTTCAATATATCTCAATACGCAGTCCTGGGGCGTTTTGAGCGGTCACGCGGACAAACAACGCGGAGAACAGGTTATGGACCAGGTCAACAAACAGTTGGCCACCGATTACGGCCTTATGCTTTGCGCTCCGCCTTATGACAATATGCCCGTTGCGGAAATCCGCTCGATTGTGTTCAACAAGGGCGTCAAGGAAAACTGCAGTATTTTCAACCACACGCAGGGCTGGGCGGTTATGGCCGAAACTATGCTCGGCCATGGCGACAGGGCGTTCAAATATTTCCGAAGCTATATGCCCGCGTCATTCAACGACAAGGCCGAGATACGCGGCAGCGAACCATACGTTTATTCGCAATATACCCACAGCATTTTCAGCCCGCGTTATGGCGCTTTGCGCGTCCCCTGGCTAACAGGCGCCGCGTCCTGGGCATATTATGCGGCGACGCAGTATATCCTCGGCATCCGGCCCGATTACAAAGGGCTCATCATTGACCCCTGCATTCCTGTGGACTGGAAGGGATTTGCCGCTGTTCGCCGGTTCCGCAACAAGACGCTGAGTATCAAGGTCGTAAACCCGAATGGCGTCCAGAAAGGTGTTAAAAAGATTACCCTCAACGGGCAGATAATCGAAGGCAGCCTGGTTCCTGTTTCCAAAATGAAAAAAGAAAACGAAGTTGTTGTTGAGATGGGGTAGAAAAATGAAAGTCCTATTTATCGGTGGAACTGGGATAATAAGTACGGCGGTAACGCAGTTGGCTGCCGAAAGGGGAGTGGACCTGTATCTGCTCAACCGCGGACAAAGTAAAAAACTGGTCCCCAACGACGTCAAGGTCATCAAAGGCGACATCAGAGACAGGAAGGCCGCGAGCAAGCTGCTGAAACTGCACGATTTCGACGTTGTTGTTAACTGGGTTGCGTATGTGCCGACACACGTCGAGGCCGACATTGAGTTTTTCAGGGGCAAGGTCGGTCAATACATATTCATCAGCTCCGCCTCGGCCTATCAAAAGCCGCCGACGAGCTGGCTCATCACTGAATCGACGCCGCTTGCCAATCCTTACTGGCAGTATTCACGAGACAAAATTGCCTGCGAAGAAAAACTGATGGCTGAATACCGCAGCAATGGTTTTCCCGTTACAATCGTCCGGCCGTCGCTGACATACGGCGTTACGATGATACCCGCGGCGATTAACAGCTGGCAAAAGCCCTGGACGATTGTTGACCGGATGCGCAAGGGTAAAAAAATTATCATTCACGGCGACGGCCTGACTATCTGGACGATGACGCACAACACGGATTTCGCCAAAGGTTTCCTTGGGCTTATGGGCAACGTTCAATCAATCGGACACGCCGTTCACATCACATCAGATGAGGCGCTTACCTGGAACCAGATATACCAGGCGATAGCGGATGCCGCGAGAGTAAAACATAAGCCGGTTTATATTCCCTCCGATTTTATCGCCAGAATCGACCCCGAGCACACAGGCACGCTTTTGGGCGACAAGTCCTGCTGTGCCGTCTTCGACAACACCAAAATAAAACGTCTCGTTCCTGATTTTGTCGCCACGGTTCCTTTTGCTCAGGGCGTCCGGCGTTCGGTTGAATGGTTCGAAGCCGACCCGGAACAACGATGCGTAGTTGATGAGGATTACAACAAGTTTATGGACCGCACCATTGCCGCTTACGAAAAATCGCTGCCCAGGTAGCCATTTTTGCGTGAATCAAATCCCCTCACGATTGAGGAGCGGACTTTTGTCATGAACGAGGTTGGCACGCTCGGGGAATAATTTTGTTATCTCGTTGGCGTCAGAGATATTTAGCGTATAAGTGGTTTCCTGCCCGAGTATTGTCTTTGTCGTTTTTTTCGAGCTGTCGTAATAAATTTGCTGCCAATAGTTGCGTCCGTCGAGCCATTCCAGCCTGATGGAATTGCTGTCTGTCCGGTCTTTGGCTGGCGGCGATTTTTCGATATAAACCGGCATCACAGCCCCATCCGGTCTGATTATATCTATAATGACGGCCTGCTCGTTGATATCCAGCACCTTCGCCAGAATCGGGTCGAGAACGATATCGGGCACGGCTGTTTCGCCAAGTTCATATTCGCCTGTTTCTTTGCCTGTCCGTTTGTCAAACGGTGAGCCGGCCCGTAACCTGCGAACCATCAGGATGTCTGAATCAGCCGTCATTTCGATTCCTTTTCTGCCTGTTCTTGAGCTGGCTTCGACTTGCCAGTTGAACTGTCGAAGGTTGGCGTTGCCGCGAAAATAGCCGACTTGCTCATCGGGTACGGTCTCCCGCAGGTAGTGATAATCAGCGGCGTTGATAGTAGTGTTGGCGTCCGTTCTGACTAACGCCATAGCATCCATCGTAAAGCCGATTATCTTGTTATGGGGGTCGGCTATAGTGAAAAAAGAAACTGATGAATCATTATCACTGGCGGTATCCAGCCCTTCATTCCTGATAGCGCTGATTAGCCGGCCGCCTGCCCGCAGCAAACCGTTGTCGCTGAACCGGATGCTTTTGAAGATTTTTTCAAAAATATCTTTCGCCGTGTTCTGCTCAGAGGCGATCTGCAATACTTCTATTTCAAGCTGCCGCCCGTCGGCAAGCTGGCAGACGCCCAGGATTATCTCAATCCCGGCATCGGTATTTATAGTCGCCCAGTTTGCTGTAAGGCTGCCTTGCGTTGATTGGCCCGTTGTGAAAAGTTTTTTCCCGGAGTATTCCTGGTCAAGCCGTTCCGTCGGTGTTTCCTCGCCTGCCGCCAGCAAGTAACGGCACTGGGCGTATGACCTGTCGTCAAGTCCGCTGACGGCAAAAGTGCTGCTGATATTAAAAGAGCTGTCTTCGAAAGACCATTTCTCTTTGCATTTCCAGCCGTTGCCCGAAGGCATCGAAACCGACAATCCCGAACGGTTCAGCTCAACAGGGGCCGACATCCTAATGCCGGTTTTGGATTGCATAACCAGCCGGGCCGTTAACAACGAAATGACCAGCAGGGCAGGCAGCGCAATTGTCTTTGCTATGTATTTTCTCGTTTTATTTTCATCGACCATAAAATTTCCGTTGTTTTTTTAATTGTGATTTAAAAAAGGGAAAAACTCACCAGCCGGCATTTTCCTAATCAAGCGCAGAAACAGCCGATTCGTCGAGGACCTGCCGGCCCCTGCGGAAAAACCTGCAATAAAACCATTTCGCAAAACCGCTTGCCGCGAAGCCGCAAAAAATAACAACCAGCGCAACCTGGCGACTCCAGATTATCAGCGCAAAAAACAGCAGTGCTCTGATTAGATGCGCAAATGGTTTTTTGCCCCTTATATACTGGTTGAGCACGTGTGCATACCTGATTCGGCTGACCATAAGAAACGCCGCGCAAAGGGTGATTATGGGTAACGAATAAATCACCAAATCATCGAGCATGAAGCTCACAAATCCGGCGGCCCAGTCGCGTCCCGGGTGCGACAGAAAGTCCGGCACCGTTTCCTGGTTGAATATCACTAAACTGACGATGATGCCCGCCGCCGCAGGAGAGGGCAGCCCGACAAAACTCATGTGTGCTGACTCATCCTCTTCGTTTTCGACGTTGAACCTCGCCAGCCGAATTGCCGCGCAGCTCAGATATGTCGCCGCTGCCAGCCAGATAAACCGTTCGAGGAAACTGATAACGATGGGGTTAATCTCCGTCAGCCCCGACAATTTGTGCTCGATAATTTTTATCATCAAAAACGCGGGCGCCACGCCGAAGCTGACTATATCGCACAAGCTGTCCAATTGTCCGCCGAAACTCGACGTGCTATTGCTCATCCTCGCGAGGCGTCCGTCGAGCATATCCGCCACCATCGCCAGCAGAATCATATAGCCCGCCATCGCGAAATACGGCACGACGAGCCGATGATACGACCACTGTCCCGTCTCCGAAGTAATCGCCTGGCTGGCAAACGTAATCGCCGCGAAACCGCACGCGCCGTTGATAATCGTAACCAGCGAGGGCAAAATCGTGATGTATTTGAGCCGCTGTCTCCGCATCCGCCGCAGGAAGCTTTCCTTCGACGTATCACTCCTGAATCGCGTCTGCTTTTGAATGACTGGCTTGTTCGGCCCTGATTCGCTCATAATCTTATAATCGGCGTTAGACCCGCCTTTACTTTGTCTCCAATTTTGACAAGGCATTTGGCCCCGTCGCGAGCCGGCAAATACAGCTCGGTCCGCGAACCAAATTTTATCATACCGAATCTCTCGCCGCTAACTAATTCCAGGCCTTCTTTTGCCCTGCATACGATTCGCCGGGCTATCGCTCCGCTAATCTGGCGGACAATCAGCTTATCATTGGGCGATTCAATTCTCGTAAGCCAGAGGTCATTCGATTCGTTCACTTTGCCCGCTTCGGGGTTTCTGGCGTCGAGGAACTGGCCTTCGCGGTATGTGATTTTCTCTACTTTTGCCCGGCAGGGGCTGCGGTTGAGGTGCACGTCGAAAATGCTCAGGAATATGCCGACTCGCAGGGCCTTGCCGCCTATGAAGTCGGGCTCGTCAACGGTCTCGATATCGGCGATTGTTCCGTCCGCGGGCGCTAATAATATATCTTTATCCTGCGGCACTTCTCTTTCCGGGTCGCGGAAAAACGACAACATCCATATAAGCACGATGCCCAGCGCAATCTCGACGAATTGAATCATCCACTCAGGCGTCGTAGGACTTGCCCCGATATACAGCACAATCATAAACACAAGCAACATCGCCGGGTAAAACACTACCTGCGGCCAGCCATATTTCGTCAACGGTATCTTCATCGCCGATATTCTATCAGAATACCCCATTTCTGCCAGTGTCTTGGCAAAATCTCCGCATTGGCGATTACCAAAGAAAGATGGCGAACAGCTCAAATTGCCTAATTTAGCAGAAGTGCAAAAAAGAGCGAATGAAATACTAAATAAGGATGAAAATGCCGAAGTTGCCGTTAACCATCAAATTATACGCAAGAAGTTTCAAGCAAAACTGAAGACGAGCGCATCTTTTGGGAGTTTCATTTCTTTTATTTCATGAATGAACCCTTTTTCAAGAGCAAAGTCTGGCGATTTAACCTCCCCTTGTAAGAACAAATGATCAAGTTCGGATTTGGATATTTTTGTGAGTTCTGTAATCGTATTTGATATTTTGTTTTGGTCAACTTCCAGACCACTTAGGCGTTCTTTTAGTTGGAACATGGTCATGGATGTTTGGGCTGCGAAATTAGTCACAATGCCGTGGAACAGAAAAGATGAATTAGGATTGGCGTATCGTTCTTCGCCAGCTAAGAAGATAATTGTAGCAATTGAATCAACAGCGCCAATATTATGCATGACAAGCTTACAAGGAAGGGATTTCAGATAATTATGAAGAATCATACCTACGGCAACGTTACCACCAGGCGAGGCGATATTAATTTGAATAATATTTGGGTGATGTTGCTGAAATATTTGAGTGCAAAAATTGATAAATTGGTAAACACGTTGAGGATTAATTTCTTCAAAAAAATTGATGTAGATAGTTTTTCCCGGGGTTGTCATCTGAGTTCTCCTTTTGTTTTATATATTTTAAAACATAACAATAATTATACAGTCTGCACAAACCCATTTAAACCCTGCCATCAGTATATTACCGACTGAGCCGCGACAAGTATTATCCTCCCAATTATCGCCAAAGGCAAACAAAAACAGTGGACAGCGTATAGCGAACAGATAAGACCCAAGACAGTTTCCGAAATACGAAATCCGCACGACGCACTGCGAATACATTACGTTATCCCTATGCGGTTTTTTGGGGCCAGCTTAGAGCTTTTGCAGGACAGGCGGCGATACATTCGGGACATTTGAGGCAGTCACGGCTTGTGAGGCGGGAGCTATCTTTATCCTGCACAATCGCAAGCTGGATCGGACAGGCCTTTTCGCACGCGCGGCACATTTTACATTTAGCGGCGTCTATCAGAAGCTGCTGCTTATTGCCGCCGAGGGCGTTTTGCATCGTACCCATCGGGCAAAACGCGCACCACATTCGCGGATGAAGCAGTATTCCAAGTACAACGCCTATCGTGGTGGTGATGACGCACATCATCCAGAATGTTTTGCCCCAGTGCCGCCAGTCGCCGGGATTTTGCGAGATGCGCCATACCATAAACGCAATCATCGCCGCAAGTATCGTCCACCGCAGCGGCATCTGCCGGACAAAGGCGGGGATTGTTTTGTGGAAGCTGAGAGGAGCGATTACCCTGTCAAAGAAGCTGCCTCGCGGACAAAGATTCCCGCAGACATATCGGCCGTTAGAGAGACCTCCGACAAATCCCATCAGCATTACCACCGGCACCGAGAATCCGAGAACAGGATATTTCCAGCCAAGTGCAATCGTAAATATCACCACCGGCACAAGAAACCACTGAATAACTCTGCGACGGGCAACCGCCGGATTTAATTGTATAGAACCACCTTTTGACATTTTCAACTACCTACCGTTTCTGGTTTGAATAGACAACAAGCATATCACCGCAGGCGGATTCGACAAGCTCACCGCAGGTTAACATGCCAAGGCCTTTGGCCGCAAACAAAATTGCTGCTCCTTATAAATACGGAATAAATTCGTAATTGTGCGTAAAGGGGAAAACCAGGGACAGCCGGCTATTTTTGTTATAATGGCCGTTAAATTGCAAATCTGAAACCACGCAATCCAGTAAGGGAAAATTCATTTCGCGGAAGATTATTTCGAAGTTATTTGCCTGTGTACGGTTCTGAATGTTTAGCGTGTGAATTCCAATTTTCGAGATATTTGGCCACGAGTTCCGGATTGCGGATAATCAGAAGGTTTTCGGCGTTGCCCTCTTCGGCTGATTTTGTAAAATTGAATGAGCCGGTGATTACGCTGTTGGAATCTATAATCATTATCTTGTTATGGGCTATCTTGTGCTTGTCATCAATTAAAACACTAATCCTGGCATGGGCGAGAAAATCGACAGAAGAATACCTTTCAGTTAGCTGGCTTTGATCAAGAATTACTTTGGTATCGATACCTCTCTTATTGGCATCAACAACCGCTTTGGCAATCGGAGCGGAAGTGAAAGAATATGCCTGAATCCGAATGCTGGTTTTAGCTTTCGCTAATTCCTTAATAATAGCATCTGTGCACCCGCCGTTAGGTGAAAAGAAGACCTCTATTTCGTTGGTATTTTGGTTTGGTATTATTTTATCTGTATGACTATTTTGCAGGACAAGAAGGGTCAGTAAAAGAAGGGCAAATAAAACAAATATCACCAAATATCGCTTCGTCATTTCGCCCTCAATTCTATCCCAGGCGAACTCTTTCCGCCAGTGGCGGATAAATTTCAACGGCAAAATTATATGAGTTTTAAGCCGTTAAATCGCACACGTAGCGAAGCGTAGAGCCCGCTTCGGAAATTCTCCTCGCAACAGGCGACAGGAATCTTTTTCCTGCGCGGTCAATATCTTGATTTTTCATTAGAAATTTGATATTTGACTGAGTTCATAGTTTGAAGTCCATAAATGCCAAACAATCTTAACTTGCGAGGAAAATGAAATGAAGACAAACAACCCCGGACAAGCAGAAGACAGAGGACGGAAAAGGGGTTACGCAAGGCCAAAGACGGGAAATGGTTTTATATCTTATGCCTTATGCATTCTGTTTTCTGTTTTATTGTTTTGTTCATTGCCCGCGATGGCCGCCCCCTCGGGCGGACCTTATGGCCCGGTTCGGCAAAACTATGATTTGCCCAAAGACGCAGGCAAAATTTATTATGTCGCGCCCGATGGTAACGCAGGGGAATCGGGAGAAACGCTCGCCAGGCCCACCACACTGGCGTCGGCCATAGAGCGAGTAGTAACCGGCGACGCAATCGTGATGCGAGGAGGCACTTATCGAACGGGCAATCTGCAATTGAACCAGGGAATCACTATACAGCCATACGCCGACGAGCAGCCTGTTTTGAAGGGGACCCAGGTTGCGGACAAATGGGAGCGTCTGGAGAACGGATTATGGAAAACCTCGTGGGCAAGTTTGTTTCCCTCCAAGCCCGCCGACTGGTGGCAACCAGACAGGAACAAGGGAACTCCGCTGCACCGTTTTAACAATGATATGGTGTTCGTTGACGGCAGGTTTTTACAATCGGCCGGCACACGAGGAGACGTTAACGCCAATTCTTATTTCATCGACTATAACGACAGGCAGGTTTTCATTGGCATTGACCCGACAAACCGATTAGTTGAAATCACCGCTTTCGACAGCGCTCTTACGCGGACAAAAGGAAGCTGTCACGGCAAGACCTCTGACCGCAAAGGACCGACGATTCGGGGAATCACGTTCACCCAGTACGCCTACCGCGCAATCGAAATTGAAGGAACGGAGCCGGAGGGTTTGTCCAATGAGTCAAAATATGGCAAGGACGTGGTAGGCTCGACTTTTGAGAACTGCACCATTTCTTTCTGTTCCCGCGTCGCAGCTTATCTCAGGGGCGACAAGCTGACTATGCGAAATTGCTTAGTGAGCGACACGAGCACCGAAGGGATTTACATACTTAGCTCGTCTGATGTCCTGCTGGAGAGAAATATCTTCAGACGCAACAATATCGAGAACATCACCGGATATTTTCCTGCTGGGGTGAAGATATTCAATCAATGCTACCGTGTTACGTGCAGGGACAACCTTGTTACCGACTTAGCCAATTCGAACGGCATCTGGTATGACGTAGGCAACGTTGACGGCCGATTTATCAACAACCGGGTTGAGGGGGTAGGCAATATTAACAGCCCGTTCTCCGGCGAACGGTTCTGGCCGAGCGATAATGGATTCTTCTTCGAAATCTCAAAAGGAGCGATTTGCGCCGGAAACGTGTTTGTAAATTGTGACCACGGCATTTTCGTGCTCAACAGCTCGAACGTTCAAATTTATCAAAACACGTTGGTAAACAGCACTGTATGCATCGGCCGCAACGAAAGAAACACGGTCGGCAACCGCTTCGGCTGGCATCCCAGTACAGGCCCGGATGTTAACGGCAGGGACGGTCACGTATTTGTAAATAACCTGCTCACTGCGGATGAAAATTTCAGCAGGCCACTTCTGGCTTTCTGGCAGCCGGTCGCATTGTGTGAACGTCTAAATAAGCCGCAGGTCAAACAGCTCGACAATAATGTGTTTGTGCGGCGAGGGGATAAGACGCACGGGGGATTGATTTTGTGGAGTCCCGTGCCGGGGCCCAATTGCCAGGTGTCTCTCGATTCGCCGGAGGATATGCACAAAATGAACCCGGAATTTTCCGCCAACAGCATTAATTTCTCCAATTATAGCGGGCCTTTATTCAAGAGCGCCGAACAGGGCAATTACCAGTTGTCACAGGCGTTTGCGGGTTCCAAAGCGGCAGCCCGGCTCCCATCTGAAATCAGCAAGCTTCTCGACCTGTCCGAAACCGATGTCCCGTTTATTGGAGCTTACCCGTTTCTTCCATGAACCTGTAAATCGTGGTTATTCCCAGCTTCTGCCTTTTTCTCGCAATCGCCGCGGGGTATAGGGATTGCAGCGATAATTGCCCGTTTTGCTGAAAAAACTGTGTTTTTTTATGACCTGATAGCGTATATATGCCGAAATATAATGTATAACTAACAGAACAATCAGCATATAAAGGTTTATATTGAGAATGAACGGATTTTGTGGTATAATAGATAATCTGGGGTAGCTGTTTGAGCTGCGTCCCGATGTTATTAACTTTTTACTTGGCGATTGACCGTTCCCGGAAGGGATGGCCAAGCCAGGAGGAAATGGTGATTTGGTTTCCTACAAAAGCTCGATTATCAGCCCTGATAACAGGGTTTTTGGGCTTATTGCTGCTGAGCAATATCGCTGTTGCTGAGCAGTCGGCAATCGGGAATTTTCAGCCGCAGGGGCTAAATTATGCCGGGATATATCAGCTTAAACAAACCGACCCCAATCTCACCGGCGCCGGCGTAAAAGTTGCCTTAGTCAGCCGAAGCATTAACTATGTCGATGGCGAGCCGCAAAACGATTACCGTCCCGCGAGCGACCTCAATTGTTTCAAAGATACGCAATTTATTTTCCACGACCAGCAGCTTTTAGCCGCGGGTATTTCGGCGCATTCGACCGCCGTATGTTCGATTCTTTTCGGCCGGGACCCCAACGCCTCCAATGAGCAGATTGGCGATTTCAGTTACGAAGGCGCAGTCCCCGATGCACAGGCCGATGTGTATGAGTTCTGGAGTTTTCTCGTAAATAACATATTTCCCTGCTCTGCTCCCGACGCCGATGTTATCACCGCCGACATAGGTTATCAGTTCGAGGACTGGTGGACCCGCGGCATCGAGGCGATGGTGCAAAAATACGGGTTGACCATTGTCGTCGGCATAGGCAATGGCTCAAATTCGTCCGACCCTGTTCTTTTCCCCGGTGCAGGCAGCAATGTAATTGGTGTCGGTGTTGTTAAGTCCGTTGAATCCAATGATGTCAACGTCCGGCTTTCGCGTTTCGCACTTGTATATCCCGAATATTCCAGCAGGGGGCCGACTTCCGATGCCCGCTGCAAACCTGATATCGTCGCTCCAGGCAACTGCCTTGCTGCCGTGGCGGGCGAGCCGAACCTTTATGAACCAACGGGCAACTGGTCCAGTTTCGCAACGCCGGTTGTCGCAGGCGCCGCGGCGCTGCTTATTCAACAGGCCCACGCTGACCCTAATCTTCAACAGGCCGTTTCACGCGACGGCGGCAACTGCGTCATAAAATCAGTCCTGCTCAATTCCGCGACCAAACTTCCTTATTGGCACAAAGGCCTGCTGACCAAAGATGACGACCACGATGTCCCTCTCGATTATCTGCAGGGAGCGGGAATGGTCAACGCCGTCGCGGCGAGCAGTCAGTTACTGGCAGGTCAGCATTTGCCCGGCGACTGCCCGACAGCCGGCTGGGACCTCAATAAACTTACCCTCGACCAGACGCCTGAAAACACCTACAAAATTCGGATAACAGAACCGGCAGGCAAAATGATTACCGCTACTGTAAACTGGAACAGGCAATTTTCTCTTGTATATCCTTTTGAGCACGATACCCAGAAAGACGCCGACCTTCGGCTTGAGATTTGGGCTGTTGATTCAAACGACCCCAATAACGATTACCTGCTCGATTACTCCGACAGCCGAACCGACAACGTCGAGCACGTTTATACGCCGGCCGACGGCAATTTCACCGATTACGAAATCGTCGTTTTGTTCAGCAACGAGCACGATGTAAATAAGCCGCAGGTTTCGCCGCCATACGCGGTCGCCTGGAACGTCGGGCCGGTGCCCGTCAGAGATGATGCACTCTGGTTCGACCTCAACGGCGACGGCGTGGTTGATGACCGCGATGTTAGCGTGTTTCTCGATAACCTGATTGCGAGCATGCAAAACTCGGACCGTTATTTATTCGGCGATATAAATTCCGACGGCGTTATCGATATCAGCGACCTCGAGATGCTGATGCATTACATTGATTCGGCGGCTGGCCGTCGATAGCATAGCTGCACACCGGAGGAGAAAAATGAGATGGGAAAAACGTTCATTAAGTTTTGTTTCGCAGCGGCGATAATCATCTCTCTGCATACAGGCAAATGCAATGCCATCGAATTCAAGGGAATGAGCTACACCGGCTGGAAGTGGGAGGACTACAATTCAACCAATTCCAATACGTCGCTGGCCAACGCACAAAATGTCGGCTGCAATTGGGTTGCCATATGTGTCTGGTGGTTCCAGAACAACATCAATTCTACTGCTATCGCTCCCATTAAAACTTCGTATTCCGCCGATCCATGCGCTGTCCAGATCGCTGTTAACCGATGCCACCAGCTTGGTATGAGAGTTATGCTCAAGCCGATGGTTGACCTTTCGAACGACTCGACCCACTGGCGAGGAAACATCGTCCCATCAGCCGCCTGGTTTACCGCATATCAGAGCTTCATCGACTACTGGGCGGACTTCGCCACAGCGAACAACTGCGAGATGTTCTGTATCGGCTGCGAACTGGTTAATACCGACGGCTCCCCCAATGCCAACTCGTGGAGCTCCGTCGCGAACAGTGTCCGAACACATTACTCAGGCCCTATTACCTATGCTGCCAACTGGGGCGATGAAACAAATATCACCTGGTGGAACGCCGTTGATTACATAGGCATCGATGCCTACTATCCGCTGACAAGTATTAACGATCCCACTAAAGCCCAACTTCAAACCGCCTGGACCAACCAGGCAAACTCCATCGGGTCTTGGCGAAGTACCAACTGGCCGGATATGAATGTAATGTTTACTGAAGTCGGCTATTGCAGTTACGCCGGCACAAACATCACACCTTATGCAGGCCCCGGCTCATCGTCTGTACTGGACATCAATGAACAAAATGACTGTTATATGGCACTTTTGTCCGTCTGCAGGAACTATTCCTGGTGGAAAGGCGCTTTCTGGTGGAATTAGGATACAAACCCAAGCACAGGCGGACTAACCAACGATGACTATATGCCGCAAAATAAGCCCGCCTCAACCGTCACGTTGAAGGAGTATTATATCACGCTTGTCGGCGACCTCGACGATGATAGAACCGTTGATATTGACGACCTCGCGATTTTCTGCGACTATTGGCTGGAGCAGAACTTTGTCGGCTGGCCCGATTTCAACAATGACAAAAAGGTGGACTTCAAGGATTTTGCGATGCTCGCCGCAAACTGGCGACAGTCCATTCCGCTTCCTTAGAAATCCTTAAAAATACCTGCAGGGCTATATCGCAAGTTATCTTGCGATTGGGTCGGCTTTAGTGTATTTTTACCTTCGTGGAAACGAAGATAATCAAACTCGATGTAAATGATATCGATGCGTCGGCAATAAAAGAGGCAGCCGGGATAATAGACGCCGGCGGGCTTGTCGCCTTTCCCACCGAAACCGTTTACGGCATCGCCTGTCGCGTCAGCAAGGATTCACTGGCAAAACTCGGCAACTTCAAAGGCAGGCCGGCGGACAAATACTATACCCTTCATATCGCCAATCCTTCCGATGCCCTGCGATATGTCCCCACAATTGGCCTGCGTGCAAAAAAGCTGATTCAAAACGCCTGGCCCGGGCCGCTGACGATTGTGTTTGAGCTTGACGAAAAGGATATCGTTCGGCAAAAAGACAAACTGCCGCCCGAAGTATTCAGCAATCTTTATCGCGACGACTCAATCGGCGCTCGCTGTCCCGATAACCCTGTTGCATCGATGCTTTTATCGAAGACGACATATCCTGTTGTCGCACCAAGTGCAAATATCAGCGGGCAACCTCCCGCAGTCGAAGCAGCCGGCATTGCCAAACAGTTTGAAGGCCGGCTCGATATGGTTCTCGATGGCGGACGATGCAAATATGCCGAAAGCAGCACAGTCGCCCGGATAGGTAAAAAAGGCATCGAAATACTCAGGCCCGGCGTCTATTCTGAATCGCAACTCCTTGAAATGGCACAGGTTACGATTCTGTTTGTCTGCACGGGCAACAGTTGCAGAAGCCCTATGGCTGAAGGCCTGTTCAAAAAACATCTTGCAGAAAAGTTGGGCTGCCCCATTGACCGGCTCGTAGAAAAGGGATATACAATAACATCTGCGGGCACGTTTGGTATGGTCGGGTTTCCCGCCAGCGACGAGGCCGTCGAGGCCTGTGCGGCAAAAGGGGTCGATATCAGCGCCCACAGAAGCAGAGCATTGACGATACACCTGATTGAGCAGAGTGATTTGATATTTGCCATGACGCAGGGACACCGGGAAGCAGTATTGGAAATGTGCCCCGAAGCCGCGAGTAAATGTTCGCTGCTTGACGACGGGACCGATATCCCGGACCCGATAGGTAAGTCACAGGCAGTTTACGACAATTGTGCCGAACGCATCAACAAGGCGATAACGGAAAGAATTGATGAGATGATATTATGAAAGTAGCGGTTGGAAGCGATCATCGAGGTTACAAAGCCAAAGAGCTGATTAAGACCATCATAGTCCAGCTTGGCCACGAGTGCATTGACGTCGGGACAGTTGACGGCAACCCCGTTGATTATCCTGACCCGGCGTATCTTGCCGCCAAGGCCGTCGCGGAGAAAAAAGCCGACAGAGCCATTTTGGCCTGCGGCACCGGTATAGGAATGAGCATCACGGCCAACAAGGTCAAAGGTATTCGTGCCGCCCTCTGTTACGATGAGCTTGGCGCTCGCATTTCCCGTCATCACAATGACGCCAACGTCCTTTGTGTCTCAGGCGAGCTTTTGGGTGAAGTCCTGCTTCGCAAAATGGTCGAGGTCTGGCTCGGCACCGATTTTGCCGGCGGAAGACATCTCCGCAGGGTCCAGAAAATCGAGGCCATCGAAAAAGAAAAAGACCCAACGTCCGTTAAAAACCATAACGATTAAACCAATTCCAGTAACAGAAAATGACCCTGTGCAGCTTCGGCGCAACAGGGTCTTCTTTTTTTTGCTGTCCTATTTGGATTTCCCCGGAACATTTCCTATATTCTAAATGGAGCTAATGAGAAACTAACGCCTTCTCTTCTCCTCTCTTCTTCGAAGGGGACGGGGTTGCTGACCGAGTGATACCCAGTGCAACGGGGGGGACCTCGTCTCCGGATTTTTAAAATAAAATTTAACGGGCGTTACTGAATAAAAAAGGGCTGCGAGTTATCCCGCAGCCCTTTTTTTATAGCAATCTATGCAGTGTCTATTTTTGTTTAATATAGAGGATTATTTCCCACCAGCCAGCCGTCAACAAATGATATCAGGTCTTCTATATCAACTGTTCCATCGCGGTCAAAATCAGCGCCGCTGCACCAGTTGTTGTCTGCATTGCAGTTGGTTTGGCCCCACTGGCCGGCAAATCCCGCAAAATCCACAAATTCCAGTGAGCAGGGTGATAAATATACCCCATCAATGACTTGCCGATTTATTCCCGGTCCCTCCCACGCCACCGATACGTTGCCGTTGCCGGTATCTTGTTCTTTGTGCAGAACTTCAAAATAATACTTCTGGCCGGCTACCAGCGAAATTGGCCCCGACTGCTGCGAAGGGTATGTATCCCATGCCTCCCAGTCTGTTGGATCCAACGTATAAGCAATCGGTCCCATGTTAGCAGGGTCATCGTTCGTACTGAGAAGCAGGAAGCCCATATCGTCGCTGGCAATCCAGAATGTGTAGCTGCCGCTGATTACCGGAGTTATATACCCCAGGAATCGAGAACCGTTATTATTACCCCAGTTTAAAGGCCCTTCCAGTTTAGTAACCAATTGTCTGCCGCTCGGGTTGTCAGGGTAATCAGCGTCGTCAAGCAGGTCTTCTATATCAGATCCCGGTACGTCATTCCACCATTCGCGGAGTATTGACCCGGTGCCGCTGGCGGGATTGATCGGCGTACCGGAAACCTCACTCGAATTCACGGATTCAAGACCGGAGGTGTCAACCGCGGTAACGACATAGTAATAAGTTGTTCCGTTAACAACATTAGTGTCAGTGTAATTCGAACTGGTTAATAAAGCGCTGTTCAATTCGACATAGCCGCTGCCCGAGGTTGTCGAACGATAAACATTGTAGCCGGCCAAGTCGATTTCAGTATTGGTGTTCCAGTCGAGCGAGACAGTTCCTACGCTTGACGCTGCCGACAGTCCGGTCGGCGCAGCCGGGGCCACATTTGGGGCCATCTTGACTACGAAGCCGATAAGCGAATGGTTGCCGCTCGATTGGGTTATACTCGGCGTTTCGCTGGCGCCTGTTGCGGGTTTGTGTCCATCCATGCCATCGTAACCAGACACGGAAAGGTCAACGTCTTTAGTCCAGCCGCTTGTTACAGTGTATGTGCCAATGATGGAGCTGGCGGCATTTTCAATTACCATATCGCCGTTGTTCGTGGTAAGTGCAGAAGTAGATACCGTAGTGCTGCTTACCCCGGCACTGGCAGTGGCCCCTACAGGAGTTGTCTGGTTGACATGCTGAAGGAATACACTGGTGTATGTAATATTGGCCGGTGCGGAGGTCCATGTGGGCGTAAAGGTGGTGTTTGTTGCAGCATTGATGTTGGCGTCGTTGAGAATAAAGGCCGCAACGTATGCCCGGTTGGACCCTGTGGCGGGATTAAGTTTGTCGATAATCTTTGTCATCGCCTGTCCGCCATAAGTAACGCCGGTCAAGCTTGGTGTGCCGGAACTGCCGCTCTTTGCGTGTGCGACAAAAACCAATGCGCGGTTGTAGCCCGACGCTGCGGTGTTAGTTGTTCCGGTTATCCATGAGCTGATTATTCCCACGATTGGATTGGTTTGTGGCCTGGCTGAAACCTGGCTCGAGTTGGCGGATTCATTCAAAGAGGTATCCACAGCCGTAACGACATAATAGTAGATTGTACCGTTTGTAACATTGCCGTCGATGAAATTCGGACTGCTAAACAGCGCCCCGTTTTGCCTGGTGTAGGGGCCGCCGGAAATTGTCGAACGATACACGTTGTAGCCGTTGAAGTCTGGTTCAGTATTATTGTTCCAGACAAGCAAAACATTTGCGTCACCCGCTGTGGCGGACAGGCCCGAAGGAGCCGCCGGAGGCGTTGAGTCGGCAGGAACAGTCGCTGACACCTCGATTGAATCGGCGGATGAGTTAAAGTTTGTATCTACCGCCGTCACAACATAATAATAAGTCCTTGTGCCCGCGACATTTGTGTCGGTGTAAGCGGAGGTTTTCGAGCGCACAAGATTAAGCCGATTTGTTTGGCCGCCTGATGTTGTCGAACGATAAATATCGTAGCCGTACAAATCGCCTTCGGTATTGCTGTTCCAGGTAAGTGTTACTGTTCCTGTGCTGGGCGTTGCCTTCAGTCCCGTTGGAGCCGCCGGAGGTATCGTGTTTCCGTCGCTGGGCTGGTTGTTGTTTCTCATCAGGTAAAGCGTATCCTTGACAAAGCCGCCCATTTCATATTCGCCGATGCGAAGTTTATAGACCAAACCGTCGGTAAACATCATAGGCGACCAGTCATAGCTTGAAACCCAGGCGCTGTTGCTGATGTTTCGTGCTTCACGGAAATTCTGGAGCGGCTGACCATAGTTAGTAATAGAGCCGTAACCAAGATAGTCATTTGGGTCATTGTAGAATCCCCATTCGCTCATAAAAACGGGGTAGCGGACAAGGCAATTATTAATATTGGTCGTGTACCAGTTACTGCCGGGTGTTCCGTTAAGCCAATGGTAGGGATAGATGTGAGAAACAATAGCGATGTTATCTCCTGTAAGAGGATAAGTCGCTGCCGGCCCGATTGTCTGGGACCAGCTCGCGCCTGCCACAAGGACAAGATTGTTGGGTGCGTAAGACCGCACGAGATTAAACCAGTTTTGCATATCTGTTCTGACGCTTAGCCAGTTGGCGTTATCTGAACCGAAACTGGTATTTATCGGCTCATTGAAAAGCTCAAAAATAACGTGGCTGTCATTGGCGAACTTCGGCGCCATATAAGTCCAGAATTGGTTTGTTGATGCAACATGGCTGTAGGTATTGTCGACATAGTGCCAGTCAATGATTGCGTAAAGGTTTTTTGTTTTGCAGTAATCAACAACCGACCTGAGAAGACTATATAAATCAGTATTATTGGGGTCAAAGGGGTGCGGCCAGCCGTAGCTTACCGAATCAGGCGGGGTAATGTTAATCCTGAGAACTCTGGGGTACCAGCCGGGAGAATTTCCGCAGGGGTCGCTTTGATTCGTCAGCCGGTCAACCATAGCGGTTGCGCCGCCCTCCCAATCCTGAAGGAAGCCCAAATCAATCAAATCGATGCCTCTCAGGATGACGATATTTCCGCAGGGGTCTTTGATAACATTGCCGTCCGTGTGCAGCCAGGGAGTTGCGGCATAAAGCGGGGTTGCCAGGCAAAAAAGCGAGAAAACCACGATTGTTTGGGCTAACCTTCTTTTCATCATCATTCTAACCCCCAAAAAAAGACGCAAACCCCATTTACTGGGTATGTGTGGAGACAGTAATGATGGGCCGCAATCGGTCAGTAACTCCGTTTACCTGTTTAATAGTAGTTTACCATAAAACCTACTACGTTTTCAAGGATTAAGTTATTGCAAAATAAATTTAAAAAAAACGCTGGCAGGCGTAAGTTCCTGCCGGCAATGAAATTGCGGCAAAACCACTGATGACTGCTCGATTCAAAAGAGCCATTCCTCGGCAAACGTGTAAATGCAAAAACGATAACGGCCCCGCTTAATATTTTCTTCTTCATTACTCCAATCTCCAAAAATCGAACGGGCTCCTGATATGGCTTAAAAAATATGCAAAATGACCGTTCTATCGGGGGATGCGCTGGTGATGGTTATAGGCACAATTCGACATTTGATTCTGGCATTCACCTTATGGCGAATAGTTTGTCATAATTTGCCGGTCTAATCGAATTTAAACTGGGCAAAAGGGGCAATTTTAGGAAAAGGGCAGTTGGTTTACGCAAGAGGCGGATTTGCGATATCCAAACCACAATAAATCCGGCTGAATCTGTATTGCTAATTGCCGGATGATGGATTATCATTATCACTTACTTTATTATTAAGCGGGGAAGCAGTTGTGCGAAAGCTCAGTATATTGGTGATTTTGACAGCAGTGAGTTTGGCTTTGCCGATGGGGCGGGTTGCCCTTTGCGCAGAAACATTGCGATTGAATGAGCAGGGCCAGTTGCAAAAGGTGACGGACAGCAATGATGAGCAGTATCTGCTGCGGGTCGCGGAAATAAAAAAGCTTGTTGACGCGGGTAAGCCGGATCAGGTCAAAAAGGCCGTTGAACAGCTTAAGAAGGATTTTCCCGGTGTTGCCGGCAAGGACTTCGGTTCATTTATGAAAGGCGAGATGCATTTGGCCGGAGGCAAGCTGACCAAGGCGGTGAAGCAGTATGATGATTTTCTGGATAAATACCCCACCAGTCCCCTGAAAGACGCTGCGCTTAATCGGCAGTTTGAAGTCGCAACGGAGTTTTTGGCGGGTCGTAAGAAGACAGTTCTTATATTCAAGGTCAGCGCTTTTGAGGACGGCGTAAAGGTAATGGAAAAAATCAGCGACCGGACGGGTACCGCCGATATAGCGAAAAATGCCCTGCTGTCTGTTGCGCACAGTTATGAAAAACGCAAGCAGTACAACGAGGCATACCTCAAGTGGTCGGAAATATCGATGCGATGGCCCACGGGCGAAATAGCCAGGGACGCGCTGCTGGCGATGGCGAGGACCAAATACGAGGCGTATCGCGGGGCGGTGTATGACGGGTCGAGCTTAATCAGCGCAAAAACCTATTATGAGAATTTTAAACTGCGTTATCCTGAAGAGGCGCAGGAGCTGAAGGTTAATGAGATTTTAACTCGTATCAGCGAGCAAATGGCAGAGAAGAATCTGTTGATAGCCAAATATTATGAAAGGACCGGCAGCGCGGGACCGGCCAATCTGTATTACCAGCTGGTTGTTGATAACTGGCCGGATACCAAAGCGGCGCAGATGGCGAAACAGAAGCTGAATCAAAAGTAGAAAGCAGAAGACCGATGACAGAGAATGGAAGACAGAGGACAGAGAGCAGAGGACGGATGGCAGGTTCCATTTTCTGTCTTCTGTCTTCCGTCTTTTGCCTTCTGATGTTGGCCGGCTGCGCGGGCTACAGCAACACATCGCTGTACCCGAAAGACGTCGCGACTGTTTATGTGGAAATGTTTGATAATCAGAGTTTCAAGCGCGGCATAGAATATGAGCTGACCGACGCCCTGGCGAAGCGCATAGAGTCGCAGACGCCATACAAGATAGTTTCGAACCGTGACAAAGCCGACACCGTAATAAGCGGACAGATTGTGCAGGTCAAAGAGTCAGTTTTGACCACCGAACGCCAGATAGGCAGGGCGCTGGAGAAAAATGTTGAGCTTCGGGCCGTGGTGAACTGGAAAAACCTGCGTACCGGAGAGCTGTTGATAGATAATAAAACGGCAATCGCATCGGCCAGCTACTCGGAATGGCAAAGCCAGAGCTTCGCATACGGCTCGACGCTTGCGGCAAACTCGCTGGCGGTGCGAATTGTGGAAATGATGGAATCTAAATGGTAACCGCCAGGTTTTGTGTCCTGGTGCCTTAGCGGCAAAATAAATATGGTTGAAAATCGAAAGAAAAAAAACGACTCAGGTCGATTCGAGAAAAAAGATTTACCCGGGAAAAATCCGATGATGCCCCGCAACGGGCCTTTTAATCTGCTTTTGATTGCGGGCGTGATAATAACGGTAATGCTGCTGGTCCAGCAGTTGACGCCGCGAGTCGATACGCTCAGGTACGACGAGTTTGTTGCGCATCTTCGCGATGGACATATCGAAAAGGTTATTCTCAGCGATACCGATATCAGCGGTCAGTTCAAACAGGAGTGGACGGCAAGCAAGGGGAACAAAGTCGCAAAGGAATTCGTTGTTACATACAGGTCGGGCGGCGTTCTCGATGATGACCTGAAAAAGCTGCTGGCTGAGCAGATTGAAAAAGGCGGCCTGAAAGTTGAACAGAGCAAAGAGCGAGTCTGGCTGTGGAACCTGCTTGGTATGCTGTTTCCGCTTGTCCTTGTGGGCCTGTTTTTATATCTGATGTTTGCCCGTAATCTTCGCGGCGGGGCGGGCGGTATGCTGATGTCATTCGGCAGAAGCAAGCACCGGCTGCACGATAAAGAAAAAGTTAAAATCACCTTCGAAGACGTCGCGGGAATAGACGAAGCCAAGGAAGAGGTCGCGGAGATAATCGAGTTTTTGAGAAATCCCAAGAAATTCCAGCGGCTCGGCGGACGCATACCTCGTGGCGTATTGCTTGTGGGGCCTCCCGGCTGCGGCAAGACGCTTTTGGCGAAAGCCATCGCGGGCGAGGCGGATGTTCCGTTTTACAGCATATCGGGAAGCGATTTTGTCGAGATGTTCGTAGGCGTCGGTGCGTCAAGGGTACGGGACTTATTCAAACAAGCCAAAGACAGCTCACCCTGTATCATATTTCTTGATGAAATTGACGCCGTGGGGCGCAGACGCAGCGCAAGTTTCGCGGGCGGCGGACACGATGAACGGGAGCAGACCCTCAACGCAATCCTCGTTGAGATGGATGGGTTTGATACCGATGACCAGGTGATTGTGATGGCGGCGACAAACCGCTCAGACATACTGGATAGTGCATTGACCAGGCCGGGGCGATTCGACAGGCAGGTGGTTGTGCCTTTGCCTGACCTCAAGGGCCGGATGGAAATACTCAGGGTTCACGCCAAGAAGGTCAAGCTCGGTCCTGATGTGAACCTCGAACGAGCAGCTCGCGGGACGCCGATGTTCAGCGGCGCGGATTTGGCGGCGATTATCAACGAGGCCGCCCTGGCGGCGACTATGGCCAACAAGGATTTCATCGAAAGTGCAGACCTCGAAGAGGCAAGAGACAAAGTTCGCTGGGGTCGCGCTGAAGAAAAGCAGAGTAATCGACCAGAAAGAACGGGAGATAACCGCTTTCCACGAGGCCGGTCATACGCTTGTGCAGTCAATATTGAAAGAGGCAGACCCGCTTCATAAAGTCAGCATTATCCCTCGCGGCCCGATGGGCGGGGCGACGTTTGCGCTGCCGGAAAAGGACCGCACACTGTTTACGAAAAAATATTGTATGGCGCTGCTGCAGGTTTGCTTCGGAGGCAGAATTGCCGAAGAAATGTTCTGCGAAGACATATCGAGCGGTGCTCAATCAGATATCCAGCAGGCGACGCGGATAGCCAAACAAATGGTGCTGAGCTGGGGGATGAGCGAACGAATGGGGCCTGTCAGTTATGAGACGGAAGCCGGACTTACGGAGTCGTTCTACGGGTTTCCCGGCGAGAAGGATTATTCCGAGAAGACCGCGGAAACAATAGATATTGAGGTCAAGCGGATAACCGACGAGGCGTTTAACAAGGCCAGGGAATTGATTGAACATAACAGGGACAATGTCGAACGTATTGCCAAAGCCCTTCTCAAGTATGAGACGCTCGATGCGGAAGACGTGAAGATTATTATCGCGGGGGGCTCCCTCGATAAACCGACGGTGGCGGATTTACTTGCGATTGAGCAGGCGAAAGACAAAAAATCCGCCGAAGAAAAGAAATAAAAGGCGGGCTTTTCAATATTTTTAATCCTTCGATAGGGATATGAGGATTAGAACAAGCGGAATACTTATAGTATTTGCTTTATTGTCGGCCGGCACAATGGCCGCCGAAGTCCCCCAGCGGCAAAAAATCAATGTTGTAACTTTTTGGGCCGAGCGGCAATTCGATACGGTATCGCCGGGCGGCAAAAGCGCAATCGCGATTCACTTTGAATTGGAAAAGGACTGGCATTTTTACGCCTCCGCAGATACGGCCCCGGCCAACAATATGAATCTCAAGCTCGACCCAAATGAGCAGGGGACAAAAGTTCTGTCATTCGGCAAACCGATATTTCCCAAAGCCGGCTGGATTTATGATGATGCGCTGGGTAAAAAAATAGATGTAATCGGCGGCGATTTCGCTGTGTATCTGCCGTTTACCGTGGCGGAATCGGCAGGCGAGAAGACAATCGTTGTTGATATCGGTATTTCGGGGGCGGTCTGCTCGAACACTCAATGCCGCGTTCCGGATTTCGGCAGCGTAAAAATTGAAGTTAAAATTAAATCAGGGGAATCTGCTCAGCCGAAGTTCGTTCTTCCCGAGCCGCAGAAATCGCCGACTTTAACGGGCCAGTGGGCGGACTATTCTATTTGGGCAGCGCTTGTTCTTGCGTTTGTTGCTGGTGTATCGCTGAACGTTATGCCCTGTGTCTGGCCGGTATTGCCAATTATCGTAATGCGGCTGGTCGAACAGGCAAAGCAGGGCAAGAGCAGGTCGATTGTAATGGGGCTTGCGTTCTGCACGGGCGTTCTGCTTTTCTTCGCGTGTTTAGCCGGCGCGAACATCATTTTGAAACTCGTTTACAACACCACGCTTCAGTGGGGCGACCAGTTCCGCAACCCTGCGTTTGTCGCGGGGATGGCGATGCTTATGGTGGTTCTGGCGTTATTTATGTTCGGCCTTTTTACGATTACCGTCCCCTCGTCAATATCTGGCAAAAGCGGCTCAGGCAAAGGATTAGGCGGTGCGGTGGGGATGGGTTTTCTGGCGGCGATACTCAGCACGCCATGCAGTTTCGCGATATTGGCGGCGGCGTTCGCCTGGCGCAGGCACAGCCGCTGGGGCTTGCGACGGTAGCGATAATGGTAATCGGAATCGGGATGGCCACGCCCTTTGCGGTATTAACTGCGATGCCTGCGTTATTGAGCAAAGCACCCAGGCCCGGCCGCTGGATGGAATTATTCAAGCAGACCATCGGCTTCGTGCTTCTTGTTATAGCTGTTAAACTTATTGCCGCCCTTCCTGTTGACAGGCGGATAAATGTCCTGTATTTCGCGGTGGTCCTGGGGTTCTGCGTCTGGATGTGGGGCGGCTGGGTGAGTTTCGCTGCGCCTGCCTCGCGAAGGTGGGCGGTCAGGATAATCGCGGTTGCGCTGGCGGTTACGGCGGGCTTTATATTTTTGCCCGCGCCGAAACCGTCGCTGATTAACTGGCAAAAATATGATTCGGCTGTGATAAAGCAGGCACAGGATGTAAATAAACCCGTCCTTATTGATTTCACCGCTGACTGGTGTCTGAGCTGCGCGGTTGTCGATAAAAAAGTTTACGCCCGCAAAGACATCGCGGATTTGATAAAGCAAAAAGGAGTGCTGGCGATTAAAGCCGACACCACGGTCAGCGATTATCCGGCGACGATTGCCCTGAAAGAAATTTACAATGAGCCGGGCGTGCCGGTGAGCATATTATTTATTCCGAGGCAAAATGAGCCAAAACGCTGGCGAGGTCTGTCATTCGGCGACGAGCTGAAATCATCATTAGAGCAATTAAAGAATCAATAGCACTCCCTATGGCAAAAAAAACGGCCACAAGTTTTACGGTTGATAAGAAAGAGGCCGCCCGGCGCGTCAGCAAAATACTGCCCGTTCTAAAAAAATGTTACCCCGGCGCATCGGTAGCGCTGCGATTCGGCAATCCGCTCGAATTACTCATCGCCACGATACTCTCGGCCCAGTGCACCGATAAGCGTGTGAATATGATTACGCCTACTTTGTTCGCGAAATATAAATCCGCGCATGATTGGGCTAAGGCAAAGCTTGAAACAATCGAAAATGATATACGAAGCGCCGGCTTTTATCATAACAAGGCAGTAAATATTCAGGGGGCCTGCCGGACGGTAATCGATAAATTTGCCGGCCGTGTGCCGGATACGATGGATGAGCTTGTAACCCTGCCCGGCGTGGGCAGAAAGACCGCCAATTGTGTCTTGGCAAATGCCTTTGGTCAGCCGGCGATAATGTGCGATACCCATGTCATTCGCCTTAGCCGACGACTGCAATTGTCGGAAAATAGCGACCCTGTTAAGCTTGAGTTCGATTTGGCCGAAATAATCCCTAAGAAGGACTGGACGATATTCAGTCACACGGTTATTTTGCACGGGCGAAATACCTGCCAGGCGAGAAAGCCGGATTGCCCGAATTGTGCGATATCGAAATATTGTCCTTCTGCAAACAACCCGGCCCTGTGGTGAACCTGGAGCAGAGTAACCGATATACTAAAGGCGATTTTAAAGGAGACCTTCACGTGATGCCCAATATAACAAGTCAGCCGGTTGAGGATTTGTGGCGGATATTCAAAATACTCTCCGAATTTGTCGAAGGGTTTCAGGAATTATCAGTTGTCGGCCCGGCGGTATCTTTTTTCGGCTCCGCGAGGTTCAAACATGACCACCGCTATTACAAACTCGCCCAGCAAACCGCATACGAAGTTGCCAAAGAAGGTTTTACCGTCATAACCGGCGGCGGCGGCGGAATTATGGAGGCGGCCAACAAAGGCGCGGCTGCTGCGGGCGGCAAAAGCGTCGGGCTTAATATCGAGCTTCCAAAAGAGCAGATACCGAATGAGTATCAGAATATCTCAATGAAGTTCCGGTACTTTTTTGTTCGCAAGGTTATGTTCCTCAAATACGCCCATGGCTTTATTGTTTTCCCCGGCGGCTACGGCACACTGGATGAGTTCAGTGAATCCCTTGTTCTGATTCAGACGCTGCGCCAGGCGTCTTTCCCCGTCATACTGATGGGCAGGGACTACTGGAAAGGCCTCATCGACTGGATGAGTGACAAGATGCTGCAGGAAGGATGCATAGAGCCGAAGGATTTGAAAGTGTTTTCAATGAGTGATGACCCGCAGGAAGCGGCCAAAATCATAGTCAGGTTCAGGGAAAGCGCCATACCAGGCGGTCTGCAGCTGCCCGGCGGCCTGAACGTGAAAAAGTGATAATCGCGTCATTCTTTGCTCAAAGATGAAGCAGCGTGGAAACAATGTAATCTGTCCATATAATCGCAAGCCGGCAGAGTTGCAGCCGTATAATCCCATATACCCGGACGTCGCGCAGTATGTCGCTGACTTGATAAGAACAAAACTTGATTGCGTTAAAGTTGAGCACATCGGCAGCACAGCAATCGAGGGTTGTGACGGCAAAGGCATCATCGACCTGATGGTCCTGTATCCGGAAGGATTCCTCGAAAAGACCAAAGACGCCTTGTCTTAACTCAGTTTCCAGCCGCAGCCGCATAAAGACCCGTTTCCTGAAAACAGGCCTATGCGGGTCGGCTCGGTTGATTATAAAGGCCTGGTTTTCCAGATACACGCCCACGTCATCAAAGAAGACGATGCCGAATTGTTTTCAACGTTGAAATTCAGGGATATGCTTCGAAAGGATAAACTCCTGAGAGACCGATATATTCAATGCAAGCGACAGATATTACAGGCGGGTACGACTGATTCACTGGATTACTGGAGGGCGAAAAGCTCTTTCATAGAACAAATCTTCAAGAAATTCCCGCCTCAGTAAGGTGTTTCAGCAGGTAATTTTTTTCCGGGCCGCCAAGGTGCTCCCAGGGCAAAATCTCATCGGTTGCGAATTGCCTTTGCGCAGCTTTATTGAGATTCATGCCGTATTTTGCGAACGCCTCTTCCCAAATTGCCGGGTTGAATGTCTCGCTCCACAAATCGAACTTTGCGCCGTTGCGCCAGGCGTATTCAATCACATCAGCTAATCGCCTGTCGCCTCGCCCGATAGCTGATTCGAGAATCGACTGGTCGATTTCGTGGAATTTAAACTGCAGGTATTTGGCGTTGATTTTTCTTTTCTCGGAGATGATTGTGTTTTTGGCGTTCTCGAAATACTCACGCGGCTGCTGCGCGAGCCAGCCGAATGGCGTATGCGGCTTGGGGACAAGCCAGCTCACCGCGACGTTGACCGAGGCGGTTTTGCCGTCGAAATCCCTGCGCAGTTTCGCCAGTTTGTCCGCCAGATGAACTATTTGCTTAATGTCATCCTCGGTTTCGCCTGGCAGGCCTGTCATAAAATACAGTTTGATTTTCTGCCAGCCCGCCTTATACGCGGCTGAGACGGCAGCGAAAAGGTCCTCGTCTTTCAGGGGCTTATTGATTATTTGCCTCAGCCGTTCGGATGCCGCCTCGACCGCGATGGTCAGGCCCGATTTTCGCACCTCGTTTGCAAGCGTCGGCAGTAGTTTCAACTGTTGGTCAACCCGCAAACTGGGCAGCGACAACCCAACGTATTTATCCGTAAAATAACTGTGCAGCAGGTCAATCAGCTTTTCGATATCGGGGTAATCGGCGGTCGACAAGCTCAATAAGCTGATTGTATCGAAGCCCGTCGCCTCGTAAGCGGATTTCGCTATCTCGAAGATTTTGTCGATGCTGCGATAACGTATCGGCCTTCGGCAGAAACTCGCCTGGCAAAATCTGCACCGGCCGGGACAGCCACGCATAATCTCGATACTGACCCGCTCGTGAATCGCTTCGGCGAACGGCACAATCGGTTTGGCCGGGACGGGGGCGTTGTCGAGGTCGTCAACGATTGCGTTTTTGAATCGCGTGGGCAGGTTTTCTTTGACAGCGGCAAACGATTTTATTTTTTCGCCCTCGTATTCGAATTTATAAAGCGACGGAACATAAGCCCAGTCGAATTTTTCCGCGGCGGCAAGCAATATATCTTTTTTGGATGCGTCGGCTTTTTTGAGGTCGATAATCAATCGGGCCAAATCAGGGACGGCGTTTTCTGCCTCGCCGATAACGAACAGGTCGATAAACGGGGCAATCGGCTCGCAGCAGTTCGCCATGCCGCCGCCCGCGATAATAATGGGGTCGATTTGGCTTCGGTTTTCGCTGCGGACAGGTATTCCCGCCAAATCCAGCATATTCAGCACGTTGGTATAGCACAATTCGTTGGTCAAACTGAAGCCGATGACGTCAAAACATCTTAAAGCGGCCCTGGATTCGAGTGAAAAAAGCGGGATACCCTTTTCACGCAGAATTGGCTCGGCGTCTAACCACGGCGCAAAAACCCGTTCCGCGGCTATATCAGGCATACGGTTGAGAACCTCATAAACTACAGCCATACCCGTATAGCTCATCCCGACCTCGTAAGTATCGGGAAAACACAACGCGACGGTTAATGCGCAATCGGTAAGGTTCTTTTTAATCTGGTTGATTTCGCCGCCAATATATCGGCTCGGCCTGCGGACAAAGGGCAGGAATTCGCGGTCAACTCTTTCAGTCAGTATTATAGGTTCTTTTCTTTTCACCCGCGTATTATAACTTATAATTAGCGTTTGGCGGATAATTCAATTGCCGATTTAATTTATGGCTTGGCCATCCCTAACGGGAGACGCTGATTACGCTGGTTTCGCTGTTTTTGTATTAGCCACAGATAGACACGGATTAACACTGCTTTTGCTCGGCATGCGTTCTGCGGCTAAGGGTATTCTCGATACAAGCATCTGCGATACCCTTTCGCCTTGTCCGCGAAGGCCTTGGGCCTTCCTTACTAAGCCGGCCAAATAACACGGATTTAGTCGGCTGATGATGAAAAACACGGTTGGGCGGTTTGCGTCCGGCTTTGTCTGGGGCTTCGCCAAGGCTACGTGTTGATTAAAATCAACAGAGTGACAGAATATGACACTGTCGCTGTTTTTTAACCACAGATTTCTCAGATTATCACGGATTTTTAAAGGAAAAAGCTTGTTTTCGATTTTAGTTTGGGGATATACTGTCACCTTAAGGCCGGAAGAAATGATTATTGAGGAACCCTCCTTCGCCAAAGGCTATGGAGGGCAGGAACGCACCTTTGCCCGTCAGGTTTGCTATTTGGAATATGCCTTTAAAAATAGTGAGGAAATAAGTATGGTGTCCCCAGATTTAAATTATAGCGGAAGAAAGATGTTGATTGATGAAGTTTAAGGATTATCTGATATGAATTTTACGATTATTTTACAAATAGCCCAATTCTCATTTTATTCAGTTGGTACTTTAATTGGCTTTTATTATATAATCCAATACATACGCCTTCGTGAGGTAAAGAAAACAGAATTTGCCCAAAACTTTGTAACATTGACGGCAAGATTCCATAGCTTAGAAGAAATATTTATACAACATGGCGAATTATCATCTTTAGCTCATGAGATCTATCAGAAAAGTGGTTATCCTAATGAAATATCTAAAACTACGATTGATCCTACGCCCACCGACTCTATAAAGAAGCAAGAAATGGAATTTCATGCGTGTGCGATAATGATTCAATTAATGGAAGACGTATGGTGTACTCATGGCCTTTATAATAGTAGCGATGATCCCATAATGAGTGGTTGGATGACTTTATTCCATGATTGGTATAATGCGGACATATTTAAAAGAAATTTCGTAAAATTGAAATATATTTATTCAAAACCATTCTATGTTTTCGTAGAAGATAAGGTAAAAAATTATACTCCCGAACGTGATCACGACCTGACCCATGAACACTGTAATATTGCGGATTAGAGGAAATCCGATAAGATTATCCGCCAGTGGCGGAAAGGACTTCCGGATAGATTTTTCTTCCGGGACATGGTCGGTTTGGGTGGAACTGGAGATTGTCCCCGGTTATTTCCCGCTGATTGTTGAATAATCGCAATAAAATTACGCAGACAAAAGCGTATAACTTACTGTAAAATAAGAAGTTGCGACACGGCCTTAAAAAATGTAATAAAAATACGAATAATTTACTTGTTTTTTGCGCAGCGTCAGGATATCCTGCAGGGTGATTAATGATTAAAACAAAGTAACGATACGAATACGTATTAAGGAGTTACGCGAAATGTTGAGCGAAAGGTTGTTCAAGGATGGCGTGCTGACGATAGATGAAGCACACAAAATGCTTTCACCATACTACAACGATATAATGTTGTGTATCCATGAGGGGCTTCGTCGTACCCAAGGGCTTAAGCAAAGAGAATCAGAATATTGTGCTCCGCTTACGTCACGAAGTTTGGCCAATATGGTTCATGACCAAATAGAGTTCGTGGCCAAAAGAGTATTCGCAAGAAAAGATAAAGAGATTGCTGTTTTTACAGAAAACGGGTTTTTAGTTGTTGATTTTTATGGACGTATATTCTTAAGGTTCAAAAAGTTAAAACGCAATCTGATGCCATGCAATATAGAGACGGAACAGCAAAGAGCTTTTGATGAACAAATGCTGTTTGATGGCCCCGCAACTCATCTTAGCGCAGGGTACAGACTAAACGACTTAGGCGAATACAAAGACGCTCATATAGTATGCGTTTCACATCATACAGTACAGTGGTCTCTGCCTTTGCCAGAGATCAAGAAGGTTACACGAAAAGAAATAGTGGTCCCGGTTCCTTCGGACAAACCAACTGTTGTTGTTCGGAAGACGGCGATGAGGAAATTAGGCAACGCAAGCTGATTGTTTGTAGTGGTTGAATAAAGTTCGTCGTGTGTAATTTCTATGCAATATATTTATCAAGAAGAACATTGAAGAATTCCAAACAATGTTTCAGGGAAGGAATCTAAAGCATGCAGAAAGTACTTGGGGAAGCAATACAGTTAGCACGAGAATCACGAGGAGTGACGCAGAGCAAGCTTGCGTTGGAAACTTCTATCCCGCAAGCAAGCATATCTAAGTTCGAAAGAGACGAGCAACAAATAACCGAAGATGCTTTGGAGAAAATAGCCAATGTTTTAGATTACCCTAAAAGTTTTTTTGAGAGAAACGTCGTACCAAGAGGATTAGGTGTAAGTGGTATTTTTCACCGTAAAAGATTGAGCATACCTATCCATATCCTCAAGAAAATGCAAGCCGAGTTTAGCATAAGAATTTCGGAGATAGAGATTCTTCTGAATAATGTCGAAATTAAATCTTCACACAGTTTTCATCAATACGAAATTGATGAATATGGGAATGCTGAGCAAATAGCAGATGCTGTGAGAGCGCAATGGAAAATCCCATTTGGGCCTATAAAGAGCATAATTGATGTTATCGAGAGTGCTGGAGGTATTGTTTTTAAATATGACTTGGGTACTCGAAAACTTGACTCGCAAAGTCAATGGTTCGGCGGTATTCCGCCCATCTTTTTTGTAAATAATGCGATACCAACGGATAGAATGAGATTTACTTTGCGCACGAAATAGGGCACATAGTTATGCACAAATATCCTACACCCAACATGGAAGATGAGGCTCATAACTTTGCGTCCGCTTTCTTAATGCCGAAAGACGAAATACTCGATGATTTGATTCCATTCTCTTTCGAGCGAATGGTGTCATTGAAAATGAAATGGAAAGTATCAATTGCATCGTTAATAATGCGAGCATGCCAATTAGGAGTCATAACTGACTCTCAAAAGAGAAGATATTTTACAAAGCTCAGCGCACTCGGATATCGAATTGAGGAACCTATTGAACTCCCTAATGAAGAGCCTTGCCTTATTAGAAAACTGGTTGAGACATGTCGAGTTGAATTAGGATTTAGCTTCAAGGATTTCTGTAACGCATTATCTATTAGCGAGATAGATTTTAGGACTAGATACCTAGGCATGCCAGCACTTCGAGTTGTCTGAACCTAATAAAAGTTTGTGACTAAATAGGCGGAGTCCGTGGTAATTTAAGAAAACCTCACGGTTGTAATCCCGTCAAAACAACACAAGTGATTTTGTTGACTCACGGCGTCAAATGTTGTATAAATGCACAATTCACCGGATCCTCCTTCGCTAAAGCTATGGAGGACAAGGGGCAGCAACGAATATTGGAATTATTAACGAAATACGATTTATTATGAGAGGTTAGTATTATGGCAACAACAGACAAGAATGATTCGACCCTTCGACAAAGCTCCCCCGATAAAGACGTTCGAGGGCAGGCAGGTATAGGTCGGGCGGTTGGGGTTGCTTAAAGATAACCCCCAGGATAAACCTGAGGGCTAACCGCAACACCATTTTTAATCGAAATATGAGATTTCCGCCGGGGGCGGACGAATTCGCAATTTTTGAAAGGTTATACGATATGGCAACAGCAAGAAGGTCGGTAACGATAGACGGGAATACGGCGGCGGCGCATGTGGCGCACGCGACAAATGAAGTAATAGCGATATATCCGATAACGCCGAGTTCGCCGATGGGCGAGATTTCGGATGATAAGACGGCCCGGAGCGAACGCAATATATGGGGCACGATTCCGTCGGTAACGGAAATGCAGTCGGAAGGCGGAGCGGCAGGGGCGGTTCACGGCGCACTGACGGCGGGGGCGCTGACGACGACGTTTACGGCGTCGCAGGGGCTTCTGCTGATGATACCGGATATGTATAAGATTGCGGGCGAACTGCTGCCCACGGTGTTTCATATAACGGCGAGGTCGCTGGCGGCGCATGCGCTGTCGATATTCGGCGACCAGGCGGACGTGATGGCGTGCAGGCAGACGGGATGGGGGATGATTTGCAGCGCCTCTGTGCAGGAGGTAATGGATTTCGCGTTGATAACACAGGCGGCGACGCTTGAAAGCAGAGTGCCGTTTTTGCATTTCTTCGACGGGTTCCGCACGAGCCATGAGATTCAGAAGGTCGAAGAACTGAGCTATGATGATATGCGGGCGATGATTCCGGATGAGCTGGTTGCGGCGGTGAAGGCGAGGGCGCTGTCGCCTGACAGGCCGATGATTGCGGGAACGGCGCAGAACCCGGATGTGTATTTCCAGGGCAGGGAGGCGGCGAATAATTTTTATCTCGCGACGCCGGCGATTGTGCAGAAGGCGATGGATAAGTTCGCGAAGATTGTCGGAAGGCAGTATCATTTGTTCGATTACGTCGGGGCGGCGGATGCTGAGAAGGTCATCATAATTATGGGTTCCGGCGCGGATACGGCGCACGAGACGGTTGAGTATCTCAACTCGAAAGGGCAGAAAATCGGCGTGCTGAAGGTGCGATTGTTCAGGCCTTTCAGCGTGCAGGATTTCATCAACGCGATTCCAAAAACGGTTAAAAAGATTGCGGTTCTGGACAGGACAAAGGAGTCGGGAGCGATCGGCGAGCCGTTATATATGGATATTCGCACGGCGGTCGGCGAGGCGATGGGCAGGAAGCAAAGCCCCTTCAAAGATTATCCGGTGATTGTGGGCGGGAGATACGGGCTTGGCTCGAAGGAATTTACGCCCGCGATGGTCAAGGCGGTGTTCGATAATCTTGACGCTAAAGAGCCGAAGAACGGGTTTACGGTTGGCATTATCGATGACGTTTCGAATACGAGTTTGAATGTTGACGAGAAGTTTGTGCTGCCGATGGAAGGGATTTATACGGCGATGTTCTACGGGCTGGGTTCGGACGGCACGGTCGGCGCGAACCACAACTCGATACAGATTATCGGGCAAAAAACTGACAACAACGCGCAGGGATATTTTGTTTACGATTCGAAGAAGGCGGGCGCGATTACAATCTCGCACTTGCGGTTCGGCAAAAAGATGATTCGCAGACCATACCTGATTACCAAGGCGGATTTCGTCGCGTGCCATAATCCGAGTTTCTTGGAAAAATACGATATGCTCTCTACCGCCAAAGACGGCGCGACGTTCCTGATGACGAGTATGTACCCGGCGGACAAGGTATGGGACACGCTGCCTCAGGAAGTGCAAAAGCAGATAATTGACAAGAAACTGAAATTCTACGTCATCGACGCGATATCGCTCGCGAAAGAAATCGGTCTTGGCGCGAGAATCAATACGATTATGCAGGTTGCGTTCTTCAAAATCAGCAACATTATCCCGATTGAGAAAGCGGTTGAGGCAATCAAGGGAGCGATACTGAAGAGCTACGGCAAGAAGGGCGAGAAAATTGTCGCGATGAATAACGCGGCGGTTGACGGGGCTTTGGCGAGGGTTTTCGAGGTGAAGGTGCCGGGCAAGGTTACGAGCAAAATGACGAAGCCCCCGGTTGTGTCGAAGGATGCGCCGAAGTTTGTGCAGGAAGTAACCGCGGAGATTATGAACCTGCGCGGAGACCTGTTGCCCGTGAGCAAGCTGCCGAATGACGGCAAGTGGCCGAGCGGGACAACGAAATTCGAGAAACGCAATATCGCGGTTGATATACCAGCATGGGAGCCGTCACTTTGCATTCAGTGCGGGACGTGTTCGCTGGTTTGCCCGCACGGGACGATTCGCTTGAAGGCATACGATAAGAAGTATCTCGACAAAGTGCCGAAGACGTTCAAGAGCGCTGAAGCGAAGGGCAAGGAATTCGCGGGTATGGCGGCGACGATTCAGGTGGCCGCTGAGGATTGCACCGGATGCGGAGTTTGCGTGCAGATGTGCCCGGTGCAGGAAAAAGACGCGAATAAACAGCCAACGGGACGCAAGGCGATAAATATGACTTTGCAGGAGCCGCTGCGTTTGCAGGAAAGGGAAAACTATAAATATTTCCTGTCGATACCGAATACCGATTCGAAGTTGTTCAAACGCGAAAGCGTCAAGGGCAGCCAGTTGATTATGCCCTTGTTCGAATATTCGGGCGCGTGCGCGGGTTGCGGCGAGACGCCTTATGTGAAACTTTTGACGCAGTTGTTCGGCAACAGGGCGATGATAGGCAACGCGACGGGCTGCTCGTCGATTTACGGCGGCAACCTGCCGACGACGCCATACACGACACGGGAAGACGGTCGCGGGCCGATTTGGAGCAACAGCTTGTTCGAGGACAACGCGGAGTTCTCACTCGGTATGCGTCTGACGGTTGACAGATTCAAACAGCAGGCGGTAGAGCTGGTCGATGCGGTCGCCAAGAAGGGCTGCATCGATGCGGCATTTGCTGGTGAGATAACCGCCGCTGTGACTGCCAACGATCCGTCGCAGGACGCGATTGAAACGCAGAGAGGCCGGGTGGCGAAACTCAAAGAATTGTGCAAAAGAAGCGATTGTGCCGAATGCAAACGATTGTTGACGCTGGCGGATTATCTTGTTCGTAAATCGGTTTGGGCGCTGGGCGGCGACGGCTGGGCTTATGATATCGGTTACGGCGGTCTCGACCACGTGCTGGCAAACGGCGCGGATATAAACATACTGGTTCTCGATACCGAAGTTTATTCGAATACGGGCGGTCAGATGTCGAAATCGACCCCAAGAGGGGCTGTTGCGAAATTCGCGGCGGGCGGAAAGCCGGGGCCGAAAAAGGATATGGGATTGTTGGCGATGACTTACGGCAATATCTACGTCGCCAAAGTCGCGCTGGGAGCAAATACGAATCAGGCGGTAAAGGCGTTTATCGAGGCCGAAGCATATCCGGGACCGTCGTTGATAATCGCTTATGCCCAGTGCATCAACCACGGCATTGATATGACGACCGGTTACGATGAGCAGAAAAAAGCGGTTGCCTGCGGGCACTGGCCTTTGTATCGATTTGACCCGCGTCTTAGGCAGGAGGGCAAGAACCCGCTGCAGCTTGATTCGAAGCCGCCGACAATCAGGTTCGACGAGTATGCCTATAACGAGAACCGTTATAAATCGCTGCTGAAATCGAAACCTGAAGCGGCGGAACAACTGATGAAGCTGGCAAACGGCAACGCGGCCCAGCGTTATTCGCTTATGGAGCAGCTCGCGAAAATACAGTGCGAAAAAATTTAGAATTACGAATGAAGAGTTTAGAATTGTTCAGCGTGATTCTTGTTTCTAAGTTCTTAATTCTAAATTCTCAATTCAATCGGGAATTGGTATGAACAACGTTAAAGCAATCGTATTACGTGCGGCGGGAATTAACTGCGACCTCGAGACACAGAACGCCTTCGAATTGGCCGGTGCAGCAGCGGACCGCGTTCACATAAACAGAATCATCGAGGATAAATCGTTACTCGACGGCTACCAGATACTCGTTGTGCCCGGGGGGTTCAGCTACGGCGACGACGTCGCGGCGGGCAAAATTTTGGCCAACCAGATAAAGCATCATCTCTACGAGCAGGTGCGAAAATTCATCGACGCGGGCAAATTAGTCCTCGGTATCTGCAATGGGTTTCAGGTTCTCGTTAAGACGGGAATTCTGCCTTTTCCCGATACTTCCGGCCAGGCCGTGACAGTTACGTATAACGACAGCAACAAATACGAAGACAGGTGGGTATATCTTGCTCCTGTAACCGACAGGTGCGTTTTTATCGAAAAGGGCAGACAAATTTACCTTCCCGTTGCGCACGGCGAAGGCAAGATTGTTACTAAAGACCGGCAAACACTCGATAAGCTCAAGGTAGATGGTTTCATCGCTTTCAAATACGTCGATGAAAATGGCAATGAGGGCGGATACCCCGTCAATCCCAACGGCTCTTTTGAATCAATCGCCGGGCTGACCGATTCTACCGGGCGAGTTCTGGGCCTTATGCCTCACCCTGAAAGACACGTTAGATTCACTCAGCATCCGCGCTGGACGAGATTAAAGACACAAGACACAAGACATAAGACCCCAGACATAAGACCCCAGACCTCAGACGCCCCTTCGGCGGGTTCGACAAGCTCACCACAGGCAAGCTCGGGGCAGGGCGACGGCATAACCATTTTCACGAACGCCGTAAAATACGCTCAGGCAAATCTGTAGTGTAGACTTGCGAGCTGTTAATCGGAGCTGTCGAGGATGCTCATAAAGGCATCCTGCGGGATTTGGACGGCGCCGATGTTCTTCATCCGTTTCTTGCCTTCTCTTTGTCTCTTGAGCACTTTCATTTTTCTGGTAACGTCGCCGCCGTAGAGTTTGGCGGTAACGTCTTTTCTGAACGGCTTGATTGATTCTCTGGCGATGATTTTTCCGCCGATGGCGACCTGAAGCGGAATCTCGAACTGGTGACGCGGTATGGCTTTGCGCAGGCGAACTAACATTTTGCGTCCCCTGTTTTCCGCGACGCTTCGATGCACAATCAACGAAAGGGCATCGACGGGGACTTTGTTGACTAAGATATTGATTTTAACCAGGTCGCCAACCTCGAAGCCGATGAATTCATAATCCATCGTCGCATAGCCGTGGCTGATTCCTTTAAGCAAATCGTAGAAATCGTAAACGATTTCGGCCAACGGCGCTTTGTATTGCATCATCACGCGGTTCTGGCTGAGGTAATCCGTTTTGAGCAGTTTGCATCGCCTGCTTTCGGACAATTGCATAATTCCGCCGATTGTGTCGGTGGTGGTGATAATTTCCAGGCGAACATACGGCTCGCGCAATTCCTCTATCTGGGTTACGTCGGGCAGGTCGGCGGGCGAATCTATTTTCAGCGTCCGGCCGTCGGTTGTAACGACTTCATAGCTGACGGTCGGGGCGGTCTGAACGACGTCGATATCGTTTTCGCGTTCTAATCGCTCCTGGACGATTTCCATATGCAGCAGGCCCAGGAATCCGCACCGGAAGCCGAAGCCAAGGGCGGGCGAATTTTGCGGTATGAATGAAAAGCTTGCGTCGTTGAGGGCGAGTTTTTCAAAGGCCGTACGCAGGTTAGGGTAATCGGTATTGTTGCCGGGGTAAAAATCGGAGAAGACCATCTGCATCGGGGGTACATAACCGGGCAGCGGTTTATCGGTCGGGCTTGCGTCGTCTGTAATCGTGTCGCCTATAGTAACATCCGACAACTGGCGGACGTTGGCGATGACGTAGCCCACCTCGCCGGCGCTTAGTCGCTCAACTGGGGACATCTTCGGCGTGAACTTTCCAAGCTCCGTTATAAGGTGCGTTCTGCCTGTACCCATAAACCTGATTTTCTGTTTTATCTTTAGTTCGCCCGAAAATACCCTGACGTAGCAGATAACGCCCCGATATTCGTCACATTCGCTGTCGAAAACAAGAGCGGCAGTCGGCTTATCGCTATTGTCCGGCGGCGGCGGAAGCAATGTCACCACTGCATCAAGAAGCTCGTGGACGCCCATGCCGGTTTTTGCGCTGATATGGAAACAGTCCAGCTTTTTGATGCCGAGTACGTGCTCGATTTCCTCCGCGGTGATGTCGGGCTGAGCCGAGGGCAGGTCAACTTTGTTTATTACGCCGATAATTTCCGCGCCGGCCTCGGTTGCTAAATACGCGTTGGCGACCGTCTGTGCCTGGACACCCTGCGTCGCGTCAACGACCAAAAGCGCGCCTTCGCAGGCGGTAAGGGCACGCGAAACCTCGTAATGAAAATCGACGTGGCCCGGCGTGTCGATGAGATTGAGCATATAGGTTTTGCCGGCGTGCTCGTAATTCATCGTTACCGCGGAGGCCTTGATTGTGATGCCTCGCTCTCGCTCGATATCCATATCGTCGAGAAGCTGGTCCTTCTTCTCACGGTCACTCACCGCGCCTGTGAGTTCCATTATGCGGTCGGCCAGCGTGCTCTTGCCGTGGTCGATGTGCGCAATTATTGAAAAATTTCGTATTAGCTCCGTACTCATAAGTTGAACAAGTATAGCATAGACGGGCGGAAAAAGACACCCTTATCAGGTGGTTGAAAAATCGCACAGGACCGAATCAGCGATTGGCAACGCCTTTCGCGTCAGGTATAGTCGTTTGCTTGTCGTTCGAATCAGGCCGAGTTTTTTATATCTGCCGATTGGCTCAGCGAAGAGTTTTGCGGCGTCGAAGCCGGTTTGTTTTTTGAATTCATCGAGGATTATTCCGGATCGTCTGCGAAGGTTCAGGACGGCGGTTTCACAGGCAGCCTGTATATTATCAGGAGTTTCACTTTCCGCGGTTACATTTTTTCCCAGCTCAATCGCCTCGATATATTTTTTTATGTCGGCGATATTTAGTGTGCGTTTGCCCTGCCAGTATGACCCTGCTGCGGGGCCTATGCCGAGGTATGGGTTGTTCGCCCAGTAATTGAGATTGTGTCTGCACTCGAAACCCGGCTTTGCGAAGTTCGAGATTTCATACTGCTTGAAGCCGGCTTTTTCAAGCTCGTCGATGGTCATCTCATACATCTGCCGGTCGGTTTCTTCATCCAGCGGTTTAACCTCACCCGTTTCAACCGCTTTTTGCAGAGGCGTTTGTTCTTCGTAAGTAAGGGCGTAAGCGGAGATATGCTGAACGCCTAAATCAATCGCTGAACGCAAACTGTGTTTCCACGATTTCAGGGTCGAGCCAGGGATGGCGAAAATCAAATCAATCCCGATATTATCAAAGCCCGCCACCTTTGCTGACCGAACCGCCCGGCCGATATCGGCGACCGAATGTTTTCTGCCGAGGAAGGTTAACTCTTCGGAATTGAAGGATTGTGCACCGATTGAAATGCGGGTAACGCCCGCTGTGCGTAATTGGCTCAATGTATCTTTATTGACCTGGCCCGGATTGACCTCGACTGTGAATTCCAGGGGTAGCACGGCCATCTTGGCCGTGTTTTCACGGGCTTGAAGCCCGTGCCACGAAGTAATTTCGCCAATTAACCTTAGCAATTGTTTTGCCGGCAGGCAACTTGGGCTTCCCCCGCCTATGTATATCGTTTGAAAAAAGGATTCCAGCCCCCTTTTTTCGGCAAGTTCGGTGATTATGGCGGAAATAAGGCGCTGGGGGGCGTGTTTTTTTATGGGTTCGGAGTAGAAACCGCAATACCGGCATTTGGTCCGGCAAAATGGGATATGAACATATAGGCCGGCTGGTCTGAAATCATGTTTTTTACTGTTCATTTCCCGATTTTAGCATAAAAGCCGGACCATAGGCAGATTTAACCTCAAAATTCGAATATTTACGGGACTAAAGTAACAGCCGACTCTAAAAATGTGTAAAATTCTGCCTCAGGAAGGGTTTTTGAGGAGGTTTTTTGTTGACCAATTACCAAAAACAGTTTACCATCTATGTGTGTTTGCCGATGCTACTGTGTAGAGCAGCATCGCTCCCCTTTGACCTGTCACGGCGGTCGTGACGGACACAGGGAAGATGATTATGCGGCACGAGCGAGAACCTAAAAGAGGTTCGCCCTGTAAATAGTAATAGAGGCAGCCAATGATGATTTTAACAGGGTGGCAAAGAGGCGGTTAAGCTACATTTGGTCCCGATTAATATCGGGGTAAAACAGAAATAGCGTGGAGAATTAGCAGAAATTTGACGTTTCGCCCAGGCGTATATTGAAATTCAGAATGCGAAAATCAGTAAGACATATCAAAAATCACAATAACCGCGCCGCAAAAGGCGATTTTTGGCGCGGGTGCGGGTGTAATATTTTGCGCAGTGACTTTGATATTTGATTTTTAGCGTTTTTTCACCGAAGCGAAAGCGTATTCTCCGTAGTCGCATTTCTCGGACACCGACCAATTAGTCGGGTCATTAGCTATCCTGCCTTTTGTCCCTCGATTCAGGTTTGATTACTTGTTTTCTAACATTGTTATAGGAAGGCGAAAGATATGGATACGATTCTGATGCAAATGGATGTCTCCGCTATCATCGCCGTAATTGCCGGTATTTTTGTAGGGGTTTCCGTGACCTGGATTGCGGTCTGGTTCATCAACAAGGCCAAGACCAGGACCTTCCACGAAGACATTGAAAGGCAGTTGGACGGCGCAAAGAAGGAAGCAGAGAACATCATCAGGTCCGCACAAATTGAGGCGGCGGCTGAAACAATCAAGAAAAAAGAACAGTTCACCATCGAAGCCAATCAGGTTCGCGCGGAGCTGCGCGAAACGGAGCTTCGACTCACCAAGCGAGAAGATACCCTGGATAAACAGATTGAGCAAATTCACCAGAAGGAAAAGACCATTGAGGAGCAGAACAAGGAAGTCGAACGCCGGATTAGCACTATCGACCTGAAAGACAAACAGCTCACGGCGGTTGTCGCTCAGCAGAAAAACCAGCTTTTGAAAATGACGAATATGAGCGTCGAGGATGCCAGAGAAATGCTTCTCAAGCGGCTGGAGGATGAATGCGAGCTTGAGATGTCCGCCCTGATTCAGCGCAAGGTCGAAGAGGCTACTGAAATCGCGGGCGAAAAAAGCAGGGAGATTATCACCACGGCGATTCAGAGATACGTCGCTGAGCAGACCTGTGAAGCAACTGTTTCGACGGTTGAGATTCCCAACGACGATATGAAGGGCCGAATCATAGGAAGAGAAGGACGCAACATAAGGGCGTTCGAAAAAGCAACGGGCGTGGACGTTATTGTGGATGATACGCCGGGGACGATTATTGTAAGCGGCTTTGACCCGGTCAGGCGCGAGGTCGCCCGCCTTTCGATGGAACGGCTGATTCAGGACGGGCGAATTCACCCGTCGCGTATCGAAGAGCTTGTTGCGGTGGTGAAAAAGGAAATCAACGCCAAGGTCCTGCAGTTGGGCAAGGACGCGGCGGTTGAGACAAACATTCGCGGCCTGAGTAACCGCGTTCTTAGCACCATTGGCGCTTTGAATTACCGGACAAGCTATGGCCAAAGCGTGCTTCGTCACAGCGTCGAAGTCGCGTTTTTGGCGCAGGTCATGGCCGATGAGCTTGGCCTGGACGGCTCGATTGCCCGCAGGGCGGGGCTTCTCCACGATATAGGCAAGGCGCTCGACCACGATATTGAAGGCAGTCACCCTGTTATCGGGGCGAATTTTCTGCGGAGATTCAATGAGCCGCAGACGATACTAAATGCCGTAGAGGGCCATCACGGGGACATTCCGCCGGATAACCCATATACTCCTTTGGTTTCCGCCGCAGACGCCATCAGCGCTTCACGGCCGGGCGCCAGAAGAGAAACACTTGAAAGGTACATCAAACGGCTTGAGAAACTCGAAGAAATCGCCAACAGCTTCCCCGGCGTCGAGAACTCATACGCGATTCAGGCAGGCCGGGAGATTCGTGTAATCGTTAACGCGGAAAAAGTTCCTGATGAGTCGGCGGCGAAAGTCGCCCGTGACATTGCCAAAAAGGTTGAGGCCGAAATGACCTATCCGGGTGAAATACAGGTAACGCTGCTGCGAGAGCTTCGCTGCATCGAATACGCAAGATAATCGTCGCTCGTCGCTCGTGCCTCGTGGTTCGAGCGACGAGTCACGAGTCACGAGAAGCAGAAATGATTTTATGAAGCTTAACATCTTATGTATCGGTGACATAGTGGGCAGGCCCGGCAGGCGTATTCTGGCGGACAAGCTCAAGCAGCTTGTAACCGAGCGAGAGATTGACTGCGTGATAGCCAACGCCGAGAACGCCGCGGGCGGCTCAGGCCTTACGCCGCAGATATACGACAAGCTTTTACGCTATGGCGTGAACTTAATCACGCTGGGCGACCACACATATCGCAAAAAAGAGATAGTCACGACTCTTGAGACGCAGGAGAATATCGCCAAACCCGTCAACTGGTCGGAGCAGGCGGCGGGCAGGAGCGTGGCGATATACAAGACGGGCAAAGGTCCCGTAGTCGCAGCGATTCCTCTTATTGGCCGGCTGTTTATGAAGCCCGCTGATTGTCCCTACAACGCCATCGATAAATTGCTGCCCAAAGTGCAGCAGCAGGCGGATATTATTTTTATTGATTTTCACGCAGAGGCCACGAGCGAAAAAGTGGCGATGGGGTATCATCTGGACGGGCGCGTGAGCTGCGTATTTGGAACTCATACCCATGTTCCGACAGCCGATGAAAAAATAATGTCTAAGGGGACAGCATACATTACCGACATCGGTATGACCGGCTCGCACGATTCAGTTATTGGTAGAGTTACCGAAAGCGTGCTCAAATCGTTCAGGACGCGTATGCCCGTGCCTTTTGAGGTCGCTACCGGAGATGTGAAAATGAACGGCATATTGGTTACTGTGGATAGTAACACTAAAAAAGCCGAACATATCGAGCGAATCAGGATAAACGCGGATATTGCCGAGACGGACCGATATGACAGCGACGACGGCAAGCCGGAATACTACGGCAATTTCGATTAAATGTAACGGGCATGTCAGTTTGATATCGCTGCATCATCTTTTTTGGATAAAATCGCCATCGCCGAGCCGGCCACTAATACCACGCCGAAGACCAGTTGCGGGGCACTTAACTTCTCGCTGAAAACGAAGTATGAAATGACCACAACGATAAACGGCTGGGCAAGCTGGACAAGCGAGGGCGTGGTTGCGCCAAGCCGGCGAAGCGATATGTAATAAAACACGTGACCAAGTGCGATGCCGGTGACTCCGGAAATAACGATTGCGTTCCAACCGCTAAAAGGCATCTCAAGGCATTTACCTGGCTGGCCCACAAACATTGTCAGTATGAATAGCGCAATGACCGTATAAATGCTGACGACCGAAAAGCCGATTCGAGAGTCGATGCCGCGGAACGCCACCTTCACAGCAATTGCGTAAAATCCCCATATAAGGCCGTAGAGCATAACGGTTGCGATGCCTATGATTGTGTATGAGCGGGTAAAGGCGGGATGAAAGAACATAACTCCCATCAGGCCGACAAGCGACAGGATGATGCTCAGCCGGAAAAGCCGGTTGCTGAGATGCTGCTTTTCGTTGGCGAAAAATATAACGGATAATATTATGACCCACAGAAACGCCGTCATGGATAACAGCGACGCCAAACCCGGGTCAATATAGTAAAACGCCGCGGCCCAGAGATTTTGCGATATGATATTTGGTATGAAGGGCAATAGCGCGCGTTTCCAGACGGCTTTTGGCAGTTGCCCTTTTTTTGCGGCAATAAGAAGAATTGGCAGCCAGAACAGGCACGCCGCAGCGTAACGGAGGAGGTTTTGTGTCCACAAGTCGAGATAGCCGGTCAGGTATTTGATGAAAAGCGGCGCGCTCGCCCAGCAGAGGAGTGTCCCTATGCACGCCAGTGCGCCAAGCGAAGTAAAAAGATGTGGAGTCGATTTGTGCATCACGATAATCAGCTTAAAAAGGGGTTTTCGGCCTTTTCCCGGCCGATGGTAGTTTCGGGGCCGTGACCCGGGTAAGCAATCGTGTCCTCCGGCAGCGCGAACAGTTTGTGCCTGATGCCTTTTATTAGTTGTCGCATATTGCCGTTGGGAAAATCAGTTCTGCCTATAGAGCCGGCAAAAAGGGTGTCGCCAACGAAGATGATGCCGTCTTTTTCAGAATAAAGACAGATGCCGCCGGGTGTATGGCCGGGCGTGTGAATGACACGCAACCGGATGCCTGCTTTGTCGATTGTATCTCCCTCGTCAATAATTCGGTCGGCTTTGCCGGCGGTTAAGGAAGAGCCGGCCATAATCGACAAATTTGCTGCCGCGTCGGTCAGCATTTCAGCGTCGAGCTTGTGGATATAAATCAGAATAGACAGGTATTTTTTCCGCAGCATTTCAACGCCTGCGATGTGGTCAATGTGCCCGTGTGTGAGAATCACCGCGGCCGGCGTCAGCTTGCCGTGTTCGAGAAATTTAAGCAGCGGCTGCACGTCCAGTCCCGTGTCGATAATAAGACAGTCGCTTGCCTTATCGCTGCTTCTGGCGATATAACAGTTGTTCTCGAATTCTCCAAGCACCAGCCGGTCAACTTTCATTCATCGTATCCTTAAAAGACCCGACAGGATAACAGCCGCAGTTGTGGCAGTCAATCTTGACCTGTGAGTAATGATGATGATAATTGGTGATTGATTATTCGCCAATGGCGGCTACAATAACCGGTTGTCAATTATCAATAATCAATCTTATGTTAAGAGGCGTTAAGTGAAAGAATTTTCCCGTGTATTCAGGTATATTTGGCCTCAGTGGCCGCGAATTGTCGTTGTCATATTCAGCGCGATTGTTGTTTCTGCGCTGTTATCGGTAAGTTTTATGGCAGTTATCCCTCTGCTGCAAGTTATGACGGGGCAGGAGGGGTTACGCGGCTGGTCGGATAGGAAGGTCTGTGAGTTGCGATACGGGGTGGATTTTTACGTTCCGGAGGGCATAGATTTTTCCGGGAGCAGAAGCAGCGATTACACGAACTCGCTGGTTGTTGTTTCCGTTAAGAAAAAAGGGGGGGCAAAAAACGCGGAACTTATGAGCGGAGACCGCATTATCGCAGCGGGCAAAGAGCCAAATACGAGTGCGATGAGTTATACTGATTTGCTTGAAGAAATTGCCACGGCCGGCACAGAGGGGATTACCCTGCATATAAGGCGAGGCAGTGAAGAAGAGGTCTTACATCTTACAGATACGCACAAAAGCGGATTGAATGCGTGGACAACAAATCTTGCGAAGGAATCGCTGAATTTTGTGCCGAGGGGGCAAACCGCAGCAAGTAAAACAAATGCGATTATTTTCCTAATGATTGTTTTTACGATTCTTACTATCATCAGATGTATAGCGAGGTATTATCAGCAGTATATTGCGGAAAAAGTGGTCCAGGTCGGATTAAATCGTCTGCGGGAGGATGCCTTTGCGCATGTCATAAATATGCCTGTTGCGTATTTCGCGAAGGAAAGGCCAAGTGATTCGGTGAGCCGGCTTGTTCGTGATACCGGCACTATGGGCAACGGCATCAAGATTATGTTAGGCAAGGCACTTCAGGAGCCGTTGAACACTCTGTTTCTGCTTGGCGGGGCGGCATTGCTGAATTGGCAGTTGACGCTGGTATTTTTGGGCGGAGCTCCGCCGACACTCTGGATGATTGTTGTCCTCGGCAAAAGAATGAAGAAGGCCTCGAAAAAATCCCTGATGGCCTGGTCGCAAATGCTGGCTAAATTGCAGGAAACAATGAACGGGCTTAAGGTTGTCAAGGTTTACAACCAGCAGAAATACGAAGAGAATGCGTTCAGGAACATCAACGCGAGATTGCTGAAGCAATTATTGAAGATATCGCGGACCGACGCGGCAACCGCCCCCACACTGGAGGTTCTTGGAATGCTGGCCGGCGCAGTGGCGATAATAATCGGGGCAAGCTGGGTTACAAGCAACAAGATGGACGGCACCGAGTTTTTGACGATTCTGATACTCCTCGGCACTGCTGCTGCCGCTGCGAGAAGAGCCAGCGACGTCTGGAACAAAATTCAGGAGGCAAACGCCGCGGCAGAACGCGTTTTCGGAATGATGGATGGGCCGCTTGAACCCCAGCACGCGAATGCGGTTGAATTGCCAACGCTCAAAACAAAGCTGGAATTCAGGGACGTTGTTTTTACATACCCCGGTGCGGAGTTACCCGCCTTGAACGGCATCAGCTTGAATGTGATGGCGGGGCACAGGGTGGCAATCGTGGGACCCAATGGCTCAGGAAAAACAACTCTGGCAAATCTGATACCGAGGTTTTACGATCCCGACAGGGGCCAGATTATGATAGATGGTAAAGACATCCGCGAGGCGACATTAGCAAGTTTGCGGGGCCAGATTGCGATGGTTACGCAAAACGTTGTAACTTTCAATGATACGATTGCGGACAATATCGGTTACGGCAAACCCGGCGCGAGCAGGGAAGAGATTATCCAGGCGGCCAAACGTGCCTTTGCGAACGAATTTATCGAGCCGCTGCCGAATGGTTATGATGCAGTTATTGGCGAGCAGGGCTCGGGTCTGTCCGGCGGGCAGCTGCAGAGGATTGTCATCGCAAGGGCGATTCTGAAAAACCCGGCGATTCTGATTTTCGACGAGGCGACCAGCCAGGTTGACGCCGACAGCGAAGCGAAGATTCACAGGGCTATCGAAGAAATTATGCACGACAGGACCAGCATAGTTATCGCGCACAGGTTCAGCACGATAGTCGCCGCCGACGTAATAGTCGTTATGAATAACGGCCGGATTATCGCGCAGGGCCAGCACGAAGAACTGATGCGGACCTGCCGGCTTTATCAAAGCTTGTATGAAACACAGATTGCAAAAACATAACTGAGAATTTAGAATTAAGAGTTCAGAATCGATTATACGCCGTTTGTTTTTGAAGTGGTGATAATTATGATAGACCTTAAGAGACAACAAAAGGCGCACGGGCTTTTCAACCGCTACGAAGGTAATCCAATATTGACGACGCACAACTGGCCTTATGCCGTCAACGCCGTTTTTAATCCCGCCTCCGTAAGAATCAGCGATGAAACATTTTTACTGATTCGATGCGAGGATATGCGGGGCTTTTCGCACCTCACCGTCGCCCGGAGCAAGGACGGCCTGACCGGCTGGAAGATAGACCCTGCCCCGACGTTCGAAGCGGAGCAAGATTCGCGGGAAGAAAGATGGGGAGTCGAAGACCCGCGCATCATCTGGCTTGAGGAACAAAAACAATACGCGATTACATACACCTCTTTCAGTGAAGGCGGCCCCGTCGTTTCTCTTGCCATTACCAAAAATTTCAAGAGTTTCGCCCGCCTGGGTGTGCTGCTTCCGCCCGAAGATAAAGACGCCTGCCTTTTTCCGCGAAGATTCAAAGGCCGGTTCGCGCTGATTCACCGCCCGATTGTCCGCGGCGAGGCCCACATGTGGATTAGTTTTTCGCCCGACCTCAAACACTGGGGCAACCACCGCGTCCTGATTATGACCCGCTCCGCCTACTGGGATTGCCATCGCGTGGGGCTTGGCTGCCAGCCGATTGAAACCGAAAAGGGCTGGCTGATTTTCTACCACGGCGTGCGTATGACCGCCGCCGGCGCTGTTTATCGCGTCGGCCTTGCCCTGCTCGACCTGCACGAGCCATGGAAGGTGCTTCGCAGGAGCGATGAATGGGTTCTTGGCCCGCAGGAGATGTATGAACGGGTGGGTGACGTGGGCAACGTCGTATTCCCTACGGGAGCGGTCGTCGATAAAAAGTCCAAAGAGCTTCACCTTTATTACGGGGCCGCCGACTGTTCCGTCGCCGTCGCAAGCGCAAATCTCGACGATATTATGGATTACGTGATGGACTGCCCCGAAGTCGAAAGTTGATAAACGGTTTAACTGAATATAGAAAGCCAAATACCCCTTTCACACAAGAGTTGCCGGATAAACTTGAAAGTGGTAGAATTGTGCGGAAGCGTTGGGCCAAAGAAAGTTTGGAATAATAATTGGATTTTGGATAAAGGGGGTTATTGTGAACTGGTTGAGATTGGTAACTGTTCAGGTTGTTTTGCTTTCGGCGGTGAGCTGTTTTGCGGCTGAGCCGAATGCGCAAAACGAGCAGGAAAAAACAGTCGTTTCACATGAAACCGCGCAAAACTGGATACAGGTCGGTATTCTGCAATCCCAGAAAGGTCTTTATGAACAGGCGCAAAAATCGTTTCTCGCGGCTAAGGAATATCAGGAGTATCTGACTGCCGAAGAGCAAAAGCAGCTCGAACAGCACATCGCGGAGGCAAATCAGGCCATTAAAGAAAGACAGCCCGTTCTTGAGCATATCAAAAAAGCACAAGAGCTTCTAAGCCAGGGTCAGCCGGTCAAGGCGAGGGCGCATTACGAAATGGTTCGCAAAAGCCCTTATCTTACCGAACAGGAACACAAACAAATCGAGCAGGAGATTAAAGACGTAGATAGCAGTATTGACAAGCAGAGGAAGGAAATCACCGAGATTTACAATCGCAGCGTGCAGCTTTACCGTGCGGGCGAGATAGAGAAGGCCAGGGAGGGCTTTGTGGAAGTTGCCAGATATGGCATGCTTGCTGTTCCTAAGGGCCAGACAGCCGAAGATTATCTGATTAAAATAGACAGCATACTTACCGAAAAGCTCAAAGGTCAGCCGGACGCAAACGCTTCGCTGCCGCCTGCCGCATTGCCGTCGGCGAATGAAGAGTCGAATCCCAGGAACGCCGGTCAGCCCATACCATCTGAAACCGAGGTAATGCTTTTGAAGCCCGGGAATGATAAAACTGTCTCCGAAAAACAGGAGGATAAGTCCTCGAGGGTGAATCAGGCACAGCAGGAGTCGGCAGAAGTGGCTGCGGCAGCCGAGCCGCAGGCAGAGCCGTCTCCCGCCGACGAACAAAAAGTTGCGACTGAGAACGAAGCAAAAGCCGTCCCGGATAAAGATGCGAGAGTGAAAATTGTGAAAACTTATACGAAAGTGGTCGTCGATGACGCCGCAAAAAAAGTGGAATACTATATCGGCACCGGCGAATTCGACAGGGCCGTTGCGAAAGTTCGCACGGCAACGGATGTTGTTAAGGAGAACCGGTCTTTAATCGGGGATGAGTTGTTTACCCAGTACAGTATCCGCCTCAAGCAACTTGCCGACAATATTATCCACGCCAAAAAGACATCGTGATAGACGTGAGTGAGAAATCACCGCTTTTGCCGGATTTTATAGGTTGACCACCCCTGCACCAAACAGCTAACAAAACGGCAAACCCCCCAATTTTACATATTATCTACTTGTAAATTTTTCCCAAATTTGCTATATTTCTTGAATTAACATTATGCTGATAATGCTTGATTTTGAGATTGAAGTATGCAATAATATGGGACTTTGGACAAATAAATAGCGTTGAAGTCGTATGGTAAACGCCATAGACGATTTTTTTCTTGCAAAAAGGGGCGTTTTCGGATAAACTCAGTATCAGAGGTATAACCTTTCCTGAAGCGGCGGGGTATACGGTAATTTTATGAAGCAGATATTCCTGTGAAAACCAGTTTTTTGGAGGAGGTTCAGCTTTGAACACGCAAAAAATGACAGCAAAGCGACTCGTAGAAACCCTCATATTGGTCCTGTTAACATTGTCCCTGATGGCGACAACGGCGTTGGCGGCAGATGCGCCCAAAACAGATCCGGGGGACAAGGACAAAGTAGTCCGTCAGATAGTTGACAACTGGATTCAGATAGGGACCGAACAGTACAAACGGGGGTTCTACGCCGCAGCGGAGAAATCCTTCATGCGAGCGAAGGATTACGAGGAATCGCTGACTACTGAGGAAAGAGCCAAACTCAACGAGAGCTTGCAGAAGGCGCATAAAGCGGCGGTAGAACTGGAAATGGCTCAGACAGCCAAGTCGGAAGCTAAGCCGGTTATTGAGCAGCCGAAAGAACAAGCGGCGGTTGAGGTTAATGAGGTTAATAAGGTCGCCGAACCTGCGCCTGCAGTCGAGAAGACGCCGGAAGTTGAGGTAGCACCGCCGTCAGCTCAGCCGGAAGAGGAGCAGGGCTACATCGGCGTCGTTAACAGGCGCATAAACGTAATTCGCAGCAGGGTCAAAGCTGTTGTCAATGATTCCACGGCCAAAGCCGAGGGGTTTATCGCTCAGGGGCAGTTTGACAAGGCCGGAGAGGCCGTCGAGGTTGCCGAGAGGACAGTTAATGAAAACCAGCAGCAGCTTGGCGATTATCTTTTCAATCAATACTCCGGGCAGCTGAAGCAGCTGTCGGAAAGAATAGCGGACGGGCAGAAAAAACAGGCCCAGCAAAAAGAAGATGAAAAGCGTACCAAGGCCGAGAATTCGCAGAAAGAGTATAAGGAGCAGATGTCTTCTGAACGCGAAAAGCGAATCAGCGACCTGTTCCAGAATGCGCGGAATTTTGAGAAGCAGAAAAGATACGAGGAAGCGCTTAGCCAGATTGAAATGCTTCTTGCCATAGACCCGCAAAACAATGAGGCGCTTATAGAAAAGCAGATGCTCGAAGATAATATCAGCTATCGCAAGCAGATAGATGTTGAAAAGGAAAAAAGCAGCGAGAAATTAAAAACAGCGATAAGAACAAATGAGGCGACGGTGCCTTTTGCCGAAGAGATGACTCATCCCAAGAACTGGCGTGAGATTATCGCCAAGCCGATGCGTCAGCAGACGGAAGAAGTGGTCGGCCAGGAACCCGCAGACGCTTCCATCGAAAAGCAGCTTGATATGGTCGTTACTCTGGGTTTTTCGCCTGAGATGCCGCTGCGAGAGGCAATAAATTTGATAAAAAATTCTGTTTCACCGCCTCTTAATATATCGGTAAACTGGGGCGATTTGTACAACAATGCCAACATTGACCAGACGACGCCTATAAATATGGACCCGCTGACAAATGTTACTGTCCGCACTGCGCTGGATCTGTTGCTGCGGTCCGTTTCAGCCGGTGTTGCCCGGCTTAGCTATGTTGTTCAGGATGGTGTTGTTATTGTTGCGACTACGACCCAGCCGCCGCCAACAATCAACATGCCAATCCGCGTTTATGATGTTACGGTAATACTGGGCCGTCCGGCTGATTATTACGTAAGCTCTAGTAGCAGCGGCGGCGGTCAAGGCGGCGGCGGCGGTGGCGGCGGCGGCGGTGGCGGCGGCGGCGGCGGTGCCGGCGGCGGCAGCGGACAAACTTATTATGAAACTTTCAATGAAACTGATACGGGCCTCGACAGGGCAACCCTTCAGACCGAGGCCCTGAACCGGATGGCTGACCTCATTACTCTTATTCAGAATACCATTGATACGACCAGCTGGATTGATCAGGGCGGAGAGGCAACCATCGCTGCTTACGGAACTAACAAACTTGTTGTCCGCCAGACACTCAAGAATCATCGTGATATAGAAGAGTTGCTGAAGAATATGCGTAAAAACCTCGGCAACCAGGTTTCCATCGAAGCCAGATTCCTGACGGTCGGCGAAAACTTCCTTGAGGAAATAGGCCTCGATACCTTTGGCAATTACTACATCGGTCACGGTTTGGGCACGGCTGAGTTTCAAACACAATCCATGCAAATGGCTGAACCGGCGTCAACGGGTATAGACGGCAGTTTTGATATCAGCAAAAGCACCGTTCAGTTCCCGATTAATTATCCTACAGCGACTAATCCGCAGTTCATATCGACCGGCGCTTTTATGACCTTTTTTGGCGGCAAGTTTGGGGGCATACTTGACGGCCTCGAAGCAAACTTCCTTATCAGGGCAACCCAGGCAAACCGTGATACCGAATCACTGGTTGCTCCAAAAGTTACTGTGCTCAGCGGAGAATCGGCTACATTACAGGTAGTACGGACTATTCGCTTTGCGTTGCCTCCGAATGTCAGCTCCGGCACCACGACTGCCACATCATCTTCCACGATTTCTTCCAGCGGAAGCAACGTAACGAACCAGTCCGGCGCAGTACTAACGGGGCCTACGCTTAATATCAGCCCGACCATTACGCCGGATAAAAAGCACGTATTGCTTGATATACATGCTGAGCTGCAGAACTTCCTCGGCTTCGATACATCGACGTATGAGACGCCTTATGCCAGCGGCAATACCATTATAACGTATCCGTACACTATTCAACTGCCCCAGACGGAACGCTCCAGGGTTCAAACCAGGGTCAGCGTGCCCGATGGCGGGACGCTGCTGCTCGGCGGGACGAAACAAACGGCCTCAACAGAGACAGAAGTCGGCGTGCCCGTACTCAGCAAGATTCCTGTGCTGGGAAGGTTATTTACAAATCGCAGCAAGATTGCTGACAAGAAAGTCCTTTTAATACTCGTTAAGCCGACAATCATTCTTCAGGAAGAGGCCGATGCGGAGGCGGTTGCGGCTATGGAGGACCAGCATTAGGGGGTCCGTTAAAAAAACTGTCCACATATGCAGAAAAAGTGTAACGAATTACGGGGAATGTGGACTTTAATAATGGCTGGACCTGTTGGACAGCCAGGAAAACCACTAATAATCTATTGGGGTTCGGTTATAAAAGGTTTAATCCAGGGGCAGTAACAAGAGATATGGATTATGTGAGGATGGTTATGAAAAGTAAGCTTATTTTCTGTATATCGCTGCTTATGTTGGTTCAGGCAGCGGCTTCTGCGAAGACCATTACAGTTCCTTCGAGGACGTATCAAACAATACAGGACGCCATTAATGCCTCCGCTGGCGGTGATACTATCATATTGCAGCCGGGGGTATATACCGGCTATCACAATGTAAACCTCGATTTCGGGGGCAGAGCCATTACGGTCATGAGCACGATTAATCCTAATGACCCGTGCTGGGGTATCATTAATGCAACAATAATCGACTGCGGTGGTGTTGGTTACCTTAACAGTTCTTCCGCCGCCGATGGCGGCACCGCGAGCAGGGCTTTTCAATTTGTCAGTGGCGAGACCTCCGGCAGCCAGGTAATCGGCATTACCATAAAGAACGGTTATGCGCGAGGTCCAAAAGCTAAAGACGGCCAGTATGGATTTTACGGCCAAACCTGGCTGCATTATCCTAATATAACGATTGACAACCCGTGGGAAACCTTTCCGCCTTATGAAACACTGCCGGCGGGAATTGACCCCTGCACTTTACCGCCTGCTGCTCTCAACGGCAATTCTGCCAGCGGCAGCGCGTATGGCGGCGCGATATATTGTAATGGCACTTCTCCAACGATAAAATATTGCGTGATTGAAAACTGCACTGTTACAGGCGCTCTGGGCGGCGCAGGTGCGGCCGGAATATCGGGTCCCTGGAATTATTATACCTGGGCGGACTTCAACTGGGTCTCGGGCGGTCCAAATTATCAGAAATTATTAGATACCGCTACCTTGAAAAATAGTACCAATGGCCAGGCCGGCGGAAACGGCGGTATGGGTACGGGCAACGGGTACGGCGGCGCTATTGCTATGCGCGGCGCCTGCAGCCCCGAGATTGATTTCTGCCGGTTTATAAACAATTCAGCACAGGGAGCCCAGGGCGGCGCCGGCGGCGCCGGCGGCAACGCGGCGTATGCGCCGTATTATACCTCGGGTCTCGAAGGCGGAGGCGGAGACGCCGGGGACAGTAACGGCGAGGGCTTCGGCGGAGCAATTTATGCCGAGACCTTATCTCAGCCCGTTTTTAATAATTGTCTATTCGAGGATAATCTTGCCAAAACGGGTCCGCGAGGTCAGGCCGGCGGACGCGGTCAGGGAAACATAAATCTTATAACTACCAACGGTGGCAGCAATAGAGTATCGGCGGGACATTCAAGTATAGTGTACGCAACACCGACTAATCTTCCAGAAGGCGGCGCAGGGTATTTTATGAATATGTCCGGCCCAACTTTTACTGACTGCAATTTTATCAGCAACAAGGCCTATGCGGCGTTTCTTGACGACCCTCTAATCTATAATCCAACCCTCGGCAGTTATATAAGCGTCGGCTTTCCTCTTTATGAGTACAACGGCGAAGACATCATGGGCTATACCGTCGGCGGAGCTATATATTTCAGTACTGGGTGCCAGATAACAATTGATACATCCGACTTCATAAAAAATGGCGGCGACGCCTTGTATTTCGAACAGAATTGCAACACCAGTTGTTCCATCAATAACAATGCTGCCGTGGGTAGAGGGCAGCCCGGACGCAAAAACCTGTTTAAGGGTAATATCGCGCCCGATGATTTCTTCTATGGGTTTTCTGTCTACGGTGGGACGGTTCATTACTATTCCGTGCCGTCCAGCGGCAGCGGCGGCGCGATTTATATGAACTCGGGCTGTGTTGTACCCATCACTAACTCTATTTTTAACGGAAACTCGGCAAAAGAAAACGGCGGCGCTATTGAAACTCAAAGCGACTTAACTATTTCGGATTGCGCGTTTTCAGACAACAGCGTCTCGGGAAACGGAGCTTTCACGGGTTTCGGCGGTGCGGTGGATGTTTATTTGGGAAGTCCTCTGACAATAGACGTTAACAATTGCAGCTTCATAGGCAATAAAAGTCTCCAGGGAGGCGCACTATCAACTGAACAATTCTACGGCGGTCCTACTTCGAACGGTTTTGATAATTGCGTTTTCGCCAATAATACGGCCCAGATAGGAGGCGCACTCGAGCTTTCTATGGGCGCGAGCACGGTTATGATTGCCGACAGCAATTTCAGCGGCAACACCGCGACAAGCGGCAATGGCGGCGCAATTGATTGTTTTTACACCAGCGCGGATATTAACAGCTGCGAATTTTTCAGCAATTCCACTGGGGGGACATTCACTTACGGCGGCGGTATCAATCTTGAAGGAGCCGGGGCAGGTGGGATTCACACAATCATAAATTCCTTGTTTGCAGGCAATTCGTCGAGTTACGACGGCGGAGCCGTTGCCTGCGAAGATGCCTCTGTAACGCCCCTGATACAAAACTGCACCTTCAGCCAGAACACCGCGAGTCAGTCCGGCGGAAGTATTTATGCGGATTCGAGCGCAGCGCCGCAGATTAAGGACAGCATATTTCAAAAAAGCAATAAATACGCGATTTACAAAGATAACACCGGCGGAAGCACAAAATTCAGTCTGTTCTATAATAATCCTGACGGAAATTACTATCCTGTCGGTGTAAGCGATACCAATAATTTAACGGGCAACCCCCTGTTTCTTACGGGAACATTTGGCAACTATTACCTGGACCAGAATAACAGCCCTGCGGTGAACGCCGGAGACGTTAACGCTTCGGCTCTTGGCCTTAATACCAAAACTACCGCCACTAATGATGTCTGCGACAGCGGCCGGGTTGACCTGGGTTATCATTTCAGCAGGGCCGTTAATGTGCCCCAGTTCAGCTTGACAACCAGTGTGGTTGGCGGAATCGGGACAATTTCGGTTTTGCCTGCGCCTTTGACGGACGGGAACTACTATGCGGGAACGGTTGTAACAATTACGGCAACGCCGCAGTCCGGCTGGGTTGTCAGACGATGGACCGGAACAGATAACGATTCCGAAGTTACCGCGACACAAACAGTTGTTATGAATTCGAACAGGGCGGTTACTGTTTATTTTAAACAGCCGACATACCTTTATGTTGGTCCCTATAACTCATACTCCGATATCTCGAGCGCTATTACCGAGGCCAACGACGGCGATATTATAGTCGTGAACTCGGACTTTTATAATGTCCCCGAGATTCAGTTTACAAAAGCCGTGGAACTCAGGTCCGCACAACCTGATAACCCGACTTATGTTGCCAATACGGTTCTTGATTTTACAGGGCGTGACGGCCCGGGTATATTCTTCCCGCAGGGGATGAACTCCGGGTGTATTTTGAATGGTTTTACAATCCAGAACGTACATACTTACACAGACCCGGGAGATGACAGCTCGGGTGCCGGTCAGAACGGCGGAGATGGTCGCGGCAACAGTTTCGGCGGTATATGGATAGGTCCCGGGGCAGGCCCCATAATTAAAAACTGCATTATAACCAATAACAGAGTTGACGGCGGTTTTGGAGGCAACGGCGGAAATGCCGATACGTATCATAACGCCGGTCGCGGCGGCTGGGGCGGCTGGGCCAGAGGCGCAGGGGTTTATTGCGCCGTAAACAGTTATCCTCAATTCATAAACTGCCAGATACTAAACAACCGGGTAGCCGGCGGTTTTGGAGGCACCGGCGGTAACTTTGCTGCCCCTGGCGGTCATGCGAACTACGGCGGTAACTGGAGCTCCAACGGCCTGTATTACCCGGACTATGACCCTCGCGATTTGACTTATGACTGGGTTCTGGGTGATTTGTGGGAGAGGTGGACCGAGTTGCGCACTGATATCCCTGACCCGGCTACCAGGGTGCACGGGGGAACTAATTACAGCTGGAGAGATGATTATTGGAATTGGACTTACGGCTATATTGGCGATTACCGATATTACAGCGGCTACGGCGGCGGCGTGTATGTTAATAAAGGCAGCAACGTAACGTTTACCAATTGCATAATAAGCGGCAACCTCGCCGAGGGCGGATTTAGCGGTCAGGGCGGAGTTCTGTCAAGCAGCACATTACTTGAGGAACCGCGTGTAAAATATGAGATACCAGCCTTTGGCGGCGGCGTATATGTAGCCGCCACGTCGAATGTTGTATTCAATGGATGTTTAATAAGCAACAATACGGCATCTGACCCGAATTTTGACCATTCGACAATCACGAACGCTCATGGCACCGGTTATCTGCCGACAGGTTATAACTCATCCAGTCATTTCCACATTGATTCGTATCTTGGTCACGGCGGCGGTGTTGCCGCTGAGGACTCGGCAACAGTTACGTTTATCGATTGTAATTTCAACAATAATAACGCCTCTCTCGGCGGCGGATTGTTTGGCTCAAATGCCTCACTGGTGGTAAGCGAATGCAACTTTATGGCAAACACTGCCTACCAGGGCGGCGGTATGTTCGGCCAAAATGGTTCGATATTGATAAACGGAAGTATATTCAGCAGTAATATATCTTCTGTTGAAGCTAACGACTCCAACGTCCTCGGACAGGGCGGCGCTTTGGATTTCCTGTCGGCCAATGCCAATATAGCTGACACAAACATTAGCGGGAACGTCGCTCAGGAGATAGGCGGAGGCCTCTATCTGGGCGGTTCAAATTCTACGGTGATACATAACTGTATTGTTATAGATAATAGCGCAGGCCAGATGGGTGGAGCTGTTGCGGCGGCAACCTCCGCACAAGTGCAGGTCGCGAATTGCACGATTGTGAATAATGTCGCTATCGCTAATATGGGCGGAGGACTATTAAGCTCCGACGGCAGCTTTGTTAACGTCATTAACAGCATTCTCTGGGACAACAAGGCCGGACTTGGCGCCAATGGCAATCAAATCGCCGTGGACGGCACGAATTCACCCGCCACGATGCAGGTGACCTACAGCGACGTTCAGGACGCAAACGACCCGTGCGCGTGGACTAATAATATCAATGCCCTGGACTTCGTTATCTGTTTCGACACAACCGGCAGTATGGGCGGTGATATTACTGCGGTTGGGAACGCGGCCAGCCAAATTGTCAGCAAGATTGCCGCGAATTTTGCCAGTTACCGGCTTGCCCTTGTCGATTTCCGTGATTACCCCGACGGCAACCACGGCACCCTGACTGACTGGGCCTACAGAGACAGGGTGACATTCACCACCGATGCTAATGCACTTATCCTTGGTATTCAGCAGCTGGTTGCCGGCGGCGGGGCAGACAATCCTGAAGCGATATATACGGCATTGATGCATAGTATAGATGCCAATGCTCTTATTGCAAGATTAACAGCCAATGGCTACGCTAATTATATCGACCCCAATTCGCCCGGACTGGGTGATTGGCGTCCAGGCAACGAGGTTATGAGGGTGATTATGATTTTATCAGATGCGCCCCCGCACGATCCGGAGCCATATACGAATTATGTGCTTAATGATATTATCACGGCTGCAACCGGTGAAAACCCGATTCATATTATTCCCGTGGTAATTCGCGGCGACCCGGTTGCAGTAAGCAGCTTTGAATCCTGTAGCAATCGGGACCGGCGGCACACTCATCACGACCACGGACGACAACACGGTGCCGGCCGCTGTTCTTGAGGCAATCGAGCTATTATCGCAGATACCGACCCCGATTTTCATCGGACCCAATAGTATAATCAACTGGAACCCGGCCACGATAAACTGGAATTCGGGAAGTCACAACATTAACGCGGACCCGTATTTTATAAACGGGTATTTCCTCAGCCAGATTGCCGCGGGTCAGCTTGTAAACAGCCCCTGTGTGGATGCCGGCAGCGCGGATGTCAATAGTCCGGATATTAATCTTGGGGGTTATACCACCAGGACCGACAGCGTGCCTGATATGTGCACGGTGGATATGGGGTATCACTACTCGGCGTTTATGCCTACGCAGTATTATCTCAATTTTACTGCTGTTGCCGGCAACGGCCTTGGGGCGGGTAATATCTCACCGGGCAGCGGCTATTTCGACTGGTTTAAAACCATTCCATTGCAGGTAACCATTCCAGTACCCACAGGCAGCCAGGTTCTCTGGACCGGCACCAACAATGACAATCTCACCGGGCCCACAAACTCCGTGACTATGAACGGAAACAGGACGGTTACGGTTGCCTTTGTAAGTAATTCCTGTAACCTGACAGTTGTGGTTGTGGGTAATAACGGCGGCACTGTCACGCCTACAAGCGGCACTTATGCTCGCGGGACGGTCGTTACGCTTACGGCGACGCCTGCCCCCGGCTATCGAATTGACAATTGGCAGGGTACGGATAATGATGGTTCCTATTCCCAAACCAACACCGTAACTATGAATGGAGACAAAACCGTTTATGTTACGTTCAGTTTGCCGCAGACGCTGACCGTTCCAGGCACGTACTCTTCGATTCAGGATGCTATCGAGGCGGCTCGGTCGGGTGATATCGTAAGCGTCGCGAGCGGTGTATATCACGGCACCCAGATTACAATCAACAAGGAAATTACCATAGCAAGCACGAATCCTGACGACCCCTGCGTGGTCGCAGCTACTGTTATCAGTTCCAGCGGATATGCCAACGTTGCGGTTGTTTTTGAATCCGGCTCCACGGGGAATACCGTTCTCGACGGTTTCACTATCACCGGCGGCACATATAATCCGATTGACGCGATTGCTCCTACGGGGGCGGGTGCGAATGGTAATGACGGTTATTCAATCTATGGCGGTGCCGTACAAATCTATCCTGGTGCAAGCCCGACAATCAGGAATTGCGTCATCAGAGACACTAACATAACAGGCGGTAACGCTACTAACGGCAACGCCGCCGACGGCACTCATCCGGCAGGTCGAGGCGGCTGGGCCGGCGGCAGTTATGGCGGCGGTGTATTCGTTGATTCCGGAGCGAGCCCGACGTTTATCAATTGCACGGTTACCAATTGTTCGGCCAGAGGCGGTAATGCCGGTAATGGCGGCAACTCCTCGGGTACATACGGAAGTGCCGGTTACAAGGATGCTAATCACGGCGGTTCATGGAGCGACGCCAATACTTTCCCATATCAGTCGCTTATCGGCTCCAATGGCCTGCCGTATTACTATGACTACCAATTCTACTCCGGACTTGGCGGCGGCGTGTTCTGCAATGCCAACAGCATGGCAACATTTATCGACTGTAACATCACAAATAATATTGCGACCGGCGGCATGAGCGGTATCGGCGGCAACAGGCCCTATGTAAGACCTGACCCCGTTACCGCTTACAGAATACCAAGTTACGGCGGCGGCGTGTTCTGCGCAAATAATGCCAGTGTTTATTTCATCAGCTGCAATATAACATACAACGTATCACCAAAACCGGATGCCACCTATCACGTTGACCCGTATCTGGGCCACGGCGGCGGTGTTGCCTTTGTGGACGGCGCGGATGTCCAGTTCGAGAATTGCACTATAAGCGGCAACACCTCGTCAGTTGGCGGCGGCGTGTTCTGGATCGGCGGGTCGCCGGCAGTGCTGAATTGCAACATAATCAATAACATCGCATACGTTGGCGGCGGTATTTACGCTACGGAAAGCTCCGGACAAATCAGTGACTGCTCGTTTAGCGGCAACTTTGCGGGCGTATCGCCCAATGACGTTGATGTAGTCGCGGGCCAGGGCGGAGGCATATTCGGCTCGTCGATAAACGCCGATATTATTGATTGCGTCCTGAACAATAACATTTCTTCGGCGTCGGGCGCCGGAATACATATTTACGGGCCCGCGAGCACCGAGACGATTATCAGGAACTGTCTGCTGACAAATAATCAGTCAGGTCGCGACGGCGCCGGCATCTCCGTCAACTGGGGTGCCATTGCTGTTGTTGAGAACTGCACACTATACGATAATCAAGTCACGGGTCTGTATGGCGTTCCCGGCAACACGGGGTTTGGCGGCGGATTATATTGCTCCTACGACGCAAGCACCGACGTCAATAACAGCATTTTCTGGAACGACAGCAGTTTATTCGGTCCTGAGATTTACATAGGAACGGACACTAACCATGAGCCGACTTGCGGCAGTGTTACCATTACATACAGCGACATTCAAGGCGGCCAGGCAGGTGTATATGTAGGCAACATAGGTACCAGTTGTCCGTTTACCTGGGGAGCGGGTAACATAAACATTGACCCGCAGTTTGTGAGCGCCTCAGGCGACGATTTCCACCTGAAGAACACTACCGCCGGACAAACGGTTAACAGTCCCTGTATTGATGCGGGCGGAAATCCTGCACAATTGCACGGGTTGTTCAAGTATACTACCTCTACTCTTGGGACGCCCGACATGGGAGTTGTGGATCTTGGTTACCATTACCCGATAGTGAACTATTGCAGACAATGGGACCTGTTTATCGATAACGCGATTGATTTCAGGGACCTGGCAGTTTTCGCATCGTCCTGGGTTGGCGCGTTAGGCAATGAAATCTATGGTTATAACATAACAGACCTGGCAGATTTTACCGAATGCTGGCTGGTGGAGCTGCCGACAGATGTAACACCACCGACGCCGAATCCTATGACATGGGCTATTCCGCCTCGCGTATCAACCGCGACGTTGAATTCGGTTGAGATGAAAGCCACTCTTGCTTCCGACGCCAGCGGGGCGGTTTATTACCAGTTTGAAGACGTAAACGGCACGCCGACCGCCTGGCAGGTTGACCCCTGTTATACAGATATGGGCCTCAACCCAACGGGCGAGTATTGTTTCAGGGTCAGGGCGAAAGACAAATATAATAACATGACAGCCTGGTCCGATTACAACAGCTTTACGGGTCTTGGCTGTGTAACCAATATCGGCAACGTTAATGCGCCGTCGCCGGCCCCGACAATGCTATATTTGCCAAGCCCGTCAGGCGACCGTGATGACAATTCTACCAGTCAACAGTTCCAGTGGTCAGCCAGTGAGCTTGATTGGTGGCATAAAATTGTGGTGGATGTGACCGGTATAACCGATAATGTCACCCCGGCAGACCAGATTGAAGTTCGCTTCATCTGCAGCGATTCTGACTTCAGCAGCAATAACGTGATTCCCATAACGTACCGTCCGATTCGCATAGGCCACCCAGTTTCTATTGGTGCGAGAATCCAGGATGGTGTTGGTGTTCAAGAAGGCAGTTATCGGCTGACGTGGAATGGAGCCAACCAGATCGTCTATGACGTGTTTGTCAATTCGTATGGCGGCGGAGTCGGCGTACCGTTGTACTGGAAAGTGTGCGTTTACGATAGTTCCGGAAACTCAATATGTTCCAGCACATATCTGCTTTCTTCTTCTCAGTAATAACGACGAGCGGAAATGAAGGAGTGAAAATAAAAGGCCCCGGTGAAAACCGGGGCCTTTTTTGTTGTGTTATTTTGCGTAGTGCAGATTTTTTATGTGCTGGTAGCCGAAGTGGGCAAGCAGGTGGTCGAGCAGCACAATAGCGGTGTAATTTTCCGCAACGGGCCAGATTCTGGCGGTGATTGTGGGGTCACGGCGAGTTATAGCCGCTAATTGCTTGTTTTCGAGGGTGTATTTGTCGATGGTATGCTGCGGTTTCGCGATTGTGGGGGTGGGTTTGACTGCGAGACGGACGACTATCGGCTGACCTGTTGCCAGACCTCCGGTGATGCCGCCTGCGTTGTTGGTATCGAAGACCACTTTGCCGTTTTTGGCCTGCATCTGGTCGTTATCCTGATAGCCGGTCATATCTTTTACTGCCATACCAGCACCGACCTCAACTGCCTTGACTGCGCCGATACCGAGCATTCTGCCGAGTTCGGCGTCGAGCTTGCAGAAAACCGGTTCGCCGAGTCCGGTTGGCACGCCCAGTGCGATGACTTCCACCAGACCGCCCGCGGAGTCGCCGGAGGCGGAGATTTTATTGCAGGCGTCGGTCATTGCCTGTGCGGCGTCAACGTCGGGGCAGTTGACGATATGGTGAACGCCGTATTTGTCTTTGACTTGTTTGGCGGTGATTTTCGGCGTTTTGTCGCGTATGGCGTCGATTTCTTTCTCGATTTGCGCGAAGACGGCGGCCTTTTCGAGGAACCGCATATCCATATTGACCCGTCTTTTGACGTAGATTTCCTGGTAGAAGGGGTCGAGGTCGCATCGCATCTTTTTGTAATTTTCGGTTTGCTGAAATGCCTTATTGTGGTCGATATCCGGGCATCGAACGCCGGCGATTTCTTTAACATAGGCGAAGACGCTTATACCGCATTTTTTGAGGACTTTTTTTGCGACGCAGCCGGCGGCAACAATGGTTGAGGTGTATCGTCCGCTGAAGAATCCTGCACCGATAGAATCGTCATCGGGACCGTATTTGATGAATGACGCCCATGAGGCATGGCCGGGGCGAGGCGTGCGGTTGGTGTCCTGATATTGCTTGACGTGGACAAAATGCCGGTCGAGGTTCGGTATCAGGATAGTCAAAGGCGTGCCGTTGGTGTGGTTTTTGTTGCCTGCGTTTTCAATTGTGTCTTCGGCGTTAAGCCCAGTGTAGATTATTGGTAAATCCGGCTCTTTGCGGGGGCTTGAAAGTTCATCAGCGCCTGGTTTTCGCAGGAGTAAGTCGCCGTAAATTTCCTGCTCCGTCAAGGGTATTGCCGGCGGATGGCCCTGCACGACAGCCGTTAGGCCTTCCTGGTATGACCCGCCTGCAACAGTTACCTGAAACATTCTTCCGATATGGCAGCCAATCATATTTTTCTCCTTTAGCCCGTGAGATAATAATCGGGAATAACAGATAAGTCTATAAGTTGGTTATCTCACGGGCTGGATGTTAATCTTATATTTGCGCCCAGGTTCTGCATTAGTTTAGCATATTGGGGGAAAGTTACGCTCATTGCTTCGGCGGTTCCTATGGCACATTGGTCTTTCATTGCCATCGCGGCAATCGACAACGCCATTACAATGCGGTGGTCGCCTCTGCCGTCGAGAATCGCCGGTTTGGGTTTGCTGTGTTTGATTATGAGGCCATCGGGCAACTCCTCGGTATCGACGCCGAGTTTTTTAAGCTCCTCGGCCATACACTTGATACGGTCTGTTTCTTTTGCCCGTGCCTGCGGGACGTTTACGAGGCGAGTTTGTCCTTCGGCGAATGCGCCGACGACTGCCATAGCAGGCAGGGCGTCCGGCGTGGCGTTCATATCGATTTCGATGCCTTTAAGCTGTGATTGCCTGATTGTTATCGAATCATTACCGATGGTTAAACCAGCGCCCATTGCCTTGAGGTAATCGACGACGGCCTTATCGGGCTGGCTATCGGAAAAGTCGAGACCTTTGAGAGTTACGCCATCACCAATAAGGGCTGCTGCGCACAGGAAGAACGTTGCGCTGGAGAAGTCCGCGGGCACGGCGGCATCGAAGGATTTGTATTTCTGGCCGCCCCTGATTTTAAAATTCCACAAGCCGTCGTTATCGTATTTAATCGATTGTTTATCGAGCCAGTCGAGCGTCATCTGGACATATCCCGGCTCGTTGAGCAGGGTAACGTTAATGTCAGTATCTTTTTCGGCAAGCGGCGTGCACATAAGCAGTGATGTGAGATACTGGCTGCTGAAGGCGGCGATTGACGTTTTGCCGCCGATTAGCCGGCCTGTTACGGTTGCGGGGGCTTTGCCGTTGTTTTTCAGGCAGACGCATTTTGCTCCCAGCTCGTTTAGTGAGTCAATCAGCGGGCCGATTGGTCGTGACTGGATTTGTTCGTCGCCTGTGAAATGCGTCGTTTGGCCCGCAGGCGCAAGGGCAGCGGAACCAAGAGCGATGCGCAGCGTTGTGCCTGAGTTGCCGACATCTATGATTTCTTTTGGGGCGAGGACTTGCCCAGCGATGCCGGTAACCTTCCAGCAATCGCTATTTGAGGCGTCTATTTTTGCGCCGAGTGAGCGGTAGCAGGATACCGATGAAAGTGTGTCGCCTGAGGCCAGCGGACTTCGGATTGAGCTTTGGCCTTTTGCGAGCGAGGCGATTGCCACGGCGCGAATCGTGTGTGATTTCGAGCCGGGAATTGTGACTGTGCCCTTCAACCGGGATTTTCCTGCGATAAGCTGCATAGCGGGAGATATTTTAACCTGATGATTGGGATTTGTCCTGCAAAATCAGAAGTTTTGGGTTTGAGAGGCAAAATAAAACCCGCCGGTCAGTTTTAGGCCGGCCGGCGGGTAAGATATTCAAATGTGACTAAGTTTTAGTTCCAGACCGTGACGCCGGGGGCTGCTTTGCCGTCCGGGGTGACGACGCGGAGCATAAACTGGTATTCGCCCGTGTCCTGGTCAACTTTGATTAAGAGCAGGTTTTTGCCCTTGTTGAGTTTTACCTTGTGTGTTTCTTGGTCCATTTCCATTGCGCGATATTCGTGCACAGTGGCGATTAGCTGGTGATTAAGCCAGAGTTTATAGCCATCGTCAGAGCCAACCCTGATCTCGACATCCTTGTCCGCGTCCGAATCGAGCCAGCAGGCAGAGTAAGTCAGAATCTTTTCCTGTGTTGGCTCAATGCCGAGGAAGTTTACATCGCCGAAGATGATATCGGTGCCGGTTGCATGATAGGGCTGGAATTTTACAGTTGCTTTGCCATCTATGCCGCCTCCTTTAATTACCATGCCGTTCGTGGGCACAAAAGCCATTTCGCCGCCGTAGTCTTTCAGATAGTCGGTGTTGAATCCGGCGTTATCAGGTCTTTCGCCGGGGTTGGGGAATGGACCGCAGATAAGCCAGTTGACGACAAAGCCCTGCTCTTCTGCCCAGTTCTTTGCGAGGTTAAAGGGGCCAAGTGTCGGGCCTGCTACCGCAGCGGCTGGTTTTGGTGCGGGTGCAGGTGTCGGTGCTGGTTTTGCTTCTGCTGCCGGTTTTACTGCCGGGGCGTTTGCATCTTTTGCTTTTGGGGCGGCTGCCTGAGCGTTACATCCGGCTATTATCCCGCCCAGAACTATAAAACATAATACTAACATCATAGTGCGAAACTGACTCTTGTTCATAATCCAACTCCTTTCAAAAAATGTCTGTAAGATAGCTTCAATCCAACGCTATTTGTTCTTACTGTGCCTGTAAATTAACAATCGAAGGGGCATCCTGCAAGAGATTTTTTCTTTTCGTTCAGGCGGGTTGCATCTGGTTTTGCGCTCGAATGACGGCGGCGGCGTCGCTTAAGACGAGTTGTTTTACTAATTCGGCCGGGACGACAGGCAGGCCCAGATTGAAAACTTTTTCTTCCACCATTGAGGCGACGGTCCTGGCGGTCTGCCTGTGCAGGCGATGTTTGGCGACCAGGTATTCGACAATCAGGGATTTATCCCATTTGCATCGGGGCTGGTCTGAATAGTCGGCGTAAAGCTCTTCGGCGTCGGACAGCCCGTCGAGCCGGCCGCGGATAACTTCGATCCGGCAGCGTTTCAACTTTCGCTCGAAATGATGCTCGCTGACCGCTATTGCCGCCTCCTCAAAACCTGTGTCGGCGAGGACTGTTTTTATTATCGAAAGTATCTCGCGGGCGCTGATGCTGATTTGCGAATCACCAGGTTGAGCTGTGCGATAAAGAAAAAACGTTACGGCGTCCGCGATTTCCTGTGCGGCGTGTATATCGGGGCGGCCCGCTGAGCCGAGGGCGTTTGCGATGGTTCCGATGACCTTGGTGTGAAAATACTCCTCGCTTGTGCCGTCGGCTTTGACGACCGTCAGTTTAGGCGTTCTTGTCGCCATAATCGGCTTCCCTGCCCCGTTAGAAATCCGCGATTTATTGGAAACTTCCGTATCGCGATTTTTTCTAACGGGCCCTGCACTTTGCTCGATATCACAGGAGCTTGGCTACTGGAAGAGCTTCGGCTGTCCTGTATTGTCGGGCTGCGATATTGCCTGAGTTATTTCATCAATAAACTCGCCGGCGTCCTTGAAATCGCGATAGACGCTGGCGAAACGGATATACGCCACTTTATCAACGTCACGAAGGTGTTTTATAACGCTTTCGCCGATGAAGGAGCTGGTAACCTCCTTGTCGAAGTTTTTGAAAATGTCCTCTTCGACCTTGTCGGCAATCTGGCGAATCTGCTCGGCGGAAACGGAGCGTTTGTAACAGGCCTTCTGAAGACCTACTATAACTTTTTCCCTGTCATAAGGGACGCGGGAGTTGTCTTTTTTGATGACGTACATCCTGAAGCTTTCGCAGGTTTTTTCGTAAGTGGTGAAGCGCTTGTTGCAGGACAGGCACTGGCGTCTGCGCCGGATGATTCGTCCGCCGTCGCTGGAGCGAGAGTCGATTACTTTATCCTGCTCTTCCTTACAGAAGGGGCATCTCACGGCGTTATCCCACCTCGCTTTCAATCAACCCGTATGTTAGCAAAACAAACTCTGGTTGCGCTTATACAGTCGCAGTCAGTAAATGCATTGTAAAAACACTTCGCCGAATGTGTCAAAGAAAATCCGTGAATAATCGCATTAACCCCGTTAGAAAAAATCGTGATACAGGAGTTTCCAATAAATCGCGGATTTCTAACGGGGCGGGTCTGATTTTCTTTTTGACAATTCCGGTCAATCAATTAGCATAAGCACTGCATTATAAAACCTGATTTAAGGAGCAGTCAAATGGGGTCCAACGGCAGTCAAATATCACGTCGGAAGTTCTTAGGTAAAACCACACAATTCGCGGCGGGGGCTATTGCGGCAGGAATGCTGGCCTCCTGCTCAAGACCTGCGGCAGTGCCATTGGCAGGAAACCGGGTAATCGGGGCCAATGACCGTATTAATCTTGCGATAATCGGGGTCAGAGGCCGGGGTATGAACGAGGCGGAGGGTTTTGCCAGAATACCGAATGTCAGGATAAAAACGCTATGCGATATTGATGCGAACCTTTTTGCCGAGCGGGTCAGGAAAATAGAGGATATTCAGCATATGGCGCCTGCGACGGAGAAAGACCTCAGGCGGGTTTTCGAGGACAAGGATATAGACGCGGTGGGGATAGCGACGCCGAATCACTGGCATGCACTTGCGACGATTTGGGCGTGCCAGGCGGGCAAGCACGTCTTTGTTGAGAAGCCGTGTTCGCACAACATTAGGGAGGGGCGGAGAATGGTTGAGGCCGCGAGCAGGTATGGGCGAATCGTCCAGTGCGGCTTCCAGAATCGCTCGCTCGGTAATGTCCAGCGGGCAATCAAGTTTTTGCACGATGGCGGAATAGGCGAGGTTTATATGGCTCGCGGACTTTGCTTTAAGGCACGCGACCCGATTGGCAAGGTCCCCGACGGCATCGGGACAGGCCCGAGGTATAAATACTTTGTCTGGAATAATCCGGGCATAAACTACGACGCGGATTATATGAGCAGGGTTGACTACGACATGTGGCTGGGCCCCGCGCCGCAGAGGCCTTTCAACTATAACCGCTTTCATTATAACTGGCACTGGAACTGGGATTACGGCAATGGGGACATTGGCAACCAGGGACCTCATCAGTTCGATATCGCACGCTGGGGGCTTAATAAAAACGAGCATCCGGTCAAGGTTTCTTCTCTGGGCGGGTATTTCGGGCCTGAATCCGACCAGCAGACGCCCAATACGCAGTCGGCGGTTTTCGAATACGCTGACGGCAAGATTATGCAGTTCGACGTCCGGGGGATTTTCACGAATGATGAAGCGGCGATGGTCGAGGCGATTAAAAAATCCGAAGCAGCCGCAGACCCGAACACGCCGCCTAAAGTCGTGGAGGAATTAATAAAACAACAGGAGGGCATTACCGTGGGCAATCTTTTCTACGGCACCAAGGGCTGGATGTATCTCAACGGCTCGGTATGGAAGACGTATTTCGGCAGGGAAAATGAGCCGGGGCCAAGCTCCGAGACGCTGGAAGAATCGGCCAATCCGAATGACCCGGCAGGCACGGGCTCACAAGGCCATTTCGTTAATTTTATAACTGCGCTTCGCAGCGGCAAAAAAGAGGGCCTCAATTGCCCAATCGAGACCGGCTTTATGTCAACGGCTCTGCCTCACCTGGCGAATATCTCGTATCGGCTTGGCAGGACGCTTACCTTTGACGGCAAAAATGGAAAATTCGTCGCCGACGGTCAGGCCGACAAAATGATGACTCGCGACTATCGAAAACCTTACGCTGTCCCGGACAGGGTTTGATGCCGGCCCGGTTTTATTTACGGCGATTTCTATTTTCGATAAGGGAGCGGAAAAGTTTGACAGTTTGAAGCCGGCAATCTACAATGCGGTTTTGCCCGGTGTTTCAGTATTGTTACGGCGGGTTTTTGTGTGTTTTCGACGGGATGAGAGGTAATGGCAGACACGATAAGGGAAAATACGGGCAGGCCGGTGAAGAAGCGTTTAGAGACGGTTTCATCGGCCAAGTCATCTCCCGTTGCTGTCTCACGACAGCCAGATGCGGGTTTTGCAGCATTGACCAGCAAGATGATGCCCGAATCGCTTGCTGCTGAGGCGGCAGTTCTTGGCTCGATGATTCTCGATTCTGTTTGTATAAGTCATGTCGTTGAAATGCTCAGCCGAGATTCATTTTACCGAGTTGAGCACCAGTTGATTTATGACGCTATTATCTCGCTTTACGAAAAAAATAAAGGTGGCGCCCTTGATGGTTTCTTGGTTCGCAATGAACTTGAAAAACAAAGTCAACTGGAAAATGTTGGCGGTGTTGAATATGTTCAAAAAATTCTAGACTCCGTTCCTACTACCGCAAACATCGAGTATTACTGCAACATAGTAAAAGATAAGCAGATGCATCGTGAGATGATCCAAATTGCAAATGAAATACTAGAGATGGGGTATGCGCCGAAGGAGAAGCCAGAGAGAAAGTTGATGAAGCAGAACAAAAGATATTCGCCCTAGTAAACAAGAAAACGAGTGGCTTGGCTGTTCAGGCTAAAGATCTCATGCTGCAAGTATATGAGGATATAGAGCGAAGAAAAGAAAATATCGTTACTGGTATTGCAACGGGCTTCCTAGCACTCGACCATCTTACCTGTGGTCTGCAGAATGGAGATATGATTATCATTGCGGGCAGGCCCAGTATGGGCAAAACCGCCCTTGCGCTCAATATGCTTGAATACATAGGCGTCGTCGGAAAATTACCTGTTGCTATTTTTTCTCTTGAAATGAATAGAAAGCAATTGGCGGAGCGACTTCTTAGTAGTAATAGCCGAGTCGATGCTCAACTTATGCGAAAAGGTATGTTGGCAACTGAGGATTACTCGGAATTAGTGAAAGGATGTTCGGAATTGTCGGCCGCCCCTATATTTATTGATGACACCTCATTACTTACCCCTCTTGAGCTTCGTGCAAAGGCGAGACGGTTGAAAAGCCAGCACGACATACGCTGCATCTTCGTCGATTACTTACAGTTGATGCATCTCGATACATATCGAATCGAATCGCGTCAGCAGGAAATCACGACAATATCGCGATATCTAAAGGCGCTGGCGAGGGAACTGAACGTGCCTGTCATCGCACTTAGTCAATTAAACCGTTCTCCTGAAGGTCGAGAAGACCATCGTCCCAGGATGAGCGACCTTCGCGAGAGCGGCAGTATCGAACAGGACGCAGACGTTGTTATGCTTTTACACAGAGAAGATTATTATCGACACCAAGAAAATAAAGAGATTAGTGAAAATGCAGGCACAACGATGGTCAGCAATAAGGATGATGATTACCAAGAAAATATTGCTGAGCTTATAATTGCCAAACAGCGTAATGGACCGACTGATACGGTCAAGATGGTGTTTAGAAAGAAGATAATGCGATTTGAGAGCTTCTCATTTAGCGGTGGACCATCAACAGCTTTACAGCAGGAGCCGCCCAGGGAAGAAACGCCGTTTTGACATTGGAATTGAAAGGTAAAAGTGAAAATATCCTGGTGTAATATTTTTGTATTTACGGTCTGTGTGGCGATTTTCACACAACCGGCGAGTTCGGTTGACGTAAATGATTCCAATTTGGCACAGCCGGCGAGTTTGGCCGACGTGAATGATTCCAATTCAACACAACCGGCGAGTTCAGCTGATGCGAACGATTCCAATTTGGCACAGCCGGCGAGTTTGGCCGACGTGAATGATTCCAATTCAACACAACCGGCGAGTTCAGCTGATGCGAACGATTCCAATTCAGCACAACCGGTGAGTTCGGCTGATGCTAACGATTCCAATTTAACGCAGCCGGTAAGTTCAGCTGAGGTGAACGATTCCAATTCAACACAACCGGCGCCTTTGGCTGAAGTGAATGATTCCAATCAGGTAATTTCGGCGATTCGAGTCGAGGGCAACGTCAGCGTGAAGGAGCAGGACGTTCTTGCCAAGATTCGCACGAGACAGGATGAGGTCTTCAATTCCGCCATTGCGGCCGAAGACGTTAAACGAATAGCCGAGGTTAAAGGCGTTGAATACTGCTATTACAATACCAAAGCAGTTGGCGGGAAAATAGAACTGACTTTTGTCGTTGTCGAAAAAAATCTTATAAGGTCGATTGGCTTTACAGGCAATAAAACGTTTAAAGATAAAAAGCTCACAGAGAAGCTTGGTTTCAAAGTCGGCGATTATCTTGACCCGGTCTTGGCGAATACTTATGCCACAACAATTCTTGAGTTTTACCGCCAGAGCGGTTTTCCATATACCGAGGTATCGCTCGATACCGAGAAATTGTCCTCCGGCAGGCTGGTTTATGATATCAAGGAGGGGCCGCGAGTAAAAATCGACGATGTGAAATTCAGCGGCAATAAACACCTTGGGTCGCGCGAGTTAATGCAAGCCATCAAGGCCCGCACCAGAACATGGGTGGTGTTCCAGAAATACTACAATGAGGATGAGCTTGCCGAGGACGTATCGAAGCTGCAGCGTGCGTATCAGAGGAAGGGTTTTCTTAACGCCAGGATTGAGGCCCAGCGTCAGTTCAACGCCGACAAGAGTAAGATACGCATTACCTTTGTCATCGAGGAGGGGGTTGCTTATACGGTCGAAAACACCACTTTTACCGGCAATCAGGAGTATGACAACAAGAAGCTGTATGAACAAATGACGCTTTTGAACGGCCAGACATACAACGAGCAAATGGCCGAAACCGACACAAAGCAGATTATTAAGCAATACAGGGAAAACGGCTTTATCGATGCAAAGGTCGAGCGGGGCATCAAGTTTGTTTCAGATAAGACGGTCGTTATTGAATACACAGTAAAAGAAGGCGGGCGTTTTCGCATAGGGCAGATAATAATTACCGGCAACGAGCAGACAAAAGACAAGGTTGTTCGCCGGGTGCTCGACGAGTATAACTTCCAGCCGGGCAAGTGGTACAACGGCGATATTGCCCGCGGAGACGGCAAGGGCGAACTCGAGAAAAACCTCCAGCAGATTGTGCTCACCGAACGCGATGGCGCGACAATCACGCCGTCCGGCTCAACCCCCGGCCAAAAAGATGCCCAGGTCAGTATTATCGAAGGCAAAACCGGGATGGTAATGTTGGGTGCGGGGATATCCAGCGACAGCGGCATTATGGGCCAGCTTACTTATGAGCAGAGGAATTTCGACATCGGCGATACGCCGCAGAGTTTGGACGATTTTGCGTCGGGCAAGGCCTTCAAAGGCGGCGGGCAGACACTGCGAATTTCCCTGCAGCCCGGAACGCAACTGAGCACGTATTCAGTCAGCTTTACTGAACCATATCTCAATGACAAGCCGGTCAGTTTGGACGTGGTCGGCTCGAGCTGGGAAAGATGGCGGGAATGTTACAACGAGGACAGATTAAAAGGATTTGTCGGTTTAGACAAGCGAGAACAGGACAAGTGGCATGAGAACATCGGGATCCGCGTGGAAGAAGTCAAAATTACTAACATTGATTACTACGCGCCCGAAGAGATAAAGAAAGTCGCAGGCGAAAATTTTCTCACCGGCGTCCGGGTTGGCGCGGGCAGGGACCTTACCGATAACAAGCTTAATCCCTCGAAGGGTCAGAATTTCGACGTATCTTACGAACAAGTTACCGGCGACTACGTTTTTGGTATTCTAAGCGGCACTTACAGAAGATATTTTACGCTATACGAGGATTTGGCGGAGCGAAAGACCATTTTGGCCACCAAACTTTTAGGGGCGAGCACTTTGGGCAATGCGCCTCCTTTTGAGAAGTTTTACGCGGGCGGCACCGGCGCTTACGGCATCCGCGGTTTCCAGTATCGCGGCGTCAGCACCAGGGGGCTTGAGACAAATATTCAACCGTGGCGTCTTCCGGAGCGAAGAGAACCAATCGGCAGCGACTGGATAATCCTGGCGAATGCCGAAGCTGCCGTTCCGCTTGTCGGCGACAGCATAGCGTTGTTATTCTTCATTGACAGCGGCAAAATCGATACCGGCGGCTACCGCGTCGGCGCCGGCACCGGTCTTCAGATAATGATACCGCAGTGGTTCGGACCTGTTCCAATGCGGTTTGAACTCGCAGACCCGTTGATTAAAAGCGATGGCGACAAGACCCAGATATTCAGTTTCTCCGTTGGGACCTTGTTCTGAGGTCTAAATTATCGGGGCAGGAGGGGTTTGCGGATTTATCCGGCTTTTCGTAGAATATCCGCTGTGTAAGGATTGATAATCAATAAGAAAGGGAAAATTATGAAGCTTAAGTCAATTGTTGTTATGGTTCTGGTAATAATAATGTCGGGTTTTATTGTAAGCGCCGGAGCTGTCAGGGCGGCGGATAATAAGTGCCTGAAGATAGGTGTTGTAAGCGTCCGCAAGATATTCCAGGACTGCAAGCGTAACACCAAATACAGACAGGAAATGACCGCCGAGCGAGATAAGCTCGAAGCGGAACTTGATAGTTTGTCCAAGGATATAGACGCAAGCAAGAGCAAGCTGAAGATGCTGAAACAGGGCAGCGCGGATTATTTATCGGGGATGAAGGATGTGTTAGACAAGCAGGCGAGTTTGCAGGCCAAGCAGGAATACTTCAAACGTCAGATGGATATGCGGGAGCAGACAGTCGTTGAGCAGCTTTTCAAGGATGTCATCAAGGCAACCGGTGAAATCGCAAAAGAAAAAGGGATCGACCTGGTGCTCGAAAAAAGTGAGCCGGACCTGCCTGCGGCAAATACGAATGAGCTTACGCTGACAATCAGCACGCACAAGGTTTTGTATAGTTCCGGCTGTGAGGATATTACCGACGCAGTTATGGCGAAGGTTGACGCTAATTCGCTGTAAGTGAATTTATTGATAATCAGCAAAAAATGTGCGAGTTATGGAACTGACGGTCAAAGAACTGGCTAATCGACTTGGGGCGGAGCTAATCGGCGAAGGGGTGAGTGTCATTCGTTCGGTTGGGCCTGTTGGTTCCGCCGACCAGGCAACGCTGACTTTTCTGGCGGACGACAAGCATCTCGCTGAGCTGAAAAAATCCCGTTGCGGCGCCGTTATGGTAAACAAGGCAATCGAGGAATTTTCGCAACCCCAGCTGATTGTGAAAGATGTCAACGCGGCACTGATTGAGGCGTTGAAGATTTTTGCGCCGAAACTGAAGCCGGCTGTGCCGGGCGTGGACTCGACCGCCAAAGTTGCTGCCGGCGTTAAAATCGGCAGGAATGTTTCGATTGGCCCATTTGCGGTTATCGAAAGCGGCGTTGAAGTCGGCGACGATACGATTATCGCCGCGGGCTGCAAAATCGGCCAGAACACGAAAATTGGCCGGGCCACACGGCTCGACTGCAACGTTGTTGTTTATCATAACTGCACGATAGGAAATAGCGTTATAATTCAGGCCAATACCGTCATTGGTTCTGTCGGCTTCGGTTATTCTTTCATTGAAGGCGCTCACCGGCTTATCCCGCATAATGGCGTTGTTGTTATCGAGGATTATGTGGATATAGGCGCAAACTCCTGTGTTGACAGGGCAAAATTCGGCGAGACGCGAATAGGCGCGGGCACAAAAATTGATAACCTCGTTCAGATTGCCCATAACGTGATAATCGGCAGGTGTTGCCTGATAGCGGGCCATGTGGGCATATCCGGCAGTTGTAAAATAGGCGACGGCGTCGTTCTCGCGGGCCAGGTTGGTGTTGCAGATAATATCGAGATAGGCGCGGGCGTCATAGTCGGCGCACAGGCAGGCGTGACTAACAGCGTCCGGCCGGGTAAACAGATGCTTGGCTCACCAGCAATCGAACACAAAGACGCGCTGCGGGTTATGGTCAGCAGTTTGCGACTGCCCAAACTCATCGAGCAGTTCAAACAATTATGCGCAAGGGTGGAAAAACTTGAAACTGCAAAAGACGATAGCGACCCCGACAGCCATTAGCGGCAAGGGCCTGTTTGGCGGCAAGGAGGCGTCGGTTGTTTTTCGCCCCGCCCCGGTTGAAACAGGCGTGGTTTTCGTCCGCACCGATTTAGCGGAGCCGGTTCGCATCAGGGCTATCGCCTTGAATATCGGCGAACGAACCCGCCGAACCACCATAAAGAAAGGTCCCGTCAGCATCGAAACTGTCGAGCATTGCCTAGCCGCTGTTTCTGCCCTTGAAATAGATAATCTCACTATCGAAATTGACGCGCCCGAGCTGCCGGCGGCGGACTGCAGCGCCGGGGAGTTTTTCCGGGTGTTGAGCCAGGCGGGCCTCGTTGAACAGGAAGCACCGCGGCACGAATTCATAATCCAGGAACCTATTTTAATAACATCGGGTGACGCCTCGATATACGCGCTGCCGTTCGCGGACGACACACTGAATATCACATACGACCTCGACTACGGCGGACACACAGGAATCGGCAGACAAATTTACAGTTGTCGCCTTACCTCCGACAGTTTCGAAAAGAATCTCGCCCGCGCCAGGACGTTTCTTCTTGAGGTCGAGGCCAGGCAGTTCCAGTCGCACGGGATGGGGACACATCTTACACCGAGGGACATTCTTGTTATTGATTCCGACGGCCCGATTAAAAACTCATACAGGTTTCCTGATGAATGCGTCAGGCATAAAATAGTTGACCTCATAGGCGACCTTTCTCTGGTCGGCAGGGCAGTCAAAGGCAGAATAGTTTCGTATAAAAGCGGTCATTCGCTGAATCATCAGCTTGCGCACAAGCTTTATGAGACAGCCGAAAGGCAGGAGCGCACCGCAAAATTCGGCACCGATGCGCTGCTTGATATCCGCGCGATAACCAAAATACTCCCGCACCGCTACCCGTTTTTGCTTGTTGACAAGGTAATCGAACTTGAAAGTGACGGGTTCATAAAAGGCATAAAAAACGTAACCTATAATGAGCATTTTTTCCAGGGGCATTTCCCCGGCACGCCCATTATGCCGGGCGTTCTTGTCGTGGAGGCGATGGCCCAGATATCTGGCCTGATGTTTGCCCAGCGGCTTGAGCACACGGGCAAGCTGGCGGTTTTGCTGAGTATGGACGGCGTAAAGCTTCGCAGGGCCGTGGTTCCCGGCGACCAGATTGTTCTTACCGCGGAAGCCGTTAAGAGCCATACAAGAAGCGCCCATTGTAAATGCAAGGCAGCGGTCGGCGACGTGGTTGTAGCCGAATGCGAACTCAAGTTTATGCTCGTGGATAATGACAAATTATAGAATATTAAAATCGAAATACAGGATGCCAAAATGAAACAGATTCACTCAACAGCGGTTATTGAAGAAGGAGCAGTCATACAGGAAGGCGTCGTAATCGGGCCTCATTGTTTTGTGGACACCGGCTCAGTTATCGGCGAAGGGACCGTTCTCGAAGCCAGCGTAGTCATCGGTAAAAACGTCCGCATCGGAAAACGTAATCATCTGTTTCCCCATTGTGTAATAGGAGGCCAGCCCCAGATACTCAATCTTGGCCCCAATGCTAAAATCGGCGGCCTGGTAATCGGCAACGACAACACAATCCGCGAACAGGTTACCATTCATCCGAGTATGCACCACGGCGCCCTCACCAAAATCGGCAACTCCAATCTGATTATGGTTGGCGTGCATATAGGCCACGATTGTATTCTTGAAGACAAAATTGTCCTCAGTAATTTCACGCAGGTAAGCGGTCACTGTAAAATCGGGACAGGCGTCTGGCTTTCAGGGGTGGTCCTGATTCACCAGTTTATTACCGTAGGCAGATGGTGTTACGCCGCAGGTCTTGCGGGGATTAACAAGGATATTCCGCCCTTTTTGATTGTCAGCGGACACTATCCGCCTGAAGTTCGAGGCGTCAATAAGCGAGGCCTCAAACGCGCCGGGCTGAATGAGAAACAGCAGAAGGCAATCCAGGATGCTTATAGACGGCTGTACCGCGATGACAAGAAGCCATTGCTACAGAAGGCAAAAGAAATGGCCAAGGAAGCCGGTCTCGACGAGAACGTCCGCGATATGGTTGACGCCATTCTGAAAAGCAGCGAGCAGCGCTACGGCAGGTATCTCGAAAAATTCAGGTAGTATTCGATGGGCCGATGGGGGCTATCCTTAAAGGGATTGAGATGGATAAATTACGAACCGCAGTCGTTGGCGCAGGCAAGATGGGCGAGATTCACGCCCGCGTTTACTCAGAGCTGCCCCAGAGCAATCTTGTATCAATTGTCGATGTTGATGCCGACAAGGCGAAACGGCTGGCGAAAAAACACCGCTGCGAATCAGCCCAGAATGTGACCGAATTAATCGGCAAGGTTGATGCTGTAACAATATCGGCTCCGACCACCGAGCATTTTGCGCTGGCAAAGCCGCTGATTGAGGCGGGTATTGCGGTCCTTATCGAAAAACCCCTGGCAGCCGACGTGAATCAGGCAAGAGATATTGTCGCACTTGCCAAGAAGACCGGCTGTCTTGTCGCGGTAGGCCATTCCGAGCGATGCAACCCTGTTGTTCAGGCGATGAAACGGCTGCAAATCGAGCCGAAGTTTATTGAGGCGGCGAGAATAAGCCCGTATCCTTTTCGCTCAACCGATATCGGCGTTGTTCTCGATATTATGATTCACGACATCGATATTATATTGTCGCTTGCCGCGAGCAGGGTCGTCAAGGTTGACGCAGTGGGGATAGGCGTTATTGACCCGGCTAATGAAGATATTTGCAACGCCAGAATCGTTTTCGCAAACGGCTGTATCGCTAATGTCACCGCGTCGCGGCTCGCCTTGAAAACCGAACGCAAAGTTCGTGTTTTCAGCAAGCAGGCGTATCTCAGCGTCGATTATTTCAAAAAGACAGGCGTGGTAATCAAAGCCGCGCCGAATATAGACCTTGTCGAGAAAATCAGGCAGCTAAAAAAAGCGGGGACATTCGCCCTGCTTACCGGCGGCTGGCAGGACCTTCTGCACCGCGAAACTCTTGACGTTGACGATAAAGAGCCGCTTCGTCTTGAGCAGGAAGCGTTTCTGCGGGCGGTTGCCGACAAATCTCTTCGGCCTGAAGTTATCGCCGAAGAAGGTCTTGCGGCGATGGAATGCGCTGCTATGATACTTGAGTCAATGCGACAGCATAAGTGGGAATGATTGTTTATTATTGGTTGATGATGGAAGGTGCTATATGAAATACAGGAACTCAGGCGTTTATCTGTTTATTGTTGCGGCTGCTTTGGTATTTTTGGCGTTTGGCTGCCGGTCAGAAAAAGGTAATCTTAAGGGGTTAAAAATGGTGAAACTGGAAACCACAAAAGGCGCAATAGTGATTGAAGTCAACGAAACAGCTGCCCCGGTAACGGCCGCCAATTTCCTGCAATACGTTAAGGATGGTTTTTACGACGGGACGATATTCCACAGGGTCAAGCCCAATTTTATGATTCAGGGCGGCGGCTTTACTCCTGATATGAAGCAAAAAACGACCCGTCCGGCGATTATTAACGAAGCCAAAAACGGTCTCAAGAACAAGCGCGGCGCCATCGCTATGGCCAGATTACCCGACCCCAACAGTGCTACGGGACAATTTTTCATTAATCTCGTTGATAATGCTTTTCTTGATTATTCTGCTCGCGACCCCGGCTACGCTGTTTTCGGGCAGGTCGTCGAAGGTATGGATGTTGTTGATGCGATTGCCAAGGTCAAGACCGGGATGAAAGGAATGTTCCAGGATGTTCCCGACGAGCCGATAATCATCAAATCAGCAAAAGTAGTATCTAAAAAGTAATGGGGGACAAAACTTTTTTTGAAAGGGTAAACAGATGAGCAAAATCGTAAAGGTAAGTTTGGTAATCCTGGCGGTTTTGCCTGTCCTGTGCAACTGTGAAACGCTTGCTGCTGATAAACAGGAGGCAGACGCACAGCCTAAAATCGAAAACCCATACTTTGGGGCACGAGTTCTTGTCGAAACCCTTATTGTTGAGGTCAAACCGGAGGCACTTGAAAAGGCCGGCGTGGGACCTTTGAGTAAAGAACAGGTCACCGCGGCGAAAATTCTCGATATTATCAAAGACAAGAATGCTGGCCGCATACAAAGCTCACAGAAACTGGCGATGGTAAATCCGGGACCGGCGCAAATGGATGTTTCAGGCAAAAAAGAAATTCCAACACACAAGGACGCAAATGAGAATGTTACCGGCTGGACCTCATATGCTATAGGAAGCAAGATTTCGGCCGACCTTCAAATACCTCCTGATGGCAGGATATTCATTAATTTTAAAATGGATGTCAGTGGATTTAACTCAGATTCGCAAACAGAAATCCAGCATCCTGATATGTTTAGTTATTCCTGGAGCAGCAGGATTACAATGAGGTCGGGCACCCCTGTCATAGCAAGTGCTATCGAGAGTAAAGACAAGGTGACATACCTGATTCTTCGTGCCCATATCGAAGAGGATAGTTTGCCTCAGGCGCTCCAGATAAAAAAATGACAGCCGAGCAGGTAATAAAGCACTTTAGGATGCAGCCGTTGCCGCAGGAGGGCGGGTTTTTTATCGAAACCTATCGTGCTGCGGAGGTGCTGAAAAAAGAGATTCTGCCTGCCGGCTTATCTGGCGACCGCAATATCAGCACCGTTATTCTCTACCTCCTTACCGCCAAGACCGTTTCGCTGATGCATCGACTGAAATGCGATGAGATGTTCCATTTTTATCTGGGGGACCCCGTAACGATGCTGCAACTGCACCCAGACGGCTCGAGCGAAATCATCACTCTTGGCCACGACATCTTAAATGAACAAAAAGTTCAGGTTCTTGTCCCCAAAGGCACATGGCAGGGGGCGTTCATCCAGCCCGGCGGGAGATTTTCGCTGATGGGCTGCTCTGTCGCCCCGGGTTTTGACGAGGCCGACTTCGAGCTGGGTGATGGGGAAGCGTTGCTCGCCAGATACCCGGATATGCGGGAGCTTATCCTGCGGCTGACTCACGCTCGCTGACTTTAAGCGAGTTTCGCTTGCCCTACTAATTGATGTGCCAGTCGGCTTGGCTCAGGCAATCGGTATTTTGTCGTGCATCCCAAAACAATACTTATTGCGTCGTCTAGGGTGCATTTGTGTCCGACTGAAACATATACCGGCTTGACGTCTGTTCGCGTTCGCAAAACCGCGCCAATTTCCTCACCTGAATCCACAAGTGGGTTACGGCTGCCTTTTTTGCTTCCCGGTTCTTCGAATGTTCCTATGAGCCGGCTTTTTGCGCAGCCAATCGTTGGTTTATCAATAAACAACCCTATGTGCGAGGCAATGCCAAGTCGCCGAGGATGCGCAATACCCTGACCATCGACGATTAAACAATCGGGTCTTGTTTTCAATTTCTCAATTGCGTCAATGCACGCCGGCGCCTCTCGAAACGACAGCAAACCCGGTATGTATGGGAAGACGACCTTGCGACTGGCTGTTGTTGTTTCGATAATTGAAAAGTCAGAAGTATCAATCACGACGGCCGCTGCGAAGATTCTTTTGCCGTCGCTGCTGAAAGCGCAATCCAGCCCGGCAACTATTTTTGGCTTTTTCTTCATCGCGGTAAAACGCACCTGTGAGGCCAAACGATGCTGTATCTCTATCGCTTCTTTATAAGACAAATCCCATTCGTGAAGGTTTCTTGCTTTCATCTTAAACAGGAATGGCGAAAAATTGCTTTGTCGTGGTTGTAACGGCCTCGGCGAATTTGGCCAATTCCATTCCCCTTACGCCGCTGCAAATTTTGCCGTGTGGATGAGCAGCGCCGGCTCGTTGACCTTTTGTTTTCGCATCGGCTCAGGCGATAAGTAGGGGGCATCTGTCTCAATCATCAGCCGGTCAAGTGGGACGTATTTTGCGACCTCGCGGGTTGTCTCGGCGTTTTTGAATGTTACCACCCCTGTCAGCGAGATATACCAGCCCTTGTCCAAAATTATTTTTGCCTGTTGGCGATTGCCGGAGTAACAATGAAAAACTAATCCTTTCAGGCCTGATTCATTTGCTTCAAGAATATCCATCGTCTCGTTGAACGCCTCCCGTGAATGAATCACAATCGGCAGATTCAATTCTTTTGCGATTTCGAGATGCCGAGTGAAGCTATCCTGTTGTTGCTGGGGTGTCGAAAAATCGTAATGCAAATCCAACCCAGTTTCACCGATTGCGACGACTTTTTTATTCTGTGCAAGTTCCTTAATACGGGCGATTGTTGTCTGGTCCGCTGATTTGGCATTATGAGGGTGAATAGCTACCGTCGAGAACATATTTTCAAACCGGCCTGCCAGTTCCACCGCTTTTTGGCTGTCCGCCAAATCCGTCCCAATAGTTACCCAGCTCGTTATGCCGGCACCTCTGCTTCGCTTGAGAACGGCCTCGATATCCGCGAACGGCTCATACGTCAAATGGCAATGTGCATCAATAAGGTTCATATATCTATCTTACGAAGGCGTTTTTGTAATGGCGGAATTCGGCAGGGCCGCGTTGGCCGAGCGTTATGGTAACAATATCGAAACGATATGGCCGATTCTCGATGTCGTTGGTTGAGATAAAATAGCGGGCAGTCCTTGTCATCCTGTCCATCTTCGGCTTTGTGATTACCGATTCGGTCGGAGTAAATTCCTCATCGGCCCTGGTTTTGACCTCGACAAAAACAATCGACCGGTCGCTGTCCACCATAATCAGGTCGATTTCGCCGGCCTTGCAGGCGTAGTTGCGCGTGAGGGTTTTGAGGCCTTTTCGCTTGAGGAATTTCTCACATTGCCGCTCCCCCCATTTGCCGAGCAGCTTAATATCTTTAAGCAGCTTACTCCTCTGGAAAATTAATCCGAGCAAAAATCAGCAATCCTTAAACCTGTCCTGAGCTTGTCGAAGTATATGCAATCAGCGATTATTTAGCTGACCACAGTATGTTCGCTGTGTTCCTGGACGAGCTTGGTTGACTTACCCGTTCGCTCGCGGAGGTAATACAGTTTCGCTCTTCTGGTCTTGCCGCTTCGGGTCGCCTTGATATCGACGATATTGGGCGAGTGCAGGGGGAATATCCTTTCGACGCCTTCGCCCGCGACGATTCTGCGGACCGTGAAGGTCGAGCTGATGCCCCGGCCTTTGCGGGCGATGACCGTGCCCGAAAAGATGCCGATACGTTCCTTGTCGCCTTCTTTGATTCTGCAATGGACGTCAACTATGTCCCCGATTTCAAAATGCGGAATATCCTTCTTCAGACATTTGCTTTCAACCTTGTCAAGTAATGCTGTATTCACTTTGTAACTCCTGATACTAACTGAACTTATGGCAAAACCAGCCCGGCTGGGTTTTCTGCGAGCGATTTAAGCCCGCCCCGAAAACCAGCAATTATAACCGTTTTCGCGGTGATAACAAGCGTTTTTTCTCAAAAAAATACCCCCTATCGATAATTGGCTGGGGCAATTTTACAGACCCTTACGGGGCGGGATTAGTTTAATAATTTGGGGCGGCGTTCGGCATCTTTTTCTCCCATTTTCAGCGCTCCGAGCGCCTTGGGCTGTAATTTTGGTCAACAACCGAATTCGCCGCCCCTTAGTATGTAGTATTACTGCCGCATTGATGATGGCACTTCAACCATACTTTTTTGTGGACAATATGAAAATAGGCAAATTGCTGGATATTAGTTGCCAAATTGCCTATGCAGGCAGAAGGTATAAGATGTGCCCATTTTCAGGGTTAATTTGGTGTTTGAAAAAGCGGCGGGGTCTTTGAGAAGACCCCACCGTCTTATTCTTATGCTTTATTTTACTTGTTGTGACTTAGCCGTGAATTTTTTTGAGGTTTTTCAGCGACTGCTCGGCAGCTTCCAGCGGTGGATACTCTCCGGATTCTTCTTCGATGATATACCACTGTGTGCCGCCGGTTGTTTCGCAGACCTCGAAGATGTCTTTCCACTTTACGTCGCCTTCGCCTATGAGGACTTTTTTGGTTGTTGCGGAAAATTCCTTGAGGTGAATCGACAAGGAGCGTCCCGGATACTTTTTCAGGACGGCAACGGGGTCGGCCTTACCCTGCATTGCGTTGCCCGTGTCGAGCTGCATAAACACTTCTTTGCTGGTGTTGCCGAAAAGGATATCCCATGGCGCCTCGCCGTCAATCGGCAGAAAATCCCCCTGGTGGGAGTGATAGCCGATGCGGACGCCTTCACTTCTTGTTTTGTCCGCTAATTCATTGAAGGTTTTAGCTTTCGCCAGCCAGTCGGCTTTGGTGTTAAGCTGTTTTCTTTCCAGGTAGGGCACAATGACGAATTTATTGCCGATTGTCCGGTTATATTCCATAGTCGCCGCGAGTTTTTCATTGGTGAGCAAATCGATTGCAGTGTGTGAGCCGCTGCAAAGCAGGCCGTTGTCGTCGAGCATCTTGCGGACATCCTTTGCCGAATAGTTGAAAAAGCCCGCGAATTCCACGCCCTTATAGCCCATTTTGGCTACCTTAGCTATGGTTCCGGGGAAATCCTTTGCGCATTCGGTTCGTACCGTCCAAAGTTGCAGCCCCACCGGGATTTCCTTTTTTGCCTCTACTGCTTTTTTCATTTCTTCCGCTCCTTTGGCGATTGCCTCTAATGAGCAAATGCCGGCACACGCGACCAGCCCGGATTTGAGAATCATTCGACGTGACAAGTTTTCGATTTTCATTTTTCACCTCATTTTTATTTTTTATCCGCCGGACGCAGGGCGGATTTATTTCTGTTTATCTTTTAACAAATCCGGACGGTTTTGTCGAGTCCTTTCGAGCGATTGTTGTCTGCGCCATTTTTCGATTTCGCCGTGATGGCCGGAAAGCAAAATGTCGGGCACGGTCAATCCCCGAAATGTTTCAGGTCTTGTGTATTGCGGATATTCCAGGCCGCCCGCGGTGAGCGAAGCCGAACCGCCGTTTGAGGTTTCACTGAATGTCTCATTTTCCGCTGACCCCTCGCCCCCCAGCGCACCGGGCAGCAGGCGAACCACCGTGTCGATAATGACCATCGCGGCCAATTCCCCGCCTGAAAGCACATAGTCGCCGATTGAGATTTGCTCGGCGTTTAAACCCGTTCTGATTCGTTCGTCGAACCCCTCGTAATGGCCTGCGATGAGGATGAGCCGTTTTTCACCGGCAAGTTCAGCGGCTAATTTTTGTGTGAAGGGTTTACCCTGCGGGGTGAGCAGGATTACGCGGGGCTTATCCGGGGAAAGCTTTTCGACCTGTTCAAAGCAATCGAATACCGGCTGGCACATCATCACCATTCCCGGCCCGCCCCCGTATGGCCGGTCGTCAACCTTCTTGTGCTTGTCTTTGGAGGAATCCCGGATGTTGGTCAGGACAATATCGACGATGCCTGCTTCTTTTGCCCGCTTGAGTATTGAGTGGCTCAGCGGCGACTCGAACATCTCCGGAAACAGCGTTAAGACATCAATCCGCATCGTCGGCATCCTGATACGAAAGCCCCCGGCTTTTGGCCGGGGGTTCGATTTGTAATTTTATTTTACGCCTGTGCCTTCCGGCCGTTATTTATTTTCGGCTGCCGGCGCTGCCGGCGGTGGGCTTGCTTGCCCTGAGCTTGCCTGTGGTGAGCTTGTCGAACCAGCCGCCGAAGGGGTCGAACCTGCGCCTTTTGCCGGCTTTTCTTCGACCTTGCGTTCCGATTTCAGGAACGGCAGTCCTGCTGCTCTTGCCCGTTTTCTCGCCAATGCCCGGCGAGTTTTCTTTTGTGCCGCGTATTTATGCTTGATACCCTTGCGGAGCAGTATCTCTGATACCGAGTCCGAAGGTACCGCGCCTTTATCGAGCCAGAACTTGACTCGTTCAAGATCCAGAACTAACTGCTTATCGGTTGCTTTTTCGAGCGGGTCGTAATGCCCTAATTTCTCGATGATGCTGCCGTTTCGCGGCGTCCGGCTGTCTATCACGTTAATCCGGAAAAACGGTCTGTGCCGCCTTCCCTGCCGCGACATCCTGATTTTTACTGACATTTGCTTCTCCTTTTCAATTACGTTTATAATCAATTCCCGCCTTGGCCATACAAACTGACCGCGGGACACGTTAACTGTTAAAGTTCGGAAGTATAGCAGAATCGGCCCCAAATGACAATGCCATTTTTCTGCTATTTGTGAGCTATTTGATGTCCATTACGTGCATCTTACGCAATTCTCTCTTTTCGTATTCCCGATTTATTGTACGAAACAGAGCTACGGGCAGAATTGTGCACAGCAGACCTAACGAGACACCGATAATCAGTAGGGGATACCAAACTGCATACGGCTGAGAAAAAGCCAAAGCCGCCAAACCGCCCCCCAAACCCAGAGTCACAACAATCAGTCCAAAGACGGACATAATGCCAAGCAAGGATAGACATACTTTTCGGGCACTCCCGATGCCAGTCAGGGTTCCTATGGCAGCACCCATAAGGCCGACGACTGAGCCGCAAATGCCGCCGAACAACCACCCGGCGGTCCGGGCGGTCCGGTCGGTCCACCACGCGTTTGTAGCGTCGCTGGTCGCGGCAGATCCATTTTTCTCAAACTGGACGAGTTTAAGCGGGCCAAGAAAAATTGTCCCCCGCCCGTGCAGCACGATGTTGAACTCCAGCTTGACCGGGCGCATTTTGGTAGTATCTCCGATGTAGAAAGGCAGTGTGAATGGCCGCCAGCCGGATGAACCGGCCAATGATTGCATTGGGCCGGAATCTCCCAGAGTTCGGCTAAAATACATCTTGCCGTCGGGAAAATGGTTCCACATTTCAAGATAGCCCGTTCCCTCGACGCCTTCATACCTGACTTGTCCTGTTAGCGCATAACTTGTCGTTTTGATGCACGGGTCATTGATAGTCAAAATGGCGAATGTTTTCTTTTCGTTTTGCGAGCTTTGCACCTTCAGTTGTGCAAAAGGGCAATCGGCGTTTGGCTCGATGACTTCACCGGCAGTCAACTTACCTCGCAGGTTCGGGTCCGACCACTCGATTTCGCGCAGGGTTTCTTCGGCCAAACAAGCCGATGTTAGAACGACCATACTAAGTATTAGCGTTATGTATCTCATTTTTGGACCTCCATTTCTTTTTTGTGGGTTTCAAGCAATGTCTTGAATGTTGTAATATCGATTTTGCCTTCCGCGTAGAATGAGCGGATGAGTAGCTCGAATTCGCTTGCTTTTTCAAAAGCGTCAAAAACCTTGATTTTTTCAATCAGCCGGTCTAACCGCAGTCGTACCGTCGGGTAACTGATGTCGTATATCTCTGCCAGCTCTTTTAGCGAACCCGAGGCGAGAAGGAATCTTTTGATGAATCCTATGTCTTCTTCCGTCAAAAGCTGCATCCAATTGCCTGCCTGTTTTTCCTGTGTCATAATCTCAACCTTTCACTAATATTCAACTAAATATCAAATATAACATTAACATTATTAAAGTCAAGCTTAATTTTATTTATTTTTAGAAAATTTTTTCTCCCTAAGAATCTGTGGTCAGGATGGGTTAAAAAATTACTTATGACCTTCGTTTTGCGTGCAGGGCGTAGCCGTTGATGAAAATAGCGAATAGGGCGGGGTCAACTTTCGCGTCGTCGGCGATTTTACGCACCTGGTCGTCGGTGAGATTCGCGGCGTTTTGCTTTTCCTGTGCAGTCATAATCGCCACCGCCCTGCGTAATTGTTCCAATTCCTCCGCCGTGGGGCTTGCCAACATACCAAGCTCGCTTATCCCTTCGTTATCTTTGAATTGCTCGCGCACAATTCGGCCGTATTCGTTGCCTACAAATTGCGCCAGCTTATCGAGATACTGGTTGATTGAGATGTTTTGGGTTACCGCCGTATTCTTTTGCCTTTGCGGATTATGACTTGTTTTCTTCTGGAGCGTTGTTTGATTTTTTTGCCCGATGCCATCGCCGCACTCATCGATTCGAGATTAAAGCCGCCCGAAAACAGCGACTTTAAGCCCGCCATTTTTCCTCCCGACAGCGTCTTGAGCATATCTCTGCTTCGCACAAATTGCTTGACCAGTCCTGATACGTCGTGCGGCTGCGTCCCTGAGCCGGCGGCAATCCTCCTGCGTCTCGATGAATCGATAACGTCCGGGTCCTGGCGTTCCTGGAGCGTCATCGAATAAACGATTCCCTCCATTTTTTTAAGCTCGTTCTCGTCGAAATCCATATCGCCCAGTTCAGCGGCGCCGGGCATCATCTTCATCAGGTCTTTCATTCCCCCCATTTTCTTTACTGCCTGCATTTGCTGGAGGAAATCATCGAAGCCGAAGCTGCCTTTGGCCATCTTTTCCTGCAATTTAGCGGCTTCCTCGGCGTCGAATTGTTCATGTGCCTTCTCGACGAGCGTAACGATATCGCCCATACCGAGGATTCTGCTTGCCATTCTGTCAGGGTGGAATTCTTCGAGTTTTTCGAGCTTCTCGCCTACGCCTATGAATTTTATGGGTTTGCCTGTAACCGCTTTTACGCTGAGCGCAGCTCCGCCTCTTGCGTTGCCGTCCAATTTTGTCAGGATAACGCCATCAAGCTCCAGCCGCGAATTGAATTCCTTTGCAGAATTGACCGCGTCCTGACCGGTCATGGCGTCGCAGACGAGGTAAATCTGATGCGGCTGGACCGCCTTTGCGACGTCGCTTATCTGCGTCATCATTTCTTCGTCAACGTGCAGCCGGCCGGCAGTATCCAAAATCACAACGTCAACGCCTGTTGTTTTGGCGTGCTGGACAGCATTTTTCGCGACCTTCACCGCGTCCTGGCTTTGTTCGCTGTAAACGGGGATATTTAACTGCTGGCCAAGGGTAATCAACTGGTCGATAGCGGCAGGTCTCTGCAAATCGTCGGCAACAAGCATCGGTTTCTTGCCGTTATCCATAACATATTTTGCCAGTTTAGCGGCGGTGGTTGTTTTGCCGCAGCCCTGAAGACCCGCCAAAAGTATCAGCGTCGGTCCGGGCGAGACGTAGTAAATCTGCGTATCCACAGGCCCCATCAGCTTGGTCAATTCATCGTTGACTATTTTGACGAAAACCTGTCCGGGGTGCAGCGACTTGATGACCTCTGCGCCTATAGCCGCCTGTGTAACGTCCTTGCAGAATTGTTTGACGACCTGGTAGTTGACGTCGGCTTCCAACAGTGCCTTGCGAACGTCGCGCACCGCGTCCGAAACATTGGCCTCGGTTATCCTGCCCCTGCCCGAAAGCGCCCTGAACACCGACCCGAATTTTTGCGTTAATGCGTCAAACACAAGTTTTCAAACTTTCCTGATTAATAAAACCATACCAGACAATTAAGATTATAAGGTCATCTGGCTGTTTTTTCAACGCTCAAATGCTGCCGGCCGGTGAAACGGATGGTAATATGTTGATAGCCAGTGTGATGTCTTGCACGTTCATCAGTTCTTTATTATCATATTTCGTAAATGACCCCAGGACCGCGGATAAAACAAAGGAATAAGCAGGCGTCGGCCACGGCCGGCGGTTCTGTTAAGCCGGCAGACGATATCCCGGTAACATTGCGGTATGAACGGCTTGTTATTGCCGGGCTTTGTCTTGCCGCGGCGATTCGCGTCTTTGTCTTCAGCGCCGCGTTTCCCTTTTTTAATAACGTTGACGAACAGGCGCATTTTGATTTGGTCTTTAAATACTCCAAGGGGCATCTGCCTTCAGCGCCGCTGGAGAAATACGACCCGGAGGCCGCTGAAATCATTATAAATGCCGCACAGGGCGATTTTTTTGGCATCCCGGTTGACAAATCTCCCTACATGTGGACACAGGCCGTTGCTTTTCAGAGAAGCATCGACAACCGTGAAGCGTGGGCCTGGCCGGCGTATTATCTTTTAGCTGGGCTGTGGTGCCGATTAGGCGAATCGCTGGCGATAAAAGGCGCCGAATTACTTTATTGGATTCGTTTTCTTGACGTTCCCCTCATGGCTGTTTTCGTGTGGCTGTCGTGGCTGTTTTCGCGCAGGATCTTTGGCGATAATTTCCAGGAGCGAATTGCGATTCCTCTTCTGGCCGCGTTTTTCCCGCAGGATATTTTTTACGCAATTACAGGCGACGTTCTTTCTCCGGTTGTCTTTGCGGCGGCATTCTTTATGCTTTTCGAAATCTATTTGAGCGGAAAATCCTTGAAGTACCATTTGTTTGCGGGCCTGCTTGTTGCCGCGACGTTCCTTGCCAAGGCGTCAAATATTGCCATCATATTTTTTGCCGCCTTTGTTGTGCTGATTAAAGGAACACAAGCGGTTCGCCAAAGACGTTTCAGGCAATACCTGTTTTCTCCCGCCGCCCTGGTTATCGCAGCATTGTTACCTATTGTCTTCTGGCTTGGCCGTAATTATGTGCTTTTTGGTGACGCAGTCGGAGCAGCCGCCTCGGCAAAGTCGCATACCTGGACGGTTAAACCTTTAAGCGAGATGTTTAATCATCCCATCTTTACTCCTTCGGGGTTTCTTTATTTCATTTCCGAGCTGACAAAAACCTTCTGGCGGGGTGAATTTGTCTGGCATAACAGGATAATAGCTTCGGCGTTTATGGACGGGTTTTATGTAATCTCGTCCGGTGTTTTCCTACTTGCTCTTATTCTTGATAAAAGCAGGTCTGACGGGTCTTGCCGCGCCGCACTGGCTGGGAGTTTGTTTGTTGTTATCATATCGATTGCTTTTCTTGCGTTTATGTCTATGCGGTATGACTTCGGCACCTGTGTTTATCCTTCTGTTGATAAACCCTATTTTACCTCTGGCCGGCTGATTGCAGGCGCCATTTTGCCGTTTCTAATTCTTTACATTGATGGCCTGCGCCGTATTCTTTCCAAATTACGGTGCGCTTCTGCGTTGCTCTTTGTAGTCGGCATTATCGTCGCTGCCATAACCGTATCGGAAATAGTACTTAGCTGGTCTGTCTTCGCCAACCCAAATAACTGGTTCCATCTGGTGAAGTAAAAAAACTGGAGCATCCTAACTTTCTCCTATGTTGCTCGTGCCGTCAACTGAGGTCTGGGTTGTAAATCGGCCAGTGTGATGTCTTGCACGTTCATCAGTTCTTTATTATCATATTTCGTAAATGACCCCAGGACCGCGGATAAAACAAAGGAATAAGCAGGCGTCGGCCACGGCCGGCGGTTCTGTTAAGCCGGCAGACGATATCCCGGTAACATTGCGGTATGAACGGCTTGTTATTGCCGGGCTTTGTCTTGCCGCGGCGATTCGCGTCTTTGTCTTCAGCGCCGCATTTCCCTTTTTTAATAACGTTGACGAAGTAGCCCATTTTGACCTGGTTTTCAAGTATTCCTGCGGTCATCTGCCTGCAGCACCGCTGGAGAAATACGACCCGGTGGCCGTTGAAATTATCGCCAATTCGGGAGGAGGGGGGGAGTTCCTGGGTGACCACATTGACAAAACTCCCGACATTTTGGCTGAAGGAAATTGATTTCCTGACAAACGCCTACAATTATGAAACATGGTCATTCCCCTCATACTATCTTTTAGCTGGGCTGTGGTGCCGATTAGGCGAATCGCTGGCGATAAAAGGCGCCGAATTACTTTATTGGATTCGTTTTCTTGACGTTCCCCTCATGGCTGTTTTCGTGTGGCTGTCGTGGCTGTTTTCGCGCAGGATCTTTGGCGATAATTTCCAGGAGCGAATTGCGATTCCTCTTCTGGCCGCGTTTTTCCCGCAGGATATTTTTTACGCAATTACAGGCGACGTTCTTTCTCCGGTTGTCTTTGCGGCGGCATTCTTTATGCTTTTCGAAATCTATTTGAGCGAAAAATCCTTGAAGTACCATTTGTTTGCGGGCCTGCTTGTTGCCGCGACGTTCCTTGCCAAGGCGTCAAATATTGCCATCATATTTTTTGCCGCCTTTGTTGTGCTGATTAAAGGAACACAAGCGGTTCGCCAAAGACGTTTCAGGCAATACCTGTTTTCTCCCGCCGCCCTGGTTATCGCAGCATTGTTACCTATTGTCTTCTGGCTTGGCCGTAATTATGTGCTTTTTGGTGACGCAGTCGGAGCAGCCGCCTCGGCAAAGTCGCATACCTGGACGGTTAAACCTTTAAGCGAGATGTTTAATCATCCCATCTTTACTCCTTCGGGGTTTCTTTATTTCATTTCCGAGCTGACAAAAACCTTCTGGCGGGGTGAATTTGTCTGGCATAACAGGATAATAGCTTCGGCGTTTATGGACGGGTTTTATGTAATCTCGTCCGGTGTTTTCCTACTTGCTCTTATTCTTGATAAAAGCAGGTCTGACGGGTCTTGCCGCGCCGCACTGGCTGGGAGTTTGTTTGTTGTTATCATATCGATTGCTTTTCTTGCGTTTATGTCTATGCGGTATGACTTCGGCACCTGTGTTTATCCTTCTGTTGATAAACCCTATTTTACCTCTGGCCGGCTGATTGCAGGCGCCATTTTGCCGTTTCTAATTCTTTACATTGATGGCCTGCGCCGTATTCTTTCCAAATTACGGTGCGCTTCTGCGTTGCTCTTTGTAGTCGGCATTATCGTCGCTGCCATAACCGTATCGGAAATAGTACTTAGCTGGTCTGTCTTCGCCAACCCAAATAACTGGTTCCATCTGGTGAAGTAAAAAAACCGGAGCGTCCTATGGTCGTAACTAAAAAAATTCAGGTCAGCACAAAGGGCAACAGCGAGGTCATCGATTTAACCCCGCAGGCGGTAAAGGCAGTTGCCGAATCAGGCGTTTCTGCTGGGACAGCGACGTTTTTTGTCATCGGCTCAACCGCCGCGATTACAACTACCGAATATGAGCCGGGGCTGGTTAACCATGATATTAAAGCAGCATTTGAAAAAATCGCCCCTCGGAACGCCCGTTATGAGCATGAGGAGACCTGGCACGACGACAATGGGCATTCGCATGTGTGCGCATCGTTACTTGGGCCTTCTCTGGCCGTCCCAATTGTCGATGGCAAACTTACCCTTGGCACATGGCAGCAAATCATCCTTATTGACTTCGATACCCGTTCACGCAGCCGCCATGTAATCTGCCAGATAATCGGTGAATAGTCCGTTTTTTCTTGCGACTTAGCGATTCTAAGAGGAAAATAAATCACATTATGAAACCGGACGTTGAAAAACACCTTCGCATCGCAAATGAAACCCTGCGGGAAATGCAGCACCTGATAGCAGGGGGGTTTTATGAAGCAGTGGCGAAACGGACATATAATGCTATGCTCAATGCGGCTACCGCCGCCCTGCTGGCCAAAGAGGTCCAAAGTGACACAAGGCATGCGATTATATCCGAGTTTAACAATGCTTTTGTGAAAACGGGTCTTTTCGACGAAAAGGTTTATAAGTATTTTCGTCAGGCCTTCAACTCCAGGGCCGAGTCCGACGCCTCATTTGCCTCTGTGGACCACAGGCAGGCACAGACAAACCTTCTCAGGGTCAGGGAATTCATAGCTGCCTGTCGCGTATTATGCGATTAAATGGTGTATCCGGCGGCTTTTGGCCGATAAATCCATTGACGGATTTCAAAAAAAACTGTTTAGTGTTTTGCCTCGGCAGGGGCAGCCAAACTAATAAGGGAGATGTGTTTTGTTTATGAAAAATTATCTTCGCAAAACATTGTGGTGTGTAACATTAGTGTTTCTTGCGGCAACTTTCGGCTGTGCAGGCGGCAAGACCGCTAAAAACCCCAAGGCAGCCGACAGTAACGCGGTAAACGATACTATCGGTATGTATGCGGAAATATTCGCTTCCGATGCGATACCGGTAAGCAATTATGCCCTGGTAGGGGGGCTTAACGGTACGGGTTCGTCTGAGTGCCCTACACAGATAAGGGCGAATCTGAAAAAATACATCCTACAGCGGCTCGGCGGCGCCAAAATCGATGTTGATGCGCTTATCAACAGCCCGGATACTGCCGTTGTAGTTGTCGAGGGTATGATTCCGCCTGCTGCTTCAAAAAATCAGCGGTTTGACCTCAGAGTTACCGCATTGCCCGGCACACAAACAACCTCTCTTGAAGGCGGTTGGCTCTACGGCACCGACCTTTTCGACACACAACAGGGCGGCACCAGCATCAAGCCCCTTGCTACTGCCGAAGGCCCGGTATTTGTCGATTCAACGGCTTCCGATTCACAGGGCCAGCGAGTTGGCTACGTTCTGGGCGGCGGCTCTGTAATCGAGGAATACAAAATCAATCTTGCCCTTCGCGTGCCTGATTACCGCGCTGCGAGCCAAATCCGTAATCGTATAAACGAACGATTCGGCTACGAAACTGCCATGGCACTTGCGCCGGGTAATATCGAACTGCGAGTCCCGACAAAATACATAGACGCAAAAGGCAGATTCATTCAGCTCGTAAGGGCTACATATCTTTTCGATTCGCCTGAATTTACAGCCAAAAGGTTAATGACTAATATAGAGAAACTCGCCGGCTCCAAGGATAAAAATACAAGTGAAATAACTCTCGAAGCCATGGGTAACGTCGCAGTCCCGAAACTGGCGGCATTGCTAAATTCGTCCGACCCTGAAGTCCGCCTCCGCGCCGCTCGCTGTATGTTCAATCTCGGCGACCAGAGAGGCAAGGAATCTCTCTGGAATATGGCCACCGATAAGAACTCACCCTACCGTATAGAGGCGGTTAATGCCCTTGCCAATGCCTCTGCCGGACAGGATGCCACCTCGATGTTTCGTTCGCTGCTGCGGGACGACAATTTGACCGTCCGCCTCATTGCCTATGATAAGCTTGTTCACCTGAAAGACACCGCCGTCTCCCGAAGGTTAATAGCCAACAGTTTTTATCTTGACCAGGTAACAGAGGCGGGAAAACCTGCAATCCTGATTTCTCGTCGGGACCAGGCCTGCGTTGCAATTCTCGGGGCTCCGATATACTGCCGGAGTAATACTTTTGTTGAGACACCTGACGGGGCTATTACCATAAATGTTCCTGCCGGCGAAAAATACGCCACGATAATCCGTAAACATCCCAAACACCCCGAAATAATTCTTCAGTTGAAAAGCTCGCTGGATATTGCTGATATCATTGAGACGTTGTGCCGAGAGCCATTGACCCCGACTGATGAGGGTGGGCCGGGACTTGGCGTCCCCTATTCTGTTCTTGTGGGACTTCTTAACAAGATGGTCGATTCCGGCGCCGTTGGGGCGGAATTTTACGCAAGCTCGTTCCCGAAAAACATGCCAATTATAAAGAAATAGTGACTCTTCGACCGATAATGTTAGAACAAAACGTAAGAGCTGAATCGAAAGTTTATAAGTAAAGGCGAAGAATATTGGACCGTGTCGCCAGGACGGAACTGGCGTAGTAATAATAATGATTGTATAATTATAGGACTTTATGGCTTTGAGCTTCCTCGTGTTTGCGGCAGAAGAGTACCGGCAGGAGGGTTTTCGTCGTTCTTTGACTATTGTCTCTTCCGCCCATGGTTTTGCCTGATTATTAAGGATTAATAAATGCGACTTGAAAAAGTTATCCTCGATGGCTTCAAAAGCTTTGCAGATAAAACGGAATTCGTATTTTCAGCGGCGGTAACCGGCATTGTCGGCCCCAATGGCTGCGGCAAGAGCAACGTTGTTGACGCTGTAAAATGGGTCTTCGGCGAACAAAGCGCAAAAAGTTTGCGCAGCGGACGAATGACGGATGTCATTTTCAGCGGCAACGCCAGCAGAAAACCCGCCGGCAGCGCGGAAGTCAGCTTGTTCCTTTCCAATACCGCCGGGACCGAGTCGGGCCGGTTGCCCATCGATGCCGACGAGGTCCAGATTACCCGTCGCATCTATCAAAGCGGCGAATGCGAATACAGAATCAATAACAAACTCTGCCGGCTAAAAGACGTCCGCGAATTGTTTATGGATACCGGCGTCGGCGTCAGGGCGTATTCAATTATCGAGCAGGGACAGGTTGAGCGTCTGCTTACTGCGTCCTCCGTAGAGAGACGAGTAATATTCGAAGAAGCGGCTGGCATAAGCAAATACAAGGCGCACAAAGAAGAAGCCCTTCGCAAGCTCGAACGCACCGAGCAGAATCTTCTTCGTCTTGCCGACATTGTCAGTGAGGTCGCCAGTCGGTTGAGAAGCGTCAAGTTAGCCGCGGGCAAAGCCCGCAGCTATGTTCAATACACTCAACGGCTAAAAGAGCTTCAAGTCAATTACTCGCTGGCGGAATTCGATAAGATTTTCAAAACTGCGGCCCAGAAGAAAGCCGCGCTCGATGAAGCGGAAAAGAATTTTGCCGTAGTTGCCGCTGACGTGGCAAGACACGATACTCTGCTTAGCCAGATAGGCCAGCAGATAATCGATACGGAAAGCAGCATCAACCACACTGATAATTCGCTTGTGGCGGTGCAGAGCAAAATTGAACAGCAGATGCAGCGGATAGAATTCCTGCGAACCAGGATTAAAGAGCTTGAGCAGAGAAAGGCCGCTGCGGTAACGAGGGTGCAACAGCTTGCCGAACAAAAAAATGAGTTCACAATCGACCTCGAAAAATACCAGACAAAGCAGCAGGAAAATGAAAAATCATTCGAGCAGTGCAATCTCGACGTTGAGCAGACAAGCAGGGAAATCGCCGATATTAACGCTCAGTGCTCTTCGCTCGAGGCAGAGCTTGAAGACGAGAAATCCGGCATAATCGATATTGTCCGGCATACCGCCCAGCTTCACAATGAGCTTCAAAGCATATCCGTATACCGCACCAATCTTTCTTCTCAAAAAGACCGACTCGCGGGTCGTGCCCAGATTGCCGGCGCAGAGCTTGAAAAACTCCTGACCGAAAAGGCACAGTGCGACGCGAGATTGAACGATATCGAAAACGTCTTGTCCGACCTGACGAAAAACCTCGATAACAAACGCAAGGAATCCGATACCTGTATCGCTCACGCCGAGGCGGACAAAAAGCGATTAGCAAACAGCAAGGAAGCCAGAAGCGCACTGGCAAGCGAGCTTGCGGTTTTGACGGATATGGAAAACCGCAGGGAGGGTGTCAAGGCGGGGGCAAAACGCATTCTCGAAAACCAGTCGCAGTTTGATTACGTAGAGGGGATTCTTGCGGACATTATCACCGCGCATATTGATTATGCCGCAGCGGTTGAGGCGGCTCTTGAAGACAAGACCGATGCCGTGGTTATTGCCTCAACCGAAAAGCTGCTGGCTGGTAAAGACGCCGTCGATAAGCTCGATGGCCGGGTACATTTCATAAGCTCGGACAAAATCGAGCCGTTTGTGAATACCAATGACCTTTCGATGCTGTCGGGCGTTAAGGGGCGTCTTGTTGAATTCGTAAATTACCAGCCCAAATACGCGTCGCTTGTTTGGGCGTTGTTGGGCAAAACCTTAATCGTCGATTCAATCGAAAAGAGTGCCCAGTTATCAGAAACGCTTGGGCCTGATTATAAGTTCGTTACTCTCAAAGGCGAGTTCGCCGCGGGCGACGGCTTCATCAAGCTCGGCCCTCTCGGCAGGGCGGCGGGGCTTATCTCCCGAAAAAGCCGGCTTCGCCAGCTGCAGGACACCATTACCAATATCACTAATGAAATAGACGCGCTTCAAAAGCAGATTGACGAATCAATCCGTGTGGGCGACCACCTGACGAAGCTCTGCAAAGACCTTCGTACTGCGGTTTACGAGGCGAATACCGAAAAGACGCAGATAAATTCGAAACTGGCCTCACTCGAAGAGAGCATAAAACGGCTCAGGGAAGAGCAGCCCCTCATCACGGGCGAAATCGACCAGCTCGAAAAGCAAATTGCTCAGTCCGTCCAGAAGGAATACGAGTCGAAGCAAAAGCTCCAAGAGCTTGAGACCGTCAACAACCAGCGTAACGCCCGAATCAATCAGCTTCAGGGCGATTACTCGAATCTAAAGGCGAATCAGCAGACGCTTTCCGACAAGCTGACCAACTTAAAAGTTTCGCTTGGTCAGATATCCGAACATCGCCAGTCGTTGATTCAGACAATCCAATCGCTCCAGACCCAGCTTGCTGCCAACGCAGGGGCTATCACGGCGGCCGAATCCGAAATCAAAAGCTGCGCCGACCAGTCCATGGCAGCCCAGAGCGACATTCTTGCTTCTGAATCGGCTGTCTCCGAGCTGTTCAGTGAAAAAGACCAGAAGCAGCAAAGCAGCTCCCAGCTGCACAAGCAAATCGAAGAGCTTCTTGCCGAGCAAAAAAGCAATGAGCAGACGCTGCGTGAGAAACGCACCATGCAAAGCCAGATTGAGCAGCAGATAAATGAGATTAAAATCGAGCTTGGCCAGCTCGATGTGCGACAGCAGGACCTCATTTCAAGGGTCCGCGACGAATTACAGCTTGACCTGCTCCAGTCCTACCAGAATTATAAGGACACCGCCGTTGACTGGGAAAAAGTGCGTGAGGAAATCGCTGAGCTGCGGGGCAAAATCGAACGACTTGGCAACGTTAACCTCGACGCAATCCAGGAACAGCAGGACCTCGAACAGAGGCACAGTTTCCTTTCGACGCAGGTCGAGGACCTTAATTCCAGCAAGGGCCAGCTGCAGCAGTTAATCAACCGTCTTAACAAAATCAGCAGAGAAAAGTTCCTTGAGACGTTCGAGCTTGTCCGCGGCCATTTCCAGCAGATTTTCCGCAAGCTCTTCGGCGGCGGCAAAGCCGACATCATTCTTGAAGAAGCGCCCGATATTGATGTTCTCGACGCGGGCATCGAAATAGTTGCGAAACCCCCTGGCAAAGAAACACGGAGCATCTCGCTATTATCAGGCGGCGAAAAGGCAATGACCGCCATCGCGCTATTGTTCTCCGTTTTCAAGGCAAAACCGTCCCCGTTCTGCTTCTTAGACGAAGTTGACGCCGCCCTCGATGAGGCCAACAACGAACGCTTCGACGCAATCGTCAGGGAATTCCAGAAGGAATCGCAATTCATCATAATCACGCACTCCAAGCGAACGATGAGCGTTACGGATATGCTTTACGGCGTTACTATGCAGACGCAGGGCATCAGCAAGAAAATATCCGTCAACTTCGACCATTACAGCTCCGAACCCGCCGCCGCGTAATATTTTGTTCAAGGTTCGAAGTTCGATGTTGGATGTTCAAGGTTCCTTTTGACGTTCTTTCTCCCCAAACCTATAATACCCTGATTATTTTGAGGGTTTGATTATGGAAATAGCATTTGCTTTGATTGGCGGTATTGCATTAGGTGCGATAGGCGTATTTCTTTTTTATCAGCGACAACTCAGGATGGAATCTGAGAAAAGAATTGCAGCCGAGACAAGAATCGCTGAAATTCCAAAACTTGAGTCGGTAATAGAAGGGAAAGACACTGAAATAGACCGATTGCGCGAAGAAAGCACATCTTTGAAAACCGAACTTTCATCATTACAAACAAAGCTTAATGAGCAGCTAAAAGCAGCAGAGGAAAAACTTGCGATCTTTAATGATGCCGAACAAAAACTGTCCGATGCATTTAAAGCATTGTCTGCCGAAGCATTGAAAAGCAATAATACGCAGTTTTTGGAACTTGCAAAAATAAATCTGGAGAAATTCCAAACTGAGGCAAAGGCAGACCTCGAAACCCGACAAAAAGCCGTTGACCACCTCGTGCAGCCACTCAAAGATTCTCTTGTCAGCGTAGATGCTACGCTGAAAGACCTCGAAAAAGCTCGTGTCGGAGCTTATTCCTCGCTGAAAACTCAGATTGAAACGATGTCGACCGCTGAAAATAATCTGAAGGCGGAAACTGCTAAATTAGTCAATGCTCTTCGTTCTTCTCCGGTAACTAGGGGGCGATGGGGCGAGATCCAACTTCATCGCGTTGTTGAGTTAGCAGGCATGCTTCAATACTGTGATTTTGTTGAACAACAGTCCGGAGTAACGGAGTCTGGCCGGATTCGTCCCGATATGATAATCAGATTGCCCAACAAGAGAAATATTATCGTGGACTCAAAGGTGTCTTTGCAGGCCTATCTTGAATCGCTCGAAACCGAGGATGAAGCAGTAAAATTGACCAAACTTAGGGAGCACGCACGTCAGTGCGCACCCATATTACAAATCTTTCGGCCAAGAGCTATTGGGAACAATTCCAACCGGCTCCGGAATTAGTGGTGTTGTTTTTACCGGGTGAGCCATTCTTCAGTGCTGCGCTGCAACAAGACCCGACCTTAATTGAAGTAGGAGCACAGGAAAAGGTAATGTTGGCGACGCCAACGACTTTGATATCACTTTTACGGGCGGTGGCGTATGGTTGGAGGCAGGAACAGATCACAGAAAATGCTATGCGCATCAGTGAGTTAGGGAAATCGCTATATAACAGGATAAGTATTTTTGCCGAACATTTTACATCGCTTCAAAGAAACCTGGAGGGGGCTGTTGACGCATATAACAAGGCCGTGGGTTCGTTGGAAAGCAGAGTTTTGGTTACTGCGAGACAATTCAAAGAACTCGGTGCTGCGACGGGTGACGAAATTAAAACGCTACCGACGGTTGATGCAACTATGCGAACTCTTCAGGTGGAAGGCGAACAGGATACGACCCTTGGTAAAACCCAGGGTTAAATATATTTAATGACCCCGGGTGAAACCCGGGGCTAAATACAATAAGGAATATGCTAAATACACTTGGATATATGCTGACGTGGACGACTTACGGGACTTGGTTGCAAGGCGACAAAAGAGGATATGTGAAAAAAGGGGAAACCTTGCCCGGCGATGAGAAACTTTTGGAGGCGAATAAAAATGCCCAGTCAGAAGATACCTTCCGACTTAACTATAAACAGAAAAAAATCGTATATGATGCGATTATGAATCAAGCCAATACTATTGGCCAAAAGGTGCTTGCCATTGTGGTTTACTCTAATCACATTCATATTGTCGCTGAGTATGTCCCCAAATCTGTCGGCGATATTGTGGCATATTATAAAACGGCAGGAAGATTGGCATTAAAGGAACTTGGTATAAGTGGTAAAATATGGACTACAGGTTATGATAAACGATACTGTTTTGACAAAGTATCATTGGAGCAAAAAATTAGATATGTTCAAAATCATCCCATTTAAGTATTTAGCCCCGGGTTTTACCCGGGGTTGTATTCTGACGATTTTATTAATCTCATTGTTTTTTGTTTCCCCAGTTTTGTCTGCGGACAATCTTTATGACGGGTTCAGGAATCCGCCTATGTCAGTCAGGCCGATTATTCACTGGAACTGGGATGCCAATAGCCCGGGCGGGCAGGAAATAATAAGCCGGCTCGATGCATTCAAAAAAGCTGGTTTTGGCGGCGTTGAAATTCCCATTTTTGAAGATGTAAACGCGCAAACGCTGAAGTTTGCCGCAGACGCCGCGAAACAACGGGGGATGATTGTGGATTTGTCGCTTGGCTCAACACTGGGCGGCTCATTTATCTCACCCGCTGAGCAGGGCCGGCAAATATCAATAAGCAAAAAGAAATTCACCGGGCCGATAAATTCTGTCGTGAACGTAAACGATTTAATTAAGGTCCCTGACCCGAATTACAAGCTTGTTTTTCTGCGTCTGATTCGCACGGAAGCGCCGAGTTTTCTGCCAGGCGAGGAACTAATCGGGAAAATCAGGCAGGATGGCACAGTTGCCATCGATATTAATGACGCCAACACCTATACCCTTTACGCTGGCATTTTGCAATCAGGCGCAGGCGCCACAGTCGATCCGGTTCTCGACGTGCTCAATAAGAATACCGTAGAAAAATATTTCAACAACATCTCCGCCAAACTTGGCCCGGCTTTTGGCGGCAAACTCAGAAATTCAGTTCATGCGATTGCATGTCCTCCTGCCGAACCTGGCCTTGCAAACTGGACAAGTGATTTTCAGCAGCAGTTTATTAAGCGGTATGGATACGATGTACTTCCGTATTTGCCTGTTGTTCTCGACACTGATATTCGCGCTGCCAAAACGCGTTTTTACGATACTATTCGCCGCGTGCGTTATGATTTTTACTCGGCCATCATCGGAATGTATCACGAGTACTTTACCGCGGCCTTTAAGGATTTTTGTCGTGAAAATGGCGCTCTGTCCCGCATTCCGGCAGGTCCCGTTAATATTCTCGACAGCTGCTCGATGCCGCTCGATATATTTCAGGGGGATGTACCGGGCACTGGCGCCAATATGCGATATCGAACCTGGGATAAAATCACCTCCTCGGCGGCGCATCTTGCCGACAAGCCCCTCGTAATCGGCGAGTCAACGGTCAGCGATTCAGAAAATATCGAATCACTGAAGATAAACGACAATATCGCATTCGTTGCAGGGGACAATCAATCCATTCTGGCCGGCGTTTCCTTTTCCGGTGAACGTAATTCTGTGTGGCCGTATATCGGAAGCTGGACCGAACGCAACGCGAGATTGTCTTATTTGTTCCAAAATGCCCGCAACCAGGCACGGATTGCCATTTTTTTCCCAGCCGCCGACCTCTGGAGTGATTGCGGATCTTCCGAGGTCAGGATAGCCGATTATATCTGGTATCTGTTCCCTCTTTGGCAGGCCTTCAGTCAGAACGGCTATACCGTTGATTTCATCAGCGATAAAATCGTCTCACAGGTAACTTTCGATGACGGCAAACTGCACTTCGGCTCGCAGACCTATGAAGCCGTCATCGTCCCCGATGTATTCTCGATAGAAGATTTTCTTGCTGTCAGGAATCTGCGCTTCTTTGGCGCAAAAGGCGGCAAAATCGTCTTCATAGGCCAGGAACCGCTGACCGGCACCGGCTTCAGAAACCTCATTCCACGAAGTGTTGCCGTCGATCTTACTATGCGTCATGTCGAGGGAAGTGACCCAAACCAGGTTTTGTTCATTCCGGCCCCGGACAAAGACAAGGGTAATCTGCTGTCCTGGACATCCGATATGATGAAAAAAATCAGCGTGTTGCCAGCCGTCAGGATTTCTCCGCCGAGTGATAAGCTCCTTTTCGTCCATTACTTTGCCGAAGGCAGAGATATATTCTTTTTTGCCAATACTGATAACGCCGCCCCTGTATCTTTCCGCGCGGATTTCAATACCGCCGGCAAAACGCCCTGGGTCTGGAATCCAGATACCGGCAAGCGCGACAAATTTACACATAGCGACAAGTCGGGCGTGTTGAATATCAGTATCAAGCCGGGGGATTCGCTGTTGCTGATTTTTGAACCGGACACTAAAACAAAACCTGCCAAACCAAAAATTAATTAGTCCCGTGCGATTGCTGAAGGTGCAATAAGGAAATATATGATTTATCAGGACCTCGAAAGCAAAAGGGTTCTCGTTACCGGCTCAAGCTCCGGCATAGGGCAGGCAACAGCTATTGAATTTGCCAAACAGGGCTGTTTCGTCGGCGTTCATTATTTCAGGACAAAACAGGGAGGCGAGCAGACGCTTGCTGAAGTGAAAAAGCACAGCGATGGTATCCTTCTCAAGGCCGATGTTAGAAACCAAAATCAGGTAAAAAAAATGGTTGAACGATTTGCTAAAACGGCAGGGGGGCTGGATATTCTCGTCAACAACGCGGGCAACCTTATCGAACGCCGGCCATTTGAGACAGCCGCCACCGCATATCACGATAATATTTACGAAACAAACGTTCGCTCGATATTTTTTGTTACTCAGGCGGCTCTTGGCTGGTTAAAGAAATCCGCCGGCTGTATTGTAAACGTCGGTTCCGTTGCCGGTCATCACGGCGGTGGTGATGGCGCAGGCATCTACGCCGGCGCAAAGGCGGCCGTCGCCACCGAAACAATCGCTATGGCCAAGGAGTTTGCCCGGTACGGCATACGCGTAAACACCGTAGTCCCTGGTTTCATCGAAACACGCTTCCACCAGCGATACAGCTCCGCGCAACGGGTAAAAGCAACTATTCAGCAAACCCCGCTGGGCAGGAACGGAACTCCAGAAGATATCGCCAGGGCAATTCTGTTTCTCGCCAGTTCCGAAGCTGCCGGATTCATCACGGGCGAATATATCGCAGTCAACGGCGGTCTTTATATGCGCGCCTGAACAAATCCTTGAAAAACATACATCTTTCTGATACACTCTGTCTGTAAGCCATCATCGCGATTATGTTGTAATATGACGGGATAGTTACTAATGAGAACTTCTGCACGGACGCAAGGCAAGTCATCTTCCTGTGAACCGCTTCACAAAAATCATCGGCGTGCAAATTCCGCGGAGAAAACCTGGATTATATCGCCGCCTGACCCGCGTGCAGGCCAGCTTGCCAAATCACTTAAGGTTTCGCCTTTGCTCGGCCAACTGCTCATCAATCGAGGCGTTACCGACCCGCAATCCGGCTCCGCGTTTCTCAGGCCCAAACTGACCGACCTAATCAATCCGGAATTGCTTCCCGGCGTTCGAGACGCTGCTAAAAGAGTTCGATTAGCAGTTACCCAAAAACAGAAAATCACGCTCTATGGCGATTACGATGTCGATGGCATCACGGGCGTTGCGATTCTCTGGCAAATCCTTACGCTGCTCGGCGCAAACGTCGATTATTATATTCCGCACCGCATCGACGAGGGCTATGGTCTTAATGTCGAGGCGGTCGAATCAATCGCCAAAGCTGGAACTCAACTCCTTATAACCGTTGATTGCGGTATTACCGCTAACGCCGCCGCCGACCTGGCGAAAAAACTCGGTGTTGATTTGATAATCACGGACCACCACCAGTTTACCGACACGCTGCCGCAGGCGTTAGTTATTGTCCATCCTGCACTCGATAAATCATATCCCAATCCTGATTCTTCCGGCTCATTGGTTGCCTTCAAACTGGGCTGGGCCGTCGCGGATCTTTTCAAAACAGGCCCCAAGCTCAATCCGCAGATGCGCGACTTTATGCTAAACGCCACATCTTTAGCGGCTATGGGTGCCATCGCCGACGTTATGGAGCTTCGAGGTGAGAACAGGACGCTTACAAGTTTCGGTCTGAGTTTGCTTTCCGACACCAAATTACCCGGTCTGCAGGCCCTTATCGAATCCGCCGAGCTTACCGGCAAAGGCCTCGACAGTTATCACATCGGCTTTCGTCTTGCCCCTACGCTAAATGCCGCGGGCAGAATAGGCCACGCCCGTTTGGCAGTCGAGCTGCTGACTTCCACCTCGCTTGCCCATGCCACGCAGGTTGCCGAATACCTCAAGAGTCAAAACGGGCAGCGTCAGCGGTTTGAACGCAAGATTTACAACCACGCCTGCCAGATTATCGCCGAAAAGGGTCTCGACAACCCAGAAAGGAAAACCATCGTGCTGGCTGACACTTCCTGGCACAGCGGTGTTGTTGGTATAGTCGCGTCTCGAATCGTCGATAAATTTTCCCGTCCCGCAATTATAATTAACTCCGGCTCAATACCCGCACAAGGGTCCGGGCGTTCCGTCCCCGGATTCGATATTCTCGCGGCAATCTCCGCCTGTTCAGAGCACCTCGTTACTTTCGGCGGACACAAAATGGCCGCTGGCATAACAGTTCTGCCGGAAAATGTCCAGAAGTTTGCCGATGCCCTCGAAAACTATGCTCAACAGCATTTGTCCAAGGAGCATTGTATCAGCAAGCTCAATATTGATGCCCTCACGTCATTGTCCGAGTTTAGTTACGAGAGTGTTTCTGAGATACAGACCCTCGGTCCGTTCGGGCAGGGCAATCCTGAGCCGTTGTTTGCCACGAAGGGCGTTCACCTTTGTTCTCCGCCTCGCAGGGTAGGGGCAACTGCCGACCACCTCCAGTTTGCTGTTACAGACCACACCAATTCAATCCGCTGCATCGGTTTTAGGATGGGGCCGCTCGAAAAGAAACTTCTGGAACGCGATTGCTTTGATATTGCCTATCACGCTGCTATTGATTTATTCAACGGCAATCACTCAGTCCAGTTGGTTGTCGAAGACATCCGTTTCGAATAACTGTTTTATTTTCCTGGTTCGATTGTTATTTTTTCAATTTTGAATTTGCCTAATGTTGTCGCCATATTGAAGAAATACGCCGGCTCGCCGTCGCCCGAAGCAAGCGCGATATGCCCGGCGTCAAATTTACCGAGTGCGCCCGCCTTGAATGCTGAATCAAGCCCGACCCATTTGTCGCCTATATATGCCTCTGTCCAAGCGTGTCCGCCAAAGCCGGTTTTGCCCTCAAAATCATTTACGTATGCCACGCCCACTGTTACTTTTGCCGGTATCCCTGCCGCCCGGCACATCGCCGCGCACAGGACCGCGAATTCCGTGCAGTCGCCTCTCCTGCTCGCCGCGACTTCCGTTGCCGAGGCGTATCCAACCGAAAAGCTGATGTCTTTTACGTATTTGGACACAAACTCTTCTATTCTTTTTGCTGCTTCTGCCGAGTCCTTCGCGTCGCCAACTGCCTGTTTCGCAAGGGCGATTATATTCGCGTCGTCGCTCTGCACAAATCTGCCTGGCTTCATCATCTCTGCGATATTCACGTCTGTCCCCTTATATGGGAATGTTCCGCCCATAGGCATACTCACCGGTTCTACTTTTACTATTACCGTTCCATCTTCGAGCTTCTGGACCTGCTGGTTATCGCTTGACGGTATTGTGAGATTCGTTGTTTGAGCGGTCGGTTTCAGATAGTACGTAATCGATTTGGCCGACCCGGCGTCTTCAATCGGCTCAGGACTTGCCAAAAACATCTTGTCAATTATTTCAGCGGGCTGGTTGTTGCTCATCGCGAATTCTTTTGTGCAGGCCAGCATCTCCACGTTCATACCTGCCATCTGCATTATGCTTTTTAACGCCCGTAACTGGCCGTCAACGTAATCAATCGAAGCAATCTCGCCGGTTCCGGGCATACTCATAACCGTCTCAATTTTTGTCAGTAAAACTATTCTGCCCAGCAAATCCACATCCTGCTTTGCCCCGACTTTCACGCGGGAATAAACAGCGGCCATTATTCCGGGGCTGAACACGTTTACATCGTAACTTGTGCCTTCTTTGAGTTTTTTCTCCAGTTCAATCAGGCGCAGCCCCTCCGCCATTACCGCTCCCTTTGGCCAGACCAGGGTATTTTCCTGCACGGCCCCCATTCCCGTTGTCTGAGTCCGGACAATTCCGTCTTTACCTATCGTCCCCTCTGTTTTCATCATTACTATTCCCATATCCTGTTCGGAAGTGAACGATATCGGTTCTCCCTTTACCGTCTCAACGCAGATTTCTTTTGTCTTCATTAGAACGGTCTTTCCCATTCTATTTAGCGCCATATCAGCAGTTTCTGTAGTTGTAACCTGCTCGCCTGTTACGACCCTGCTGTGTATCGCGTGCCCGACCTTGGTCCCATCGACGAATACAGCATAGTATTCGACGTCGTCGGTTTGCCCCATTGCCAAAACAGCGAATTGCAGAACGATAAGCCCAATCGCGAAAATTTTTGCCTTCATAATCAGCTCCGTATTTCCAGGTTATTTGGAGTTTGCGAATATCTTCTCTGATTAGTATAAACCTTTCATTGCATCCGACAAGTTATCATTCTAAAATACTCCTAACGCTATGACTTTTGATGAACTGTTGATGCTTGTTCGTTCGGGCAATTCACCACGGCTGTGCGATGATTCTCGTATCGTAGAGCCGGGTGATATCTTCGTCGCTGTCAAAGGCCCAAATGTCGATGGCCACGACTTTATCCCGCAAGTCATCACCAAAGGCGCAAAATTCATTGTCTGCCAAAAAAATTTAGCCCCCCAATTTATTGGGGGGTTGCGAGAATCGAGTATCGAGAATCAAGCATCGGTTATCCCCGTCCCCGATTCATCCCTTGCCCTTGCCTCTCTTGCCCAGGCCGCCAACAGTAATCCTGCCGAGAAACTCACCAATCTCGCCGTTACGGGAACCAAGGGCAAAACCACGGTAACTTTTCTTGTCCGCTCCTGCTTTATGGCCGCTGGGGAAAAATGCGGCCTCATAGGGACCGTTATTTATGACACCGGCATAGATATCTCGCCAGCGCCGCTGACTACCCCTGATTGCCTGACTATCGCAAAATCGCAATCGCAAATGCTAAAAGCCGGCGCAAAATATATGGTTATCGAAGCCAGCTCTCACGCCCTCGACCAAAACCGCGTCGCCGCGATTAATTTCAAAGCTGCGGCCTTTACTAATCTTACAGGCGACCACCTCGATTACCACAAAACCACCGAAAACTATTTGGCCGCCAAGTCGAAACTCTTCGCGATACTTTCTCCTGATGCGACAGCCGTCCTGAATAAGCAATCCCCATACTCGAAGGAAATCGCCGCGATTACCAAGGCCAAAATTCTCTGGTTTGCCGTTGATGAGAATGCTGACCTTTCCGCGGAGATTCACTCAATCGATGGTTCAGGCACGACATTTACCCTTCAATATCAGAGGCAAAGTATTTGCATAAAAACGCCTTTGCTTGGCCAATTCAACGTTGCCAATCATCTTGCTGCGGCTGGCTTGTGTCTGTCTGCGGGTCTCGACCTCAAAACTGTTGCCCGTGGCTTATCCGCTCTCGACGCAATCCCCGGCCGGCTTGAAAATATAAAATCCGATGCGCCGTTTACCGTTCTCGTCGATTTCGCTCATACCGATGATGCTCTTGATAACGTTCTTTCAACTCTCAAGCCATTGTGTAAAGCCCGCCTCATCGTCGTATTCGGCTGCGGCGGCGACAGGGACAAAACCAAACGACCCCGTATGGCAAAAGTCGTCGAGAAATACGCGGATATGGCAATCGTGACAAGCGATAACCCGAGAACCGAAAATCCCGATGATATAATCAGTCAAATTGTCGCCGGCTTCAAAGACCCCGGCTCACCAAAAATAAAAATCGAACCCGACAGGAAAAAGGCGATAGCTCTTGCCATTGAATCGGCGAAAAAAAATGATGTTGTTATCATAGCAGGCAAAGGCCACGAGAATTATCAAATCATCGGCAAACAAAAATTCCCATTCAGCGACCAGCAAATCGCTCTCGATTTGCTGAAAACTAAAAAATGAAAAAACTTTCAATTGAAAACTTGGCCAAAATAATAAAGGCGAGCAACGAGCCACGAGTCACGAGCGACGAGTCACAGATTATGTCCGTATCTACCGACTCACGCACCGTAAGACCCGGCGACTGTTTTTTTGCCATTTCGGGCGAGAATTTCGATGGTCATAACTTTTTGGCCGACGTTTTTGATAAAGGCGCTGTTTGTGCGGTGGTAAGCAAAAACATTTCCGCAGGGAAATTTCCAGGTAAAGCGATTCTTAAGGTATCCGACACAATAAAGGCCCTTGGCGACCTCGCCCGCTGGTATCGCCAGGATTGCAAATTCAAGGTCGTCGCAATCACCGGCTCCGCCGGAAAAACAACAACAAGGCAAATAACTCACCACGTCCTTAGCCGGCATTTCAAGGTTTTCCAGTTGCCGAAAAGTTTCAATAATTTCATAGGCCTGCCTTTGACATTGCTGGGAGCTGAGCCGAATCAGCAAATTATCATTGTCGAACTGGGTTCAAATCATCCGGGCGAAATAGAGTATCTGACCCAAATCGCCTCGCCGGATATCGCTGTGGTTACCAATGTTTATCCTGCCCATCTTGCTGGCTTCGGCTCCGTCGGGAAAATCGCCGAAGAAAAATTATCAATCGCCAAAGGTCTCGCGTCGTCGGGTATTCTTATCATTAACGCCGATTGCCCGCCATTGCTCGATACCGTTCGCCGGGCCGGCTTAATTTTTAAAACTTTTTCTTGTTCCATATCTACCGATTACTGTGCGCGTGATATTTCCGTCGGGCCGCTTGCCAGCGAGTTGACTATCGATGGTGTGCCTATCGAAGTTCCGATTCCCGGCAGGGGGAATGTTGAAAACGCCCTTGCTGCCTGGGCAATCTGTTCAAATCTTGGTATTACAGCCGCCCAATTTGCCGACGCGATAAAATCAATAAGCCCCGTTTCGATGCGAACCGAAATGCTTAGGATTGGCTCACTTACTGTTATATCCGATTGCTATAACGCCAATCCTGCCTCGATGAAAAACGCCCTTGATATCCTCACGAACCTCGCCGGCAGTCAAAAAAACAGCGCCGCCTGCCCCGGCGAAGCGCAGCGAAGACGGGTCTTTATTTGCGGCGATATGGCGGAACTCGGCGATTCCGAACAGATTTTACACCGTCAGCTCGGCGAACAAATCGCAAAAGCAGGGGTAAATCTTATCATCACGCTCGGCAACCTTGCTGCTATTGCCGCGGAATCTGCCAGGAAGACCTCGCCCGATATTGAGACCCGCAGCTTCACAAGCAATACAGACCTTTGCAATAACTTGCGGAATTTGATAAAAGATTCTGATATAATACTGGTCAAGGGCTCACGCGTTAATAAACTTGAGCTTGTTGTTGATAAACTAAAAAGTTATCGTCAGTGAATCGTCAGCCCGTCCGGTCCGGCCTGATACCGGCGGCGGGGCGGCGGTTACTGGTCACGGAAGACGAAAATAAAATGATTTATCATCTTCTCTGGTTTTTTCGCAACACCGTTACTCATCGGCTGGGTTTCTACGCCTATCAGGAAGTGATGTTCCGCGCCTTCGCGGCCCTGCTGACGGGGCTGGTTGTCGCGCTTGTGCTTGGGCCGCCTCTTATTCGCTGGCTTATGCGGAAAAAAATCGGCGACCGACCCGAATTCTATCTTGCGTCCCTGAATGAGCTTACAAAGCAAAAAGCCAATACCCCGACTATGGGAGGCCTGATTATAATTACCGCCGTGCTTGTCTCCACCCTTCTCTGGGCCAAGCTTAACAACCCCTTCATCCAGAAGGCAATCATCCTCGTGCTGTGGTTTGGCGCCCTCGGTGCAGCTGATGACTGGTTAAAGCTCACCGCCGAATCGCATCATCGCAGCCGGGACGGTCTCAAACCCTGGGAAAAAATCTTATTCCAGTTCGGTGGCGCAGTTCTTATCGCTTCCTTTCTCTATATCGATTTCACCAATATCGAAGACGGCCGGAAATTCTGGCTTCCCTTCTATAAACACGGTCTGCCCTTAGCCAACTGGATGTTTATTCTCATAGCTATTCTGTATCTGTCCGCCACCAGCAACGCCGTCAATCTCACTGACGGTATGGATGGTCTCGCCGCCGGCTGCACGGGTATCGCCTCGTTTGTTCTTGCCATCCTCTGCTATGTTGCATCCGAACCAATGAGCCGGACATCTACAGCCACATGGTCGAGTTATCTGCTCTTGCCTGCTATCCCGCAGGCGGGTGAGTTGGCCATATTTTTTTCCGCTATCCTCGGTGCGGTCCTCGGCTTCCTGTGGTTTAACTGTCATCCCGCGCAGGTCTTTATGGGAGATATCGGCTCGCTGCCCCTCGGCGCTGCTATGGGCTACGGCGCGCTTGCCACCAGAAATGAAATTCTTCTGCTTATCATCGGCGGCGTCTTTATGATAGAACTTTTCAGCGTTATCCTGCAGGTTTCCTATTTCAAATACACGGGCGGCAAACGTCTTTTCAGGTGTGCGCCAATCCACCATCATTTTCATCTTATCGGCTGGTCCGAACCGCAGGTCGTTGTCCGTTTCTGGCTTGTTGCCGCCGCATTTGCCGCTATCGCCCTGGCCACACTCAAAATACGCTGAACAAATCGAATCACGGGTAAATCTGAAATAGAAAATAGTAAACAGGAAAATTTTTCGTTATAATACCCTTCCCCTGACGGGGGATATTTATGTCTGATGAACAGCTCATATCTGAGTTTGAGCCGGAGGCGCCTAAGCCGCCGCGAGTCGCTCTTATCGCGTCTCGCCGCACGCTTGCCGAATATCCTTCGTACCTCAAACACCTGCTCGTTGGCCTGGCTGATGAGTCCGTCCCTGTTATTTTGATATGCCCGCCGGGAAGCGATGCCGACTCCATCATCCCGCCGGCTGTCGAGGTCGTCAGGCACCCGGCAATTGATATACCCCTGATGCAGCATTACAATCTTTGCGTTCTTCTCAATCGAGTCAGTAAATTCAAGCCGGAGATTATTCATTGTCTTTGCGAAACTTCCGCTGCGACGGCTCGCTGGCTTGCTCGCAACCTTGATATCCCCTATTTACTCAATATAAATTCGATTTCCTCACACTGGTCTGTCATTTCCTTTTCCCCAACTCGTTGCGCCAATATCGTCGTGCCTGCCAAAACCATCGCCGACCATTTCATGGCGACTCACTCCAAATTCGCTGACCGTGTTCGCCAAATCAACGTCAGCACCTTTGTTGAGGATTCCACCGCTTGTTTTATTCACCCCGAGCATCTGCCGGGTATTGTTGTCGCCCCGCCTCTTGATAATAACGCCAATCTTGATAACATTTTCCAGGCGTTTCATCGCCTGATTGTCGATGGTCGTCAGTTTATCGTTGCTCTTATCGTTTCGGGACGACCCGAAGGACCGCTCTGGAAACAAATTCGCTCTTTTGACCTGCTTCACGCGATTACTATCGTTCCTCGTTCGCTGGGCCTCTACTCCGCCGGTTCCGCTGCCGACGTATTCATTGCACCCAGACCATCAAGCAGATTCAATATGCTGCTGTTGACCGCGATGAGCGCCGGCTCCGTTGTCGCAGCGGCCAAAGGCGGCGTCGATGACCTCATTATCGAAGACAAAACCGCCTTCATTTTTAATCCCGATGACCAGCTTAGCGTTTATAATTGTCTTAAGCGTATCTTTGACAGGCCCGATGAAGCCAGGCGGCTTGCCGAGTCCGCCCAGCAATACCTCCGCCAAAACCACAATGTTAGCGGTATGGTTTCTGCTGCTATTTCCCTTTACAGGCAGGCCGTTTGCTCAAAGACCCAGGCAAACGCCTGATATTTGAAATAAATACAGGTGCCGGAACGTCTTACTTTTAATTGTTTTCGTGGATAACGAGAATCTTTTTAACGTTTTTTTTAGGAGAATTGAATTATGAATACCAAAGCGATTGTAGCGGTTGCTGTGCTGGCGTGTGTTGTGCTGGCGCCGATGGTTATTGCGGCAGAAGGCGTGGTTGGCGACTGGGAATTCAAAAGCCAGGTGCCTGCAAGGGCCATGACGGCGACGATGACGATTACTAAGAGCGCCGATGGCAAACTCGCGGGAACGTGGTCAACCCAAAGGGGTGAAAGCCAGCTGTCAGACATTACTTTCGAGAACGGCAAACTGAAGTTTGTCCAGACCAATAATTTTGGCGGCCAGGAAATGAAGACGGCTTACGAAGGAGCCATTGAAGGCGGGAAACTCAAGGGCACAGGCAAAGGTCAGTTTGGCGAATTTACATTCGAGGGGGCATTGCAGGGAGAAGCCAAAACCGGGGCAGATGCGATTGTCGGTGCGTGGCAAGTGAGCGTTAATATGCCGGCAAGAGATAACATAGAGAAGCTGACCATAACAAAGAACGCCGACGGCACACTGGCCGGCAAATGGGTGGGCCAGAGGGGTGAAAGCAAAGTTTCAAATATAAAGTTTGAAGGCGGGAAACTTACTTTTATCCGCACCAGCGATTTCGGAGGCCGCATTATGGAGACAGAGTTTGAAGGTACCGTTGACGGCGATGCGATAAAAGGCGCATTCAAAAGCGACAGGGGCGACAGAGAGGCCAATGCCACCCGTGTCGTCGCCGCAAAATCGGAACCGGCCAAGGCAGAGCCGAACAAACCGGCACCAGCCAAACCGGCTGCGCCAAAACCCAAATAAAATCACACTATCGTAGAACGAGAACTAAAACCCCTCGATTTTTATCGGGGGGTTTTTATTTGCGCAGCTCGTCGAGTAGCCTGAGGACGTCGAGCGGATTATCGATGAGGACTTTTTCGCCGGATTCGAGCAGTTCGTCGGCGGTACGATAGCCCCATAAGCAGCCGACGGGAAACATTCCCGCGGCGACGGCTGTTTGCATATCAGTGTTGGTATCGCCTAAGTAAAGAAATTGTTCAGGTGGTATTCGCAGTTTTTTTGCGATTTGCAGCGCCATTATGGGGTCGGGCTTTAACGGGACATTCGGCAATGCCCCCTGGACGATTTTGAATCGCCACTGCGAAAGGATTTTTTCGACCATGACCTTTGTGAATCGGTCGTTTTTGTTGGACAGGATTACAAGAGTCAGTCCGCGTCGCGGAAGTTCCGTTAAAAGTTCCGGTATGCCCGGATAGGAGTGAGTGTTATCGCCCCAGCATTTGTCGTAGATTTCTTCCGAATACGCCGCGACTTTCCTGACGAGTTCGGAGTCGCATGCGGATTCAGGGAGGGCACGCTGGGCTTCGGTTATAACGCTTTCGCCTATGAAATACTTATATGCGTCAACGGGATGAGGCGGAAAACCGAAGTGGACGAGGGCTTTATTCATCGCGTCGGCAACGTCTTTCAGCGTATAAAGCAGCGTACCATCGAGGTCAAACAAAACAGCTTTGAACATATCGAATTACCCGCCGGTTATGTGCCTTCGCCGAAGGCGGCGAGGTATTTAACCTGCTCAGGCGTCAGCTTGTCAATCGAGATACCCATCGATTTGAGTTTCAGCGTGCAGACGATATTTTCAATCTCGACTGGAACATTGTAAACGGCAGCGGTTAGCGACCGTGCGTTTTTGATAACATGTTCGGCCTCTAACGCCTGGGTTGCGAAACTCATATCCATAACAGAAGCGGGGTGGCCTTTGGCGGCGGCAAGATTAATCAGCCGGCCTTCACCGAGCAGGTGTATGCGGTTTCCGTTTTTGAGGATATATTCATCGACGTGTTCTCGGACGCCTTTGTTTATCTTTTTGCTTAATTTCGTCAGGGCGGGTATGTCGATTTCGACGTTGAAATGGCCCGAGTTAGCGACGACAGCCCTGTCTTTCATGACCCGGAAATGCTCGCCGCGTATTACGTTTTTATTGCCGGTAAGCGTCAGGAACAATTCACCTATCTTTGCGGCCTGAGACATCGGCATAACATCGAAGCCGTCCATTGAGGCCTCAATTGCCTTTATGGGGTCTATTTCGGTAACGATGACGAGTGCGCCCATACCTTTGCATCGCATAGCAAAGCCCCGTCCGCACCAGCCGTAACCGACGACCACGACTTTCTTGCCCGCGAGTAAGAGGTCGGTGGCTCGAATCACGCCATCGACGGTTGATTGGCCCGTCCCATAGCGGTTATCGAACAAGTGTTTGCTTGCCGCGTCGTTTACCGCGATGACGGGGAATTTCAGTTTGCCTGATTTTTCGAGTGCGCGAAGCCGGATAACGCCGGTCGTCGTTTCTTCCAAGCTGGCGATTATGCGAGGAGCGCCTTCGGTTCTGCTGGTGTGCAGCTCGGTAACAAGGTCTGCGCCATCGTCTAAGGTGATGACGGGCTTATGGTCGAGCGCGGCGTGAATATGTTTGTAGTATGTTTTGCGGTCTTCGCCGCAGATTGCGAAAACAGGTATCCCGAAATCCTTGACCAATGACGCTGCGACGTCATCCTGCGTGCTGAGCGGGTTCGATGCGCACAGGACAAGGTTTGCGCCTGCTGCCTTGAGTGTCCGGGCAAGATTGGCGGTCTCGGCGGTTACGTGAAGACAGGCCGAGACGTTTTTGCCGGCCAATGGTTTCTGTTTAGCGAATCTTTCGCGTATTGACGCCAGGACAGGCATATCATTGTCCGCCCAGAGAATTCGTTTTTTGCCCACAGGGGCAAGCGACATATTGGCTACATCTGATTTCATTCGGTTTTCCTTTCAAGTAAAAACACGAATTATACACATCAGGCCCCTGATTTTCAAGCGAAAGCGCGTTTTCCGAGTCCATAAAAAAGGGGATTGTTTTCGGGGGGGGTGGGGGGATAAGGTTGTAAGCAATATCTTAGATAGAATTATAAGTGCGGCAAGTAGTCATTGAAGATTAGTGGGATTGTTGCTGTTCAGGCGATATATCTTCGTTGCTGACAAGAGTCAAGCCGACCGGATCGAATGGTTCCTGTGTCTGCCCGATATGGACTATGTTTTCTGCTTTAACGCTCAAAACATTACCTTTTAGGCCTTTTTCATCTTCCCAGATGTAGTAGTGACCACAACTGCTCTTGTCGCCGGCCGGGATATAAAAAAGGGGGCAGCAGACCTTCGTGTTTGCGTCACGGCCAGGTTCACTGCGGCGTTTAATGAGAATCTTTTTTTTGTTTTTGATCGCCTGAATAAAAATCTCATGGTCACGGTGCATATAATCTCCTGATTACTTTATTATTGTCGGAGGCGCAAACCCGAAAAAGCTTATTGCGCACCCAGCAGATTAATCGGCTTGATGCGCCGGTTTCGCAGGTGGCAAGACGGTCGGCTTTTTTGTAAAGATATAGTGCCCGGCAGGCACCATCTTTTTCTGTTTCGCTTATATTGCCGTCCATCCCGCACGAATTGATAAAATAATCAGCAACCTCTTTGGCAACTTCCCCTGAAATCGTTTCGATGTATGTAAACTTGTGATTTTGCACCTTATGAAGGCGGGAAACTTCCGCGATGGGAGCGATGGGGTTATCGGCCAACCCTATGAACCAATCCTCATATTCGCCACCCCTCTGGCGGATATAGGTTTCCATCTGTTCAATAATGTATTTCTGGTTACCCACTGTCGTATTCGTCTATATTTTTTCTGAACGAACCATTTACCAGTCGTTTATCGCATCAAACCACTATCAACATGGTTTATCTCTATAATAAAAGCGACTGACTGCATAAAATGTTGACGAAAAATTGCTTTTCAGGGCAAATTCCTGCTGAATTACAGAATCTGTCACCCCTCCTTTTACCCAGATTAACATTGCTTTATTTTTATAAAACATGGGGCAAAGAGGTTTTGGTCCCTTTGCCCCATTTCCAGCAGATATGCTGGTGTGGAAGCTTCTGCTTAGAATGCTCATTTCTCCATCCGGGGGCAACAGAAGGATAAGGATGGCAGCTTCTACACCCCGGTTGGCCTTTACCATCAATCCAGCTATTATTTATGGCGTCTCAAGCCGCAAAATGTTGACGGTTTTAATTTCAAAAAAGTCATTATTTTTATGAGATAACCGCGTTATCCTTGTTGGGAATCTACTATTCTTGATGCTATTTGAGCAATCCTTTGTCTTAATGCCTTGGCGCAAGAACTTCCACCTGGTCGCCATAGCCCAAAATCCACCATGTTATCTCATTAAGCCCATCCACACGGAATTTCAGTACCACCGAACCATCATCCTCAAAAGAGGCAGTCTGCGTTTGGTGCCATTGGACTTCAGCCACTTCCGCAGCGATTCGGGGGCAAAATCTCAATTCGACCTCGTAGATTTGGCCTTCTCGCAATAATGACCAAGCATACCCAAAATACTCGCGAAGGTCGAATTTCTCATCTTCCACAAAATATCTGTCTAAAGGACTTAACTGTGCGATATGATTCAATTCGAAAGTATGCACCGCCTTGTGAAAACTTGATTCTCCGATTGCATGCCAGCCGTGCGAGGAATATACCAGATAATAAGGATTTAAGTCCGTTGTGACAGACCTTTGTTCGACAGGTAGATAGCAATGAATGGCCAAAACCCGCTTTATTTGAATAGCTTCCAGAATCTGCATAAATGTTTTATCCAACAAGTCCATCCTGGTTTTAGGAGCAGGGTTAATCGAGATAAATCGAAACGATGCGTCGCAACATTGTCTTACTTCCCGTCTCAGACAATTCTCAATTTTAAGGGATAACAGCCGGGCAGTATAAAGAAAAGGAAGCCCTATATTCTGACTCGCCTCGCGAAGCAGTAACAGCAGGCTGAATGCTTCATCTTTGGACAGAGCAAGTGTTGGAAGAGGTGATTGAAAGTCTAAAATATAATAGTGGCGCCTTGTGTCAAAACGACAAGGCAAACCTGCTCCTTGCAGCTCTTTCAGGTCTCTGTATACAGTGCGACGGCTTTTTCCCAGTATCTCGGTTAATTCCGAAATTGCATGGCCCTTCCGAGATTGCAACGCTGTCAATAACTGCATTATTCTGCTGATTCTGTCGTTCTTCATATATCCTTTCGGTTTATTTGCCGTGTTAGATGCTTCCCCATCAGCGTTGCTTCTATAAGAAGGCGTTTGGAAACAGCTAAAGGTTGATTGTCTTTTTGGGCCATATTGCATTTTGCTTGATTTTAGCAAACAAAATGTGCTATAATGCCTGACGTTTAGACGGATAGATGATGACAAGGGAGTAAGCAGACCATTCACCTTCGGACGGGGAGGTCATATCTATTGATGCTGAGTTAAAGTTATAAAAACTCATTAAATGGAGTGTGGGCTGTGAAAAGATTGTTTTTTTTCACACTGCTTCTGGTTGCAACAGCGCCGGCAGCGCATGCTGAAGTATTCACAAGGGTTTGTCAGGCGGATGGCAATACGCCGCTTGAGCTTGCCGACCCCTGTATTCCATTCGTTTACCGCCCAATTATGGTTGGAACGCACCTCACTATCATTATTAGTTCTGATACTAGTGATATCTGGGATGGCGGTGAACTGGCTATTTGGGATGCAAACCAGAATTACGGTGTTTTGTCCGGAGGTTCACAATTGCCGGCTGCCGGCGATATGGCCATAGTATGGCCTGTTGAAGAACTTGAGGAAGTGAATGGGCAGGAGCACGATGCCAGTGGTTTTCAGTTTTCCGGGTCCGGGGACGATACTGCCTTAGTTGGCGACTGGTTTATCGTTGATTACAATGCCATTAGCGTGGGTACCTGTTCTGTTATCTTTTACAACTGGGATGTGGATTTCGATAACCCATTATACCAAATGTCTTTCACTCATGTCGTAACACGCGATTTTAATGGTGACGGAATAGTCGATTTTGAGGACTTTGCGGTGCTTGGCTTGAATTGGCGAAGAGCCAACTGTTCTGAACCGGATAATTGCTCAGGAACCGACCTTGATGCTGATGGGTATGTAGGCATCAGCGACTTAATACAATTCGCCGAATACTGGCTGGAAAAGACCAGATAATCGGAAACCTCGATTTAACCCTCGCAAGGCCATCAATCTATAAGAATTTTCCCTAAATTAGTCAAGTTATGTCACACCAGGGCAGAAAATCGTCAACATTTCCATTTTCACAACGCCTTCAATTTATAGGTGTTGCTGTAAAAACCCGGTGATGATTGGTTAAGGTGTTTTTTGTGATAACGCATTAGATACGAGAGGAGGTGTGTTATGAACACACGAATATTTTCAGAAATTATCGTCATAGTGCTGCTTGGCAGCGGAATCGCAGTTGCGGACAGACCTCTGGAGCGTGCGGAGCTTCTGCAAATCTTTGAACAATTAACCGCTCAACCCCGCAAGACCTGGATTGCGGCCGGCACAATTGAGGCGTCACATCAGGAATATGCCGCATCAGCCGTTACCGACGGAAATGAGATTAACCGGCAAATCGCCGCAGAGATTCAGCGGTATCAAAATGAGCCAAACAAAAGAGAGCTTACCGAAGAGATGCAGAAAATGAAACTTGACGCGATACCCTTTAACATTCGCCACGAGTTATCCAACGAATACACAATGTACTCCACGGAGCAGGTAAAATTTGACGGTAAGCGGTTCTACTGGGAAATTAACGTCGATTCACGGTCTGATTCAGTAAAACCAGGCAGGGATTTGGCCGGCAATTTTATGACTCAGCAATTCGACCTCGGCGTAAACCAAAGACGCATATTTGCCTGGGATGGCGAAAAGTACACCACGTATTTCCTGCCTGGCAACAATGCAATTGTCGATGCAGGAGGAAATAGCCCGCATCCTGTAAACGGGCCTTTGACCGCGGGGTTGGTTCCGTGGGGATACGGTCGCTACACATACAGCAATCTTTGCACTGTTGAATCATCAGGCATTGAATCGACCGCCAACAATGGGACACAAATAATTTTGACGCTCAAAGAAGCCAGCGGCAGCGAAAGTAACTTTACACTGGACTCCGCCAAAAACTATGCGTTAATAAATTGTTTAATAGAAAAACCGGATGGCTCGACAATTTCAAGACAGTATTCGGATTATGTATTTATCGCAGGCAGCTGGGTTCCTAAAACAATCCTGATTGAACAATTTGAAGCCGGCTCAGGTCGGCTGAAGGCCCGCGACTTGTGGAATCTAACCGCCATAGACGATAACGTTCCGCAAGCAAACGCTTTTGATGTCCCTTATGAGTCGGATGCGCTGGTTGAGTATTATTCTGATACAAGCACTAAGCCGGCAATGTACCGGCGATCAAACGCCGCTGATACAAACCAGCTTCTGACAAAACGTGTGGCGATAGTCAAATCAAATGGAGCGAATACGCGAAATTGCGCAACAACTGCGACAGGATACGTCGCGTCGGAATTCGGCGTTACAATTTCGGATAAAGACCTTGCATCCTTGGTTAATCAGACCGGAGGCACTACGAGTATGTACGATATGAAATCCTTCCTGCAGGGATTTGGATTCTATTGTCGGGCGGTTAAGACAAACATCGATACGCTCAAAAAGCTAAACGGCTGCAAGGCAATTTTATATTTCCCCGGTAAGAGCCATTTCGTTGTCGTAGACCGCATTGATGACCGGTATGTCTGGATAACAGACCTTTCGTCGGCCAAATTTTATGACCGCACGGAAATCAGCTTTTTTGATATGGACTGGCCAAACGGGACGGCTTTAATTGTTTCGAAACAGCCGATTCAGGGTGATTTTAATGACATCGGCAGCGACCAGTTGGCAGATATAACCGGCGGCTCCGGTTACTCCTGTACATATCTCATTCAGCAGTACAATGTCATCTTTTGCAGCGAGATTGGTGGTTTGTGTGGAGGAAAGTACTATGAATATTACACACGCTATGCATGCGCAAGCTGCCGATAGCGGCAGTTGCTCCAGCACAAAAATGGTCAGATATATGTCAACTCCCTGCATTAACGACCCTGAAGACCCCGATTCTTGCACTGTGACTGGTGTGTGGACATCTTATTATATGATGGCGTGTATGTAACTAACCGCGGTTTTATCGTGGTGATGAGTCAATAGGGTACAGCAGCATCGAGGTTGTCGCGTATTGTCGCTCTGACGCGATTGACTTTCCCACGTTAAAGTCATACAGTGTTGGTTATGCGGCGATTTGGGCTAACTCTGATTGAATTGATTTTAGTAATAGGAATTATTGCTGTTCTCTTTGCACTTTTGGCGCCTTCTCTTCAGAGGTCCCGGCTTCAGGCAAAAACAGCCGTCTGTATGTCTAATATCAGGCAGTTAAATACGGTTTTGTCCATGTACGTCACCGACAGCGGCAAATTCCCTTATGGATTTGACGACACATACCTGTCAGGACCTCCGGCCGGTGGTTATGCCGGCAATACCAAATATGACAGAATCGGGTGGTGGTGGTTTAATTACCTCGAGGACATTTATAAGAAAAATATGAGCTGGGAAAACCGTGCTTCAATGCCCATCCAAACAACTACAACAGCCAACACTCAAAGATGATATTCTTTGCGGAAACTACGGCGTCAATCTGTCCATTTGCAGAATGTCCGACGGGAAGCGCGGACCAGAATGAGTTTGTAGGCAAACCATAGATGTTTTTCAGACATTTTACGGCCGGCTCAGACATTGCTCATAGTCGATAGCGGTTACGCAATCATAAGCTGGTGGCACGCAGCTGATGTCCCGCCGGTAACACTTGGCAACGCACAACATAGAAAATACTGCCTACATTCCGGGCCTGTCGATAAATTGCCAAAGACAGCTTTTGCCGGAACAGAAGATAGATGCTATCTATGGGAGACATCCCCAACTGACGGTAAACGTTGGATTTGTCGATGGTCACGTAGCCCGCACCAAAGCGGAAGATTTACTTGTTAAAAAGACCGCTGATGGGCATTACGAAAACCAGTACCCGCTATGGACGCCGGATTCCAAATAACTGCGGATTAGAAAGACATAGCTTCTGCTTTTGCAATTATTTCTTTGTCGCCGGGGTATTCGATAATCATAATCGATTCCAGGACCGGCTGAGGGTCAGATGCCGATTGCTTAAACCATTGAATTTTCTGTGGCAGATTAGTAGAGGTTTCCATAAATATCCGCCAACTCTTTTGCGTCGTTGAGCCATCATAAGCATTCTCGGCCCAACTCAGTTCATATACTTTCGTATTGGCGGTTTTAACGGCAAGCTCGGAATCCGTTATCTCAGACCATTTTGCGTCCGCTGGGATGTCGGAGGGTGTGCGGAAAGGCATTATATCCAATGAACTGCGAATCCTGGTTTATAATATTTGCCAGCGCATCAGCTGCTTAATGAAGTTTGTTCGATTGTGCCGGTGTCTAAATGTTTGGTCTTTCTGCATCCGTCTGGAAATGTTACTCAACGTGCACTCATTTTCCGTTTTAATAACATACAAGCCGGAGCTTCTGGCTATCCATATCTCCTGCACAGGTTTCTGCTTATCGGGAACAAAGCTGGAAATGTGGATATTCTTAACCACATCTATGGCCCTGTAAATCTGCTCAATGCCAAGACCTTTTGCGGTATGGACGGCAGAAAACAGACCTACCGCCACCATTATCACCGCTGCAACCGGAAGCGCCACTTTCAATAGCGGTCTGAATTTCTTCGATGCGGATTTGAGTTTTACGGCTGTTTCAAATGTTTCAGAATGTGTTTGCTCCTGGCTATCCGAATTGGCTGTTTCCACCCTTACAGGGAAACCTGCGTATATGCTTTCTGTCTCAACCTTGGCGAGTCGTGTCTATGTGGAAGACCGTCGTAACGCCGGATTCCGGCCTTTCGGCAATTTCATAAATCGTCTTGTGCAATTGCTGGATTTTATCAAGGCACTCGGCACAGCAACCAATGTGCGTGGTTAAGGACTTGCGGAATTTGGCATATTCGTCGCTTGCCGGGTCTATGCCGTATGGGATGCAATAATCAAAGACGTCATTTGCTCCTACCGATGAACATGGGAAGATATTTTTCTGTGTTTCATTTTCGCTATGCGGTATTTTTGTTTGTTCCAGGATTATCTGACGGAATTTGTACAGCTCCTGCCGGCATTTCGGACACAAAGACAAATGCCTTAAGGTTTTTGCATCTGTTCGGCCAAAAGTCATCGCAGCCACAGTTGGGATTGCCTCACGAGCCGTGGCGCAATCCGTTTCGCTCGGCGTCAAGTTCATCTGCAAACAATTGGCTGAGGGTTATAAGCTGTTTTTGGCTGAGACCCAGATTTTGCAGCTTTTTGGAATCCTCTTTGCATTGGTCGCAGTTATCGATATGGGCTGTTATAGGCGTAGGTATCCTGATTTGCGTCGTCGGAACCAGAAGATTCGGCAAAAAAGGCCTTACATCAGCGCAATTAACGTGTTTGCCCACAAACGAAAAGTGCAGCTTGAGTATGGCGGTAGTCGCCATCTGACGTTGTGCCGGGTGCGTTTGTGGATGCTCTTTGCATTCGGCCAGCATTGCTTCAAGCCGGCTCATTTGCTCACGACAGTAAATACATCCCATTATGTGGTCGACGACTTCACTGGGAACAGGCCGTTCGGCCTCATCACGTAAAAGGTCAAAGTAGTGCCGCTCGGCTTCCGCACAAAATTTGTTATAATTGGGTGCTATCATCTTCAACCTCTTGCTCAAATGCCAAAAAACGCTTAACCTTCCTAAGACCGGTGGAAATATATCTCATTACAGAGCGGTCATTGATATTCAGTCCTGTCAGCCGCTTCTTTTAAGGGTAAATCATCGCAGTATCTCGATGCAATAGCTTTAAATTCGCTCTTCGTTACCCGATTTCTGATTAATTCTATCATCCGGGCTGTCTGTTCCTTTTCTATTAAGGCGTCTAAGGGCGGCTTATTGTTGACGATTATTTTGTTAGAATTCGCATATTTTTGTGTCATTGCTTGGTATTTTTCGAGCTTCGGACGTGGTCTGTTACGTCATTTGTTATCGCCCTGTAGATATAACCTCTGATATCCTGCACTTCCGCCGGGATGGGTCTTGATACAAGCGAAAGGAAGAAATTATGGAGCAAATCCTCGGCCCTGCTCTCATCTTTAATTTTGTAGCGAATAACCGCACGGATAAAGTCATCGTGCTCGAAAAAAATTGCCGTGGCACGTTGAACGTTGCCTGATACGTCATACCCGTGTTTTATCGTGTTTTTTTCACTCACCTGCGACTCACTCCCAAAAGGCAAAGAAGCCAAATATAATCAGTTATACTACCAAATATGCCCTTTCTTATCAAGGACGAGGTTTTGGCTAAATCATGCTGAATGGATTGATAATTGATGGCATAGAACTATAACTATCAATATACGGTCATTGTTTACAGGCAGCTTGCTGCCAGTTTAACCGGCTTTTTCGGCAACATAGAGGCGGCGAAAAATGCGACGCAGCAAAACACTGAACCGTGTTGCACAGCGCAGCATACAGTTGGTGAACCCCCTAAATTCAACATAGAACAAGACATTGCGACACAATGCGAAGGGGTAGTGGGCGATACAGGGTTCGAACCTGTGACCTCACGGGTGTGATCCGTGCGCTCTAACCAGCTGAGCTAATCGCCCTGCACAATCATATTAGAAACGATTTGACCTGTTATTGTCAAGTCCAAACGCGGGCATACTTTCGCTTATAGTCCTTCACTTGCCAGCAGATTAACGCGTCCAAGCTTGACGCCTTTAATACTTATGAGCTTTTCGCCCATCCGGTTTATCTCGCCTACCTTGCCTCGCAGAACTATCACCTCAAGGCAGTCATGGTGGCCCAGATGAACATGCAGGGAAGAAATGGTTTTCAAAACGTGTGAGTGCTGAAGGTCGGTCAATCGTTCCATAATTGCGGTTGCGTGATGGTCATACACCAGGACAACTGCGGCAACCGCCTCGGCCTTATTGTTCCGCAGCCGATTATCGCTTAATTGCTGTCTGATTAAATCGCGTATCGCTTCCGACCGGCTCTGATAACCCTTCTCGGCAATCAGTTTGTCGAATGCCTCAAGTAATTCCTTCTCAAGCGACACACCAACCCGCTCTATACCCGCCATTATATTTCTCCCGCAATACCCGTTGAGATTCGCAAACTAATCTCTGCTCGTTATGTAAACCGCCTGCTCGGCGAAAAGATTCGGCGCAAACTTTACTTGGCTGCCCCGCGTTTCGCTCAACGCTATTTTCTTTTCAACATTTACACCAAGTTTGTCGCAAAATCTGTCAAAATCCTTAATAGTAAAGAAGTGCACGTTCGGCGAATTATACCATTCGAAAGGCAGGTTGCCGGTTACCGGCGCCTTGCCCAGAATCGCCATTTGTAATCTGCACCGCCAGTGCGCGAAATTCGGGAAGCTGACAATCACCTTTTTGCCGACCCGCAGCATTTCAAGAAGCGCCTTCTCGGGATTTTTCAGCGTCTGCACCGTCTGCGATAATATCACATAATCGAAGCTCTTGTCGGCATAATAATCAAGCCCCTGTTCGACATCCTGCTGAATAACCGGCAATCCCCGGCAGATACAATCCAGCACATATTCCTGGCCAAGCTCGACGCCTTCCCCTTTTATGTGTTTATCCCGGACAAGATTTGCAAGCAGTTCTCCGCTGCCGCAGCCAACGTCAAGCACGCTGCTTCTCGGCTCTATGAGGGATTCAATGAGGTCATAATCGACACGCGCCCTTTGCGGCTGGTCAAAAACATCCAGCCCTTGTCCACGCTTGGCGATACAGGAACATGGTTTGCGATTCTGCGGGTCATAGGTCGCTTTCAGAAAACAGCAGATAAATTGTCCAAGTGTGTCAATCTCCAGCAAAAACGCGTCGTGACCATAAGGCGAGGCGATATCGCAGTAGCTGACATCCTTTCGATTCGCGGCAACCGCTTCGGCTATCGCCCTCGATTGCGCAGGCGTGAAAAGCCAGTCGCTCGACAAACTAACGACCAGAAATCGGCTTTTCGCGTTAGCGAACGCCTGCTGCAGTGAGCCATAGTCCTTTGTAAGGTCGAAATAATCCGACGCCTTGGTAATGTAAAGGTAACTGTTGGCGTCGAACCGCTCGACGAAGCTCTGCCCCTGATAATCAAGATACGTCTCGACGGCGAACTCCGAGGCAAAATCATATTTATAGTCGTCGGCAGTCCGAAGTTTTCTGCCGAATTTATCACGCATACTTTCTTCTGAAAGATACGTAATATGCCCAATCATCCGCGCAATACCCAGCCCTTCGGCCGGCTGCCCCTTATTGTGATACTGCCCGTCGGCAAAATTAGCATCTGCCAGTATCGCGTTTCGTCCTACCGCGTCGAACGCGATTGATTGTGCGCTTAAATGGCTTGTCGTCGCTATCGGTACCGCTGCTTTGACAAAATCCGGATACGAAATGGTCCACTGTAAAACCTGCATCCCGCCTATCGAGCCGCCTATCACGGACAATAATTTTTTCACGCCGAGCTTATCGAGCAGGAGCTTTTGGACCTTCACCATATCCGCTATTGTGATAATCGGGAAATCAAGCCCGTACGGCTTGCCGGTTTTGGGGTTAATCGAGGACGGTCCAGTCGTGCCGGAGCAGCCGCCCAAAAAATTCGAGCAAATCACAAAATATTTATTGGTATCGATACCCTTTCCCGGCCCGACCATATTATCCCACCAGCCGGGTTTGCGGTCGTCAGGGCCGTTTAATCCTGCAACATGGGCATTGCCGCTAAGGGCATGGCAAATCAGGACAACATTATCTCCCGTCGCGTCGGGCCTGCCGTATGTCTCATATGCAACGTCAATCGGCCCAAGCGTCTTGCCGCACGCAAGTTCCAGCGGATTATTCTCTTCGACAACCCGTATTATCTGCGTTTTAACTATACCAACCGAGTTTTCCTTCGAGTTTGCCATAATAAGCAGTATACCTCAAATCACGGGGCTGTAAAGTATATGGCGGCCCTTATTTAATGCCTTTGGGCTGAATAATTTTATATTTCTATTGTCGCCAAAAACACTTGACACCATCGCGTCGTATATGTAGATTGTCACGTAGCGGTGTCGTCCCTCGATGGGGATATATTATGGCACCGAGCTTTTGTGAAAGGGGACACAAATGGCAAAGAAAAGAACTCCAAGAGGACAGTGGAGCAAAGGGGACCTCAACCAGCTCAAAAGGTTGTTTCCTGTAACCGCCACTTCCAAAATCGCCAAAAAGGTTGGACGCAAAACCGACGCCGTGAAAAAGAAAGCGTCGAGGATGGGACTTAAAAAATCAAAGGCCTATCTGAAACGCATCGGCAGGGCATAGCGTCCCGATGGTAACGGGGACCCGCCCCGGACAACATCGAAGGGTTTGATTTCGCCTGAGCAATTCAATATACTGAGTCGGCGAAGCCGGAAGGTATATATATCAGGTGAAACAAATGACAGCACAGCGACATCTAAAACAAGCCGTCTTGTGGGAACAGGCACAAGGCAATAAGGTGCAGTGTTTTCTTTGTGCGCATCGTTGCCTGATTGCCGAGGGTAAAACCGGTATATGCGCCGTCCGCAGGAATATCGGGGGCGTTCTGTACTCGCTCAATTATGACAAGGTTGTTTCGGCCAATCCCGACCCGATAGAGAAAAAGCCATTGTTTCATTTCCAGCCGGGAAGTAAAAGTTTTTCGATTGCGACGATGGGCTGCAACTTCCGCTGCGAATTCTGCCAGAACTGGCAGATTAGCCAGGCCGTCGTCGAAACCGGCGAATTTGAGGGCGAGGCCATAAGCCCCGAACAAATCGTCAACGCTGCAATTCAATATGGCTGCAAAAGCATTTCCTACACATATACCGAGCCGACCATATTTATGGAGCTGGCCGCCGACTGTGCCAGACTGGCAAAGCAGCGCGGCCTGAAAAACGTCTTCGTCAGCAACGGATACCAGACCAGAGAGACGATTGATTTCGCAGCCGAGTGGTTAGACGCGATAAATGTGGATTTGAAAGCATTCAGCGAGGATTATTATCACCGGCTGTGCAAGGCGAAGCTTCAGCCCGTCCTCGACACAATCGAATATATCGCCAAACATACCAATATATGGATGGAAACAACGACGCTGCTGTTGCCCGAGGAAAATGATTCCGACGAGGAATTCAAGCGGCTCACTGATTTTCTCATTACAAAAGCCGGCCCCGATTTTCCCTGGCACGTCAGCAGATTTTATCCGCAATATAAATATACGGATTCACAGCCCACACCGCCCAAATCGCTCCAGCGGGCTTATGAAGTCGGTAAACAGGCGGGCCTGCACTACGTCTATCTCGGTAACGTCCCCGGCTCAAAACAGGAAAATACACATTGTTATAAATGCGGCCACCCGCTCATCGAACGAATCGGCTATAATGTCGCCTCGAACAAAATAAAGGATTCGCACTGCCCCGAATGCGGCGAAAAAATCGCCGGGCGATGGGAATAAAAAATGAAGATAGTAGCTGATGAAAATATACCGTTTGTAAAAGAATGTTTTGCGTCAATAGGCGACGTTCAAACGCTATCCGGCAGGCAGATTACACCGGAAACTGTGGCCGACGCGGATATTCTGCTCGTTCGCAGCATTACGCCGGTAAATGAGAAGCTTCTGGCCGGCAGCAAAGTCAAATTCGTCGCCACCGCGACAATCGGCTTCGAGCACATAGATGTTGATTACCTGAAAAATAGAGGCATCGGTTTCGCCTCGGCGCCGGGTTCAAATGCCAACTCCGTCGCCGATTATATTGTCGCGGCTTTGCTCTCTGTCGCTCAAAGACACAAAATAACCCTCGAAGGCAAATCTATCGGCGTCATTGGCGTCGGCAACGTAGGAAGCAAAGTCGCGAAAAAATGCGATACCCTCGGTATGATTGTCAAACTTAACGACCCGCCGCTGTTATGCCGGACCGGCGACTCAAAATACCGGCCTATCAATGAGCTTTTTAATTGCGATTTTATTACGCTGCATACGCCTTTGACCCGCGAAGGACAGGACAAAACATACCATTTGGCAGACGAGAAATTTTTCGCCTATTTGAAACCAGGATGTGTCTTCGTAAATACCTGTCGAGGGGCCGTTCACGATACTGCCGCACTCAAGGCCGCTATAAAAAATGAGAAACTTGGCGCGGTCGTCCTTGACGTCTGGGAAAATGAGCCGAATATCGATTGCGAACTTCTTCGGCTTGTTGATATTTCCACGCCTCATATCGCGGGTTATTCTTTTGACGGCAAAATCGCGGGAATGATTATGATTTACAACGCCGCCTGCGAACACTTCGGCTTAAAACCAAAATACAAAATCAATGATTTTCTCCCTCCGCCGGCGGTGCCGCAAATAACAATTGATAAAATCAACCCCGACTACCAGGAGCTTCTTTACGAAATTGTCCGGCAGGTTTATGTAATCAACCGCGACGATTTTAATACCCGTGAAATCGCTATGGTCGAGCCGGAGAAAAGAGGCAAGTTCTTCGACGACCTCCGCAAAAATTACCCCGTGCGAAGGGAATTTCAAAATACCAAAATCATAATGACCGCAGGGAACGGGCTGAAGACCAGGTTAAGCGGAATAGGGTTTCAAATAAAATAAATGGCAGGCAATACTAAAAATACTCTCAAATGGCCGACCGGTAAACTGGACTTTTCCGGCGGCTGCATTGTGATGGGCGTTCTTAATGTTACTCCCGATTCGTTCAGCGACGGCGGGAAATTTATCGACCTGGATAAAGCCATCGAGCAAGGCATTAAAATGGTTGCCGAGGGAGCTGCAATAATCGACGTAGGCCCCGAATCCACAAGACCGGGCGCACAGGCCGTTACCGCTGATGAACAGATTCGCAGGGCAATACCCGTAATAACTAAACTCACAAAAAAAACAAAGGTCTGTATCAGCATCGATACCACAAACTGTGAGGTTGCAAAAGCGGCGTTAGACGCCGGTGCAAATATCATAAACGACATAACCGCTTTAGCGGATGAGCGAATGGCGCAATTGGCCGCCAAACGAAAAGTCCCCGTTATTCTGATGCATATGCAGGGAATGCCGCGAACAATGCAGGTCGAGCCGAAATATAAAGACGTGGTTGTGGATGTCTTGAAATTTTTACTCGATAAGGCAAAGCGGGCTGAAAAATCAGGAATACCTAAAGAGCGAATCTTCATCGACCCAGGCATCGGTTTTGGCAAGACCGTTGAGCACAACCTCAAGCTTTTAGCCAATCTTGATAAATTCGTAAAGACCGGCTATCGTGTCCTTGTCGGCCCAAGCAGGAAATGGTTCATAGGCAAATTAACAGGCAAAGAAAATCCTGTTGACAGGATCTTCGGCACAGCCGCCACAGTCGCACTTTGTGCCTACGCGGGCGTATCAATTGTTCGCGTCCACGATGTTGCAAAAATGATTGATGTTGTTAGAATTGCAAATGCGATAATAAAAGAAAAGGTGTGATATGAGCATAAGCAGTCATTTGGGTATGGTTCTTCTGGTAATAATCGGGATGGCAACAGTCATCGGTGTTATCATCATAGCGATGATTGAAGCGAGACGCGAGGACAGCGGAAAACCGTTGATATTGCCGAACTCGCCGAAAACAACGACGGATAAAAAAAAGAATTAACCGCAAACCTTGCCTGCTGTTTAATTAGTCAGTATTCAGGGCGATTTTAAGCACTTCGTTTGTGTTTTTGACGAATTTGAATTTCATGCCCTTTTTGGCTTCCTTTGGCACTTCAGGCAGGTCTTTTTTGTTGCGGGCGGGCAAAATTACCGTCTTTATGCCGGCCTGTTTGGCAGCCAATATCTTCTCCTTCAGTCCGCCTATCGGCAGCACCAAACCGCGCAGCGTAATCTCGCCCGTCATTGCCACATCGGGTCTCACCGGCTTATGCAAAAGCAAACTGACAAGCGAACTGAACATCGCGACGCCCGCGCTTGGCCCATCTTTTGGAATTGCGCCTGCCGGCACGTGTATGTGGTAATCGGATTTGGTGAACCTGCCTGCTTCGATACCTAGTTTGCCTGCGTTGGATTTCAGGATTGAAAATGCCGCCTGTGCGCTTTCCTTCATCACGTCGCCGATTTGGCCCGTAAGCTGCAAGGCACCCTTACCTGGCATCGAAGCCGACTCGATAAACAGTATCTCGCCACCCACGGGCGTAAACGCAAGCGCGGTCGCCACCCCCGGTATCCCGGCACGCAGGGCAAGCTCCGATTCATATTGCGTGGGCCCGAGAATCTTGGCCAAGCCGTCCGCCTTGATGGTCGCCTTCCTTTTTTTGTTTTTCGCGATATCAGTCGCCACGGCCCTGCATACCGCCGCGATATTTCTCTCAAGATTGCGTACGCCCGCCTCGCGTGTATAACTCTTTATTATCGCAGCGATTGTCTCGCTTTTGATTTTGAGCCGGTTTTTATTCAGCCCGTGCTCTTTCAATTGCCGCGGCACGAGATATTTCTTCGCGATGTTAAGCTTTTCCGTCTCGGTATAGCCGGGCAGTTCAATGATTTCCATCCTGTCGTGAAGTGCCGGCGGTATCGGCTCGGTGTAGTTGGCCGTACCAATGAACATCACAGTCGATAAATCAAACGGCTGGTCCAGGTAATGGTCCGTGAAATTGGCATTCTGCTCCGGGTCGAGCACCTCCAGAAGCTGCGCTTGCCGGGTCGCCCCTGAAATCTGCGCCGATTTTATCAAGCTCATCCAGCATAAATACCGGGTTTTTGGAGTTTGCCTTTCGCAGTTCCTGCAGGATTCTGCCGGGAAGCGCGCCGATATACGTTCGCCTGTGGCCGCGTATGTCGGCTTCGTCACGTATGCCGCCAAGCGATATACGGATAAATTTCCTGCCCAATGCGGCCGCGATTGATTTACCAAGTGAGGTCTTGCCTACCCCCGGCGGGCCAACAAAGCAAAGTATCGGGCTTTTGCCCATCGGATTCAGTTTTCGCACCGCGAGGAATTCGAGAATACGTTTTTTTACCTTTTTAAGGTCATAGTGGTCGCGGTTAAGGATTCGCTGTGCCTGGTTTATGTCTATGCGGTCTTTTGTCCCCACAGACCACGGCAATTCGCACACAAAATCCAGATACGTCCTTATCACGCTGTATTCAGGCGAAGCGGACATCATCTTGCTCAGCCGGTCAAGTTCACGCATCGCTTCCGCCTCGACCCGCTCGGGCATCTTCGCTTTCTTGATATTATCACTGAGCAGCTTAAGCTCCTCGACTCTTGAGTCCTCTTTACCAAGCTCCGTCTGAATTGCCTTCAACTGCTCCTGAAGAAAATACTCACGCTGGCTTTTCTCGACCGAATCGCGAACCCGTCCCTGAATCTTGTGGCTAAGCTCAAGAACGTCAAGCTGGTTGGCAAGCTCAACCGAAAGTCGTTCCAGGCGCCTCGCGGGGTCAAGTTCCTCCAGCAACTTTTGCCTTTCATCGGTCTTCAAGCTGATATTGGCTGCAAGATAATCCGCCAGAGCGGACGGGTCCTCGATTTCTTCGAGCAGCGAGGAAACCTCTTCCGGCACATTTGGACTAAGCGAGATAACTTTATTCGCCGTCTGCCGGACGTTCACCATCAGCGCCTGCAATCGCTTGGTCATTCTCGCCGTCGAGTCGAGTAGCCGAACCTTCGCCTTTAGGTATGGCTCGGTCGATGCTACTCCCGTTACCTCGAACCGGGCTATGCCGTGAACGAAAATACTAATCGAACCCTGCGGCGCCCTGATAACTTTCAGCACCATTGCGGCTGTGCCCACATCATAAAGGTCCGGGAAATCCGGCTTGTCGGTATCGGGCTTACGCTGTGTCAATATCCCGATGACCGTTTCATTCGGCACCACGTCTTTCAGAAGCGCCTTGCTTTTCTCCCTGCCGACCGCCAGCGGCGCGACCGTCCCCGGGAAAACAACCGCGTTTCTTATCGCGAGGATTCCAAGCTCTTCGGGCAGTTCGAACTTATTATTGTTTACCTGGTTATTTTCCTGCGAGCCACCCTGCCCGCCCGATGTAGAACGTTTCCTCTGCGGCTCCGGCGCCAATATTTCATCCGGCCACGCCTCCGCCGTATAAATAAAATCTTTCAAACTACTGCCCATTTTGCCCCTGCATACCTCTGTTTTCAGTTGTTTCCACAACAGTCAATTGTTACCTAACCACACAAACCTAACATACGTCCCGGCCCGTGCAAAGTTTTAATTTTGCAAAATTTCAGATTACCCTTCCTCTGCCTGTCCGTTCCAGGCCAACATCCTGCCAAGCTGCTGATTACCCCACTGCACCATTTCTCCCTTTTCGATGTGTTGTCTTATCTCAATCATCAGCCGCTGATAAAACCGCAGGTTGTGAATCGTCGCAAGAATAGGCCCCATCATCTCGCCCACGTTGAAAAAGTGGCGAATTGCCGACCGCGAAAAATTCCCGCAGGCGTAACAGTCGCAACCCTGCTCAATTGGCCCCGCGTCGGTTATATGCTCGTTATTTCGCATACGCAGCGGCCCATTCATTGTGAACGCATACGCGTTTCGCCCGTTACGGGTAGGCAGCACGCAGTCGAACATATCCACGCCCGCCATAACCGCCGCGATAATATCCGCTGGATTCCCAACGCCCATCAAATATCTCGGCTTATCATCTGGCAATAGCGGTGCGGTATGGCGAACTGTATTTATCATATTTTCGTGTCCCTCGCCGATTGCAAGCCCGCCCAGCGCGTAGCCCGCAAAATCCATATTCACCAGCTCCGCCGAGCAACGATGCCTCATCGCCAAATCTATCCCTCCCTGCACTATCCCGAAAAGCATCTGCTTCGGGTTACTGTGCGCATTTTTGCATCGTTTTGCCCAGCGAATCGTCCTCTCAACCGCCCGGCCTAATTCCGCCAGCTCACAGCCGAAAGCAGGGCACTGGTCAAAACACATCGCGATATCGCAGCCCAGTCGATTCTGAATCTTGGTCGCGCCCTCCGCGTCGAGGTACGCTTTCGCTCCGTCGATATGGCTGGCAAACTCGACGCCATCGTCGTCAATCTTGGTCAATGCGCTAAGCGAAAATACCTGATAGCCGCCGCTGTCGGTCAATATGGGCCTATCCCAGCCCATAAATTTGTGCAGTCCGCCGACGTTTTCTATCACGTCAACACCAGGGCGAAGCATCAGGTGATAAGTATTGGCAAGTATGATTTCTGCACCAACCTCCCGCAGTTGAGCGGGCGTGATACCCTTGACTGTTCCAGCCGTCCCCACTGGCATAAACGCCGGCGTCGCAACATCACCGTGCGCCGTCTTCAAAACACCTCGTCTGGCTGCACTATTTTTGTCCCGGTAATTTACCTCAAAGCCATTCATTTAATAAGCTTTCACTAATTTTGAGCCGGGATAATAATACTGCAGAATCTCGCTTGTGGTCTTGCCCTGCATTGCCATCCCCTGTGCGCCGCACTGGCACATCCCAACGCCGTGCCCGAACCCTCTGCCCGCCAAAAATGCGACCTTGTTTTCTATAACGGCAATTTTGCAGGCGACGCTGCGAATTCTGTTGCCTGCCGGGTCAATCGTAAGCCGGAGGTCCTCCGCTCTCAAAAATTCGCTTCTGCCGTTGGTGCCGGTAAGTTTCACCATTGTTATACGCGAGAAATCCGGATAGTCGCTCTGTTTGACTGCCGAGATATTCTCGATATCACCAAGCCCTTTTAACTGCGGATATTTTTTCTGCACGGCTGTCGTAATCGTTCCTTTGTTAAACTGGACCATCGGCCAGAAAAACACATCCGGCCTTGCCACTGCCCTGCAATACGGACACTCAACTCCACCCAGCGGCCCGAACGAATCCCCGAAGACATTTTTGGCATCCTCGGTATGCCCCCCGCAGCTTGAGCTGTAATACGCCGGGAAAAGTTCTTCACCTGATGCCCCCGCGCCAGGCAGCCCTGCCTGCTCGCACATCAGGACTTCTCCCGATGTTTCGTTGACTGCTCTCCACACGCTCGCCGATTCTCCCTTCAATCCAAGGTAAACCTGGCTGGTCTGTGTCCTTGCCACGTCCCAGTCGCGCATAAGCCCGAATTTCTTTTTGTTATAAAGGCAATATGTCCTCGCTGCGATCGCCTGCGCCTTCAATGCCTCCGCCTCCCAGCGGTCGGGCATTTCCGCACCAACAACCCCCGCCAGATACGGCTCAAGGGGCACAATATTTATCGCCTCGAATGTCTGGCCGTCAACGTTGGCTTTCAGCAGCAGTTTGCCACGAAACTCGTTGCCGTCCATAACAAACGTGAAGGGCTCATCCGGCAAAATCGTTATCTCGCGGGCCGCGAATCTTCTGCCCTCGATGGTAAACTCGCCTCCCGAAACGGCCACGTTCATCAATTGCCCGCGCTCGGTAAATGTCGTCTCAGGAATCAGGACGCTGCTGTCGCTGTTAAATAAACTGAATCCCCCTCGCATCTTTATCGTGCAGTGATTGATGTCATCGGCCAGCAGCACCCGCACCATATACGGCTGCTCGACGTTCATCTGCGGAGTGCTTTCCACGACCATTTGCTCGTGACAACTAAAAAACACCGCGCCCGCCGCCAGCACTAACCCGGCCAGCAGACAATTGCCGATTGTTCTCCACGCCCCGAAATCGTTACGCCACCTGAATTGCCGAAACCGCATACTTTTCAGACCACCTGCCATGCAAAATCTATTTCGCTGGCGCCCGCGAAACGTCTTCGCCCCCATTTTGTAAAAACTTTATTCCAGCGTACGCAGCGACAAACCGAGATTCGCCAGGACCCTTTTGACTTCGTTCAAGCTTGTTACGCCGAAATTTTTGCAGCCCAGCAGTTCCGCTTCCGTAATCCGCGTCAGCTCTCCGACCGTGCGCAGGTTGAGCTTCAGCAGCGCCTTTTTTGCCCTGACCGACCATTGCAAATCCACTATCGGCTTGCCGGCCAATCCATGGTCGGCTGTGGGCTCTTCGGCAACACTGGCTGCCGGCACCGGGTCGGCCGGCCCGAACTGTCTGTCCTCCGGCATCATACCAAGCTGCAGGCCCTTGGAATCCAGTATCACTTTTATTTCACGCAAACTCGTCTCGCCGAAATTCTTAAACGCAAGCAGTTCCGCTTCGGTTGTCCTCAGCAGGTCCCCGAGGGTATTGAGATTCATCTTCTTGAGACAGTTCCTGCTTCGTACCGAAAGCTCGAAATCAGACAACGGCGTTTCGAGAATCTGCATCTTACGGGTCTTCTTCTTCTCCGTCTCCTCGTCGTAAACCATCGTCTTGGAGCTTTGGATATCCTTTAGAAACAAATTTGCCCGCTTGTGATTCGGATGACACGCCAGAACCTTCTGCACGCATCTCTCGGCCCTGTCGTAATCTGCCTTGTCCTCGTAAATCACCGCCAGGTTCAGCAATGCGCTTGTGTAAATCGGCGACGATGATGTAATCGCCTTGTAGTAGTCAATCGCCGCGTCCTCATCGCCGGAAAGGTCGCAACGGTACGCCAGATGAAACATCGCTTCCTGATGCTTCGGCGAAAGCTCCAGCGCTGCCTTGTAATTTTCGGTCGCCTCATCATACAGCCCCTGTATCTCACGCAGCCGGCCAAGCTGATAATGAAACTCTGCGCTTACGTTCTTGAAATTAGCGCAGCCCTTAATCTCTTTTTCCGCTGACTCGAAATTGCCCGCCATGCGGTATGTGGCAGCTTTCTCGAGCGAAACCGCGAGCGAATCCGCCCCTTGTTTCCCACTGGCGTGGAAGTTCATTATCGCTTCGTCGTAATTGCCAAGCCGACGCAGAGCAGCCGCAAGGCACATAAACTTTTCCTTGCAGTCGCTGCCCTTCTGCAGTTTCTCGACCGCTTCGGCATCTCTGCCCAGGATAAATAATCCGATACCCGCAGCGAGACATCCTTTGCCGCCGGTCTTGCCCATATTCTGCTCAACCTGCTCCGCAAATGCCAGCCGGCTTGCCTCGCTCGAATGAACTCGTTCAGACAGATTCTTTATCTGTTCCATACTCAGCGTTTCTTCGCCGAACAAATTAATCCCGCTTTGTGCCTGTGTCGTTGATTCCATTAAATCTTCTCCTGAAAAAAACGCCGCCGCCCGGCCCCTTGAATTTCGGTTTACCAATAGAAAGCAACATTATAACCATACCGGCTATTTTTGCAATACCTTTTAAGTGTAGCAAAAACAAGCGCTTATGTATATTGCCTCCTTTGCGCACAAAAAAAGGCCGGACTGATTATCCGGCCTTTGATCTTATTATTACACGATGTTTTTTACTGATATATCTCCTCTTCCATTTCTTTCAGCTTTTCCGCATTTACATCTTCAACATGTAAATCACCGAATAATACTCTATAATCATCTGAAGGTATTTCTTCTACTTTAAAAATTTCATCTGCACTTTTAGCTGTACCTGCAAAATCACTGGAGAAGAATACTTGAAATGAGACTCGGCCATGTATTGCCTTCCATCTCATTAAAATCATATTTGCATCATTGGCGGTCGCATCTTTACCGTAATAAACAGGGTCTTTATCTCGCGCAAGCATATTGTCATAGAAAACGGCTATTTCCTGAATGCTCGCCATCTTCTGCGATATTTGATTGGCTTCTTCTGCGTTCGGCTCGACGCCCGGCACGATGTTCATCTCTTTCCTCATAGCTTCCTGTGCCTGTTTTTCCAGCTCAGTCGTGTCCACGTCGGCCGGATAACTTCCATTCGTTAATTCAGCAAACGTCCTAAACCCCTCGAGGGCCTTTGTTGCTTCACCACCCGGTAAAATTACTTCACCCATCGACGTAAAATCAGCTGGAATATTCGGCTCGAATAAATCTGAGGCCAATTCTGGATTCCATTCAAATCCATCCATAACTGCAGTAATCTCAACTTCGTCCTTTTCGTACTCTAATTCCATTCTCACGGGATATTCAGTTGCAACATCTACCCATAGACAACCTTTAAGCATCCCCAATACCGTAGCTTCAATACCCTGCACTTTAACTCCGTCAATAATCTTTGTGCCAAGCTCTTTATGCTCGCCGGACATTAAATGTGACAATATATCCCTCGGGTCCTCATAATCACTGGTTAACTCAGACAGTTTGTTATACGGTATATCAGCTCGAATATATTTTTTCTTTTGTGGCATTATTACAACCGCTGTTTTACCGACAAAAGATAAATAGGCCAGATGGGCCGTATTTCCATCATAATAGGTCTCAAATCTGTACCCATAATCAGAGGACATATACGCCAGAGCCTCTACATGCTCGGGCTGCTTCGCTTTCTTAGCTATTATCGTAACATGCAGGCGGCACACACATGACTTTGCCTGCTCGATCTTGTCTGCAATTCGTTCCCAGGCACAGCACTTCTGCGTGCCTTCACCTGCAAAATAGTAGATACCCGCAATCACAGCCGCGACGATTACCGCCGCAACCGCTAATTTTGTAATAGGACTTCTCATAATTATTCTCCACGTCCTGATATTTGAATCAGGTTGAACTTCACCGGCCAATGACCTTCGAATCTTATCGACTGCCCGACCGGTTGATTCGGGATTCGGCTCAACTTGTGATATTATCCGCAGCCCTTCCTGAATTTTGTTTTCATCATATTTAGACATTAGTCAGTCCCTCTTTCGTCTTCGACATGCAAAATCTGCCGAAGGCGCTGTAATCCTTTGTGGCATAAGGCCCGCGCCTGATGCTCGTCTTGCCCGAGGACTTTTGCGATTGCCTCATATGGTTGCTGCTCGATATGCCTCATCACAAATGCCTCCCGACTTATTCCTTCCAGTTGCCCTACGGCGTTAAGTATTTCCTCAAGCTCTTCATTTTGGATTGTATTGTCTAAAGGCGAAACCTCTCGCGAAGCCGGCTCAGAAACCTGTTCTATGCTCATGGTATTTCGTTTGTTTCTGCGTCGCCAGTCGAACGCCAGATTGACAGCCGACCTGTAGGCGTAAGCGTCTAAATCCGTTATGTTTTCAATGTGCCCGGAGCAGCCAAGCTTAATAAACAGTTCCTGCATCAAATCTTCCGCTGTTTGCTCGTTCAGTGTCAGTTGAGTCAGCAGTCGGTGCAAACTTGCACCGGATTTATCCAACAGCTCCAGAAGTTTCTTGTCTTGAGTCCTCAAAGCGTTCCCTTTAAGTATTTTTGGCCGACCTCATTATTATAGACGAAAAAAATCTCCCTTGCGCAACCTCTATTTCTCTAAAATGTGACATTATTTCATAAATGCGCATAAAAAAGGCCGGACGAAATCGCCCGGCCTTTGATTGTAATGTCGAAACTAAATTTACTTCTGTGCCGCCTGCTCCATTTCTTTAAGCTTTTCAGCGGTTACATTCTCGGCGGACAAGTCACCGTATATGACCCTGTAAGTGCCGTCCGAGATTTTCCATCGCATCAGCACAGTATTCGCGTCGCCGGTCTTGACATCTTTGCCGTAATACATTGGGTCATTGCCGTCCCGCCCGAGTTTGGTATAGAACAGAACCGGCGCCTGAAACTTCATCATTTCAGCCATCATCTGCTGCGTTTGTTCGTCGCTCGGTTTTGTTATCGCAGCCCCCAGTTTTTTCCCGTAGGCCTCTGCGCTCTCTTTGGTTAAAGTCATCACATTCATCTGGCTGGGGTAATGACCATCCGTCATTTCAGCGAAAAGACGTAATCCCTCGATAGCACTTGCCTCGTCCTGAGCTGGTATCTTTAGTTCTCCCATCGTCGTATAGTCGGCGGGTATATTCGGCTCAAATATGGCCGGGTCTAAATCCTCGCCCCACTCGAAATTGTCCATAACCATCAATATATTTATCTTTTGCTCACCTGTTCCTATCTCTGTTTCTATTTCCATCCGCACAGGATATTTAGTGGCAACATCAACCCACAGTCGGCCAATGAAATTGTTGTAAATTGTCACAAACGCCGGCGGATTATTCACTTCGATGCCCTGAACCTCAACACCATTTATTGTTTCTTTGCCGAGCTCTTTATGCTCACCCGTCATCCCGGACACCATTTGAGTCACCATAGTCCGCGGGTCCTGCGTTTGATTTTTTGTCTTCGCCCGCGCCTCGTCCGTCAGCACCATTCGCATATACTTTTTCTCAGATGGTATCACCATAATCATAGCGTTGCCGTCGGCCGGGATATACATCTGCTGCATAATGTTGCCGTCAATATAGGTTTCCATTCTTTGGCCGTAGTCCGATGAAATATACACCTTTGATTCGATTTGCTGACCCTTTTGACCGATAGGCCCGCCTGTTTGTTGAAGGTGCATACTATAGACACATGTTTTTATCTGCGACACTTTATCTGCTATTTGTGTCCAGGCGCAGCACCTTTGAGTGCCTTCCCCCGCAAAATAGTATATAGCCAGACCAACCGTGATTATTACCACAGCGGCCATAGCCAGTTTTGTAATCGGACTTCTCATGATTATTCTCCATATACTCGGCCTGAACTGCGCCGATTGAATTTTAGTTTTATCTGCCAGCGCGTTATCGATAACACTATGCACTCTTGCATCCAGTTCGGCGCTGGGGTTAATTTTCAAACCAGCAATTAACTTTTTAATATCTTCATTCGGTCTCATTTGTGAACCTCACCGTTCAGTGCGGACCGTAATTTTTCCAAACCGTACCGGTATCGGCCCAATACTGTGTTAACAGAAACATCCTGCGATTCGGCTATCGCGGCAAACTTCATCCCGCCGTGAATATGCAGCAGCACAACCTCTTTTTGCTCGTAAGGCAATTCTAAAATCGCCCGGCTCAAACGCCTATTTTCCTCGCCGAAAACCGCCTCGCAATCGGGGCCGTTTGTGTTCGACGCAATCGGCTGCGCATCATCCAGCGAGCCCTGATTATGTCTGGAATTTGCTCTGATTACGTTTCTGGCGGCATTTGCCACGCAGGTCGCCAGATATCCCTTCAAACTGCCCGTCAGCCGAAATCGTCTAAGCTGCAAAAACGATACGAACACATCGTGCACGACATCTTCCGCGGCTGCGGTATTCCTCAGCAGAGCGACAGCCAGCGCAACAAGCTCGTGCTTGTACTTCTCGTATATCCGCCTGACCGCCTCGCAGTCGCCGCGATTAAAACGCCAGGTAAGTAACTTATCTTCGATATCCACTCTTCAGTTCCCAAGGGTTTGACAATTAACTGTCAATTATACAACACCGAAGGGGGGTGTTTTAGTATATTCGGGCGCATAAAAAAGGCCGGACAAGTTGTCCGGCCATGTTAATGAAATTATTGTCGCTTATTGTTTATCAATCGGCCTGGGGAGGTCCGCTTCGGCGGCATCTTTGACGCTCAGGTCGCCGTAAATAACGTGGTATGTCTGTGAGCCGGCGGGGCGATACCAGAAAATCGCAGTACCGGCGTCGCCTAACTTGATGCCTTTGCCGGCATAAACCCATTTTCCTTCACCCTTGAAGAACCTGATGAACATCACTCCTTTTTGCAGTTTAACCCCAAGCCGGGTCTTTTCTTCATCCGACGCTTTAAGATTATCAAATTTCTCCTTGATAGTCGGCGCCAGTTTCACTAATTGCTCAATTGAGACGTCATCGGGGAAAACACCGTCACCAAGGACTTCGGCCTGAACGCGCAGCCCCTCGATAAAATCCTCTTCGGTGGAGCTAAAAAGATTCATATCCTGTTTTTCAACTTTGTAACCCTCAGGGGCATTCATATCGAAAAGCGACTCGTTCATGGGTACGTCGAACCGCATATTTTTGCAAATCACCTTCACTTGCCCTTCCTGCTGCAGTATTCGCACCGGAAGTCCTGTTTTAGGATCCGCCCATATTTCGATCTCAACTTTGGGATGTTTTGCCTTAAGGCCATACAGGGTCTGGCCGTCGATAACCTGGTCGCCTATATCTTCGACAGTAAAGCCCGGGAGTTTTTCGAGCATAGTTATAACGTTGCGAAGCTGGTCCATATAGTTGGGCATCTGCGGCAGGTCCTTAAGCGAGATATACACCGCCTTTTTGTTGGCGGGGTCGAGAGACAGAATTTGCGAGGTGCCCAAATCAATAATACTCACTGCTTCCATACCGCTTAAAGTCCGCCTGATTTTTGACCCCATAATCATATCGTGAATCACAGGCGCATTGCCTTCTTCGCCGACGATGATGTCAAATTCCGCGGTATTGGCGTCCATAATCGAGCGGATGACGCAGTCCCAGGCGAGGCATGGTTTTGTGCCGCTGCCCGCAAAATAGTGAATACCCACAATCGCGGCCACGATTATTACCGCGGCCACAGCAAATTTTGTAATTGTACTTCTCATAATGAACCTCCAGAAGTTCAAGTTCTGTTTATCCTGATTCGTTTTCCGGAGTTTAAATGCCTGTTCGCGGACGATTCTGTCCATCACTGCGTTTTCGAGGTCATCTTTAATGCTGCTGGTGCCATTAGCGATAAGACGGTTTTGAAGCGAGGTTATCTGTTCGAGTTCTTTGCGGCACTCGGCACATGTATTCAGATGTGATTTGACCGCCTGGTTCTGGCCGGCGTCAAGCAGCCCTTCAATGTAACCTACTAAAAGTTCTCTGCATTGGGAGCAATTCATAACTGCACCTCACTTTCCTGTGCTGCTTCGTCTTTAAGCATCTCTCGCAACCGTGCATAAGCCCTCGAAAGAGACTTGGTCACCGTTCCTATGGGGATATTCATTATGGTCGCGACGTCTTTGCAGGTGTGCCCGCCATAGTATCGAAGCAAAATCAACTGCCTTGAAAAATCGTCGAGCTTGGCAACTGTTTTTGCCAACGGCCAGTCACGTCCGCCTTCGGATTGGGCGGGCATTTGAGCCAGTTTCTCGGCGGTCTGACGCTCTTTTTGCTCGATTCTTACCTGCTCTTTGGCGACGCGATTGGCAACGCCTAACATCCAGGCGAAAAACGATTCCGGCTTTTCAAGTGAAGACAAGCCGAAATAGCACCTGACAAATACTTCCTGCAGCGCCTCTTCCGCCAAATCGCTTCTTCCAAGCTGCCCCGCCAAATACCCCAAAACAGGCCCTTTGTATCGCCGGACGAGGTGTCGAAAATCGTCCGGATGGCCGTCAAGGCAACGCTGAATGTAAAATCCGTCATTTTCAGGCATTTTCAAGCTCCACATACTAACATATCAAAAAAACCCTGGGTCTTCACTATATAGTGACGGAAAAGCTGATTTTGCGACAAAAATAATAAAAAGGCCGGGCAAAAATACCCGGCCTTTTGGTTTTTTATTTTTGTCTGTATTAATCTTTCAATTCGCGAACCCAGATATTTCTGAATTTAACCGGGTTGCCGTGGTCCTGCAAAGATAATGCGCCTTTATCGCCATGTGGGAAGTAATCACTTATAGCGTGGGGGCCCATCCAGCCGGTCCCGCCCTGAAGCTCGACGTTATCCTGAATGAGAACGCCGTTTTGAAATACAGTAAATCTTGCTTTCCTGTCCACCTTGCCATCCTTGAAAGTAGGTCTGTGGAATACTACGTCGTATGACTGCCATTCGCCCGGTTTCCTGCAGACGTTGACTAATGGCACATTTCGGCCATAAAGCGCCCCGCACTGACCATCCGCGTATGTTTTGTTGTTGTAGTTATCGAGCACCTGAATCTCATAAATCTCCATCATAAATACGCCGCTGTTGCCTCGTCCCTGGCTGTTGCCTATTACCTTTTCAGGCTCTGCGAATTCTACATGAAGCTGGCATGAGCCGAATTTCTGCTTTGTGCGAATGTAGCCGGCATCCTTTACGGTCTCGAAATAACCTTCGCCCATTTTCCATGGGAACGGCCCTTTGGGATTCTTCACGCCTTCCCATTTGGAGATGTCGTTGCCGTCAAACAACACAACCGCATCCGATGGGGCGGTGCCAACCTTGTCATAGCAGCTTGCTTCACCTGGTGTGACAACCGGGGCCATCGGCCTTTTTTCATCGTGGACCATCCATTTTTGACCGTCAACTTCCACCCATTGAATTACTTCCGGCTTTTTCTGCTCCGGCGCCGCGTTCGGCTCTGCGCAATTCGCAACCGTTGCCAGCAAAACAATTACCCCCAAACCCAAAACCACGTTCCTGACCATTTTTGTTATCCTTTCAAAACCTGATTAATGTTCCAAACTCTCAGCTTTATACCTCAAACAGCCTTGCTTGCCAAGTGCAAGGTTTCACATCGCGTAACTGTGCAGGCCGGGGAAAAGGCGGGATAGGTTCACCCATAAAAGCGTAATAATGATGATAACTAAGCCGATGACTGCCCAGAGCGAATTTATCCGCGGCAATCGCCTGCCGAACATATAGCGGAAATGGAAATAGCCCACGTAAACTAACCAGGAGGCGAGCGACCATAATTCCTTCGGGTCCCAGCCCCACCAGTCGCCCCAGGCGTTCTGCCCCCAGATACTTCCGAGAACAAGACCAAGCGTCAACAGCGGAAAACCCGCACAAATCATTCGATATGTTGCTTCTTCGGGGGTAAGTAAATTACCTTCTGTATTTCTGCCCGACAATAGCAAACTTGCCTGCACAGCCGCCTTTGTCATAAAGACATATGAGAGCATATACACGAGGACATGAGGGCCGAAAAGCCAGCTTTGTAAAGCGGGAGGTAATTGCATCGGCTCAGCGCTAAAGATAAGTCCCGCGGGGAAAAGCACGATTACTCCAATCAGCATATCAGCCGCGACACCGCCTACTCGCAAAACGCGATTGCAGAAAATCGAAATCGGATACGCCAAAACACCGAGGCACAAAAATACCTCGAAAAGATTCTGCAGCGGAATATGCCTGACATCAACCCAGCGATAAGCGAGAGCCGCGCAGCCGACGAGGAACCCAGCCAAAAAGAAAACACGCCCCGCTTTTTGCCGGCGTAACAGCGTAATGACAAACGCCAGTAAATACCCGGCCATCGCGGCGTAAATCAGCAAACCCTGAATTGTATATTTAATCGCCATCGATTAGTCCTCAATCTCCCTGTCGCCGAAGATCTGCCGCAACCAGAAATGCCAGAAGACCCCTGCACAAAGCAGGATGTAGCCGAGAAAGACTATTCCGAGTCCTTTGTCGCTTGTCACGCCAAGCACCGTATATCGGCCTGATTCGCTGTCGTAACCCTGCTGATAAAAAAGATACCCGCCATAATGCAGCGGCTTATTGACCTCGATATTCTTCCGCGTAACTACCTTATTATCTTTAACGACCTCAACATCGCTTAGAAAATCCTTAACCGGCCTGTGATAAGAAAATTGTAAATTATCATCGGGCATGGAGTGGCCTGGGAAACGCTCGAATACATATCTTGTCTTCTCGCTGCCGTCGCTGTTTTTCGATAAGAGTTCAAGAGCCGGATTAGGCCCGCCGTTGGCATCATCAATCGCGATTCGCTTGTCACCTTCCTGCGTCAATTTGAAATTCTCAAATCGTCTGACAATCTCAACACTGCCTAATTCATCCCCAAGTACATATTTTTGTCCTTGCTCAGCGGAGATTTTAAACCCATCGCCATTTGGTGTTCTTATAATCAATTGCCCAGGCTGATAATATTCAATTTTGAAATCCACGAGCTTTATCGCGAAGGACAGCGTTTTTGTTACACCATCTTCCAACTCCACCGCCCGTTCGGTTGTCCCTTTGTTGATTATCATTTGGCCCGTGCGAATCGTGTCCGTGCCGAATAATTTATCCTGAATTTTAAATCCCGCCTGTGAGCCGATTATGCCGCCCGCAAGGATAATTATGCAGCCCAGATGAATCAGGAAAAGCCCCCTGAAACAAAGCAGCCGGCGAAACTGCGCTATTGCTGAGATTAACAGGATTGCGAACGCAAGCCAGTAAACCGACAATGGTATCGAATTGAAAAATTCCTTTGCGGATTCCGACCCGATGAATGCCCCGTATATCGAAAGCGAAATCAAAAGCAGGATCAGAAGCAATCCTGCCCACAAGGCAGCACGTCTTAAACCGCTTTTTAAACCTGCTGACTGCATAATCACCTTCAAAATCCGACAAAATGAAAAACGCATTATCACAAAAACAACCGCGTTCGCAAGCACAATGCGGTTTTTGGCATCGTAAGATATGGCAGTAGGGGGTAACGGTGGTTATAATAGGCCCGATATGGAATTAGTGCTTCAGAGCGTAAATTATCACGATTGTCCGATTGGCCGGCGGGAAAAGGTGTCGCTTGCCAATGGTCAGGCGCAGGAAATGCTGCGTGCGCTGCTTGATAAGGATGGCATCGTCGAAGCGGCCATTTTGCAGACCTGCAACCGCACCGAGATTTACCTCTACGCCAAAAAAGATACCGACTGGAAAAAGCCCGTCAGCGAATTGATGGGGCAGTTGGGCGATGAAGCCGGGCAAACCTGGCAAAAATACTGCATACAAAAACGCGGCATCGACGTCGCACGCCATTTGTTCACCGTTGCCGCCGGTCTCGATTCACAGATGCTGGGCGAAAACCAGATACTCTCGCAGGTAAAGGCCGCTTACATCGAGTCAATCGGATGCCGGGCGAGCAGGTTTATCTTTCACCGGCTTTTTCATACCGCGTTTCGCGTCGGCAAGGCCGTGCGAACACAAACCGACATCAACTGCGGCGCCGTCTCAATCAGCTTGGCGGCGGTAGAACTGGCAAAAGAAAAAATCAAATCCGATAAAGCTGTCGCAATGATAATCGGCGCAGGCGAAAACGCGGAACTTGCGGCAAGATACTTAGTCAAGGGGGGATTCAAACAACTTATTATCGCCAACCGCAACAAGGACAACGCCGGCGAGCTTTGCGGACGCTTAGGCACAGGCCGTGTAATAGGTCTCGATGAAATACCCGCCTGCTTAGATGAAGCCGACTTGGTAATCGCCTCAACCGGCGCAACGCAGTCCGTCGTCAATTATGAAAGCGTCAAAGATATTCTGAGTAAACGCAAAAAACCGCTGCTGATGATTGATATAGCGGTGCCACGGGATATCGACGAGCGCATCACGAAATTTGACTGCGTTACAATCGTCAATATCGATGACCTTGACAAACGAATCGCCGTCAACAGGGAAAAACGCTCGACCGAAATCCCAAAAGCCGAAAAAATCGTCGATGACTTCACAAAACAATTCGCAAACTGGCGTGATTCACTGTCCGTCGTCCCTGTTGTTACTCAGATAACCCAGCGGGCGATTGAATTGGCGCGTGCCGAGGCCAAACGCTACGCGAAGGACTTTGGTCCCGCGAATGCCGCCAAACTCGAAACCTTCGCCGAATCGCTCGCCAAAAAGCTCCTCCACGGCCCGGTCAGCTTCCTCAAAGACGCAAACGACGACGACCCTACCACTCAGCAGCTTCGCGCCCTTGATCTGGTGAATAAAATGTTCCTCTTAGACGAAGAGCAGCCCAAATGAACCACGGATTCGATAGCCGCAAAAAGGCACAAAAGGCACAAAAAGTTAAATGGATTTTGTTTTTTCCTGTTCCTAGGTTTTTTGAGAATTTTCGTGGCAATATAAAATTATGTATGTTCTCTGCGGCCTGCCCTGAGCTTGTCGAAGGGGTCTCTGCGTGCTCCGCGGTGAAACAATGAAAAAAACGCTCACCATCGCGACTCGCACCGGCTCGCTGGCTATTGTCCAAACCCAAATCGTCGTAGCCGCAATACAAAAACTTTTACCTGCTCTCGATATCCGCATAAAAAAAATCGCAAGCGAAGGCGACAAAGACCACCGGACAACACTGTGGGAATTGAAAGAGACCGGCTTTTTCACGTCAATTCTCGAAGATGCTTTGCTTGCCAAAGAAGCGGATGTAGTCGTTCACAGTTTCAAAGACCTCCCGACCGCAATCCGCGAAGGACTAACGATAGCAGCAGTCCTCGACCGCAAATTCCCGGAAGATTGTCTGGTCTGTGCCTCGCTGATAAAATCCCTCGACGAATTACCCAAAGAAGCAATCGTCGGCACATCGAGCTTACGAAGGACCGTCCAGTTGAAACGGCTGCGAAACGATTTGCGATGTGTCCCCATACGAGGCAATGTTCCTACGCGCTTGAAAAAACTCGAACAAGGCGACTTTGACGCAATTGTCCTGGCACGGGCAGGCCTCGAACGACTTGGCTTAGGCGACAAAATCTCAATCATCTTTGACCCGACACAGTTTATTCCCTCTCCTGCACAAGGCGCTCTTGCGGTTGAAGTTCGAGCCGATGATGCTGAAACAAGAGAAATCGTTTCAAAGCTCGATGATAAAGACGCCCACATAATAACAACAGCCGAACGGCTGGTCTTTTCCGCACTTGGCTGCGGCTGTCACGCACCAGCAGGAGTATTTGCACAAGTTGACGGTTCTAAGATCACAATCTCTGCCTGTTTCAGCGACCCCGACGGTCAAAACTTCTCGCGCGCCACTATCTCCGGCCCCATTGCCGACTCCGCCAAATTAGCCCAATCCCTCGCAGATAAACTCAGACAAAAATAAATCAGACACAGATTGACACTGCTTTTTTTGACACGGATTAACACGGATTTACACTATTGAACAAGCGACGGGAACTGCCTATACTGGCAGAAACAAACGGCGTTTGGCATTTTATCCCGTATGCCAAGGGCGTATAAAACTGAATAAGCATTGTTGGAGTTTTAATATGGCTGAGACAGAAGAACAGCGACAGCAGAGAGTGCTTGATGAGCTTAAAGGTAAGAACGTCGCGCATTACTCAGTGATGTTGGCGGCATACATAAATGCTGGTGTTGATGCAAATAAAGCGATCTTTGTGTTTTCGTCAACCGGTTTCGGGTTACTCATTGTGATAGTAGACAAACTACAACAGCTAAGTATTTGCGTAAAAATCGGATACATTGGCGCCTTGGTAGCATTTTTTGTTGCCGCGTGTTCAACACTCTTGGTTTATATCCTCAACGTTAAATTAATCGAGTCTCACATCAGGAGCAAAGGCGAAGAATCCATGGAATTTAAGTTGAAGACATGGAAATACATAAACTACTTTTCGTTTGTGATTGGTTTAGTACTATTGCTGGTTTTTGCTATCGTAGGAATATTTAACTCTAACAAGCGGTTTGAGGCGAACGTGGCAAACCCCGCCGTCAAGGAAGTAAGAGTCCACCGATTCATCATCGAGGATGACAAAGGCAGGACCCGCGCCATGCTGGGGGTGTTCAAGGACGGGTCGGAGTTACAACTGTCCGACGAGAACTGCAACCCACGTGTCGTGTTGATCGCGAGCAAGGATGAGTCGGAACTGCAACTGCAAGCGAACGGCAAGATGCACGCTTGGCTACACGCGTCCAATAGCGGTTCGCTCCTGCACCTGCATGACGAGAACGGTGACTACCGCATTGGGCTGGATGTGTTCAAGGACAGTCCGAAGTTGTACCTATGCGACAAGACAATGATCTCTTCCGGCAAACCCCGCGTTAAGTTAGACACGGGCGAGGACGGGCCAATGTTGCAACTGTTTGACACAAACGGCAGGACTCTTTGGAAAGCCCCGTGATTGCCGGACTTGGATCATAATATTTTGTTGGTATTAGCATAATGTGCAATAGTCAGGATTTAATCTGAGAGAAAAATCCGCGTCCTCTATGTCTTAATAAATCAGCGTCCCTCTGCGGAATCAGCGTCAAAAAACTTTATAACAAATCAAACCCTGTGCGGCAGACCGTTCAACGGGCATTCTTCGCATTTAGGGGTTGGCTTGCAGAAATCTTTGCCGAGGCGAACGAGGAGCGCGTGGTATTCGTTGAAGAGTTCAACGTTTGAAGTCAGGTTCGACTCAAACATTTCCTGAATTTGGTGATAGTCAGCATCTTCACTAATAAGATGATGGCGAGAACATATCCGGGCGGTATAGGCATCGACAACAAAGACAAGTCGATTCAGGGCGTAAAGCAAAATCGAGTCGGCTGTTTCCGGGCCGATACCTTTTACGCTTAACAATTGCTGACGAAGCTCATCGGGCGGCACACTTTCTAGATTCTTCAATTCGCCGCAGTATTTTTCAAAAAACCAGTCGAGGAAGTTTTTCAATCGTTTGGCCTTTATATTGAAGTACCCAGCAGGACGAATAAGTTCAGCAAGTTTTATGATGTCAAGCTTATGCAGTTTATCAGGTGAAAGCACTTTGGCATTTTTCAGGTTGGTGATTGCCTTTTCGACGTTGGTCCAGTTGGTGTTCTGTGTAAGAATCGCGCCAACAATAACCTCAAACGGCGTATCCCCCGGCCACCAGTCCTGCGGCCCGAATCGCTTAAACAGCAAATCGTAAATATCTTTCAGTTGTTCAGCTAACATCGCTGCGATTATACAGATACCCTGCCAGAATGGCGAGGGATGGGTTGGCTGGACTGCCAAAAGTGGTCTGCTAAAGAATCGCAGCTAATTATGAGCTTGATATAAGTTCTTGTTTTAAAATGGGTTAAGAAAAGAACTGGCATTATAAGCTGTATTGGTATAGTATTTGCAGTTTATCACCACGAAGACACTAAGACCCTAAGTAGAAATAATGATAAATTAGTAAGGAGAGCAGGCAATGGCAGTGAAACAATTGGCGTTTGACGTTGAAGCCCGCAAGGCGTTATTAACCGGCGTAGGGAAACTGGCCGCGGCAGTCAGGGCAACCTTGGGACCCAGAGGTCGAAATGCGATTATCGATAAAAGCTGGGGCGGGCCGACCGTCACAAAAGACGGCGTAACCGTAGCCGAAGAAATCGAACTATCCGATAAAAACGAGAACATGGGCGCCAAGTTAGTCAAAGAGGCGGCCAGCAAAACCTCGAAAATCGCAGGCGACGGTACAACAACTGCCACCGTGCTTACCGAGGCGATGGCCACCGAGGCGTTCAGGAACCTGGCGGCCGGCGCGGATGCGATGGCGCTTAACCGCGGTATGCAGGAAGCGTCGAAAGCAGTTGTTGAGAAACTAAAGACGCTCGCCAAGCCCGTTGATATCAGCAAGAGGACCGATATCGTCAATGTCGCGTCAATCTCGGCAAACAACGACAGCGAAATCGGCAAAAAGATGGCGGATGCATTCCAGCGGGTCGGCAAAGACGGCGTCATCACAATCGAAGACGGCAAAGGATTCGAGACAACCGTTGATTTCGTCGAGGGTATGCAGTTTGACCGCGGATACCTGTCACCTCACTTCATTACCAATCCCGATAATATGACCTGCGAGCTGGAACGTCCCCTGATACTGGTTTACGAAGACAAAATCAGCAGCGTGGCAAAGTTGGTGCCGTTGCTGGAAAAGTCAGCAAAGGCGAAAAGACCTTTACTCATCATCGCCGAAGACGTCGAAAGCGAAGCGCTGGCGACATTGGTGGTCAATAAATTAAAGGGGATTATACAGTGCGCAGCCGTAAAGGCCCCGGGCTATGGCGACAGACGTAAGGCAATGCTGGAAGATATCGCCGTATTGACCGGCGCAGACCCGATATTCAAGGATTTGGGAATCGAGCTTGAGAGCATCAGCGTAAAGCAATTAGGCCAGGCAAAGAAAGTCACTATCGACGGCGACAACACGATTATCGTCGAAGGCGCGGGCGATGAAGCGGCAATCAAAGGCAGAATCAAACAGATTCAGGATGAAATCTCAAAGACCACCAGCGATTACGACAAGGAAAAATTACAGGAGCGTCTGGCGAAACTCACCGGCGGCGTTGCCCAGATTAAAGTCGGCGGAGTGAGCGAAGCCGAAATGAAAGAGCGAAAAGCGAGAATCGAAGACGCACTGCACGCGACAAGGGCGGCCATCGAAGAAGGCATAGTTCCCGGCGGCGGAGTAGCATTGATTCGCTGCATCGATTCGATTAAGGCGTTGAAACTGACCGGCGACGAAAAGACCGGCGCAGATATCGTCGCGAAATCTTTAACGATGCCTTGCTATTGGATAGCGGCAAACGCGGGTGCGACAGCGAACCTGGTTGTGAGCAAAGTCTCGGAAGGCAAAGGCGCGTTCGGCTACAACGCCGACAAAGATGAATACGAGGACCTGATTGCCGCGGGCGTCATCGACCCTGTGAAGGTAACGAGAATCGCACTGCAGAACGCAGTCAGTATAGCGGGGTTACTGTTGACCACCGATTGCGTTATTACGGAAAAGCCGCAGGATAAAAAAACCGGCCATCAGCACCCGGGTATGGGTGGTATGGGCGGCGGCATGGGTGGAATGGGCGGCATGGACGATTACGGAATGTAAAATTAAAAATAAAGAATAGAAGATAGAAGGAGATTTGAATATGAAGTTGGCGCCATTGGATGATAGAGTGGTCATAAAGCAGTCAGAAGCGGAAGAAAAAACAGCAGGTGGAATTATACTGCCGGATGCAGCGAAAGAAAAGCCGCAAAGAGGAAAAATCATCGCCGTCGGGCCGGGCAAAATGCTCGACAACGGCAAGCGCGGCGAAATGAACGTCAAAAAAGGTGACGAGGTCATTTACGCCAAATACATCGGCAATGAGATTGAGATTGACGGCAACAAATACGTCATACTCCATGAGGGTGACATACTTGGCGTAATCGAGAAATAAAAGAAACCACAGATTACACAGATTGCACTGAAGTAAAGATAAAATAAAAATTGAGAGGCAGAAGATATGGCAAAGCAAATGATGTTTGATGACACGGCGAGGCAGCAGCTTAAGGAAGGTTTGAGCGAGCTGGCAAACGCCGTGAAGGTTACATTGGGGCCTACGGGCAAAAACGTGATATTGCAGAAAAGCTGGGGTTCGCCCAAAATCACAAAGGACGGCGTAAGCGTCAGCAAGGAAATCGAGCTGCAGCAGCCATTCAAAAATATGGGCGCCAAGATGGTCAACCAAGCGGCGAGTAAAACAGCCGACGAGGTTGGCGACGGTACAACGACGGCGACGATATTGGCAGAGGCGATATACAACGAGGGCCTCAAATACGTTACCGCGGGCGTCAACCCCATGGCGATACAGCGAGGCATCAGCAAGGCGGTCGCCAAAGTCAGCGAATTCATAAAGTCGATTTCGATGCCGGTCAAGGGCGATGACATTGCCAAGGTGGCGACTATAAGCGCCAACAACAACGAATCAGTCGGAAAACTACTCGCTGAAGCGATGGAGAAGGTGGGCAAAGAAGGCGTCATAGAGATTGAAGAAGGCAAAGGCACGGAAAATGAAGTCAGCGTCGTCGAAGGTATGCAATTCGACCGTGGCTACATATCGCCTTACTTTATGACCAATCCCGAAACACTGGAATGCGTGCTTGAAGACGCACATGTCCTGCTGCACGAAAAGAAACTCTCAAATGTGCGGGAAATGATACCTCTGCTTGAAAAAATAGCGCAGGTCGGCGGCTCGTTATTGATTGTGGCTGAAGACGTCGAAGGTGAAGCTCTGGCGGCGCTCGTTATCAACCGCCTGCAGGGGGTCCTCAAGGTCTGCGCAGTCAAAGCACCGGGATTCGGCGACAGACGCAAAGCAATGCTCCAGGATATGGCCACATTAATTGGCGGCGAGGTTATCAGCGAAGACCTCGGAATAAAATTAGAAAAGATTGAGCTGTCGCAATTGGGACAAGCCAAGAAAATCGTCATAGACAAGGAAAACACAACGATAATCGAAGGCGCGGGCAACAAGAAAGATATACATGCCAGATGCGACCAGATACGCAACCAGATGGAAAAAACAACGAGTAGCTACGACAAAGAAAAGCTCCAGGAACGGCTCGCTAAGCTCACAGGCGGCGTTGCGGTAATCAAAGCCGGAGCGGCAACCGAGACGGAAATGAAAGAGAAAAAAGACCTGCTCGACGACGCACTGCACGCCACAAGAGCAGCAACACAGGAAGGCATTGTCGCAGGCGGCGGTGTGGCGTTCCTGCGGGCGATAGCCGTAGTCGAAAAGGAAAAGAGCAAGGCAAAGGGCGACGAGCAAATCGGGTTTGAGATTATCGCCCAGGCGCTTCGCAAACCCACGATGCAGATTGCGGACAATTCCGGCGAGCACGGTGACGTTATCGCCGCCAAGCTGCTGGAACGATTAGACAGTGAAAAGAACGTCGGATACGACGCCAACAAGGGCGAGTTCGTGGATATGCTCAAGGCCGGCATCGTTGACCCGGCCAAGGTCGTCAGGACCGCTCTTGAAACAGCCGCATCGGTCGCGGGGCTTATGCTGACTACCAGCGTGCTGATTACCGACCTCAAAGACGATGACAAAGATGCTGAGCCGATTGCCGGTTCTGTAAGATAATTTGATGTTCGATACCATCAGGCCCCCCCAATAAATTGGGGGGCTAACTTATGGCTAAACGTGATTACTACGAGGTTTTAGGGGTTGCGAAGAACGCATCGCCGGACGATATCAAACGCGCGTATCGGCGCATGGCGATAAAGTACCATCCTGACAAAAACCCCGACAACAAAAAAGAAGCCGAGGTAAAGTTCAAGGAGTGCGCCGAGGCATACGAAGTCCTCAGCGACACGGAAAAACGCCAGCGATACGACCAGCTTGGCCACGATGGTCTTCGCGGCTCGGGCGTCCGCGATTATTCGCATATGCGATGGCAGGATATCGGCAGCGCATTTGAGGACATATTCGGCTTCGGAGACCTTGGCGACCTGTTCGGAGGCGCGGCACGAGGACGCAGGGGTGCCAGGCGAGGTCCAACGAGAGGTTACGACCTCGAAACAATGGTAGAGTTGTCCCTGCAGGAAGTGGCCAAGGGCACGGAAAAAACAATCGAATTCACTCGCCAGGACTTATGCGGCGAATGCAACGGCACCGGCAGCGCGAAAGGTGCGAAACCAAGCTCCTGCCCGATGTGCGGAGGCAGCGGACAAGTCGCAAGAGGCGGCGGATTCTTCCAGATGGTTTCAACCTGTCCGCAATGTCGTGGGACGGGAGTAGTGATAACAAATCCGTGCAGGCAGTGCAGCGGCTCCGGCCATACGCCAAAACAGCGAGTCGTCAGCGTAAAAATACCAGCCGGAGTTCACGAAGGCCAGGGTGTCCGCGTCGGTGAAGAGGGCGAGCCGGGACGAGACGGCGGACCAAGAGGCGATTTGTATTGCTACGTGAAGATTAAGCCGCACGAATTTCTTGAACGCGACGGCAACGACCTTATCGCGGCTGTGCCTATAAGTTTCACACAGGCCTCCCTCGGCGCGACAATCGAAGTGCCCAGCTTGGACGGTATGAAAGAATTGAAAATACCCGCAGGCACGCAGCACGGCAGCATGTTTAGAATAAAAGGCCAGGGTCTGCCCGACCTGAGAACCAGGCGCACCGGCGATGAGCTTGTGCATATAATGGTTGAGATACCGACAAAGCTGAATTCAAAGCAGGAAGAGCTGCTGCGGGAGTTCGCAAAAACCGAAAATAAGAGCGTATTTCCAAAAGCGAGCGGTTTTGTTGAGCATTTGAAAAAATATTTTGGCGGCAACTAACAATGTTCCCGAAAAAGAAAGATAATCCGAAAGAAGAACAACAGCAGACAGCCCAACAGGAGCAGCCCAAAGCCGAACCGCCTGCTCAGGATATGCAGGAACTGCAAAAACAACTGGAAGGGCTTCGCAAGGAAAAAGATGATATCTTTGCCAAATTGCAGCGAGTAGCGGCGGATTACGATAATTACCAGAAACGCTCGGCAAAACAGACAACGGAAGCCGTCGCGCACGAAACGGAAAAGATAATTAAGGCGTTACTGCCGGTAATGGATGACTTTGAACGTGTGCTGGTCAACGCTCAGTGCAGCGAAAACGCAGACGCGGTCATAAAGGGAATCGGTATCGTATATGAGCACCTTAAAGGAGTTCTGCGTTTGGAGGGCGTCGAGCAACTTGATGCGGCTGGAGAAAAATTTGATCCTGCTCGCCACCAGGCGCTAACGCAGCGAGCCGAGCAGGATAAGGAAGACGGCATTGTTCTGGAAGAATTGCAAAAAGGATACAAGCTCAACGGCAGGGTGATTCGCGCAAGCAGGGTAGTTATCAACAAAACGCCCGCGCCGCAGACATCACCACAGCCCGAAGAACCAGAAACGAAGGACACGCAGTAGCTATGCCTACTTACGAATACAAATGCGATAAATGCGGCCACCAGTTCGAGCAAATGCAAGGCATCACCTCCAAACCGCTGCGAAAATGCCCGAAGTGCGGCAAATCCGCCCTCAGACGGCTCATCGGCACGGGCGCAGGACTCATCTTCAAAGGCAGCGGTTTTTACGCCACCGATTACAGAAGCGAAAATTACAAGGAATCCGTGAAGAAAGAAAAGCCGGAAAAAAGCACCGAGAAGAAAGAAACGGCCACAACGCCTGCATCAGGCGAAAGCTCAAAAGCAAAACCTAAAAAAATAAAACCCTCACCCGCATAACTGCCGGTAAACGGCTTCGATAGTATCAACCATCGTATCGGGGCTGAATTTTTCCCTCACAAACTCGCGTCCCTGAGCCCCAAGTTTTTCGCGAAGTCCCTTATCCCGAATCAATTCCGCGCAGGCGGCGGTCAATTGCTCGATGTTTTCCGGCGCAATCAGCCGGCCAGTGTTTTCGTTGACCACTTCTCTTGCTCCGTCGAGGTCGAAACATATCGCTGGTTTCCCGCAGAGCATTGCCTGCGGAAGCGTCCGGGCAAGACCTTCCCGCAGCGAGCAGTGAACAAGAATATCCGATGACTGCAAAACTGTCGGCATCATATTCGGTGACAGCAAACCTGTGAATCTGAACCTGTGACCAAGCCCCAGTCCGTCAATCCGCTTTTTATATTTGTTGCCTAAAATTCCGTCGCCGACGAACAGCCAGATTACATTCGGAAATTGCTCGGCAAGCGACTTGGCGGATTCGATTATGAATTCATGACCCTTTAGATGAAACAGCCGGGCGATAGTCACAAGCACAATCGAATCTTCCGGTATGGCGTATTCCTGCCTGAACTGGTTTTTATCCTCATCGGAAATGGACCTGAGAAAATCGCCTTCCTCGATTGCGGAATACGCCGTTGCGTATTCGTCGGGTGAGCCAATACCCGCGGCCAGCGATTGTTTGGTCATCGCATCTGCCACACTTATAAAAAAGTCGCTGCGCCTGGCCGCGGCCTTCTCGACCGCGATATAAAATCTATTGAGCATCGCGCTTTGATACGGATGAAAAGACAAACCGTGAACGCCGTGAACAATCTTCGGCAGACCAGCTCCCCATTTATCCTTAAGCGAATGTGCCGCGTATCGACCAAGAATGCCCGCCTTGGCGGAATGAGTATGAACAATCTGGGGCTTCAATTCCTGCAGAACACCCTTGATTTGAAAATACGCCGGTATATCGTAATAGGGATTTATCTGGCGTCGCAGGTCGTTAAGGATTAGAAAGTTGAATTTCTGATTTTGCGCAAATTCATAAAGGTCTCCCTCCGGCCCAAGCGCAGGCCCTGTTACAAGCGTAACATCATGCCCCCGCTCGGCAAGCAGTTTGCAGGTAATCAGCGTATTCTCCTGCGCGCTGCCTAAAATCAAACGTGTTATTATGTGAACGATTTTCATTGTAAAATGCTAACCGCTCCATTGCGATCTACTTAGGCCCCGTTTTGCCTTTATTAAAAACGATTGGACTCTTTTGCGCTGGACTTCGGAAATTTCGACAAAGCTGCAAAATTCGAGCGTATCAATAAATCCATAACGGCCCCTATGTATCAACTCACTAACTTTGGTGAAGTAAGTATCGAAATCATAGTCAATAAGGTGTTCGAGCAATACACACGCTATCGCCATTCGCATATCTTTATTGTTCGAATCACCAAATTTGGAGACTACTTCCCAGACCAACTCCGGTTGTGTTTCTATGAGTTCTGATATAACAGTTAAAGATTGCCATCGGCAGTTGTTGTCGGAATCTGAGACAAGGGATTTGGCCAAGGAGTAATAAGATAGCGGATCGATTCCATCTTCGATTTGTTTTCTCATCAGCAATAGCGCGAATAAACGATTGTCGGGGCGAGGCGAACGAACAAGCTCTTGAAGGTCTCTGCGCAGAAATGTTTAAATTCTCGGGCGGTTTTTTGACGCGTTTTGTCCAGTGCTTTCTTTTTCATTTTGGGTGTCAATACTTAATCCACATTAAACAAAGACCTTCGGGCGGGGCGATGGGGCCTGCGGCCCGGCGGTCTTTTGCCTCGATTATTTCCGGTATTTTTTCCGGCTTCATTCTGCCCACGCCAACTTCCACGAGCGTCCCGACGATATTCCTTACCATATTATAAAGGAAACGGTCGCCTTCGACATCGATAAATATCCAGTCATCACTCATCACCGGCTTATCACTCGGGTCCTGAGGCGGAAATTTCGATGAATACACTTCGCAGCGAAAAATCGTGCGGATTGAATCGGTGCGGTGGTCGTCCGCTGTGGCGAATGACTTGAAATCCTGCTTGCCCATAAGCAACTGGGCTGCCTGGTTCATAAGGGCAACGTCGAGCTTTGCATTAGGAAGGTGCCAGCAGTGATGAATTTCGAAAACGGGCCTCGCCTGGCCTGTGAAAATGGAATAACGGTAGAGTTTGCGCTTCGGGTTGCCGATGACGTTGAAGCCCATAGGGATATCAACTGCCTCAACTATAGCGATATCCGGGGGCAGACGGTCGGTGATGGCCTTGGCAAGGTTCTTTGTGGGGATAGGCGAGTCGATTTGAATTAACGCGACCTGGCCTTTTGCGCTTACGCCCGCGTCGGTTCTCGATGCGGCTGTTATCCTCGTCCGCCAGCCCAGCAGTTCGCTCACCGCGTTGGCAAGCTCTGCCTGTATGGTTTTTTTGCCGGGCTGTATTTGCCAGCCGTGATAACTCGTGCCGTCGTATGATATCGTGAGTTTTACGTTACGCAGCGCCATTATTTCGCCACTAAGTCACAAAGACACCAGGTTTTTTACTTATAAACTCTTAGTGCCTTGGTGTCTTCGTGGTTTTACAATAGTTTTTCCGCGATTTGAATCGCATTTAATGCCGCGCCTTTGCGGAGCTGGTCGCCCGCGACCCAGATATTTATGCCGCGATTTTCCGGTATCGAGAAATCCTGCCTGATTCTGCCGACGAAGACGTCGTCTTTGCCGGTTGCGTCAATCGGCATCGGGAAGCGATTATGCTCACGGTCATCGAGAAGCGAAACGCCTGGTGCATCCTTGAGAATATCTCTGACCTCGTCGGGCGTAATCGGGTCGGTGAACTCAAGGTTGATGCTCTCGCTGTGCGCCCGCAAAACCGCGACACGAATACAGGTCGCGGTAACCGCGATATCCTGGCAGTCGAATATCTTCCTGGTCTCGTTGACCATTTTGACTTCTTCCTGGTTATAACCGGTAGAGTCCAGCGCAGAATTGTGACTGAACACGTTGAAGGCAAGCTGATAAGGCAAAACCTTAATCGTCGGTTTTTTGCCTGCCAGAATCTCGCGCGACTGCTGCTCAAGCTCCAGCATCGCCGCCTGCCCAGCGCCGCTCGCCGCCTGGTAGGTGCTTACGACCATACGTTTCACCGGGTTTGCCTTGTGCAAAGGCCACACCGGCACGATGCCGATAATCGTCGAGCAGTTCGGATTAGCGATTATGCCTTTGTGCTCCTTGATTTTCTGCGGGTTAATCTCCGGGATAACCAGAGGAACATCCGGAACCATCCTGAACGCAGACGAATTATCAACCACCACTGCGCCCGCCTTCACCGCCGCAGGCGCGAAGGTCTTGCTTCTGTCGGCTCCTGCGCTGAATAACGCTATATCGACCCGGTCGAAGCTCTTGTCCGTCATCTGCTCAACTATGTATTCCTTACCCTTGAACTGGATTGTTTTGCCCGCGGACCTGCTGCTTGCCAGCATTTTTATAGAATCAAAGGGAAAATCCCTTTCTTCGATAATACTCAAAAACTCCTGCCCGACTGCGCCGGTCACGCCTGCAATTGCTACATTACAACCCATACGAATACTCCTTAAATTATCACAAAAAAGGCAGCCGAATATAGCTGCCCCGCCATTTAATCAAGTCCAGACGAATTCCATATTCTAATAACGTTTTTAGCAAAAAGCAAGAGGTTTTACCTTCGTATTTCCGCTGTTCTGGCCCCGCCACGCTCGCCGAAGCCCTTGGTGGGATTTGTTACAACGGCAATTTTAACGTCTCCGCCGTATTTTATGCTTTCTGCTCATTGTCGAGAATCTGCCCCTGTGCAGCCCGGGCTGGACTTTCGGCGGCGGCTCGATTTTGATGTGAACATAGGTAAAGCCGGGGCATTCAATGGGAGTAATATCCCGCCCGATGAATCTTTCAATCTGCCGAAGCTGCTTATGCTCCTCGCTTGAAACAAATGTAATCGCGTCGCCCGTCATCTCGGCCCGGCCGGTCCTGCCGATGCGGTGAATATAATCCTCCGGCATCGCAGGCACGTCGAAATTGATGACGTGTGATATCCCTGAAACGTCGATGCCGCGTGCCGCGATATCCGTCGCCACCATAACGCGATAATCCCCGTTTTTAAAGCCGTCCAGCGCACGCTGTCGCTGGTTTTGTGTCCTGCCCGAGTGTATCGCCACCGACTCGACGTTCGCTCTTTCGAGATGCCGGTTAATCTTGTCCGCACCGTGCTTGGTGCGCGAAAATACCAGCACGCTCGACATATTCCCATTTTGCAGCAGATGCAAAAGAAGCCCTATTTTCCTATCCTTCTCAACCATATAAATATGTTGTTTGATTGTCTCGATGGGGTTGCGTGGTCTGCCGACCTGAATCATCACGGGCGACCTCTGCACGCCCGCCGCAAGATTGCTTATCTCAGGCGTTACCGTCGCTGAGAACAGCATTGTCTGGCGATTTGTTGGCACGGCCGAAATGATTCTCCGCACGTCCCGGATGAAACCCATATCGAACATCCGGTCCGCCTCATCCAGAACCAGCACCTCAACTTGCCGCAGGTCAATTGTCCGCCGATTCATATGGTCGAGCAGCCGGCCGGGCGTCGCGACAACAATATCAACGCCCTGGCGAAGCGCGCTGAACTGCCCATTGATATTCACCCCGCCATACACCGCTAATGCCCGCAAACGCAGAAACCGTCCGTAATCGCGTATGGATTGCTCGATTTGCACCGCCAACTCCCGTGTCGGCGTCAAAATCAGCGCGCGAACGGCCTTTTTTCTGCCCGCCTGCTCGTGGCTTAGCCGATTCAAAATGGGCAAAACAAACGCCGCCGTCTTGCCCGTGCCCGTCTGGGCGCAGCCGATGATGTCCTTGCCCGCAACCGCCGCAGGAATCGCCTGCGTCTGAATTTCCGTCGGGGCCGTGTAACCCGTGGCCAGAATACCCTTCACTAAAGGGTCTGCCAGTCCAAATGTTTTAAATGGCATCAGTTAATCCTAAAAAAAATATTATTTGTTGCTCGTCATTTCGACCTTAATCCCGACTTGTCGGAACGCAACGGAGACACGAAGGGAAATCTATCAGCAAAAAGATTCCTTGACTCGCCTTTGGCTCGCTCGAAATGACACCATACGATATGTTTCACAACACGTCTGGATTGAGTCATATTTCCGGCATTATACCACATTACCTATAAAACAGAAGAACTATATTTGGCATGGCGTTTTGCGCCTGATTGTAAGTAATTCGATTATCTGTTGAAAATGGGATAGGTATGTGTAAAATCATAAAGCAAAATAAGCCGCAATCCTGCGGATAAATATATTTTGAATTGGAGGCACTCATGAAAACACTTAATACATTCAGAGTTTTCCTTGTTCTCTGTATCGGTCTGGTCATCTCTTTATGTTTAGCCAATGGAGAAACTCCGCTAGTAAAGCCAAGTCAGGAGCACATGGTTTGGGTTGAGAAGTGCCTGAGAGATTTTGAGTCCATTAAGCCGGGCATGACGAGGGGCGAAATACAGAAGAAATTTCCTATGGATGGAGGCGTTCAGGGTGTATCACCTGGCCGATTTGCGCATCCAGAGTGCGGTTATTTCAAAGTAGATGTTGAATTTGATTTCAAACGTAATGAGAAAGATCACGGTGCTCTATTTTCACCGGAAGACAAGGCCACGAAAATATCAAAGCCATATATCGAAAGGCCTGTTATGGACTAATCAAACGAATCAAGGAGAAACACAATGCAAATGCCGGTAACGACAACTTTCACAATCGAAGGGTTCCGAATAAGTGAATATAAGGGCGTGGTTCGCGGCATCATCGTCCGTTCGCCAACGATTGCCCAGGGAATTATGGGGGGACTAAAGAACATCATAGGAGGAAAGATAGGGGCATATACCCAGATGTGCGAACAGGCCCGACAGCAGGCATACGAACTGCTGGTGGAGCACGCAAGGGAAATAGGGGCCAATGCCATTGTGGGTCTGCGATATGACGCGTCCGATGTTGCCGATGCCGCTACCGAAGTCCTCTGTTACGGCACAGCCGTCGTCATCGAGCCGGAAAAATAAGGGGATAAATTTGTTTCATACTACTTGTTGTTATTTTCAGGTAAATATTAATTGCGGGAGATTTCGAATGATGGATAAGATATTATTTGTAGCGATTAGTTTTTTTATCGCAACACCTGTGGTCGCTCAATCCTCAGATGTGAATGTCAATCCTGACCTCTTAACAAAACGCTGGCAGGCATCGTGGGTTTCACATCCGACGGCGTCGCCAAAAGATTACGGCGTGTATCATTTCCGCAGGACGTTCGACCTTGAAACGCAGCCCGAAAAATTTATCATTCACGTTTCGGCGGATAACCGTTATCGCCTCTTCGTCAATGGCCAAAGCGTCTGCCGCGGGCCTGCACGGGGCGATTTTATGCACTGGCGATTCGAGACAGTCGATATCGCCCCTTACCTTGTAAAAGGCAAAAACGCAATCGCCGCGGTCGTATGGAATTTCGGCGAATTTATCCCTGCTGCGCAGATGACCCTGCGCACGGCCTTTGTCCTCCAGGCCGATGACTCGCGCAACAACTTCGTGAACACCGACCAGAAATGGAAGGTCATTCGGGACACAGCTTATTCGACCATTCCATCCTCACTGAGCGGTTTCAACGTCGTCGGCCCGGGTGAAAAAATCGTCGCGGATAAATATCCGTGGGGCTGGCAGCAGACAGATTTCAATGACAGCGCCTGGCCCCAAGTCCGCTTGCTCGATAAAGCCGTGCCCCCCGGCGTCGCAACCAATAATACCTGGATGCTCGTTCCTCGAACAATCCCGCTGATGGAAGACAAATTGCAGCGAATCGACAAGGTTAGAAGAACAGCGGGCATGGACATCAACGATTTTTCCTTTGACGGCCAACGGAAACTTACGATTCCCTCAAACACAAAGGCGACAATTCTCTTCGACCAGACCTTCCTGACTACCGCTTATCCCGAACTTATCGTTACCGGCGGCAAGGATTCGCAAGTTATTTTAACTTACAGCGAAGCTCTCTTTGATTCCAGAATGCAAAAAGGCAACCGCGACGAAATCGAAGGCAGAAAAATCTATGGCTACACAGATACCTTCCTGCCCGATGGCGGCGACAATCGCCTCTTCAGCACGTTGTGGTTTCGGACATGGCGTTATCTCCAGATGGATATACGAACCAAAGACGCCCCCTTAACAATCAACGATTTCTACGGCAGATTCACCGCGTATCCCTTTAAGGAAAATGCGTCTTTCAGCAGCAGTGACCCATCCATAAAAAACATCTGGGACGTTGGCTGGCGCACTGCACGGCTTTGTGCCAATGAGACATACTTCGATTGCCCTTACTACGAACAGCTCCAGTACGTCGGCGACACCCGTATCCAGACGCTTATTTCGCTTTACGTCTCCGGCGATGACCGCCTTATGCGAAATGCCATTGCTGCTTATGATGACTCCCGCATTCCCGACGGCCTGACGCAAAGCAGATACCCATGCTCATCTATGCAGATTATCCCCCCTTATTCACTGTTCTGGGTTGCTATGGTTCACGATTACTGGATGCACCGCGACGACCCACAATTCGTCAAATCATATTTACCCGGCATCGACTCCGTCCTGAACTGGCACGAAAAATATATCGGCTCAAATGGAATGCTCGGCCCGCTCCCGTGGTGGAATTTCGTTGACTGGTCTTGGCCTTGGAACAGCAGGCAAGAGATTGGCGGCATGCCACCCAGCGATGCCCGGGGCTGCTCTTCCATCCTTACGCTTCAATATGTTTACGCTCTAAATTACGCCGCTCAACTCAATGACAATCTTGGCAGAAAATATTTCGCCGACCATTACAGGCAGCTTGCCGATTCGCTCAAAAAATCCACCTACAAACTTTGCTGGGACGATAAGCGAGGTCTTTTGGCCGATACGCCGGATAAAACCATTTTCAGCCAGCACGCAAATATCCTTGCGGTGCTCGTCGATTTAGTTGAACCCAACGAGCAGCAAATACTGATGGAAAAAGTCATCTCAGAAAAAGACCTTACGCAGTGCACGTTTTATTTCCGTTATTATCTTGTCCGGGCAATTAAAAAAGTCGGCCTCGGCGACCGCTATATTGAAATGCTCCAGCCTTGGCGCGATATGCTCAAAATCGGCCTTACGACATTCGCGGAGAATCCCGAACCAACCCGTTCCGATTGCCACGCCTGGAGCGCAAGCCCAAATTATGATTTACTCGCGACCGTCTGCGGAATCGAGCCGGCCCAGGAGGGTTTCAAATCCGTCAGAATCGAACCGCACCTCGGCCCTTTAACCTGGGTCGAGGGTAAAATGCCCCATCCTCTCGGACAAATTTCCGTTCGCTTCGAACGCGATGGAAAAACCGGCATCAAAGGCAGTATAACTTTGCCCCCGGGACTGACCGGAAAATTTTTCTGGAATGGAAAATCAGCCGACCTGAAATCCGGTCCGCAAACGATTGCTTTATAAAATCCATAACAAGGCATTTCTCAAACTTGGAATGAGTCAATTCCAGCCGGGTTGATTTTCGCTGGCAGGGGGGGTATAGTATGGGGCTTAAAAGGCAGTTGCCGGGTTTAATGTCTTAATTTTAAGATTCAGAGGAGTCAGCTATGCCGGAAAACAAGCGTTATGGTTACTTCGATAACAAGGCCAGGGAATTTGTCATTACCAGGCCCGATACCCCTACGCCGTGGATAAATTATCTCGGCTGTCAGGATTATCTCGGCATCATATCCAACACCGCGGGCGGTTACAGTTTCTATCGCGACGCGTGCCTGCGTCGCCTGCTGCGATACCACTATAACGCGATACCAAAGGATAACCCGGGCAGATACATCTATGTCTGCGACGGTAAAAAAACCTGGAACCCCGGCTTCAAACCCGTAAAGACCAAACTCGATGATTACAAATGCAGGCATGGTCTCGGCTACACGGTAATCGAAGGCGCACTGGATGGCCTTAGGGTTTCGACGACGTATTTTGTACCAATTGATACCAACGCCGAAATCTGGTCGGTTGCGGTAACTAACGAAAGCCGTAAATCGAAAGATATTGACCTGTTCAGCTATGCTGAATTTTGCCTTTATAATGCCGTTGATGACTCAACGAATTTCCAGCGGAACTGGAATATCGCCGAAATGGAAATCGAAGATAGCGCCATATTTCACAAGACCGAATACCGCGAACGCCGCAATCACTATGTTGGTTTCTGGTGCAGCGAAAAGATAGCGGGATTCGATACTATGCGAGATGCTTTTCTTGGCCGGCTTAATGATTATGGTTGTCCCGATGTTGTAAAGCGTCGTCAGGCGACGAACAGCGTCGCGCACAGTTGGCAGCCGGTTGGCTCGCATCAGGTTAAATTATCACTGAAACCGGGCCAGACCAAGCGCCTGCATTTTGTTCTGGGCTACGTCGAAAACCCGCAGCAGGAAAAATTTTTATCTCCGGGCGTAATAAACAAAAAACGATTCTACGAAACAATCGCTGGGTTAAAAACCGCCGGCCAGGTTGATGCCCAGTTGAAGAAACTCAAAAATTTCTGGGCGGACGCACTTTCCGGCTATCAGGTCAAGATAGACAACGAACACGTCGAGCGAATGGCCAATATATGGAACCAGTATCAGTGTATGGTAACATTCAATCTTTCCCGTGCGGCCAGCTCATTCGAGACGGGCGTCAGCAGGGGGCTTGGCTTCCGCGATTCAAACCAGGACATTCTCGGATTTGTTCACATTGTTCCCGAACGCGCCCGCCAGCGGATAATCGATTTGGCCTCCACGCAGAACCACGACGGGTCGTGCTATCACCAGTATCAGCCGTTGACCAAGAAGGGCAACGATGCGGTTGGCACCGGCTTCAGCGATGACCCGCTCTGGCTGATTGTCTCGACTTCCGCTTATATCAAAGAAACCGGCGACTGGACGATTCTTGACGCTCCTGCCGGCTATCAGGATGTTCCCGGCAGCGAAAAAAACACGACAATGATGGACCACCTCCACCTTTCGATGAAACACGTTCTTGACCTCCGGGGTTTTCATGGGCTGCCCCTGATTCAGCACGCCGACTGGAACGACTGCCTCAACCTAAATTGCTTCAGCAATAACCCCGGCGAGAGCTTTCAAACTAGCGGCGATATCGAGGGCGGCAAGGCGGAATCTGTTATGGTCGCCCAGTTGTTCATTTACGCGGCTAAAGAATTAACAGGTCTGCTTGAGCACCTTGGCCAAAAAGACAAGGTTGCTGAATATGCCCGCCAGACGGACGATATGCTAAAAGTAATTCTAAAGCACGGCTGGGACGGCAAATGGTTTATCCGTGCTTACGACCATTTCGAAAAGCCGGTTGGCTCCAAGGTTTGCGACGAAGGAAGGATTTTCATTGAGACGCAGGGCTGGGGAGTTATGGCCAAAATCGGACTTGATGACGGTAAAGCCCTTGCTTCGCTCGACAGCGCCTGGCAATATCTCGCGGACGCCAATGGTATGGTCCTAAATCAGCCCGCCTTCACATATTATCAGGACCGCTTAGGCGAGATTACCTCTTACCCGCCCGGCTACAAGGAAAACGCCAGTATTTTCTGCCACAATAACACCTGGGTCATTATCGGCGAAACGATCGTCGGCAGGGGAGATAAGGCCTGGGAGCTTTATACGCGAATCTGTCCCAGCACCAAGGAAGACAATGCCGACGTTTATAAGTGCGAGCCTTATTGTTTCGCGCAAACAATATCAGGCCACGATAGCCCCTTACCCGGTGAAGGAAAGAACTCCTGGCTTACCGGAACCGCGTCATGGAGCTTTACCGCGCTGGCGCAATATATACTTGGTGTCAGGGCGGAGCACGACGGTCTCAGGATTGACCCCTGTATTCCGCCTGACTGGAAAAAATTTACTGTTACTCGCAAGTTCAGAGGGGCGACATATAAGATAAAGGTATTGAATCCCGACGGCGCAATGCGAGGCGTAAAGAAAATGTTGGTCAACGGCAAGGAAACCGCCGGCAACGTCGTCGGCGTATTTAAGGTGGGCAGCATTGTAGATGTCGAAATTCGATTAGGATAACAGTGTGTGAAAATAAAACGTGATTTAATTGCCAGGCGGCGAAGGAAATGTTCAATGAAACTTGACCCGACGAAAATGAAAAACTGGGAAATAGCAGAGGCGGCTGAGAACAATATCAAACCGATTTTCCAGTTGGCCGAAGAGATAGGGCTGCAAAAGGACGAATTGCTTCCGGCAGGGCATACTTTGGGCAAAGTCCACTTTACAAAGGTTCTCGACCGGCTTAAAAATGTCCCGACGGCCAAGTATATCGATGTTACCGCCATTACGCCGACGCCTTTCGGCGAAGGCAAAACTACGACGACAATCGGTCTGATTCAGGGCCTTGCCAAATGCGGCAAGCGACCAACCGGTGCAATTCGCCAGCCAAGCGCAGGTCCTACCTTCAATGTCAAAGGCGGCGCCGCCGGCGGCGGTCTTGCGCAGTGCGTCCCTCTTATCCCGTTTTCAATTCGCCTGACAGGCGATATTGATTCAGTTACAAATGCTCATAATCTGTGTATGGTTGCGCTGACCGCCCGAATGCAGCATGAAAAAAACTATGATGACGAACGGCTCGCGAAAAGAAACCTGCGACGGCTCGATATTGACCCCGATTCCATACAAATCGGCTGGGCGATTGACCTTTGCGCTCAATCGCTTCGCAATATAAGAATAGGTCTGGGCGGCAAAAACAACGGCTTCGAAATGAATTCCGGCTTCCAGATAACCGTATCCAGCGAAGTTATGGCTATCCTGGCGATTTCGAAGAATCTCGCCGATTTCCGGCAGCGTATCGCAAGAATCGTGGTCGCCAGGGACCGCAAAGGCAATGATATAACAGCCGCGGACCTTGAGGTTGATGGAGCAATGACCGCCTGGATGCTCGATGCACTTAACCCCAACCTGCTTCAGACGATGGAAGGCCAGCCGATATTTGCTCACGCAGGCCCCTTTGCCAATATAGCCATAGGCCAAAGCTCGGTAATCGCCGACCTCGTTGCGACAAAACTGGGCGATTATCACGTAACCGAAAGCGGCTTCGGTACCGATGTCGGTTACGAAAAGTTCTGGAATCTTAAATGCAGAATTTCCGGTCTTAAACCCGGCGCAGTGGTCATAGTTGCGACCGTTCGCGCCCTGAAAATGCACGGCGGCGGCCCGCCGGTCAGGCCAGGCGCGCCTCTCAGTGAAGAATACACAAAAGAACATCTCGACCTGCTCGAAAAGGGCTGCGAGAACCTGATGGCGCACATTGACATAGTGAAAAAAAGCGGTGTCAGGCCGATTGTGTGCATAAACAGCTTCAGTTCGGATACCAAGGCCGAGCACAAGCTCATAAAAAAAATCGCTGAGCAGCAGGGTGCAATAGCGGTTGTTTCCGAACACTGGCTCAAAGGCGGCGAGGGCGCAATTGAACTGGCACAAGCCGTGATTGATATGTGTGAGCAGAAAAACGACTTCAAGTATTTGTATGATTACGAATTGCCCCTGCGAAAACGGATTGAGCTGATTGCCAAAGAGGTTTACGGCGCCAATGGTGTTTCGTATTCCGAGGTCTCGCTCGAAAAGCTAAAAACGCTGGAAGCAAATCCTGCGACGCAGAAGTTTGGCTTATGTATGGCGAAGACGCACCTTAGTTTGTCTTACGACCCGGAATTTAAAGGCCGTCCCATCGGCTGGCAATTACCCATCAGGGATGTCCTGGTTTACAAAGGCGCGGAATTTATTGTGCCGCTGGCGGGTGAAATCAAACTTATGCCAGGCACAAGCTCAGACCCGGCCTTTAGAAGAATTGATGTTGACGTGAATACCGGGAAGGTAAAAGGATTGTTCTAATCACCGCTAAGCCGGAGAAAATAATGACCGCGAAGATAATAGACGGAAAACAAATCGCCGCGGATATGCGGGCAAAACTCAGGACCGACGTCGCCGCCCTTGCCAAAAAAGGTATTGTGCCGGGACTCGGCGTCATTCTCGTCGGCGATGACCCCGCCTCGAAATCCTACGTTACCGCCAAGCAGAAGGCCTGCGAGGAAATAGGCATATATTCCGATGACAATCGCCTGTCCGCCTCCGTTTCTCAAAAAGAACTGATGGCGCACATCAATCGCCTCAACAAAGACCCCAGAATCCACGGCATATTGACGCAGTTGCCTCTGCCGAAGCATTTCGATGAACCGGAAGTGTTGATGGCAATCGACCCCGCCAAAGACGTGGACGGGTTTCACCCGGTAAACGTAGGCAAAATGGTAACTGGCCAAAAAGCGTTTCTGCCCTGCACCCCTCACGGTGTCGTCCAGCTTCTTATTAAAAGCGGCGTCAAAATCGAAGGCGCAAACATTGTCATTGTCGGCAGAAGCAACATAGTCGGCAAACCGCTGGCAAATATACTCATCCAGAAAAGCACACTTGGTAATGCCACTGTTACCGTGTGCCATACGCGAACCAGAAATCTCGCGGAGCACACGAAAAGGGCGGATATCGTCATCGCCGCAGCGGGTCATCCAAACACTATCACCGCAGATATGATAAAAGATGGTGCTGTGGTCATCGATGTTGGTGTTAATCGCGTTGAGGACTCAACGAAAAAAGCCGGCTATCGTCTCGTCGGCGACGTCGATTTTGAGAACGTCAAAGAAAAGGCCTCGCTCATAACCCCTGTCCCCGGCGGCGTCGGCCCTATGACTATTACAATGCTCCTCTACAACACCGTCGAATCCGCAAGGCACGCGGCGGGTCTGCTGAAATAATCTACTTTGTAATCCTCAACTGTTCCCTGTCCGGAAGTTTCGGAAATGGCACGTGCGGCTCGGTCTGATACCAGAAGGCAACGGATGAAATATCATCCTGTAATGGCAGATATTTGCCGCCGTCCTGCCAGCCCAGCGCCTGTATTGTCACCTTCAGATTTTGCTCAAACCTTATCGGGTCCATAATGTGCCAGCGATATAGCGCAAATCTCGGCTGGTCCTTTGGATTCAAAACAGTTCTCTCTTCAATAAATTTGCCGTTTTCGTAAACTTTTGTCTTTCTTATCGGTTTGCCATTCGGGTTAATTATTTGAGGCATACCCGCGTATGGGCCGCTGAACGTCTGATACCCGCCTCCTTTGGGGTTGTCAAATCCGTATGAGCCGCAGAAATAATCTTCTGTCCCGGTTCCGCATATTGTCGGAAATTCCGTGTCACCATCTATATAAAATTTTATTTCCCCTTCGCCCCACCAGCCGGGGCTGTTCGCCCCCCAGGTCATATATGTCCCCACGTAATGTCCTTTCCCGACGATGCCGTCAACGATTGTGTAAACTTCTTTGAATGGAATGGGATTGACCCTGCGAAACTGTGCGTGAAAATATCCTGCCGTTTCGCCGACGTCGGCAAGGCAGTAAGTGATCTCGTAATATAGCGTCATCTGATTTTTATCCAGGTTGGTCACTGTCATTTTACAGCTTTTTCTGAAAGGCATAGGCCAATAGCAGTTGAACCCGCTCTTGGGATTGACGCATACCGCAAGCGAAGTGACCTGCGCGTACTCACCCATGCCGCATGCAAAAAAGTCGCCAAGGGGACATTCCACAGAAGGGGTCTCTTCGCCGTCCCAGTAGATTCGCAATATATTCAGGCGGTCGTTTCCAGCCGGTGTCATCCAGATATGCTGGATTGAACCGCTGCCGTTTATATCCGCCAGTACAAACGTCTGGCTTGGTTTGATATTAACATACGGATTTACTTTCCAGCCCTGTCCCAGGTCGCCGGCGGCATGAGACGCCGACCCATCGCCTGGTTTTGCCATGCCGCCTTTGCCTTTTTCGCCCGTCGGGTTCTCCGGCCCTATCGACCGCGTCTTTGCGTTGGATAAAAGCGCGAGATTTCCCAGCCCCGTATCAAACCAGCCGGGATTTGATTCGGCGCCTTTCGCAAACCAAGTTGATGCCAGCAATGCCGCAACAACAAGACCTGTTTTTGTGTTTGAATGTTTCATATACCACCCCTTTTTAAAAAGTTTAATGAGAAGATGCGTAGCGCCCAAGCACCTTTATATTTTCTAAAGGCGTATCACGCGTGACTTCGCAGCCGGCCCCGACTATGAAATTGTCGCCCGCTTCTTTGTGACAGTTTTCAACCGCCTTGTAAATCTCCTCAGGCGACGCGTCTCGTAACACCGATACCGGGTTAATATTGCCGCAGATGACCTGCTTCGGCCCCATTTTTTCCCTGGCCAGCGATATGGGGGAGGGATAATCCAGGTCAATCATTTCCGCCTCAAGTCGGCCCATCCCTTCCAGAATCTTCCGGGTGTCCCCGCATATATGCAGCCGGACAGCCGCGCCGAGTTTTTGAATGCCGTCCACCAGTCGCTTCTCGTATGGCCGCACAAACTCCTCGTATATCCTCGGCCCCACCAATGACGCCGCGGCATCGCCTATCCCCATCAAATCCGCGCCTGCCTCTATCTGCGCTTTGGCAAATCTCAACCCAAGTTCCGTCGCAAATTCAAAAAGCTCTCTCACAAAACCGGCATCTTCGAAAAAATCCGTCATTATCGTATTGATGCCCCGCAAATCCGCTCCCTCTGCGCAAGGGCCTTCAATCCATCCCTCGATAATCTTGTCTTTACCGGCTTTTTCTTTGAATAATGCCGCCGCCTTTATCCTGTCGTGCATCCGCCCGCCTCCCAACGGGTCCGGCATTTTCAGTTTTGCTAATTTGCTTTTATCCGCGAGCAGGGCATTGCTTTCATCAATATCAGGCGGCGAATCCTCGTGAAAAATAATCGCCGCGCCGCAATCCGCCGCCTCGCGTGTCGGGTCTGAAATACAGCCGACGTGGTCAAAGCCGAATTCCTCCGCTACATGTAACTGCCCCTCTACCAGCACACGGTAATCCGTTACATAATCGTGATATTTCCTCCCGATACGGCCGGCCGCGAATTGCATCGTAATCGGCATACAGGGCAGGTGGTCCGGCTGTCTGTGTTCCAAAACCGCAGCCACTCTTTCCCGACTTGCCATTTTTATTTCCTTGCCGGCGAACAGTTCTTATTGCCCTTTTACATTCATTTGTATTGAGTAAAAGGAATCTCTGGCGGTGATGAACAGCGTTTTACCGTCTTTGCCGCCGAAGCAGAGATTTGAAGTCGAATTGGGGACGCTGATATAACCGATTTTTTTGCCTTCCGGGCTGACGATATTAACGCCTTTGCCTGACAGGTCCGTAAGATACAAATTGCCAAGCTCATCGAGTTCTATTCCGTCAGCGCCAACGGGGACAAACAGCTTTTTGTCATACAATGTGCCGTCGTCTTTGACTTTAAATACAAATGTTTTGCGTCCTGAATAATCGGCGACGTACAGCAGTTTGCCGTCTTTTGTGCCGACGATGCCGTTGGGGCCTGTCATATCCCCCACAACAATAACGGGCTCCTTCGAATCAGAAGGTAAATAGAAAACGTAACTGCCGTCCAGTTCCGATTCGCCTTTTTTGTATCCGGGGTCGGTGAAATATATGCCGCCTTTTTTGTCCCGCCAGAGGTCGTTAGGGCTGTTGAGCTTTTTGCCTTTGTAGTTATCGCACAGGACAGTAACATTGCCGTTTGTATCAATGCTGGTAATTCTCCTGCTGCCGCCCTCGCAGGCATAGAGGTTGCCCTTATCGTCGATATCAAGGCCGCTTGTGCCGCCCGAATTTTCGCGGAAGGTTGAAAGTTTGCCGTCGAGAGACCATTTGTGAATTCTATTATTTGAGATATCGACGAAATAAACATTTCCCTGTGCATCGGCGATTGGTCCCTCGGTAAAGCCGAAACCATCCGCTAACTTTTCTGCTTTTGCGCCTGCTGCGACGACGGATTTTGTCTCTGCTGCGGCGGGCCAGACAACACCCCTGGTTCGCATCTTTACTGCATAGAGCGATTTTGACGCGGTGATGAAAAGGGTATCCATGTCTTTGCCGCCGAAACATAAGTTGCCGGTCCACGGCTCGCGTATGTTGATGTGGTCGATTTTTTCTCCCGCCGGATTGAAAACGGTTACGCCATTACCGGTCAGATATACATTGCCTTCGTTATCGATTGTCATTCCGTCGGAACCCATTTCGCAGAACAGCTTCTTATTTGAAAGTGTGCCGTCGGGGTTGATTGTATAGACGTATGTTTTGCTTGCGCCGATGTCGCCGACGTAAAGCAGCTTGCCGTCGGGCGTGCCGACTATGCCGTTGGGCTTGACCAAATCCTCGGTGACGCGAATCAGCCGTTTGCGGTCGGGGGCGAGGTAATAGACGTGCTCGCCATCCATTTCCTTATTGGGGTCTGTCCAGTAAGACCTTTTATAGTACGGGTCTGTTATGTATAGGCCGCCATTGGGATGTCGCCAGAGGTCGTTTGGGCCGTTGAGCTTCTTGCCCTTGTATTTTTCGACGAGAACGGTCATTTTGCCGTTAGGGTCGAAGGAAACGAGCCGGTTATGCAGGTCGGCACAGGCAAGCAGCGATATGCCGTCGGCGTCGAAACGCATCCCGTTTGAGCGTTCGCAGCCGGTCAAAAAGACCGACAATTTACCATCGGTTGACCAGATATAGATTTTATCGTTGGGCTGGTCGGTAAAATAGACATTGCCCTTGGGGTCTGCGGCGGGGCCTTCGGTGAAAGCAAAAACATTGCTGAGCTTTTCTACATTCGCGTCGGGGGCAACTACCCCGGCCAGAGCAGCAGAGCTTAAAGACAACAGTATAATCGTGGTTATGGAAATGGCTTTCATCGTATAATCCTTTCAGATATTTCTAAAAACGGCATTCAAAAATACCATCACTTTGGGTCACAGTAAAGGCATATTATTTCGGGGATTTCCTCAAAGAAATTTTAGGGGATGAGTTTGACAATGACCGCGTTATGACCAGGCAGGTCGGGTTCGGTACTATTGTTATCCCGGACCATTCAAACGGCGGGTTATTCCTGCTGCGGCTGGGGGGTGACATCCGTAAGTTCTGTACCTTCCGGCTGGTGCTGGGCCGGCTTAGGGGTTGCAAACAGTTCGGCGGAGGACTTTGTGAGGTCTTCGGCGAGGTAAGCGGGTATCTGATATACCCACCCTTTGTGTTTTTCAGAGAATTCCTCGGCAGCGTCGCGCGCGACCAGCTTTGCTTCTTTTATCTTCAACTGCTCGTCCGATTCGATCTCGCCCTGTGTTTTTGTTACAGGGGTTTTGTCGGCAAACTGGGCGTCGCATTTGGCAAACCAGGTGTTGCCGTCTTTGGCGAGCCAGATGGTGTAAACGGTGGAGTCCTTCAGCCGACAAAGGTATCTTCGGTCAAATTGCAAACCCTGCTTTGATGATTCGCTGTTGACGTCTTCAAAGCTCAGGTCCGCCAAGGCGGTGAAAACCTTGTTGGCAGAATTATTGTTGAGCTTTTTATCTTCGGCCATGTTTTCAAATATAACGGTTTTGTTGTCTGGACCGGGTCTCAGGATGTATGTTTCATTGGGACAGCTTACGGTTATCGAGTTGATGTCCTCTCTTTTTACGCTGATAAGCTCCGGCGAGATATAATCGCCCGCCTGCTGTTTAATAGCCCGTATTTGTGTCGCGGATACATATACCTTGTTGTCCCCGACCCGCCTGATGTAGCCGATACCCTGTCCCTCGACTTTTTGTTTGCCGATAATAATGCCGGTAAGCAGTGACGAGTCGGCTTTATAAAATTTCACCAGGATATGCGATTTATCTTCGGTGACGCCGAGGTCTTTATGGTTTTCGGGATTGTCCGTGTAAAGCTCGGATGTTTGAATATCCAGGCAGGTGGTGAAGAGCTTGTTAATTTCACTGGTCAGGGCCGGGTAGTTATCAAGATTGGCAATAACAAAATTGGCTCCTCGCCGATTGAAAATCAATTCCTGGCCCGGCTTTCCTATTGTGATTCTGGCGACCTGGTCAGGGTCGAGACCCTGTATAAGATAGGCGATTTGATTTTTCCTGGTGTATGGTTTGTCGGCGATTCCGGCAACAATGACCGCCAGAGCCATCACGGCCGCCGCCGCCAAACCAAGTATCGACAGATTACGATTACTCATATAACTAACTCCCGTTCATTTGCCACGTATGGACTTGACCGACTTCGTCAAAATCACGCGTCACTTGCGTGGCTTATGTAATGTCTTTTCATTACGCTTCGCCTGATGCCAAGCGCCACCGCGATGAGCAATATGACGGCCGGCGCCGCCAGCATATTGAACGCCCGCAGGTTATTGCCGAGCTTTTCGATTTGCTGGCGCTTCTGCATTTTAACTTCACGCAGTTGTTGGCGGGCCTTTAGTTTTTTCAATTCGAGGTCTTTTGTCTTTTGGGCAATTGAGCTGCCAATGACCTGTTTTTCTTTTTCGTTGGCTGAATTAATAAGCGTTTTTAACTCGTCCTCAAAGCCGGTAATTTCAGCGTTGAGCTTGGCGACCTCATCAGCGGTCGCGGCCTCTGCTTTTTTCTCTATCTGGTCAACAACCGTAAAAGGCCTTTGGAAATTACCACGGGACCTGATTGAGATGAGGTCGGTTGAGCCGGAAAGGTCGTCGATTGCGTTCATCAATAGCGTGCTGTTGTCGCCGACAACGATGTTGCCGAAAAGCTGGTTGCGATAATAGGCAAGCGAGTTGGATATGAAATCGACATCGGAGAACACAACCACGGCGCAATTCTCCGATGCCTGCGTAAGGCCGGTGATTAGCGTTTTTGTTTTTGGCGCATTCGCATCGTTTGTCTGTGACTCGGACTCATGCACAATACCATTGGGAAAATTACTTTTGAATTTGCCGGTGACAAGATAACCCATAACCACCGGCTTTGTGCCTTCTGAAAATTTCTTCATCAGTTCCGACGGGTCGAGCATCTGCAAATCGAGGGGACTGTCAACTTTGAAGGTATTGCCTTTGGCGGTCGTCATAATCAGCGGCGTCCGTTCGATATGCCCTTCGCCCGCAACGTCATTTGGTGATGCGATTACATTTAACGCCCCGGCAAACCATACCCTGACGCTGTTAAGCTGGGCGGTAATTACATTGTCGCGATTAAAGCACGCCGGAGACGTCAGGTTGAGGAAGCCGATAATCTTTTCCGATTCACGGTTGGCGGCCATTGTATCCCCGGCGCCAGCTGTTTATCGCCCGCGAACGTCATCTCCGGCATATCGAGTCCCCAGTTATTCAGGAATTGTTTTAGATTCGAGCTTTTCGAAACCTTGTCGGACTGCATCATTGTCTGCCCCGGCTCCTGGTCGGCAGAACAATACGGGTCGATAAAGATAATGGTCCTGCCGCCCCTCAAAATAAACTGGTCTATGGCGAAAAGCGTCTGCACAGGGAGGCGCTTAGGATGAATCACAAGAAGAACGTCGATATCGTTAATGTCATTGGTGTCGTAGGGGATGCCCTTGACCTCGTACTTTTGTTTGAGGTGCTCGATAATGGTCCAGGCCATTTTGGGCTGCTGGCCCTGCATTATCATCATCTGCGCCATATAATCGCCGACCTCGCCCATAACGGGAAGCGAGCTGATGACGCCGATATTTTTCTTCTGACGCGTGATGGCCGTATCGATGAGAGAGCTTATGTCGTATTCGACGAAATTCTGGCGGTCAGGGGCAAAAAACGGAATTGATTTTTCTGCGCCGAACTGCGTCCGTACGACTAATCCGAAGACAAAATTCTCTTCATCCGTTATGGGAAATTTTTTGAGTCCGCTGCGTGCCGCCTCGACCTCGTCATCGGAGTAAGGCCGTGGGTCGATAATTTCTAGATTAACCATTCCCTTTGAGGCAGCAACGTATTCTTCCAGCAGCGATTTCACGAATTCGTAATAATTATTGAAATACTTAATCTGGTCCGGGCCTTTCATTGAGGCGGTTTTGGCATAGTAAAGCTTGAGTGTCACGGGCTGATTCAGTTTGGCGAGAATCGATTTTGTGCCGGCGGATAACGTATAAAGTTTCTGGTCGGTGACATCTATTTTCAGGCGTTTGCCGAGGTTCTGGCAAATACTTATAGCGCCGAATGTTATCAGGAGAACAAAAACAACCGCGAGTGTCACTCGTATAGTTCTGCTCATCAGCCCGCCTTCCTTTCTTCGAGCACAACCGTGCAGGCAGCCACCCAGCCGATAATGAGGATGATAAAATAAGAGACGTCCTTGAATTCAAGAACACCCCTTTGAATCGACTCGAAATGCGATTCCAAACTCATTGTCTCAACCGCGGAGACCAGGCCTGCCGGCAGAAACGTAGAAAGATAATTCATCGTCGTCGGAACTCCCGCGAAAACAAGCACTGCACAGGCGACAACCGACAGCACAAAACTGATGACCTGGTTTTTGCTCAGTGCGGAGAAAAAGCACCCCAATGCAAGGAACCCGCCCGCCATAAGTATAGTGCCTAAGTAACCGGTGATTATCAGGCCGGTATCCGGATTCCCCAGGAAAAATACCGTGATGACCATCGGGAAGGTCAACGCCAGCGCGATAATAAGAAAGACCCACGCGGCGAAAAATTTGCCGAGTACGGCCTGTGTTACTGTTATGGGAAGCGTCAGGAGAAGTTCGATTGAGCCGCTTTTGCGTTCCTCGGCCCAGAGCCGCATAGTTGTCGCGGGCACCATAAACGCGAACAGCAAAGGCATATTGATGAAGAACGCCGTCATATCCGCCTGGCGAATCTCGAAGAAGCCGTTTTTGAAAGTCAGATACCCCGAGAAAAAGAGAAACACCACTAAGAATACATAAGCAATCGGCGTCGTGAAATATGATTTCAATTCTCTTTTGAATACCGCCTTAAAACCGCTCATTTTTTACTCCAGTAAAAAACTTTTTATCGCCTGAAAGTTCAGGCGACTTTGCTTCTGGTGATTTTTCGGAACACCTCTTCGAGCGAGCAACCGTATTTTTGCCGTAACTGTTCCGGCGTGGAATCGACGATGATTTTACCCTTCGCTATGATTATGGTCCTGTTGCATACGGCCTCGACTTCTTCGAGGATATGAGTCGAAACGATGATACACTTTTCCTTTGCCATTTTACTGATGAGCTGACGAACCTCGTGTTTCTGGTTGGGGTCAAGGCCGTCCGTCGGCTCATCGAGGATGAGCACCTGCGGGTCGTGAATCAATGCCTGCGCAAGGCCGACTCGTCTGCGATAACCCTTCGAGAGAGTATCAATCGCCTGATGATAAACCGAATCGATTGCACACATCGGGACAATGCGGTCGAGCGCCTTTTTGCGTTCGCTTTTGGGAATCTGCCTGGCATCGCAGACAAAGTTCAGCAGCCCGCCTACCGTCATTTCGTTGTAAGCGGGAACGTTTTCGGCCAGATAGCCGATTGATCTCCTGACTTCAAGGGGGTTCTTGAGGATGTCATATCCGCAGACCGTTGCTGTGCCGCTGTCTGGCCGCAGATAACAGGCAAGCATTCGCATTACGGTGCTTTTGCCCGCGCCGTTCGGCCCCAAAAAGCCCAGCACTTCGCCTTTCTGGACGTCGAATGAAACGCCGTCAACCGCGACAATCGGCCCGAAACTCCGCCTCAATTCCTTTATGCTTATCATTTTTTCTCCTTAGAACACATTCCATAGCGCCGAAAACCCGCGATTTCAATACTGATAATGCGGCTGCTGGCCGGTTATGAAATGACTTCTAACGCACAAGCATATATCGTCAAAACAGCCAAAATTTGTGTAGCGGTTCGCTTCACAAAATAAGCTGTTGTTTAGCTTTGTGACTATACGGCAACGTTACAGAATGGTTCTGAATTCGCCTGATAGCGGCGAGCAAAGAAAAAGCCCTCCTTCGCTTGATATATTGTGAAGTGTTTTTAAATAGCAAAAAAAGCTACGGAGGATGGAGGCGGGGGGATTCTCGAAGCGAGGCTCGCCTTCGTCGTGTCGAACCCCCTGTGCAGATGCTGCGCATCTGCGGGGTTCTCATCCCCCAACCTAAAGCGGGCTTGCCAGTGGAGGCGGGGGGATTCTCGAAGCGAGGCTCGCCTTCGTCGTGTCGAACCCCCTGTGCAGATGCTGCGCATCTGCGGGGTTCTCATCCCCCAACCTAAAGCGGGCTTGCCAGTGGAGGCGGGGGGATTCGAACCCCCGTCCCGAAATGCATCAAGACGAGCATACTACACACTTAGTCGTATTTGGGTTTTATCGCCTCTGCGACAGGCAAACGACGGCCAATCGCTTCGGCTATTCCGGAATTTGTCTTAACCCGTCGGCCCGAAAGCTCCGACGAGAGCAGCCCACTTTTTTACGCCCGAATCAGGCCCGCAGGCGCAACCTGAAAGGACGGGTCGCCTATTTAGGCGGCCATTTGCAACTGGTAGTTGCCAATTAAATTTAGTGCCGGATTGATTTACCAGGCCAACCGGCGTCCTGGGTATGCAGCTCGACTCTCCGACATCCGGTCGAAACCGTTCGCCCCCTTATCAACTTTTCAATTACGCTTCCGCGATTCCCGCTTTCGATACATTATACCATCAACCTCTCACCAAAACAATAAAAGGTTGTTGGGGGGATAGCGTCAAATATATGTGTAAGATTAATTTTGTGCTGGCGGAAGGGTTGGTAAATGGACAGCCATTTATTCGCTAAAGCTTCCAACTTTGCTAAAAGCTACGCCGGACCCCTGCCATTTTGCTTCGCAAAACGAAACGCGGAGGCAGGCAAGTCGGCGGGAAAACCACGCCTGCGGCGGGTAAACTTTCGGGGAGATAAAAAGAGGGCTGTCGGCTCAAACGCATGGCCAATCAGCCCGGACAAGTCCTCGCTCGTCCTTATTAGTACATACGATGCCTGACGGAATTACGTGCTTGGAAAAACCAAATTAGATTTGTTTTTTCTTGCGGCAATCGGGAGGAAAACCAAAAAAACAGAGCTGCCAGCATTCGCTGAAGAAGATGCGCGCCGACAGCTCGGACAAGTTGTTGCTCGTCCTCATTGATACATACGACGCCAGGCGGATTACGTGCTAAAAAAAGAAGCAGCGAAAGATGAGCGGCAGGTTTCCATCCTTCGCCCGGAGGGGCTTCGGAGGATAGGTTGCTTTCGCTATGCGGGAGAAATTCAGGTGGAGAATTCGCGTTTACGGGTATTGAGCTGGGCTTTCAGTCGGGCGAGAATCGATGAGTGCATCTGCGAGACCCGCGATTCGGACAAATCGAGCGTAGCGCCGATTTCCTTCATCGTCATCTCTTCGTAATAATACAAAACGACAATCAGCCGTTCGGCTCGCGTCAGGCCCTTGGTGAGCAGGTCCTTGAGGTCGCGCTTCTGTGCCTCGATAGGGGGGTCTTCACTTTTGCGGTCCTTGATAATATCGATTTCGCGTATGTCTTTTTCGCCCTCATCATCGCCATACTGACTGTTGAGCGATACTATTCCGATGGCGTCGGCGTCCTGCTGCAAACGCTCGAAATCCTCCATATTCATCTCCATCTCTTCCGCCAACTCTTCCTTGCGTGGTTTGCGGCCGAGATGTGCTTCGAGTGATTGTTTTGCCCGTGATAACTGATGTGCCCTTGCCCTGACTAATCTGGGCACCCAATCCATACTGCGAAGTTCATCGAGGATTGAGCCGCGTATTCTGGGCGAGCAGTATGTCTCGAATTTTACGCCTCTGCCGGGGTCGAAAGCGTCTATGGCGTCCATCAATCCGAATGTGCCGGCGCTGATGAGGTCGTCAAGCTCGACTTTGCCGGGCAGTTTGGTGTGCAGGCGTTCCGCGGTATAGCGAACCAGGTAGCGATAATGCTCCATCAGGGTATTGCGGTATTTTTCTTCGTGGGATTTGTGGAAATGCTCCCAGACCTGGTCGATTTGAACTGCTGCGTTGGGTTTCATAACATTCCTCCCTGAATTTTGTCCAAGATTAGCCATCTCGGTAAGCTATCCTTAATTATGATTTCACTTTCGAGTCCTATAAACCCGGCTTTTCAGCCGTCAAATTCACATTGATGTTGTCGCATGAGGTGCATATCCATATCTTTATCGCTATTTTTGCCTATGACTTTAATTAAAGCATCGACCGGAGGAGTTTTCGTTGGCCTGTTTTTGCCTGAGCAGGTCCACGGCTATCCGCTGGTTGAGCGAATTTTCGAGCATTTTGTCTATTTGTATGCGGAGATATTCGTCGCGATTTTGCTCGAAAAGGGATTTTGCGTCTTCGTCGATGGCGGCGGTTGCTTCAAAGCTGCCGTTAGCGCCGAATTTGACGTTTTCGCCGTCCCGCATGATGAGCCGGCCTGAGCGTGCGTATTCGGTAATCGCCTGGGCCATCAACCTCGAAAACTCATCGACAGGCAAGTCCCTGGGCGCAAAACCCTCGCTGTGCATCGTGTTTATATTCTGAATCAGGATTTTTTGCCTGCTTTGCGTGAATTCGAGGATTTTCAGCAGAACTTCGGTGATGTTATCTGTAGTGATTGTTGGGAGGTTCATAGTTGGCCTCCCCGGTTCGCTGCCCACAGGCCACATCGCCTATTGGCTGTTTCCCTGCCTTCGAACGACGACCTTTTTCTCATCCCTGCACCTTTTATATTTCATCCCTGGTTTACCGCCGGCATCATGCCGAAGGTCTTTTAATTATTGTCAACTGGCCGGCCGGTTACTTTCGGCCGAACCGAACTTTCTTCCATGCTCAGTATCTTGCGTATCTCAAAAAGCGACTTGGTCTTTTTCATTTCCATAATTTTAGACAGCTGCTCAAAAACCGATTCGTCGTAGAGCCGGTGTCCGCCTTGTGTCCACTCGGCTTCGCGAATCAAGCCCATCGTCGTATAATTATGAAGCGTTTGGCGAGAGAAGGGGGTGTATCGAACGATGTCACCGATTCGATACAACTTGGCGGGCACTTTAATCATCTCACTTGTTGTTTGTCTTGTTCGCATCATCAAGTTTTGTTCCTTCCGGTTTTGCGCCGGGGACAATTAAAATAACGTTTACGTTTTGTAAAATGTAAAATACAATCTGTTCGGCGTCAAGGTCTTTTTCGGTTTTTTTTGAAGTTTTTTTGGAATTTTTTTGAATTCGCCTTCTGCCCGGTCTGGTGTCCGATAATACTTAGTTTTCAGTTACCTATTTGCTCGTGACGACACCCATTTTCCAACTTATGTGCCCCCGCCATGCTGCCGATATAGCAAACAATATTACCCAGTAAGCATGTAAATGTTATGGGACGACACAGCATAAACCCGGATGAACGAGCCGAAAGCGGCAACCAAGGCGTTTCGCTGCTTGAGCAGATAACGCCGCTGGCCCGGCAGATTAACTGCCTTGATATTGAGCGCATTGCCACGATATGCGTCCGGAAGATTCCCAGGCTTCTCGATGCCCGTCTTGCCTCGTTCTACCTGCTCGACGCCGCCAGCACTATGCTGCACCTGCAGAGCAGCAATCACCCGTATTTGATAAATAAAATCGTTTCGATAAACCAGAACCCGCCTCCGCTTATGGTTATGGCCACCAAAAGCAAAAAGCTTATCCACATTGAAGATATTGATTCCACCAGGGATATGACCGTCAGAAAGTCGCAAAGGCCATACTTCGGCAACTATGGGACGAAAAACTGCCTTATCGTCCCGCTTTTGTGCCAGGATAAAGTCGTCGGCGTGCTGAATCTGGCGGACAAAGGGGGCGCACAGGGGTTTACCCCGGATGATATCGCCTTGGTTGAGCTTGTGGGCCAGCTGGTCGGGGCATCGGTCGGCAATATAGCGATGTTTGAGCGAATCCAGCACCAGGCACGGACAGACGGGCTTACCGAGTTAGTCAACCATAAGACGTTCTTCGAGCTCTTGGAGCGCGAGTTGTGGCGGTCAAGGCGTTATGGCGAGCAGATTTCGCTGATTATGGTCGATGTCGATAACTTCAAAAAAATAAACGACAGCTTAGGCCACCGGGCGGGGGATTTTGTCATAAAGGAAATCAGCGGCCGGATATTACAGTCGATTCGCCAAATCGATACCGCGGCAAGATACGGCGGTGATGAGTTCGCGATTATACTTCCCAATACCTCGCTGGCCGACGCAGCAGTCGTTGCGGAGCGTATGGTCAATATCGTCTCCAGCACGCCGGTTATCTGGCGAAAAGAGGAGATTCCCATTTCAATCAGTGTAGGGCTCGGGCAGTATGATTCCGAGGATTCCCCGGATGATATAGCCAGCAGAAGCGACCAGGCGCTTTACGCTGCCAAACAGGCCGGCAAAAACACGTTTAAGATTTACCAGCCGCATAAGAAATAAACCTCAGATACCAGATCTCAGACGCCAGACCTCAGACCAAAGACACAAGACGCCAGACGCAAGATAAACTGGGTCTCCTGTTCAAATCCAAAGGAGCACCCATTATGGGAATAGTTTTTAATGAAGGCGGGTTGTGGAATCATAAAGGAAAGGGTATAATCAGTTTGTAGCTCGTGGTTTGTATTTCGTATTTTGTTGTTGGCGGGAATGACAGGAGAATGATATGTCAGGACATTCGCATTGGTCAACCATAAAGCACAAGAAGGCATCGGCGGACGCGAAGCGCGGCAAGGCGTGGAGCAAGGTCGCTCGAATGATAATCATGGCGGCCAAGAAGGGCGGCGGGGACCCGAACGGCAACTTGACGCTGCGATACGCAATCGACAAGGCCAAAGCAGTGAACATGCCGAAGGACACGATAGATAAGGCGATAAAGAAGGCGACAGGCGAAGGCGGTGCGATTAATTTCGAGGAGATGGTTTACGAGGGCTATGGCCCGAAGGGTGTAGCGTTAATGATTGATGTCCTGACGGATAACCGAACACGCACAGTGGCGGAGATAAAGAAGATATTCGAACGTCACGGCGGGGCGCTGGGAGCGACGGGATGTGTGGGGTGGATGTTCCACAAGAAGGGCCTGATAACGGTAAAGACGGAGGCGGTGAAAGAAGACGATTTGATGGAGATAGCGCTGGGGGCAGGCGCCGAGGATATGCGGAACATTGGGGGGCTTTACGAGATAACGTGTCAGCCCGCGGCTTTCGAGGGATTGAAGAAGGCGCTGGAGGCCAAATCGATACCGATGGAGGTGGCGGAAGTTTCGATGATACCGGCCAACGAGATACCGATAACCGACGCGGAGACGGCGAGGAAGATTGTGGGGTTGATGGATGAGTTCGAAGACCATGAGGACGTTCAGAACGCATACGCCAACTTCAATATCCCGGACGATATAATGGCGAAGGTTTCGGGGTAATTTAGCCGGGATTATCGCGGAGGTTTTTGTTCGAGGTCTTTAATCCGCTGGGTTGCGGAGAAATACTTGTCCTCATTAAGCCGGCTGAGGACTTTTCTGCCAGGGTACATCAGCTTGAACTGTTTACGGAAGTCATCTTCAATCTGTACGGCGGCTTTGTAATTTTTCAAGGCCAAATCAGTTCGACCAAGGTCATCGGCGATTCGGGCAAGCTTGAAGTGCAATTCGGCATCGCCAGGGTATAGCTCGACAGCGATAGAGGCGCTATCAAGGGCTTTATTGAGCAGCTCTTCGTTTTGTTCGGGCTTAAAGCGTGCATAGATGGAATAAAGTTCGGAGAGTGAATCAAAAATTTTGTGATCCCTGGGGTTCCTTTCTGCGGCGATGAACAACGCCTGCTCGGCGTTATTGAATAATTGCTCTTTTTGCACGTCGGAGCGGTAGAATTCCTGGATATAGAGGTTGCCGTTCTTGGCTGGCGCATCGGAACTGAGCGGGTCGTCAATTGTAGCATTGTCGAGGAAATTGTGGGCGAGCTGGCCTTGGCCGAGAACCACGGGAAGGTATGCTTTTGCGACATTTGAAGTGCTTTTCACGACAGGGATAAGGACGTAGTTGAAATATGCGAAGCCGATAAACAGTGCTCCGATTACGGCGGCTGTTTTCAGCCAGAGGGGGGAGGGCGTTACGGATATTTGCTGGTTTTGTGGTTTGGCATTCAGCGCGACCAGACAGGCCAGCGAGGCGAAGAAGGCGGTGAGGATACCCGGCTCGAAGATGGCGAAGTCGATGAGGTTGTGAATTATGAAGCCGAGAATGCCGCAAGATAGCGCGATTGATGTGATATGCGTATTTTGCAGATTGTATTCTTGTGGGGAGGTTTGCATGGTTTTTGCATACAGCGCGACGCCTACGGCAAAAGCAGCGGCAGGAGCAGCGTAAAGGGAAAACAGGACGTATATTTTCTCATCAAAGGTTGGCGCATCGGCATGAGGCAATGTGAACGGGCGAAGAACGATTAGGACAAGTGCGGTAACGACGGCGCAGAACGCGGCGAGGTTTATAAAATTACGTGCCTGTGTGGTTTTCAGATTGATGTTGTCATCCAATGAGTTTCGCCAAAGCGGAACAAGAATAACGATTAAAAAACCGAGGAGAGCGAGCGGGCCGTATTGCGTGAGGATGCTCAGAACAAAGCAGTGGGGGTCGGAAACGGTTTCGGGGGCGGAAGGAGTTTTATATTGAGGATAATAGGATGAGAAGTTTCCTCCGCCGACGCCAATAATGTGGTTGTCGAGGAACATTTTGACGGAGGCGTCCCAGTATTGCCATCGGACGAGCATGGAGTTTCCGCCGGGGAGCCGGCCTGTCCTGAGGCCGTACTGAGCCGAGGCGTATGCCAGGGCGAGAACGCCGACGAGACAGGCGGCGAGGATTATGTTTTTGAATAGTTTCGGCCGTCTGCTGTGCCTAAGGAAAAAGAATATTATGACCGCGAAGATAAATGCGGTAATTGCGCCTTTGCTGTGGCTTAATGAAAGACCGAGAAGTATTAATGCGAGGAGCATAGCGGCCAGGGCGCGGTTGCCGGAAAGTTTCGGGAATGATTTGCGGTTTATCTCAGCCAATAGCGCGATGGCGGCGAAGGATGTAAGAATGGCGAAGGAGCCGGCGGAGTTGCCCGTAGTGAAGAAGGAGCGGACGTCTTTGGAGTAAAGGCGGTGTTCGAGGAGGATGTGATTGAAGGAGTTTTTCTGGATGCCGAGCTGTTCGAGCATTGCGTCGGGGTCATCCTGGTACTGGCGGATAAGGTCGTTGTTTTCGATGAAGAACTGGTTTGCGGACTGGATGAAAGCCACGATGCCGAGCGAGGCGAGGGTGATGAGGAGGATTTTGATTTTGGTGTGCGAGTCAAGAAGGCACGTGAGCATAATCGCCATAAGAATCGGTGCAAGAAGGGTTACGGCGGCGCTGATGGCGAAGCGTTTATTGGCGGCGTAAAGCGTAGCGATAATTATGCCGGCAATGAGGAATACCAGGCCGAGGATGGAAGAGGACATTTTGAAGGATGGGCGACCGCTGAAAATTTTGGCAATGCACCAGATAAGAAAGGCCAATATGAGCGTTCCGGAAACGCACAGGGAAAAGACGGTATCGTTAAGAACGGCCTGTATGGGGGATGACTGCGGGGTCGGGGCCTCGGAACTGGTAGCACGCAGGACGATGACAGCGATGCAGAAGGGAAAAAGCAGCGTTTCGAGCAGAGCAGGGAATTTGTTTTTTGACTTATCAATTTTTATTTTCGTATCGGTCATTTTTAGCAGTCGATTCCAGAACAGCGATAATTAACAGGACCAGAATTGTCTGGGCGAATATAAGTATAGCACCGGCCCAATTGACCTGGTAGAGGAAAGTTGCTCCGATGCCTGTGGTTAGGGTGGCAAGATACAGCGTCAGGACGGTCTGGGTATCGGTGAAGCCAAGTTTTCGCAGGCGGTGAGAGAAATGCTGAGTGTCGCCGACAAATGGTGATTTGCCCTGGCTGAGGCGTAAAGTCGTAACTGTTATGAAGTCATAAAGCGGGACAGCCATTGAGATGAGAGGGATAAGGACGGGATACCATGGGCCTGAGGCGGCCTGATGATAATAAGTTGTTCTAAGGGAGATAACGGCGAGGAGAAAACCGAGAGGCAGTGAGCCGGCGTCGCCCATAAAAATTTTGGCGGGCGGGAAGTTGAAGACGAGAAATCCGAGAAGTGTGCCGATGAAAAGCAACGCCAGCGCGCCGATGAAGACCTGGCCGCTGATTGCGGCGGCGGTGAAAAGAATCGCGGCTACGATTGTCGCTATGCCGGCGGAGGCGCCATCCATATTATCGAGGAAATTGAATACGTTAATGATGAGGACAATCCAGACGGTGGAGAGCATTGAGGTGATGAGTTTGCTGTGGATGAAAAATTCGAGGCGGATATTGGCGGCAAAGGCGGCAGCGAAGGCGATGGCGAACTGAACTATGAGCTTGAAGTATGGGCCGAGGCGTTTTTTGTCGTCCCATAGGCCGAGGACAAACAGGGCGAGGACGCAGAAAATGACGATTGTTAGCTGGTTTGTTCTGCCGATAAAGCCGGGGGCGTGAATGGCGGCGGATTTGTCGAGGGCGAGTCGGCCCGGCTCGACTAAGAATCTTACGATTAAAATACCCGCGATAAGGAAGAGGAGAATTGTTGCCACGATTGATATGCCGCCCCCAAGGGCGATTGTAGAGCGGTGGTATCTGTCTTCGGTGGGGCGGGCAACAAAGCCAACGCGCGTGGCGAGATTTTTGACAAGCCGGGTAAGGCCCGCGGATACCGTGAATGACGCGGCGAGCAGGATTATTGCCAGATATGTTAGTGTCACGTTTTCAATTGCTCCATTAAACGGGTTCTGACTTTTGATAAGAAATCATGGTAGCAGGACTGCCTGTAGTCAGGGAACGTATATTCAAAATGTCGCCAGCGGCCTTTTTCATACATAAGCGTAACTTCCGCGAACATTCTATTGCCGATGTAGATGCGATGCGAGAAATTTTTCGTTGAGGCGAGAATCAGTTTTGACGGCTCGATAAATCCGGGGTCGAGATTTACCGGCCGAGGCAGGGAAAGCTTTAGTGAATCGGCAAGTTGTTGTTCGAGAGAATTGGTCTCGTGCTTTATTTGTGCAAGTTTGCCGGGGTCGATAAGTTTTTCGATTGAGACAAATTGCCGCAGGGCGTTTGGGCCGAGTTCGTCTTTATAATAGTCGGTCTGGGTGAAGGGCCAGACGTCGCTTGTCAGGTCGATTGTGCCAAAGGATTTGCTTATTGCCTTTACCGCCGCGGCAAGTGCGGTTTCGTCCGTGGCTAAGATGCCGATTATCAATTTAACTGGTTTGGGGTTTTGTAAATCCCACATTGTTTCGTCGTTCGTATTTCGAGCTTTATGCGTTAAGCCGTGATTTTAAGGTATTAACCATTTCTACGGTTTTGGCGACGGCTGTATCGACGGGGATGAGGGTTGGTTTCGGCTCGGTGCGGAGCTTGATTTCGACGTTGCCGGTTTGAAGGGCCTTTTTGCCGACGGTGATGCGGACGGGGATGCCGATTAAATCGGCGTCTTTGAATTTCACGCCTGCGCGTTCGTCGCGGTCATCGAGCAAAACCTCGATACCTTTACTTTTCAGCTCGTTGTAAATTTTCTCGCCTGCCTGAACAACGTCGGTATCGTCCTGGTTGACCGAAACGATGATGACTTCGAAGGGTGCGATACTGATGGGGAAGATGATGCCGTTTTCGTCGTTGGCGGCTTCGATTGCTGAAGCAACGATGCGGTTGATGCCTATGCCGTAGCAGCCCATAAGGCAGGGGTTTTCCTTACCGGAGTCGTCTAAGAAGTTACAGCCGATTTTGGAGGAGTATTTAGTGCCGAGCTTGAAGACCTGGCCGACTTCGATGCCGTGTTTGAAGAGCAGTTTTTTGCCGTTGTGTGTGTCACCTTCGACGGCGATGTGAATATCGGCAACGACGACGTTTTGACCTTTGAGCGGAAAGTCCCTGCCGGGGACGATATTTTTGACGTGGTAATCGGTTTTATTCGCGCCGGTAACGCCGATGGGCATAGCTGCGACGGCGTGGTCGATAATCAGTTTTGATACCTTGCCCGCAAGACCCATTGGCCCTGCGAAGCCGACTTTTGCGCCGGTGATTTTTTCGATTGTTTCAGGGGTGGCCAGCTCGTTATGTTTGCCGCCGAGGGTTTGGGTGAGTTTTTCGGGATTGATTTCGTGGTCGCCGCGGACCAGCGCGACGATAACATCTTTATCCGCTGAGAATATAAGAGTCTTAATCATATCCTGCGGTTTGGTTTTAAGGAATGCGCAGACGGCGTCGATAGAGCCGACATTCGGTGTATGGACTTCTTCTGTCTTGGGTCTTGTGTCTTGTGTCTGGGGTCTTGGTAATGCATCGACTTCGGCCTTTTCGATATTTGCGGCGTAACTTCCGTCTTCGGTATAGACGATAATGTCTTCGCCCGATGGGCAGGGGATGGTGAACTGATGAGAGCCGGAGCCGCCCATTTCGCCTGATTCGGCTTCGACGATGACGTAATCGAGGCCGCAGCGTTTGAAGATGCGCTTGTAGGTCTCGTACATATTCCAGTATTCTTTATCGAGGCATTCTGGGGTCGCGTGGAAGCTGTAAGCATCCTTCATAATAAATTCCCTGCTGCGCAAAACGCCGAAGCGGGGGCGGAACTCGTCGCGGAATTTGAAGCTGATTTGGTACAGGTTAATCGGCAGCTGTTTATAGGATTTGATTTCGCCCGCGGCAACGCTTGTAACAACCTCTTCGGCTGTCGGGGCAAGCACATTTTGCCTGCCGTGGCGGTCCTGAAAATGCGCCATAGTCGGGCCGTAATCGACGTCCCGGCCCGTCTGCTGCCAAAGCTCAATCGGCTGCACCGAGGGCATAAGGATTTCCTGTGCGCCGGCCCGGTTCATTTCGTCGCGGACGATGCCGATTACCTTGAGCAGGCATCGCCAGCCCAGCGGCAGGTAAGTATATGTGCCGCTGGCGAGCTTACGCATAAGCCCGGCACGGAGCATAAGTTTATGACTCGGAATCTCCGCGTCGGCGGGGGCTTCCTTGACCGTTGGTAAAAACAATTTGCTGTATCGCATAATTTTTAGCCACAGAGAACAATCTTTTTGTTTAGCCACAGAGACCACAGAGGACACAGAGACACGTAGCGAAGCGAAGAGCCCGCTTCGGAAATGACTTATTTACAGTGTAAATCCGTGTTAATCCGTGTCTAATATCCGCGGCATCGATTGCGGTTTATAATGCAAAAAACTCATTATTGCAAGGGTAAAACGCGTGGCGGGCTTGCTTTTGGCGGACAGAATTCGATTTCGTCCGATAATTTTCAGTATCAATACTGGAATTTACTGTTGTTTTTGGGCCGGGGATGTGGTATATATAAAGAGGGTGTTAGTTCATCGTGCCGCCGAGGAGCCGGTGTAAACAGGCGGCCAGAATGCTCGAAGGGACGAGCCCTTCGATAAACGAGGCAATATTAGGAGAATGGCATTATTATGAAGAATCGCACTAATTCCAGGAAGAATTTCAAGGGTTTTACATTGGTCGAACTGTTGGTGGTTATAGCGATTATCGCCCTATTGATGGCCGTTTTGCTTCCGGCCCTGTCCAAGGCGAGAACGCAGGCAAAGCGTATCGTATGCTTAGGCAACCTGAGGCAGCTTGTTACGGCGTGGATGGCATACGCGGAAAACAACGACGGCAAAATCGTTAACGGCGGACAGGCCCTTAGTGGTACTGGTGGTACTGGCTATGCAGCGGTGACTACGCCATTCTGGTGCACGCCTCTGTGTAATGCCACATATCCCCTGCCCACAACCGACGAGGTTGGCTCAGGTTGGCCCGCAATAAGATATGACTGGGACACTACGACAACAGGTGCCTTTGCTTACCCTTACGAAGAGAGGTTAAGTTTGCTGATGAAGGGTGCGCTTTATAGATATTGTTCGAACGTGAAAAGTTACCGCTGCGCGGAGGCGGATAAAGATGCGCACAGGACATACGTTATGCCCGTATCTATGAATGCATATTGTGACCACTGCGGTTACCCTACCGGGACTCCTGTAGTACAGAGGATAGGGGATATTACAAAATCAAAAGAAAGGATTGTATTTCAAGAAGAGAAGAGAATAAGTCCCGATGCCTTCCAATTTTCATATAGTACTACTGCTGACCCGTATTGGACAAGTGATGTACCCAACATTATGCACGGCAACGGGGCTAATTTCGGGTTTGCCGACGGCCACGCCGATTATTTTCAATGGAAATGTGCGTCAACACTGGCAATGTGCCAGATTGTTGCCAGTGGTGGTACCGTGTCAGCTGCACAGTTAGCAACATTCAAGAGTCAGGCTGATGCTGACACTAGCAAGTGCGGAGGAAGTGGTTATAATGGTGATGCTAAGTGGGTAGAAAACGCGGTGTGGGGTGTGACGATACCGTAATATAACCGGCAGGAAAGTCGGCTTTTGAATCAAAAGTTACAGGGCGTATATCGTGAAGATATATGCCCTGATTTTTTTGGTTGATTATGGCGGGAGGGAAACGTATAATAACACCAACTGTGGAAGCCGCAGGGAACGACAAAGACCTTTCTTCGCTGTTGTTACTCCCGTGAGGGACGCCTTAGGGCGGAAGGGCAGGCAGAGAACAGATAACAGGAGACGGATGCCAGAGGACAGAAGTTAGAGAGGAAAAAATGAAAAACTTAACTAAGAGCAAAAGCAGGGGACCTGTCCTCCATAGCAATAGCGAAGGGGGATTCACATTAGTCGAACTGTTGGTGGTTATCGCGATTATCGCGCTGTTGATGGCCATTTTACTTCCAGCCCTGACCAAGGCGAGGAAAACGGCAAAAAGGGTTATTTGTTTGGGCAATTTGAGGCAAATGGTTATGGCGTGGATGTTATACGCTGAAAACAACGACGGCAAGCTTGTTAACGGCGGACAACCCTGGGCGGATGTTCCTCCGCTAATAACGGAGCCGTACTGGTGTACGGCTTTGCCCCCCGTGCCTTTAACCGATGAGACCGGCACATATAGCACAACAACAAGATTGGACTGGGACACCAGTCTTTGGCCGTATGAAGAGAGGATATGTTTGATGAAGCAGGGTGCGCTTTATACATATATTAAGAACATAAAAATGTATCGTTGTCAGGAGGCGCCCAAGACAACACACCGGACATTTGTGATGCCTTGTTCTATGAATGCAGCATGGATAAATCCAACTGGGGGACAAGATTGTTACCCCCCAGCTAAAGTAGCAAAAAGAATGGGACAGATAACAAAATCAAAAGAAAGGGCTGTTTTTTTTGAGGAGAGGGTAATAAGTCGCGATGCTTTCATGTTCCCATTGGGTACCAGTTGCCCACTTGTCGATGTAATAGATTATCTGCATGGCAACGGCGCAAATTTCGCTTTTGCCGATGGACACGCCGAATACCATCAATGGCAATGTCAGAAAACACTTGACTGGGCAGATGGCGTTTTGACTGTAGACCAAATAGCCGCAGATAGTTGTTTTCAAACGAAGGACCGTTTATGGATTCAGAATGCTTGTTGGGGCCAGTAAGATAAACTTAGAAAAGTTTTGGCTCAAAGGGCATGTATCTTCATGATATATGCCCTGTTTTTTGGGTTACAGATGAGAAAAATATTGAAGAGAGACAAAGGACTTGCCTGTCGGCTTGTTCGGCGCAGCGCAAGCGAAGTCGGAAGCGCAGACGAAAAGGGGCCTGTCCTCCGCAGCTTTAGCGAAGGAGGATTTACGCTGGTCGAACTTCTGGTTGTTATCGCGATTATCGCTTTATTGATGGCTGTTTTGCTGCCCGCCCTGACCAAGGCCAGGAGAATGACAAAGCGAGTCGTTTGTATGAGTAATATGAGGCAGCTTATCGCCGCCTGGATGTCTTATGCCGAGAACAATGACGGCAAACTTGTTAACGGCGGGCAAAGCCCGGCCCCGATTACTGATGCTGATGCTGCGAGGATGGAGCCGTACTGGTGCACATCTTTTCACAATCCACCTGACGACGGCGGTTATGACTGGAACATTGGCGTTATAGACGGCGTAAATTATTTTTCATATAACATGACAACTTATACGTCATTGACCTATGAACAGAGGATAGCGAAGCTGATGAAAGGCGCTCTTTACCGATATGCCCCTAACCCAAAGCTTTACCGATGCCCGGAGGCCATAAAAATTGTTCACCGGACGTATGTTATGCCCCCCTCTATGAATGCACACGACTCATCGCTTACAGGGTCTTCAGCCGTACAAGAAGGAATAGTTTTTAAGAGAACAGGCGAGATTAAAAAGTCCTTCCAGAAGATAGTGTTTATAGAAGAAAAAATCATGACCCCTGATGCTATGCAGATTCGTGCTGACCAGCCATGGTGGGAAGATTTTCCCGACTGGCCCGGTTTGATGCATGAGAATGGGACTACAATTGGGTTTGCCGACGGTCACAGTGAATACTGGAGATGGCAATGTCAGGAGACAATTACTTTAGCCGCACTGATAGGGGTGCCGTCAAATGTCACAACTTATAGCCATCCGTCCTGTAAGAAAGATATCACCAGGGTGCAGGTGGGTGTGTGGGGCGACTCGCTTCAATATGTTCCGGCTGCAAGTGATATGCCGTCATTTTAGGGGCGGGTGTTGAGCACAGCAGTTGGGTAATTATTTGAGATTACAAACAAAGGGCATATATCGTGAAGATATATGCCCCATTTTTTTGGTTGATTATCAATAGGACAGGGTTGATAATCGTGCCGTTGAATTTACCGCAATTTGCGTTAGGAGCAAGTAATGGCACACAGATATATCAGCGAAATAGCGCCGGGCGAGGTGATTGACGATATCTACCTTGTGAAAGAGCCGATTCTGCGCAGCACGTCGCGCGGCGATTTGTATATAGCGATGTTCCTTGCGGACAAGACGGGTCAGTTGAACGGCCGGGTCTGGCAGGCGAGCGAGGCGATGTACGGAGAATTGCCCAAGCCGGGGTTCGTGCGGATAAAAGGAAGAAGCGAGATATATCAGAACAGTTTGCAGGTTGTGGTGAACAATATCAGCGTTATCGATTCGAGCAAGGTTAATATCGAGGAGTTTCTCGCCCGCACGGATAAAGACATTGATAAGATGTGGGCGGATGTAAAGCGATTTGTCGGCGGGGTAAAAAATAAGCAGTTGAAGGCGATTGTGGATGAATTCATAGCGGATGAGAAGCTGATGAAACAGTTCTGCAGTTGTCCGGGCGGGATGTCGATGCATCACGATTGTATCGGCGGGCTGCTGGAGCATACGTGGAATATGCTGCGGGTTGCGTCGGCGATACTGCCTTTGTATCCGGAGGTGCAGGCGGATTTGGTGCTGGCGGGGATTTTTATTCACGATATGGGCAAGACAGAGGAGCTTACATACGATACGGCTTTTTCATATACGGATTCGGGTCAGCTAATCGGGCACATAACTAAAACAATTATTATGCTGCACAAAAAGGTGGACGCATTAGCTGCCAAAGGTGTGCAGATTGATGATGCGGTATTGGATATGCTGGGGCACATCATTTTGTCGCATCACGGGGAATATGAATTCGGCTCGCCCAAGCTGCCGGCAACGGCGGAGGCGTTTATGGTTTGCTATATCGATGACCTCGACGCGAAAATGAATCAGGTAACGAAGTTGATTGATGACGAGCCGGGCGATTCCAACTGGACGGGCTGGCAAAAGCCGCTGGAAACAAAGCTTTATCGCAAGAGGATTGAGTAGCACTATCTGGTTGCAGGGGGGTATAATCGGCGGATATGGCGAATCAGCAGGTACAAATCTATACCGTCAGCCAGTTGACGACGCTGATAAAGACGACGCTGGAAAATAATCTCCCCGGGCGATTAACGGTGAGGGGCGAGATTAGCGACTGGAAGCTGCATTCGAGCGGGCACTGCTATTTTTCGCTCAAGGATGAGGGGTCGATATTGCCTTGCGTGATGTGGGGGAGCAATTTCAAGAAGGTTAAGTTTAAGCCGGAGAGCGGGCTTGCGGTTTTCGCGACGGGCAACGTCGATGTTTATGAGCCGCAGGGGAAATACCAGTTTTACGTCGAGAGGATGGAACCGGCGGGGGTAGGTGCGCTGCAACTGGCATTTGAGCAATTGGTCAAACGGTTATCGGCGCAGGGATTGTTCGATGAGGCGCATAAAAAACCGCTGCCGAAGTATCCGCGGCGGATAGGAGTATTGACAAGCGAATCGGGGGCGGCGTTTGATGATATCAGGAAAAGCATTTTTGACCGCTGGCCCTGCGTGTTGTGTTTTTACCCGGTGCCGGTGCAGGGTGAGGGGGCTGCTGAAAAAATCGCCTCGGGCGTTAAGGACATCAATCGCAGAAACGATAAGCTCAAGCTCGATATTTTGATTGTGGGCAGGGGAGGCGGGTCGCTGGAGGATTTGTGGGCGTTTAATGAGGAGGTTTTGGCGCGGGCGATTTACGATTCGAAGATACCGATAATCAGCGCGGTTGGCCACGAGATTGATACGACGATAGCGGATTTGGTGGCCGATGCACGGGCATCGACGCCTACGAAGGCAGGGGTGGTTGTGGTGCCGGATGCGAGAGAGGTTCTGGAAAAATTGGCGGTTGTAGAGAAACGACTGGCGGACGATATCGGCTCACGATTGGAGTTTGCGGAGCTGAGGTTGCAGACGATATGTGCAAGCGCAGCGTTTCGCAACCCGATTTCGCAGGTGCAAAAACGTCAGCAGCAGCTGGATAAGATGGGGGATGACCTTGAGGAATTAATGGGGGATATGGTAACGGCGGCGAGAGAACGGCTGAGTGGATATTATGAGCAGGTAGTCCGGCTTGAGCCGAGACGATTATTGGGCAGGAAAACGGTCGAGGTTAATGAACTGCGAAGCAGGGTAAACGCGGCTGTATCGGCATTATTGGGCAGGGCACGGATGCAGCTTACGGCACACGAAAATCGGCTTGAGGGCCTGAACCCGAGAGCAGTATTGAAACGCGGATACTCGATAACGATGCTCAAACAGACGCGTGCAGTATTGAAAAATGCCGCACAAGTGCAGATTGGGGATACGCTGGTAACGGAACTGGCGGAAAATTTGATTGAAAGCAAGGTTACAAAAAAGTAAAAAGAAACCACAGATTACACAGATTAACACAGATTGTTGGGTAGAATAATGGCGAAAGAAGAAGTAAAAAATGATGTTAGCAAGCTGACGTTCGAGCAGGCGGTAAAGGAGCTGACGGGAATAGTCGGCAAAATCGAGCAGGGAGATATTACGCTTGGCGACAGTTTGCAGCAGTATGAAAAGGGAATGACCCTGATTAAGCAATGCAGGAAGATTCTGCAGGACGCGGAAAAACGCATCGAGAAGATTGCATCAGAACAGGATGGCGGTAAACAGCAATGATTTCGCGAGCGTGGCGGAACTGGCATACGCGCAAGGCTTAGGACCTTGTGGGTGAAAGCCCGTGGAGGTTCGACTCCTCTCGCTCGCAGTTGTTTTGGCGTAAATGTTTTTTAGGGGGAATTTGAGAGCAAAACGAAGGAGAGATAAGTAAATGTTGAGGCGCATAGTTACCGGGGTGGTTCTGTTAAACGGTTTGCTTTTTTTCGCTTCCTGCAACAGCCCGACAGGAGGTTTCGGTTCAGGCAGACAGGAGAATATCACACTGATACTTGGGGCTTTTAGTGAGGAAGTGAAGCCGATTCAGGCCGAATTGGAAAACAAACGTGAAGGCAGAATCGAGGGAATTTCATTTGCGGAGGGCAAATTACGAGGCAGGCGCAGCAGTAACCTGGACGGGGATCGGCAAGGTGAATGCGGCGATGACGACCTCGCTTTTAATAGAACATTTTCGTCCAGGCGAAGTGATTGTATGCGGCATTGCCGGTGCGATTAATCCACAGCTGAATGTCGGAGATGTGGTAATTGCGGAAAAAAGCGCGCAGCACGACCTCGGATTCTGGTCTGATGCAGGCATTGAGAGCGAGGGAGCCAATAACCGGCTTACGGGGGAGCAGAATCCGGTATTTTTTGCTGCGGATGAGAAATTGCTCGATATGGCCATGCGTGCGGGAGACCAGACAATTTTGAAAAGTATTGGAACCGATGAAAACGGAAAACGAGCAAAGGTTAAAAAGGGGGTGGTTGTGACCGGAGATACTTTTATAATGTCACCGCAGAAGCGAATTGACCTGCAAAAGCGGCTTGGGGCCGATGCCGTTGAGATGGAAGGCGCGGCGATTGCGCAGGTTTGTTATGAGCGGAAAATTCCGCATTTGGTCATTCGCGGAATAAGTGATACGGCTGACGAAAGAGCGAATAAGGACATGAATACTTTTCAAAATATTGCGATTGGAAACGCGGTAAAGGTCACCTGTAAAACGGTAGAGCTTATGACGGTACAGCAATCGACCGGACAGCCGCGAGATGTGAAGTAAAAAATTTAAAGGATTAAATATGGTCGGCGATTATTTTGAACTCAAATCGAGAGGGACAAGCGTCAAAACGGAAGTTATCGCAGGCATTACAACATTTCTAACGATGGCCTATGTGATTTTTGTGAATCCCACGATGTTGAGCAAAACGGGGATGGATAAGGGCGCGCTGGTGGCGGTAACCTGCATCGTTACGGCCATTTCAACGATTATCGCGGGGTTTTTCGGCAGGGCGCCGATTGCGATGGCACCGGGGATGGGGCTAAACGCATTTTTCACATATACCCTTGTGCTCGGCAAAGGGATAAGCTGGGAGACGGCGCTAGGTGCGGTGTTTGTTTCGGGCGCATTGTTTTTGCTGCTGACCTTGATTGGGCTTCGCAAAAAGCTCGTTGAGGCGATACCGCCGGGGGTTATCGCGGCCATATCCGTAGGCATCGGGCTTTTCATCACGTTCATCGGGTTAGTCAATCTTCACATAATAGTTAAAAACGATTCGACGCTTGTCTCGGCGGGGCCTTTGGGGGCGACGACGCTGATAGGGCTTGCGGGATTGTTATTTATGCTGGTTTTTGAAATGAAGAGAATAAAAGGTTCGCTGCTTATCGGTATAGCGTTTTCGACTCTGTTGGCGATTGCGTTCGGATACGTTGACAGGCCGATGCGGTGGATGTCGTTTGACGTGGATATAAGGCCGATTGCTCTTCATCTGGATATTTTCGGCGCTTTGAAATGGGGCATTTTAGGCAGCGTGTTCAGCTTGATGTTTATGAGTATGTTCGACGGCATAGGCACATTGGTCGCGTGCTGTCATCACGCGAAAATGGTCAATAGTCACGGCAAAATAAAAGGCCTGGACCGCTTACTGGCGATTGACGCCCTTGCTGGTATGACGGGGGCGTTGTTCGGCACATCGACAACTACCGCGTATGTCGAATCGGCGGCGGGTATCGAGCAGGGCGGCCGTACAGGATTAACGTCGGTAGTTACAGGGGCGTTATTTTTGTTGGCGATTATTTTTGCGCCATTGGTGGGCGTGGTGCCTGAATACGCGACGGCCCCGGCTTTGATTATGGTGGGTCTGTTTATGATGAAGGAAGTCCGGGCGATAAACTTCGCGGATATCGAGGAGGCGTTCCCGGCCTTCATTATTATCGTGATGATTGCGCTTAGCTACAGTATCAGCACGGGCCTTGCTTTTGGCTTTATTTCCTTTGTGCTTATCAAGTCCGCCGCGGGAAAGGTGCGAGAGGTCAAGCCGACGATGTGGATTATCGCCATTCTGTCGCTCGCGTTTCTTGCCGGCGATAAATTAGGCGATTTGATGAAGTGCATTAAATGAGCGAGTTTTGCCACGAAGTCACTAAGACACGAAGGAAAAAATAAATAAAAAACTTAGTCCCTTTGTGTCTTTGTGGCAGGAAATTTTTGAAAGGAGAATGTTATGGATAAGTTGTATGATTCGGAAACGGGGTGCTGTCCTCGGTTTAATCCTGAGCCATGGGATAAAAAAGAGGTAACATTTAAGGATAAGCTGTTTATTAAAGACCACGTTACCAGTTTTCTGCATATCCCGTTGAACTTCGGCAAGGTTATGGTGCGGAATATGGAAAGGATTTCCAAAGCAGGGGCATTAGCGCCTGAGCCGATACTTCTAAGTGATGAAAAATCGCTTTGGGGTGCGGATATTTATATCGCTGTGGCCAAAGACGTGCCGGGTGCGGAAATGGTAAAAATTTCGGGGACATTTTTATCGCAGGTTTTTGAAGGGCCATATAAAAATATCCGCCAGTGGGTAAAACAGATGACCGATTATGTCCGCCAAAAGGGCAAAGAACTGAGGAAGCTTTACTTTTTCTACACGACCTGCCCAAAGTGCGCAAAATACTACGGCAAAAACTATGTAGTTCTCCTGGCACAGATATAAGAATGGAATTTTTCAGCCCTATGCCGGGAATTTAGCGAGGACGGAGGCGGAGTGGAGGCCTAAGAGCATCAGGTAGTCGAGGTCGCCGAGGTTGTAATGGTCGTCGCGGAAGGTGTTGTTGGCGTAAATGACGCCGAAGCAGCCGGCGGTTGAGAGCAGGGGGACGATGAGGACTGAGCGGATCTGGATTTCCTTCTGGATGTTTAGGTCACGAGTGAAGATAAAGAGCATACACTGTTTTTTGTTGAGGGCCTCTGCGATTTTGTCGCCGTATTCGAGTTCCGACTGCTCGATAGCCATACCGCTTCTGTTTCTGCCCGCGTGAGCAGTCATAGGGCCGTCGGGTTTGGGACGCATAGCACCCCAGACGTGATAGGTCTTGAATTGCTTTGAGACCATATCGAGCAAAACAAGAAGCGCCTTGTCAATGTGGTCAATTTTTTTCAGTTCCTCTATTGCCTGCAGGAAATCAGTGGCGCGTTCGGCCTGGAACCTTACGGCGGGGGCTTTTTCGGCGCCGAGTTTTCGGATAATTATTTGCGGGCCGGAAGACAAACTGACAGGCGGCTCTTCAAGCTCGACTGTTTCGCCGGGGTCGGCGGAAACGGAGGCCGTTTCAAAGTTGACCTCGATACTGAAATCGGATATGCGGATGACGTCGCCCGCCTTGATATCGGATTTGCGAATTTCGGCGTTATTTAAGTAGGTTTTGTTTGCGCTGTCGAGGTCTTCGACGACCCATTGGCCGTCCTTGGTGTTGTAAATTACTGCGTGCTGGCGCGAAACGACCTTGTCGGGCAGGAGTATCTGGCTGTTGGTGTGTCTGCCGATGTAGATTGGCCCCTTGTCGAAGTGAAATTCGTTAATGGTGCGCTCACCTTGTTTTACTACGAGGCGCATTAAATGTCCTCTCCAAAATGGCCGTTCATATCAATATCTTTATATATTAGAGTACTTGCCGAGATTTGTCAAGCGAAAGGGAGAGACAATTTGGGTAATTTACGACTGAAGGGTGTTTTTTAGAACTTAAAGCCGTCTTTGAGGGCAGTTTTAAGTTCGAAGACGTTGTTGAAGTCGTCGATTGTGTCGGTTGGCTGTGCTTTCATCCAGTTGTGCCTGATGAGGAGATAGACGATTTCGCCAAGGTCGCGGGTGGTTTTGACCCGCCAGGAATCGAGGACGAGCGGGGCGAGCATGCCCCATTTTTCGAGTGCGAGCTGGCGGAGGCCTTCGCAGAGGGTTTGGCCCGTGATATGTCCGGGCTGGCCTGCGGCGAGCTTTCGGATGGTGTAGCCGAGGCCCTCGTAAACGAAACGCGCGGCCTTTGGGTCGTATCGGGTGTCTGATTCCGAGATTTCCTCAAGCGATTTTTTTTCGGTCATAACTTGTCAGCTTACTTTTGCGCCCGGTTTTGCGCCCGCATCGGCGGTGAGCATAAAGATTTCTTTTCCGCCCGGGCCTGAGGCGAGAATCATACCTTCGGACAGGCCGAATCGCATCTGGCGAGGTTTGAGGTTTGCGAAAACTATGACTATTTTGCCGATGAGATTTTCGCTACTGTACGCCTGTGCGATGCCGGCGAGGACGTTTTTCTGGATGCCGCCGATGTCTAATTGAAGCCGCAGGAGTTTGTCGGCTCCTTCGACGCGTTCGGCCTTTACGACCTGTGCGATACGCAGGTCGATTTTGGCGAAGTCCTCGATTGTGCATTCCGGCTTAATCGGCTCAGCGGTTATCGCCGGGGTTGGTTCGGGTACGATAGGTTTATCTCCCGTGTCTTTACTTTCTTCAATCATAGCGTCAACCTTTTCTTTATCCACGCGTTCGAAGAGACGTTCAAAATCATTGATATTATGTTCTTGGAGCGTTGTGTTTATGTCCGCGAAAGTGAGTTTGCCGATGTTCAGCAGTCGTTCAACTTTTTCGGCAAAGGCAGGCAGTACAGGTTTCAGGTAAATTGTCAGGATATGGACTGCGTTGAGAGTTGCAGTCAGGGTGGTGCGTGCTTTTTCCGGGTCTGTTTTTATTGTGGACCAGGGCTGGTTTTGCTCGACGTAACGGTTGGCCAGGTCGGCAAGGGCGGCCGCTGTCCGGATGACTGCTGCGTAATTTAGATTTTCATAGTTTTGCGTAATCTCACTGCCCGCGGCGGCGATTTCTGCGATGAGCTTTTTGCCTTCGTTGTCGAGTTTGCCGAGCCGGCCGTTGAGCTTGCTTTTGAGCATCGGTGCGGCTCGCGAGGCGAGGTTGGTGAATTTGCCCACGAGGTCGGAGTTGATTTTATTTATGAAGTCCTCAAAGCTGAGGTCGAGGTCGTCTATACCCGCGGAAAGTTTGCCCGCGTAGTAATAACGGAGGTATTCGGGATCAAGATGATTGAGGTATGTCGCGGCTTTTATAAAAGTGCCGCGCGACTTGCTCATTTTCTGGCCATTGACGGTGAGGAATCCGTGGACGAATAGTTTGTTCGCGGTTTTGAAACCCGCCCCGACGAGCATCGCGGGCCAGAACAGGGCGTGGAAATACATAATATCTTTGCCGATAAAGTGGTAAAGCTCATAATCGGGGCCGTTCCATACGGCGTTGAAATCGAGGCCGTTTTTGTCGCAGTAATTTTTGGCCGACGCCATATAGCCGATTGGTGCGTCGAGCCATACGTAAAAGTATTTGTCTTCCTCGCCGGGGATTTTGAAGCCGAAGTATGGGCCGTCGCGAGAGATATCCCAGTCCTTCAAGCCGGCGTTGAACCATTCGTCGAGCTTGTTGGAAACTGATTCCTGGATATAGCCCTTCGCGAATATGTCCCGCAGCTGCTTTTTGTAGTCGGTCAGCTTGAAGAAATAATGCTCGGATTGTTTTAAAACGGGCGTCGAGCCGCAGTTGGAGCAGCGGGGATTTATCAGGTCTGTGGGCTGATACGTTGCGCTGCAAACCTCGCAGGAATCGCCATACTGGTCCTCGGCTTTGCATTTCGGGCATGTGCCTCGGATAAACCGGTCGGGCAAAGCCATCTTGCAGTTGGGACACCATGCCTGGTCGATGTTTCGCTTTGTAATTGAGCCGGCGGCGTTCAGGCGGTTGAAAATCGTCTCGCTGAAATTGCGGTTTTCAGGTGAATGGGTTGAGTAGTAATTATCGAACTCAATCATGAAGCGTTTGAAATCGTTGTAGTGTTCTTTATGAACGTCGTCTATGAGTTGTTCGGGGGTTATCCTCTTGTTTTTTGCGCTAATCATTATCGCTGTGCCGTGAGTGTCGTCGGCGCAGAAGTAAAAGCATTGATTGCCGCATATTTTCTGAAACCGCACCCATATATCGGTCTGGAGATATTCAACGAGGTGGCCGATGTGGATGGGGCCGTTTGCGTAGGGCAGTGCGGAGGTAACAACGATTTTACGCGGCATAATGTTCCTTTTTTTACGCCCTGTCGGGCGTCAGTTCAACCGTTTGGGTTTTCATCGGTATTGTTGTCTTCTGTAGTATTATTTTCCTCAGAGACATCTTCCTCAGGGATATTTTCTTCAGGAGTACTTTCCTCAGGGATACTTTCCTCAGGAGTGCTTTCCTTCGGGATATTTTCCTTCGGAGGTTTTACGTTTGTGTTATTTGGCTGTGACTGGCCGAGTATTTCAATTTTGTCTCTTGGAACCGCCGTTCTTGTGCCGGTTTCAAGCTCGACCATAACCATTTGGGCGAGCACCTGGTAGTCGATGATTCTGCCTTTGCCCTCGGGTGTGTTGACTAATGTGTTTCGGGGCGGCAGGCGTTTTTTAAGCTCGGTATAGGTGTCGTCCTCGTATCGCAGGCAGCACTTGAGCCGGCCGCAGTAACCGGAGATTTTCGACGGGTCCAGCGTTGCTTTCTGCAGTTTGGCCATACGCATATTGACGGGCTTGAGGGATTTTAGATACCTGATGCAGCAGCATTTTTGCCCGCAGCTTTCGACGTCGCCGAGGATTTTTGCCTCGTCGCGTGCGCCGATTTGCCGCATTTCGATTCTGGTCTGGTATTCCTGTGCCAGTTTCCTGACGAGGTCTCGGAAATCGACCCTGCCGTCGGACATAAAATAGAAGAGAATTCTTTCCCCGCCGAGGATGTGCTCGGCATCGACGATTTTCATCGGCAGGTTCATTTCTTTGACGAGTTTTTTGCAGAACTTTGTTTCTTCGACGGCTATTTTCTGGAAATGCTTTTCCTCGTTGATGTCTTCGGGCGTGGCATACCTGATGAATCTGCCCGCCGGCTCAGGGGTGAATGGTATTTCGGAGTCGTCGAAGTATTTTTTCAGTTGTTCATCGGACAATTTGAGCTGGCCCGTGCGGTAAGCGCTGATGCCTCCCACGATGGTGCCAAGCTCCACACCTTTTTCGGTTTTGATTACGACTCGCGTCGGCGTGGAGGGAATCGTAGCTTCGTTGTGCTCGAACAGGCCAAGCGTTCTCATCCGGCCATAGCGGACCAGCATAAACCTTCTGGTTCTTGGCGGCTTAGGTTTTGTTGTTGACGTATCTTCCATTTGTTTTTCTTATTTTTACCGCATAGGCCGCGGAAAACGCAGAGATTACGATATGATTTTCTCTGCGGCTTGCCCTGAGCTTGTCGAAGGGGTCTCAGCGGGCTCCGCGGTGAAATCTCTAAAGTTCAGACGTGATTCTATCACTTTGGGCCAGATTTAACAACAGTTGCTCTAAAATAAGCCGTTCATTGACGGATGATTCGAGATAGTGGAGGGTTTTGAAGCATTCGGCGATTTTTTGTGCCGCCTGCTCGGGGTTGAATCGCAGGGCGATTTTCTTGATTTGTTCGGGCTGGTCGAAATTGACGATTTGGCTGCCGGCAGCGACGTTGACCAGCATCACGTCGTGAAAGGTGCTGATTATAATCTGAAGTATTATTATAATAGATTTGCGTTTTATGTCTTTTTCGCTTGTTTCTGGGGCGAGTTTGGCCCAGATGGATGCGATTTCCTTCGATTGTTTTTGAAGGGTTTCTGCCAGCTCGAGCGCGTTTTTATATTCGAAATCAGCCAGGGCGTTCACAATATCCGTTTTGGTTTTATATATGTCTGCTTCGGCTGTTTCAAGCTGTGAATATGTGCCGGCAAGACCCAGTGAGCCGTCGGTCAGGCGGGCGAAGAATTTTATCTGTTTTTCGCTGAGGCCGGGCTGGCGCAGCTTTTCGATTATTTTTTCCTCGTCGATGGGGCCGAATCGCAGAATTTGGCAACGAGAGCGAATTGTGGGCAGAAGCGTGTCGGGGCGGGTGCATATAAGAATGATACAGCAATAAGCGGGCGGCTCTTCGAGAACCTTCAAGAGACAATTTTGCGATTCGTTGTTGAGTTTTTCGGCCTCAGTTAGGACAAAGACCCTTCGTGTTGACAAAGCAGGCCTTTGGCTGACTTTATCGATAATAAATTCTCGCACAACATCAATGGGAAATTCGAGAGGTGTGTCTTTATCTTTGCCTTCTTTGGTGAATTTAATAAGCTCTTTATAAACGTGCTCGAAGTCGGGATGCGAGCCGGCGTCGAATGCCCGACAGGATGCGCAATTGCCGCAACTATCTGTGAAGTCGCCCCTTTCCACGGGGTTTTTACACAGTAATAACTTTGCGAATTCCTTAGCGGTTGTGAATTTGCCTATGCCGTCAGGCCCTGCGAAAATATAGGCGTGTGCCACTTTGTCGCCGGCGAAGGAGCATTGAATCGCTGAGATTGCTTTTTCCTGGCAGAAAATGTCTTTGAGCGGCATTATTCGGCCCCGAATTTATCAATTGTTTCTGTTACTTTTTTGTGGACGGCGTCGATATTGTCCGCTGCGTTGACCACAACGAAGTTTTTCTGCTGTTTGGCGATTTTCAGGAAACCATCGCGGACTTTTTTGTGATAGCCGTCGCCCTTTTGCTCCATACGGTCGAGGTTGCTTTTAAGCCGGGTTGCCGCGGTGGCGGAATCGACGTCGAGGATTATTGTCAAATCGGGCCAGGGCTTTTCAAGACAGTCGGCCGCAAGTTTGATGACCTTATCCATTCCGAATCCGCCTGCTTGGCCCTGATAAGCACAGGTGCTGGATAGCCAGCGGTCAACAACGACACATTTATTTTGTTTTAATGCCGGGGTTATTTTCTCATTCCAAAGCTGGACTCTGGCCGCCATATAAAGCATCACCTCGGTTGCGGTATCCATTGCCTTGTGTTCGGGATTGAGAAGTATATCCCTGATTTTTTCGCCTATGGCGGTTGCGCCCGGCTCACGAAAACTAACCGCATCGACGCCTTGTTTGGCCAGCCAATCGACGAGTAATTTTACCTGCGTGCTTTTCCCGCATCCATCCGGCCCGTCAAGGGCGATAAATTTGCCTGATAATTTGTTTTTCAAAGCTAATCCTCGACTATATTGAAGGGCTCAGCGAACCCTGTGAATCTAAAGGTTTTGAGCCGTTATCATATATTAAATTTTGAGCGGCGACAAATCTTATTGCCATGACAGCCATCATCAGGGCAATAAATCGCCATAAAATAATGCGAGCTGCTGATATAAGATAATACGGCATTGTCATGCCGGATTGAGGGGGCAGGAGCGCCCATAGAAACGGTAGTCCCAATGAAATAAGGAATAAAATAACCAACTCTCTTGCATCTCTTAATCGACATCGGCTAAGCATTTTGAAGCTCTGAAGTATGCTGCAATCCAAAACTATTATTAATGGAAATATCAGAAGGAGCGGCTTCATTAGAATCAAATTGAACGAGGTAGAATACAATAAGCCAACTAAACGTACGCCCCAGCGTGTATCCATAAAATCTGGAGCCGCATGCTTTATGGTCCATAAAACCAGGATTTGCAAACATGCCAGGGCGAGGCTGTAAAGTATGCCTAAACCAACCAACCGCAAAACAAAGTGCTTGCCTTCCCGTAATAAGACAAAAGGTGATTGCCGCTTCCGGTCTTCCAGATAAACGGTTCGCTGGAAACCGAATATAAGCATAAAAATTATTATGGTGTATGAAATGTACACGAGTGTTATCAATATGCGGAGCAACTGTCCTATTGGGTGAAATATTATCTGCGTCATATTGATAGGCAGCGACACGACCAAATCGAGGGCTATGATGAGCACAACCTCCGGCCAGCGGGCTTTTAAGATTTCCAGGGTTTTTCTGATTTCGGTCATCTTATCGTGTCAATTGTAAGTTTTCAGGGCCGAGGAGGTGGCGCATCTTACGGCAAAATTCCGGGTCGGGATTGACGCTTAAACTTCTGTCGGCGGAGGCGTAAACCTTGCCCTTGTCGGTCCTGATTGCGACATAAACGCTTGATTTGCCCCTGTGATGCAGGCAGATACTTTTTATCTCAGCGACTTTTTCTTTTGTGACATTTTGGGCGTCGAGATTGATTCGCACCTTGCCCGCGAGCTTGTCGGTTGCCTCATCGAGGGTGATTAATTCCGAGGCGATTATGTTCGGCTTTTCCCGTCTGAAGTCAAGCCGGCCTTTGACGAATACGACGGCGTCGGCGGCAAGCTTCGAGGCGAACTGGTTCAGCGTATTTGGGAACACAACGACCTCAACCTGGCCCTGCAGGTCGAGGAGGGTAAAGACAGCCATTTTCGAGCCGGCGTTTTTGCCGGTCCTGGTCAGGTTGTAGCGGATTTTTGTTATCATACCGCCTATGGTTACTTCCTTTTCCTGTGTGGTCTCGGCAATCTGGGCGGTATTGATATTCGAGAAGATATTGATTGTCTCGGCACAGTGGCTCAATGGGTTGCTCGTAACATAAAAGCCGAGGACCTCCTTTTCATACATCAGCATCATTTGCTCGGGCCATGGGTCCGCGTAGGGCAGGCGGTTATGGTCCTGTGAGTAATCCGGCGCGGCGGCCTGCGCGAAAAACCGCATCTGGCCGTTGAGTTTGTCTGTTTGTGTATCCGCGCCGTGTTCCATAGCCGCTGGAAGCCCCGCTATCATTTGAGCACGGTTACCGCCCAGCCGGTCGAATGCTCCCGCTTTTATCAGCGATTCCATTAACTGCTTGTTCGTGGCCCGCGTATCGACGTTTTCGCAGAAGTGGAACAAGCTCTGGAATTTGCCTGTTTTTTCGCGTGCGGCGATGATTTGCTCGATTGCCTTTTCGCCGACGCCTTTGACTGCTGCCAAACCGAAGCGAATAACGCCTTTTTTTACCGCGGAGACCGCTGAGTTCGCAGAGGTTTTTTTGTGTTTTTTCTCTGCGGTCTCTGCGTGCTCGGCGGTAATAACCGGTTCTGCCTCTTTGTATAAAGGCGTGAAGTCAACGCCGCTTTCGTTGATATCCGGCGCGGTAACTTCAATACCCATATCGTTACATTCGGAGATGTATTCCACAACCTTGTCGGTGTTGCCCATTTCGAAAGTGAGAAGCGCAGCCATATATTCCACGGGCCAATAGACCTTCATATAAGCGGTTTGATACGCGATGAAGGCATAGCGGGTCGAGTGACTTTTGTTGAAGCCGTAGCCGGCGAAACGCTCGATTAGCTCGAATATGTCTTCGGCCTGCTGTTTTTTGAGTCCCTTGGCGACAGACCCGGCCACAAACCGTTCTTTTTCTTTTTGTATGGTCGAGGCCTTCTTTTTGCTGATTGCCTTAATCAGCGTGTACGCCTCACGCAGCGGAATGTCACCGAGGCGGTTGCAGATCTGCATCACCTGTTCCTGATAGACCATAATGCCGTAGGTCTCATCGAGAACTTCTTTCATAATCGGGTGGGGCAGCGACCAGTTACCGCCATGCTTGCGGTCGTTGTAGTCGGGGATGAGGGTCATCGGGCCGGGTCGGTAAAGCGCGTTTGCGGCGATGAGGTCCTGAATCCTGTCGGGCTTCATCTTCATCAGCAGTTCCTGCATACCGCCCGATTCGAACTGGAATATGCCTTTTGTTTTTCCCGCGGCAAAGAGAGCGAAGACCTTGGGGTCTTCGAGGTTGATTTTTTCGAGCTCTATTTTTTTGCCGTGAATCTGCTCGACTAATTGTCTTGCGCGTTCGAGGACGCTAAGGGTCTTTAGGCCGAGGAAGTCCATTTTCAGCAGGCCCACTTTTTCGACCATAGGCCCTTCGAATTGCGTAACAATATCCTCTGTGCCGGATGGTTTGTAGAGCGGTACGAAATTGGTCAGCGGCTCATCGGCTATTACGACTCCAGCGGCGTGAACCGACGCGTGGCGAGCGAGACCTTCGAGTTTTTTGCTTATGTCGATGACCTTTTTTGTCTGCGGGTCTTTGTCGTATGCCTGTTTTAACTGCGGCTCCGTCTCCAGCGCCACATCGAGGGTCATATTAAGCGTTTCGGGGACGAGTTTTGCGAGCCGGTCGGCTTCGGTCAGCGGGACGTTCAGCACCCGGCAGATGTCGCGGATTACCGCCTTTGCGCCCATCGTTCCAAATGTGATGATTTGCGCGACGTGACCGTATTTCTGGCGGACGTAGTCGATGATTTGTCCCCGGCCTGCCTGGCACATATCAATATCGATATCGGGCATCTCATTGCGGTGCGGGTCCATAAAACGCTCGAAGAGCAAATCGTATTTAAGCGGGTCAACGTCGCACAGGCCTAAGCAGTAGCCGACTAATGTTCCCACTGCGCTTCCTCTTGCGCCGACGGGGATATTATTTTTGTGGGCGTAGCTGCAGAAATCCCAGACGATTAAAAAGTAGCTTGCGAAGCCCTTTGACTCGATTACGTGCAGCTCTCTTTCGAGACGCTCCTTTACTCTGTCGTCGATTTTGCCGTAGATTTGCTGTGCTTTTTCATAGCAGAGTTTTGTCAGGAATTTTTCAGGGGTTGAGCCGTCTTCCGGGCTGAAATGCGGTGCGTGCCTGCTTTTGAGGTCGATTTCGACGTTGCACCGCCTGGCGATTTCCAGCGTGTTGTCGAAGGCCTGCGGACAATCCGGGAAAAGCTGCCGCATCTGGGCGGGGCTTTTGAGAAATACGTCTTTTGGATAAATCATCCGGTCTGGGTCGTCTGCTTTTTTGCCCGTGCTTATCGCGCAGAGGCAGTTATGGGCCTCGTGGTCATCTTCCGTGAGGAAATGCACGTCGTTTGTCGCGACGATGCCTGCGCCGACTTTATTCGCCAGGTCAATCAGCGATTTGGCGATATTGGTGTCGTCACCTTCGTGGCTCTGGATTTCGATGAAGTATCTTTCGGGGCCGAAGATTTTGAGGTATCCTTCGGCAACTGCCTGCGCCGCTTTTATATCCCCGCCCGACATTTGCATCGCCAGTTCCCCTTTCGGGCAGGCGGAAGTTACAATTAGCCCCTCGTTAAGCTCCGCGAGGATTTGCTTGTCGATTCGCGGACGGTAGTAAAACCCCTCAGTGTAACCCGTCGATGCGAGCTTTAGGAGGTTTTGATAGCCGACGTTATTTTGAGCGAGAAGGACAAGGTGATATGCCGCGTCACTTATAGATGTTTTTGTTCGGTCGTGCCGGCTGTTGGGTGCGATGTAGGCCTCGATACCGATTATGGGTTTAATACCGGCGGCGATTGCCTTGGTGTAGAATTCTATCACGCCGAACATATTGCCGTGGTCGGTTACGGCGACCGAGTCCATACCGAGGTCTTTGCACCGCGCAAAAAGATTTTCGAACCTTATCGCGCCGTCGAGCAGCGAATACTGGCTGTGCAGATGAAGATGTGTAAAACCTTTGTTCTCCGCCACCGTATAATCCTTTTTCAGTTTGTCATTGATTATTACCAATTGATTACTGATAATTGTAACGGTTAAGCGGATGCTAATCAACAAGGGATAGAATTGATAATCTCATAAGGGGAAAAATTATGGATTTTGAAAATATAGGTGAACCTTCACAGCAGCAACCGTTAGGTATTCCCGTGACGCAACCGGCCCCCCAGGGCAAAGGCGGCGGCGGATGGAAAATTTTCTGGGGCATAATCACCGGCTTATCGATGCTCGGAAACGTTATGCTTTTCCTTATGCTCATAGGCGTTGGGGTTATCGCGTTTTCGGGAATGGGCGAAAAGAAATATACAGAGGAAGTCATCGAAGACGGCCCGCGGAGCGCTAAAATCGCGATAGTGTCGATAGACGGCATTATAGACGAAAAGCAGGCACAGGAAGTTTACTGGCAGTTGAAAACGGCTAAGGACGACAAGGCCGTAAAGGGAGTGATTATACGCGTCGATTCGCCCGGCGGGACGATTTCGGGCAGCGACCAGATTCATAACGAGATAATGAAATACCGCGATGACACCAACCAGCCGGCGGTCGCGTTTATGCAGGGAGTCGCGGCTTCGGGCGGCTATTATTCTTCGGTTGCCTGCAATGAGATTATCGCTGAGCCCACCGCAATTACCGGCTCAATCGGCGTGATTATGGAATATCTCGTATTGCAGCAGCTTCTGGAGGAAAAACTGGGCATACAGCCGGTTGTGGTCAAGGCGGGTTCGAAAAAGGACTGGCCAAGTCCCTTCCAGACGCCTACCGAAGAACAATTGCAGTATATGCAGCAAAGGATAATCGACCCGGCTTACAACCGGTTCGTCAAAGTCGTTGTTGACGGCAGAAGTAAACTTACCGAAGCGGACGTCAGACGCCTCGCCGACGGAAGCATATACTGGGCGGACAATGCCCTCGAAGAAAAGCTAATCGACAGCGTCGGCTATCTCAAGGACGCAATCGAAGAGGCCAAATCGCTCGCCGGCGTCAAAAAGGCGCAGGTAGTCGAATACCAAAAGCCGTTTTCAATTATGGATATGCTCGGCGCAAAGACGAATGTGTCGCTGAAGATTGACCGCAGGACGCTTTACGAGGTGGCCGTCCCGCAGGCGTTGTATCTTTGGACCGGCCCGCGTTAGCATAATCCCACAGCAAAAAACCGGCGGTATTGAGGGAAAAAGCGAGGCATTGAACCGGGACACATAAAGAATATCTTCCCTTCGACTTCGCTCAGGGCGGGCTGTCTCCTTCTACCCTAATTTTTGGGCCTGAAAACGGTCTATTGGCCTAAGATGAGGAGATTCCAAAAAAAGTATAATGATTCAGCTTGAAGGCCTTATAGGCAATTATCTTACTGTGGTCGGGAAATTACTGAGCAACGTAGCGGCTGGAAGCGCCGTAGAGAAAATAGAAGATGTAAATGAACTTTGAGCAAAAAGTAAATGTATCGACTGCAAGAGTGCCGATAAAACGAGATACTGTCAAAAAGACAGGTTTGTTTTATTTTGTGATTTATTTTTTAATGTAAGGGGAAAAATGACTAAGCTGCCTGCGTATATAGATGATGTTCCGAATATATCCGGCTCAGAGGGCCTTATTTCCTCGGCCAGAAACAGTAGTCCGGTTTTTTTACCGCAAAGCAAAATTGACTGGGACAATGCCAAAAGCGCGTTCGCGATAGCGCTTCACATGCATCAGCCAATCATACCAAATCCCGACCAGCCGCTCAAAACGGCGGACGTAATCAGCAATCTGGAACATATGATGAATCATCTGGGCAGCGGCGACAATCATAATGCCCAGGTTTTCCACCAGTGCTATAAGCGTATGGGCGATTTTATACCTGAGTTGCTTAAAGATGGCAGCCAGCCGAGGTGTATGCTCGATTATTCGGGCACGCTGCTTGACGGGATGTATAAAATGGGCCTTAAAGATGTGTTCGAAAATCTCAGGAAAATAACCTGTGATTCCAAATACCGCAACTGTATCGAATGGCTGGGTTCATCCTGGGGACATGCCGTGGCGCCATCGACACCGGTTCAGGATTACCGGCTTGGCGTCCAGGCGTGGCAGCATTTCTTCGCGGCGCTGTTCGGCCTTGAGGCGGCAGGGCGGGTAAGGGGGTTTTCGCCCGCGGAGATGGCTTTGCCGAATCATCCAGATGTTTTCTACCAGTTCGTCAAGACATTAAAAGATTGCGGCTACCGATGGGTTCTTGTGCAGGAGCATACCGTCGAGCGGGTCGAAAACGGCTGGGGGCTGGAATATCCGCATCGGCCTCATCGGCTGATAGCGAAGAACTCCACAGGCGATACGCTTGCCATAACGGCGATTATCAAGACGCAGGGCAGCGACACCAAGCTTGTCGGGCAGATGCAGCCGTATTACGAGGCGTGCGGATTGAATCAGATAAAGCTGGGGACAAAATCGGTTCCATCGCTTGTAACTCAGATTGCCGACGGCGAAAACGGCGGCGTTATGATGAACGAATTTCCCGGCAAATACAAACAGGCGATAGCGGAATGCAGCAACAGTCCGACTCCCGCTGTTAATGTCACGGAGTATCTCGAATACTTAGACAGTTTGGGCGTGAAGGAAGAAGATTTACCGGCGATTGAACCCATATTCCAGCACCGGATATGGCAAAAGTTTAGGGACGGCTCCGGCCCCGAGGCAATGGAAAAGGTCATAAGTCAGTTAGGCAAGGAAGACCATCGGTTTCATATGGAAGGGGGAAGCTGGACAAACAATATCTCCTGGGTACATGGTTACGAAAAGCTGCTTGGGCCTATGGAGCAGGCGAGTGTTTTGTTCAACGAGAAGGTTCTCGCCAAGAATATTTCCCCGTCGGAACCTCGTTTTCGCAATGCCCTTTACCATTTGCTTTTGACTCAGACGAGTTGTTATCGTTACTGGGGCGAGGGTGTATGGGCCGACTATGGTCGTGAGCTTTGCCGGCGCACTATCGAGATACTCAATCGCGATTTTTAAACAACTTTCATCCTGAATACTGGCTGTGTTATTACGGCAAATGCTTTATTTGTAAGCACTTATAGCAGATGGTTTCCCCTTGTATTCACACACACAATATTTTGTTTTTTCCGGCATAATAAGTTGCCGCAAACAAGCAATATGTTATCATATATCCTTTGTTTTCAGGATATTTTGTTCGGGAGAATGTCACGCACGCAGGACAAGCACCAATTCTTGAGCGAATAAATCAGGGGAAGGTTTGCGGATTTGAAGCAGATTAAGGCCGAAAAGGACGGTTTAGACTGAATAGCGAAGGGATTTCTGTCTTGCCGAAGTATTGTTGGTCTATGATACAGGAAAGGAAGGACGTTATGAGGACTCAGTTTGTGAAAGTTATTGGACTTCTGGTTATGGCGGTTATCCTGTGCGTTTATGGGTTTGCCAACGCAGCCGATGCGCCGACAATCAAGGTAGGAGCCATTTTCGCGGTGACAGGAGGCGCGGCCAATCTCGGAGGACCGGAGAAGAAAACCGCTGAAATGTTCGTAGCAAAGATAAACAAGGCAGGCGGAGTCAACGGCCGGAAGATTGAGCTGATAGTGAAGGATTCGGGCAGCAAACCGGAAAACGCGATTTCGCTCGCAAAGCAGCTCATCGAGGAAGATAAAGTTCTCGCCATCATCGGGCCATCGACGAGCGGCGAGACAATGGCAATCAAAAATATCTGCCAGGAGGGCAAGACCATTCTTATTTCCTGCGCAGCAGCCGAGGATATTGTAAACCCGGTTGCCAGTTATGTTTTCAAAACCCCGCAGAAAGACAGTGATGCCGCCAGACGCATTTTCCAGGTTATGAAAACAAAAGGCATCAAGAAAATAGGCGTAATAACAAGCAACGACGGTTTTGGAATAGCCGGCGGCAAACAGCTTACCAATCTCGCCGGTCTCGCAGGTATCACAATTGACATTAACGAGACATACGACAAGCAGGAAACCGACCTGACGGGCGTTCTTACCAAGGTAAAAGGCCGGGATGTTCAGGCGGTCGTCAACTGGTCAGTCGTTCCGGCGCAGAGTTTGGTCGCCAAGAATATGAAGCAGATTGGTCTGGATGTGCCCCTGTTCCAGAGTCACGGCTACGGTAACATCAAATACGTCCAGGCCGGCGGTGAGGCGGCAAACGGCACTATATTCCCCTGCGGACGCCTGCTGATTGCCGAACAACTGCCCGATAGCAATCCCCAGAAAAAGCTTCTCGTAGAATACAAGAAGGATTACGAGAGCCAGTACAAAGAGGATGTGAGCACCTTCGGCGGCCACGCCTACGACGCGGTGCTGATTCTTGTCGAGGGACTCAAAAAGGCAAAGAGCTTCGACGAGGAAAAAGTTCGCGAAGCAATTGAGAACATCAAAGGTCTCGTCGGAACAGCCGGTGTTTTTCACTTTTCGTCACAGGACCACAACGGGCTGGATCTGGATGCTTTTGAAATACTTACCGTTAAAGACGGTAATTTCGCAATATATAAGAACTGATATTACCGCACCGGTTCCTTTGGCGATGGTTTTTCCTTAAATAGCATCGTCGAGATATTATCTGCTGATGCATGGCAACTCCCTATGGGGATTGCCAGACGCGGGTAATATGCTATCATATCCCCGTATTTGCAGCCGGTCAGGTGAAGTAACCAAGAGAGGTTTGGACTTTTTTAGAGGAGAAGAAAATGAGCATGGCAAAGCGGATAACGAAAATTGTCGCAATTCTGGTTTTGGCATTTACCATTTGTGTTTCTGGCGTTGTTAAGGCAGCCGATGAACCCACAATCAAGGTTGGAGCCATCTTCGCGATAACAGGCGGCGCGGCGAATCTCGGAGGGCCTGAGAAGAAAACCGCTGAGATGCTGGTTGAAAAGATAAACAAGGACGGCGGCGTCAACGGCAAAAAGATTGAATTGATAATAAAGGATTCGGGCAGCAAGCCGGAGAACGCGGTTTCGCTCGCCAAGCAGCTTATTGATGAAGACAATGTTCTTGCGATAATCGGCCCATCGACCAGCGGCGAGACAATGGCCATAAAGAATATCTGCCAGGAGGGAAAAACCATTCTTATTTCCTGCGCAGCAGCCGAAGATATTGTAAACCCGGTCGCAAGTTACGTTTTCAAAGTTCCCCAGAAAGACAGCGACGCGGCGAGACGCATTTATCAGGTTATGAAGGCAAAAGGTATCAAGAGGATAGGCGTGATAACAAGCAATGACGGCTATGGTGTTGCAGGCGGCAAACAGATGGCCAACCTCGCCGCTGAGAACGGCGTTACAATTGCCATTTCAGAGGCCTACGACAAACAGGAGACCGACCTGACAGGTATTCTCACCAAGGTTAAAGGCCAGGACGTTAACGCTGTGGTCAACTGGTCAATCGTTCCGGCGCAGAGTTTGGTCGCCAAGAATATGAAGCAGATTGGTCTGGATGTCCCCCTGTTTCAGAGTTCCGGTTTTGGGAACATAAAGTACGTTCAGGCCGGCGGTGAGGCGGCAAACGGCACTATCTTCCCCTGCGGACGCCTGCTGGTTGCCGATGAGCTGCCCGATAGCCATCCCCAGAAGAAGGTTCTGATGGGATATAAAAAAGATTACGAGAGCCGGTTCAAAGAGGACGCAAGCACCTTCGGCGGTCACGCATACGATGCACTGTTGATTCTTACCGAGGCAATCAAGAAGGCCAATAGTACCGACAGGGAAAAGGTCCGCGACGCTATGGAAAATCTCAAGGGCATCGTCGGAATAGCCGGCGTCTTTAATTTCTCATCCAAAGACCACAACGGCCTTGATATGAACGCCTACGAGATGCTTACCGTGAAGGACGGCAAATTTGTGATATATAAAAATTGATTACGACCTCCTGCGTCGAGTAAAAGATTGGAATCCCAATGAATCTCCCACAGGTCGTTCAATATTGTTTTGCCGGCGTTACCGTCGGCAGCATTTACGCCATTGTTGCCATCGGCTTCAATATCATTTACAACACGACCGGGATAATCAATTTTGCGCAGGGTGAGTTTCTTGTCGTTGGCGCGATGCTCGCCATCAGTTTGAATCATTTTGTCCCGCTGCCTGTCGCAATCGCTGGGGCGGTTGTGATAACGATGCTGCTCGGCGGGCTGATTGAGCTTATATTCATCAGGCAGGTCCGCAACCCATCGGTGCTGCGTCTTATCGTAATCACAATCGGCATCTCGATACTTATGCGCGAGGCGATGCTGCACATCTGGGATGAGAAAGTCAGGTCGCTTCCTTATTTTACCGGCACCGGCGTTTCGACTGTTACAATTCTTGGCGCTCATATCTCGCCGCAGGTCCTGTGGGTGCTTGGCGTAAGCGCGGTTATCGTAATGGGGCTTACGCCTTTTTTCCGATTTACGCTGACAGGGCGGGCGATGAGAGCCTGCGCCGATGACCGTATGGCGGCTCGTCTTTGCGGCATCAATGACCACTGGATGGTTACGCTTTCATTTATGCTAAGTGCAGGTATCGGCGCTTTGGCAGGCTGCGTCATCTCGCCCGTTACACAGACACAATACGATATGGGCGCGCCATTGGCAATCAAGGGTTTCACCGTGGCTATTCTCGGCGGGCTGGGCAATAGTATGGCAGCCGTCGCCGCGGGCCTGATGCTGGGACTTGTCGAGGCCTTTGTGATGAGCCAGTATGATGTCGCTTATAAAGAGGCCGTATCGATAGTCATTTTGCTGCTGATTCTGGTTTTCAGGCCGAGCGGTCTCTTCGGCAAAAGTGAGATTGCTGCGATGAGGACATTATGACGCATTTTCGCAGATATATCTCTGTCATAGCCGTTGCCCTTGGGGTGATTATTTTGCAGGTCGTGCTTTCAGCCACCCGCTCGACCTACTATATGACGCAAATCACAATGTCGGCTTATTATGCCCTCGTGGTTATCGGCTTGTGCCTGCTGATGGGTTACGCGGGGCAGATATCGCTGGGGCACGCGGGCTTTTTCGCAATCGGCGGTTATACAATCGCGGTTTTGACCACTCATAATCTTATGGCGTATCGTGACACGCCGCTGGTTTCCCTGTGCCGGTCGCTGGGCTTAGTTGTGCAGAGGCAGGATATTTATGGCACCGACATATTGGCCTTTTCTCCCTGGCCTGCCTTTGTCGTTGCGATACTGCTGACAGTCATAATCGCATTTTTAATTGGCCTGCCCGTCATTCGCCTCAAGGGACATTATATGGCGATGGCTACGCTCGGTTTCGGGCTGATTATCTACCGCATAGTTCTCGGCGGGCGCATCTTCGGCCAAGCGGACGGTATTTCCAATGTACCTCCATTTAGAATTTTTGCCGGCCTCGAGGTAAACGGCCGAGCGGCGTTTCGGGTTGAGAGTTACTACATCGCGTGGTTCGTGGTTCTGGCGGCAATGACGCTGGCAATCAACCTTGTTCATTCGCGAGTAGGTATGGCGCTTCGCTCTATTCACGAAAACGAGGAAGCGGCTCATTCGCTGGGAGTCAATACCTATCGTTACAAGCTGCTTGTTTTTGTTTTAAGCGCTATTTTTGCCGCGGTAGGTGGCGTTTTGCTGACACACTACAACGGAAGCATCGGCCCCTCCGAGGTTACGGTTACCAAATCCGTCCGCTATCTTGTCATCGTGGCTGTAGGCGGAATGGCTAATCTCTGGGCGCTCTGTTTATGGGAGTGCTTCTGAATTTCCTTTCGCTGCGCGGCGTTTTCGGCAGTTACGATGATACCGTTTTCGCGATTATCCTCATTGCTATTATGCTTTTCTCGCCCCAGGGCCTGCTTCGTTTGCCTCGGCTTCGCTCGGTAACATCGTTATTGTCGAGGAGGGCAAATGGCTAACGCACTTCTCGAAACAAAAGGCCTGCATCGGTTTTTCGGCGGGCTTCATGCCGTTAACGATATCAGTATAAATGTTCAGCAGGGCATGATTAAAGGTATCATAGGCCCTAACGGCGCGGGCAAAACGACGCTGTTTAATCTGATAGCCGGGACGATACAGCCCCATAATGGCGAGGTGATTTTCCGTGACAAAAAAATCACCGCGTTGAAACCGCACGCCGTCGCCAGCAGGGGTATCGCGCGAACTTTCCAGACCACAAAACTGTTCAGCAATATGACTGTTCTCGAAAATGTTATGATGGGCAGGCATTGCCGGACGCGATGCGGCTTCATTTCCGGTATGCTGAACCTGCCCTGCACCTGGCGTGAAGATAAACAAACCAAAGAAAAAGCTATGTCGATACTTAAAGACCTCGGTCTGGCCGAGTACGCCTTCGAGACGGCTTGTAATCTGCCGTTCGGCAGACAGCGGCTTGTTGAATTTGCTCGTGCGCTTGCGATGGAGCCGGAACTGCTGCTGCTCGATGAACCCGCTGCCGGTCTTAACATTTACGAAACCAAAGAGCTTGCCAGATTGATTCTGTGGATTCGCGACCGTGGCGTTACCTGTCTTGTCGTGGAACACGATATGTCCCTTGTTATGGCGATTTGCGATGACGTGATCGTCCTTGACCAGGGGCGAAAAATAGCCGAAGGTCCGCCGCGGGCCGTTCAGCGGAATCCTGAAGTGATTCGCATCTATCTCGGGGATAGCGATGCTTAAGATATTAAATCTTGAAGCCGGTTACGGTCAGTTGCGCGTCCTCAAGGGCATATCGCTCCACGTATTGCCCGGCGAGGCCGTCGCGATTATCGGCGCAAACGGCGCGGGCAAGACGACCCTGCTCAAAACAATCGCCGGCGTCCTGCGTCCCCGCTCAGGCAAAATTATGTTCAACAAGCAGGATATATCGATTGTGCCTCTTGAGAAAATCGTCGAGGCGGGCTGCTGCCTTGTCCCTGAGGGCAGGCACGTTTTCAGCACTATGACCGTAAAAGAAAATCTTCTCCTCGGCGCATACCACCGCCAGCGCAACGGCGATTCAGCTGATATCGCTTCGAGCTTGAAGCAGGTCTATAAACTTTTCGGCATTCTCGAAGAACGCGCCAACCAGCTTGCGGGCACTCTCTCAGGAGGCCAGCAGCAGATGCTCGCAATAGGTCGTGCCCTGATGTCGGGGCCGAAACTGCTGATGATGGATGAGCCGTCGCTTGGCGTCGCGCCGCTTCTGGTCAAAAGCATTTACGACACAATAGCCAATCTCAAACGCGAGGGGTTGACAATACTCCTTGTCGAGCAGAACGCGCGGGCCGCGCTTGCTCTGGCCGACAGGGGATATGTTTTCGAAACAGGACAGATTGTTCTTGAGGGGACAAGCCGGGAACTTAGCGATAATCCGGAGGTTCAGCGGGCGTATCTCGGCAAGGAATACAAGAGAATTGATGAGTGAGGAATATATGGCTGAGACAATAATTTACAATCCGAAGTGTGAGACAATGCCGCGTGAGGATATTGAGCAGCTCCAGATTGAACGGCTGCAATCCACGCTCAACAGGGTCTATCGCAACGTCGCTTTCTACCAGAAGGCCTTCGACGCCAACCGCGTCAATCTCGAAAACATCAAGGACGTGGACACGTTGCGCGAATTGCCCTTCACGACAAAGGAAGACCTGCAGAGAAGCTATCCCTACGATATGTTCGCCGTGCCGTTGCGTAATATCGTGCGCATACATTCGACCTCCGGCATGACGGGTAAACCCATAGTCGTGGGCTTTACTCGTGATGACCTTCGCAACTGGACCGAATGCACCGCCCGGCTCTTGGCCGCCGCGGGTCTCACCGAACACGACGTCGTCCAGATCGCCCTCGATTATAACCTTTTCACAAGCGGGTTCGGCTTCCAGCAGGGGGCTGAGCAAATTGGCGCATCGGTTATCCCCGCGTCTTTTACGGCCAGCGTCGAAAAGCAGATTGTGATAATGCGCGACTTCAAGACGACGGCGCTGGTTACCACGCCGAGCCACGCGGTTAATATCGCCTCCGGCATCGAGGAATTGCACGTCCACGCTGAATCGCTGCATGTTCGCCACGGGCTTTTCGGGGGCGAACGCTGGTCCGACCAGCTGCGTCAGCAATTGGAAGACCGGCTGCACATCAAATCGACCGATACTTATGGCCTGACCGAAATAATGAGTCCCGGCGTCGCGGGCGAATGCAGCTTGCGCGATGGTCTCCATATCAACGAAGACCATTTTCTAATCGAAATCATCAACCCCAGGACACTTGAACCCGTCGGCATAGGCCCGGAAGGCGAATTAGTCCTGACGACAATCACAAAAGAGGGTTTCCCGCTCATTCGCTACCGCACGGGCGATATTACGTCTTTGAATCCTGAGCCGTGTGCCTGCGGCAGGACATTCCTCCGTATGGCGCGGGTACTTAGCCGGACGGATGACCTGATAAGTTTTAGAGGCGTGGAGTTTTTTCCGTCGCAAATCGAGCAGATTCTGCGCGATGTCGAGGGCGTCAGCCCCAGTTACCAGCTCATCCTCGGCAGACAGGCCGGCGTCGATACCCTCGAAATCAAGGTTGAAATCTCGGATTCGCTTCCCTTCCTCGATGGCTTGAGGTCGGTCGAAAATATGCTCTCTCAACTGTCCAAACGCATAAAGACGGTCCTCGACGTGGAAGCCAAAATTACGCTCGTCGAGCCCAAATCCCTCCGCCATATCGATGACAAAACCCGGGTGGTTGATAAAAGGGCGGGGTAGTTTGATTTCTGATTTCCGATTGTCGATTGTAACTGCTAAGTTGGCTATCTACTCGGTCTTTTGCTGTTCTAATAATTTTTCACGTCGCTGTTTTTCCCTGGCAAACAGAATAAAAATACCCGGTCCAAAGGCCCACAGAAGAACTGTTCCTCCAAATACCAAGCCGGCATACGAGCCCCTTGCGCAATAGCACTCCTCCTGACGGGTCGCATAAACAGGAACCGCCACGAACAACTCCAAGACGCTTCCTGCAATTAAGCCGCGAATAACACGCCCTGCCCATGTGTAGGTATCCGACTGACGCCAGTAAACACAAAAGATGACCGACCAAAAACACCACAAAGCCAGAGGAATCAGCAAAAACGCATACCTCAAGACCGCTGGTTTTGCTTCTGATGGGTCGCCCATATTGATAACAGCTTTATCGCCAAATAAATCCATGACGGAGTATAACAATCCAATTAATAAAAGCGCCGCCGCAAAAGCCGCACCCACCGCTGCTCGTTTCATAGGCCGTCCGGAGGGCTGAACTTTAATTTTCCGCATTTGCCGGGGACTCAAAAACATCCACTGTGTCAGCACAAACAACCCTGTATATATTAAACAAAAAACATAAAATAATTTATCGGAGTCTTTCTCAAGAGGATAAAGAAGCCCGAATATGGCTATCGAAGGGGTGCCTGCAATTCCCGCCTTACCAATCACTCCAAATACATACAAACAGCCGCCAGCAAAGCACAAAATCCATAAAACCAGCAAAACCCACCGCAGCCGACATGCAATCTTTTGAGCTTGTGTCATAAATATTTCTCCTGTCAGAATTACATTTTATGCATCCACAAATTAAATACAAGAAAAACAATTATGGTCTTCCGGGCAGGCCCCGACCTACAGCTTGATACTCGTAAAGGAAAGAAATTCTTCGATGCGCTCAGAATAACAAAGAGCGAATAAAAAATCAGAGATTGTATAATTCGTCGTCTTTGAGGATAGTGAAGCCGGCGGATTGAATAACTTTTTGGGCGGCGGCGGACTGGGATTCCTCAATCTCAAGACAGCAAACGCCTTTCAAGTTGGTCTGGAGGACGAAGCCATAAGCGTCTTTGACGTTTATGTTGTTCTGGGCGAGAGCGGAGGTGAGCAATTCGAAATTGCCGACTTTGTCGGGGATGGATATTGCGATGATTTCCTTTAGCGCACAGGCGCAGCCGAGGTTGGCGAGCGCAAGGTATGCCTGGCTTGGGTTATTGACGATGAGCTTAACGAGGCCATAGTCGCCCCTGTCCTGGATTGTGAAGGCGCGGATGTCAATATTGTTTTCGCGTAAGCTTTTCGCGATGGCCCCGAGCCGGCCGGGTCTGTTTTCGAGGAATATTGTCAGTTGCTTTGCCATATTTTACTCCTTTTATTAACCACGGATTAACACTGTAAAAACAAAATTAAAAACAGCGTTAATCTGCGTAAATCAGCGTCAAAAAGTTCATTCTCCTATTCTTTTGGTCTCAGGTCAATTACGCGTTTGGCTTTGCCTTCCGATACGGGCAGCGAATTCGGCTCGTGCAGTTCGACAGACGGATGCAGTATTATCGCCGAACGCAATTCTTCGGTGATGCGTCCCTTTAGGGCTTCGAGCTGCGACTGGTCGCCTAAGAACAGTTTCGGGTATATTTCGACCTTGACAGTAAGGTGGTCGAGGTCGCCGTGCTTTTCAACCTGGATAATGTAATTGGTCGCGACTTCGGGTATTCGCATCACGACTTCTTCAATCTGCGACGGGAATAGATTAATCCCGTTGATTATGAGCATATCGTCGGTTCTTCCCATTATGCGCGATAGCCGCCTGTGCGTTCTGCCGCAGGGACAGGGGTCGGTATGCAGATACGCGAGGTCTCGGGTGCGGTATCGCAGCATCGGGGTTGCCCTGCGAATGAGGTTAGTCAGCACAAGCTCACCCGAATCGCCGTCCCTGACCGGCTCATTCGTTTCGGGGTCGATGATTTCGACGATATAGCCGTCTTCCCAGATGTGCATATCGTTTTTATAAACGCATTCGAAGGCAACCCCCGGCCCGTTAAGCTCGCTTAGGCCATAAGAATTATAAGCGTCGATATTCCAGATATGCTCGATTTTTTTGCGGACGTCTTCCGAATGGGGTTCTGCGCCTGTGAACGCTTTTTTGAGCGCAAGCTCCTCGCGTTTGACGTCGGCTTCTTCGAGCTTGGTATGAACATGCAGCAGGTAGCTGGGCGTGATATGCAGGACGGTTGTGCGGAAGTCCTTCATCGTTTTAATCTGGCGTTTGGTGTTGCCCCCGCCGATGGGTATTACCGCCATACCTACGCGTTCCGCGCCGTAGTGCATCCCCAGTCCGCCCGTGAACATCCCGTATGTCATCATATTCTGGAAGACGTCTTTACTGCATGCGCCTGTGGCGAATATGCACCTTGCCATCAGGTCCGCCCAGTTGTTTATGTCCTCTTTCGAGTAGTAAATGACCGTGGGGATTCCAGTTGTGCCGCTCGATGAATGAATCCGCACCACGTCTTTCATATCCACGGCGAGCAGTCCGCGCGGGAAGTTTATCCGCAGGTCGTCTTTTGTCGTGAACGGAATTTTACGCAGGTCGGCAAGCGAGCGGATATCGGCAGGAGAAGAAATTTTCGCATGGCGAAGCTGTTTTTGATAGAAAGGGGTCTTTAACGCCCAGCCGATTGTTTCCCGCAGGCGTTCTAATTGTATCGTTTCAATCCGAGACCTCTCGGCTGTCTCAATTTCCTTATTCCAAAAAGGTACATCCATCGAGTGTCCTTCGTACGACGGTTACAGCCCTTCGATTTCCCTGCGGGTAACGACTTTTACGCCCTTGTCCACAAGAATCTTCTGGGCTTTTTCAACGTCTTCAAAACGGAAGACCAGTAGGGCGTTGTCGCTGAACTTTTCGACGAAGCCGTACATATACTCGACGTTCACGTCGTTGTCGGCGAAGACCTTGAGAACTGCAGCCAGTCCGCCCGGCTTGTCGCCGACTTCAACTGCGATGACGTCGGTGAGATTCGCAACAAACCCGTTTTTGTGAAGGGTCTGGATGGCGAGGTCAGATTTATCCACGACGATTCGCAATACGCCGAAGCTTTCGGTCTCGGCGATTGTCAAAGCGCGGATGTTTATGCCGGTCTTTCCAAGCAGCGAGCAAACGTCGTAGAGCCGACCCTTCCTGTTTTCCAAAAACACCGATATCTGTGTTAGCTTCATTGGCGTCCCCTTTATATTATTCTCTTGTCAATAATTCGTTTGGCTTTGCCCTCGCTTCGCTGGATTGTCTTCGGCTCAACAAGCGTAACCTTGACGCCGATGGACAGGGCCGCCTCTATTTCCTTTTTGATTTTCTTAGACAGCTCGTTTAGTTTCTTGACCTCGTCGGAGAAAATCTTTTCCTCGACCTCGACTAAGACCTCGACCTCGTCGAGCCCGTGGGCTTTGCGGTCAACGATAAGCTGGTAATGCGGCTGAGTGCCCTTGATGCCCAGCAGAACGTGCTCTATCTGCGACGGGAAGACGTTTATGCCGCGGACGATAATCATATCATCGGTTCTGCCCTTGATTTTGCTGATTCGCGGGCTTGTCCTGCCGCATTTGCACTTGTCATAGCGAATGCTGACGATGTCCCTTGTGCGGTATCTGATGAGCGGGATGGCCTGTTTTGTGAGCGTGGTGATGACAAGCTCCCCGGGCTGGCCCGGTTCTACTTCCTGGTCGGTCTTGGGGTCGATTATCTCAGGATAAAACACGTCGCTGTATATGTGCAGCCCCTCTTTATGGGTACATTCCTGCGCGACTCCGGGGCCGATGATTTCCGAAAGCCCGTAAACGTCGGTCGCGCTCATATTCCAGACCTTTTCGATTTCCGTCCGCATCGACTCGCTCCAGGGTTCGGCTCCGAATATGCCGATTTTCCACTTGCCCTTGGCGGGGTCGATTCCCATTGCCTTGGCCTCTTCAGCCATATACAGCACATAGCTTGGTGTGCAGGCGATAACCCTGGGTTTGAAATCCTGCATAATTTTGAGCTGGCGAGCAGTTTGTCCAGCCGAAGTCGGTATTATCCTCATACCCATTTCGAGGGCGCCGTAGTGAAAGCCCAGTCCGCCGGTAAACAGGCCGTAGCCGTAAGCGATTTGGATTGTGTCACCTGGCTCACCGCCCGCGCAGCATATTGATCTTGCCATAACCTCCGACCACAGCGAGACGTCATATCTTGTATAGCCGACGAGAGTGGGATTACCCGTTGTGCCGCTTGAGATGTGTATTTCGACGACGTCTTTACTCTTGTTGGAGAAAAGCCCGTAAGGGTAATTGTCCCTCATATCAATCTTGGTGGTAAACGGCAGGCGTTTGATGTCGTCGATGCTTTTGATGCTGTCCGGCTTTACGCCCGCGTCGTCGATTTTCTTTTTATATACGGGACAGTTTTTGTATATGTAAGGTATTAGTTTTTTGAGGTAATCCGTTTGCAGCTTTTTGAGCTCCGCCGGCTCCATACACTCGAGTTCTTTTTTCCAAATCATAATTGGCCCATTTCCCTTCCTTTAAGAAATACCCCCTTGTTTTCTTCAACATATTTCTTTTTAAACACGGCTTCTATCGCCTGAAGCCAGAAATCCGCTTGTATAGGCAGATAGGCCGACAGCACGCCGACAAGAAAAACATTCAGGTGACGCGGATTTTCGATTGCCGTTTTGGCTTTTTCGAGATATTCGGTGAGGTCTTTGCCGTCGGCTTTCAGGAATGCCTTTAACCGGTCGTGCTCTTCCGGGTGAAAGCATAACAAAATGTCCGCTCCGCCCTGCTGAACGAGCGGCGAAAAGACCTTTTTGCCGAACCGCACGTGAGATTCGACTGAGCCGCCCCGCTGGGCCATCCCGTGAACCTCTGATTTTTTAACGTGGTAGCCCGCGTACATCGCCGCCCAGCCGCAGATTTCCGCGGCCTTCAGAATCCCCTGTCCCCCTGTTCCGCCAAAGGTTATGTTGTAGGTTTTATCTTTCATTGTTTTCCCGTATTACTGTTGCTTAAGCAGTTTACAGGGATGTCTTGAAATTATAACCGATAACGCGTCTTCGTTAATACGTTTTTCAACAATAGCGTCAAATTCGGCCCTGTTCTTCGGGTCGATGACATCGACGTTATCCGCACCGCACGCCCTGCACAGGTCTTCGAGGATGAGTTTCTTCGTCGGCTCGTTTCGTATCGTTAATCCCGTGGCAGGGTGCTGCTGGCCGCCGGTCATAGCGGTCGTGGAATTATCGAGGATGAATATGACGCCTTTTGCTTTGTTGTAAGCCGCGTTGATAAGTCCCGTTATGCCCGAATGAACGAACGTCGAATCGCCCACTACGCCGACGATTTTTTTGTCCGGTGCGCCTTTTCTCCAGCCCTCATTGAAAGTTACTCCGGCCCCCATGCAAAGGCACGAATGAAGCGCGGAAGTGGGAGGCAGGCAGGCAAGCGTATAACAGCCGATGTTGCCCGCGACGTAGAAATCGAGTTTTTTCAGTGTCGCGAAAGTTGCCCAGTGGGGGCATTCGGGACACAGGCGGGGCTTTCGTTTGGCGGTTTGTATCTCGTGCTTAACCTCGCCTTTGACGACCGCCGGTATTAATTCCGGCAGCAGCTCGCCTATTCTGAAAGATGGCTCCTTGGCGGAGCATTTTAAGCCCAGCGACTTGACGTGTTCCTCGATAAACGGGTCAAGCTCCTCGACTACGCAGAGTTTTTTGACCGTTTTGGCGAAGGCCCGTATTTTATCGTCGCAGAAAGGATACGTCATACCCAGTTTCAGATAAGAGGCGTCCGGGTAGATTTCCTTTAGATACTGGTAGGAAACGCCTGATGTGATAAATCCGGTTTTTTTGTCGCCCGGCTCAATTCGGTTTAATTTTATCTTTTCGGATAGGGTCTTTAGCTTATTAAGACGTTGTTCAACAAATATATGTCTGCCGTATGCGTTTCCCGGCACCATCACGTATTTCGCTATATTTCTTTCGAATGGGGGCTGTTGGGGCACGACCCGCTCGCCAAGTGTTACGTCTTCCTTGGTATGCGCCACGCGAGTAGTCATTCGCAAAATGACCGGCGTATCGAATTTCTCGCTTATCTCGAATGCCTGCCTGACGTATTCTTTCGCCTCTCTGGGGCTTGCCGGCTCAAGCATCGGTAATTTGGCGTAGATGCTTACCCACCGGGTATCCTGTTCGTTTTGCGATGACGCCAAACCGGGGTCGTCGCAGACGACAACCACGAATCCCGCGAGTATCCCCGTATAGGAAGACGTCATCAGCGGGTCCATCGCGACGTTTAAGCCGACGTGTTTGCAGGCAAACAAGCTGCGGACGCCGCTTATGGCCGCCCCAAGCGCAACCTCATACGCCACCTTTTCATTGACTGACCACTGGACGTCAAGCTCAGGGAGGGTGGCTAATGTTTCAAGTATCTCAGTGGAGGGGGTTCCGGGATATGCGCAGGCGACCTTTAATCCGGCCTCGTATGCCCCAAAAGCAAGGGCTTCATCGCCCGAAAGCAGTGCCTTTTTGGACGTTTCATTCTTGCTCATATAACAATATATAATAGGGATTTAAGTGTCTGCGTTCAATAAAAAAAGCCCGGTTTTAAGCCGGGCTTTTCGTTAAATCAAACAAGTTTTTTAGAATACGTACGTGATGGTGAAGTGGAAATACAAGGCATCATCATTGTTGAGCTTTGCATAATAGTTACCGGGCATAAAATATTCGGTAACGAAGTTGCCGCTAAGTTGTTTTGTGAACTTATATCTAATCCAGGATGTGAACAGGTTGCCGCGGAATTTGCCGTCATCGGAGAATTTTGCGTTGCCGGCGTAGGTATTCTGGGCGGCCCAGATGAAATTCCAGTCGGTGAGGAATTCCCACTGGTCATTCAGTTTGAACTTGTGCCCGAAGTCGAGGCGGTGCATATTGGATACCAGGAGGTCTTCCATACTGGTTATGTATGGCTGGTAGAGTTCGCTCCATTGCGGCCACTGACCCCATAGCGGGTTGAATGATTCGACTTGTTTTGTGTGTGGGTCATCGCCTGACAGATACTCGTAGGTAACATGCACCTTATTATCGAGGTCGTCTTTGAAGCTATATTCGAGAGTGGACTTTTCACCAAAGGCCAAAAGCCGTTCCATTTGATTAGGGGCGGTCAATGCCGTATTAGGCGATGCTGAGCGGCCTGTCTGCACTGCGCCTTCGACGCGGTAATTCCAGTTGTCGTTAAATACCGGGCCTGAAAGTGCGCCGCCTAACGTGTAAATATCCGCTTTTTTACTGTAGGCCGCCATGTTCGCCGGTGAAAGATAATTATTCACACTTGGTTTTTCAATAGGGTTATTATTTTTATAAATGAAATAACCTTCGACCTGCATTTTTTCGTTGCTCTTATCGGTCAAATACAGAATTGCACCATTTTCCTGCTCCAGAGTTACGTATTTATCCCGGTCATTAATGGGTTTGAGCCACCAGTCGGATTTTGGCATGTTGTGTATATAAATCGTATCGAGCGTTGTCTTTTCAGCCAAATCCCAGGTAAATCGGACGGCGTCGAAATAAAGGGTTCTGGAACCTTCAAGCGGTGCCGGTGTCCCTTCAGCCACAAGCCAGCCCTGGCCGAGCATTATATCCTGTCGTCCAATGACAGCGGTCGTTGGTAAACCGAGGAAATTTTTCACTTTCAGGTTGAAGGTGTCCATAATGATTTCGTCAAGGTCTGTGCGCTGACGTAAAAATTCAGGGTCATTCCACTGCCGAAATTCCCATGTGAATCTTGTATTAATAGAAGTGTCTTCATCCAGTTTGAATGTGTCCCACAGGCGTGTACGGTATCTTTCCCAATCCCAACGGCTTACGTTAAGACCTTCGACTTTTTGGTCATTTCTGAGTGTTTTCCAGTTGTAACCGAAGTGTTGCCTGAATCGGAAATCCCCTCCCTGATCCAGCCATGGTGCCGGATGGTGGAACCAGTCGGTTGCTTGGTCGTTTGCCTCCGACGTACCGGCTGGGGTTGCCTGTACGCTTGCTAGCGACGCACTGGCCGAGGTCTCCTCCGCCTGAACCTGCGCAGCGACAAGCAGACCGGTCAGTAAGAACACAAAAACTAAAACTATCTTTGTTTCCTTCTGTGCCATTTTCTACTCCTTAATTTAGCGGTTACTGTTTTCCCTGCCTGAACATAAACGACGGCCATTAACACACGGAACGCACCGAAAATCCGCCCCCTGAAAATTTCGGGGTTCGTCCCATATTCCCTTATGTATCGGTATTAGTATGCTCAGGACACCACAAAAAGCAAGGCCTTTTTTGCCTTTTAATTTCATAATTTATGGCAGGTCTGCAACGTCCTGTAAAAACAGGCAGGATGGGTTTTCACCCCCGAATAATGCTATAACAGCCCTAAAAGAGCCATTGCGTTATCCCGCAGAATTTTTATTTCAAGGTCTGCCGGCAAGTTCAGATTCCTGAATAGCGATAAGGTTTTACCCTGGTCGGTCCATGGCGAATCTGTCCCAAAAAGTATGCAGTCGGCAGGGTGGGCAAGTATGATTTGTCTCGCCTGTTCAGGGCTAAGATATTCGAGCGACCACGATAACTCCATATAGATACGTTTGCCCGCCAGTTTCCGCTCAACCTCCTCCCACTGCTGCCACGCCCCGAGGTGTGTCGCCACAAACTTCAATCGCGGGAACATCTCCGTAACTTTCAGAATTCTCCGGCAGCAGGCCCTGTCGTCATTTGGAAACGCGATATCGTACCCTGTGTGCGCCGTCACCATAAGGTCATTTTGCTCAAGCTCCTCATAAATCCCCAGCATTCTGTCTTCATCGAGAAAGTAATTCTGGTAATACGGGTGCATTTTTATTCCCTTGAAGCCCGCCTCCTTAATCAGCGAGATTTTCTCTTTCCATTTCGTGTCAGCCGGATGAATCGATGGGAACATTATCAACCTGTCGGTCTGTGCTTTCCTGCACCAGTTGAAAATCGGTGTGAACTGTTCGGGCGTTGTGGCGATACAGCATATCACGCTTCTGCTGATGCCGTTACGATTCATTGAATCCGTCAGCGCGTTTATCGTCCCGTCCAGAAATGCACTAACGCTCGGCGCCTCAGATAGCAGTTTCTTCATTGCCCGCGGGGCTAATTCGTCCGGAAACGCGTGTGTGTGAAAATCAATTGTCCCGTTCTTCATCATATTCACAATCATAAATCATAAATTGAAAATCGTAAACCGTAAATTCCTTTGCGTTTTTGAGCTTTTGTGGTAGAATCTGTGACAATTCAGGTTAAAAGATGGAGACAGCGGAATGGACACAATTAGAGAGTTTTTCAAAAGAGACAAGTTTGCGGAATTAGCCGGCATTGAGCTTCTCGAAGTATCGCCCGGCTCCGCCAAAGCCAGAATGGAAATAGGTCCTCAGCATCTTAACGGCGTCAATATTGTCCACGGCGGTGCGATATTCACCCTCGCCGACCTTGTTTTTGCCGCCGCCTCTAATTCTCACGGTACGGTCGCTGTGGCGATAAACGCGTCTATTTCATTTATTAAGGCCTCCTCAGGCGGGACGCTATTTGCCCACGGCAGGGAAATCGCCTGCAATCCGAAATTGGCAACATACAGTATTGACGTTACTAATGAGGCAGGCGAGGTGATAGCCGTCTTCCAGGGAATGGTTTACAGGAAGAAAGACAACCTCGCAGATGTGATGTCAGCTTCAAAATAAATATTGCACTTACGCCTTATATTGTGCCAATTATATTGAGCTTTCGCATTTCTGCCGGAGTCGCCGGTTGATTTTTTCTCACGGTTAAATTAGAATGCCCACCTGCGGTTGACGGCAGCAATGTTTTTGTAAGCGAAAAATTATAATGTGTGGAAGGTGCAGGTATAAAAATGGCAAAACATAAGGAAAATTGTCCGCATAAGGCAAAGTATTTATCAGGCAAACGTATTCTTCCTGAGCCGATTTCAAAATCGACGGATATAGCCAAGTTGATAGACAATCTGGACGCGTACAACGGCGGAAGATTAAGGGCCGCCTGCCAGTTGTTGAGAGATAAATATTCCCAGGAGGACGTTACGATTGGAATGAGCTTGGCGGGAGCGTTAACGCCCGCGGGACTCGGGCCATCGGCGATAATTCCTCTGATGAACCACGGCTTTGTTGATTGGCTTGTCGCTACAGGCGCGAATATGTATCACGATATACATTACGCGTTCAATCTGCCTATGTTCCGCGGCAGTCACGCGGTCGATGATGTCGATTTGAGAGATAAGGGCGTAACAAGAATTTACGACATCCTGTTTGATTACGAAGACGTCCTGATGGAAACCGACAGACAGCTCAGAGAGATACTTATAAGGCCTGAATTCCAGAAGGAAATGGGCACACGGGAATTTTATCATTATCTCGGCAAAATTCTCAGCGACCTCGAAGAAAAGCATGGACTCGGCCAGGTGAGCATATTGGCGGCTGCTTACAGGAACGGCATTCCCGTCTTTACATCGTCACCGGGGGATTCGACAATCGGTATGAACGTTGCAGGCCTTGAACTTCTGGCGGAGGCATCGGGCTTGCAGGACGCCTTCAAACTGAAAATAAATCCGAGCATCGACGTTAATGATTCGACGGCGATAATACTGAACGCCAAAAAATATGAAAACGGCAAGACGGGCGTCATCCTGATTGGGGGCGGTAGTCCCAAGAATTTTATGCTCCAGACCGAACCACAGATTCAGGAAGTCCTGATGATACCGGAAGCGGGTCAGGATTATGATATAAACGTAACGGATGCCAGGCCCGATACGGGCGGCTTATCGGAAGCGCCCCGAGCGAGGCGGCAAGCTGGGGCAAAATTGACCCGACCAAATTAGAGGAAACTGTTACCGCTTATCTCGACGTTACCGTCGCCCTGCCTATTATGGTCGCATACACCATTCAGACCACCAGCCCCAAGAAACTGAAAAAATTATATTACCGCGGCGAAGAACTGCGCAAGAAGCTGATAAAGTCCTATCTTGAAAACAACAAAGAGGTCGAAAAACTCAGGAAGCTAATCAGGAAATTAATGGCCTGATAAAACAGGATTGATATGAAAAAAGAGCTTCTGAAATTAGCGGCAAAGCACGGGACTCCCTTATTTATTATCGACCACGATGTGATAAGGAAAAATTATCGCACTTTCAAGAAGCATCTGCCGAGGGTGCAGGCCTATTACGCCGTCAAAGCCAACTCGAACCAGGAGATAATCAAGACGCTGTTTGACGAAGGCGCCAGCTTCGACGTCGCTTCATACAACGAGTTTATGCAGATTTACAAATACATCAGCCATTTCGAGGAGAAGGACAAAGATTTTTATATCTGGGACAAGATAATTTTTTCCAACACTATAAAAGACAGGCCGACCCTTAGGGACATAAAACGGTATCGGCCCCTTGTTACCTTTGATAGTGAAGATGAGCTGAAGAAGATACGTGAGTATTGTGAGACGGCTGGCCTGGTTTTGCGATTGAAGGTTCCCGATACCGGCTCGCAGGTGGAGATGAACTCGAAATTCGGTGCAGAGCCGGGAGACGCGTATAACCTTATAAAACAGGCTTTTGACGTGGGGCTTGTGGTTGAGGGATTGAGTTTTCACGTCGGCAGCCAGTGTACAAATTTCGATAATTACACGGCCGCGCTGACAATAACATCGCAGATTTTCAATCATTCCCGCCAAAATGGTTACAATCTTAAAATTGTCGATATCGGCGGCGGCTTTCCTGTGCCCTATGACTCTCAGGTCCCAAAGTTTGGAAAGCTCGCGGCGGTTATAAACTCCGAATGCGAGCGGCTGTTTCCCCATGACATTGAGATTATAGCCGAGCCCGGAAGATTTATGGTGGCTACTTCAGCGGTGCTGATTTCTGAAATAATCGGGAAGGCCAGAAGAGACGGCAAAATCTTCTACCACATAAACGACGGGGTTTATCACACGTTTTCCGGCGTCGTGTATGACCACTGGATTCCCAATTTCCGCGCATTTCGGCAGGGCAAAAAAGAGGTATGTGCTGTTGTCGGGCCTACCTGCGATAGTTTCGACAAGATTTCTGTTTCGGAGCAGCTGCCGGGCAATCTTGAAATCGGCGACTGCCTTTTAACGGAAAATATAGGAGCATACAGTACCGCCTCTTCGACGAAATTTAATGGTTTCGACGGTGCCAAAATCCTGCATCTGAATAATTGACCTTGTTCCTTTCGCTCTAAAAATCCCAGTTTTATAGGTCTTTAGCTGTTCATCTCGGCGTATTTGACGGTCTAACGGCGACTTCCTGTCTTTGTTTTTAAGTCGCCCTGTGGTGGTGTCGATAAACACTGCTGTTGGAAAAGCTATTGTCAGGATGAAGGGCTATTATGGAAGAAAAAGACCCTATAATTTCATTTATTACGAAAGAAAATATCCTTGATGAAGCCACTTTGCAGACGGCCATTGCCCAGCAGCGGCAAACCGGACAGAGCTTGATAAGTGTGCTCAAAAAAGGCAATCTCGTAAATGAGGAACAGCTCACGAGGGTTATTGCTGCTGCCCACAATATCGAGTTTGTAAATCTTTCGCCGGATATGATAGACCCGATGATGGCCCATTTGCTTTCTTATGAAATGGTTAACCACAGTAACGTCATCCCGATTAAAAAGGAAGGTAAGCGTCTGTTTGTCGCGATGAGTTCTCCGTTGAATCTGTCGGTTCGTGACCAGATAGAGATGAAGACGGGTTATGAAGTTGTGCCGGTTGCTGCCTCGCCGAACGCGATAAAGCAGGCGATTAACTATCATTTCAGCGTCCGCGACGTAACCAAGCAGACAATCGTCTCGATGCGGCTTAAACAGGAGCCGGGACAAGGCATTGAAGACGACAAACTGCTTGAAAACAAGCTGACCGAGGTCGAACGGGAATCTACAAAGGTTGCCGATTCGCCGATTACCAGGCTGGTCGCGTCCATAATAAACGGCGCGATTGACGCTCGTGCAAGTGACATACATCTTGAGCCCAGAGATTCGGATATGAGGGTGCGATATCGCATCGACGGCATTCTGCAGGATACCCTGAACGTGCCGGCTTCGGCCCAGCTTGAGGTTATATCGCATATCAAGATTATGTCGGATATGGATATTTCCGAGAAGAGGGCGCCGCAGGACGGCCACATGTCGGTGCAGCATGATGGTAAAGATTATGACATGCGTATTTCGTCTCTGCCGGCGACTGGCGGGGAAAAAATTGTGATGAGAATCTTAGACAAGCATTCTTTGCGGTGGTCGCTTGATTCGGTTGTGGCTTCGGTGGAGGATAATCAGAAATTCAAACGACTTGCGGCAAATCCATACGGTATGATTCTGCTGACCGGTCCCACCGGCTGCGGAAAGACCACTACGTTGTATGCCTTGCTGCAGATGCTTAATGTCCCCGAAAAGAACATCGTTACAGTCGAAGACCCTGTTGAATATCGGCTTGAAGGCATCACGCAATTGCAGGTCAGGTCTGTTGCGGGATTGACTTTCGCGTCGGCGCTGCGAAGTATTGTTCGACAGGACCCGAATGTGATTCTGGTCGGCGAAATACGCGACCCTGAAACCGCGGAAATAGCAATCAGCGCCGCGTTAACGGGACACCTGGTTCTGAGCACGCTGCATACCAATGATGCGGCAGGTGCGATATCGCGTTTGATAAATCTGGGTGTGGCTCCCTTCCTTGTCGCTTCGTCGCTGCTGGGCGCAGTTGCGCAACGGCTGGTAAGAACTACCTGTGACAAATGCAAACAGCCATATACTCCGTCGGCGGAAGAACTGGCGATGGTTTTCGGCAAGTCCCTGCCCGGCAAGGACATACAGCTTTATAAGGGTGCCGGTTGCAATAGCTGCAGAAACACCGGCTATCACGGACGACGGGGCGTTTTTGAGATTCTTACCGTTAGTCCGCAGATTCGCAGGATGATAACCGATGGCTGCAGCGATGGGCAAATAAAACAGCAGGCGGTAAAGGAAGGAATGAGGACACTGACGAAAGCTGCAATTGCCGATATGCTTGCCGGCAATACCACAATTGATGAGCTGATGCGGGTTGTGGATTTGAGGGCGGATTAATGGCTGTCTATACATACGTGGCGAAAGACGACAAGGGCGTGATGCTGACGGGTACCTATACCGATGTAGAGAGTCAATCTGCGCTTCGCGACGAATTGGAAAAAATAGGGTATGTTCTGGTCAAAGCCAGGCGTGGAAAACAGGACGTTAAAAAACGTCGCGCAAAAGGCAGGGTAAAGCAGTCGGACGTTGCTACTTTCGCGTATAAGTTTGCGGGTATGTACTCGGCTGGTTTGCCGATTCTAAGGTGTCTTGAAACGCTGGAGCAGCAGGTGGATAACCCGGCCTTTAAAAGTATATTGACAGATGTCAAAAATGACGTGGGGGCAGGGGCAAGTTTGAAGGCCGCCTTCGCCAAACACAAGGGCGTATTCTCGGATTTCTTTCTTGGAATGGTGGAAGCGGGCGAATTAGGCGGCAAGCTCGGCGAAACCCTTGAAATGACTGCATCTTACCTTGAAAAGCAGGTTGCGCTGAGACAGAAAATAAAGTCCGCATTTGCGTATCCTGTAATAGTTACGGTTATGTGCGTGGTAGTTATTACTTTCCTGCTTGCTTTTGTTATACCGGTTTTCGCTAAGCTGTATTCCCAGGTTCACGCGCAGCTGCCCGGCCCCACGCTCATCCTTGTGGCGGCAAGCTCGCTTATAAGGCACTGGTGGTGGGCAATAATAATTATTATTGGAATATCTGTGCTCGTCATTAAAAAATTGTTTGCCAATCCTTTGTTCAGAGCTAAGTGGGACAATTTCAAGCTTAATGTGCCTGTGTTTGGCAGGCTTAACAGGATGCTGGTTGCGTCGCACTTCATGCGGACATTCGCGATGCTTTCCTCGGTCGGCGTACCAGTGGTTAGGTCGCTGGATATGGCAAGTTTGGTTGCTCATAATCACAAAATAACCGAGATTACCACGGAAATGCAGAATGTGATACAGGCGGGCACTCCAATGTCTGTGTCATTAAAAAAGTATGATATTTTTCCTCCGGTGATAATACAGATGGCTTCCTCAGGCGAAGAGGTTGGGATGCTTCCTGAGATGCTGTGCAAGGGAGTCGAGCTTCTCGACAAAGATATCGAGCGGGTAATAAACTCGCTGCTTGTGAAGCTTGAACCGATTTTGACGCTTATTATGGGTTCCGTTGTCGGATTGATTCTTATGGGCGCGTATCTGCCGATGTTCGATTATATGGGGCATTTGAAGTAGGACATAACGGCTAAATAGTCCCATAATCAAAGGACAATAAAATATTATCCGTGGGGATTTGCGGATTTACAATGGTTTTTGATTAAGTAGGCAAAGTTTTGTGTCGAAGATAAATCAGTTAACTGAACTAAATGTGTGTGCTTTTAATTAGCGGGATTATTTAAGGAGAAACAAATGCGGAGCAAAAAAGGTTTAACGTTAATCGAACTGTTAATTGTGATTCTCATTCTCGGCGCCTTGGCGGCGATTGCGATTCCGAGGATCGCCAACAGCTCCTACAATGCCAAGAAAAATGCGTGCAATACAAATGTTGACACGCTAAATACATCCATCGAGGTGTATAATAATGATAAAGGCGCTTATCCGTCTTCCTTGCCTATCCTCACGGGCGATGTGAACTACTTCCCGGATGGCGCGCCGCTCTGTCCATTTGGCACAACGTACGTTTACAGCACGACCAACAATCGAGTCGCGTTCCATAGCCATTAATTCAGGGCCGGGGGCCAGGTTTGAGTTAAACCTGGGTGGTGACAAAGATACAAATCGTGGGATGGCTGCAGGCATCTGTCGGCCATCCCATTCTATTATATTGACGGGAACGAAACAATGGCCGCGAAAAGAACGGCATTAACCCTGATCGAGATGATTGCTGTGGTTGTGATTTTGGGCGCCTTGGTGTTTATAGCGATACCGAGGTTGAATTTTCCTGCTCTTTATCGCAAACAGGCCAGTGCAGTTGCCAAACAGGTTGTTACCGACCTGCGCAGGACACGCACTCTGGCAATTTCAAACGCAGTGAGCCACTCCGCGGGATACAGCCTGCAAATGGTCGGCTCTTCGCCTTACACCAGTTATAAGATAGTGGATGTCAACTCAGGAACGGCGGTGGATTCTCTTACCATCGGTTCCCCGGTAAGTTGCACGGGCGGTTCCATTTTTACATTCGGACCTTTGGGAAATCTGCTTACCGGCAGCAGCACAATTACCGTCTCATCCAATAACAGGACTTATACAATCACAGTTATACCCGCTACGGGCATAGTTGAATGCACGGGAGGTTGAACGGCGATGTGTCTGAGACATTCGAATACAAATCGACGGTGCGGAGGGCTTAGCATAATCGAAGTAACGACGGCCTCTGTGCTGCTGATTGTCGCGATGGCTCCTATTCTCCTGTCGCTCACAAAAGCCAATTTGTGGTCAACTCAAATCGAGCGAAAGACACAATCCCTGGTGCTCGCACAGGGCAAACTCGATAACATAAGAGCTGTTTCTATTTACAATTTTGGTGCATCGGGTTCTTTTACGGCCAGTAATGTTGTTCTTGGCGGTTCGTATCTTTGCAATGTTACAGATACCACGATAACCCCGAATTATTTAAAGCAGATAACCGTATCCGTCGGCTACGATAGCAGTGGTAACGGCACGCTGACTTCCAATGAGGTCCTGGTTACGCTGACTACCTATATCGCCAACCGATGGTAAGCTTATAGGACCATTGGAATTGTCCCTGCATATCGTTGATAAGCGTCCTCTTTTTGTCCGATAAAAATCCCTTAGAGCGATTAAAAATTGTGATTTAAGCCGTTTTTTTTGTATTTGCAGAGGCAAGTATTTAATCGTCGAATTCAGAAATGCAGCCCTGTTTTTATGCCGAAGAAACCTGTAAAAAGTGAAACATTATGCGCACTAAAAGATGAATAAGAGAAACGATAAAATCCGATTACGACGAGCGTTGACACTGGTCGAGGTGATATGTGCGATGGTTTTGATAATCATCATTTTTCTCGCTGTTTTGCCGGAGTTCTCACTAATGTTCCACAGTTGGGACAGCAAACAGGGGGCAACCGAAGCAATCCAGAACGGCAGGGTGCTTATGGACCACATCAACCGACATCTCTTGAATGCCAAGAGAATAACCGCCGTCAGCGCTTCTACGATTACCAATGGCTATATCCAGTTCGTTGATAGCAACGATGTGAACGAAAGATACGATATCGCTTCCTCTGACAACTATGTTGAGTATGGCCCCGTCGGCACTCTTGCAGATTTGGCCGGGCCCGTAAACTCACTCACGTTTACCTGTTATGATGCCTGCGATAATCTTTTATCGCCTGTTACCGACGCCAATGCCGTCCGCATTGTAGGGGTTAATGCCACCTTTACCAATTCGGCTTCCGTCGGTCAGCCTAAAACCTTCACCTCTTGGGCTTATTTGCGGACGAACGGCAGGAATCAGGGATGTTGGCAGGACCAGGATATCGGGTCTGTTGCTGCCGCCGGCAGCGCAACTGCTGCGACTTCCAACTGGACCGTCGTGGGTTCCGGCGCTGACATTTGGAATACCGCTGATGGATTTCACTATGTCTATCAGTCGCTTAGCGGCAACGGACAAATTGTTGCCCGGGTTACCAGTATCACAAATACAAATGCCTGGGCAAAGGCCGGTGTCATGATTCGCGAAACATTAACCACCGGTTCAACACACGCTATAATGCTCCTTACGCCCGGCCAAGGCACGGATTTCCAATACCGGGCCAGCACCAACGGAAGCAGCACCAGTGCAACCACAAACGGAACCGGCAGCAGTATCGCGGCTCCCTACTGGGTCAAGTTAACCCGAGTAGGAAATACTTTCACCGGCTATCACTCCCCGGACGGCGCAACCTGGACACAGATTGGCAGCGCTTCAATCACTATGGCGACCAGCGCCTATATCGGTCTGGCGGTCACCAGCCACAACGACGGCACCCTATGCACCGCCAATTTCGATAATATCAGCTTTATAACGTATGATGGGTTTAGTGCGGCCAAGAACTCATCTGATAGTAATACGTCTGTTACTATTTCAACGCCTGCTACGGATGTGGGCGACCTGCTTATCACGGCAGTAGCCACCGACGGCAGCGTAACTATTTCACCACCTTCCGGATGGACAGCGATTAACCAGGGGAGCGATTCCGGCAATCAGGTAACTCTGGGCGCCTGGTGGAGGTTTGCGGTTGCCTCAGAGCCGGCAAGTCATCAATTCTCCTGGACAGGAGGTGAGAAGGCATACGGCTGGATGATGCGGTTTAAGGGCCAAAACAGCACCAGTCCGATTAATACTTTCGCGTCCGCCACCAGTTCCGGCACTGCCACGCCAACCAGTCCCGCGGTTACGACAACAACCAATTGCTGCCAGATTCTTCGTCTGGGGGCGTTTAACAATTCCGATATTAACGTTGGCAGCCCCGGCTTAAGCGGTAATATCCCCATTACGATGGATGCGAGTGGCGGCAGTCTCGTACCGGTTGCAATACTTGACTCGTGGACAACAGGTACAACCCATGTGATATCGTCAGGCACCAACCGTGCACTGGTCTTCGTTGCACACGCAAAGACCAGCAGCAGCACATCGAACTTAACCGCTGTTACCTATGGCGGGCGAAAGATGACAAAAATTATCGATAAGCTCTCAGGGAGCGGCACCACCCAGGTATACGTTGCGGCGTTTATCCTCAATGACGCTAACATCACTGCTGCAACAAACACCACTTTTACGCCTACATGGACCTCCGCCCCTGGCAGTATTACATATACCAGCGTATCCCTTCAGAATGTTAACCAGACAACTCCTTTTGGGGCCGATGCCAATGCCGGGGTAACAGCCGCCTCTACGGTATCGACTTCTGCACTTGCCAACAGCAATGGGGATATGGCAATTGAAAATGCCGCCAGTTCCGTCGCGGGCACATACACAACAACGGGCTGGACTAAAGACGTTGACCTTTCGGTAACAGGTTACGATGGTATGGATGGACACGTATCCGCAACAGGCGCCAGCGTAACACCGACTATAACCCAATCGAAAGCCAACCATTCGCTTATTGGGTTCGTAGTGCAGAGTGCAGGGCTTGGTACGGTTTCTGGCGGCGCCGGATACCTCAGGCAATCGCTTGCCGGCAATAGCGGAGCCGCAACCTTCTCGCTTACCGCGTCAGATCCGGCGAGGATGCTTACCATAGCGATAGCACCGAGCGACCCTGCCAATAACGCCTGTTGCCAGAACAATATATTACCTTGAGCCATAATATGAAAATGAGGATGAAAAATAACGGAGTGGTATTTTTGATAGTTATTTTCGCGATTGCGCTGCTTACGACAATCACGGTCGGAATCCTGATTATGTCCACAGAGGAATTACTGTTGATGGATAACCAGTTATACGCCGCACAGGCGCTTTGCACAGCCGAGGCGGGGTTGAATGATGCGTTTGCGTCGATACGTTCAAACTCGAGCTGGACGACCGGGTTTACAAACAAGGCGTTTAACGGCGGCAGCTACACTGTAACTGTTGCCGGAACCCTGCCAGCCCTGACGATTACCTCCACCGGGACGTCACCGCAGGGGTATATAGCCAGGTTTACAGCAAATGTTACTGTGGGTTCAAGTTCGCCATACGAAATCATGATTAATCGGTTGGGGATAAACTAATGAAATTTGTCGAGAAAACAGTTGCCGGAATAGATATTACGCACGAACGTATCAGTATAGCGTTGCTCAAGTTGGGCAGGAACGGTCCGAAGCTTGTCAAGTCGGTTTTTGCGCCGATGCCCGCAGGGGCGGTCAAGGACGGGGGCATTGTCGATGCTGCACTGCTTCAGCGGACATTGCGAGATATGAAATTTCGCAACAGGATATGGACAAACCGTACGGCTGTTTCACTCTTTGCCAGACCAGTTGTTACGCAGATGATAGAAATACCAAAGCAGATGCCGTCCAACCTTACCCAGTTTATTAGTGGGGAAATGAAACACTGCGCTGCTATGCCCGGCGGAGATATCGTGCTTGATTACTGCTCAGTCGGTTCAAGCAGGCGTTCGGCGGATAAAAAGGTTTTGGTGGCTGCCGCTGAGACGAAAAAAGTTGCCGAGCTTGTCAATGTTTTGGGCCGTGCCGGTTTTTCCGCGGAGCTGGTTGAGCCGGCGGTATTGTCTTATTTGCGGGCCATTGGCGATAAAAAAATAATGGGGAAATCCGGCTTTAACATACTTGTTGCCATACTGCGGGAAAATGTTCTGACATTGTTCGTTTTGAGAAACGGAGTCGTCGACTTCATAAGGACAAAGGAAGTCAGGCAAAAATCGACTGCCGGCGACGATTTGTGCGGCTGGCTGGCCGAGGAGCTTGCCGAGATACAAAAATTTTACAGTGTTGAGATGGTGGATAATACGGGCAAATGGGAGATAACCGTGTTTGCCGATACTGCCCAGTTGCCGCAGGATGCAGAAGGCATTCTTAAATCAAAAATTCAGGCCAGCTCACTGCAGGTCAGGACTTCTAAAGATGCGTATTTGGACACTATTGTTAGCAGCCAGACGGCAGTATCTCCGGTGGCTGTAGGTCTGGCGATGAATCTTTTGGTAGCGCAGAGAGATGACGTGAGATTGAACCTGATGCCGCCGCAGGTAGTCCAGCTGAAGGAGGCCAAAAAGGACGTCCTGGTTGCCGCTACCGTTGTTGCGGCGCTGCTGTTGCTTATGGCGCTGGCTGTCGCGGTGCCTGCGTATATGATTAAGAAGGTATCCGGCAATGCCGCCGGAAAGACGGCGCAAGTATCGGTACGCAACACGGACAAAATATTTGAGAAGAATCGGCATCTCGACACCAGGTTGCAGGCGTTGTCGGATCGTCTCGACAGCATCGCAAAAATATCGGCCTCGTATAGCGACGTAAACTGGGTGCAGTTGTTCGCGAGCATACGCGATGCCGCACCCAACTCGATTCGCATCGTCAGTTTGTCCTGTACCGATGGCCGGAGGATACAGATTGAAGGACTGGCGCTGTCGAACGACGCCGTCAATTTATTCGTCAGCTCGCTTGAGAAATCGCCCGGTATCTCGACGGTAACGCTGCTTGAGTCCAGTAAACAGGAGGGGCAAAAGGGATTTATAAACTACCAGATTAGTTGCAAGCTGGGCCTTAAGAAAGGCAAGGAAGACGATGTCAGTTGAAAAAATTACCAGTATTGAGCGTTCACACAGGCGGGTTTTGCTGATTGCGATGGCGGCGATTGTAGTATTCGGGCTTTACCGGTGGATACTGGCGCCGTACACCAGCCAGCTTCTGGCTGCGCAGAGATATAATTCCGCGCTTGATGCGGCTATACGCAAAGCCGATTTTATGCGCATAACTGTGGAAAATAAGAAGACCAGAATCGAGGAACTGACCAAGGAATCCGACCGGTTGCGAAATCAGTTGTTTACGCAAAATGAAGCGCGCCGGTTTTTTGCGTCTTTGCCGTCCGTTGTAGTCCAGTCCGGCTGTGGTGTTCTGTCTGTAAGCGCAGTATCAGATGCGCAGCGGAATGCACAGAATGACGCTCCGGCCATAGCTCCGAAAAAAGCAATGGTTACCATTATTGGCGGATACAACGGCATAACTAAATTTATTGGTGCGTTACAGGACTATGAACACAAAGTATGGATAGAGTCCGTGAGAATAGATGCCGGCGGCGCCGGAAAACTCAGATGTCAGGTGCTCCTGACGGTTTATTGTATAGAACGTGTGGAGAATTCTTTATATGAATAAGCTGATAGCAAAAATAGCGGTGTGTGCCTTTCTCGTTCTGGCAACGAGTATTTGTAACAGCACAGGTTCGACAAGCTCAGGGCAGGTCGGCCAGACGCAGCCCGGAAACTCCGCAGTTACGCCCGTTAACGATAAAAAAGTTGAAGCTGTTGGGGCGGGCGTCGGTCGCGACGACCCGTTTGGAGGCGGTTTCGGCGATACTGCTTCTGAGCCGCAGTCGAATACCATCACAGGGGTAGATTCGACGGATGCAAAGCCGCCATTGATTGTTCGCACGGTTAGTTTGAAGTTTCTTACCGCGGCTAATCTGAAAACCGCGATAGATAAGATGTCAACGACGCACGGCAGTATCAGCGTCAACGACAATACCAACTCGCTGATTGTTTGTGATACAGAAGAGAATGTACAGAAAATTCTTGTCGAGATACATAAGGCGGACCAGACGCCAAAGCAGATAATGATTGAGGTTGTTATTATTGACGTTCAGCTTCAAAACGATACCCAAATTGGTGTTGACTGGGATTTTTTGAGCACCGGTAACAAGGGCTTAAGTTATCGCCAGGATATGGTTTATCCGAACCGTTTTGGTATTGTGCCGCCGACGGCCGACAATATAAATTCTGCTACTGCCTATCAGGGTATCGGGCTGGGCAGCGAGGTGGCGATTGTCACCGACAACATTCGCAATGTTCTTCATTTGCTGCAGGAAAAGACAAATGTGGACATCCTCGCCAGTCCTCGCGTGATGGTCGTCAGCGGCCAGAAAGCCAGCATCAAAACCGTTGAGGAAATCCCGTATCAGGAAATTACGCAATCAAGCTCCGGCGGCGGCGGCACCAACGCGATAACTTCGACGGAATTTAAAGACGTCGGTGTTACTATGGATGTCAAGGCGACCGTAACTGATGAAGGGAAAATTTTATTGATAGTCAGTCCGAGTCAAAGCGTGACCACAGGAACATCAATCGGAGGGGTTCCGGTTATCGATAAACGCGAGGCCACTACGACACTGCTTATGGATAACGGCGAGGTGGTCGTTATGGGCGGATTGAGAAGCCAGAATACGCAAATTACAAAGGATCAGGTGCCTTTGCTTGGCGATTTGCCGCTAATTGGTTTTATCTTTTCGAATAACCACAAGGTGGTCCAGAATACTGAGTTGCTTGTGCTTTTATCGCCGCATATTAACGAAAATGAACCAGTGCCGGCGGAGGCAATGACAAGGTTTAAAGAGATAAAAAACAGGCCTGTATTATCGCTGCCTGCTGAGCCGAATTCGCGATAGCCGGGCGATATATCAGGATTGGCGTCGCAGCTTTTTGCTAATCCTGATAACGTTTTGGGTCGATAAAATGTAGGAAATGGATTAAATAAATGGCGGGGGCCATCAATCCCTAAGGGATAAAAAGGAGAATTGGCAATGTTTGGATTATTTAAGTCAGACAAAAAATCAGGCAAACCGAAGATACTTATCGTGGATGATGAGCCGGATTATGTAACTACAATCCAGCAGCATCTTGAATGGAGCAGCTACCAGACGGCAGTGGCCGTCAACGGTCAGGAAGGGCTGGAGAAAGCGGCAAGCGAAAAGCCGGACCTTATTCTGCTTGATACAAACATGCCCATTATGAACGGCCACGAAACCCTTGAGCATTTGAACAAAGACCCCCAGTTGAAGGGTATACCGGTTATTATGGTTACCGCAGCCTGCGAAATGGACGACATTGCCACCGCTTCTTCTTTTGGTGTTGTTGATTACATCGCCAAGCCGTTCGATTTTGCGGAGCTGAAAGAGAAGATTGCCAATGCACTTGCCGGCAAAAAAGCCCTTAGCGGCGTATAGCGGTGATTTTAAATTCACTATTTTTCAGCTTTGCGTCTGCTGCAGTTGCTGAGCGGGTTCGGATTCATGGGCAGATGCTTTAATTGGCAGCAGGAAGTGCATTGTTGTTCCCTTGCCGAGTTCAGATTCCACCCAAATTCTCCCGCCGTGTTTTTCGACGATATCTTTTGATATAGCCAGACCCAGACCTGTTCCGCCTGTCTTGCGATTCCCGCTGCCAAGCTGTTGAAATTGCTGGAACAGCTTGGGGAGGTCTTCCTGTTTCATTCCGCAGCCGGTGTCGATGACTGAAATGCGAATAGAGTTTTCAATCCTGCGGCTTGCGATGGTAATGCTGCCTTTATCGGTAAATTTCATTGCGTTGCTTACCAGGTTGGTAAGAACCTGAATCATCTTGTCGCTGTCGAAAATCACTTTGGGCAGGTTATTATCAACTGCCAGCCGCAACTCAATACCTTTCTTCTTTACGGCGCCTGCCATCGTGTTATAAACATTTTCGATGACGCTGTTGATATGGTTGTCCTGCATATTGAATTTAGCCCTGCCAGACTGGAGTTTCTGGAAGTCCAGGACGTCGTTGATAAGCCGGGCGAGGCGGTCAATATTGCGCTGGGCAATCTCCAATATCTCCCGTTGTTTGCTTTTGATGCGTCCTGCTGCCCCGTCCATAATCAGGGCGATATCTTCTTTAATTATGGTCAGCGGCGTCCGCAGTTCGTGAGACACGGTTGAAATGAACTGCGATTTGAGGTCCATCGCCTCTTTGATTTTTCTGTCTGCTTCTTTGCGTTCAGTGATATCGCGGATAACGCCGATTGAACCGGTTATATAGCCGTCAGGGTCTTTCAAAACGCTCAGTGATACGTCAACTTCGATTACCTCTCCGTTGTTTTTGAGCATCTGTGTCTCGATATGTTGCTGGATTCCTTTCTGCCTTACCTCGTGCGTTCTTATTTTATCCCACGCATCCTCCGGATAAAGCGACCGGACGGGCTTGAGATGCAGGTCATCTTTGGTCATTCCGAGCAGTTGCTCTGTGAATTTGTTCCAGGAAATGAGCCGTTCCTGGTCATCCGCCATCATAATCCCTACCGCGGAGTTCTCGAATATGGTTCGGTATCTTTCCTCGGCGATTTGCAGCGTACGTTCGGCCTGCCTGAGCTCTGTAACATCCTCGTAGGTTCCGAGAACTCCGACTACGTTTCCCTCTGAATCGTGAAGGGGGACCTTGTTTGTGTCCAGCCAGGCCTGTTTGCCATCGGCCTGAAGCTGCGGTTCCGAAATGTGGTATTTGCCTGTGTTGCTCTCTATTACCTCTCTGTCACAGTTGGTGTAAAATTCTGTTTCCTCTTTTTTCCATGGCATATCGGCATTGGTTTTGCCCACAACCTCCTGTGGTGAGGCCAGCCCCGCGTGTTTTGCGAAAACCGCGTTACACCCTAAATAAACAAGATTGCGGTCTTTCCAGAAAATTGCCTGTGGAATGCTGTCCATCACAAGCTGAAGCATCTGCTGTGATTCGTACAGTTTTTCGGCGACTTTCTTTCGCTCTATCGCGTAAAGAGCGGTTCTCACCAGCGAAGTTTCCATCGCCGGGCCTTTGACAAGATAGTCAGAGGCGCCGTTCTTTATCGCCTCAAGCCCCGTTTCTTCGCTCTCAAGTCCGGTGAGCACGACAATAGGGATATTTGCATTGACTTTGCTGATACTCTTGACTGTTTCTATGCCATTGCTGTCCGGGAGCCCAAGGTCCAAAAGCAAGACATCGTATTGTTTGGTTTTGAGCAGATTTAGCCCATCGGCCAGACAGGAGGCGGATTCCACGACGAATTTGGCGGATTTGGTGGATTTGGCCAAAACGCGTTTGACTAATCGAACGTCGATTTCGTCGTCGTCTATTTGTAAAACCCTTATCTCGCCGTTCATAGATTGACCACAGAAACTGCAGAGGTTATTTTCTTTTTTTCTCCGCGGCCTCTGCGATCTCCGCGGTGAATATTAGGTGTGCAAGTCCTATAACTAAGGCGTTTTATTCATAGTCCATTTGTCTTGCTGGTGAAATTATCGGCAAATTAAACATGTGATTTCAGAAGAAAAAGGTGTTTTAGTGAATGAAAAAACACACTATGGGCCGGTAATAACCGGCTAATTGGTGGTTTGCAATACTGTGGGGCAATTATTTAGATTTCGCTTTTTTGCGTTGCGACATCAGTTTTGTGAATGTATCAAACAGGTATTGCGAATCGTGTGGGCCGGGTGAGGCCTCGGGGTGATACTGCACGCAGAAGGCCGACAGGCGTTTGCAGCGGAATCCTTCGAGGGTATTGTCATTCAGGTTGATATGTGTCAGCTCAACGCCTTTATCTTTTAACGAGTCGATATCGACGCAGAAGCCGTGGTTTTGTGAGGTGATTTCAACCTGTTTGGTTTCGAGATTTTTAACGGGGTGATTTGCGCCTCTGTGCCCGAATTTAAGTTTGTATGTTTTTCCGCCCAGCGCAAGGCCGAGTATCTGATGGCCTAAGCATATTCCGAAGATTGGAACTTTGCCTAAAAGTTGCCGTGTGCTTTCGACCGCGTAAGTTACTGCTGCCGGGTCACCCGGGCCGTTGCTCAGGAATACGCCATCGGGTTTTTTCGCCAGAACTTCTTTGGCGGATGCAAACGCAGGCACGACCTGGACATTACAGCCGTGGCTTATGAGCAGTCGAAGTATGTTCTGCTTTATGCCGAAATCGTACGCAACCACTTTGTATTTTAGTTTGGGTTTTATGGCTGATGGTTTAAGAACGTCAACCACCGGCTTATCCCATTTGTACGGCTTTTTCGATGTTACATCCTTTACGATGTCTCTGCCTACAAGCCCCGGGTATTCGCTGAGAGCTTTTGTCAGCGATGATATTTTGAGTTCCGTTGAAGATATAATGCCCCGCATCGCGCCTTGTGTGCGGATGTGCTTGACGAGTTTTCTGGTGTCGATACCCGCCAGCCCCACAACGTTATTGGCCTTGAGATATTCGCTTAACGACTGCTCATTTCTCCAGTTGCTGGGGTATTCGCAATTCTCTTTTACAATGAAGCCGGCGGCGTAAACCTTTTTAGATTCCACGTCGAGCGCGTTGGTTCCGTAGTTGCCGATAAGAGGGTACGTCATCGTGATTATCTGCTCATAATATGACGGGTCGGTCGTTATTTCCTGGTAGCCGGTCATACTGGTATTGAAGACAACCTCGCCGCATTTCTGTCCTTTTGCGCCGAAGGATGTCCCTTCAAATACAGTCCCATCTTCAAGTAATAATACCGCCTTCATCTTTATGCTTTTTCCTTTTTACTTTTTCCTTTTGCCTTGTGGTACAACTGAATACACTTTACGTCGATTCGCTCTTTTTTCAGCGCCTCGATTGCCTTGGCGACTGCCATTGCGCCCCTGATTGTTGTTACGTAGGGCACCTGCTTGTCGAGGGCGGTTCTTCTTATCAGGAAAGAATCGCTTACCGTCTGTTTGCCTACGGTTGTGTTGACGATGAGTTCAACTTTTCGGTTGATAATTGCATCGAGTATGTTTGGTCTGCCCTCGTTTACTTTCAGCACAAATTCCGCCGGGACGTTGCTGTTGATAAACGCGGTGTATGTTCCTTTGGTTGCGGTGATTTTAAAGCCCATCTGGCTTAATTTGTGTGCGGCTTCTACGGCTCTCGGTTTGTCGGCGTCTTTGACGCTGAACAGCACCGTTCCGCTGGTGGGCAGTGCGTTTCCCGCGGCTATCTGGCTCTTGGCATATGCGATGCCCGCCTCGTCTGCGATTCCCATTACCTCGCCAGTCGAAAGCATCTCAGGGCCGAGGATGACGTCAACGCCGGGGAACTTAAGGAATGGGAATACCGCCTCTTTGACCGAATAATGTTTTGGCCAGACCTCTTTTGTGAAGCCAAGCTCATCAAGCGTCATACCGGCCATTATTTTCGCCGCTAATTTCGCCAAAGGCACGCCGATGGCCTTGCTGACGAACGGCACGGTTCGTGATGCCCGCGGGTTGACCTCCAGCACGTATATATCGCCGTCCTTGATTGCGTATTGTATGTTTATCAGGCCCAGAACCTTCAGCTCCATCGCCAGCATCTTGGTCTGTCGTATCACTTCGTTTATGGTTTCCTGGCTGAGAGACACCGGGGGCAGTGTGCAGGCGCTGTCGCCCGAATGCACGCCTGCTTCTTCGATGTGCTCCATTATTCCGCCGATGACCACGCGTTTGCCGTCGCATATCGCATCGACGTCCAATTCGGTGGCGTCGTCTAAGAATTTATCTATCAATACAGGATGCTCGCCCGAAACCTCTATGGCTCTCTCGACACAGCTTTTCAGCGCCTGCTCGTCGTAAACAACTTCCATTGCCCGGCCGCCTAATACAAACGAAGGCCGAATCAAAAGCGGATAGCCCAGCTTGTCGGCGATTTTCACCGTCTCATCGTAAGACATCGCGGTGCCCGACATCGGCTGAAGAAGCTTGAGCTTCTCAACGACCTTGTTGAATCGCTTGCGGTCTTCCGCCTTATCAATACTGTCCGGGCTTGTCCCGATGATTTTAACGCCCGCCTGCTCAAGAGGCACAGCCAGTTTCAACGGCGTCTGTCCACCGAACTGCACGATAACGCCGTCCGGGTTTTCTTTTTCGACTATCGACATAATATCTTCGAACGTCAGCGGCTCAAAATACAGCCGGTCCGAAGTATCGTAATCGGTAGAGACCGTTTCGGGATTGCAGTTGACCATTATCGACTCAACGCCGATTTCCTTCAGCGCAAATGCCGCGTGAACGCAGCAGTAATCGAACTCGATTCCCTGGCCTATGCGGTTTGGCCCGCCGCCCAAAATAATAATCTTTCGTTTTTTGGTCGGGTTGGCTTCGCATTCGCTTTCATAAGTCGAATACAAGTAGGGCGTCGTCGCCTCGAATTCCGCGCCGCAGGTATCGACCCGCTTATAAACCGGCTTTATGCCCGCGTCCTTTCTGATTTTTTGAAATTCAAGTTCGCTCATTCCCGTCAGATGTGCCATATATCTGTCGGCGAAACCGTATTCCTTCGCCTGCCGAATAAGTTCGGGAGTCAGTTTAGCGGCGCCAAGTGATTTTATCTTTGCCTCAAGCTGCACAATATCTTTTATGTTGTTCAAAAACCACGGGTCGATTTTCGTGATTTTGAAGATTTCCTCGATACTCACTTTTCTGCGAATCGCCTCCGCCACGTACCAGATTCTGTCCCAGTAGGGCATCCGCAGTTTTTCTTTCAATTGCTGAAGCGAAATAGTTTTATCGATAAACTTGTTATCTAATGAATGGCGGTCTATCTCCAGCGACCGGACCGCTTTGCCTAAGGCCTCTTTGAAGGTCCTGCCAATCGCCATTGCCTCGCCCACCGATTTCATCTGCACCGTCAGCGTCGGGTCGGTCCCACGGAATTTCTCGAATGTAAAGCGGGGCCATTTCACCACGCAGTAGTCAATCGTCGGCTCGAAACACGCAGGCGTCTTTTTTGTAATATCGTTTGGTATCTCATCCAGCGTGTAGCCGACTGCCAACAGCGAGGCAATCTTTGCTATCGGGAAACCCGTTGCTTTCGAGGCAAGGGCCGAGCTTCGCGACACGCGAGGGTTCATTTCAATCACGTAGAGTTTGCCGTTTTCAGGACTCACCGCGAACTGGATATTCGAGCCGCCCGTCTCGACGCCTATCGCGCGGATAATCTTGATTGAGGCGTCGCGCATTATCTGGTATTCCTTGTCGGTCAGCGTCTGAGCCGGCGCGACTGTGATGCTGTCGCCCGTGTGGATGCCCATCGGGTCGAGATTTTCGATGGGGCAGACGATGACGACGTTATCCTTGCGGTCTCGCATCACCTCAAGCTCGAATTCCTTCCACCCGATTACGGATTGTTCGATGAGGATTTCGTGTCTTGGGCTGAAGTTCAGTCCCCAATCGACGCACTTGCGGTATTCTTCTTTATTGTAGGCGATATTGCCGCCCGTGCCGCCTAAGGTAAAGGATGGCCGGATAATCGCGGGTAGGCCTATATCATCGAGCAGCGCCTCCGCCTCCTGCCAGTTGTGGACGTAGCCGCTTTTGGGCACGTCAAGACCGCAGTCCTGAATTGTCTTTTTAAAGAGGTTTCTGTCTTCCGCCCGTTTGATACTTGCCAGGTCTGCGCCAAGCATCTTGACGTTATATTTCTTCAAAATGCCCCGTTCTGCCAGAGCTACAGCGGTATTTAATCCGGTTTGACCGCCAAGTGTAGGCAGCAAACTATCAGGCCGTTCGAGCTGGATGATTTTTTCGACGATTTCAGGCGTTATCGGCTCAATATACGTCCGGTCGGCAAAATCAGGGTCCGTCATTATCGTCGCGGGGTTGCTGTTGACCAGGACGACCTTGTAACCCTCGCGTCGAAGCACCTTGCACGCCTGTGCGCCGGAGTAATCGAACTCGCACGCCTGACCTATAACTATCGGCCCTGAGCCGATGATTAGTATTTTGTGTATGTCTTTACGTTTTGGCACCGCAGTTTCCCCGTCGTTGGTTCGGATAAACTCAAGGTATTGGTGCAGTTTTTTACAGCGCGGCAGACGAATTGTCAATCGTTATTCTTGAGCCAGAGGTCGATTGCTATTGCCGCGGCTCTGCCGCTGTCGATTGCACGCACGACAAGGGAGGCGCCGTTGATTGTATCGCCCGCTGCGAATACCCAGGGCTGGCTCGTCTGGAAGTTCTTTGTCGCTACGTTGCCTCGCGAGTCCAGTTCCAGTCCAAGCTCGGTAATCAACCCATTGTGAACGACGTGAACAAACCCCATTGCCAATAGCACTATATCTGCGTCCAGCACAACCTCTGTGCCGGGAATTTCTTTTAATTTCCAGGCGTTGTTCTGCTGCACCCAGTCAACTTTGCAGCAGTGAATTTTGCTGACTTTTGTTTCTGTTCCGGTGAATTTGGTCGTCATCACGCTCCAGAGCCGCTCGCAGCCCTCCTCGTGGGAGGAGCTTGTCCGCATTATTCTCGGCCAGTTGGGCCATGGGGTATCATCGGGCCTGTCGATTGGCGGCTTTGGCAAAATCTCTATTTGAACAATCTGCTTTGCTCCCTGCCTGCGAGCCGTGCCCACGCAATCGCTGCCCGTGTCTCCGCCTCCTATAACCACGACCTTTTTATCTTTGGCGTTAATTGCCCGCTTGTTTACGGCTTCTCCTGCGTTAATCCTGTTCTGCGACGTCAGGTAGTCCATTGCGTAAACGATGTTTTCGTAATCGCTTCCCTGCACCGGGATTCCCCTCGGTTCGCCCGCGCCCATCGTCAGGCAGATGCAGTCGAATTGTTTTTTCAGGTAATGTGCGGATATATCTTTGCCCACGGTTATATCGGTCCGTAACTGCACGCCTTCGGCCGACAACTGTTTTAGCCGGCGGTCGATTACTGATTTGCCTAATTTGAAATCAGGGATGCCGTATCGCAGGATTCCGCCGATTTTCTGGTCTTTTTCAAAAACCACAACGTCGTGTCCTGCCCGCGCAAGCTGCTGCGCCGCCGCTAACCCGGCCGGGCCTGAGCCGATTATGCCGACTCGTTTGCCCGTCTTTTTCGCCGCCGGCATCGGTTTTATCCAGCCCTCGGAAAATCCGCGTTCGACTATCTGGAACTCGATATGCCTGATGAGAACGGGCTGGTCGCTTATCGCAAGGGTGCACGCCGTCTCGCAGGGTGCCGGACATACCCGGCCCGTGATTTCGGGGAAATTGTTTGTCGAATGAAGTAACTCGCATGCCTCTCGCCAGTTTTCTTGGTAAACAAGCTCGTTGAAATCAGGTATGTAATTGTAAAGCGGACAGCCCGCGCCATGACAAAACGGTATGCCGCAGTCCATACATCGTGCCGCCTGCTGCTGAATCTGTTCCGGCGTCAAGGGCAGGTCGAGTTCTTTAAAATCGTGAATTCGTTCTTCTATCGGACGGTGACCTGTATCCTGACGTCTATATTTAAGAAACCCTTTTATCTCACCCATAGAACACCTCCTCTGTGGCAGGTGTTGTTTCTGTGTCACGCTGTTCTGCCGCTCGCATCTTCTCCAGTGCTTTGCGGTAATCGAACGGGACAACCTTCACGAATTTGCCGACGCAATCCATCCAGTTGCTGAGGATTTGGTGCGCCCTTGCGCTGCCGGTCCAGTCGAAATGCTTCTGGACGAGGTCCATTAGTATTTTTACGTCTTCTTTTTGCCAGACGCTTTCAAGCTCGACCATATCGAGGTTGCAAAGCGTATCGAAGTTGCTCGTTTCGTCGAGGACGTACGCGATGCCGCCGCTCATTCCCGCGGCGAAATTACAGCCCGTTCTGCCTAAGACAACCACTGTGCCGCCAGTCATATATTCGCAGCAGTGGTCGCCCACGCCTTCCGCTATCGCGATTGCGCCGCTGTTTCGCACGGCGAATCGCTCGCCCGCCATACCGTTGATAAACACCTCGCCGCTGGTCGCGCCGTAAAGAAGCGTGTTGCCAGCGATGATGTTTTCTTTTGCCGCAAAGGGAGCGCCCGCTGGCGTAATAACGGCTATTCTTCCGCCGCTGAGACCTTTGCCGAGGTAGTCGTTACTTTCACCCGTGAGCTTGAATGTAACCCCCGGCGCCAGGAACGCGCCGAAACTTTGTCCCGCCGAGCCGTTGAAAACCACCTGGAGCGTGTTATCGGGCAGTCCCTCGGGGCCGTTTTTGGTCACGATGCGATTGCTTAATACCGCCCCGACCGCCCTGTTAAGATTGCGGATGTTCATTTCGATAACTGTGTGCTTTTTGTTTTCGATTGCCGGCTTTGCCTTTTCGATAATCTGCCAGTCGAGGTGGTCTGCTAATTTATCCGGCTGGCTGACAATTTGCCTTGTCGCTCTGCCGTCAGAGACATCCGGTTGATGGAAAATCATCGAAAAGTCCAGTCCCTTTGACTTCCAGTGCTCGATTGCCTTGTTTGTTCCCAGTCGGTCCGTACGGCCAATCATATCCTCGAATTTTTTGAAGCCCAGTTGCGACATAATCTGCCGCACCTCTTCGGCCACAAAAAACATATATCGTTCGAGATATTCGGGCTTGCCCCTGAAGCGTTTCCGCAGTTCCGGGTCCTGCGTTGCTATGCCGAAGGGACATGCCCCCTCGTGGCATTTGCGAAGCAGCGTGCAGCCAAGCGTTACCAGCGCAGCGGTTCCAAAGCCGAAACGCTCCGCGCCGAGTAACGCGCCAACGACAACGTCTCGCCCGGTTTTCATTTGTCCGTCCGCCTGCACCCTGATTCGGTCTCGCAATCGGTTCATCACAAGCACCTGCTGTGTCTCCGCCAGGCCAAGCTCCCACGGGATGCCAGCGTGCTTTATGGAAGATAGCGGGCTTGCCCCTGTTCCGCCGTCGTGTCCGCTTATTAGCACCTCGTCGGCGTTTGCCTTTGCGACGCCCGCGGCGATTGTCCCCACGCCGACTTCGGCGACTAATTTTACCGATACCCGCACGCCGGGGTTGCTGCATTTGAGGTCGTAAATAAGCTGTGCCAAATCCTCAATCGAGTAAATGTCGTGGTGGGGGGGAGGGCTAATCAGCGTAACCCCGACAGTTGAGTAACGCAGCCGGGCGATTTCCTCGGTAACTTTATGCCCCGGCAGTTGCCCGCCCTCGCCCGGTTTCGCCCCCTGGGCAATTTTTATCTGCAATTCTTTCGCGTGTGTCAGGTAATTTATTGTTACGCCGAATCTTCCGCTGGCCACCTGTTTAATCCCGCAGTTCTTCGAATCGCCGTTTGGCTCAGGTGTATATCTTGCCGGGTCTTCACCGCCTTCGCCCGTGTTGCTCATCGCGCCGATGCGGTTCATCGCTATTGCCAAACACTCGTGCGTTTCTTTGCTGATTGAGCCGTGACTCATAGCGCCGGTGCAGAATCTTTTTACGATTTCACTTGCCGGCTCGACTTCTTCGATTGGAATGGACTGGCCCGGCTCAAACTCAAACAGTCCCCGCAGCGTGCAAAGTTTTTCCGCCTGCTCGTTGACCGCCTGCGCAAATTCGCCGTATAACTTTGGATTATTGCTTCGTACCGCCTGCTGCAAACGCGAAACGGTAACGGGATTCCACGTATGATTTTCGCCGCTATGCCTGAACAGGTATTCTCCGCCAAGCTCCAGCGCAGGTGTCCCGGCGGGATGCTGCTCGAAAGCCGTTTTATGGCGTGATATTGCCTCGCTGGCAATCTCATCCAGTCCTATACCACCGACGCGAGAGCTTGTCCCCGTGAGATATTTATCTATTACGTCGCGGTTCAGCCCGATTGCCTCGAATAATTGGGCGCTGTGTAGCTGCGCAGCGTCGATATCCCCATTTTGCTCATTACCTTGAGAATACCTTTTTTTACCGCTGCGATATAGTTATCGGCAATCTGCGTTAGTTCCATTTTCGCCGGCAGATGTCCCTGCCGCCGCATCTCGAACAGCGTCTCGAAAGCCAGGTAAGGATTGATGGCGTTTGCGCCGTAGCCGCAAAGCAGGCAAAAATGCATTACCTCTCTCGGCTCGCCTGTCTCGATGATAAGCCCCGCTTTGCCTCGCAGCCCCCGCCCAAGCAGTCCGTGATGAACCGCCCCCGTTGCCAGAAGCGACGGTATCGCCGCCTTATCCTGCGAGATGTTGCGGTCACTTATGATTACCAGTGATACCCCATTACGAATCGCCCGCTCAGCGTCATCCACAAGCGTATCGAGTGCCTTGCGTAAGTTCTCGCTGGCATCTGGGCCGTCAGCGTCAAATACTGCGTGTATTGTCGCAACGCGGAAGTCCTCTCTTTTTACCGCCCGCAGCCGTTCGATGTCCTCGTTAGTAAGAATCGGGTGCGGCAGCTTCAACTGCCGGCAGTGTTCAGGGCTTTCTTCCAGGAAGTTTCGCTTGCAGCCCACAAACGACATCAAGCTCATCACAAGCCCCTCTCGCAGGGGGTCTATCGCGGGGTTTGTAACCTGGGCGAATAACTGCTTGAAGTAGCTGAACAACAGTTTAGGTTTGTCCGACAGCACCGCAAGCGGAGTGTCATTGCCCATCGAGCCGACCGGCTCCTGCCCGTTTACCGCCATCGGCGTCAAAATCATCTTCAGCTCTTCGCTGGTATAGCCGAATGCCCGCATCTTTCGCAGCGTTTTTTCTGGGTCGCTGCTGATAAGCTCAGGAGTATCGAACAGCCCCCGCAGCTCAATCCGGTTTTCCTCAAGCCATCGCCGGTATGGTCTGCGACGTGCGATTTTGCTCTTTATTTCGTTGTCGGTGATTATCCGGCCTTCGACCGTATCAACTAAGAACATATTTCCCGGTCGCAGCCGGCCCTTCCTGATTATCTTTTCCGGCGGGAACTCTACCACGCCCGCTTCGCTTGCTATCACCGCCAGGCCGTCGGTTGTAACTAAATACCTGCACGGTCTCAGCCCGTTGCGGTCGAGTGTGCCCCCTATGAACCTGCCGTCGGTAAATACCATTGCCGCGGGTCCGTCCCACGGCTCCATTATCGAGGAGTGATATTCGTAGAACGCTCGCTTGTCGGTGCTGATGTGATATTTAGGCCCGAACGCCTCCGGTATCATCATCATCATCGCGTGCGGCATACTTCGCCCGGCGCGCACCAAAAGTTCCAGCGCCGCGTCAAAACATCCCGAATCGCTCGTATCCTCCGGCAGGACAGGCAGCAAGTCGCCTATTTCGTCGCCGAACGCCTCACTTGCCATTGTCGTTTCGCGAGCGCGCATATAATTACGGTTTCCGCTTAGCGTATTGATTTCACCATTGTGCGCTACGCAGCGAAACGGCTGCGCCAATCGCCAGTTCGGAAATGTATTTGTGCTGTATCGCTGGTGAACTATCGCCAGCGCCGATTGAACTCGTTTGTCGGCGAGGTCAGGATAATACGCGAATAACTGCCTCGCCATAAACATACCCTTGTAGCAGATTGTCCTGCCGGATAATGATGTTATGTAAAAATCTTCGCCTGCCTCCCCGAATCGTTCACGCACAAGCCGTTCGGCCCTGCGTCTGGCCATATAGAGCCGGCGTTCAAACAGGTCGCTCTGCAAATCTATTCCATAAACAAATACCTGTCTTATTGATGGCTCCGCGGCAAGCGCGATTTCGCCGAGGCAGTCGTTTGCGGTTGGCACATCGCGCCAGCCAATCACCTTCATACAATAGTGATTTATGGCTGATTCGAGAATCTGGTCGCATTGCTTGCGGATTTCAGCGTTTTTCGAACCGAAGACCATTCCCACTGCGTAGAATGCCGGCTCAGGCAAAGTAAAATCGCATTCTTCCGCAAAAAACTCGTGCGGAATCTGAAACAGGATGCCGGCCCCATCGCCGGTCATTTCGTCTGCGCTGGCTGCGCCGCGATGATGCAGGTTTATCAGTATTTCTTTGCCGTATTCGAGTATCGAATGGTCTTTTGCGCCGTCTATGTTCACGACGGCCCCTATGCCGCAGGCGTCGTGTTCACGCCGGACTTCGTAAAGTCCCTGGTCTTTTTGTCTCATTATTTTCTTATGCATCGTCTGTCTTGCAATATGTTTAACGGCTTACTAATCCTTCTCGCACAAGTGAAGAATGCACATCTTATTATACGTCAGGCGAGGTTGCAAATCCCCTCTATTCGGGTAATATGGTTCATAAGAGATATTGATATTACTTCCAGAATATCTTATGCTTGTCTGCATAAAATAGGGCGAGGCCCGACTCATTTGGTCCCTAAGGGATTACATGAGCGGGCCTCACCCGCAACCCAATGCCCACTGCACGACCATTCGTGCAGCTTCGCCCTAATTAAATACAACAAACCACGATTGTTTTACGCATCGTAATACAGATGGAACTCATGCGGATGCGGTCTCAATGCTATCTCGTCTATCTCCTTTTCTCGTTTCCACTGAATCCACGTCTCGATAAGGTCTTCGGTAAAGACATCGCCCTCGGTGAGGAACTTATGGTCTTTTTCGAGTGCATTCATTGCTTCTTCGAGGGAGCCAGGCGCCTGCTTGGTCTTGGACAACTCTTCCGAGGAAAGCTCGTACACGTCCACGTCCATCGGCTTACCCGGGTCGAGTTTGCGTTTGATTCCGTCGTTGGCGGCCATAAGCATCGCGGCAAAAGTGAGGTAGCCGTTGCAGCTCGGGTCCGGACAGCGGAACTCGACACGTTTTGCCTTCGGATTCGGTGAGTACATCGGGATGCGGCAGGCAGCTGACCGGTTACGTGCCGACATACAAAGGTTGACCGGCGCCTCAAAACCAGGGACGAGCCGGCGGTATGAGTTCGTTGTTGGCGCCGCGAAAGCTATGATGGCCGGCGCATGGGTGATAAGCCCGGCAATCGCGTGCAAACCGAGGTCAGACAGACCCGCATAGCCCTTTCCGGCGAACAGGTTGACGCCTTTCTTCCAAAGCGAGAAGTGCGTGTGCATCCCGGAACCGTTGTCCTGGAATATCGGTTTGGGCATAAACGTAGCCGTCTTACCGTGGCGTTTGGCTACGTTCTTGACGATGTATTTATACCACATAAGCTGGTCGGCCTGTTTGACTAATGGTGAGTAAAGCATGTCGATTTCGGCCTGACCGCCGGTGGCGACTTCATGATGGTGTTTCTCGACCACAATACCGACCTTCTGCATTTCCTCGACCATTTCGCCGCGGATATCCTGCTGAGTATCGGTCGGGCTTACCGGGAAATAACCGCCTTTATACGACGGCTTATACCCGAGGTTTGGTTCTTCGAAACGGGCCGTGTTCCAGTTACCTTCCACCGAATCGATTGAGTACATGCCGGTATGCTGGTTCTGCTCATATCGAACTTCGTCGAAGATAAAGAATTCCGGCTCAGGGCCGTAATATGCGGTATCCGCCAACCCGGTCTTTTTTGCGAATTCAGCCGCTTTTTTGGCTATATTTCGCGGGTCGCGGTTATACTCTTCGCGTGTGATGGGGTCGATGATGTCCGTAAGGACACTCACCGTCGGCTTCGCGAAGAAGGAGTCCATAACCACGGTATCCAAGTCCGGAACCGCCATCATATCCGACTGGTGAATTGGTTTCCAGCCGCGGATTGATGAGCCGTCGAAACCAAGACCTTCCTCGAATGCCTTTTCATCCAGGAACTCGATTGGGAAGGTACAGTGCTGCCAGGTGCCAAGAAGATCGACGAACTTCAAGTCCGCCATCTTGGCATTGTTCTTTTTTGCAAAATCAAAGAATTCTTTTGGAGTCATTTTTCCACCTCTCTAATAAAATTGGGTTGCTAATATTTTTTCCGCTACGAGCGGATTGTTTTTTATCCTATTGCCAGATTTCCTTTTTCACCCGTTCTGATACGAATACATTCGGGCAGGTCGAGCACGAATATCTTGCCGTCGCCGATTTGACCTGTTCTTGCGCCATCAATGACTGCTTTTATCGCTGGCTCGACAAATGCCTCGTTTACCGCTATCTCTAACTTTACCTTTCTCAACAAACTGCCTTGTTCTTTATGGCCTCGATACACCTCTGCTACGCCTTTTTGTCTGCCTCGGCCCACAACATTCGACACCGTTACAAGGTGAATTTCTTTTTCCTCCAGGTTTTTGAGCACTTCGTCCAGTCGGTCCGGCTGAATCACAGCGATTATGTATTTCATTTACCTCGTCCTTTCTCGCTTAATCGATTAAAGTATAGGCGGCCTCTCGATGTTGTGTCAAGTCCAGGCCGACGCGTTCTTCGTGCTCACTTACTCTCAGTTTGATTACCACGTCCACAAACTTCAGAAGCACAAAACCAATTACGAAGGAATAAACCGCCGTGACAAGCACGACCTTTAACTGAATCCATAATTGTACCGGGTTGCCGTAAAATAAACCATCTGCTCCGTCGGGATTGATTGTTTTTGTGGCCCACAACCCTGTTGCAAGAATACCCCAGATTCCGCCGATTCCGTGAACGCCAAAGGCGTCCAGTGAGTCGTCGTAACCGAGTTTGGTTTTAAGACAGGTTACTACCAGCCACGGAAACACCCCGGCTCCTATACCGATACAGATTGCTCCGATGGGTGTGACGTATCCGGATGCCGGCGTTACAGCCGCCAGACCCGCCACCGCGCCGGTTATCATTCCCAAGGTCGTGGGTTTTTTATACCTGAGCCAGTCAAGTACGGACCACGTTACGCCCGCGACTGCGCCTGCTATATGCGTAACGGCAAAAGCGTTGCCCGCGAGTCCCGATGCCTTCAGGGCACTGCCTGCGTTAAAGCCGAACCACCCGAACCAAAGCAATCCCGCGCCCAGCGCTGCAAACGGCAAATTGTGCGGAGGAGAGATACCAGCGGGATAACCCTGTCGTTTCCCCAGTACCAGGGCAGCCGCCAGGGCCGTCATACCTGCGTTAATGTGAACCACCGCGCCGCCGGCGAAGTCGAGCGCGCCCATATTTTTAAGAAAACCCCCGCTGCCCCAGAGCCAGTGTGTAATCGGGTTATAAACGATTGTTGCCCAGAGCAGGATGAAAATCACAAACGCCGAGAATTTCATCCTTTCCGCGAATGCCCCGATGATTAACGCGGGCGTTATCACCGCGAACATCATCTGGAACATCATAAACACCTCGTGCGGGATAGTTGGTGCATAAGTGGCATTTGGCGTCATACCAACGCCATTCAGAAAACTCCAGTCCAGCCCGCCTATTATGCCGTGTTTGTCCGGCCCGAACGACAAGCTGTATCCGCATACGACCCATTGGACGCTTATTATGCACAGGGCCATGAAGCACTGCATCAGGACTGACAGCATATTCTTGCGTCGGACAAGTCCGCCGTAGAAAAACGCCAGGCCTGGCGTCATAAGCATAACAAGTGCCGCGCTTATCAATACCCACGCCGTATCACCTGTGTCGATTGTCGAATTTTGACTTGTCAAAGAACCAGCGTTAACTAATTGCTGTGTCTCACAAATCCCTGTTCCGGCGGTTAATAAAATAACCACCGCTATAGCCAGAGTTGTTCTCATTTCTCTTTGCTCCTTTTGCGTCGGTTCGTACTCACACCCGGCTTCTGTATGCGGTAAGCCAGAAAAAAACCGACAGCCGGCGAGCTCCGCGGGATTATTTTCCTGCGGTTTCACACTCGTTCGGTGCTCTTAAATGAACACAAACTTCAAATTTGTTGACATACTACGGCTGCGCTCAACCTTACGCAAACCTTATGCCAACACACCCCTTAAAGGTGTTTTTTCACGTAACGTCTTGTAAGAACCGCAGTTATGCTCATTAAAAGCAGGGAGTTGTCAAAGAGCAAATTTACATTATTGTAATTTTCCAAAATATTTTTTACATTTTTGTCACTTTTCATGTTAAAATGGGGGCTCTGGCAGCCGTGCACAGAGCCCTCTCAGGCAAGGGTGCCCTGTGGGCACCCCGTCTTTTCGTTTACCCTGTTACCCGATTGCTTCGTTGCCCTTTTCGCCCGTTCTAATGCGGATACATTCGGGCAGGTCGAGCACAAATATCTTACCGTCGCCGATTTGTTCTGTTCTTGCGCCGCCGATGACTGCTTCGATTGCCGGCTGGACGAACGCCTCGTTCACCGCTATCTCAATTTTAACCTTTCTCAGCAAGCTGCCCTGTTCCTTGTGGCCCCGGTAAACTTCCGCTATCCCTTTTTGTCTGCCCCGGCCTACGACGTTCGATACTGTTACAAGGTGAATCTCTTTTTCCTCTAATCTTTTCAGCACTTCATCAAGTCGGTCCGGCTGAATTACTGCGATTATATATTTCATTGGTTTATTCCTTTCTCGTTTAGTCAATAATGGTATATGCTGCTTCGCGGTGTTGCGTCAGGTCAAGACCTACACGTTCCTCATGTTCACTGACGCGTAATTTCATTACTATATCCACAGCTTTAAGCAGCACTATTCCAACAACAAAAGAATAAACTGCTGTAACAAGCACGGCTTTGACTTGTATTACAAACTGAGCGGGATTGCCGTAGAGCAAACCGTCGGCCCCGGCGGGGTTTACCGTTTTTGTGGCAAAGATGCCGGTTGCTATTGCTCCCCACATACCACCAACGCCGTGGACGCCGAAGGCATCGAGCGTATCGTCATAGCCAAGCAGGTTTTTGAAATACGTCACGGCAAACCATGGAATTACCCCGGCGCCTATACCAATCCATATTGCGCCATCGGATTGACGAATCCGGAAGCGGGAGTTATTGCTACCAGGCCTGCCACTGCACCGGTAATCAGACCAAGCGTCGTGGGCTTTTTGTGTTTAAGCCAGTCAAGAATCGCCCAAGATACGCCTGCTGCCGCGGTGGCAACATGGGTCGCGGTAAATGCGCTGACTGCCAGACCACCAGCTCCCAATGCGCTGCCGGCATTGAATCCGAACCAGCCGAACCACAGCAACGCCGCTCCCAGTACTGCAAAGGGCAGGTTATGAGGCGGAGATATGCCATTCGGATACCCTTGACGTCGGCCAAGAACAAGTGCTGCCGCAAGAGCGGTCATACCCGCGTTGATATGAACCACGGTTCCGCCGGCGAAATCCAGTGCGCCCCAGTTCCTTATGAATCCGCCCACTCCCCATACCCAGTGTGCCACCGGGTCGTAAACGACGGTCGCCCACAAAAACATAAAGACGCAGAACGCCGAAAATTTCATTCGCTCGGCAAATGCGCCCAGAATCAGCGCGGGCGTGATAACGGCGAACATCATTTGGAACATCATAAATAATTGATGCGGAATTGTTGGTGCGTAATCGGCGTTTGGAGCAAGTCCCACGTTCTTCAGGAAAGACCAGTCAAGCCCGCCTATAAGTGAACGATGGTCGGGGCCGAAAGACAAGCTGTAACCGAAGAGCACCCATTGCAAACTAATCAGGCACAGTATCATCATACATTGCATAAGCACGGAGAGCATATTTTTGCGTCTGACCAGCCCGCCATAGAAAAACGCCAGGCCGGGTGTCATAAGCATTACAAGTGCAGCGCTTATAAGCACCCACGAGGTGTCTCCCGTGTCAACTTTCGGTGTCACAGCCGCAACTGTTGCGGCTGGCGTCACATCCGACGCGGGCGCTGCAGTATCACAAAATGCAGTTCCCGCACTCAGCAAGATGAGTAGTGTTGAAATAAGTATTCTTTTCACGGCTTTTTACTCCTTGTAAAAATTGATAATTAGTTGTCCAACAATACGGCTATCTATAAGTATTCTTCTACGGCTGTCTATGGTATTCTTTGCAAACCCTGTGCCAGGATGCTTTATTGGTGGCCGTTTTTACATAAGGCCTTGTAAAAGACGCGGTTACGCTTGCTGAAAGTATTAAATTATCAAAGAGCGCAGTTACATTTTTGTATATCGAACTTGATATTTTTACATTTATGTCATTTTTGGTGGTTAAAGTATGGGCTCCGCCAGCCGTGGAACAGAGCCCATTAATACCAGGACGGTCCTTATGGGGGTCCTGTTATTTTATTGCGGAATCGCCACGCTCTCCCGTGCGGATTCTCACGGCGTCATCCACGGGCGAGATAAATATCTTACCGTCTCCGACCTTGCCGGTAAAAGCGGTTTCCTGTATGGCCTTGACAATTTTCTCGGCGTCGCTGTCTTTGACCACCACTTCAATCCTTGCCTTGGTCATTAGCCCGACTTTATAAGTTTTGCCCCGGACCTCCTGTTGGAGGCCTTTTTGTTTACCGTGCCCTTCGATTTCAGTAATCATAAGGCCTGGATAGTCAACTTTTTCAAGGACGGCACATATCTCAGCGACTTTAGCGTGTCGAACAATGGCTTCAATCCTCTTCATTTTCAGGTTCCTTTCTTAATGGCTCTATACAAAAACCTTAGTATCCAATCTTTGCTAAATTGCAGACACGCCTTTTTCCCCGGTTCGAATTCGCATTGCTTCCGACGCATCCATCACAAAAATTTTCCCGTCGCCTGCTTCGCCGGTATATAAAACTTCTCTTATTATTTTCATTACGTATGGAACATCCCACTTTTTGACTAATATATCGACCCGGTCTTTCGGCACAAAATACGTCATATCTATGTCGGAGTCCTCATTATCTATATCTATATGACCTCTTTGTCTGCCGAAACCTTTGACTTTAGTTACCGTCATTCCCATAAGAAGCTCTTCGTCTTTAAGCACCTCGGCGAGGATGTTAAGCCGTTCAGGACGGATGACGACCGATATCATCTTCAAGTCGTAGGTTTTGCTCACTGTGCCGATGGCGACATACAGAAAGCTCGCAATGGCCCAGGCGCCGCACATATAGAAGCAAATCTTTGCCTCCATTTTCGAATCGGCGTTGCCGATGGCATACAGGTAAATTATCGCCGCCAGCATAATGACGTTCGCAATCACCCCGAGGACGGGAATAATCCAGTGTTTCAGGAGCTTGAAGTCGGCTCTCTTTTTGAAAGCGACAATTGTCCATACACAGGTCAGGCCATAGAGAACAAAGGTGCCGAAGTTCGAGGCCAGCGTAATTCCTGTAAGACCGACTACTGAGCGAACTCCTATTGCGGCGATTACGCAGGAAACAATTACCAGCGTCCACAAAGCAGTATGAGGAGTGCCGTGTTTGCTTATGAAGCTGAGGTACTTCGGTAATTCAAGGTCTTCTCCCATACCGCAGGTAACGCGGACAGCCGTGTTCATACAGCTTAAGGTCGTGCCGACTACGGCGATTGCCACGGTTACGGCCATAGTAATCATCAGGCCAAAGCCGAGACCATGAAACAAACTGTTGCCGAGTATTTGCGCGAGGTCTCCGATAGGAGCGCCCGAGCCGGCGGCAGCAGCCATTCCGGTTACGGCGGCTGTTTGTCCGGCGGCGGTAAACGTCAGCTTTTCGTTTATCATATAACCTGCGCCGAAATACTCCAGCAGATACGCAAACAATCCCTGAATTACCAAAGACAGGATAATGGCCTTGGGAATCGTGGATTTAGGGTTCTTTACCTCGGCAGCCAGAGCGGTGCAGCTTTCAAAACCGACCAGTATCAAAATAGCGAGGGTCGATTGAATCAGGACGCCGTTAAGCGTATGTGGACGGATGACGTCCCAGGCGCCGCTGAAAGACCAGGTTGTTGCCGCCTGGGGATTCGACCAACGGTAATAAATGGCCAGGGTGGTGAAAACAACCAGAGTAACGAGCTGTATAATGTTAATCCAGATTGCGGTTATCGTTGAGCCGGTCACGCCGCGATATGCTATGTATCCCGTGACAAAAGCAAATACCGTGGCAATTATAACCAGCATCTCTACTGACAGCGTATTTCCGGTGAAAGAGGTGTAAAGATAACCAATCAGGTTGGCCATCATAGCCACCATAACGCCGGGATATACCCAGTAGAAAAGGTGGGCCGCCCAACCGGTAACTATCTTTGACATACGGGCCAGGGAGGTAGGCGTTCCTCTTTTCAGGTTCTGGCTATCGAGAAATGCCTTCTCCGCGAAATAGGTAACGCTCGCAAAGCCTGCTTCGGGATATATTTTGGCAAGCTCCGAGTAGGAAATAGCGGTAAGAAAGCAAAGGGCCAACGCAACCACTATCCCCGACCAGATATCGCTTGCAACCGAAGCCCCGCTTGGGGAAGTTGCAGCGGCCTGGAGCTGATATGTAATCCACAGGAACGCCCCCGGGGCAATTAGCGCCATAGCGTTTGCAGTGGCGCCAAACAAGCCCAGAGTGGCTTTTATTTGAGGCTCGGCGATTTTACCGGTCCCGTTTTTCACGGTAACCGCACCAGTTCCAACCCCATTTTCAATCGTTATGCTCGTAGACATAATTTATTTCTCCTTTAGTAAACACTACGGATAGCCAATATTCAAAACGCATCGGTAATTCCCACACATCGCATTTTTGCATTTAATAATTCAATCGGTTTTATTCCGTCTTAAAACGAAGTTGATATTCCTACGCCTGTCCAGAGGTTGTCGCTCTTGTTCGTGGCTTCCCGTATCGAGTTGCCGAGCATTGTCGAGTAGTTGAGGCTTGGTTTAATCGTCCAGGATCCGACGGTAACAGGTAATCCCGCGGAAAGCGTAAGGTCATTTGACTGTCCGCTGTTTACACCGAAGTAGCCCCTGTCATAAGCCGCGTTGGCCCAGCCGTAGCTTGCGCCTAACACTAAACTGCATGTGCACGTCTCGCTGAACGAATAAATCTTGTCGAATGTCTGACTGATACTGTACTGGAAATAGCTGCCATGTATTGCCTGGATGTCGCGATACCATTTAAAAGACGGCGTTAAAGGAACGGTGGTCAAGCTGAAGCCGCCATAAATTTCAGTTGTTGAGTCAACGTGAGTATTTGGGAACTGATAGTAAATTGTGCCTGCCGACCAGCTTGCCCAGTTGAAGTCCGGAATCGTAGTGGTGTAATCAAGTGTCAAGTCGTATTCGCTAAACTCCCAGGCATTATCAGGAGCAGTCTTGGACCTGTTTGTCATATCGATATTGCTCCAGATTGAGCCGGTGAATCCATACGCGCTTGCGGAAAAAGCCGGCTGCAGCACGCTGCTGTTATCTACATTCTGGCCTCGCCAGATATACTTGCTGTAGTAATCCGTCGAAAACCCATATGTAACAACCTTGTCATCGGCTGCCGCTGTTCCTGCTACAAATGCTATTAACGCGAGTACCAACACAACACTGCCAGTTCTTAACGGCTTCACTTTTTTCTCCTTTCGAAACAACATTTAATGTACTTATTCGTTTTTTCGTACAGTAAGCTTGGGTTGCTGTATTATGATAAGCAATCGGCGTGCCAGAAGCAGGAAGAGTTGCCCTCTCGTTACATAACTCCTTTGTGCAACCATTGTTACGATTGTTCTGTCGCGGGGCCTAACGAAGGAGTGGTTTATACAAAAATGTAAACATATCAAATAACCACTACAAAAATGTAGTCAAATGACGCATCAGGAAAGCAGCTTCGGGTAAATGGCGTACATTTTTATTTTGTAGCCGAGGATTCGTTCGGTGACGCCAAGCTCTTTGGCAGCTTTTCTCTGCTGGCCACCGTTTTTCTTCAGTGCGTCGATGATAAGCTCTCGCTCTTTGTTGGCGATTATCTCGGCCAAAGAATGCCCGGCGACTTGTTCACTCTTTTTTATCATTTGAAGCGAAGGAGGCAGATGCTCAGAGCGGATTACATCTTCATCGCAGAGCAGCACCGCTCTTTCTATGCAATTTTCCAGTTCCCTTATGTTGCCCGGCCAGTGGTAGCTCGTCAGCATTTCTATTGCAGGTGTTGAAATGCGAGTGATGTTTTTTTTGTTCTCAGCGGCGTACTTCTCAAGGAAATGGTCCGCCAACTGCATTATGTCGTCTTTGCGTTCTCTCAAAGGCGGTAGGTAAATCGGGAAAACGTTTACCCGGTAATACAAATCCTCGCGGAAGATGCCTTCTTTTATCTGCTGTTCGAGGTTTTTGTTTGTGGCGACGATGATCCGGACGTTTGATTTGATTGTTTCATTGCCGCCAAGCCGCTCGAATTCCTTGAATTGAATCACCCGCAATAATTTGACCTGCAGATTAATGGGGAAATCGCCTATTTCATCCAGGAATATAGTGCCGCCGTGTGCCCTTTCGAACCTTCCGATTTTTCTTTCGGTTGCGCCGGTAAATGCGCCTTTTTCGTGCCCGAACAATTCGCTTTCGAGCAGTGTTTCCGGCAGGGCGGTGCAGTTGACCTTTATAAAGGGCTTTTCCGCCCTGGGGCTGTTATAGTGAATGGCGTGGGCTACGAGGTCCTTGCCTGTGCCGCTCTCGCCGCGAATCAGAACGGTCGCGTTGCTGTCGGCCACCTGTTCGACGAGCCGGTACACCTGCTGCATCGCGTTGGAACTTCCCACCATATTTTGAACATTGAATCGCGTTTTTAATTCCTGCTTAAGCCGGACGTTTTCATCGCGAAGCTGTCTTTGTTCGGATTCCACCAGCTTGTTCAGCTTTACCGCCTGGGCAATCATAGTGGAGATGATATTGAGCAGCCGGATATGGCTTTCAAAATCATTGCTTTTTTCGGTCTGGCGGTCCACGCTGAGAGCGCCGATGGTCTTGCCTTCGAGCTTGATGGGGACGCAGAAGAACGTTATCGGCCTGCCTTTTGTTGTGTTCCGGGCGCCGGTTTTGTGGACGAAGCGGGGGTCTTTCGATATATCAGGCACAATGATTTCTTTGCCGGTTTGCACAACTGTTCCGGTTATACCCTCGCCCATCCGGTATATTCCTTTTTTTTTCGAGTTTTCGCTCAGGCCGTGGGCTATCTCGATATTTATGGTCTCGGTGTCCGGGTTCAGCAGTGTGATTGTCCCTCGCTGCAGCTTCAGGTAAGTGTCCAGCGACTGCAGAATCGAGCGCAGCGTCTGCTGCAGGTCTAATGACTCCGCAAGCCCCTTTGCTATGTCGCTTAAAAGCTGCACTTCCTTTGCTGGATTGGTTTTCATTTTTGATTCCTGAACAGTAATGGCTGTCGGCGGATATGATAACAGGATTGTAGGCAAAATGCAATAAACAACAATTTCGTATTTTTGGCACTCGATGCCCATAAAAAAGCGACCCCGCCTCGTGAGGAGGCGGGGTCGCCTGAAAAACTCTACCAATTACTCTAACAGTGTTTAACTACGGACAATTGGCGTCAGTTCCCGTCGCAGTTGTCCAGAACGGCAGATAAGTAACATAAGTGTTAGTAGATATCGAAGCGCCAATACCGCCGGGGCAACCACCTGTTGGTCCACTGGCATCGCCCCAATAGTTATGCTGCGCGTTCAAAATTGATGCCGCACTGTTTGAATCGGCGGCTGCTGCTCCAATCTGATTATCGACGGTCTTGGTGGCGCCGCCTGGAGTCCGCAGGATCACGTTATTTGTGAACGATACGGAATTCCAATTGACATCATTAGGTTCGAGCTTCGAACCGCTGCTGGGGCTGCTGGGAATCAGCAATGCATAGCCATTGCTTCCAGCCGCGAACGTATTGCCGGTAATGGCCACGTTCATCATGCGGTTAGGTTCAACGCTCTCGGTAGCTTCATACAGTTGGATTCCGTTTCCGTCGTTGAAGGTGTTGCCGGAGATAGTAAGGCCATTCACGTTGGTACCAGTACCGCCAACCCCAATATTGATGCTGTTCTGTGTAGTGTTATTACTGATTGTTATGCTGCAGGCGTCGGCCGCGTAGAGATTCACAAACAAGGCAGCGGCCAGGGAATCGCAGAAGTTGTTGCTGATAGTTACGCCCTTTACTTTTCTGCCAGAGGTAGATTCGCCGCCAAGATAGATGGCGCTGTCGCCGGCCTTCGTATAGAAGTTGTTATTCGCAATTGTAATACCATTGGGACTCGCTGCTACTCTAATGACGTGGTTCGTTGTGCTGGCAGCAGCAGAGTTGATGTCGCAGTAAGAGATATTCATAGTATAACCCACGGTATCCGTAGTAGCGTCAATCACACCGAGGTCGTTAGTACTGCTTAAAATAGTGAAGCCGTGTCCTGACGAGCCGCCGATAGTGCAGCCGGATTCCATGTCTATACCCATAGTCGCCGAACCAAGAAGCTCAATAATCGTAGAAGCTTTGCCGCTCGCCGATTGAAGCGTAATATTGGGCTCATTCAGGTCCACGTCCTCATTATACGTCCCTGCTATGATGCTTACAGTCACAGGTTGATAAGTGGGAGTAGTAGCAGAACGGAGAGGAGTTGCGAAAATGACTGCGTTTATCTGGCCCTTGAGGGTTTGCGATGTTGTTGCTGATGCCGGAGCGGACCATGCTCCTATATTATTGGGTGAGGCGGCATCTGCTGTTCGTACCTCATAGCTATATTGGGTATTTTCAGCGAGACCCGTGTCCACGAAGTTTGAATCAGTTTGCCAATTGGACAAATGGCCTGTTATAGAAGGTGTTGCGACTCGCCAGAATTGATAAGAGACAGGGCCGGAAGCATCGGTCGCGATTGTTGCCTGCATTTTAATTGAAGTGGCTCCTGTGGCATAAGGGGCTACTACGAAGGTCGCCGGATTCGGATCTGGCGCATCCGTATCAAGGCCGGTAACTGCGTTTGCCTCGTTTGATTCAGCGGTGTAATTCGGCACTAACGCGTTATCGCGGGCCTTTACAGTGTATCCGTAGTTGGTATCAGGAGCAAGGCCGATGTCTGTGTAGGTCGAAGAGGCCTGCCAGCCGCTGTCGTGACCGCTGTGACCGCCAGAGCCGTTCTTATTTCTAAAGTAGTACTGGATTTGGGTACCGGCTGCACCAGTTTCCGTTGTCGAGGTCATTGTAATTGAAGTGTCGCTTACTGCCGTAGGTAAGGTTGCCCACCCCGGCGGGTTCGGATCGGGCGTAGTCGTAGTAGCTAACGCATGAGTAGTTGCGTTTGTATCGGCTGATGCGGCGGTTACATTCGGCACAGGTGCTTTGCTGTCTTCGGCCATTACAGTGTATGTGTAAAGAGTATTAGAAGAAAGACCGCTGTCTGTATAGGTCGTATCACTCTGCCAGCCGCTGTCGTGACCGGCAAGGGTCTTGTTCGTGAAGTAATACAGCACAGGAGGAGAATCAGTATCGGTTGCGGTTGCTGCGGTCATCATAATTTGAGTGTCACTTATTGCGTTAGGTTCTCCGCCGAGTGCCCATGTCATTGGGTTTGGTGTAGGTGCAGTGGTATCTGTAACAGGAGTGTATTTGCTTAGAGTCGCAATGATGCCGCTTACGGCGGCGTCAATAGTGCTGGATGCATTAGCTTTCGTCGTCTTGGTGTCTAATGTTGCGGTTATGGTGCCCGAGCTGAATGTCGGGGACACAGAATCAACCGTATAGCCCTTCAGAGAGCTCGCGACTTTGCTGCCGGCGAGGCCGGCGGATTTTCCATCAGAAGTTTTTCCGAACAGCACTGCATTGGTATTGCCGCTCGAATAATCGACAGCCATGTTGCCGGTCACTTCGTTATGGAACACAACCGATGCGGCTAATGCCTGTTGTGTCGTGCCGCTATAGGTTATCTGTTGTGCAGAGTTGACGGTCTGTGTCGTCAGGTCAACATCAAGCACTAAATAGCCCTTATCTGTTTCCTTGCCCAATGATGCGGACCCGGTAATGTCAAGGACTGTGCCCGTTTGGGCGGTTTTGTAAACAAGGATGCTGCCGTAACTGGGGACACACATCACCGCCACAAAAACTAATACTAAAAACTTTCTCATCTTAATTCTCCTTTCGAATAACGTCTTCCCATTTTTTATTTTCCTTTTTGCGTATAATTAACCTCTTTTCGCTGACCGAAAAAAGGAAATTATACGCAAACACTTATATCCACATATAAAGGGTTATTGCTCCAATTTTAATTACACATAGCGACCCCGCCTCTTACGAGGCGGGGTCGCCTGAAAAACTCTCGTTATCTATTGTAGTCAATCATTATGGGTGCGCTGTCAGATAAGGCGAGTAGATAACATTAGCATCTACTGCATTCCCGAGACCGGACGTATTGGTAGGTGCATAAGGTCCGGTTGCATCGCCCCACCAGTTACTCACGGCATTGACATCTTTCGGGCCGCCGGTTTGATTACCCGCGGTACCGACATTGGTCCCATTGGTTAAGCCGTAGAAGTGATTGCTATACAGGGAGTTGTTCGTGCCGACAAGGATGTAATTTGCCTGCAGGACACAACCATAACTGCCGTTCAGCACACTTGTGGGTCCATTCACTTTGACACCGTATCCATTATCATGGAAAACGTTGTTCGTGATAGTTACCATGCCGGCGTCAATGGTGAGGTTAGCAGTGTTCGGCTCATAGGCATCACTCTTTTTGCCACCCTGGAATGAGACACCAGTTCCGCTGGTGTGAATTCCATCTGTTCCTAAGTTGTTGACGGTGTTACCCGTTACTAACACGTCATTCACATCAGAATGTTCCACCATCGTGTACATATAGCCGGTAGAATCATTGTAAGGAACTTCAGTAGTAAAGGTCAGGAAAGAATACTTCAGGTACTGGGAGGTGTTATTTTGAATGGTAACACCATGAGTACCATTGTTCTTTGCCGCCCTGTGAATTTGAATGCCCGTGCCGACACCGCCTTGGTTGCCAGGAGTGCTCCATGCGAGCATATCGTTGGCATCGCCATTGAACGTGTTGCCGCTAATCAGGGAGTCGTCGGTCAGCTTGACGGCAAAGATACCCCGGCCCTCACCAGCGATGTAACAATGGAACGTGTTGTTCCTTATGGTGTGGCCTTTTGTGCCTGAAGCAACGTTGTAATCATAGATAGACGTTCCGCCGGACTTCGTAATGCCCGGGAGTCTGCCGCCGATGAATATGCCGGCCCAGTTGCCGCTATTGGTGTCGATGATGCAGTTCTGGATAGTAGAGTAGTCGGCGTTAACCCAGATTGTGTGCTGCTCCGGATGAGAAACGCTATAGGCCTGAGAGCCATGATTGATGGTGAAGCCATCAATAGTAACACCAGCAGCGTTTACTTCTACGGCCATCTGGTAGTTACGCCCGGGTCTATAATAGTAGTAGCAGCGCCAGCGCCTAAAAGCGTAACGTTGGGCTCGTTGATGCTTATGGACTCATTATACGTTCCTGCTGCGACGGGAATGGTTATAGGTTGGTAAGTCGGGGTAGTAGAAGCGCCGCCACGCGAGGTAAGGGCTGCGTTTATCTGGCCCTGGAGGGTTTGCGCTGTTGTCGCTGATGCCGGAGCGGACCATGCTCCTATATTGTTGGGTGAGGCGGCATCTGCTGTTCGTACCTCATAACTATATTGGGTATTTTCAGCAAGACCTGTGTCCGTCCAGTTTGAATCAGTTTGCCAATTGGACAAAACGCCTGTTATAGAAGGTGTTGCAACTCGCCAGAATTGATAAGAGACAGGACCGGAAGCATCGCTCGCGATTGTTGCCTGCATTGTAATTGAAGTGGCTCCTGTGGCATGAGGGGCTACTACGAAGGTCGCCGGGTTTGGATCTGGCGCATCCGTATCAAGGCCGGTAACTGCGTTTGCCTCGTTTGATTCAGCGGTGTAATTCGGCACTAACGCGTTATCGCGGGCCTTTACAGTGTATCCGTAGTTGGTATCAGGAGCAAGGCCGATGTCTGTGTAGGTCGAAGAGGCCTGCCAGCCGCTGTCGTGACCGCTGTGACCGCCAGAGCCGTTCTTATTTCTAAAGTAGTACTGGATTTGGGTACCGGCTGCACCAGTTTCCGTTGTCGAGGTCATTGTAATTGAAGTGTCGCTTACTGCCGTAGGTAAGGTTGCCCACCCCGGCGGGTTCGGATCGGGCGTAGTCGTAGTAGCTAACGCATGAGTAGTTGCGTTTGTATCGGCTGATGCGGCGGTTACATTCGGCACAGGTGCTTTGCTGTCTTCGGCCATTACAGTGTATGTGTAAAGAGTATTAGAAGAAAGACCGCTGTCTGTATAGGTCGTATCACTCTGCCAGCCGCTGTCGTGACCGGCAAGGGTCTTGTTCGTGAAGTAATACAGCACAGGAGGAGAATCAGTATCGGTTGCGGTTGCTGCGGTCATCATAATTTGAGTGTCACTTATTGCGTTAGGTTCTCCGCCGAGTGCCCATGTCATTGGGTTTGGTGTAGGTGCGGTGGTATCTGTAACAGGAGTATATTTGCTTAGAGTCGTAATGAGGTTATTTACGACGGTGGTAATACTGCTGCTGGCTGCATTAGCTGCTTTCGTCGTCTTGGTGTCCAGTGTCGCACTAATGGTGCCCGAGCTGAATGTCGGGGACACAAAATCAACCATGTAGCCCTTCAGAGAGCTCGCGACTTTGCTGCCGGCGAGGCCGGAAGATTTTCCATCAGAAGTTTTTCCGAACAGCACTGCATTGGTATTGCCGCTCGAATAATCGGCAGCTATATTGCCGGTCACTTCGTTATGGAACACAACCGATGCGGCTAACGCTTCTTGTGTCGTGCCGCTATAGGTTATCTGTTGTGCGGAATTGACGGTCTGTGTCGTCAGGTCGATATCAAGCACTAAATAGCCCTTATCTGTTTCCTTGCCCAATGATGCGGACCCGGTAATGTCAAGGACCGTGCCTGTTTGGGCGGTTTTGTAAACAAGGATGCTGCCGTAACTGGGGATACACAGCGCCGCCACAAAAACTAATACTAAAAACTTTCTCATCTTAATTCTCCTTTCGAATAAGTTTTCCATCTCGAATACGTTTTTCATTCCTAAATAACTCTCGCATTTTCTTGGAATCCCTAATAACATTTTAATGGCTTTTCCATCCGTAAGTCTCCTTTCCCATCCTTAGATTTTCCTTAAAAGCTATGCAATGTCAAGGGAAACGCCCTTATCAGTATTATTTACGTTGTTTATAAACTTCTTAGCGGTATATAATGACCGAGCGTTACGGCACAATCAACAAAATTTTATTATTTTTTTGCAAAATTTTCAAAAGCGCCTATACTTTGTCTCAGCGTTCTTAAAACAAAGCATAAAAGGTCGTTGATTGAAACCTGAATTTAAAACCTGTTAATTTAATTCAAGGGGTATTTTTGTATGTTCAAAGCAAAAGAACGGTATGGGTTTTCCATTTCAACAGTTTGCATCCTTCTTGTTTATCTTTCCATTATATGTGTTATTATCGGCTGTTCGTCAAAAAAAGGCAAACCAAGTACTGGGAAATCTCGTCCTGCTAAAACGGGTACTAACATCTCTTCAGCAGACAAGGCACCCCAATTGCCCAAATCCCCCATTTTGCCATTGCCGGATGCCAATCAGATCGCGAAAAAAACCGAAGAAGCTCATAATATTCAAACACGTATTGATAATGTGTGTACAGAATTTAATGTAACAGGCACCATTGATAGAAAAATTGAGCTTTTTAAGTTTCTGCCCGATAGAGCGTTCGACCGTAATCCTTGCGTAGTTGCAATGGTTCAGACGGCGGTGGCGGACGATGATGGCAATTTGGCTCTTGCGGGGATTGAGTTAGTGCAGGGATGTAAAAGTCCGGAGGTTCTGCCTGTGGTAGTTAAGGCGATGTCGCATTCGGATGAGGAGGTCAGGGAAACGGCGGTAGGCATTCTTTCAGATATTAACGACCCGCAGGCAGGCGACTTGCTCGCCAAGGCGGTGTCGGATGAATCGGAAAATATCCGGAGCGCCGCTCTTGACGCAGCCGGATATAAAGACGAACAGGTTCAATTCAAAGTGCTTGAAAAGGGGATTTCCTGTCCATACGGCGATACAAAGGAAGAATCAGTTGATATGTTGGAAAATATTGGGGGGCACCGCGCCGTGGGTATTTTGATAGAAGCCCTGCAGGACAAAAACGCCGAATTCCGTGAGAAAGTCACTTCCTCTATTGATGCGCTAATCGATAAGAAATTTGGGTCATACGAAGAAGCAAAAACCTGGTGGGAGAATAACAAAGACAAATATGATGTAGATTTGTCCCTGAAGTAGCATTTTCCAGGCAATAAAAAACTTAGAGAATTTTCCAGGACGTATCCTTATTATATAAGATTTGGTATCGATGCCTTATCTTAAATTGTCTAAAGGACTTGATTTTTATGAAGAAGGCTTTAGTTACGGGTATTACAGGCCAGGATGGCTCCTATCTTACCGAGCTTCTCCTTAAAAAGGGCTACGAGGTCTGGGGTATAATCCGCAGAAGCTCGTCATTCCACACTGGCAGAATCGACCATTTGTATAAAGACCCCCACGAAAAACCGCATCTTCGTCTTGTTTATGGCGACCTTACCGATGGCGGCAACCTCTCTACTATTGTCAATGAGCTTCAGCCCGATGAAATTTATAACCTCGGCGCACAAAGCCACGTCAAGGTAAGCTTTGAAATGCCGGTTTACACCGTCAATACGGACGCCCTCGGGACACTCCGCCTGCTCGAGGCTCTTCGTTCGATGAAAAACCCTCCCAGATTCTACCAGGCATCCAGCAGCGAAATGTACGGCAAGGTAGTCGAAACCCCGCAGAGCGAGAAAACTCCCTTTTATCCCAGAAGTCCCTACGGTTGTGCCAAGGTATATAGTTTCTGGCAGACGGTCAACTACCGCGAATCTTATGGTCTTTTCGCCTGCAACGGCATTCTCTTCAATCACGAATCACCTCGCCGCGGCGAAACCTTCGTCACTCGAAAAATTACCCGTGCCGCAACTCGTATAAAACTTGGCCTTCAGGAAAAGCTCTACATCGGTAATCTCGACGCCAAACGCGACTGGGGCTATGCGGGAGATTACGTCGAGGCGATGTGGCTTATCCTCCAGCAGGATAAACCCGATGATTTCGTCATTGCTACTGGCGAAACTCATTCCGTCCGCGAGTTTGTTACGGAGGTCTTCGGCTGTCTCGATATGGACTGGCATAAATACGTCGAGGTTGACCCTAAGTATTTCAGACCTGCCGAAGTGGACATGCTCCAGGGCGATGCGACAAAAGCAGCCAAAGTCCTCGGCTGGAAACCAAAGGTCTCTTTCAGGGAACTCGCGAAAATGATGACCGATGCCGATTTGAAAATCGCGCAGCAGGAAAAAATCATCGCGGAGCACAACAGAAAATAATGAGCGACTTTTTCAAAAACAAGCGAATTGTGGTTACGGGCGGCGTCGGCTTTCTCGGCGGTTACATTATTGACGGTCTGCAGAAACGCGGCTGCAAAAATATCCTCATCCCCAAAATCGAGGATTATAACTTCGTCAATCTCACCGATTGTGTCCGTATGTATGACGATATGAAACCGGATATCGTAATCCACCTTGCCGCAGTAGTAGGGGGTATTGGCGCCAATCGTCAGCACCCCGGTAAATTCTTCTACGAAAACCTTATGATGGGCGTACAGCTTATCGACCAGGCACGCCTTCGCAAAATCGAAAAATTCGTCGCTCTCGGCACCGTCTGCTCGTATCCCAAATTCACCCCTGTCCCCTTTAAAGAAGATGATATCTGGAATGGCTACCCCGAGGAAACAAATGCCCCTTACGGCCTGGCAAAAAAAATGCTCCTCGTCCAGTCCCGGTCCTATCGTGCAGAATATGGTTTCAACAGTATTTTCCTTGTCCCTGTCAATCTCTACGGCCCGCGGGATAATTTTGACCCCGACAGTTCCCACGTTATTCCGGCTCTTATAAAGAAATGCGTCGATGCAATCGATGCGGGCGATGACCATATCGTCTGCTGGGGAACGGGCTCCGCATCGCGTGAGTTCATTTATGCCGGCGACGCTGCCGAAGGTATTCTGCTTGCCGCCGAATGCTACAACGGCCCCGAACCCGTTAATATCGGTGCCGGTTTCGAAATCACAATCAAAGACCTTGTCGAAAAAATTGTAAAGCTCACCGGTTTCAAAGGCCAAATCCGCTGGGATTCCTCTAAACCCGACGGCCAGCCCCGACGCCGACTCGACATTTCGCGTGCCAAAAAACTCTTCGGCTTCGAGGCCAAAATGACTTTCGACGAAGGTTTGAAAAGAACTATCGACTGGTTCCGCGAAAACCGGCCTCGCACGCGTTAACTGTTCCCTTACTAAACGCTAATTACACCAAAACACCGCTCCTGAATTTTGCTTGGTTTTATGTTCGTTTGACGATATAATATAGATGCAGCGAAAATGATATTTTACCGTATTTATGAGGATTCAGCGATGAGAGGTTTAGTAATCGGCGTTTTGGCTCTTGTGATGTTTGGCGTTTGTTGGGCAGCGCCGACCCCGGCTGTTGTCCAGAAACCGGGCGACTGGACGCTCGACATCCGTTTTGAAAACCCCCAGCAGATTACACTTGATGGCTCTGTACCACAGCGTTACTGGTACACAATTCTTACCCTCACCAACAAGTCAGGCAAAGACGTCGATTTTTATCCCGCCGCCGAGCTTGTTACCGATACCCTTCAGGTTGTTCCCGCCATAAAGGGGACTTCTGCCGTTCTTTTTGATAAAATTAAAACTCGCCACCAGGGCAAATACCCGTTCCTTCAGCTTATGGAAAACGCCGGCAACAAAATCCTCCAGGGCCAGGACAACACCGTTGATATCGCAATCTGCTGGCCTGATTTTGACCCCAATGCCAAGACCGTTAGTATATTCATTACGGGCCTCAGCAACGAAACCGTCGCTGTTGACCATCCCTCCGACAAAGACAAGGATGGCAATCCCGTAAAAGTTTACCTGCGCAAAACCCTTGAGCTGAACTACTCAATCGCCGGCGACCCCAAATTCCGTCCCGACCAGAAATTCAAATTCGAAAACAAAACTTGGGTAATGCGTTGATTCGGCTGACTGCCTGTCCCCGAGTTATCGAGGGCTTGCCGGTAGATTCGGTTTTTTATTCCTGTGGCGGATTCGTTGCCTTCTGCATCAGTTCGTGAACCCACTCCTCAAAAAATACAGGGTACAGGTTCATTTTTTCGCTTCCCAGTTGTGCCCCGTTTTTGGATAAAAGTCCGTGCATAAGGTCTTTGTGCTGGGGGAATTGCGCACTGATACGTTTCAGGTATAACGCCGCGAGAGTTTTAAGCCGCTGTTTTTTTACCGCCTCACTTTGCTCGTTGGCTCTGAAGAACCGCCTCACCGAGTCCACCGTTACGCCTGCCTCGGGGAAATAAGACGCCAGTCGTTGAGGCGGCTTGCTCGGCAGCATAAACTCTTCGTCCATAGACGAGTCCGTCTCTTCCGGCTCATAATGAATGAACGGGTCAAAGAAAAATACCGCCGGGTTATAATCCGCCCTCATACGGGCAAGATAAGGAACAAAAACATCCAGCAATTTCCCCGGCTGGAATAAATTCAAAGGCCCATCCCCGATAAGCACTGTAAAACAGAATCGATTCAAATCCTTGCGGTTGTACCCGGCAATTTTATTGTATGCCTGCTGAATCTTGGGCATCGTTGCTCTCCGAACGTCCATTATCAGCATCCGCGCGTAAACCGTCCGGTCAACTATCGCTTCTATTTCTTCGAGTCGATTCTTCCAGTCCGCCTGCTTGGGAACAACTAATTCGTAGAATCTCGTCTTGCTGTCGTTTTTCAGCCGGTCGTAAATGTCCCAGCCCAGGACCCTGTCCAAAGTCAGGATATGAATCCTCGGCTCTCGCTGCTGATAGCTCAATACATCGAAGTCTTCGCCCATTTTTCGGCTGTTTCCTCAAACGGATAAATCCCGCTGTCTGACGGCTTGCCCCTGCGTTACAACTTCTTTATTATACTCGATTTATCGTTTGATTACGGAATTATACCCTTGACAAAGATTCATCATCTTACCGCCTTTTTATAGCTCAAACGTTTGCCTTCCGCGCCTAAAATGGCGTGTTCGGCTCGCATTCCGTCGTTTACTTTGCGGTGATTCCAGCGAAAACAGAACTCATCGCAATAACGGGAGATATGTTGTTTTGATATATGGTGGAATGTCCCTTGCACGCCACGTTTGAGCAATGAAAAATATGATTCTGCCGTATTGGTTGTTACATTGCCCCGAACATATTCACCCATACTGTGATTTACTGTCTGATGTCCCCCTGCAAATTCTCGCCCAATACCTATGTAACCTTTTAAATCGTCTGTCATTATCGTAGATTGCTTATCGACGGCTTCCTTAATAGCAGAATGCAAAGTAGCTGCGTCAACGTGTTCTATGGGCTTGGATACGGCTTCGCCGCCTCTTTGCACCAAAACCATTACCGGGGTTTTTGTCGGCCAGCGTCCCAAATTTTTCAATTTGTTTGTTCTGCGATGGTCAATATGTCCTTCTCTGCCGCCTTCTCTTGGTTTGCCGCCGACATAAGTTTCGTCGCATTCCACAATACCGTTTAATTTACCAGCCAAAGGCCCTTCGCTCATTGCCGCTCTTATCCTGTGTGCTAAATGCCAAGCTGCCTTGTAGGTATGTAGGCCAAGATTTCTTTGAAGTTGAAGGGCTGATATGCCCTTTTTGTGAGAACACATTGAATAGAACGCCTGAACCCACTGCCTCAAAGTAATATGCGAACCCTGCATTATCGTTCCGACTGTTACCGTAAACTGTCCGTGACAATCATTGCACTGTATAACACCGTCTCTAACCTTATTTGATTTGGCCTGAATCCTTGTTACCTTTATACTGCCACAATGGGGGCAGGCAGGGCCTTTGGGCCAACGAAGGCCCTCAAGGATTGTCCTTGCCTCGTTCTCAGTCAAACGCCCTACGTCTATTGAGGCCATTTCGCGTAACTTGCTGAATTTTGGCGGTTTGTATTTCATATACGAATCCTTATTTCTTATTTACATCATTTTCATTTGAAATTTTGCTTTTTAAATCTTCTATTAGTTCGGATGGGCCTATAAAGCTCATTTTATGAAATACGCAGTTCTTAAAAATGCAAAATTCGAACACCGTTGCGTTTGCTATGGTTTTGTTTGTGGTTATTATGAAAATACTATCTCTATTTGACGTATCAAAAAGACATTTAATAAATGTGCATCCAGAAGGCAAAATCACCGATGGCCCATAAATTTGACAGTTATCAAAGGTTCTATTTCTAATTACATTATCCTCTCTTGCAAGGTCGCCAATGCGAATGGTTAGGCCTTGTAATACTGGAGAAATTAAAGCGTCGGGCATAGCAAAATTTAATTGTTTGGGTTCACTAAGATAGGATTGTCCAACCGACACTGCAATACCGCACAGCGCGACTAATAGAACCGGAATTGTGATGGATTGTCTTGAGTATGCTTTCCATAGCGATAAACAGCTAATGCAAAACAATATCATCAAAAAAGGAATCCCAATAGATGGCCTCAAATAAGAAAATGTTCCGCCTATTACTATCGACATACCCACCTCGAAGTAGGCAGCCCATTTTGTTTCCCACCATTCAGCAGGTTTTTGATTATTTGGTTTGTTGCCTGATTTTGTATTCCCTTTTTGCATAACGCTCTCATTTTAGACCGCCTCCCCTTCTTTGTCAAAGGCATAATTCCCTTTGATTACAAGCGGTTCATGGCCGTTTCGCCGGCGGCAAAAGGCCTTTATTTAGATTTGACGCAGGCAGCACATTGAGGTATTTTGCTCTTACTATCGAGGGATTATAATTGATAAAAACGTTTTTAAGGAGATTGCCATGAAAACGCGAATTTCACTGATTGCATTCACAGCTGTTATCAGCATTGTTTTCGCCAGCCCGAGTATTTTCGCTGAGGATGTCGCCGTTCAAAAAGGAAAGGAGAACACTATGCCTGTTCAATTGCAATGGTTTGGCCACGCCAGTTTCAAAATCTCAAGCGGCAGCGATGTAATTTATATCGACCCATGGAAACTCAAAAACGCCCCGCACGATGCAACCATCGTTCTTGTCAGCCACAGTCACTACGACCATTATTCCGCTGAGGATATCGCAAAGGTCTCTGGTACGACTACAAAGTTTATTGCCGCGGCGGATGTTGTCCAAAAACAGGGAAAAGGCCAAACACTAAAACCCGGTCAGTCAATCGACATCAATGGCATAAAAATCACCGGCGTTCCCGCCTACAACATAACCAAACAATTCCATCCAAAATCCAATAACTGGCTCGGTTTCGTAATCGAAATCGCCGGTAAGCGTATATATTACGCCGGCGATACGGACGCCACCGACGAAATGAAGGCCCTCAAAAATATCGACCTTGCATTGCTGCCGGCAGGGGGCACATATACTATGAATGCCGCCGAGGCCGCCGACGCGACAAAACAATTCAAACCCAAACAGGCAATACCATATCACTGGGGCGATATCGTCGGCACTCAGGCTGACGCCGACAATTTCAAAAAACTGGCCGCCTGTAAAGTTACAGTCCTCAAACCCGGCGAATCCATTACAGTCGATTAGCGATTGTCAATCTGCTGCTGATGTTCAGGGGATTGTTGCATTGAGTTGTCGAAGATGACTTTGTGTTTCCGCTGTTGGTACTCCACGGGTAGGGGCAACCCTGATTTTGCCGTTCTAAATGCCTTACTTTGCCAATAACACGCCTTTTATGCTGTATAATTGCGATTACTGGATAACTGATAGCGGTTTTGATTAAAAGGCGAAAAACATATCCGGTTTGTCAGGCGTATATATTAATGAACGGGACGGCTGGGGGGAAACCAGCAATACCGTAAAAAGCCCGGGTTGCGTAACTGTTAGATTCTCCTTCGGTTGGCGGCCCGGCTTCTTTTATAAATCCCTCTCGTGTTTTGTTGTGATTACGCCTTATTTACGTTATGCACCGTGTGGCACCGTGGGCATTCTACCGTTGTTCCGGCATAATTCGGCGGTATCTTCAGCGTCATTCCGCATGCGCATGTCAGGAAAATAAAACCGTTTACCTTTCGCATAATATCCCCAACCTGGCGAAGCTGCTTTTCCTTCTGTTCCTCCTTCTTGGCCTCCGCGCTTGCTTCCCTAAGGGCGATATCCTCTTTCGTCAACGCCGACGCTGGCATAATAGTTCTGCTTTTCGTAACATTTACAAACGCGTCCGAATAATCCTTCAATGACGCCCCCTGCGACATATTCCGCAAAATCCGTATCCTCTCTGATATTGGCGGGTGCGTGCTCGTCATGTCCGACAAATTCCATTGCCCCATTTTCTTGAATGGGTTGACTATGAACATTGGCGCCGTTACCTTGTTGGCCGACGCCAGTTGCGGGGCGTTGTCGTTTGCGATTTTCTCTAACGCGTTCGCAAGCCCTTCCGGGTATCGCGTCAGCCGGGCCGACCCTGCGTCGGCTAAGTACTCCCGTCGCCTCGACAACGCGAAATACAATAACTGCGTTACAATTGGCGCCAGAATTGCCGCAACAATCGCGATTATAAGCAGTATTGCCATTGCTCCGCCGCCGCCTTTACCCCCGCCGGATGAATACCGTCTTCTCGACCCTCCGCCGTACATCATCCCTCGCAAAAAAACCTGCGACAAAAGCGCAACCGACCCCAGCATAACACCTGCCAGCGTTACGAATAAAATATCCCGATGCAGGATATGGCTCATCTCGTGTCCCACAACTCCCTGCAGCTCATCGCGGTTGAGTTTCGCGAGCAACCCTGCTGTTACCGCGACAGATGCCGATTTGGGGTTGCGTCCCGTTGCAAACGCGTTTGGCGCCGGGTCGTTGATTATATAAACCTTGGGCATAGGCAGTCCCGACGCAATCGACATTTCTTCGACTACGTTAAACAACTGCGGGTGAACGTCGTGTGTAACGGGTACCGCATTGCTTGCCCCGAGCAGAATCTGGTCGCCCGACGAAAAGCTGATTAGCGTAAGTATCATCCAGATTCCCGTCGCTATCATCAGGCCGAGCATCCCGCCGTCAGGCCCATTGATTGCCATCCCAATAACCGCCCCCAGCCCGACTAAGCACACCGCCATCAGGACTAAGAGAATTACCGAATTCCGCTTATTTATCCGTATCAGTTCCCACATAACTATGTCATTTCGAGCGACCCCGCCCAATGCCGGGCGGGGAAGTCGAGAAATCTGTTAAACTAAAAACGCAACACTTAACACGGAGCGAAGCGACGGGCCCGCTTCGGACACTAAGCAAAGCGCAGAGCCTGTTTCAGAAACTAAAAACTAACCTTTGGCACCTCTCGTTCCGCTGCCGCTGAAACCTCGAAGAAATCTCGTTTGCTAAAGCTGAATATACCCGCCACGATATTCGATGGGAACATCTGTATCCTGTTGTTGAAGAACATCGCCTGGTCGTTATACGCCTGCCTTGCGAAAGCAATCTTGTTTTCTGTGCTCGACAGCTCTTCCTGTAACGCCAGGAAGTTCTGGTTTGCCTTCAGCTCGGGATAATTTTCGACAACCAGCATAAATTTGCTAAGAGCGTCGCCCAGCGCACCTTCCGCCTTTGCTGACTCCGTGACCGTTTTTGCTCCCATCGCCTGTGCCCGTGCGTTTGTTACCGCTTCGAATGTTCCTCGCTCGTGTTGCATATAACCCTTCGCTGTTTCGACAAGGTTGGGAATCAGGTCGTGACGTCGTTTCAGCTGCACGTCAATTTGTGACCACGCGTTGTCAACCTGGTTGCGAAGCCCCACAAAAACGTTGTAAGTTCCGACTACGTACAGCACCACCAGCAGCAGTCCCGCCGCAATCACCAGTAAAACAATCAGTGCAATCATTCCTATACCCATTTTTCTTCTCCTTCAATAATCGCTTTATCTTTTCCCTTCCACGGATTTGAGATTACCTCAAACTTTAATACAGAAACAGATTATAAAGCAAAACAGGGGCTTGTCAACCGTGAGCGGAGATATCTGTCATACAGCCGCCGGTATCGATTTGTTGTTTATTCGTAGCCGTATCGTTTTATGAACCAGCTTTTAACGACCTGCACCATACATAAATAGGCCGGCACGATGAGTATCAGCGCTACGAAAAATGACGGAGGCGGCTCAACAAAACCAAGGTATTTGCCAAATGGAAGAAATGGCAGCACCAGGGCAATACTAACAATATAAATCGAAGTGAAAAGCATAAACTGGCTGGGTTTGCTTTCAATAAAAGGCACCTTTCCCGTGCGAATGACATGAATGACCAGCGTCTGGGTGCACATGGATTCCAAAAACCAGCCCGTCTGAAACAATGGCACCGACGCGTGAAAAATAAACCACAAAACACCGAAAGTAATAAAGTCAAAGATTGAGCTGACGGGACCGAGGACAATCATAAATTTTTTGATATAGCCCACGTTCCACGGCCGGGACTTAAGAAGGTATTCTTCGTCTATGCTGTCTGAAGGGATGGCAATCTGGGACATGTCGTAAAGAAAATTATTGAGAAGAATTTGAATTGGCAGCATCGGCAGAAAAGGCAAAAACAAGCTCGCCCCCGTCATACTGAACATATTGCCGAAGTTGGAACTGGAGCCCATCTTGATGTATTTGATGATGTTGCCGAAGGTTTTTCGCCCTTCGATTACCCCGTCGATGAGAACCAGCAAACTTTTTTTCAGGAGGATGATATCAGCCGTTTCTTTGGCGATATCCACGGCGTTATCGACGGAAATGCCCACGTCAGCCGCCTTGAGCGCCGGCGCGTCGTTAATACCGTCGCCGAGATATCCCACGATATGTTTGTTTTTGTGCAGGGCGTGAATCACCCTTTCTTTTTGCAGCGGGGAAAGTCGCGCAAACACAGTAGTGGTTTTTACCATTTCTCCAAGCGCAGTGTCATCTGCTTTTTCTACCTGTTCGCCGGTCGCAAATCCCTTGATATTCAAACCCACTTCGCTGCAAATCTTTTTCGTAACAAGCTCGTTATCGCCGGTGAGAACCTTGAACTCTATACCGAGGTTATTCAGAGTTTCGATGGTCTTTTTAACGGATGATTTCGGCGGGTCCAAAAAAGCAATATAACCTTTCAGGATGAGGTTCTGTTCGTCGTCCTTGGTGTAAACATTTTTGGGCTGGTCAAAATTTTTGTATGCAACCGCAAGCACCCTGAAACCCTCTGCGCTGAGGTCGTTGTACTCATTTTCCAGCTCGACAAGCACTAATTTGGCCTCGTCTAAATCCAGTATTTCGCCGTCAAGCTCGAATTTGGTGCACCTTCGGTATATTTCTTCGGGGGCGCCTTTGACGATAATCTGATGTTTACCGTCGGCCTCGACCACCACCGACATTACCTTGCGCGAAAAATCGAAAGGCACCTCATCGACCTTTTTGTATTGCTTGACTAAAATTTTCTCATAAGACAGTATCGCCCGGTCGAGAATATTTTTGAGGCCCGTCTGGTAGAAACTGTTGATATATGCCATACGCAGGACGTCATCGTCCTCTTTTCGAACCACGTCGCAATGTTTTTCCACTACAATCTTGTCGAGGGTCAGTGTCCCTGTCTTATCAGTGCACAGCACGTCCATTGCGCCGAAGTTCTGGGTCGCGTTGAGTCGTTTTACTATTACGTCCTTTTTGGACATCGCAATCGCGCCCTTGGATAGGTTTAGCGCCACCAGCATCGGGAGCATTTCAGGCGTCAAACCTACGGCAACGGAAAGCGAAAACAAAAGCGACTGGATAATATCGCCCTTCAAATAGGCGTTAATGCCGAAAATCACCAGGACCAGCACGACCATAACTCTTATCATCAGCCAGGTAAAGCTGCGAATACCTTTGTCAAAACTGCTCTCTATGGATATTGCTGCCAGGCGTTTGGACAACGCGCCGAACCTGGTCTCAAGCCCCGTTTTAGCGACCACTCCAATTGCTGTCCCGCTTATGACGCTTGAGCCCATAAACGCCATATTTGTTAAGTCGGAAGGAGAACTGCTCTTGGGAGTCAGCGGCTCGGCGATTTTTTCAACGGGAAACGATTCGCCCGTCAGAGATGCCTGATTGATAAACAGGTCCTTGCAGGAAATAATCCGCAGGTCCGCAGGCACCATATCCCCCGCAAAAAGGTCTATGATATCGCCCGGAACAATCTCTCGTATCTTTACCTCCCTTGCCTTGCCGTTGCGAATCACCGTGGCCGTCGCCCTTACCATTTCGCTGAGCCGTTCCGCCTCTTTTCCCGCTTTATATTCCTGAATGAATGACAAAAATACGCTGATAACGGCCATCAGTATTACTAGGATGGCGCTTATTTTCTCCCCGAAGAACATTGAAAAGCCCGCGATAATCAGAAGAACCACCACCAGCGGGTTTAAAAACTTGATGAGAATCTGAAAAATAACCGTCCGCTTTTTCTTCTTGGCCGGCTCGTTGTATCCGTATTCCTCAAGTCGTTTTATCGCCTCTTTTTCGGACAACCCTTTGAGGGATGTATCAAAAAACTGCAGAACGGATTCCTGCGTGCAGGTTGCAAAATCAATATCTGACGTTTTTTTATTGTTGCTTTGCATTCAACCGGCTCTATAAAACATTCATAAATTACTTCGCTCTCGCCGGACAATCTGAACCGTGACCACACAAATGTTTCCCAAAACACGGCTTTGTCCTGAGTTTTTTGTTTGCATCTTGCCCGCTCGGCAGGAATCACTGCATTTTAAGACGAAAACCTGCGACAGGGCAACCCTTTTTCTCCGGAATAAAAAAAATACTTTGCGCCGGCGAAGCGTAGAGAAGCCGGGCGCTATTTTCCCCCAAACATATCCATCAGTATTTGTTTAATCTTATTCCCCTCATCGAGCTTTGCCCTGGCAATGATACCGTTCAGCTCGCCCCTGTCGAACCATAACCCATCTCCTTTTGAGCATCTGTCTATCAGCAGCGTTGGCTTTTCGTGCCCCACGTCAATTTTTTCCATCTTCTTGTCGCATATCGGGCATCGCCTTGCCTTTTCTCTGCTGCTCGTATCTTTGACAAATGAGTGGATAAGTTTCTTCGCCTTCCCCTTGTCCTCCAGAAGCATTTCAAGCTCGCCGGCGTCTAACCACACCCCTTTGCAGCCCGTGCAGTAGTCAATCTCCACCTTCGCCAGCTCCAGCGTTATCATCGCGTTTTTACATACCGGACAATTCATAATTACACTCCCATCAATATAGTATTATTTATTAAACAGATTACCACCTTTTTTGTTATTGTGAAAGCAGGAATCCGGAAATTTGGCTCATCGGCTTGACATCCCAGTGGTATAAACATATAGTTACAATCGTTAGGATTCGGCTGGTCGAAATGTTGTAAAGTGAGGAAGGATACACCAAAAAATCGGCTATCCTTGGATTGATATGGAATGTTTGGCCGTATGACTGTTAATGTTTCTATCCCGCTGACGCGGCCCAACCGGATATTTTTGTTTCATATTGGCATCTACATCTCTTTTTTCCTCTCAGGCCTTACCTCTCTGCTTTTTGAGGTCATCTGGAGTTATCAGTTTGTAACTGTCTTTGGCAACAGCTCTTACGCCATTAGTATCGTTCTCTGTGCTTATATGATGGGTATCGGCCTCGGCGGACTCCTCGGTGGTCGGCTCGCAGACCGCCTCACACAGCGAACGTTTGCCTTTGCCGTTGTTCAGGCGGTTATCGCTTTTTGTGCCCTGGCAATTCCGTCTATGCTCGACTGGATGAGATTACTCGTTCCCACACTCTCCGTCTTGTCGCCTCATTCATTGTTGATTAGCACCATCGCCCGATTCGGCTTATCTTTCGCCATCCTCGTAGTGCCCTGTTTACTCATGGGCGCAACACTGCCTCTGCTCGTCAGGGCGGTTACAGATTCCGATAAAACTATCGGTTCTCGCATCGGCCTCCTGTATTGCGTCAATACCCTCGGCGCCGCACTCGGCTGTCTGGCAGGGGGGTTCTGGCTCACAAGCACGCTTGGTCTGCGTGGAACCAGTTTTCTCGCCGTAATCATCAATTTTGTCATTGCTTTCCTGGCCCTGGCGCTTTCCATGTATAAAGTCCCCGTTCCGGCTGCTGTCCCGGGCGCTCAAACACAAATGCCCCGGGATTATCACGAGCCGCGGGTATCATCATCACTGCTTTTGGCCATCGGGTTTCTCAATGGCCTGGCAGCGCTCGCCTGCGAGGTCTTCTGGATTCGATATATGTCATTTATGGTTAATTCGACTTACGTCTTCCCTACTGTCCTCTGCATTTATCTCCTCGGTGCGGGATTGGGCTCCCTGTTTTATGGCTTGCTGGCGGAACGAATCCGTCTCCCGGCGCAAATGCTTGGCATAGTAGAGTTGTTGATGGCGATATTTGTTCCTGCTGCCTTTATTACAAGCGCATTTGTTTTTATTAACGGCTCTCCGCCGACGCCCGACCAGAAAGGCATAGCGCTGCTCGCTGTCTTTGTCCCCACTGTGCTTATGGGTTTTGCTTTCCCGCTTTTATGCACCGTTTATGGTCGCGGCCTGCAAACCCTCGGCAGCCGCACAGGTCTGCTCTTCGCCGTCAATACCATAGGGACCATCCTCGGTTCCCTTTTGCCGATGTTTGTCTTTATACCGTTCCTCGGCATACAATTGAGTTTGCTGCTCGTGTCCGTGCTTTATGGCGCTATAGGCCTGGTTCTCCTGGCATTCACCTGCCTGAAGAATCGCCTCTCGATGCTCACTGTTGCGTTGCCGGCAGCGGGCGTGTATGCCGTCGCTTTATTCCTGTTTTTTGCCGTCGTTCCCTCTGACCTCTGCAGGCAGGTATTCCTCGCCACCGATTTTGATTTGGCTAAGCACACGGATATTCTCTTCTACCGCGAGGGCCGCACCGGCACAGCCGTCGTAACACGGGACCGCATCAATGATTGCAGAACGGTTTATATCAACGGCGTATCCGAAGTCCCTCTCCTGTACCCTCATCTGCTCTGCTTCAAAATGATTGGCGACCTCGCCCCGATGCTCCATCCCGCCCCCGATGATGTCCTGATGATATGTTTTGGCGGAGGCGTGGCCGCCGGTGCTGCCTCGGTTTTGCCCGATGTCAAATCGCTCACGATTGTTGACCTCGAGCAAAGCGTCGTCAAAGCTGCCTCACTGCTGTCCCATGAAAATAACAATCTCCTCCAAAACCCGAAAGCACACGTCGTCATTGACGACGGCCGCAATTACATAATGACCTCGCAGCGCAAATGGCCCGTCATTGTCTCCGATTCCACCCATCCCAAATCCGGCGACAGTTGGGTCCTTTACACTCAGGAATTTTATCGGCAGGTCCGCGACCACCTCACCGACGATGGCGTTTTCGTCGAGTGGGTCCCCATCCATGGCCTGTCTCTCGATGAGTTCAAAATCATCACACGCACATTCCAGTCCGTCTTCCCTCACGCCAGCTTGTGGGTCGTTCACGGCTTTGATGAGCAGGCAAAATTGGGCTCTTATGTTCTTTTTGCCGCGACGCCTCAATCTTTGAAAATAGACGTGGCCAAACTCCGGGCTCGCCTCAGCGCCGAACCCGTCCGCCGTGACCTCGAACCCTATGGCCTCCATACCCCCGCTGGCTTTCTTGACTCTTTCCTCTGTGCCGAGGATTCACTCCGGCGATGGACCGGCCCAGGCCCCGTCAATACCGATGACCTCCCCCTGACTCAGTATATGACGCAATATTCCGCGGGCCCGAGGTTGCATAACGCCAATCTCCTCGAACCAGTGGAAGATATTTGGCCGTTCCTTTTCAACACCGGCTCAGAAGAAGACACAAAACAGTTGCGGGATGCCCTTGCGCTCCGCGTTAAAGTTAATCGCTTTGCTCTTACAGGGCGCCTCGATAAGGCCTACGCCCTTCTTCCCGATGATATTCGATACCGGCAAATGAAAAATATCTACGAAAAAGGGCCCCAATACATCAATACCCTCGTGGACCTCTTTAGCGATAACCCAAAAGTCCTCCAGTTGCTCGCGCTTCTCCGTATCTCAGGCCCCGGCGGTCTCCAGGCCGCCGCCCCTGTATATCAGCGGATTTTGAAGCTCGACCCCAGAAACGTCAATGCCCTCAACACGCTCGGCGCTATTTGTATAAACGCCAATCGCCTCACAGAGGCGCAAAATTATCTCACCTTAGCCATCCAGCAGCAGCCCGATTACCTTAACGCTCGCTACAACCTCAGCATTGTCCTTTACCGTCAGGGCCATACGCAGGAAGCCCTCCGGCATATTCGTTTTTGTCTGAGCAAAGACCCCGGCAATCAGGCCGCCAAGAGTATGTTGGCTTATATCGAGAATCCCCCCAAATCCGCTTCCCACGATAGTAATTCCACCGAAACCGCTAATTTCCAAATCCAAGATTAAAATTTTCTTTAATCCCACAACTCAACACTAAACACGGAGCGAAGCGACGGGCCCGCTTCGGAAACTCAAAACTGTCCTCTGTCATCCGTTCTCTGTCTTCCGGCCTAATTTCCCCTTGCCTTTCTCGACAATCCTGAGGATAATACCAGCGAGTGAAGTGGTCTCTTTAAGGTATTATCGGGAGGTTTCTATTATGGCTGGCAGACAGTTCTTTCTTTTCTCTTGCTTACTTCTGGCTTTTCCTTTTTCTGCAAAAGCAGATGAGAAACTTATCGAACTCGTTAAAAAAGTAAAGCCCTGCGTTGTTCTTATAGAAACCTTCGACAAGGATAACAAGCCATTGGGGCAGGGCAGCGGTTTTTTTGTAAATAATAAAGGCCATATCGTTACAAACCACCACGTTATTGAAGGCGCTATCGCGCCACAGTCAAAACTTCGTCCGGTATGGAATATCCTGTTGAAGGCGTCATCGCCAAAGACGCCGACGCCGATATTGTCAAAATCGTCGCCAACATTCCTGATGCCAATACACCATTCTTAAACTTAAGCGAAATTGTGCCATCCGAAGGTGAAGATATTGTTGTTATAGGCAATCCTCTCGGCCTTGAATCAACCGTATCGGCCGGCATTGTTTCGGCAGTTAGAGATATTCCCGCCTTTGGCAAAATACTCCAGATAACCGCTCCTGTCTCGCCCGGCTCAAGCGGAAGTCCTGTTGTGAATATGAAATGTGAGGTAATTGGTATTGCAACCCTTGTTCTCAAAGAAGGCCAGAATCTCAATTTTGCGATTCCCAGCGATAAAATCATCGCCCTCAAAGAAACCTCCCAAACCCCTATATTCAGCGAGCTGACCGCTGATTCAAACGATGCTCAACTATTTTACCAGAAAGGATTAAAGGAACTGTGGCAGGAAAACTACGTTGCCGCACTTACTTTTTTTCAAAAGGCGACAGAAAAGAACCCTCAAGATTCCAATACGTGGATTCAGGTTGGTTATTGTTACGGCAAACTTGGCCGCTATCAGGAGGCGATAGAATCCTGTAAGCAGGCCATCAGAATCAATCCGGATTTAGCCGAGCCTCACAATAATCTTGGCAAGGCCTACGAAAATCTTGGCCGCTATCAGGAGGCGATAGAATCTTTTAAGCAGGCCATCAGAATCAATCCGGATTATGCCAATGCGTACTATTTTCTTGGCCTTGCCTACGGCAAACTTGGCCGCTATCAGGATGCGATAGAATCCTATAAGCAAGCCATCAGAATCAATCCGGATGATGCCGAGGCACACAATACTCTTGGCCTTGTTTATTTAGAGGTTGGCGACAAGGGTTCAGCCCTCGAAGAATATAAAATCTTAAAAACCTTGGATACCGAAAAGGCAAACAAACTTTTTGATCTGATCTACAAATGACAATGCAATTACCAGAAACATATGGTGCTGATTCACGAAGCTACCTTAAAAGAGCGCGCATACAATTAGATAGACAAAGTTATGAAGGATTATTTTATGCAGCATTTGAATTGCGATGTGGTATTGAAGCTAGGATAAAAGAATACATAGAAGGTCATTCTCATATACCAACTAAAAGGAAAAAAGAGTGGCGGCTATCAAATCTAAACAAAACGATTTTAAAATACTTTGGTGACACAGATCGAGTAACGCAAGTTGTTATCCATCTACCTAAACCGCCGCTCGAAAAAGTGGTCTATTATTATACTCCCGTTACGCCAGAACTGATAGGTATTGGTCAAAAGCTGGGTGACTTATTGCATGTACAAGCGCAAAACCATTCACCAGAAGATGAGTTTTGGAAGACAACAAAAGATATGCTTGAAAACGCATACAAGCTATTAGAAATCAGCAATAAAGGGACTTTAATGGGGCCGCCACTTGGGAATAAAAAAAGAAAATCCGCTATGATGGTATTGAGGAGTTCCTCTGATGAAGAGACTGAGTCATTAAAGAAGATAATGCAAAAGGGTAACCAGTTTACAGCAGAAATAAAGCATCTTAATGAATTCCCGGCAGGGGAATAACCGGGGGACAACTACCGTTTTTCCCCTTTTGATTTTAACTTTTTACTTCCTTCTAATTCTACCCAAACTGCGTCCTTTCCGCCAGTGGCGGAATCGTAAATCCGAAATGGAATCCGCGTTTTTGCTCGGCTTAAAATGTTGTGTTTCGGCTGAATCTGCGTCTAAGCTGTCAGCTTTATAAAAGGGCAATAGGCCCTTGTGGGCGAAACGCGGGCCTTGCGCACAAATCCCATTTGGAGCAAGGCCGCGTTGAAAACACAAAGCTGACTGTTCTCTGTGTCTCCTGTGTTCTCTGTGGCTAAAAAACCGTGTAATCTGCGTAATCAGTGGCTCAATAAATAAACAGCGAAACCAGCGTAATCAGCCTGCCCTGAGCAAGCGCAGCACGTCGAAGGGCGTCTAAAAACCTTCGTGTCTTAGTGGCTAAAATTTTTCCCCTTGACGCTCTTCCCACAAGCCGTTAGCGTATATTCCCGTTGTGATATAGGTAGGGCGGGTTTACCCCGCTGATTTGATATCCTGTGGATTTGGAATATGGTTGTTGACTGCCATACGCATATTCGAAGCGCAAGTGTGGAAAATCTTGACGCCTCGGAGCATCTCGGCGCAGCCGACGTGGTTGATAAGTGCATTGTTCTTGCATCTTATGGTTATGGTGAGCCGGCTCGAACCACGTCAGACGATACAACCGAGCAGATTAACAATCACTTGAGCCAGTACGTCGAACGATACAAACAGAAAATGATTGGCTTTGCCTTCATCAATCCCCTCGTCGATGGCGTCGGCGTTAAAAGTATCAAGGCATCCACCGAAAAACTCAATCTCAAAGGCATTGTCGTGTATTGCTCACAGTCCGCCTTTCACCCCTCCCATACCCGGGCGATGCGGCTGTATGAATCCGCCCAGGATTTGCACCTGCCCGTCTTCTTTCATAATACCCCCCTCGGCCAGGGAGGCATCCTCGAATACGCCTACCCATTCCTCCTCGACGAAGTTGCCCGCACCTTCCCGGAATTGAAAATCATCGTTGGCAATATGGGCTTCCCATTTTATGAACAGACCCTCTGCCTTGTTGCCAAACACAAAAACGTCTTCGCTGACCTTTCCGTAAAACCCGGCAATGTCTGGCATATTTATAATATCGTTGCCTCCGCTTATGAGCAGGGCGTGATGGATAAGCTCCTCTTCGGCAGCGCATTCCCGGCCGCAAAGGCAGAGGATTGTATGGAGGCCCTTTTCGGCTTCAATAAGCTTTTGGCAGGCGCAAATCTCCCTGTCGTTCCCCGCTCGGCCATCCAGAGTGTTATCGAACGCGAAACCCTTAAACTCCTCGGCATTGAAAAATAAAACTTAAAACTATGGTTCATCATTTGTTCAAAAGAAAGTCGCTGGGGTTGCTCCACGAGGAAATGAAGGGTGACAATCGCCTCAGGCGTGTCCTCGGCCCATGGTCGCTGACAAGTTTGGGAGTTGGCTGCATCATAGGGGCGGGCATATTCGTCTTAACCGGTTTAGCAGCTCATTTCAAAACCGGGCCGGCACTATTGATATCTTTCGTTGTGGCGGGGATGGCCTGTATATTTTCCGCGTTGTGTTACGCCGAGTTCGCCTCGATGGCCCCGGTCGCCGGCTCTGCTTATACCTATGCCTACGCCACTCTCGGCGAATTACTCGCATGGATAATTGGCTGGGACCTGATACTCGAATATACGGTGGCGTCGGCATCGGTGGCGCACGGCTGGTCGAAATACTTTCAGGAATTTATCTGGATATTTCATTTAAAAGTGCCGCCTGTTTTTTCAACTGCTCCATTTGATTATAATCTCACCAACGGAGTTTTCATGCTAACAGGAAGCTGGTTTGACCTCCCGGCCCTCGTTATCGTGACCATTCTTACTATCGTTCTGGTAATTGGCATACATGAAAGCTCGCGGTTTAATAACGTGATGGTGGCAGTCAAGGTCTCCGTTGTGGTTCTTGTCATTGTTGTCGGGGCGTTTTATGTCAAGGCCGCCAACTGGCATCCTTTCGCTCCGTTTGGATGGGCTGGACTGAGCGTTTTCGGGCATACTGTCTGGGGGCAAACCGGGGCGGACGGCAAGCCCGTCGGGGTGCTCGCCGGCGCTGCGATGATATTTTTCGCCTACATCGGTTTTGATTCCGTTTCGACTCACGCCGAGGAAGCACGCAATCCCCAGCATGATGTCCCCTTTGGGATCATCGTCTCTCTTGTTATATGTACGATATTGTATATCCTCGTAACGCTTGTGCTCACCGGCATGGTTCCCTATGACCAGATTGATATTGATGCTCCTGTTGCGGCGGCGTTCCAGCGAATCGGTCTGCCCTGGGTACAGTTCATCATCTCTCTCGGCGCTGTCGCCGGCTTAACTTCTGTTATATTGGTTCTGATGCTGAGCCAGCCCCGCGTCCTTCTCGCCATGTCCCGCGATGGTTTGCTTCCCCCATCGTTTTTTGCCGCCGTGCATCCCCGCTTCCGCACGCCCTGGAAATCAACCATTCTTACGGGTATCGCGGTCGGCTCTATGGCCTCGCTTATCCCCCTCGGCATACTCGCCGAGCTGGTCAATATCGGCACACTTTTCGCCTTTGTCATCGTCTGCATTGCTGTTCTCGTAATGCGCTATATAAATCCGCAGGCCCATCGCCCGTTCCGTTGTCCGTTCGTGCCTGTAATTCCCCTCTTGGGCGTATTGTTTTGCCTCGTTCTGATGTTTTCTCTTCCCTCTGCCAACTGGCTCCGATTGTTTATCTGGATGTCCGTGGGCGTAATTATTTATTTCCTGTATGGCCGCCATCACAGCGTTTTGGCTCGCCACAGGGCCGCCGAGCGCCTTGCCCGCAAAGACAGCGACAGCCCGCAGGGTTAAACTCTTGTCTGTAAAAAAACAGCCGACGTTTGAGGAACGCCGGCTGTTCATCCTAGTGAAAAACAGATTCTTACTCTGTCACCCCTTATACACTACCGGGGCTTGAAGCCAATATTGGGAATTTGCTTATTACCAGTTAGGCGATTGCTTAGGCGGGCCATACGAAAAATTTTCTTTATTATTTATTGAAATCGCAAGGCAGATATGGATAGAATCAGAGGAATAATTAAAGATTGGAGGAAAATATGAATCGCAGAACATTTTTGAAAACCGTGCCGGCCCTGACAATACTGGCCGCGGCAAAGCCGAGTTTCGCTGAGGATACAAACACAGCATCCGCTCCCGCCCGCGACGCAAATACAGTGGCTCTCCCTTTGCCTGACCTTCAGCCAGTCGCGCTCGTCCCTCCCCAGATGGATGGCGGCAAAAGCGTCCTTGCTGCCCTCAAAGAAAGGAAAACCATACGCGACATTCGCGACGAGAAGCTCTCGCCCCAGATGCTTTCTAATCTCCTCTGGGCTGCCTGGGGCGTGAATCGCAAGAGCGGCCCGTTCGGCCAGATCGGAAGGACCGCCGCGTCAGCAAGCAATTCTCAGGAAATCGACCTTTACGTCGTTTTGCCCGAAGGGACATATCTCTACGAGGCGGTCAATCATCGTCTTGACCCTGTCGTCGCGGCCGACCTTCGTCCAAAGGTCGGCGCCCGCGGCCGCAACGGCTCAATGACGAAAGCCCCCGTGATTCTCATCTACGTTGTTGATATCGCCAAATACAGCAAATCCCGATTGCAGGAGCCCGGCCTGAAAGACACGGATATACAAAAATCTTATTATTGTGTCGCGACCGGCCTCATCGCGGGAAATGTTTACTTGTTCGCCGCCTCGCAGGGCTTGGCCGCGTGGTTCCACAACTGCAATAAGCCGGCGCTCGCCGCGGAATTGAAACTCCGCCCCGAACAACGCGTTCTGTATGCCCAGACGGTAGGCGTACCGAGTAAGAACCCGGCGTAAACGGTTTTTTATTTTGCGGCCGGCCCGACAATCAGCAGTTCGAATGAGTCGGGCTCAAAGTTTCTTCGGCGTCCGCCCTGTTGCTCTCCCGGTGCGGGCGGTTTTACTTTCGCCGTAACTAAGTATATCCGGTGCGTTTTCGGGTCCAGCGCCATAGTGCGTGCCATCGGCGCGGTCGCCACGGTTTCCACGACCTTGAATTGGCCGGCCGGGGCTTCCTTTATCACCGTCAATGTCCCATCCATTCCGTTGGAGCTGAATGCAAAACCCGTTTCGGGGTCAAAAGCCGCCGCGTCAGGTCCTCTGCCTATAGCTGGCGTCGCTAAACTCTTACCCGTTGCGTAATCGGTTATCGCCATTTTGCCGTTTGAGCAGACCGAAAATAGCCGCTTGTTTTTGCGGTCAATGGCTAAGCCGCTGGGCGATTCGCAGGGCGCAATCGACCAACTGTTCGTCACGGTCAGCTTATTGGCGTTTATCACGGCGATTTCGTTTTTGTCCTCCATATTGACAAATACCTGTCCCTTCTCGTCGGATTGCGCGAATTCCGGCTTGCCGCCCAAAGGTATATTGCCGATATTGGCGTCTTTAACGGCGTCGATAACGGTGCTGTCTTTGCTGCCTGCGTTGAATGTGAAAACGCGTTTTGTCGCCGGGTCGAACAAAATGGCGTCGGGCCTGTTGCCCACCTTAATCCTGGCGGTTTCTTTCAGCGTCGTCGTATCGAAAACAGTTACCGTGCTGTCGCCGCCGTTGCTTATGTAACCTTTATTAAGCCCCGCGGCGATTGCTATCCCGTGCACGCCCGGCGTGTTGTTTATGTCGCCGATTACTTTTTCTTTCTCCGTATCGAAAACAACGACGTGATTGGCGTGCGAGATATAACATCGATTTGCCGCGCTATCGACGGCAAGATAATCCCAGCCGCCCTCGCCGCCTATTGAGACCCTCTTAATCAGCTTGTAACCTGACTCTTCGCCTGATGCGACGCCGCAAAATGCTGCTACGCAGACAATCGCCGTTATCGACAGCACGCTTTGTAAGACCGTTTCTTTTGTAACCATTTGTTTTTCTCCTTTTTTGCTTGATTTTTGTCGTCCTGTTTTTTATCCCGCAATAATTTACCGATTCTAACCTCACCCATTTACATTTTTCAATAACCTTTTGCCTTAATTTAACGATAGGACGGATTTCGCGGACAAATATTGCATATTTAACGAATATGCTCCCTTCTCCCTTACGTCTGTGTCAGTCAGTGTGTATCTTAAAAGTCTGTGTCCGTCCGTGTCTATGGAAAGTTCAATCTGGCGAATTCTCCGTGATATTTCTTTGCCGCCGCGTCGTATGCCTTTGCTGCTTCGATTTCGGAATTGAAGCGTCCGAGCCATATACTCTTATTGTTATTGCGGATTGTAGTGATCCATAAGCCCCTGCTCTTTTCAAAAGAAACCCCGATATATTGCGATGAGGTTTTTATTTTCATCTTTCTCCTGTTGCTCATGTTCTGCGAGTGAGTTGCTAATCGCAGGTTGCTCCTTCGATTGTCCAGAGGATTCGTGTTTCTGTGGTCAACAAGAAGTCCCTTTGGATGGTTCATAATTTCCCTGTGCATCGAAACCATCACTGCCCCTCTTTTGGGCATATCGACGAACCGTATTGCGTATGTCTTGCCGAAGCTTGTTTTCGCGCACCATCCGAAGTTGCCTAATCGATAATAATCCTCCTCATCTACAACCGCGAATTTCCCGTCCGTCAGTCCTATTTTGCGATACCCCTCTCCGTCCTTCCATTTCCGCCACATCACCACTGGCCACGCGCAAACTCTGTCCAACCAGTTTGGAACATTGATTGTTAAATTGACTTTCATTCCTAATTCCCTCCTCGGAGCGCAGCGCAGATCCCCGAGAACCCGCCCCATTGGTTCCGCAGCAGGGGACCCACAAACAACTCAACACTAACCACTAACGACTATCAACTAACGACTATGGAGAGACCCACAGCGTCCCTCTATCCTATGGCGCGAACTTGCGCTTTTGACGAAAACGAGGAATTTCCTGATATGCCCAAAAACGTTAAGTTCTTATTGTGTAAGGAGTAAAAAAATTTTAAGATTTTCACATCTAAGGGTTTTCGACTTGCGCGAAAATGGATAACAACTGTATCGTACAACTGTTTGATACAAATGTTTTATAGGATTGCCCATATCCATAATTTAAGCCGTTATAAGGAAAGATGTTATGGCAAAAATGACCGTAGAAAAACACGTCAAAATTGGCCATAAAAACGCACAAAAAACACATAAAAATGGCCTCTCTTTATGGGGACATAAATCCGTAACTGCTTATATTGGCTGGTTTTACGGAGGTTTTTTAATGTACCCATAACCGCTTGTTCGGCTTAAGCGAAGAGCAAAAATCTCGTTAGTTTTCTATGAGCCTATAGAATGTTTTTGATAAAATAATCGAGCAATTTGGATTCAACAAACCTTACCTCTGTTTTAACTGATGGGAACTTGGTCCACCAAAAGCTTGTTTGGGTTAGGAATACCGAGTGCACTTTTGGTGGTTTGCTGGGTTGTTGCCAACCTACTTTTTTAATTATATCTAACGATTTGCTCTTAAGGTAAGCATCCCGTCGTTCAACCTTTTGCAAGTAACCTTCTTCGAATGAACCGTTTAGTTTCTTTCTTCCAAATATCTTTCGTTGAATTCTCTGGATGTCTTTAAGACAATAAGCAGGGTCAATAATTTTTGATTCAATATTCAGGATAATGTTTTTGCCCTGTAAGTAAGCTAAGATATCGCAATCTCCTATATCGGGGATAGAAGCGTCCAATTTGTGCAAATAGACATTCTGTTGAACATAATTAGTAAATCTTTTTACTATTTCTACGACCTTAACAACTAATGAATCTTCTATGTCTTTATGTCCCTTTTTAAGAACAGATAATACATGCGGAGCTTCGATGTCCACCGATAATCTGTGAGCAGAAGAGGTTGTAAGCCATATGCGAGCCGATCTATCAACAGCATAAGGCCCCCAAAAATATTTCTCACCTATCTTTAAAAGAGGTTTGATACTATATCTAGCAGTCCGTTTCCGATATTCCCAGACAGGCAAGTCGCTTGCGGATTTAGTATCACCTTCAATTTTAAGCATATCTCCTGGCATCAGGGTCAAAAACTCAAGAATTTTGCCTGTTTCATCTGGATTAAAATCTCGGATGCCCTCAGAGCATATATGCGCAATCTCCTCCTCTTTAGCGCTATAATAAGCGCTTTCAGAAATCTTCCGGTAAATGGCCCAAGAACTCATTATTTGCTGAACATTAATAAGATTTCTTAGACCGAAACCGAAGTCTTTACGAAATGCTTCATCTAATGCATCTAAGTAGGATACAATAGGAATGTGACTATCGGGTACGTCATTTTTATTACCAATAATACCAAGATCGATTTGGGCTCGTTCTTTACCATATTCTTTTTGCATTCCGGAAACATCGTCTGGATAGGTTATAGATATCACAAAATCATGGCCTATTTCAAGTTCTGCAGGATAAATTCCGTAGTGAAGTGTATCGCTAACTGCATACAAACCTATCAACCTATTAACTAGAGCGAGTACGTTTTTTAAGTTGGAATCCGCGAATTCTCTTTCGCCGCTGGGGGACAATTGGACAAATTTTTCAATGAGATATTTATAACCACCATGATTGTGTAAAAATTCTTTGTAATCCTCACTTAAACTATCTTCACGTTCGTAGTCAACGTCCTGATCAAGCGATTCTTTCACTTGATGCTTTTGCATCTCATATTCATATACTAACGCATCTGCTTTCTCTATTAGCAGAGGGATAGCCTGAGTAAAGCTAAATTCATTTATGGTATGATTGATTTTATTTACTAAGCCATTGATTAATTGGTTAATCTTTTCTTTCGCTTGATCCTGCCCATATTTCCCCGAAATAATACCGAGCTCGCTAGCCAATTGCGCGATAGTTTTGTCCGCTAACTTGAGATCTTTTTTCTCGGGGAGAGTGGTCCTAATGGTTTCCAGGAAAGATACTTCCTTTTCTAACAAGAACACTTTAAACCTACTTTTTTTGCTTCTTTCAGCAAATAATTCCTCCTCGATATGCTGCAATTTACTATCTGCCCAAAAGGTATTTATCTGGCGCAAGATATCTATCAAAAGATCGATTTGGATGGCTCTGTCTTTAGCATCTATTAAAGCAGTTACAAGCTTTTTATCGTCAAAGACTACTCTTACCCCGAAGTCTTGTGCTCTAAATAGTGAAATGTCCATGCTCCACATATTTGAATTTGGAATGAGATGCTGTAAATGCTTTAGTTCGACATTGTTCTTGACTAAGGATACAGGCGCAAACAATACCTGAATACGATTCTTACTGTTAGCTAAATTTAATTCAATAAGAATGTTCTGACATAAATCTAGAAAATCGGCGAGACTATGCATCATTAATTCGGTAATTTTTATTTGCTCGTAACTCATTAAATTAATCGGTGAGTTAATGAAAAAAACAGATGAACCAATAGTTTGGTAATATGCATACCCATGGAATATCTTAGATTTTAATACTTTACCTTCGCCTTCTTTGGGTATTGTCCAACTACGTGGATGACCAAAAAAATTAACCTCTGGAAAATTCCGCCAAAAATTAGAGAGCGATCTGAAGCGGAAATCAGTCCCCCAATGAGGATCTAAAACTAAAAAATCTGGTTTCGATGCCCCAGGAATCATTACGCTATGGGAATCTTTAAAAGACCCAAATTGATCAAGATATGAAGTTAAAGGTGTCATAACGGCGGAACGTAAGCTTTCAATATATTCGAAAAAATCGGCCAGATCATCGGGGTTTTCGAGTTCGTCAATAATACCCACTAACTGGTCTAGTCCTATTACAATTCCAGGCAAATCTTTAGGCACACCAAAGGAAACCATTTCGGTAGTACAGTAAGGAATTACGGTTAAAAAAATGGGCTTGAGTGCACAATTATCTTTTCGATGATGAAATTCAATAATATACTCTGTTAGCCATGCTCTTAAGCGTGTAGGATAAACCGAGAGTAATTTTTCTGATTCCTTTAAATCCAGTGTTAATTTTTCTAAATAGCCATTCAGCTCGGCCTTATTTATCAATGGAGGAACTACATGGATTAAAAAAAGATTGTCTTTTGATCGTATGGCTGCCGCAAAAATTATTGCCTGCGGTTTTTTGTCTGAATAAAGTGCACTTACAAAACCGATAGTTTCTTCTTTGTTACCTCTCTCAAGTATAAATTTGGAAAGTTGAATCTCAATTTCTGTTTTGGGATTCTCACGTTCTTTTTGAATTTCCATATAATGTTGCTTAAGAAACGAACCCCATGTGTCGTATAGAACAGCAAAGAACTTTCTGGGCATTACAGGATAATATTTTTCGCTATCTTTAATAAGAAAGTAAAAGCAGTTTTTCCCATCCATGGCACGATTTGAAAATTCTTCTAATGTTGGCCAAGATTTATTCTCATTAATCGCAAGGTCGTAACTATATCTGTTTAACATATCTATATTAAAAACTTTTTCAGGCGCAAATTCAGTTAAGAATGAATTGGCCTTTACCCAAAATTCCTCAGAAGGAACGCTAAAGCCGCCAGGCTTAATTTCTGGTTTTGGCTGAGTAGATTGGTCAAGGTTGTTTATAATGAAATCTTGAATGTTTAGACAGAATTCTAGCTCCCTTAAAGGCGATCGCTTAATTATTTTAGCATATTCTTTTTCAAGGCCTTCGTGAATAATTTCGAAAGCATAATAATAATCGTAAATATTATCTAAGCTAGCCCCATAGAAAATCTTGTAGAATTTATTATTGAAGAAATACTTGATTTCACCCCAATCCGCCTCTGGCATGTAATCCTCTAGCATTGAGAAAGACGGAAGTAATTCAAATAGCTTTTTACAGAATGTTTCAAAATCTTTATAAGATTTAATTTGGCCTTCTTTCGATAAATCCCTTTGTATTGCCTCAAGCACTGAATAAAGATATTCAATCTTTATAGGGCTAGCGATATTTTGTAGCCAAAGGTCCAAAACAAAAAAAGACCTCGCGAGGTCATCTATGCTATAAGATAAAAGAAGTTTTTTCATTCAAACCCACTATAGAATTTGAGAAAGAAAGTGTCAAGAAAGAACAGCGGACAGCAAACAGCGTATAGCGTGCAGATTCAGAAGACGAAAGACGATAAACGCAGGACGAAACGAGCCGCGTAACCGCAACCCGATGACTTAGTGGCAATTAATTAAGGATTGAGTCGCCTTCGGCCTGTCCGCAGGGGACCAATCGCTTCATCTGTCGCTCATAGAGTATATTGTTCTGCTCGATGAGGTGCGCGATAAGGCCGACCTCGCTGAGTATAATTTCGATAAGGCCTATGTTGGCCATAGTGGATTCGGGACTGTAGTTGGGCAGGACAACCATTATGTAGCCGCAATCGCTGCGTTCGGTGGCGAGGCCTGTTATGACCAAACTGAAGTCGTTGACGTTTGTGATTATTGGTTCCTGGCCGTCGTTGATTTTGGCGCAGAGTTCTTTGATGTAGCCGTCGGTGATGCCTAATTTTGTAAATCCTTCAGCGTCGCTCGGCCAGCAGTTGCCCTCTCTGCTGATGATTACCATCATCAGCCCTTCTTCAGGCAGCAAATCGAAGACCTGGCGTGCAATCTGTTCGTTTAGGACGCAGCTATGCGAATACGATGAGCCGAACATATCCATTACCGATAGCTCCTTTAATAAGTGCCACAATATCAGAAGGAACTTCGGCATTAGTTTAAGGCGACTTGTGGATGGGCGATTATCGGTGCTATACCAGTATAAAAAAAGCCCTGCTGATAATTAGTTGTGTTTTTATAGGACGGCAGAAATGCTTTTCGTGATGCCTGCCTCTGTCCGCTGCACGCTGTCCACCCTCCATAGCACGGAGTGCGACGGAGGGGCTGTGGTCTTTGGTCTGAAAAGAATCTGCGTTATTTGCTCGGCCTAAAACGAAGACCGAAGGAATTCGACGGACAAGGCAATGGCCTTTTGTGAAGTTTACTTCGGAAAAAAGGTCTTGCCGCAGTATGCAAGCCGAGCAAATACAGTGTTCATCTGTGGCTAATAAAAAACAGCGTTAATCCGCGCAATCAGCGTCTAAAAATTCTTAGTGTCTTAGCGTCTTGGTGGTAAAAAACCGTGGTTTAATAAGAGATATTTGCCCTGAACCAGTTCATCGGGAACCGCTTGCCTGGGCAATCGGTATCATGCCCGCCGGGCACCTCGCGGTGTCCATAGATTCGGCTCTTCGGGATATGGTATCGCTGCTGGAGGAAGCGAACTAATTTGGTAAGGGACTCCATTTGTCGGGAGCTTGGGGTGGAATGGTTGAAGTCGCCGATTAAGCAGATTCCGATGCCTTCCTCGTTTGCCCAGTTTCCCGGCGTGCCGCCGCAGTGGGCGCCGGTCAATTGTCCTTTCCAGCGGTAAGTCGGCTCGACTTCGCCGTCGCCGCTGTTTGTGCCGTTGCCGATGACGAAATCGTAACCGACGCCGTTCCAGCCCTTTTCACGGTGCCATTTATCGATTATGGCGGCGTCGCCATAATCCGTTGCCGAATGATGAATTACTATCGCCGACCACGCCCTTTCCGTATGTGTCGGCATCCAGCTGCTCGGAATATTTCCGGGCAGCGGCATAATCGGTCTTGGCTGAGACGGTAAAGGCGCTGTTCTGGGCGGAACAGGCGGGGGGGATAATTATCATACACGATTTCCGGGCCTCGTTCCTCCTGGCCGCAACCACTGAATATGAATACACCTGCACCTAAAAGAAGCCAAACCAATCGACGCATATATATTATACCGTTTACACCTTTCCAAAGATTCAAACAAGATAGGATATTATCGGCTATTGGGTGCGTTTGCCTGCACTTTTAGGGTTGCGTTTTTCTTTATATCTTATCATTCGCAAACTGTTGCCTTTTTTAGTGTATTCGAGGACGTCCATAAATGACCTCATCAGGAGCATTCCTCTGCCTGCCGGCTTATAGAGGTTGTCGCCGTATCGCGGGTCAGGGATTACTTCCGGGTCGAAGCCGTCTCCCTCGTCGGTCATGCATATCTCGATTTTATCCGGCTCAATCGAATAATCGATCTTTATCGCCTTGCTCGGCTCCATTTTGTTGCCGTGCTTCACTGCATTTGTAAAGGCCTCTTCGAGTGACAAATGCACGGCAAAAATATCCTCTTCGCTGAAACCGCCGGCCTGCAGGCCGGGCTGGATTTGGTTAAAGACGTCAACCACGGCGGAGGGAGTGCTCGCAACTACGACTGACCGACTAATCGGCATAAATTCAACACCTGCTCATATGTATAAAACCACCCATAAAACCTATGGTGCTGTAAACAGCCCAAACTACCGACGATATGGCGGCGCAATAGCTGAGGCTCTACTGTTCTTTCGTGAAACTCACTGCTGCGGCTGCCCTGTCGGGTAATATATCGAAAATTTTGGTCAGGCGGGTTATCTTGAAAATTTCGTAAATTCTCGGGCTGATATTGCAAAGACGAAGCTGGCCATCCTGTTCGTAAATCTTTTTGCTGATACGAATCAGGAGCCCCAGGACGGCTGAAGAAAGAAACTTGACATTTGCAAAATCAAGGATGAGATTAATTTTTTCGGACTGTTCAATAACCCCCATCAGCGAACTCTGAAGCTCGACGATATCCCGCTCTTCGAGGATTTTCTCGTCGGTGAAGGTTACAATGGTTGCCTTTTCGCCATATTCGACATTAACTCTTGGTTTTAATGACGCCATAACAAAATCTCCATAAAACAGCGGTTCTCACCCAAAAACTCAGGCCAGATGGGCAAAATAACAAATTTTGAGGAGCAAGGCAAAGGTTTTTCGATTTTTTTAAATCAGCCACAGATTACACGGATTACACTGGTTTGTTTTAGACGCAGATTAACGCTGATTTACGCTGTTTTTTTGTTTAGCCACTCCCTAAGGGATGCCTCCCGAAAGGGATGGCCAAGCCATTACGGCAAGAGCACACAGGGACCACAGAGATTTCCGAAACGGGCTCGTCGCTTTGCTCCATGTGCTCGGTTTTGGTGTACTCAGCCAAGGGCGTTCTCGATGCGAGTTTCTGCGACGCCCTTTTACTTCGTCCACAGATGCGTTAGAAACGCCTCTTTCTTTTTAAGCCGAGCAAAGACGCTATCGATTTGCGATTGCAGATTGCCTCGGCTGGTAAACGTTCTGGAACCTTCGCCTGCCACACAGCGCGACGAGGTAAACTGTGCTACGAGGGGGATTATTTTTTTTAAAAAAACACTTGAATTGTAAAAGGGGAATTGGTAAAAGCTTCCAAATCCGATGTTATTTGCGGAAAAAGTTGTTGCATTTGACAATAGAAAATGAATAATGCAGAGATAATTTCGGAGCGGTTTTAGATACCACACACCAAAATCCGCTAAACGGCGGATAAATCTCGCCTTAGGCGGATAAATGTCCACACCCCTGGACAGAAGAAACTATTGACGTGCGTGTGGGCACGGTGTGTAATTGAACATTATGTATGGTTTTTTAAATTAAGGAGTGTGCAATGAAAATCAGCAGGTCAACGGGCTATGGATTGTTGGCGGCAGGGTATATCGCCAAGAATGAGAAAGACGGAATTGTGCTTTCACAAACGATTTCAAAGGAATACAACATACCACTGGAATACCTGCTGAAGATATTACAGCAGTTGGTAAGAGCCAATCTTCTCCGCAGCAAGCGCGGCCCGCGCGGCGGCTTTGTTCTTGCGAAGGCGGCAAGCAAGATTACGATGCTCGAAATTATCGAGGCAGTTGACGGCCCGATGATGAGCCAGTTAAATCTTGATGAGCATTCAAAGGGCAGATTCAGCAACAAGGCGGAAAAGGCATACGAGAATGGTCTCGAAGCGGCAAGGACAGTATATCAGAGAGTTTCGTTGTCCAGCTTGCTTGCATAATGGCGGTTTGAAGACAGGAATATAAGCCGGCCGGAGAAGATATTTGCACGGGTGACCCTGATGGGTATATTGCAGATGGCTTCTTCCGGCCGGTTAATTTTTTATGAGGGACAGATAAAATGCACATCAAGGAATTTCAGGAGTTCATATCCGAGAAGTATGAGAAACGGGACAGGCAGCGCGGTGTGCCGAAGACGTTTTTGTGGTTTATAGAAGAGGTGGGGGAGCTGGCGACTGCGCTGGCGGGCAAAGACAAGAAAAACAAGCGGGAGGAGTTCGCGGATGTTTTCGCGTGGCTCTGCACGCTGGCGAATATAAGCGACGTGGATTTGGAAAAGGCCTGCGAGAAATACACTAAGGGGAAGGTGAAGGGGTTTAAGCCGAAGTGATGACTCTCGTCGTTAGTCGTTCGTATTTAGTATATCGTAATTTGGATACCGCCTCCCGTAAGGGACGCCTTACGGCGGGATTGACACGGATTCTCACGGATTTTTTAGACGCGGATTACGCTGGTTACGCTGTTTTTTTGCCACTGATTACACAGATTCCACGGATTTAGTCAGCCGGAGGGGCATACTCGCAGCGATTATTTCTCGATACGTGTATCTGTGAATATCCGCTACTCGTCTGCCGCCCCTTAGGGGCACCGCTATTCGCGGTTTACCGGCTGACAATTTTCCTATCGCCCTTTTATAAAGCTGACTGCTTAGACGCGGATTTAATTCGTCGTTCGTGGTTCGTATTTCGTATTTATTAGACGCTGATTTACGCTGGTTACGCTGTTTTTTGTTAGCCACTGATGGACACAGAACACACAAAGTTTTTTTCAGACACGGATTAACACGGGATTTACACTGCTTTTAGTCAGCCGGAGGGGCATACTCGTAGCGGTTATTTCTCGCCCCTTAGGGGCTGTGAATGCCCGCTACTCGTCCGCCGGGCAACTTCGTCACCAATTGCCGAAGGCAATTATCGGCTGACTGTAAAATGGCGCAGAATTAACTCGTCGTTCGTATTTAGTATATCGTAATTAGGATGCTGCCTCCCGTAAGGGACGCCCAACGGCGGGAAGTGGACTTATAAATTCTTAGTTTTGAGTTTTGAATTTTCAGTTGATTTTGTTTTCGGACACTTCGTTTGTTTTAGCATCATCGAGTTTTTTCGAGACGAGATAGGAATAAATTGCTCCTGCTCCAAGAGAATACAAGAGAATCCAAAAACTTGAAAATATCCACCAGGGAGAATCCGAATTTTTTGTAAAAAGGAGGGAGACAGGAATGCTTATAAAACAATATACTACAAACAATGCAATAATCGTTCGCATCCATAGGGGGCAAAAACGGAGGAGATAACTTATAAATTTATTCTTTTCCACTGTAACATAGCCTTTCCCCGCAATGAAAAATGCCGGGACCCAGACCAGAAATACGCCTCCATGCAGGAGCAGAACAATACCATCAATGCTATCCAGAAATTTGCTATTAGTAAAAGACAGGATGTGCACAGTTATGCTTAGAAGCAGACAAATACATGCGACTACAAATAGGGTACGCATTTATAATCCTCAAATTCTATTAAAGATTTGTTTAAATTTTAATGCTAACAGACAGGATTACAAGAGCTAAATAGATGGCTTTTTGCTGGCCGGAGGGTCCGGCTTCGTTTGCAATTACTCCCATTAGGGATGCCCACCGGCCGCATTCGGCAGATAAACCCTAGGTGAAACCTGGGGCTAAATATTTTCAAAACGTTAGATAATCGGTTGCTTTGGTCAATCGCGAGGTGGATTTGCCGATATCGGAGATGGTTTTGATTTTGGCAGATTTACGGAGTTCGAGGATACGCTCAACGGTGATTTGTCCGAGGCCGGGGACACGCAGGAGTTCATCTTTTGAGGCCTTATTTATATCGACGGGGAAATACTGCGGATTGCGTTTTGCCCAGGATTCTTTCGGGTCGGTATCGAGGGGGAGGTTGCCCTGCTGGTCGAAAATGATGTCGGATTCTGAGAAACCATATTTGCGCAGGAGGAAATCGACCTCATAAAGGCGGTGCTCGCGGACAAAAGCATTGTCGATTGACGATTGTCGATTGTCGATTCCTCCGCCGCTTTCGCTATGGAGGACAGGTGACGATTGCGCATATTGGCGATTGTCGATTGTCGATTGTCGATTGCTAAACAAGGTGTCCGGATCGTCAGTGCCTATGGCTTTCTGGTATGCGCTGAAGTAAATTCTGCGGAGGTTGAGGCGGTCGTAAAGCCCCCACATATATTTGACAATCTCGGAGTCGGTTTCGTCGGCAGCGCCGACGATGAACTGGGTGGTTTGTTTGACTCTTTCGTATTTATTGCCCCTGCCTGTAAGGCGGCTGATGAGCTTAATCGGTTCAACGATATCCTCAAGAAATCGTTTTTTGTCGGAAAGCTTGGCGAGGTATTTCGCGCCGGGGGTTTCGATATTGAGGGAGACGGCGGAGGAGAGTTTTACGGCTTCCTCGATAGCGTTTGCGCTTGCGCCGGGGATGACTTTGAGGTGGATATAGCCGCGGTAGTTGCGACGATAGCGGAGGATTTTGGCGATTCGGTTGAGGCGTTCCATAGTGGCGTCGGGAGTGCCGAGGACGCCTGAGCTGAGGAACAGGCCGAAGACCTCGCCTCGTTTGTGGTAATCGAGAAAGGTGTTTACGGTTTCTTCCTCGTTAAGGGTGCATCGGCGGACGTCCTGGTTGGCGCGGAGGGGGCAGTATTTGCAGTCGTTGGAACAAACGTTGGAGACGAGGGTTTTGAAGAGGACGCTGGAGCCGCCATTAGGGAGAGTGACGGGATAAATCCAGTTGCCTTTTGGCCCGCGCCTGCGGCGCTCGTCATTTTTGCATCCGCAGGCGCATGCCAAATCGTATTGTGCGTCGGCGCTGAGTATTTCCAGCTTTTGCTGAGTATCAGGGACGCTTATTACGGCGGTCATAAGACACCATCCCTGGCGTATTTTACCCGCTATTTAATTATTTTTTTTCAGTTTTCGGCTGAGGTTTTGCCATATACAGTTTCAGCACATCATCCTGCGACAGGGCAACGTTATAAATCCTGAAATCGTCGATTTTGCCAGACCAATCGGCAGTGGGATACATACGGCCTCCGAGCATAAAGTTGACGATTTTCGGGATGGGTTCCATAGTGCCGAATCTTTCGGCAACCTTGTCGCCGTTGTGATAAAGGCGGAGCGAATACTCGTTGGCGTCCTTGACGAAGACGTAAAGATTCCAGCTTCCGGCGTAGTCGCTGTCGGTGGTGGGCGACCAGTAAATATTTTCCGAGTCATTGCCGATATCGATCGCCTTATTCGGCGTGGGCACAAAAGCCCGGAGTTTGAGCCAGTTTGGGTCGGGGAACGATACGCCCTCTGTCGGCGCGATTCCCCAGGGGCCGGGCCATTTTTCGTCGGGGGGAGCGGAGGCATCCTGATTGACCCAGAAGGCGATGCTCATCTTGTCTTTTACGCGGCTCCATATAGCGTTTGGTATAACGATGGTTTGCTGGGCCGTGAATTTGGCACAGCCGTTGGAATCGAAACCTTCGCGGGGGCACCATATTGAGGGGCCGCCGCCGAGAATAACCGCGGCGTCAAAACCATTACCGCTTGAATCCTTTGCCGTGTTACCGTCTTTTTCCTCGAACTTCCACCACCCGATAGGTTCAACGGCCTTTACGCAGGCCGGTGCCAAAATTAATAAAACTGTTGTTAGTACGATAGCATTACGCATATCAACCTTTCCTTTCCCGGCTATGAGCCGATTGGCACATTATACTATTTTGTCTTTTAAAATCCAGCCCGAAGTGTTTTCATTGACTGCGAAAGGTTTTATATTTATCATAATCGACCTTTGGTATTTGAGACCTGCTTAGCAGGGCAGGGGCAGGAAAGTTTTTTGAGGTTTGGGTGTTTTGCATCGAGCTTTAAGTGTAGGGATTATGAGCAATTATATAGTGTTAGTAAAACAGGTTCCGGACGTATCGCAAATCACGGATAACGCGTTCGACCCCAACACGGGGACGCTGATACGGACGCGCCTCGCAAGCGTCATTAACGAACTTGACACGCAGGCGATTGCGTTTGCAAACCGGATGCGGCAGCTTTCGGGCGATGAGGGGGCGAAGATTGTCGCTTTGACGATGGGGCCTCCGATGGCTGAGGAGGTGCTGCGATATTCGCTGAGCAGGTGTGCCGATACGGTGGTTCTGCTTACCGACCGGGCGCTGGGCGGGGCCGATACGGTTGCGACGGCCAACCCGCTTGCCTGTTCAATCAGGAAGATTGCCAAAGAGCTGTTTAACGGAAGCGATGATTACTTCGTTGTTTCGGGAATGCAGTCCGTGGATGGGGATACGGCGCAGGTGCCGCCGCAGATAGCGGAGGAACTGGGAATTTCCTGCATCGCATACGCGACGGATTGCGCATTCAAAAACGGACGATTCGGATTTACGCGAATTATAAGCGGCGGAAGCCAGACGGTTGCTCCGAAAAGGCCGCCCGTGGTGATAACGGTTGCGAAATATGAGTATCCGCTTTTTGCGTCGTTTACGGCGACGAGGCGAGCGAACAAGACGAAGGTAATTACGTGGGGCGCTTCGGAAATCAGCACGGCGACGCTGATTGGTGCGAAGGGTTCGAAGACGACTGTGATTCGCGTGTTTCCGCCCGGCAAAAGCAGCAGGAAGTGCAAACAACTGTCGGACGCGAGGCAATTAGCGGAAATAATCGTGGAAAGCGTGAAGTCGTCGGCGGGTGCGGCTGAGGCGGATAAACAGGCGTCGAGATACGTTTTGCCAGCGAAGAGAAAAAGCGTGCTGGACAGGAGCTTCGAGGGGACAGCCAAGGAGAACGAGGACTATAAAATTCTCAATGATAAGCTGCGTGAGCTTGGGATAAGCAACGCGGCGGGCATTGATGAACAGACGAAGGAAAAAATTGTAGCGGCGGCGGGTGAGCATTTTCACAAGAACGCGCTGGATGATATGCTTCTGGGCCTGCGTGCCGTTGAGCCGAGTTACAAGGGCGAGGTATGGGTTGTCGCGGAGCATCGCGACGGTGTGATTCACCCGGCCACTTTCGAGCTTATCGGCAAGGCGAGAGATTTGGCCGACTCGGTAGAGACGAAGGTGGGTGTGGTAATAGCGGGGCGTAATTTGCAATCGATGGCGGGCGAGCTGATTGCGGGCGGGGCGGATAATGTTTACGTAATCGACGAGCCGCTGTTGGCGGAGTTTGACCCGGTTGCGCATCGCAAGGTAATAGCAGATGCGGTGAGCAGATACTGGCCGCAGATTGTTTTATACGCAGCGACGCCGCAGGGAAGGGTACTTGCGCCGCTTGTTTCTTACAGGGTGGGCTGCGGATTGACCGCCGACTGCACTGGGCTGGATATTAAGGACAGCTCACGCAAAGAACAGATTGCGACGCTGTTCCAGACGAGACCCGCTCTTGGCGGCAACGTTATGGCGACGATTTGCACGAAAAACTCGAAGTCGCAGATGGCAACCGCCAGGCCAGGCGTTATGAAACGGCTGCCTGCCGACGCGACCAGAAAAGGCAACGTCATTATTCACAAAGTCAACGTTACAAAAGACGATATATCGCTGGAAATTATCAAAACGGAGATTGGGACGGGCAAGGTCAATTTCGACGCGGATGTAATCGTCAGCGGCGGCAAGGGGATGAAGTACAGGGACAATTACGAGCAAATGCTGGATTCGCTTTGCGGCGCTATCCGGTCGCGATTAAATGTTCCCGTGGAAAAAGGGGCGTCGCGAGCGGCGGTGGAGCAGGGGTTTGCGGAGAGAATTCACCAGGTGGGGCAGACGGGCACGGCGGTGGGGCCGAAGCTTTATATCGCGATGGGGATATCGGGCGCGATTCAGCATATGATAGGCGTTGCGAATACCGAGACAATCGCGGCGATTAACAGCGACCCCAATGCGCCGATATTCAGACAATGTGATTATTATATCGTGGGCACGATAGAAGGTGTTGTGCCGGAGTTAGTCGCTGCTTTACAGGAGCATTCGTAGTGGCAAACGATAATGGTTTCAGCAGGGTTGAAGTTTTGATAGTGGGCGGCGGGCCGGCGGGATTGAGCTGCGCGATTCAATTGAAGGTTCTCAGGCCTGGGACCGAGATTTGTGTTATCGAAAAAGGCGCGGAACTCGGCAATCATAACCTTTCGGGGGCGGTTCTGGAGAAAGAGCCGATTCATACGCTGCTCGATGCGGCATCGCCCGGCTGGCGGGACAGTGAACAGGCAAAGGACGTGCTGGCGAATAAAATCGACAAAGATGACGTGTTGTTCCTGTTGGGCAAAAAATTCGGATTCAATATACATTTTGCGATTCGACTGGCGAAAATGTTCGGCATCGGCTTCGGCCAATTGACGCACACGGGTGATTACACGATTTCAATCAGTAAACTTACCAAATGGCTGGGTCAAATCGCGAAATCGCTCGGTATCGAGGTGCTGTGCGGCTTCGCGGCGGCGGATATTATTGTTAATGATAATGGTGCGGGGGCGGTTAAGCTTGTTGACCAGGGACTAAATAAAGAAGGACACAAACAGCCCAATTATCTTGAAGGCGAAACAATCGAAGCGAAGTTCATCGTGCTGGCGGAGGGCTGCGACGGGCTTTTGACGGAGAAATTCGTCGAAAAGGCGGGACTAAAAAGACAGGCGAATCAGCTTTACTCGGTTGCTGTAAAAGAGCTGATTAAGGTATCGCCTGAGCAATACGCTGAGTTTACCGCGGGCAGGGTGATTCACGCGATGGGTTACCCGATTTGGACGCCTGTAATAGGGCCGGGGATGTTCGGCGGCGGTATCGTTTATCCTCTTATGGCGGAACACCTGGCGGTCGGTATGATTGTCGGGGCTGACTGGAAATACTACAACTTCAATCCGCAGCACGCGTTGACGCTTTTCAAACAGCACAGCAGGGTGGGAAAATTCATCGAGGGCGGCGCGGTCGTCGAGGCGGGCGCGAAGATGATTCCCGAGGGCGGCTGGAACGCGATTCCGCGAGACCCCGCTACAGGCGCTATCGGCAAAGGCAACGTGATAATACTGGGCGACTCAGCGGGCTTTGTGAATATGCTCAAAATCAAGGGGCTTCACAACGCGATTGATTCGGGGATGATGGCGGCCAGGGCGATAATTGAGACGGCTGATAATCCGCGTGAGTCGGCTGTTCGCTATACCGATTTGCTTTTGAAATCCAATGTCGCCAAGGAAATGAGAAGTGCGGCGAAGTTCAGGCAGACAGTCGCCAAATTCGGGCCGCTGCAGGGTATGATATTTCTTTCGTGGCTTGGTGATTTGCTGCCCGCGTTCAATATCGAGAAAGATTACGAGGCGATGACGGTTTTGCCTTATCGGCTAAAGCCCAGCCAGCATTTCGACAAGGACACCTTTACGGCCATGGCCGCGACACATCACCGCGAGGAACAGCCGTCGCATCTGACGATTCTCGACCGCAATATCTGCCAGGAGAAGTGCATACCTAAATTCATCGCGCCATGCACCACGTTTTGTCCCGCAGGTGTGTATGAATCAATTCAGGGCGAGGTGAAGCCCGCCAATCCGTCAAACTGCCTGCACTGCAAGACCTGCCAGAGGAAATGTCCCTTCGACAATATCCGCTGGACCGTCCCCGAAGGTACAGGCGGCCCGCGTTACAAGCGGATGTGAGAAGCCGGAAGACCCGACTTCGCCCAAGAGGCTACGCCGGGCAGGCATAAGACGGAGGACTGAGGACGGAAGGTGAATTTTTCGGCTCAAACCTCAGAGGATTGTTCATCTTCCCCGCGTGTCAATCCTGGAAAGACGCTTTGCAATCCTTTGTCGAAGCTGGTCGTGTAAATGATACAAATAGATAAAATGACGGCCCAGTGCAGCTTGAAGACATAATTGCAGAGTATAAAAACAGTGAGAACGGCGAGCAGGCCGATGACGACTTCTTTTAGCGTGGCGTCGCGGTCGCTGATGCAATCTTCATCGATAATTTTGAGCCGCAGCATCACGATGAGGAGGACGCTGTTAATAATATTCCATATGGGGAAAATAATCAGCCAGTCCCTGATGCTGCTACTGCTTAAAACGTACCATCCTGAGATGATGCCCGTGCCCGCGTTTGTCAGGACGGCGAAGATAAGCATAATCCATTTTTCGGTGTCGGTTTTTTCCCTTGTTGTGAAGACGTTGTATATGCTGAGGCCCATTCCGGTTATGAAAATTGCAGCGGCGACGAAAACATGAAAAACATATCTTTGGTGGAGAGATATCGCGGCCCATTTGCGGATTTGTTCCTGAAACGGCTCGTTGAGGGCGTAAAGCAGAATCAGCGTCATCGACATTAAAAACAGGGACATTTCGTCATAGACAGGTACGAGCCAGCCGGCATCTTCTCTGACGAGGTCAGCCATGTCGTCGGACGAATCCGCGTCCGTCAGATAGAATTCCTCAAGTGCTTTTTTCTCGCGCTCGGCGGTGTCCATGCCGGTTGAAGGCGTGATTTGGATTGTCTTCGGGACACGCAGCTGGTGCCTGCACGTCGGACACTTGCCGTTTCTGCCGGCCAAGTCGTCGTTCACTGCTATCCTTTGCCCGCAATATACACATTTGAAGTGTATCACAATTTATCCTCAGGGGACGGTTCGTCACTTTGGCCTGCAAGAACGGGAAAGACGCTTTGCAATCCTCTGTCGAAGCTGGTCGTGTAAATGATGCAAATCGAGTAGGTGATGGCCCAGTGCAGCTTGAAGGTGTTATTGCAAATGTAGAAAATTATGAGGATGGCAGCGAGGCCGATGATTACCTGCGTTATTGTGGCGTCGCGGTCGCTGATCTGGCTTTCATCGAAGAGGTTAACGTATTGCATTATAATCAGCAGGATGCTGTTGATTATGTTCCAGGCGGGGAAGACGAGCAACCAGCCGGGGCAATTTTTGAGCATATAAAAGCCGGCGATTAAGCCGGTGGCGGCATTTATGGTTACGGCGAAGAGCAGCATAATTCCTTTTTCGGTATCCGTCTTTTGTCGCGGGGTGAAGACGTGATAGAGGCACAGGAACATTCCGAGCATAAACAGGCCGACGTAGAGATATCGCCGCAATATATCCAGACGCATCAAAAAGGTTATTATATCGTCCTGCAGTTTGGTGCTGGTGAAGTAGAGGATGATGAATACGACCGACATCAGGAACAGCGATAATTCGTTATAGTTCGGGATTAAGAAACCATATTTCTCTTCGTACAGGTCCGTCAAATCTTCGAGAGAATCCGGCGGCGGAAATTCCTCTGTTATTGCAGACGGGTCTTTGGCGGTTTCGGAAGAATGCTCTTTGGGGGGTGTTTCGGGCACAAGCGTCAAGGGGGCTAAATCGCTTTCGGGTTTGAATTCCGGGGGGACACAAATAATGTGCTTACACGTCGGGCATTGGCCTTTTTTACCCCGGCCTTCCTCTTTGGCAACTATCCTTTGCCCGCAATATACGCATTTGAAGTGTATCACGGCCTAACCTCGTCTCTGGAAGCATAATCTTCCCTGTAAAGTCCTGGAAAGACGCTTTGTAATGCCCTGTCAAAGCTGGTGGTATAAACGATGCATATTGAAAAAGTAATTGACCAGTGTAATTTCAAAATATAGTTACAGGCAAAAATTATTATAACAGCAGCGACGGTACCGAAAATTATTTGAGCAGGCCTCGGTTCCCGTTCGACAATGCATTTCTCATTAAGCCAATCTATCTCCCACATAAAATACAGAATCACAGCGTTAACAATGTTCCATATCGGGAAAATAAGCGCCCAATTACTCACGCTGGTATTTCTCAAAATATAAACAGAAGCAATAATACACGTTGAAATATTTGTTGCGATAACAAACCACAACAGCATTGATTTCTCAAAATCCGATTCCTTCCTTTTTATAAAAATCTGATAGAACCCTATAACCAGAAGAGTAACAGGAACTATTAAGACGGCAAGTGCTACTTGTATGCTTTTTTTTTCAAAAAAAGATTGAATTGGATGGCGCAATCGATCATTTATCATGAATAACAATATCCACGTTACAGCCATCAAGAAAAGCGATAATTTATCATACGTGGGGACCAGAAAACCGAAACGTTCCTTAAGAAGTTCTGTCAAAGCATCTTTCTCGTCTGAGACATCGCAAACGGGTGGTTCTTTTGGTCGGTCGGGCATCGGCTCTTTAACTGAGCTGATCGCAGGTCTTACTTTGGTTGACTCAGGAACAGTCAAAAGGTGATTGCACTTGGGACACTTGCCTTTCTTGCCCGAACCGCTGTCCGGCACCACTATCCTTTGCCCGCAATATACGCATTTGAAGTGTATCACGGTTAACCATTGCCTCCCGTTTTTTACCACGAAGTCACTAAGGTACTAAGTTTTCTTTAATTTTTTATTTCTTCGTGTCTTTGTGCCTTGGTGGTGAAAAAATCAATAATCCACAAATACGATATCTTCCGGTATCGCGACGACGTCTCTGCGTTTGGGGCCGAGGAGTTTGCGAATTTCGGTAGAGTGCTTACCCGCGAGGGTCTCAAGCTCCACGCTGCTGAAATTCGTTACGGCCTTTGCCTTGTCATTTAGCCAGACGACCTCGCCCGTTTCAAACGTTCCTTGTATTGATTTTATGCCGCTTGGTAATAAGCTCTTTTTATTCTTTACCGCCCTAATCGCGCCGTCGTCGATATTGATTACGCCCGCCGGGGAACTGTTCAATATCCACCTTTCGCGGTTGCTTAGTTTGCGTTTAGGTAAAAACAGCGTCCCGATTGTCTCGCCCGCGATGATTCGCTCGATGACGTTTTCGGTTTTGCCGTTGGCTAAGACGATTTTGCAGCCCGCGTTTGAGGCGACTTTGGCGGCCTCGATTTTGGTCTTCATACCGCCCGTGCTGAATTTGCTGCCCTTAGTCCCTGCGCTTTTGATTATTTCGTCGGTTATTTCAAAGACCGTATCTATCGGCTTGGCATCGGCGTATTTTTTGGGGTCTTTGTCATAAAGTGCATCGATATCGGTCAGTATAATAAGCAAGTCGGCGTCGATTTTGCTTGCGACAAGTGCGCTTAGTCGGTCGTTATCGCCAAACGCTGTTCCTATTTCAGCGGTTGAGATACTATCGTTTTCATTTAATACAGGCACAACGCCAAGTTTCAAAAGCGTCTCAATCGAGTTTTGCAGGTTCAGGTAGGTCTTGCGATTATTCAGCACCTCAGCGGTAAGCAGCACCTGGGCGACTGTAACGCCGAATTGCTCGAATGCCTTTCTGTATTCCGCCATCAGCATTGGTTGGCCTATGGCCGCACAGGCCTGACGCATCCGGACGTCGCCGGGTTTGTTTGAAAGCTTCAGTTGTCCAGCCCCCATCCCGATTGCGCCGGAGGTAACAATCACCACCTGCTTACCCATTTTCAGCAGTGAATTTACCTGCCCGGCCATCTGGCCCACATAGCCAGAATCGACACTCTCATCCTTTGAGAGTATATTCGTGCCGATTTTGATTACTACCCGTTTTGCTTTATCGAAATTCCTCATTTTTCACCACATATATTTTAACCACAGATTACACGGATTACACGGATTTTTTTGACATTGCTGCGGCAGCAGGAATGCAGCGGGGCGGGGGTTGTTTCGATGATTATTTAGATGTATAATCATTGCAGGAGACAAAAATGAATAAACAAATAAAAAAGGTCTTATCAGTAGTTGCTGTTTGTATCGGATTAATAACGCTATCTGCTGCCGGTGCGGAACAAGCTTCGCAATCGGCGAGTACGGAGGTCAATACGGGGCCGGTCGTCTATCGTAATTTGCCTTATGTTACCGAGGGGCACGAGAGACAAAAACTGGATTTGTATCTGCCCAGGGAAGGAAAGAATCTGCCGCTGATTATCAGGATTCACGGGGGGGCGTGGCTTTCTGGCAGTAAAGAGAGTGAAAAGCCGGAAGATTTTGTCCGTAACGGTTACGCGGTGGCGAGTATTAATTATCGTCTGAGCCAGGACGCCATATTTCCAGCCCAGATTGAGGACTGCAAGGCGGCGGTTCGTTATCTGCGGACCAATGCCCAAAAGTATAATCTTGACCCGAACAGATTCGCGGCTTGGGGAGGTTCGGCTGGAGGACATCTGGCCGCAATGCTTGGGACAACGGGCGATGTGAATGAATTCGATGTTGGGGAAAACCTCGGAGTATCGAGCAGGGTGCAGGCGGTCGTGGATTATTTCGGGCCGACAGATTTAATAGATTCTCATCGTATGCCCGATGGCACGGTTCGCAGCTCGCCAGAATCGCCGGTATCAAAGCTGATTGGCGGCCCCGTTGCGGATAATCTTGAAAAGGCCAAAAAAGCCAATCCAATTATTTACATCAAAAAAGATGACCCGCCTTTTCTTATTATTCACGGAGATAAGGACAAAACTGTGCCGCTTCATCAAAGCGAATTGCTTGAGGCGGCATTGAAGAAAGCGGGGGTGCCCGTGACATTTTATACAGTAAAAGACGGCGGACACAGCGATCCAAATTTTTACCGCGACCCCAATGTGCGGAGATTAACAAGGGAATTTTTGAAAAAGAACCTGAAGATTAAAGAGTAGGATCGGTGACAGCGGAATTTAATCCTATTTTTTTATGCGTGAATTTTTTTTTATTTTCGGCGTAGTCGGCGACGATTTGGCCTGAGCCGAGGAGTTTCCATTTGTAAATCAGGAGGCCTTCGAGGCCGACGGGGCCGCGGGCGTGTATCTTTGTTGTGCTGATGCCCACTTCCGCGCCGAGGCCATAGCGGTAGCCATCGGCGAATCGTGTGCTGCAATTCCAGAAAACGCCCGCAGAATCAACCAAATCCAAAAATCTTTCAGCTGTCGCTTTATCCTGAGTAACAATTGCATCTGTATGGTGTGAGCCATAGTGGTTTATGTGTTCGATTGCCTCATCGACGCCATTGACGACCTTTATTGACAGGATGTAATCGAGATATTCTGTTGACCAGTCCTTTTCGGTGGCGGGTTTGACTTTGATGATTGAACGGGTTTTCTTGCAGCCGCGAAGCTCGACATTTTTCGCGTCGAAGGCGGCTTTTACCTTTGGCAAAAACTCCTTCGCGATTTTGTTATCTACGAGAAGTGTCTCCGTAGCATTACAGACGGCTACATACTGGCACTTCGAATCGACGGCGATTTTGACCGCCATATCGAGAGCCGCTGCCCCATCGACGTAAACGTGGCAAATACCTTCCGCGTGGCCAAGCACGGGTATATTTGTATGGTTCATTATGTAACGGACGAATTCATTCGAGCCGCGTGGAATGACGAGGTCGATGTCCTCATCCATCTTGAGCATTTCAGCGACATCCTGCCGGGTTTCTAATAACTGAATCCACCCATCTGGTATTCCTTCTGAACGCTGTCCGCTGTCCCCTGAACGCTGACACGTTGCTTCGGCAATTACTTTTGCGAGTATTTTATTTGTATTGGCTGCTTCGGAGCCGCCTTTGAGGAGGACTGCGTTGCCGCTTTTGAGACACAGCGTTGAAATCTGGACAAGAGCATCGGGTCTTGATTCGAATACGACGCCGATGACGCCTATGGGACAACTGACTTTGTAAAGATTTAGTCCTTCATCAAGTTGGGTTGCGGTGAGCGTCTGGCCTACGGGGTCATCGAGTTTGATTAAGCTTTCGATACCTGCGCATACATCCGCGATTTTGCCCTCGTCGAATTTCAGGCGTTTGAGCAGGGGACTTGCGATTTTATTTTTTTCAGCGAGCCGAAGGTCTTTCTGATTGGCGGCGATGAGCTCCGCGCTTCTGTTTTTCAACGCCTCGGCTATTCGCGCAAGAGCGGTGTTCTTTATTTCGGTTTTAATGGCCGATAACAAAATCGCCGCCGACTTCGCTTTTTTGGCCTTTTCCGCTATACCCATAAACTCAAACCACAGATTACACAGATTTCACTGATTTTTTACTTTTTCCTTTTTACTTTTTGCTTTTGTGTTTTATTGTCTTCGTGGTAAAATTGTAATTTGAAAATAGTAAATAAGCAATGATTATGCGGGTGTAGCTTAGTGGTAAAGCTCCAGCCTTCCAAGCTGGTCATGTGGGTTCGATTCCCATCACCCGCTGTTTTGCCACCAAGTCACAAAGACACCAAGACAAATTAAGTTTTAAAAGTTTTGTGCCTTTGTGGCAAAAGAAGGGGACAAATCAAATCGGGGCGAGGGTGATAATCTGAGAAAAACAGAAATTCACAAAAAATTTTCAAGTCCGCCAAAGCTACCGTAGTTGCATCTAACCATTTGTCTTTGTTTGAGTTAGAGTTTCAGAGGCAACGTCCCATAATAAAATTTCAAGAATTTTTATTAAAAGGTGGAATTTGCTATTGACGAAGTGGTAAGAAGTGGTAATAATTCCCAATAAGTGGTTAATGGGTGGCGATAAGTATCAGACAAGTGGAGACAAGTGAATGCTTTTGCTAACAGGAGAATACGAGCATACCATCGATGAGAAGGGCCGGGTGCTGGTCTCCAACAAGCTCCGCAATCAAATCGATACCAAAGAGCACGGCAGCGATTTTTATCTTGTTGTCGGGGCGAACGGCATATTGTCTTTATATCCGGAGAAGTGCTTTCAGCTTATGACGGTTGCGATGGCACAGAAAAACGCCGCCCCGGATGAAATCGTAGCTTTCGAGCGAATGAATTTCGCTTTGGCAGGGAAGGTCGAATTAGACAGCCAGGGACGGCTGTTATTAAATGAAAAACTGCGCAAGAGGGCAGGTTTAAAAGATAACGTAACGCTGGTAGGGGTGCGGGACCACATCGAGCTTTGGAACACGCAGGACTGGGAGCAGTATCTTTCGGACAATATGGCCCAGTACCAGAAACGCGTGGCCGAGGCCCGGCAGGAAGTTTTGCAGAAGCAGAGTCAGGATTTAGAGGGATGAAAGGAGTCATTATGTTAGAGTTGTATCCGGACCATTGCGAAGTCGTCAAAGAAGGGTTGAAGGGCACCAGGGCAATCGACGAGCAGACGTTTGCCTCGCTTGAGGTGCTGAATGACCGGCTGGAAAGGGTAAAAAAGCTCGGCGGCAAGTTCGCTAATGTAGCGTTCTCGCCGGCGGCGGAGCATCTGAGGAAGCAATCCGGCAAATTAGCGGTTGGTCATATTTGAATGACGGCGTTTAAAAGTGGATGGTTCGGCGGCGCAACATATACCGGTTCTTGCTGAAGTACTTGTTGAGCAGATAAAGCTGCCGCAGGATGCGGTGGTGGTCGATGCGACCATAGGACAGGGAGGTCATAGCTTACTGTTTGGCAAGGGATTGGGCCCCAAGGGAGCTATAATCGGCCTGGACGTTGATATAAATGCTATCCGAAGGGCCCAATCTGTTTTAGAGGGATTGCTTTGCAGGGTGATTCTGGTCAATTCCAATTTTTCCGAAATAGCGGAAGTTGTGCACGGGCAGGGGATGGAGAAGGTTGATTTTATACTGGCGGATTTAGGGTTTTGCTCTGCCCAGTTAGAGGATGACCGGATGGGTTTAAGTTTTCAAAAAAATATGCCGCTGGATATGCGTTTGGATAAAAGATTAAAGACCACTGCTGCCGATATAATTAACAGAGCAGATGAGAAGACGCTCGCGGATTTGATTTACAAGTTCGGTGAAGAAAGAGCATCGAGACGGATAGCAAGATTTATCGTCGAGCGTCGTCATCGTGAGCCGATTACGACGACGGGGCAGCTCGTCGCAATTATAACGAGCGCGATGGGAAAAGGCGGACAATGGTCACGGATTCATCCGGCGACCAGGACTTTTCAGGCGCTGAGAATCGCGGTGAACAACGAGCTTGAAAATCTTGAGACGCTGCTCGGTTCGGCGCCGGCATTGCTTGAGGCGAACGGGTACATAGCGGTCATCAGTTTTCACAGTTTGGAAGACCGGATAGTGAAAACGGATTTTAAGAGTAACGAGAAGAATGGTGTTTATAAAGTTATTACGAAAAAACCGATATCGGCATCGCGTGATGAGATATCTGAAAATCACAGGGCAAGGAGCGCAAAGCTAAGGATAGCGCAGAAAGTTTAAGGGAATTGTTTAAGGGAGTCGCAAAATGACATCGGACGCGAAAATTGGGTTGTTGCTGGGACTGGTATTCATATTTGTTATCGCATTCATAATTAACGGCCTGCCGGGCCTTCACCAGAAGGACGACAGCAACAAGCTGACGACCAATATGGTCGGACTGGAGAGTAACCCGTCCGGAATCGGTGCCAACGAACGAAAGGTTCAGATGGCTCTGGACCAGCCCGCCGCTCCCACGGGCGAAACTGCACAGCCGATTACCGCAACCCCGGCACAGCAGCCGATGACAAACTCCGCCCAGTCAGTGCCGACAGGAGCAGCGGCAACTCAGCCAGCCGCGGACAGCGCGATAGTCGGGCCGATGCAGGCAGCGCCAACGACTGCCATTGGGCCGAGTGCTTCCACTCCGGCGCAGGATGTCCCGGCAGTTAATGCACAGCCGGCAACAGCGCCTGAGACCGCAAAGCCGGCTCCAGCGAAAATCTATGTAGTTCAATCAGGCGACAGTATCAGCGGAATCGCCAAAAAAGTTTACGGCGTCAAGGAAGGCGTAAAGCAGAAAAATATCGATGCCATATTTGCAGCCAACCGAAAGACACTTAACAAAATCAGCGACCTTCAGGTAGGGCAGAAATTAATAATACCGTCGCTGCCGGGTTCGACTGCCGCATCGTCATCGCCTGCTGAAGTCCTTACGGACAAGAATTTCACAAAGGTCGAATCGGTAGGCCAGCAGCATTCGACGGCCAAGGTGGACAAGCCGGCGGCAGCGACAAAGCCGGAAAACGTTTATGTCGTAAAAGAAGGCGACAGCTTGTGGAAGATTGCGGCGACTCAACTCGGCGACGGCAATCGCTATAAAGAGATAGTCAAGGCAAACAGCGGCATATTGTCCAGTGAGGATGATATAGCGATTGGGATGCAGTTGAAAATGCCGGCCAAGTAGTTGAGCCGGCCGGTTTCTTTTTGGTTATTACACGGCTTATGAGGTTGGGGTTTCGCCTGGTTTTTGTTGCGTTATACTGCACTTCGGTGATGCTGTTCGCGGCATCACTTCGCAACGCCAATGACAGGGTTTTCTACAAAATCTGTGCTGCGCGTGTGTCCCAGAGTCGCCTCAAGCAGCAGCTTGCGGGCAAACAGCTGCGGCTGGAAAATCTGATTAACCCAACAAGTGTTTCCCAGCAGGTTTCCCAACAGGGTAATCAGCAGGTTAATCAGCAGAGTAAGCCGATTAAACAAATTAAGCAGATTAAGCAAATTAAGAAGTAAACGGTATTTTCCGATTACAGGGATTTTTTCGGGCAATGAGTAATGAGCATCGAGTATCGAGCGGTCGTATCACCGTCTGGCTGTTTGCGGCGTTAATCATTGCTTTTACTGTCCTGGCAACGCGATGTCTTTATCTCCAGTTTTTCAGGAACGGATACTATATCGACTTATCCTCGAGGCAGCAGCAGACCGTTGCGACCATATCGCCCCAGCGGGGCGCTATTCTGGATTGTCGCGGAAGGGTGCTGGCCGCCAGCGAGGAAATCCAGACAGTTTTCGTTGAGCCGAGAGTTCTGGATGACCCCAAGGAAACCGCAAGCGAACTGGGGGACGTTCTGGATATCGGCGCTCATAACATTTGCAAGATGATTACCGAAAGCGAAAATCCCGGTTTTACCAAGATTAAAGTAGGTGTTGACCCCAACGAAGCGATTGCGGTGCGTAAAATTCACGGCGTGGGGATACAGTCCGACTGGGAGCGTCATTACCCGATGGGGCCGCTTGCGACGCATATTGTGGGATTCACAAGCGCGGATAACCGGGGTCTTGAGGGCGTGGAGCTTGCGTATAACAAGGACCTGGCGGGTTCGGCGGGGCGCAACATTTTTATTTCGGACGCTTTCCGCAGGCCCATTCGTCTCAGGGAGCATGACGCCGACGTTACCGACGGGGTCGGAATTATCCTGACCATCGACGCGACAATACAGCAGTTTACGCGTGAGACGCTTCTGGAACAGTATAAAAGTTACCGCGCCGAATCGGCGATGGCGATAGTGGCTGAGCCGAAGACGGGCGCGGTTCTGGCGATGGTTTCACTGCCCGATTATGACCCTGCCAATTTCAATACGGCGGACGCTAACTCACTTCGCAACCGCACGATAACCGACCAGTTCGAGCCGGGAAGTTTAATTAAGCCGATGGTTATGGGGGCTGCTATTGAGGACGGGATTGTCAGTTTGAAGGAAAAGATATTCTGCGAAAACGGTAACTACTGCGGCAAGGGATTTGGCTGCATCAGCGAATACAAAAACGGATTCGGCTATCTGACGCCGCGTGAGATTCTGGTCAACTCGAGCAATATAGGGATGGCGAAAGTCGGCCAGAAAATGGGCAAGGACGAAGTTTACCAGGCGCTGCGGAATTTCGGTTTCGGCAAAGAGACTGGGATTGATTTGCCGGGTGAGGTTTCCGGATTGCTCTGGCCTCCGTCGAAATGGACCGGCTACAGCGTTACGCGGATACCATTTGGCCAGGAGGTAACCGTTACAGCGATACAGCTTGCCCGGGCATTTTGCATACTTGCCAACGGCGGGCATCCCGTAAATATGCACGTGGTTAAAGCGGTTGTTGACAACGAAGGTAATATCGTGAAGCTGACACAGGCCCCGCCGCCGCTTGCATATTGTATCGACCCCGATGTTGCCAAATGGCTTGTTACGGACGCTATGGTGGGCGTGGTCAACGAGGGGACGGGCAAAAAAGCGAAGCTGAAAAGATGGCAGGTTTTCGGCAAGTCGGGCACCGCCAATATCGCCAAAGTCGGCGAAAGGGGCTACGCCGAGCACCAGTATATCGCATCATTTGTCGCGGGCGCACCGGTCGAAGACCCGCAGGTGATTGTTCTTGTATCGGTTCGCAGACCTGATATGTCATTGGGCAAGGGCTACACGGGCGGAGCAATATCCGCTCCCGTCGCGGGCAAGATAATCGAAAAAACGCTTACCTACCTTGAGAATCGCCAGGGTTCGCAGAAGAGTTACCTGGCGGCAGATAATTCCAAGGTTCACTGATTATTTATAGCCGAGGTATCCGGCTTCGGCGCAGAACAGCAGGATGTCTCTTCCCAGCGGCGCAGCATCGGATGAACCCGCCTGGCCTCCCTCTACGAGAACAGAGACGGCGATTGTTCTTCCTCTCGCGTCTTTTGCGAAACCGGCGAACCAGGCGTGCTCGGGCTGCGTTGTAGAGCCGGTCTTTCCGTATAGTCGTATTCCCCGCGAAGAGAAATTTCCTAACACAGGCGCAAATTCCCTGTTGGCGGTTCCGCCCGATTCTTCCACAACGGCGTGCATTCCCTCGTAAACGGTTGCCAATGTTACAGCCGAGATATTGAGATTGACCGGCTCAGGTTTTGGCGAGCAGGGGTCGGCAATGAGTCGCGGCGGGAGATAAATGCCGCCTCTTGCCAAACAGGCCATCGCGTTTGCCGCCTGCAAAGGTGTTACTCTGAGGTTGCCCTGTCCGATTCCGAACCATCGTCTTTCGTCCGGCTCAAGGGGGGGGAGTTGCTCGAAACTTGTAATTGTATCATTTACGGGAGTGTTTGCGATTTGTCCCTGTGCCTGCCTGAACAGTCGAGTCGGGTAGTTTGGCTCCGGTGATTCGTCGCTCGATTGCAGGGGGGCAGTAACCGAATCGGACAGGGAGAGTCGGCCATAGCCGAACCTGAAAAGCCAGCTTTGCAGAACGACAGGGTCGATTCGGTCGGCCAGATGCGAAAAATAAACATTGCAGCTTCCTTTTAAGGCGTTGCGGGCGGTATTCGGCCACATAGTGTCATGTCCCCAGTGGTTTCTGAGATATATGAGGCAGTTTGGCCAGCCCTGCGGGGCTTTGTGCGAGGGACAGCTTATTATTTCGCCTGCGGTAATTTTGCCGGATTCCATTCCCGCTACCAGAATCAGCGGTTTTACCGCTGAGCCGGGCGGATAATGCATATTTATTGCACGGTTGCGCAACGGCTCACAGGGGTCGCCAGCGAGTTTGTCATAGGTTTGCCGGGCGAGGTTCAAATCATAATTCGGCAGCGACGCCAAAGCGAGAATATCACCTGAGCCGGCGTCGATAACGACCGCCGCGATTGGGGACTTGCAGTTGGGATTTCGCGAGCAGTCGGTTATGAGCTGCTCGATTTTTTTCTGCAGTTCGATATCGATTGTCAGGCGGACGTCCCGGCCGAACTGTGCCTCTGTTTGGCGCACCAAGTTGCGGTCTATGTCATATACAATCTCACCGCGTTTACCCCGCAAAATCGGCTCACAAACGTATTCGACGCCGTCTTCCCGCCCGCAAAGCTCGTCGTCAAGGTAGTTGGCCAACCTGTCGTCGGCGTAAATGTCTTTGTCTTTCTGACCGGGCGGGCCTACCCAGCCGATTGTCTGCGACGCGGTTTGGCCGAAGGGATATACACGCTGGCCCTTCGCTATGACCTCCACGCCGGGGACTTTGAGAAATTCCACCCTTGCGGCAAATACTGCGTCCTCCGATTTCAACTCAACGACCGGCTGGGCTTTTTTAAGTTCAGCGATATCGTCCACTTTGTTTATCAGCAGGAGGCGGTCACATGGGTCGGGGAATTTATTTTCAAAATCTGCTATTGCTTCGGTGAGCGGGACATTATTAAGGTTCCGACTGTATTTTTTAAGTATGTCGGAACTCGGGCCGTTTCTGGCCCAGGCGAAAAACGTCCGCAGGTTCCATATTTTGTCGTTTATTTTTTGAAGCCGGATGACCACGTCCTGGCGCGGCATACCGAATTGCACACATTTGTCGATTAACAGCTCGATGTCTTCCTGCCGGTCAGCGAATTCCTGCTGCAGGCCCGATGTGTTGGCATCCGGTTCTTTCGATTTGGCGCGAAGAGATAACGCCTGGAGGATGCGTTCGTCAAGATACCGGCTCAAATCATAGTTTACCGCGAGCCAGAATTTCGGTTCATCTTCGGCGAGGATTTGCCCCTTCCTGTCGAGGATTTTTCCCCGCATTGTTCTGATCTGCTGGAACGAGCCGCTTTGAATCCGCAGCTGCGCGACCTGCTCCCTGTAAAACGATTTTGAGAGCAGCTGCATATCTATCAGGCGAAGCACACAGATGCCGAGCAAAATTGTGCCCGCGATTACCAGGATTGCCATTCGTTTTCTATACATAGATGACGTTTAAAACGTGTCGAGATATTCAAGGCGGGATTATTTTCGCCCGCGACGCTGGTTTTTTATACGCATCAGCCAGTCCAAAAACAAGAATAAAACGGGTCCCAGCACCGCCGAATAAATTGACGTTCCGATTAATGCGATGAGGCCGCCGGGTCTCGGAGTTTGCCCGGCGGCGCGTGCCAGCAGCCAGGCCAGGACTGCCGTGCCAAGTCCGACGACAAATATGGTAATCGCCTCGTGCGGTACTTTTTTGATGGATATCAGCCGGTGCAGATACGACAGGCCCGTCCCGAACAGCCCGAAACTGATTATCAGGGGCCCCATAGAGAATCCGGTTACGGCGATGTCGGCTGCGAAACCGAGCGCGAATGAGGTGATAATCGCCTCTTTTTCCTTACAGCGGACGGCGAAAAAGACCATCGCAATCAGAAGCAGGTCGGGCGTTACGCGGAGGTCCGTTACCGCGATTGTGTTAATCCAGGTTTTCTGCAGAAGTGCGGCAATCAGAACCAATACCGCAAAACGCGGCCAGTGCATCTTATTTCTCCAGGGTGATATAAAGGAAAATTATTGGCAGAGCAGGGGGTCGCATATTTATTTTCCGCCGGATGCTTTGGCATTTTCGGCCCGACCCGGATTGCCCGAGCTCTGCGGGTTCATTATTATTACCGCCACGTTGTTGAGCTTTGTAATATCGCAGCTCGGTTTTACGGTAATATCCCACAGCGAGGGGTTCTTGCTGTCCCTTTTACACTGCTGTATCTCGCCGACGACCATAGAGGAATCCAGAAACCCCGGTTTTTTACGCAGCATCACGGGCTCGCCGACCTTGATTTGGTATTTTACCGGCACCATTTTTATTTTTGCCGAGTTATTGCCGGCTCCCTGCATCAGCATATTTGTTTCAACATCAGGTATATTTACCTGGACGGTTGAGGAGGCGTCGGTGAACAGCCGGACCTTGGCGGTGCGGCCCGACAGGTCTGATATGGTCCCGATGACGCTGTTGTCGCCTATGACGAACATATCTTTGCATACGCCGTCGTCTTTTCCGCGGTTGATAATCATTTCGCTTCGCAGTCCTGATACGGACGCGATGATAATATCCGCAGGCACTAATTTGGCTCCCTCAAGGTCGCGTAATCTCGTGCGCAAGCCCGACAACTGCTGAATCGTCTGATTTTTCTGACGCACTTCCTCTTCAAGATTCGCTATATAATTTTGATACTGCGATTCTTTTCGGCTGAAATCGTCTTTGAGCGGAAGCTCGGTTTTGACGGAAAGAGGCATCTGCCTGCCTGCGCTCAGCGGCCAGCGGAAAAGACGCGCAAAGGCGAACTGGAACTTATTTGTGATTCCAAGCGGAGAAAACAAAAGGATTAACCCGCCCAGCATCAACCAGGCGAACAACATCCTGCTGGAGAGTCTGATTCGCTTCCCTGCCATAACTAAATTTATAAATTCTGGTTATTACAGCATCCTGTGCCGTTACCAGCCGGAGTCGGAATGCTCCATTGTGTCTTTCCACAACTCCAGGTTTTCCAGGTAAACGCTCGTGCCCCGCGCTACCGCTGTCATCGGGTCTTCGACGCGAATTACCTTTAAGCCCGTGGCGTTTGCCAATACCGTATCCATTCCTCGCAGGAGTGACCCGCCGCCGCAGATGTGAATTCCATTTTCGATGAGGTCTGCGGCTAATTCAGGGTCTGCCTTTTCGAGCGTCCTTGTTACGGCGTCGATAATGGCCGCCACCGGCTCTTTCAGCGCCTCGCGAATTTCTTCGCTTGTGATAACGATTTTTCTCGGAAGCCCTGAAATGGTGTCTCTTCCTGAGACCTCCATAGTCAGCTCTTCTTCGAGGGGCACTGCTGAGCCGATTTGTATTTTTACCTTTTCCGCTCTTGGTTCGCCGACGAGCAGGTTGTATGTTCGTTTGAGGTGATTGATGACCGCCTCATCCATATCGTCGCCGCCGACGCGGATTGACTCACAGGTGGCGATGTCCGCCAGGCTCATAATCGCGACTTCGGTTGTGCCGCCGCCGGTATCGACAATCATCGAGGCCGTCGGGTCGGTAATAGGAAGTCCCGCTCCTATTCCCGCTGCCATTGGCTCATCAACAAGATATACTTTTCGTGCGCCTGCACGTTCGGCGCTGTCGATGACCGCTCTTCGCTCGACCGCGGTAATTCCGCTTGGTACGGCTATAACCACACGTGGCCTTATAAGATTGCCCCTGCCGTGAACCTTGCGGATAAAGTAGTTGAGCATCGCTTCGGTGATTTCGAAATCGCTGATTACGCCGTCTTTGAGGGGTCGAATTGCGCTGATTGAACCGGGGGTTTTGCCTAACATTTCACGGGCGATGAGTCCGACCGCTTCGCCGTTGTTGAGGACCTGGTTGGTTCCTTTGCGGACCGCGACGACCGAGGGTTCATTGAGAACTATTCCCTTGCCGCGGACACAAACCAGCGTATTACAGGTACCGAGGTCGATACCCATATCCATGCTGAACCTGCCCAATATAGCGTCAATAAACTTCATCGAATCCGTTCTCAATATATAAAAATGCCCGGTTTATGTGGGCACATTATATCGCATCCTGCCTGCCGGCTCAACAAGGAAATTTTATGGAATTGTAAATAGCGTATTGTAGTCGAAATAGCACTTTACGGCAACAAATGCCGCCGTGGCCAGCACTGCGCCGAACGCCACTGCCAGTATGACTGTGTAAAGATTGCTCATTGCCTCTGGTTTTGTGCTGCGTATAGGTGCTTCAGGACTCATATCCAATCCTCAATAAACTTATCTCAAACCTTACAGGTTGGTCGAGGCGTTGTCGCCGATTTTTGGCGACTGCTGGACCAGTTCAAGGACGCCGACGGCCTTTTCGGTATCCACGTTCACAATGAGAACGTCGCAGATGAACTCGTCACCGCGTGTAACGTGGAACTTCATTCCCTCTTTTACGCCGTCCGCCGAGCCGATTGATATTGTGGCCAGCGAATTCTTGGCATCAACCTCAGAAATTTGCGCCTTGAGGTTTGCCGTTTCGTTTGCGGATTGCGCGGGCAGTGCATTGCCTTTTTCCTGTGTTACGGGTGCGCCTGCCGCCGCGACCTTGCCGCCGGTCTGGATAAGCTTGTCCAAACGGTTCTGCAAGTCCGCTTTCTCTTCGATAAGCCGGCGTTTTTCGGCCTCAGCCGCATCTATTAGCGCGTTCTTTTCAACAACTGCCGCACTTGTCTGATCAAGCTCTTTGCTGAGCTTTATCTGTTCGGCTTTTAACTGTTTGACATCTTCCTGGGCGGTGCTGAGCAACTGCGTCTGCTTATCGGTGGTTGCCTGGAAATCTTTTGTGATGCTTGCCCAGCTGTTGACTCTGTCGAGAAGCTCGGCTTTTTCTCTTTCGACGCCGGTAATCTTCGTCTGCAGGTCGTCTGCCTTGGTTTTCAGCGACGCAAGCTGGCTGTCCAGCGACTTCTCAAGGTCGTCTTTTTGCTGAATTTTTTCCTTGAGCTGATTGCTCAAGCTTTGTTTTTCCTGTTCGAGAGCAGCACGGTCTGAACTGAGTTTGGTGTATTTTTCTTTGTAGTTATTCGCGTTGGCAATGTATGTTACCACGATGCCGCACAGAAAGATTGCTGATATAGTCAATAGAACTATGAGTATCTTAGTAAGATTGCTCAAGATTAGCTCCTTTCACACCAGTTTTACTAAATTCATATCGAGGGATTATACTTTGCTCCCCAATACCTTACAACATCTTATATTTTACGTTTTTTAGCGCTTTACGTCAAGTTAATTTTGTTAAAATAGGGTATTCTGCTTAGAAGTCATTTTACCGTCCCATATTGTTCTTTTGGACACATTGAAAAACCGCCTTAGCAGCGGCAATTCTGGCAAACTGGGAATCGCTTTTCAGCAATTCAGGCAGGAAATTTTTGAGGGTTGGCGTCCTGATTTGGCCTATTGCCATGGCTGCCAGCGTCTGAATTCGTGCCTTTGTTTCCTGGTCTGTTGCGGCTGAAACATCGTGCGTCAGCGCGTTTACCACAGTTTTTTCGCCCGCGGTGTCGCCCAGACAGCCAAGCTGTTCGGCCGCCACAAGACGAACCTCAGGCAGGTCATCTTTCAGCATCGTCAAAAGCGAATCTTTTGCCCGTGATGTTGCCAGCGCTCCCATTGCCCGGATGCCGAAGACGCGGTCGTCGGCGTATGCGCTTATGAGCGTTGCCCAGAGTTTCTGATATATTTTCTCGTCTCCTAACCGGGCTATCGCCTCAATGGCGTTCAGCCGAACCCTGTCATCAGATGCCTCATCATGAATCAGCTGGTAGAGCAATGGCAGGGCGTCTTTATCTCCGATTTTACCAAGCAGAAAGGCGGCATTTGCCCGTACGAGCTGATCGTTGCCGGCGAAAGCCGCGTGGATTTGCTGAATGTATGATTTTGAGCCGCCCAGCATCACCATTGCATAATCGGCAGCCAGGCGAACATTTTCGTCGTTGTCTTTGAGCAGTTGCGCGACGTCGTTTTTGCCGGCCGAGTATTTAGCGTCCCCGATTGCCACCGCCGCGGCGAACCTGATAAGGATAAGCTCGTCCTTTGTTAACCGCTGGACGCCCGCCATAAACTGCTGATTATTCGTTCCGGCTGCCATCTCGATTGCATTGACCCTGACCTGCGGGTTGCTGCTGGAAAGTCCCTCCAGAATAATTTTTGCTGCTTCGGTTTTGAGGTTATTGTTTGCGGAATTGTCGGCGCTGACACCGGCGGTTTGCTGTTTTTCAGAGTCGGTCTCGCAGCCGACAAAAGCAATCAGGACGAGTATGACAGATGCGAAAATGATACTATTTTTTGCCGGATGTTTCTTTGCCATTCAGGTTACTCCTTTTTTCGCATTTGGTTCGTTGTTTGAGACCGAGTTGCTCGATAATTATCTCTATTATGATTAAAACGAGACACAACTGACAAGTAAAATCCAGCCACGGACCGTGTTTGCTGAAAAACGTGGTCCTCGCGTCAATCGGCACTATATCGGCAAACCAGCCCTTTACGCCCTGGCGGTCGAATGCTTTTTGCGGAAGATTTCCGGCCGCGTAGCCGTCTTTAATCCGGCCGAGCGTATCAATCATACAGCTTATACCGGTGTTGACGCTTCGCAGCACCGCTAACCGGTTTTCCACCGCCCGAAAGGCGCAGAATCGCGGCGTGCTGTGAAAGCTCGGTGGCAGGCAGGATTTTGCCGTTCTCGAACCGCACAAACCACCCGTCGTTGCTTATGTTCGCAAGCCAGTCGATTTGCTTTTGACCTTTATCATCCAGTGCGAATTTTCTCGCCAGAACAGGAACCGCGTCCTCATAGCAAATCATTACGCTGAATCTGTATTTGCGGTTCGTATTCGGCATCTGCATATCAAACACCGAGTATTGCGTGCCCGGGTCAATTGTATAATCGAAATCGTAAGGCAACATTGTCAGGAACAGCTTGTGAATCAGCGGGATATTGGAAAAGGGGAGCATTTCGCCGAAGGGCACGAGATATATTTTCGAGTACTTTTGAGGCGCCTGGCTTCCGTCGGGCCTGTACAAAAAAGCGGAGTTAAATTTCTGCGCCAGCCGGATGTTATTTGCGTCGTATCGTGGTATGGCGTCGTATGCCCCGGCCAGAATGTACGCTCCCTTTTTCGCGTGCTCGCGGATTGTTTCATCGAATAACTTATAGGGATGGTCGTCAACCAAGAGTCGCAAAATTTGCGGGTTCAATATCGCCTGCACCATCGTCTCGGGCCAGACGACAAGTTTTGCGTTTGCCGAAATACACTGGCTGCTTTGCTCCAGCAGCTCATTGAAAATCTGTTCTTCCGCGACAAACGATTTTTTTACGGATATCGGGATATTTGTCTGCACCGCCCCAATTAACGGGCCCTGCGTGACGAATTGAGCCGATTGGTTTATTCGCCAGTGACCATAAACTACCGTACCGATGACTGCTACGATAACAATGGTAGTTGCAAGTATTGCGTATTGCGTATTGCGTATTGCGTCGGTTGGTCGCAGAACGCACGACGCACGACGCACGACGGTAATCATTATAATTTCTGCGACTAAGCCGTTGGCCATCGCGACCACAAACGATACGCCCGCTGCGCCGAATATGTCGGCTATCTGGATTAGAGTTATATTGGCATATTGACTGTGAGCGAGATAATTCCAGTAGAAGCCGCCCAGGAACAGCCCCTGCATTTGCTCGATACCCACAATCAGGACGGGGACGGCGATAAAAAGCGGAAATTGTTTCTTAATGCACCATCGCAGGGACATCGCCAGTAAAGGCCAAAGCAGGGCGGTATAAAGGCAAAAGGCGAACCAGCCAACGACAGTGACAAAGCTCATCCAGTATATATTGCCGAGCCAGTAACAGGTCGAGACAACAAATGCGGCCGGATATAGCCCCGATACTCGATACTTGATACTCGATGCTCGTGACCCTTCTTCGTCTTTCGGACTTCGTAGGGCAGGTTCGTTGCTCGTTGCTCGTGTTGCGGAGGAGCAGGCAAGAATAAACGGCACATACGCCACCCAGGCCAATGGCCACCAGCCAATCGGCTGCTGCGCCAGTGTCAGCATAATCGCCGTCGCGGCGAAAGCGGCTAAAAGACACAAAATCCCTTTCGTTTTTTGAATGCTCAATCCATTATGCCTTTCAAGGCAGTCGCTATCTCCGAAGAGACATACTGTTTTTTATTGTTCATTCGGACGGCAAACTGGCTCGTGAAAATTTCGAGCAAATCTTTATCAGACAGTACCTCCTTCGGTGAGTATCCGATATCCGGTATAAGCCGTTTTAATTCGCTTATTTCGACGATATTCAATTTATGTTCTTTTTCAGCGCTCTCGCAAATATCGAGTTGTTCGAGCCGCTGGTTTGCTTTCTTGACATAATCCGCGGAGATTTCGATTCCAACGTAGCTTCTCCGCAGTTTTTTCGCTGCGACCGCTGTTGTTCCTGAGCCGACGAACGGGTCAAGAACGCAGTCGCCTGCGTTTGAGCTTGCCGCGACGATTCTCATAAGCAACTGCTCAGGCATCTGGCAGGGGTGCCAGCCGGTGCGATCTTTGAATGTCCCGCATACCCGCGAGTCCTCCCATACGTCGTCGGGAATCTTGCCCGCCGGGTTGGCTCGCCTATCGTCATAGAACAACTGCCGGTCTGATGGAACCCGCACGGCGTGGTCGTTGAATGTGAATTTCTTGGGATTGTTCACAAAGTAAAATATGTGCGTATGCGAGCGTGCGAACTTGTCTTTTGTCTGCTGGCCGAAGGTGTAGTGCCAGATTATCCAGTTACGCATCACAAGTCCCAGCTCATCAGCGATAACCTTTACATTTGCGGCGTAGTCATCGCCTATCGCGATATAAAACGAGCCGGTTGGTTTTAAGACCTTTTTGCACGCTGTCATCCAGTCCCTTGTCCACGCGATGTAGTTATTGCGTTCGACCTTGTCGTGGTATTTGTCGTACTTGTATCCGATATTGAAAGGCGGGTCTGCGAATATCAAATCCGCGAATGGCTCACTGATTTTACTCAGCGTTTCGATACAGTCGCCGCAAATTATCTTATTCAATAATTCCTGCATACGGGCATATTTTACAACTAAAAACACAAAACACAAAACTTAAAACCATTGATTATATTATCAACCTGAAGAGCAACGACTCGGAGATATGGACTATCGCACTGCGGGAAAATGGCGGAGTTGGGTTAAAAAAAGAAACCCCCAAGCCCTGTTGATTGGGGATTAATCGCGAATCGATTTAGGTATTCGTAAGCCGGCTTATTTTATTATACTTCCATCTGAGGGGTTTCGGCAGGTGCGGGGGTGGTTACAGCGGGGGCAGTGCGTTTGCTTTTATGATGAAGTTTCACGGCATGGTGGCTTTTTTGAGAGGTGGCAACCGCTTTGTGATGATGGTGTTTGCTCTTGGCGAAGGCGGTACTGCTGCCAAACGCGAGAGTCAACGTGAGGAGAATGATGGCGATGGTTCTGAGTTTCATTTTTCACCCTTTCTGAAATATATTTTTTTAGAATGCCTTCGGGCACATTACCCTTTTATTATTCAATCCGGAACGGACACGTATCCGCAGGAGGGAAGGCAATAAAAACATAAGTAATGTATTCGTCTTAATATATTTGATTTCTTGAGAGGAAATCGCACACTTTTCAATATTTTGCGGTGCGGGCGGCCTGTTGAGCAGGAAAGGGCAAATAGGAGTCAGGCCCTTCGATAAACTTCCCGGCCAACGAATTGCCGGGACAGGCAGGGCAGGCCCTTCGATAAACTCAAGGCAGACAAGGGCTTGCTATTATCTTAATTTTGGCTATACTGATGGGTCAGCAGTTCACAATGGAAAGGGTAGTGCGATGGCGCAATGGGATGAGCAGTTTAGCAAATTAAAGCAAATAATCGAAATGATGAAAGACCATAACCTTGTTGAGATACAGATAAAACAGGGCGAGGAGGAGCTTTGCGTCAAGAAGGCACAGCCGGTGCAGCAGATTACGGCGGTGCCGATGTTCGGCGCAGGATTGGCCGGCGCATCGCCGGGGGCGGCGGCTCCTGCGGCGGGGCAGGCGCAGGAACCGGTATCGCAGGAGGAGAAGCCCGCGGAGATAAAATCGCCTTTGGTGGGGACTTTTTACGCTCAGCCCAGCCCGGATTCGGAGCCGTATGTTGAGCTTGGTTCGCGGGTTGAGCCGGATACGGTGGTTTGTATTATCGAAGCGATGAAGGTGATGAACGAGATAAAGGCGGAGATGAGCGGGGTTATCGTCGATGTTGTGGCGGTCAACGGCAGCGCGGTCGAGTATGGGCAGGTGCTGTTCAAGGTTCGTCCCGACTAAAATAATTGCGGATTGGCGATTGTCGATTGCGGATTGATATAGGGATATGTTTTCAAGAGTTCTAATAGCGAATCGTGGTGAGATAGCGTTGCGAGTTATCCGGGCTTGTCATGAGCTTGGGATAAGTGCGGTGGCGGTGTATTCGGAGGCGGACAAGGGGGCGGCGTATCTGGATATGGCAGACGAGGCGATATGCATCGGGCCTGCTGTGCCGGCACAGAGTTATCTTAATATACCGCGTATAATGAGCGCGGCGGAGATTACCAACGCCGATGCGATACATCCGGGGTATGGGTTTCTGGCGGAGAATGAGAATTTTGCGCAGATTTGCCGGGAGTGCGGAATAACTTTTATAGGGCCGCCTCCTGAGGCGATGCGGCTGCTCGGAGATAAAGTTGAGGCGAGGAAGTTAGCAAAGAAAGCAGGGGTAAGTTTAGTCCCCGGTTCCGATGGCGTTGTGGGGGATATCGAGCAGGGTTTGAAGATAGCGGCTGAAATCGGATACCCTGTGATGATAAAGGCGGTGGCAGGGGGCGGCGGGCGCGGGATGCGGGTGGCTCATAATGAGATGAGTTTTCGCTCGGGGTTCACATCGGCGCAGGCGGAGGCAGAGGCGGCGTTCGGCAACGGTTCGGTATATCTCGAAAAGCTTGTAGTTGAGCCGAGGCACGTCGAGGTGCAGGTGATGGCGGACGGAGCGGGCAACGTGCTGCATTTTTACGAGAGGGATTGCTCGATACAGCGAAGACATCAGAAAATGATTGAGGAATCGCCATGTCCGGTCATAAATGAAAAGACGCGTCAGAAGCTTTGTGAGTTGGCGATACGGATTATCAAACACGCAAACTATGTGAACGCGGCAACGGTCGAGTTCCTTTTGGACAAGGACAAACATTTTTATTTCATCGAGGTCAATACGAGGATTCAGGTCGAGCACCCGGTATCGGAGATGGTTACAGGGCGGGATTTAATAAAGATGCAGCTGCAGGTGGCATCGGGTGAGAAACTGGGGCTGACACAGAAGGACATCAAGCACAGAGGCGTGGCGATTGAGTGCCGGATAAATGCGGAGGACCCGGCGAATGGTTTTTCGCCTTGTCCGGGGACGATAACGCGATATATCCCGCCCGGCGGGCCGGGGATTAGAGTTGATACCCATGTCTATCAGGGCTGGACGGTGTCGCCGAATTATGATTCGATGCTGTGCAAACTGATTGCTTATCGGCCGACAAGGGATGAAGCAATTGCGACGATGCGGAGGGCGTTGTCGGAATTTGTTATTGAGCCGATTAAGACGACAATACCGGCGAGCTTGTCAATTCTCTCTCATAACCTCTTTGTTAAGAGCAAAATCGATACGGAGTTTGTCGAACGGAACTTCTGACCGGTTTAGCGGATTACTTTTCCAAATCTATCAGGTCTTCGTAGGATTCTCGTTTTCGAATTATCTCAAATTTGTCGCCATCGACGAGGACTTCGGCAGCGCGGCCGCGGGCGTTGTAATTGCTGGCCATAGTGAAGCCATAAGCGCCGGCGGTGAAGATGGAGAGTAAATCGCCTCGTTTAACGGGAGGCAGAGCCCTGTCTTTGGCGAAGAAGTCGGCGGGTTCGCAGATTGGACCTGCGACGTCAACAAACTCCAGCCCTTTAATATCGAGCTTTTCAGTTCTTTTTATGTAAGAGAATCTTTCCTCAACCGCTGCGGGCCAGATAAAGTGAAACGCGTTATATAACGGCGGCCTGATGAGGTCATTCATACCGGCATCGACGATTGCGAAATTTTTTCTTCCGCTTGTTTTACAATACAGGACTTTTGTCAGCAAAACAGCTGCATTGGCGGCGACGCTTGCGCCGGGTTCGAGGATGAGTTTGAGTTTTTTGTCCTTGAGCATCGGTACGATTGCTTTGGCGTAGTCATCGGCTGATGGGGATTGCGCGGTGACGTAGTCGGCGCCATAGCCGCCTCCGATATCGAGCGTCTCAATTGTGAAGTCCTTTTTTCGCAATTTATCCACAAGGGCCAGAATTTTATTAATCGCCTCAACGTATGGCCCGACAGTGTGACCCGCGGAGCCGAGGTGCATATCGATTGCGCACAGTTTGACTGCGGGATTTTTACCGAACTGGTCAAAAACTTTTTCCGCCCGTTCAATATCGACGCCGAATTTGGTTTCTTTGACGCCAGTGGTTGTATATTTATGCGTTTTGGGGTCAACGTCGGGATTGACGCGAAGAGCGGCTTTCGGAGTTTTTCCTTTTTGTTTCGCAAGGCAGATTAGATTTTCAAGCTCAGCCTCGGATTCGATATTGAAATAGGCGATACCGGCATCAAGGGCTTCGACGATTTCTTTGTCGGTTTTGCCGACGCCTGCATAAACGATTTTTTCGGGGTCGGCGCTGCCTGGAGTGCGCGGTAAAGTTCGCCGCCGCTGACGATGTCGAAGCCGTAGCCGGCTTTTGCCATAAATTTGAGTATGTTAATGTTGCCGCAGGCCTTAATTGAATAGCAAACCATTGTGTCGATTGTGTTGTAGGCGTGCTGGATTTTCCTGAGATGTTCGAGAAACGTGGCCTTGCTGTAGATATACGCCGGCGTGCCGACCTGCTCGGCTATTTCGTCAACCGGCACCTGTTCAGCGAAAAGCTTGCCCTGTTTGTAATTAAAATGGTCCATACGGGAACATAGTATAAGAAAAGATAAGGCGAATGCAAGTTTGAGGATTGGCGGCCGGGGTGTTTTTGCGCAAAGAAAAAGTGGAAGATTCCGCGGCAGTAACGTTGGAACCTTCCACTTTCCGCATAACCTTTGCCAGCTTACGCCGGAAGCGTTATGCTATTTTCTCTTTTTCTTCTTTGCGGTTTTCTTCTTTGCAGCTTTTTTCTTCTTCTTTGCCATTGTTTGTTACCTCCATATGGCACAAAAACCAGTTTACGTACAATAACAGAAAATATCTGGAAATCACCGACCGAATTGTCAAAGAGGCAAAAAACAGTAGCTATACTTTCTATCGTCCAAATACCTAAGAATCCTTCAAAGAAATTTTTATTGATGTGGTTTTCAGTGGCGCCGGAATCGTTTATGATGATGAATTATGAGCGAAAAAAGAATAGCTTTGTTTGGCGGAACGTTTGACCCGATTCATCTCGGTCACACAACCGTTGCTGCAACAGCGGGCGAAGGTATTGGCGCGGACAAAGTTATATTTGTCCCTGCGAAGCGTTCGCCATTGAAGGCGTTTTTTCCTGAGGCCGGCGACGAGGACCGTCTTGCGATGATTAAGATTGCGACGGGGGGCGACGGCAGGTTCGACTTGAGCGATTACGAGCTGAATAAGACGGGGCCGAGTTATACGCTGGAGACCGTAAGATATTTTAGACGGGAGTTTGGGAGCAATGTTTCGATTTGGTGGCTTATAGGCGCCGATACTCTTGAGGATTTACCGCACTGGTATGGGGTTAAGGAGCTGATTGACGAGTGCAACCTTGCTGTGATGCACAGGGCGGGTTTTGCGGCGTCGGATTTTTCGAGGTATATTTCGCTGTGGGGAGAAGACCGTGTAAAAAAGATGCAGCGAAACGTTGTTGAGACGCCGTTAGTTGATATAAGCAGCACCGAGGTGCGCAAGCGATTAGCGGCGGGGCGGGAAGTCAGCGGGATGATAAGCCAGAAGGTGCTGCAATATATCCGTGAACATCGGCTGTATGGGATACAGGATTATTAACGAGACCGAGTTTTTTTTGCTGTTTTTGTCCGCTTGTTAACAGCCAGTTTTTCCAGCCAGTCGCACCACTGCTTCATACCTTTTCCGGTTTTTGCGGAGACGAGGAAGATTTTTGTTTTTTTATTCAGTTTGGAGATATCGGCTTTTACTTTTTTGATATTGAAGTCGGTTGCGTCGAGGATGTCGATTTTGTTGATGAGCACAGCAGCGGCCCTGGCGAAAATCATCGGGTATTTGGCGGGTTTGTCGTCGCCTTCGGGGACGGAGAGGACGGCGATTTTGTCGGTTTCGCCGAGGTCGAAGGTCGAGGGGCAGACGAGGTTGCCGACGTTTTCGATGAAGAGCAAATCGAGGCGGTCGATGGGGAGCTTGTGAAAGGCGTGGCTAATCTGGGCTGCGGACAAATGGCAGGCGCCGTCGGTATTTATTTGGTGAGCGGGTGCGCCGGCTTTTCTTATTCGCTTTGCGTCGATATCGGTCTGGATGTCGCCTTCGATGACGCCGATTTTGAGTTTACCCCTGAGGATTTCGATTGTTTTTGCGAGCAGGGTGGTTTTGCCTGAGCCGGGGGAGGAAATCATGTTGAGGCAGGGGATTTTGCGGTCCTCAAGGAACGAGCGGTTTTTTGCTGCGTATTCTTCGTTGGCGATAAGGATTTTCCTGCGGACTTTTATTTTGTGCATTTCATTTATCCTCGAATGTTATTTCTTCAAGTAAGAGCGGCGCGTCGGGCAGCAGCTCGAAATCATCGCGCCGGCACTTAGGGCATTTTGACTCGTGCAGGTCGAACTCGAACGTAGTGCGGCACTTTTTACATTTTGCTTTTATCGGCTTTTGTTCGATATCGAGTTTTAAATTTTCACAGATGGTATCTTTGCTTATGGCTTCGAAGGCGAATTTCAGTGTTTCGGTATTTATGGCGTTGAACACGCCGCAGCTTATTTTTGCGGCGAGGGGTCTGGCTTTTTGTTTTTTTGCTTCAGCCGAGATGGCTTCGAGGACGAATTGAGCGACGGTTGCCTCGTGCATCAGCAAATCCTCGGCAATTCTCTGCCGTACGGCATCTGGACGATTCGTCTGCCGCCGATTCTGGTGATTGTTTCAACAACGGGAGCATCGTCGGTCTTGAGGACTTCTCCGATTATCGCCGCTTGTTGACCTAAAGGATGCCGGCGACAGATATTAACGCAGTCATCTGCGATTTCGGGAGCGACGACAGCGACGAATTTGCCCTCGTTTGCGATGTTCAGGACGTCAAAGCCAAGTGCGTCGGCTGCCGCCTGAACCGTCGGGTTGATTGGGATATCGGTGTCATTAATCCGGATGTCGAACGAGGTTTGTAAAGCGATTTCATTGAGCGTCGCAGCGAGTCCTCCGCGGGTTGGGTCTCGCATAAATTTTACGCCTTTGGTCTCGGTGAGCAGCTTACAGGTCAAATCAGCCAGGGCTGCACAGTCGCTCTTGAGTTGCGATTTAAAGCCGATGTCCTGCCGCAGCGACATAACGGTCATCCCGTGGTCGCCGATTGAGCCATTGATTAAAATTTTGTCGCCTGCTTTGATGTTGCCGAAACCAAGTTCGACGCCGTTGAGGCGGATGCCGATGCCAGCGGTGTTGATAAATATCTGGTCTGCGGCGCCGGTTTCGACGGTCTTGGTGTCGCCTGTAACAATCGCGACATTGTTTTGGGCGGCGGTCACGGCGATGCTGTCCAAAATTTTATCCAGCACGTCAAACGCGAGGCCTTCCTCGATAATCAGGGCCAGCGATATAGCAACAGGTCTTGCGCCGCTGACGGCGAGGTCATTTATCGTTCCGCATACGGCGAGCTTTCCGATGTCGCCTCCGGGGAAAAACAATGGCTTTACGACATAACTGTCGGTAGTGAAGCAGATTAATTTCGAATCGAGATTTAGCTTGGCGGAATCGGTAAGCTCGGCGAGAGTTTTGTTGGCGAATCTTGGGAGTATATGTTTGCGAATGAGCTGGTCACTGAGCTGTCCGCCGCCACCGTGAGCAAGCAGGATTTTATCGTGCACTTTTTGGCTCATTTGTTTTGTTTTTCCCGTTTGCTGTATTTAAACCAGGCGGCGCAGGCGCCTTCTGAACTGACCATACAGGGGCCTACCGGGGTTTGCGGTTCGCAGACCTTGCCGAAAAGCTCGCACTGGGGCGGGTCGATGAGACCGCAAAGCACTTCACCGCAGCGGCAGCCGGTCGTGTCGTTCTCGGGTTTTTCCGTTAAGCCGAATCGCTTTAACGCGTCGAGTTTGCCGTATTTTTCTTTGAGCTGCAGTGTGCTTTTCGGGATTTTTCCAAGCCCTCTCCAGTAACCGTCCACCGGTTCGAAACATTCCGAGATAATGCCTTGTGCAATCTGGTTTCCCTGTTCGGTAACGACGGCAGTGTAAATTGTTTTTGCTTCTGGTTTGCCCTTGATTATCTGTCGGCAGATTTCGGCAAGGCCCTCGATTATCTGCATCGGTTCAAAGCCCGCCACGACGCAGGGCTTTCGGAATTGTTCGACAATTCCCCTGAATATGCCATAGCCGGTTATGACGCTGACATGGCCGGGACATAGAAACGCATCTATTTTGTTATTTTTGTCGCTTAGCAGCGTCTGCATCGCGGGCACGACTATTTTGTGGTTGCTCAGGATGCAGAAGTTGTTGATACCCTCTTTGGCGGCCTGTTTTACGGCGACGGCTGTCGCGGGTGTGGTAGTTTCAAAGCCGACGGCGACAAAGACTACTGTTTTGGAGGGGTTGTCCCTGGCCAACTGCAGGGCGTCTTCGCTGCTGAGGACAATCCTGATGTTGCCGGCGGATTTTTTTGTTTCGAGGGAGCCGCCTTTGCCGGGGACGCGAATCATATCGCCATACGTCGCTATGAGGCAGTCGTTTCTATCCGCAAGCTCAAGGACGGTGTCAACATAACCCTGGTGCGTTACGCAAACGGGGCAGCCGGGTCCTGACAGGAGTTTCATTGATTTCGGAATCATTCCCCTTATGCCGTTTCGGAATATTGAGACGGTGTGTGTGCCGCAGACCTCCATAATATTGATGGGCCTGCCGGTGATTTCGCAGGCGGCATCCATAAGAAACTGTGCGTGTCTGATTCTTTGAAGCATAGGGCCGGGTTATTTATCCTGAGATTTTATTTTGGGTATCGTTGAACTCGTCGATTTCCTCAATGAGCTGCCAGGTTTTTCGTGCTTCGTCTTCGTCGATAGTTGATATGGCGAAGCCCGCATGAACCAGGACGAGGTCGCCGAGTTTCGCGTCGGGTAAAAAGGTGGTTCTTGCGTTGAACTGGTTACCCATCGCGTCAACAACCGCTCTGTCTTCTTCGAGCTTAACTATTCTTGCCGGTATCGCTAAACACATAACGAGACATTTCTCAGTCGTATTTTGATGACTTGTGAGCTGCTATAGCTGCCTGGCCGACGGAAATACAGCCGTCATTGGCCGGAAAACCACGATTGTATAATACTGAAAAGTCGTTTCTTTTCAATAATCGAATAAGATGCTGAATCAAATACCTGTTGCAGAAAACACCTCCGCTTACAGCGACCTTACTTAGTCCTTTATTTTTCCTTGCCGCCTTTGCCATTTCGAGCAAGCCGGCGGCGACAGCATTATGAAACTTGGCGGAAATAACCGCTGTTTTCTGCTTGTTTTCTATGTCAGCAACAATCTGTCTTATCATTATACGCTGGTCAAGCGTCAACTGTTTGTCGGATTCGATGAGTTCAAAATCATACTGCTGGTCGCAGTCAGGCGCGGCAATCGCCTCAAGGGTTATTGGTAATTGTGCTTCAAAGTGGTTGTAATTTCCCAGGCCGAGCATTGCGGCAACGGCGTCAAATAATCTGCCTAAACTTGATGTCTGAACGGTGTTGATTTTTTTATTTATTTGCTCGAATATGAGCTGCTGTTTTGATTCGTCCGGCTCAATTTTATCAAGGAGCCAGCCGAATTTATTTGTCTCGAATTCATTTCCGTATGCCTGTGCCAAAAGCGCAATAGCAGGTCTTATCGGCTGCTTGCTCGCGGCATCGCTGCCCGCTAACGGGTAATAGGCCAAGTGCCCGAATCGTTCAAAGCCATTCAGGTCGGCGATGAGACATTCGCATCCCCAGATCGCGCCGTCTGTTCCGTAGCCGGTGCCGTCGCAGGCGAGGCCAATCACGGGTTCATCTAAATTATGTTCCGCTAAAACAGCCGCGATATGCGCCCAGTGGTGCTGAACTTCGATGATTTTTACATCGGGTAATGAATGGGTATATTGAGAAGACAAATAGGCAGGGTGTAAATCACAGGCGACTATTTTTGGTTTAACTTCGAACAGGCCGCGCAAGTGTTCAATTGATTTTCTGTAATGATGATATACTGCGGCGTCTTCGAGGTCGCCGATGTGCTCACTGCATATAAGCTGGTTGGCTTTGACGAATGAGAAGGTGTTTTTCAAATCAGCCCCTGCGGCGAAGACGTCGCATCGACTGGTTTGCTTTATGGTGACAGGTGCAGGCACATAGCTTCTCGACCTGCGCAGCAATACGGGTTTATCTTCGATAATATGAACGATTGAATCATCGACCTGTCTGTGAATTTCCCTGTCGTGCATCAGGAACGCGTCGACAATGTCTCGGAGGCGTTCAATTGCCTCATCATTTTTGCATATCAACGGTTCATCGCTTATATTGCCGCTTGTCATTACCAAAACTTTAATCCCCTCCGCGAAAAGCAAATGATGCAGGGGGGCGTAACAGAGCATAAAGCCAAAGGTGTTTGTTCCTTCGGCTACCGATGCGGCGATTGTTGAACCGGCATTCTTTGGCAAAAGCACAATCGGGCTTTGAGGGCTTTTTAATAAATTTTCGGCTTGTTTGCTCACTGCCGCGTGCTGTTTTACCGTTTCAATCGAATCCGCCATCATAGCGAAGGGTTTATGCTCTCTTTTTTTGCGTTCGCGCAGCCGGATTACCGCTTCATTATTGAAGGCATCGACCGCGAGATGAAATCCGCCTATGCCTTTTATAGCGAGGATTTTGCCTTCTTTCAATAACTGTGCGGTTTGAGCGATTGTTTTGTCGCAGTCGCTTTGAATTTTATTGCCCTTGTTATCGGCGAGCCAGATTTTTGGCCCGCATTGGGGACAGGCGACGGGTTGGGCGTGAAATCGGCGGTTCGATACATCGTGATACTGGCCGGCGCATTTTTCGCACATCGCAAACGCCGACATCGTTGTATTGGGCCTGTCGTAGGGGATGGTTCTGATTATCGAGTATCTTGGCCCGCAGTTGGTGCAGTTAATAAAGGGATAGCGGTAGCGGAAATCGTTTTTGTCAAAAAGTTCCCGCAGACAATCGGCGCAGGTGGCGATATCCGCTGTTACTCGTGAAATTGGAGTCCCGCCTGCGTCGCTTTGTTTTATCGTAAATTCTTTTTCGTTTTCGACGATTGGGATTTCAGCGGCAAAGCAGGACGTAATATCCGCCAGAGGCGGGGCGTCCGGTCCATTGAGCTGTTTGATAAAGTCGGCGATTTTTGCTTCTTCGCCCTGTAATTCGATGGTAACGCCCTTGGTGTCGTTATATACGAAGCCGGTAAGATTCAGTTGCGTGGCGAGCCGATATACGGCAGGTCGAAACCCCACTCCCTGAACTTGTCCCGTTATCAAAATCTTTTTTCGTATGGCCAAAGTTTTTCGTCTCAATACCTGTACAGGACTAATACGTCCCCTTTTGGCAATTGGTTTTACCGGATTATAGCCGATGGTATTAAGATAGCAATTACAGCATAAGGTCACTTTAGCTGCTTTTTTTTATTTGTCAGAAGTGTATATATCTGGTATTATTACTAGCAGCAGGGGCCATAGCTCAGCTGGGAGAGCGCTTGCATGGCATGCAAGAGGTCGCGGGTCCGAATCCCACTGGCTCCATTGTCATATCCCGGATAACTTCGCTTTTCTTATGCGCTCAATTTTTAGTGTTACCTGCTTGCCGGTATCGGTCGATTTTGGGCATTAAACGGCGCAACGGCCCGGCGAAGCAGATTATGGCAATCGGTTATCACAAGGCCATAGTTGGTAATCGGGACGTTTGCCGAGGTTGCCTTTTCAATCCTCGACAGCATCTCTTTACGATTCAGCACACAGGCGCCGCAGTGAACTATCAGCTTGTATTTGCCTAAGTCATCTGGAAAATCATGACCAGCGGAAATATCAATCTGAAGTTTGCCGCCGACGGCTTTTTCGAGCAGTTTGGGAATCTGAACTCTGCCGATGTCTTCGCCGATGGGGTGATGTGTGCAGGCCTCGGCGATTAAGACCTTGTCGCCCGGCACAAGTGCACCGATTTTTTCGATGCCTTTGAGCATTTCAGCGATGTCACCCTTGAAACGCGCCATAAGGATGGAAAACGTCGTCAGCGGTATTGTTTCATCGACTATGCCCGCGACCTTTTCAAAGACCTGGCTGTCGCAGACAACAAGAGCGGGGGGATTAACCAGTCCCGACAAGACATTTGGCAGTTCAGTTTCTTTGGTAACGATTGCAGATGCGCCTTTATCGAGGATTTCGCGCATACAGTGGACCTGCAGCATTTTTAGCCGGCCTTTCGGTGCCTCGATATCAATCGGCGTTACGAGCAGAACAAGATCATTTGGTTTGACGAGGTCCGCGATGATTGGGGCCGACTCGATAAATTCCTGCGGTGTCGCGGCCGTAAGCATTTCCCGGAGTCGGTCGATTCCTTCGCCTGTAAGTGCGTTTGTGGTTACTATGAAAACCGCGCCCGCCTGGTCTGCTGCCCGTTCCAGCACCTTGTCTTTCCTTAGGTCGTGCTTGTTGGCGGCGACAACACAGGGAATGTTCCGCTTATCGAACATCTGGAGCAATTGCCTTTCGTAATCGGTCCATTCATCGGTTACGAGGATGGCTAATTCGGTCCTGTCGATGACGCGATGGGTTTTTTCCACGCGTTTTTGGCCCAGGGAGCCGACGTCGTCAACGCCCGCGGTGTCGATAAAAACCACCGGGCCGATGGGTTTAATCTCCATAACCTTCTCGACTGGGTCGGTTGTTGTGCCTGCCACTTCGGAGACAATTGAGACGTTCTGTTTTACAAGGGCGTTGAGGACGGAGCTTTTGCCTACGTTTCTTCGTCCGAAAACCCCAATGTGCAGTCGTAGGCCTTTCGGTGCCTTGGTCATAAAAATCACCTCATCAAACGATATTTCGTGATACTTTGTTTTGGTTTATTTTTTAATATTATCTTCGATGGTCTTAAGCAGGACCTCGGGCTTTACCGGCTTTTCGAGGAAGGCCTTTACAGGAAGCCAGTCCGCATCCGGCTCGAAACCAAACGGGAGATTCATTTCTTTTCTTACCCCGGTCAGCATAACTACCGGTGTTCCCTTGAGATTCGCGTCTTTGCTCAACTCTCTGGCGACGTCGAACCCTTCGGATTTGGTCGTCATCATCACGTCGAGCAGGATTATATCCGGTTTTTCCCGCTTGGCCTTGGCGACGCCGTCTTTACCGTCGCCGGCGCTGACCACGTCGTAACCCTTTGCGTCGAGTATGTTGGTAATTGCCTCGACGAATTCCGGGTCATCATCAATCATTAACACTTTTTTTGCCATGTACTATGCTCCTTACAAAGTTAATAAATTGTGTTTTTGGTTTATGCACACTCTTTCTTTTTTTTTCTCAGCGAATCGCCGCGTGAAAGGTCTATTGTTCTGCCGATTGCGGTTGCCATCATATCTATGCATGGTCCGCAGGTTCCCGGCATTTCGGTGGAGCATCTTTTGCCGGGATAAATTTCGTATAATTGTCTCCAGGGCTGCGGTGTGAAATTGGGCATTAAAACATTTGCCCCTGCCGTCAGGGCGGCCGGGCGATGGTCGTTGCCGTTCAAGCTGCCGATGGCGGTTGTCGCCGGGAGATGAGCGTCTTTTGTTACTATTCTTGTTACCGCGACGGTCTTTAATACCATTTCCACGTCGCCGGGCAAGCAATCGCTTAAAGCAGTCGCGGGATGCGGTATGAACGGGCCTATGCCGACCATATCGAACCGTTGGCCCGCGAAGAACAGGACGTCGTCGGCGATATCACTGATGGTCTGGCCCGGCAGCCCGATGATGTTGCCGGAGCCATTTTGATAACCGAGCATTCCGAGGTCTTTAGAACATTTGAGCCGATTATCGAAATTCATCTGAGGATGCAGTTTTTGATAAAGCTGCCTGTTGGTCGTCTCGATTTTCAAAAGGTATCTGTCCGCGCCTGCTTCTTTCCACATGGCATAATCATCGAATGGTCTTTCGCCGACGGAAAGCGTTATTGCTATATCGAACCTTGTTTTTATTTCGCGTATGATTCCAGCCAGCCAGTATGCGTCAAGGTCGGCCTGTTCGCCGGACTGCAGGACAACTGTTCCTATGCCGGCATTGGCGACTTGCTCGACGCAATTGAGGATTTGCCTGTCGGTCAGTTTATATCTTGCGAGATTAGTGTTGGTTTTGTTCAGGCCGCAATATTCGCAGGTGTTGCTGCAATGGTTGGAAAACTCCACTATGCCTCGCAGCAGAATTCCGTTGCCGACGTGCCTTCGGCGGATTTCGTCGGCAAAGGCGAACAATTCAGCCATCTGCGCCGGGTCCTGAAGCGACAGGGCATATTCTGCGTCGGCCTTGTCGGGGACATTGGCCTCATAGAGCCGGTTCAAAACAGCTTGTAAGGTTTTTTCAGCCATTTATTGTTTCTTTTCTGCTTTTCGATACTGGTTTATCACATCCACAACTTTTTGCGGAGTCATTTCGCCGTGGATTTTATCGTCAATCATCACAACGGGGGCGACGCCGCATGCGCCGAGACAGCGGGCAATCTGCAGGGAAAACATTTTGTCTTCTGTAATCTGGCCGAAGTCAATATTCAGCTCATTCCTGACCGCTTCGAGGATTTGCGGTGCGCCTTTGACGTAGCAGGCGGTGCCGAGGCAGACGCTGACGACGTGTTTGCCGGGCGGCGTAAGATTGAAATAATGGTAGAACGTTGCCACGCCCCATATATGCGCAGTCGGTATCTGCATCTGCTGGGCGATATCGTCCATCACTTCCCGCGACAGATAACCGTATAATCCCTGTGCCTTGTGCAGCACGGCAATGAGGTAAGAGTCGCCGTGCTCCTTGTTCTTTACTGAATCTATGAATTCTTTCAATTCCTGCTTTTTGTCTTTTTCCGCAACTTCCATCTTTTTTCCTTTTCTACCCCGGCTGTTAGAAATATAGGTCTCTGTGGCCGGCGGTTGTCCTTTCGTAAAATTCTATAAACTGCGGATATATCTGTGGCAGTTTTTCTTTTACCTGGCGTATTTCCTCGGCGATTACCTTTTCACCCGCGATTATTGTCGCTTCGGTAGCGAAATCATCGAGCCATTCGCGGAATGTTATGACGGCGTTTAGTTTGCAGAAGCAGCCCTCTTTGCCGCTTCGCAGCAGGCCCATTATCTTGGAGCCGGTCCTGCCGCACCTGTAGCCGGCGGTGCAGAAAGAAGTGATATAGCCGGCTTCGGCGAGTTCTCTGACGACGGTGTCAAGGGACCTGATATCGCCGAGGATGAATTGCTGACGGTTGCCCTGTTGTTCGGTGTTGACGTCCGCGTATCCGCCGATGCCGATGTTGGAGGATGCGTCGGTTTGCGTGCAGCCCAGCGGCAGAATCTCCCTGCGGATTTTCGCGTTTTCCCTGGCCGTGAGAATCATTCCCGTATAAGGGACTGCCAGCCGGATGACTGTTACTAATTTTCTGAAGTTTTCGTCGCTGACCTTGAATTTCAGTTTTTCGACAAAGGGCGTATTTTCCGCCGGCTCAAGACGCGGGAAAGAAATTGTGTGAGGCCCGATGCCGAATTTGTTTTCAAGCTCAATCGCGTGCAGCAAAAGTGCCATCACCTCGAATTTCCAGTCGTATAGTCCGAACAGCACGCCCAGGCCGACGTCATCGACTCCCGCTTCCATCGCCCGGTGCATCGCATAGAGCCGCCAGAGATAATCGCCCTTGATTGTGTTTTGCGGGTGCAGTTTCTCATACAAATCCCTGCGATACGTTTCCTGAAAGACCTGGAATGTCCCCAGTCCGACTTCTTTGAGAAGCCGAAGCTCTTCAATACTCATCGGGGCGGCGTTTACGTTGATTCTGCGTATTTGCCCTATTCCTTTTCTGGTTTTAACTTTGACATCGTAAATCGTCCGGATTGTCTCGGCGATATAGTTGACGTCGGTTTGCGGGTGTTCGCCGTAAACGACGATTAGCCGTTTGTGGCCTATTTTGCCTGCGAGGACTTCGGTTTCCGCCCTGACCTGTTTGAGGTCCAGCTTACTTCTTTTAATTGTCTTGTTGCTGTTTCTGAAGCCGCAATATACGCAGTTGTTGACGCAGTAGTTGCCCAAGTAAAGCGGGGCGAAGGTAACGATTCGATTGTCATATACCTTTGTTTTTACTTTTGCCGCCGTCAGTTCCATTTCGGCGAGCAGATTCGGGTCATCGACGTTGAGCAGCGTCGCGGTTTGGGCGGGCGTAAGCGTTTGTATCGCCATGGATTTCGCCAGGATTTCCCGCACTTTTGCCGCGTCAGGTTTTATGTTGGCGGCGAATTGGCTTTCGATTAGCCCTTCGTCAATGAAGTGTTTTCCGTTATCGAGATATTTGGCTATCTGCTCGGGTTTAATCCGTTCGCGTATCCAGCTATCAACGTCCGCTGTTGCTTTTCTTTGTTTTATGTTTTCAGCCGTTATCATTTTTCGTGCCTTTACCTATATTGCCCTGATTTTCCTGGAGGCGATGCCTTTTGGCTCATGGGGCTTGTAATGTGTGTGGAGCAACTCGTGCGACTTTTTACTGAGAGGTCTGCCGAGAAATTCCTTATACAGCCGTTGTATTTCGGGGTTGTCGTGGCTTCGGCGAATGGTTTTTTTGCGGTCATTGCTGTAGAGCGCCTCTGCCCTTGCCTTTAGACAGTTAGTGTCGAGCGGAATAGAATTCGCAGCCGCGTAAGGTTGCCCGCCGCCCCCGATACAACCGCCTGGGCAGCCCATTATTTCGACGAAGTGATATCTGTCAGGGTCTTTGCGGACGATTTCCAAAAGGTTATGTGCGTTGCCCAGTCCGTTTGCGACGGCGACGCGAATCTCTTTGCCGTCCATAGTTATGCTTCCGACTTTAATACCGTCAAAGCCCCTGATAGAGCTTAACTCGATATCGACCAGTGTTTCACCCGTGTAAAGCTCGTAAGCTGTTCGCAGCGCGGCTTCCATAACACCGCCCGTAACGCCGAATATTGTGCCTGCACCGGAAGACATTCCCATCGGCGAATCAAATTCTTCCGGCTTAATGTTCAAAAAGTCGATACCCGCCGACTTAATCATCCAGACGATTTCACGGGTAACCGCAACGATGTCGGTTGTCTGCATACCGTTGACCATCAGCTCAGGTCTCTGGGCTTCATATTTTTTGGCTGTGCAGCACATTACCGCGACGCTGACGATATTCTTCGGGTCAACCTTTATCTGCTCTGCGAAATGTGTCTTGATAATCGCGGAGCCCATCGACATAGGCGATTTGCAGGTCGATATATTTTCAATCAGGTCAGGATAAAACTGCTCCATATATTTCATCCACGCGCTGGAACAGGAGGTTATCATTGGAAGTTTGCCTTTTTCCTGCACTCGTTCGAGAAATTCGCTTGCCTCTTCGAGAATAGTCAAATCAGCGGAAAATTGCGTGTCGAAAACATAATTGAATCCGAGTTTGCGAAGTGCAGCGACGGTCTGACCTTCCATATTTTTGCCCGGAGGCAGGCCGAATCCTTCGCCGATGGCTGCCCGTACCGATGGGGCGACCTGGGCGATCTTGACCAGGGAATCATCATTGAGCTTGGCGAACAGTTCCTGTGTATGATTTTTTTCGACGAACGAAGCAGTGGGGCAGACGTTGATGCACTGTCCACAGGTGGTACAGACGCTTTCGGCAAACGGCATATCATAAGCTGGCATAACAACGGTGTTGAAACCCCTGTTGGCCTGACCAAGGGCATTTACGCCCTGGATTTCGGTGCACATCCTGACGCACCTGCCGCATAGAATGCACTTGTCCGGGTCCCTGATGACCGAGGTGGAAGACAGGTCCTTGTGATAGTGTTTTCGTTCGCCGGCGAAATGCCTGTGGCGAATACCCATCGCGTATGCCAGCCGCTGGAGCTCGCAATTGCCGTCGCGTTCGCAGACGTGGCAGTCCTCGGGGTGATTATCCAGGAGCAGCTCGACTATGTCGCGCCTGGCCTGGCGAAGGTCCTTTGTGTTGGTATGTATCTTCATACCGTCGAAGAGCGGATATGCGCAGGAGGCGATGTAGTTTTTCATTCCTTCGACTTCGACAATGCAGACCCTGCACGCGCCTTCGATGGAAAGTTTGGGGTGGTAGCACAGACGCGGTATGTGATAGCCGCAGCTGTCCGCCGCCTCCATAATTGTCTGGTCCAGGTCAACCCGGTATGGTTTGCCGTTGATTGTTATCGTTACTTTTTCGTCCATTGTCCGTTGTCCTTATTTTTTTATGATAGCGTCGAATTTACATTTGCTGAAACAGACGCCGCATTTAATGCACTTGTTCTGGTCTATGGTGTGTTTCGCCTTGGCTGTACCGGATATAGCGGTTACGGGACAATTTTTTCTGCATAGTCCGCAGCCGACGCATTTATCTGTAATCTCATAGGTAAGCAGTTGTTTGCAGACGCCCGCCCTGCATTTTTTGTCCTTGACGTGCTCTTCGTATTCCTCTCGGAAATTCAGTATTGTGCTGAGCACCGGGTTCGGTGCCGATTGTCCAAGTCCGCAAAGCGAGGCCTTTTTAATCATATTGCCCAAGCGTTCGAGATTTTCGATGTCGTACATCTCGCCCTTTCCCTCGGTAATCTTGATGAGGATATCGAGCATTCGCTTGGTGCCTTCCCGGCAGGGCGTGCATTTGCCGCAGGACTCATTCTGTGTGAACTCAAGGAAGAACTTTGCGATATCGACCATACAGGAGTCCTGGTCAATGACAATCATGCCGCCGGAACCCATAATGGAGCCGGCCTTAGCGAGCGACTCATAATCGACAGGCGTGTCAAGATATTTGGCAGGCAGACATCCTCCCGAGGGGCCGCCCGTTTGTACCGCCTTGAATTCCTTGTTGTCCGGTATTCCACCGCCGATATCATAAATAATTTCCCGCAGAGTTGTTCCCATCGGCACTTCGATTAGGCCGGTGTTGACCACTTTGCCTGCAAGGGCAAATACCTTTGTTCCTTTGCTTCTTTCAGTGCCTACGGTGCTGAACCATTTACCGCTGTCGAGAATCACGACGGGTATGTTTGCCCATGTTTCCACGTTGTTTATCAGGGTCGGTTTTCCGAACAGGCCTTCGACCGATGGATATGGCGGTCGCGGCCTTGGCATACCCCGGCCACCTTCGATGGAACGGATTAGCGCGGTCTCTTCGCCGCAGACAAATGCGCCTGCGCCAAGCCGGATATCGATATCAAAGCTGAAGTCCGAGCCGAGGATGTTCTTGCCGAGGAAACCGTGCTCTCTGGCGTCGGCGATGGCTTTTTCGAGCCGATGAACCGCCAGCGGGTATTCCGCCCGGATATATACGATACCCTGTTTTGCGCCGATGGCGTAACCGCCGATAATCATACCTTCGAGAACTGTATGCGGGTCGCCCTCGATTGCGCTTCTGTCCATAAACGCGCCGGGGTCGCCCTCGTCGGCGTTGCAGATGACGTATTTTTCATCACTGGCGGATTTGGGCGAGTTGGGCGAGCCGGCCCTGGCGGTAACCTGCCATTTGACCCCCGTTGGGAATCCAGCTCCGCCTCGGCCTCGCAATCCCGAAAGCTTGACCTCTTCTATGACCTGCTTGGGCGTCATATCGGTCAGGACTTTGGCGAGTGCCTCGTAGCCCCGCAGCGAGAGATAATCGTCGATATTCTCCGGGTCGATTATGCCGCAGTTTCGCAGCGCGATTCGCATCTGCTTGCCGAAGAATTTCGCGTCGCCGAATATCCTGAAGAACCTGTTATAAAGGTGGTCTTCCTGTATCGCCAGGCGGGCAACCGGTCGGCCGTTTACCAGGTGTTCTTCGACAATTTCCTGTATATCCGCGGGGGTAACGCTACCGTAAACCGTATAACCCGGATTAATGACGACTACCGGGCCTTTTTCGCACATGCCGAGACAGCCGGAAAGGTGTATGTGAACATCATCAGTGAGATTACGGTCTTTAATCTGCTGTTCAAGGGCTTTGCGGATTTCGGCATTGCCCTTTTGGATACAGCCGGTTCCGTCGCATATAGTAATTATGTATTCCTTTGCCACTTTCATTGTCCTCTCTAATCTATAACCCACTCTCTGATGACTTCACCCTTTTTAAGATGCCTGTCGATAATCTGCTGGGCCCGTTCAGGTGTTATTTTGCCGTAGCGGACTGGGTTTTTGCCGGCTTCGATTACTTCGACGGTTGGTTCAAGGTTGCACCTGCCGACACAGCCTTTCTGACTGAGGTACACGTCGGTTAATCCGCCCTTTGTGACGGCGTTTTTGAAGACCTCCATAACTTCCTTCGAGCCGGCGGCGATTTCACAGGTCGCCATACCGACGTAAACCCGCTTGGAGGATAAATACCCTTTGCTGATGATTCTGCTCACGGCTTCCGCACGTTTTTTCTTTATTATGTCAGTTGGTTTAGCCACTGTGCTAATTCCTTTCAATTTCAAATATAAACGAATTGCCCGCGTGTCGCGGCTCAACCCAGATTCTGCCACCGTGTTTTTCGATAATCTGCATGGTTATGTAAAGCCCGAGGCCCGTGCCTTTGACCTTTTTAGTTTCCGCAGTTTCGAGCCGGCTGAACTTTTTGAAGAGCCGGTCTTTTTGTTCATCGCTTATGGGGGTCGAGTCATTATACACATCAATTGCCACTTTGGTTCCGTTAACCTTCGATTTAATGAGTATCCTGCCGTTTTCTCTGCCGTATTTTATCGCGTTGCTTATCAGGTTGTTGGCCGTAACAAGCATCAGGTCATGGTCTGCGTTTACATGCAGGGTTTGCTCGATTTCGTTATCAATCGTGATATTTTTTCTCACTGCGATTGGTTTGAGGGAATCGACCGATACGTCGAAAATATCCTTCCTGAGGTCCAGCTCCATTTTGTTCACTGTCAGGTTGCCTCTTTCGATTCTGCCGAGGTTGAGGAATTTATGAACCGTGGATTCGAGGTAATCCAGGTTTCTTGTAATCGAATCGAGCGCCTTTCGCTGTTTGAAATTAACCATTCCGAGAATGCCGTCGCGTGCCGCGTAAGCGTTTATAATGGCGGAGGCGAGAATCCCTTTAAGCTCGTGCGAGACGAAACCAATCAGGTCGATGTAGTTTTTATTGGCGTCGGCGAGTTTCTCGTTGATAATCTTCAAGCTCTTCTCGCGTTCATTAAGCTTGACAGACATATTGTTGAAGGCGTTCGCGAGGTTATCGATTTCAGCCACGCCGGTTTTTTTGCCGACTGCGTATGTGAGGTCTCCATTGGATACCTTGTGGGTCGCGTTGAGCAATTGCGTCAGCGGCCTGGATATTCCTGCCGCGAGGATGAAGGATAATATAGTCGCAAGCACGGCTGCCGCCGTTACGATTGCCATAAACGCCAGCGTAATATGCCTTGTCATCGAATCGAATGGCTCGGCGAGCGTGCCGACGTAAATTATGCCGATAATATTGCCGTTTATGTTCGTTATCGGCTCATACGCGGTCTTGTACCAGGCATTAACGACAAACGCCCGGTCATCCCAGACGTTTCCTTTCTCCACGACCTCTTTATAAACCTGCGCCGAGACCCTTGTGCCGACGGCTCGCTGACCATTTTCATCGAGGACGTTGGTGGATATTCTGGTATCATCCTGAAAAATAGTTACCGTCCCGACGGGTTTGGAATGATACTGTTCGCTGCCGAATACCAGCAGCCGGATTCTGTCAACCAGCTCATAGTCGCGGTTGATTATTCTTCCGCCGTAGTAAACCTTCTCTACCTTGCCGTTTTTATCGAGCACGGGCAGGGCGTATTCCTTGACCATTACCGCATCGAGCTGTTTTTTGTCCGTCGGCAGGGCCATTGGTGTAGCCCTGATTTGAATCCTCGTGGTTTCCACCAGAGACGGGTCAATTTTGAGAAGCTCCTCATCAGCCATTATTCTTGTTCCGCCGATACCTTTGCGGGAATCGAAGGCGACTTTGACAATCTCGCTGCTGGTCGCTTCAATCTCAGAGGCGACCACACATTGCAGATAGTGAAGATTCATTCGGACACGAAGATCAGCGAGATTGCTGTCAAAGCTGACCAAATTGAATGCGGTTTCAATCCTGTCAATTTCGCCCTGGTAAAAGCTTCTTGCCGCCTTGAGGTTGTCTCTTACCTTGCGCGGCGCGGTCCATTATGTCCGCTTTGATAACGTAATAGCCGAGTATCGCAATCAAGGCGGCCAGCACCACGATGATAATGAACATCGACAAAAGTATTCGACTTTTAAGCGGTTTCGAAAACATCTACTTGCCCCGGGCGCTATCTGCGGCCTTTACGAAATAGATGATATTTTCAAGTTCAGTAACCAGATTAATGTTATTAATGACAAAGTCAGACGATTCCCGAAGGGTAATCGGCGCAAAATTCAGAACCCCCTTGATTCCCGCGGACTTCATCATCTCGAGGACTTGCTGTGCAGCGTAGTCCGGGACGGCGATGATACCTATTTTAATGTCGTTTGTCAGTATGTATTCGTGCATTTTTTCAAGAGGCAGAATCGGGATATTGGCATCCACGACGTATTTGGCGGGGTCAATATCAAAGCCGGCAACAAGGCGAATGCCGCTTTTCTCGAAGCCGGGATAGTGCAAAAGTGCTTTTCCTATGTTGCCGACGCCGACGAGTATAATGTCCTGAATCTTGTCCTTGCCGAGTATTTTATTGAGCTGACCAAGCAGGTCATCAACCTGATAACCGCCTCGGCGGTGCCCCGTTATACCGAAAATTGAGAAGTCCTTGCGAACCTGGGCGGCTGTTACGCTGGCGGCATCGGCCAAGTTGTCCGAAAAGACCCGGACGAAATTCAGGGCTTTCAGCCGGATAATCGCATTCCTGTACCTCGATAACCGCATTATGCAAGTTCTATTAGGCGTATTCATATTTTTTTCTCAATACCCATTATTGGTTATATTCTTTCTGTTTAAACAAACAAGTATTTGCACCACATACAGCTCTATATAACAGTATAATGTTATTATACGTGCCTGTCAATCATATATCGTGATATTTATCACAAATAATTTATTTATTCGTTTAAAAAGAGCGATTTCCTATTTTGGTTAGATTGTTAACTTTATAATTGATAACGGGATACAACTCTTGTGGCCAGTTTTATCTGGCTTGGTTATGATATTTTATGCTGTCTGATTGGGGCCAAAGAGGTGTTTATTACCGGTCGTTAAGGTTTTTTGTTTTGGCGTAGATTTGTCGCTGCATAAAAGTGTCTCTGCAATTGTGATAGTTTGAATTGCTGTGAAACTTAAGTTTTGAAACGAAAGGATGTTGGCAACATTTCTCCGTTGCGAACAATTATTACCTGTGTTATGTTAACGGCTGCAAAATTTTGGAGAGCAAAGAATTGGAACTGACATGGTCAATTAGATTGAGAATCGCGGCGGCAGCGGCAGTGGGTATCGCCGTAATAGGCATATATGCCTGGCCTATGGTTGCGCCCGCAGACCCATTCGGTGTTGTCTCTGTTACCAATGGCACAATAGGTTCTTACAACGTGCTTGTGTTGTTAGGGCTGGCATTTGTCGTCGGTCTGATAGCGTATTTCTTATCGTGGCCATACGGCAGTCGGATTGGGATATTGGCAGTGCCGGCGGGGCTGGCTGTCTGGGCGGTGCGCAGCGGCGATATAGGAACATTGATGCAGTTCAATACCTCTATTATTCACAGGCAGCAGATTTACTCGACGTTTTGCTGGGAGCCGCTGCTTTGGCTGTCAATAGTGGCTGCGGGTTATCTTGGTGTGTTCGTTGCCTCACAAATTGTGCACCCCGTCGCAACCGGCGAAACAGGCAAACCACAAAAATACAGTTTCGGCGTTCTTCTAAATATCGTAATAGCGGTTATTGGTTCTGCGGTCGTTGCGCAGTTTTTTATCGGGATGCTGGCGCGTGATTTCACTATATGGGATTCGGCATCCGGCGCCGCGGTGGCCCAGCCCGCCATAGGCCAGATTGTTTTTGCCGTGCTTGTTTCGTTTGGCATTGTCGGCTTTTTGGTTCAGCTGGTACTCGGAGTAGATTACATCTGGCCCGTTATAGGGACATGTCTGGTAAATTTCGTGGCAGTAAGCGCTTACGGCAAGTACAAAGTTCTTGAGTACTTCATCGAACGCTGGCCTGCGATGTTTTTCTCCAATTCGGTTTTGGCGGTGTTGCCTGTTCAGATTGTGGCTTTTGGCTCACTCGGCGCAATCGCCGGGTACTGGATAGCCGTCCGATATGATTACTGGCACCGGCTCGAGGTCAAAGGCGAATAAAATACCCCATTTTACCCCGTTCCGAGGGGGAGTTTCATCTTTTTTTGGTGTCAATTATTGGTCTCAACTTGTTGCTGCGTAAGCACTTAAGCTCTATTCGTCCCATAACCAGCTATTGTGATAATAACAAAGTTGGAATTCGTTGTTTTCAGTCCCCAAATTAGCCGAAGAATCATTTGGATTTGCAGATTAACTGTGCACCGTGGGGCGGCGATTAAAATCGTTGCCGGTGAACAGCCAATTTGCTCGTCGCGTAGAAGTAATAACGGCCCAATCTGCAAAAGGAGTTGACGATGCTGGTGCTGAGCAGACAAAAAGATGAGTCGATAATAATCGGCGACGACGTGGAAGTTACGATAGTGGACGTCCGCGGTGATAAGGTTCGCCTTGGGATAACCGCGCCGAAGCATATATCGGTGCATCGCAAAGAGGTATATGAGGCGATTCAACGGGAGAAGAAAGAAGCACAGAAGCAACAAGAGTAAGTGAGTTTTCTCGGATTTGATTGGCCGGCCTGTCGAGAGCAATACGACAGGCCGGTTTTTTTATGCGCTGGTTTTGCCTTGAGGGAATTCAGAAGTGCTGGTAGAGTAGAAGCAGTTTTTAGTGTTGGGTGTTTAGTTTTGAGTTATGGCAGATTAAAGAAGGGATTTTGACAAATGAGGGTATTATTGATAGGCGGCGGGGGCAGAGAAGACGCGATAGCGTGGAAATTGGCGAAGTCGAAAGAGCTTAAAAAGCTGTATATCGCGTCGGGAAACCCAGGCACGGCCAGATGGGGAGAAAACGTAGCTATAAAGACAGAGGATATTGGCGAAATAGTCAAATTCGCCAAAGAAAGCAAGGTTGAGCTTGTAATAGTCGGCCCTGAAGACCCGTTGGCGGATGGCGCGGTTGATGCTCTGGAGGCGGCGGGTATAAAAGCGTTTGGGCCGAGTAAGGCGGCGGCACAGTTGGAGGCGGACAAGTCGTTTTCGAAACAGATAATGCGGTCGAGCGCGGTATCGACTGCTGAAGGAAGGACGTTCACCAGGTTCGAGGATGCCAAGGCATACATCGCCAGCAGAGATGAGCCGGTGGTGGTAAAGGCGGCAGGATTAGCGAAGGGCAAAGGGGTTATAGTTTGCGACGAGCCATCCGACGGGATATTGGCGGCTGAGAAGATAATGGTGGACAGGATATTCGGCTCGGCCGGGGATAAGGTTGTTGTGGAGGACAAGCTGATAGGCGAAGAGGCGTCGATACTGGCGTTTGTCGATGGCAGGAGCATATATGTAATGGAGTCGGCACAGGACCATAAGCCGGTGGGCGATGGGGACACGGGGCCGAACACCGGCGGTATGGGGGCATACAGTCCTGCGCCTGTGGTTACGGACGAGATGATGAGTCAGATAGAGCGGGAGATTTTGGTGCCCGTTGTTGATTGTATGAATCGCAACGACACGCCATATAAGGGTGTGCTGTATGCGGGGCTTATGGTAACGGCGGGGGGACCGAGGGTTTTGGAATTCAATGTTCGATTTGGCGACCCTGAGACGCAGCCGATTATGATGCGGCTGAAGAGTGATTTGCTTGAGGTTTGCCTTGCGGTTTGCGAGCAGAAATTGGACCAGGTGACGCTTGAATGGGACGAGCGGCCTGCGGTATGCGTGGTGATGGCGTCGGGCGGATACCCGGGCGATTACGAGAAAGGGAAAGTTATAACGGGTATAAGCGAGGCCGAACAGTTGGAAGATGTTGTTGTGTTTCACGCGGGGACAGCGATGAAAGACGGCAAGCTGGTAACAGCAGGTGGCAGGGTGCTCGGCGTAACGGCAATCGGGGCAACAATTGCCGACGCGAAAAAACAGGCGTATGAGGCGGCGGGGAAGATAAGCTTTGAGGGGGCGCATTATCGGCGGGACATCGCGGATAAGGCGATAAGGGGCAAAAAGTAATTTTTGGCGACGAGGACATAGGCGATCGGTTTTGAATAAGCGGGACAAAAAAGACAGCAACCCCTTCGGCGGCGCTGGGGGCAAGAGAGCCATAAGATGGTTTCTCGAATTTGTGGCTTTCGGAATTTCGATATGGATTGCTTTCGCAATCGGCGGCAAGTTACTGCCCCAGATTGCGCTTAAGCAGCTTTCGGATTTGACCAATACCAAAATAGACGTTAAATCGATTGAGTTTCGATTCGACGGGTCGGTTTTCATCAAGGACCTTGTGGTCAGGCCGAAGAATCCGGCTAATTATGACAATTCCATTTTAAAGGGGGATACTGTCCGCGTGCATTTCCGGCTGAGAAGTTTGCTGACGTTAAGCCCGAAAGTCAAGGAGGTGTTCGTTGATGATTTTAAGCTGAGAATCCAGTATGATTCGAACAGCGGCGAGTGGAACCTGTCGGGAATGAAAGCACAGTTCCCCGGGGAGAAAATCGGTCGGCTGCCGCTTGTATGGTTAGAACACGGCACGGTTGAATACAGCAAAGTCATAGACGGACACGTGAGGGTTATTGCAAGTTCGCCTGTGTCGGCTGGTTTCAGGCCCGCAAAGAAACTCATCGGCGGATACAGTTTTGATATTTCGAGCGCTAGTAAACAGGATTTGAGCAAGAGCGCCGTTTTTGGAAACTGGAAGCCGGGGAAAATTGAATTGGGGGGAAGAATTTCCTCGACGGATGTCCCCGGTTTTGAGCGGGCGTGGATGGTTAGGGCGATTGACGCGGAAATGAGTTATGAGCCGAACGGATTATATATGCTTACGGCAAAGGTTAAGGGTTTTACTTCCACTGCGGGTGAAACGCGGAATTTGTTCGCGTTTGATACGAAATCAGTGGCGGACAAGGTGCCTTTTATTAACGCGCTGCAAATATTTTTCAGTCAATATAACCCATCCGGGACGATTGATATTGATTTACGGACGTCGGGGGTTCTGAAGCGATTAAACGAAAGCAAAATAGAGGGCAAAGTTACCTGCAATGACGTTGTATTGTGCGACCGTAATTTTCCTTATACGATTGAGCATCTGACGGGGCAGGTTGAGCTTACCGAGAAGACTGTAAAACTGAATAACATAGTCGCTCGTCATGGGACAGTGGAGCTTGCTCTTGGCGGGTGGGTGAAGAATTTCGGGCCGGATTACGAATACAATTTGCAAATTACCAGCAGCAATATGCTGCTGGATAATGACCTTTATAATGCGATTAACCATGAGGAGCAGAAGTTCTGGCAGGAGTTTTCGCCGAGTGGATTGGCGGCGACAAATTATTCTTGCAGCAGGCAGCTGCCGGGCGGTGATAAAAGTGTTCTGACTGTTCAACTGCTCGACGTTCAGGGAAAATATGCCGGGTTGGGCTACCCGCTTAGAAATACGACGGGCAGGATAATTTTTACCGACAGCAATATGATTCTTGACGGCGTAACGTCGCAGTGGGACCAGCGTAAGATAACGATTAACGGCAAGGTCGGTTTGGAGCATGGTGAACATCCATTATACGATATTGTGGCCAAAGGTGAGAACATACCATTGGACGCGACGTTAGAGGAGGCGCTGCCGCCCGCACAGAAGGAGTTTTACGATCAGTTCGAGTCGCATGGGCTGTTTGATATGACAATAAGTGTTGCCAGCACCGACAAAGGTGAAATGTTTACGGCGGAGGTATTCCCGAAAATCAGCTCGCTGAAAGCAAAGGCGTTGCCCATACCTGTTGATGATGTTACAGGCAAGATTGTTTTCACGCCGGATACGATTGATATCAAGGGTATTGAGGGGCATTATAAAGGCGGGACGGTGAAATTTTCCGGAAAGGCATGGTTGGCTGCAAACCAGAAGGAACCGGGTTATTGCCTGTCGATGCGGGCCGCAAATGTCGGGTTAAGCGAGGATTTGGCGGATGCGCTGCCTGGGTCGCTTGGTAAAGTGATAGGACAGTTGCGGCTTGGCGGCGAAGTGAATCTTATGGCCGATGTGAGCAAAAATGCCGATGCCAACTGCGGCAATAATCAGCTCGTCATAGAATGTTTAGGCAATACGATGGATTGCAACCTGCTGCCCGATTCCCTGCACGATATTACGGGCAGGATAGCGATAACACAGTCGAAAATAGCGATTGATAACATCACAGCCAGAGCAACGCATACTGTTCGCGGCTCGCCGATTGAATCGGTGATGAGATTGGCGGGCAGTGTGTCCCTAAGCGAGGCGAACGGCCCCACAGATGAGATCCACGTTACGGGCGGGGAGGTAAATTTCTCCGGCGAGAACATCAGGTTCAAAAAGAAGTCAATCGCGAAAATAGATACCGTCCTGAGCTATGGCGCTGAAATGAGGCAGTGGCGGTCGCGATATTTTGTCGCTGATTATTACGACGGCAAAATGACAGGCAAAATCCAGTTGACTAAATCAGACAAGGGCGGGTTTGATTATCTTCTCGAAGCAGGCGTTGAGGGGGCGGACCTGAAAAAATTCCTTTCGGACACCGATAAGGAGGTGCGGCCCGATGAGCATTATTCTACCGGCTCAATAAGCGGGTCGCTTAGTATTGTCGGCTCATTGGTTGACGACAATATCCAGCTTGGACGATGCCGGGTAAAGATAACCGATATGCAGGTGGGCAAGATGTCGCCGATTGCGAATCTGCTCGTGGTGCTTAATCTGACTGAGCCGAGCGATTACGCCTTCGACCAGATGACGATTGACGCGTATATCCAGGATAACAAGATGTTCCTGCGGCAAGTGGATTTATCGGGCAAGTCGGTGGCGTTTTACGGGTCTGGCTGGCTTGACCTGAAGACCGATGATATAAAAATGACACTTACGGCTCGCAGCCGCCGGCTTGCGTCAGCGAATCCATCTGTATGGCAATCGCTGACGGAGGGATTAAGCAGGGCGGTCGTGCGGGTCGAGGTAAAAGGCAAAATCGGCGACCCGCAGGTTACGACTATGCCGCTGCCGGTAATTAAAGAGACGCTGGAAATTCTCGGCACGCCCAAAAGCGAGTAGCGTGGCTGATTAAATCAATCAGATTCTGATGATTACTGCCGAAGCGGTGCACTTGGAGGGGACCTAACTTCTTATTTTGCAGCAGGATATGGCCGGGGGATAAAATTCTGCAAAAAATTCCAAAAAAAGTGTTGACGTGGGCGATATTAGTGATATACTTGTAATAGTTGAGATAGGACAAGTGTAGAGATTGAGATATGCAGATTAAAATAGACAATGCTTCGGACAGGCCGGTATATCAGCAGATAATAGACCAGGTTAAACGCGATATTGCGCTTGGTCGGCTCGGTAAAGATGAAAAATTGCCGACGGTGAGACAATTAGCGGGGCAGCTTGCGATTAACCCAAACACAATCGCCAAGGCATACCAGCAGATGGAGCGAGAGGGAATTATCACAACAAGGCCCGGGTCTGGTGCGTTTGTGGCGAACTTAAACAGCGATTTAAGCAGTTCGGTAAAGAAGAAGCTTATCAGTGAGGATTTGGAGAGGGCAGTGGTGGACGCGTTTCACATGCAGATTGACGGCCAGACACTGCTGAAATGGTTCAATGAGGCCATTGAGAAGTTCAACCTCAAGTAATTGAGAGGACACGCTATGAGTGAATATGCAATACAAACCGAAAATATCGTGAAGTACTTCGATGGGCAACGTGTTCTGGACGGCATAGACCTGAAGGTGCCGCAGGGCGGTATATATGGTTTATTGGGACGCAACGGTGCGGGCAAGACGACGATAATCAGAATTTTACTTGGTCTCGAACCGGCAACGAGAGGCAGTGCGGTTGTGTTAGGCGCATCATCGTGGCAGTTGCCTGTGTCGGTGCTGGGACAGATAGGTTATGTAGCGGAAGGGCATAATCTTATCCCGAATTACAGTGTTCGTCGTATTGTGGAGCTATATCGGAATTTATCGGCACAGTGGAATGAGCAGTTTTTCCGTCGGCTTATAGAAACATTCCGGCTGCCGATGGAGCGAAAAGTCAGTCAGCTTTCGCGTGGTATGAAGGCGCAGTTGAATTTGTCGCTTGCGATGGCGACTGAGCCGAAGCTTTTAATTCTGGATGACCCGACATTAGGGCTGGATACAGTTGCGAGGAGGCAATTTCTTGAGCTGGCGGTGGAACTTATCAGCCACGATGGCCGAACGATTCTTTTCAGCTCCCATATTTTGAGCGACGTGGAGCGGCTTGCGGACAGGATTGGAATACTCAGGGCTGGGAAATTAGTTGTGGATTGCGAACTGGAGGAGTTGAAAAAGCGGGCGAAGAAACTGCGGTTGATTTTCGATGGCCAGCCGCCGAGGGAGCTTCCTATTACCGGGATAATAGCGGAAAAAAGGCAGGGCAGGGAATTAATTCTTACTGTCGCAAACTGGAATGAAAACAAACAAACATTTCTTAACACATTCAAGCCGGCAAGCTGCACGGAGATACCGATGACCTTAGAGGAGATATTCATCGAATGCACGGCGTCGGGGGCTGATGCGGCGGTCGATTATGAACAAGGAGAGCCGATATGTTCACGCTGATAATGCGAGAGATAGAAGATAATTGGGTGTTTTTACTTGCGGCAGTGCTCATCGCTTGTGTTTTCAGCTTCCTTATTGGCTGGCAGATGTATTATGTTAATGGAAGCGATGAGGGGAGTTCGTTATTAGTGCTTATCGCAAACGCGGTCGGCGGGATGTTTATTTTCTGCGGTCTTGGCGCTGCGCAGATGTACTGGGACAGGATTAAAAGAACATCAGCGCTATTGGCAACCCTTCCGGTTACGAGAAATCAGATTTTTACAGCGAGGATTGCGACAGGGGGCCTGGCGGTCGTGATGGGCTTTCTGCCGACGGTTGGAACAATGATGGTGGTGTCCGGTATGGTTGAGTCATCGTCAGTAGCCAGTGTGGGGCCGGTTATATGGGTACTTATATTTATATTTTGCCTTGCGAGCTATTGCGTTGGGCTTCAGACGGGATGGACATCGAACAGGATAATGCCTACGCTTGGGTCATTACTTCTGAGTTTGATTTTGACCGGCGTTATCTGGATAAAAGGATTTGAATTAGACGCGTATCTGATTTTGATTCCGTTTACTGCCTGTTGTTTGTTTCGTGCATGGCGGACATTTTCCACTGCTGCCCTTTAGGAGGCGAATAAAATGAATGCGAGAACCGGAAAATTTTTAAATGCGATAGCGATTGGATTTATCGTGCTGGTGCTGTCTTCGCTTGTTTTGTTTTCGGGCAGATATTACTGTTCTGAAATACTAATGGAGGGGATGCCGCAGGAGTGGAAGAAGGTTACAATTTGTCCTTCCGGATTGCTGTCGGGAGAAGGTTCGCCGCGTCAGACAAAAGATATCCTGACATACGCGGATGCAGGTATTTCAAACGACCCGAATACCAAGTTGTCTGCGGTTCAGTTTGAGTTGAATGATTATTTTATCAGGATGGATGCAATAGGCATAAGTCGGCGAGATATAGGGGATATGCCGCACAGACAGTTTCGTACCAAAGACGGAGTTTATTACATTTACTGGGACAAAGATGATTACTTGTTATTTAGCGAGCGCAGCGGCCAGATTATTTCTAGTTATTCATATACAGCAAAGGATGGGAAACATACAAAGGTTTATTTTGCAGGGCCAAATGGTGTTTCCGAGAAGGCCTCGGTTTCATTAGGTCGGTTCGAGGAGCCAATTGTCGAAAGAACCTATTTTCAGAGATTAGGGCTTTACGAGGTCAAGCAGCGGCGTTTTTATCTTATAGATTATAGAAACGGAAAAGTTACCGCCGGACCGGAACTGCCGCGGGGGGACAATATAGAGCCGATGGGGATAGGAGAAGGCGATTATTCTGGAGGAGGTTATGTATCTCCCACAATAAAAGATGTTAACGGCGTATGGCGGGCGCAGATGGCATTTTTGCCCGCTTGTGCTGAGCCGAATGAAATATGGACTACATTTGTTGGTTATGCGACAAAGTATCTAAACGTGCTGGATAAAAGCGGACGAATTTATGAGCTTGATACTGATAACTGGTCGTTTAGAGACGTTGGTTTTCTGCCGGCTCCACGGTCGTTATATTCGGATAGTCAGGATAATGCGGCGGCTAAGCCGGAAAATTTACTGAATTATCAGATTAACCCTGTTTACTACATATTAATAAAGAAAAGCAAAGGGCGGACGTGGGAAGCGAAAGATGTTAGATATTTCGGAATGTGTGCCTGCTCTTTGTCTCGTGAAGGGACTGCTTTGGCGGTTGCTGTTTTTGACCCTAATGGCAAGCTGGTCTATCGCGGCGATACCCAAACAAAAGGTGGAATATCGACCGCTTCGGCGGTGTATTCCGAATCGCCCATGGCGACAACAATTCTGTTTCTTCTTGAGAATCTACAGCCGCCGGCGTTCGAGATTGCTTCATATTTGTGCGGTGATAGTATCGAGCCATCTGCCGGCCATCGGGCTTTATTTATTCTGCCGAATTCATTTGTTGGTATGCTGGGCAGATATGACGGGACGAAATTTGACAAAGAGGTATTTTTGCCGTTGTTAATGGGGCCTTCTTTGATTCTGTCGATATGGCTTGCGTTTTGTGTGAGAAAAGACGCGAAAATACTTGGTCTTTCCGGTACAGCAAATAAATGGTGGACAGCTGGAACGATTGCTTTTGGTTTGCCTGCTTATATTACGTACCGATTGACAAGGCCGAAGGAAACTCTTGTTACCTGTCAAAACTGCGGACAATTGCGAAGGCCCGATATGGAGATATGTCATCGATGCGGGAGTAAATGGGAAATGCCTGAGCTTACGCCGCCGAACTGGCGGATTTGCGATTAACCAAAACAACCTCCCGGCGTGAAGTGGAACCACACCCCCACTTCAAACTGCACAAGGTTATCTGCCAAAAAGGCAGTCGGGAGGTTGTTTTTTTTATAACCATCTGTTTATACGGAAGTTAGGAGAGGGTATAATCCCGGCACGGCGTTTGCATGTAAACTACACGGACAGGCGCGGACTGGAACACTGACTTCCACCGACTGAAAGCTGTTTTGGTCTGCGTGAGTCCGTGTTCTATTCAGTGTGAGTCAGTGTAATAGGTGCAGAGGAAAGATATGAAATTCGATAAATTCACATTAAAGACACAGGAGGCGTTAGCCACGGCGCAGCAAACCGCGATGGCCAAATCGAATACGGTATTGTCGCCTTTGCATTTATTGAGCGCGATTGTCAGCGACGACGAGGGCATCGGGCCGGAGATTCTCAAGAAAATAGGCGCCAACGTCGGACGCATCAAAGATATGACGGAAAGTGAAATACATCGTCTCGCGCAGGGCAAGACCAGCGGACAACTTATGCCTGACCCAGCATTCAACCAGATTGTGTTGGATGCGCAGAATATAGCGGACTCGATGGGCGATGAATATCTCAGCGTCGAACATTTGCTGATGTCTCTTGCCTCGGTTCAGAGTGAGGCCAAAGAGATTCTCCGGCTAAACTCGGTTACGGCCAAACAGATAGAAAAGGCGATTAAGGATGTTCGCGGCGGAGAAAAAATAACAGACCAGAGTCCCGAAGGAAAATATAAGGCGCTTGAGCGATACGGTATTGATTTGCTGGATATGGCTCGCAAGGGTAAGCTCGACCCGGTTATCGGCAGGGACGAGGAAATCCGGCGATGTATGCAGGTCTTGAATCGGCGGACAAAGAATAACCCCGTACTGATAGGCGAACCGGGGGTAGGCAAAACCGCGATAGTTGAAGGGTTGGCGCAGAGAATTGTGGCGGGAGATGTCCCGACGGGACTAAGGAATAAGAGAATTATCGCGCTGGATATCGGCGCACTGATAGCGGGAACAAAGTTCAGAGGGGAATTTGAGGAACGATTGAAAGCGGTGTTGAAAGAGGTAATAGCGGCACAGGGCGAGATAATTCTTTTTATTGATGAATTGCACACGGTTGTCGGCGCGGGTAAGGCCGAAGGTTCGGTCGATGCGGGGAATTTACTGAAACCATCGCTTGCCAGGGGCGAATTGCGTTGTATTGGTGCGACGACGATAGATGAATATCGCAAACATGTTGAAAAAGATGCCGCGCTGGAGCGGAGATTCCAGCCGATTATGATAGACCCGCCGAGCGTTGAGGATACGATAACGATTTTACGCGGGCTTAAGAATCGTTATGACACGCATCACGGCGTGCGGATAACGGATTCCGCTCTTGTCGCTGCGGCAACTTTGTCGAACAGGTATATTTCGGACCGATGGCTGCCCGATAAGGCGATTGATTTGATTGATGAGGCGGCGTCGAAGCTGAGAATTGAGAACGATTCGCTGCCCGCGGAACTGGATGATATTCGCAGAAGGGTAATCCAGCTGCAGGTTGAGCGGGAGGCGCTGAAAAAAGAGACGGATGACGCGAGCAAAGACCGTCTCAAAAAAGCCGAGAAGCAATTAGCCGATTTGCAGGAGCAGGATAGAAAGCTCACTGCACAATGGGACCGCGAAAAGGGCGAGATAAATTATATCAAGGAATTAAAACAAAAAATCGAGGCGGCAAGCTTGCAGTTCGAGGATGCCCAGCGCAAAGGCGAACTTGAGACGGCGGCAAGATTAAAATACGAGACAATAACTAACCTGAAGAAGGAACTTGAGGCAAAAGAGGCCCTGCTTGCCAAAAACGACAGGACGATGGTTCATAACGAGGTTACCGAAGAGCATATCGCGGAAGTTGTCGCCAAGTGGACCGGGATACCCGTTGCGAGATTAATCAGCGGCGAACGCGACCGGCTGATGAAAATGGAAGAGCATATTCGCCAGCGGGTTGTGGGACAGGATGAGGCGGTGGAGGCGCTTTGCAATGCAGTAAGACGAAACCGCGCAGGATTAGGCGACCCTCGCAGGCCGATAGGCGTGTTTTTATTCCTTGGGCCTACGGGAGTTGGCAAGACGGAGTTATCGAAAGCCCTTGCGGATTTTTTGTTCAATGACCCCAGCGCAATGATACGAATCGATATGAGTGAGTTTATGGAATCACATTCAGTGGCTCGGCTGATAGGCGCTCCTCCCGGATATGTTGGTTATGAAGAGGGCGGCCGATTAACAGAGGCGGTGAGGCGCAAACCGTATTCGGTAATTCTGCTTGATGAGATTGAAAAGGCGCATCCGGACGTGTTCAACGTCCTTTTGCAGGTTTTTGATGATGCGCGCCTAACTGACGGCAAGGGGCGGACGGTGGATTTCAAAAACACCGTGATAATTATGACGAGTAACATCGCCAGCGAGCAGATACAGAAAATGACTGAGGAGAAAGGCGATGAATGGGAGATTGAAGCGCATGTCAAGGATGTGCTCAAGGTTGTCTTTAAGCCGGAGTTTTTGAACCGGATTGATGAAGTAATTGTTTTTCATACGCTTAATGAAAAGCATCTGCGAAAGATTGTTGATATACAGTTGCGATACCTGGGTGAGCGGATTCGGGAGCGGAAAATGGAAGTCCAGTTTACCGATGCCGCGAAGAAGCTGATTACCGACGAGGGTTACGACCCGGCATTCGGGGCAAGACCGATGAAGCGGGTAATACAGCAGCGATTGGAAAACCCATTAGCCGTGGAACTGCTGGCGGGCAAATTCACAGACGGCGACACAATCAAAATCGACGCCAAACAGCACAAATTCATTTTCGAGAAGGCATAATCGGCACAGAAGGAAGGATTTATCGCTTGCTTTGGGAGTGAGGATGGTGTCTAATTATAAGGGGTTTTGGGAATAACGATAATTTAGGCCAATCAAAACATTGGAGAGATGCAAAAGTATGGCTGACTTAAAAGCTTTGGCTGAGGCGGTAATAAAGGGCGACCCAAACACGGCGGTAACAATCACCAAGCAGGCGATAGCGGAAAAAATGCCGGCCGGCGATATTCTCAAGAATGGTTTAATAGCCGGTATGGATACGGTGGGGCTGCGTTTCAAAAACAATGAGATTTACATTCCCGAGGTCCTGATTGCTGCCCGCGCTATGAAAATGGCGATGCAGGTTTTGGAGCCGGAATTAGTCAAGGCGGGCGTCAAGCCGGTCGGCAAATTTGTGGTAGGCACTGTCCAGGGGGACCTGCACGATATCGGCAAAAACCTTGTCGCGATGATGATGAAGGGCGCCGGTTTTGAAGTAATCGACCTGGGCGTTGACGTAACGTCGGAAAAATTTGTCGAGAAAGCCAAAGCGACCGGGGCGCAGCTTGTCGGTATGAGCACTTTGCTTACGACAACTATGCCTAAGATGGAAAAGACGCTCAAGGAGCTTAAAAGTGCAGGTCTTAAAACAAAGGTGATGATTGGCGGAGCGCCGGTGACGCAGAATTACGCCGATAAAATTGGCGCTGACGGTTATGCGGCGGATGCGGCAACGGCGGTGGATGTTGCGAAACGGCTGATTGCCTGAGTGATTGAGTATTGTATGAGATATCGAAGCAGTCCCGGTTTATGGGGCTGCTTTTTTATGCGCAGAGTGGTAAAATCGTGAGCAGTAACAGCGGACATTTTGTCCCGCAGTGAAAAGAATATGAGAAAGATAAAAAACGAGGATTTGGCCGGGCTTTTGATGCAGATTAAGTTTGCCCCGGCCAAACAACGGCAAAAGCAGCTCGACAGGGCCGAAGAACTTCTCGACATAATCGAGAAGGACAAGGAATACCCATTCGAGTTCGTTTGCTACAAGATTACGGGATACAGGCCTGAGGAGGGGGTGGGGCATCGGCTCATCATGGGTGATGAGCTGGCGGATGACCTGCAGATTTTTATATGGAAGCTGAGCGGCCAGGTTGCACCGCCCGCCGACGAGCAGAGCGAGGAAGTTTACACCAAAAAACAGCTTGCCAAAAAAATGCACATTTCCACCAAGACCATCGACAGGTGGAGAAAACGTGGTCTTAAGGTCCGCAAGTATCTTTGTGAGGACAAGAGGAAACGGCTCGGTTTTTTGCAGTCGGTAGTGGACAAATTTCTGGTCGAGCATCCGGCCCTGGCTGAAAAGGCGGGACATTTTTCCCGTGTATCCGAGAGCCAGAAGCAAAAGATAATGGAACGTGCCTGTGAATTGAGCGGCGTGACGAAAATGAGCAGGCAGTGGATAATACGACAGATAGCAGCCGAGACGGGCAGGGGACAGGAAACGATACGATATATTATGTTGAACTATCAGAAGTCGATTCCTGGTGGCGGCGCAGCAAAATTACGGCAAACAGCACGATTGCTAAGTCCAGCCGAGGCGGTGGAGCTTGACCGATTGCACAAACAGGGGGCAGGCATAAAAGATCTGATGGGGCGGTTCGGCAGAAGCAGAAGCTCGATATACAGGATATTAAAGCATCGCAGGGCGCAGGCGCTGCTGGCAAAAAAAATTGAATATATCGCAAGCGACGAGTTTGCTATGCCCGGTGCGGTGGGAAAAATTCTGGGCGGCTCGCCGCAACGATGGAATTCGCCCGTGCTTAATCGGCAGGAGGAAATGGAGCTTTTCAGAAAGTACAACTTTCTCAAATATCGCGCTGGTGTTATCAGGGAGCAAATAAGGACCGGGCGTATTACCAGCGTTATGCTTGATGAGATTGAAAAATGTCTCGCCGAGGCAGAGGCGGCCAAGAAGATAATCATTGAAGCGAATCTGCGATTAGTCGTCAGTGTCGCCAATAAACACACCATCACCGGCGCCAATATCAGTGATTTGGTCAGCCAGGGCAATGTATCGCTGATTAAAGCGGCTGAAAAGTTCGATTACACAAAAGGTTTCAGGTTTTCGACGTATGCGAGCTGGGCAATCAGCAAGGATTTTGCTCACAGGATACCCGGTCAGAAGGCCGAGGCCGACAGGGTTACGGCTGATATAAGCGAGTTTCAGAAGGAATCCAAAATCGGACAGAAGGATTTGGCGGCTGTGGAAAGGGCACGCAGCGACCTTATCCAGGTCATACGGGATGAGCTTGAGAAACGCGAGCAGTATATAATCATAAACCATTTCGGCCTTGAGGGGACGTTGGTCAAAAAGAACAAAAAGACACTAAAGCAAATCGGGGATGATTTAGGTCTGAGTAAAGAGCGGGTGCGTCAAATCGAGTTAAGCGGCCTGCAAAAGCTCAGGCAATCGCTAAGTCCGGAACTATTTGACCTGCTTACCAGCTGATGGCACACGCTAATTTGTTGTCGCAAAGCCATTATTGACAGGGGGTTACGCCTTATTTCTTGAAAAAATCAGCTCTTTATGGTAATCTTAATAAGAATAAGACGTATTCGCATAATCGTCACAAATATTTTAGGGTGGTTTCCAGGGTCCTGCAACAATAATTGTTTTTTTGAGCCGACTATGAAGAATGTTCGCAAAGGACGGTTCAATTGCCATAATTGGTGGATATTAAGCAAAAAAAAGGCGTTATTTTTTGAACGTATTATGAAATATTTGGCAAAGTCAATAATAGACATCTATTGGGCAACGAATGGCATATCTTCTATAGTCAAATAAGCATTATACTATATGATACCATGCCTTAAAGCAGAGCATCGCCTGTATGAAAAATATTTTGAGGTAAATAATATGAAGCAGGTCATAATTTTGATCACAGTGGGAATTGTTTTTGTTTTCTGTTCCTCTGTTGGCGTGGCTAATATAAATGTTACGTATAACATCAATACCAACTCAACTCGAACACCCATCAGCAAATACATATACGGCACAAACTTTTACATGGACACGGATTACACCATTCAAAGAATCGGCGGAAACCGCTGCACCGCCTATAACTGGGAAAACAACTGGTCCAATGCCGGCAGCGACTATTATTTTGAAAACGACACGATGTGGGATTCATCGAATCCCCCGGTACCCGGCCTGGGCTATACTAAACTCATCGACCAGTCTAATTCAGTTAACCAGGACTCTATAGTAACCCTGCAATTGGCAGGTTACGTTTCCGCTCCAGTCTCTGGGATGGATTTGAATGCCTTCCCTGCTCCATCGCAGTATTTTTATCCCGTTCAATTCGCCAAAGGCGCTCCATTCTGCAGTCCGCCGAACAATCCAAACACTTCCGATGGCGTTGTTTATATGGATGAATTCGTGAATTTTCTCGTTTGGAAATATGGTTATGCAGGCACTCCGACCGGAGTCAAATTCTACTCTTTGGATAATGAGGTTGACATTTGGAATGCAACTCATTACGAAGTTCATCCGGCACATCCCTTATGCCAGGAAATTAGAGACAAAGGCGTTGCTTGTGCGACAGCAGTCAAAAATGTTGACCCCAATGCCCAAATAACGGGACCTGTCCTTTGCGTGTTCACGGGGTTCCTAAATCTGTGCGGTGCATCCGACTGGTCAAGCGTGCAAGGAAGCCGGCCCTGGTTCATAAGTTATTATCTTGATGAAATGAAAAAGGCGTCGGATGCCAATGGAAGAAGGCTCCTCGATGTTCTTGATGTTCACTGGTATCCCCCGGAGGATGACGGCAACGGCCATGGTATTTGTACCGACGGTCTTAACGATGCGCGACTGTTTAACGCAAGAATGCAGGCGCCGAGAACCTTATGGGACACAAGTTATGTTTATCCAAATAATACATATCCTAATGGCGGTTCAAGCTGGGTAAACCAATCGTATTGGGCGCAATTTTTGCCGATTCTCACAAGATTTAAATCTGACATACAGACTTACTTTCCGGACACCAATATAGGAATCTCGGAATATACCTGGGGCCCTTCTGAGCAATGGGCAACCGGTATTACCACAGCGGATTTCTTAGGTATTTGCGGCAAGTATGGCGTATATATGACTAATTACTGGGGAAGTGGCGGCTATATTGACACAGCGATACAAATGTACAGGAATTACGACGGTCTCCATTCGACTTTCGGTGATACCAACGTTCCTGCGACTATGTCAGATAAGGTGAACAGCTCTATTTACGCCGCTGTATTCGCAAGCAATGCTAATGAGCTTCATCTTATAGTTATCAATAAAAGCCAAACTGACAATATCACCGGGACATTCAATATCAACAGTCCGCAAAACTTCTTGGCCGGCAGGGTCTGGAAATTCGATAACACCAGTTCAACCATTTCGGAAACCACCGCAATCAACACCATCACAAATAACTCGTTCACTTATACCATCCCTGCGATGACTGTTTGCCATATTGTGCTTCAGGTAACCCCGCTAAACGTTTCCATAACTTCGCCTCTCGACGGCGATAGATTTACATCGGGAAGCGACATTGTCATTGAGGCAAATGCTTCCGCTGTTAACGGCTTCGTAACAAAAGTGGAATTCTTCCAGGGTTCGACAAAACTGGGTGAAGCTACAGAACCACCGTATTCTTATACGTGGAACGATGTCAACTTGGGCCGATACAGTTTGACCGCACGAGCAACGGATAATAATAACGGGACAACTACCTCAATGGCAGTAAATATCAATGTTGTCAGCGGCGATGCCACCGGCTTTATTCTTCGCGAATGGTGGACCGGAATCTCCGGAACGGCAGTGAGCAACCTGACTTCAGACATAAATTATCCGACGAACCCAAATGGACGGGCATTGATTACCTCACTGGAAGGGCCGACAAACTGGGCGGATAATTACGGGACACGTATTCGCGGGTATCTGTATCCGCCGGCCACCGGCAGTTACACATTCTGGATTGCTGCCGATGATGCTGGCGAATTGTGGTTGAGCACGGATACCGACCCGAATCACAAAAGCAAAATTGCCTATACACTGAGCTGGACAAAATGCATACCAGTGGAATGAGTACTCGTCGCAGCAATCATCGCCGGTTTCGCTTGTTGCCGGCCAAAGCTACTATATCGAGGCGTTGCACAAGGAAAATACCGGCGGTGATAATATTGCGGTTGCCTGGCAGGGACCAGGTATAACACAACAGGTAATTGATGGAGTATATCTATCACCTTATTTATATAATTTCCAAGATTACTCAACTTTTGCCGGCCAGTGGCTTAAAACTAATTGCAATCGGTCCAATGCATGGTGCAGCGGCGCCGACCGTGACCGTGACGGCAGTGTACAAATAGATGACCTGATGGCGTTTGCCGAGTGGTGGCTCTATGGCGGCGAATAAGATAGTTTCTGAGCCGGCTTTAAATAATCAGGAGTGGACAGAAGTTGATTAATAATTTTGTTTTCTGCTTCAGTTGCCGGTTATAAAAGTTACAGCACGATTGATAAACTTATTACGAAATAAATATTGTCCCATACGAGCAGAATTATGAAACCGCGAATTGGGTTATTTGCATCTGTCTCATTGGTGATTATCTGTGTAATCCTGCCAGCCCGAAGTACCTGCGCCGACTCACTTTGCGGTGACGTGAATAATAGATGGGGGACGCTTGATGTAATGGGGGGTGAGTACCGCATCAACAACAACATTTGGGGAAGTAATCCGGGCACTCAATGTCTTACATTATATCCGAATTCGACATACTTCAGCTTGATAACCTCCACGCATAACTCAAGTAATGTAGAGGCCGGTCCCTTTATTTATAAGGGCTGCCGCTGGGGCAATTGCACAACCGCCAGCGGGCTTCCGATAAAGGTAAGCGAGCTCAATACCGCTCCTTTTACCTGGAGCGTTGACACCAACGGAGCGAGCGGCGTCTGGAACGTTGCTTATGATTCTTGGTTTAGTAAAACCCTTGCTAATGCTACTGCCAATGCTGCTCCAGACGGATTAGAATTAATGATTTGGATTAATTACCAAAGCGGGGTGAACCCTGGCGGTTCGCAGATCGCAACGACGATTATTAATGATTACAACTGGCAGGTTTGGTATAGGTCGACGAGTAGTCCGCCGGACATCACTTATAAAATAACTACTCCCACTAATTGCATAGCGATTGACCTTAAAAATTTTATCGATGATGCAGTGAACCGAGGATACTTGGACACGACCTGGTACTTGGATGATTTTGAGGCCGGGTTCGAGTTATGGCAGAATGGCCAGGGATTGACGAGCAAATCTTTCGCAGGATTCGTCAACGAGACCTTTTCTACGGATTTTATAAGTTTCGCCGCCTTTGCCAAGCACTGGCTTGAGACTGATTGTGACGGGGCAAACAACTGGTGTAACGGGTCGGATTATCCTCCGGAAGACGGCATCGTCAATCTTGAAGACCTGATGGCATTCACGCTTGACTGGATTGCTGAGTAGCCGATTAAATTTTCGAATGAATCGAGGACTGAACTGCTATTCGTGGCGGAGGGATTCGATTGGGTCCATATTAGCGGCGCGGTAAGCCGGGTACAGGCCGAAAGCGATTCCAACTGCGCCCGATATGCCGAATGAGAGCAAAAGCGACATGGCGGTGATTACGGTCGGCATATTGCCGAAATGAGTTACGAAGAAAGGTATGGTGCAGCCGAAGAAGATGCCGAGTATCCCGCCGGCAAAGGTCAAAAGCAGGGTTTCTGAGAGAAACTGGAAGATGATATCTTTCTTTCTTGCACCAAGCGCTCTGCGGATGCCGATTTCACGCGTTCGTTCGCTGACGGTTGCGAGCATTATGTTCATAATTCCTATGCCGCCTACGAGAAGCGAGATTGCGGCGATGGAGCCGAGAACGATGCTGAAGATTTGCTGGGTGCGTTTTGCCTGCTCCAGAAGTTCGAGGGGCACGGTTAATTCATAGTCGGTTTTTTTATGGAATCTTTCGAGGACGGTCTGGAGGATATCGCGGGTGGGCAAAACGAGGTTGGCGTTGGCGACTTTGACAATGATTTCCTGCAGCTCAACTTTTTCGACGTTTGCGCCGCTTTGCCCCGATATCTTGACGGACATCTCGCCGAAACGATTTTTAACGGTTGTCAGCGGAATGTAAACATTTCCTGCGTTTGCGCCGGCTTGTTTTTTTGACGCCTCGGCGTCTTTTGCCTGCTGTTGCTCTGAAGAAGCCGCGATGGGCTGCGGGCTTACGATGCCTACGACGGAATAATAATCGCTTCCTATTTTGATAAACTGTCCGCGCGGGTCGTCGAATTTGAACAGTTCGTTCATAACTCTTTCGTCAATGACGCAGATATCCTGTTTGTAATCCATATCGTAACTGGAGAGGAACCTGCCCATTACCAGCCGGATAGGAGAAGTTTCGAGATGCCAGGGGACAGTGCCTATGACTTCGACGGGGATTTTGCGGTTTCGATACCAGGCCTGATGCGCAACTCGCCGGATCGGGACAATAACTTGTATTCCGGGAATGCTGTTTCGGAAACGTTCGGCGTCATCGTAAGTAAGGCCGTATTCCTGCAAGCTTTGCTGCTGGCCTGTGGCGTGCTGGTCTTCGGGGGGCTGAATGGTTTTGACGATGATATTGAGTGAGCCGAGCCGCGCGATTTGTGCCATTGCATCTCTGCTTGCGCCTTCGCCGATGGCGAGCATCGCGATAACTGATGCGACGCCGAATATGATACCAAGAGCGGTAAGCGTAGAACGAAGACGATGAAGCCACAAACTCTTAATGCCAAGTTTCAGCGTTCTTTTGGTTCTATATAAGAACATATATCAGCGGTTATACCATTGTTTGTCTATTCGCCCGTCGAACAGGCGTATTTCTCTTTGTGAATGTTTGGCGATATCCTCATCGTGTGTGATAACGATGAGAGTTTTACCCTGTTGATAAAGAAGGTCGAGTATGCCAAGAATGTCTTTGCCGCTCTGGCTGTCGAGGTTTCCCGTTGGTTCGTCTGCGAGAACAATCAGGGGGTCGTTGGCCAGCGCCCTGGCGATAGCGACTCGCTGCTGCTGGCCGCCGCTTAGCTCAGACGGTCTGTGGTTGACGCGGTCGCCAAGCCCAACCATTTCAGCTAATTCTATTGCCCTGGCTTTGCTTTGATGCTCCGGTATGCCCTGATAGAACATCGGGATTTCGATATTTTCAAGAACGTTCAGTTGCGCAATCAGGTTGAATGACTGAAAGACGAATCCGATGTGTCTGCCGCGTATTGCGGAAAGCTCGTTATCGTCGAGGGTGGCAACATCGTGGCCGCCGAGATAGTATTTCCCGTTTGAAGGTTTATCTAAGCATCCAATGAGATTGAGCAGGGTTGATTTGCCTGAGCCGCTGGGCCCCATCACGGCGAGATAGTCGCCTTTCTTTACGACAAGGTCGATTTCCCGCAGGACTTTAAGCTCGACGGCGCCAAGCTGGTAGTTTTTGCAGAGTTTTTCAAAAACGAGGATTGAGCCGTCGGCGGTAAAATCAAGGTTCCTGGGTGGTAGTTTGTCCATCGCTCTGCTGCCTCGTACGATTTTTTAATTGTTTGAATTTCTCGCGGGACTGTTCGTCCATCTGGTTTAGGTCGAAGGATATCTCGCCTTTGGCGACTTTTTCCTGGAACTGTTTGATTTTTTCTTTTGTCGCATCATCAAGCTGGTTGAAGTCAGGCGGCATACCCGGCGGCCCGGACATACTATGTGGTCCCGTCATACCCATTAGCGGCATACCCTGTCTTCCTTGGTCAGCTCTGTTTGGTTCTGAGGTTTGCGGCGAGTCGTCATATGCCCGTGCCACCATCGGCTGCGATTGTTGTCCATTTTTTGGGAATTTGTCGGCTAATTGTTTTTCCGACTCTTTTTTTGTCTCGTTAATCCTGGGCGGGTTAAGCATAACTTCTTCGCCTTCGCTGAGGCCTTCGAGAATCTGAACCCAGGTATCGTTGAACAACCCTGTTTTAACCTCTTTTTCAATGCTTTTGCCGCCGCTTACAGTGAAGCACACTTTTTTTCCGTTTCTGTTCGCGACCACCTGGACGGGCACAATCAGGGCGTTTGGCGCATAATCGACAAAAATTTCGACGCGGGTGGACATTCCGGGCTTGAGAAAGCTGTGAGTACCTTCAATACTGACCTGTGTTGTATAGACCTTGATGTCGGGGCTGAGCCAGTTTCTCTGCTGGTCCGGCAGTGAGGCGACTTTGATGACTTCGCCGTTGAATGTCTGGTCGGGAAAGGCATCCATAACGATAGTTGCTTTCTGCCCCAGCTTGATTTTATCTATGGATGACTCGTGGACGTCTATTTCGGCCATCATTGAAGAAGTATCGGGCAGCGAGATAATTGTCTGTCTCTGATAGACCGTTTCGCCCGGCGCGATAAGGCCAGCGCCGCGGTATCTGCTCATAGTGTCCATGCTTGAGCCATACACGACTAAGCCGGGGGCGGGTGCTTTTATAATGCAGGCGGCGAATTGTTTTTTGCTTTTGTCGAGACGGTCCTGTTGAAGGTCCAGCCGGGCCTTTGCACTTTCGAGCTGGGCCTTGGCCTGCGCAAGTTGAGAACGCGCCTTGGCGTAAGTGCGTTCCAGGACACGTTTTGATTCGAAGTAAGCGCTTAAAAATGTCTGGACCTGTTTTGGGAAATCATAAAGCTTGTAGAGATTGAGCGAGACAATCGCCTCTTCTTCCTGTATTTCATAACTGTCTTTTGAAAGCTTGTCGCGGTCCAGTTCGATTTTAGCGACGTAATTTGCGTCAAAAAGCTCCTGCGTGCCTTCGAGCTGGTATTTCGCGTTTGCGAAATTCGCCTTCGCCAGTTTGATTTTATCCTCCCAGCCTTCAATATCCTGTAAACCCTGGCCTCCGAGTTTGTTTGCGTCCTGAATGAAGTTATCGACATCGATAATAGCCGAAGTATCAACGTTGGGGTCGTTTGCTTCCTTGATGGCGTCGATGATATGATTCGCGAGCGATTCGCCGAGATACTTCTGGAAGTCCATAAGGGCGAACCTGACTTTGAGTTCCGCCGCTGTAATATCGCTTTCGTTTTGTTTAACCTGTATGTCATAGGCCTCTTTTGCCTGCGCGTAGCTTGCTTCTTCGGTGGTGAAATCAATTTGGCGCTGAGTGAGCTGTTCTTTTAAGTCGCCCGAATCAAGCTCAACGAGGATTTTACCATTACATACGTCTTCGGTAGTGATAATGGTGCCTTCCGGAACTATATTGATGATGGTTGCCCGGCCTTCGACTTCGGATTTGAGGTCGATGGTTTTTTGTGCCTTGATATTGCCGCTTTCGGTGACGGTAACAGTAAGGTTGTCTCGGTGAGCGACGAAGGTACTGAGAGTTTTGGACTGTGCAGACGTGGAGGTTTTGCTTGCGGCCAGAGTCATAATCAGTATCGCTATAATAACGATGACTAAACCGGCGGCGATAAGCCATTTATTCCGCCACCAGGCCGGTTTAGAGGCTGTCTTCGGAAGACTGTTTGCTTTGTTCTCGTTCATTTATCTGATTCCTGGATACCGCTATTTCGGATTGCGTCCACATTCCGTCTGGTTTGACCTGCAATATGCCGACGTCGCTGTAGAAAGTTAGTTTGGCGATTGTGTGGCCAACCAGCGCTGAAGTAAGATTGTTTTGTGCCAGCAGCAGCGCGTCCTGAGCATCAAGCAGGTCTGTGGTTTTTGCCCTGCCTGACTTCAGCAACAATGGCATATTTTTAACTCTTTCCTCGGCTATTGCCAAGCTTTTTTCCTGGGTAATGAACTCTTCTGCCGTTGCCATTACTTGACGGTAATCCTGGCGGACGTTCTGCACAACTGAGTCAACGCTCTGGCTGTATGCCCGCTGCTGTTGTTGCAGCGTTATCAATGCCTGCCTGTAGGTGTTTCGCTGGTTTTTCCTGTCAAAGGGCAAATCGGCGGAGAGCCCCCCATTGTAAGTTCCCTTGTGAAATTGGAAGTTGTCTATATGTGCGTTGCCCTGTGAGTTGACATTTGTGCTGCCGGTAATGTCGAGCTGTGGGCCAAGCCCTTCGGCGGCAAGCTTGACGGTGCGTTGAGCGTCATCGATAGCATCCGCGGAATTGGCTAAATCCAGTCGGCATCTAAGCGCCGTTTCGATTGCGTCATCAATTGAGAATTGAGGTTTGGTTGTGCCGTAGTTTTGCATCGCTTTAAGTTCATTCTGGTCCAGCTCAAGCGGAGTATTGACCGGCAATGACAGCATGATTTTAAATGAATCGAGCGATTGTTCGTAGATCTGAAGGGTTATTATATAGCTGTCATAAGCGCTTAGTTCTCGCTGCCTGGCCTGGTCAACTTCGTAAGGAGCTGTTCGCCCGGTTTTGGCCTCCATTTCCGCCTGTTTTCGGTATTCGACGCTGCTGTTCCAGTTGTTCTTCGCGTTGGTTACGCCGTCCTTATTTTGCAGGACGCCGTAATAAGCGCTAATGGTATTAACCACAAAGGTCTGGCGATATCGGTTAAACGTGCGTATCTGGTATAAAACATTCCGCTCCGCCTGTGTTAGTTCCTCCCATGCTGCTTTACCGCCACCGTTACCAAGCAAGGGTATGTCCAGTGTGCCGCTCAGAACGCCGCTCAACGTGGTGCGCGGGTCGCCTGTTAAAAATCTTGCCCAGTCGATTGCCAAACTGGAATTGAGCAAAATTCCTTCCGGTGTCAGCAAGGTTTTTGAAACGCCAACCTCGGAGCTGATATTTTGACTTTCGGGGCTTTCACCATTTTTTGAGTATTCGTAATCGATAGTTCCAAACCACTTCAAGGCGTATTTGTAACGCTCTCCTGTCAGTGTCAGGGCTTGCAAATAAAGATATTCTTTTTGGAACTGATAGTCCCGATTGTATTTTGTGGCTATGGCTACTGCCTGTGCCAGTGTGAGGGGCTCTTCAAAAACCGGGGCTTTGGCAACATTCACGTCGTTGGGGGTGGATATGGTGTTTGCGTCGGAAATGACATAGTTGACTTTTTGGCCGAAGTTGTCCCGCCATTTGGCATCGATAATTTTGTAAACTTCTTTGTCGGCGTCGGCCTTGTGAAAATCAGGGCTGCACCCCGTGACCATTGTCAAGACAATGGCCATTAGAGCACAAACCGTAAATACCGACTTAAATTTGCTCATCACCTATACCTCGCCTAATTGGCCTTCCATGACCCAAAGCGTGTATGCGCAATTATACCAAAAATAGATGTCTGATTAAAGCCCTATAATCACTACATTCGCCTGTTAAGAGGCAGAAACTATACGGATTTTGCGGGTTGTATGCCCTGTATCGATTGGTTTTATTGGGTCGTCAACCTGCCCGATTATATGACGTTTCTCAAGCGGGTCTATTACAGAAAATTGCCGATGAACCGATGATGGCGGAGGCGAGGTATGGTCTTGGCCGGTACTTTGAGTTTTATATAATCAGCGATATCACCAAACATTGGACTACCGCACCTTAGCCGAGGTGTATGGCGAAGCAGGGCCTGCCTTTTGTGGTTTTAACGAAGAGGGGTGCAACCTGGGGAACCTACACCAGACCTGCCCTCTTGGCTCTTTTCGCGGCGCGTTTTTCTTCTAATGTTCTCTGCGGTTTCTTCTTTGTCTCTTTTTTGGTATCACGACTTTTAGACATAAATTTTCCTTTCCTTTATTACGCCACATTATATTATGCGGGCGATTTCACCGCTTAATATTACGGATTTCCCGGTGACAAGGCAAGCCCAAAACGGTGTAAATATAACGAACAATTGACTGTCTGGAGCAAATAAATTACATTAAATCAGTATGAAAACAGGTACGGCGAGACATAAGGCCCAGGATGGGCTAAAACCGCGTCTTATCGCCTTTGAAATAACCAGGCGATGCCGGTATAACTGCAAACACTGCCGGGCGATGCCGGCCCCGCTGGCGGGTCGGAGCTGACAACCAAACAATGCCAAAAGATAATCGCCTCAATCGCCGAGTTTGCCAAACCAATCCTGATATTGACGGGCGGCGAGCCGATGGAACGCCCCGATTTGTATGAGATTATTGAATACGCCAAGGAAAAAGGCCTTCGCATAGTGATGGCGACCTGCGGCTATCTTCTCGACGACGATTCGATAATCAAACTTAAAAAAGCTGGCGTTTCGGCACTGTCTTTCAGTATCGACGGCGCAACCGCTGAGACCCACGACCATTTCCGCGACACTAACGGGGCGTTTGATACGGTGATTAAAGCTGCCCAGATAGCCCGCAACGCCAAAATGCCTTTCCAGATAAATACCACGATACACAAGCAAAACGCCGGCGAAATCATCGGGATTGCCGAGCTTGCCAAACGTCTGGGTGCTATATGTTTCAACACCTTTATGCTTGTCCCCACAGGCCGGGCCACGGAAATGGACGATGCCGTCCTCGACCCTATCCAGTACGAATACATTCTCAACGAGCTTCTGCGTATAAAATTAAAAAAAGAAATCGATGTCCGTGTCACATGCGGTCCCGCGTTTGCCAGGATTTGCGAGCAGGCAAAGGCGAGAGGGCTTGTCGCCGAAAGTACTGGATGTATGGGAGGCAAAGGGTTCGGGTTTATTAGCTTCAAAGGTGACGTGCAGACCTGCGGCTTCCTCGATATCCCGGCTGGCAATCTCATTGATAACAGCTATAACTTCGCAAAAATCTGGCGCGAATCGAAATTCCTCAACGAAATACGCGACACTGCCGGGTTTGAAGGCAAATGCGGCGAGTGTGAATACGTCGAGGTCTGCGGCGGCTGCAAGGCCAGAGCAATGGCGATAATGGGTAATTACTTGGCCGGTGACCCGATTTGCGGATATGTGCCTAAACGGAGACGCTGACAATGTATAATCTTTCGGCGTTTGATAAGCGGCTGTGTAATGAGCTGCAAATTGGCCTGCCGATAGCTGAAAGACCATTCGCGATAATTGCCAGGATTCTCAGAAGCAACGAAGCAAAAGCCCTCAAACGCACGGGGGTACTCATCAAACTCGGCGTAATCAGACGCCTCGGCGTGTCGATAAACTGGCGGGCGATTGGCAAGGCAGGCACTCTTGCTGCGGCTCATATCGAACAGAAGAATTTGAAAAAGGCCGTTTCTGCTGTTAATAAATTAAAAGGCGTATCGCATAATTACCTCCGCGAGCATCATTACAACCTCTGGTTTACCCTGCGTGCTGATTCGCAAAAAGATATCGAAACGATTTTGGAAAATTTATCGAAGCGTTTCGGGACTGCTTTCAACAGTTTGCCTGTTGTGCGGGTCTTTAAATTAGATGTGCGTTTCGACGCGGCAAGTGACGGAAAGCGATTGCTGTCGGAAAGCAGAAGACAGAGGACAGAAGACAGAGGACGGAGAACGATAAGCAAGATTGATGAACGGATATTAAGGAGATTGCAGGGGGGATTAAAAGTTGTCAAACGGCCGTTCGATTTTCTTGGTAAAGATGCGTTTGAAATTCACGGCGGCTTAAGGCGTATCGCGGAGATGAGACAAAAGGGAGTAATAAATCGCCTTGGGGCGATGGTGAATCATAATAAGCTGGGCTTTACCGCCAACGCGATGTTTGCCTGCGAAGCAAAAAAATCGCGGGCGATTGACATAGGCGAAAAATTGGCGGCGATGAAAATTGTCAGTCATTGTTACGAGCGGAAAAAGTTTAAGGGCTGGCCTTATAATATCTTCGCGATGATGCACGGCAGCGATATGGGAGATATTCTAAAAGCGGTAGATGGATTTGTGAAAAAAGAGGGGATAGATTCATTTGCTGTTTTGCCGACAGCAGAGAAGCTGAAGAAGTAGAAGACGAGACCAGCGGGGAGGAAATGGGGTTAAACGATGCGGGAGAATGGTTTGACCTGTCGGCAAGGGGAGATATAATACCAAATCTGAGTTAGGATAAGATTATGGGCGATAAAATTGTGCGTGCGATTTTTCCGGGGTCTTTTGACCCGATTACCAACGGGCATTTGGACGTAATAAACCGGGGTATGAAGCTTTTTGACGAGCTGATAGTGGCTGTCGGCAAAAGCCCCCTGAAAGACCAGCTTTTCACTCCTGAGCAGCGCGTTGAGATGATAGCGGAGCTTATAAAGGACATGCCCGGCGTGTCCGTGGAGGGTTTCGATGGGCTGACGGTGGAATATGCCCGGCAGAAAAAGGCCAACGTTATTTTACGTGGCCTGCGAAGCTTGACGGATGTGAATTATGAGTTCGAGCTGGCGATGACCAACCGGTCTGTTACGGGTATAGAGACGATATTTGTAATGACGACTGAGCAATACGGCTTTATCAGCTCGACGCTGGTTCGTCAGGTGGCATCGCTGGGGGGTGATATATCGAATCTCGTGCCCCAAAATGTGTATCGCCGGCTGCGAGAACGATTCAAGAAACAATAGCAAAAATGGCGAAAATGATTAGGTACGACGGTTGAGGCGAAATATTGCCTCTAAATGTCATTTTTTCGTGGTTTTGAATGTTGGAGATATAGATTTGTTTACTGTTGGTATCGAGACACAATTCAAGGCCTGGCACAGCATTCCTTTGCCGGACGGAACCAAAGAGCCCGAACATGAGCATTTCTGGGCGGTTGAGGTCGAGGTTTGCGGCGAAACCCTGAATAAAGGCGGCGTTGTGATAAATTTCGCGCAGCTCAAAAGCCGGCTGACGAATGTTCTCTCGGCACTCAATGAAACCGTGCTGAATGAGTCGGATTATTTCAAGGACAAATGCCCCACAGCGGAAAACGTCGCGGTGTATATTTTTGACCGCTTTGAGCCGACTCTGGCGACGGATAATGTTCGGCTAAAGAGTATCAGGGTGAGCGAACAGGTGGGATGCTGGGCGATTTACAGCAAAGCATAACGGGCAGGGCAGAGGTTGAGATGTAAATTACGGAGGGCGGGGAAATTGACGATTATATCTGCGTCAGTATGGTATAATAATCAGGTTAAATCGAGGTCTTTATGCAGTGTGAGGTTTGCCAGAGTAAGGAAGCGACGATACACCTGACGGAGATAGCCGACGGCGTCAGGACGGAGATGCACCTGTGCGAGCAGTGCGCAGGAGCAGGGGGTCGGAACGAAAAGTTATATCCCGCTCAACGAGCTTTTGAGCAGCCTGCTTTCGGTAGGTCCCAAGGGCGAAGAGCCGGCCCAGCCCAGCGCCAGTGAGCAGGTATGCCCTAACTGCGGCTACACGCTGGAGAAGTTCCAGGAGAAGGCGGTTCTCGGCTGTCCGAATGATTACGAGGTCTTCGAGAAACAGCTTTCGCCGCTGATAAAAAAGGCGCACGACGGCGCGACGTGCCACTGCGGCAAAGTGCCGGCGAATACGCCAACCGATTCGAAAAAACAGCTTGAGATTACGCAGTTGCGTCAGCAATTGGATGAAGCGGTGCGAAAAGAGGATTACGAGCTTGCCGCGAAATTGCGGGATAAGCTCGCTGAATTTAAGTAACGTGTTTTATCGCAATGAAACTTACTGAAATAAGCGGGAATATCAACGAGTGGTTCAGCGGGGAAGGGCCTCTCTCGGACGTGGTGATTTCCTCACGAGTTCGCCTGGCGAGAAACCTTGCGGGGCACAGGTTCTTGGCAGCGTGCCCGGCGACCGAAAAAGCGGAGATACTAAGAAAACTCAAAGACGTTTTGATGGGAATCGACCTCGGCGATGAGGTGTTTTACATCGGCGTTGACAAAGTGCCCGCACTGGAAAAACGGTTCCTTGTCGAGCGGCATCTCATCAGCCAGAATCACGCATTCGGCAAAGGTCCCCGCGGTGCGGTGATTGCACGACGGGAATTTTTCACCGCGATGATTAACGAGGAAGACCACCTGCGCCTGCAGGTGCTAAAGGCCGGATGCCAGTTGCCCGCCTGCCTCGAACAGATTAACCGTATCGATGATATGATTGAGCAGAAGGTTGAATATGCCTTTAGTCCAAAATACGGTTATCTTACTGCCTGCCCGACCAATCTCGGGACGGGAATCAGGGTATCGGTTATGCTGCATCTGCCTGCGCTGAAAATGACGAGCCAGATAGAAAAATTTCTCAATGCCACAAAATCACTTGGGTTGGCGGTTCGCGGACTTTTCGGCGAAGGAACTGAAGCGGCGGGCGATTTTTACCAGCTCTCCAACCAGACAACCCTGGGTGTTCGCGAGAAAGATATTGTTACCCAGTTCGAAAAAACGATTATCCCGGAAATTGTCGAATATGAGCACGCGGCCCGCAGTCAGCTGCTTTCGCACGACGCCAGTTTGCTCGACGATAAAATCTCGCGTGCGCTTGCCCTGTTAAAAAACGCCAATTTGATAAGCTCACAGGAAGCGTTGTTTTTGCTCAGTCACATTCGGCTTGGGCTTAATATGCACAAACATCAGGGGGCATCGACGCCCGCAATAGACCGGCTTTGCTCGCTGGGAAACGATATTGGCAGTGCAGGCACAAGCGACCGGCTGTCGATTGCCACGGTAAATCGCCTCTTTTTGCTTACGCTGCCTGCCCATTTGCAGCTCAACTACGGCAAAGAGCTTGATTCCACCCACCGCGACGCCCTCCGCGCAAGATTATTCGTTCAGCCCTCAACGGTTAAGCGGTGTCCCTGACTGCCGTTGGCATCTGCCAAAATGGCAAAAATACATACGCCATTTATCTGCTCAATAATCATAACTCCTTTGTTTTAATATCGTTATGACATATTGGTTTTCGGCTGGGCCTTTGGCACAGCGTTTGCACTTTTAAGTTAGAAGCAATTATGTTACCAATACGCAATAAATAGAAAGGGAGCTAAATATGGCTACGAACAAAATAATAGGAATTGACTTGGGAACGACAAACTCAGTGGTTGCCGTAATGGAAGGCAACACACCTAAGGTCCTGATTAACTCATCCGGCTCACGGTTGACGCCCTCAGTTGTCGGCTTTACCGACAAGGGCGAACGATTAGTCGGCCAGATTGCAAAACACCAGCAGGTAACCAATCCTGAGCATACGGTTTTCTCAATCAAACGGTTTATGGGCAGACGCCACAACGAGGTTGGGTCCGAAGAAAAAATAGTGCCTTATAAAATTGTGGGCGGCGCCGATGAACTGGTAAAGGTCAACGTCCGCGGCAAGGAATATACGCCGCCTGAGATATCCGCGATGATTTTGCAGGATTTGAAAAAGACGGCGGAAGATTATCTCGGTGAGAGTGTTGAGCGGGCGGTTATTACCGTGCCCGCGTATTTCAATGACGCGCAAAGACAGGCAACCAAGGACGCTGGCGCAATCGCTGGGCTCAAGGTCGAGCGAATTATCAATGAGCCGACGGCAGCGGCCCTTGCTTACGGCGTTGATAAACAGAAAAATGAAAAGGTAGTTGTTTTTGACTTCGGCGGCGGAACGTTTGATGTATCGATACTTGATATAGGCGGTTTCGAAGACAAGAGCGGCGTCATTGAGGTTTTGAGCACCAACGGCGATACTCACCTGGGCGGCGATGACCTCGACGCGGTTATGATTAATTACATCGCCGAAGAGTTCAGAAAGAAAGAAGGCATCGACCTTCGCAAAGACCCGATGTCGCATCAGCGAATCAAAGAAGCGGCGGAAAAGGCCAAGTGCGAATTGAGCAGCCAAGTGGAATCGACGGTGAACCTGCCTTTTATTACGGCGGATGCGTCGGGGCCGAAACATTTGCAGATGACGATTACCCGCAGCACGTTTGAGGCGTTATGCGAGCCGGTATTCGACCGGCTGAAAAGTCCATGCCTCAAGGCGATAAAGGATGCCAAACTTGCGAACAAGGATATCTCGGAAGTTTTGCTCGTAGGCGGCTCAACGAGAATCCCGAAGGTGCAGCAGATTGCACGCGAGCTTTTCCAGAAGGAACCAAACAGGAGTTTGAATCCTGATGAGGTTGTCGCGATGGGTGCGGCTGTCCAGGGCGCGGTATTGGCGGGTGACACGGGCGTAAAAGATATTCTTCTTCTGGATGTAACGCCTCTTTCACTTGGAGTTGAGACGCTTGGCGGCGTTATGACAAAACTGATTGAACGCAATACAACGATACCTACGAGCAAGACCGAAATCTTCTCGACCGCCGCGGATAACCAGACAACAGTTGATATTCACGTTTTGCAGGGCGAGCGCGAGTTTGCGAGAGATAACCGTTCGCTTGGCAGGTTCCAGCTTGCAGGTTTGCCGTCGTTGCCGAGAGGCATCCCGCAAATTGAGGTTGCTTTTAACATCGACGCAAACGGTATTTTGAACGTATCTGCCAAGGACCTTGCGACAAACAAGCAGCAGTCGATTGAGATTAAATCCAGCTCAGGCATAAGCGACCGGGATATTGACCGGATGAAAAAGGACGCCGAATCACACGCTGAGGAAGACAAGAGGAAACGCGAGGTCGTGGATTTGAAGAACCAGGCAGACCAGCTTGTTTACGTTACTGAAAAAACGCTCAAGGAGCATGGCAGCAAGGTTCCCAGCGGCACTCGCAGCAACATCGAGAGCGCGGTAAATAATCTAAAGGAAGCCGTCAAGGGCGATAACGCCGACGCGATAAGAAAGGCAATTGATAACCTCAATAGCGCAAGTCAGGAATTAGGCAAAACGCTGTATGAGGAAGCCGCGAAGAAAACCGCGGGCGGCAAAGGCGCCGCAGGCCCGGCTCAACAGGATGCCCCGCCCCCTCCGCCTGCCGAAGGCGAAGTCCGCAGGAAAGGCGGCAACGACGTCATTGACGCTGAGTTCGAGGCAAAAGATAAAAAATAAGAGTGAAAGCAGCACACAGGGCATAAAGACCAGGAGCGTGGGTTTTTCGAAACTTGCGCTCTTTTCATTTTATTTGGGATTTTAATTTTTCGATGGCAAGGCGGGCAACGAAGTTGTGGTCAAAGGCCATATTCGGGGGCAGGTTGTTGATATCGAACCATTGTGTCATAGCGGCGTCATCGCCGGCTTTTACGCGGTCGAGTCCTTCTTTGATTATGCCCATATAAACAACGGTGATTTGTCTGCCTCGTGGGTCCCGGCCACAGGTGCCGAAGGTGTGCATCTGTTCAAGGGCGATTCCCGTGAGGCCCGTTTCTTCCTGTAATTCTCTTGCGACGGCGTCATCCAATTCTTCATCCATTCCTATAAAGCCGCCTGGAATCGCCCACTGGCCTTTGAATGGTTCGTTGCCTCGTTTGATGAGCAGGAGCTTGATTACGTCGGCGGTTACGGCGAAAACTACCGCATCGACCGTAACCATAGGCCTGGGCCAGTCGTAAACGTATTTTCCTTTCTTGTTCATTTTGGAGAGCATAATGAATATTGGGAATTTAAGCAATTGCCGAAAGGGAGGTAAACGCATAAAATAGGGATATGCACGACGTTGAAACAGTAATGAGGAATTTAATCGAGATATCGGATGTTGCGCTCGTTGACGGATGGCGCGGATGGGTTGCGATTCGCGCCGCGGGCAAAGACCAGTTTTCAAAGGCAGGATGGGAAAAGCTGCTGGCTAAGCCGGAAAAGCTGCTTGAGGGGGTGCAGCAGACGCTGAAAATCGAGGGCTTAAATACCGTTACGGTTAAGTACCTGGATATCGGGGGCAGGGGCGTCAAAGCGGTTATAAAGCAGCGTCATTGCGGCAGGGGGATTCGAGGATTTTTGCGGTCGATGGGGGCGGCGCACGCGATACGGAATTTTATCGCGGCGGTCAAAATCAGGCAATATGGTTTGCCCGTCGCGGCGCCGCTGGCGGCAGTATATCACAAGAGATTCTTGTTTTGTGACCAGAGCATATACATCAGCGAATATATTGAGGGGACAAACCTGTACGAGTTTTTGAGGAATATGAAGGCCAGTGGCGAGGAGCGGTACTGGATAATACGGGAGCTTTCGGCGCGGATGGCGGAGATATTCGCGGAGCTTCATAAAAATAATTTGTGGCACAGGGATGCCAAGGCGACTAATTTTGTCGTTAACCAGGACAGCGACGGGGAGTATCGCGTTACGATTACCGACGTCGATGGGATTAAGCAGTATTTTTCCGCTAACGAAGACAGGCAGATGCAGGGGCTTTGGCAACTGGCGGCATCGGTGATGGAAATGCCGGGTATTATGCGGACGGATTATCTGCGGGCCTTCGAGATATACTGCGATGAGATGAGGATACCGGCGGGAGAGCGCAAGGACATATTCCGGCGACTTGCGCAGAAGGCACAGGCTAAGTATCGTTTCAAGCAGGCCAGACAGGGACGTTAAATGATGGGCGAAGAGCCGAGACGCATTTTGATTATAAAGCCGAGCGCTTTGGGGGACATAATCTTAGCGCTGCCGGCATTGTCGGCGCTGAAGAGGAGTTTTCCGGGGGCAAGAATATCGTGGCTTGTCAGGCCTGAGTTTGCGCCGCTGATAACGGGACACCCCTTTATATCTGATATTATCCTGTTCGACCGCAAACAACTGTCCAAATGGTGGTGCAGTCCTGACAGTTTTAAATCTCTGCGGTTGCTTGTTAAGCAGCTCAGGGCAGGCAAATTCGATTTGGTATTTGATTTCCAGGGACTTTTCAGAACGGGATTTTTCAGTTGGGTAACAGGCAGCAAAAAGCGATTCGGGATGGCAGGGGCGAGAGAGCTGGCACATCTCTTTTACACGGATAAAATTTTGCAAGAAGCTTCGAACATTCACTTAGTCGATTATTATTTGAAAATGGTTGCCGTTGCTGGCGCAAAACAGTGGGAAGCGGAATTCAAATTGCCCGAAGACGCGGGGGCAACGGAAAAAATCGACAAACTTTTGAAATCGCAGGGCGTAAACGCCAAATATGCTGTTATTGTTCCGGGGGCGGCACAGCCGAATAAGTGTTGGCCGATTGAACGATTTGCGGAACTGGCAGGCAAAATTGGCGAGCGATTCGGATTATCGATTGTGGCGACTGGTTCGCAGGGGGAGCGGGAATATATTGAGACGCTTGGCAAGCGAGTCATAAATCTTGCTGGCAAAACATCAGTGCGCGAGCTGATACCGTTAATGAAAAAGGCGTCATTGGTCGTGAGCAATGATACCGGGCCGGGGCATATCGCGGTCGCACTCGGCGTGCCGATAGTGATGATATTCGGGCCTACGAATCCGGCGAGGGTGTGCCCGTATAAGCGTCCTGAATGTGTCGTGGCGATTGACCCGAACGAACGTGGAATGAAGGCGGACAGCTGCGACCCAAGGCACGATATTACACACATAACCGTCGAACAGGTTTTTGAAACGGTCCGCAAACAAATCAGCCAAAACGGCTACTGACCCCTTTTTCGCTACAATTGTTTTAATGCGGCGGCGCAGCGTTCACAGACATCAGGGTGCTGCGGGTCGCTGCCGACGCTGGGCCAGTAGTTCCAGCAACGCTGGCATTTTTGATGAGCGCTCTTCTGAGCAATTACCTGTGTCGGGCCTTCGGCTTTTTCGAGTTTCACCTCGCTAACAATGCAAAGCGCGGCGAAATTCTTTATTCCAAACTGCTCAATTGCGGTCGCATCTTCACTGCCGCAGCGGATGGTTACACTTGATTCCTGATTGCTGCCGATAAGTTTATCGCGGCGCAACGGTTCAAGTGCGAGAAGAATGGCATCTCGCAGAGACATAAGTTTTTGCCATTTTGCTTCGCCTGCCTGCCAGTCGATAGCCGGGTCAACTTTGGGCAGCATCGCGAGGTGAACGGTCTCGACTTTTTGCGATTTGTGCTGGATTGCAGCCCAGGTTTCCTCGGCGGTGTGGACGAGGATTGGAGCGAACAGCAGCGTTAGAGAATCGAGAATTCGATAGAGTGCGGTCTGGCAGCTTCGGCGAGACGGGCTATCGGCGGGGTCGCAATAGAGGCGGTCTTTTAGCAGGTCCATATAGATACTGCTCATTTCGACGCTGCAGAAATTGTATAGCAGGGAGAACGCGCGATGATAGGCGAAATCGTCGAATTCCTTGGTAACTCCGGCGATTAGTTTTTGCAATTGCTGCATCGCCCATTTGTCGATTTCGAACATTTTGTCGTAAGCGACGGCGTTTTTGGCGGGGTCGAAGTCGTAGATGTTGCCGAGGAGATAGCGCAGGGTGTTTCGGATTTTACGGTAGGCGTCCTGGGTTTTGCCGATTAGCTCGTCGTTACATCGCATATCGTCCTGATAGTTGACGCTGGCGACCCACAGACGAAGGATGTCCGCGCCGTATTTGGCGACTTCGTCCTGTGCGTTGACGTAGTTGCCGAGGGATTTGGATTGCTTCATACCTTTTTCATCGACGGTGAAGCCGTGGGTGAGGACGGCCTTGAAGGGGGCTTTGCCCATAAAGCCCAGCGCGGGCAAAAGCGATAACTGAAACCAGCCGCGGTGCTGGTCGCTGCCTTCGAGATAGAGGTCAACGGGGATGGGCCAGCCGGCTTTTGAGGCGACGCTATACCAGCTGCATCCCGCCTCGAACCAGACATCGAAGATATTTTCTTCTTTTTTCAGCTCGCCGAATGAGAAGCCGGCGGGCAGTTTGAAATCGGAGCCGAGGATTTGCTCAGGGGAATCGGTGAACCAGCTATCGGAGCCTTTTGTGCCGATATGTTTTGAGACGGCGAGGACCGATTCCTTTGTCAAAAGTGTTTCGCCCTGAGGATTGAAGAAGACCGGGATAGGCAGGCCCCAGCTTCGCTGTCTGCTGATACACCAGTCGGGACGCGATTCGAGCATACCTTCGATGCGTTTCTGGCCCCATTCGGGAATCCATCGGACGTTTTTTGTGGATTCGAGCGAGAGGTTGCGCAGGGTTTTGCCCAAGCCGGGGATTTCCTTATCGACGCTGACGAACCATTGTTCGGTTGCGCGGAAGATGACGGGCGTTTTGCTTCGCCAGCAGTGGGGATAGCTGTGAGTGATTTTCTGCTGTTTGACAAGCCAGCCGGTTTTATTGAGGTGGTCGATGACTTCGGAGTCAACTTTGAGGACGCTTTTGCCTTGGAGCCATTCGGGGACGGTGTTATCGTAAGAGCCATCGTCTTTGACGGGAGAATATACGGCGAGACCGTTGGCTTGGCCTGACATATAATCCTCGGCGCCGTGGCCCGGAGCGATATGGACGAGACCCGTGCCGTCTTCGGTTGTTACGTATTCCGCGAGGATAACTTTGTAGGCGTCTTTATCCGTTGGGTTCTTTTCTACGAATGGATGCTGATAGCGCAAGCCCTCAAGTTTGGAGCCGAGGGCTTTTGATTGACTGACTTTGTATTGGCTATCGTTTAATCCCGCAGCCGCGACAACAGCGGCAAGGCGGTCTGAAACGACAATGGAGACGAAACGTTTGCCATTGAGCTGATAGTCGAGAGTTACATATTCGAGACGCGGATGCAGCGCAACAGCGAGATTCGCGGCTAATGTCCAGGGGGTGGTCGTCCAAATCATAAAACAAACTTTGGCGTTCTGGGCCTGCTCTGCTGTTACCAGGCCAAGTTCGGTTAATCGCGGGATGCTGTCTTTGGCGACGGGGAAATTTACGAAGATGCTTGGCGAGTCGATATCTTTGTATTCGAGTTCCGCTTCTGCCAGCGCGGTTTCGCAGCCGACGGACCAGTGGATGGGTTTCAGTTGTTTTTTGACAAGACCTTTGCCGACGAGTTCAGCAAAGACCTCGAGAACGCCCGCCTCGTAAACGGGTTTGAAGGTCAGATACGGATTTTCAAAGTCGCCGAAGATGCCTAACTGCTGAAACTGCTGGCCCTGGAGCTTGATGTATTTGCTCGCGTATTTTTTGCAGAGCCCTCGGATTTCTGGTTTGCTCAGCTGGCGGATTTTGTCGCCGAGTTCGGTAACGACCTTCGATTCGATGGGCAGGCCGTGGCAATCCCAGCCGGGGACATAGGGGGCATCGAAACCGGTCATTGTTTTGTAGCGGATGACAAAATCCTTGAGGACCTTGTTGATGACGTGGCCCATGTGGATATCGCCGTTGGCGTAGGGCGGCCCGTCATGCAGGATATATAAAGGCGTACCTTTTCTCGAGGCCCTGATTTTGCCGTAGATATCGCGTTTTTGCCAGTCCTTGCGCATAAGTGGCTCGCGCTGGACGAGGTTGGCCTTCATCGCAAAACTCGTTTGCGGCAGGTTCAGTGTCTGGCTGTAACTTTTCTTGTCGTCGGACATCGTAATTCCTCAAATATCAAAAGCAAGTATCTTAAACATTAGCGACCATTCAGTCAACGTAATGACCGGACGGCCGGTTTATATAAACGAAAAAGGCCTTTCAGGATTGTTGCCCTGAAAGGCCTTTATAAATCGATATTTGACGCTTTCAGGACAGCTTTGTTATGTCTCCTATAATGATAATCGCAATGGCAGCGGGGCACATAATGTGCTTTGCCTGTGCGATTAACCGTAATGCAGATTGTTTTAACGCCATAAATTCACCTTAACAATATTGCAAACCTACCATAATAGTCGGTTATTGTCAATCGCGAGTTTAACGGCCATTGACACAAGGCAGGTTCGCCTCTTATAGTATTAGCCTTATTAACCGTATTTATTTTAAGAAATCAGCAACGAAAGGCTATTTTGATGGATCCTGCAATTTTCAAGGCGTACGACATCAGGGGCGTTTACGGCGAGCAGTTGAACGAAGAGGACGCGTGGAAGATAGGTTTTGCAACGGCGCGTTTTCTGCCTGCGCTTCTTCACGGTTTCGACAGGGGGCAGACCAATGGCAGGGCGATTTGCGTGGGACGTGATATGCGGACTCACAGCGAGCCGCTTGCCAAAGCGCTGATTGAGGGCATTACCTCAGCGGGCATCGATGTCATCGATATCGGTATGAATGATACGCCTTTTATTTACTTCGCGGTCAATCACCTGAACACCTGCGGCGGCGTTCAGGTTACCGCTTCGCATAATCCTGCCAAATACAACGGCTTCAAAGTATCAGGCCCCGGCGCAAAACCCGTCGGCGAAGATACCGGTCTAAAAGATATTCAGCATATCGCGATGTCCCTGCTGCACACAAAGGGTAAGCCCACGGGAACCGTTCAGAAGGTTGACCTGACGGAGGAATATAAAAAGCACGTTTTGAAATTCCTGCTGCCCAAGCTGCGAAAGCTCAAGATAGCCATTGACGCTTCGAATGGTATGGCTGGTAAAATGGTGCCGGCTATTTTCTCGGGGCTTGGCCTGAAAATCATCGAGCTTAATTTCAAACACGACGGCACATTCAAACACGACCCGAACCCGCTGGTTGAGGAGAATCTCGCGGAATTGAAGGCGACGGTCGTTCAGAATAAATGCGACTTGGGCGTTTGTTTCGACGGCAACGCCGATCGGCTGATGATGGTCGATGAGACAGGCAGGACGATTGGCTGCGACCTGATGACCGCGCTTATGGCAGGGTATTTCCTGAAAAAAGAGCCGAAGTCAACGATAGTTTATGACCTTCGTTCGAGCAGGGCGGTTGCGGAGGAAATCATAAAATACGGCGGGACACCTCGGCGGGAGCGGGTAGGGCACGCGTTTATGAAAAAGGCGTTGCGTGATTCGCACGCGATTTTCGGCGGTGAATTGTCCGGACATTTCTACTACCGCGATAACTTCTGCGCCGATTCTGGGATGATTACATTTGTTCACATGCTCAATATAATCAGTCAAAGCGATAAGCCGGTCAGCGAGCTGGCCAATCCCCTTCGCAGATATTTCCCCAGCGGCGAGATAAACTTCCAGGTCGAGGACAAAAAGGTCAGGATGGATGAGCTTGCGAAGAGATACCGTGACGGGCAGGTTGACTGGCTCGACGGCGTTACAGTCGGATTCAAGGACTGGTGGTTTAACTGCAGGCCGAGTAATACCGAACCGTTATTGCGGCTGACGGTCGAGGCTAAAACGCCTGAAATGCTCCAGGAAAAATTAAAAGAGATACAGTCAATGCTCGGTTCGCCGGTTCGCCACGAGGAGCATAAACCGCAGGAACAGCCGGCGAAAAAAGCGGGCAAAAAGAAACCGACAGATAAGTAGGGGAGCGAATTATGGAAATAAATAGAAAAACTTTTCAGACGCCGAAAGGCCTTGTCGAGGGCGTCCAGACGAAATGGCCCGGTTTTAATATCCTGATTGTTACCGGCTCGAAAGGTTTCCTTGCCTGTCCCGCAATTGACGTTGACGCCTGCCAGAGGTATGGCGTGGCTGCAGCTTTGGTCGAAAGCTCGCCGGCCAATCCGATTGGCACGCTCGAAAGATTTCCTGACAGAAAGATTACAAAGGTTAATGAAAAGGCCAAATCGCTGGGCATTAAGGAAGGTATGCCCGTTGCCGATGCTTTTGCGTTGATTGTATAGTGTCTGACTGACTTAAATTTTGGAGAGCATTATGAGAATCACACACCTTCTCACGTTTGCTGTTCTTTTCATCATTCTTTCAAATCCTGCTTTTGCTCAACAGGAACCAATAACGTTGACGCTTCCGCAAAGTCCATACATCGTTAATCCCAATCCGGCACTGGCGGATGTCAATTGCTTTTATATAACTGTTAGATTGCGCGGTGCGTATAACGACTCCAATTCGGCACTAACTACCCAGATCGAGCAGCAAGTCAAGGCCGCATTTGAAGAGTATGATATCAATATTATTGATACCAATGTGGACGTGAACTCGCCGCTGGCAGCGCTCGCAAAAAAACGGTTAGGTTCTGTATCTAATCTGAGATGGAGGCCTGCCAATGTTCCCGAGTTTCGCATTGAGGTTGATTCGTTGAATCTTTCTGATACGGACCAGTGCATTTTTCGCATTCAAACTTCTTTTTTGAAAAGAGCCCAGCTTGAGAACGGCCCCCAAGCCAATATGATGGCTGATGTCTGGAAAGATGAGCCGGTTATGCGTTTGGTTGCGACAAAGGATTTGGCCGAGTCCCTCATTTCTGTGGCTATTGTTCAGGCGCGGGCGTTTATTGGTTCGTGGTCTGTGACCAGGGCAGCAGACAAACAATCGGAGGTCAGTCAAACAAAGCCGCAGTTGCGCAAAGTAACTGATGAGAACGATACAAAGCCGGTTAAACAACAAGCTGTCGAATCTAAATATGTTTCTTCTAAAAACAGCCAGATATTTCACAAGGCGAGTTGCCCGTCTGCGAAGAGAATAGCTATGGGTAATCTTGTGAGTTATGCCACCAGGGACGAGGCAATCGCCGCGGGCAAAAAACCATGTGAACGCTGTAATCCATGAATAAGATGATAACCACACCAAGCCAAATATCAAAAAATTGGTTTGTGATGGCCGTAAAAGATACTGTTGGCGGGCTTGGTCAATTGCTTTGGCCCGCCAAGTGCGTCAATTGCGGCGAACATAACGTCGAAACAGGCAGCGGCCTGTGCGGCGATTGCTGGGAGGGACTCACTTCCGTATGCTCTGCTGATTATTGCAGGCGTTGCGGCAGAAACGTAAGCCCTTATGTTGCTCGTGAAGGTGTTTGCCTGAATTGCCGTGGTGAACAGATGCATTTTGACGGTATTGCCCGTGCCGGTATGTATGCGGAGTCGCTGCGGGATATGGTGAAGGCGTTCAAGAATGACAAAACCGAACTTGATTCGCTAATGGTCTGGCTGGCGGACACCGCGTTGCAGACAAGCACGTTTTTTAATGATATCGAGTTTTTTGTTCCGGTGCCGTTGCATTGGCGAAAACGCATACGCCGTGGTTATAACCATTCGTATCTTGTGGCAAGAGGATTAAAGCATCCAACTGCCAAGATCAATACTGACCTCGTCCGTATTCGTCACACCAAAGAGCAGCCGACGATGATGACAGTAACTGCCAGGGCAAAAAATGTTGCCGGCGCGTTTGCTGTTCGTTATCGACATCCTTTTGCAGGCAAGAGCATTTGCCTTGTCGATGATATTAAAACAACAGGAGCTACGCTGAACGAGTGCGCAAAGACACTCAAAGAAGCGGGGGCGTCAAAGGTTTTTGCTCTGGTGTTGTCGGTGGCAGGTCAGGATGCGAGATAATTTTTACGGGGGATGTTATTTCTGGCAGTAATCAATGAGGCGGGCGATTTCGCTGCGAAGGTCTTTGCGGTGAACAATCATATCAACGAAGCCATGTTCGAGCATAAACTCCGCGGTCTGGAAACCTTCTGGAAGCTCGACCTTAATTGTTTCGGCGATGGTTCGCGGGCCTGCGAAGCCGATTAACGCCTTTGGTTCGGCGATGAGGCAGTCGCCCAGCATCGCGAAGCTGGCGGTAACGCCGCCGGTAGTGGGGTCGGTCAGGACCGAGATGAAGAAGCCGCCTTCCCTGTCGAATTTGGCGATGGCTGCGCTGGTTTTCGCCATTTGGCCCAGCGATACGACGCCCTCGTGCATTCTTGCGCCGCCCGATGAGCATATAGCCACAAGCGGCAGCTTTTCTTCGATAGCTTTTTCGACGGCCAAACAGAGTTTTTCGCCGACGACGTAACCCATCGAACCCATCAGGAAATTCGGCTCCATAACGGCCAGCACTACGCCTCTTCCCTTGATGAACGCTTTGCCGATTCGCATTGCTTCTTTTGAGCTGCTTTTATGTTCGTCGGCTTTAAGCCGCTGGCGATAGGTTGTGCCCCTGAAGTTGAAATCAAGCGGGTCGTTGCTGGTGAGATGGTCGTGCGTTTCCTCGAATGAACCCTCATCGACCAAGTAGCCGATGCGAGTGAGCGAGTCGATGCGGAAGTGATAGTCGCATTCCGGGCAGACGTTGAGGTTTTTCTCAACGGCGCTTTTGTAAAGCATGTGCTCGCAGGCTGGACAGCGAGTCCAAAGCCCGTCGGGCATTTCCTTTCGCTTTTTGAGCGAAAAGCCGTTCCATTTCGATTTCGCTTCTTTTGCCATAATCGCCATTCAAGTCCCGTCCACAGGATTCAGGAAATTCTACCAAAAGAGCGAGCGGTTTTCCAGATGTAATTATTTGCAGGTCTTGCGGAGTGCCTGCCCTGAGCTTTGTCGAAGGGCGTTTATAGCGGCGATTCGATTTTTTTCACCAAAGATTGCCCTGCCCGCCACAAGGGTGTCGGCTCCGTAGCCGACCACGATAGGCGTGGTTTTAATGTCAATGCCTCCGTCAACCTCGACCCTGATTTTGGGGCCGACGATATTACGGATGGTTCGGATTTTTCTCGCGGCCGAAGCGATGAATTTCTGCCCGCCAAATCCGGGATGAACCGTCATTACAAGAATCATATCGGCAAGGTGGGCTGTCTTTTCGATTGCCTTAACCGGCGTTTCCGGGTTAAGACAAATGCTTGCCGTCACGCCCATATCGTGAAGCATTCTTATCAATTCCGCCGGTTTTTTTTCAACCTCGATGTGAAACGTAATATTATTTACGCCCGCCTTGACGAAAGCGGGGGCGTATTTCCGCGGGTCGGTAATCATAAGATGTGCGTCAAAGAAAAGATTGCTGTGCTGACGGAGTTTTTCGACCACCGGCGGGCCGATGGTGATATTCGGGACGAAGTGCCCGTCCATCACGTCGAGGTGGACCATTTTGACGCCTGCTTTTTCGATTACGGCAAGCTCATCGGCCAGACGCGCAAAATCAGCGGCCAAAATAGAGGGATTGACCTCAATGACACCGGGTTTGGGTAATCTTCGTTTAATCATAAGCTTCCGTGCAGTATCTCGTAATTCCGTGGAAGATTATTATTTTTCGTCAAGAATTTCGAGGCAGACGAATTTTTTGCCTTCGAGGAATTCGAGCGACGCACCGCCGCCCGTTGATATAAACGTTACTTTTTTATCAAGGCCGAGTTTTTTCAACGCGCTTGCGCTGTCGCCGCCGCCGATGACGCTTTTAGCTCCTTTGCTTGTGGCGTCCGCGACCGCCTGTGCAATCGCCTTGGTGCCTTCATCGAATGGAGGCATTTCGAAAACGCCCATCGGGCCGTTCCAGACGATTGTCTTGGCATCTTTGAGCTTGTCGGCGAACAGTTTGCGTGTCGCAGGGCCTATATCCATACCCTGCCAGCCGGCTTCGATGTCGCCGGTAACAACCTTGTTCTCGGCGCCCGCCTTGAATTCTTTGGCGACGACGGTATCGATTGGCAGCAGTAATTCGCACTTCGCTGCTTTTGCCTTTTCCTGAAGTTCCTTGGCTTTTGGGATGAAGTCATCTTCACAAAGCGAATTACCTATGCTTTTGCCGTTGGCCTTGGCGAAGGTGTATGCCATAGCTCCTCCGATGATGATTTTGTTTACTTTGGTCATCAAGTTTTCGATGACGCCTAATTTATCGGAGATTTTCTTGCCGCCTAAGATTGCGACGAATGGCTTGACCGGGTTGGTTACGGTGTCGCCTAAGAATTTCAGCTCTTTTTCAACTAAGAATCCGATGACGCGGGGTTTACCCTTCATCATCGCGGGTACAGTGTACATCGAGGCGTTGTCGCGGTGAGCGGTTCCGAATGCGTCGTTGACATATACGTCCGCGAGGTCTGCCATCTGCTTTGCGAAGTCGTCCTTTGCTTTGCGCAGGGCCGGGTCATCTTTTGCTTTTTTGTCTTTGATTTCCTCTTCCTTGTGGAAGCGGACATTTTCGAGGAGCAGGACATCGCCCGGCTTGAGTGCCTTAGCTTTTGCCTGGGGGTCTGCACCGACGCAATCATTGGCGAAGATGACTTCTTTGCCGAGAAGCTCCGACAACTTTTTGGCGACGGGCTTCATCGAGGCCTTCGGGTCCGGTTTGCCGTCGGGTCTGCCTAAGTGGCTGGCCAGAATCAGCGAGCCGCCGTCTGCGAGCACCTTCTTTATTGATGGCAGCGCGGCGACGATTCTTTTGTCGCTGGTGATATTGCAGTTTTCATCGAGCGGAACGTTAAAATCCACCCGCATAAATACTTTTTTACCTTTGACGTTTATGTCGGCTATCGTTTTTTTTGCCATATCCTCACCTGCTTTATAAAATCGAATATATAATAAAAAAATCGGGTCCCGGTTCGCCGGGACCCGAAGGTTTGCTTAACCAAGTTTCGCCATTTTTTCCATAATATCAACGGTGCGGTTCGAATAACCCCACTCGTTGTCATACCAGCTAATCGCTTTAACGGTCTTGCCCTTTACCATAGTGAGCAGTGAATCGAAGATGCTTGAAGCTGGGTTGTTGACAATATCGCTGCTTACGATTGGCTCATCGCAATAGACGAGTATACCCTTCATCGGGCCTTCCGCAGCTTTTTTCATCGCCGCGTTTACGTCGGCAACGGTAACGTCTTTCTTCACGTTGACAACGAGGTCAACCAAACTGCCTACCGGGATTGGAACGCGGACCGCGAAGCCGTCTAATTTGCCGTCGAGTTCCGGGACGACCTTGCCGATTGCCTTTGCTGCGCCTGTGCTTGTGGGAATAATATTTGCGGCAGCGGCTCTTGCCCTGCGGAGGTCCTTGTGAATCTGGTCAGCGACTTTCTGGTCGTTAGTATATGCGTGAATGGTGGTCATTACGCCGCTCTCGATGCCGAAGGTGTCATTGAGTACCTTGGCGATTGGGGCAAGACAGTTGGTCGTGCAGCTCGCGTTCGAGACGCATTTGATTGCCTTGGTGAGTTTGCTGTCGTTGACGCCCATAACGATTGTGGCCTCGATGTCATCCTTTGCCGGGACGGTGAGGACAACTTTCTTTGCGCCGGCTTTAATGTGGTCGCCGTAGCCGCCCTTTTCTGATGATGCCTTGGTGAATATGCCGGTCGATTCGACGACGATATCGACGCCCATATCCTTCCACGGCAGTTCAGCCGGGTTTTTTACAGCGAGAATCTTTATCGTCTTGCCGTTTATCACGATATCTGAGCCCTTTGCCTCGACGGTTCCCTGCCATTTGCCTTCGACGGTGTCATATTTGAACAGGTGTGCCAGTGACTTGGCGTCTGACAGGTCGTTGATGGCGACCAGCTCGAGGTTGTTTTTGCGTGTCATCAGGATTCTTGTTACGGCTCTGCCGATTCGGCCAAAACCGTTTATTGCTACCTTTGTTGCCATTTCTGAATCTCCTTTTCAACTGATATAATAAGGTTTCTTTTAATTTTGAGCGCGCCAACGAGTCGGAACGCAGACGGCGTAATGTATTTGTATGGGGCGATTTTGTCAAGGATTTATTGTGGGTAATCCGTGCTCTTTTCGGACAGGGGGAAATAGCCCCAAAAGGGTTCAGCAAGGCGTTAGACGACTATTGTTTATTGTTTCGGACTAATTTGCCATTACCAGGTCTGTCGGCTTTCGCTGCGGTATGGGCAGGGGGCGGCCGCATTGCACGCAGTTGTCCATTTCAAGCCCGCGTTTTTTGCCGCAGGCGGGGCATTTGATTACCGGCGTATGATTTAGAGCCAGATAAGTCAGAAACCCGGCTAAATTGAACGCACCAACGATAATAAGCCACAAAATCAGTTTGACCCACGAGGTCCTTCTCGCCCATCCGTGCCAGAGGGCAAATGCCATCATCATTATGCTCAATACATAATTTATGAAACTATGAAACGGTCGAAATCCTGCGATAATTTTAGCATCGCCCGGCATCATACCTATTCTTTCGATACTGAATTTATATAAGCTGTCGCCGCACAAAGCCCACAACCAATCAAACATCGGGGGCGACACATTATTTACCGAGTTCTGGAATGTATATCTATATCCAGGATTCAATGCTTGTGATGTCTGCACTACGGGCCTTGTCCAGTCGAATCGGTTGACAAGATCCAGTTTGCCGTCATCAATGACTTTATAAAGCTGAATTGACCGCGGCTGGGGCTTACTGTCGTATTCCTTCTGATACTGTTTCATAAGCTTTTGCGATGCAGGCGGGTTGTATTTCTTTTCAATATATTGAACGAAGATTGTCTTGTCGGTTGCCGTGAAGTCCAGATTAGTATTATACTGCCACTGCCATCTGAATATCTGGTTTGGTTCCTGCAGCTGCCTAGGCAGTTCCAATGTAATCGCCTGGTTTGGCTCGCGCATTATCAGATGGTATTTTTTGTCGGCGGTTTGGCAATCAATAAATGGGCGATATCGAATGTCAGAGCTGTTTTTGTCCTTGGGATAACTCGGTTTCCAGTTATGCCAATTTACGGATTTGATATCGGATTGGGCGCTTTCGAAAAGCGTTTCGACGCTGCGGGTGCGGAAATCAATCTGGTAAATTCGATGTTTGGTCTGCCAAAGCATTACGACAGATGACGGGTCTTCATCAGTCCATGACGTGAAGCCCTCAAATTCCCCAAATGGTTTTGCCTGAGCTTTCGAAGCTGCAAATCCGTCGGCTCCAAGATAACCTATAAGCCCGCCCCGGGCCTCATAGCCGGCAAATAGCTGTGCTTCAAGGTCATATCTCCAGACCTCCTTAAATTCTCCTGATGCCCTGACCGGCGCCTCTATGAATCCGGGTAAATCGGGGCCCAACTGGGATACAGATAGCATTTGCTGATAGGGGAAGTGTTGGGCAGGTGACGCCCAGTCGAGATATTTGAAAGGACGTTCTTTGCGAATACCATGCCACAAAACAAGTCCGTTTGCGTCAGTTATTTCTTCTTTTGTGTAGTTGTCATTATGCTGCGTATCTGTCTTGCTCACAAGATGTACCGTTCCATCAGGAAGGAACAACTTGTCCGCTTTTGGTATCCTCCACTCGGGGCTATCCGGCGATACGGGTAACGGCTGTTTTTTGTACGCATATACCCACGCTAACTCTACGACAATAATCTGGACAAACAGCACAACGAACATTAACAGAATCAGCGTAATAACAGCCCTGCTGAGTCGAGCAATATATTCCAAGCCCTTCTTTTTTGCCATTGTTATGTCCCCTTTACTAAAACTCCCTGTTTAAGAATGTCTCCCACATCAAAAAGAGCAAAACAACCGCGCCGATAACAAGCGTGCCAAAGCCCCACCAAAGCGTCCATTGCTGTGAGAGGGTAATGAACATCCAGAGTGCAAAACCGAGTCCCATCAGTTTAGTCGTGTACCACTTGGTTTTGCTCAAACCCACAAGACCTGCCCCGAGGTAAAATAATAGACCCATACCGCAAACCAGCCATCCCCCGATAAAGGATTTTTCGGGCAGCGGGAATACAAAATAGCCGGAGGAATTGGCACGCCAGAACAGATAGCACCAGACCAGCCCGATGGCCGCAACCATCGAGATAAGAGCTGCACATATTTTTGCCGCAAATATCGTTGTTCTGCTGGTTGAACGATGAACGATAAAACCCCATGTCCCCATAAAGTCATCGACCCAGAACTGGCGCACACCGAGCGCCAGGCCGAGTCCTACAGCCGACATAAACACCAATAAACTAAAATCACTAATTGGATGTCTTAGTAATTCGTAACCTCCAACTTCCGAATAGCGTTCGAAAGCACGATACTGGTCTCCTATTTGTCGTTGTCTGCTGTCTATAAGCCTGAGACTGCCGATAAGCAGCAGGATTGCCGCCGCTGTAGCCATCCAGGGAAAGCATTCGCGAAGCTCTTTTTTAAGTAATGTGAAGAATCTCATTTTATTTTGCCTCCCATGTAAATGGTTTGTTTCGGCCGGCAGGGGCGGTATATTCGATGAACTGGTCTTCGAGATTCATATTTATGGTCTGATAGTCCGCAGCGCCGCTGGATTTTGCCCATTCGGCTATTTTCTCATCGGCCGTGCCGACCAGAATTATTTCAAGCTCTTTATCAGAACGCCTGGAGCCAAGCAAACCCTCGATATCGATGGTTTCTGGCGGGGATTGATTAAAAACGAATCTGACTTTTTTTACCGCTGTCCTGAATTGCTCAAGGGAACAATCCGCCCTGATTACTCCTTTGTCTATTACGACGATTTTGTCGGCGACCCGCTCTATATCTCCGAGGATATGGCTTGAGAAGAGAATCGTTCTGCCCTGGCGCATAATCAGCTCAATTATTCCTTCGAGGAATTGCCTTCTTATCGCGGCGTCAAGCCCAAGTGTCGGGTCATCCATTACCAATAGTTCCGGGTTCGGCGCAAGCGTAAGAGCAAGTGATACCTGTGCCCGCTGGCCGTTCGAGAGATTTTTTATCTTTTGTTTTTTCGACAGGCCGAAGTAATCAATCATATCCCAAAAGAATTTGCTGTCCCACCCGGCTTCGCCTTGTTTTGCCGAGGCGGGTTGTTTGAGGAAAAACGCGCTTTGGAATTTGGCAATCTCGGCGATTGTCATCCAGCGGATGAGACGATGACCTTCCGCGACATAGCCGATACGCTGGCGAATCGCCGGAGTGAGATTCTGAGAATCACAGCCGAGCAATCGTGATGAGCCGAGCGTCGGCTTCAGGAACCCCAGCATCAGTTTTATCGCCGTGGTTTTGCCTGAACCGTTTCTGCCGACGAAGCCGCAGATACATCCTCGCGGAATCTTCAAATTGATGTGGTCCACCGCAAGCTTGTCGCCGTAAAATTTAGTCAGGCCCTGTGTTTCCAATACGAACTCAGTCATTTTTTCGCCTCCCGCCCTGACGTGTTTTGATGAATTTTTCCAATCTGTCTTTGAACATCGCGATTATGTCCTGTGATTCGAGACCGAGATTAAGTCCTCTTGAGAGAATGCCGTCCATCCTGTCCGTCAGCATATTTATATCCGCGGCGTCTTTACCTCGCAATGCCGGGTCTGCGATAAAAGTTTCCCGAGCCGGTCTTTGTGGTTACTAAGCCGGATTGTTCGAGGATTGTATATGCGCGTGCGACGGTGTTGGGGTTTATAACAAGCTCTGAGGCGAGCTTTCTGACGGCGGGGAGCTTGTCGCCGACGGCTAACTGGCCTTTGGCGATTGCCTCGCCGACCTGCTCGACAATCTGCAGGTAAATCGGCTCATCAGAACCCGGCGTTATTTGTATCCAAAGTGCCATTAAAACCTTCTTCCTGCTTACTTCCAAAGCGACTCTTAATATCCTTGTCGGTAATAGTGTATTATTATCATTAGTACATTATGTACTATTGCCAAAACCAATGCAAGAGTATTTTTAATAATTTTCGGAATTGTGTACTTGGCAAAGCAGATTGCCCAGATTATCTTTTTCGTTTTATGCTTGACAAAATCGTTTTTCAACCTATTGTTAAACTCAAACATATTGCTAACCTAATTTTACAGGAAGACAAAATGACATTCGCTTGCCCAAATCCCAATTGTCCGGAGAAAAAATTTATCCGTGTAGATACAGCCACAATAAGAATAAAAGACGAAGAAAAAACAGCCGTAATTTGCCCTTATTGCAAGGTGATAATTAGCATACTTCCCGACCAAAACCTTTGTTTAAACGCAATAAACGCACGTTTTGACAAACTAAAGAAATTTATGCCCGACGACAGCAACATCCTTGAACTCATCGCTTGTTTAAAAGCAAATAAACAATCTTGATTATTGCTGCTCTTCTCTAATTATGTCTCGCTCTATATCAGCGAGAATGGATTTTCTTTTTGCCTTCAAATAGTCTAAATTTGCCTTTTTCGCTTTCTTCTCTGCTTCGGCTAAACTTGATTCATTTTCTGTTTTTTTCATTGTTTTTTCCTTTCAAATGTTAATTTGGGCAATCTGCTTTGCCAAGTACACAATTCCGATAATTTTTTAAAATTTTTTAGGCCTCTGTCCCATATTATCTTTGGTGCTAAATAGGGCATCTGCGATTTTGAAAAAAGTGTTTCATACAGGCGATTTTGTTCGGTTTTTGTTAGGGTTTTTCGGGGGTGCTGGCCGATAGAATTCTTGCGTAAAACAGATGAAAGATGCTGTTAAGATGGAGCGTGGATTATGATAGAGAGAATAGGGCCGGTATGCAGATTCGGGCCCGGCGGTGATTATGAGTCGGTGTGGCCGGGCGACTGGATGGAACAGGCGACGCAGCCGAAAAACGCGATTGGCAGGCTGCTGGACGTTATTGCGGGTATGACGGATGTGATTCGGGGCGGACGCTATGTCGAGGTAACCGGCCCGATTGATATTAGCGATGGCGTTACTACGCAGGAGAACAAGTCGTATGAGTCAGACGAAAGAAGAGCAGGCGTCCGGCGAGGGGCTTACGCCGCGGCAGGTCCAGTTGCTGAGCACAATAGCGGGGTTTCGGACCAGCCGGGGCTATTTGCCGACGATTGGAGAGCTGGCGCAGCAGTTAAGCATAAGCCGAACAACCGCATTCGGACACATCGAACAACTGCGAAGAAAAGGGCTTGTGTCGGGTCAGCAGTGTCCTTCGACCAAGGCCAGGGCACGCTCTTTGAACTTGACTTCAAAGGCGCGAAGACGGCTTAAACAGATTCCCTGTCAGCAACCGGACAGCGGCGAAGAATTGGTAGGAGGAATTCCTCTTGTAGGCAGAGTTGCCGCTGGATTACCTGTTGAGGCGGTCGAGAACAAAGATTACTTTTCCATCGAATCCTGCTTTGGCAATACAGGCGATATGTTCGCTCTTGAGGTCAAAGGTGACAGTATGGTCGGCGAGAACATACGCGAGGGGGATTATGTTATCTGCAAACGAACAGCCACCGCATCGAATGGCCAGTTGGTTGTCGCGATAGTCGATAACGAGGACGCGACCTTAAAAAGATTCTACAAAGAAAACAATCTTGTTCGTTTACAGCCGGCAAACGATGCATACGAGCCGATTTATTCGGACAATTGCCAAATCCAGGGCGTAGTCATCGGCCTTGTCAGAAAACTCTGACTTTTCGTCAACCCCGCCACAACGACAAGCGGATATTGTCACATTATTTTACTTAAGCCACTCTTCCGCCAGCACCGCCAAATCCATTAAATCAACACGGTTATTCCCATCCTTGTATATGTCTGCGTTTATACCGCTGGTCATCCATTCCTGCGCCATTATCGCAAAATCTGCGAAGTCAACTGTGCAGTCGCCGTTGAAATCTGTCTTTAGTCCGCATCGCTCGTATGCCCCCATATCCACAACAGCCACACCATCGCCGTTGCCATCCGCAATACGCGGATGACCCGCGATATCAAATGGAATCGGCTCTGCTGTATTGCCGTCATCGTCGATGTCCGTTATATCCGCAGGAACAAGATTGTTACTGCCGGCATCGATGCATGGACTATTGGCCTGCAGACGAAAATCGTCAGTCCCCATGAAAAGCGGGTCGGCATTTATATTGCCTGTTCCGGGCCAGCCGGCATTTACGTCGCTGTAGTAAATGTTGGCAGTTGAGGTGTCGTTATTCCACAGCCATACCGATCCGTTCCAGATAATGCAGTTGGCAAACATTACAGTGCTGGGATATGACTGCTCTTCAGAATCGCAGGCCAGAACGGCGCCATTTGCGGATATATTACCGTTGAATGTGCAATTGCTTATCGTCAGGTTGCTGTAAAATTCGAATATGCCGCCTCCATTGTCAGCTGAGTTTTGAATCAATACACAGTTGACGAGCGCCGGGTTACTCCAATAATCGTATATTCCACCGCCGCTGCCGGCCGAGTTTTGAGTCAATACACAGTTGACGACTGCTGGGTTGCCACCCATATCATATATTCCGCCGCCGCTGTCGGCCGAGTTGTTGACAAATGAGCAATTGACTATTGCCGGGTTTGCCCACAAGTTATACATACCCCCGCCCTCGCCATCGCCGGCGGTATTTTCGCTGAAGGTGCAATTGATTATCCTGGGGCTACCCCCAGCGTTGTAAACGCCTCCGCCTACAGCCGCCGAATTAGCTGTTATTTTACAGTTGGCTATCGTCATATCTCCGGCCAGGTTGTATATTCCGCCCCCGTATAAGCATGAACCGTTAATGTCGTTGGCGTTACCGCCCGTAATTGTAAAACCATCCAGTATCGAGTTGTAATCGCCAACAACAACATCGAAGGAATTATCCGAGTTGTTATCCGCTATGCCTATATCACCGGAAAGAATCGTAGGATGCGCGACCCAGTTGCGCTGTTGCCGCTGCGTCTCTGTGCCTGTAAAACCACCGTAAACAGCCACGCCCGGTTTCATAACAAAAGAAATCGTCCGGTCATTGCCATCAGTTGGTTTGTATATCCCCCCAACAACCCAGACCTCGGTGTTGATGTCCTGAACTGCGTTGATGCCATCCTGCAATCGTCTGAAGGGGTCGCTCTGCGTTCCCATTCCCGGGTCATTTGGCGAATTAGCATCCACATATATAGCGACAGGCGGCAGCGAGAAAGCTACAAGCACGTCATGGTTGGCCTGAATATTATGCAGGGTATAAGTCGAACCGGCTCCCTGCACGCTGTTACCATCGACGAACCATATCCCGATTACATAGCAGGGATCCGCAGTTGCGGTAAACATCTTGTCATCGCCCTGATATGCCATAACAGTGCCGGACGGCGAGATATGGCCATGCTGGCCCGCTGTGGCGGTAATTAAGTATTGCGGCAGGGCGCCAAACGTTACATACACAGTATGATTTGCCGCGATATTTGTGAGCGTATATGTATTGCCGCCCGTCTGAACAACGTTATTGTCCAGGTACCATTTATCAACGCCGTATCCGGTGTTGCTTGTGGCGGTAAACAGCACGCTGTCACCCAGGTTGCGGATGAGGGCACCGCTGGGAGAAATCGAACCGTTTGGACCGGACGCAGCGGTAATGGTAAACCGGATATTAATCAAAACCGTTGCAATATTCGAATCCCCACCTTCAGGCGGTACGCCGCCATCGTTGGCTTTGAAAGTAAAACTGTCAAATCCGCCGTAGCCGGCGGCGGGAGTGTAAATAACATGATTGCCGTTGCCGGCAAGAGTATAAGGGAAAGCATTTATGCTGCCTGCACAAGGGTCGCTCAAAGCCCCGTAGCTGGGCAATGAAGTAATAATGTAATTCAAATCGCCCGGAGGGTTCGGCAAGCCATCGTCAGTGGCCTGGAGTGTAATTGTTACCGGAGTATCCAATAAAGTTGAAACATTAACATCTTCAGCGATAGGTGGTCCGGGATTGTTTATTGTCAACCCCCTGATGCATACGTTAGTATGACTGTAGTAGGTCGTTAAATCAGTGAACGTTGTACCAGTGGAACTTACGTAGCTCTGCCCCGGAGAGGCAGTAGCACCCGAAGAATAGCCCGCAAAATCCATTTCTACCGGAATAGGCCAGTCATACCCCGGTGAGGTGAACTTGATTACGATAGCAAAATTATTGCCTGTCTTCAGGTTAATTGGGGAAGCCAGAGGGATTGTATGGTAGCCAGAATTAGTAAGCGTGCCGGAAACAGACCCCAAAAGGGTTGAAAATGTGCTGCCATTAAAATTGTCGTACACGTAGACTACATAAGAAACGTTATTAGCAACGGCGTATGTACCAACCACCGTTAGCTGCTCGTTTGCAGTAGCGGTAAAGATGTTGGCAGCCCAGCCCGTGATAGAGCCATACCCTAATGATGTTGTCCATCCCAATGGGTCGTATTGGTAGTTAGTCGCATATGATGAGGTAGGGACGGCGTCGCAGAAAGCTACCGCGTACTTGACGCCAAGAGTGTCGTAGTAAGAAAGCCAAAAGTATCCGTTATTGCCCCAGCCTGTGCCCCAACTGTTTTTAAGAAGCCAGGCGCCATTACCCGGTGCTCCGGGTACAACTTTGTTATCATCCCAGCCGATAAGGGTAATGGCGTGGTTACCGGGGTTGCTGCCATTGTAGTAATATGTGTATTGTGAAGAATTGTAATATGCAGAATCCATGTACATCGTTACGTACATAGCGCCGTATGTCATAAGCGCGTTTTTGATGTCACTGGCCGTGTAAAACCACAACACGTTCTGCACGTATTTTCGGCATGGTCCGCCGGGAGAGGGACGGTCATCATAGTCATGGTAAGGGTCGTTTGCTTCATCAACCGGCCCTGACCAGCGAGTTAGATAAGCCGCGCTCATATCCTCACTGCCTCCCGCACAGGGAGCTAAATCAAAACCATGGTAATTTTTCAGATTGTTTTCGGAGAAGTCCCAGGTCTCTGCCACATTCTTCAGTAGCCAGCCCTCAAGCGCCCCATACGTACCGAAGGCCCAACAGCTGCCGCAATTACCCTGGTCCCTGACTGATGTGACCCATCCATAATTCCTGAGGTCGTAACTGGACGGAGGACTGCCGAATTGTGAGGTAAGTTCGCCTGTCTGAGTCAGCAGATGAGACCTGTCAATCGGCGAAGGAACCAGACCCAGTAAATGACCTTCTGCGTCACGCGATTCGAAATTAGAAGTGGCCATCTTGCTTTGCCGCGCAGTAAACTCCGGGTTGATTGGGGCGAGTGAGGGTGAAGCAGAGAAGTCGCTTGCCGCCAATGAGATACTCGTTTGAAGACATAGCAGCAAGACCACATATTTGGCTATACTAAAAGCGTTAGCTTGTCCTCTTTGGGAAAGGTTCGTTATTCCTCCAAATTTTGGCGATTCCATGTAATGCGTCCTCCTTATTTGCGTGTTTTCTGAGAAATGCTGGATTACATATCGGCGCAGAATACAATCCGCCATACGAATCAGCCCTTGAGAGGTGAAGACCATTCTCCTGCTCCTTAAGCGAGCGTGTTAGTGTGTTAAAAATCGCGTTTTTACGGCAAAAATGGGTTCTCCTCATAAAACCGATAACAAATCCAGTAATGTCTATTATACTATAAAGGTACAGCAGGCACACAAAATATTGAGCGTTTTTTTGCAATAGTTCAAAAGGTACCGGTGGCGAATAGAGTAACGCCTATATATAAGAGTCCATGAATTTGTAAAATGTTATGCGTTTTTTTGCAAAATTACACAAAAGATAACTTGGGCAATTTGTCGCTTTGGTTTGTTTCTCTAAACGAACCTTTTCGTTAAATTGCGGAAGTTGCATACGTATCGCAGGGGATAGGACTTGTCAGATTACCGTGTGGGCATTAGAATTGCGTCCCTTCGAATATATCTTGAAAAATGATTAAATCTGGAAGCCGGCGAATGGAAATGAAATTAAGGTTTTTGGGGGCAGCGCAGAACGTAACAGGTTCAAGGCATCTTCTTGAGGTTGACGGGATAAAGCTGCTCGTTGACTGTGGGCTGTATCAGGAAAGGCAGTTTCAGGACAGAAACTGGGCACCGTTCGTTGTGCCTCCCGAAAGCATAAACGCGGTATTCCTAACACATGCTCATTTAGACCACTGCGGATTGCTGCCCAAATTTGTGCGAGATGGCTTTGCGGGGAGGATTTACTGCACACAAGCCACGGCGGAATTAGCGAGAATAATACTTCTGGATTCCGCCAGGATTCAGGAAGAAGATGCTGAGTACAAACGCAAGAGACACGAAAAACAGGGCAGGAAAGGCCCGCATTCCGATGAGCCGCTTTATACGGTCAAGGATGCCGAGGCGTGTTTCCCGCATTTTGAGCCGGTAAAATACGGCCAGCAGATAAACATAGCTGAAGGTATAATAGTAACCCTTTATGACGCAGGACACGTGCTTGGCTCGTCGATGGTAAAGGTCGATGTGAACAAGAACGGCGATAAAAGAACGGTGCTGTTTACCGGCGATATGGGCAGACCAGGCAGACCGATACTGCCGGACCCGAGCATTCAAGAGAAGGCGGATTACATTATCATCGAATCGACATACGGTGACAGAGTTCACTGTGATACCTGCGACGCGAAAAAGCAGATAGCCGACGTTATCAACGCGACCAAAGAAAGGGGCGGCAACATCGTCGTTCCAAGTTTTGCCCTTGAACGCTCGCAGGAAATCCTGTTTTACTTAAAGGAACTGCTGCTTGAAGATGCCATACCGCATTTGATTATTTTCTTAGACAGCCCTATGGCGGCGAAGATTACCGAGATTTTCAGACACCATCAGGAATTGTTCGACGAAGAGACACAGGAGATGCTCAGGGAGCATCATTCACCATTTGACCTGGCCGAATTAAAAGTTACAACGACAAGCGAGGAATCCAAGGCAATCAATCACATAACAGGCACAGTGATAATTATTTCCGGCTCAGGTATGTGCACCGGCGGCAGAATCAAACATCATCTGGTTAATAACATCTCACGAAAAGAAAGCACTATAATGTTTGTCGGGTATCAGGCGGCTGGGACGCTGGGCAGGTTAATCGTCGATGGCGCAAAAAAAGTGCGAATACTCGGCGAGGAATACAAGGTCAAGGCCAAGGTTGTGCAGATAAACGGCATTTCAGCACACGCCGACCGCAGCGATATGCTTAACTGGCTTAAAAATTTCAAGTCGCCTCCCAAACAAATCTTCCTTGTTCACGGCGAAGCCGAAAGCGCACAGTCATTCGGAGCGTTTCTAAGGGACAAAATCGGCTGGCAGGTTAGCATCCCCGCCTACGAAGACCAGGTTGTTCTCGATTGACAACTGATTGTTGATTATTTCAAAGGGTTGATGAAATGTGTGAATTCTGTTTAAAGCACGGCGAAGGTCAAAAGTGGTATCTTCAGGCGAATAATTATTCGGAAGATTTGCTCAATGACGTCCGCAGGCGAAGAATGATTGAGAGTTTCGCGGCGGACGGCGAATCCACGGCCAAAACCATCGAGAAGATGAATAAGCTTCCCAATGCGCCCAAATTCATACAGGCATTGGTGAAGCGGCTTATCCCCCGCAAGATGAAAAAGCGGCATTACGGTCAGGTTGTGCCAATCGAGGATATTGAGAAAATTTTCGGCTTTGTTAATTCGATTGTCCGAGTAGCGTGCTATTGCAGGCATTTTACAACAGGCAAAGAGAAACGATACTGCTACGGAATAAGTATGGGGCCTAACGGCGGCAAGTTCGGCGAGATTATGCGAAACGTTGCCCCAAGTTTTTTGACCGGGCCTGATTCGTCAGGTGCGGAGATGATTACAAAAGAACAGGCGATTGCAAACTTCCATGAGCACGAGAAAGAAGGGCTTTGTCATACCGTGTGGACGTTCCAGACGCCATTTATCGGCGGGATATGCAACTGCGACCGTGCCGACTGTCTGGCGATGCGGTGCACGGTAACTCACGACATTCCCGTGATGTTCCGCGCCGAGTTTATTGCCTATGCCGACCCAGACAAGTGTATTGGCTGCCGGCAGTGTATGCGGCTGTGTCAGTTCGGGGCCATATCTTACAGCGCATCAAATAAAAAAGTCGTCATCGACAAAATGAAATGCTATGGCTGCGGCATCTGTCGCTCCCTTTGTGTCAAAGACGCTATACGCCTTGAACCTCGCGCAAATGACCCTGTGGCCGCGAAAATCTGGTAATTTGATTAGCTGCGGAGTTTGTGGAGGATATGCCAGTATGCGCCGCGTGAGCCGGTTTTAATTGCGTCAACAAGTTCGGTGTTATCGTTGTAGTTGTGGTCACCTGTCCCGAGCGAATTCGAGGGGGTTAGAGCCGCGTCGGCTTCATCAATCGGCTCAAAGAATCTTTTGTCGCCCGCGATAAAATTCTTTATCAATCTCGCGGGGTTTGGGCCCAGCAGGTGTGATATGTAAAACGTCGGCCTGAACAAATCCACCGGGCCGGCATACTTTCGTTTGATGTTGGGGTTTGTTTCCATCGGACCTCCGGCGGCCGCTGTAATCGCCATATCGGTTCCGGGGTAAATTCGCACGCCCAGCGGCGCTCCTGCGCAGATCGGGATTGATTTGCTTGATGAAGTCGATTGATTCTCTGACTGACGCAGGTATTTCTCCCGGGCCGCCGAAAATCAGGTCAATCATTACGGTGATTCCATTATCTTTGCACCACCGAACAGCATCGGCGAGGTCCTGTCTTTTATGTTTCTGGTGATAGGCCCTGAGCATCGTTTCGCAGCCGGAATCGCCGGTAAAGTCGATGCCGACGCAGCCGGCCTTTCGCATAATTGCCGCTAATTCTGCGTCGAAGGGCACAACTGCCATATATGCGTACCATTTCAACTGTTTGCCTAATCCTCGCCGCACGAATTCCTCACAGACGGCGTATGCGTGGTTGCGGGCGACGTTGAATTCGGAATCGCAGATATGCAGGACGTTGATTCCTTTGGCGAGCAGCGTTTCCGCTTCTTCCGCGACTTGGGCCGGTTTTCGCACGCGCACGAAAGTCCCTTTGCTTATCCGGTCTGCACAATAGATGCAATTGTGGCCGCAGCCGCGTTTGGTCTCGATGCCGAGTTGTCCGCCCCGATTGAAGTAGGTAACATTATCGACAGTGTCCCTGGCTGTGGAAAGCGACAACGGCTCAGGCCACGTCGGCTTATTCGTGTGAACTTTATGGTCTTCCCACCAGCTTAGCCCAGCGACTTTGCCAAAATGTCTTCGTCCCTGTAATTGTTCATACAGTTCGATTATCGCCTGTTCGCCGTCGCCGCGGATACCGAAGTCGGCTTTTGTGTATTCTACTATCTGCTGCGCGAAAATCGAGAAGCCCACGCCGCCGAGGACAATCGGCGCATCGGTGAGTTTGCGAATTGCTTTTATCTGTTCGGCCAGTTTCGGCACGAACCACTGACAGCTTGGCCAGAAGCAGTCATCGACGTTGCGAAACGATAACCCGACAAGCTCAGGAGTATGTTTGCTGAAATAATCTTTCAGCGTCATTTCCCTGTTGTCCGCCAGGCACAAATCGACGTAGTCGGTTTCTATACCCGCCTTTTTTGTTGCTCCGGCGATGTAATCAATTCCAACCGGAGCAATCGCCGGCTGCATCGTATTGGTATTTATCAGTGTAAGCATATCTGCCTTACGCGTTCTGCGTCTTTTGGCGTGCTTTGGCGCGTTTATCGGCCAGCCAGCTAAGTAGAATGCCGAACTCGTAAAGCAGATACATGGGGATAGCGAGCGAGAACATTGAAATCACATCCCCGCTTGGTATCATTACCGAGGCAATGATTACTATAGCGAGAACGGCGTACTTTCGGCTGCGATAGAAGGCCTCAAGGGAAATGAGACCGGTGCGATTCAGGCACAATATCACAAGCGGCGTCTGGAACGTCAGGCCGAACGTCAGCATCATAGTTGTAACAAACGACACATATTGCCGAAAGGTAAACAACGACTGAGCGTCCAGGACATTTTCGTTGAATTTTATAAGAATTTTGATGGTAAGCGGCGCCACGAAAAACATAAAGAAAAGAGCGCCGATAATGAAAAGAGCAACGGAAAAAGGTATGGTCATATAGACGTATTTTTTTTCGTGCGGGTAAAGTCCGGCGGCCACAAACATCCAGAGATGATAGAAGACCCAGGGAGAAGCAAGGATTAGCCCTGCTATCATGCATATATTGCAGTAGCTGATAAAGCCCTCCGCCGGCCCCAGAATTAAAAGCCTCGATGCCGGATTCGGATTATGACTAATGGCTTTTAGATATGGAGCCACAATAAAGGATATTATGCCCTGACCGAATATAAAGCAAACTGTCATTCCGACTAACAGACCGATGACGGCCATAATTAACCGGAAACGCAACTCTTCGAGGTGTTCCCCGAATGTCATTGTAGTGTCAGGAAAACCGTCTTTCTTGTCTTTGCGGCTCATCTGGTGCCGAGTAATGAAAAACCTGGCGGCAATTTAGGGTAAATATTTCAGTTATTATTTTGGGTGTTTTTAGGCGCCGTGGTTTCGGGGGTTTGTTTGGCAACGTCGTCTTTCACCTTATTAATCTCATTGGCAACATCGCCTTTAATATCATCAACTTCGCTCAACCCTTTTTTAAACTGACTGACACTTTTGCCAAGGCCGCGAGCCACCTCTGGTAATTTCTTGCCGAATACCAACAGGGCTACGATTAATATAACCAGCCATTCAAATCCCTCCGGCATACCCAGTGCCTGAACGTATTGCATATATGCGCTCATTATTAATCTCCTATACAAATCTTCGTAGTAGTTACACGGTAAAAGTTAAGTTTATAGGAATAATAAAACATCCATCGTCAATAATCAACAATCAATTATCAATGATAATACGCCTGCGAACCAGCTTCTGTGCTATCGCACCGCGGCGATCGGCACGATTTTCACGTCTCTGTCGCGGTCATTGGCAGTATCTATTATATTGCCCGTTTTGTCAACGGCGATACTTTGGCCGCCATAAATCCTGCCTGACCAAGGGCCTCTGCTTATCCTGCCGACAGGATTGGTTCCCAGAACTGCCGCACCTGTTCGTTTCGCGGCGTTTATAACGACATTATGAAACTCCTCACCGTGCGCGGGCCATTTTAGCTCCTCTTCCGCGTAGCCATAAGGCGCCAAAAGCAGATTCGGTTTCAATGCCGCCACCCGGTCGAGAAGGTCTTCGCGATGCGTGTCGGCGCATATAAGCAGGGCAATCTTGCCGAATTTGGTGTTTACCGTGGCAATATTGGATTCGCTTCCTGCCGAATAAGGAGGAGACATCAATTTTTGCGGGATATTTACCTGGCGGTGTTTGAGCAGAATCTGTCCCCGGTCGTCGATGAGCAGCGCGCTGTTGAACAATCTTCCCATTTCAAATTCCTCAACGCCGATACAGAGATATACCCCGTATTTATTCGCCAGCTCGCAAAGCTGTTCCGAATCCGGCCCTGGAATTGTGCAGGCCCTGCTATGCGCATCGGAATTGAGCCACCCAAGCATTGTCGCCTCTGGAAAGCATAACAATTCCGCGCCTTTTGATTTGGCTTCGGCTATCGCGTTTTCAATCCTGACGAAGTTGCCGCTCCTGTCGCCGTCGAGGATAAATATCTGACACATAGCGATGCCGGGGCCTTTGCGTCGGGACAGAATGCGGATGATTGTGCCTATGACGACAATTACCACAAACAGCCCGCCCCAAACCGATGCCCCGTCGCCTGTGCATAATATTTCGAACATTTTATCTTGTTTCCCCAAACCGGATTGATAAATGATTACTGGTTATTATGCCTTCTGCCGGCAAATAATCAATCACCAATTTTTTCCCTTGGCTGTCACCGGATAAATGCAAGGTCTTTTGTCATTGCAGTTGAATTGTCGATTGTGATTGCGCTGAGCGTCTGGCGGCGAAAAGAATTTCGGTGACTATCATATTATTTTCGAGCGTTGCCATTTCCTGCGGTTTTGTTCCGCTGGTTACCACGGCTTCCAGGCAGCTCAAAGAATCGCTGTAAGGATACTCGATGGGTTTGGGGGCGATTTTCTGCTCGGGTTTGCCGTCGATGCGCAGGATTGCGTTTTGGCCGTCGGTGGTTTTAATTGAGCCGGTTGTGCCGTAGATTTCGATATCATCTCTGCCGTAGGGCCAGGACCACGAGGCCATTATTACGACCTGGACTTTGGGGTAATTGACTATAATGGTCGCGTCGTCATCGACTTTTGTATAGATGGCCGGTTTTGTCTGGCGGGTGACGGCGGTTACGGAGAGCGGCTTTTGATTATTCAAAAGCCAGGTTGCGATGTTTACGCCATAGCAGCCGAAATCAAAGAGGGCGCCGCCACCGTTGAGGTTCGGGTCAGTAAGCCAGTTAAGGAATTGGGGCGGACAGCCGATTTCCTTCGGGCCTGAGTGACCTTTGTAGAAGACCATTTTGCGAATTTCGCCGATTGTCTTTTTCTCTACCGCGTCTTTTATCGGGATATTCGCGGGCTGCCATGTCGTCCAGTAGTTGACGAGGACGCGTATATTGCCTTTTTTCGCGGCCTGTTCGATAGCGACCGCCTCCTCGTTGCTCACAGCCAGCGGTTTTTCCATCATCGCATCTATATGATGTGCCGCACAGGCCTCGACAACCTGTAAATGGTCGAAGGTGGAAGTGTAAATTACCACGGCCTGCGGTTTGACTTCGTCTAACATCTTATTGAGGTCCGTGTAAAGCAGTGACTGAGCGAAATGGTATTTCGCTGCGAAATCAGAGAGGAGTTTGGCGTTTGGTTCGGCGATGCCGACAAGGACAATGTCCTTGCGATGGGGAAGCTCCCTCAGCAGGCCGGTAACGTGGTCGTGGGTGAGGCCGGCAATCGCGAGTCGAAACGCCGGCTTGTTCGGTTCCGCCTGCTGATTTGAGTCGGATGGCGAGGCGGCAATCACATCTGTATTAACAAAACCAATTGTTGTTATTGTTGCGACAGCGAGCAGGATTATTATGGTTCTTGCGGACATAATTTCGACTCCTAAATTTTGAAGGTTTCTAATCCGGCGTTTTCCATTTAACACTTTTTGGCCTTTCGAAACCGATATGATACCACACCTTCTCCAAATCGCAACTATCTGAAGTGCTGAAAGATTGATTCCGCAACCTGATGCTCTGTTGCTTTTCGGCTTTGATGCGGTAATTGCCGCCGGAAGGCGGTAAAACGCCTCCTTTTTCCTTGACTGTCACCGGTATAAAGGGTATAATAATAGTTTATTGCAGGCCAAAGCCCGAGGGATATGGGCATAATCAGGTGTGATGTCAGGAAATTCTACAAATGAGCGGGAGCGGGCCAAACATTCTTCAGACCCAAATATATCATCTGACTGCCGGACGGCGAAAGTGGCTTATCACCGGTGGTTTGGCTATTGCGCTGGTTTTGCTGACAATGATGCTTTCAGCAAATAAAAACACCGCGCCGACTCCTGAAAAAGCGGCAAACACGTTCAAGGTGTGCAAAGATAACCTCATTATAACCGTCACTGAGAACGGCAGTATCAAGGCCCGCAACGCAATTCACATCAAGTCCGACGTCGAAGGTCAGGTAAGAATAACCAGCATTGTTCCCGAAGGAAATTACATCACCCCCCAGGATGTCAACAACAAGGTGCTGGTGGAACTCGACTCCTCAACCCTGACTGAAAATCTTTCGCAAAGACAAATCGATTTTGCCGGGGCAGAGTCGAGTTTCGCGGAGGCAAATGAGGCCTATTTTATCCAGCTCAAGCAAAACGAAAGCGATATCACGGCTGCGGAGCTAAAGGTCGAATTCGCCCTGATGGATTTAAAAAAATATCTGGGAGATGCCGTTGCCGAAAAACTGATTTTTGCCGTGGAGAACGACCCTAATGCGAAACGTAATCTCGCCTCTATTCTCGAAGACCCGAACAAACTCGGCAAGTCTCAGGCCTCGCAGAAACTTACGGACCTGCAGGACAAAATAGAGATAGCTGGCTCAGAACTTGCAAGAGCAGAGTATAGACTCGAGGGTACACGGCAGCTTTACGACGCAAATTACGTTGCGACAACCGAATTGCAGGAAGACGAGTTAAAGAAAAGAAGCTGCGAAATAGAAAACAAGCAGTCGGGTGTCAACCTGGACCTGTTCAAACTTTATGATTTCCCTAAAGATGCGGAGAAGTTCTTGAGTGACTATTATGAAGCCGGACGCGAGCTGGACAGGACTCACGCTCGCTGCCGCTCAAAACTGGCGCAGACAATAGCCCAGTTGAAAAGCGCCGAGGCCAGATTCGGGCTCGAAAAAGAACGTCTCGAAAAGCTTAAAAAGCAGATTGATGCGTGCGTAATCAAAGCGCCGGGACCGGGCCTTGTGGTTTACGCGTCCTCAGGCGTCGCTTACTGGTATCGCGACAGACCCATAGAGGTTGGATACATGGTTCAGCAGAACGAAGAAATTATGTCTCTTCCCGACACGTCTGAAATGATAGTCGAGATTACCGTTCATGAGTCCTCCATAACCAAGATTAAGCCGGGCCAAATCGCAAAGATAACCATCGACGCCTTTCCGGACAGGACCTTCACGGGCAAAGTTCTGAAAATTTCCCCTTTGCCGGACCAGCAAAGAAGCTGGTTAAATCCTGACCTTAAGGTTTATGCGACCCAGGTCATAATTGACGGTTCGTATGATTTTCTTAAGCCGGGAATGTCAGCCAAGGTTGAAACCACTGTTGAAGAACTGAATGACGTGATAATAGTTCCGATTCAGGCGGTGGCAAACAGGGGCGGCAAAAAAGTGTGCTATTATATAAGCGCAAAAGGCCCCCAGCCGCGAGAGGTTCAGACCGGCTCCTTTAACGAAAAATTCGTCCAGATTACAGATGGATTGCAGGTTGGAGAGGATGTTCTGATGAATCCTCCGCTGATTGTTGAGCCGGCCATTGCAAAAACAGACGCGTCAAAACAGCAAAAAATACCGCTTGCGGACGAAACAAGTCAGAAAAAAGCCGGAACGCAGCAGAGGGGTTTGTCTGCGTCCGCGAGCGACGCAAACAAACCCGGCGGGCAGCAGCATAAACTTCCAGAGGAAAAGGCCGGTAAAAACAAGGGCGATTTACAGAGTGCAGACCACAATGACAGGTCTGCAGGGAATTCCTGAATCCATTAACGTTATGATTTTGTATCGCATCAGGCGCGTTCTTAAACTGGGTATCAAGAGCTTATGGCTCCATCGTCTTCGTGCCATACTCACTGTATTGGGCATAATTTTTGGTGTCGCATCCGTTATCGCGATGCTGGCCATCGGCGAAGGCGCCAGCAGGGCCGCCCAGGAGCAAATCGCCCGTCTCGGCTCGCTTAACATAATCATAAAAACTGCTCAGCCGCCCGAAGAACAGAAAGCCACGGGCCAGCAGCAGATCCTTCGCGAATACGGCCTGACGTACGCTGATGCCGAACGTTTTCACAACAGTGTGCCGGATGTCCAGGTCATAGTGCCGGTTCGCCGTCTTTCTCAACAGGCATGGTATCGTAATCGCAAGATACCAATCGAGATAATCGGAACTGTCCCGTGGCATCTCGAAACCTCGCCTATACGTTTGACTAGAGGGCGGTTTCTCACGTCTTTTGATTTGGATTACAAGCAGGATATTTGCGTCATTGACGAAGCGGCTGCCAAAGAATTGTTCATGTTTGACGACCCGATGGACCAGGACGTTAAAATAGGAAGAGATTATTACAGGATTGTCGGTATTGTCACCGCACAAGGAAGCACTTCGACAGCAAGCGTCCCTGAGGAAAAAGCCCCCTCGACAAACGGTCAGGGTGGAGCGAATGCCGGAAACATATATATTCCATTGTCGGCGGTTAAAGAGCGTTTCGGCGAGACGTCATTGCAGGTAAGCGGCGGTTCACGCAAAATAGAAAAAGTGGAATTGCAGGAAGTCATCATAAAAGTCAGCGAGATAGGCAAGGTTCGATCGTCACGCGATATTCTTATCAATCTTCTGAGTCAGTTTCACAAGAAAAACGATTATCAGGTAGTGGTGCCGCTTGAGCTTCTGCGCGAAGCCGAACGCACCAAACGCATCTTCAGTGTTGTTCTTGGTTCAATCGCAGCTATTTCTCTGTTGGTTGGCGGTATCGGCATTATGAATATTATGCTCGCTACAGTCAGCGAACGAACACGCGAAATAGGTATCCGCAGGGCTCTCGGCGCGAAAAGAAAAGATATTATCTTTCAGTTCCTTTCCGAAACTCTTTTCCTTACGTTTGCGGGCGGCATACTTGGCATCTTCCTTGGTTGTATCATACCCTTTTTTGTAACTCGATTCGGAAATATGCCGACTGTAATCACCTGGCTGTCTCTGCTGCTTTCATTCGGCATATCTGGTATTGTTGGAATCGCCTTCGGCATGTATCCCGCCTATCGTGCCGCTAATATGGACCCGATTGAATCCCTCCGCCACGAGTAAACCCGTGAAATGCCCATTCATTCTTAGTGTAAGTAATTGGGTGTAAGTTAGGGTGAAGATATGGTTGTCTTAGCAACTTCCAATGCCACAGCTTGTTCCCATCACGCTGTTTTTGTCGAAAAGTGGCTTACTGGTTTCTAATCTGCTAAAATGAAATAAAATGCGTTTCTTTTGCGTCTATAGTTTTAAAAGGAGACGGCCGTGAAGATAGATTTAACAAAAATCATTATTGTAAATGTGACTAATTGCCTGCTGTCCCTGGTCTAACAACAACCTGTTATGACTAACGTGGAAGCATTCTTCTTTAGCCCGAAAAAAACAGAAAAATGAGACAAAACATAAATACAGCTATTATCACCACAATTTTGCTTCTGGGTTCTGTTATGGTCGGCAATGCCGCGTCGCAGAAAACAGAACAAGGACCTTCGTTGCCCTACTGCGTGGTAGGTACTGGGCAGGCGAAGTGCTACGACAACAGCAGAGAGATTGCCCCGCCTAAACCCGGACAGCCGTTCTATGGCCAGGATGCACAGTATAACGGCAATCAACCCGCCTATAAAAACAACAAAGATGGCACTGTCACCGACCTGAATACCGGCCTGATGTGGACGCAGGATCCGGGAAGAAAAAAAACATTCGAACAAACGGTCGCCGGGGCATCAATGTGCAAAGTCGGCGGCTATACGGATTGGCGCCTGCCGTCCATAAAAGAATTGTATTCGCTCTTCAACGCCAGCGGTATTGACCCAAGCGGCCCATCCGATATGGATACTTCCGGATTGACACCCTTCATTGACACGAAATTTTTCAAGTTCGCTTACGGTGACACTAGCGCCGGCGATCGTGTTATCGATTCGCAGTTTGCTACTTGTACACTTTACAGCGGCACGACCATGGGCGGTAACAAAACGATGTTCGGAGTTAATTTCGCCGATGGCCGAATTAAAGGCTACCCAATTGGGCAAGTCGGACCTCGTGGCGAAAAAACATATTACACCTTATATGTTCGCGGCAATCCCAGCTACGGCAAGAACGATTTCCACGACAACGGCAACGGTACAATAACCGATCTCGCCACGGGCCTGATGTGGTCAAGGGCGGACAGCGGCAGGGGCATGAACTGGCAGAATGCACTTGCGTGGGTACAGAAAAAAAACGTGGAAAGATTTCTTGGCTACAGCGACTGGCGGCTTCCGAACGTGAAAGAATTGCAAAGCATCGTGGACTATACGCGTTGTCCTGACACAACGAACTCGGCCGCTATCAATCCGCTCTTCGAATGTACACAGATTACCAACGAAGGAGGCAAAGCTGACTATCCCTTCTACTGGACAAGTACGACCCACGCAGGTTTCCGTGGCGGTTTGGCCGCAATGTATGTTGCTTTCGGACGCGCGAGCGGCTGGATGTCTTCGCATGCCTTTGCAGGCGGGCCGTCTGAACGGCGAAGCGGCGTTCCACGCAGGCCCGGTGGTGTCGGACGTGGGAGCGGACCGCCGCCTACAGGCGAGCCATCGGCCGATGCCGGTGACTACCAGTTTACCGACGTCCACGGTGCTGGTGCGCAGGCGCAGCGACCCGAAAACCGGCAACCCTGCCGAGTTCCCGCACGGCCGCGGACCGCAGGGTGATGTCATCCGCATCTACAACTACGTCCGCTGTGTCCGCGGCTGACTGGACGGAGAAATAAAGAAAACAATGAACTGCCGAAAGGGCCGTCTTTGGCCAACTCCTTCGACGGCATAAAATTAATCTTACGCATAATACTTGATGCTGTCCCTCATTTCCTCAGTTTGACAAACGTAGAGGCAGGGGGTATAATAACCGGCTGTTTTTAGGGGCAATCCCGATAAAAGCGGGATGCGGAAATTTATGCAGCTACTTTCCGGTCGTGCGAGAACGCTTGAGTCCGTCGTTGGCATGCTGATTTTACTTATTATGGTTGCCACAGCGGTCGGCGTCTATGTCATTTCGCGGGATTACAATATGACCCGGTTCGGCATCACGTCGGCGTCGGGGCAGGACAGCGGTGGCGATTTTCCGCCCGTTGGTAAAGCCGAGACATATAACAACGATAATCTTTACGAGAAAATCGACGGCAAGGCCCCTATGTATCAGGATGCCGGTTTTGTCAAGCTGAACGTCCAGCGGTTCGCGGCCAAAAGTAATTCCGAATTTGGGTTCGAGCTTTACATTTACGATATGAACAACGCGAAAAACGCCTTTTCGGTTTACAGCAGGCAGAAAAGGGCGGATGTTACCGACCTGAGCGATTTGGGGGCGTCTGCGTTTGGTTATGTGGCGGGCAACGAGATTTGTATATCGCTTGGTAAAAATTATATCGAAATGATTGGCTCAGCAGAATCGAACGAGCTTGTTGACGGAATGAAAGGTATCGCTAAAGACCTGTCTGCCAAATTTAAGCCGACGGACAAAGACAAGATAGTCGAATTGGGATATTTCCCGCCCGCCTGCGGTGAGCAGGGTCGAACCGAAGGAACAGTGGACGGAAGCTGGAAATTACAGATTGATAACGCCTTTGGTTTCGACGGCCTGACCAATGCTTACTCCGCATTATACAAATCTGGCGATAAAGCGATTACGATATTTTTCAGCAGGCGCAAGGACGCTGATGAGGCGAAAACAGTCGCGAAGAATTATTATGATTTTCTCATAACCAACGGTGCCAAGGCGGTTACGGTTGACGGCGAAGTCCTTAAATCCGCCGGCGCATCGGTCGTGGATTTTTACGGGGCCTTCGAGATTGTCTTCCCGGCTGGCATATTCGTCGGGGGCGTTCACGAGGCGAATGACAAGCAGGCGGCGGAAAAAGCAGCGGAAGTTTTAGTCGGCCGGTTGAAGGAAATAAATGACTGAACCAAACCAGATAAATTCCGCTCGAAGACAACTGCTTATCCGCGGGGCGAAAGCGGCGGCCTCAATCGCCGCTGCTGTTGGCGTTGCACGCTGGCTTTATGACCCGAAAGGGCCGGGGGCTAAAGAGGAAGAAGTCGGCTTTTTGGGGACTTTCGCAAAGGGACTGCCTGATTTTTCGGTGCCGCGTAAAGACGGGCAGGTGATAAGCATCGTCAAAGGCGAGAACAGGGCAAAAACTGTAAACAAAGCGATTGAACTTCTCGGCGGTATCGAGAGGTTTATAAAGCCGGGCAACATCGTCGTAATAAAACCAAACGTCGGCTTCGCGACGCCGCCTCTTCTCGGCGCGACTACGCATCCGGATGTTATTACCGCGGTCGTGAAATTGTGCTACGAGGAAAAGGCGAGCAAAGTCATAGTAACCGACAACTCAATAAATGACCCGGCGAGCTGCTTTATGATAAGCGGTATCAGCAAAGCCGCGTCGGCGGCGGGAGCACAGGTCATTATGCCAAAGGATTCGTATTTCAGTCCGCTCACGCTTGCGGGTGGCTCGCTGATTAAGGACTGGTCCGTTTACTGTGCCCCGTTTGCCAAGGCCAACAAGCTCATCGGCATAGCTCCTCTGAAAAACCATCACAGAAGCGCGGCGTCGATGACTATGAAAAACTGGTATGGTCTTCTCGGCGGCAGGCGAAATGTGTTTCATCAGGATATCAATAACATAATCGCCGAGCTTGCCATGCTCGTAAAGCCGACGCTGGTCATACTCGACGGCACGGTTACGATGATGACCAACGGGCCTACGGGCGGGTCGGTATCGGACCTGAAAAAAACAAATACGATGATTGCGAGCTGCGATATGGTCGCGGCGGACGCCTTCGGAGGCACGCTGCTGAATCTTAAGCCGGCGGATTTGCCGTATCTGACAATAGCCGAGAAAGCGGGCGTTGGAACAGTCGATTACGAATCGCTCAAACCATTGAGGACCGAAGTAACCTGAAAATAATATGAAAATCACGACGGTTAGAAGAATAAATCAGTTGTTCTTTTTTGCCCTGTTTGTGTGGTTTTGCATCGTTACCACCGTCGGGGAGAAGTTCTGGCAAATCCGGAACTGGCCCATTAACTGGATTTTGCAGTTCGACCCGCTTGTTGCGCTGGGTACTATAGTATCAACCCATAAATTCTACGGGCCTTTGCACTGTGCGATTGGGATTGCAATCCTGACGATAATCTTCGGACGGTTTTTCTGCGGCTGGATTTGTCCATTCGGTGCGATACATCAATTTGTCGGCTACTTGGGCAATCGAGGCAAAAAAATCGCTGAGAAAATCCGGCTAAACATATACCGCAAGGCCCAGTGTATAAAATACTTAGTCCTGATTTTCTTCCTTGGAATGGCGGCGTTTCCCTCGCTGGCAAGCACTCTGCAAATAGGATTGCTCGACCCCATCCCGCTGGTAACCCGCTCGTTTCAGCTTGTGCTGCTTCCTATTTTTGACAGGGGGGCGTATTTAACCTCGGTCAACGCTCGTTATTACGAGTTTGGCTGGCTGATATTCGCCGTATTTGCAACAGCAGTCCTTCTGAATCTTGTCATACCGAGATTTTACTGCCGGTTCATTTGTCCTACCGGCGCGTTTTTGGGAATAATCAGCAGGTTCTCGATTTGGCGCATCGGCAAGACCAGAAGCGAATGTATCAACTGCAAGATGTGCGAAAAGGCCTGCGAGGGCGGCTGTGAGCCGAGCGGCAATATCAAAATCGCCGAATGCGTGCTTTGCTTTAATTGTCGTGATGACTGCAAACACGACCTCATTGCCTATCAAACTGTTCCCTCGCTTGCAGGTGAGACGCAAGTCGATGTTTCCAGAAGGGGGGTTTTGTTATCGTTTGTCAGCGGGGTAATAGCTGCTCCTGCGATTCGATTAAGCGGCAAGGTCGCCTCGAACTGGTACACAGGCGTGGTTCGTCCGCCCGGCGCTCTGGCGGAGCCGGAATTCCTGAAACGATGCCTCAAGTGCGGTCAGTGTATGCGGGTTTGCCCGACGAATGTTATTCAGCCCGCCGGTCTGGAAGGGGGACTTGAGGGATTATGGACGCCGATACTGAATAACCGCATCGGCTCAAGCGGCTGTCAGTTGAATTGCGTCGCCTGTGGACAGGTCTGCCCGACTTCCGCAATCAGGCCTATTACTCTCGATGAAAAAAGAGGCCTCGGTAACTTTGCTTCCGCCGGACCAATCAAACTCGGAACAGCATTCGTTGACCAGGGCAGGTGTCTGCCGTGGGCAATGGATAAGCCCTGTATTGTCTGTCAGGAAAATTGCCCCGTCAGTCCCAAGGCGATTTTCACGAAGGATGTTTTTACGACGGTCAGAGGCGGCGTAGTTTCGATTAAGCAGATAACAGAAAAGGCAATCGAAATTGACAGCGGTATCCCTGCGGATAAATTCGGCACGGGCGATTATTATGTTCTTTTTGAGGATGGCTCCCGGCGTAAAATCTCCTCAAATACCGCTACTTCAGTAGGAATTTCCGAAGGCAAATTGCCTGCTGCTGCAGCGGGTAAAATCGAAATACAGGTGCGATTGCAAAAGCCCTGTGTGGATATCGGAAAATGTATCGGCTGCGGCGTATGCGAGCATGAGTGCCCCGTAAGCGGCAAAAGGGCGATAAGAATTACCGCTGAAGGCGAAACAAGGAGCACAGACCGCAGATTGCTGTTATAATAGCAGAACAATGTGAACAGAATAGCGTTGCCGAAGGTAGATAATAATTGAACCTGTATTTATAACCTGAACTAAAAAACGGTTTTTTATGGAGAGTTACCGATGAGCAGCGAATTTAACAGAAGGAATTTTTTGAAGACAATCGGAGTGGCGGGTTTAGGTTCTGTTTTGGTATCTAAGGTAAAGGCCGATTCGAATGAGCCGAATGCCGCAGGCCAAAAACAACAGGACCAAACCCCGCAGGTTCCTACGCGAAAGTTCGGCAAGAGCGGACCTGATGTGTCGGCATTGTCGCTCGGAGCCATACAACTCATCGATAACCAGGTCATTCTCACCAGTTCTTTGAAATGGGGCGTAACATACTGGGACACCGCTTATGGTTACACCAACGGCAACAGCGAAATATGCATTGGCAAGTTCCTTGCTGCCAGACCTGAGATGCGAAAGAAACTGTTTATCGCGACCAAGGCCTCTCACGCTGTCGGAGCGGAGCAAGTTGGAGGCCGACTTCAGGAGTCGCTTAAAAGAATGAATACCGATTATGTAGATGTGTTCTACGGCGTTCACGTTCTCGACAATATGTCGCAGCTTACAGAAGACCTAAAGCCCTGGGCGGAAAACGCAAAGAAAAAGGGTTTGATAAAGTACTTTGGTTTCAGCACGCATAGCAATATGGCGAGAAATCTGTTCGAGGCGTCAAAACTCGGCTGGGTCGATGCCATTTTGACGACGTATAACTTCCGCCTGACTAAAGACCCGCTGATGCAGAAGGCAATCGATGCCTGCCACAAGGCGGGAATCGCGCTTACTGCAATGAAGACCCAGAAGAGCGTAAACGTCGAGACCGACGAGGACAAGAAATTGATTGAGCATTTCTCATCGAAAGGTTTCACCGATGGCCAGGCCAAGATAAAGGCCGTTATGGAAGACGAGAGAATCGCCGCTGTTACAGTCGGTATGAACAGCGTTGCTCTTATCAATGAAAATGTAGCCGCGATGTTAGACAAGACAAAACTCGCACAGGATGACAAGGCTGTTCTTGACGCATACGCGAGCGCAACGTGCTCCGGTTATTGTGCCGGCTGCTCCCATATCTGCGACGCCGCTGTTGCCGGCGTGTCAAATATCAATGACGTTATGCGGTCGCTTATGTATCATAACAGCTACGGCGACATCCAATTAGCACGACAGACGTTTGCTGAAATACCAGCCGATGTAAGGTCGAGGTTATTGACGGCCGATTATCGGCTCGCGGAGCAGCGTTGCCCGCAGCGTATGCCGATTGCCCGGCTTGTCCGGGAAGCCGTCGGAAAACTTGCCTGATTAGCTTTTTACGCGAGGAGAATTGAATGAGTGAAGTCAGCAGACGCGGATTCCTTAAATTCGCCGGTGCTGCCGGTATAGGCTCGGTTATTGCGTCAAAGGTATTTGCGGAGCCGAACGAACCCAACGGGCAAAAAGAGCAATCAGACCAAAAGCTGGAACTGCCAAAACGAAAACTCGGCAAGACCGGCGTTGAAATATCCTCTCTTGCAGTGGGTGTCGCCTTTAACGCTGTCGATAATCAGATTATGCTGCGAAAGGCCGTTGACTGGGGCGCAACCTGCTGGGATACCTCCAGTTTTTATGAGAACGGCAACAGCGAGCTTGGTATCGGCAAGTTCCTCGAAAAAAATCCTGACGTGCGCAAAAAGCTGTTCCTGATGACCAAGGCATCATTTGCCAAAAATGCCGAAGAAATCGAGAAGAAGCTGCAAACGAGCTTTAAGCGGATGAAGACCGATTACATCGACCTGTATTTCGGAGTCCACGGTCTGGGTAATCCCGCACAGCTAAACGATGAAATGAAGAAATGGGTTGAGAAAGCCAAAGAGCGGAAGGTCATCAAATACTTCGGCTTCAGCACTCACGCCAATATGGCTGATTGTCTTATGGCCGCGTCGAAGCTCGGCTGGATCGACGCGGTGATGCCGAGCTATAATTTCCGGTTAATGCAGGATAAGAAGCTTTCGGATGCTGTTCAGGCCTGCTACGACGCCGGCGTGGGTATAATAGCGATGAAAACACAGGGCAAGGAAATCGCGCCCAATGAAGCCGATAAGAAACTTACAGAGCATTTTATTAAAAGCGGCTTCACGGAAGGCCAGGCGAAAATAAAAGTCGTTCTCGAAGATAAGCGTATCACTGCCGCCTGCGTCGGCAGGGGGGATATAACACATCTTAAACAGAACGTCGCTGCTGTCCTCGATAAGACAGAGTTGACGCAGCTTGATAAAGAAGTCCTTAAAAACTATGCTGCCGAGACCTGCTCCGGTTATTGTGCCGGCTGTGCACACATCTGCGATTCAGTTTCTGCGGGCGTTCCCGTCAGCGATGTTATGCGATATCTTATGTATTACAACAGCTTCGGCGATACACATACCGCCCGTCAGCTTTTCGCTGAAATCCCGCAGCATATACGCAGCAAAATACTCACAGCCGATTACTCCGCGGCTGAGTCGCGATGCCCGCAGCGATTGCCTGTTGCCCGGCTTATGAGTCAGGCAGTGCGCACACTTGCCTGATTAATAAAAACGCTTGTTTGGGGCTGCTTAGTACCCACGGACATCCGAAAAAATATTGTCATTTACTAAGTCGTAACCACCTTTTAATACGGCACTTATGACGTGTCATCCATTTTTTATTTGGTTCTGATTGTCCATTGGGTTACAATACAAGAGTAGAGAGGTAGTGGTGTTGAGGTTTTGGCTTCGGCGAAGCTGGTGTGATGAGAAGATTTTATTACAATGTGTGGTATCCTTTCACGGTTAATAAAAGAAGGATACTTATTCTTACAGTCGCGACGTACATCGCGTTGTGTTAAAAAAGTTAAAACCTTTTCGGCTTTTCTCCGACCGCTCTTGTTGGGCGGTTTTTTTATGCGCTAATTTCTCCATTTATCAATGATTGACACTTCGCGGTTCCCGATTTAAGCTTATCTGTGATAAGAACCATTGGCTAAACTGGAAAGGGACTGTGAATGATAATCGTAACCGGCGGGGCGGGTTTTATAGGCTCAGCGTTAATCGCGGCTTTGAATAAACGAAGCATCGATGATATCCTCGTTGTTGACCGGCTGGGAAACGACCAGCGGTGGAAGAACCTCGTCAACCTGCGTTTTGCCGACTACCTGGATAAAGACGAATTCCTCGAAATGGTGGCCGAAGACGTTATTAACTTCTCCGCGGACACGGTCTTTCATCTTGCGCCTGCTCATCGACTACCGAAACCGACGCATCATTTCTTATGGAGAACAATTTCGAATACACCAGACAATTAGCCCAGTGGACGACCGAGGAAGGAATTCGATTCATTTACGCCTCCAGCGCCGCCACATACGGCGACGGCGAAAATGGCTTTGCCGACGATGAAGATAAAATAGAAACGCTTAAGCCCCTCAACCCTTATGGCTATTCGAAGCAGTTATTTGACCTCTGGGCAAAGAGGAACGGGCTTCTTGGAAGAATCGTGGGGCTGAAATACTTCAATGTCTTCGGGCCAAACGAATACCATAAAGCCGATATGCGAAGCTTTGTCCTCAAGGCCTTCGAGCAGATAAACACAACCGGCAAGGTGCGTCTCTTCAAATCTCACAGACCCGATTACAAGGACGGCGAGCAGAAACGCGACTTCCTTTATGTCAAAGACGCGGTCGATATGACCCTTTTCTTTTATGATAACCCTGATACATTCGGCATATACAATCTTGGCGCAGGCGTCGCTCGTTCCTGGAATGATTTGGCAAAGGCGGTGTTTGCCGCGATGAGCAAAAAACTGAACATTGAATATATTGATATGCCCGACTCTGTCCGTAATCAATACCAGTATTTAACCGAGGCCGACATTACCAAACTCCGCGACATCGGCTACGAAAAACAAATCATTTCTCTTGAGGAATCCGTCAGGGATTATGTTACACAATATCTTGCGCATGGCGCATACCTGAGCGGGACGTGAATTATATGTCGTTTACGCCGTATTATTTTTAAAGTTGGTTCAGACATTGCGAGTCGGCCGGCGTTGCGATTTAGAACAGATTCTGGTAGAATATAAGAGATAATTGGCAGTCATCTTAATATTCAAAGGTCAATAATAAATTGGAAATAGTTATGGCTTTTCCCAATAACAGGATGCGTCGGCTGAGAACAACGGATTCGATGCGTCGGCTGGTGAGAGAAACAACCGTCGCCGTCGATAATCTCGTCTATCCGCTTTTTGTCCGCAAGGGCAATTGTCTCAAAGAGCCAATCGAATCAATGGCTGATTGTTTCCACTTCTCGCCTGATACTATTGTCAAAGAGGCCGAAGAGGTTGCCAAGCTCGGCATCCCAGCGATTTTACTTTTCGGATTACCTGATAAAAAAGACAAAACCGGCTCCGAGGCGTGGTCGCAAGACGGCGCTGTGCAGTCGGCTATTCGCCAGATTAAAAAAGCCGTACCCCAACTTGTTATCATTACCGATGTCTGCCTGTGTGCCTACACAAGCACAGGCCATTGCGGCCTTATAAAGGATGGTAAGGTTGATAACGATTCGACCATAGAATTGCTCGCCAAAGTTGCGTTATCGCATGCGCAGGCCGGAGCGGATATGGTCGCTCCATCGGATATGATGGATGGCCGGGTTAAGGCGATTCGCGAAGCTCTTGAGGTGAATAATTTTAAAGATGTCGCGATTATGTCTTACGCCGCCAAATTCGCCTCCGCTTTTTACGGCCCGTTCAGGGACGCTGCCGAATCCGCTCCCGATGCCTCAACAGGCCTTACGGACAGAAAAACCTATCAGATGGACCCTGCCAACGTCCGCCAGGCCCTTGCCGAGATTGCCCTCGATATCGAAGAAGGCGCAGATATTATTATGGTCAAGCCTGCTTTGCCGTATCTCGATATAATTTACCGTGCCCGTCAGCGTTTCGATTGTCCCATCGCTGCCTACAACGTCTCCGGCGAATATATGATGATTCACGCCTCCGCTTCCGCCGGCCACATCGATAAGGACGCCGCGATAATGGAATCCCTGACGAGCATCAAACGCGCCGGCGCGGACATTATTATTACCTACTTCGCTAAATCCGCCGCGAAAATTCTATCACTCCGGCACTGATAAGCCGCTTAACCCGCCTTTTTGCCCGTAACTGTCTGAGAACCCCTTGGGTTCTTCAGCTCTCCGGTAAGTTTCGAGCTATCCAGTTTGCCTTCGAAGTTCATCTCGAATCGCATCCTGCCGAATTCAGGCGTAACCTTAAAGGTTACTTTATCGCCTTCGAGAGTGATTTTATTTATCGGGGTGGTTCCGTATAGCCCGCTCATATCCGGGTAAACTTTCAGTCGTTGTTTGGAATTCCCAAAGGGGGCCGTGACATCGAGAATCCATGTACCGATAAGTTCCTCGCCGATTCGTTTACCTACAGCAGGCATTTCGTTGCCTTCCGTCTTACACACGCCCACAAGCGTATCCGTATTCGGCTCAACAGTCCCCTCAAAGCTGCATACATTCTCGGCGTCCTGAACCTTGGTTGTGCTCTTGAAGGTCAGCTTATTTGCTTCGCATTTAACGTCCGTAATCTTACGGTCACCCTCTATTTTTTGCCATTCAGCGGATAACGAGCCGTCTTTGCCTGCATTAATATCGAGTATCGCGGAGCTTTCGCCGCTGGTTGTCTTGAACTTCATATCCCACATTCCTACTGCTAAAGGCATCATTGGCCTGCGGGTGCCTTCCATTTTGGATTTCATTCCGCCGTGGGTCAGTGTGCCCGTAAGTTTGTTGCCTTCGATTGTGCCGGTAAAATATCCCTTGAAGGTCTCTTTGGGGAATTGGACGGTTTGTGTGAAAGTAACCGCATTGTCCTTAAATCTTACATCTTCCAGTTCGGTGAATCCTCTCTGATTAATCCACTGACCGATTAATTTGCCTTCACTGTTTCCGGCAAAAGATATGATTGAGCTGCTGCCCATCCGGTCGCACGGGTCGGCCTTAATCAGCCAGTCGCCGTATAATTCCTTTCCGCCAATACGTGCCGATTCCGGCAGCGTAGAAGCCGATGCCTGGGCAAGTTTGGTGAGGTCCGGCGGCGTATATTTGGGCAATTTGCCGGTAACAAGCAGCTCCTTCACATAAACGCCAAATTCCGGCGTCGGCATATAATTCCAGTCCGATATCAATGTCGGCCCCGCCGTCGTATGTAAGTCCCATGCCGTGAACGACCAGTTATGGTCTTGGATTGCCTGAAGCAGGTGGAGCAGCCAGTCATCGCCCATAGCAGTCGAAGGACTTTGTCCCCACCATCCTGCTCTTCTGTTCGGGCCGCCGGAGCCGCCGAATTCGGAGACGATAACGGGGAATTTGGCGGTGGCCTCTTCCATGTTGGTTATCCAGGTAAATATGCTCTGGCTCTTGTTGTCGTAAACGTGATTGGCATAGATAACACCGTTTCCTTTTGGGTCCTTAAGCTGTTTGCCTGCAAGTATGCCGTTGAAATCGAATGCCCAATCCAGGCCGCCCGCGACAATGACATTTTTAGCGCCGGTAGCTCGTATGGTATCCAGTATTTCCTGCATTCCCACGGCTTCGTATTTTTTGGCCTGCATTCCGGGCCTGTTAGGTCGGCTCGTGACCGTTCCGCCGTTTAGCCAGACATCCCATGTAACATCATGCGGCTCGTTGTAAAGGTCAAAAAGAACCGAAGGATTATTCGCATAGAGAGAAGCAATATCTTTCCAGAATATTAAACTGTTACGGTCCGGCATCGACTGCTGGCCGATATTCTTGCCCCATTCGTTGGCGTCCGACCAGTGCAAATCCAGAAGGATATAGCAGCCCTTAGAATTGCAAAGGTCTACAGCTTCCTTAACAAGGGCGCGATATGCTTTGCCTCCGTCAGTTGAGTTTGGATCATGGCCGAACCAGCGGTCCTGTGACAAGGGCAAACGAATTATATTGGCATGCCAGTCATCTATTGCGACTTTTATCGTATCAAGGATACGTCCGTCGCCGTCGACTGTCCATTCGAGTGATGCGGCATTGACGCCGCGAAGCAGAACAGGCTGCTCTTTGCTGTTAAGCACCTGATTTCCTTTCACCTTCAGGGGCAATGGCATCCCCGCTTTGACCTGGGAGGATGAGGATTTGGTTTTGCTATCAGTGCTGCTTTCTTTACTGGCGCCGCTGGCGACGGCTACGGCTAAAAACATTACGGCCAAAGCTAACACCATTGATTTGAACGCTATTCTCAATCGCATTTTGGGTCTCCTTAATTTCGGTATCTTTTGTCCTGCGTCTTTTGTTTTTGGTCTTATATCCTAACTTGGACGTAATCATACCGCTTTTTATTGCGGTTGTCTCTAAAATTGTAGAGGATAACAGACAACGTGCAGCCCTGTCTCACGAAGGTCTGTTTCGCCCGCGAGGCGAGTGGGGGTGAGTTTGAGAAGCCAGGCGATTAGTTTTGATATTCTTCCGCGGCCGGTTGTAGATTTAGGAGATTATCCGCTTGACAAAGCAACGGAAGGCGGTGTTATGATAATGCGAAAATAATCCATAATAATGAACGGAGAAAAAGACGATTGATTTCATGAAAGAGACATAAAGTTATGCGGCGTAAAAAACTGAAGATTCTGTTTCTTTGCACCGGCAATTCCTGTCGGAGCCAGATGGCTGAGGGCTGGGCGAGAAAATTTAAAAGTGGTTCGATTGAGCCATATTCGGCTGGTATCGAGCCGCATGGCCTTGACCTGATTGCTGTCAAGGTTATGGCTGAGGTCGGCGTTGATATATCGAATAATCGCTCAAAACACCTTGACGAGTTCAAAGGCGTAAATTTTGATTTTGTTATCACCGTCTGTGACAACGCCCACGAACATTGCCCCATTTTCCCCGGAAAAACGAAAGTTCTTCACTTCGGTTTTGATGACCCGCCTCGACTGGCAAAACAGGCAGCGACCGAGCAGGAGATATTGGACATTTATCGTAGAGTGCGTGACGAAATAAAGGCGTTTGTCGAGCAGTTACCGGATAACCTGGTGGAATGATACGGAAGTCAATTCGGCTGCTATGCGCTAAGCATTTTTTCTGAGCACCTTCGTTTAAAGGCGATATAATCCTGCTCCTGCTGGTTTTCGTTTCTGCAAATATCCAGCATTCGATGATTTTCATAAAGCCACGATTCCGCCCCGGGGCTTTTACGCATATCGAGGACAAATCTGATATTGACGCTGATGTCTCTCAGTGGCTCGGTACCAGGTTCGCTGGATGCAAACTCCATAATCTCATCGATGTCTTCTATTATAACGCCCGTATAATACTGCTGATTTTCCCAGCGGTGCGGCACAATCAGTATGCAGCTTAGATTGCTGAATGCTGAAGACCGACCAAGCAGCAAAATGCCCGGGTCTATGACTGGTACGTATAAGCCGTTAAATTCTATAATGCCTCTTATATGAGTGGGTTTCTTGTAATCTAACTTTATAAGTTCCCGGCAGCCCAGGCAGCGCAGGTTCAATTTTCGCGCCTTGGTTTCATGAGCAAGAAGAAAGGTTGTAAACCAGTAATATTTGTGTTGGCTGATTTCTTCAACTTGCTGCGGCTCTTTTGTTATCGTTACCATTTCTTTACTCCTTAAACATAGAACTCTATCGAACTTCTTCAATTGCTACGTTCCCAGATTAATGAAGGGGCGTCAGTGTTTTATTAATTTTCTGTTAGGAATTGGTTAATCGCCGTCAATATGTTTATGCCTGAAGTATTCAGGAGCGGACACAAATCAATTTGACGCTCATTGTGAAGCTGCAAATTTAATTCTTTTCTAATCGATGCCTAATCGCACATCAACAAAAACGCATTAGAATTCCCCTGCGAATTAGGGCTGCAGTTCAAATATGGTGATTAATAAAAAAGGAATGTCGAAACTAAAACCGGTGTCACGACCAGTCGGAAGGTGCAGAAAAACTATCCCCAAATTTCATAAAAGATTTTGGATTTTGGCAGCCATTCCAATCTGAGAGATGCCGGTTTTTTGTATGTTACCCGGACTTGGAGGTCCGGACTATGAATAAGGGTTTTATTGGCTAAGGAGCGGTTTTATGAAGGAATCAATTGTGGAAGCAAAACAGGACAGGGTCTCAAAACGAAAACGAAGTATTATGCAGCGGTCGGGGTTCACTTTGGTGGAACTGCTGGTCGTGATAGCCATCATTGCCTTGTTGATGGGGATATTGCTGCCGAGCTTAAACAAGGCAAGACAAACGGCATACTGCGCCAAAACAGGCGGCAATCTGCATAACGTGGGGCTTGCGATAGAAACATTCACAGCCGATTTCGGGTATTATCCGCCCTCGTATTTGTATCCCAAAGATGCGACTGTAGATGATGTTAAGAGTATAGTGTGCAATCAGGACGAAAGCCATCCGTTCGGCTATGTTCACTGGTCGTGGTTTCTGTTCGAAAGCGGGCGCGTGGATGCAAGCGCGTTTACCTGCCCCGCGGTAAAAAGCGGCGGATGTCCTCGCACAAATCCAGGCAGGAAGTTGTCTGATTGGGAAACAGGTCAGATTGACCAGACCAGCAGCACCGGACCAGATCCCTCGCTTCAGGATAAGATGGCGCCTCGGATGGCGTTTTCCGCCAACGCGGTGGTCATACCGAGGAATAAATTTGCCTGCGATGACACAATCAATCAATACCCAAGGCATAACCGGCTTGTGAACCCCACGGAAATTCAACGCCCCGCCGAGGTAATCCTCTTAACCGAGTTTAACGAGGATTGGCAGGCCATTAAAGGGCCGGAAGATGCCACCGGCGGAGCACTGGTATGTAAAAGCCACAGACCTATTCTTCCTTTTACGCATAGCGCTGCCGGTTATGCCGGCTACGCCATATATACAGACGCAGGGACCCGCTTTGAATATGGTACGGGATATAATACTGCCAACGTCTCCTGGGGGCTTCAGAACTTGGCGGATATTTCAAACCCAATTAACAATTACATTGACGGACAAAGCGGCCATCAGCTTAACGCAGTAGGCAGGCATCACCCAGGCACATGGAAAGCCACAACCGATAAGGGAGATAACCAGGATATGGGCGGCACCACGATGTTCCTTTATTGTGACGGACATACCGAGAGAAAAACAATTCTGGAGACGCTCCAAAAACTCGAATGGGGCAAAAAATTCTACAGTGTAACGGGCGACCAGCTGGTTTTTTATTGATGTCGGATGATATTTCAGCAGTCGCATAATAAATTAACAAAGAAATTTTTTGGGAATAAAAAAGACTGAAGGAGAAAGGAGTGATTGTAAGGTAGAAAGCAAAACTGGCGACGGGCGAGGGTGTTGAACACTATTAGTTAAAGTCAAATAAGTAAAATTTAATTTATGTGTATAACTTGATAACTTTAGGTATTGTTAGGAGGAAAAAATGAGTGTTAAGAAAACTATTTTCACAGTTGCAGCGTTATGCTGTATGCTGCAGGTCTCAGTTTTTGCGACTGCATACGGCAACAAAAACCAGGTTAATATCTCGGGCTCAACTTTGTTCGCGAATTTCTTCGCAGCGCCCGCGGCGACTAACGACTGGATAGGCGTTGACCAGGGTCTTGATTATGCGGCTAGCGTCGGCCCACGCCTTTATACTGATGGGGATTTTTTACTTGGCTATGACCCGTTTAATCCCAACCTCCCTGACCAGTTGGCATTCACCGACTGGACTTCAAATGACCCGAATAACCGCTGGCAAGTGCAGAGCCGCGGTGTCGGCAGCGGTACCGGTCTTAAAGAGCTCGACCTGTTCTACAATTTCCCTCCTCCCGGTCCGGGCGACCCGACTTTTGTTCTTCCAAATGACAAGTCATACATCAACCGCACACAATGGGGTTTCTCCGGTGGATTGATGGGCCCCGGTAATGCAGCCAACCCGGGCGGATGCGTTGTAATTCCGCCAAGAATAGATTTTGCCGTTATGGATGTTCCGACAAGATGGCTTGTGGTGGCCGGCGCTAGCGCAAACGCTTACTGGCAGGCACATCCGCTGGATGCGGCCGATGGCTATGGCCAAGACCCGCTTACATCATGGGATACCGGCCAGAGTAATCAATTGAAAACCCTGACCAACCTCAATTTGAACAGTCCTGCTAACGCACTGACAATAGTCGATACACAGGTGGCCTGGGTTCCAATCGCGTTTATTGCCAACCAGGGAACCGGCTTGAAGAATGTTGCTCAGAATGATTTGCAGTATCTGTATTTGACCGGCCGTATGCCCGGCGGCGAAAACCTTTATGCCTGCACCCGCGACTCCGGCTCAGGCACCCGTAACGCAGCAATGAACTCTATTGCTGTTGACCCGAGTTGGGGCAGAGGCGACAATATGGGCACAAAGAACTCAAACGGTAACGTCTCTTATCCCGGACCAATACATCAGCCAACCAACCTCGATGGCACAAGCGTTATGGCAAATGCCGTTACGAACCAGCGTCTGGCAGTCGGATACGTCGGCCTTACAACCGCTAACCCACAAACCGGCGTTTCCAACTCGGCTTATCAAATACTGAATCTCAAAAAGACCGGCGGCACGCAGTATGTCAGACCTTCACTCACCAACACAGTGGACAACGCTGATATTAATACCGGCTGGCAAGTCGGCGGTAATGAGACCTTCGCGTCAGTCGGCAGTCCTGACCCAAATGCTGCCTTCGTGATGCCTTACAACAGGTATGCACGCGACTATCTCTGGAACATCAGCCAGAGCATAACTCAGTTTATCTCTCCCACTACAAATGACGACCAGAATAATATGCCTGGTCAGTACCTGGCGAGGAACTGGTCGCTGGCTGCCGCCCTCCAGGCAATTCCGGATGACGTTAACCATAACCCGAGCGTTTTCGTTACAAATCCGAACTACAACGCCGGCGTGAACGCGTATTACAAGGCAAACGGCCCAACGACGCCGGCATGGGTAGATGGCCCGGGTAAAGTCCCGACAAGAGTAACTGGCGTAACCTATAGCGATGGCGTAAGCGGCGCTAACTCGTACTACCTTGCTTCGGACGGAACTCATCTTGCCTACGGCGGAAATCTGAATGCCCGTAACCAGATTATGGGTGACTTCGACAACGACGGTAAACGCGACATCGGCGATATACCTGCTATGATGGTTGCGTTCTCCAGTCCTCGCACCTTCGAGACAGCCAACGGCGGAACAGGCGTTTGCCCGGAAATCATCGGCGACTTCACCGCCGACGGCAACTTCACGGCCGATGATATTCGTTACTTTGCCGATGGTCTGGCGGTAGTTGACCCGGTCAGCAGACAGGTCAATCGCTCGGTTGGTTTTGCATTGGTTGACCAGTCCTGGACTGCAGCTCTTGCCGCTTTAGTTCCCACTCATCCGACAGCGGGCAACTTCTTCAATACGACTCTTGCACACGGCACCTATCAGTACGGTTCCGGCTGGTCAAAGGCCGACATTGCAACACACAATTGGAGAACGACTAAACCGACAATTGGTGCTGCCCCCAGCGCAGATGGTGTTATTGACGCCTGTGACATCGACTATCTCTACTTCATAATGCGCGGCGGACTTAAGGCACAGGTCTTTGGTCAGACCTTGCCCGCCAACTGTAACGCATGGCAGAATAGTATGTGCTGGTGCAACCTTGATGACGCTGTATGGATGGATTTGTCCTGCGACCTCAATGGCGATCAGAAAATTAATATCGATGATGTCAGAACCATCGTTTTAACCATCCTCGGAACGCATTTCGGCGATGCCAATCTCGACGGCGTTGTTGATGCTACCGACATTGCGATTGTTAACGCTCATCTTGGGCAGCAGGGCGGCTGGGCACAGGGTGATTTTGACGGCGATGGCTGGGTTACAGAATGCGACCTCGAAATCGCACTCGCCGCTCAGAGCGGACAATATGGGCCAATCGAAAACGCGCAAATTGGCAGTGGCAGCGCTGACCTCAACGGTGACGGCATTGTGAACTTCGAGGATTTTGCTATTTTTGCAAATCAATGGCTGCAGACAACTAATTAACTTAGGATTCCTTCATAGGCCGAGATAAGCCGCTGAGGCGAGTACCCGTCGTACCTCCAACGGTAGGCCCTGGGAGAAGTGAGCACATACTTCTCCTGGGGCCGCTCGGTTTTAAACGAGCAAATAAATACCCCAGATATTATACCACGCAGCAAAAATATATACAACCGATGTGGTGAGGAAAATTGAATAGGCGAATTTTCTGCAATAAATCGCCACGTACAGACATGCCGCCCATTTCCATAATGACCCCACCACTGGCCCGGCAACGGGGCCAAATACGACGGAAGCGAACCGGATAATCGGATGTATCTCCGCAGAAACGCCAAGGTATGACATAAAATACACGGTGCTGAGCCCATCCGCAATCAAAGCCAGCGTAAATATAAATATGGCCGTATGATAAGTGTGCCAGAAACCGCGGCAATTTAACTTTAAGCGGTTACCGATTGGAAGAAGCCCCGCCTCCGCAGCTATATGCTCGCAAGCAAGTATGTTAAAACCGATTTTTGGGGCTTGCCCAAAGTGCATTTTAACTCATCTCCACTTTACCCAATATTCCCAAATCAACACTGTAATCGGCAATTGACAGCGTGTCCTTAACAAGTTCTACGTCGGCAATATCCGCAGGTTTATTGAAAAAATAATGAAATACTAATAAAGTTCTAACGCACTGAAGAGATGGTCTCATCTTTAACTTTGGCTGAATATCCCTGAAACTTTAATCGTATTTTAATTAGTTGCTAACGCAACTCCAACGTATCGCCGGTATCTTATCTCTATGTGTTGCGGACAGATATGCGACTGGCAGAGGTTGTATCCCGTAGCAGGATAATTACGAAGTTGATGCAAAGAATGGTTTTAGGGCTGGAGATACAGATATCTCCTCCTTGAAGGAATCGTAGAATTGTTTTTTGGACAATGGATTGAGAAGGAGAAAAAGATGCTTATGAAGAAAAAAGGATTTACGCTGGTGGAACTGTTAGTCGTTATTGCGATAATAGCGCTATTGATGGGTATTCTGCTGCCTTCATTGGCACGTGTCAAGGTAATTGCGAACAGAATGAAATGCGGCTCTCACCTGGCCGATATCGGCAAATCTATGATGATGTACGCGGAAGAGAACCGGCAGAGTTATCCGGTCGGAGGCCTCCGCGGCAGCACATGGACACAATTTAATACAACTACCCCCGGCATCTTGAAATGGGACGCATCGACAAGAGATTTGGCGTTCGCAAACAGCGGCAAGAATGCTACGATATCTTCGTGCCTGTTTTTGTTGATTAAATACGGCAATATGGTGCCTAAACAATTTAATTGCCCCGATGATGCCGATGCCAAAGAGTTTACTTTAGCCGATGAGTATAAGTCCATGGGTGTTACAGACACAACCCAAATGATCAAGGAAATTTCGGACGCCTGGGACTTTGGCGGCAATCCCGGTGTTTGCTGCAGTTATTCATATCATATGCCTTTTCCAAACACCGATGACATCACAAAATCATATTGTTTAGACCAGACGTCAAGTCCGGGAAGCCCGATTTGTGCGGACAGAAATCCCTACCTGGATAAAAATGCCAAAGATTACCTGATCGACCCGAGGATTCCCAACCCATATATTGGAACAACAGACGGGGAATACCACGATGACAAATTCAAAGGCAATTGTGCTGCTCATGGCCAAAAGGCGCAAAACGTTTTATTTAACGACGGCCACGTTACTGCCGAGCAGTATCCAGATTGCGGAATAAACAACGACAATATATGGAAGTTCTGGCCTTCCTATACCGTGGCGCCTTCAACTACGGAACTTGAAGTTGGAGCAGGGGTATCTCCTCCTCCTGCGTCGGCGGGCAAAGAAAATACCCAATATACGCCAGGTGCTGGTTCTGCATCCCCAAAGAGTAAGGATGATGCCTGCCTTGTCAACGAAAGAAACGATAATAAGCAGTAGGTTGCTTTGCATTCATAAGGGGCGGAGTATGGTCGTTCGGAACATCCGCCCCTGTTCATTTCGCAGATGACGGGAATAAAACGACGCTATAATTAATCTGAAAAACAACAGAACCTAACATCGCCTTAACTCCCCATTTCTACAATGGTCTTAGTAATTAAGAACATGGTATTTATCGTGATTACTTGGTAATTTTATACAAGGAGGTTCAGAAATGGGAGTTAGAGCCATATCACAAAAACGACGTACAGATTTTAGCCTTTCGGCTTCGGAGGAGAGAATTGTGCTGACAGGTTTCTTCAATGAAAGAGATCTTGAAATCTTTTTTGAGCTTATACAACACCGGCGACAACTGCCTGTCTTTCACGGAGATTTCTGGCGATGCTATGACTGTAGCTTTGAGTCCAAAGATTTTAAAGAAATGGCGGTTCATATCATGAGGTCTCATGAACGAAGACCAATAAACGTGGAAGACGAAATGGAGCAGGAGCTCGTAGCAGTATAGTGGATGTAATAATTATTTGTAATCTTCTGTGCGATGGCGGGCAATTTGCCCCTCGACCATATAGATGACGTCCTCGGCGATATTGGTAGCATGGTCGGCTATTCGCTCGAGGTGCCTTGACACAGACAGCAGGTGAATCAGCGACTCCAGTTGTTCGGGATTTCTTCTTATGGCGTCCTGAATTTTGATATACATCTGCCTGTTCATCGCGTCAACGACATCGTCGCCGGCACAGACCTCGTGGGCCAGGCCGGAGCTGAGACCTATAAGTGCATCTAAACTGTGCTTGAGCATATCCTGTGCCTGTTCGGCCATTTCAATCAGGCCCAGAGAAAAACCAACGGGAGGATGCTTAGACAGAAACGCCGACCGCTCCGCGATATTAACCGCCAAATCGCCGATGCGTTCAAGGTCGTTATTCATTTTCAGCACGGCAACGATAAAACGCAAATCAATTGCTACCGGCTGATGAAGAGCGAGAACCTTGAGGCAGTCCTCCTCGACCTCGACTTCGAGCTGGTCAATCTGTGGGTCATTCTGGATTATCTTCAGAGCCAGGTCGTAATCGCGGTTCTCAATCGAAAGCGTTGCATTACGCACGGCCGTCTCAACAATGGCACTTAGTGTCAGCAGTTTCCTTTTCAGGTTCTCAATTTCTCGCTGTAAATGCACAGACATACCATTCTCCGTCATATGGACTGTTACAATTGCACTTTATCGCTTTCATATATTTTAGCCGAATTTGCCGGTAACATAATCTTCGGTCTGCTTGTTGGTGGGGTTGGTGAATATTTTATCGGTGGTCCCGAATTCTATGAGTTCGCCCATGTAAAGAAAACCGGTCATATCGGAGACACGCGACGCCTGCTGCATATTATGCGTTACGACAATGATAGTAACGTCTTTTTTTAGATTCACTATGCATTCTTCGATTTTTGCGGTTGAAATCGGATCCAGGGCGGAACAGGCTTCGTCGAAGAGAAGGATTTCCGGTTCAACGGCCAATGCTCTCGCGATTACAAGCCGCTGTTGCTGGCCGCCGGAGAGTTCATAGGCGCTTTTGTCCAACTTATCCTTGACTTCTTCCCAAAGCGCAGCATGTTTAAGAGATTGTTCGATAAGGCCAGACAGTTCTGATTTGTTTTTTATGCCTTTGAGCCTTAGACCATAAGCGATATTATCGGCTATGGACATCGGAAATGGTGTCGGTTTCTGAAACACCATGCCGATGCGGCTCCTGAGATTGATGAGGTCTATGTCGCCGGACAGAATATTTTTATTCTGAAAGATGATCTGGCCTTCATATCGATGATACGGATAGAGGTCGTGCATTCGATTGAAACAGCGAAGCAGCGTCGTTTTGCCGCATCCCGACGGGCCGATAAGCGCCGTAACGCTGTTTTTACTAATCGGCAGTGATATTCCTTTCAGAGCATGTATTTTCCCGCCATAATAAAAGTCCAGTTTTTTAACCTCTATCTCAATAGTTTCCATCAATGTTTATACCTCCACCAAATGACCGTTCTGCCTGTTATTGTCAGAATAAGTATGAACAACGTGATAACGAACGCTGCGCCCCACGCTTGCGTATGCCAGCTTTTATACGGCCCCATTGCGTATTGAAAGATAGTAACCGTCAGCGAAGCGACAGGTTCGTTCATCTTCCATGAGAAAAAATTGTTGTTGAACGACGTAAAAAGTAGCGGTGCGGTTTCACCTGCCACCCGGGCTATAGACAGCAGCACACCGGTAAGGATGCCGGCGGATGCGCCGCGATATACCACCTGTGTGATTACTTTATAATAAGGCGCTCCAAGTGCAAATGCCGCTTCCCTTAATGTCCACGGTACCAGCGAGAGCATATCTTCCGTTGTTCTGAGAACCACCGGAATCATAATGACCGAAAGCGCGATGGCCCCCGCCCAGCCGCTGAAATGATGAAGCGGTCGTACGAGAATTGCATAGATAAACGCACCTACCACAATCGATGGAACGCTGACCATGATATCCGCAAGAATGCTGATAAACCTGGCGATTTTTTTCCCTCGTGCGTACTCTGCCAGGAATGTGCCTCCGAGAATGCCTATCGGCACGCCAATCAAAGTGGCGATGCCGATTATCATCAACTGGCCTATGAAAGCGTTTCTCAGTCCGCCTCCATCGACCCCGGCAGGGGCAGGGTCATTAAAGAATAGACTAAGACGCAATGCGCCTATTCCATGGATTATGACATCCGCCAAGATATAGATGAGCCAGAACAGTCCTATTGCCGCTGCAAAGCCGCTCAGAGCGAGGGCAATAAAGTTATTAACTTTACGTTTCTGCTCATATGTCATCGATGATATCTCCTCTCAGCTTTCAGAAGAAAATATTTCGATATCGCCAATATGATGAAGCTCATCACGAATAATGCGAGCGCAAGATAATAGAGAGATGACAGATAGATGTCGCTATCAGCTTCGGTAAATTCATTCGCAAGTGTTACAGTGATGGTAGAAGCTGCGTCAAGGAGCGATGTAGCAATCTTGTGACTATTGCCGAGCACAAAGGCAACCGCCATAGTTTCGCCCAACGCTCGCCCTAAAGACAGCGCTGCCCCTCCGAACACGCCCAGTCTGGAGTAGGGGAGTATTACATCCTTAACCACCTCCCACTGCGTTGCACCCATTGCATAGGCCGATTCCTTGACAACTGGTGGGGTCAGGTTGAATGAATCGCGAGCGATGCTTGCCGTAAAAGGAATTATCATAATGCCGAGGATGACGCTTGCCGTCAGCAGATCAATACCCATAGGAGTTCCTTGAAACAGGATACTGACAAAGGGCAGTTTCCCAACGGTTCCCTGTAGCGCCGGTTCGACATATTTCGACATGATGGGAGCAAGGGTAAAAAGTCCCCACATGCCGTAAATAATGCTTGGGATGGAGGCCAGCAGTTCGATAGCGATGCCAAAAGGGCCTTTGAGAAAATTTGGGGCGATTTCAGTGACGAATATCGCTATGCCGATGGCGGTTGGTATGGCAAAGAGCAGGGCGAGGGCGGTTGTGACAAAGGTGCCATAAATGGTGGTGGCTGCTCCGAAAATGCCTTTGACGGGGTCCCACGCGGTCGATGTCAGAAAATTGAACAGACCGAACTTCTTCATCGCAAGAGAAGATTCCTTAAAAAGTACCGTCAGAATTCCGACAATGAAAATGATGATCGTAAATGACGCAACAGCGGTAAGAGAGGAAAAAACCAGATCGGAAAAATTCTTTTTAGGAAATAGTATCAAAGGATAACCCTTCTTTCGATGCTCTACTATGGTATTTCTAACAACGCTCAAACGGGTCAGGTATAAAGGCATATACCTGACCCGTTTGTTTTCACTTCTTTTTTTCTCTTTCTTAGCAGGTGATGCTGTTTTACTCAATGCCGTTCAACTTCCAATATCCGCGTACTTTGTCTTTCAACGATTCAGGAAGCGGGACATAAATAAGTTCTTTCGCCTTATCGTCTCCATTCCTGAATGCCCAATCGTAGAACTTAACAACCTTCACATTCGATTCTTTTTTCTCTTTGGCGAGAAGAATGAATGTGGCGCCCGCGATAGGCCATGACTTTTTACCCGGTGCATCGTTAAGCCAGAGATAAAAACCCTTATTGGCATCAAAGTTGGCAGTTGCAGCTGCATCCTCAAAACTCTCGAAGCTCGGTTCTACCAATATGCCGGCATGATTTTTGAGCAGGGTGTAGGCAAGATGGTTTTGCTTGGCATACGCGAATTCCACATAGCCGATGGAATTATTCTGCTGCTGAACATAGTTTGTCACTCCTTCGTTTCCTTTGCCGCCGATGCCAACAGGCCAACTCACGGAGGTACCAGTGCCGACTTTTTCCTTCCATTCGGAAGAAACGTCGCTCAAATAATCTGTAAAGATGGCGGTTGTTCCAGACCCATCTGAGCGGTGTACCACGGTGATCTCGTTGTTGGGTAAATTAAGCGTTGGGTTCAATTCCTTGATTTTCGGGTCGTTCCAGTCTTTTATTTCGCCGAGATAAATTTTACTGAGCGTGCTAGGATCGAGTTTTAAATCTCCTGCCTTGATGCCTGTGATGTTGACAACAGGCACGACCCCGCCGATGACTGCCGGGAACTGAAACAGGTTGTTCTTGGCCAGTTCTTCCGGATTAAGCGGCTTATCGGAAGCCCCGAAATCTACCGTGCGTTCGGTTATCTGTTTAATCCCGCCGCCCGACCCGATAGACTGGTAGTTCAGCTTTACCTCTGTAACCTTGCTATACTCATTAGCCCATGCAGAATACACGGGATAAGGGAAGGTCGCTCCAGCCCCGTTAAGCGTAACTTCTGCCAGTGAGGTTGCCGCCATCGCCAATACCACCGTTAATGATAGTGCAATTATTTTTTTCATAATCTTTCCTTTTATATCAACCTAAACTAAAAGAGTTAGGTTTCTGTTAGAATCAATTAAGGTCCATTTAAAACTTAAATACCACGTCCGCCCGCAACAGGCCGGGCGATACAAGCATCAGCAGAACCAAACTACATACCAATCATTTTTTCGTCTCCTTTTCACTTAATTTAAGCGAACATTGTTAAAGTCGTGTTAGTAATCAGTTAATTTTCCGTTAGAGCAAGTCATCTTTAAAACTTGAACACCAGGTCCGCCTGCAGCCGGCGATATTTATCGTTCGTGGTTATATTTTCATCGATGAAGTAGGTCAGGGCGGTCTGGAAATTCTTCGCTAACTGATAGGTGAAGTTGAACCAGTGCCCCCTGGCGTTTGTGCCGCCGCCGTTGAAATCGGAATCGTTGAATTGGCCTACCACGGCATCGGACTGAACTTCGCGATAGTTATAGCCGATTTGCCATGAGCCGGGGTCTTTGGCCTTGTTGAACGTGGTTCCGATAAGCCAGGCATTGTTCTTTGAACCGGGCGCATCCGTGTTACGAGCAACATCGCCATACACTGCGACCGGATAATCCGCGATTTTAGTGCCGTACTCCGCGAATCCCTCGACGATGTCATAACCATATTTGTAAGTGCCGGCGACTGAGGTATTGCCGAAGAAACTGTTCTTGCTCCACGTCGAGCTGACATTAGGTTCTCCCTTGATATTCCCGTACGTGTAAAGGCTCATGCCGCCCAGCAGGTAACTCTTGTCCTCAAACGTATTCTTCAGATAACTCTGTATCCCCCACAGCGATGTAGAAGCTCCAGCTAAGGTATCAACATTATCGGGATTTCCAACCCAGAATCCGCCGCCGTTGATATATGCCTTTAACGAATCGTTAATCGGCAGTTCGTATTTGACAGCCAATCCCTCCGGGTTCAAATCGTCATCCCAGATTAACTGGTTGTCGCCGACGCGGTAGAATGGCCTGGGCATTTTGCCGCCTATGAAGTCAAAACCCGTTATATCTTTAGGATGCCAGTCAAAATATGCCTGGTCCAGCCAAATAGGTTTTTTGCTGAAAGCATCCCCCTCGGTCTGGTTTGTCGAAGTAGGGTCGCCGTTTGACCCGCTGCCAAGCCGGAAACCGACGTCAACCTCATCATTTATTTTGTCGTAAATTCCAATCCTAGCGCGAAGCCGGTTTCGTTCTATGCTGTCGCTGTTGCCCTTGCTCGACCATTTACCTTTGCTCTGTGAATCAATCCCCTCGTAGCGGTATCGCAAATCGCCGCTGATTTTCATGTTCTCTACCCACTTCATACTGTCCGGCAATTTTGCCTGTTTCTGCTCTACGGCTTTGTTAACTTCCTCGGCGACGACCTTCTTCTGCTGCGCTTCCATCTGGTCAATCCTGGCCTGCAAATCAGCTAACTGCTTCTTCATATCGCTGATTTCGTCCGCTCTGACGCTGCAGGCGAAAACCAGGCTCAGTAGCAGACATCCACAAATCATCCTTAATTTATTCATTACTCGTACCTCCACAAAAAAACTTCTTTATTACTTGAACGCTGACCCGAGACCACCCCGGCTGGCGTCGTACCCGTTTAGGTAGGATATTATTTGAGCTTTGCTAAAGGCCTGTTAAATTGATGTTAGAATTGCGTTAATTAATGAGGGTTGTTGAAATAAGTCGAGAAAATGTTTATCTAAATAGGCAGGTGAATAGTGAATCCGGCTTCGCCTTTGGCTACGCCGTGACAAGTCCGTGGTTAAACCTTTTTGCGCCTTTTCGCGGCTTAGTGTCTTTGTGGCAATTAAATCGGCAAATGAATCGTGAAAGTGCTGCCTTGGCCGGGGGTGCTTTCGACGGAAACCGAGCCGCCGTGAAGATTTGTGATGTGCTTGACTATCGCAAGGCCAAGACCCGTCCCGCCGAGTTTCCTCGTGCGGGCCTTGTCAACAACGTAGAACCGCTCGAATATGCGTGAAAGATGGCTCTTTTCTATGCCGCAGCCCGAATCCTTCACTGCGATAATCACTTCTTTTTCCGCCCTGCGTGCGCTTATCTGAATCGTGCTTTCAGCGGGACTATATTTAATGGCGTTATCAACGAGATTCAAAGCCGCCTGCTCAAGCAAAGTAGGATTTATCAATGCCTCCAAATCGTCATCGCAATCAATCTCGATTTTGATTTTTTTGTCGCCTGCCTTCGGGCCGGAAAGCTCAACTGCTGATTCCAGCACGGGTCTGATTTTCAAATGCTCTCTCGCAATCATCCTGGTCTGGCCGTTTTCTTCGAGGCGGGACAAGCTCAGTAAATCCTCGATAATCGCCATCAATCTATCCGTATGACCCGCTATAATGTTGAGAAATCGCTGTGCCTGTTCGGGTTCGTTAATGGCGCCGTCTAAGAGTGTCTCAACAAATCCCTTGATGGAAGTAATCGGCGTCCTCAGTTCGTGAGAGACGTTGGCCACAAAGTCGCGCCTGATGTTTTCCAGCCGCTGCATCCTTGTCGTATCGCTCAATACAATAACGGCCCCGCTTTTATTGCCCTGATGGTCGGTGAGGTATGTGCCTCTCGCCCGTAGCGAAACGGGCTGTTCTGCCGACAAGGTAATATCCTCTTCAGTCGGCGCAGAGGACATCAGGGTATATCGCATAAATCGCTGGATATCCACGTTCCGGATTGTCTCTTCAATACTGTGCCCTGTGACCGAGACGACATCTATCTCAAGAAGCAGCGCCGCCTTTTTATTAATGCTCACTACTCGTCCGTCCGAGTCCACGGCTATTACGCCCTCGGCCATACTGCTTAAAATCGCTTCGAGCTGATTCTTCTGGTTTGTTATTGTTTCGATTGTTCGCTTTAGACGGTCTGCGGTTTCGTTAAGCGCTCCGGCAAGCTCGGCTAATTCCTCAGAATCGGGCACGGGGACCCGGTGGTCTAACTGCCCCGCGGCAAACCGCTTTGCGGCATCTTTCATTTGTTCGATGGGCCGGGTTATCTTATGGGATACAACTAAAGTTACACCGGCCGCACAAACCGCCGCCCCTATGACTCCCCAGATGATTTTTGTGTAAATATCATTAAGCGCCTTGTCAACAGCGATAACCGAAAGCGACCCGCGAACAACCGCTATTGTTTGCTCCTGCTCTTTGAGAGGCACAGCGATATACATCATATTTTTGCTTAAGGTGTCGCTGAATCGCACACTCCTGCCGGTCTGCCCGTTCATCGCTTGCCTGAACTCAGGCCGGTCCGCGTGATTTTCCATTTTTGCCGGCTGCTGGTCCGAATCGCCGACAACCCGGCCGTCAGGGAGTATCATCGTCAGCCGAATCCCGGCGGTTTGACCAAGCAATTTGCACAACTGGTCAACCTCGTCGAAACTTTTCTGACTCACAGCAGGCAAAATCTCCCGGCCTGCAAGCCGAGTCCTCGATTTGAGGTTTTGTGCAATCTCATCGTAATAAAACCAGCGGAATGAATAAGACGCATACCAGCTTAAAAGAACGAGCGCCAGAATGGTAATTATCAGGTAGGGAAGATAAAGCTGCCAAAGCAGCCGCTTCTTTGCCATCCATTAGTCCTTGAAACGATAGCCCACGCCTCTTACGGTCTCAATATATTTTCCGAATTGGCCGAGCTTGCGCCTTAAAGAAACAATCTGGACGTCTACGGCCCGGTCGGTAACAACATAATTGCTCCCGCGAATCGCGTCAACTATATTGTATCTGCTCAGCACTAATCCCGGCTTCCTCGCCAGCGTATAAAGAATCATAAACTCCGTAAAAGTCAATTCTACCAGCTTGTTTTTGAGTTTCACCTCGTATCGGGCCGGGTCTATAGTCAAGTCGTGAATCTTGACGGGCGTATTTTCCTGTTTTGCCGCTGTCGCTCGGTATAGAATCCGCCGCACCCTGGCGATAAGAACCTTGGGGCTAAACGGCTTTGTAACATAATCATCCGCACCGACCTCCAGGCCGGAGACAACATCTGACTCCTCGCCTTTGGCAGTCAGCATTATTATAGGTATAGAGCTGGTTTTCGAATCGGCCTTAAGCTGCCTGCAAACCTCGATGCCGTCTATCCCCGGCAACATACGGTCAAGCAATATGGCGCTGGGGGGATTAGCCTTCGCCTTTTTCAGCGCATCTTCGCCGGTAATGGCCGTCTCAACCTTGAATCCTTCTTTGTTGAAGTTATACCGCACCAGTTCCAGCACATCTTCTTCGTCATCTACAGCAAGTATGCTTCCTCTGACCACACGTATCCCTTTCCTTAATGTTTTCTGAATAGTATCCGTGGTCTATATTAGCAAATGATTAGTTTAATGTAAAAAGTTTGTTAGGCCATAATTATTACGACAAAGAATTATAACCTGTCAACTGAACCTGTATATTTGCTCTGGCTCTTAGAGAACTTATGGGGCTAATTAATTGGAGGCGTAAGTAAAGAAGACGATTTCTATGGTTTATTTGCGGGCGACCATATATGATATCGCCATCGTCTTTGGGATTACTTTCCCCACCACTTCCTAACATATCTTCTTTACCATTTCGTAGTACTTATCGGTCATACACCTTATGTTTACCAGGGGGATATCATGTTCCTTGGCTATCCCAAAATACCTCGTTTTTTCACTCGACCATCACCGTCAAAAGGGTATAATCAAAATCGTCTTAGGCTGGGGGGGATAAAAAGCGGAAGGTTCAACTATATCTTATGGCAAAGACAAATTCGACTGAATTCGGGCAAGATGTTGTGAATGCAGAACATCGCGGAAAATGGATAAAGCTGTTCATATGCATCGGTCTTGTGGCATGTACACTTGTCGCATACGAGCCGATACGGCACAATGGCTTCGTTAACCTTGACGATGATGCATATATCACCAAAAATCCTCGCGTGACCGGCGGGATAACGCCGGATTCCGTCGCTTGGGCATTTACACAGCCACACGTCTATATGTGGCATCCTCTCACTACGCTAAGCCATATACTGGATTGTCAGCTTTTTGGTCTGAAGGCGTCCTGGCATCACCTTGTCAGCTTGTTGATTCATATTGCCAACGCCCTGCTTATTTTTTGGATTTTCACCAATTTGACAGGGTTAATCTGGCCCAGTGCATTCATCGCGGCTGTATTCGCACTGCACCCGTTACAAGTGGAATCGGTGGCGTGGGCAGCCGAGCGAAAAACGGTGCTAAGCGGACTATTCTGGTTCCTCACAATGGCTGTCTATATTTGGTACACAAAGAGACGGGGTATCTGGCGATATACATTGCTGTTCTTAATTTACGGCCTGTGTATTATGACCAAGCCGATTGTAGTGACACTGCCGTTTGTGCTGCTTTTGCTGGACTACTGGCCCCTTGAACGACTTAACCTGAGAGGCCCTCCTGTCGGGAAAACCGTACCGACGAGTTGGCTAATAATAGAGAAAATTCCTCTCTTTGTGCTGTCAGCTATTACCAGCATAATCACCTTTGTTGTCCAGAAACAAGGCGGATCAGTAACAAGCCTTAAAGCCTTCCCTTTGCATTTCCGTGTAATAATCGCAATGAGTTCTTATTTTAACTACATTGTAAAAATACTTCTTCCAAAGAACTTGGCGGTTTTTTATCCGGTTCAGGATAAAGTTGAGACAGATTCCGCGTTACTGGCGGTTATGGGTGTGGTGCTGTTGCTGTATTTATGGGGGCGAGGAAGGCGTTGGCTGATAGTAGGGCTTTTATGGTATCTGGGGACGTTAGTGCCGGTAATTGGGCTGGTGCGATCAGGAACACAGATGATGGCTGACCGATATATGTACCTGTCGGGGATAGGCGTCTTTATCATAATAGCGTGGGGTGCAGAGGAAATATTTTCAAAGAGGCATTACTCAAAAGCGATACTGACATCAGTAGTAGCCTCGGCGTTGATTGCTATGGTAATTTTGACGCGGATTCAGGTGGGATACTGGCGTGACGCACCCACGCTGTTCAGCCGGGCTATTAACGTCACCCAAGACAACGACTTTGTCCTTGATTGTTATGGGTATTATCTTTGCGAACAGGGGCAATATGATGAAGGAATGCGGTACTTTCAAGAAGCTATACGTATTCATCCATTGAATCTTATTACACAGAAGTACATTTGCACCGCGCTTTTGTCACAAAACAAGTTTGACGAAGCCATCGGATGCCTTACCATGGTATTACAGGAAAGTACCGACTTGCCGAATATACAGGAGATGTATAATCAGCTGGGGTATGCATACGAAAAAAAAGGCGACTTTGTTCAGGCAGAGGTATATTATAGAAAAACACTAAAAGTAAAACCGGATAATGAATTCGCACGTAACAGCCTTGCGTCGTTGCTGGCCAAACAAGGCAAGAAGTAAACGCATGTAATACGGACCATATAATCCTGTAGAACCGTTGCCAGATAGGTTTTTGGGTTGTAAAATCGGCAAACTCGGCTCGGTCTGGGCATTTTTCCCCCACTTTAAGTCCTGTCCACCAGTTCTAAGTTATAACCAGAAGGATTACATTAACGTGTACCCATGTAGAATCCCCTACAATCGAAAACCTTTACTTGGGATATATATTTGTATTACCCAGACGAAACAAATTGATTGCAGAATAGTTTCGGGAAATAATTTCAAATTATTCACCATCAGCGTAAATTGGGACAGCGCATAGTAGAAAGAGGTTTACTGGCCCCCAACAATTTTCTTGTGGTAAAAATTCCTTTGATGGTCATCAGTTGGCAATGATTGGCGCTTTAAGGGTTTTGGGAAAGGAATAGATAGTCGGTCGATTTACTTTTTATAAAATATTAAATGATATAGTGTTATCTCTTGTTGACACTGCATGTCATTGTTATACGCAATAAAAAACGGAGAGGCCGGGATTCGAACCCGGGGTAGGGGTTTACCCCCTACGACGGTTTAGCAAACCGTTACCTTAAGCCGCTCGGTCACCTCTCCGAGTTAATAAAATAGTTTAGTGGTTGAGTCTATTTTATGCAAGCACATAAAATCGGCCGGCGACAAAATCGCCGGCTGTTTTGTTTGTTCTGTTAAGAACCGCTGTAATGGATAAAACTAATTGGCAATAATTACACTTGCTGTAATTTCAAGATAGTTGCGGGCAGCCGATTCGGCGTAAACTTGGAATATTCGTCGCACCTGTTTTTTAATCGGACCGTAAAGACAGGATACAAAAGTGTTGCTAATTCTATAAACATAAGTTATACTCATGGCGCATTATTGTAGAAAGACAGCTCAAAAGCCGCTTGATAGCGTAATAAGGGGGCTGCGGGAAAGCGAAAACCGGAAAAATGCAGTATAAGAAAAGCTAATATACAAGAAAAGCGTTATGAATAATCGAACCTTAAAGATGTATGTTTTTTATTGCTCAAACAGTATCGAGCCGGAGCAAATGGCCACAGGCATCAGCAAACTGGACGGCGTTACAGTCAAGACGATAAGTTTGCCGTGTTCCGGGAAAATTGATATTCCGTATTTGGTAAAAGCGTTTGAAACCGGGGCGGATGGTGCTGTAATCGTTACCTGCAAACAAAATGAGTGTCAACACTTGGAAGGGAATTTACGGGCCAATAAACGAGCCGAGGCCGTCGAATCGCTGCTGGAAGAGATTGGAATGGGTAAAGGGCGAATGGCGGTTATTATGTTGAAGGAAGGCGGCGTCGAGCAGGCCCTTGGCGAAATCAGGGGTTTTCTTGACAAGGTAAGAAATTTACCTCAGTCCCAAAGCAGCGCTGCGCACGTATAATATAGGAGAATAGGAACTGTATGAAAATTGACAGTAAACTCGCGAATACAATAGCGAAGGGAGATTTTATAGTTACCGCGGAGATTTTGCCCGGTGCAGGCGGAGACGGTTCAGCAGTCGAAGCGGCATTAAAAGCTCTGGGCAAGGGGCCTCTGGCAATCAACGTGGCGGATAACTGTCAGAGTATAGGAATGTCTTCCATTGCTGCATCGGTTGCGGTGCTTAAATCAGGCGCTGAGCCGATTTGCCAGATTGTTACGCGAGACAGGAACCGTATCGCGTTACAATCCGATTTGCTCGGTGCGGCTTGCCTGGGAATCAAGAATGTGCTTTGTCTGTCCGGTTATCATCAAACGCTGTCGGCGTGCCCGGAATCTGCAAACGTTTATGATATTGATTCCACTCAGTTTATAGAAATGGCGACGAATATGTCCGAGAAGGGCGTTCTTGCCGACGGGTCAAAGATTGAGGGGCAATTTTCAATGCTTATCGGGGCGGTTGCCAACCCGTTCCAAAAGCCGGTGGAATTAAATATGCTTCGGATGCAAAAGAAGGTCGAAGCCGGCGCAAAATTTATTCAGACGTGCGCCGTATTCGACATTGAGACATTTAGCCAGTGGTTAAACGCGGCGATAGGCGATGGAATCACCGCCAAGGCGGCGATTCTTGCGGGTGTTTTACCTTTGGATAGCGCCGCGGAAGCGGAGAGGTTGCGGAATACATACACGGATTATTCAATTCCAGACAGCGTGATTGAGCAGCTCAAAAAGGCCGGCAACGAAGCGGCACAGAAGAAAGAGGGTCTGGCTATCTGCATTGAGACAATCGGGAAGCTTAAAAAAATGAAAGGCCTCAGAGGTATCCATATACATTGCGGCTGCAAAGGAAAAGTATCGCCGGAAGTTGTCGCGGCGGCCTTGTCATAACGGGAATCGAATATGCCTGAAAAATATCATATTAAAACACAACCTGTGCCGCCCATAAGCCCGCGAATCGGCAAATACGGAATGGTCGATTGGCGGGAGGATTGCGCACGATGTCATAACTGCGTAAAGAAGGCCTGCGTTTACGACCGCTACAGGCAGGAAGCGGATTATATTCGCAATCTGAGCGACGTAAACGCCCTGTTCTTCGATTGTATGGGATGTTTTTCGTGCGTTCAGGACTGCACAAAGGGCCTTTTATGTATGTCAATCAATCCCGAATACCAGAAAATGGGAAACAGCTACTGGACTCCGGATATTATCAAAACGACGTGGCTTCAGGCGGAAACGGCGAAGATTCCGGTTTCCGGTGCGGGTTATCGCGGGCCGTTTTCGGGCAAGGGTTTCGATTCGATGTGGACGGATATGTCCGAAATCGTTCGCCCAACACGCGATGGAATCCATGGACGTGAATATATCAGCACTTCGGTCGATATCGGAAGGAAACTGCCTTACTTGGCATTTAACGGCAACAAGACCGGCGCAAACGCTTCGCCGCTGGTTTCGCTTCCGATGCCGATGATAATAGATATGGCCTCGTCTGCTCATACTTTGCCGCAGCTTAATCCGATTATTGCTCAGACGGCTGTAAACACCGACATAATAGCGATTATTGATTTGCGTCAGTGGCAGGGTAATGACAAGCAGCTCAACAACATTGCGTTTTATATTGCTGACGGCCAGGTTATCCCGAAAGACCCCCTTAAGAAAACCCGGCTGGTGGAAATAGCCGACAGCAGCAAGGCGATAGAACGCGTCAAGGAAATTAAAAAGATTCATCCGGGGATAGTCATTGCGATAAGAGTTGAGCTGACGGCAGCGGGAATTGAGCGTGCGATAAAACTTGCCGAATCCAAAGAAGTTGAAGTAATACATATCGTGGCGGATGCGAATGGAAACGAGATTGGCGCAAGCAAACCGCGATTCATCAAGGATATGACTCGCCAGATTCACACGACCCTGATAGAAAAAGGATGCAGGGATGAGATTACGCTTATGGCCGGGGGCGGGATAGCGCTACCGGAGCATATGGCAAAAGAAATTATATGCGGCGCAGACCTGATAACCATCAATCTGCCGCTTCTTATATCGCTTGAATGTCATCTGTGTAATAGCTGTAAGCCGGGGATGATATGCCCGGCCAAGCTCGAAAAAATAGATTTTAATTACGGCGTCGGTCGAATGACCAATCTTATCGCTGCCTGGCACGACCAGCTGATTGAGGTTATGGGCGCGATGGGAATGCGTGAGGTTCGTCGTCTTCGTGGCGATGTCGGCCGCGCGATGTTCTTCGAGAATCTTGAGGAGGAAACCTTTGGCAAGCTTTTCGGTTCCAGAAAAAATTAAGGATATCCTTCCTGAGAATACGCTCAAGACCCTTGTGCCGCAGGAAGAAGTGACGCGTGTCGTTAAGACGGCGCCGTCGCGATATCGCAACGAGATTGCGAAGTTCATTGTCCATCGAAACCTCAACTGCAAGCGATGCGGCAAGTGTGCCGAAGTCTGCAAGTACGGAGTCCACGTGTTGAAACCCGGCTACAAGTATTTTGCTGAGCCGAAGAATCATTTATGTATAGGTCCTGCCTGCGAGAAAAATAATGGTCATTTCTGTGTTGCGAAATGTCCGCAGAAGGCATTACAGCTCAAGGAAAACCCGCTGTTTAAGGCGCTGGGCGATTATCGCTGGCCGGGGGATTTGATCTTAGCGACATGGAAAATGGCTGAAACCGGCGACGTCCCGCCCGCGGAATACGGTTACGAATACGAGTGCGGCAATTCAGGCGGCGGATTCGACAGGCTCAGGTTCAAATTTCCCGATAAACCCCCGGTAAAAATCGACGCCGACAAGATAGACACAAGCATATCGCTCAATAAACGCGGCGATGGCAGGCCCGAAATTAAAATAGATGTCCCTTGGTACGGCGGCGGTATGTCATTCGGGTCGGTCAGCAACGTAACCCAGTTATCAAAAGCCAGGGCTGCCAAGGCCTGGAACACCTTCACCTGCACAGGCGAGGGCGGATATATGGAACGGATGAGGCCTTATGATGACCACGTGATTACGCAGGTCGCGACGGGTCTTTTCGGCGTGCGTGAGGAAACGATTCAGCGTGTGCCGATAGTGGAATTCAAATATGCCCAGGGCGCAAAACCCGGTCTGGGCGGCCACCTGTTAGGTGACAAGAACACCCCGGCTGTGGCAAAGATGCGTGAGGCGGTTGTTGGTATATCGCTGTTTTCGCCGTTTCCGTTCCACAGTGTTTATTCAATCGAAGACCATCAAAAGCACCTTGACTGGATAAAACACGTTAACAAGAGAGCTTTAATGTCAACGAAGGTATCGACGCCGACGGATGTCGATATGGTCGCGGTCGGAAGCTACTCGGCTGGGACCCATATCGTCCACATAGACGGCGGTTACGGCGGAACAGGTGCAGCTCCTGATATCGCGAAAAAGAATATCGCAATGCCGATTGAATACGCCATAGGCAGGGTGCACAAGTTCCTGGCCGACGAAGGCGTTCGTGACAAAGTAACGCTCATCGCAAGCGGCGGGATACGCTCGGCACACGACATTGCCAAGGCCATTGCCCTCGGTGCTGACGGGGTAGTTGTCGGGACCGCCGAGTTGGTGGCCCTCGGATGTGTCCGGTGCAGCAGATGCGAGAGCGGACGTGGCTGCCCGCGCGGTATCGCAACAACCGACCCTGAGCTGGCACAGAAAATGAATATCGAGTGGGGCACCCAGCGGATTATCAATCTCTATAATGCCTGGAGAAAAGTGCTTGTCGGAATACTTCAGCGTTTTGGTATGAAAAGCGTGACTGAATTACGCGGACGCACCGACTTGTTGATGCATCTTGATTACACCAATGATGTTGGAGTCAAGAAATGAATAATGAAATCATAAAACAACTTGCATATTCGAGAAAACAATTAGCTGAAAAGCTGAACTATTCCTGCGAAATCAGGAAAGAGGCCGAAGAGGGCGGCTGCGGTGTTGTTGGTTTTTGCTGCAGCGTGCCGGTGCCTGGCAAGCATATTTATGAGCCGTCCAGACAGATGCACAATCGGGGAAACGGTAAAGGCGGCGGCATCGCCGCTGTCGGATTTGTGCCGGAACAGCTCGGCGTCAGCCGGGAGGTCTTAGATAACCATTATATGCTTCACGTCGCTTTCCTCGATGATAAGGCCCAGCCGGAAATAGAGAAGCAATTTATCAATCCTAATTTCGATATTGCAAAATCGACCCAGCTCGATAAGGTCGATGACTGGAAAACCGTGCCCGGCCTGGAAGTTAAGCCGCCTGACGTTTGCCGATATTTTGTTCGGGTAAAGCCGAAGGTGCTTGATGCCTTCATCGCTAAAAATAACCTGCAAACTCTCGACCGCAGCGAAGCGGAAGACGAATTCTTTAACCAGAACAGCTTCAGCTTGAATCAGAAATACTATGCGTCGCTGGGCGAGAAGAGGGCTTTTGTGCTTTCGCACGGCCGGAATATTATGATACTCAAAGTCGTGGGTTTTGCTGAGGCGATAGTGAAGTATTATAAAATTGAAGACCTCTGTGCCTACGAGTGGATTGCCCATCAGCGTTTCCCGACCAAGGGCCGCGTCTGGCATCCCGGCGGGGCGCATCCTTTCGCCGCTATCGATATGGCGCTGGTGCACAACGGTGACTTTGCCAATTACCATTCCGTAACCGAATATCTCAAGCAGCGGAATATCTATCCGCAGTTCCTCACCGATACGGAAGTGTCCGCGCTTTTATTCGATTTGCTCAGCAGGACGTATCATTACCCGCTCGAATACATTATTGAGGCGCTTGCCCCGACTACCGAGCTGGATTTTGACCGGCTGGATGAGGAGAAACAAAAAATTTACCGCGACATTCAGGCGACTCATATTCACGGCTCACCCGACGGCCCGTGGTTTTTCATTATCGCCCGTAGCATCGCCCGCGAGAAAAAATTTCAGCTTATGGGCATAACCGACACCGCGATGCTTCGGCCCCAGGTCTTCGCGTTCTGCGACGGCGAGGTTCAGATAGGCCTGATTTGCTCGGAAAAACAGGCCATCGACGCCACGCTGCATAGCTTGTCCAAAGACAACAAGAGGATATGCCCCGTGGCGGACAAATACTGGAATGCCCGCGGAGGCAGTTATAACGACGGCGGGTCATTTATATTCAATCTTGAGAAAGATTCAGCCGGCAAAATGCGGATTTCGTGCACGGACAAATTCGGCAGGACCGTGCCTATGCCTGAAGCTGCGGAAAGTTGCGATTTTTCACAGGAGCCGTCTCTTTCTTCTGAGGATGAAGAAAAAATACAGACGCTCATCGGCGAGAGATTCGTATCGGGCAATAGTATGGCGATTTTCGAGACGCTTCGAGACGTTGTGCACGAATGGACGTTTGATGAGTTTCGTTGTGCCTGCCGGCAGATTGTAAACCAGGCCAAAGACCCCCATAAAGCGACTCTCGCGATAGAGGTACTGACGCTGCTTAATGACCGCAGGTATTCAACCGGCTCGAAGAAACGAAGTCATATCCTTCACATTGTCCGCGGCGAATTAAACGAGCTATTCTGGAATATCCCCAATATAGGCGTTAAGAATTCTTATGATGGAAATCATCGCCTCATTGATTTTGAGACGCGAGGCAGCCTCAGGGAGCCCCAGACCAATGAGACAACCCTTGTAATCGATGCCGCCCATTTTGCTCCCGAAGGCGACGACTGCGACGCGGCACTTTTAGTCAATGCGTATATCAAGGGCTGGCGGCATTTCATCAGTTTCAATTGCATCGGTCAGCGATTCATTGGCTGCGGTCTCGGCCCGGATACGGATGATGTGACCATTGATGTTTACGGAAGCAGCGGCGATTATCTTGCCTCCGGCATCGATGGGCTGACCATCAGCGTGCATGGCAACGCCCAGGACCAGGTGGGTCAAATCACAAAAAGAGGAAAACTTGTAATCCACGGCGACGTGGGCCAGACCTTTATGTATGGCGCAGAAGGCGCAAGCGTCTATGTGCTTGGTAACGCCGCGGGAAGACCGCTTATCAACTCCGTAGGAAGACCCAAGGTGGTAATAAACGGAACCTGCCTTGACTTTTTAGCCGAGTCGTTTATGGCGGGCGACCCGCATAACGGCGGCGGCTTTGTTATCTTGAACGGTGTCAAATTCGATGATAACGGCAAATTAGTAGCGCTCCAGCAGCCGTATCCAGGCAGCAACATATTCTCCCTTGCTTCGGGCGGGGCGATTTTTGTCCGCGACCCGAACAGGACAATGGTTGACCAGCAGTTAAACGGCGGCCTCTTCGCCAAAGTAACCGACGAGGACTGGGAGCTGATACTGCCTTACCTCAAAGAAAACGAACAGCTTTTCGGAATAACAATAGAGCAGCTTTTGACTGTGGATAACGAGCGGCGCGAACCAACGGATGTTTATCGCAAGGTTATTCCCGCCAGCGCCGCGAAAGTCGCATTGGCAGAAACGGATGACGCTGAAGAGGCCTCCGAAGAGGAATTAGCCGCTAAATAGCGAAAGGTAATTACAGTGATAACAATCAAGAAAGCTAAAGCAGGCGAAGCATTGAAAGACGCCGTCGAGAAAATTTCCGGCGTTGACCTGAGCGTTTGCCTTCAGTGCAGGAAATGCTCCAGCGGTTGTCCCGTAGGCAAACTTACCAAATCCCGACCCTCGGAGATTATGCGCCGGCTGCACCTCAACGCGGGCAACGAATTACTGGAAAGCGATATTCTCTGGATGTGCGTTTCCTGTGAGACCTGCTCAGCACGCTGCCCGATGGGTATCGATGTCGCCGGGGTGATGGATGCGCTGAGGAAACTGGCATTGGCAAGAGGGGCGTCGAAGCAGGAAGGCAACGTGCCTTTGTTTAACAAGGCATTTTTGAAAACGGTCGAGGTGTTCGGCCGGACTTATGAAATGGCGATGATAACCGCTTACAAATTAGGCAGCGGCAAACTGATGAACGATACGGAAAAATTCCTGACAATGCTCAGAAAAGGCAAAATCTCGCTGCTGCCTTCACTTGGCGGGGACAGAAAAACAGTGAAACGCATATTTAAAAGAACAAAGCAAAACAAGGGGGCCGGAATATGAAATACGCATACTACCCCGGATGTTCCGCCGAATCGACGGCCCGCGATATGCACCAGTCAACTTTGGCAGTAGCCGCTGCGCTGGGAATCGAAATGATTGAGCCGAAGGGCTGGACTTGCTGTGGGGCAACCGCCGGCCACCAGACAGACCGCGTATTGGCAGCGGCGTTGCCTGCCGCCAATCTGGCCAAGATTAAGGATATGGGGCTTGACTGCGTCGTGAATTGCGCCGCCTGCTATAACAGGATGAAAGTAGCGAATCACGAAATCGCGACCGAATCGGAAATACGCAGCGACGTCAGCGACGCGATTGGCCGGGATTACGACGGCTCAGTTAAAATAAGGCATTTTATTGAGGTCCTGCTTGAGGACGTCGGCCTGGAAAAAATCGGCAACGCAATCAAGCATCCGCTCAAAGGCCTGAAGGTCGCCTGTTATTACGGATGTCTGCTTGTTCGTCCGCCTAAGGTCGTTAATTTTGACGACCCGGAAAATCCGAAGTCGCTCGATAAGCTGGTAAAAGCCATCGGTGGTGAATCAATCGAGTGGCCCTACAAGGTCGAGTGCTGCGGCGGCGGGTTGTCGCTTTCGAGGACGGATGTTGTAGTAAACCTGACAGATTCGATTCTTGGAATGGCCAAAAGTTCCGGAGCGGATTGCATAGCGGTAAGCTGCCCGATGTGCCAGGTTAATCTCGATTTGCGGCAGCAGGACATAAAAAAAGAGATCGGCAGGGACTATCAAATGCCAATCGTCTATATCACGCAGCTTCTGGGACTTGGTCTCGGCATCAGCTCGAAGAAACTCGGATTTAATAAGCTAATGGTTCCTGCTTCAAAGGTTTTGGAGAAGGTGGAAGTGAGCGGCAATGGGTAAATATGACGATAAAAAAATTGGCGCGGTACTTGTGCAGGGCGGCGGTATCGCCGGCGTTCAGGCGTCGCTCGATTTGGCCAACAGCGGCTTCAAGGTTTACTTGGTCGAGCGTGACGCCGCGATAGGCGGTATGATGGCCCATCTTGACAAGACCTTCCCGACGGGTGATTGCGCGACGTGTATTGTTTCGCCGAAGCTCGTTGAATGCGCACGAAATTTGAATATCGAGATAATGACTCTCTCGGAGCTGGTTGACCTCGAAGGACAACCGGGCAATTTCAAGGCCACCGTCAAAAGGCATCCGAGGTATGTTGATGAAGATAAATGCACCGGATGCAGCGAATGCACGCAGGTTTGTCCGGTGGATGTGCCGGATGAATTTAACCGCTGTCTGGGGACAAGAAAAGGCATCGCGAAACTTTATGCCCAGGCGACCCCCAACATATTCGGTATTTTGAAAAACGGTCATGCGCCGTGCAAAATGACGTGTCCAGCGAAAGTGAACGTCCAGGGTTACGTCCAGCTCATAAAGAAAAAAGAATACGTCAAGGCGGTCAACCTTATCCGCCAGAGAAACCCGCTTTCAGCCATATGCGGAAGGGTTTGCACTCATCCCTGCGAAGCCGAATGCACGCGAGGCAAAGCCGATGACCCAATTGCCATACGGCTGCTCAAGCGATTCGCATCAGATAAAGAAATGGAACTGCTCGAATCTGGCCAGATTACTCTGCCCGAAGAAAAGAAACCTTCGGCTGGCGCGAAAAAAGTCGCCATAATCGGCGCAGGCCCTGCCGGACTTACCGCGGCGAGCGACCTTGCCGACGCGGGCTTCGCGGTTACGGTTTATGAATCGCAAAGCAAGGCGGGTGGCATGCTTCGCTGGGGCATACCGGAATATCGGCTGCCCAAGAAGGTGCTTGACCACGAAATAGAAGTTATCCGCCGCAAAGGCATTACTTTTGTTTATAACTGTGTTGTCGGAAAAGATATTACCATTCAGAAGCTTCGCAACGATAACGAGGCGGTTTTCGTCGCCGCCGGCGCACATAAAAGCCGCAAGCTCGGTATTCCGGGCGAGCAAATCAACGGTGTTATCCACGGCGTTGAATTTCTCAGGGACGCCGGCTCAGTCAATAAGCCGAAGGTGAAAAATAAAGTCATAGTCATCGGCGGTGGCAACGTCGCGGTTGACGTTGCGCGGACCGCGATTCGCCTCGGCGCAAAACAGGTCGAAATGGTTTGCCTTGAAGGCGCAAACGAGATGCCCGCCTACAAGGAGGAAATCGAGGCGACTCTCGCCGAGGGCATCAAGATTCGTAATGGCTGGGGACCGAAACGTATCACAGGCAACGGCTCGATTACAGGCATAGAATTCAAACGTTGCACAAGGGTCTTCGATGACCAGAAACGTTTCAGACCCCAATTTAACGAAAACGAACTCATAACCGTTGACGCTGACCAGATTATCATCGCCATCGGCCAGATGACTGATGAGCAGTTTGTCAGCCATATCGGCGTGGAAAATGAACGCGGATTCTTCAAGGCCGACCCGGTAACCGGTCAAACTTCGGTAGAAGGCGTTTTTGCCGGCGGTGACAATGCCTCAGGCCCGGCGGCTGTTATCGACGCCGTCGCGGCGGGTAAACGGGTCGCCGAATCCATCGAGCGGTTCCTGACCGGCAAGGAAATGCTGACCGGGCGTTTCGAGGAAAACCTAAAGCCGCTTTCCGAAGATTTACTTCCTGAGACCGAGGACGTGGAGAAAAAGGCCCGTCCCCATCCCGAAGAATTAGCGCCGGCAAAACGGTTGAGCTCTTTCGAAGAGGTCGAAAAAGGCCTCACCGAGGCACAGGCCCTGGCGGAAGCCGAAAGATGCCTGAATTGTGCTCTGTGCTCTGAGTGCAACCAGTGCGTCGAGGCATGCGAGCAGCACGCTATCGACCACGCTATGAAAGAGCGGATAGTCAAACTGCAAGTCGGCTCGGTCCTGCTTACCCCCGGCTTCGAAGAGTTCGACGCGACCCGAAAAGGCGAATATGGCTACGGGCGATATTCCAACGTCGTTACAAGCGTCCAGTTCGAGCGAATGCTTTCAGCGGCAGGCCCGTTTGAGGGACATCTGATTCGTCTTTCGGACGGCAAGCCCGCAAGACGCATCGCGTGGATTCAATGCGTCGGCTCACGCGATTCCGAATGCGGCAACGATTACTGCTCCTCGATTTGCTGTATGATGGCAACCAAGCAGGCGATGGTCGCAGGCGACCACGTCGATGGTTTAGACGCGACCATCTTTTATATGGATATCCGCGCGTTCGGCAAGGATTTCGACCAGTATTACGAACGTGCCAAAGCGCAGAAAAACATACACTACATCAAGAGCATCCCCTCGCGGGTAATTCAACTTCCGGGCAGCAACGACCTGCGCCTGAATTACTACGACCAGAGCAATAACATTCAGCACAAGGATTTTGACCTTGTTGTCCTTTCGGTGGGAATGGAGCCGCCTGCTTCTATGGCGGATTTCGCTTCCCGTCTTAATATAAAACTCAATGATTTTGGCTTCTGCAAAACGGATAGATTGTCCCCATTGTCAACCTCCATACCGGGCGTCTTCGTAGGCGGGGCGTTCCAGGAACCAAAAGACATCCCGGAAACCGTTACGCAGGCAAGCGCAGCCGCTTCTATGGCGATGGAATTGCTTGCGCCGGTGCGCAATACCCTTATTACCAAAAAGAGCTACCCAAGTGAGCACGATGTTGCCGATGAAGACCCGCGTATCGGCGTCTTTGTATGTCACTGCGGTATGAATATCGCTTCGGTGGTGGATGTCGAACAGGTTGTTAAGAATATCGAGAACATGCCCGACGTGATTTTCGCTTCTCATACGATGTTTACCTGCTCCGATACGAGCTTGTCGAACATCAAGGATATGATACGCGAGCATCGGCTCAATCGAATAGTGATTGCCTCCTGTACGCCGCGTACGCACGAGCCGTTGTTCCGCGAGACGCTGCGTGAGGCGGGCCTTAATCCGTATTTGTTCGAGATGGCCAATATACGCGACCAGTGTTCCTGGGTACATTCAGCTGTCCCTCAATCGGCTACCGAAAAAGCCACCGACCTGGTGAAAATGGCAATCAGCAGGGCAAGGTTCCTTTCGCCCCTCGAAGGCGGTACTTTAGCCGTTGACCAGACGGGCCTTGTCATCGGCGGCGGACTCAGCGGTATGACAGCAGCGTTAGCGCTTGCTAACCAAGGGTTCAAGGTGCACCTGATAGAAAAGGCCGAGCGTCTGGGCGGAACACTTCAGGATATTTATCACACATTCGAGCACGATGATATCGTGGACTTTACTAGCGCCCTTATAAAGCAGGTTGAAAAACATCCCAACATAAAACTTTACCTGGGCACTGAAATCGCCGCCATCGCGGGCCACATTGGCAAATTCAAAATCACGCTTGCCAAAAACGGCTCTAATTCTGAAGTTACGGGTGGCACGATAATCGTCGCCACCGGCGCACGAAAGGCCCAGACAACCGAATATATGTATGGGACAAAAGGCGTTTTGACGCAGGTCGAATTGGAAAAGCAGTTGCACGATAAGGCGTATCCTGCAAAAGGCCAAAACGTTGTTATGATTCAGTGTGTCGGCTCGCGCAACGAAACTCATCCCTATTGCAGCCGAATCTGCTGTTCGATGGCAATCAAAAACGCGATTGAAATCAAAAAGCGCGACCCGAAAGCCAACGTCTATGTCCTTTACAGGGACGTCAGGACTTATGGCTTCAGGGAAACGTATTTCAAGCAGGCACGCGAAGCAGGTGTCGTATTTATCCGCTATACGCCTGAAGCGGCGCCGGTGGTGAGTCAGAACAATGGTCTTGTAGTAACGGTCAACAGTCCCGACCTTCCTGAGCCAATCAGTATCGAGGCGGATAACGTCGTGCTCAGCACGGGCGTTGAGACCGACAGGGAAAACAACAAGCGTATCTCGGATATGCTCAAGGTGCCGCTTAACGCCGACGGGTTCTACGTAGAGGCACACATGAAACTGCGTCCTGTGGATTTCACCACCGAAGGTATCTTCCTCTGCGGACTTGCGCACTCGCCCAAGTTTATCGACGAGAATATCTCACAGGCGCGGGCCGCTGCAGCAAGGGCTGCAACGGTTCTTTCCAAAACATATCTGGACGTCAGCGCACAGGTTTCATACGTTGACCAGCAGAAGTGTATATCCTGTATGACCTGCGTTACCGTCTGCCCGTATTCGGCTCCGTTCTGCAACAAGGACGGCAAGGGACAAATCGAGGCCGCGAAATGTATGGGCTGCGGAATATGCGTTTCGGAATGTCCCGCCAGGGCCATACAACTGCATCATTTCGAGACGGACCAGTTCAACGTGATGATTAAGCAGTTGTTTGCCGGCGGCAACGGTGAAATTTTTGCAGGAACATCATCAAAGGCAAAAGAGTTAACGGAAAAAGTGTAACCTATGAAACAGGAAAATTTTGAACCTAAAATACTCGCCTTCTGCTGCCACTACTGTGCGTATTCGTCGGCGGATTTGGCGGGGTCTATGCGTATCCAGTATCCGCCCAATGTGCGAATAATCCGCACGCCCTGCACGGGCCGGCTTGAGACTGAATATTTTATGAAGGCCCTTGAAAACGGCGCAGACGGCGTGCTTATCGCGGGCTGTCTCGAAGGCGGCTGCCATTTCGTCGAGGGCAACCTCTACGCAAAACGCCGCGTAAATTACATAAGAGAAATGCTGGAAGAAATAGGCATCGAAAAAGAACGTCTTTGTATGGTAAACGTGTCCGCCGCGATGGGAAGACCTTTGGCGGAAAAAATTACGGAGATGGTTGAAACTGTTCGCAAACTGGGTCCGAGCCCGATTAGGAATAATGGTTCGCTAAAAAATAGGAGTACCGTTTAATGATAGTTGCGCAAAGAAAAAATATACCCGACTTGCTGGCAATTGTAAAAAATCACAAAAAGCTTCTTGTTCTGGGCTGCGGCACCTGTGTTACCGTGTGCCTTGCGGGCGGACAGCGTGAGGTAAGTATCATCGCTTCCGCGTTACGAATGTCGGCGAAACTGAAAGGGCTTCCCCTTGAAGTTGAGGAATTGACAATAGAGCGCCAGTGCGACAATGTCTTTCTCGAACAGGCGGCAGACGCCATAAAGAGAAATGACGCGGTTCTTTCGCTTGGCTGTGGTGCCGGCGTTCAGGCAATAGCCGAACGTTACACCGATAAACCGGTTTACGCCGGACTTGATACGGCGTTCATCGGCATACTCGAAGAAAGAGGCGTCTGGACGGAAAAATGTGCCGCCTGCGGTGCGTGCGTGCTTCACGAATACGGCGGCATCTGTCCGGTTTCCCGCTGTGCCAAACACATGCTCAACGGCCCGTGCAGCGGCTCACGCGAAGACCGCTGCGAAGTCAATCCCGAACGTCAGTGCGCCTGGCAGCTTATATACAAGCGGCTAAAAGACATTGGCCAGCTCGACCGGCTCAAAAAAATTAAGCCCCCCAAAAACTGGAACACGAGCCAGTCCGGCGGCTACCGCACCATAATTCGTGAAGACCACAGAGTTTAATTTGACGAACCGTAACATTTAGCTGCTGTAAAAAGAACCGGCCGGCAAGTAGTTGCCGGCCGGTTTGTTTTTGGTTTAGGCGTGTTTCTTATTCGCCGCCGCGAACGACCATAGCGAGCGAATAAACCCTGTAATTACAGGCGATATAAAGCGTTCTATAGTCGGGTCCGCCGAAACAAACATTCGCGGGAACATCAGGCGTCGGAATCCTTTTAATCTCAGTGCCCGTGGGCGAGACAATCCAGAGGCCTCCCAGGCCGGTGAAATACAGGTTGCCGCGATTATCGATAGTCATACCATCCGGGTCGCTCGTGCCCATACCCGTTAAATCTGTCGGCTTGAAGAACACCGAACCTGTCCCCAGTGTCCCGTCGGCGTTTATTGGGAAAACCCACCACCGTTTCTTGGTGAGGTCGCTGCTGCTGCTTTCGGAAACGTAGAGTTTGGTTTCATCGAGGGAGGTAAGGATGCCGTTTGGCTGGTTCAAAGCATTGTTGACCCGTGTTGGGGTGGAACTGCCCGATTTGAGAAGATATACGCCCTGGTAAGTGGTGCTCGACCAGTCAGGGCAGGTGAAATAGATGTTGCCGTTGGCCAGTTCGCAGAGGTCGTTTGGTTTATCCGGCGCTGTGCAAAGTACCACGCTGTCTTCGGCACCAGATGCACCAATGCGGAGACTGCGAATCTGCATTGTGCTTTCGTCAGCCGTAAGCAGTCGGCCATCGATAGAGAGAACCGTGCCATTGGTGTTAGGCGATGGGCTCATCCAAACCGTTACGTTATTCGGCGAGTCGAGCCGTACAATCTGATATGTGCCGCTGCTCACGGGTCTCTTGCTGAAGAAAAGCTTATTGCTGTTTGGGTCCCAGGTTGGTCCCTCGAAGTCGTAACTCGAATCAGAATAGACCTGCTGTAGTGTCGCCCCGGGCGCAACCAGTGTAGTGGTATAATCCATCAGCCAGTTATCGGCCAGGACATACAGGTCTTTTTCGTCGATTACGCCGTCGCCCGGTGTCGATGAGATATCGCAATTGGCGTCCCAGTTTGTGTCGCCCGAATGACTGCGCCATGCTTTTGCGAGTATAGCGAAGTCCTTGAAATCGACAAACCCGTCATAATTGAGGTCTGCCCAGCCAGGCGCGCTTGTAGTAAGCTCGATTCCATTTCCCGTGCCGAGATTACGGGTATATTGTTTGTTGGTTGCGTTGTTCCAGTGCTCGTGAACGCCCAAACTTGCGGTCAGACCCCCGTTGTGGTTTGGGTCATAGGTGGTCCCCGACGGTGGATTGGGAATTAAAGCGGCTTCGTGCAGATAGTCATGAGCGCCGGATTTGTGCGGGTATCCGTTCATATTTGGGTCGTCAGGATTTGCGGCATTCCATTCGTTGAACATAAAATCATAAGCGACCGAATCGGCTGCTATCTGGTCCATAGAAAGAAAAATGCTGGATGGCCAGTTACCGTTGAACGGGGTCATATTCCATCTAATCGGGTGGGAATCCCAGCTTCGGCCGGCATACAGGCCGTCGATAAGTGCGAGCAGCGTTTTACCGCCTAAACGGGGATGACCCAACAAATCGACAATCGCTCTGTAGTGTCCCATCCCGGGCGTTTCTGTCGCTCTCGTCCAGTGTGGGCAGTAATAACCGCTGTCGGTGGGATTTCGGATTAGAGAGCCATAGTGATTTTTACCGCAGATGGTGATACCGCCGTCGTTGTGGCTTTTGAGTGTAGGAAAGTCTATAAAATAGGCCGCCTGAGAAAAGTGCGTTGGGATATAGTCCTGATTTGTGACTCCGCTAAAGTGAGAAGAAGTGGGGTCGCTCCAGTAGAATGGAGAGGTTGTATCGTATGCGACATTGGTTCTTCCGGTAAAAGAAGTTCCGGGCCTTGTGAGGTAAACGACACCCGGGCAATTGGGGCCGACCATATTATACCAGTAGTTGGGCATTTCTTTACCGGGGTCACCTATGCTTATATTGTTTGGACTGACTCCGGCGACATTAGTCAGTTGTTTTAGAAGGGCTATTGTGAGCTGAGGTGATTCGTCTATTTCGCTGAGGAGAGACGTGGGTTTATTGCTATCGCTCGGATTGGAATACATCAGCGTAAAGTTAATTTTTATGGCGATTTTTTCGCCCTGCGTATAGCCAACATTTCCCTTGCCGATTTGCTGATTGAAGTTTCTGAATATCGCATCCCATGCGGCAGAGTCGGTATTTTTGCCGGTTAGCGAGCGAAGTGCCTTTGAGAACATATCATTGACAACTTGCTGATTGGTGCATGTATTTGAATACCAGTAGGGTGAATAATTATTGCCGTCTGAGCCGGGCCAGATTGCGGCATTGGGGTCGTAAATCCAGGCCACCCGGCCTGGGTGAACGCCCTTGCCGACTCCAATCGGGGCGTTTGCGGGGTGCGGGTCGTCAGCTCCGTATGATATTTTCTGATCAGTGCTGCTCATTGCGGCCCAGATGAAGCCGACGCTGGCGACGATGCAGATTGCCGCCAGGACATAGCGTGCCTGCACAAGATGACGTTTTGCTTTACGAAAGGCAACGGTTGAGGCGGCCAGACCGGCAATCCAGACGATGAATCCCGATGCTATCGGAAACGCTACCCGCTGGCAGGGATACGTTGCCCGTGATGGCTTGGGTATCACTCGGATTAAAAACCATATTAACGCAGCCAGACCCGTGAATGGGAACAGCCACCACGTCCATTTTTTATTGTGAACCGGGTTGATTATTCTACCTGTTTTGGGACAAACACGCGGCTGGGCTTCTTTTTTTAAAAACGACATCACCGACTCTCCTTTTTAGGGTGCAGTTTTAAGAACGATTATTAACCAGTTTACCACGAATCGGGGGCGGAATCAATGATTTTATGGTCTTTTAAGGGCTAGTTATCAGAAGTTTTATTTACGTGGCTGCTTTTTTCCGATATAATTGTCGTATGGACAGATTTGATTTTCCAAAAGTGCGAAGAGATGTTTTTTCGGTAGCATCGCTTTTTGACCAGTCAGATGAGAAGGTATATTGGTTGTCCAAAACTCCTATAGAACGCATGGAGGCCGTGGAGTTAATGCGGCAGATTATCTATGGGTACGACCCGTCTGTTACCCGACTTCAAAGAGTTCTTGAAATTGTTCAACTTTTGCCAAATGGACAACAACAAATCAAGAAAATAGATTTGGAACACCTTCCCTGAAATTTATTTTCATATCTCGGTCTTTTGCTCTGTGGCTGCTGATTTTCTCTGTTTAGCTTTTTTCCAGAGCAGTTCGCATAAATCCTTAATGCCTTCGCCCGTTACGGCTGAAATCGGGTAAATGCGGTGCTTCAGCTGTTTCCGCAGTTTCTTTACGATTTTGCCTTCCGGGTCGAGGTCAATCTTGTTGGCGATAATAAGCTCCGGTTTTTTGGCGAGCGACTTACTGTATTTTTCAAGCTCTTTGCGAATTTGTCGGTAGTTTTTCGCCGGGTCTGAGCCGTCAGGCGGCATAATATCGAGTATATGAACGATGATGCGGGTCCTTTCGATATGCCTGAGAAATTCAAAGCCCAGTCCCGCTCCTTTGTGTGCGCCTTCGATGAGGCCCGGCAAATCCGCCATAACAAACCTGCGTTCATCGGTTAATTTTACTATGCCGAGTACCGGCTCAAGCGTCGTGAACGGGTAGGGGGCGATTTTGGGTCTCGCTGCTGAACATCGCGAAATCAGCGTGCTTTTGCCCGCGTTGGGCATACCCACCAAACCGATGTCCGCTATCAGTTTCAGTTCCAGCCGGAGATTCCGTTCCTGGCCTGGAACGCCTTGCTCGGCGAATCTTGCGCACTGGTAAATCGACGTCGCGAATCGGCTGTTGCCCCTGCCTCCTTTGCCTCCTTGACAGATGCATACTTTCATACCGCTCTCGTTGAGGTCTTTAAGCAGCAGGTCGAAATCTGCGTCGTAAATGAGCGTTCCAGGCGGCACGCGGATTATCAAATCATTGCCGTTGGCCCCGGTGCAGTTTTTATTCGTGCCCGGCTCCCCATTTTGTGCCCGCCAGTTGTGTTTGCCCGCGAAGTCCAGAAGGGTATCGAGATTCGCATCGGCTAAGAAAATAAGGTCCCCGCCTTTGCCTCCGTCGCCCCCGTCGGGGCCTCCGTTCGGGACGTATTTTTCCCGCCGGAAGCTCACCTTGCCGTTGCCTCCATCGCCCGCCTTTACATGTATTTTCGCTTCATCTACAAACATTGTTTCTTTACATAAAAAAAGGATGGCACAAAGACCATCCTCTCATCGGTAATCCTTAATTGTTTTATTTACACTACGTTGACTTTTCGGCCTGCAATCTGGACTTTGCCTTCGCTGACCGCGAAAAGTGTATAATCCCTGCCCATCTGGACATTTTTGCCTGCGAAAAACTTCGTGCCGCACTGCCTGACTATGATGCTGCCTGCCTTGGCTATTTCGCCCGCGTACAGCTTGATGCCCCGATATTTCGGGTTACTGTCTCTGCCGTTTCTTGTTGACCCTTGTCCCTTTTTATGTGCCATAATTTTACCTCTGTTTCTATTGTCATAACAGCTTCTATTTTAGCCAAAACCAGCATTCTAACGATTGCCAGACCGGTTGTCCAGCAGATTTTTCGCAAAAAATAGCGGTTTTCAGCGTTCTGCTTCGATAATTGCCTTCATTTGCGGCAGGGGAATCATTCCTTCGGTCGCCAGCTTTATTTTGCCGTCGGGAGCGATAAAGAAGCTGCATGGTATGCCGTCTATAAGATTGTAAGGTCTGGGCATAATTGCCTGGTTGGTCGCGGTTACGGGATAGTTGATAGCCGGGTTTGTCGCAACGAAATTTCTGATACGCTCAGGGGTGTTTCTCGGGTCGGTATAGGATATGCCCAGAATCACGAGCTTGTCTTCGCCGATTTGTTTTCTCAACTCAATGATAGACGGTATTTCCGCGATGCAGGGCCCGCACCATGTCGCCCAGAATACGAGCATCACAGTTTTGCCTTTGTATTCGCCCAGCGTATGCTTTTTATCGTTGATGTCTATAACGGTGAAATCCGGCGCGTTTTTCCCGTACCATTCGGTAAAAGAAGGAGCCCAGCTTGTGGCGCTGCGGATTATTTCATTTAAGGCGGGCTTTAGCACAGCAGGTTTAGAAGATGGAGGGCTGTTGTTATCTTTCACGCCGTTACTGTCCGTTTTTTGTTCTATGTTGCCTGTGTTCTGTCCGCCGATTGCCGGCTGTTTTTTGCAGCCGGATATTGCCCCAATCGCCAGAATGACTGCTGCAACCCCGATTCCGTATTTTATTCTGCTCTGTGCCATATCGGGATTATACAGACAATCGCCCTGATTTACAAAAAAAATTATACCTCAATCGACAATCAGCAATCTCTTGCGTCTTGCCTGCCCTGAGCTTGTCGAAGGGGCGTCTTTGGTCTATAGTATGAATATATGGATGACAAAACCGAACTCGACCTTGGCCCGCAGCCGATTGCTGCAATCTTGGCGAAGCTGAATTTGAAGCCGCACGACCTTGTCGCTGCCTCAACACAGCAGCTTACGCACAAAATGGTCTCGCGTGCCGCAAAGGGCAGACGACTGACTCTTAATACCCAGACCAAGGTATTGAACGCCCTTAATTTGGCTTCCGGCAAAAACTTTTCTCTCCGTGACATCTTCAATTATTGATGCCCTTACCGCGGCGTGGTTCTTTAACGAAACCGGGTCCCTCCGCGACCTCTTCAATTACTAAATTAAAATTGACACCTCCGACTGATTTATCCGCTGCTATACGCACTACGATTGGCTAAACGAGCCGCGTAACCGCAACCGTTTAACGCAGTTCAAAATCGACAATTGGCAATCGTCAATCGGCAATCATCATTTATCCGCCTGTGATGCGATTAATTATGCTTAAAATAGTCCAAAAACTATTGACAAGCCACTGGGCATTATGGTATATTATACGTTGTAGGGCCGGAGGCCTTACGGCAGCGAGTAAGGGTTATGAAGAGAGAATGAATTTTGAGGAGTAGAGAAGGCGAAGAGAGCACTCCTCAACGGTCACCAGATGGTGGTATTTTATTCTCCGGTAAAATTTACCCTGCTCAATATGTCTGTCCATAATGGATAAATCAGGAGAAACCCTGGTTTGGCGTGGAGATGTTCTGCGCCGGTTTTCTCCGTGAGAATAAGAAGAAGAGAGAAGAAGAGTATGAGAAGAATGATTTTTGCGGCAGTCGTCTTGGTTGGTATTGCGCTGACTTCGACGGCAAGTGCGACGATTCTTGGCACCGTAGATGTTGAGAATCACAACAATGCTCTTTCTGACATAGGCACCGTCTGGGGTGGCGGCCTGTCCGGTCTGACCGGCTACACGGGCGTCTATTCCTGGACCATCGCGGGCGGCACCGGTCTGGGGACGGCTGTGCCCGACTGGGGCTTCTGTATAGAATTGACCCAGGGACCGTATAACGGCTGGCAGGATGTTGTTCCCCTCGAGGAGGCCGATTCACCCACCCCAATAGGGATTACCAAAGCCAACTATATTCGTGAGCTTTGGGGCAGAGATTTTAACCCCGCATGGACAACCGGCGCAGACAGACAAATGGCAGAGGCATTCGGTGCCGCTATATGGGAAATTATTTACGAAACTGACCCCACGTGGGATGTTACCAGCGGTGCGGGTTTCCACGCTACAGGTATCGAACAGGCCGCTACTGCCAATCTCTGGCTTAGCCAGTTGGACGGCGACCCGGCGTATTTCGCGAATAATCTGGTCGCGACCAGTTCACCTGATGGTCAGGATTACGTAGTACAGATTCCCGAACCGATGACTGTCATGGTACTCTCGCTTGGCGCTCTATCCATCGTGAGAAGGCGCAAAGCTTAAAAATCGTAAAATTCTGTGTGCAACCCAAAGGGCTTACGCAATCCGCGTGAGCCCTTTTACTTTACCGCCGGGTACTGTCTTGCGTTTTCGAGGCACGGGCCGCGAGCGACGAACCCCGTCTTCTGCCTTCTAACTTCTCTCTTCTCCCTTGTGTCTTAACTGCCCGTCGTACGCTGTGGTTCCCGGTTTTTAATTGAAAATCACCGCAGTATTACTAAACTGGTTTCTCACAACCGCTGGCCGAAATGGATATTATGAAATTAACAGGAGCGACAAAATGAAGCTGGGAAAAAAGTTACTGTTTGCAGCCCTCATATTTGCACAAATTATTTTTGCTCAGTCCTTTGCCCAGTCAAATGACGCAAACATGGTCTCGCCGGGCCGGGAGCGGCTGTTAATGGATTCTAACTGGCTGTTTGCTTTAGGCCACGCTTATGATACGGATAAAGATTTTAAGCACGGCACCTCCTATTTTTCCTATTGGGCAAAAACCGGTTACGGCGACGGTCCAGCGGCGGGCAATTTTGACGACCGCGCATGGCGAATCATCAACCTGCCCCACGACTGGGCGGTAGAGATGCCTTTCGACAGCAAAGGCAGCCATAGTCACGGCTATAAAGCCGTCGGAAGGAATTTCCCCCAGAATAGCGTCGGCTGGTATCGCAAAAAGTTTTCCATCCCCGAATCCGACCTCGGTCGCAGAATCGTTATCGAATTCGACGGCGTTCACCGTGACTCCCATCTTTTTATAAATGGCTTCTACATAGGCACGGAACACTCCGGCTACAGCAGCTTCCAGTACGATATCACCGATTATCTCAATTACGGCGGCGAGAATGTAATCGCCGTGCGCGTCGATGTCACCATGGAAGAGGGCTGGTTTTACGAAGGAGCGGGAATATATCGCCACGTCTGGCTCACTAAACAATCACCCCTCCACGTCGCCCAGTACGGTACTTTTGTAACTTCCCAGCTTAAGCCGGAATCGGCTGTAGTTACCGCCCAGACAACCGTCGCCAATGACGGTAATACTGATGCCTCCTTCGATATCGCTCAAACCATTCAGGATGCCGATGGAAAACCGATTGCGTCGGCCCAGGTAAAGTCCCTCATCCTCAAACCCGGCGAAACAAAAGAATATCCCTGCGTCCTCGACGTCAGCAATCCCAAACTATGGTCTCTCGAAACCCCTTATCTGCATAAACTTATCACGACCCTGCGTTCCAATGGCGCGGTGGTTGACCGTTACGAAACAACTTTCGGCATACGCTCGGTTCGTTTTGACCCCAACGAAGGTTTATTCCTGAACGGCAGGCACGTTGCGATTAGAGGAACAAATAATCATCAGGACCACGCCGGCGTGGGTACAGCCATCCCTGATGCCCTGCAGGAATTTCGGATAACCAGGTTAAAATCAATGGGCTGTAACGCCTGTCGCTGCTCTCATAACCCGCCCACTCCAGAACTGCTCGATACCTGTGACCGGCTGGGTATGCTCGTCCTCGACGAGAACCGTTTGATGGGAGTATCGCCCGAACACTTCCAGCAGCTCGAAAGAATGATTCTGCGCGACCGCAATCATCCCTGTGTTATCATCTGGTCTTTGGGTAATGAAGAGTGGTCCATCGAAGGAAACGTAAAAGGCGCACGCATCGCCTCGACTATGCAGGCGTTCGTAAAGCGTCTTGACCCGACCCGCCGCGTCACTGCCGCCATCAGCGGCGGATGGGGGCAGGGTATCTCAACCGTAATAGATTTGATGGGATATAATTACATCGCTCACGGAAATATCGATGAGCACCACGCCAAATTCCCCAACGAGCCGTCTGTGCTAACCGAAGAAGGTACCACCAGCGCAACGCGCGGCGTTTACGAAGATGACAGGCCGAATGCCCACATGGCCCCGTCTGACCGCGGCTCTTCAGGGCGCCGCTTTTCAGGACGCGGCATTGAAAGGGGAATCCAGTTCTGCGCCGAGCACCCCTTTGTCGCGGGATTGTTCTTCTGGACCGGCTTCGACTATCGAGGCGAGGCAAATCCCTTCGGCTGGCCCCAGGTTTCTTCCGAGGGCGGCATCCTCGACCTCTGCGGTTTCCCGAAAGATACTTATTATTATCTAAAAGCGTGCTGGACCGATGAGCCGACGCTGCATATTTTCCCTCACTGGAATTGGGCAGGCAAAGAAGGAAAACCCGTAAGCGTCTGGGTTTATGGCAATTGCGACGAAGTTGAGCTTTTCCTCAACGATAAATCCTTAGGCCGAAAACCAATGCCCAAACTTTCCCACGCACAATGGGATGTCAATTATCTCCCCGGCACACTCTTGGCCAAAGGTTATAAAGCGGGCAAAGAAATAATCACCGATAAAGTCGAAACCACAGGTCAAGCCGCCGCAATCCGCCTGATTCCCGACCGCGATTCCATAAAGGCTGATGGCGAAGATGTGTCGGTTATAACCGTGCAGGTCGAAGATGCTCAGGGGCGAGTCGTCCCCACCGCCGGCAATGAAATATCATTCGCTCTTCCTGCACAGGGCAAAATCCTCGGCGTCGGCAATGGCGACCCTTCCAGCCACGAGCCGGACCAGTTCCTCGATACCGCAAGGCCTGAGCTGATTAGCCGGTTGAAAATGGCCTTCATTGCCGATAAGGAGAATTTCCCGCAGGTTGCGTATGACTTCAACGATTCGAACTGGGCCGACTTCAAACAGGCCGTCGAAGTCAACACCCCCAAAACCGATAACCTGATTGCCGTTCGCGGTGTGTTCCAGTTGCCTGCTATCCGCGACGATATGAAAATTACCCTCTTCACAAAAAGTATCAGCGACAATCAGTCCATTTACGTCAATGGCCATTTAATTTCAGCCGGTATCAAGCGTAACGGCCCGAATCAGAATTTCAAGCTCGACCTCGGCATCTTAAAAGAGGGCAAAAATGTCTATGCCGTCGTGGGTACTCCTCTTGTCGTGAGACGCCAATACGAAGAGTTAAATGCTGACCCCGGCGTGGTGCAGGTTTTTATCCCTGCAAAGGATTGGAAACGCAAGGTCTTCAACGGCTTCGCGCAGATTATTGTCCAGTCAAGGCAAGAAGCCGGCGAAATGACCCTCACCGCGACGTCCCCGACATTGAAATCGTCGGAAATCAAAATAAAAACTCAACCAGTGGTTTTGCGCCCAGCCGTACCTTAAAATAATTGTCGAATCAAAGTGAGATGCTTTTATGATGAATAAAAAAATAATTCTACTGGCGGTATCATCTGTGTTTTTCTGTTTTGTTTCTTATGCACTGGCTAAGCCGGACAATAAAGCTAACGAGATAGATACGAGTGATTTTTACAGCGATACACACCATTGGTACGATATCTTTGACGCGCAGAATGTAATTAATCCCGAGCCGAACCAGCCCCGCTACAAACCGGCGCAAATAAAAGAAATTGCCGACAATGTCCTTCTCTACCAGCGGGACAACGGCGGCTGGCCCAAAAATTACGATATGCGGGCAATATTAACCGCCGAACAGCATGACAAGGTTCTTAAGGCAAAGAGCGCCCTTCATACGACATTTGATAACTGCACAACGTATTCGCACATAAAATATCTGACAAAAGCTTACCAAGCCATCGGCGATGAAAAATATAAGAATGCTGCTTTGCGCGGAATAGATTTTACGCTCTCGGCCCAGTACCCCAACGGCGGCTGGCCGCAATATTTTCCTTTGGAATCTAACTACAGCAGACGTATCACGTTCAACGATAACGCTATGACAGGCGTAATGAATATGCTCAAGGATATAATCGATAACAAGCCGTATTATTCCTTTGTCGATTCCGCTCGCCGCGAAAAAGCCAGGTTCGCTTTTGAAAAAGGAGTGGACTGCATACTCAAATGTCAGATAACTGATAACCGAACTCTAACAGCGTGGTGTCAGCAGCATGATGAAAATAATTTTAGTCCTGCCTGGGCACGGGCGTATGAGCCGCCAAGTATTTGTGGCGAAGAAAGCGCTAGTGTAGTCCTTTTGTTAATGAGAATAGATAAACCCGGTCCGGAAGTTATTAAGTCGGTGACCAGTGCCGTTAAATGGTTCGAAGATTCGAAAATTCAGGGAATCCGGGTTGAAGAATTCAACGCTCCTGAGGAGAAATTCCCGTTGAGGACCATCAAAACTGACCGCCGCGTTGTCGAAGACAAATCAGCGCCGCCAATCTGGGCTCGATTTTATGAGCTTGGAACACACAGACCGCTGTTTGCCAACAGAAAAAGCGAAATGCTTTATTCTCTTGCCGAGGTGGACAGAGAACGACGCGCTTCTTACGGCTGGTACACTCATGAGCCGCAGACAGTTTTGGACCAGTACCCCGCCTGGCAGAAAAAATGGACCACTGTCCAAAAATGAATGCTCGTCTCCGGCTAATTGGTCATTGAACATTTAATATTGAACATTGGACATTTCTTAAGGGTTTCCCTTGAACCAACCTCATTTCCGGTTACAATGCATTTCAAGAAAAAAGAGGAACTTTGGCAGATTAAAAAATGAAGGAGATATATACATGCTTTTTAGACCTACTTATAACCGACGACGAGCGCTAGTTATTGGCATTAATAGATACAAGAACATAAACCCTCTGTCTCATGCTACTAATGACGCAGATGCCATAGCTGAAATACTAAAAACCAAATTCAATTTCGTTCAAGAGGAAATCATTATTCTGAAGGATGATGTGGCAACCAAGGATAACATAATTCAACAATTTCATGGTTTCACACAAAATAAAACTGACCCCGATGACAAATTGCTCATTTTTTTCGCCGGGCACGGGCACACTATCACGGGCAATCGTGGAGAAGTCGGATTTCTTGTTCCAGTCGATGGAACACCCGCCAATACTTCCACATTGATCCGATGGGATGATCTGACTCGAAATGCTGAATTGATAAAAGCTAAACATGTCTTGTTCATAATGGACGCCTGCTATGGGGGATTAGCTATCACCAGAGCACCAGCCGTAGGAAGCCGAAGGTTCTTAAAAGATATGTGCCAACGATTTTCGCGCCAGGTAATCACCGCAGGTAAAGCCGACGAAAGCGTGGCTGACACAGGCGGCCCATTGGCTGGCCATTCTATATTCACTGGACACTTGCTCGAAGGTCTCAACGGGGCGGCTGCTACAGAAGGTGGTATCATAACTGCGAATGGCATTATGGCTTATGTGTATGAAAAAGTGGGTAACGACTCTCATTCTCACCAGACGCCTCACTATGGATATGTAGAAGGAGACGGCGATTTTATATTTACTGATGAAGCTCTGAATGAAATAAAACCTAACCCGGAACATGATACTGACATTTTAATCGAAATCCCTTCGACGCTAAGTTCAGAGGTTGCTGTGGTTTCGATTACTACAAGAATTAAAGAGATCATTTCGCAACCATCTAAGAAAATAGAACTACACGACTTTGCTATGCGGGAAGTTAGAAAGTTTTTGGATGCTACCTCCAAGACAAAGATGCCAGTTCAAATTTCGTCGCTAACCAACGACGTGCTAATTACGCGGTTTAAGGCCTATGAGGACGCCATCGAGAATTTGTCTCGGATTTTCTGTGTAATCTCACATTGGGGAAACATCGAACAAACACTATTGCTTGAAAAGATGATAAAACGCCTGACGGATAACAATGGTTTAGAGTCGGGAACGACGGTTTTATTAAACATGCGATGGTATCCAATTTGCCTCTTACAGTATGTATCTGGAATATCTGCCATAGCAGCACACCGGTATGATACATTGTCAACAATATTCAATACACCAGTTGACTGTGAATTGGTAGGCAAAGAGATAAGAAATGTAATTGCCCCAACGGTCGAAGCAATGTCTCACCTTCACGATGTTTTCAAAATATTTCCTGGTCACGAAAGAAATTTTGTTCCTCGAAGTGAATATATGTTCAAACTCATCCAACCTAAGTTAGAGGAGGACTTATATTTGGGAAACGGTTATGAACCGTTGTTTGATCGATTCGAAATGTTCCTCACACTCGTATATGCGGATATTGCGACGGATGGCAGCTGGGGTCCCATGGGACGGTTCGGATGGAAGACAGCACCAATTAGGAGTGAAAGCATGTACATTGATCTGTTGAAGGAAGCTGAAAGAGAAGGTAATAATTGGCCACCTCTTAAAGCTGGTTTATTTGGATCATCATTTGAACGTTTCAAGCAAGTGTGGGAGAATATCTCAATAATAATGGGGAAAATTAGTTGGTTCTAATCGAAACTTAAATTATGCCCGACAGAGACGTCAAAACAATTCGCGTCTGAAAATTTTCTGCTTGCCACGGCGAAGCATAGCGAAGCCAGGTGGCTCCCGGTTTTTGATTGAAAATCCCCCTAAAAGCACGAAACCAATTCTTTCCGTCCGCATTACGACATACTAACGACTAATGACTAACGACGACACCAAGCGAAGCGCAGGAGCCCGCTTCGGCATTAACTCCGCGTCTAAGCAGTCAGCTTTATAGAAGGGCGATTAGCCCTTGTGGGCGAAGATACTTACCAATCGCACAAATCATATTTGGAGAATTGGTTGCATCGAGCATACAAAGCTGACTGTCCTCTGTGTGCTCTGTGTCCTCGGTGGCTAAAAAACTGTGTAATCAGCGCAATCTGTGGCTAATAATTTTTTACCGCATTTTTGATATTTGCATCTTGCTTTTTGCATTGAAAAAAACCATCAAAGCACTAAACTGTGTAGTTCCATAAACATACGCTATTATAACCGGACTAATGACGAAAGGATGAATATGGCTGGCAAACAAATTCAGTTCTACTATAAAAACGTATTGGCTGACGTAATCGGCCCCGAACACGGCATAACCACTCAGCAGTTGGATGAATTAGCGAGAGAAACTTCGCCCCTCATTCCCAAAATCAAAGACGAAATTCTCACAGGCAACTCTCGCTATGGTCTGCTCCCCGGCGACCCGCAAATCGCCAAAAGCGTCAAAGCGTTAGTCAAACACTTCAAGCCCAAATGCGAAAACCTCGTCGTCTTCGGCATAGGCGGCTCGGCGCTGGGCAATATCGCCCTGCAAAACGCACTCAATCCATTTACCTATAACTTAGACAACAACAAACGAAAAGGCCCGCGTCTTTTCGTCTTCGACAACGTTGACCCCGCGCACTTCGGCTCATTTTTGGACTTCATCACGCCGAGATTGGGCAAAACAGTTTTCAACGTCATAAGCAAATCGGGCCAGACCGCCGAAACCGCCTCGCAATTTATGATTGTCCAGAAAATTTTAGAGACCCGCTTCGGCAAAGAAAAACTCAAAGACCGCGTCGTCGCGACCACCGACCTCGAAAAAGGCACACTCCGCAAAATCGCAACCGACGCCGGCCTGCACACGCTCGTCGTCCCCGATGGGGTAGGGGGGCGGTTCAGCGTCCTTTCAGCCGTTGGCCTTTTCAGCGCAGCCATGACAGGCATAAATATCGACCAGCTTCTCGCCGGCGCAGCCGATATGCACACACGCGTAACGAATCCCGACTTCTTCAAAAACCCCGCCGCAATTAACGCCGCGATTCAAATTCACTATTACAACCGCGGCAAAAAAATATCCGTCATGATGCCATACAGTTCCGCACTTTACAGTTTCGCCGACTGGTATCGCCAGCTCTGGGCAGAATCGCTCGGCAAAAAATACTTCCTCGATGGCGGCGAGGCATTCGTAGGCCCGACTCCCGTCAAGGCCCTCGGCGCAACCGACCAGCACAGCCAGGTTCAGTTGTATCGCGAAGGCCCAAACGACAAGATTTTTACGCTGCTCGAAATCCAGGATTTCGGCAGAAAAGTCAGGATTCCCGCTCCGCCCAAATCCGCTCCTGAGCTTAATTACCTTGCCAAAAAGGATATGGGCGACCTGCTCAACGTCGAGAAGAAGGCCACCGAATACGCCTTATGCGCCAGCAATCGTCCCTGCCTGACGGTCCTTTTCCCGAAAATCGATGCTTATACCGTTGGCCAGTTCATATTCCTCTTCGAGGCGACGACGTCGTTCGCCGGCGCCCTTTTGGACGTCAATACCTATGACCAGCCCGCGGTTGAATTAGGCAAGCAGGCGACCTTTGCGCTTATGGGCAAAGCAGGCCAATACACCCCGGACCGGTCCTACGCTGATTTTGCCGCCGAGATTCGCGCCAAGACCGAATTTGACGCCGACTTTGTGATTTAACGCGAGATTGTTTTTTTTGCGTCGCCGTGATAAAATCCGGCCAGATTTCTTATGTCTTGCGTCTTTAGTCTTGTATCTGATGTCTGGCGTCTTGTGTCTGTTTCGAGGGTCGAAATACCTGTAGTGAGCGAGGTCGAACTATGAATTACGCGGTGATTATGGCGGGCGGCACGGGCAAACGCCTCTGGCCCCTCAGTCGCAAATCTAGGCCGAAACAAGTACTGAAACTTTTTCAGGGCCAGAACCTTCTGCGTTTGTGTTTCAATCGGCTTTCGCCGCTCTTCGACGCCCGCAACATCATCGTTCTGACAAATTCCGGCTATTCAGATACGGTCCGCGAATCCGTTACGGGTCTGCCGTATAATAATGTAATTTCTGAGCCGGTCGTCCGCGATACCACAGGCGCGATAGGACTCGCCGCGTCGATACTCGCGAAGGTCGACCCCGATGCCTCAATGGCGGTCGTTACCGCGGACCAAATCATAGAGCCGGCGGAGGTCTTCCAGCAGGCCGTCAAAGACGCTCTCGCTTTCATCAATGCTAATCCAGACCGGCTGCTGACCTTCGGCATTAATCCCACGTCTCCCAGTACCCAGCTCGGTTATATTAAATGCTCAGCGCCGAAAAAATATCCGAACTGTAAAAATGAAATCTTCACCGTCGATAGATTCAAGGAAAAGCCCAGCGAAGAGACCGCCCGGCGGTATCTGGCTGAAGGCAAACACTTCTGGAATTCCGGCATCTTCGTCTGGAAGGCCAAGACCATCCTCGCCCTTATTAACAAATACCTTCCCGATGCTGCCGAGCCGCTCCAAAAAATTGCCGGCGCATGGGATGGGCCGAATCAGGAGCAGGCGCTTAATGATTTCTTCCCGAAGCTGCCCAAAATAAGTATCGATTTCGCCGTGATGGAAAAAGCGCCGGGCGTCCACGCCATCAAGCTCGACTGCCGATGGCTCGACCTCGGCTCGTTCGCCGCTCTTGCAGATATTATCCAGTCCGACAAAAACAATAATATCGTCGTCGCGGCACAATCCGAACTGCTGGATTGTGAATCCAGCGTCTTTGTAACCGAGGACGCAGGACACCTCATCGCGGGCATAGGACTTGAAAATATGGTTGTCGCCCACAGCCCAGACGCGACGCTGGTCTGCCCGGTCGATAAGGCATATCGGCTAAAAGAATTGCTTGAGCTTATTGAAAAACGAACAGGGGATAAATTCCTATAATTTTCACCACGAAGGTACGAAGAAAAACAAAAATGGATTCTTTGTGTCTTAGTGCCTTTGTGGCAAAAAAAATGCGATACCTTTCAATCGATTACGGAAACAAGATTACCGGTCTTGCGATTTGCGACCAGACGGAGACATTCGTCTCGCCTCTTATGGCGATTCCCACCTCTGATACCCTCATAGGCAAAATCATCGAAGTCATCAAGGTGGAAAATGTCGGCGCGCTCGTCCTGGGCCTGCCTTTGAATATGGATGATTCAGTCGGCCCGCAGGCGAAAAAGGTGCAGGCGTTCGCCGGAGAGATACAAAAGCAGATTGATACTCCCGTTTTCTTTCAGGATGAGCGGTTGAGCACCTTCGCCGCCCAGGGCAAGATGATTGATATGGATTTGACCCGCAAAGGGAAAAAACGCCGGATTGATGCCCTGGCCGCTGCGGAAATTTTGCAGGCGTTTCTCGATTCAAAAAAAGCCACCCGCCAATAAACGAGAGCTTGCCTTACTGCGGGTAAATCCCGTGAGATAGAAAAACTTATCTCACGGTATAAATATCTACGTAGCGGTTGCCGCCAGTGCGATTCCATTCATCAATGGCGGACTTGCCTTCGCCCAGGTAAATATCAATGTGTTTTCCAATTATGGATTGGCCTGAATCCTGAACTATGAAGCTCGATGAAGTAAGGCCTGCGGGAGTGGTTGCACCATTTTTGAAGACAAGTGTAACGGCTTGGCCGGGCGGGATGAGTAATGAATCGGCGGAGATAGAGGACCAGGGAGTAAGGGGCCGGCCCGCTGAGCCGGTGATTGATGAAACGATTGAATAGGTCGCGGAGTCGGGATTTAAAAGGGCCAGATTGCCGAAGCCGGTAAAGTCGGTGATGCCGAGGCGAGCGTAGCGATTGCGGAGCGTCTGCGGATTGATGACCCATTTGCCTTGGGGGTTTCTGCCTGCGTTTGGGCCTGCCAGACGGACGAAGCAGCCCGCGTCTCCTGTGTATTTGATATAATCGCCGTGGGGGGCGGTTTTGCCCGTGCCCTGCATAGCGACTCCAAGGCCGCCGAATAAAAAGGATGCTTTCAGGGTATAGGTTTTGTCTGAAATGGTTGTGGTGATGGTTTGTGTACCCGCGAGTTCGGAGTTGTAAACACAATAATAAGCGGTCGCGTAAACATTGGTGATAATGTGGGACTGTTTATAAAAGCCATCCGCAGCGGCTGCACTGCTCCAACTGACGGATAGCAGCGCCATTGTTACGACCCGCAACAGGTACGATTTATTCCCGTGTTCCATCACTTTTTATACGATTTGGTTTTAGCCGGGGTGGTAAGAGTTATGCTTAAATTAGCTTTTTTTATTGCTCAAATAAACGCGGGCGACTAAGCAATTTCCTGATAAGCACAATTTTGCGCCAATCGTATAAATGAACAGAACAAGAAGCAGATTTGAAACCTTTCACAATGGACACAAATTTGAAAGGAGCTGACAATGATTACGCTAACGGACACAAGAAAAGCGGTGGAGTTTTTCGAAGCGAAGCTCGAATTTACTACCGGGCCGGTCGAGCTGAACTCAATGATTGAAAGCGGCGAATACGTGAACATCATTGACGTTCGAAGCAAGGAGGATTTCAGCAAAGGCCATATCCCAGGTGCGGTAAACCTTCCGAAGGAGCGGTGGAACTCGTTTAGGGGATTAAGCAGAGAGAGGGCCAACGTTGTGTATTGCTATTCACAGCAATGCCATTTGGCGGCCAAGGCGTGCAAACTCTTTGCGGAAAACGGGTATCCGATAATGGAGCTCGAAGGCGGCTTTGATGCCTGGCAGAAACATTCGCTGCCGATTGGCAGGTAAATCAGCAACGCAGCGAATTATATTTTAGTGATTTGAGAATAGCCGGTTTTTTAGCCGGCTTTTTTCTTTATGCGGCTGTCAGCCGAGGATGATATTTGCGGTGGAAAAGTAAAAGAGGAGGGTAGCGATATCGGCGGCGGCGAGGACGATGGGGCCTGCGGCGACTTTTGGGTCGATGCGGAATTTTCGTATGAGGGTGGGGACAATGACGCCGAGCAGACAGGCGGTGATGACGGAAAGCCAGATGCTCAGACCGATGGCGAGACCCTGCCATAAGATGCCTTTCCATGAGTAAGCGGTCAGACCTACGACGAAGCCGGAGCCGGCGCCGAGGAGAACGGAGGTTAGCAATTCACTGCGGACGCCCATTAATATGCGCCGCCAAGAGACGTTTCGCTGGAGGAGGACCTGGAGGGTAAGGGCCATTGACTGGATGCTGACGCTTTCGGAGATTGCCAGGACGACGGTGATGAACATCGCAAGGATGGCCAGTTCGCTGATGAGCAGTTCGTATCGGCTGGCGATGAAGGCGCAGATTATGCCGCTGGTGATATTGCAGAAGAGCCAGGGGAACCGGCCTTTGAAGTCCGACCACGGAGAAACCTTTTTTTTGCCTATAGAAACGTGGACGCCAATCATCTGGAAGACGTTTTCGAGCTGACGCTGGTGGTTGAGCGAGACGACATCGTCGGTAAAGAGATTTATATCGACGATGCCGAGGATTTTGTTGTCGTCATCGACTACGGGCAGAGCAAGAAAGCGATATTCCGTGAAAAGCTCGCAGGCGCAAGACCGGCTGCCAATGCAGGACTGAGACGGGGGAACGGACCATAATCGACGAGATTTTCGTTTGGGGGTCGCTGGTGATTACGTTTCTTATGGGGACGACGCCTGTGAGGCGATTGTGCTCGTCGGTAACATAGAGATAAAGGATATCTTTAGGGGAGGCGTTATCCCTGATGGATTTTATGGCATGAGCTACGGTTTCGTCGTGTTTAAGCGCGACGAAATCGGTCCGCATATAGGCGGAGACAGGTTCCCGCAGATTATGGTCGCTCAGTTTAGCCGGCATTACACACCTTTCGGCTGTGACTATACCATAAAGACAGGCAGAAATTCAATAATGCTGACCACCTTAAATTTATGCAGATTTGTTTTTTCTGCTAAAATTGAGGCTTAAAGAACTTCGAGATAAAGTTAAAAATTTTGAATTTTCGCGACAAATTTGATATTCTATCGAAAATGAGTCTCAGCAGTGTAGTTGAGCAGAAATATACAAGGTTATATGGGAAATCCCAGTTAACTCAAGAACAGGGAGGCAAAAATGCAAAAACGTAAATTGGGAAAAAGCGGCCTGGAAGTCTCAGCTATGGGGCTCGGCTGCATGGGAATGAGTTTTTCCTACGGCCCGCCCAAAGACAAGCAGGAGATGACCGCTCTTATTCGTGCCGCCGTGGAACGCGGCGTCACATTCTTTGACACCGCCGAAGTGTACGGCCCGTTCACAAACGAAGAACTCGTGGGCGAAGCCCTCGCTCCCTTCCGCAAGCAAGTAGTGATCGCCACCAAGTTCGGATTCGACCTCAGCGGCAGCGATACGCGGCCCGGTGCGGCGGGTCTGAACAGCCGGCCGGAGCACATCAAACAGGCCGTCGAGGGATCGCTCAAGCGACTTAAGGTCGAGACAATCGACCTGCTCTATCAGCATCGAGTTGACCCGAACGTGCCGATCGAAGACGTGGCGGGGGCGGTAAAGGAACTGATCCGGCAAGGCAAAGTGAAGCACTTCGGCCTTTCTGAAGCCGGAGTGCAGACGATTCGTCGCGCTCACGCCGTCCAGCGCGTCACGGTTCTCCAGAGCGAATACTCGCTGTGGACGAGAACCCCCGAGAAGGAAGTGATACCGACCCTTGAGGAACTCGGAATCGGCCTCGTTCCCTACAGCCCGCTAGGTAAGGGTTTCCTCACGGGCAAGATCGACGAAAAAACGACCTTCGACAGTTCCGATTTCCGCAACATTCTCCCTCGCTTTACGCCGGATGCTCGGAAAGCAAATCAAGCCCTGGTTGAACTGCTCGGAAAAATCGGGGAACGTAAGAAGGCAACACCTGCTCAAATCGCGCTGGCCTGGCTGCTTGCCCAGAAGCCATGGATTGTTCCAATCCCAGGCACCACGAAGCTGCATCGCTTGGAGGAGAACATTGGAGCAGTTAAAGTCGAACTTACGTCAGACGATCTCCGTGAAATCGAAAGCGCCGCCTCCAACATCAAGGTGCAAGGGGCTCGGTATCCGGAAAAGCTCGAGAAAATGACCGGTCGCTGAAAAGCTCTCTGCTGTTCTATCGAACGCGCATACATAACCTCCATAGAGGAATCAAAATTTTTAGCTTCTTGTCTTAGGTTTTCGGCCTCAATTTTAGCGGCAAAGATAAATTTGGCGCAGGATTTATCTTTGACAGCGGGCCAAAAAACAATATGATTCATTCCTTTACACATGTAAATATTAGCTCTAATGGAGATGATGGTATGTGTAAGGCAATTGCAGGGTTAGCAGTGGGGGTATTAATTCTTATGTGTTCAACTTTTTCGACTTCGGCTGAGGGGTACCAGAACTTCAAGGTGGCAATTTACGCTACGGCCCGGGACGTGAACCAGATGAGCGACGCCAACTGGCTGGTGACACGCTGGGACGAGATATCGAGGCAGGTGAAGGTCGATAAAATTTATTTAGAGACGCACCGCGACACGATGCTGGTGGATGTGAATACGATATTGGCGGCGAAGAAATTTTTCGAGGACAAAGGTGTCGAGGTGGCAGGGGGTATTACCTTTACGATACAGGAAAGCAACCGCTTTCAGACGTTTTGCTATACCAAGCCCGAATCGCGCAAACGGGTGAAGGAAATAGCGGAATATACGGCGAAATTATTCGATGAGATTATCCTGGACGATTTTTTCTTTACCAACTGCAAATGCGAATCGTGCATCAAGGCCAAGGGCAGCCAGAGCTGGTCGGAATTTCGCCTTGACCTGATGAAGGGGGCCGCGAGAAATCTGGTGGTGGGGCCTGCCAAGGCGGTGAATCCGAAGGTGAAAATGGTAATCAAGTTCCCGAACTGGTATGAGCATTTCCAGGGATGCGGGTTCAATCTTGAAGCGGAGCCGAAAATTTTTGATGGGATATATACGGGGACAGAGACGAGAGACCCGGTTTATACGGACCAGCACCTTCAGCAATATGAGAGTTATGAGATATACCGGTATTTCGAGAACATAAAGCCGGGCGGCAACGGCGGCGGGTGGGTCGATACGTTCGGGATTCGATATATGGACCGTTACGCGGAGCAGTTGTGGCTTACGCTGTTCGCAAAGGCGCCGGAGATTACGCTTTTCAACTTCAGCGCGATGCTGAGGCCCATACCGCAGGAATACCGTGCTGACTGGCAAGGGGGGCAGACATGCTTCGATTTTAATGAGATGATGAAGCCGATAAAGCTGGGTAACGGCACGACAGTTGCGCCAAGCTCAATGGCAAGACCCGCGGGTTATAGTTTAGAGCTGGTTGATAAATTTTTAGGCCGATTAGGTAACCCCGTCGGGGTCAAAAGCTACAAGCCGTATCATTCGGTGGGTGAGGATTTCCTGCACAACTACATTGGTATGTGCGGCATACCGATGGATTTGATGCCTGAGTTCCCGGCGGAGGCCAATGTGATATTCCTGACCGAGTCGGCGAAATTCGACAATGGAATAGTGAATAAAATCAAAAAGCAGTTGGTTGACGGCAAGACGGTCATAATCACATCCGGGTTGTATAAGGAACTGCAGGGTAAAGGTATCGAGGATATTGTCGAATTGAGAATAGGCGACGAAAAAGTACGCGCTAAACAATTCCAGGTCCAGCGCCGATTGGGCCAGGTATTTGAATCCAGGCAGGAGATTATAATTCCGCAGATTAAATACCTTACCAATGATTCATGGGAGGAAATTTTCTGCCTGGCCAGCGGCAATGGCTATCCTGTTTTACATTCGGCGGATTATGCCAACAGCCGATTGTATATCCTGACGATTCCCGATAACTACGGGGATTTATACAACCTGCCCCCGGAGGTCCTGACTCAAATCAGGGCCGTGCTGGCGAAAGAAATGTATGTCCGATTGGACGGCCCCAGCCAGGTAGCGATGTTCGTTTATGATAATGACACGTTTATCGTGGAGTCATTCCGTGATGAGCCGGTGGACGTGAAGATTGTGGCGGACAAGCGAATAAATAAATTGCGGGATATTCTTTCCGGCGAAGAGCTGACAGGCGATGGGGTAGTGACCCAGCCGAGGCGATTCGGACAAGCGGCACCGGCGCCGGATAAGATGGCTTTCAAAATGACAATCAAGCCGCATTCTTACCGCGTCTTCAAATGCGAGTGACAAATCGGGATAAAATATTGAGGGTTATTGATCGCCGGAAACAGGTTTTACATCCATAGCATAATCCGTTCCCGGAAGAAGATAAAATTCGGCTTTTGATCCAACTGGAAATCTCTTGAATATTCGCAATTTTGGATAGCATAAACTTATTTCGTCTTTACGACCTTCTATTTCGAAATCCACCTTATAGATTGATGTTGGGAATACTGCATCTTCTCGTTTTACCATACCGGTCACTTTATCCAATTCGCCACCATTCATTGCCAGCCGTGAAGCACCTTTCATATACGGAATAGTAAAGTACATCGTGCACACAAGTGCACAAGCAATAAGAAAGAGCCGGGCAAGAATTTGTACATATTTAGGCGGGGTCTTACGAGCTCCCCAATACTTGAATGGAATAAATGCCTGAAACAAAAACATAGATGGCGCAAAAAGCCATAATAGAAGCGAAGCAACCAATCGAATCATCCAGCTATCTGTCAATCTCAGCAAACCGTATGGAAGGATAATCAACGCTGTAACTATGAACGAGAAATAGATTAACGGGCTACGCTTTATTTTTGGTGTTTTGCGTTTCATGATACCAATGACAGCCACCTATTAATTCTATGCCACCTATTTTTTATGAAATCGCCTATTTGGGCACGATAGGGATATAGATAAAGACGGGGCGGTTCATCCATTCCCGTGGGGCATACTGTTCGAAGCAGCAGGCGTTTTTGTCGATGGTGTAGCGTGAGGCGGGCAGCCATTCGCTGTAGATGTATTGATAGGTCTTGCCCATATCCTGGCTTGTGCACTTAAAGACGGCATATGTTGCGGCAGGGACATTGCGGGTAACAAGGGCTTTATCGGGCGCAGCCGCATCGCTGTGAACAGGCATTCCGGCGATGTAATCGAAGGCATCCTTTTTATCTGTCGCAAAGGAGACGCCATAATACCGCCATTCGACGCTGATGGGCCTAAGCTGTGTTTTGTATGGTTCAAAGGCATCCCAGATTTTGGTATATGTATCCGGATTCTTTTCGTCAGCGGAGGTAATGCGGGTTTGAGTGCCCATTATGGTGAAGGCATCCCTGTCTTTTAAATCGTAGTTCATCACAGCGGCTTTTTCGGCTTTAGCGGATTGTTTAGGGGCAGTCGAGGCCTGCTGGTTTTCATTGCATCCAAGTGTCATAAGGGAGGCCACTGTTATTATTGCGACGGTAAGATTTCTTATGGTTTGCATGCTATTGCCCTTTCAGCAAAATGAAATAAACTGTTTTTTGTCAGTGGGGTAATTATAATTACTATCAGCCGGCTTTAGCAAGAGCGAACAATATGTTTTTGAAAGGTAAGGACGATGCGAAGACGGGACGTTTTGGCGTTGCCGATTCTGGCCGCGGCTGGGGGATATAGCTCCAAGATGGCCTGGGCGGAGTCAGAAAAACCCGTGAAAAACGATTTGGTTGAGAAAGCCAAAATCGCGATGCTTTGTATGCAGCGGGCAAGCTGGGAGCAGGGGGTGGCATCGCAGGCGATGATAGAGCAGGGAGAAAAGGACATCGTTGTCCTGATGGGTAAGGAGGCCGTTGTCCGCAGCAAAATCGACGGGCGTGTGGCGATGCTTGGTTCAGAAAGCGCGGTAACAGACCCCGGCTCAAATGGGGCCGCGATTCTGTATGCTCACAAAGTTACCGGCGACTCAAAACTAAAAGACGCGGCGGACGCGTTATATACATATCTTAAAAAGAAGGCGCCGAGAACTGAAAACGGGGCGATATGTCACGTTACGCCCGGCAAGGAGATATGGAGCGACGCGATGTTTATGACGCCGCCGTTTTTGGCTCTTATGGGTGATTTCGAGGAGACAATTCGGCAGGTTGATTGTTACAGGGGATTTTTGTGGAACAAGGAAAAGAAGCTGTTTTCGCATATCTGGGACGACAAGAAAAAGGTCTTCAAGCATGAGGCGTGCTGGGGCGGGGGCAACGGCTGGTGTGCGGCGGGGATGGCGCAAATAATCGATACGCTGCCGAAGAATAAGGAAGATGACCGCAAAAAGCTGATTGGTTATACGGAGGAATTATTAGACGGCTGTATTTCTTTTATGCGGCCTGACGGGCTTTTTCACGACGTGGTGGACGATGCGAATACATTTGTCGAGACCAATTTATCGCAGATGCTGGCGTATTCGATTTACAAGGGGGTAAAATCCGGCTGGCTGAAAGATAGTTTCCTCAAATCGGCGGACAAAATGCGGGCGGGGGCACACGCCAAAGTTGATAAGTATGGCGTTGTGCAGGGTGCGTGTGGCTCGCCGTTGTTTGACCGGTCGGGGACCAGCACCGAGGCGCAGGCGTTTTTGCTGATGATGGAAGCGGCATACGCGCGTTTGTCCGGCTGATAACAATGTTGAGGAAATAGTGGACTTTTTCAACAGCTCTCCCGTCCCCATTATTCCTTCAGCATTATTGTATAGGATAATAAATGTTCAAAGGAAATCAATGAACCCCCCTTTAATTATTGGGATGCTTATTTTTTTTCTTCTAATAGGTACAACTTGTGGTGGATTTCCTCATTAAACAGGTTTAAATTCAACTGAGGACAGAGCCTCTGATTAAGCTGGGCGTCTTTTTTGTCATGTGTAATTTCAAGTGCACGAAGAAAATGGACCCGCGCCAGCTCAACATTGCCCTTTTGAACCAATGCCAGGCCAAGAGTAAAGTGTGCCCCCGCAAAATGTTCCCAAACGTCAAGTGAATTTTGATAACAGGCAATCGCTTCATCCAATCTGCCCATACTCTTTAAAACAACCCCATAGTCGTCAAGAAATAATGCATATTTAAAGGGGAAAATCGTTTTCATATATGATGCAGCTTTAATCTTCTGCTCGAAATGGAATTGGGCCTCATTGAATTTGCCCTGCTTAAAGAGCATACGGCCGATTTCGCCGTGAGCCAAAACGGAATCCGGGTTTTTTTTAAGCGTGTCAAGCCATAACGTTTCCACGTTGGCGTATGCGTGACATTGTCTCCAGGATAACACGCCTAATGATAGTATCAGGATGCTGCCGGCCGAGAACATAAAAAATCTTACGTTTTTGCCTGACCGCCGATAAACCAGCGCACCGCCTGCTGCGACAAGTGTGATAGGACCAATACACGCAGCATACTGGTAATGGTCCGCAACAAACGTATATATAAACGTGTAAATAGAGAAAAAGCCGAGCGTCGGTAACAGTATAGCCAGGAAAAACAATATCGCTGTTACAATCCCTCGCCCAAGTCGATTTCGTCCAACCCACGCACAAGCCAGAACCAATGCACTCGCTGCCGGCCAGGCATATTGCCGGATTGCGGTCGGGTCGATGTTCCAGCGGGGATAGCTAAACGTCAGATTAACGGGCCAGAACAGCTTCCACAGGTAGAACCACAACGCTCTGCCTGCTATTAACAGTTTCCCCGCTGCCCCAAGTCGCAGATTAACCAGCCCGGTCGCCTGATGATTCTTTTCCCACCACATCACCAGAAGCCCCATCCCAATCCCCATTACAACAAACGGCACAATCTGCATCCAGCGTTTTACTGTTAGGGGCATACGCTTGAGCCACAGTATCAAAACGAGCACCGCAGGCAGTGTGCATGCGGTTGACTTGCTGAAAAGGGCTAAAGCAAATAGTCCGAGAGAACCGGCATAGAATAAATTCGCCTTGCGGCCCGACTTGTTGCCGATGGCAGATTCCATCCAGCACAAAACCGACAAAAGCGAAAAGAAAAGCATCAGGACATTCTTCTGCTCGGTTATCCAGGCAACCGATTCTACCTGTACTGGATGCAGGGCAAAGACCGCTGAAGCAAACCATGCCCCCGGTATCGACAATCGGCGGAGAGCCAGCCACAATAATAAGGCGTTTGCAATATGAATCGCCACGTTCACTGTGTGATAGCCAGCCGGGTTAAATCCCCACAGCCGGCATTCAAACCAAAATGTCGTATATGCAAGCGGAAAATATTGTGAAGGTGAATCCGTTGACAGCCAGATGCGATAAAGCCCGTCATTGGCCTTCAATAGTGGATTGTCAGTAATATACACATCGTCGTCCCAGACAAAACCGCCTTTTATCGCAGGGATATACGCCGCAAAACAGGCGCCAATGATAATTAAAACCCCGGCCAGTAAAATAGCCCGCGGGGACGAAATCTTATCAGCAATCTGCCTCATATCAACTGCACTATATCAAATTCAATTCGATATGTCTGTATAGTACGAATTTCATTTTTTCAAAAATATAATGGGAATAATGGGTACAGCAGCCGTTTTTCAGCTGGGTATTAGGATTAGGCGGTTATTCGTTGCTGCGAGATTCGAGGCAAATGACCAACCAGGGGATTCATCTGCCGCAAAGCCCTATGATTGGGTGTTTTTTTGTGACAGTTTTGGCTTGCCTGTCGGTTTTAAGCCCCTGTTTTACCCGCGAGGTAACGATATTTTCCCGGTGTTCGAGTAAAAGCCCCAAAGTCATACCAAAAGAACGGCACAAAATAGTTGACAAGGGGGGGCGACGGTGATAGTTTTATTAGAATAATAGGTGGAATGGAGAATGGTAGGTGTTCCGAATGGCAGTTCCTTAAGAAGGCCTTGCCATCATTTTTAAGTGAAAAACGAGGATTTTGTAGCTTAAGGAATCGCCATTTGTAGCTGTCCCTATTATTCCATTCGTTTCTCTTCTTAAGGTAGAAAGGTGGTAGCAGATGCTCTCTGTAAGATGTCCGTCATGCAAGAAGGTTCACAAAGCAGATGAATCTTTGCTCGGCAAGCACGTCAAGTGCAAGGACTGTGGGGTGATATTCGAGGTCATGTCGAATGGGCCACAACCTGTTCAACAACCTAATATTTGGGATGAGGTCAAGCAAATGGCGGCAGCGACACCGTCGGCGGTCACAGGGCCGACATCGGGTGGTATCTCAGAGGAACCCGTAGCCAAGTTTCAAAGGCCATTCGGTTTGGTGTGGGTCGTATTCTTTTGGATCATTCAAGGCGTTGGTTTCTTAATCTTGGGTCCCATTTGTGCTTTCGTAGGAGGCATCAAGAGCGAAGCAATTGAAATAACACGGAATATGTTCGGTTCCAGCGGATTAGGACCAGCTTTGGAAGCGGTTCTCCTTGAGTTCTTAGGGGTCATGGCGTTCCAATATGGGCTGCTCCTTCTTGTCGCATGCTATGGTTTGTGGACGTTCCGAAGATGGGGGCTTTCGCTGGCGAGGGGATTGGCCATAATATTTGTTTTGCTGAATATATTAGTTCTTATCATAGCCCTGGTAAACCGGACAGGAATTGTGGCCAGCGTAGCCGGGGTGTTCATCTCTGTCGGCATTATGGTTTATCTATATGGGAGCGCCAACCTTCGAGACCGTTTGCAGCGGTACATACACACCGATGGGCTGCAAGGTAGCGAATGGAATTAGTATAAAGGATGTATAGCCGGTCGCAGTTCGTTGGCGTGTGTTGCGGCCTGTTAGATTCGCAGTTCAGGAGATGAAGCATGATTTCGGTCCAGTGTCCGTCATGCAAGAGGGTTCACTCGTCGCCCGAGTCCATGTTGGGCAAAAAGGTACGGTGTAACGACTGTCAGCATGTATTTGTCGTTACTCACGATGCGGGCCTCGTGGATGTAACGCCGACTACGAAGCTGCCCCCACATTTGCGACAGGAACCCGTTGCGGTTCCACTTCTAAGAAAGCCAAACTGGTTATTGAGGGTTGCCCTAGCCGTTGGTGTAGTAGTGGCAATCGGGGCTGTGACCTTTGTTATCCTGAGTTATGGCTGGGACGTTTTTAAGCTGCCTGTTTCGGGTTCGTCCGCGACCCATCAATTGACTGGGACAGGGGACGGCAAAGGTCCAAGACCAGAAGATTGGGGTGCTCCGTTTCGTATTTCCGACCAAAGGACGGAAACGACATTTCAAGTGGGATTAAAGGATGCTTGGTGGATAGTATATGACACAATCTCGTCCGGCGAAAAGAGCAATAAGAAGGGATTTTTAATTGCCTATTACTACAAGAATCTCGGTCCACGGGAAGGGGGTTTCACGTTTAGCACAATGAATGTTGAGATTAAGACAGACAAGGGGCATATTTTCTCCGGCCAAGAGTTCTCCGCTAATCAGATGCCTATGCTGTTCGGCCTTGGGCCCCAAAATCGCGACGTGGGCGGCTGGCAGCCGAAGGAAACAACAAAGATTGAAGATACTGGTGAGTCGGCATTGGTATTTGAGATTCTGCATGATGAGACTCCCGCTGAACTAATAGCGACCGAGTCTCGTGAGGACAAGAACGGGAATGTGCGCAAGTTGGAGATATTCGATATAAAACTACCGCACGGTCCCTTTGGGTCCAGAATATATACTGAGGTCTTCGGGTTCCTTCCGCAAAAACCCGAAGAAGCTGTGCCAGGCCTCATCGACGCTTTGCAAGGAAAAGACCAGAACATACGCAGAGCCGCCTTGGACGCTCTTGGGGGAATTGGTCCGGCGGCAAAGGACGCGGTGCCTGCCGCTACCAAGCTGTTGCTGCGCGACGAGTCGATGGACGTACGTAAGGCAGCGGCAATTATGTTGGGACAGATTGGACCGGAGGCGAAGGAAGCAATACCTGCCCTCAAGCGGCCGTTTCGTGAATCAGATCCACGAGGCGTACTTTCTTTTTCAACCGATTTCTACGCGGCCGTCTATGAAGCACTGGTTAAGGTTGGCGGTGCCAGTGAGGCGATTCCTACGATCAGAGAGGACCTTAAACACGCCACCGCTCCATCGCTTGCGGGATCGCGAAGTGACCAAGACGCAGTTTTTGGGGCAGTGGTGTTGCTCGCGCCAAGGGTCAGGGAAGTCATCCCCGTTCTCGCGGAGGCGGTCAACGACAAAGGGACGACATGGTACGAACGTATAGACGGCGCAAAACGCTTGGGAGAGATTGGTCCGGCTGCCATCGAAGCCGTACCGATTCTCAAAAATACGCTCCTATACCTCGAACGGACCGGCGCCATTCATCGCGACAGTGGTAACCAGGACTTATACGATGCTATCAAAGAAGCCCTTCCAAAGATTGACCCGAATTGGGAGTCGGTGTCCGCATCTTCATCTGACGCAACAACGCCACCGATAGAGGAGCCGAGCACGGGCTTTAGTCGTTCACGCGTTTCACGGCAACTTGAGGCACCGAAACCGCCGGAGGAGCCAAGCGTGTCCTTGTCCGAGCCGACGAAACCGACGCCGCCAAAAGAAGACAACACGGCAGCAGAGGAATCTGCGATTAAACATGAAGATAAGCCAACTGTTTTTATTTCATCGCGTTCCGGATTTAACTTCAAGATCATTGAGGCAAAAAGAGGCAATTATGATTCTAAGCTAACGTTCACAATGGTAATAAGGTCACAAAACAAGACACGACTGATGAAGTTAGTAGAACCGAAAGAAACAGCGTATATAGTTGACCCTAATGGAAACAAATACTTTTTTGTTAGTGCCGGAGGAACCCTTTGGACAGGGATGGCAAGGGAAGAGAACAAAATGTCTGCGGCGAAACCTCCGAATAGGAATAGTCGCGGGCTTATAGAACGGGTCAGGGATAGTAGGCAAAGAAGAGAATCTAATCCTACGCCTCCTACACCATCGTATCAGAAATTTCCGGCTGATGTTGATATTAAGTGCTATATGACTTTTTTAGCACCACCACATACGGTTAAGAAAATAAATCTAGTTTTTACATTTGCATACGATGATGGGAGTGACTGGTGGTTTAGTAGTAATAGGGATGACGCACTTTTCAAGGATTTGAACTTAGAAACATTGATACTCGACGTCCCACAGGATGCGAACAAAATCCAGTAGGAAACAAATAAGTTATTTCTGAAATCTGAGGACACCATTTCCGGGGGGAATAATGTTAGACAACAACCGTTTTTTCGCGACGGTTTTAACTTGTCTGTAAATTTTAGGCCTTTATTTTACCCGCGAGGTAACTATATTTTCCCGGCATTCGAGTAAAAGCCCCAAAGTCATACCAAAAGAACGGCACAAAATAGTTGACAAGGGGGGGCGGCGGTGATAGTTTTGTAATCAGTAAAAATTTGTGGCCCCGTTCTATGAAGGATTATGTGGGGTGGTTGGCATTTATGGAGAAAAACCTTTTGTTAGGAGGTCGAAGAATGGAATCTTATCTGAGATTTTCAATTATTGTTCTTGTGGCGGCGATTTGTCTGCCTGCTGTTGCGGCACGGCCGGGTAATACTGCCCAGGTGGATATTGCTCCTGCGGCAGAGGCCAATGCCCTGAATCTGCCTGCGTTTCCGTTCCTGGCGGAGATAACAAGCGACGACGTGTATATTAGGTCAGGCCCGGGCACCCAGTATTATAATTGCGGCAAGGTCAGGAAAGGCGACAAGGTCAAGGTCGTCAGCAACAAATTCAGCTGGCTTCAGATAGTTCCGCCGGCGGGCAGTTATTCCTGGATTTCAAAGCAATATGTCCAGATTGACCCGCAGAATAATACGAGCGGAACAGTTATCGGGGAAGCGGTTCGCGTTTACGCCGGCTCGGACGAGGTTCAGCCGATGCACTCTACGTCGATGCAGGTAAAGCTTAACAAGAACGATAAAATAACCATAGTCGGCGAGGAAAAAGACGGTTACTGCAAGATAGCCCCTCCTGAGGGCGCGTATTTGTGGGTAAGCAGTCAGAATGCCAAACCTCTTGGAACGCTGATGGCTCCGCCTCCTGCAGCACCGACGACGACCACGACATCGACAATGCCGACCACGGCGCATCCTATGCCGGCATCACCTTTCCCGACGAATCCAGGGGAATTAAAAGCGACGGTTTCTTCGCCAAATGAGCCGAATATGCCTTCCCCGACTCCCGTTGTTACAATAGAAGAGCAGAGAATGGGTGAGGTGCAGGCCCTCAAGGAAAAAGTTGAGGCGGAGCGTGCAAAGCCGGCAGCAGACCAGAACTTCACTGAGTTGAAGAAGGCGATTGCCGTTATTGCCGGCGACAAGCAAAGTCCCAGGGCGGCACGCAGCGCGGCTGGATTGTTGAAGACGATTGAAAAGTTCGAGCTTTCGCAGGAAATTGCCAGTGCGATAAAGGTTCAGGAAGACCAGCTTGCCAAGACCCAGCAAAAAATAGAAGGCACAAAGAACGAAGGGCTTTCGAAGATTGAGGACAAGGGCATATTCGCGGCTATAGGCACGCTTAAGGAAACGCCCCTGTTCGCTGAGACGCCCGGCGCGAAGTATTACAAAGTTATTGACGGGAATGGCAAGACGTTGTGTTATGCCAGACCTGCCGGCTCGGCTGCGGATATGGATTTGAGCAAATTTATCGATAAAAAAGTCGGGCTTGTCGGGACAATCGAGGCGAATGCCGACCTCGGCGAGGCGGTAGTCCTCTTCACGAATATACTGGAAATCCAGTAAAAAGCCGTAATAAAAAAGGGAGACATGGCGATTTATAATCGTTTTTTGTCACCCATCTCCCTGCTGCATCGTATCTGTTTTCCCGTTTTAACGGGGTCGGCGAATAGACGCCTGTCTGTACGTGCAGCAACATTATGGTAGCAGAAATGCCCTGCCAAGTCAAGCAAAACCTGTGTCAAAAGGCGTTGTTTTAGCTGGGGAGAGGGTTTTGGAAGGGGGAAATAATATCTGAAGAAGCGGATTAATGCCGGGTTGTTTTTGGTTGTAAAAAACAAGACCATTCTTTATACTTGTGCAACTTTGAAAAAACCGTTGGTTAGCATTTTCGGAGCAACAAAATGACTTTGATGGTATGGTTTCGCAAGCACAACCGCAAAATAATGGCCTTTGTAGTCATTGCGCTGATGATTGTTTTTACAATCGAGCCGCTGATGAATTACTTCAGCTCGGCAAGGACGGGCGAGGGAAAGACAATTGCCTATTACGGCAGCGGCAAGAAGATAACCAGGCAGGACGTGGCTTTGGCTAATCAGCAGATAGAGGCGTTAAAGGCGCTGGGCCTGGAATCAGTGCTTAGGCCTGCGGATCCGCGTCAAATGTCTTCGCAGGATATGAGGTCGATTTTACTTGGGGAATTGATTTTCCCGGAGCGTTCCGCCGCCGTTGAATCAATCGGCCGGATAAAGCAAATTGCCAATATGGATGACTATGGGGTGTCGGATAATCAGATAAATGAAATCTACACTAAGCAATATCCTCCCAGCATATACTGGTTTTTACTGACAAAGGAAGCCGAGGAGGCCGGGATAAAGGTATCAGCTGAGCGGGCGAAAGAGCAGCTCGAATTGGTTATACCGCGGATATTCCAGGGAAGGAGTTATGGCCAGATTATCATCGCGATAGAAAAACAATACCGGCTTTCCGAAGAGCAGGTGCTCGAGGCGTTTGCTGATATGAGTTCGATTATCAGTTACTGTGGCGTGGTATGCTTGATGGAGAGTACAACTATACCGCAGATTCTCCACCAGACAGATATTCACCGTGAAACGCTCGACGTCAATTACGTTGTGTTTGAGGCAGGCACGTTCAAGGATGATTCGTTCAAACCGGAAGCGAGTAAGGTTGCGGAACAGTTCGCCAAATACAAAGGGTGTTTTGCCGGCGAGCCGGACAAGGATAATCCGTACGGTTTTGGCTATAAGCTTCCCGAGCGGGTTTGTCTTGAGTATATAACTGTTCGGCTGGATGATGTTGCCGCGACGATCAAGCCATTGACGCAGCAGGAAACCGAAGATTATTACCAGCAGCATTCATCACAGCCGCCTATTGCATACAGGGATTATGCGGAGCCGAACGACCCCAATTCCGGCGTAGTAGTGAAAACCCACAGCTACGCAGAAGTGGCGTCGCAGATATCGAAACGGCTTTATCAGGAGAGGGTCGATTCAAAAGCTGAAAAGATATTAACCGATGCCAAGTCGCTTACTGAGATAAATTTGTCCGGGACGGATGCTGAACAGGGCAAGTTCACAGACGAGCAGTTCAAAAAGGCGGCCGTTGATTATGCAAAAGTGGCGGCGGAATTGACTGAAAAATACAAAGTCCGGGTTTACGCTGGCCGGACGGGTTTGTTGGGCGTGTCTGATATTCAGGGCGACAAGAATTTCAGTTCGCTTTACGCTGGCGGGGCCGGGGTAGCGGAGGCCTCGCTTGCCCGAGTGCTGTTCGCGATAGACCAGTTGAAGGTCAGCGAGCTTGGCCCGATGGATATTAAGGCGCCGCGACTTTATGAAAATATCGGCCCGTTGAAGGACGCACAGGAGATGAGCGTGGAGGGCTACAAAGGCAGAAATATGATGCTGGTGCGGGTTGTCGCAGCCGAAAAGGCCGCCGAGCCGAAAAGTATAGATGAAAGGATTGACAGACACGGCATACAATTTGAACAGGATGGCTCGGCACGTCCGGATTCGAACACTATAAGAGAAATTATAACCGATGACCTTAAACTGCTTGCGGCGATGGATAAGACCAAAACCAGGGCGCAAGAGTTTGTTACATTGACGACAACGGCCGGGTGGAAGGCAGCAGTTGAACGGTTTAACACGCTTTACGGCAAAAACGCGGACGATTCCAATACGACACCGATTAAAGACCGGACTTTCGTATTGAACAAACGAAGCGGGCTTCAAAGGATAGATGCGGAGGAGATTGAGAAGACAAAGGTCCGCTCTCGGGGCAATCCAATGGCCAGAATGATTCTCAACAGGATGATACGGGAAGGGTTGCTTATGGACAAGGTATTCGCTCTTATACCCCAGGACAGTAATACGCTGGCCAAACAGGGGGAAATCATGGAGTTCAAACCGGGAATGTGCTATTACTGCCTCGAAAGCGCAACTATTCACCGGCTTTATCAGGAGGTATTTGATGTTACCAAGGCGTCAGAAGACGTCAGGGATGAATACGCTAATTCTCAGGCGCTGGCCGTATCGCATTACAGCCCCAAAAACATAGTTACTCGTATGAAATATGTTCAAATAAAAGAGCAGCAGGACGCCAACGCGCCGAAGGCCGAGCCGAATGCGGCTCCTGCTGATATTAATCGAGCGGGCAAATAACGGTGTCATACCATAAAACAGAGGAAAATCCTTGGCCGCTGATGTTTCTGGTGGCGCTGGCGGGGTGGTTTTTGCCGGGCGGCGGATACCTCCTGCTTAAAGAGACGAGCCGCGCACTGATAATATTTGTAACGATAGTCGTAATTTTTGCGGCAGGTCTTTATGTCGGCTCGATAGGCGTGGTTGACCCCTACGGAGCCAGGTTGTGGTATATAGTGCAGATGGCCAATTCGCCGCTGGTAGCGATTATCGGGCATTACACCAAAGGCGGCGGCTTCCCGGTTTTTGGCAGGCCTAATGAAATGGGCCAGATATACACCAGCACTTCGGGCCTGCTTAATCTGCTCTGTATAGTCAACGCGGTATATATGGCGTATCTCCGCAAGACGCAGGATGAGGAGCAATAAATATGCTGGCTCTTGCGGCTGATATTATGGCGCAGTTCCGGGTTCCCGAGGATATTGGGACTAATCCGCGGTCATTGCTGCTGGTATTGCCCCTCCTGGCGGCAATAGCGGTGGTATATAAGGCGACAAAGGTGCCCAAAATTACAGTGGGCAACTTTCTTAAAGAAACCGTGCTGTTGTTCGGCTCGATACTTGTCTTTATGGTGATAACGGCGCTGGTGTTAGCAACTGTCGCCTGGCTGATTATTGGGTAATATAAAGCAGTTTATTCCGGCTGCGGTTCTTCGCAATAATCCTTGATTACCTCCAGCTCGATAAGGGCATTGAGAGCGGCTTTCTGCTCGGCCTCTTTTTTGTTGTTGCCCCAGGCGCTGGGAAAATGCCTCTGGTTAATCGCAACCTGGATTTCAAAGCATTTATTGTGGTCAGGCCCTTTTTCGTCCAAAAGTTCATAGGCGGGTGTCGTGTTGAAGTGCTGCTGAGCAAATTGCTGTAAAATGGATTTGAAGTTGCCCTGTGCCTGTTCAACACTGGCTTTTTGAATGATAGAGTCGAAATTTTTAAGGATGAAGGTTTCTGCCGGCTCGAAGCCGCCATCGAGATAAATGGCCGCTATAAGGGCTTCGAGAAGGCCCGCGGCAAGCGAATGTGTGAGCGATTGGCTGCCCGCCATGCCTTTCCCGACCTTGAGAAATTTGTGCAGGTTTAGATTCCGGGCGACCTGGCGCAAGTCCCTCGCGAGACGAGCATGCTTTTCATTTTAGTCAGGTCGCCTTCGAGGTTGTCGGGAGAGCGTTCGAAAATGGTTTTGCAGATTACCAGGGCAAGAACGGAATCGCCGAGGAATTCGAGACGCTCGTTGCTTAGCGTCCGTTTATCGACCGCCGAGGCGTGCATAAAGGCCTCCGCCAGAAGTTTGCGGCTGGAAAATCGGTAGCCGATAACCTGCTCGATTTGGTCCAGAATTTCCTGTTCCATCAAATCGCCCTGCTTTAAAGTATCCATCCCGAGCAGATTACGAACGCCGCTGGTGTAGGCAACCTTTGTAGCCGGCTCAATGATGTTATACAAATATATTATACAAAATATTTTCCTTTGTCAAGTATTTTTATTGCCTGATTTCGGACGGTATGAATCTTGTTATTGCTCAAGATATGGCTGTCCGGCCTCGTAAAGTTTTATCCGTTTCTGGATATCGACGATAAGATTTTCTCGGCCTGAAATCCTCGCGGCGTTCAACGCTTTTTCGGCAATTCTCGCCGCCTCGTCAAATTTCCCGGCCGCCGCAAAGCCGCTTGCCAGTGTCTCCAGACATTCAGCGTCCTTGTCACCCGTCAGCTCACAGGCGCGTTTTGCGTACCCGATTGCTTCGTTTGTTTTTCCTGCTGCCAATAGTGCAATCCCCATTCTCTTGTTGGCAGACGGGTCTTCGGGGTTCATTTCCAGCGATTTGGCGTAATATTTTATTGCCTCGTCGTATTTCTTTTGCATCTCCAGCGCTGCGGCAAGGTTGTAGTATATGTCCGCTGTCGCCTCATTGCGATTTATAATCTCATTAAAGCAGGCGATTGCCTCATTGAGCATCCCCTTCTTCAGATAAACACTCGCTAAATTGTTACGGGCCTCGGAATATGCGGGGCTTAGCCGCACCGCGTTTTGCAAATGCTTCTGTGCCTCGTCGACAAGCCCCACCTGGGACAAAGCAATTCCGTAGCCGTTTTCCGCCAGAACATTGTCTTTTGTTACCTTGATGTCGTGTCCGAACAGCGTAACGGAATTCTCCCAGTACCTTACCTGCATTCGGGTCAGTATAAGCAGCGACAACAACACTAATACTCCAATTGCCGCCGTTATTTTTTGGGCTCGCGGCCGGCCGGCTGTAAAATCCCTGACCGCCCAGCCGATAATTATTAGCAGACCCAGCATCGGGATATACATATAACGATTTGCCATTCCCTGCGCACCGGCCTGAACCAACCCTATCGTGGGGACAAGCGTGCCTACGTACCACAGCCACCCGACCGCCGCGTATTTTCTTCGCCGGCCCGCGTAAATGAAGGCCGCCGTCAGCAGTATAAAGAGTATTGTGCATATCACTGCGGGGGCATCTGAAAGTATCGCGCGGGGATGCGGATAACATACCGCCAGACCGCTTGGCCATATCATTTTGACAACGTATTTGATGTAAGAAAGAAACATATTCGCAGTTCGATATTCCAGCGGCAATCTCTCCAGCGTCGGGACAATTTCTCCTCCTCGTTGTGCAATAAAAGTCACTCCGCTCAATATAGCCGACATTGCCAGCAGGGGGATTTTTTCTGCTATCAGCCATCCGGGCGATTTACCATTCTTTGCTGTTTCTGCCTGATGTCCCCATTTAACCCGTTCTAACGGCCAGTAATCCAGCAATAGCAGCGCGAAAGGCAGCGTTACAACCACCGGCTTGGTCATAATACAAAGCCCGAATATCGCTAACACTAACAGATATCGGCTTAATCGAGGCACTCTTGCGTAGCGAATGTACGCCGCCATTGTCAGCAGCCAGAACAGCCCGCTCAGAACCGTTTTCCGTTCCGCCGCCCACGCCACCGACTCTACCTGTATAGGGTGTAGCGCGAATACCCCGGCGATAAATGTGCTTAACCATATTGCTCCGCCCAAACTCCTGAAAATACCGAAGACAAGCAGGGCGTTGGCAATATGAATCGCAACACTGACTAAGTGATGACCTGTTGGGTTCAGCCCGAAAAGCTGGCAGTCCGCCATATGGCTCAGCCATGTTAACGGATGCCAGTTTACCGCGTATGGCTTTGTTAATGCCCATTCAACCGCTTGCAGCGATATCCCGCCCGTTACGTTGGGATTTTCTGTTATATAGGAAGCATCATCATAGCTCACAAATCCATTGTGCCTTATTGGCTCATAGGCGACTAATGTTACAATCACTAGCGCCGCGCTTGCGGTAAAGACAATATGTTTTTGACTGACTTTCATTTACTTATCACGATGTGACTGTCCTGCCTCGTAAAGTTTTATTCGATTTTCAATAGCGACTGCTAAATCATTCTGCCCGGTTTCTCTCGCGAGTTTCAACGCTTTTTCGGCTGTTGCCTTTGCTTCGGCGAATCTGCCTGCCGCCGCAAAGCTGCTTGCCAGTGCATCCAGACATTCAGCGTCGTTCGGATTCAGCTCCAGTGATTTATTAAAGTATTTTATTGAGTCGGTATATTTTTCTTGCATACGGAGCGCCATTGCAAGATTGTAGTAAAGCTCTGCGGTTTTATGATTGCGTTTTATAAGCTCTTCATATATCGAGACCGCCTCGTCGTACCTTCCTTCTTTCAGATATATTCTGGCCAAGTGGATGAGAGCGGTATCAAACTCTGGGTTTATACGAAGCGCATTGCCAAAATGCTGCTCTGCCTCATCGAGACGGTCCTCATTGAACAAAGCGCATGCATAGCTGTTTTCCGTAATTGCGTTGTCTTCCGTAACGCTTAATGCGTATTCGAAAAGCGTGATACTGTTCCGCCAGTGCCGCACCTGCATTTGGGTAAGTATGAGCAAACTCAGTATCGCTGTCACACCGGTTATAGCCGCGACAGTTTTTAATTGAGGTAGCTTCCCGATTAGCTCTTTGCCTGCCAGGGCAATGATAATAAGCAGGCCCAGCATAGGCAGGTACATATAACGGTTGGCCATCGCCTGGTCCCCGACCTGAACCAGCCCTATCATTGGAACAAGCGTGCCCGCAAACCACAGCCAGCCGACTGCTATATATTTTTTGCGGCGCCCAATATAGATGCTTATGGCCGATATCACTATGAATATAAAAGCACAAATCGCCGTTGTAGCGTTTGATAAGTTCGAATGCGAAGGCGGATAAAAAACGGCCAGGTCGCTGGGCCATACCAGTTTGCCGATGTATTTTACATAAGAAACCACCGCATTGGCTATTCGGTCGTCTAATGGAAATTTATCTAACGTGCTTATCGCGCCTCCGGATTGCTGCGCTATAACGGTTAGAACGCCCAAAATTGCCGACATCGCCAGCAGTGGAATTTTCTCTAATATCAGCTGTCCTGTCGAAGTACCCCCTCTGTCTTGCGTTCTCTGTCTTCTGTCCTCTGTCTTCCGTACTCTGATTCGTTCAAGTGGCCAGTAGTCCAGCAGGAGCAATACTAAAGGCAGTGTAATGACTATCGGCTTGGTCATAATACAAAGGCCGAATACCAGTAACACCACGAGATACCGGCCGAATCCCGGTTTTCTGACGTAATGGATATATGCGGCCATTGTCAGAAGCCAGAATAAACCGCTTAAAACCGTTTTGCGTTCGGCTATCCACGCCACTGATTCCACCTGTAACGGATGCAGGGCGAATACCGCAGCGACAAACGCGCTTGCCCACATTGTCCCTGTGATATTCTTGAGAATCCAGAAAAGCAGCAGGGCGTTGACAATGTGAATCGCGACGCTGACTAAGTGATGTCCCGTTGGGTTTAGTCCGAAAAGCTGGTAATCCAGCATGTGACTGAGCCACGTCAGGGGGTGCCAGTTCGCAGCGTAGAACTTTGTGAACGCGAGGTTTATCGAATCGCCGGTTATCCCGCCTGTTACGGCGGGGTTTTTCATATACAGGTCATCGTCATAGCTGACAAAGTAGTTGTGCCGTATCGGCTCGTATGCGACAAGCGTGGCGACAGCTATACTAACATATACAAGTATGCTTATGTGCTTTTGTTGGTGTTCCAAAGTCACGGTAACGCGGCCTAATTTTTTATTATCGAGAACCTGATTTGCGGACATTCTCTTTTATCCGCTGTATATGGCCTCTGCCCAGCCCCTTGACCTCGCAGCCAAGCACAAAGTATTGCCTTATCTGCTCATCGCTCAGTATCCCGAAGCAGTCGATTATCGCAATCGGTCCGCCTGCCCATTCTACCATCTTTTTCGGCTCAAGGTTCAGATACTGTTTATGAGGAACCGCTAATATCAAAGCCCCAACGCCCTTAATCGTCGCTGAAAGGTCTTTTTGAATACGGATATTTACCAAATCCTCCTGATTATGGAAGAATCTCGCCCACGAATGCCCCGGCGCGGGATATACGTCCTGCTGCTCTAATTCATACCAGTGCTCGACGTATGGGTCGTGAACCTTCATTTCTGCTCCCATCTCCGTCAGTTTTCGCACGACAATCTCCGAGCCGCTGTATCGTGTGTCGCCGACGTCCTGCCGGTAGCTCGCCCCGCAAAGTAATACCTTTGCTCCCGCTATCATTTTGCCCATATTGCGCAGCGCATCGCGCGTCAGCTCCGCCACGTGCAGGCCGCGTGTATCGTTGACGTCTATAGCCGTCGTTGACATTTTGAAAATGTCGTCCTCGAAACCGAGAATATGCTTATATGCCCAGTATCCCAGCCCGCCGTCCTTGGGCAGACAATACCCGCCGATGCCAGGCCCCGGGAATATCATATTATTGTGCGTTGGCCTCATCTTGATGGCATTGATGACCTTAATCAGGTCAACCCCGTTTCGCTCCGCGAACAAACTCCACTCATCCAGAAACGCCAGCGTTGTCGCCCTGAAGGAATTCTCAACAATCTTCGTCGTCTCCGATTCGATTGGCCTGTCCATCACAGTCAGGGGGAAATCCTTGGTGTTCAAAACCTCGTGCAGGAATTTCTCAACCCGTTTCCTCGCTTCCGCGTTGCATCCCGAACAAACCCTCCAGAAATCCCGTATCGACGAGACATAATTTTTGCCAGGCATAACCCGCTCGAAACTATGCGCCAGTAATGGCTCCGATTTTATCCCGCGGGCGGCAAATGCCTTTTTCATAATGGGCCATGCGATAAACTCCGTTGTCCCCGGCGCAACCGTCGTCTCAATCAGCGTAAGGCAATTCGCCTGTACCCTGTCGGCTATCGTCTTCATCGTTGCTTCCAGTGCTGCCATTTCGACAACGCCGGTCCGCATATTGCCTAATTCCTGCTTGCTGTAATCGCACTGCACGTCAACAACCACGCAGTCCGCCAGTTTCAGGCAGTCGCTGTTATACGTCGCGATGAGCGTCTTCTTTTCCAGCACGCACCGCTTTATCATCGGGTCAACTTCCGGGTCCTCCGCCTTCACGGGCGAGCGGCCCTCGTTGAGCATCGGTATTTTCCAGTAACTCCGCGTGCTCGGCCTTTGGCAGCCGATGACGAATTTGCTTGGTTTGCCCGTCTTCTTGTCGACCGTGTCTGCTATTATGGCCGCCATCACTGCCCCGACAAACCCAACGCCCATTACCACGACGATTTCCTTGCCTTCCTTGCGTGCGGCCTCCGCCAGCGATTCCACTCGTTTGAGTTCCTTTGGGTATTGCTCTTGGCTCGGCAGTTGAAATTGTTCCCCTTCAGGGTTCATCGAATAGTCAGACATTTATAACTCCTTTCCTATCAGGTTGAAGTGCGTATCAAACTTACCCCGAATTTTACGCAAAATAGCCCCCCAAGGCAAGCTTTTACTCGTCTGTCTGGAGGGGGCAATTTAGCCCCGCAACTTGTCCCGCCGAAGCTTTAGCGAAGGGGGATTTATTGAGGGGTTATTCTGATGAGTTTGCAGGGCGGGGTTTACCCGTCCGGCCTGCCCCGGTAATCCATTGGCCGGGGAGCTTTGCCTGTGGTGAGCAAAGTCGAACCAGTCGAAGAACCACGCCAAATTATCTGATTATCACCGCACCTGAAATCATTCCTTTGCTCCGGCTTTTTCAAGCAATTTCACGACCTCTGAGTGTTTCTCATGCTTCGCAATCCATAACGCCGTTTTGCCGTCTTTGGCTTTTGCATTTATATCGGCCTTCGCCGCCAGCAGTAACTTGACAACCTCCGCATGGCCCTCCCTCGACGCTACCCACAGGGCGGTTTCGTCGTCGGTTGTCTTCTTCACATTGACATCGGCGCCCTTTTCCAGCAGGAGTTTGACAACCCTCTCATGGCCATTCTTAGATGCAGCCCACAGGGCAGTTATGCCGTCGGTTGTCCTCTTCACATTAACATCAGCACCCTTCTCCAGCAGGAAGTTGGCAACTTCCGAATGACCATTCTCTGCCGCCACCCACAAGGCAGTTGCACCGTCGGTTGTATTCATATTGACATCGGCCCCCTTTTCCAGGAGGAGTTTGACAATCTCCGCATGGCCGTACTTTGATGCCCACATCAGGGCTGTTTCACCATTAGCGGAACTTTTCGCGTTGACATCTGCGCCGTCAGCCAGGGCGGTTTTTACCGCCTTCAAGTTGTCGTCCTTTGCGGCTTTAATCAGTTGAGCATTATTGCCTGATACACCCGTATCGGCAAAGCAAGCGGCTGCAAAAGAAACACACACTATCAAAAACAGGATTCGTTTCATAAGATTCTCCTTAATCTGGTATTTCTCATATTAAACGCCCGGTTGCACAACCAGGCCTTTCGATTCAACGTCCTTTGTTAAACCATAATCCCTTTTTGCCCCCGGCTGTTTGGCTCACCGGAGCATAAAAGCGGTTTTGATTATAGCTTCTGCCTGGGATAAAACAAGGGGTATTGATTTTATATGCGGGTATCGGCACGAACGGCTGGCCTGCAAGGACGTTATCAAATATATCCAAGCACAAAGAGATAGAGGACTTGGAGAACCGGATTGAGGCAATAGAGCAAAGGCTTGACCTGCAAAAATAAATGCGCTGGTTGGGGGATAGGATTAAGCTATACTTATGGCTCAACACCTTCCAGCCAATGCTGGGCAAAGATGGCAAAATCGACGAAGTCTACCCTGCCATTGGCATCCAAATCACCCGGTATTCCGGGCTTTGGAGGAACTGCGCCGATAAACGACTTATCGCCTCCGTCTATGTCTATACAGGGCGAACTTGACAATATGTTAAAGTCGCCATTGTTCATATCAGCAAACTGGGGGTCGGCGTAAATGCTGTGTAAATCGTTTAACGATGACCTGGTATTAACTCCGACAACAGGCCAGGCGGATAGTATTCCAGCCAGCGCGGTATAATCTATGGTGCTAAGCTGAGCGAGTTTGGCATTGGCTCCTATCGTCCAGTAACAGTTATTTTCAAAATAATTACCGCCAATGTAATTCTGATAGTCATAGATGCAATATATGGTAGTCGTCGGCAAACTTCCTGACCCCATATTGATAAGCGAACTATCAGCTACGCAGATATTGTCATAACAGAGGTTGTTTACGGCTTTATCGCCACTTCCCGTAGTGATGCAGCCGGTATTCATTACTGGGTTTAGGTATCCATATAAAGTACAGTTCTTCAGAACATTTTTGCTTGCCCCCGATTCCATTAGGAAAGGCCAGTTGCCCTGAGCTATACATCCGTCGATATTAGCATTGGTCGACCGGCAAACTATCGGGGAAAATGAATCCCTTGCATCGCAGTTTTGGATAGTTACGCCGCCGCCATAGGTTTCGCCATTTACATTTATGCCTTCCCACGCCTGTCCGTTGGGATTACGAATTTTGTAGTTTTCGAGAATGATATTGTTGCCGTCTATTTCCACGGCAGACCCCGGAATCATCGGGGACTGGCCAGCTGCCGCCTGGTTTGTGAATATGCCATTGGCGCTATGAACGATTGCAAACATCGCACAACCCCAGGCCGAAGTGCCGTTCATCATAATTTCATTAACATTGCCCATGGATGCCGTAATGGTTTTGCAAAAACTGTCTGAGTTCGCATTCCAGTTAAGAACAAAATCAAGTGTAAGAACAAAGGATGCCGTTCTGCCCTGCACAACATTATATGTGTATGATGATACCTGTTGGCCTTTCTGTATGAAAATCTGAATTGTATCACCAGCGACCCAGGTGCCGGCAACATTCCATCTGACTGGCGCATTGACCTCGATAGTCTCCATATTCCCGGCCTCGTCTGCACCGTCGATAATAGCGTTTGTACAGTCCGAATCGCAGCAGATACCCTGATTTGGCGCGGAGACGTGCGTATGTTTAATATACTGCAGCGGGCCGCTCGTTAACAATATTCCGGAACTGTAACTGAGGGGATTTGCCCATACATTGCAATCGATTAAACTTAGCGAGGATGATGAGCCATCCGCTTCAGATATCACAAAACCGTTTGGGTCATCGGTAGAAAAATTATTTCTTCTGAATGTCGCCCCGTGTGCCGTAAGAACCGGGGCGTCTGTTCCGTTGCCAAGCTGGATGCAAGGACAATCACCAGTAGTGGTATATGTCCCGCCATTTACATTCATCATTACGCTGCCTCCCAGCCAGGCAATTTGGTAACCGCTCTTGAAGGTACAGTTATTCAGGTTTATAACACCCCCTATGTTCCCTGCCGTGCTGTAACCGAACATATACGCCGAAGAAGGGGCAGTCGCAATACAATTGGTGAAGATGCGTGTAGAGTTCGCCAGTTGTCCTGCTCCGGCATTAGCGTCAAACAAAAACGCAGCGTAAGGGTTGGTCGATATAAAGTTGACCTCCCGAAATTCGTAGGAAGTGGCCGGAGTGGATGAATAATTATGAAAATACATATAACCTGAAATATTCACGTTGATATTGCAGGCATCTCCATAGTTAAACACATACCTTTTGCCCGCACTACCTACAGGCCTGGGGTCGAAGTTCTGGTTTACGGAGATGGTATAAGTTCCGCCTGCCATAATCACATCTATAACGGCATTAGGTTCAAAAGACCAGGAATAGGTGATTATCTGGTTGAAATCAGGGGCGGCGTCAGCGAGGCGTATCCCCGACATACTGCCCGCACCGCCCGGAGTCATATACATTATATGAGTCGTTGCCCGGCAGGGAACGATACATAACAGGACTACGATTGCTATTATCAGTTTCTTCATTGCTTGTCCCATTAGCTGTTGCTTGGGCAAACTTGGGCCACACCCAGCCGGAACTATCGCCCTCGGTCATAACTATCGCTGCCTCGGTTGGGTTAAGGGCAAGAACGCGCTCAGACCAGTCGTAGATAAAACCTCCTGTTGTTGCCGTATAAGTGCCATAAATATCTGCAACCTGTATGAGATATTTATTGCCCGCAACAACAGGCACATTCAGGTCTCGCTCTACATATTTACCCACTCTACCCATTTTAACTTTCAATGTCAAGCAAATGCTCACCTCAATATTCCCGAGAAACCCGGTAAATAGCCCAAAAATCGCCCTCATAAAACGGGTAATCGTGTCAAACAGAGAGATTTACCGCCTTTTGATTACCATCACCGCACCCAGGCCGAGCAGAAGAAGCGTGGCGGGTTCAGGGCAAGATAGGGAACTCATCTCCTTTCAAATGCGATGGATTTTTAGAGCACGGCAAGAAAGCATATTCTTTTGACGGAACATTATCCAGGATGTAAAATAAAACAGAGAAGTAAAATAATAGAAACTTAAATCTTAAGGAGGCGAACGATGCTGTTGATGAGCACTTTAAACTTGATACTTATAGGTGTGGGGGTCGTAGTGCTGGTTTTGGCTATTATCCTGAAAGCGAAAAGTTAAGGTCGAGGAAAGAATCTGCCATTTGACAAGCCAGGCCGGAATGGTCTGTCCATATGACGCTCGCCGTAATGGGCGACCCGTTTATGGCCAAACTCCAAATGAAAACAAAGTTGAGCGAACCGCCGGAAACATTTAAAGCAAGTCTCAGGGCTGCCGCACGATATTGGGAGCCTCGCCGCATTGCCTACAATCTTGTTCTTGCTGCTGTCGCAGTTGCCTGGCTCGTATTGACATGGCCCCACTTCCACTCGGCATTGACTCTGCAATCGCTGCTACAACTTCTGGTTCTCGCAGCCATAGCGAATGTTTGTTATTCCGCTGCATACCTCGCAGACATCCTGTTGCAATTTTCACCTCTTCGTGACCTGTGGCAGCGTCAAAAGTGGGGTCTATGGCTTGCAGGCACAATTTTAGCGGTCATGCTTGAGTGCTACTGGATTGCAGACGAAATTTATCCATATGTCAGATGAGCGCGCGGCATCAGATGAGTTTTTTTTATAGTACGCTGTAGGCGTATATTTTGCGGAAATGACCAGCTTTATCCGCCTGCGGCGGATTGATTAAAAAAGCAGGCCATAGAATTGACTCTATGGCCCGCTGATTGCCTTTCTGACTCTAAACTCGCCGAGACTCATCGCACAATACGACTCGCCCGTCCGCTATTTTGAACACCTCCGCCGCCTTAGTATCGCCAACCCCCCAAGCCCAAGCAAAACGAGTGTGGCCGGCTCCGGGGTCTGTGGAATTCCATTGAAGGTCCAATATCCATACACTATGATTTTTGAAGGATCGAACTGCCCTTCTGCTACGTATGCGGACTGACTTAAAATTTGAAAACCATTGCCCCCGTAGCCCGGAGCATACGATCCGCCGGGTCCAATTGCCGTAAAGGTATATTCGGTCCCTGGTCCCGGCTCCATTGGATTGACTGGAGGATTTCCAGGGAAAACATATCCATAGATCCAAAGGTCGTTCACGGTGGTGCCTGTGTTGTTTCTAAAAGAATTCACAATAAGCCCTAAATTGGGGGTGTCTGTAATATTTGCCGGGATCGGATAGTCCAACGCTTGGCAGGGACTAACTAGCGCCAGGAACCATGCAACAACGATGCATAATGTTCGGGCAATAAGAAATTGCTTTTGGAGACCACGGGGAACGGCGAGGCCGGGAAAATGGGACATCCAAGATTTCCGGGTCGCCAAAAACATTAAGCTTTTCATTCTCTTCTCCTTCAAAATATTCATAAAAGTTTTAGCGCACTGTGTGCGCACAGATGTTTATTTAAACGGATTGCTCCCAAAAGACATGTTGCTTCTCTCATACCCTTCTCCAAACTTCATTGCCTTTTGCCCCCAGCCAAAGGCAATTATATTATACCCTTTTGCCGATGACAGTCAAGGGGAAAAAAGAGATATTTTGGCAGGTTCGATGATGATAGATGGGGTGATTTATAGGGATAAACGGCCCAAACGGCTGGCTTGCGAAGACCTAAGAGGACATGTTCCAGACTACGGCAGGTCAGGGATTTCTATGCGTTGTGGCGGAGCGGGTCTTTGCAGATATTAATTATCTTCGTAAGGTTGGTGACCTCAAAAATCTTCCTGAGATTCGGGTCGAGGTTGCAGAACTCCAGGTGGCCGGCCCCTTGCTGTATCTTGATTATCAGGGCGAAGAACGGCGTAGCGAAGAACCGCACATTGGCGAAATCCAGCACGACTCTTTTAGCCTGCACATTTTTGAGCATTTGGAGGATTTCTCGCTTGAGGCCTTCAACGTGCTTGTATTCTGAGATTGTCGCATCTTTGAGGGTGAGAACGATGCCTCCATCGAAATGCCTGAGTTCTACTTTGGGCTCAACGGTTTGCATAGGTCACCTATCATTTGTCTTAAGTTAAAAAGGCACCCGCCGGCCTCTCGAAGCCGGCTTCAACCGTTGGGGAACTGGGTGTCGGGTAATAGGGTATATCGGCTGTCTGGGCGGAAAACTTAACCTCCGTCAGGCCCTATCAGCCACGGTCAGCGTTTCCTTCTCAATGCCACCGCACCGAGGCCGAGCAGCAATAGCGTGGCGGGCTTTTACGATGACTCGCTTTCATTACTGGTCTACAATTGGCGTTATCTACGTTTTATTTGCGACGACGAAGGAACAGACCGCCAAGACCGAGCAGTGTCATTGTAATCGGCTCTGGCACTAGAACATAGACAACTATCTGGTCAAGTATAACACCCTGACTGTCGTACAGAGTGATATAGTGGTCATCATAGTCGAAGGCATGGTAATTAATCGAGAACCATTTGCCAACCTTAGGAATATCGTAAGGAGTGCCTGCTCCAACAAATACGAAGAAGCCAGGATATCCTGTGGGTGTATAACCAGCTGTGGCCTGTGTCGGGCCGCGTATTTGAGCCAGATCACCCGCTGCGGCGTACTGCGTCATACCTTCAACGGTTCCGCCTGTATAGACCCAGTCACAATGAGTATATTCGCCTGTCTGGGCCAGTGCGCCTGCAGCAGTGTCATCCAATTCCAAATTCAACCCCTGTTGAGCACCAGGAACGCTATTGACAATGGAAATGTTGAGGAGGTCGCCAACCATCATTATGGGAACTATATCTGGAGCTGGGGTTACGCCATCAACTGACAGGTACTGGGTTAGGGCCGCATTGGCAGTTACCGCCACACCTAAAACCATCACTAAAACTAAAAGCTTTTTCATTTTCTTCCCCTTTCAGAAGTGGTTTATAATTTAAATGTGCTGTGATCGCACCGTGCGCGTACAGACACTGTGTATACGTAAACGAGGAAGACAATTATTAATCCTTCTCCTGTCATTCTCTCATCTCCATTGCCTTTTGCCCCCAGCCAAAGGCATATTTCATTATACGCTTTACAGCTGGACATACAATGAAAAACAGGCAACACATTGCCTTTTAACCCATTTTCCGCTAATATGGCACTATATTCAGGTTAAAATCGGCAATCGGCAATTAGTTAATCCGCAATCCGCAATCGGCGCTGCCTTCTGTCCTCAGTCCTCCGCCTGCCCTGCGTAGCCGCTTTGGCGAAGAAGCGGTGTCCTCGATGGTGAAAAAAACAGCGCGAATCTGCGCAATCAGCGTCTAAACCTTTTGTGCTTTTTTGCGGCAATTAGAAGCAGTGTAAATCCGTGTCTAAACAAATAAAAAAAGCCAGATTCTCATTTAAGAGTCTGGCTTCGGAGGAGGGTGATGAAAATCTTATTAAGATTACTGTCTTATCTGCGATTCCATCATTGTCCTTAAGTAATCGCCACTATAAAACATCAGGGCATAGAACGTCTATTAGTATTTTCCTTAATACCAGTTAGGCTATTTCTTAGGGGGCAACGCAAAAAATTCTCTGTGTCCTCTGTAGCTAAATAAAAATATTATTTGCTCTGTGGCCCGGATTTACGGACTTGTTCTTTTATCCTCTGTATATGTCCTCGGCCGAGGCCTTTGACTTCGCAGCCAAGCTTGAAATATTGCCGAATCTTGTCGTCGTCCAAAATCCCGAAGCAATCAACGATTGCAAGTGGGCCGCCTGCCCAATCCACTATCTGTTTTGGCTCAAGGTCGAGGTACTGTTTATGCGGAACAGCCAAAATAACCGCCTCAACTCCCTTCATCGCCGCCGGCAAATCCTTCTGTACCCGGAGATTTATCAAATCTTCCTGTTTATGGAAGAATCTCGCCCACGACTGCCCCGGCGCGGGAAATGTATCCTGCTGCTCTAATTCATACCAGTGCTCGACGTAGGGGTCATGAACCGACATCTCCGCACCCATCTCCGTCAGTTTGCGCACGACGATTTCCGAGCCGCTGTATCGCGTGTCGCCGACATCCTGCCGATAGCTCGCCCCGCAAAGCAGCACCTTCGCGTTGGCGACCATTTTGCCCATATTCCTCAGTGCATTGCGTGTCAGCTCCGCGACGTGCAGCGACCGCGTATCATTGATATCAATCGCCATCGTCGTCATCTTGAATATATCATCCTCATATCCAAGAATATGCTTATACGCCCAGAAGCCCAGCCCGCCGTCCTTCGGCAGACAATATCCGCCCACGCCAGGCCCCGGAAATATCATATTATTATGCGTAGGCCTCATCTTGATGGCCTTGATTACCTTAATCAAATCAACGCCGTTGCGTTCCGCGAACAAACTCCATTCATCCAGGAACGCTAGCATCGTCGCCCGAAACGAATTCTCGACAATCTTGCTCGTCTCCGATTCGATTGGGCGGTCCATTACCGTCAGTGGAAATTGCTCGGTGTTCAGCACCTCGCGCAAAAACTTCTCCACCCGCTGCTTTGCTTCATCGTTGCATCCGGAACAAACCCGCCAAATATCGCGAATCGACGAAACATAATTTTTACCCGGCATCACGCGCTCATAACTGTGCGCAAGCAGCGGCTCCGCCTTTAAACCTCTTGCCGCAAATGCCCGTTTCATTATGGGCCAGCCGATATATTCCGTCGTCCCTGGCGCAACCGTCGTTTCTATCAGCGTCAGGCATTTCTCCCCGACCTTGTTTCCGATTGTCTTTATCACCGCCTCAAGGGCAGCCATCTCCACGTTGCCCGTCCGCATATTGCCCAGGTCCTGCTTGGTATAATCGCACTGCACGTCAACCACCACGCAGTCCGCAAGCTTGAGGCAATCATTATTATATGTCGCCGTCAGCGTTTTCTTTTCCGTAACGCATCGTCTTATCATCGGCGCAACTTCCGGGTCTTCGGCCTTGACAGGCGACTGCCCCTCGTTGACCATCATTATCTTCCAGTAGCTTCTATCGCTTGGCAAATCGCATCCGATGACAAACTTATTCGGCTTGCCTGTCTTCTTATCGACCGTGTCGGCTATTATCGCCGCCATCACCGCCCCGACGAACCCCACCCCCATCACCACGACAACCTCTTTGCCTTGCTTGCGTGCCGCCTCCGCCAACGTTTCAACGCGTTTGAATTCCTGCGCGTAATCGACCTCGCCCGGCAGGGGGTATCGTTTGCCTTCTGGACTCACCGAATATTCCGGCATTCACTGTTCCTTTCTGCGTTATGTGTTTACATATTATTTAACGTCAATAAATCCCGCAGAGTTTACACGTAAAACCCCATCAGGCAAGGTTTTTCTTGCCAACAAAAAAGCCCCGTCTTTCAACAGGGCTTTCAATACTGTCTTCTGTTCTCAGTCCTCAGTCCTCCGTTTTCCGTTCACCGTTGTTCTTGCATTCCGCCAGTTCGCCCGGCTCAGCAGTTTTTCTGTAGCCCAGCGCCTTGATTACCTCCAGCACTTCAGTCCATGTCGGGAATGGCCGGGCGTTGGCCTTTTTGTATTCATTGATAGCCATCAAGAACTCGAACTGCTCATCGGACATCTGTCCTTCTTCGGCGCTTCTGCGGTCCTCGCTGCGACGACGGCCGGGTCCTCTTCGCCTGTCCAGGCCGATTCGTCTGTCGAGTCCTGCTCGCCGGTCGATACCGACTCGCCTGTCAACGACACTGTCTCTGCGGTCATCCTCGGTATTGCATCCCACGGGCTGTTGCTCATTATTCAGTTCATTTGTTGCCATTGTTTCCTTCCTGCCCCAGCACGTCTTTGCCCGGGGTCCAGTTTTAATTTTTATTTTTTACTTAAAAAAACCTTTGTGTCTTCGTGTCTTAGTGGCAAATTTGCTAATCCTCAAAGATGTCGCCCTCTAAGTCATCCTCGTTTTCTTCATCGAGTCCGAAATCATAAAAATCATCGTACGCGTCCTGCGACTCGATTACCACGTGTGCTTCATCCACCATATCATCCGGCACATACACCGCGTAATGAAAACCCTCGCCGAATTCATTCGGCCTTTCCTTCACCATCGCCGGGATATCGTTGTTCTTCAGCAGTGTCTCGCAGTCCTTCGCTTCATCCAGCGAACTCGATGTTGCCACCACGACAAGCTCCTGCGTTCCCCGGCTGTGGTTTCGGCCGCTGCTCTTCGGCGCCGAACGCACCGATATCGAATTACCTGCGTGTGTCGATTGTCCCTTATGTGCCTTTTTCGTCTTCTTATTCATTATTCCATCTCCCTGTCTTACATCTCATTTCTCGTCGTTCGTAATGCGTATTGCTTAGTCAGCTCGCACTACGCAGAACTCTCGCTAATTTCTTCGTCAATTACCCAACCCCTGTTTATCAAAAAATCCCATCCTTTTTTAATTGCGTCGCTTTCTCCTAACCCCTTTTCTGGGCTTGACTTACTTCAATATTGGCTATTGGGCAAAGGTTTATTTAATCTGTTCTTAGTGTCTTGGGAGCTTAGTGGCTGTTGACAGGGGGGCAAAAACGAAAAAGGCCACGCATTGCGTGGCCTTTTGTCTGGGTCAATTGGTGGTCGTCTATTTCGGTACTACGTTTGTCGCGCAGGGGCCTTTTTTGCCCTGGCCAACCTCGTACTCAACTACCTGACCTTCGCTCAAGCTTGAATACCCGGATGACTTGATTTCCGAGTGGTGAACGAACAGGTCTGGGCCGCCGTCATCAGCTACGATAAACCCGAAACCTTTTTGATCATTGAACCATTTTACTTTACCTGTACTCACTAACATACTCCTTGGCCTTTTAATCGGCCGTCAATCTATAATACCTCTCACATTTTGTGTTTGGAATATCCTCGAGAGGTGAAAAGATATGCCCTACAAGTCATTCATTATACCACATCTTTCCCCCGCTGCACCATAAATAATAAAAAATTATTTCGTAAAAAGGAAGGATTAGACGCTGATTTACGCTGATTTACGCGGCTCAAATGCTTGTCCTGCGTAGTTTCAACGAAGAAGGGTGTTATTTACTCGGCTTCATTCATTTCGGCCAACATCGGCTAAACAGCCGAAGGGCAACGTAGTTGACCTTGTGGACGAGATACGGACCAATCGCACAAACATCGTTTGGAGAATTGGTCGTGTCGAGTACACATCCCCGGCCGGTTGAATCTGTGTAAATCCGTGTAATCAGTGTCAAAAAAATAACTTCGTGTCCCTTCGAGTCCTCGGTGGCTAATAAAAAAACAGCGTCACCCCGCGCAATCTGCGTCTAAAAAGGCTGTGCAATCAGTGGCAAAAAAACTTAGTGTCTTTGCGTCTTTGTGGCTGCTTCCGAAAAGTTTAACCGCGCAAACTCGCCATGATGTTTCTTCGCCGCCGCGTCATAAGCTTTCGCTGCGTCGATTTCGCTCTCGAAGCTGCCTAACCACGTCTTTTTCCTGTTTATCCTTATATTCGCGGCCCATTTGCCTGATTTCTTTCTGAAGTGAACTCCGAGGAACCTCGACGTTGTCTTTGTCTTGTCTATTACGCTGTTGCACCCGTTCTGCGAGTATGTCGCTAATCGCAGGTTGCCTCTTCGGTTATCGAGTGTATTCCTGTTTCTGTGGTCGACAAGCAGTCCCGCCGGCGCGTTCATTATTTCCCTGTGCATCGAAACCATCACAGCCCCTCTTTTAGGCGTATCGACGAACCGTATTGCGTATGTCTTGCCGAAGCATGTTTTCGCGCACCATCCGAAATTGCCTAATCGATAATAATCCTCCTCATCTACAGCCGCGAATTTCCCATCCGTCAGCCCTATTTTGCGATATGCCTCTCCGTCCTTCCATTTTCGATACATCACCACTGGCCACGCGCAAAACCTGTCTAACCAGTTTGGCACGTTGATTGTTAAGTGAATTTTCATAATCCTCCCCTTTCTTTCTTTGCCACTAAGGCACCAAGACACTAAGTTTTTTTAGCCACGGATTACACAGATTTCACGGATTTTTTAGCCACCGAGTTCACAGGGGACACAGAGAACAGTCAGCTTTGTGTTCTTGGCGGAGGCAATGCTCTCCCTAAGGGATGTGCTTGCCACCCGCCTTCGTCCACAAGGGCATATTGCCCTTTTATAAAGCTGACTGTTTTTCCTTCGGCCTTCATTATTAAGCCGAGCAAAATCTAATAATCCGAAACTCATTTCCGTCCTCGGTCCTCTGCTATCTGTCTTCTGTTCGCTGTCCTCAGTCATCCGTCTTCGGGACCACACGGTCCCTCTATCCTATGGCGCGAACTTCGCGCTTTTGACTAAAACTACCGAATTTCCTGATGGGGTCAAAAACGATAAGTCCTTGTGAAATAAAGAGTAAAAAAATTTCAGAATTTTGGCATCTAAGGGTTTTCGACTTGCGCGAAAATGGATAACAACTGTTTTTGTCCAGAATTTAAAACCTTGATGCAAAAGATGTTACAGCAAAAACGAACACCCCGAATGTCCCCATTGTTATTTGTAAGTATTGGCAGGCAAAATGGTTACGTTGGTTTCCACACCCCTAAATCGACAATCGGAAATCGGAAATTAGCCCTGTCCGCCATACGCTGTCCGCTTAACGCTTTTTTGAAGCTTGACTCCTTACCGTCTTTAATGGACAATAATCGGGTAATTTTTTTGACGGAGAGGTTTATGGCAAAACACCCTGTGAAAATGGACTGTATCTCAAATTTCACACGCAGCGAAGCGCAGAGCCCGTTTCGGAAATCTTAGATCTCAGATTTTAAATAACAAGTATCAGATTTTAGAAAGAGCTGAAGATGAAATACGAGCGATTCGAGGATTTGCCGGTCTGGCAGGCGGCTGTCGAGCTGTCTGTTCGGGTATATGTTCTGACGAAAGACAAATTCTTTAACCAGTCCGGCGACCTGCGTGACCAGTTGCGGCGAGCGTCGCTGTCGGTTTCAAATAATATCGCGGAAGGTTTCGAACGTGGCTCAACGGCGGAATTGCTCGCCTTCCTTTATATCGCGCGCGGCTCCTGCGGCGAGGCACGCTCAATGCTGCTTTTTGCAGAACGGTTTCCCGAAGCTGCTCATCTCAAATCTCAAATTTCAGATCTCAAATCTTTGGCCGAATCCTGTTCTCGCCAGATACGCGGCTGGGCGGATAATCTCCAGAACAGCGACATAAAAGGCCAAAGGCATTTAAATGACCAGGTCCGCATTGTTTATCAGGGCAATAAAAGCAGAGAGGCTTTTGAAAAACGGCTCGAAGAAACTATCCGAAAAGCCCGCCCCCAGGACTATCCCCCGGACGAAAAATGATCTTAACTCTCAACTCTCAGATTTTAAATCTTAAATTCTCATTTCTCGCCAGCACAGCAGGGTGTTTTCTGAAATTTTAAATTTCAAATCTCAAATCTTTATTCTCCGCCGTAGTCTTTCCCCCAACTCAAATCTTAAATTTTAAATCTTAAATTCTTACTCCTCGCCGATACAGCAGGTTGTTTTTCTCAAATCTTAAATTCTTTCTCAGTTTTTATTCTGAACTCTTAAATTTCAAATCTTAAATTCTTTCTCAGTTTCTATTCTGAACTCTTAAATCCCATCTCTGAACTATCCGCTGAACGCCGTCCGCTGTCGCCCATTTTCTGTCCTCTGCCCTCCGTCATCTGTCCTCTGTCTTATCACTGCTTTCAACTATCGCGATTTCGTCCGGCGTCAGGCCGTATAATTCATAAACAAGCGTATCTATCTGCTTATCCGTTGCGCCTATCTCTCGCTGCAACCTTTCCTTCTCCGTAGGAACCTTCGCCTTACCCAACTTCTTGTGCAATTCCAGCATCCGCTCAACCAACATGACCATCTTTTTATGCCGCTGTTTATCGGCGGAGTTAGTAAAACTGATCCCTCGAACAGGGATTTTCCTCAACTCTGCAAGTGTGGTTTGTCTGAAATCGTCTTTGGTTGCGATTGAAGAGCTATTCACGTACAAATATGAAATAAGTTTGCTGTTTAAAATCCCTAATATGTATAAGGGATTCAACTTAACATCGGTAATTACAAAAGGATTAATGTCTTTTTTCAATACCAATCGCGTGTCTGCATAGGTAGCCATGATTCTATCTTGTCGACTCACTACCCGGCGTATCAAAATCTTCGGCTCAGCTTCGTAAAATCGTTTCAGCGATGGATGTTTATCCATATTCACGAACGCTATTTCTTCAGTTAATAAGGAATATCTGTGCACTTGTCCCTTAACGAGAAATGGATACCATTTATTTTTCTCTTGGTTTTTGGTCTCAAATCTATTACCTGCTAATCCTTGAGTTGATATAGTTAATTCGCCTAGTGCAGAAAAATCGATCCCTGAAAATCTCGATAACATATTATATGCTGTTGGCTCAAGGACAATTTTGTAATCGGGCGATACAACAATACTTCGCGGAATGCTCAGATATTCGAGGTTATCAAGGTTAAGAACTGTTCCTTTTTTCGGGAAACGGTATATCAAATAATTATCGCGTGGTGTGCCTGTGAGTATATATATACCAGTATCTACATAAGCGTTTGGGAATACATCAAATGGCAGATTAACCAAAGCTGCAATTCCACCTTTGTTGAATAAATGCTCCCTTAATTTAGAAAAGTTTTCCCCTGTCTGCCATGCTACCGAAGAAATAAATCCTAGATATCCACTAGATTTTAGTTTGGCCATCATAGCAAGAATAAATACAACCGAAGAATCGTACTTGCGCTGCAATTCTACGTGATTGATTTGGTAGTATTTTCTTTCACTGTCCTTCATAGTTTCAATCGGTATATATGGCGGATTGCCTATCACCGCGTCAAATCCGCCTTGTTTGAAAATGGGTTGGAATTCTTTTTCCCAATCAAAGGCATTTATTTTCTTTCGTTCCTCATCGTTAAATTTTTCCGCTTCCGGCATATCGTAAAAGTCAGTGCCGATGAGCGAATTACCACATTTTATGTTGTCCCCCAAATCAGGCAGGGCCCTTTCGTGAGATATCTTATACATCGAACCAACTGTTTCCTGATTTTCATCCTGCAGCACCTTCAACAGCAAGCTCAATTTTGTAACTTCGACCGCCTGAAAGTCGATATCCACCCCGTAAATGTTATTGGTCAGTATCTGTTTTTTATCTTTGATTGTCAGATACCATTGCCCGCCCCTGCCCTGATAAATATGCTCTTTGTGTTTCTCAGGCCCGTCGTTAACATACCAGTCCCGATGATAATTCAAAAGATACGTATATGCCCCAAGAAGAAACGAACCAGAACCGCACGCGGGGTCAAGAATCTTCAGTTTGCTTATTTCCTTTGGCGTCTTGCCTTCACAGAGTTTGCCTACCGTGTTTTTCACAATGTAAGTTACGATATACTCAGGCGTATAATAAACCCCGCCTGCCTTCTTTACCTCGGGCTTATCCTCGACTTTAACCATCCTGGCGGGCGTAATTCGAATGACCTTACCCAAAAACTGCTCATATACGTTGCCAAGTATCTCCGCCGGAAAAACTCTAAAATCGTATGGCTGCGGATAATATAAACTATTCAGAATCCAGCTTATCGGCTCATCGGGGACATCAAGTCCCAGCGTTAATTCATCCGTCGGTTCATTTCGTCCCTTCTCCGGTTTGAAATAAAATAGTCCGGAGTTATATTTCGCGTCCGCTTTTTCAAACAATTCTCCAAGGCGCTGATATATGTTACTGCCGTTTTTTAACGCCATTAATTGCCCGTATGACTCAATCCCCCAGTCCTCGCACATCCGCAAGAACAATATCCGGTCTATTGTTCGCTGGACCGCAAAACTTACCTCTGCTGTCCCAAGGTTTCTGTTCTTCCGTGCTATATATGTCGCCAGTTCCCTTCGCCAACCCTCTATTTCCTTCAAAAACTCTTTATCAACCGTACTTGTCCCGCGTTTCCCCTCTGCCTTCGCCGCATACTTATCAAACGACCCCTTCAGTACCGCATCTTTTGAAAATATCGCCGCAATCTCGTCCCATCGCTCCGCGTAATCCTTGTACGTCATATCTATTATTCGCGCGGTGCTCGCTCGCTCGGTGTGTTGAGGCCTGACTAAGCAATCGTAAACCGCGAATTTTTCAAAATTTGTCAAAATAGATAATGGCAGTTTCGCGCTCCACGCATACCGTCTCAATTGATACGCCGGCTTTTCGTCTTCTCTAATATCTACCGCAGGTTTCTTTGCCTCCAAGAAAAATTTCCTCGTCCCGCCTATCCGAAAGCAATAATCCGGCGCCTTTGTCTCCCCGCCTATCTTTATCGCGTCCTCATGTATGACATCTTTATATGCTTCGGCGATTCCCCCTTTATTTGCTACGTCCCATCCCAGCGCATCAAAAAACGGGTCGATGAATTCCTTCCGTACCTGGGCCTCGTTATATCCCTGCCCTTTGAACGAATCGATATTTCTCTCGAAGTGTTCTACGAGTTCTATAACTGCTTTCGGTGCGCTACCCATATCGCAAAACTCCATCCAATGCCTTTAATTTCCCTTCCCCACAATACCCCAGTTTTTATCTTTCGTCAATCATAACCTGCGTAGCAGGCAGCGTACGGCGTTCAGCGTGCAGCGGACAGTGTGTTTTGCTCGGCTTATAAATGAAGGCCAAAGGAAGAACAGTCAGCTTTATAGAAGGGCAATAAGAAAAGTTGTCAGCCGGAATGCCATTTATGGCGGGGCGATTGTATCGCCAGGCAGACGAGTAGCGGGCATTCACAGATACGAGTATCGAGAAATGACCGCTGCGAGTATGTTCCCCGGCTGACTTAATCCGTGTCCATCAGTGCAATCAGTGGCTAAAAAATTGTGCGGAATCTGCGCAATCTGCGTCTAAAATTCTTCGTGGTTTTTCGTGTCTTCGTGGTAAAAAAAGCAGTGTCATCAGTGAAATCAGTGGCTAAAAAAATATTAGTGTCTTTGTGCCTTAGTGGCGAATCGACCCCCCGATTAAAAATTTTGCATTTATAGGCATTTTTCTGTTGCAAAAGTTGCGGCTTTCCTACATATAAGAGAACAATTCGTTTGCCGGCTCAATGGTGTTGGCCGGCTTTAATGGACTTTAGGTTTTTTTTATGGAGGTTTTTTTAACATGGCAAAGCAAAAAGAAGTTTTGATTGTCGCCAGCAAAGTCAGAGCATATGTAAAGAGCAAGAAGATGATGACCTCATCTGATGCGATCGGCGCCATCAGCGATAAGGTCTATTGCATGCTCGACCACGCCTGCGAGAGAACAAAAGCAAATCGTCGCAGCACTCTTAAACCACAGGACCTCTAATCTTCCGTTTTATTGCAAGGCAGGCAGCTGTTTGGCAATGGCGGTACTGGTCCGAACGTAACACCCTTAGTTTAAGGGGGTTATGTTCATGGAAGCAGAAAGCATAGAAAGGCCGATATATCTTCGGACATATCGGCCTTTTCCATTGTTTTTAAGGTTAAATCACGCATCTCCCGGCTGTAATAATGCCCATCCCGGCTTAGTTATCACCCCTTAAAGCTGTCGAACGCCGGCATTTCAAAAAATCCCGAAAATTTTCAAAAAATTTTGCATATTTCCCATATTGCCTGACTGCCCTCTGCCAGACCGGTAAAATCCAATTGCGCAGGGTTCAAATTGCCCTCTCAGCCAAAAAAAACTCAACTGTAAGCCCTGAAAAGCCCGATTATTGTATCAGACAGCTTGTTTTTGGATGCAGCGTCCGGTTTTGTTTTTGGACGTAATTTAAGATGGTCTAAATTCCTGACGATACCGTTGGAGTGTGCGGTCGGCGGTTTGACGGTTTATTGGAGTATTTGTTATTCCACACCGCTTTTTATGGAACGTGGTTATAAATCATTGCAAATTAAATAATTATAATTAACGAATTGCAAATTAACGCCTGTTAGGCAACGAGGAAAACAATGAGAGTTTTTATGCTTGGTTGGGAATTCCCCCCGTACATCAGCGGCGGACTGGGTACGGCGTGTTATGGCCTGACCAAGGCACTGGACCAGATAGGTGTCCAGATAACTTTCGTGCTGCCGACGGTGGTTCAAACACAATATGCAAATCACGTGAAATTGGTAAGCGCGGCGATGCAGCCGGAACTGGATAAGCCGATTCGTGTTAAGCAGTTGAAAAATGTGAGATTCCGGACTCTTACCTCAGCGTTACAGCCATATCAGACAGCAAACAGCTATCAGAAAAAAATCGAGGATTCGCTTGCCCAGATTCATATGGCACATGGCAAGACAGACCAGTTTGTCGGGACGCTGGATTACAGCGGGGATATGTACGCGGAGGTTCAGCGTTACGCGGAGCTGGCGGTGCGATTGGCGGCGAATGAGGAATTCGACGTTATTCACGCCCACGACTGGATGACGTATCCGGCAGGGGCGGCGGTGGCAAGATTGACAGGCAAGCCATTAGTGATACACGTTCACTCGACGGAATTCGACCGCAGCGGCGAGCACGTCAACCAGATGATTTACGACATCGAGCGGATGGGGATGCACGTCTCGGACAAGATAATCGCGGTGAGCTATCTTACGAGGAACATAATCATCAGCCGATACGGGATAAGCGGGGACAAGGTCGAGGTCGTTTACAACGGGGTGGAGAGAAACGGCAATAACTGGCCCATCGGCGATACCGTAATCAACAGGGACGAGAAAATCGTTCTGTTCCTGGGCCGGATAACGATGCAGAAAGGGCCTGATTATTTCCTGCGGGCGGCCAAGAAGGTGCTGGAGAAGATGGACAACGTGAAATTCGTAATGGCCGGGTCGGGGGATATGATGAACCGAGTCGGTCGAGATGGCCGCGGGGCTGGGGATAGGGAGCAAGGTTTTGTTTACAGGCTTTTTACGCGGCGACGATGTTCAGAAGATTTTCAAGATGGCGGACCTGTACGTTATGCCGTCGGTGTCGGAGCCATTCGGGATTGCACCCCTTGAGGCATTAGACAACGATGTCCCCATCATAATCAGCAAGCAAAGCGGCGTTTCGGAAGTCATTCAGCACGCGCTGAAAGTCGATTTCTGGGATGTCGATGAGATAGCGAACAAGATAGTTGCCGTATTGAAGTATCCGCCTCTGGGGATAACGCTGCGAAGCCACGGCAATTACGAGGTAAGAAAGCTTCGGTGGAGTGATTCGGCGGCAAAATGCGCAAAGATTTATGAAGATACGCTTGTTGGGGCCGGCGTGTAGCCACAGAGGCCTCATTTTTTTAGCCACAGAGCACACAGAGGACACAGAGAATAAAGTAAAAATGGAATACAGAGGCAATCAGGGAATTACGGTTAACACACTTTAAACGAGGGCAAAGGAATGGCTTCGGTTTGCTTTTACTTTCAGGTTCATCAGCCGACACGGTTGAGGCACTACACCGTATTTGACGACCACAGCCATTATTTCGACGACTACAAGAACGCGGAGATTTGCCGAAAGGTCGCCAACAAGTGTTATCTTCCAGCTAACCGTCTTATGCTCGATTTGATTCGCAAATACGACGGTAAATTCAAAATCTCATACAGCATTACGGGAGTTCTCTTGGAGCAGCTTAGCGTCTATTGCCCCGAGGTGCTGAGCACGTTCGATGCGCTTGCGAGGACGGGGTGTGTGGAGTTTTTGGGGGAGACGTATTATCACAGTTTGAGCTTTCTGTATTCGCGCAACGAGTTTTTGGCGCAGATAAACAAGCATACACAAAAAATAGAGGAGCTTTTCGGCCAGACGCCGAAGGTATTCAGAAATACGGAGCTAATCTATAATAACGAGCTTGCGTCGATGATTGAGTCAATGGGATGTTTCGACGCTATAATCAGCGAAGGAGCGGACCATATACTGGGGTATCGAAGCCCGAATTTTGTGTATAGTCCGAAGGGGTGCAGCCGGCTGAAGCTGCTGCTTAAAAATTACCAGTTGAGCGACGATATCGCTTTTCGGTTTTCGAACAGGGACTGGGCACAATGGCCGTTGACGGCGGACAAGTTCGGGCACTGGATTGGCAAGGTCAACGGCAACGGTTTTGTGGTGAACCTGTTTATGGACTACGAGACGTTAGGCGAACACCAGTGGAAGGAGACGGGGATTTTTGACTTTATACGGCATCTGCCGGGCGAGGTTTTCAAACATCCGGACAATGATTTCAAGACACCGAGCGAGGTTGTGAAGGCGTATAAGCCGATAGGGGTGATTGATGTGCCTCACCTGATAAGCTGGGCGGACATCGAGAGGGACTTGTCGGCGTGGTTAGGCAACGCGATGCAGTCGAACGCAATTCATGAGCTGTACCGGCTGGAAAAGAAGATTAAAGCGTCGGGCGACGAAACCCTCATAAATGACTGGCGCAAAATGCAGACATCGGACCATTTCTATTATATGTGCACGAAGTGGTTCGCGGACGGGGACGTGCACAAGTATTTCAATCCTTATGATTCGCCATACGAATCATACATCAACTTCATGAACATTTTAGGCAACCTCCAGGGCCGATGCTCCAGGCAGCAACAGCAGGCGGTGCCGGCAGGGGCAGTGGCGTAAATTAGTTTTTAGTTTTAAGTGTTGAGTTTTTAGTTGGTTGCCACAGATTACACTGATTACACAGTTTTTTAGACGCAGATTGCGCAGATTCCGCAGGTTTTGTCAGCCACTGATTGCACTGATGGACACAGATTTTTTAGCCACAGAGGACACAGAGCACACGGAGAATAGTTTTTTGAGACACGGATTAACACTGATTTACACTGTTTTTTAGACGCAGATTGACGCTGTTTTTTAGCCACTGATTACACAGATTGCACGGATTATTTTTAGCCACCCGGCTTCGTTATGCAACTACGCCGAGGCAGGCAGAGGACACACCCCGGCCAACGAAGTGCTGGGGCAGGAAGGACACAGAGAACAGTCAGCTTTGTGTTCTTGGCGGAGGCAATGCTCCAAACGTTGTTTGTGTGCTTGCCACCCGCCTTCCCGCCTTCATCCACCCCGCTTTGTTGTTCAACTACGCAGGGCAGGCAATGGCTTATTGCCCTTCTATAAAGCTGACTGTTTAGACGCAGATTTCCGAAGCGGGCTCTGCGCTTCGCTGCGTGTGTGATTGCCGGTTTTGTCTTTGGATCGCCCTGAAAAAAGGCTCCTGACCCCTTCAGTAAATCTTGTTTAGTCAAACAATCACTTGAAATGCTCTACCATCATCGCTTCTCTGAACTCCACATACTGATCTTGCAATATGGGAACATAATCTTCCCTCCAAACAAAAGAACCATTTTGAAGTTGAGCGATAAATCCCCTACGCATCTTGTGGTTTTTAGATGCCATTTTTTCATGATCAAGGCAGCTATCGAAAAGTATGATTTCATTATTCAAGGAGTTAAAATCGGACATATACTCAAGACGTATATTTAAGCGTTGAACAAATTCATCGAAATTAGCACAGGCATTTACGAGTTTAGCTACAAGCTGGTCCGAGCAATTAACATGATCAAAAAATTTGCTGACTCCTTGATATCGCCTTCTTCTGCGAAGACGCCAGACGCGCTGTTCCGGCGAATCGATTTCTGGTGTGAATCCTGGTGTTTTCCTTTCTACATTTATATGATCTTCCTCAGTTTGAATTTAAAAACTGGGGACAAGACCATCTTTAGCGAAGTGTTTTAGAAAGTGCTCGCCAAATTGAAGAATATTGAAAAAACAAATACCAACCTCATACATAGCCATAAGAAAGAAAAACTCAAATAAAACTGAACCAATTTGATTGTTATTTCGTTCAAAATCTTTGCGATTAAATCTACCTTTTCGGGATGACTTCCCAACGTGTAAGTATTTTGTATTGAACCAGATATCGATAGCATCTAAAGGCGACAAGTTTATATCCCGAAAAAATGGCATTAATTCAATGGTTAATTTATTTTCGTGTGGCAACATAGAGTCCAAAATATTTCTAAACTCCGGAACGTATTTTTTGATAATATTCGTAATTGTCATATAATAGCACGGTTCCGTTTTTTGCCAAACACGCCTGAAAGGGATGATTGCTGCTTCTACAATGTTGTGATCTGGAAAGTGCCCCTTGATATCCTCTTTTTTCGGTTTGACCTGATGTGCAGAAATACTGAGATTTTTGTATTCTTCAATGAAGAATGGAGAACGTCTCAATTCGCGAATTGCCTCCACGAAATGTGCAACTTTATCGATTTCTTCCTGTGTAGGACTTTCAGGCATTTTTTAATATAGTCATAAGTAATTTTCTATGCCAGTTTGTAGGTGATTTGCTCGTCGAGGATGTCTTTGTGGTTATAGAGATAAAAGTTTTTCAATTTTATTATCCTAGAAACAAACGCAAAAGAACGCTGATGCAGGATGCAATTGCAGCTACAGCCGCACAAAAACAAGACCATTTTGCATAAACGCACGATTCGAACATCTTTTCGGTTTGTATGGCAGTATGCAGGCTACTGATACATTTGTCTTTTAGGCTATCCATCCCTGCAGTAGGTGTAAGTATTCCTGCTTTTTTCATTATATCTGTGAGTTCCCCACATCCGGCAGAAATTGGAGCCTTTTCAATCTCAGATAATATTTCTTTAAGTTTTTTTGAGCTTGTCATATATCTTTATCCTTAAAGATTTATGCTCTTATGCCAGTTTGTAGGCGATTTGCTCGTCGAGGATGTCTTTGACAGTAATGGCGTGAATTATCTTGCCGGTTTTTTTGAAGAACGCTTCTATTTCGTGCATCGCATCCGATGAGTAATCAAAGGAGACGAAAAAGCCCTGTGTGCGGTCTTCTCTGGCCATTACCGCCTCGAATGTGTCGATATCAGGCCTGCCGACCTTGTCTTTCTGCTTGACCTGAATGGGATACCAAACATCCATAAAGCCAAGCTCTCCCTTGTCCTTTTTCGGCATGGCCGATATCGGATAGATACGCCCGTCGATGCCCATATCGCCGACCTTAGCAACGTTTGGGATGCCACCCAAAGCGATAACGGCCCAGTTCTCAAACTCAAACGGCGGGATTGCTCGCAACTTTTCAATCGTCCAGGGCAGGTCTCGAACAATGAAGCCCCGACCATTTCGCCAGAGATTTTCATCCTCTTTCATTTTGCAGACATCACGCAAACGTTTTGCCATAACCCGGCAGGCAGTCGGCGATACATCAATACCTATCCACTGACGGCCAAGATTTTCAGCAGCGACCAGCGCTGTGCCACAGCCGCAAAAGGCATCGAGAACAATATCGTTGGGATTACTGGAGGCCTTGATAATGCGGTCGAGTAAAGCAAGCGGCTTTTGTGTGGGATAACCAAGGCGTTCCGATGCTTGCGCTTGCACCGGTGGAATATCGGCCCAAATGCTATCCACAGGATTTCCTTCTTGTTCATCGAGATATCGTTTTAAAGCGGGAACAGCACCGGGTTTGGTCTGCACCACCAGCCCTTTTTCGTATGCCTCTTGCATTCGTTCTTTTGTCCATCGCCACACACGTTTAACACCAAGAAATTCGTAGGTTAGGTTGGGCCTGTCTTTGTTGGGATTAGTCAAGTCCGCAAGGCGGTAACAACGTCCCGTTTCAGGTTCGGTATATTTATAAAAATCTTCAATGTATTTTTCGTTATGTGGAGTGTATTGACGATTGAAAGTGTAATTGTCTTCCTTGACATAATAAAATATCGTGTCATGGTTATTGGGAAATGATCGGAAAGCCAATCCTTTTGCGTTTGTGCGTCGCCAAATTATTTCGGTTTGAAATTGGTTATGCCCGAAAATCTGGTCGAGCATAATTTTGACGTAGTGAGAGGCGTGCCAGTCGCAGTGGTAATAGAATGAGCCGGTTTTCTTGAGGACGCGGTGCAGTTCGACACAGCGGGGACGCATAAATTCGATATAGGCCTGCGTTGAGGCGTGGCGGTCTTCGAAGGCGCGTTTTTCCTTCGTCTCGCCCCAGAAGACCTCATAATTGCGGTTTGAATTAAAAGGCGGGTCGATATAAATCAGGTCAACGCATTCGTTGGGGAGTTTTTTGAGCTGTTCAAGATTATCGCCGCAATAAATGACCCGTGTATCGACAAGGGAAGAAGGTTTGCCCGACACGGGAGCTTTCTTTGAATTGGATGCAGGTTTCTTAGCCATAGATAATTAGTTTAAGCAATGTGGGGATATTTGCAAGATGAGAAATTAGTTTTTAGTCTTTAGTTTTGAGTTAATTCTGGGTCCCCTGTTTCAAGTCAAGTAAGCAGCACTCGGGGAGAGCCGGGGGGATGAGGAAAGAAGGGCAGACACGCAGGTCTGCCCGTACAATGCGGTGAATAAGTTATTCGAGAATGGAGGAGACGGTTTGTCTGCCTGCTGTGACGCCGTCGGGTTTGAGGACCTTTTCCATTTTGGCGGGATTCGAGGAGCGGGCAATGGCTTCATCTCTGGCGATGAAGCCCCTGAAATAAGCGTCGGCGATACTGTTGTCCATCGTCTGCATGCCGAATTTTCTGCTGGTTTCGATGACGTTGGCGATTTCGTAGATGCGGTTTTCGCGGATGCAGTTTCGGATAGCCGAGGTGCAGAGGAGGATTTCGGTGCAGGGGACCATGCCGGGCTTGTCAACTCTGCGGAACAGTGTCTGCGAGATGACTGCCTGGAGTGTGTTTGCGAGCATTGTTCGAATCTGATTTTGCTGGCCTGCGGGATAAATATCAATGATACGCTCGATGGTTTGAGCGGCATTGATTGTGTGCAGTGTTGAGAAGACGAGGTGGCCTGTTTCGGCGGCGGTTACGGTGGAACGGCAGGTTTCGAGGTCTGCGCATTTCGCCGACCATAATGATATCAGGGTCCTGACGCAGGACGCGTTTGAGTGCAGAGCCGAAGGTTGGGCAGTCGTAGCCGATTTCACGCTGTTCGATTATGCACAATTTGTTTTCGAGGGCGTATTCGATGGGGTCTTCGAGGGTGATGATATGTTTTCGGTATTTTGCGTTGATGACGCCGAGCATCGAAGCGAGTGTGGTGCTTTTTCCTGCGCCTGTGTGGCCCGTAACGAGGACGAGGCCGCGCGGCAGGTCGGTGAGTTCTTTAACGATTGGGGCAAGGTGCAGTTCTTCAATATTTGGAATCTGATTCGGAATCAGACGGAAAGCGATAGCGATGGTTCCTCTCTGGTAGTGGGCGTTGACGCGGAATCGGTGGCCGTCGTCGAGAGTGGTTGAAAAGTCGGCGTCGCGGAGCGTTTCGAATTTTTTGAAACGTTCGGGGCCGAGCATGGCAAGGACCATTTCCTTGGCGTGTTCGTTGCTGACGACGGGGAAATCCATATCAATAAGGTCGGTGTTTTTACGGAGAATAGGAGGCAGGCCGACGTTGATGTGAACGTCGCTTGCGCTTTGTCCAATAGCAGTCGAAAGTATTGTTTTTACGTCAACCATAAACCCTCACTCGGAACAACTCATTTAAAGTATAAGATGTTTATTCAAAAGTGCTTATCGCAATACCAGTAATTCCGCATAATTTCATCGACATAAGGAGGGGGCGGCTGAAGGAGTTTATCGACTATAAATGGGTCCCCTGTTCAAACCCAATGTAGCAGCACTCGGGGATGACGCTATCGCGTCAATTACGCAGATTTCGCGGATTTTTGAGGCAGCCACAGAAATTTTTTAGCCACTCCATAAGGAATGCCTTACGGCAAGAGGGCACAGAGGTTACAGAGAATAAAAGGTAAACGGAAGGGCCGATAAAAACGCGGATTATATTGGGGTATGTTTCAGGGCGATGCCGTAGAATCGCCAAACGGACTGGAAATCTTTATAGGACATTTTGATTTTGCCGATGGCGGGGTCGCCGATTATTACGTTTTTATCGGTGACATCGAGAATGGCGACGCAATGGTCGAGGAGGAAAGCGTCTTTGATGACGGCAAGAGTAACATCAGCATCTTTCAATTGATTGATAGAGTCGAATTGGCGGAAGCGGCAATCGACGCCAGATGCGGCGTATCGGTCCTGGATAGCTTTGCAGAGCGACCAGGGCATAGTGCCAACGATGGGGCTTGTGTGTGAGAGGACGGCTAATTCGCCTTCCTGGGCTGGGAAGCCGAGTTTTCGAAGAGCGGTAACAGCGGCAGCTGGGCCGCAGGTGTAGGAGGTTGATTGAACGCAGATATTGTCGGCGTTGGTTATAGTTGGCAGATTGGCGAGGTCGTTTTTGAGTATTAAGGGCAGTGCGAAAGGCAGGACCGCGCCCCAGGTGACGACGCCGAGCATAAACACGAAAACGACGAATTTTTCTATGCGGTTTGTGAGCCGGCCTATGAGGGTCATAGCGCCCATTGTTACGGTGAGGGCGATAATAACAAAGCGCAGACGGCCTGAGGAAATCCAGGCGAAGAGGGGATTGAAAGCGTTAAGGCCTGCGATTGTGATGAAGAGGAGCAGGCAGATGATGGCCAGGGGGAGGATATAGCCGAAACCCCACCAGGGGCTTTTTAGACGCGAAAAGGAGCAGCCGCATTTGGCTCCTATGAACGCTGCGAATATGACACCCGCTAATTCAAACCACCCGCCCATTCTTCTTCCCCTCCGGCCTGTGCCGGAATAACTGAGAAAGCTCTTTTAATTTAAGATTAAAGCTTCCTCGACTGATTTTGATTATAGCAGATTAGGGGGCATAAATCAAGCAAAATCAGTGGATTGACGAATGTCGATTGCCGTATTCAAAGGCGATTGACAGGCGCGGCGAGATACAGGCGTTTGATGAAGTTTTGTTCGGTTTTGGTGAGCGGGACGAGGCCGCCGAAGTGCAAGGCCCAGAGGCGGACGAGGGTTGTGCCAGCGGCGAAATCCTTAACGATGGGAGCGTTTTTTTTGTCGGCGGCGATGAAAAGGCCGATGCCTTTGACGAGAAACGCGGAGACAGGTTTGCTGCCATCGCGCACAATCTTTCTCATACCTGACGCAATTTTTTCCGTGGAAGGAGTTTCGACCCACATCGGGGTGCCATTGACATAGACCATTTCCGCGGGTTCGAGTGGACCCATAGCGAGGAGTTTTGCGGCGTCGGGGCGGTTCATAAAATGGGCGATACTGTTATTGCAAATGAAGGATACGGGCAGGCGTTGGCCTGTTGTATTGAGGACGGCTTTTTGAATGGCGTGTTTGACGGCGAAGATTTTTTTCGCGGCGGGCGGTTTGAGGCGTAAAGGTTTTAATTTGGGGAGATTATTTTCGCAGCGGTTGAGGACTTTGTGCAGGAGGTGCATTGCGCCGGGGGCGTTTTTGGCAGCGACGAACAGGCCGTGTTTGGCGAGGAAAATAATCGCGGGTTTTCGGCTGTAACGTTTTTCGTAGGCGGTTACGAGGCGGGAGGTTTTAATCGCGAGCGGGAAACCGGGCGGAGCGTAGGGAATCCAGAGCGGAGGATATTTTTCGGATTTGAAGAGTTTGAGGATTTCCCTGCGGCCATTTTTTGAATTGACATACGCGCCTATGACCAATGGGTGCAGGTGAATGACGCATTTATCGAGAATGGCGTGCAAGTTGGCTTCGACGGAGGGGCGGGTTGTGCCTGCAATTCCATCGCAGCAGTATGTAAGGTGACGGCTGATGATTTCCTGCTCACGTCTGGCGGCGGGGAGTTTGGCGAGGCACTTATCATTGATGACGCCGTGGAGTTTGTCGAGGCGGAGTTTTCGCCAGCCGCGATGGGCATTCATATCTTTAAGGGCGGTGCCGCTTGCCTTGATGAACATATATTTGCCGTCGCTGGTTTTGACGGAAGTGTTGCCGCCAGCGGCCTGGGTAAGAGCAGGGTCTTTGCCCGTTTCGTTGGATATTCTTATCAGAACCGAAAGGGCGTTATCCATTTGACACAGCGGAGACATATCGTTCGAGGAGTTTTTGTTCGGCCTGAGCGGTCCAGATTCCATTGTTGAGACAGGCGGCGACGTCGGGTAATTTTTCGGTCAATTTGGCAATCATGGTGAGGGGCAATCCTTTGCAGGCGGGGTAGGCGATAATTTTTCCGGCGATGGAGCGGTTTTCAATCGCACGAATTCCATCGCAGACGCCGTCGAGGCCGCAGACGGCAGCGACGGAGATATTGGTATCGAGGAGGCCTGATTCGAGTTTTGCCAGCTCGCGTTTCATATCTTCGAGGACTGAGCCGCTTGTGCCGACGAAATACATTTGCTTTTCGATGTAGGCATCGAGGTTTATTTTGGCGGTCATCGTGTCGGGGATTCCGGCGAAGATGTTTATGATTGCGCGTTTACCTGCGCTGAGGACGGCTGCTGCGGCAAGCTCCGGGGCGGGCGCCATAATTACGGCGTAGTCGGTGCCTTCGGGCATTTTGTCTTTGGCGGGGCTATATTGTTTATACGGGACGTTTTTGGCGGCTGCCATTGGTTCGGCGATTTTCAACAGGGTGGCGAGGCGTGCATCATCGGAGTCGCCGGCGGAGATGCTGACGCCTTCGATGCCGCGATAGATATTGCGAATGACGTGCATTGTGCCCATAGGGCCTGCTGCGCCGACGATATTGATTTTGTCGCCTTTTCGGACTTCGCTTGACTGGGGGATGTGTTTCATCGAGTTGGCGGGTTCGTAGTTGATGGTTCCTGTTATGCGGATTCCCGCGTAATGGATGCGGCCGATTGGGACGGCGACGTCTCGTCCGAAACGTTCGCCGCACAGGACGATATTGAAAAGTCCCTGCGGGCCGACCTTTGAGAAGAGGGCCTCGACTCTGTCGGGGTTTGCGCCGAGATAAATCACATCGTCGAAACTGGAGTCAGTCAGGCGGGCAATTTCGGGGCAAAGCTCCATATTAACGCCGGGGACTTCAGGAGGCCTGTATTGTGAGGCCCAGATTACTTTTGCGGGCTGCCCCCATTGTTTGAACAGTTCCGTGAGGTCGTTGGGGGTAACAATTACGTCAGCGACAATGAGCATTGTGTTGTCCGGCTCGATGCGCTGAGTTTCGTCGGAGGCATAAGCGTTTTCGACGCAGCCCCAGGGTTCGATGAGGGCGATAGCGGAGGCGCTGAGTTTTTCGGGCGCCGGGATGAGCATCGATTCACCCTGCGGGGAGGTGATGACTCTTTCGTCCATAAGGACGTATTCCTGGAGTGCGCCTTCGAAATTGTAGCCAAAGGCGCTGGTGGATTGAGCGGTGGGGAGCCAGCGGTAATCGGTTTCGACAAGGAAACGCTGGCCCGGCTTGAATTTGGTTACGCCTTTGCCGACGGCTTCGATTCGGACGACGGTTTCGTGGCCCGGGACGGTTGGTTTATCCGCAGGGACGTAAGAGCTGATTTCCTGAAGAACGGCGGGATTGATTCCGGATATTATTTCTGCTTTTCGAGGATGAGCGGCGAACTGCTTGATGAGCTTGAGGTCGCTGAAGCAAAGGCCGACCGCTTCGACTCTACAGAGGACCTGATGAGGCCCCGGTGTGGCGAGGGGTTTCGATTTGTTGAGGACCAGCTCGTTGGCCGCGACTAACTGCACGGCGTGTTGCGTCTTTGGCAAGTCCGACATATTTTTAGTTAAGGCCTTTCAAAAATATCAACCGAATCAACTCAGCAATCGTTAGTTTATATATATTGGTCGAGTGATGCAATGTCTTATCGCTTTTTTATAATATTTTTTTGCGGCGGTGTGTTTTTGGGGCGGTATTGCTTCGGCGTAAACGAGCGGCGGACAAGATGTCTTGCCTGCGAGATACCGCCTAACTGCCCGGTTGCGCGGGCCTGCATCAGGATGTTGCCGATAGCGGTTGCCTCGACAGGGCCTGCTGTAATAATTTTTCCTGTGGCGTCAGCGGTGAGCTGGTTGAGCAGGTCATTTTGCGAACCGCCGCCTAAGACGTGCAGGCGGTCGAGCCGATTGCCAGTTACATCTTCGAGCTGATTTATTGTTTCGGCGTACTTTCGTGCGAGGTTTTCGAGAATCGTCCGCACCATCAGACCTTTATCGTCGATGGTTTTTTGTCCGGTTTTGGCGAGGTAATCGTTTAGGCGATGGGGCATATCGCCCGGTGCGAGAAAACAACTGTTATCGACATCGATGGAAGCGGAAGCGGATTTTGCCTTTGCCGCCAGTTCGGTCAGCTGGTTGTATGAGAGGTCGATACCCTGTTTTTGCCAGTGTTTTTTACATTCCTGCAGGAGCCAAAGCCCCATTATATTTTTGAGCAGCCGGATTTTGCCATCGACGCCGCCCTCGTTGGTAAAGGGATACGCGAAAGTTTTGTCATTTATGACGGCGGCTGGGGATTCGACGCCCATCAGGGACCAGGTTCCGCTGGACAGGTATGCCCATCTTGTTTTGTCGTCGGCGGGCACGGCGGCGACTGCGCTTGCGGTGTCGTGTGAAGCGACTGCTATAACGGGAATCCGCGGGCAGCCGATTTCTTTGGCCACTTTTTCCGTCAATGTTCCGATTATCGTTCCCGGCTGTACAACTTCGGGCATAATATCAATCGGCAGGTTCAATTTCTGAAAAATAGCCCGCGACCAAATGCCTGAGCGCATATCCATAAGCTGACTTGTGCTCGCGAGGGTGTATTCAGCGAAAGGTTTTCCTGAAAGAAAATATGAGACGAGGTCGGCGGTGAAAATCAGCCGTTTGGCTTTTGCCAGAATCGGTGAACCGGATAAACGCATCGAAAGAAGCTGGTAAACGGTGTTCAACTGCATAAACTGGATGCCGGTGTGCTCATAAATTTCACGTTTGGGCAAAAGTTCGCACGCTTTTTCGACCATTCCGTTTGTTCTGTCGTCGCGGTAGTGATAGGGGTTTTCAATGAGATTGCCGGTATCATCGAGAAGGCCGAAGTCAACGCCCCAGCTATCGACGCCGATGCCGGCGATACGGGGCGATTCTTTGACAGCTTTACCGATACCGGTTTTGACTTCCGACATAAGACGGGGAAAATCCCAATGCAATGAGCCATCCTGTTCGACAGGCTCGTTGATGAATCGAAGAATTTCTTCAAGACGGATTTTGTCTTTTGAGACGATTCCGAGCATCACACGCCCGCTCTCGGCGCCAAGGTCAACCGCTATAAATCGCTTTTCGTCTATCATAAGTTTATGTATTGTTAATCTTCAGGCGGGGCGGTGAGATTTGTCGCGGCCTGAATACCGGAGGATACTTCGTTGATAATACCGAGCTTTACGTATATAGGGCGAATGTTTTTTCTAAGTTCTGGAAGTTTACGAGCGAACAGGGCCGTAGCGAGGATGCACAAGGCGCCGCCTATAATTAAAGTATCAGGAGCGCCTATGGCGGCAGCGAGTGTTCCCGCCATCAAGCTGCCGAAGGGAGCGGTGCCAATGAAGGCCATTACGTAGAAGCTCATAGTGCGGCCCCGTTTGTCGTCATCGACGATAGTTTGGATGATTGTATTGCTTGCGACCATTTGCACCATCATTCCAATACCCGTTATGAACAGCAGGGGCAGGGAAAGCCACAATACATGAGATAAAGAAAATGCAATGAGTCCGATACCGAAGACGGCGGTGGATAGAGGAATAATTTTGGTGAGTCCGCGGACGGTTTTTCTTGAGGCAAGATAAATAGCGCCTGTCAGAGCGCCGGAGCCGGCGGCGGCCATAAGAAGGCCGAGGGTAATAGGGCCTCCATGAAGGATTTTGCGGGCAAAGACGGGCATAAGCACCGAATACGGCATCCCGATGAAACTTACGAGCGCAAGCAGAAGCATAATGTATCTTAATGGGGCAAAGCCGGAGACATAGTTGTAACCTTCCTTAAGTTCGTGCAGGACGGTAGTCGTTCGGGGTTTGGGATTTTGATAAGTTATTTTCATCATCAGCAAGGAGGCGATGACGAAAAGGAAGCTGACAGCATTTATGGCGAAACAGACGCCCTCGTTCGAGACGGCGATGATTATGCCGGCGACGGCTGGGCCGATGAGGCGGGCGCTGTTGAACATCATAGAATTCATCGCGATGGCGTTGTTGAGGTCTTCCTTGTTATCGACCATTTTTATTACGAACGACTGTCGCGTGGGCATATCGAAGGCGTTGATAAGGCCGAGAAACATGGCCAAAAGGATGATGTTCCAGACATTGATATGCCCGGAGAAAAAGAGAATGGCCAGGGCGATGGCCTGGAGCATAGACAATGTCTGGGTGGCGATAAGGATGCGGTAACGGTTCCAGCGGTCCGCCATAACGCCAGCAAGGGGAGTGAGGAGTAAGGCGGGTATCTGTGTGGCGAAGCTGACCACACCAAGGAGTAAGGGCGAGTCGGTGAGGCGATATACCAGCCAGGGCAGGGCGATTTGCTGAGTCCAGGTGCCAACGAGAGAGATAATCTGGCCTATGAAGAAGAGGCGATAGTTCCTGTATCGCAGGGAACGAAAGATAATCTGATGTTTTTTCAACTCATCCACTTTATGCTCACCGGCGCCGGCGGAATCTATGCCGGCGGTTTTTATTCATAATCATCGGTCATAACCAATAAATAGTCAATACGCAGTTGCTCTTAATCGGTGCGGGCTTATAATCTTTGTCACGATGAGAGTTTTGATTTATGGGGCTGGTGCGGTTGGTTTGGGTTTGGCGAGCTGTCTGCTGAAATCAGGCAGCGAGGTTTGCCTTATTGCCCGGCTGGATACTATTTGCGAGCTGAAGCGGGGGGGCTTAAGCAGGACGGGCATATTCGGTTCTTTTAAAGCTGGGCGGGATTCCTTTACAGCGGAGCAATCTTTGGATGAAATCAGGAATATGACGTTTGATTTTGTTCTTGTTTGCGTCAAGTCGTTCGATTCGACTGAGGCGGCTGAGGATATTTCGAGGCATCCGGAGATTTTCAGCGAGGATACGAAAATTGTTCTTTGCCAAAACGGCTGGGGCAACGCGGAAAAGTTCACGGCTCATTTCCCGAAAGAACGCGTTTACAGCGCACGGGTGATTACGGGATTTACACGGCGAAAACCCAACGAGGTTGAGATAACGGTTCACGCGGACGCGATTCATATCGGCTCGCTTTTCGGATGCGGACTCGAGCGAGTCGAGCCGATTGCCGGGGCGATAGCCAAAGGGGGTATTCCTGCCGTAACCGTTGGCGATATTGAAAAGGACCTGTGGGCCAAGATGCTGTATAACTGCACACTTAATCCTCTCGGCGCAATTCTCGATGTTCCTTATGGTGTGCTGGCTGAAGATAGTTACAGCAGGGACTTGATGAATCGAATTGCCGGGGAGGTTTTCGCGGTTATGACGGCGGCGGGTTTTAAGACGCATTGGGTGACATCAGAAGATTTTCTGAAGGTTTTTTATGACAAGCTCGTTCCAGACACCGCCAAACACAAGTCATCGACTTTGCAGGATATAGCTGCCGGGAGAAAGACCGAAATCGAAGCATTGACCGGGTCAGTATTGATGTTGGCGGACAAACACGGGGTTGATGTCCCTTATAATCGTGCGGTTTATGCGATAATAAAGTTTGTCGAGGCACGGCGAAGCAGGCAATTTTGACAAATTATCGACGCCTTACCTATTTTGAAGCAGGCAATAAAATGCTTGTTTGGCAAAAAGACACTTGACAAAAGCTAGCTTTTTCAAGAAACTATAGTATAGTTGCCGATTGAATAAGGGGTGGGTTTTATGAGGCCAATGAAACTGACTAAACGAGTGCCGAGTGGCAGAGAAAAAGACCAGGCAGCTATAATTAAGCTTGAGCAGCTTCGTGAGAAGGTGTATGCCGATAATCCATCCGTTGCGCGTCATGCGGCGTTTAACCTGTCGTGGATGCAGGAAGACGGGTACGATATTCTCAAGGAAGCGTTATTCAGCACGGCGTGCCGGGCGACAAAGGGAGCGGCGGCATACGGTCTTCGCAAGATGCGTGGCAGGATGAAGAAGAACGGGATAGCCCTTCTCGTGGAGGGGCTTAAACATTCCAATGAGGGGACACGTCAGGTTTGTGCGCGGGCGCTGCTGCTTGAAAAAGAGTCGAAGGAACAGGCGGCCCAGCAGCAGCAACAACCGCAGCAGCCGGATTCACAGCCGAAATTCAAGCCGAAATTTAAGCCGCAATTCAAGATTTCTGAAATATCTCACAAATCGATGCGGGAGAGGCCCAGAAACGGCAAAGGAAATCCACCTCACGCTTCGAAATTTAACCGGTAAAACTGACCTTCGCCTCAGGCCCATCACATCGACGGCGGGTAAACGCGGGGGCTAATCCTATAACTGGTTGAAATGGCACGTCTTATTTCGTAATATGTCTCCCGATTGAGTTTTTTTGCTATTCGTCGGTTCTTGAATGCTGGAGACGATTATGACAAATTTAGCAGTTCCGATAGCGGCCAAGGCATTGCAGGAAGCCGAGGAGCAGATACAGGCCGCGGTTATAGCGGGCGCAGAGCTTTTAGAATTACGCACGGATTATCTGGTGCATTTGTCCGTTGAGCTTGCGTTGCAGGTTATCAAGGCGGCCAGACAGCTTGCGCCGGGGCTGCCGATTATCGTTACCTGCCGGGATTATCAGCAGGGGGGGACGCTTCGTCATCCGAATGATTTGCGAACGAACGTTCTTACCGCGGCGGTTCGGGCAGGGGCGGATTTCATCGATGTCGAATATGAGAATTTTATATCAGTGGCAATCGGCAGCAAAATATCGCTTGCGCTTTCGGCGGAAACAGGAACGCGGCTGATTCTGTCGGACCATAATTTCCAGACGAAATTCAAGAACATCGTAAAGCATTACTGGGAGATTGCCAACGCGGCTGCCGGTGCGATACCCAAATTGGTATATTCGGCGCATCATATCAATGATTGTTTCGATATCCTGGATTTGATGCACGGTGCAAAAGGCGAGATGATTGCGTTTTGTATGGATGAGCCGGGTTTTGTGACGAGGATTTTAACAAAGAAGTTCAACGGTCTTGCCAGTTTTGCGAGTATCGGCGCAAATATGGCGACGGCACCGGGTCAGCCGACGGCTGAGCAGTTGCGAGACCTTTACCGATGGGATTCGATAGACGCTCAAACGGAATTTTATGGTGTGATTGGGGACCCGATTGCGCATTCGTTAAGCCCCGCGGTTCACAACGCGTGTTTTGCCGAGCGGGGTTTGAACAAGGTTTATTTGCCATTGCTGATTGCGGGCGGGCAAGCGGAATTTAACGCCTTTATGGATAATATTCTCGCTCGGCCGTGGCTTGGTTTCAAAGGTTTCAGTATTACGATTCCGCATAAGGAATACGCTATTAACTACGTCAAAGAAAAGGGCGGCGTTATTGACCCGCTTGCCGAAAGAATCGGCGCGGTCAATACAATCATCATCAACGACTCACAGTTGTCTGCTTACAATACCGATTGCGTCGCGGCGATTGACGCGATAATCGCTGGACTTGGCATCGACAAGGCCGGCCTGCGGAAAATGCCAGTCGCGGTAATCGGCGCGGGCGGGGGAGCTCGGGCGATTGTCGCGGGGTTAGCAGACGCAGAAGCTAAAATAAAAATATATAACCGCACCGTCGAGCGGGCAAAACATCTGGCCTCTGATTTCAAATGCGATTACGCGTCCCTTGACAGCTTACATAAGCTGAAAGAAAAGCTCATCGTCAACTGTACGAGTATCGGAATGTATCCGCACATTGACGCGTCGCCGGTTGATGTCAACCTGCTGCAAAAACATATGGCGGTTTTCGATACGGTTTATAATCCGCCTGAGACGCTGCTGCTGAAGCACGCAAAACAAACCGGCTGCCATATAATCTCCGGCGTAGATATGTTTATCAAACAGGCATCCGCGCAATTCAAGCTATTCACAGGTATTGCGCCAAATACTGAGACAATGCGAAAAGCCCTTTCATAAAAAGCACATGGCGGCTAAATAATTTTCTGTTCATTGTATTGACGGGGGGTTGTGGTATAATGAGGGGGAAGGCGGTAAAAAATATGAACAGCCATGTAGCGATACACAGAGAAAAAATAGAGGCGTTTTGTCAGCAGCACAATGTTTGCGAACTTGCGCTTTTCGGCACAGTTCTGCACGATGATTTTCGCGCCAACAGCGGAATCGGCGTGCTGGTCGGTTTTAAGCAGGAACACATGCCCGAATCAGTCAAATTAGGCGAAATGCAGGATGAACTGGCGAAGATATTCGGTCAGAATGTTGACCTTGTGGAGCGTCAGGCCGTAGAGAAAAGCGAGAACTATATCCGCAGACGGCATATCCTTAAAGCCATTGAGCCGATTTACGCGGCGGGGTAAGACGAGCAAAGCGACCCATCCTTGAAATCAATGCCGAGAAGGCATTTTTGAACAAGCATAAAACTTTGCTAAAAGTTACTGTCATTGTCTTTCAATAACCAAATGTGTATAATCCCCGTTTTGATAACATTAATTGAGGATGAAAATGGCGAAGAAAGAAAAGGTAGTATTGGCGTATAGCGGCGGGCTGGATACGAGTGTTATTCTGCCCTGGCTGAAAGAGACGTATGGTTATGATACAATCGCGTTCGCGGCGGATTTGGGGCAGGGCGATGAGCTTTCGGGGATAAAGAAGAAGGCGCTCGCAAGCGGCGCGTCGAAATGTATCGTCAAGGATTTGCGGAAAGAGTTCGTCGAGGAATACCTCTGGCGGCTGCTCAAATCCGGAGCGATTTATGAAAATGGTTATCTGCTGGGCACAAGTATTGCGCGTCCCCTGATTGCAAAGTATCAGGTTGACGTGGCTCACGCGGAAGGGGCGATGGGAGTTGCTCACGGGGCGACAGGCAAGGGCAATGACCAGGTGCGATTCGAGCTGACGTATATGGCCCTTGACCCGACGCTGAAAATAATCGCGCCGTGGAAAGACCCGAATTTTAAATTGACCAGCCGTGAGGCGGCGGTTGATTATGCGAATAAGCACGGGATACCAATTGAGCAGAGCAAAAAGAAGATATATTCGCGAGACCGGAACATCTGGCATATTAGCCACGAAGGTGCGGACCTCGAAGACCCGGCGAATGAGCCGAAAGATGAGTTGTGGGTGATGTCGGAGCCGGTCTCGAAGACGCCAAATAAGCCGGATTACGTGGAGATTGGTTTTGAGCAGGGCATTCCTGTTAAATTAGACGGCAAGGCGACCGACAGTGTGAAGCTGCTTCAGACATTAAACGAAATCGGCGGCAAGCACGCGGTGGGGCAGATTGATTTGGTTGAGAATCGCCTTGTCGGAATGAAATCTCGCGGGGCATACGAGACGCCCGGCGGGACGATTCTTATGACTGCTCATAAATCGCTTGAGACGCTGACGCTTGACCGCGAGACGGCGCATTACAAACAACAGGTATCGCTGAAATACGCGGAAATGGTTTACTACGGCCAGTGGTTTTGCCAGTTACGTGAGGCGCTCGACGCGTTCATCGATGTTACTCAGCAAAATGTTACAGGCATGGTGCGGGTGAAGCTTTTCAAGGGCCGGTGCACGCCTGCGGGAGTGAAAAGCCCATTCAGCTTGTACAGCGGCGCGTTAGCCAGCTTCAAAATGGGCGCGGAATATAACCAGACCGACGCGATTGGTTTTATCCGGCTGTTTGGTCTGCCGATGCAGGTTGCGGGCGCGGTGCGCAGAAATAAGAAATAAGCAGTGAGCGGCGATAAATGCAGGGAAGCGAAATAGTAATGCCGGTGTGGTTTTGGATAGTATTTCTTTTTGCTATCGGGTGCTGCGTCGGCAGTTTTTTGAACGTCGTTGTTTATCGTGTTCCTCGCGATAAGTCGCTCGTAAAGCCGGCGTCGGCGTGCCCGTCGTGCGGAAAGCACATTCGGTTTTACGACAACATACCGCTTTTTTCCTGGCTGGCTTTGGGAGGTAAATGCCGGTATTGCAAGACGCGGATTTCGCCGAGGTATTTTGTTATCGAATTGCTGACGGGCCTTGTTTTTGTCGGCACATTTTGGCTTTTCTTTAATTCCGAATTGCGTCACGGGATACCTGAGTTTTTATCGGGGGGCTGGATTCTGTACCTGATTTCCATTGTTATGCTTTCCTCGCTTATAGCGTGCTCGGCGATTGACCTTGAGATGTGGATTATCCCGTTGTCTATCTGCTGGTTTGCTACTGGTGCGGGGCTGATTGGCGGGGCGGTTGCGCCGCTGCTCATTCATCCGGCGACCATTCGCCATTATTTCCTGCTGCCTACAACCAGCGATTTAATATTTATCAATCACACTACGGCTGCATCATTATCGCTGGGGGCGGCAATCGGGCTGGGCATATCGATGCTGCTGCTGGTAACGGGAATTTTAAAAAGAAGTTACAATTTTTCCGGGAATCAGGATTTGTCTGAAAATTCTCAAAATTTTGAAAAGCCGGCTGATTCAAATTTTCAATCCGGCGCGGAGCAGAACTTTCCGACATCGATTAATAAGGACTCAGGGCAGGCAATATCCCAGCAGGCCGAGGGGGGATTTAATGACCGAATTGAGATGTTGCGGGAAATGCTTTTTCTGCTTCCCATAATCGTATGCGCGCTGGCTGTTAACCGGCTTTTGGGCGGGTATTCGCCGCTGCATCATTGGTGGGTGGTTTTTTCGCAAAGGCCTGTCGTTGAAGGGTTTATGGGAAGTTTGGCGGGGTATTTTGTGGGCTGTACGGTTGTCTGGGCAACGCGGATTTTTGGCACGCTGGCGTTCGGGAAGGAAGCGATGGGCTTAGGCGATGTTCATTTGATGGGTGCGGCGGGGACTGTAATCGGGCCTTTGTTTATAATTATCGCTTTTTTTGTTGCGCCGTTTTTCGGGCTGGTCTGGGCGGCGGTACAGATGTTTTCAAAAAAAACCAGGCAAATTCCTTATGGTCCCTTCTTGTCAATGGGAATAGTTGTTGCTATGATTTTTCACAATGGTATTATTGACTATCTGAAAGTTGTGTTTGGCAGATAAGAAAGGAATCGCTTTAATATTTTTAAGGAGGCACAGAAATGCAGTTTACAAAGAGCAAAGTTGCGTTACTGGTTGCATTAATAGCTGTTACGATGTTATCCGGCTGCACCGACTGGAAAAAGAAATCCGATGCGCTGAATGTCGAGAACCAGAATACGAAAGGATTGCTGGAACGTGAGAAGGCGGAAAATGCGCAGATGGCCGACCAGCTCGCGAAAGACCAGCAGACCATTCAGGACCTGCAAAAACAGATTGTCGATAAGAAGCGGTCTCCCGCTGACGCGACCGGATTCGGCGAGGGTTACGATGTGAGCTTCGATGCCAACGCCGGCACGATTACAGTAACACTTCCGAACGCGATTTTGTTTGACGCGGGCAAGGCCACGCTGAAGGGCGCTACAAGTAAAGAGCTTGACCATATTTATTCGGTGCTGAAGGCCAAATACCCCGGCAGGCATATCGAAGTGGCGGGGCATACTGATTCCGACCCAATCAAGAAATCAAGCTGGAAGGACAACTTGGAGCTTTCCTCGCAACGCGCAATGGCGGTTGCCAGATACCTTATGCAAAAAGGTGTTGCCGAGAATAAGATTTCGGCTACGGGCTATGGCGAAGGAAGGCCAATCGCGTCAAATTCAACAGTGGAAGGCAAAAAGAAAAATCGCAGGGTTGAAATTGTGGTTCATATGATGAAATAACACAATCGGCCTGTTGCTGAAAATCTGCAGGATTACTAAAGCAGCCCGTTAATAAGCGGGCTGCTTTTCTTTTGCGAAGGCGGCTGTATTGAGGGTTCCCTGTTTATTTACACGGACAATTACCGCGCCGTTTTTCCCGGTGTAGTACGATTTCAGTCCTGCCCGCGGTCCGATGACCTGCCCTTTTTCATAAGAAGATTCGCTGCAACTGGCAATGGTGACGGCGGCTCCGGTTTTATCGACGAATGACGGCTCGGTGGTTCTGGCGGAGCCGTGGTGGGGCATTATTAAAACATCGGCTTTGAGGTCGGGATAAAGCCGGAGAATTTCATTTTGCGCGAATTTTTCGATATCTGAAGTCGTGAGTATTTTTCTGCCGGTGTATTCAATCGTCATCACGACTGATTTGTTATTTGCGTTGATTTTGTCATCTTCATAAGTTTCCCTGTTCGGCCAGAACAGTTTGACGGTAACGGGGCCGGTTATCGGGATTTTGTCTCCTGCTGGTCTTATCTCAATTCCTTTTCGTATTAACTCTTCGCGGAGGAATTTAGCTGAGGCATTATTCTTGTGGTCGTTGAAGAAAAGGGCATCTGAGTAAACAACTTTTGCTTTGCAGTTGTCGAATATTTCCAGAAGGCCGTTGGTATGGTCGATTTCGGGATGACTTATTACAATTGCATCGATTGTTCTTATGCCGTTGTATCGCAGAAAAGGCGTCACAACTCTTGTTCCCACGTCGCTTCTGTTCTGTGAGCCGGCATCGAGCAGGATATTGCTTCCTCCGGGCATTTGAGCGAGTATCGCTTGGCCGTGGCCTACGTCGAGAACCGTAACAGTCAGATTGTCCCCGTGTGTCCTTTGCCACCAGGGCAGCGCCAGCGAGACGACGAGTATGACGGTTGCCGTTACGCAAATGATATTTTTGAGTGCTTGTCGGCGCAGGGGGAAGAAGAATGCGAATATTGTCAATATGTAGAATAATAAAATCACCGCGACGTCAGTTTTTCCCGTGAGCATTTCGGATATGTTCAGACCTGCGAAAAATTTGACAATCCAAATCAGCAAGTCCGAAAGGTGGTTTATTATTACTCCCATCAACGCTGAAACACTCGGCAAAAATAACGCCACAATCAGTTTCAGGTATCCTAAAAGAGATATGAGTCCAATGAGCGGAGATACGAGCACCGTCCAGACGGTGGTGAGATACTGGATGCCGTAAAAGTGATACAAAAGTATGCCGACGTTTGCGAACCAGGCGGCCACGCTTACTGCGAAGGCAGGGGTGATAAGCGATACGATTTCAAAAATACCACGGCTCAACAGGCCTCGTTTTTCCGGCTCTACGAACCAGCCGGAAGTCATTTCGTTGAGGAAGTTTTGAATTGGTTTTGAAAACAGCAGGATGCCGAGGACTGAGACGAATGAGAGCTGCCAGTCCGCCTGGAAGATGCCTGTGGGTTTCATAAGCAGCAGAACAACAGCCGACAGGGCGAGCGAATTAAAAGGATTAGACCTTCGGCGAAATATGAACGAGGCGCAAAAAGCGAAGCATATAAACGCGGCCCGTAATGCAGGCGCATTTTCGGGGACGACCATCAGGAAAAGGATGGCGGTAATGGTGCACACAATCGCACGGCCCGGCTTCATAAGGCCGGCTGTTTTGCAGACCCACCAGACGAAGCCAATAACTATTGCGAAATTCATCCCGGAAAGACAAACAAAATGCAGCAGGCCCGTTTTGCGAAAGGCGTTATAAGTTTCCTTGTCGATATTGGTTCTGTAACCCAGGACGAGGGCGAGGAGCAAACTTTCGGATTGGTCCCGCGGATATGGTCCGCCCAAAAGTGAGTTAACAGCAATCCTGCTCAACCACGATTTTGCTTTGGGGTATAGTCCTGCAGCGTCGCTGCTTAATAGTTCGATTGCCTGGCGAGAATCTGCTGAGCCGGCGACAAAGACGCCATTGCGAGCCATATATTTGGCCATATCAAACTCGCCGGGATTGGCGGGGCCGTTGAATTTGTTCAGGATACAGTATATTTGAACACGGTCGCCTGCCCGCAGGTCGAAAATCGGCTCATTGACTCTTACCCGGACAAGTCCGCCTGTTTTTATCCAGCCGGTGGTCGCTTCTGCTTCAGTAAGTTCCAGGTAAAAACTGCTGCTCCGGTCGGCGGGTGTGAATTTTGAGAATTTCCAGTCGTTGCCGTCGATATACGGCTCGGTAACAATCACGCCGCGCACGGTCGCCAGGTTCGGCTCGTTGCCTACCAGATTGCGGATATCATTAGGCGGTGCGCTATTGAAACTTGCCAGGCGAATTGCGCCAAGACAAATGAAAAGGACAACCGTAAGGAAGGGTAAGGTAACGAAATTTTTTGTTCTAATCACGGGCCATATAATAAAAAATGCAGGTAACGCGATTAGTATTACCGCGCAGGTTATCATTAGCGAAGACCAAACCTGAATCGGCACTGGTGAATGGTCTTGTATGATTATTCCGGCAATAAGGCCAATGGCGCAGAATACAAGCGGGGCTGTGCTGACGGTTTGCTTATAGTAATATGCCGGGCCTTGGTCGAACTGCCTGTCGATTTCAGCTAATCTTTGCCGTATGTTGTCCAAGTTCTCATCTTCCTAATAGTTTATGGAAGTTGGGAAGGGTGTTTATAACCGGATATATTCCTTTTGTTTAAAGTTTGTCTCCGTTGTCGTTTTTATTTGTTCGCCGGGAAAATCGTCCACGGACGTGGGGGCAAATCCGGCAAATATCCTTTTAGCCGGCTGTACTGTGGATGCTCGGTGAGAAAATCCGCCGAGTTGAAATCTCTGTCGCAGGAGCTTCCCCATTTGGCCCATAGCTGCCAGTTCTTAGCCATTTTGGAATCGACAACCTTGCCGTCGATTGCACCACTGGGACTATATGGTTTTCCACTTGCCGGCACGGAACCATCGTCCAGCTCAGCGTGCCCGCATATAGTCCTCGATGAGCGGTTTTCTTTTTTGAGGTAAACGTCATAATGGTCAGCCAGCAGATTTTTGGCAATCTCCGCGGTTATCCTGCCGTAATTTTCCTTCATAAGCTGTTCCCAGCGGACCCGCCTCGAAACGCATGGATTTCTTACATCGTCATAAGTAGCATTTGTTTCTTTCCTTAAAATTTTAAGGTCTTCTGCGACGTTGGAGCCGGTGAAGTATCCATTGGTTTTTTTCTCGAGGTTATGATATTTCAGTCCAAGCTCCAGCCGGGCGATTTCGCCTGTATTTATATCGCCGACCAGCCAGGAGTTGGCGTAGGCGCCGCTGTTTTTGTCAATCAGTATCTTCGCCCATTCATTGATGTCGCGGGCATACTGCATCGCTTTTCTTGCCCGCTCAAAGACGGGGGTGCCTTTGGCGTCAAATCCCTTGAAGGCGCCAATGGTGGTCTCAGTCCCAATCAGGCCCGCTGAAGTTATAAAAAAGTCCGTCGCGCTGTATATGCACGGCCCCCACGTTTGCATCAGTATGCGATTACCTTTTTCTGGGACGATATCCACGATAATATTACAGAACTGCAGTTCCGTATAGGAAGCCCAGGAGTTATGCGCGATTACTATGGAGCCATCTGCTGTTGCGTCACCGGCGGCTATAAACGCGCTGCAGCCGGGGCCGTCGTTGCGAAGCTTGTCTTTTTCCTGTGGATACCAGTACCAGGCTATATCAATAAACCCGTTCATTAGAAGTATCTGGTCGTATGTTATCTCTTTGCCTGCCGCCCGTGCGCCGGCCGCCATACCCTGCATTTCCTCGACGTATTCCTTTGATACCTTGTCCTTGAATAACCTGGCCGCTGCCTTGACGAAGAAATCCAGTTTCTCGCTCGTTTCAAACTCCTGCACGTATGCAAGCGTTTTATTAAAATCCTCTATTTCATTTGCCGTCAGATACCCGCGCTGAAATCCCCTTTCAAATGGAGCGCCCTCGATATGCAGAAAAATCCAGCCGTTTTTGTCGTACCGGTATGCTTTGCTGAGCCATTGTTTTTGCTGCGAGGCGTTTTTGACATCCCCTTGCGATACGTTTACTGGTGAACACGATTGCATTAAAAAGGCAGATAACAACAGAAGACAAGCCAGGAATCGATTGTTTGTGCCCATACTATTTATCTCCTTTTTCTGACTGGTTCAATTTCTGTCAGGCGATTATAGCTGGATGTACTCTTTGGGCTTGAAGTTTGTCTCCATTGTCCAGGTGGTTGCCTTGCCGTGTTTGAGGCAGTAAACGACGAGGACATCGTAGCCCTCCTTATCGACCCATTCTTTTAAAAACGGGAAATCTTTTACGACCTGTTTTTTGAGATCAAGGTCTTCAATTTCCTCAACCGAGCCGGAAATACGTATCTGACGTCCCTCCGCGGCATTGTAGAAACACAGCTCAATATTTTCATTTTTTGAAAGCTGCCTGTGCAGGTCTTTGTTCTCGCCGGTATTAAATAGAATGCCGTTTTCGTCTGCCCGGTAGAGCATCATCATCCGGACGTGCGGCTTATTATCCTCAGCCGTAGCCAGCGCAAAAACAGGGTTATTTTTGATTAGCTTGAAAACCTGCTCTTTTGTCATCGCATTATTCTCCTGATTATGATTTTGCGATTCGTTCCAGTCCGCCCATATATGGCTGCAAAACCTTCGGCACCGTAATCGAGCCGTCGGCGTTCTGGTAAAGCTCCAGGATTGGTATCAGGACTCGCGGGCTTGCGATGACGGTGTTATTAAGCGTGTGGCAGAAGAGGTTTTTCTTTGTCGCGGTGTCCTTGTATCGCAGGTTCATTCGCCGGGCCTGAAACTCGTAAAATTTGCTCGCGCTGTGGGTTTCGCAGTAATTATTCCGCGAGGGCATCCACGCCTCGATATCGTATTTTTTCGCCTGGCCTCTGCCGAGGTCGCCCGTGCAGACCGCGACGATACGGTAGGGCAGTTCGAGGGCTCTCATCACGACTTCCGAATTGCTTAAAATTTCCTCGTGGAATTTGTTGCTTTCCTCGACGCTGTTTTTGCAGATTACGACCTGCTCGACCTTGTCGAACTGGTGAATCCTGTAAAGGCCGTAGGTATCTTTGCCCGCGGCACCCGCCTCGCGTCTGAAACAGGTTGACATTCCCGCGAACTTAATGGGCAGCTCCTTTTCTTCCAGTATCTCGCCCATTCGATAAGCGGTCAGCGGCACTTCGGCTGTCCCCGCGAGATTGACCTCGTCTTTTTCCATTCGATAGGTCTGCTCTTCCGAGCCGGGATAATATCCCGTTCCGCGCATCGCCTCATCTCGCATCAACAGTGGCACCGACATCGGCGTATAGCCCCTCGCAATCATCACATCCATCGCAAATTGCAGCACCGCCCAGTGCAATCTTGCGCCGTCGCCCTTTAGAAAGTAGCTTCGTGTCCCCGCTAATTTCACTCCACGCTCAATATCAATTATTCCGAGGTCAACGCCCAATTGAACGTGGTCTTTGGGCTTGAAATCGAACTGGCGAACCTGTCCTTCTCTTCTTAATTCGACGTTTTCCGTGTCGTCTTTGCCAAGGGGCACAATATCATCCGCGGGCTGGGCGACAAGCAGCATCAGCGAATCTGCTTGCGGCTGTAACTGTTTTACTTTTTCTTCGAATTGCGATTCGTCCGTCTTGAATTTGGCTAATTGGGCGAGAGCGTTTTGTTTTTCGTCGCCTGTGAGTTTTGGTATTGATTTGCCGATACGATTTTTTTCTGTAGCGATTTCCTGCAAGCCCTTTTTGGCTGATAGCAATTCTGCGTCAATCGCCATCAAGCGGTCGATATCGACCTCGATATTTTTGTTTTTCGCCGCCTGTTTGAATCGCTGCGGGTTTTCTCTTATTTCCTTGATATCAATCATTGTCTTTTCGCCTTTAGTCCTGATACTTTTTTACAATGACGACGTTATTTTGGCCTCCGAAGCCGAATGACTCTTTCATTGCGATATTGACCTGCATTTTTCTCGGCGTGTTAGGGACATAATCCAAATCCAGCTGCGGGTCGGGGTCGTTGAGGTTTATTGTTGCGGGCACGATACTATCGCGGATTGCAAGGACGCAGGTAATCAGTTCCGCGCCGCCGGCCGCGCCGATTAAATGGCCCATCGAGCTTTTGATGCTGCTGACAACTATCTGTTTGGCGTGTTCCTTAAATACGGCTTTAATTGCCTTTGTTTCTATCGAATCGTTTTCCGCGGTGCTTGTGCCGTGGGCGTTGACGTAATTTACGTCTTTATAAGTTAGACCAGCGTCCGCGATAGCTGCTTCCATCGCCTGAATCGCGCCTCGCCCTTCCTCGTGCATATCAGTAACTCGAAATGCGTCTGAGCTGCTGCCGTAGCCGATGATTTCCGCGAGGATTTTTGCGCCGCGTTTTTTCGCAGAGATCAAGCTTTCCAGTATAACTATTGCAGCGCCTTCGCCTAATACGAATCCGTCTCTGCTTGCTGTGAATGGTCTCGATGCTGTCTGCGGGCTGTCGTTTCTTGTTGACAGGGCAGTGAGCCGGTTGAATCCGGTTTGTCCGAGGGGGTGAATCATCGAGTGTGCGCCGCCTGCAATCATAATATCTGCGTCGCCCCTGCGAATCATCATTGTCGCCTCACCGGTTGCCTGGGTGCTTGCCGCGCAGGCAGTCAGGCAGCTTCGTATCGGTCCTCTTGCACCGGTGAGCATCGACAGATGCGCGGCGGGCATATTCGCTTCCTGCTCCAGCTCGTGCATCGCCCTCATTTGTACCGCCGCGACGTCGGCCCATTTTGTCCAGTCCATAACATTTGTTTGGTTATCCCAGCCGGCGGCGATTGCGCCAAAGAACGCCTCGTGATTCGCTGCTCCTTCGCCCGCGCCGAGATAAATCCCGATTCGTTTGCGGTCGATACCGTCGGTCGGGTTGTCGGTTTCGATGTTTATGCCCGCCTGTGTGCATGCCTGGACAGCCGCACCAACGACGAATTTGCTTCCCCGGTTGCCGTTTTTATGCAGGTCAGGATTTTTTACGAACTTCGCGACGTCGTAATTTTTAACTTCTGCGCTGAAAGTTGTCGGGAAGGTTGAGGCGTCGAAAATGGTTGTTTTTGCGACGCCGCTTTTGCCTGCTAGGACTGCCTGCCACATTGTTTCAATATCGTGTCCCAGCGGGCAAACTATGCCCATTCCGGTAATTACGACACGCTCTTTTTTTTCATTTTGTATCATTATTTTAATTCTCAAATTTTTTGAGTATGACAGCGGCGGTTTGTCCGCCGTAGGTGTAGCCGCAGCACAGGGCGTAGTGAATATTCGCCTTTTGTGCCGTTGTTACGATATTGAGATTGCAGCCGACAGCTTTTTTAACGCAGTTTTTCGCTGCTGGTATAATGCCGTATCTCATCGCTAAAACTGTCGCGACAACATCAAGTCCGCCGCAGGCAGCGCCGGTATTGCTGAGCATACTCTTCGTAGGCCACACGGGTATTCGTTTCATCTCTTCGCCGATTGCTGCCTCTATTCCTTTCGCCTCGGCGAGGTCATCCTGTAGAATACCAGTGCCGTGCGGTATTATCAAATCGATATCTTTTGGCGATATGTTCGCTTGCGAGAGCGCCTTTTCAATCGCTATCGTTAATCCATATCCATCCGGCTCGATATGCTCATACACCGAGTTAATGCAGGCGCTTTGACCTGTGCCGATCACTTCTGCGTAAATTTTTGTGCCGCGTCTGGTCGCGTTATCGAGATTTTCAAGCACGACGATTCCGCAGCCGTCGCCGAATATCGAGCCGGTTGCTCCTGAATCAAAAGGTCTGCATGCTCCTTCGGCATCGTCGTTGTGCTGATTGGTAGTCCGTTTAATTAAGCACTGGCGCATTATCAAAACCGGATTCACTTTCGATTCCGCACCGCCTGCCAGTGCGATATCACCATTGCCTCTTGCTATGACCTCCGTTGCTTCGGCTATCGCGATGTGCCCCGAAACCTCTGCGCAGGTGATTGTGTTGCTCGGACCCTGAATATCGTGAATGATGCCGACGTGGCAGGCCAGCATATTCGGCAAATACTTCAACAGCCACAGGGGCGTTACTAATTCGAGTCCTTCTTTGCCCCATTTTTGAATATCGAATTTGCCATCGGCCAAACTTTTTGCGACCGCCGGCGCAAGCTCGCAGGGGTCGCAGCTAATAAGTCCTGCGCCGATGTTGATTGCCATACGCTGCGGATTGACGTTAATTTTCTGTTCATCGATGGCTTTTGTAATTAAGCCGCTGTCCCTGACTGCTTCATCCGCAGCAATTACCGCAAGCTCGATATCCTTCGACATCAGCTTGGTCGCCTTGCGGAATGATTTGGGGACATACTGCTGGATTTTGTATTCCTCGACCTCGCCCGCCAACTGGCAGGTAAATTTCGCGGGGTCGAATTTAGCTATCCGTTTTATGCCGCATTTGCCCGCGCAAAGTTCCTCCCACGTCCGGGCCGATGTTAACCCCAGCGGGCTTACCGCCCCAATTCCAGTTATCACTACACGGGTCCGTCCCACAGGGTTTGTCTCCTATTTGTCGGCTTTCTGGAAAACCGCTCCCTGCAGAAGCGATTTGAACATATCGGTGAACACAAAGTTTTCCTTTGGGAATTCTTTGCCCGCAAGGTTTTGGTCGATATGACTGAACATCAGGTCGATGTCGGCTATCGGTTTGTCGCCGCATGTGATTGTTCCGGTTGTACTGGCGGCCTCAGGGGCTATCGACTCAATCTTCGCAGATAACCTCAAAGTATCACCCGGCCTGACGTAGTCGTGGAAGACCGCCTTTTTTATCTTCGCCAGGATGACCTTTTCCTGGAAATTTTTCGCTTCGCCCACCAGTATTCCGGCCGTCTGCGCCATCGCCTCAATCATAAGACACTCCGGCATAACGGGAAAGCCGGGAAAATGGTCGTGTAAATGCTCCTCGGCAAGCGTTACGTTTTTTATCGAGACCGCGCTTTCGCCCGTTTTGAACTCAACGAACTTATCTATCCAAATCCAACGCATAGCCCGGCATAATAAGACAATTTCCCCGATTTCTCAAGCAAATCTTGTCCATTTCAGGACATAGGCAGCACTTCGGGGGCATAGCTGTCCAGGTAATGCGGTTGCGGCTATCCTTTAAAGCGTTCAGCGGGTTATAAATTATGGTCTGATTTTTACCGCGATGTCCTTTGTGAAATCCGGCAGTGTGTAAGTCAATGTGCCTGAGGAAGAATTCGCCGTGCCCGAGGCGATAATCCCGCCTGTGCCGCGGGTCGCATAAACTTCGACAAAATATTTACCATTATCGAGACCTTTGACTATCATTTTCTCGTTATGGAAAGTCCCGCTATCAGTCAATCCGTATTGGCTGTTCACGTCGTAAATCCAGATATAAGCGCGTTTATTATTCGAAAGGCCAATCGATTCCAGGCTCGATGCATCGGCTGGAGTAAATACATAGCTAGTTATACGAAACCATTCATCGCCGGTGTTTTTTATCTGCACCGTCCGTGTCCCTGCTGGTAATGGAACCGATATTATGTAATTTCTTGCGAGATTGGTCTGGACCTTATCGTAAGCCACAGTGCCGTTGACAAGCACCTGAATTTTGTTGTTGCCCTTGGCGGCTGTTTCTGCGATGTGGATTTTAAGATTACCTCCCGCTGGCATATTCAAATGAAAATTGGGGTCCGACTTCAGTGCCTCCTGCGACGAACCCTGGAGCCACTTCGAAAGGTTGTCCATTCCATCGAAATAATCTCCCTCAAGGGTTAACTCCTTCGTAGTGGATACCGCCCAGAATGCGTTAAGCCCCGGAATGGCATAATAGGCCTTGGTTCCCGGAACAGCCCTTTGCGCCTTGACTAAATTGTAGTTCGCAAGATTCTCGTTTTTAGTATAAATAGCAAGCGGCGTATATACTCCGTAAAGATTACACGGGTCGATATAATTATCCCACCACCACATATGCCCGCTGCTTTTGACAAAGAAGCTTGCCCAGATGCCATTATGCATTTCCAGTCCTTCCTTCAGTTGTGTTGCCATCGGTTCCTGCTGTCGACTTCCTTCCGGTTTACCCCCTAATCCGAACTCCGCCATAATCACCGGCTTATTGTATCTCGCCAGTATTGAGGCAACCCGCTCGAATATGTGAATCGTGTCAGGTCCATAGTAATGCTCCTGGACCAGGTTGATATCCGGCAAATTCCATAAATTTTCAAAACCGCTGCCGTGACTGCTGGTGGTTACCGGGTGCTGATAAGGGTCTATGCTGTGAATATATTTGGCCATTATATCATGCCATTTGACCACGCTTTCCCGATTATTGTTCCAGCCGTTGGTGTACTCCACTTCGTTAAAAAGTTCCCAGGCGAATATAGATGGTGAATACCCCCACCTCGCAACAATATAACGGTATTTGTTTTTTGTGTATCTTATTGTTTCTGCGTCAGTGAAAAATTGCTCCGGATTGCTCAGCCAGCCGCCTGCCGCGTCTCGATAAGGATTGTCGTTCCAGTCGGGATTTGCGGTTGTGCTGAACTGGCCATGATGCTGAAGACAAAGCTGGATGCTAATTCCGTTTTGTTCCGCGATTTCGATGTATTTGTCTAATCGAAGCGCAATCTGCATCGATAATTTTCCCGCCCCCTCAAAATATCCGCTATATGCCCCGTCTTTCCATTCGAGCAGCGTTCCGCCATCGGTTCCATACCTGCACATCCAGAGCCGAACCCAGTTTCCGCCCGCATTATGTAATTTAGTCAGGTATTTGTCCCAGCCGTGAATCCTGCCGCTGTTCCAGCCGATGTTCTGGCCGATATTCAGACAAGTGCTTCCATTGTCATACTTCAGAAATGCCCGATTATTCGGGTCAACCCTGATGAATCCCTTTTTACCGCTTTCGACGCAGGTAAAAGTAATATTGGGATCAGATGTATAAGTGCCATTTTGGTCGATAATCCTGATTTGGCCGACTTCATAGACGCCCAGTTGAGCCGGCGTGAAGCGTACTTTCCAGCACGGATTTTTGCCGTTGATGTAGTTACCGTCCGTATCTACATCGTATTCCTTGTAATAAAAGGCCCAAACCGCCGCCTTACCGCCGTCGGGCTTATTGATGGTAACCATTATATCAATGATATTTATATCGAAAGGGTTGCTATACGTCCGGTCCAGGGTAAAAGTCATCTCGAATTTCTCGAACTTTCCGATAGTCGAGCCGTTTTGCGCCAACATCGTAATTGCAGCCGCCCCCGCCATAGCGAGATTTAAACCCAAAACCAATAAAACCAGACATGTGCACAGTAATCGGCTGTCTTTTCTCATCGCGGCATCCTTATGTTATCGCAAAGTGTGGTTTTCCTTACCGCGACGGGTTATATCAAAAAATAAGGCCTTTTCCCAGCAGTTTTTTGGCGTATTGCCCCTTCCTGGAGGACACGGGATAAATCCTGGAGCATAATAATCCGCGTTTTTGTGCGGATATTGAGGGAAACCACATCAGAGGAGATAAATCTTGACAGTCGTAGCGGATTAGTGTAAAATGTTAGTATCGCATGGGGAAAAGTATGCTTTTTGGCCGTGTAAACGGAAGGCAATTTTAGATTAATCAATCGGCGGGGGCTAAAACTGTTTATATGGTTAAAATAGTAGCATAAAAGGGGCGGGTTATGAAAAGAACAGCATTAATCATTTCAGCTTTGTCATTAATAGTCATTTCCACAGATGCATTCGCGTCCAAACTTGTCTGGCTCAAAGTCGTTGACAATAACTACATTATGGCCCAATTCAAAGACGGGGATGCATGTTTTTTAGACAATGCGCAGGGGCAATATGCCTATATGGGTGATCATTTCTCGGGTTGGGATTGGGTGGTGAGTTACGGAAGCGCACTGAACTTAACAAATGCCACCGCGACCGCTAACTGGGTCATAACATCAGCCAGTGATGCGAATTACGGCTCAACCGGCAGAAATCCAACCAACTGCTATCGTAAATCAAAACTCAATGGTGCGTCTGAAGGTAACTGGGGCAGCTACGACTGGATTTATACATATACAATGGAACACACCATTTATTTGAAATTGCCATATTCTCTTGTGCAGGGGGATAGCTATACCGTTACAATAAATGCAAATACAAATTCCGACACGCTGAGCCCGAACATTACTTTCGATATGTTCAACAGCCCATCGGAGGCGGTGCATGTAAATCTGGTTGGATATCTTAACGATGCCAGCACAAAAGCCGTCGATTTGTATATCTGGATGGGAGACGGCGGTGCGCGTGACTACTCGTCGTTTGTCGGTAAAAAGGTTTATATATACAACGTAAATACCGGCGCCAGCCAGCAGGTGGGAACCGTTGCACTTTGGAAAACCAGCGGCTCGGACGTAGGGGGTTACAACCTTACGATGTCAAATGTCTGGAAAGCGGATTTTACCGGCTTTAATACTCCGGGGACATACCGCATCGCAATAGAAGGAGTGGGGTGCAGCGAAAATTTCGAGATTAAAAAATACGCTTATTTTGAGCCGTTCAGGGTCAGTACAATCGGCTATTTTTATATGCGTATCGGCCAGGAAACTAATTATCCCGGGATGCCGGTTCCCCGCCAGCCCCTTTTTATTCCCGGTGTATCGCCGGCAAGTACGATAGTTTATATAACTAATATGTCACCTCTTAACTCGAGCTGGAGTGATGGTTTTTGGGACAATCCATCCGCAATAGCCCCTTATGTGACAGGCGCCCAGAACAACAACGCCTATGGGGGACACTCCGATGCAACGGACTGGGACAGGAATCAGGGGCATATTTCAAACATTTATGACATGCTGCTGCCCTATTTTCTTACCGACGGCAATTTGAATGATGATAACCTGCAAATAGCTGAAAGCGGCAACGGCATTCCTGATATCCTGGATGAAGCAAGAAACGAGGTTGATTTCTGGCTTAACTTGCGCGATGGAAACGGATACAGTTACGGACTTACTAATCCTACCAGCGAAACCACTCCGATTCTTTACCAGGCGGGAACCACGCCGATATCAGCATGGGCAAGTGCCGCAAACGCGGCAATGCTGGCTAATTGCTTTATGCTCGCGGGATTGAATGATTTGAAGGATACGTACACAAATGCCGCAGTAACAGCTTACAATTACGCCTCAAACCTGCCCGACCAGATGCTTAGTACAACGCTGGGTATCGGTGATGTAACAATCAGGGGCAAAGACCTGAAAATGACGGCTGCAGCGTTTCTCTACAATGTGACCGGAAATACCGCTTATGAAGACATGGTCAATTCACTGAGCGAAGTTACATCAAGCACCTCGACGATATGTAATGATTCGAGTTATGATCAACTTTGGGCAACTGCCGCCTATCTCAAAACCAAACAAACTGTTCATTATCCGACTTTATTCAGCAATATGAAGGCATCCATTATTAATGAAGCTAAAAATCAGGAAGCAAATTATTCTAACTCCCGGCCAACGCGCAGGGCTACGGACAATAACACAGGATACTTTAAGACCGAACAGAACGTGCAAAGGTGTATAGTTGCCCATGCGGTTGCCGACAGTAATTCGGATAAAACGTTATTCGAAAATGCGATGGTACTGGAAGCTGACTGGGAGCTTGGGCGCAATTCCATGAATAGGATTATAATGACTACCGCCTGTACTAACCTGGCAAGCAAGCGAAGTATTGAAAATATGTACACTACCGGCAGAAATGACGGCTACCCCGGTCTGCATCCGGGACATACACCCTATTTGAATACCGACGACTGGGATTCTTCGAGTACAGGTATGACTGGGAATAAGCCGAGCAGGTTGACTGCTCTATGTTACCCCGCTTACGGGACGACGTCCACTACCGGCTGGCCGAAAGCGGAAGGTTATTTCAATGATAGATATGTATGGGCCCATTCGGAATTTACGCCGCAACAGACGATGCGGGGCAAAGCGGCCCTCTACGGCTATTTGTATGGTTTATATAAACTACGCGCTGATTTTGACGGCGATTCAAACGTGGACATGGCGGATTTGGCTGTCTTTGCCAGTTCCTGGTTAAAAGTCCCCGGCAATGCGGGCTACGATTCGCGTGCAAATCTTTACGTGGATTCGTCCGGCATAGTGGACTTGCGTGATTTTGCTGTCTTCGCGAATGAATGGGGCGGAAACTAGGGACAGATATCTATTGTTAATATTGTGCTTTTGCGCAGCCCTACAGCGTCTTGTTTTGCGTAGCGAAGCAATGACGTTTTGCGATTTGCTTATAATAAGACAATCGGCAGGATTGCTCAGGCAAAACCTGCCGATAAGGTTCAAAAACAAGTGTTTACGTATTAAGCTGCCTTCAGCTTGCTCTGGACGTAGTTGACAATCATACCCACTGTGAACAAATCGGGTAATTTGCTCAGCTCCGGGTTTTTCGCGAATTCGCTGACGTCGGTATGGGGCATTTTGGCCTTTAACTCGGTGACGCCCTTCGCGGTCAGTTTGCCGTTACTTACAAACTCGGGGTTGTTCATCAGCGTTTCAGCAGGGAACAATTCTTCCCTTGCGATTTTAATTCCGAATGCCTTTTCCAGGCGGAACACTATATCGAGGAAATCGATACTCTCCGCTCCCAGGTTGCCCATCAGTGTTGCTTCGGGCTTTACCTCGTCGTCATCGACTCCGAGTGCGTCAACCATTACCGTCTTGACCTGTTCCAAAATCTGTTCTCTGTCCATAGCCATAGCAATCCGTCTCCAGTTTCTTTTTCAATCTGAAATCTAAAATCCGAAACCCGCAATCAGCTTATTTTTTCAGCAATTGCCAGCGTTTTTTCATCTCGCTGATAATGTTGGCATCTACCGCCGCTAAACCCGAATCCTTTTCGGCGAGATTAAAATGTCTAAGGCCGAATCGGGCTTCGACAATCTGTTTGCCGTTTGATACGCCCGTGCCCGTGAAACTGCTTACGTTTTCCTCGATTGTTTTGGCCTCAACCGAGTATTCTATCTGCATTCCAGGCGCCAGAAAGGACTTATATTTAACATTTCTGGCCTCTTCGAGCAAGACCATACTATGCGCAAAGTTTTCCGTTGCCCGAACCAGCCACGATGCCGACTCGATTAAGCCCTCTAAAAGCAACACCCCCGGCAGGACCGGGAAGGTCGGGAAGTGGTCCGCCAGATACTCTTCCGCCAGCGAGACGCTTTTGACCGCCTTTAGCCGTTTGCCCGGCTCTATCTCAACAATTTTATCAATCAGTATAAACCGCATATTCGTGGCAATTGTAGCCATCGGGCCGGATTTTTCCAGCATTATTTGCCTTAAGATTACGGTATTGAACTCTGGAAACGTTTTCAAAGTATGTTATACTTGATTAATTATGAAAGTTCGCAGTGCAAATGTTACTGATGTGAAGGCCATACACGCCCTGATAAATTGTTTCGCGGAGCGTGACCAGATGCTATTTCGCTCGATGGCCGATATTTTTACAAATCTCCAGACCTTTCTTGTCGCTGAACTCGATGGTCAGGTAATTGGCTGCTGCGCACTTGAGGTAATCTGGTCGGACCTTGCGGAGATAAAATCACTGGCTGTTCACGAGGCGCATCAGGGCAAAGGGGCGGGGGCGATGCTCGTAAACGCTGCGGTAGAGCAGGCGCGTTGGCTGGGAGCGCCTAAAGTATTCGGCCTGACGCTTAAGCCGGAGTTTTTTGGCAAACTTGGTTTCCATGTAGCCAATAAGGATTCATTGCCTATGAAGGTCTGGAGCGATTGTGCCCGCTGCACCAAACAGCAGAATTGCGACGAAACAGCCGTCGTTAAACTTATCGAGGGAAGCGGTTGTCCTATTCGACAGTAGGACGTCAGCCGACCTGTCTTCGCTGGAATAACGCTACCGCCAACGCTAGTATACCTCCCGCATAGCAAATCGCGTATATAGCGGTGATGAATATGTATTTGATGGATAATGTGCTTCCCTCAACAATAGCGTCACTTATCCAGAAAACCTGAAGATTAGGAATGGCGAAGTAGCATATTTTTGCCCAGAGGTGGGTTTTGGCGAGGGCACCGAAGGCCCAGTCAGAGACAAGTCCGAGAAGGAAAATGCCCACGCAGGCCGAGAGGGTTACCACGATATTGAACCGGCAGGACAGGGCCACCGCCAATGCCGCGATTATAATCGCCGCCAGAAAGAGCAGAACCGAACCATAAACATCAACCGCGTTAATGTTATTATTAGCAGGGTTAAACTTCCAGTCGCGGTCGAAGAAAATCAGGAAAATCATCGCAATTGTGCCTAAACCGGCCAGTAAAACCATAGCAGTTGAGGTGGACTTCCAGTCATAACTATAGTTAAAGAAAGCAGTTAGGAGACAGGTAAGGACGAGGATAATCCCTCCGGCCGTTAATACAGTATAGTCGTTGTTTGAATCGACGTTTTCCAGAACACCGTTTCTTATGGCCATTATCAGTGCTATGGTGCAGATATAATGGGCCATAGCGACAGCCCCGGTAACTCCCAGGAATTTAGCTAAAATAAATATCGGACGTTGTACGGGCTTGCTTAAAACAGTCATAATGGTTTTATTCTCGATTTCCTCCGCCACAGCCCCTGAAGCAGAGAAAATTGCGATGAACAAGCTTGCCATGAAAAGCGTAGATAACCCCAATTTGCGCAAAAGCTTATTATCGTCATCCAGTGTGTACATCGAGATTCCAGGACTGACGAGAAACAGCATCAGGGCGGCGATGATAATTATCGCATAGACCGGCTGGCGTATGGTTTCTATGAAGGTATTTTTTGCTATTGTAAATAACTTTGTCATTCTCAACGACCTTTCTGGAAATCATCGTTTTTCGGCATCTTTTGAGTTTTAGGCAAGGTTTTTTGCCTAATTTTGGCGATATATTCTTATATGTTATAAAAACCGGCTTGTAAATAGCCGGGAAATACTATATCTATATGCCCTTTGCTTTCAGGGGTTCGTTAGAAACTTTAGGAATTTGATAAATGACAACATCATCAAGACCGGCAAAGCTTGCTGCAATTGTGTCGCTGATAATCAGCGTCATCTTCTTTGTCATTACGATTCTTATCGGCAGATGGAGCGGTTTTGTATCCGTCTATTCAGAGAGTTTTGTTCTGCTTGGTTCGGCTTTAATCTGGCTGGTTTTGCTTATCCAGTTCCATCAGCGAGCCCTTGCCGAGCAGGAAAAGCTCGATATGAGCGCGCTTGCCGGCGAACACAGGGCAGATAAAATCTTTCAGCAGAAAGGCGAGCAGGCACAGTTGTTCGCAGTCGCCCAAAAGCGTCTTGCGATACTTGAAAAGTGGTTCCTGCCGATTTTTTCATTCCTTATCGCCGCTTATCAGGCGGCCATAGGTTTGTATTTGATCAGAGGTGTTTCGGATTCGAACCCGGCTATCGGCAAACAGCCGCTGTTGTGCGCGGTTTGTATGATTGCTGTTGCGTTTGTGAGTTTCCTGATGTCGCGTTACGCGACGGGGATGTCAAGACAGCCGGAATGGAAGCCGATGCGGGCAGGAGGCAGTTTCCTGTTCGGCTCGGCGATTTTGTCATTTGCTCTGGCGATAGCGCTTGCGCTGGTTCAGTTTAAATTAACCACCGTAATCAGGGTGATTGACTATCTGATTCCAATCCTGCTTATCATTCTTGGCGTCGAGAATCTGCTTAACATTATATTTGATATCTATCGTCCTCGCCTGACCGGTCAATACAGCAGGGCGGCGTTTGACAGCCGGCTGCTTGGGCTGGTCAACGAGCCGGGCGAAATTCTTCATACGGCCACTGGTGCAATCGATTATCAATTCGGATTCAAAGTTTCCCAGACGTGGTTTTATAAACTTCTCGAAAAAGCCGTTGTGCCGCTCTTTTTCTTCGGCGCTATTACACTGTATCTGCTTAGCTGCGTCATCGTTATTAATCCAAATGAGCAGGGGGTAATCGAACACTTCGGCAATCCTAAAGACGCCAAAGGCAATGTCTGGCTGGTCGGCCCGGGTATCCATTTCAAAAGGCCATGGCCTATCGATATCATTCGAATATACCCCACGAGCGATATAAAGGAATTGCAAATCGGCTATGTGCCGAAAACAGACCCCAAAACCGGGCAGATAATCCGCGAGCCGTTGCTGTGGGGCAAGGACCATTACAAGGAAGAATACAACCTTCTTGTTGCGAGCCGTCTCGGCGCGGAGAAAAATCCGCAGGGGGTGGTGCCGGTCAGCCTGCTCAAGGCAAATGTTCCCGTGCATTACGTTGTCAAAGATATTTACGCGTTCCTTTATAACTACGACAATCCAGAGAAACGACTCGAAGATATATGTTACCGCGAGCTTGCGAGGTTTGCAGCAAGCTCAACTATTGAGGTTGACGATGAGGTCGCTTTGCAGGCCAGCTTGCTTGGCGCCGGCAGGGCACGGGCCAAGCAGGTTTTGACGCAGAATATCCAGGCCGCCGCAGACAAGGCGGGTCTTGGCATCGAGATTGTTTTCGTGGGCCTGCAGGGGATACATCCGCCTACACAGGTTGCCGCCGACTATGAGAAGGTTATAGGCGCGATTCAGAAAAAACAGGCGATAATTCTCAGGGCAGAGGGAGACCGTAATCGTACCCTCAGCACGCTTGCCGGTTCGGTCGAGGGTGCATCCGACCTTTACGTTCTGGCGTCGGATTATCAAAAGGCCAGACAGGAAAATAACCATCAGCAGACCGATGAGATTGCCGGCCGGCTGGATAAGGCGTTTGGCCAGGCGGACGGCGATATATTCTGCATGTTGCGGGAGGCCCAGAGTTACAGGTTTGAAAAAGCCACTATCGCCCGTGCCACCGGCGAACGCTTCGACAGCCAGGTAAAGGCGTACAGGGCTGCGCCGGAGATTTACAAACGCCAGCAGCGTCTTATTGCGCTGGAGGAAACGCTCAAACCAATCAGGAAATACGTTATTGTCGCTGACCCGAATGATGCGGAGACATTTATTGTTGACCTTAAGGAAAAATTAACGCCGAGTTTGTACGACATCGGCGGAGTTCAGGAGAGCAGTTCACAATGAAAAATATAACAATAACCATCTTTATCGTTCTGCTTTTTGTCATTTTGGCTCTTGTGTTCACGATGTTCCAGGTGCGAGAGACCGAATCGGCCCTTGTGATGACCTTCGGCAAGGCCACGCGGCAGATAACCGAGCCGGGTTTGTATTTCAAATGGCCTCCGCCAATCGAAATGGTTCAGAAGTTCGATTCGCGGTCGAGAGGTCTTGTGGCCGAGATAGGCGAGACGCCCACGAAAGGGGCTGTGCCGATTATTGTCAACACGTTTATCGTCTGGCGTGTTGCTGAGCCGCTTGCGTTTTTTAACGCGGTCGGGACTGTTTCGGAAGCCGAGAACAAGCTGCTTACTCAGATAAGCGATACTCAGAACAAGGTCATAGGCCGGCATGACTTCTCCGAATTTGTCAACAGCGACCCGGCAAAAATAAAGCTCGATGAAATTGAAAAAGAGATGCTGGCTGAGATTCAGAAGGCCGTGCGAAGCAACTATGGGATTGAAATCAAGACGATCGGCATCAGGCAGCTTAAAATCAGCGAAGATGTAAGCAAGGACGTATTTGAGCGGATGAAGGCCGAGCGGAACCGCAGGACCGAGGCGACAATCGCTGAGGGCAACGCCGCATCCAAGAAAATCGTTACAGACGCCCTTTCAATGCAGACCGAGCTGCTCGCGGCCGCGGAGGCCAGGGCCAAGGCCATTCGCGCACAGGGTGACGCCGAGGCCGCCCAGTATTATAAGCTGCTCGAACAGGACCCGCAGCTTGCCATGTTCCTGCGTGATATCGACGCGCTCAAAAAGATACTCGAACAAAGAGCGACGGTTGTTATCAGCGCGGATACCGAGCCGTTCAAGCTGCTCAGGCAGATGCCGGACCTGAAACCGAAAGAATAATTGCTGTTTGTTTCATAGGCGGATTTGAAAGATATGACGGAAGAACACGGACACCATCACGAGCACGAACATAATCACGCGACTCCGAATGACGCGGGCCATGTGCGGCAGGCGGACCCCGGCTATGACTACCTGTCGGGGGCGTTAAAGGTCAGCTTCGCCGTCCTCAAGGTCATAATGGTCATACTGATAATATTGTTTTTGCTTTCCGGTATCCGGACGGTAGGGCCTGGCGAACGGGCGATTGTTCTGCGGTTCGGTAAAATCAGCGGAGTCGGCGAAGGACGGCTTCTTGGTCCGGGATTGAAGCTGCTTTTGCCCTATCCGATTCACGAAATCGTTCGAGTTCCCGTCGAGAAAAAGGTCAACTTGGCAATCAATTCGTTCTGGTATTATCAGAAACCCGGCGATGAGATGGGTGACGCGGCCAACCAAAAATCATACGCGTTGCCGACGCTTAATCCCCTTAGCGACGGCTATTGTTTGGTAAGGGGCGAAAAACAGGAGGGGGCCGCAGCCGTCTCCGAAGGCAGCGATTATAATATCCTTCACTGCAAGTGGGTTTTGACCTACCAGATTACCGATGCGGAAAGATTCTACAAGCACTGCTATGTGCAGGACGACCATCTTTCCGCCGGACAGAATTACTCGGACATCATTGAGCAAAATATAAATCCGCTGCTGGAGAATGTTTTCTCCGACGCGGTTGTCGCAACAATGGTAAATTACACAATCGAAGAGGCAATGTTTGAAAAGGTGGCTTCGGTTACGGATAGGGTCAAGGAGCGTCTTCAAAACAAGCTCAACGCCTTAGACAGCGGCATTAAGGTTGTTTCGGTTCAAATCCGTGATATAACCTGGCCCAGGCAGGTAGGGGCTGCCTTCCAGGCGTCTTTAACCGCCACCCAGGATAAGCAAAAGGCAATCAGCGAGGCAAAGCTAAACGCGGAAAAGATTCTCAATGAGACCGGGGGCCCGATTGCCGGCGAGCTGCTTGCCTCTCTGCATGATAGTTCCTATGACAAACAAAAACAGGAGCAGTTGTGGGGACAGGTTGCCGGCAGAGCACAGGAGCAAATAGCCGATTCGCGCGGCTATCGGACAAAGGTCGTCGAGGACGCCAGGGCGAACGCCGAGTACCTGCAAAGGATACTTCCGGAATATCGAAAGTATCCCAAGCTTGTCATACAGAGGGTCTATCAGGACGCGATTGAGCAGGTCCTTCGCGACGCCGATGAGAAGACGGTAATTGAGCCCGCGCAGCATGGAAAAGCAACCGATGTCAGGGTTCTAATCAACAGGGACCCTGGGATAAGGCCGAAATCCGAACCCGGAAAATAAACTTAGTGAGGAATCCTGAGAGAGAAATAATGGCCCACGAACATCTGCATTTTAAGGACGATATAGCAGTCGAGCATACGCACGGCAAACAGGTTCGCGTCAGTTTGGCGCTGCTGGGGACGCTGGCAGGGGGGACGCTGCTGCTAAGCCACTATGTAAGCAAATGGTTTGTTTATGGCCCCGATGCCTTCCAGACCGAGATTCTCGCGTTCGCGGGCGCAATCCTGCTTGGCTCGCCTATCATCTGGCACGCAATTAAAAGTTTAGTGCATAAAGAAGCCCATATGGATGAGCTTGTGGCCCTTGCGATACTTGCCGCCATTGCCACCCGGCAATATCCCGCCGCCTGTGTGGTTGCGTTTTTTATGCTGCTTAGTGAACTGGTCGAGAGCAGAACAGCCCTTGGTGCGAGGGCATCGATTGAATCGCTCATTAAACTCACCCCTCGAAAAGCAAATCAACTGCATTCCGACGGCTCCGAAACCGAGGTTATGGTCAGCCGGATTAAGCCGGGCGATATTGTTCGGGTAAGGCCCGGCGATAATATCCCGGTCGATGGCGACGTCGTAAAGGGTTTAAGCTCGGTCAATGAGGCCACAATTACCGGCGAATCGTTGCCCGCTGATAAAGTTCCCGGTATGCAGGTCTTCGCGGGCACAAGCAATCTTACGGGTGTTCTCGATATTGCCGTTACCAAGGCGGGCAAAGATACCACTTTAGGCAAGGTCCAGTCGCTGATTTTGCAGGCCGAGCATACCAAGATACCGATTATGCGGATTATCGACCGCTATGTTAAATGGTACACGCCGACCGTTCTTATGATTGCGGGCATTGTCCTGTTCTTCACGGGCAATATCAACTATGCCATTACCATTCTTGTAATATCCTGTCCCTGTTCATTGATTCTGGCGACGCCCAGCGCGATGGTTGCGGCGATATCCGCTGCTGCCCGCCTCGGCATACTCGTCAAGAACGTTGCCGACCTCGAAGCCGCGGGCAAAATCACTGCGATGGTCTTCGACAAGACGGGAACAGTAACGACCGGCCGATTATATGTAACGAAGCTCACCCCTGCAAATGGGATTGAGCCGTCAACGCTGCTTTCACTGGCCTCCTCCGCTGAAAAAATGAGCAAGCATCCCGCGGCAAGGGCTTTGCTTGAGGTTGCCAAACAGGCAAATCTAATTTTGTCCGAAGTGGATAATTTCCAGGAAACGCCCGGCAAAGGCGTTTTCGCCAAAGTCGCCGGCAGCAGGGTAATCGTCGGCAGAGATTCTTTCCTCAGGGAAAACCAGATCAATATGTCAAATGTTACTCTGCCGTCTTTGCACGAAGAGCAGGGTTTCAGCACGCTTTTCGTTGCTTTGGACCATAATTGCATCGGGTGGATAGGCCTTCAGGATAAGACTAGGCCCGAGGCGAAGGAAGCTGTAGCAGACCTTTTCGCACTTGGTGTCAAACGTGTAACTATGCTGACGGGCGACAGGGACGAAGTCGCAGGGCGAGTCGCGGCAGAACTTGGCTGCACCGATTACAAGGCGCATTGCCTGCCCCAGGATAAACTGGCCATTGTAGAAAAAATCAAAAAAGACGGGCACACCGTCGTTGTTGTGGGCGACGGTATAAACGATGCCCCCGCGCTTGCCGCGGGCGACCTCGGCATAGCGATGGGAGCGGCCGGTTCCGACGTAGCAATCAACTCCGCCTCAATCGCGCTGTTGAGCGACGACCTCAAACGACTGCCCGCACTGGTACAGCTTTCACGCAGAACGCGTTTTGTTATCAACTCAAACCTTGCCTTTGGCGTCAGCTTTATCATCGTGGGCATATCGCTGTCGTTTTTGATTCTGCCGACAACGGCAGCGTTCCTGCATTTCGCAAGCTCTCTTGTCGTTGTCTTCAACAGCGCCCGCTTAGTTCGTCACGGCGAAGAACTTCAGCACCATACGGGTGATGCTGCGTAGAATATCTATATACGGGCCTGACGGGATTAACTGAAATTATGGAATATGCGATTGAAACATTTTCTCTTACAAAGATTTTTTCCGACTGGTGGGGCCGCAGCAGGGTTATAGCCGTCGATGACCTTAATCTGAAGGTTCGCCCCAACGAGGTTTATGGTTTTCTCGGCCCTAACGGCTCAGGCAAAACAACCACGCTCAAAATGCTCCTCGGTCTGCTTCATCCAACAAAAGGAAAGGCAATCGTTCTCGGGGGCGACGCCACCGACCCGCAAATCAATCGCAGAATCGGTTTTTTGCCTGAAGAGTCATATCTTTATAAATACCTGACGGCCCGCGAAACGCTCGATTTTTACGGCCAGCTGTTCAAACTGCCCGCGAAAGTCCGCAGGATGCGAATCGAGGCGCTGCTGGATATGGTCGGCCTGAAGGCCGTCGCCAACAGGACCATCGGGACATTTTCAAAGGGTATGGCAAGAAGAATCGGTCTTGCCCAGGCCCTTATAAACGACCCTGAGCTGCTTATTCTTGATGAACCAACCACGGGTCTTGACCCCATCGGCACAAGACAAATCAAAGACCTTATCCTCGAACTCGCCAAACGCGGCAAGACGATTCTGCTTTGCAGTCACCTTCTTGCCGACGTAGAGGACGTATGCAACAGAATCGCGATTCTTTATGGCGGCAAGATTCAGGCGGAAGGCGACGTCCGCGAACTGCTGCGGCACTCCGATAAGACCGAAATCCTGACCGGGCGTTTAAGTCCGGCAGTAATCGAGAAAATAAAGCAGACGCTTGCCGAAGAGCACGCGGAATACACTATCGGCTCGCCGATAGATAAGCTCGAAACGTTCTTTATCAATATCGTGGCCCGGGCGCAACAGCAGGCCGTCCCGACAAGCGGTGCGGAGAGCAAGACGCAGATTAGCAATTTTCTTTCCGCCGGGACTAATGACCGTGCGAGCCGGGAAGCGCTACTTAACCAGCTCGTTTCCGCCTCTGACGAACGACCGGCTGTTCCTGATACGCAGCAGGTCAAATCTCAACCGGCACCGTTGTCGCCGGCGGATGAAAATCTGCTCAAAGAGTTGACCGAACAGGCCGATTCAAAACCGGTTGTTATCCAGCCGACACAAACCGAACCAGCGCCGGCGCAATCCGACCAGCCGAATAAGAGCATTCTCGACGAATTAACGGGCCGGTCCAATGCGGATACAAAGAAAGCTCATCCCGGAGATTCCGCCAATGCGTAGCGTCTGGGCCGTTGCTGTCAATATGATAAAGCAGGCCCTGCGTCTCAAAATCGCCGCGGTCTTTATAGTTCTGCTGCTTGTGCTGCTGCCGGTAATGGGACTGACTATGACCGGTGACGGCACGGTGAAGGGGCGTATGCAGGCGTTCGTCAGCTATGGTATGTCACTGACGGCGTTTTTGCTGGCGATGCTTACCATTTTCACAACCGCGTATTCGCTCACAAGCGAAGTAAAAGACAAGCAGATTTATACCGTTTTAACAAAGCCGATTCGGCGGTTTCAGTTTGTGCTCGGCAAATTGCTCGGAATTGTTATTTTAGACGCGGGTTTGCTCGTTCTTTTTTCCGTTATCATTTACGGCATCACCATTTTATTGCCGACGGTTCTGCGCGCGGACGAAGTCCAGATGACCCAGATTCGGGACGAGTTTTTTACCGCCAGGGCGTCGGTAAAGCCCGAAGAGCCGGATATTTCGCAGGAGCTTGCAGAGGCGTATAAAAAGCTTAAGCAGAATGGCGAGGTTCCTGCCGGTGTGGATGAAAATCCGGTCACTCGTCATAATTATATGAATGAGCTTGCTCGCCGTATCGGGCTTAGAAGGCGGGCCGCCGCGGTGGGCGAAGAGCTGCTCATGGAATTCAATAACGTTAAGCCCAAAGAGCCCAACCAGAACTTGTTCGTGAGATTCAAATACGATGTTGCAGTCAATCCTCAGGACCTTTCGATATACAGTAAATGGGTTGTCGGTGACGTTCGCCAGCTTCGCTTGGCGGCGACTCTGGATACGCCGATATATTCACTGGAACGAAAAGATGTTATACGCACGTTTCGTGAATTTTCAGTTCCAGCCGATGCGGTTGCGGGCGACGGCTATCTTGCCGTGGCGTTTTTTAATGATCCTCTTAATAATACCGTTGTTATTTTTCCGTTCGAGGACGGTCTTGAGCTGCTTTACAAGGCCGACACCTTTACCGCCAATTTTATCAGGGCGGTCCTGTTAATTTTTGTTTGGCTCGTTTTTCTTTCCGCGTTCGCCGTTTTTGCGGGGTCATTTTTATCGTTTCCAGTTGCCATATTGCTTTGCCTGGCCGTGTTTACTATGGCCAATATGACCGGATACATCGGTGAATCCTTTAACGTTGTCGGCGGCAATGTCAGCCCGGTATATACGTGGTTTCTTCAGCCGATACTTTCGCTTTTGCCGCATTTCGACAAGTTTGACCCTTCTCAATTTTTAGTTCCGGCCCGGCTGTTGAGCTGGTCTTTGCTTGCCTGGCTTGGCTTTTCGACGCTTTGTATCAGATCCCTGCTGCTGGTGATTTTGTCGCTGGTGATTTTCACTTACCGCGAAATTGCAAAAGTTATCGTGTAACGTTATTATTAGCCCGTGCCGGAGGCGTGAAAACATCCGCCGGGCATCCGCCGTAGATTATTAAGTCAATACGATTATGCGTTTACGTGACAAACTGATTATTGTTGTATGCGTTGTGCTGATGGTTGTCCTGCTGACCGTTGCGGGCAACCGTCTGGATTATATAAATTCACAGCGGGTTGAAATGAAGCTGATAAGTAACGAGCCGCTGCAGAATGCACCGCCTTCGCTGGCCTTCTCAACGGTTGCGATGGGGGCGTTCAGAGGGCTGGTGGTTGATATCCTTTGGATGCGGGCTGATAAACTCAAGGAGCAGGGCCAATTTTTCGATGCAAAGCAGCTTGCCGAATGGATTACCGTTCTTCAGCCGCGTTTTTCACAGGTCTGGGCGTTTCAGGCGTGGAATATGGCCTACAATATCTCTGTGGCTATTCCCGCTGAACAGGCGGACCAGCGATGGCAGTGGGTGAAAAACGGCTATGAGCTTTTGCGCGACAAGGGCATACCCCTCAATCCTAAATCGATTGGTTTGTATCGTGAGCTTGGCAGAATCTTCCAGCACAAAATAGGCAGCAACAGCGACGATGATAATAGATACTACAAGTTACAGCTTGCTCTTTCGATTGAACCGTTGCTCGGACCGGCTGACAACGCATGGTTTGAGTCGCTTGCTAAAGCTCCTGCCGACTGGAGTCAGATTGCCGCCGACGCGAACATTGCGCCGTTTATCGCTGCTCTGAAGGCCGCCGACAAGAACTTCGAGGATGATTCGCGATTTGTGGGCAATTACCTTTCTCTCCGGCAAAATCCAAACAGATTCGCACCTGCCGCTTTCAGGGTAATCGAGCGGTTCAGAGACACAGCAATACTTCGTGATTTCGATGTTTTCGCAAAGGCATGGCAGCTTCGAAACGTCTGGAAACTTGACCCCGTTCTTATGCTCGAATTAAACCGCGCATACGGCCCGACAGATTTCAATGACCCTAATTATCACTACCCGCTTGATTGGCGGCATCCGGACGTTCACGCAATTTACTGGACGGTTAAGGGGCTTCGCGTAGCAGGCAAAAAAAATGCCGTTAGGACGGGCAGGGGAGAGTATCCGATTGACGAAATCAATACCGACCGGATTGTTTCAAGCAGTTTGCAGAACCTGTTCCGGTATGGGAAAATCTTTATCTACGATACGAACGAAAATCCGGCCTCACCACAGGGCGCCGAGCAGGTCGCTGCCACGGGGCCGACAAAAGATATATTTCTGCGTGCCGATTTCAGGATGTTCGATTCTTACAACAAGGCAATAACGGAAATTATACACAAATACAGCGACCCAAACGACAAATGGGATGATTCGCATATGGTTCAGCACCGCAATATGCTTACCAATGCTCTGACGATGTTTTACCAGGCGGGTCACAGGCAGAAAGCGCAGAAGATATATGATTATGTCAGGGCGTTGTATCCTCGTCCGGAATTTAACGATCCGGCCGTCGAATCTTATATCATCCAGCAGATACGCAAGGACCTCAAGACCATCACAATCACCAAGGCGATGGATACGATTATGCCGATGCTTCGCGAGTCGTATTTCAGATATGCCCTGCGTGATGACGACGCTTCCTACGCTCTCGAAAAAATGGCCGAAGACGTATATAATGTTTATACTAAACAATATGGCGATGAGGCCCGGCTTCGTTTGCCGGAGTTAAGAGTAATGAAATTTCTTGCGTTTAGGGATTTCTTTTCCGACGAGGAATATCCACTAACAATGCGTCAGACCCTCCTTGCCCGGATAAAAATCGAACAGCCGAAACTTGCTGAGCAATTCTCACAGATTGAAGAGCAGTTGATTCAGGAATCGCAGCGGCAGCAACAACAATCAAACTCGCAATGATGTTCCCCTCGACCAATAAACGTGATGACGCATTTGCTTCCGAACTGACCGCTTCCCAGCAAAAGGCCGTATTTCACCGTGATGGTCCCTTGCTTGTTATCGCCGGGCCGGGAAGCGGCAAGACCCGCGTCATAACCTGCCGCATTGCCGCTCTCGTAAGTTCAGGTGTCCCCGCTTATAATATCTGCGCCATCACTTTTACCAACAAGGCCGCCGACGAAATGCGCCAGCGTGCATTCAGATTCGCCGCATCCGCAGGAGCGCATATCAGCACATTTCATTCCCTGTGTGTTCGCATTCTCCGAAAGTTTTCCGAAGCTGCCGGCATCACCCCAAACTTCAGTATATATGACGATTCCGACCAGTCCAAATGTATAAAGCAGGCAATCGTTGACTGTAATCTCAATACCACCGATTTTTCGCCCGCGCGAACGCTCGATGCGATTTCTACTTTGAAAAATAAACTCATCGACGCCGATGCCTTTGAAAAGGAGGCAGACGATTTTTTCTCGAAGACGCTGTCAAAAATCTATTCCCGCTATCAGCAAATTCTCAAAGGTCTCAACGCTGTTGATTTCGATGATTTGCTTATGAAAGCGGCCTTTCTGCTCGAAAACAATGCTGCTGTTCGCGAGGAACTCGGGCATAGATACAAATATCTTCTCATTGATGAATACCAGGACACCAACCATGCGCAATATCGAATCGCAAAGGCGCTTGCTTCCTCGCACAAAAATATCTGCGCAACAGGCGACCCGGACCAGTCAATCTATCGCTGGCGTGGGGCTGATATTCGCAACATCCTCGATTTTGAGCGTGACTGGCCTAATGCCGTGGTCGTCCGGCTTGAAGAAAATTTTCGCTCCGTTCCCTGCATCCTCGAAGTTGCCGACCGGCTCATTGCCAATAACCAGAGCCGAAAGGAAAAACGCCTTATCGCGACAAAACCGCCTGCGGGCAAAGTCGTTATTGAGCCGTATGAGGATGAAGTCGAGGAGGCCATTGGTGTCGCGGAAAATATCAGGCGATTGGTTGACGATGGCGTGTCCCTTTCCAATATAGCCATATTTTATCGTGTCAACGCCCAGAGCCGGGCAATAGAAGAGGCCTTCATAAGGAGCAAAATCCCGTATCAAATAGTTCGCGGCGTCGAATTCTACAATCGAAAGGAAGTCCGCGATGTTCTCGCCTATTTGAAGGTCATCGTTAATCCCGCCGACAGAATCTCGCTTCTGCGAATCATCAATACTCCCGCGAGAGGCATAGGCAAGACAACAATCGACAAAGTTCAAAACTTTGCTTCCCGCTGCAATGTTGGCTTATATGAGGCAATTAAGACTGTTTCACAGATATCGAGTATCCCGCAGCCCACTGCCGCTAAACTTACCGCTTTCCTTAATATGATTGAAGGTTTCAAAAAAAGCGACTCCGGCTCAGTCGCGGAAATGGTCGAACGCGTCTTCACTGATTCTGGACTTGAAAAATCGTTGATTGCCGAAGGCGCCGAGGGTAAAGATGCTGCCGCAAATATCGAGGAGCTTATAAGCGCAGCCGCCGTATATGATAAGCAGACCGAAGCGCCTTCGCTGGTCGATTATCTCCAGCAAATAGCGTTGTTCAGTGACGCCGATGCGTATAATGCCTCGGTTGAACGCGTTGCGCTTATGACGCTGCATTCCGCAAAAGGTCTCGAATTCGATACCGTCTTCATTGTGGGGGTCGAGGAAGGTTTGCTGCCTCACGAAAGAAGCGCGGATAATGAGAATGAAACCGAAGAAGAACGCCGGCTTTTCTTCGTCGGCATAACCCGCGCAAAAGTCAACCTGTTTATCGCTTTTGCAAAATACCGCCAAATCAGGGGCCAGACCCTCCGCACCATACCATCGCAATTTCTCTTCGAGCTTGGTCTCGCCTTTTCCGAGTCTGCTTCTCAATCAGGAATCAGAAATCATAAATCAGAAATAGAGAATGTTAAATCCGAAATCCGGAGCGCACAATCGGCAGTTCTTTTTCATAAAGGGGATATTGTTGTGCATAAGAAATTCGGCATAGGCACTGTGAAGGAATTTGCCGATATGGGCGAGAATTCCGTCGTTACAGTTGCTTTCAACACGGGCCAGACAAAGTCCATTATGCTCAAATATGCCAAGCTTATGAAAATCTGACCGATGTTTCGTCAGGGTTCAGTGTTATTCTGAATTTTTGCGTGTTCTTTGTGTTCTTTATCAAGGTGTTCTAACATTTTCAGGCAATCTTCCTGTGTATTGACGGTCTTACACGGGGTATTCTTGCTGTAAGAAATTGCCTGTTCAAGATGGTATCGGGATTTCTCATCGTTGCCCATTTGCTTATATATTTTTCCTAATCTCGCATGTGCGAATAATAAATCTGTATCAGGGGATAGTATAAAATATGGGTTCTTAACATTTATAGATTTGCGTTCTTCTTTTATATTGTTCAAAATTTTAATGTAGTTTTCTAACGCCCAGACGGCCACTTCATTTGGCTCGTTATAATAAGCATCTTCGGCGGCCTTTCCTATGTTCAACACTTCTTTTTCCTGGAGCAAAAACATGCCTGTGGCTATTGTGCGTCCCCAATAAGCCATGCTTAGAACGACGCCAAGGACACAGCCAATCACAATACCAAGAATGACCAATCCTATCTTTTTCCACATGGTGTGTTCCTTTCGATAAACGGTTTATATACTCGTGACCTAAGTATTTCCGACGGTGAACCTTTTATTTCAGAATCGGGTAATGAATTTTGGGATTCTTGTTTTTAACCCAGGGCAGCTTTTCCCAGGTAATGGTTTCGTTACAGTCGTAGGCCTCGCGGTTCGCTCCACGGGGTAGATTTCCCCATACCATAAACCACGTCCACTTCGGCTGCTCGCGCAGTTTTTCCGGCGGAGGCGGCGCTCCCACCTCGCCTAACGCGATTGGTTTGTCGCCCGCTACAGCTAAAAGCTGGTTATAATCGTTCGGGTCAAAGCCGTTCCTGTAAACATCAGTCGCGAGGATATCCACCACGTCATCTCCCGGGTAAACGCTGTCATAAGGCAGCACGTTTTCCCTGATTTCGTTGCAGTTATAAACCCATATCAGGTTATTGAGCTTGTGGAAATTTACCAGCCGGTCATAAAGCATCCGGTAAAGTTTCTTCGTGCCATTGTCGCCGGTCTTGCCGTTCCACCAGAAAAAGTCGCCGTTTATTTCGTGATAAGGTCTCCACAGTGCGGGTACGTCCGCGTATTTCAGTTGTTTCAGGAAGAACGCTATTACGTCCACCTGCGATTTCCATCGCTCGTTAACAGTGGTTCCCGGCGTAATTAAATCCTGCCATTCCTTGTCAGTGATGTGGCCCTGTATCGATTTCCTGAAGTCAACCGGTTCCTCTTCAGTAGGAGGCACCGCGTGCCACATAATTGTAATAATGAACCCATCGTTGTTTCGTCTTATCGCCTCATCAACAATATTCTGGCGGAAATTTATTCCATCCCATGTGCCCGGTGCGCTGAAGCCGAAGTCGAACCCGCACAATGCCGGGTAATGCCCTGTCCATTTTTCATTATAGGCGAGCTGCGTCGTGGCGACAAGCGGCGCACAATGCTGGCCAACAAGCGTCTGCTTGCCGGAAATACTGTAGAGATATTCGAGCAGTTTCACTGCTTCCGGCGAAGCGTTCGGCGTTACCGGTTTTTTTGTTACATTTGCCGCCGGCTTTGTTTTGGCCGGCTGATTGGCGTCCTGTGCGCCGTGCAGCGATGTGGTAGCCATCATTACTCCTATCATCAGCAAAACGGTTAATCTGAAAGTCATTCTTGGTGCTCCTTCATCAATTCCAGCATCTTACGGTCCAGCTTGTACCCCTTATAATCCTCATACTCTACGTCTTCGCGTTCGCTGTCCATCACGCCGAACGGCCCGCGCAAATTCCACATTGCGTATCCCCAGCCGACCTCTTTCCACAGCGAAAGCAAATCCGTCATCCAGCTAATCGCTACGTCGTGAGGTGTTTTGTTAAAGCATCCCCATTCGCCCACGTGCACCGGCACGCCCTTTGCCATCAGCGGTTTCCACGTATCAATCAGAGTTGCCCTCAGCGCGGTCTTATCCCAAATTTTCCCGTCGTCGCCTTTCAACGGCCAGGTTGGGACATTAAACGTTTGAAACGCGTCTTTCGGCACCCAGCCTGCCGTATAATGACTCACGCTCATCGGGTCATACCCGCGTGTGCTCTGCACAACACCCAAATCCGCTATGCCCATGATAGGCAATCTGCCTACGTCCTTGCCGTCCGCCACAATCAGCCGATTAGGGTCTTCTTCCCTTATCCCCTTTACTAATGCCGTAACAACCTCGATGTGCCGGGTTTCTTCTTTCAGGGTTGGCGGCTCGTTAATCAAATCGAAGCTGAGCTGCGTGCTCGGTATGCCCTTATATCGTTTCGCGAACATCTTCCAGTGAAAGACCGCCGCATCAAGCGCCTTTTGCATTTTTTCAGGCGTATCTTCATAAAGGTCCATCGGCTCCTGGTCCCGCCCGTTGATGCAATATCCCGGTATGCGATGGAGGTTGAGATTGATATGTATTTTGTATTGCTTGCCTTTCTCCACTACCTTGTCGATTTCCTTGAGGACTTCCTCATCGATATTATACCAGTTGTCTTTGTCCGCCCAGTTCCAGTAAGACATTGGTATCCGGCCAAAGTTAAATCCCCACTCTTTTATTATCTCGAAATCCTTTTCATTGAATTTTCTTCTTTGCGGGCCTTTTGAGCCGAACCCTACCGGGAAATTAAATCCGCGATAACGTGGAAACTTCAGGGTTGTTTTCTGAGAATTTGCTGTCATATTCGCTCCTGACGCCGGAGTATCGCTGCTTTTACATCCAGAAATTACGGTCGCCGCGATTACGCCGCCTGTTTTCAGAAAGTCACGTCTGTTCATTCAGGGACCCCCATTTTTTTTGTCGGTTCTGTTTTTCGTATCTGGTTCCAGCCGTCGATATTCTACCATCCCGCGAGACCATGTCAACGAAGTCCTTTACAAATGTAAATATGTCGAAGGCATAGCGTTTCAAATTCATCGTTGGGATGATATTTGCCTTTGTCTGAAGGGACTACTATAATACCTGTTAGCTGGTTCTTGTAACCGAAGATTGAAAAAACAATGTAAGGAGTCGAAAGATGAATTATGTTTGCAAAAAGCATAGTGTTGTTGTGCTGGTTATAGTGTTTGTTTTGGCCGGCGTATTGTCGGCGGATGTCCGGCTGCCGTCTGTCATAAGCGATAATATGGTCTTGCAGCAGGGCAAAACCGTGCCTGTTTGGGGCTGGGCGGACCCTAATGAGGCGGTTACGGTTACAGGAAGCTGGGGAAGCGGCAAATGGGAGACAACAGCTGACCAGGATGGCAAATGGATGGTCAAAATCGATACAGGTAAAGCGGGCGGCCCTTATGAGATGACGGTCAGCGGCAAAAATCCCATAACGATTAAGAATATTCTCGTAGGAGAAGTGTGGGTATGTTCGGGCCAGTCGAATATGGAATTTACGGTTAGGCAGGCAAAAAACTCGGCTGAGGAAATGGCTGATGCCAACAATTATCCTCAGATTAGGAGTTTCACTGTTGGCCGGAAGGTGATTTATACGCCTATGTATAATTGCAACGGCAAATGGCAGGTATGCAGTTCTCAAACGGCAGGAAACTTTACGGCGGTTGGTTACTTCTTCGGCCGGGAGCTTACTAAGCAGCTTAATGTCCCGATTGGCCTGATTCATACATCGTGGGGCGGGACGCCGGCTGAGTCGTGGATGAGCAAAGAATACCTTGAAAACGACCCGAACTTTCGGCCGATTCTAAAAAGGTTTGAGGAGACATCAGCGGATATCAACGAATTGAAAAGGAAGTATCGGGAAGAGATGCAGAAGTATGACTCGATAGTGCCAAAATTAAGAGCCGAAGGCAAACCGTTGCCGCCAAGGCCGGAAGAGCCGATAGGACCGGGACATGCTTATTCGCCGACGGGTCTTTATAATGGAATGATTGTTCCAATTCTTCCATACGGCATACGCGGGGCGATTTGGTATCAGGGCGAGTCGAATGCCTGGCGTGCATATCAGTATCGCACGCTTTTCCCGATGATGATTAAAAACTGGCGGGACGCCTGGCACGAGGGCGATTTTCCGTTCCTGTTTGTTCAATTGGCAAACTGGGAGCCGGTAAATCCTGAGCCGGGAGAAAGCGACTGGGCGGAGTTGCGAGAGGCACAATTGATGACACTTTCGGCGCCGAATACGGGAATGGCGGTTACGATAGATATCGGCGAAGCGAATGATATTCACCCCAAGAACAAGCAGGACGTCGGTAAGCGTCTGGCGCTATGGGCATTGGCAAAGACATACGGCAAAAATATTGTTTACTCAGGCCCGATATACAAATCGATGAAGGTCGATGGCAATAAGGCCATACTTGCTTTTGACGATGTCGGCAGTGGACTGATGGCTAAAGGCGATTCGCTGAAAGGGTTCGCAGTAGCCGGGGCAGACAAGAAATTTGTATGGGCGGACGCAAAGATTGAGGGCGATACAATTATTGTAAGTTCCGATAAAGTTGCTGCACCGGTTTCAGTGCGTTATGCCTGGGCGAAAAATCCGGTATGCAACCTATATAACAAGGAAGGTCTGCCCGCGACACCGTTCAGGACCGATACCTGGCCTGGTATTACGGACGGCAGGCGTTAACCGGAGCGAATTGTGGCATATACTTTTTCGGGTCGGCGTGCAGTCGTCGCCGCAATACAATGACTAAGGGTAATTCATTCCCGAAAGCCAGCCGGCTTCTCGCGAACAGCCAGTTCAGGTTTGTCTTGGCGAAGCGATTGAACGCTCGCGATGAGCTTCTTTTGCTGTTTGCCCGCGAAAATGGCCTCGATTACCCCCGCCTGGGCATATCTATCGGCAAATCTTGTGGAAACGCGGTTGTTCGCAATCGGCTGAAACGGCTGTTACGCGAGGCCTTCAGGCAAAATAAACAGTTAATCGCCCCCCGTTTTGATTTTGTGGTTTTAATATCGCCCCATTGGGTAAGGCAAACCCGTGAAACAAAGGATGTAAAAGCCGCGTTGGGGGCGATAAAATACGCACAAATCCGCGATTCCTTACTGAAATTGGCGGCCCAACTGGCTTCAGCAGGGGGTTAATTTATAATCTTTAGCCCCTCTGATGCCGATAAATGCTTATGTGAGCAGAGGTTGCCCATTGGGTCCCAAAACTGGATTAATTTCGATAGGTAAGGCAGCGAAAGAGGCGGGCGTATCACGCCAGTCGCTGCAGTATTACATTATGTTGGGATTGCTCGAAGCAGCCAAAATCACAAAGACCGGCAGACGAATGTTCGATGAGCGAACCATCGAGCGTATTAAACTTGTGAAGAAGCTCAATAAAAGCGGCTATCCCTTACGGGCCATACGCGAGGTGTTCCTTGAAGGCAGAACGGATATGAAAGGAAAAGGGCGGTGAGCGATTACGAAACAATGCAGCGAAGACGCAGTATGGTCGTCGGGATTTTTGTCATTGTGGCGGTCATCGCGTTTTTCTGGATGATATTCAAATTCGGCGACCTGCCTATTTTAGTCAGCGAGATAAAGTCCTACGAGGTTAAAATTCAGTTCCCAAGCGCACCGGGCGTGCAGAGGGATACGCCGGTTCGGTTTTGCGGTTACCAGATAGGCACGGTAACAGATGTAAAGCCGCCGACTGTGCTCCAGGACCTCAATACCAAAAAATGGTATCATCAGACAATGGTCATCGTCAGTATTGATAATCATTTTAAGGATATCCCTGACATAGTACAAGCAAAGCTGATGACGCGGGGGCTTGGTTCGAGCTATATCGACCTGCGTATTCCGCCTGTTGACGCTTTGAAGGGGAAGGTTCTTGTTGAGGGCAGTTTGCTTCAGGGTTCGACCGGCGTTTCCAGTGAATTTTTCCCCGAGGAAACCCAGGCAAAACTGGAAGAACTGATTACGGATGTTACCGCGTTTGTCAAAAACAGTAACGACGTCGTGGGCGACGCCAATAATAAGGCGAATATCAAAACCGCACTGGCTAATCTTGCAGACGCCAGCAAGGAGGCCAACGATGCCATACGCCAGATTAAGGAAGCTGCTGACGCCGGCAAGACAATGTTCCAGAACGCTGATGCCAGGACCACCCAGCTTACCACGTCCCTTGTCACAACCAGCGATAAACTCGGCGAGGTTATGACCAATCTCGACAGCGTTCTTGCAAAGATAAACGAAGGCCAGGGAACAGCCGGCAAGTTAGTGAACGACGGCCGGCTTTATGAACAACTGCTCGAAGACAGCAAACAGCTTCATCTGGTCCTGCAGGACATGAAAACCTTCGTGACTGAATCAACGGAAAAAGGCCTTTCCATCAAGCTGAAGTAGGGTTGCTTTGCGGGTCGCAGGATGTTATCATTTGCCTTTCTTTTAATTGAAATCGTGGAAGGTGCGCGCAAATGGCGAAAAGTTCCGTAATCCGTCCGACGGCGGAAGACAAAAAAGCAGTCGGCAAAATCGTAGAACTGGCAAAGAAAGCCGGTATCGATATAAAAGGCGGCAAGATAAGGAGGACGTCATCGCGGTTTTGCCTCGGCGTTGAGCACGGCGACTATAACGGCACCGAGCTTTTCGGCGTGGGCACTGACCGCTTTATCTGGATGGCATACAGACCAGCCGAAGATTCTTTAATACGGCTTTACAGCGGCAATTTCCCCGGCGACGGCGTGGTTGAATTTGAGCTGGGTAAAATCCCTGAGCCGAAATCACCACAGACAGCCGACACGTGGGCGAGATTTGCTTATGGCGTTGATTTTGTTCTTCGCCGGGCCGGCTATAAAATCAACAGAGGAATCAATGCGGTAATCTACGGCAATATTCCCGGCGGCGGGATGTCTCGTTCGGCTTCATTGGCCCTTAACCTGATACTGTCCGTCCTGCAGGCCAATGGCATTGAGGAAGCAGATAAGCTCAGGATAGTTGATTTGGCGCAGCAGGTGGAAAATGACTACATCGGCTCACCCTGCGGCAAATTGGACCAGATTATGATACTCTTCGCCCGCGAAGGTTTCGGCACTTACTACAATCCTAAAAAACAGTCGGTCGAGTATGTCCCATTGGGCAAACGTGCCGCTGATTTTTCGATTGTCGTAATGGATACCGGCACTGTTCGCCCAGGGCTGGAAAAATCGACTTATAAAATCAGGAGGGCCGAGTGCGAACAATTCGTTTCGATTCTCCAGAGAGCCGGCTATAAGATATCGTGCCTGGCCGACATCAAAACCGATGGTCTGTATGAAAAGATATTAGCCCAGTTTGCCGGCCAATACCCTGACCTTTGTGACAGGTTCAAATATATCTTTGCCGCCCAGCAAAGATTTTACGAAATGCTGGACGCCTGGAAACGCGGCGATGTGGCAACGGTAGGGCGGATATTCCGCGAAGACGGGATTGGCTTGCGTGACGAGTATAAAATCTCCGGTCCTGAGCTTGAAACGATGTGCGATATCGCAAGAACCATTCCCGGCTGTCTTGGCGAGCGAATGTTAGGCGGCGGCAACAAGGGCGAAGCCGGCGCATTGGTTAAAACGGCGAATGTCAAGGCCCTCAAAAAGGCGGTGGATACCATATATCCTCGCAGCCGACCCGAATTTGCCAATAAGTATGCAGTTCACGTCTGCAAAATAGTTGATGGCGTCAGAGTGTATGACGGTATGATTTGATTTCCGTGGGGTAAAACTATAACTGCCCCTTTGTCATTCCCGCGTAAGCGGGAATCCATGTTTTCTGTCCGCTATACGCTCCATGCTGAAAGCTGATTATTGTTTGACGCGGGGAAAAGTTCGGGGTTTACGTGTTTTGGCAGTCGTCTGCCGTTGTGGCAGAAAGAAATCTTTCCTATCTAAAATTACCTGCTGTTTTTAACTCTTGAAAAGACAAAGAGATATGTAGTTTAGTGCTATCAAGAGTGCATCTGGTACGGCGTTTGCAGGTATGAAGCGCATTGTAAAACAAGGACGGCCATCAGACGATGGATCGTCGAAGTAGTTTTGACTTAGTTGCCATAACCACTCCGCCTTCCATTTCTGCGGGCTTCCATAAAAAAACTGATATAGAAGCGTTGTTTTTTAAAAAAGGAAAAGAAAATGAGCATACAATACCCAAATCTCGACACCGATGTCCGAAAATTCATGTTACATGAACTCGAAATGGATGAGGCGAACAAAAAGTTATACATCAGCCGAAGGCTCACAGAACAAGGTGCAAGCAATTGGCCCTCAATGCTCCGCGAAGCTATTGAGAATCACGACGACGGCTGGCTTGCTTCTGAACTTCGCTCTCGATCGCTCCTGCGGGCGCAAGAAGAGAAACGTAAACCTAAAGGCGGTTTCACCGTCGCAAAAATCCCCATAACTGCACCTGACACTCTCGCTGAGGGTGAATTTAATCGCTTTTACGCGCAGTGGATTATGCGCCAGTGTAATTGCTTCTGGAGGAACAGAAATAATTGTATGTAGGGGTAAGCAGGTGACAAATCCTCGTCCGGAATCGGAGGCAATGATTGATCGTGCTATATCGGCACAACGACTCCTTGAAGATTTGAGAACATCCCAGGGCGTCGAGCCAGCACTTGGTCTTCCTCCCGGGCCGAATTCTGGCCTAACTATTCGGCGACCATAGATAAAGAACACTATTCAATTAGTTTGGCAAAAATGGAGTAAAGGCTAATGAGAAAAATGGAATTGCCAGCATATTCAGAAGTAATTGCGCATCTCGATAAGGACAAAAGACAGCGGCATCTTCTTTTGGGAAACGGCTTCAGCATGGCTTATGATGCAAAAATATTTTCATATAATGCTCTGAATAGATTCATTGAAGAAATCGACAATGACCTTTTAAGGAAGCTATTTCAGATAATAAACACTAAAAATTTCGAGGTCGTAATGCAGCAGTTAGATAACTTCTGTCAACTAGCGAAGGAGTTTAGTTCTGATAAGCAATTAACAAAGAAGATTCGGAAAGCAAGCGATGCACTTAAAAAAAGTCTCATTGATGCTGTAAAGGAATTACATCCAGAGCATGTTTTTAAGATTCCAGAGAAAAGGAGCGAAAGTTGCTCGCAATTTCTTAATACCTTTATTCAATCGGACGGCCATATTTTCACTACGAATTATGACGTTTTGCTTTATTGGGTGCTAATGAGAAATAAAGACAAGATTGGCAGTGCGGTCGATGGATTTGGGCGAGCGGCAGAAGAGGGAGAGGAGATAGCAACGGGTGATTTGGAATGGGGAGCAAATAAAGGAAGTCAAAACGTACATTATTTGCATGGAGCCCTTCCGTTATTTGATGCGGGAGTATCCGTTGTCAAAGAAGAATACGATGGGCAGAAATTATTATTGGAGAAAATAAGGAACAGAATTGAGCAAAAAGAATACCCGATATTTGTCACTGGAGGCAACGGCAAGGATAAACTGACGCATATTTTACACAATTCGTATCTTGCCTTCTGTTATGACAAACTCTGCAATCTTGAGGGTTCTCTGGTAACATTTGGCTTTAATTTCGGTGAATATGATGAACATATAATCGAGGCCATCAACACTGCCGCTAAAAATGGAAAAAAGATTTTCCCCAAGCTGTTGAGTGTCTATATAGGTGTCTATTCTGATGCCGACATAAAACATATAATGTCAATAAGGGACAAATTTAAGTGCAAGGTCAATATTTATAACGCAAAAACTGCTCTTATATGGGATTCAAAAGTAGATAAGAAATGAAACTTCAATTTAACCCGAAAGATTATTATGTCCGACCAAACAATTAAATGCCCGGAGTGCGGCGCTAAAATACCACTATCAGAAGCCCTGACAAATCAAATAGAGGATTCTATCCGCGCACAATATGAAGCTGAAACAGCGAAGAAGTCACAGGCGCTTGAAAAAGAAAAGCAGGCCTTAAAGAAGCAACAAAAAGAAATTGAAAAACAAAGAGAGACCATTGCTGATCAGGTAGAAGAACAGGTTAAAGAAGAAAAGAAGAAAATAGCTGCTGACAAAAAAGCTATCGACAAACAACGACAGGAAATCGATGATAAAGTAGCAGAACAAGTCGGTGCTGAACGTAAGAAAATAGCCAATGAGAAAAAGGCATTAGACGTTAAACGACAACAAATAGACGACGAGATTGCTGAGAAGGAGAAGGAATTACGCAGTTCGATTACGAAACAATTGAGAGCCAAGCTTGCTGAAGAACAGGCGGAGCAAACAAAAACACTCGAACAAGAATTGGAAGAAAAAAGAAAACAACTTGCCGAAGCAAATAAAAAAGAACTGGAGCTTAGACAGCAACAACAAACGTTGGAAGAAGAAAAAGCGAACATAAAACTTACTGTCCAACGACAGCTCGACGAAGAGAGAAAGAAAATATTCGAAGATGCTGGACAAAAAGCCGCCGAAGAACAGCAGCTTAAAATGCGAGAAAAGGACAATCAGATTAAATCGATGCAGGAACAGATTGCGACGCTCAAACGCCGGGCTGAAACCGGCTCTCAGGAAGCCCAGGGCGAGGCATTGGAAGGCGCACTACAAGATATGTTACAGCAAACCTTTCCTTTAGACCTTTTTGAAGGAGTAAAGAAAGGGCAGCGGGGAGGGGATATCTTGCAGATTGTTCGAAATTCTACTGGTAAAGAATGCGGCAAGATTCTCTGGGAATCCAAATACACCAAGGATTTTCAAAAGGGATGGATTGAAAAGCTCAAAAAGGACCAACAGGAAGCCGGGGCAGAAATTGCCGTCATTACAACGGTAACTTTGCCCAAGGAAATCAAGAATTTCGGGCTTATGGAAAATGTCTGGATAACTGATTTTGCTTCCGCTATGGGATTGTCTTCGGCATTGCGTATGGGGTTAGTCAATGCGGCCAGAGAAAAAGCACTAACAGAAAATAAAGAAACCCTCAAAGATGTCATTTATAAGTACGTAACAGGACAGGAATTTTCCATGCAGATTCGTGCTGTTGCGGAAGCATTCATCCGTATGCAGGGGGATTTGAATAAAGAAAAACGAGCGATGGAACGTATCTGGAAGAGTCGGGAAAAACAAATTGAAACGGTCTTAAACAATCTCTCCGGCATACGAGGCTCGCTGGAAGGTTATATCGGGCAAAAGCTACTGCCATCTATGGAAACACTTTCACTTGAAGCTATCGAAACAGATGAAACCGAAGCGGAAGCTTAACTTGGATTATCAATACTTCTCTATGAACTCTCGCCGTGTCAATTTGGGCAACTTGCCCTCCTCTACCCCCCACACAAAAAGGTGGGGCAAGTAGGGGCAAGTACCGTTTTCAGCGTAATAATGAGGATTTAGAAGCCGCGGAGGGTGGTGCTTTGTCGGCGGGGCAGGCCGGGTTTGGGCAGGCGTTTTAAAATAACATATTCAATTCCGTTTGCTTTGCAGAAGTCGCGTTTTTCGGGTCTGTCGCCATCTTCGTTGACCGCGTAAATATCCGGCTTGATTCGGCGAATTTCGGGTTCCGCGTCCAGCCAGCCGTCGCTGGTGGAAATTAAGGACTGCTTGACGTATTTGATTGACTGGACAACAAACCATCTTTGCAGTTGCGAGAACATCGGATGTCCCTCACCTTTGTAAGCCCTGATGGTTTTATCGTTACCGACGGTAACGTAGAGGTCGCCCAATTTGGATACTTCCTCGAAGAATCGCACGTGGCCGGAGTGAAACCAGTCGTAACATCCGGTGACGATAACTCTCTTCCGTGATGATTTCGTTTTTTTAACGGCGGGGTTGTATTCAGGGATATGATTCAATACTTCGTTTTTCAAAATATGATATTTAAGGTTGTTTGCGGCGCAGAATACTTTTTTTTGAGCGTTATCGTTTTGCTCATCCACAATCCAAATATCCGGTTTAAATCCCGGTGTTTTCGGAAGAGCATCCGGATTAACATCGTTGCATACTATTACCTTATGGATATAGCGAATTGAATCGAGCAGATATAGCCGTTCTTCCTGCGGGAATTTTGGCGGTTTGCCTGTTATTTTTACTATCGCATCGTCGGACCAGAGCAGGGTAAGCACATTGCCGAGCTTCGCTGTTTCCTCGAAAAACCTGAAATTGGTCGGCCTGAGGTCGTCAAATGCGCCGCAGACAGCTACGGTATTGGTTGTCATTTTGCCACTCTCACTGTAGCGTGGAATGCACCGGGCACGGGCTCATCGGAAATTACGTAGAGATAACCGCCGCCGCAGCCGGAACACATCGCACCGGCGTACTTGTGCTGATAAAAATCAAGCAATTCCAGAAGGTCAAGGGTCAAAACGGGATGCTTAAAATTTTGCGGCAGAAGTATCTCCCAGCATCGCATATTTTCATTCAGCGATTCGCCGAGACCTTTTGTATCCATTTTTGCGATTGCGTCAAAACAATCCTTTCCGGCCTGCCCGAGCCGGGAAACCCATTTTGGGTCGAGGTTTTTCACGCCGAGTGGATTATAACCTTCCGGCCGGGGCATAACCGTCAGGATGTGAATAACCTGCGAGAGCCACTGTGCGATTTCGGGATTGTTGTTGGATTCTATATGGCAGGGAAATATGCCCCCCTCATAATTGAAGTCGTAATCCAGCCGGTTTATACCGGGATAAATTAAACCAATCATATCCTGTGAGCCGGATGGTTCTGCCTTACCTTTATTTTCCGCATTGTAAAGTTCCTGAACCAGCATGGCTGGGTCGCCATCCGGTATGGTATCACCCCACAATTTCAACGCGACTGACCGGGTGCTGCCGCAAATGCCGGCCCTGTCCATAAAACGAAACTCCGGCTCAATATTAACCACCACCATTGAGCCCGGATGCGACGGGTTGTGTTTCGAGACGAAGGGCTGGTCAATCCATCCGCCCGCCAGTGCGAGGCGGTATGGTATCCTGCCTATGAGGTCGGTTATGTGAGGTTGTTGTTTTGTCATCAGATAATAATTTTTCTGCCTGCTTTTCGGGCCATATACTGCTGCTCTATCCATTTATACGTCGCCTTTAGCCCGTCGCGCAGTGTAGTATCAGGTTCCCAGTTCAAAATTTTTCTAATCATCCTGTTATCACTGTTTCTGCCTGCCACGCCTTTGGGGGCGTCCAGATCGTACTCGCGTTTTAGTTTAACGCCGCCGATTTCTTCGACAATGCTCACTAATTTGTTGATGGAGACCAGCTCGTGCGAGCCGAGATTGATGGGGGTGGCGATCAGGTCTTCGCAGTGCGTAATCATATCGATGCCCCTGGTGCAGTCATCGATGAACATAAAGCTGCGGGTCTGTTTGCCATCGCCCCAGATTGTAATGCTGTTGTTGTGGGCATCTTTGGCCTCAATCACCTTGCGGCACATAGCGGCCGGCGCCTTTTCGCGTCCGCCATCCCATGTGCCCCAGGGGCCATATACGTTGTGGAACCGGGCGATGAAGGTCTTGAGGCCTCTCTCCGCCCAGTATTCCTGGCAAAACATCTCGGACATAAGTTTTTCCCAGCCATAGCCCCTTTCCGCCATAGCGGGATAGGCGTCAGATTCCTTCAATGCCCTGACCTTGGGGTCTTTTTGCAGGTCGGTGTTATATGCGCAGGCGGAAGAGGAGAAGAAATACCGTTTTGCCCCCGCTCGCCAGGCGGACTCAATCATATGTGTATTGATGAGAATACTGCGAAGGCATTCGATTCTGAATCGCTCGATAAACCCCATGCCGCCCATGTCCGCCGCGAGGTTATATACTTCAACCGCGCCCTCACAGGCCTTCTTGCAGTTGGCTTCGATGCTCAGGTCCATACATAGACATTCCACGCCCGGGACGCGTTGATACCATTCCGGCAATGGTTTCTTGTCTATCGCGCGAATCCGGGTGAACCCGCGGTCGTGGAAATATCTGGCTAAGGAGCCGGCGATAAAGCCGCCCGCGCCGGCTATTACAATCAAATCACCTTTTTTCAGTTCCGAGTTAATATCATTCGTTTTGGGCATAGTAATTATCTCTTTTCCGGCTGGATGCGGACCAGGATTACACCATGGGGTCGAACCATTGCCTCGAAGCCGTTGCTGTATGTACCAATATTCTTTTGTCTCCAGAGGTCGCGGACGCCCTGATTGCCGGTTACGCCAAGCTGCTGCCAGGTTATTTTGACGGTGTTCGGCTCTTCACCTGTATTGAAAAGTCCTACTGCTTTTGAGCCGTCTTCGAGATTCTTGACCAGAACCTTGCCGCTGCCTGCTGTCGCGATTTCTTTTGCCTGTTCGCCGAGCGGGTCCTGATTTAATGCCAAAACCTCATCGTTGGTGAGCAGGTTCAGCGTGAAGCTGTCGAGCTGGTCTAAAGGGCAACCCAGCAGCAGGGGGGCAGACCATAAGCACCAAAGAGAGATATGTGTGTATTGCTCATCGGGCTTTAGTTTTGTCGGGTGCGGACTTCCCCAGCCGACCTTGCCTACGACCAGCATATCCGCGTCGTTCCAGTGCCCTGGGCCGTTAAAGGATGCCCATTTTTCGTGTTGTTTCCAGATGTCAAATACGCCTTGTGCCCACTGACTTTCGCCTGGGGGCAGCTTAGTTTTACTCCAGATATCGCGAATATCGCCGGTGGTTCGCCAACAGTTGGCTAATTTTACCCACGTTGCCGCTTTATTAAACGGTGCGCTATTGGAAAGCGAATATACGATATCACGTCCGCTTGCGCGAAGGGCGTCGGCCATACGTTTTGTGTTTATCTCATCATTGGGGTTCCAGTCATATTTGAGATAATCGATTCCCCAGACGGCCCACTGGTCGGCGTCGTTTGAATCGAAGGCGAATTTTCCCACGCGGTGGTTCTTTTTGGAATAGTTTTCATAACCCTCGATTTTTTCCCAGGAGCCGTCCTCATTATCGCTGGAGCCGCCTATATAGCCGCCGTATGTGGTTATCCAGGGTGTCGAGTAAATGCCGGATTTAAGGCCCAGTGAGTGGACATAGTCGCAAAGCCCCTTCATATCCGGGAATTTTTTGTTTGGCTGTATGGCGTTTAATGGTCCGCCTCGGCTTCCTTCCCAGGTGTCATCGATATTGATATAGGTCCAGCCGTGGTTGATAAGTCCGCTGTCAGCCATTGCCTTGGCGGATGCGCGGACGTTTTTATCTGAGACCTGGGCAGCCCAGCAGTTCCAGCTGTTCCAGCCCATGGGAGGGGTCAGGGCAATACTGTCACCGGCGACAATTTTGAATTCTCTTGTTGCCGTACCGAGGGTGTTTTTGGCCTTTAGTGTTACGTTATATGTTCCCGGCGTTTTGAGTGTTCCGGTTATCAGGCCTGTGCTGCTGTCGATTGTCAGTCCCGTCGGGAGATTATCCGCGCCAAAGGTTATTGGCCTTTGGCCGGTAGCGGGGACGGTGAAAAGGAAAGGACTCCCGGGTCGGACGCCGAAAACCTTTGCGCCGTTAATTTGCGGCACATCCGGGGCTTTTGGCGTAAGGATATATTTCGCATCAGGGGGCAGCTTTGCTTCTTTAGGCGAGTATATTTTATTTTGGCCGGCCATATCACACCCGGAAATTGAGATAAGGGCTGCCAGAACGCTGATTATCGCGATTTGTGTTCTCATAAGACCCGTCCTTTCTTATTCTTAAAACGACCATAAGCATTTGTTAATTGCTGCATAAGTGATTTCAAACTTTAACTTATTGCGGGCTGGTTATCAAGCACAGAAAAATTGCGGCGGGACGTAAAAAATTTTGTAAAATTGTTGACGAACCATAGCTTATCCTATATCGTAGTTACTACGATTAACCGAAAACAACCAGCTTAGGATTTGGGTGTTAAAAAAGGCGTGCAAATAAAATGATAAGGGTACAAAAATGACTTCGCAGGCCGTAAAGCCGCAAAAGTTGAGTCACGGGGGTATGCTTGACGTGTTTGTTCAGAACTGCCGCCGTAATAGACTTAAGATAACGCCCCAGAGGACGGCGGTTTACAAAACACTGCTTGAGTCAAAAGAGCATCCGTCGGCTGAAATGGTCTGGGGGCAGGTCAGGCGTTTGTTTCCGGGGATATCGCTGGATACGGTGAATCGTACGCTTTTGACGCTTGCCGAAATCGGCTCGGCCTCGGTTGTGGAAGGTTCTGGTGACGTGCGCCGGTATGACGGCGACCTCGATAATCACCAGCACTTCAAATGTATAAAATGCAAAAAAGTTTTCGATTTTCATTATGGGCCGTTTGATGATATAAAATTGCCCGCGAGTATTGCGGCGAAATTTAAGATACTAAGAAAGACGGTATATCTGGAGGGCGTTTGTAACTCCTGCGGTGGCAAATCCAGGCATAATCCTTTGACTACGGGAAATAGTGATTACAAATGAAAGCTGATACGAATTTGCAGACGTCATTGGACAGGTTTTATGAGGCAATGACCTGTATGGAGCATGGTGCTCAATTCGGAAAGATTGTTTTGAAGATACAAACTTGATTAATTTTAGGAGAACATAAATGAAGCTTAAAGGAACACAGACGGAGAAGAATCTTCTGGCCGCATTTTCGGGCGAATCACAGGCGAGGAACCGTTATACCTATTTCGCGAGTCAGGCCAGGAAAGAGGGCTATGAGCAGATAGCGGCTATTTTCGAGGAGACCGCCAACCAGGAAAAAGAACATGCCAAAAGGGAATTCAAATTTTTGGAAGGCGGCGAGGTTGAAATTACGGCGGCGTTTCCTGCCGGTGTTATAGGCAGCACGCTGGAGAACCTCAAGGAAGCAGCGGGCGGCGAGCACTATGAAAATACGATTATGTACCCTGAATTTGCCAAGACCGCGGAAAAGGAAGGATTCCCCGTGATAGCGAACGTTTTCAAAAGCATTGCCGTTGCGGAGAAGAGACATGAGCGGCGTTACGTTGCGCTGGCCAAAAACATAGCCGACGGGGTGGTGTTCAAGAGGCCGAAGCCGGCCAGGTGGGTTTGCAGAAACTGCGGATATGTTCACGAAGGGACTGAGGCGCCTGATACCTGCCCGGCCTGCGCGCATCCGAAAGCGCACTTTGAGCTTGAGGCGGTGAACTATTGAGGGATATATAGGCAACCTCCTATCAGAAAATAGGGGATTTGCTTATAGTAACAATTTTGCCGTTACTATATTTTGATGACAGAGAGGGTAAAGAAGCGAGGCCAGGTTTGGTCCCGGTTTTGGGGGTCAAACCTGGCTGATATCCCGGCTGTATGTTGGAGAAATGAATTATGTTTAAAAGTTGGATGACAATCTGTGTATGTGGATTGGTTGCATCGATGGCGTTACTGTTTACAGGGTGCAAGGAGAACACTATGGAAGAACGTAAAGGTTTGGTTACGATGAAGGGTAAGCCGGTTACCCTTGTCGGTCAGGCGGTAAAAGTGGGACAAAAGGCGCCTGATTTTGAAGTTACGGCAAACGATTTGTTGCCTGTGAAATTTTCGTCTTTTGCAGGCAAGGTCTGTATCATCGCGTCGGTGCCTTCGCTGGACACGTCGGTCTGCGATTTGGAGACCCGCAAGTTTAACGAGAAGGCAGCCCAGCTTGGCAGCGACGTTGTGGTGCTGACAATCAGTATGGATTTGCCGTTTGCGCAGAAGCGATGGTGCGGTGCAGCGGGTATAAAAAATGTTCAGACCCTGTCGGACTACCGCGACGCCTCATTCGGCAAGGCCTATGGGGTGCTGATAAAGGATTTAAGGTTGCTGGCAAGGGCGGTTTTCGTTGTTGATAAAAAAGGCGTAGTGCGTTACCTTCAGATAGTGCCTGAGATTGCCACTGAGCCGGATTACGATGCGGTGTTGAAGGCAGCCAAGGAGTTGTAAGGACAAAGCTAAGAGGATTTTTGACTTATGACCAACGAGATTAAACCAAATGTATATGCGGTGGGGGCGATTGACTGGGACAGGCGGCTGTTCGATGAGTTGATTCCGCTGCCGGACGGCACCAGTTATAACGCCTACCTGATAAAAGGCAGCCATAAAATTGCGCTGCTTGATACTGTTGACCCACATAAAACGCACGTCTTGCTGGATAACCTTGTCAGGGCGGAAGTTGAGCGAATCGATTATGTTATCGCGCATCATGCTGAACAGGACCATTCCGGCTCACTGCCGGATGTGCTGCTGCTTTACCCGAACGCGAAAGTAGTTACCAACGCCAAGTGCAAAGCGATGCTGATGGACCTTCTGCGTGTAGAGGACGACAAATTCATAGTCGTCGAGGATGGGCAGGAATTGTCGCTTGGCGATAAGACGCTTAAGTTTGTTTTTATCCCCTGGGTTCACTGGCCTGAAACGATGGGTACTTATCTGGTGGAGGACAAAATCTTTTTCCCGTGCGATTTTTTCGGGTCGCATCTGGCAACGAGCAGTTTGTTCGTTGAAGATGAACCGATGGTTTATGAATGCGCGAAGCGGTATTACGCTGAGATTATGATGCCTTTCAGGGCGCCGATAAAAAATAATCTAAAGAAGCTCGAAGCGTTTGATATTCAGATGATCGCGCCAAGTCACGGTCCCGTTTATCAAAGGCCTAAGTTTATAATTGATGCTTACAAGGACTGGGTCGGCGACAACGTTAAAAACGAAGTGGTAGTGGCGTATGTCTCTATGCACGATAGCACGCGGGAAATGGTTGAGCATTTTGTAGATGCGCTGGCCGAGCGTGGTATAAAAGTGCGGCAGTTTAACCTGACAGGTGTGGATATAGGTGAACTGGCGATGGCGATTGTGGATGCGGCTACGATAGTTATCGGTTCGCCGACGGTACTTGTTGGTGCGCATCCTTCAGCGGCTTACGCGACATTCCTGGCCAATGCACTTAGGCCAAAGACAAGATTTGTTTCGATTATCGGCTCATTTGGCTGGGGCGGGAAAATGGTCGAGCAGTTGTCAGGGATGCTGGGTAATCTGAAGGTTGAAGTTATAGAGCCGGTGATAACAAAAGGTTTAGCGACGGATAAAGATTTTGTTTCCCTGGATTTGCTGGCAGATAAAATCGCTGCCAAACACAGAGAAATCGGAATCCTTAAATAATGGCTGATGGCGGGATAAAAACTGGAAAAAGCCAACTAATTTTGATATGAAAGGGGCTTACGATGGCTGAAAGATATGAAGTTTACGAATGTAAGGTATGCGGTAATATCATTGAAGTGCTGCGAGCCGGCAAGGGTGAGCTGGTCTGCTGCGGGCAGCTGATGACAAAGCTGGTTGTCAATACGGTGGATGCTTCAAAGGAAAAACACGTGCCGGTTATCGAGAAACTTGCCGATGGCTTCAAGGTCAAAGTCGGCAGCGTTCCTCACCCGATGGAAGAAAAGCATTATATCGAATGGATTGAGCTTCTCGCGGATGGTAAAGTATATCGCCAGTATCTCAAACCGGGCGCCGCACCGGAAGCGATATTCAATATAAAGGCGACAAACGTGACGGCTCGCGAACATTGCAACATTCACGGCTTGTGGGAAGCGAAGTAGCTGTATATGTTCGACAATAGGCCTGACAAACGAGGGACCGCAAAGTAAGGAGATTGTTAATGGCGATAAGTTTCAATGTGGATGAAATTTTCGAGATGGCTGAACAAATTGAGCGAAACGGCGCTAGTTTTTATCGCGAGGCCGCCCGAAAGACCGGCGACAAGGCGACTCAGAAAACATTTGCCAATCTGGCGGCAATGGAAGACGGCCATCTGAAAATATTCCAGGAAATGAGAAAACAGCTCGATGCTTCGGATAGGGAGCCGGCGACTTTTGACCCTGATGACGAGGCCGCTTTGTATTTGCAGGCGATGGCCTCCAGTCACGGAATCGAAGGTAAAAAGGACCGGCTGACCAAACTGTCCGGTAACGAAACGATGAGAGAGATATTCGAGATAGCCGTCAACGCCGAGAAAAATTCGATTGTGTTTTATACCGCCCTGAAAGACATTGTCTCCGCCACAGGCAGGGATGAGGTCGATACAATTATTTCGGAAGAGCTTGGTCATCTGGCAATACTTAAAATGCAGTTGGCGCAATTGCCGTGATATGGGTTGAGACCGGTTTGACTTACGCTGAATAGGCAGGAAGCCGAGCAATGCTTGATTTGGAATCACTGTTCAAACTAAGCTATGGGATGTGCATCCTTACTTCAAAAGAGGATGATAAACTAAACGGGTGTATTGTTAACACGGTGTTCCAGTTAACGCCTGAACCGCCTGTGGTGGCGGTAAGCGTCAACAAACAGTGCCTGACGCACCAGTTTATCAGTGCGAGCAGGGTCTTTGCTGTTTCAATACTTTCAGAAGCGGCGCCGATACCCTTCATAGGTAAATTCGGTTTCAGGACGGGCAGGGACATCAATAAACTCGAAAAATTACAGTATCGTATCGGCGAAACAGGAGCCCCGATAATTCTCGATTACGCCGTTGGGTTTCTCGAAGCCGGGGTGATACAATATGTTGATGTTGGAAGCCACACGCTTTTTATAGGCAAAATAGTTGCCTGCGAATCGCTCGAAGGCAAAGGTTATCCGATGACCTATGCCTACTATCGCGACGTCAAGCACGGCCGAACGCCCAAGTCGGCAGCTACGTATATTGAACATAAGCCTCAGGCGGCTGAAGGAGTAAAAAAAATGAAGAAGTACAGATGTATTATGTGCAGTTATATTTATGACCCGGCAGTGGGTGACCCGGACAATGGTGTCAAGCCGGGGACGAGTTTTGAGAATTTGCCCGCCGACTGGGTTTGCCCGGACTGCGGCGCGGGTAAAGACGAGTTTGAACCGGTCAATGACTGATTTTCCGGCCGGGCAGCCGTCGTCGCTGAATTAATGGGTGCCTGCTATGAGCGATATTTGTCCGACAATTTTACCACAGGAAATCGCCTGTGCGGAGGTTAACGCTCCTCCAGGTGGTATAGTTGTATTCGGAGCTTCTGGCGACCTGGTCCGCCGTAAATTGCTTGGCAGTGTATTTGAGCTTTTCAGGCGTAATTTACTCAGTGAGAATTTTTATCTTGTGGGCTGCGGCAGGAGCAATTTTTCCGACGAGCAATATCGGACCGACGTCGGCGATGCCGTGCGAGAATCTGTCGGAGATAGTCCTCCGGATTTGCTGAGACGTTTTGCAGATAAGATTTATTATATTGTCGGAGATTATGAACAGGAGTCGTTTTACAAATCGATTGCCTCGCGGCTGACCCGTCTCGACAAAGAGCATAAAGTCGGTGGCAGCCGTATTTTTTATATGGCTGTGCCGCCTTTGTTATATGGCACAATAGTAAAAGGTCTCGATTCAGCGGGTCTTTCCTGTCCGGGGTTGCCTGGTTGCGAACAAATCCGGATTGTTGTCGAAAAGCCGTTCGGAACCGATTTGAAAAGCGCAAACGAGCTTAATAGCATCATTCAAAGGCATTTTACCGAACGGCAGATATACCGTATCGACCATTACTTAGGCAAAGAGACCGTCCAGAACATTTTAATGTTCAGGTTTGCCAACACGATTTTCGAACCGGTCTGGAATCGCAATTTCATCGACCATATTCAGATTACAATAGCCGAGTCGGATGGTGTTGAGCATCGCGGCGGCTATTACGACCGGGCAGGCGCATTGCGGGATATGTTCCAGAATCATATTCTCGGGATGCTTGCTTTTGTTGCGATGGAACCGCCTGTTTCTTTCGATGCCGATTCCGTTCGCGATGAAAAAGTCAAACTGCTGCGATGTATAAGGCCGCTGACCGAACAAAGCATAAATACCGATTTCGTCAGGGGACAATACACAGCCGGCGAGGTTGAAGACCAAAAAGTTTGCGGCTATCGCCGGGAGCCGAAGGTCGATGCTTCTTCGGCAACCGAGACGTATGTGGCCGCGAGATTATTCGTAGATAACTGGCGATGGCAGGACGTGCCTTTTTATCTAAGGACCGGCAAACGACTGGCGAGGAAAAATACCGAGATTGCCATAACGTTCAAGAAGGTTCCTCATTCGATGTTTGTTTCCGCCGGCCTGGGTGATTTGCCCGCCAATACCCTTGTGATGCAGATACAGCCGGAGGAAGGAATATCGCTGAGCTTCCAGGCCAAGCGTCCCGGCTCAAAGGTTTGTATGGGGACGCTGAGGATGAGATTCAGCTATGCCGAGGTCTTCGGTGGCGAGCCGCCGGAGGCGTATCAGCGATTACTTCTGGATTGTATGCTTGGCGACCAGACGCTTTTTACCCGCCAGGATGACGTCGAGGTTTCCTGGGGATTGCTGGACCCTGTTTTGCAGGCGTGGGCGAATAAACCATTGATGCCTTACGAATACAAGGCGGGTTCGGAGAGTTTTCCGCAGGCCGACCGGCTTATCGAATCCGAAGGCAGGACATGGCGGCCCCTGCGTGAGATATGAAATTATCTGTTTGGAGAAATATACGATGAACATATTTGATTTCGCTATTGAAAAAGAACAACTGGCGGAACAATTTTATCGCGAGCTGGTGAAGCGTGCGCCACACAAGGGACTCGTAAGCATCCTCACAATGCTTGCCGACGAAGAGCACGGCCACATTGATGTTGTTACGAAAATGAAGGAAGGAGCCCCCGCCAAGGTTGCGGATACGATTTTATTGACCAATGCCAAGACAATCTTTGCGAAGATGAGGCAGAGCAAAGACAAGTTCAAGTTCGGCGACAGCCAGATTGACCTTTACAAAAAGGCGCAGGACATAGAGAAGGACAGCAGGTCGTTCTATCGCCAGAAGGCACAGGAAGCAGATAATCCGAGCCATAAGGCGATTTTTAACACGCTGGCGGAAGAGGAAAATAAGCATTATTTCCTTCTCGAAAACATAATCGAGTTCGTTTCCAGACCACAAACATGGCTGGAAAACGCGGAGTTCCATCATCTCGAAAAGTATTAATGGGCGATATTTAAAAAGGGGCGGATACGGGTATGGCGCGGGAGAAGCATATCACAGCGCAAGGCATTTCAATAGTTCTGTGCGGCCAGGCGGGTATGGGCATACAAACGGTCGAGGGCATCCTGACCGGGATGCTGAAACTCGCCGGTTATAATGTTTTTGCGACAAAGGAGTATATGTCCCGTGTGCGCGGAGGCAATAACTCCACGGAAATACGAGTTAGCTCCAAGCCGGTTTCTGCTTATATTGACCGTATAGATATTCTTGTTCCGTTGAACAAGGGTGCAATATCGCACCTGCGGGACAGGGTTGCCGCAGACACGGTGATTATCGGCGAAGCGGAATTGCTGGGCGAAGATGTTTCCGGTGGCAAATTAAAATTCGTCGAGACGCCGTTTACTAAAATCGCCAACGACCTCGGCAATAAAATTTACTCCAATGTTGTTGCTACGGGGACATTGGCGGGATTACTCGGAATGAGGCTCGACGAGGTTTGCGAATACGTAAAACGTGCATTTTCCACGAAGGCTGCGGATATTATTTCTAACAATGTTAAGGCCGCAGAGGCCGGTTTTCGGCTTGCTGGAGACGTGGCGGCCAGGGCCGATATCAAAATAAATATCAGTTCCGACGCGGGCGTTAAAGACCAGATTATACCGAGCGGCGGCGATGCAATAGGGTTTGGCGCTATGGCGGGGGGATGCAATTTCGTTTCCTCGTATCCGATGACGCCCTCGACGTCCGTGCTTAGTTTTATGGCAAAGCACGGGCGGGATTCGGGAATAATCGTTGAACAGGCGGAAGACGAAATCTCTGCGATAAATATGGCGATTGGCGCATGGTATTCCGGCGCACGGGCAATGGTGACAACGTCGGGAGGAGGTTTTGCCCTAATGGTCGAGGGTGTGAGCTTGGCGGGTATGCTCGAGTCGCCTGTGGTTATTCACCTCGGTCAAAGACCTGCTCCTGCCACGGGACTGCCCACTCGAACCGAGCAGGCCGATATAGAGCTTGCTCTTTACGCGGGCCACGGCGAGTTTCCCAGAATCATTTTTACGCCGGGTACGCTTGAGCAGGCATTTTATCTTACTGCCCGCGCGTTTAATCTTGCCGACAAATTCCAGATGCCGGTTTTTGTTCTCAGCGACCAGTATCTCGTTGATTCTTATTACAATACCGCTGCCTTTGATGTGTCGAAGGTCAAAGCCGAAAAATATATTGTCAAAACCACAGCCGATTACAAACGTTACGAGATGGCCCCCGATGGCATATCACCTCGCGGCATTCCCGGTTTTGGAAAGGGTCTGGTCTGTGTGGACAGCGACGAACACGACGCTGAAGGGCATATCACCGAAGATTTGGAACTTAGAACAAGAATGGTCGATAAACGCCTGCGAAAACTCGAATCCGCCAAAGCGGAGATTATCGAGCCGCAGCTTTATCCCAATTGCAAATACAAGAATCTCGTTGTCTGCTGGGGTTCGACTTATCCTGTCGTCAAAGAGGCGATTGAACTTTTAGATAAATCCGATACTTCTCTTTTGCATTACAGCCAGGTTTATCCGCTGCACCCGCAAACCGCGGATTATCTGTCTAAGGCAAAACGGGTCGTTATCGTCGAGGGCAATGCCACTGCCCAGTTTGCAAAGTTGATAAAATTGCACGCGGGTTTCGATATTGAACACAAAATCCTGAAATACAGCGGCCTGCAATTTTCGGTCGAGGAAGTAACTGTCGCGTTGAAAAAAATCCTGAAGTGAGGTTTTTATGGATACGAGTGTTTTCGATATGGGTGAAATTGATATCGCCTGGTGTCCGGGCTGCGGTGATTACGGCATTCTCAACGTGCTAAAAAAAGCCCTTGCCGAGCTTGATATCGCTCCCGAAAAGCTTGTTATGGTCTCCGGCATAGGGCAGGCGGCCAAGATTCCACATTATCTAAAGACGAATTTTTTCAACGGCCTGCACGGCCGCGCGCTCCCACCCGCCACCGCCATTAAAGCAGCGAATCCCTCGATGACCGTTATCGCGGAAAGCGGCGATGGCGATATGTACGGCGAGGGCGGCAATCACTTCATTCACACCATCAGGCGAAATCCGGGCATCACAAATATCGTCCACAACAATATGGTTTACGGCCTTACGAAAGGCCAGGCCTCGCCGACCAGTCAGCTTGGCTTCAAGACCCCAGTGCAGGTCGCGGGCGTTACACTTGAGCCGTTTAACCCGCTGGCAGTTGCGATTGCCCTCGATGCCGGTTTTGTCGCAAGGGCGTTCATTGGCAACGCCGACAAGACCAAAGAAATCCTCAAAAAAGCTATTACACACAAAGGATATGCCTTAGTCGATATATTTCAGCCCTGTGTTACTTTTAACAAAATAAACACCTGGCAGTGGTTCAAGGAGCATACTTATTATCTTGAGGATTCTTACGACCCGCGAGACCGCTCGGCTGCTTTCAAAAGGGCGCTCGAAACGGACAAACTGCCGCTGGGAATTTTTTATATCAATCCCAACAAGAGCACATTCGAGGATAATGTCGGGATTTACCAGCAGGACAATCGGCCGTTGTTTGAAAGAGAACCGGATGTGAATCGATTACGAATGCTTATTGGAAAATTCCGGGCCGCCGGCTAATCGCAGGAGTCGTGAGTTAATGAAAACAATTACTGCTAATTCACCAACCGATTCTTCTGCGGCAAAACCAGAAAAGCTAAGGGCATTGTTCGAAGGGCTGTATAAAAAATACAACCGGAAAGAGTTAATAAAGCCCGACCCGCTGCAATTCATTTATCGATGCAGCAATCCCGCGGATATGGAAATAGTCGGACTTCTGTCCGCCTGCCTCGCATACGGCAGAGTTGAGCAGATTCAGAACGATTTGAATGATTTGTTTGGAAGAATGAGTGATAGCCCTTATGAATTTGTACTCAATTTTACGAATAAAGACCGGGCATTGCTTGAGGGTTTCAAGCACCGTTTCAATACTGGTAACGACATATCCGACTTGCTTACGCTGCTAAAAGACGTGCTTACAGAACACGGCAGTATCGAAAAATATTTTATGCTTGGGTTTGATCCCGCTCACGAAAATACGATTTTTGCTCTGATGCGTTTCTGCGATTCGCTTTTGGATAAGTATCGTATGACACATCAGGGTCGTAAATCCAAAGGGCTTGCGTTTCTTCTCGCGGGACCCAGCTTAGGCGGTGCGGCCAAACGACTTAATCTGTTTCTCCGCTGGATGGTTCGCAGCGACGACGTTGACGCGGGCCTTTGGCGATCGGTTTATAAATCAAAACTGATTGTCCCCGTCGATGTTCATATCGCCAGGCTTTGCAGGATTCTTGGATTTCATAATCACAAAAACGTTTCTTTGAAAACCGCCGTTGAAATAACGCGCAACTTTGCACTGGTTTCGCCGGACGACCCCGTAAAATACGATTTTGCTCTTTCACGCATAGGCATACTCGAAGATTGCACGGGCCGGCGCCGGGACCAGTGTAATATCTGCGAATTACTGCCATGGTGCCGCAACAGGAAGGACTGGTAATGACGAAGATTAAACCCGAAGACCTCGAAAAATACAGTTCAGCCGTAACTCTTTCGGATATGGAGGTGTTCGTGTTCCCGGAATTATTCTACGCGCTGATTCTGGCAAATATAATGAGTCCGCTTATCTGGAAGTGGCGTGACAAGGACTGCTTCAAAAAACTCGAAGGCAAGGACAGCTTCAAAAAACTTCTTCGACTTCGCCAGTTCATAATGGACGAATATGATTTCAACCTCGACCTGGAAACCTGGGGGCTGACGGGCAAAACCAGGGAACTGGAACGATTTGCCAAATTTGTTTCGCCCGAAGATGTTGCCAAAAGCAACGGCCTTTTCGGCTACGAGGGCAACAAATACTATTTCGATGTGGATATACGAAAGCACTTCGGCCTGGATAAGTACGACACAGATGTTATTCCCTATTGGAAGACCGAAACAGTCGAGGCGATGGAGGCATTTGTTCACAAGCCCAACTATTCCAAAAAAGCCGGCGAGTGTGTTTCGCTGTCTGCTCTTTACGCCGCCGCGGCGTTTATTGTATGCGGTATACCGCTTGAGAATATCTACGCGATACTAACCCCGTTACATTCACAGAATTTCATCGACGTTCGCGATGGCGTCCTGACCAACAACCGGCGCCTCGTTACAAAGGCGATGTGGTTCAACGGCACGGAAATCTCAGGCAAGGCCCAGCGTGCGCTTCGCAACGAAAACGTAACAATTGTTTCTCATTCATCCGGCCATATTCATTGTTTTTACAAGGAGGCCACGATAAAGCCCGATGTTTACGGATATTTCGTAAAGCAGCTTAGCTCATATTTATTCAGTGAGCTTTCGCTGGTTGTTTTCGCCAACTATCTCAGGAGTAATTCGTCTTACCAGAAATACTTCCAGCTTTGCAGGGACTGCCACGGCCACCCGCAATTTTTGAAGGCCGAAACATTATTCAGTTACGAGCACGGCAGCGACTACCGTGTTGCCGATAGCACACACGAAAAACTCCTGGCCGAGGTAATGGATGAGGATTTTGTCTCCAAAGAAATTCCGGGCAGGGTCCGTTGCGATTTTATCTGTGATTTTATAACCAAAAAGAGAATTGATGTTAGGACTGCTGAGGGCAGGGCGGCGATAACCGGATTCCTCCAGCCGGTTATGCCAGATGTTAAAAAATTTGTCGAGGGACTCGCTGACTTTGTTCATTGTGAGCCGAAACTGCCGTCGCCCGAAAGAAATTATCTGTCGGCCCCGGCCATTGAAATAGGCGTTGACTGGACGCGCGACAAAATTATCGATTACCTGCAAAACCTCCGCGTACAGAGTGCTACTGCCGACCTTGCCTTTTATGCTTATCGCGATATGGAGACCTGCGACTGGATGCCTTTCCTTAAGGCCGTTGTTGAACGTAACCCTGTCTCAGTAGAGATAGCCCGGTCAATGTCGCCCGGTGCTGTCTATGGGCTTCTAAGAAAAATGGATGGCGTTTCGATTTATGACGGCAAACGTCTTGCACAACCCGATGAGGTCGCAAATTACCACAGGGGCGACGGCCTCGAAAAGGCATTACTTCTGGCTAACGTCATTCGTCAAAAATTACCAAATGAAAATATCGATATTGCCATTGCCGGCAATATTGTTGTCCTTAAAGGAGCAGGCGAATACCGCTTCGATTCATCGAAGGGGCTCAAAAAACAGGTTCGCATTTCGTCTGCCGGCGAGATTATCGTGTCCGGTTGAAAACCGGCGCGGTTATTAAATTATAAAAATTATAAAGAAACGAACTATTTTGTGTTGACACCGGTATTAAATAGGACTATATTAGTCCTATAGTTATTAATCTTAAGGAAAGTATGGATATTATCAGGCGAAATACGGATTACGCATTAAGGGCTGCCGTGGAGCTGGCAGGCAGGTTCGGCGGTGAGCCGGTTTCCACCAAAGAAATCGCGGACAGGCAGGAAATCCCGTATCAGCTTGCCTGCAAGCTTTTGCAGCGTCTTCATAACGCCGGGATTGTAAAAAGTGCAATGGGGCCGTCGGGCGGGTTCATACTTTGCAAAAATCCGTCGAAGATAACCGTTCGCCGGCTGGTCGAAATCATTCAGGGACCTGTCCGGCTAAATAATTGTAAGCTTTGCCGGCTCTCTCGTTGCTGCACTATAAGCCCGGAATTAGCCCGTCTGCAGGGCAAAATAAATGAGTTTCTTGGCGGCCTTACTTTGAGGCAGTTAGCAGATATAAACGGTAAAAATAAACTGAGGTGAGTTTAAAGGAGATATTTTATGGGTATGTTTTGTTATCAGTGTGAACAGACGGCGAAAGGTGCCGGATGCACCGTTTTTGGGGTTTGCGGCAAAGAGCCGACTACGGCGGCCCTGCAGGACCTTTTGGTTTACGCTCTCAAAGATATTTCCCGCTATGCTCATAGAGCAAGGCAATTGGGCGGCGTCGATAAAGACGTAAACGTTTTCACTGTCAAGGCAATGTTCAGCACACTGACAAACGTCGATTTTGACCCTACCCGTTTTCAGGCGTTTTTGAGAGAAGCGGCCTCGATAAAAGAAAGGGCTAAATCGCTTTACGAAGACGCCTGTAAACGTTCCGACAAAAAAGCAGAATACTTGCCCTGTGAAGTTCAGTGGTGGGCTAATCTCGATAATTTGGATGTGCTGGTTGAAACCGGAGCTCTTGTCGGCGTACAGGATAAAATCAACAAGCTCGGCCCCGATGTTGCCGGCTTGCAAGAACTGATTGTTTATGGACTCAAGGGGCTTGCCGCGTATGCCGACCATGCCCAGATTCTCGGAAAAGAAGATGACGCGGTTTACGCATTCATTCATAGAACACTCGACCGGCTTACTCAAAAGCCCACCGATATTGGCGAGCTTCTACAGACCGCTCTCGCAGTGGGTGAAGTTAATCTCAAGGCGATGGAATTGCTCGATGCGGGTAACACAGGCACTTACGGTCATCCGGAGCCGACACAGGTTCGCATTACCCCCATCAAAGGCAAGTGCATTGTTGTATCTGGCCACGATTTGAATGACCTCGAAGGGCTGCTCAAACAAACCCAAGGCAAAGGCATCAACGTTTACACGCACGGCGAAATGTTGCCCTGCAATGCCTATCCGGGTCTGAAAAAATATAAGCACCTCGTCGGCAATTTCGGCGGCGCATGGCAGGACCAGCGAAACGAATTCGACGCCTTCCCCGGCGCAATCCTGATGACTACTAACTGCCTGCAAAAACCAAAAGACAGTTATAAAGCGAGAATCTTCACCTCCGGCGTTGTCGGCTGGGCTGGCGTAACTCATATCTCAAGTGGGGATTTCACCCCAGTTATAAACGCTGCTCTGGCTGCACCGGGATTTACAGAGGATGCTCCTGCAAAATCCATAACAATCGGCTTTGCCCGAAATACCGTTATGAGTGTTGCCGGCAAAGTCATCGACGCAGTAAAAGCGGGCAAAATCAGACACTTTTTCCTCATCGGCGGCTGCGACGGCGCAAAACCGGGAAGAAACTACTTCACTGAATTTGCCCAAAAAGTCCCCAATGACTGCGTCATCCTCACGCTGGCCTGCGGCAAATATCGGTTCAATAAACTCGATTTCGGTTCAATCGACGGCATACCTCGCCTGCTCGATTGCGGCCAGTGCAACGACGCCTACTCCGCGATTCAGATAGCCATCGCCCTGGCAGGGGCCTTCAAATGCGGCGTAAACGACCTGCCATTGTCGTTTGTCTTGTCCTGGTATGAGCAGAAGGCGGTTGTAATTCTTCTGACGTTGCTGCATCTGGGCATAAAGAATATCAAACTCGGCCCGTCGCTGCCCGCATTCGTCAGCCCAGCTGCCCTTAATGTACTGGTTGAAAAGTTCAATATAGCTCCGGTTGGTTCTGTGGACGATGATTTGACGACGATACTGGCAGTCAAATAAAGGAGGCACTATGGCCTTGCGGAATATAATTGTTATCGACGAAGAAAAGTGCAACGGATGCGGGCTTTGTGCCAAGGCCTGTGCGGAAGGTGCAATAAAGACAATCAACGGCAAAGCAAAATTGGTCAGCGAGACCTATTGCGACGGCCTTGGTGCCTGCATCGGGCACTGTCCGCAAAACGCCATTAAGATTAAACAACAGGAAGCCAAACCCTTTGACGAGGAAGCGACAAAAGAGCATCTCAGCCAAATGAAACAACCGCAGCCGGCGCCGTTTATGTGTCCCGGTATGGCGTCTGCGCAATTGCGAAGCACCGCCGAAAAATCCGATTCGGCGATGGGTGACACGTCTTCACAACTCACGCACTGGCCGGTTCAGCTTAAACTTGTCTCCGCGCACGCACCATATTTTGCGGATGCCCGTCTGCTGCTTGTGGCTGATTGTGTTCCTTTTGCGATGGGTGATTTCCACAGCAGGTTTCTCAGGGGCCATAGCATTGTTATTGGCTGTCCCAAACTCGATGACGCCCGTTTTTATATCGAAAAGCTCGCTGATATTTTGCAGGCCAACAAACTCAAGAGCCTCAGCGTAGTACATATGGAAGTACCTTGTTGTCATGGCCTGACTCGAATCGCGCAAGAGGCATTGGCAAAGGCCGGAATAAAGATGACTTTTGAGGATGTTACGATAGACATTAATGGTAGTATAAGCAAGGTTGAACAAATATCGGGTGGTTGACCGGCTTTGGCCGGAGGTGTTATATGGCGGATTTTATTAAATCGATAGCGATGGGTTTCTGGAATACGGTTCTTGAGATGTCGCCATATCTGCTGTTCGGTTTTTTTATGGCGGGATTGCTCAGTGTTCTTGTATCGAAGCAGTTTGTTCAAAAGCATCTCGGCGGCAGAGGGCTTTGGCCTGTTATCAAGGCGTCTCTTTTGGGTGTGCCTCTGCCTTTGTGCTCGTGCAGCGTCATCCCCGTAACAATGTCGCTCCGCAAGCACGGCGCAAGCAGGGGGGCGGCTGTTTCATTTTTGCTCTCGACCCCGCAGACGGGCGTTGACAGTATTTTTGTTACGTATGCCTTGCTTGGCCCGGTCTTCGCCATATTCAGACCAATAGCGGCGTTTGTTACCGGCATAGTCGGCGGTGTGATGGTCAATCTGTTCGGAGATTCTCTCGGAAACGGCTCACAACAAAATCAAAGTTGCGAGGACGAATGTTGTTCCGGCGGGCACAAAATTAATCCCGTTACACGAATATTCAAATATGGTTTTATCACGCTGCCCCGCGATATCGGCAGGGCGATGCTGTTTGGCTTAGTTGTTGCTGCTTTTATTTCGGCCCTTGTTCCTGACGGTTTTTTCGCTGACAAGCTCGGAACCGGCATTTTCCCGATGCTCGTAATGATGCTTTTTGGAATACCGATGTATGTTTGCGCAACCGCTTCGGTCCCGATAGCTGCCGCACTGATGATAAAAGGGGTAACGCCTGGGGCCGCTCTGGTTTTTCTTATGACAGGTCCCGCTACCAACGCCGCGTCTTTTGTTACCATCTGGAAAATTATGGGCAGGGCTACGGCAATTACTTACATCGCCGCTGTTGCCGGATGCGCATTGCTAAGCGGCATAGTTCTCGATTATATTATCAGCAGTGTTACGCTCGCGCACACTGCTCATCATGGCTGGATGATGTCGCGGAATATTGAGTATATTTCAGCAGTTGTACTTTTTATTGTGCTGATGTTTGCTATAATCCATAAACCCAAAGAATAAAGGATTAACGCACAAAATTTTTACGGAGATAAAAACAATGGCAAAGACAAGTCTGCCGCACGCCGGCCACAACAAACACCTTTGTTATTTGAACAATCTTGGCTATCAAATAAGCAATCCAAAGGAATACAAGGCCCTTGTAAAGAACGCCAAATTTATATGCAAAATATGCGGCAGGGTTGCTGCCAGCGATAAAAACCTGTGCAAACCTGTGGTTCTCTAACAATGGTCCCATAAACCGGCGTCAGGGTAATTGGGGTTTAATTGCAGTATTGGCGTTTCTGTGACAGTTTCTGTCAGTCAATACGCCAAAAGGCCGGTGCTGTATAGGTGGTTTTGCGCTCCCAAAAGAGGGTTTTCCTTATCACATTTTACGGCAGTTACGCCGATAATTTCCGCAGGGGTGCTTTGCAGGCCTGTTTTTTGGGGTTTCATTTAAGTATGCGCAATCTAAAACCAGTTCTTCTTTTGGAAGATGACAACGTTGATGCGATAACCGTTAAGAGGGCGCTGAAAGACCTTGATGTCAAAAACCGTCTTGTCCATGTGCTCAACGGCGAACAGGCGCTGGAGTATTTGCATAATAGCGCCAATGTCGAACCCTGTGTGATTCTTCTTGACCTGAATATGCCCAAAATGAACGGCATTGAATTCCTTAAGATTGCAAAATCAGACCCAAGATTGAAATGTATCCCGATTGTTGTTCTTACCACTTCCAGGGCCGACCAGGATAAACTCGAATGTTTTGACAAAAGTGTTGCCGGCTATATAGTTAAACCGGTAGATTACAAGGGATTTCTCGATGCAATGAAGATACTCAACCTTTACTGGACACTCAGCGAATCACCTTGTAATCTGGTTGAAAAGCGGGATGTTGAATCCCCAAGAACTGTCTGCTCCTAACCGGCAAAATTGCCAGGTCCCATAATTACCCAAAACCGTTTCAGCGGCTAATCCGGTATTGTCACTTCTCGAAAAGAGTGATTTTTCTTCTTAAATCAGCCGTATTTTGTGCCGATAATTCTACAATGTTTTATGTGCTGCCAGTAAATTTACAAAGGGAACATTGATGAGAAATTTGAGACCAATACTGCTTGTCGAAGACGATAGCGTGGATGCTATGACAGTCAAACGCGCCTTCAGCGAACTTAAGGTTACCAACGAGCTGGTAAGGGTAGTCAACGGTGAGGCGGCGTTAAACTATCTGAGAGAACATCTCGACAAAAAGCCCTGTGTCATTATGCTCGATTTGAATATGCCTAAAATGAACGGCGTAGAGTTTCTCAAGGTTATGAAAGCTGATAAGGAACTGCGACAAATCCCCGTAGTTATCCTGACGACCTCAAAAGACGACCGTGATAAAATGGAGAGTTTCAAAGCATGTGTTGCCGGCTACATAGTAAAACCAGTGGATTACAAGAAATTCGTCGAAGCCATGAGAATCCTCAATTTATACTGGACACTCAGCGAAATGCCCGGCAACGCCCTTGAAAATACGGCTGTTGAGCCTCAAAAAGCCGTCTGTACCGAAAGCGCATAAGTTGAGATTCGACTCTGGTTACTAAGGATTAAGATTTACAAGCCCAATGTCACTTTCCCGTTACCGTTTACATCTTCTGATACTGTTACAAGATACCACATCGTTTGATATGTCGGCGACAGTTCAATAATCGTCTGTCTGTTTTCTACATATGTCGGCACCGTGGTTTTTATTGTCCCATCAGGTAACAGTGCGTAACATTTAAGTTCCTTGAATGGGATTTTTATCTTCGCCCGGACAGGTTCTATTTGAACGGGTGCATGTCCCCAGTTGGTGCCTACTGTCATACGGTCCGCGGAAAATATCATCCCCGTGTTTTCGCTCCGGCCTATAGCCGTAATGAGAAATTTCTTCTTTTGAGGCGGCGTGTTTATTGTGTAGGCCGGTTCAAGTGACGTTATAGTCAGCGTAACATAATTTGGTTCATTAACCTCGATAGTATTGTTGCTCGCGGCAAGAAACTTCTCTTTATGGCCGATATAAACCTTTGCCGATTTGCCTGTAACCGTATATATACCGCTGCCGTCGCTGTCGATTTGCCAGTTTACAGTCGTCTGGTTCGGCTCAGCAGGCGTGTTAATGGTTCCCGTTTCAAACAAAGCATTGGTTATGCGTTTTGCGAGCAGGTCCTGCCGGGTTATGCTGGAATTGCTGGTAAGTATTCTGAACATATCACTGTTGTATCCGAGATACTTTTCCGTCAAGGCCGGTACAGGAGAAGCCGGGTTTGTTAATGCAATATAAGATTGAGTATTTCCCACCGGCCCAATTCCGCCATATCGGAATATGCTCGCGCCAGCCGGAAAAAACCCCCATTTCGCGGGGTTATGAATTATATCAAAATAACTATCGAAATAATTGTCGTTCCATTCATTGGGACCGGAGTCGTAGCAAAACATCCATATTCCGTCCCAGTCCTGGGCCGCCGCGAAAGAGGCGAGCATCGGCACACAGGAAGCCTGGCTGTCTGACGGGGCGGGATGATTGTATTCGCTGACAGTAAATGGTTTGCCTGCATGATTGGCGCTTTTGCCCAGCCGGCAGGCCGCCAGCTCGAACAGGGTTGCTTCGTTGATATAGTCGGTCATTGGCTTTTGCCGGATATACCAGTTGGCAGGGTCCCATGGTGTTTTCGGAAATATAGGATGCTGCCAGTAAGCGTGGCTATCAACAAAATCCATATCGCTTTGTGCATAGAGCCCCAGTGGGCCGAAAACAATTGTCCCGGTTACTAACGCCTTACATCCAAGGTCATTTTTTATAAAACTGCGCATATCGTCAAAATATGCCTTTTCGGTTTCCGCGAGGAATCTCAGTTCGTCGATTGTCCGCTTTTTCACCTCGCCGCTGACGAACAATCGCACCGTGCCTGTCTCAATAAATTCATCTGCCATAAGACCGGTTTGCCCGCCGCGGCGCAATTGCACGTTCGTTATATAAAACGGTGTAGTATTTGCTCCGAAACTGAATGTTACTTGTCCATTGTCATCTGTTGCTGTTGCGGTGAAGCCGTAGGTGAATGTTTGCCACGTCGTGCCCAGCGTAACCTGCTGAGACAGGCCAAGAGTGTTCCATGGATCGTGGTACTGCGTCACATTGCATGATATTGAACGCGGCTGCTCGGCAACTGCGTCGAAGCTAAGAGTGTAATATCGGCCTGCTGTCAAATGCAGGTGGCCCTGTTTGGCCTGGAGATGCCATTTGGTGTCGTCGATAACGATTGGGGCAAATTTAGCTCCCATTCTTGACTGGTATTGCGCAAGCCCGAACGTGGCCTGACAGCCGTTGTGCTGTTCCAGATACCATTTGTCGTTGGGCTCGATATTGGGGTTATTGAAATGTGCCCCAAAACCTGTAATGACGTTTTTCCCCAGCGGCTCAACGTGTGCATTCCAAGCGATTCTCAGCCCGTTTGTATCGCTGTATTGTCTGCCGAGCCAGTCATTATATTTCTGTTTCAGTATATTCGCGTAATACCCCGGCAAATTTCGCAGTTTTTCAGGCCCATCCCACATGAAAAAGCTGTCCTCGTTTGTGATTTCGACGAAAGCGATTGCCGGGTCGTCGGCGACGCGAATATTGCGATAGGGATTTACGCGGTTCAGCATATTCCTGGCGTATGTTTTTTGCGCATTTATCAGCGCTGGCGTGAAAATACCGACGATTTTGTCGTAATCCGTTCCCGGGTCGGGCAAACCTAAGTATTGGCTGTGCTTTCGGCCGACGTGAAGATTAAGGTTGACGTAAATACCTTTTTTCGCAAGCTCGTTAACATAATAATCGAAGCGGTCCAATGCTTCCGGATATATCGTTGTTCCGCCTGAAGGGTTCCAAACCCCGCCCGGATAATTCGATGTGTCCATATGATGGCAGCGAACGGAATTTACCCCTGCTGACGCCAAACGCTGTGATGATGTGGCTGCATCAGAATGATTAGGGAAGTTTCCGCCGAAAGTTAAATTTACGCCCCAGATTTTTATTCGTTCCCCGTTTCGCGTGAAATGGTTGCCCGCAACCACTATTTTGTCTTTGGTATTATCGCCGCCAATGGGCTGATTTTGCATGGCTATCAGCGAGTTTGGGTCTTGTTGGGCCGGGATAACAAATGGGGCCATTTCCGCCAAACAGATAGCATGATTGAGAAAAAGAAAAACTGTGAAAATTGGAAAGTAACGCCAATTCATCCGGCACCATCCATTTCTTTGCCAATGCGATGCTATAATCGCTTCTTGAAGCATTATAGGGTATCATACAGGATTCTTCCTCTTTTGTCCAATGCTCCCGCAGCAAAGAAATGCAGCAACCCCCTCATACAAAGAATATTTCAATGCGCCCGGCCAGATTCGAACTGACGACCTCCGGTTTAGGAAACCGGCGCTTTATCCAACTGAGCTACGAGCGCTACCGTATTCATTATAGGCGGGAAACGAGTTTTTTTGAAGAATAAAAATTTGAACGTGGTATGTTTCAGGCAAAATGAAAGAAGCCGGCTATAACACCGGCTTCTTTTGATTGTTGTTTTGCCTGCCGCTAATAGATTATAGCGGTTGCTTCTTCAATCTTGCGGACGATCTCCGAAACGTCAGTGGGCATTGAAACATACCCGTCAAACCCTTTATTCAGTAATGCCGCCGCTTCGCCGCCTGCCAGGTGATTCACAAGGGCGATTATTTTGATGGTCTGTAATTCTTCGTCCGACCGGATATTCCTGCATAGTTCCTCTGAGTCGATATCTTTGGCCAGCAGGTTCACAAGCAAAACGTGCGGCTCAAAACGGTGGACCGCAGTTCCCGTCTCGAAGTTATTTTTAGCAACGCTCACTTCGTAGTCCGATTTGGCCTTCAGCGTCTCCGCCAGTTTTGATGCCGATTCGACGTTGCTGTCGACTATAACAACCCTCATTTTGCCGACGGGAACCGCCGGCACCGGCATATTATTCTGCTTCATAAACCGAATCAGCTCATTGACCGGTATCCGCCGGTCTTTGCTTCCCGGTATCCTGTAGCCCTTCAACTGCCCGCTGTCGAACCATTTGGACACTGTTCTCGGCGCGACGTTGCAAATCTTCGCTACATCACCTGTCGTTAATACGTTCTTGCCTTTTGCCATTTTTATATTCCCTTTAGGAGTGGTTTTTTGCCACTTGCACGTGATTTATCGGCTTTACCATGTATGCCGTTTAGGACAACCACTCCATTTCCAGACCGTATTACTGATATTGGCCTTCGCCTCTATTACTACGTCCCATAAGCCGAAACAGTTCCTGACGGCCAAAATGGGGCGGGTGGAAAGTATTTGGCAAATTTAGGTCTGAACGGTAAAATCTGTTCTTTCGTATAATCTGCATTTGATGCTTTAAGGAGCTGTGTATGCGTATATTTTTGTCTCGTCCTGACATTACCGACAGGGAAATTCAGGCCGTAACTGATGTGCTCAAAAGCCCCAATCTTTCGCTTGGCCCGAAACTGGGCGAATTTGAGCAGGCATTCGCTAAATATATTGGCAGGAAACGAGCCGTCGCCGTCAACAGCGGTACCAGCGGCCTATATCTTTGTATGCTTGCCCTCGGTATCGGGCCAGGTGACGAGGTGATCACTACGCCGTTTACCTTTATCTCTACCTCAAACGTTGTGCTTATGGCAGGGGCCAAACCTGTCTTTATTGATATTGACCCGGTAACGTTGAACATCGACCCGGATAAAATTGAACAAAAGATAACCAAAAAAACAAAGGCGATTATTCCAATTGAGGCCTTTGGCAGTACCGCTGGTTTCGATAAGTTTCGCCGGATTGCAGACAAGCATAAACTTGCCTTTGTCGAGGACAGTTGCGAGGCCCTCGGTTCCGCGTTAAACGGCAAAAAAGCTGGCACTTTCGGCGATATTTGTGTCTTCGCGTTTTATCCCAATAAGCAAATCACCACTGGCGAGGGCGGGATGATTCTCACGGACGACGATAAACTTGCGGATATGTGCAACTCGCTTCGAAATCAGGGCAGGGGGGTGGGCGGCGGCTGGCTCAGCCACGTGCGGCTGGGCTACAACTATCGCCTAAGTGATATCAACTGTGCCTTGGGTATTGTCCAGCTTTCAAGAATCGAGGAAATAAAACGCAAACGCAGACAGGTTGCTAAATGGTATCAGGAAAACCTTGCCGGCGATGACCGCCTGATTGTGCCGACTGAACCAGCCGGCTGTGATACTAATTGGTTTGTCTTTGTGGTTCGTCTCGCCGACAAATTTACTCGCCAGAATCGCGAGGAGGTTTTACAGACGATGCGCGACGCCGGCATACAGGTAAGCAACTATTTCACGCCCGTTCATCTCCAGGCGTTTATGGTTGAGCGATTTGGCTTCAAGCCAGGCGATTTCCCCGTAACTGAGAAAATCGCCGAAAGGACCATCGCGTTACCTTTCTATAATAATCTAAGCAAAGATGAAGTTGGTATTGTCTGCGATGAGCTTCGTTGGGCCATCGACAAGCTTTAAAAACAACGATTACATTGCATAAAAAAACGCCGTCCCTTAGGGACGGCGTTTTTGTATTTAGAGAGAATACTTACTATTTGGGCAACTGGTCCTCGGCCATCTCTCGCACTGTCAGGTCCGCGTAGATAACGCGGTATTTATCGCTGCCTGCTGGTCGATACCAGAATATCGGCGTATCCGGGGTATTAATCTTCACGCCGTTACCAGCATACCGCCACTTGCTCTCTTCTCTGGGCAGTTTGGCCACGAAGAGCAATGCATTTAACATCTGACTGGGATCAACTTTGTCCCATGTAGAGCCCTTGAGCTTGCCCTGTTTGGCCATTTCCATACATACCTTGGCTATCTCGGGCCCGGCCACCATCGGCGGGAACGTTTCATCGGTATTTCCATTGGCCCACCATCCCAGCCAGGCGACAAACGTTTCTTCTGTCTGGATGGCGGTATCGCTCTTCATCTCCGCGCCGAATGGTTTGTATCCCGCAGGCGGTGTCAAACTGAACAGCGAATCCTCCAGTTCAACATCAAATCTGATATTCTTTATTATCGTGTTCATGCCCGGGGCGCTGGCGTACTTGTGTTCCACTTGCATAAGGTCGCCGGTCTTTGCGTCCAGCCAGATAATAGAGGTCAGGTCGCCTTGTGTCACTCTGTATCCTTCGCAGTCAATGCCGTCTATCTCCTTTGCTCCGAGGTTCTCATCCGCTTTTGCCGGCAGGTTCCTCATCGCCTCGAAAGATGCGAAGGGGCCGGAGCTACCTGTTGGCTTGAGGCTGTTTAAGTCGCCAATGGAATACCCGCCTTGCGGCACAATGGACATCATCTTGCCGCTTGTGAAATCTCCAATACAGACATAGCCATCCACAGTTGTCGTTCGCAGGAAGCCTGGCTCTTTGTATGCCACGTCAACATTAATCGTTTCGCCGGTGCCGTTGTTGGCCTGCTTTATTACCGTGTATACTACCGTGCGGGCATTCTTTATCTCCTGCACAATCTGGGCATAGGCGTTGGTTCCTGTCAAAAAGTGAACGCATAACAGGCCGGCAACAACAATGACCGCCGCTGCCAGTTTTGTTATTCTGCTCTTCATAATAATTCTCCATATATTCGCATGGCTTGCGCCAGTTTGCTTCTGTTTGGTTTCCTCAAAAGCATCGAGCACTTCGTTGAGCACCTTTATGTTGCTCTGCGTGTCCGTGCTGATACCAGCATTTTTGATTAACGACTCTATTTTATCTGTCGGTCTCATTTTTCACCTCACCGTTTAATAATGACCGCAGTTTATCCAATCCGTAGCGGTACCTGCTTTGGACGGTGTTGATTGACACACTCTGTGATTTAGCAATAGCTTCAAATGTCATTTCGCCGTAAAGGTGAAGGGTAATCACCTCTCGCTGCTGATATGGCAAAACTGCCATTGTATTTTTGACCTGCGTAAACTCTTCGGTTGTGATTAGCCATTGTTCCGGCCTTTGGCTGCCCTCGTCTAAGTATTCCTTCGGTTTAGGTTGAGCAACCGGTTGTCTTGCCTGTGCCTGATTGATGTTGCGGGCACGATTGACAACGCTTGTCACTAAGTAGCTTTTGAGATTACCGCTGACCCTTAACCTGTCTGCCGACTGTGCAAAGCTGATAAAGACATCGTGCACTATGTCTTCCGCCAGAGTAGTATGGGTCAGCAGGGCAGCGGCAACCCTTAACAAATCGCACTTGTATTTCTCGTAGATGCGGGCAAGTGCTATCTTGTCGCCTGACTTAAACTTCCATATCAGCAGCATATCTTCTATCATACTGTTCTCACAGCTTACTCTTGAATGAGCGCTCTTCACTTATAATACAATAATCCTGCCAATTTTAGTTTACACAATGTTAAAATTATTTGCTGGCTATTTGGGGGGCGCATAAAAAACGCCGTCCCTAAGGGACGGCGTTTTTGTATTTAGATAGGAGGCGTATTACTTGGGCAACTGGTCCTCAGTCATCTCACGCACTGTCAGGTCCGCGTAGATAACGTGGAATTTATCGCTGCCCGCTGGGCGATACCAGAATATCGGCGTATCCGGGGTATTAATCTTCACGCCGTTGCCGGCATACCGCCACTTGCTTTCCTCTCTGGGCAGTTGGGCCACGAAAAGCATTGCATTGAACATCTGTTGAGGATTAACCTTGTCCCATGAAGAGCCCTTGAGTTTGCCCTGTTTGGCCATATCCATACAGACCTTGGCGAGTTCGGTCCCGGCCACCATCGGGGGGAATGTCTCATCGGTATTTCCATTGGCCCACCATCCCAGCCAGGCGACGAACGTCTCTTCCGTCTGGAGGGCAGCGTCGCTTTTCATCTCGACGCCCATTGGCTTGTACTCTGCCGGTGGTGTCAAACTGAACAGTGAATCCTCCAGTTCGACATCGAACTTGATGTTCTTGATTATCCTGTCCATTCCGGATGCGCTTGCGTATTTCTGTTCCACCTGCACAAGGTCACCGGTCTTTACGTCCAGCCAGACCGTCGTAGTAAGGTCGCCTTGTTTAACCCTGTATCCGCTGCAAACAACGCCGTCTATCTCTTTTGGGTCAAGGTGCGTATCCGCCTTGGCGGGCAGGTTCTTCATTGCCTCGAAAGATGCGAAGGGTCCGGGGTTACCCGTTGGCTTTAGGCTGTTTAAGTCTGCTATGTTATACCCGCCCTGCGGCACAATGGACATCATCTTGCCTTTTGTGAAATCTCCAATACAGACATAACCGTCAACGGTTGATGTCCGAAGATGACCCGGTTCCTTGTAAGCCAGGTCTGTTTTCACCGTCTCGCCGTTTCCCTGATTTGTTTGTGTTATCAATGTATATACGACCGTACGGGCGTTTCGAATTTCCTGAACGACCTGGGCATAAGCATTCGTTCCAGTCAGGAACTGAACGCACACCAGGCCTGCGATGACAATGACGGCAGCCGCCGCCAATTTTGTTGTTCTGCTCTTCATAATAATTCTCCATATATTCGCCTTCTCAAAAGGCGATTGTGTTTCTGCTTGTTCGTGTGCCTTCAGTACGTCGTCTAAAATTTGCTTTCGCAATTCGGCACCGGCTGAAAAATTCATTTGCTTTACTGAACTTTCTATTTTCTCTGTCGGCCTCATTTTTGCACCTCATCATTCAACATTGACCGCAGTTTGTCTAATCCGTATCGATACCGGCCCGTAACGGTGTTGATGGACACATCCTGCAATTTTGCTATCTCTCTGAATCTCAGATTGCCTTTTAAATGGAGCACCACCGTTTCGCGTTGTTCGTATGGCAGTTCCGCCAGAGCTTTGTTCAGCCGCTGAGATATCTCGTCGCTTATGACTATCTGTTCAGGGCAGTCCGACTCACCAACCAAAGCATCTTCTTTTAATTCGACCGGCTGGTATCCGGCCCTGCGAATGTGGTCACGTGCCTGGTTTACTACACAAGTTGTCAAATAGCTCTTAAGGTTCCCCGTTTGACCGAAACCCTGCCATGAGGCCGCGAATCGAACAAATACGTCGTGCACGATGTCCTGGGCCGTATTGTAGTCGTTGGCAAACCCCACTGCCAAAGTCAGCAGATAGTCGAGATACTTCTCGTATATGCGGCAAAGCGCCTCTTTGCTGCCTTGCCTGAAACGCCATTTCAAAATTTCATCTTCTATCATCTGGTTCCGGTCTAAACCTTTTTAACGGCCGTCATTCACTAATAACACGACTAAGCCGTATGTTTTAGTATAGGCGAAACAACATTTTTTAAAAAGCGCATAAAAAAAACGCCGCCGAGTTATTGGCTCGACGGCGTGTGGGGTATTGTGTTTCTCTTGGTTATTTAACCTGGTAATCCTTGGCTGGTATCAGCGAGTTGATAAGACCATCCAACTCCTCTTTCGTCAATTGCCCGTTGACCGCGATTATCAGAATCGTTCCGGAAGGCGACTCAACGATATAGCCACTGCGGTTCGCTGCCGGTTCGATACCGGAGCTGCGAAGCGTGAGGTCCGTCCACCAGGCCACCGGACCGGCATTTGTCCATGCCTTGTAACCATTCGGGTAAACCGTTTTTTCCGGCGTCTTTCCGCCTGCTTCTATCTGTTTGGTTATCGAAGCAAAAAATTTGTTGTGCGATTCGGACTGGGCAAGTATTACGTCCCGTTTGTCCTGTGCCTTGTAGATTATCACAAACATTCGCTTTGGTGCGCTCATTGTGTCAAGCACGTCCACAATAATCCGCTGCTGTGTCCAGTTCGGGTCGGTTGCGAATATATGTGTCTCAAACGAAGCCCGCTCGACCATATCCCGCACGGAAATATTTGGGATTGCAGTATCAGAGGCCACAGTGACTGCGCTGGGTGTTTCGCTGGCCAGCTCTTTGTTGCTCAACTCACCAAGGTTCCACGAAAACTCCGGTTTCTCAACCGACTCGCTTAGTACCCTTCGGACGATAATCTGCGGCTTTCCGTTGATGATATATTCGATTTCGGCGACAATCTCGTCGCTCTGCCGGACCTTGAACAGGTAATATGTGTTCAATTCGCCAGTTAAGCTGATAAAACCGGCTTTATATACAGTTACCTTTGTCCCGTCTGTCAGAACGTCGTTTGTAACTCCCTGTACCGGCTGTCGAAGGCATTTTTCATCGAGGCATTGCTGAACCCCTGCCGTCAAACCCAGGAATTCAGCCGGATTATCCGGCGCCTTGAAATTCGCCGCAATGGCTTCACTCTTCAATTTTATCGTTCCGTTATCCATCGACTCGGACTGATATACGAAGCTGCCGTCGTAGGAATTGGCGAATATGATATTGCCGTCTGTTTCCATAACACGTGCGAAACGTCCCGTTGCAGCGTCATACCACGACTCGTCCTGGATTGTATAGGCCTGCTGCGCACTTTCAGAAAGTTTAATCCGGTTCGTCTCGGGCCACCCGTTGGCCCGCAGCGAAGATATCGGAAGCCAGCTTATCATCCACTGCCCCATAATTTCGCGATATATTTTGTGAAATTCTTCAGTAGGTTTATTTGTATCGCCCAGCTTCTCGATAAGTTCCGCCCCTTTGTTTGTGGTCGGATACACCGTAATCTCACTGACTAAATGCACAATTCCGGTTTTGGTAAACAGTTCCTTTTCCGCCGCCTGTGCCTTTGCAAGCAATTCCAGAGATGTTATCGGTGTTGTTATGTTTCTCTCGAACATTTTCCAGCTTACAAGTCCCACGATGGCTATTACCGCTGCCGCCGCTACTAATCTAATTGGTCTGTTTTGCATAATCGTTCTCCAAACCCCGGCTTGCCCCCAAGGGGTTTGACGGGATTGTCTCTCTTGTTGCCATTGGCGTCGTGCAAAAGCAGCCAGCAGTTCCTGTTCGAGCTTATCTCTGTGACGGTGATCCGGTTTGTCGTCGAATGTCATCTTGCTCATAATTTCTTCAAGTTTTCTTTCATTAGGGTTCATATTGTCACCTCCTGCCCGTCAAGTTGGGCCGAAGAGATATGCTTTCGCAGTTTTTCGATGGCCCGCGATAACTGACTGCGGACCGTGCTGGCGCTTGTGCCGACCACCTCGGCGATTTCCTCTGTTTTCAGGTTTTCAAAAAAACGCATTGTGACGATAGCTTGTTCTTCCGGCTTTAACTCCAGTATCGCCTTTTTAATGACGGCCTGATTATGCTGCGACTCGTCAGCCGCAACTGCCTCATCGGCGCCACTGTTGCTCGACCCCCGCCATACCCAGGTCAATATCGCGCTTCGGCGGGTGGTCTTTCTAATGTGTTCATTGATGGCATTGGTCGCTATCCGGTAAAGCCAGTTCCGGAATTGCTTCTCGTTGCCGTCAAATGTCTGGAAGTTTTCCACCATTTTCAGGAAAACTTCAGACGTGATGTCTTCTGCCGTGGTTCTCTCAAAGAGCCGGTGTGCACAATACCTGAATATCGCATCGTAGTGACGTAAATATAACCTTGTAAAGGCCCCGGGGTCACTTTTCGATTGCGTCATCGGGTCCGGCTCGAAGGGAAAACCACTAAGTTCGCTTATACCCATCATTCTGCTCTCTAAATCGAATTGTAAATTTCTTGCTATCATCGCAAATATAAATGCGCGACAGCCACAAACGCGGCAAACAATTATAGTAAAAATAATGAATTTAAGATAGCACTTACTGTAAGTCCTTATACGGTAGGTAGTTAGTGCTGTATTCCGAGGTCAATTATTTTTGCTTCTGGCAGGCGTTTTCTTATGATTTCGCCTGCCAAATCGACCCATCTGCCGCATTTATCCAGAATCACGCTGTCGCTGCTTGCGACGATTTTATCGCTTTTTATCAGCGCTGCGTCGGGGCTTGTAACAAGGTCTATTTCCCATTTCCAGCTGCTCTTTTCCGCAAGTTCACGAAGAAGAGTTTTTAATCTCCCGCTGTTTGAAACAGGACTGTCCAAAAGCCATAGTGCCTTGCTGATGCCGGTTTGTTGCAGAAACTCGCCTATAAGTTTGATGGCCGGCTGCGTTTCACTGACCCTGTGATATGTCCCGTGAATGCTCGCCAAATCCCTGCAGCACCCGTCTTGCCCCCTGAAAATCAGCCCGCCGCTCATAGCCGCTTCAATCGTTATCAAGACATTATACCCGTCAATCGCGATTACTTGTCCCGCGATATTGCTGATTTCGAGTTGTCGGTTTTTACGACTTGCCCGCTGCTCATTCGAACACGCGCTTCGCATCACCGCTAATCGCTGTCTTTCGGTCAGTGTGAATCGGTCGCCCACAAGCTTCAGCGAACTTTTTTCAGCGTACCCCTTGTTCAGCAAAAGCGAATAATCCGCGACCGCGCATCGAATGTCAGGTATCCTGTCAGCCGCAAACAGCATTGTGTCGGAAGGGTGCTGTCCTCTGTGGATCCGTTTGTCAGGCATAAGCGCATTTCCTGTTTTGTGCTGATTCTGTTTTTATTATTTCGACTTATCTTCCTTAAGTTGTTTGGCTTTTTCGAAGCACAAATTCGCATCCTTTGTATTGTTTATCGCCGAATACACCTGGGCAAGATGGGAATACGTCTGTGCCGAGTCGCCATTTTCTGACAGGTCTGCCTGCAGTAGTTTTATTGCTTCCGTGAAATGCCTCGAAGCCCCTTCATTGTCGCCGGTTTTGTTTAAAGCGATTCCAATATAGTAATGGAGCATTGCCGTGAATGGCTTGTCGGACTTTATATCATTTTCCGCCAGTATCGAACCCATCACTCCGATGACTTCCTGCCACTTATTGTGGTTTGCTAATATCTGCCACATCGAATAAGTTGCTTTCGCCGATATCGCAGGACAAGTTTTAACCACCATTCGATATTTTTCGAGGGCATCCTCCCATTTGCCGGCCGAATTCAGCTCTTGAGCCTGGGTGATATACTTATCAGCTATTGATATAGCCGATACCGCTCGCACAACAGGCGTCATAAAATTCTCTACAGGCACATAGTCATCATCGAAAAAAATCCAGTCCGCCTTCTTCTTGAAAGCGGCAAGATCACTTTCATCGTGAATTATTAACTGTGCGTCAGAAAGATTTTCCTCTGTATTGAGGTTCTCAAGATTAACCGGCCTTTTACCCGCAATCACTATGAAATTAACCGGCAAATCATAAGAAACTGACCTCGTTAGCACGTAAACGTATGGAAAGGTCTCCTTCATTGTGACGACGAAACTGGCGACGAATTTGCCGCCGCTGCGCATATCAATCAGGTTCGCAATATACACGCCGTCCGCCGCTAATATATCGAAAATTTTCTTATTGAACTGCCGCGTCACTAATTGAAATGGCACTGACAAATCGTTAAACGCATCCATATATACAAAATCATATTGCGGTATCTGTTCACCCAGGCGTTTCTTTTCCAGCAATTCGTCAACATAGTTCCGGCCGTCAAGGTGAAACGTCCGGATAGGCGTATCTCGCGGCAATCCGAAGGCCTGTATTGCCGCCTCGGTTACCACCGGATCAATTTCCGCCACGTCCACGCTGCTGCCGGGCCATAAGTCCAGAATATATCGCGGGAAGACATATCCCCCGCCTCCTATCGTCAGAGTGCGGAGTTTCTCTTTGCCCGTAGCGGCCCTTCGAGTTACCGCCCCGTAAACACGGGTATAGAAGAATCGCAGGTCCCGAATCTTATCCATTATTATCTGGCTATGACTTTTCAGATTATCCAGGACAAACTGTCGTTCATCCGGTTGTTTACTCAGCTGATGAACCGCTACATAACTGTATTGACTCTCGGTTTCATACAGCATATCCGGCTCTGGCGGCTGTCTCAGTGACATTGTCGAACCGATATATTGTGCCTGTTTCAAATTTATTGTCCCTGCTGCCGCCAGAAAAGCAACCGTAATGGCATACATATACATCCACACGGCTCTCGGCTGGTATATCATGGCGATTACCAGCAGGATTCCAGTCGTTACCCACAGTGTATCGACCGTCCCGATTGTCCCGATAAGCCAGAAGCCCGCGAGAAATGTTCCAAGTATGCTCCCGGCCGCGCCAAGCGCATACATCCTGCCCACTGTTCGTCCGCTGTCCTGCCTTGATTGCAACGCCATCTTCACTGCCAGGGGACTGACAGCGCCTATAAGCATCGATGGAATAAAAAACACAATAGCAATATGACACAGCACTCGTTGTGCCATTTCCAAACGCCACAAAAAAGTCCACTCGCCCATAAGATTGTTCAGGATTATGGCGGCGATACAGGCCCCCGATGATGTAGCGAGAAGCAGGCCCATTGTTTTTCTTGTCGCAAACGAATCCGCAAGACGCCCGCTGAGATAATAGCCGAGCGTGATTGCCCCCAGTATAACGCCTATAACAGCCGTCCATGTGTAAAGCGACGCCCCGATATGTCTCGCTGCCAGTCGGCCAGCGACAATCTCCATCATCATAACGCAGACGCTTGCGAAAAATATCGTCGCCCCCGGTGCGACGTTCGATGAAAATGCCTTTTGTTCTGTATTTGTTTCGTTCATCTGGACGGCAGTTTATTATTTCCTGTGCCTTTTCGTTAAGGTTGATTACCAGTCCGTTAACCGTTACAATTATCATTTATCGATTATCAATAATCAATGCGTTATTTCAGAAAGATACGATGCCGAGCCATAACTTAGCGAAAATTACGATAGATGACCTGGATATAATCGGCTATTCGGTTGCCGGCGAAGAAACCGTTGTCGCTATGCCTCAGCTCGACGTCTGCTTCGATATCGGCAAGGCCCCGGACCAGATTATACCAATAAATAACGTTCTCCTTACCCACGGCCATATGGACCACGCCGCCGGTATCGCTTATTACCTCTCTCATCGTAATTTCTGCGGACAAGCTGCCGGCACAATTGTCACCCCCGAAAATCTCCTACCTCCCATTAGAGACATCATCGACGCGTGGGCTCGTCTCGACGGCAACAACCTTCCCGCCAATCTCGTAGGCGTCAAGCCCGGCGACGAGTTCCAGATAAAACCGAACTTGGTCGCCCGCGTTTTTCCCACAAAGCACAGCAGGGGGTCTGTCGGCTTCACTGTTATCGAAAAACGAAAAAAAATAAAACAGGAATTTGCCAATCTCTCAGGTCCGCAGATTGTCGAATTGAAAAAGCAGGGCGTGGAAATCGATAATCCTCTTGAAATTCCGATTGTAACTTATCTCGGTGACACACAGTACGTCGATTTCTCACAACTTAAATACATCGCCGAAAGCAAAATCCTCATCGCCGAATGTACTTTTTACGTTGACGAGCACGCCGACAGGGCTCACGCCGGCAGACATATGCACATCGATGAATTTGTGAAATTGGTTACTGAGCTTAACAATCAGCATATCATCGTTACACATACCACCCAGCGAACGCCTATGAGCCAGATTCGCAAAATACTCAAAAGTCAGATACCCGCCAACCGCTTCGACAGAATCATCCTCCTGATGGACAAAAACCAGAATAAGAACACCGTATAATCGAAATGCCATTCTTGCTATTTCTGGCGATACGGTTGACCTGCCTGATACAGTTTTACATGACTTTGAATCTCGTTGTTAAGGTCTTTTTGGCTGCCGGACTTTGCAATATCGAGAGCTTGTTGGGCTGTCTTCACCGCATCATCGAATCTGCCCGCGGCAGCATAGGCGGCCGCTAAAGTATCCAGGAAGCTGGGATTCTTATACCCGGTTAGCTCACAAGCATGCTGAGCCAGCTCAACGGCCTTTTTGGCATTCTGAACAGATACATCGCCAGTAGTGGCCAGCAACCATGCCAGGTTATTTAGAAGTTCGGCATCATCTGGTTTTAGCTCTGCTGCCTTTGTCCAGTTTTCGATTGCAAGGTCATACTTACCAAGTTGAGTATAAGCGGTACCGAGGTTTGTATATATCTCCGCCTTATTTTTGCCCGTTTGAAGGACCTCGTTGAGGTGCTTAATGGCCTCGTCAGATCTTTTTTGCCTGTCTGATGCTACGCCCAGATCGTAGTGTGCCTCTGCTAAATTCTCGTATTGTTTTATAACCTCGTTAAAGCACGCGATGGCTTCGTTTAGCTTTCCTTCTTTGAGGAAAACTTTACCCAGGTTATTGCGGGCGTCTATATACAACGGGTCCATTTTCACCGCTCTGCTTAGGTGAAGAATCGTCTCATTTACTCGTCCTGAATCATACAAAGCGCATCCGTAATTGTTTTCCGCAATTGGGTTGTTTTCAGTTATCTTCAGGGTGTGCTCGAATAGCGTCAAACTGTCCTGCCAGTATCTTACCTGTGTTCGACTAAGTATCAGGGTTGATGTTAACACAACTCCGGCTGATATTGCGGCTGCAATTTGCAGTTTGCGTTTGTTGTTGACAAGGTCTTTAGTCCCCCATGCGATGATAATAAGCAGGCCCAGTATCGGTATATACATATAATGGTTTGCCATCGCCTGCGAGCCGGATTGTACCAGCCCTATCACCGGCACAAGTGTCCCTATGTACCACAGCCAGCCCATTGCAACGTATTTTCTTCGCCTGCCGATATATATGCTGAGGAACAGCATCAGGACAAATAATATGATACAACCCACTGTGCTTGCGTCTGAGAGATTAGTACTGCGATAGGGATATATCACGGCCAGCTCAGTTGGCCATATCATTTTGCTGATGTAACTTATGTAAGAGGTGAACGTATTGCCTATTCGGCCTTTTAATGAAATCTTTCCCAGCGAAACGACCACTCCTCCCTGATGTTGTACAATAAAGGTTATCACACTTAGTACCACCGATAGTATCAGCAGGGGGATTTTCTCTGTTATCAGCCGTCCAGCAGATACCTTCCCGATTCGCTCAAGAGGCCAGTAATCTAATAGAAGCAAAACAAAAGGCAGTGTCACAACAACCGGTTTGGTCATAATACATAAGGCATATACCATAAAGAGCAATATGTATCGTCCTATGCCCGGTCGTTTGGTATACCAGATATAAACGGCTATTGTGAGAAACCAGAAAATACCGCTTAACACTGTTTTTCTTTCGGCTGCCCAGGCAACCGACTCAATTTGTAGCGGATGCAGCGCAAATACTGAAGCTACAAATGCACTTGGCCACATTGCACCCGTCGTTGCTGTGAGTATCCAAAAAATAAGCAGTGCATTAAGAATATGGAACAGCACGCTGATAAAGTGATGCCCTGCCGGGTTTAACCCGAAAATCTGACAATCCAGCATATGACTTATCGTGGTCAGCGGATGCCACATAAAAAAATGCGGCTTTGTAAAGGCTTGCCCTAATGATTGCCAGCTTATCCCGGCTGTTATCAGCGGGTTTGAAGTAATATAACCCTGGTCGTCATAGCTGATAAAACCATTGTGCCGTATTGGTTCGTATGTTGCTAAGGTCACCGCGACGAGCGATATGCTTATGATAAAAACCTGCCTTTGTTTGAATCTCGTTGTCATTTTATAGCATTACAGTATATATATAATTTGTACACTTACAACTGATGGGCAGTGGAAAAAACAGAACCGCCTCATAGTATCAGCCAACTGCCGCCTGTTTCTCACAGGCCTGCTATCAAGGTAAAAAGGGGCCAAGAATCGTTATTCGGTTTTTGGGTGTGGTAAACGTTTTTTGCTTGCGTTATGAGCCGGTTTGGGTAGATTTTAGGGCGATAGCTAAATAATTTTGCAGGAGGCCTGGTTATGATAGGCAAAAGCGTTCGTTTAGAGAGAATAATCGACCGCAACAGCGGCAAGACAGTCATCATCCCGATGGACCACGGCGTGACTGTTGGTCCCATTAAAGGGCTTGTGAACCTGCGGGATGCAGTAAGTAAGGTTGTGGCGGGCGGCGCTAACGCGGTGCTGATGCACAAGGGGTCGCCCCGGTTTTGCCATCGCGGCAGCGGCAAGGACGTCGGGCTTATCATCCACCTTTCCGCAGGCACGACACTTAGCCCCGACCCCAACGCCAAAGAGCTTGCCTGTACGGTTGAGGAGGCGCTGAAACTCGGGGCAGACGGCGTATCGGTGCATATAAATCTTGGAGCGGATACCGACAAGGAAATGCTTAAGCAGCTCGGATACGTTGGGGAACGGTGTATGGAATGGCAGATGCCGCTTCTGGCGATGATGTACACACGCGGGCCGAAGATAAAAAACGAATACGATGTCAATAACATCAAGCACGCGGCGAGAGTGGCTGCGGAATTAGGCGCGGATATTGTCAAAGTTGTTTATACCGGCAGCCCGGAGAGTTTCGCGGAAGTAGTCGAGGGGTGTCATTTGCCTGTGCTGATTGCGGGCGGCGAGAAGATGGAGACAGACGAGCAGATTATGAAAATGATAGAGGGGGCCTTGAAAGCGGGGGCGGCGGGGTTGTCGATAGGACGTAATGTGTTCCAGCACAAGGATCCCACGAAAATAGTTTCGGTTTTCAGTAAAATGGTGCACAAAGGTCTTTCAACGGCTGACGCATTGAAGATGCTGAAAGAATAGAGAAAAAGGGGTCAGGCACCTTTTTGTGGAGATTCAAATATGATAGGCAAAAAGATACGATTAGAAAGAATAATTGACCGCAACAGCGGCAAAACGGTAATTATCCCGATGGACCACGGCGTAACCGTAGGGCCGATTCCCGGCCTGGAGGATATGCGCCAAGCGGTCAGCAGCGTCGTGGCGGGCGGGGCAAACGCGATTTTGATGCACAAGGGAATCGTGGGTGCTGGTCACCGGGGAACCGGTAAAGACGTGGGGCTGATTATTCATCTTTCGGGAGGCACAACGCTTAGCCCAGACCCGAATGCCAAAAAGCTCGTATGCACGGTTGAAGAGGCGATACAACTGGGGGCTGACGCGGTGTCGGTGCATATAAACCTGGGAGCGGAAACCGATAAGGATATGCTCGGCCAGCTCGGCTTTATCAGCAAAAGGTGTATGCAGTGGCAGATGCCGCTTGTGGCGATGATGTACACACGCGGGGATAAGATTAAAAGTGAATTCGATGTAACATACGTCAAGCACGCGGCCAGAGTAGGCGCGGAGTTGGGCGCCGATATTGTCAAGGTTCCCTATACCGGCAGTATTGCGAGTTTCAAAGAAGTGGTCAGGGGCTGCCCCGTGCCGGTGGTTATAGCGGGCGGGCCTAAGATGGATAGCGACGAAGACATATTCATAATGACTGAAGGCGCGTTAAAAGCGGGCGCAGGCGGAGTATCAATCGGCAGAAACGCCTTCCAGCACAAGCATCCTGAAAGAATGGTCGCCGCGTTGTGCAAAATGGTCCACGAAGGCGCAAGCGTCAAAGAAGCGATGAAAATGCTGCGGGTGAAATTGAAATGAAAAAACTTTGGGTAAATGCGACGCCGTATGACAAGAAGATAGTAACGACCGCGTTGGAAAGCGGGGCGGAGGCGATTATTTTGCCGGAGGGCAAGGCGAAAGATGTGCGGCAATTGGGCAAAATCAAAATCGTCGCAAAAGACGGCGATATAGTCCCCGGCAAAGATGTTGAATTTGTCGATATAAAGGGCAAAGCGGACGAGGATAGGGCGGCGGCGGTTCCGGCAGAAAAAATAGTCGTGCTGCGTATGCTGGACTGGACGATCATCCCTATTGAAAACCTGCTCGCCAGACGGGGCAAAAATATAATGGTGCAGGTGACCGACGGCAAACAGGCGAAACTGATGGCCGAGATACTGGAAAAGGGCGTTGACGGGGTTGTTTTGAATACGACGGACGTCAATGAGATTAAAAAGACGGCTGAGATTTTGCAGGGCATAGGCGAAAAGGTTGAGCTTGTAATCGCGACGATAAAAACCATCAAGCAATTAGGTATGGGCGACCGAGCGTGCCTTGATACCTGCACGCAGATGTCGCCGGGCGAGGGGATGCTGGTGGGCAATACCGCGTCGGGATTTTTCTTAGTTCATTCGGAATCGATTGAGAATCCGTATGTTGCTGCCAGACCCTTCCGCGTCAATGCCGGTGCGGTTCACGCATATACGCTTGCGCCGGGCGGCGGAACAAAATATCTTGCCGACCTCAAAGCGGGCGATGAGGTATTGATTGTCGATTTCAAAGGCAAAGGGCAGGTAGCGTATCTGGGCAGGAACAAGATTGAGAAACGCCCTATGATGCTTATCGAAGCAGAGGCCCAAGGCGTTTCGATAACGCTTGTGCTGCAGAACGCCGAGACGATTCGACTGGTTAGTCCGGAAGGTAGCCCCATCTCGATTACCTTGCTGAAGCCGGGCGATAAGGTGTTTGCCCATATTGAAAAGGGCGGCAGGCACTTCGGTATGAAGGTTGACGAAACACTTATAGAGAGGTAACTATGGACTGGAGTCACGATATAATTCCTGCGATTCTGGCGGTTGGATGCGGAGCAGTCATCGGTCTTGAACGCCAGTTTAAGCACAAACCCGCGGGGCTTCGCACAAACATTATGATATGCCTCGGTGCGGCGGTCTTTACCTTAATCTCAGAAAGGATGGCTTTGGATAGCCATGATTCGGTTACGCGAATTGCCTCAGGGATAGTTACAGGCGTCGGCTTTCTCGGCGCAGGTGCGGTCATACAGGACAGAGGGGGCATTCACGGCTTGACGACCGCGGCGACGATATGGCTGGTGGCGAGCATCGGTATGGCCTGCGGCGCAAGGTTGTATTACCTGGCGGTTATTACAACGGTTCTTGCGTTAGTGGTGCTGGTTGGTCTTGGGCGTGTGGACAAATACTTAGACCGCAACGACGAACAACACAAAGGCCACTGACAAAACCGATTTTGTAAGTGTCGCGTCGGGTTCATTTCTGTAACTACAAATCCCAGCCGGCGAGTGGTTTCCCGGCTTGGCTCGTCCAGTGTAAACGCTGGATTTCATGCAGGAGGTCGCCGTGATGACTATTTCGCAGGCAATCGGAGATTATTTTGGCGTTTTGCCTGAAGTAATACTGCATCAGGGCGGCCTGTAGTCGTTTTTCCGCCCGGCCATTAGGGATATGGATTGAATTCTCCTTTGCATCCCGTTCGCTTACGAACATCGCTGTCGAAAGCGTTAAAGGCACCGGGACGAAATCCTGAACCTGCCTTAGTCGCCAGCGCCGTCGCACAAGGTATTCGGTGAGTTTAATTGCGTCGTCGGTTTGGCAGCCGGGGTGTGCGCTTATGAAGTAGGGCACTAAATACTGCTCTTTTCCCGCTTTGTGTGTTGCCTCGTTGAATTTCGCCTCGAATTGCTCAAAAATCTCGAAACCGGGTTTTCCCATAAGCTCAAGCACGTGCGGGCAATAGTGTTCCGGAGCGACCTTGAGATGACCTCCCACAAAATGCCTTGTAAGCGTATCTATATAATCATTGCTGTGAAGTGCAAGGTCGTGGCGGATACCTGAGGCGACATATACGTTTGATTTTTTCGCTCCCGTGGTTTTCCATTTCAAGAAGGCGTCAAACATTTTGAGTTGCGAACTATAATCGACCTTCATATTTTTGCAGACGGAGGGGTATAGACAGCTTGGCCTGCTGCAGGCACCTGCTTTGTTGCATTTCATTCCGAACATATTCGCGGTGGGGCCGCCTATATCAAATATTGTGCCGTGGAAGTCAGGATGCGAGCGAAATCTGTCGGCCTCGGCAATCAGCGATTCGATTGAGCGTGAGGAAATGTCTTTTCCCTGGTGGAAGTATATTGAGCAGAACGAGCAGCCGCCGAAACAGCCGCGATGGGTGGTTATGGAAAATTGCACGGGTTTTAATGCGGGCACACCACCGGCTGAATCATATTTCGGATGCCAGCATCGCGTAAAAGGAAGCTCATACAGCGAATCGAGGGCCGCACCGTTGATCGGCTCAGCGGGCGGCAATACCACGATTTTACCGGGGTCCTGTTCCTGAATTACAGCGTAGCCGGCTGGATGCGCTTGCTTTTGATATTGGAGCTGGGCCGACATAGCAAGCGATTTATCTGCCTGCTGCTGTAACAGCGAGGGCAGGGGCACGGCATTTTCCGGCAGTGGGATTCTGTTTTTCGCGGGATAGGCGGTGCCGGGGATATCGGTCAGTCGGTCAATTGATTCGCCGTTGTTCAGTCGTCTTGCGATTTCGATAATCTGATGTTCGGCCATACCGTGAACGAGGATGTCCGCTTTTGCGTCGATTAGCACCGAACGTTTGAGTTTGTCCTCGATATAGTCATAGTGAGCTAATCTGCGAAGCGACGCCTCAAGTCCGCCAAGAACGATTGGCACATCGGGAAATGCCTCGCGTGCCCTTGCTGAATAAACAAGCAGGGGGCGGTCAGGCCTCATGCCCAGTTTCCCGCCGGGGCTGTAAACGTCTTCTTTTCGCTTGTTGCCGAGCGAGGCGTAATCATTCAGGCGTGAGTCGATGCAGCCGCTGGTTATGCCCCAGAATAATCGTGGTTTACCTAACGCCCTGAATGGTTCGACGCTTCGCCAATCCGGCTGCGCCAGAACGGCAACGCGGAAACCATTGCTTTCGAGAAGCCGGGCAATCAGAGCGACGCCGAATGACGGATGGTCAACATACGCATCGCCGGTAATCAGGATGATGTCTGCCTGATGCCACCCGTGTTGCTGTATTTCCTCCGCCGTTGTCGGAGGAAAACAGTTCATATTTTGTGCCCATTTGTTCATACAACTATTTTACCACTATTTGTTTTATTCTGTTCGATAAAATGGGCAACTGTTCAAGTGAGACGTATGTGTTGTATCGGACTATCAGAGAGGTTATTGGACGCAAATTGGTTGCCCAGATTGCCTGTATTTCGCGGTCAATTTAACTGTTACTGGCAGTTGTTGCCCAGTTCAAAAAGTTGGTAAAAAAGTGAAGCGATATTAAAGAGATGGCCGAAGTGCAGAGTATTGACAAGTAAAAAATTGTGGCTCTGAAAAATGACCGATACGGTCATAATTAGCCAGGCCTTATTGACCCGACACGCAAATCGCACACAAGGCAGATGGTGATTCTGGGTTCAACAAGCGACGGCTAACCTAAAAAGGCAAGAGCCACCTGAATAATGGGAGAGCGTCGTCTGCTCTCCCATTCTTTTTTATTGGGATTAAACCACAGGGGCAAAAAAAGGGAGGCAAGGACTCAGCTTTTCATCATTGACCCTATCGTCGGTCTCGATTTATTTTTATCTGACCCGCCTCCCTTGCGAAAACAACTCCATTGGACCGTGGTGATAAAGAACCACAAATCTATAATCTGATTATAATGAGTGGCTTTCAGGTCGCCAATAAAAAAAGAATAAAAATGTATTTTTTGGCGACTGACTCATTTTTCTGCGTCAAACCGGCCTTTTTTTCGCAAATAACACCCTTGCACGCTAATAATATTTTCAATGTATGCCGACAAATATAATAAGGCGTTGGCAAATGCGAAATTAAAATACAGATAGAGGTGTGCAGTGAAAATCAGAAATATAGCCGGCGATATAATTGTCTTCTCAGTACGTGGGGAACCTTATCTTGGAGACGAGCTGCAGGCCATAGCAGAGATGGTTGCAGGCGACGTTGATAGTAACGTCATCGTCAATTTCGTATGCGTCGATATCATCAAAAGCTCAAGCTTAACTAAGCTGCTCGAACTCAGGCAGGCATTGGTTGCCCGTGGGCGCCAGCTTGTACTTTGCAGTATTCATCCTTTAACTCAAAGCATATTGGAAATCACGGATATCAACAGCGTTTTTGCCATTGCCGCCGACAAAGAAGCCGGCGTATCCTTAATTCGCAGCAACCAGTTTGCTCATGTATCGTAAATCAGGCAATCTGGCAAGCCAGTCCTAAACATACCTAATTTCCGAAAACCTGTTGCAATTTTTGTGATGAGCGGTTAGCATCTATTTGGCCGGTCTGGCTTAGGATGTTCCACCATGACCGGGATTGCCGAGCAGGGACACATAGGTCAGGCAGGTTGGCCCCAATGGCAGAAAAAACCCAAAATAAGCCGGGTAAAAGTGCCCCTAAGGGGGACGTCAGCGAATATATCAAGTCGCTAAGCGAGGAGTATCGCATGCTCGTCGTCCTCAAGGCGCAATTGTATGGCGGAAACTGGGAGCCGATGGTTGATGACCTTCGCAATCGTCTTGTCGGCAAGCCGTATATTTTCAAGCTTGCCAGCAGAATCCAGGATGATATTGAGCGAATTGAACAAATGCGGAAATTCGAGGCCGACCATAAAGTTGACCTCGCTGATTATGTAGAAGTGTGATAACGCCTCGGTTATTGCCAGGGCATAGAAAATGTCGTCGGCCCGTAATTGGCCGGCGATGGAGGTGATGAATATGCTGAAATCCCGTTTAGCACTGATTACAGTAGTTTCCCAGATTGTTTTCAGCGTCGATGCTTTCGGCGCAGGATGATTCGCAATGGCTGATTCCGCGAGCGATGGTCGCTTCGACCGAGCTTAAAATTGTCTGGCAGTTTAACCTGCCGATGGCCCAGGGCGAATCACTTAACGACATGCTTTTATGCGGTAATCGGCTTTGCACGTTATCCAGCGGGAATTACCTGTCCTGCATCAGCAAAGCCGACGGCAACGTGATGTTCGCAAGTTCCATTGCGTCGGCGGGGCTGCCGGTTGTTGACCTCAAATCATATAAGGGCGAGTTACTTACCATGGTGGGCAATAAGCTTGTCGAAATCAGCGCCGATTTCAATACCGAGAAGACAAAAATGCAAATAGATACCGGGGTGGCATGCCCGGTTGTTCGCAATGAGTCATTCTTTTATATTGCCGGCGCCGACAGGCGTATTCACGTATTCAAGGCCGACGACAAGATAAAGGTTTTCGATGTTGCTGCGGAGAATGATTCCCGTATAACGTCGGTTCTGGCTGAGAATGATTTAGTTGTTTTCTCTACAGAGGCAGGTAATGTAATCCGAATAGCTGCCGATAAAGCTGCGAAAATTTGGCAGTTTGATGCTCCCTCGGCTGTCGTCGGGCCGGTTGTTCACGACGCGACATCGCTGTATTTTGCCTGCCGCGACACATGCGTTTACCGTATCGAATTGTCTTCGGGCAAGCTGTTGTGGAAATACCAGACGCAGGGAATTCTTGATACAGCATCTCAGCTCGGCGGCAAACTGGTTTACCAGTGTGTCCCGGGCATGGGTTTGGCAGCGATTGACAAGCAAACCGGCAAACTTGTCTGGCAGGTTAAAGACGGCGCAGGGATGCTTTCCGAATCGGGCGACAAGACGCTTGTTGTTACCAAAGGCGGGGCCATAGTGGCGATGGATAACGCCAAGGCAAAACAGCTTTATTCGGTCAATGTAGCCCTGCCGCTTAAATATGCGACCAACACGGCTGATTCGAGGATTTATATAGCCGACGCACAGGGGCGAATTGCCTGTCTTGAGCCGGCCAAGTAATCATTTTATCAATATCTGGTTGTGATTTTGAAAGGGGACATTCAAATGGATGTTAAAATCAAAACCGCTCTGATTAGTGTCTCCGATAAAACCGGGGTTGTCGATTTCGCACAAACGCTCACCGATATGGGCGTCAAAATCATAAGCACAGGCGGCACCGCCAAAGCGCTTGCCGAAGCCGGCCTCGATGTTATCCCTATCGAAAAAGTTACCGGTTTTCCTGAAATGATGGACGGGCGGGTCAAGACGCTGCATCCCAAAATTCACGGCGGCTTGCTTGCGATTCGAGACAAGGCCGACCACAAGGCCGCGATGAAACAGCACGGTATCGAACCGATCGACCTTGTTTGCGTGAACCTTTATCCCTTCGAACAGACCGTCGCGAAGCCGGGCTGCAAATTCGAGGAGGCAATCGAAAATATCGATATCGGCGGCCCGAGTATGATTCGTTCCGCCGCGAAAAATCACAAGTTCGTCGCTGTCGTTACAAGCCCCGACCAGTACGACATGGTCGTTGAGCAGATGAGAAAAAATAATGGCTCTGTAAATGAAGAGCTTCGCGGCGAGCTGGCCAGGGCCGCGTTTACCCTTACGGCGTCTTACGATGCTGCGATATCGCGATATCTCAACAAAAAAGCGGATGTTGAATTTCCGGAACGCCTTTCAATTCCGCTAAAAAGAGAGATGTCTCTTCGCTACGGCGAAAACCCGCACCAGCCGGCGGCATTTTATAAGCTCACGGCCGGCGGCGAACCCTGCGTCGGTACAGGCAAGATTATGCAGGCGGATACAGAAATCAGTTTTAATAACCTGCTGGATTCAAACGCTGCTTTCGAGCTGGTCAAAGAATTCGATGAACCGGCGGCTGTTATTATCAAGCATCTCAATCCCTGCGGCTGTGCTATCGACGATGATATTTGCATCGCTTACCGCAAGGCATACGAGGGTGACGTAACAAGCGCGTTTGGCGGAATAGTGGCAGTCAATCGCAAAGTCAATATCGAGCTTGCGCAAACGATTATGGAATCATACAGCAGATTCGGCAAGGCCCTCGGTGCAGAGGGATTCTTTGCCGAGGTAATTATCGCCCCGCAGTTCGAGCCGGAGGCAATCGAGATAATCCGCACGCTTAAAAGCTGGGGCAGCAGGGTGCGCCTTGTTGAAACGGGCACAATCGATAAAAACAAAATCGACGCAGGTGAATTTGACCTTCGCTGCATAGTAGGTGGTGTGCTGATTCAGAAACGCGACCTTGTCGGCTGGGAGCCGAAATTGCTGACCGTTCCCACGAAAGCAAAACCCACCGATGAGCAGCTTGCTGACCTTCGCGTTGCCTGGCTTGCCGCTAAACACACAAAAAGCAACGCTATTGTCCTTGCCAAAGGCCGTAAAATCATCGGTATCGGCGCGGGACAAATGAACCGCGTGCAGTCGGGCTTTATCGCAGTCAAACACGCGGGAGAGCAGTCAAAGGGCTCTGTTATGGCTTCCGATGCGTTCTTCCCGTTCCCGGACAACGTCGATAATGCCGCACAGGCGGGAATCGTCGCGATTGCCCAGCCGGGCGGTTCGAAGAAGGATGGTGAAGTTATCGCCGCCGCAAACAAATATGGCATCGCGATGGTCTTTACCGGCAAACGACATTTCAAGCATTGATTGAATCAGGATTTAATTCACAAAAAAGTTGTAGGGCGGGGCTTGCCCCGCCTTTTTTTGTATAAAGAACGAAAGGGAGGACAATAAAATGGAGCTATGCAAGAAAATTGTGGATGAGTTGCAAAAGCAGATAGAATCTTTTCGGGAAGATTTCTACGGTACATTCAAATTTACGGTTACTGGGAATAATCTAACGCACCCTCGAACAATTGGAATTCTGTGCAAGATACTCTGGAACATAGAGACTGTATCTGCGGTTTACGTTGATAGGAGGTTCAATGATAAAGGGAAGAAATTTCAGCCGGACATAGCCGCTTTCGATAAGAATGATAAGCCCATCATATTCTTAGATTACGAAAGTCCCAATTCAAGTGATGCACGCATTCCTGATAAAGATGTAGATTCATACCAAGGTTGGGTAGCCACGCAAAAAAGTCAGGTGCCATATATTATCATCACTACTTTGCCGAACAAATATACGCCGGATTGGCAAGTGAGATATATGAGCAAAAGCGGATACAATTATCGCTATCGCGACAACGAATCGGAAATACTAAGGAATCCGTATGGTTTCTGGTATTCGCATTACAGGAACTATATGAAAAAGATAGACGCTCACAATGTTTTCTTTGCGAACATTAACGGCAAAATTGTTGACCTAATTAAAATGTAAAAAAATTGTAGGGCGAGGTAAGCTACACCAATCATGTAAAAGTAAAAAGCCCGACGTGATGTCGGGCTTTTTGTATTTTTTCAATTTGTGGCCGGTATTGTTATATGCCTGCTGCCTTACGCAGTTTTGCGGCCATATCGGTTTTTTCCCAGGTAAACTCGGGTAGGTTTCGGCCAAAGTGTCCGCCGTGGCTGGTCTTCGAGTAAATAGGCCTTTCAAGTTTCAGGTGGTTAATCATCCCTTTTGGGGTGAGCGGGAAAAGTTTGCGGACGATACCGCTTAGTTTTTTCTCGCTGATTTTGCCCGTGCCTTTTGTATCGACAAGCACCGAAAGCGGGTCAGCGAAGCCGATGACGTAAGACAATTGAATTTCGCAGACGTCCGCGAGGCCGGCTGCGACGATGTTCTTTGCGACATATCGTGCCATATAGCTTGCGGTCCTGTCAACTTTTGTAGGGTCTTTGCCGCTGAAGCATCCGCCGCCGTGTCTGCCTTTTCCGCCGTAGGTATCGACGATGATTTTTCTGCCTGTCAGGCCGCAGTCGCCGGCCGGGCCGCCAATGACAAATTTGCCCGTTGCGTTGATATGGAAGATAGTGCGTTTATCGACAAGTTTTTTCGGCAGGACCGGCAGCACAACCTTTTCGATTATTTGTTTGCGTAACTGAGCGTGAGAGATATCCGGGTCGTGCTGTGCGGCAACAACGATCACGGGAATATGCGATGGCTTGCCGTTTGTGTATTCGACTGTTACCTGGCTTTTGCCGTCGGGACGCAGCCATGGGAGTTTCTTTGTCTGCCGCATCTGCTCCAATCGCGTTGTTATCGCGTGAGCCAGTTGAATCGGCATCGGCATAAGCTGGGGCGTGTCTTTGCAGGCGTATCCGAACATCAGGCCCTGGTCGCCGGCCCCTTGTTCCTTGTGCAGTCCGGCGCCTTCGGTTACGCCCTGTGAAATATCCGGGCTTTGCCGGCTTATCGAAACCAGCACAGCGCAGTTTTCGTAATGAAAACCAATTGCGGGGTCATCATAGCCGATTTCTTTAATCGCCTGGCGTGCAACCGCTGATATGTCAACTAAAGCTTTGGTGGTTATTTCGCCTGCCACAACCACCATATCGTTTTTGACCAGCGTTTCACAGGCAACCCTGCTTTTCTTGTCCTTGGCGAGGCAGGCATCCAGTACCGCGTCGGATATGCAATCCGCTACTTTGTCCGGGTGTCCCATCGTTACCGACTCGCTGGTGAAAAAATACGTTTGGTTGCCGCTATTTTGTTTTGCCATTTTTGATTTATCCCAATTATTAAAAAGTTTTGTTCAATCCGGCTTATTAGCCGGCACGATCGTTAAGCGTCCAGTCGTATCTGAGAAACTCAACCGTATAGTTGCCTGTCTCAAGATAATCGACGTCCTGCGGAGAAATATAGTTAGTCAAAAAGTTGAGGATTGCCCTTACAGCCGGTTCCTGCTGCTTGAATTTCAGGTCGGTGCCGTATTTGGCAATAAACTGGTTGCCGTACCAGGTGGATTTTAATATCGACGACACATATACCATCCGATTCTCCCTGTCAATCTTGAAGGCGTGCTGGCCGGCGAGAAATTTCTTTACCTGGTCGTCAAACTGCGTGGAAAGATTTCGGCCGCGATATGCCTCGTCTAGCAAAGGCGGTCCTGAAACCGAAGCGTATGATATCGCAAAGAAGGCCAGTGGTTCGCTGAATTCTTTTTGTAAGAACCGCTGGTCTATTTCCTGCAGCGTGAATTCCTCGTTCGTTATTATAAACTTGTGCTCATCCCATATTCCATTTATGTGCTTGATGCTGTTGGGGGGCCAGAACAGCCGAAGCATCCTGTTTGACTCTATAGGGTAATTGTCCACGATTATTTTTATGAAGTTCAGGTTATACGCATTTATCCAGAATGCGAGCTTGTCGTCTTTTGACCAGGAGTTATATTCGTTGCGGTCAAGTTTTCTGAATTGTTCAAGCAGTTTAACCATCTCCATTTTTTTGTGTGAAAGCGCCTTATAATCAACCATTCCGTCCTGGTTCACATATTTTTTCAGAAATACTGTGACCTGGTCGAAAAGACGGGTCGCTGTACTGTTTATGGCAGGTGGTGTTGACCGGGATTTTACAGAATCGGTTTCGGCCTGCATCGGTTTCGGCATAACTGTCTGATGCGTATTCGGTTCGGCCGGTTTCGCCGCTTGTGCTGTCGGCTCAACTACAGTAACAGCAGTTGTATTTGGTTCGGCAGGTTTTGTTGCCTGCACAGTTGGAGTCGGCTCGGCTGCAGGGGTTGCCGGCGTATTTGGTTCCGGCTTTACCTCAACCGTATTTGGCTCGATTGCCTTTACGGGTGCTGTTGCCGGATGCGGCGTAACGGCCGCGGCATTAGGGTCTGATTTTACAGCGACGTTTGTCGATTTCTGCTCGCAGCCACAGCTAACCAGCAATATTACAGTTAGTATTCCTGCAAAAACGGTGTTTTTGCTCATAATTATATATTCCATATTAACTCGTAATTTATATACAGACATCAGCCTAAAACGCCTAATGATAAAAGAATTGACCGATAATTGCAACAGTCAAGTGACCGCTTTTTCTATTGTTAACGCCTAAGGCATTAACCTTTCAGTACCGCCAGCGGGGTCATTCTGGCTACGGGCTTTGCCCAGCCGCACTGGGTTACAATCCTGACTACCTCGTCGATGTTCTTATAAGCCGCAGGGGCCTCTTCCTTTATACGGCGTTTGTCGCCTGTGATCAGTGTTATACCGGCCATACTCCTTTTGAATTCAGCATCGCTAATCAGTGCGGCTCCGGCGTTTTTCCCATGCCTGCCCATGCCTGATGCGGCAGTTCGGCTCATAACCCGGCCTGCGCCGTGATTCACCGAGCAGAGCGACTCCTCCGAATTGCCCGTTCCCACCATAAGATAACTGGCGGTTCCCATTGAGCCGGGTGTGATTATCGGCTGACCTACCTGTTCAAAGGGGGTTGCTTTCATAAGCTCCGGCCCGAAGGCCCGCGTAGCGCCTTTGCGATGAACCCAGAGCGACTTACCCTCGTGCGTTTCCAGTTTAGCCATATTATGCGGCACGTCGTATACCAATTGTATGGGCGTCGGCCCAAACATCCGCGAAAAACATCGCCGAACCAGTAACGCCATAACGTGCCGATTCACGAATGCGAAATTTGCCGCGGCGCCCATCGCGGCAATGTACCTTTTACCCTGCGGACTGTTTGTATCGAGAAAACTGAGCATTTTCCGTCTGCCCTCCATCTGGGGCTGGTTGGCCGCGACGCTCATATACTCATCCGCAACCTCATACCCGAAACGCCGAGAGCCTGAGTGTATCATCACTACTATCTGATTTTCGAAAAGCCCGAAGAACTTAGCTGATTGCTCATCGAAAATTTTCTGCACAAGCTGGATTTCGATAAAATGATTGCCGCCGCCAAGTGTTCCCAACTGGTCTGCGCCTTTTTCAATCGCCAGTTTCGGCGCCGCTCCCATATCCGCGGGCATTTGACCATTGTCCTCAATCCTTCTTATGTCTTCGGCAAACTCCCGCTCATCAAATGCCTCCCATGCCCTGTGTTTGACTTTTTGAACAAGTTTCGGCATCCCAGCGACGCCTTCGGTTGTTGCGATTTCGAGCTGGCGCTTGTCCAATGACAAATTGCTCATTCCTTCGCCGAGCGGTATGTCTCTGGCAATAGAATTCGCAATATCATCGGTGTTTATCTGGCCTTTTGTGAAGGGTGTCCGCAATAGCCGCATTCCGCAGTTTATGTCGTAACCTACTGCGGGCGGCATTATCGCGTCTTCAAGGCCCAGAACTGCCCCGATAGGTACGCCGAACCCGACGTGAATATCCGCCGTTGCCAGAACCTTTCTGGCGGGAGGCAGACACGCCGAATCGTAAAGCTGCCTTATTGCCTCCTGCTCGATATTTATTTCATTAGACGCGAATACCGTTGCATCGACTACCATTTGACCTTTTTGCTCTATTCGCAGCCGATACGGGTCTATCCGAACGAGTTGTGCTTCTGTTCCAGTCATAAATAAATCCTTATGCCATATTATACGCCGGGCCTGCGAGACAAGTTAGCGTAAAACCCGCAAAAAAGGCCGGCTAAAGCGAGTTTAATTGGCTTGACAAACAAACGTCTGCGTGTTACTCTATGGTATTGTGAACAAAGAGGTTGTAACCCTTTAGGGACGTTTACGGATGACTATGAAATCATTATCGCTTGTCGTCGGCATCATATCTGTTTTTTGTGTTTTTTCAGCATCTGTCAGGGCGGTTGACAGTTTGGCTATTGAGGCCGTTCGTGCCAAGTCGGTTCTCGATGATGCCGACCTGAAGACCATCGATGATTTTGTCGCTAAGGCAGTCGCCGAGATACTGATTACCGAGGACTTCTCTTCGATTTCCAATACCCGTGCCATAATCGTTGCCAACAGCGCCAGCACCCAGCCAAGTCAGACGCAGTTTGCCGAGCAGTTTTCCAAGTCCGCCCAGAACTATATCTCGGCGGCGTTGCTGAAGGCCGAAGGTGTGACACCGGCAGACCGCAGCTTTAAGCTTGTTACAAATCTGCTTATGCTTATTGATGCTCTTGCGGACGTTCGCCTGGCGGAGGTGGCCCTTAAATACGTTGACAGCAAAAATGAGGTGATTCGATACTGGGCCGTTCACTGCGTGACGAATCCGGAAATCACCGAAAAGTTGAACAGCCCCAAGGCGATTGATACTGCCCGGCAGGTAATTAATCGTCTCGATGAAATCGTTGCGACAAGCAGCCCCGACACGCTGGGGCTTATAGCTTCTTTTGCCGGCTCGATTAAGATAGCGGAAGGCGAATCGCTTCTGCTGAAGGTAGCCGACCGGCGAATCGCGTCTTATGCGGACTGGACTGTTGAGCGGGAGCTTACGGACGGCAAGATTTTGCAGATACTCGGTGACAGGATGGCCTCTTCCAGCGCCAGTAAGGAAGCGGTCGGGAAAAGATTCGGACAGTTGCTGTCATACGTTTTTCAGCGATATATAAAAGGCGCTGAAGTTCTTGACGCGGGTCAAAAGGAACAACTCGTTTCCGTTCTTGTCGATACGGAACAGTCCTGCCTGAGCAAAATTACAGGCAAGCCCCGGTTCAACATTAAAAAAGAGATTGAATCCGGAGACATCAGTTCCTTACAACAGGAGCATAACAACCTGCTTGGCGATGAGACAAAAGCGGGGGAGCTGAACATTAATTACGGTAAAGACGCCGGCGGAGCTGTGATAACACATCCGCTTGCCCTTGCCTCGCCGCCAGCGGGTTCGAAATAGCCGACGGAAATTTTAGAACTGAAGGAACGTTAAAGTTTCGCCAGACATTGGAGGTTTGGCCTTATAATGAACCATCGAACGAACGCCGTGTGGTTTTTCCTATTATTTCTTCTCGCAGGCGTAATTGCGCTCCAGATTTTATCGATGATCCGGTCGGACCGCCTTTACGTCGCACTAAACAAAATAGAACGGAGCATCGAAGGCGATAATTCACAGGCAAAACTGAATACCGCATCGAAAATTTCTCAGCCCGCCGACGAAACATATTCCGGTGATGACGGCAACTGGTTAATCTGGGCGATGCTGGTTGAGCCCAAAACCCTCAATCAAATCAATGTCGACAACGATATTTATTCTCGATGGATTACGTTACTAAACATCTATGAGCCGTTAATGGTATATGATTTCGATGAGGTAAAGCTTAAGCCGTGCCTTGCGGAAAGCGTTCATATTTCCAGTGACGGCCTTGAGATTACGTTTCATCTTCGCGGTGACATTTACTTTTCCGACGGCGTCCCGATTACAGCCGATGACATTATATTCACCTATCAAACTGTCATAGACCCAAATGTTGACGCCGCAAATCTTGCTAATATGTATGTTGACGTTGACCGCGTTGAGAAAATCAGCGACCGCGTTGTTAAATTTTACATGAAACGGCCGTATTTCAAGGCCCTTGAAGTGCTTTCATTCTGGGACATAGGGATTTATCCAAAACACATTTATCAGTTCAAAGACGCCAAGGAGTTCAACAAGCGGGTTTCCGCTCCCGTCGGCAGCGGCCCGTATGTTTTCGAACGCTGGGACATGGGCAAGCAGATTGTCCTTCGCAGGAATGAAAATTACTGGGGGCCTAAACCTCACATAAAAAAAGTAATCTATAAATTCATCACAAATCCAATCGCTGCCGTGCAGGCAATGAGGGCACACCAGGTTGACTTGATTATTCCTGAGCCGGATCAGTTCGCAGATCTCGTTGCAGATGCACAGTTTAACAAGGAGTTTGATTGTCTGGCCGTTTGGTATCCGGGAGTTCCTTTTTTTTACATCGGCTGGAACGAAGACACACCGTTTTTTGCGGATGCTCGCGTTCGCCTGGCGATGACGCTTAGCATAAACAGGGAGCAAATCGTTTCGGAACTGCTGAAAGGGCACGGTCAAATCATTAGCGGTCCCTATTACATCAGGAGCTCACAAAATGACGCAACAATTAAACCGTGGCCATATAATCCCGAACAGGCGAAAAAATTGCTCGATGAGGCCGGCTGGATCGACCATGATGGCGATGGAATACGTGATAAAAATGGTGTTCCATTCCGTTTCAAATTTCTTTTCTCAGTAGGAAGCGACACATACACGCGTCTCGCGTTGATTTTGAAGGATGAGCTGGCCAAAGTCGGCGTTGAGGTTATTCCTGACCCTTATGAGTGGTCAGTACTGGTTCCAAAAATATCCGACAGGCAGTTCGAGTCGATGGTAATGGGCTGGGGCGGGGACATCGTCGAGGACTACTACCAGATTTTCCACTCTTCTCAAATCGGCAAAGGCGGTTATAACTATGTCGGTTTCCGTAATTCCGAAGCAGACGTGATTTTAGAGCAAATCAGGCGCACTGTTGACCCTGTCAAATCAGATGTTCTCTGCCATCAGTTTCATCGGCTTATCTATGAGCAGCAGCCATATACATTTCTATTTGCCCGGCCTAATTTCTACGCTGTTGATAAACGCTTCCAAAACGTTAAGATTCATAACCTGGGTCTGGATTTTCTTGAGTGGTATGTGCCGAAGGAAAAGCAAAGATATAAATAAAGGGTGATTTTATGAACGGACAGTCGGGCATATTCAAATTCTTTTTGTTTTTGTTTCTCGGCGTAATCATACTTTTACAGTTCCTTTCGATGATTCAGTCCGACCGTCTTTATGAGAGGCTAAATACTCTTATCGGCCGGCTGGAAAGTTCCGCTTCCGCTCCGGCCAGGTCTGTCGAAAAACCGAAAATATCGACTTCCCCTGAAGAAGAATATCCCGGTGATGAAGGCGATTGGTTGATTTCAAACGAAATAGGCGAACCGAGGACTTTAAACACGCTTTCAGTTGAGAGCAGTATCGAAGCGAGGGATATTGTCTCAAGGAATATAATTGAGACGCTTTTTTATTATGACCTTGATTATGACGGGGTCAAATTAGTGCCGGTTCTGGCAGAAAGTATGGAGGTATCAAAGGATGGGCTTGAGATTACGGTGAAACTTAAAAAAGACATCTGGTTTTCCGATGGTGTTCCGGTTACTGCCGACGATGTTGTTTTTACTTATGAAACGATGATGAACCCCGAAATTGACGCAGCTGATATAAGGAATTACTACAATAACGTCAAGCAGGTCGTAAAGATTGACGACCGAACGGTCAAATTTGTCTTGAAGGAGCTTTACTGGCAGACAATCGAGTCGGTTGGCGTTTTCGATGTCCTGCCCAGGCATATATATCAGTTCACCGACCCAAAACAATTCAATAGTCGTCGTTCGAACCCGGTCGGCAGCGGCCCTTACGTATTTGAGAGGTGGGACGTTGGTCAACAGGTTGTCCTGAGGCGCAATGACAATTACTGGGGAAAGAAGCCGAAGATAAACAAGCTGGTTTTCAAGATTATTACCAATTCCATGGCTGCGTTACAATCGCTTCGTTCGCACAACATAGATACGATGGAGCCGTCTTCTGAGCAGTTTTTTGAATTGTCGAAAGATGAGCAGTTCAAGAAAGATTTCAATATGCTGTTATACTGGCGACCCAGTTTCGGCTACAGCTACATCGGATGGAATGAGGCCAGAGCGTTTTTCAAAGACCGCAGGGTTCGGCTGGCTATGACTTATTCCGTGAATCGTCCCGCGATAGTCGAATATATTCAAAAGGGCTACGGTAAAATCATAACCGGGCCGTTTTACATTTACGGCAAACAAAATGACCCAAACATCAAGCCATGGCCTTTTGACCTCGAAAAGGCGAAACAACTTCTTGATGAGGCCGGGTGGATCGACCACGACGGCAACGGTATTCGCGACAAAGACGGCGTTATTTTCAGGTTTAAGCTTTCATATCCGTCAGGCAGTGAAACGGCCGAACGTATAATAAAAATGATAAAGGATGATACCGCCAGAATAGGCGTTGATGTTATACCCGACCCCGTTGAGTGGTCGATTTTTCTTGAAAGGTTGAACCGAGGGGATTTCGATGCGGCTTTTTCCGGCTGGGGAGGGACAATAGAAAGCGACCCTTATCAGTTATTCCATTCTTCTCAAATACAAAACAGAGGCAATAATCGTGTCGGATTCAGTAATGCCGAGGCCGATAAGCTGATGGAGGAGGCCAGGCGAACTCTGGACCCAGATAAGCGATACGAATTGTATCATCAATTTGACAGGGTAATTCACGAGGAGCAGCCATATACTTTTCTTGTAACACGTCCTTCTTATACGCTGCTGGATAAACGGTTTGAAAATGCAAAAGTGCACAAGCTTGGGATAGATTTTCTTGAATGGTATGTCCCTAAGGATAAACAGCGATACAAATGACGACATACATAATCAGACGATTACTTTTGATGATACCCACTCTTTTGGGTATTACCATTGTTGTTTTCGCTATCAGCCGGATGGCGCCGGGCAACCCAGTGAGCTTGTCTATGGGACCTGGCGGTATGATGGATGCTCAGCGGGCCGCAGACGTCCGCGAAGCGAGGATGAAACTCTACGGCCTCGATAAGCCGGTTTACGTCCAGTATGCTATATGGCTTGGCAGGGTGGCTCGTCTTGATTTCGCCGACTCAATCAAGCATCATCGCCCCGTCATTGACCTTATCAAAGAACGCCTTCCCATTACGCTGACGCTTAATCTCATATCTTTCGTCATCATTTACGCTATTTCAATTCCGATGGGCGTCCTCTCGGCGGTGGGGCGTAAAAAATTTCTCGACCGCGCCGGTTCCATTATGCTGCTGATGTTGTGGTCATTGCCTTCGATGTGGGTGGGGCAGATGCTCATAGGTTATCTTTGCGGGCCGCCTCTCAGTTGGTTTCCGCCTGCGGGTCTCTCCAGCAATGACGCTGAGCAGTTCCCGTTTTTCCAGTGGTTTGCCGACCGCCTCTGGCATCTTGTGCTTCCGGTCTTTTGCCTTACCTATGCGGGTTTCGCATATTTGACAAAACTGGTTCGAGCCGGGATGCTCGATAATCTGCGCGCCGATTACGTCCGCACCGCCAGGGCAAAGGGGCTTTCAAACTGGACCGTTATATTCCATCACGCCTTCAGGAACAGTATTATCCCGGTCATTACTATTATGGCGACACTACTGCCCGCGATGTTTGGCGGGTCAGTCATAATCGAGGAAATATTCAGTATCTCCGGCATGGGGCTGCTTGCTTTCGAGGCGGTTACCACGCGGGATTACAATGTTATTATGGGCGTTGCCACAATAGCCGGCGTTTTGAATCTTATTGGGTTGCTGATGGCGGATATTGCCTATGCGATGGCGGACCCGCGAATAAGTTTTGAGTCATCGGTGTAAAGCTTTATGAATGAAAATAAACAAACATGGGGCACATCATACGGCGAAATGGTCTGGCACGAGTTCGCCAAAAGCAAGTTCACGCTTTGCTGGCTGGGTTTCATAATCCTGCTGTTTTTGCTTGCTATTTTCGCCCCGTTTCTCGCCAATGATAAGCCCTTTGTTATCAAAATAGACGGCCAACTGCACTGGCCTCTGTTCAAGGCGTTTACGGCGAGCGATTACAGTATTTTCCTGGCAGCGACTGTTGCCGTAATACAATTACTGCTTGTTCTGCGAAACCGAAAAAAAGTTGACCCGTCGATTCGCTCAGGTGTTTTATGGCGGCAGATTTTCGTAAGTGTCTTTGTTGTCCTCGTTGGTATTATCCTCCTGTATATCTTCATACCTCTCCGGCTTGACGCAACTGATTACAAGTCGATGGTCGCCTCCGGTAAAGCGACCAATGCTGTATTCGCTCCCGTTCCTTATGGTTATGGCAGGACAGATTTAAAGGTTCGTGAGCAGCCGCCAAATCGCCGGCACTGGCTCGGCACCGACGATGTCGGCTCCGATGTTCTCTGTCGGCTTATTCACGGCAGCAGAATTTCGTTGTCCGTCGGCTTTGTTGCCGTTGGCATATCGAGTATCATCGGAATCATCATTGGCGCAATTCTCGGTTACTCGGGCGGCAAAACTGATTTCCTCGGTATGCGGTTGGTTGAGATTATGATGGCTGTCCCCGTCTTTTTCCTCATCATCACAATCGTCGCGTTTTTCCCCCGAAGCTTATTCAACATAATGCTGATAATTGGTCTGACCACCTGGACCGATGACGCGCGTTTTGTCCGCGCGGAGTTTTTCAAGCTCCGCAGGCAGGATTTCGTCCAGGCGGCCGTCTCGCTGGGCCTGCCCCTGCGAAGCATCCTTTTCAAGCATATGTTGCCCAATGCAATCGCGCCTGTTCTCGTCAACGCCACCTTCGGCATCGCCGGCGCGATATTCATCGAGGCGGCGCTGAGCTTCCTTGGTTTCGGCGTTGCTCCTCCGACGCCGAGCTGGGGACAAATACTCAGTTTGGGCGTCAGCACAACGGGCAGATTCCTCTGGTGGCTTACTTTGTTCCCCGGTCTGGCTATATTCTTCACGGTTCTCGCGTATAACCTTGTGGGAGAAACGCTGCGAGACGCTATTGACCCCCGGTTGAGGGAATCAACGTGAGCGATAACGGCATACTATTGGATATCAAAGGCCTTTGTGTTAATTTCTTTACCGAGAACGGCGTCGCAAAAGCCGTGCAGGATGTCAGCTTCTCGGTGAAAAAAGGCGAGACATTTGCGCTCGTCGGTGAAAGCGGTTGCGGCAAAAGCGTTACCGCGTTGTCCGTTATGCGTCTTATAGCCGACCCGCCGGGCAAAATCGTCGCAGGCGAAATAAATTTCGACGGCCGAAACCTGCTTGAAATGTCTGAACAGCGGATGCGCGCAGTTCGCGGCAATCGCATCGCGATGATTTTCCAGGAGCCGATGACCAGTTTGAATCCCGTCTATACCGTCGGCGAGCAGATTGTCGAGACAATCCGGCTCCATCAGAAAAAAAATGAGGTCGAGGCCTGGGAGCTTGCCACTGAAATGCTGCGAAAAGTCGGTATCTCCGATCCCGGCCAGCGCATCACCGAATACCCGCACCAGATGTCCGGCGGAATGAGGCAGCGCGTGATGATTGCTATGGCAATATCCTGCGAACCCGAATTGCTCATCGCCGACGAGCCAACCACTGCGCTCGATGTCACCATCCAGGCGCAAATCCTTGACTTGCTCGACAAACTCCAGCAACAAAGCCAAATGAGCGTTTTGCTGATAACCCATAACCTCGGCATAGTTGCCGAACGTGCCAGGAATGTTGCCGTGATGTATGCCTCAAGAATAGCGGAATTATCTGACTGTAAGTCCTTGTTTGATAGCCCTTTACATCCATACACACAAGGCCTGCTCAAATCCCTGCCGCGTCTTGGCTTTACCGATAAACGCCTTTACACGATTCCCGGTATCGTTCCGGAGCCGCTGCGTTTTCCTGTGGGTTGCAAATTTCATCCCCGATGTCCCATCGGCTGCAACAATAAAAGATGTCAGACAGTCGAGCCGGAGTTACGCTCACTCGATAACGGCAGGGCGGTTGCCTGCTGGTTTGCCCCCGGCTATGAAAGGCCCGATGACCCGAAATGAATACTGACGCCAATACAAACGGTTTCCTTCTTAAGGTTAACGGCCTCAAGACCTACTTTCCCGTCAAAAAGGGATTATTGCGGCGCACCGTCGGTTACATAAAGGCCGTCGATGGCGTTTCGCTTGCCGTAAAACCGGCGACGTCTTTCGGCCTGGTCGGTGAAAGCGGCTGCGGCAAAACCACCGTCGCCAGAAGCATCCTTCGCCTGATACCCGTTACTTCCGGCAAAGTCATCTTTGATAACACCGATATTCTTTCTTTGGATTCCGCTCGTATGCGTGATATCCGTGGGGGCATAACCCTTATCTTCCAGGACCCGTTCGGCTCGCTCAATCCGCGTATGACCGTCGCCAACATCGTCGGTGAGCCGCTTAAAGTTCACAAAAAAATAACAGGATCGGAGCTTACTGAACAGGTTCGCCTTATTCTTTCCAAAGTAGGTCTCTCGTCGGATGCTATAAATCGTTACCCGCACGAGTTCTCAGGCGGCCAGAGGCAGCGCATCGGTATCGCACGCGCACTCATCCTCAAGCCCAAACTCGTTATCTGTGATGAGCCGGTAAGTGCCCTCGATGTTTCCATCCAGTCACAGATACTCAACCTTCTTAAGGACCTTCAGCAGGAGTTTTCTCTGACGTATCTGTTCATCGCGCACGACCTAGCCGTCGTTCAGTTTACCTGTGATATCGTGGCCGTGATGTATATGGGCAAAATTGTTGAACAGGCGACCGTAAGCGAGCTTTATAATAATCCTCTTCATCCCTATACAGTTGCTCTTATGGCCGCTATTCCCAAAATAAGCGTATCTCCGCAGGTCTTGACGCATAGGCTTAAAGGCGAAATTCCAAGCATTTTCAATCCGCCTCCCGGTTGCCCCTTTAACCCAAGATGCCGATTTGCCGGCGAACAACTGCTTTGCCCAAAACCCGCCGCTTGTGCCTGTTGCCGGAAATGATGAACATCTCATTGCCTGCTGGCATATAAAAAAGTGAATTGTTTTATATTGGTGATTGTAAAATCTGCTGAAATAAAGGAAAATCGACTTTGGTAATGTCATTTTAAGCGGATAATTGGATTGCGGGGTTAATATGGTCGAGGAATCGCTTGACCAAATCACAACTGAAGGCGATGTTGCCATTGTTACTTTTAAGAAAAGCTCGATAAGTAACGTGGAGGATATTTCTATTACCGCGGAGCATCTTGCCAGGTTTATCGCGGACAACCGCCCAAACCGGGTCATCTTCGATTTCAACGGCGTAAAGTTTTTCTCATCGAGGGTTCTTGGTCTGCTGCTCGAAACACGCGCCTCTTTATCCTCTTATAACGGCGATGTGTTCGTCAGCGGCATCAACCCGCAGCTTCACAGGGTATTCAAAATTACCAATCTCGACCAGGTATTTGACTTTTTTCCGGATACCAAAAGTGCCTTAAAAGCAAAACGTTCTACTTAGATCTTTTTTTTGCAGGAGGCAACACTATGTTTGTAACGACGCAGTTCTCAGTGTTTATGGTTAACAAGCCGGGTATTCTCGCTCACATTCTCGCGGAATTTGCCAGGGCCAAAATCAATATCAATGCTATGACCGTGATGGATTCGGTTGAGCACGGGGTGTTGCGGGCAGTGCTCGATAATCCCGAACTGGGTGAAAAGATTCTAACTGCCGCCAACCTGCCTTTTAACAAGACCGAAGTGCTTTGCGTCAACCTCGATAACAGGTCGGGCGCTCTTGCCGGCGTCGCGGAAAAACTTGCCACCGCCCATATCAACATATCCTACGCATATTGCACCACCGGCGCAAAAGGCGGCAGGACCACGGGCATTCTCAAGGTCGCCGACGTCAAAAAGGCAATGAAAATTCTCCAGGAGGGCAAAAAGGCATCCAAATCGCAGCCGATTATTCGACGTCAACAGGCCTCTTCGAGAATGTAAAAAACCCGCGGTTAAAACGATTGACATACGTTGTTTGGGCCGCTATATTTACTGCCGTTCGGGGCCGTAGCTCAATTGGCTAGAGCATCGGACTGTCGATCCGAAGGTTGAGGGTTCGAGCCCCTTCGGCCTCGTTGTTGCAATTTGAGGGCTGGCAAGCAGTTACGTTTGCCAGCTCTTTTGCATTTATGGCCGTGGTATATAAAGATTCGTCCGATGCTAAGTATTTAGTAAAGTTAATCTTATAATCGGCTTATTTTGTTGAAGCTGGTCGACTTCCCAGCAGTTATGCAATATAATTAATTTGTCGGAAACGCCGTGTTGGGCTTTTGAAGTCATACAGAAGGGCGGCCTGATGGATGGGACGAATATTTTTACAGTACGGGAATAGTTTCCGAACCCGCTACGCTATTATTGCTTGGCCTTGGTACGGTGATAGTCAGAAAACGCTAAAATATTCAATTTTTCAAGATAAGTTTGATATTCTATTGGAAATGAGGCTCGGCGGCGTAGTTGAACAAAGGATATACGATGTTATATGGTAAATCCCAGATAATCACAAACCTCTTCACGCAGTGGTTCGCTTCACTGCTGATATTCGTTGTTTGGGCCGTGGGGTTGGTCATTGCTATTAGGCGATGGCACGAGCACCCGCGGCTTTCGAGAATGGTTATGATTGCCTGCGTCGTGAGTCTGCTTACCTTGATATTCATGCCGATGGCCATAAGTTTCGGAAACAAAATCCACTGCGCGGCCTTTTTCCCGCTGATGAGAATTATTAATCCCTGCCTCGAAGCCCTTTCTGTAGGACTGTTACTGTATGCAGCATTCCTTGGCCGGGGAGAAAGAGCGATGGATGCTGTTGAAAAGATAGACAAGGTTCAGGTGGCATATAGCGGACGTCTTTGGACAGCACTTAAAATCTTCGCTGGCATTGTTCGCTGGACTTGGCGGCTTTGCAGCATTGCGTTGGGGCTCTTTGTCGGGACCTTCATTCTGGTTGGATTGTCAGATAGGCCTCGCATTTCAACGGACCCCGGAGACTTGGCCATGATTGCCGGTGGAGTGATCGTCTTCGCCGGCATTGTTTTGGCCTGGTGGCGCGAAGGGCTGGGCGGCCTCATTGTTATGCTGATGGTCGGCGTTCCCACGGTGAAAGGTGTGGTGATTAGTTGGCGCAAAGGCGGAAATCTCGGGGGCGATATGGATGCTCCCGGCTACTTTGTCCTAATATTGTCGATGTTGATACCTCTCTCTTGGGCGCTCCACACATTGAACGACAGCATGACTACCCCGAGAAAGCGCCGCCTTGCCCTCATCGTCGCTCTGATGCTCGGCGTGCTGGTTGTATTGTGTGTCTGGGGCATGTTCCACTCGCCTTTCAATCCCTGACAGCGACTACGGACGTATAAAGTGTTTAAGATGAAGACAGAAATAGAACCTCGGGCTGACCAGATCATTAGCGTACTATAGAAATTCATTCGACGTTAAATATCTGGGAAAGCTGATCTTACAAGCAGCTTATTTAGCTGAAAATGGTCAATGTAAGCTGCTACGCACCATTTCTCCCAGAAGGCATTTTTCATGTGAAACTGCCACGGGATCAGGCAGTTGATATTAGTGACGATAATATCGGGAGCAGGGCAATGCTGAAAGCTACTGAAAAACGCGATTTTTTGATGATTAGATTAGAATGGTTGAGGTCTGTAAAAAATCACACTTCAACGGCGGCTTTAAGGCCAATATTTTGGACTTTGGCGGGTGAAGCAATAAAATTCGTGAACAATACTTTGGCGCTATTGTATAATTTATGGCAGGTTTTGATATTATCGTTGAATTGAAATGCTTGGTTGCGTAGCCAGGCGTTTAATATGAGAAATACTAAAATTAAATGAGAAGAAAACCATGAAACGGTACGGTTATTTTTTGGCAGTAGCGGTTGTGGCAGTATCGATAGTGGGCTGCACGTCTCCGTCAGGCAGGACGGACTACACAGCTTCCGGAGCTTTGGCTGGCGGAGCAACAGGTGCGATAATCGGCAGCACGGCTCGGCAGCCGGGCGCAGCGCTGGTCGGTGCGGCTGTGGGCGCAGTGGCCGGCGGCATCATCGGGCACGGAATGGACCAGGAACAGGAGGCGCAATTGAGGGCGCAAGCCCCGCAGACATTGCAACGGGTTGAGCAGAGCCAGCCGTTGACGGTGATGGACGTCAAAGCGCTGGTGAAGGCCGGGATCAGCGACGATCTTGTCATCAGCCAGATTCGAAACTCCCGCACGGTCTATCACCTCACCACAGCGGACATTATTGATCTCAAGAACTCGGGTGTCAGTGAAAAGATCATTGATTTTATGATCAACACGCCGACCCAGGTTCAGTCCGCCCAAGTGGCAGGCGTGGTCGGGACTGCGCCGCCGCCGCCGTTAGTCGAGCAGGTCATTGTGGCTCCGGGTCCGGACTACGTCTGGGTGGGAGGCGCGTGGGTCTGGTTCGGGGACCGTTGGGTTTGGCACCATGGCTATTGGCACAGGCCGCTTTACGGGCATCACGGGCGATAACCCCGTGCTGTAAAAAATTCGTCCAACGTTAAGTATTTAGGAAATTTAATCTTACAAGCAGCTTATTTTGTCTAAAAGAGTCAACGTCTCTGCATTACGCTCGCACTGGATTAGCTGACATTCTGAATTCGAAGATTGACAGATGGATGAGAGGAAAAGTAATGGCCAAAACTGGATTCAACGCCGGATGGACTTAGTTTGGCCAAGCGCGATAATAAGACCGCGGGAGCTTTGGGATTGTAGCCGGCGGCGACAACCAGAAGCGCTCCCAGCTTGTCGGCTTCCATCTCAAGTTCCTGGGAGTACGAGCTTTCAAGCAGCCTGACACCCACTGTGTTCAACAACCCTGTAATGGCACCGCGAGCAGATATAAGCCTGCTCCCGAGAGCAATTGCTGAGTTAGCAATGATACGGTTCATCGCATGTCCCCTGATTACGTGGCTCATCTCGTGTCCAAGGATGAACGCAATTTCATCCTGATTACGCTGACATAGTTCCACGAGTGACCGACTCACAAAAACGTATCCGCCCGGCAGAGCAAAGGCATTAGGTTCGCCGCCTTCGAAAGTTTCAAAGCTGAAGGTGCGGAGTTTGTTGGCAACGCATCCGGCCAGCCGGGAACCCGTTTCATTCAGCAGGTGTGCAATCTGCGGGTCGGGGTCAGGTTTTAACTGCTGCCTGATACCACATGCTAAATCTTGGCCGACTTCACGTTCGATTCGCATTGCGTCAGCTTCGCTGCCTGTCATTGACTGCCATACCCATTTGGCGTTGCGAACATGCGGGCTGAGCATTTTGCCCAAGTTGTAGAATAATCCGCTCACTTTTCGTCCTTACCTTTATAAGCCATACATCCGGCCATTATCAACACTGTCTCAGGTGTCTCCTGACATATTTATGCTGCTATTGTATCGTAAGTTTGTCATTTTGCATTTGTTCATGGCAAAAATTATATCCGCTGCCGTAGGATATAAGTTGCGGGGTGGTTGATTGCGCCGGGCAAATGGGGTAAGCTATCGTCCGATTTTTCAGCGGCGATTATGCTAAAAAGGTGATGGAGAAGCATTGAAAATTGAAGTTTTTTGCCTCTTTGGCCGAACTTTTTTAGTAGTCAAACGTAAATTTCTTGTTAGTTTTTACCCATACAGGGGCCTTTTGCAGACCCCGATTAGGTTGATTTTATTGGTGAACAGATAGTATTTACAGGAGAATTTACTATGACGACTGATGTCAAGCAAATTGGGGCGTTGGTTCAGCAGAAAAGTGAGTTTGTAAGGGCATTATTTTCGGAGATTGACAAGGTCATTATCGGCCAGCGGTATATGCTGGAAAGGATGCTTATAGGGCTATTGTCAAACGGCCATATATTGCTGGAGGGGGTCCCCGGCCTTGCAAAGACGTTGGCGGTAACAACGCTGGCCAGAGCCATAAACGCCGATTTTCACAGGATTCAGTTTACGCCAGATTTACTGCCCGCCGATTTGATTGGCACTCAGATATACCGTGCATCCGACAGCCAGTTTATTACCCGCAAAGGCCCCATATTCGCCAATATCATATTGGCCGACGAAATCAACAGGGCTCCTGCCAAGGTTCAAAGCGCATTGCTTGAGTCGATGCAGGAAAGGCAGGTTTCGATAGGCGAACAGACGTTCGCATTGCCTGCGCCGTTTATGGTACTGGCGACGCAGAACCCGATTGAGCAGGAGGGGACATATCCCTTACCCGAGGCGCAATTGGACCGGTTTATGCTCAAGCTCAAGGTCAATTACCCTAATAAGACCGAGGAACGGCAGATTCTTGACCGGATGGCGGTTACCGGCAAGACGTTTGATATTAAGCCGGTTATAAGTCCGGCTGATATTGCGGAGGTCAGGGCGGTTGTCGATGAGATATACATTGACGAGAAGATTAAAGATTACATCGTTAACATCGTTACAGCCACCAGAGAGCCGGAGAAATACGGCTTGAAACTTGGAAATATGATTACCTACGGCGCTTCGCCTCGTGCCACGATATACTTGGCCGTTGCAGCCAAGGCGCACGCGTTTGTTCAACAGCGCGGCTATGTTACCCCGCAGGACGTTAAAAGTATCGGAATGGATGTTCTGCGCCACAGGGTGATTGTCAGCTATGAGGCCGAGGCGGAAAACAAGAAAAGCGAAGATGTAATCCAGACCATTTTTGACAATATCGAAGTGCCATAGAAGATGTGACTCGTGACTTGGCCCTCGTGACTCGGTTTTCGAGTAACGAGTCACGAGCAACGAGCGACGGTTTATGATTCCACAGGAATTGGTAAAAAAAGTCAGGCAGATTCAGATTTATACCTCGCGTGCGGTGAACGCCAGCTTCGCGGGCCAGTATGAAAGCGTCTTCAAGGGCAGGGGGATGCAATTTGAAGATGTCCGCGAGTATATGCCCGGTGATGATATTCGCGCGATTGACTGGAACGTTACCGCCCGGACAGGCAAGCCGTATATCAAGCGGTTTGTTGAAGAGCGGGAGATGACGGTGGTTTTCGCCGTTGATTTAAGTGCATCAGGCCGGTTCGGAACTTTGGACAAGACCAAAAACCAGCTCGCGGCGGAGTTTTGTGCGGTATTGGCCTTTGCGGCAGCTAAAAATAATGACAAAGTGGGACTTTTGATTTTCACCGACCAGATTGAGCTGTTCATACCGCCCAAAAAGGGCAGCAGCCACATCCTGCGATTGATTCGCGAGCTGCTTTATTTCCAGACACCTAAAAAACAAACCAACATACCCCTCGCTCTCGATTATCTCGCTATGGTCGTGCGGAAAAGGGCGGTTGTCTTTGTGGTTTCGGATTTCATTCAGGCGGATTTTAAAAAATCTCTAAGTTTGTTGAACAAACGGCACGATTGTGTCGCGGTGCCTGTTAGTGACCCGGCTGAACTGGCACTGCCAAAGGCAGGGATTATCGAATTTACAGACGCAGAAACCGGCGAGATAATTACTATCGATACGTCGAACAGCGGTTTCCGCAGTCAGTATGAAAGCGCAAGCGCCGAGCGGTTTGGCCAGCTGAGGAAGTTGCTTCGTTCGATTAACGTTGACTGCATCGGCATAAGCACCGGCAAACCATACATAAATGATTTGATTCAGTTTTTCCATCAGAGACACAGGCGTTATTGAAAGTTTTCGGGTTATAAATTTGGAATCAGGTTGGAGTAAAATATATGGATGAGCAGAAGCTTGATTTCTCACTGCCGCAGAGCAGACGCCCGGGAAATCCTGCGATTGTCTTGCTGGTATTACTGGGCATTGTTGTGACTGGTTTAGTTGCGTTCAATTTGTATGTGACGTTGTCCGGCCGCCTGCCGGTTTCTGCAGTGGCAACAGCGGGGCTTACCGCCAAACAGGCGGAGGACCTGGCTATGAAGCTTGCATAGAGGAATCTGTATGACCAGGCGGCAAAGGTCTGGAAAGAGTATCTCTCCATGGAGAAGCTGACCGAAACAGAGCGGGCGAAGGTATTGTTCAATACCGCGTCATTGCTGGAAAAGGCGCAGAATTACGGGGACGCGATTGAGTATTATTATCGCAGCGAGTTGACGGCGAGCCGGCCTGAGCTTGAGTCGAGCATCAAGGCGGGCGTCGAGAACTGCCTGGAAAAGCTGGGCAGATTTTCTGCGTTGCGTTATGAACTGATGGAGCGGACCAGCTTAAAAAAAAGCAGCGGGCCGGAGCAGAAGATTGTTGCTGAAATAGGCCCTGAGAAAATTACCGCCGCCGACCTCGATGCGCTGATTGAAAGCAGCATCGACAATCAGTTGCTGTCCCTGTCGCAGTTTATGTCGCCGGAGCAGTTGAGCGAACAAAAAAAGAAAGTGCTTGAGGAATACAAAAGCCCACGACAAAGACAACAATTTCTCCGAAGCTGGCTGGCGCAGGAAGTGCTTTACAGGCAGGCGATTGAACAGGGGCTAAGTGATAAGCCGCAGACGAAACGATTGCTCGACGACCTGACCCAGCAGGTGCTGAGTCAGCAGATGATGGACCAGCAGCTTGCCTCAAAGATCCACATAACCGAAACCGACCTCAGAACATACTATGAGGCGAACAAAGATAAGTATGTCGAGGACGCCAATGATCCCAACGCGGGGACAGGACGGCAAAAGAGTTTCGATGAAGTAAGGCAGCAGGTTGCGATGTCGCTGATGGGCGAGAAACGCAGGGACGTGCAGCAGCAATACATCGGCGAGATGATGGATAAATACAACGTTATCATTCACAACGCCGCCCTCGGAGCCGGCAACCAGGAACCCAATGAGTAGCCATATACAAAAACACAACGGAAGTAAGCAATTTGGCAGGTCGGCCGTTGGGATTTTCGCAAGTGCCGCCTGCGCAATCCTGTTGTGTTTTGCCGGCTGTAAAAAGGCGGGTTCGGCAAACTTATCACTGGCCGGACAGGCCTCGCAAACACAGCCTAAATTCGAAATTGATAAGCCATACAGCCGGGGACCTCTGGCTGTGCATATTCGCGTTGATAAAAGTAAAATTACTATCGCGGACACTCTTTGGCTCGAGTTCGAGACGGCTATCGGCTCAGGTTACGATGTTAATATGCCAAAAGTTGATAAAGTGCTTGAAAATTTCGGCATTGTTGACTGGCAGAACCTGGGCAATCGGCTTGATGCAAATAACAATGTTGTCAGCACGTACCGGTATCGTCTTGAGCCGTTTTTATCAGGTAAATTCGCGATTCCCGCGTTCACATTTGAGTTTCGCGACGTCAACGAACAGGTGAACAAAACATACGAGCTTACAACCGAGCCGGTTGATATTGAAGTAACATCGCTTTTGGGTGAGCAGCGGGGAAAACTTTCAATAGCGGATATCGAAAATGTTGTGGATATGCCGACGAAGACGATTTTGTGGTGGCTTTTGCCGGTGTTTGCGGTTGTCGGCGGGGCAGGGGGTGTGTGGTTATATTTCCGAAAGAAGAAAACGAAGGCGGCTGTCAGGATTTTCAAGCCCGCTCATGAGATTGCTTATGCCCGTTTGCAATCGCTCATCCGGCAGGACCTGGTAAAAGCCGGCAGGGTCAAGGAATTTTACGAAGCGATAAGCGATATTCTGCGGCACTATATTGAGGACCGTTTTGAAATGAAGGCGCCGGAAAGAACCACAGAGGAATTTTTGTTCGAGATTCGGGATACGGGAGCTCTTTCGCAAGATCACAACAGGTCGCTGGCGGAATTTCTCACGCATTGCGACCTTGTAAAATTTGCCAAACACAGCCCTACGAATGAGCAGATTCAGCACACCTTTGATTTGGCGAAGAACTTCATCGAGCAGACAAAGTCCGAAGATAAACAAATCGACGTAACGGATAGAGTGGAAACATCACAGCCGGTGGGCGGGGGAGGAGCATAAATGCAGTTGTATTCGCCATTGGCATTGTTGTTGCTGTTACTTCTCCCTGTGCTGGGCTGGATGATGCTTCGCAAAAAACGCACAGCCGCGGTAACGTTCTCGTCTCTGAACGCCGTGCGGGATTGCTCTGTTTCCTGGCGGGTGCGTTTACGACCTTTGCTGGTTGTTGCCCGGCTTGTTTGCCTGGCGTTGCTGATAATCGCCCTGGCGAGGCCACGCAAAGGCACGACACTGTCGGAGATTAGCACAGAAGGGGTTGCTATTGAAATCGTTGTTGACCGTTCCGGCAGTATGAGCACTGAGATGGACTACTACGGCCAGAAACTCAATCGGATAGAGACACTTAAAAAAGTGCTGGCCGATTTTATAATGGGTAAGGAAGGTTTGGCCGGCAGGAACGGTGATTTACTCGGTCTTATTACATTCGCGCGATATCCTGATACGATTTGCCCCCTCGTGCTTAGTCATAACGTTCTGCTGGAATTTATGAAGAATACCGATGTTGTCCGGCTGCGGAGTGAAGACGGCACCGCGATAGGTGACGCGATAGCTCTCGCGGCTGCCAGATTGCAGACGGCCGAACAGGAAATTCAGCAGAGAAACAAAAAACTTAATAAAGCCGGTCTTGCATCGACGGCTGAAAACGCCGATTTCAAAATAAAAAGCAAGGCGATTATTCTGTTGACGGACGGCCAGAATAATACAGGCCAATATACCCCGATGCAGGCGGCTGGAATGGCAAAAAAATGGGGTATAAAAATTTACACCATCGGCATTGGTTCTGACCAGGCATTTACGACGGTGCAGACAATGATGGGCGCTTTCAAGGTTCCCGTCGAGCAGGACCTCGACGAGCCGCTGCTCAAGGCGATTGCCGAAGCCACCGGCGGTTTTTACGGCAGGGCTGATGATGCTCAGTCCATGCATAAAATAATCGAAAAAATCGACCAGCTTGAAAAAACCGAGGTCAAGTCGGTTCAGTACACGCAATACGCTGAAAAATTCGGTCCCTGGACGCTGGTTGCACTGATTGTTCTTCTTTGCGAAATGCTGGCCGGTTGCACAATATTCAGAAAGATTCCATAAGGGGTTTAAAGCAATTATGAATCTTGGCGATGATAAAGCATTGTGGCTGTTGTTTATAATACCGGCTGTTCTTGTGCCGGTTTACGCCTGGTGTTTCTGGAAAAAAGCGGCGGCATTGAAGGTCCTGGCAAGCGTAGAAATGCTCAGAAAAATAAATGTCGCGGTAAGTTTGAAAAGGCAAATCTTAAAAGCGGTTCTGCTGGTTTGTGCGTTTGCGACTATCATCATAGCTATTACCGAACCGAGATGGAATCCGAAGCCGCTGCAGATAAAAAGCCATGGCAGGGACGTGGTGATTCTGCTGGATACCTCCCGGTCAATGCTGGCGGAGGACATAAAACCAAGCCGGCTGGAACGGGCGAAAATCGCAATAGGCGATCTGCTCGATAAACTCGGCGGCGACAGAATCGCAATTGTAGCCTTCGCGGGCAACTCTGCCGTAAAATGTCCCCTCACGCAGGATTATGCGTTTGTGAGAATGGTCTTGGCGGATATTTCAACTGAAAGCACTTCAAGAGGCGGCACGGATATTGGCGATGCTATCCGCAAGGTAACGGAAGAAGTGTTCGATAAACAGTCGCGTGAATACAAAGACCTTATTCTTATCACCGATGGCGAAGACCACGACAGTTTCCCGGTTGAGGCGGCGCAAAAAGCGGCTGCCCAGGGTATAAGGATAATCGCAATAGGTTTAGGCAATGAAAACGAAGGTTCGCGAATATCAATTACCGGCCCGGATGGTCAGACGACGTTTTTGAAATATAAAGGGCAGGAAGTATGGTCGAAACTTGACGCCGATACGCTTCGTAAAGTTGCCGCCGCGACATCTGGCGGCAGGTATATCGGCATTGAGCCGGGAACGACGTTGGATTTGGGCGAGATTTATCAGGAGCTTGTCGCCTCTGCGCAAAAGCGGCAGCTCGAAACGACAACTATGATTACTTATGATGAGAGATTCCAGATTTTTTTGGTGGCCGGTATTTTGCTTTTGGTTTGTGAGGTGCTGATAAGTGAACGGAAGAAGATATAAAATCGTTCTGTTTTTATTGCTGCTTGCCGCTGCGGCGCAACCGGTATGCGCTGAATCAGCCGGCCAGGTTGTTAATGAAGGGAACAAACTTTATCGGCAGGGACAATATAAGGAAGCGATTAACGAATACGACAAGGCGGCGACGCAGTCGCCGGAGGTGGTTGAGCCAAGGTTTAACAAGGCCGACAGTTATTTCCGGCTTGGTGACCTGCAGCAGGCAATTGACCTTTACAAAGCCGTAGCGGCCGAAAGCAAGGATATGCAGCTTGTCGAAAAGGCCAAATACAATCTCGGCGACTGTTTCTTTCAGCAAGGGGCGAAACTTAAAGATTCCGATTTGCAGAAGACATTGGATAATATGCAAACAGCTATTGGTTGTTGGCGCCAAGTGCTGGACATTAACCCTGCTGACGAAAAGGCCGCCAAAAATATCGAGGTTGCGCGTCTGACTATAAAAGATATCATTGACCAGATTAACAAACAGAAACAATAGGAGAACAGCAACAACAGCAGAAACAGACGCAGGAAGACCTCAAGCAGCTTCTTGAACAGCAAAAATCCCTCGCCAATAAGACCCAGCAGGCACAGCAGCAATCGTCACCTGATTATAACGAAATCTCGAAAGAGCAATCGGACCTCAAAGACCGCACCGAGCAGGTTAAGCAGCAAATGCGGCAGCAAAATGACCCCAATAATCCCGACCAGAAACAACAGCAGGCCACCGAACAGCTTGAAAAGGCGACTGATAAGCAGAAAGATGCTGCCGAAAAGCTCAAAAAGTCCGATGCCGCAGGCGCGAAACAATCGCAGGATGAAGCCGCAAAGGATATTGAAAAAGCGTTGAAGTCACTGTCTGACCAGCAAAATCAAAATCAGCAGCAAAAACAGCAGGAGCCAAATCAGCCCCAGGAACCAAACCAGGCACAGCAGCAGCAACAAGAGCAGCAGCAGGAACAACAGGCCGCTGCCCCAGATACTACAGCCGAAGAAATACTCGACAGGGAACAGAAGCAAAAAGAACAGCGGCAAATCTTGCAAAGTCCCGGATTCCAGAAGGTCGATAAGGATTGGTAGTATGCGTTGGTTTAGGATTAGTGTATTCGCGGCACTTGCAGCGACGCTTGTTATCGCCGTCGCCGGCGCAGCGGAACTGCGCGTATATGCTAATGTTGATACATCCAAAGATATTTACGCCGGAGAGCAGTTTAACCTCCAGATAATCATAGACGGCTACGACCAGCCGGGCCAGGCGGATTTGACGCCGCTGAGCGCATACAATCCTCAAAGCGCAGGTGGAGGCAACACTTCGCAAACATCTATAAGCATTATAAATGGCCGAACCACTACAAATGCTGTCAGGCGTTACGTGATGAATTATACGCTTACTGCGGGGCAGGCCGGGACGATACACATACCTGCTCTCGCCGTTACAGTTGACGGCAAATCTTATAAAACTAATCCCGTCGAGTTGAATATTGCTCAGCCCGGGACAACGGACCAGCTCGAACTCGAAACAACTTTGTCACAACAGCAGTGCTATGAAGGTCAGGCGGTAGTATTGACGGTCAAATTCTATGTATATGCTAATATCGGCGACTATCAGTTTGATATACCGGCCCTTACCAGTGATGCGTTCTATGTTGAAGACCGTGATGCAACAAAACAATACCGGGTTAACCGCAGGAATAAAGAAGCAATCCTTTTGACGTTCAGCAAGGTTCTCATACCGAAACATGCGGGCGATTACGATTTGGGTGCATCTTCGGTTTCGGCGGAAGTAGCGGTAGGGCGTAGCCGTTCGGGAAACGGTATTTTTGACGACTTTTTTCAAAACAGCGTTCAATACAAGCGGTTTGCGGTCAGCGCGCCGCCGCTCAAGCTTTCCGTTTTGCCTTTGCCGCAGCAGGATAAGCCCGCGGGGTTTTACGGATTGGTCGGGCAATATACGATTTCCGCCGCTGCCGCTCCGACTAAGGCCAGTGTCGGCGACCCGATTACCCTGACAATCAAAATCGGGGGTAACTACCTCAAACCGGTCCAGTGGCCCGAGCTTGAGAAAATCGTCGGGCTTGCTGAAAATTTCAAGATGCCCTCACAGAAGTCATCGCCGACCGTAGAAAATGGCGTTAAGGTTTTCACCCAGACAATAAGGCCCCTCAATGATAAAGTTACCGAGATACCTTCCATTTCGCTTGCTTATTTCGATGCGGACAGGGGGCAGTATGTCGTTGCAAAGACCGAGCCGATAAAACTGGAGGTCTCGCCCACAAAGATATTGACGACTGCGGATGTCGAAGGGCGTGATTTCACGCCGGCAGGCAGCGAAGTGGAGGCTGTCAAGAAAGGAATCAGCGCCAATTATGAAGGGTCTGATTGCCTGCAAAATGTCAGATTTTCACTTTCAGCTGCCGTAACAAGCCGAGGATTTCTGGTTGGCTGGGCCGCACCTTTGTTGGCACTGATAACAAGCTTTTTAGCTAAAGCTATTGTGCATACTACCCCGGAACAGACCGCTCGTAAACGCAGACGTAACGCCGCCAGCAGGTCTGTCAGTCGTCTCAAAGGAATCCCACCTGCACAGTTACAGAATCACTGTGAGCTTATTGCTGAGTCGATGAAGCAGTATATCGGCGAGCGTTTCGACAAAGTGGCTGGTTCGCTCACAGCCGACGATTGTATGCAGACTATAATTGACCGTACCGGCGATTCTACTTCAGCGAACCGTTACCGGGATATTGTCAGCTGCTGCGATGCCGGACGCTATGCGCCGATGAAGCAGCAGCTCGATTCGGCGACAATCGATGAGGTCGTCAGGTTAATCCGTGTAATTGAGAAAGAGTCAAAAATATGATTGCCCGGCTATCTATATGTTTGGTTTGTTTGCTCTTTACGGCAGGACTTGCCGTCGGGGACACATTATCGAAAGAGCAGACTCATACCCTTTTCAACCAGGCAAATGATGCCTTTCGTCAGGCCAACTCCACAGTTGACGATACCGACAAATCCAATTCGCTTTACGAAAATGCCGTCCTCGCCTACGAAAAGATTATCCGTGAAGGCCGTATAGAAAACCCAAAGCTATATTACAATCTCGCAAACGCATACCTGCTGAAAGGGGACATCGGTAGGGCCATTCTTAACTATCGATGCGCAGAAAAGCTTGATAAGTCCGATTCGGATATCCAGAAAAACCTCGCTTTTGCCCGCAGCAGGAGAGTCGATAAGGTCGAGATAAAGACCGAAAAGCAGATTCTCCAGACACTTGTCTTCTGGCATTATGATTTTTCAATGAGGGCCAGGTTCACAGTTGCTTGTGTTTGTTTCGCGGTTTTCTGCCTCGGTTTGACCGTGATGATATGGTTTGGCCGCAACGCTCCGTTGACGGCGGTGACGGTCATCTCGGCTGGTTTGCTTGTTTGCCTTGTCGGTTCGCTTGCTGTTGAAGAGTATTCTCAGGCCGCTAATTTGGCCGGGGTTATTGTTTCTCCTGAGGTCGTGGCGTATCAAGGCGACGGGCAGAATTACCCGCCCAGTTTCAAAGCCCCGCTGCACGCCGGCACCGAGTTCGAGCTTATTGAGCGTCGCCCCGGCTGGTTTCACATAAAACTCGCCGATGGCAGTGATGGCTGGATATCGCAAAGCACCGCGGAAATTATTGATGGTTTGTATACTCCATCTGTCAAGTAATAGGCCAAAGTTTTGTTTAACTGGGAGCAGTATAACATCCTTACACCTCGGTATTGTGCGTCGAGTATCCAGCATCTAAAATCCTCCAATTTCCTGCCCAACTTTGTTATAATTGCTGCGTAGTATCTGGTAAGGCGTTTTATGAATCAAAAGGTCCAGTGCGAGTTATGTCCGAGGGAGTGTATCATTGCACCCGGCCAGAGCGGCGACTGCCGGGTCAGAATCAATATAGACGGCGTCCTGCGCACAGTTGTCTATGGTTATCCGTGTTCCGTTAACATAGACCCGGTTGAGAAAAAGCCGTTGTTTCATTTTTTGCCCGGTACGCCAATTCTTTCGCTTGCAACGATTGGCTGCAATCTGCATTGCCTGAACTGCCAAAACTGGGAAATCTCGCAGGCCAATCCTGAAGAATCGACTGCCTCGCTTGTCTCGCCCGAACAGCTCGTCGCATACGCCCGGCAATATAAATCTCCATCAATTGCATATACATATACCGACCCGGTTGCTTACTACGAATATGCTTATGATACCTCCCGGCTGGCCAAGCAGGCCGGTGTGCGTAATGTGCTGGTTACAGCCGCTTATTGTAATCCCAAGCCATGGAAGCGCCTGCTCGAAGTTACCGATGCTGCCCGTGTTGACCTCAAAGGTATGAGTGATGATTTTTACCGAAAGTTTTGTTCGGGAACTGTTGGGCCTGTTCAACAATGCCTTATAGATGCAGTTACTATGGGTGTGCACGTTGAGGTGATAAATCTGATTATTCCGACGCTCAATGACAAGCCAGATGATATTAGACGCCTGGCCCGGTGGGTCAGAACAAATCTCGGCAGCGATATACCTTTGCATTTCTCGCGTTTTTTCCCGCAGTACAAGATGCAGCATCTGCCGCCGACGCCGCTGGACACACTTGACATAGCCCGCCAGATTGCTATGGAAGAGGGATTATATTATGTTTACATAGGCAATATTCGCAGCCGTCAGGGCGAGAATACATATTGCCCGAGCTGCCATAAAATGCTAATCGAACGGCAGGAATACGTTGTTATGACAAACAATCTGAAAGATGGTTGCTGTCCGGATTGCGGCAAAAAGATATACGGGGTGTGGAAATGACTCGGCGCAGTTTCCTGCAGAAAATTTTAGCGGCAGGGTCAACGGCCTTAGTTGCCGGCTGGGTGTTGGCCAAAACCATCTTGCCCCGCAGATTCCTGTGGGCAAAGCCGTTGTCAAAATACCCGGGTCGGTTAAAAACCATCGCCAACATCAATTCGCAATCCAAATGGAGTGGATAATATGTCTAACGGTTCCAATACAAATCGGACGCGTAAATCAATATGGGGTGTTATTCTCTCTCTTCTTGTCTTCGGTTTCTGTGTTGCTTATATGTTTAGGCTGTACCAGACAGATTCGCCGACAATTCCTTATGTTCTGCAATTACCAAAATCGGCCGGGGCTGCTGAAAGTAAAGCCCAGAATCAGCCGCAGATTGCCAAGTCCGTCCTGACTTCACCGATGGGGCAGATGGGCTGGTATGAAAACGACTCCAATGCGCTGGTAAAACAAGTCGAAGGTTTCTTTCAAAAAGCCAAAGTGCAACCCGCTAATGATGTTATTGCCATTATAAGTCCTCACGCCGGCTATGCGTATTCGGGCCAGACAGCCGCTTTTGGATTTAAAGCCGCGAAAGCAAAATACAAGCGTGTCATCGTCATTGGGCCGTCGCATCAGGTTCCTATGCTGGATGTCCTCAGTGTTCCGGGAACCATAACTCATTACAAAACCTCTCTCGGCGAAATACCGCTTGATACTGAGTTTATAAATAAACTCTTGCAATCCCCGCTCTTTAAGGACATCCCGCAGGCATACAGAACCGAGCATAGCGTCTTTATGGAGTTGCCTCTGTTGCAATACCGCCTCGGCGATTTTAATCTTGTCCCGATTGTCGCAGGTCAGTGTTCGCCGCAAACGGCGCAGAAAGCGGCTTCAATCCTGAAATCGCTGGTCGATAGCAATACCCTCGTTGTGGCAAGCTCCGATTTTACTCACTATGGCCCCAATTATGACTACGTACCATTTGACCAGAATATCCCCGATGGGCTTAAAAAGCTCGATATGGGCGCTTATGATTACATCTCAAAGCTGGATAGTACCGGCTTTAGCCAATATTGCGATAAAACAGGCGCGACTATCTGCGGCCGGGTGCCGATTGCGATACTTCTTTCGATGCTTCCATCCGGAACCAGACCGGAATTGCTCAAGTACACCACGTCTGGCGAATTGACAAACGACTTCACTAATTCGGTGAGTTATCTTTCTGTCGTCTTTCATGGCAATTGGCAAAAGCAAAATACCGTTGAACCGGCGAAAACCGATACTGCTGCACTAACACAGGAAGACCACAAAAAACTATTACTGCTCGCTCGCAGAACAATCGAGTTTTATCTGCAAAAAGGAATCGTTCCAGCGTCCGAAGAATTGGGAGTGCCGGTAAGCGAGGCAATGAAGATTCGCCGGGCGGCGTTTGTAACGTTGAATAAAAATTCTGATTTAAGGGGTTGTATCGGCGAGATATTTCCAAGTCAGTCGCTTTACAAATCGGTCATCGCTAATGCGATTAACGCAGCGGTCAACGACTGGAGATTTACGCCTGTTACGAAAGACGAACTCAGCAGTATTAAAATCGAAATATCCGCTCTCACTGTTCCGCAGTCAATTGAGTCGTATAATCAAATCAGAATTGGAACCGACGGAGTCGTTCTAAGTAAAGGCGGACAGATGGCTTTGTTTTTGCCGCAGGTTGCGACTGAACAGAGATGGACACTGGAAGAAATGCTGACTCACCTGTCGTTGAAGGCAGGGCTTCCTGAAAACGCATGGAAGAACGGTGCGAGCTTTCAAGTATTTCAGGCAGAAGTGTTCGGTGAAGAAAAATGACGTCCCCTTGCCGCGCCGAACTCGGTACCATCCTGATTCCATGTTTCCAGCCGGCGTGGCTCGCGGCTTCGTAATATTTGCTTATGGCCTGTTCTCAATCTCCGCTCAAACGCTTATCTTCAGAGAGTTCATTACCTCTTTCGAAAGCAACGATATCACTATAGGTATATTTTTTGCCTGCTGGTTTCTATGGATTGCCGTCGGCGCAATGCTGGTCAACGCAAGTAAACGTCTCACCGATTTCCTGCTTGCAAATATTGAGCTGCTCTATCTGAGTTATCTTCCTGCCTTTGTTCTTCAGGTGCTGTTAATTATTCATATTCGTCAAATTGCGGGAATTGCCCCTTATACGCTTTTGCCCATCCCTGCCGCCTTGCTTTTAAGCGCATTGGTTAATGCCCCCGTCAGCTTCATCACCGGCTTACTTTTTCCTCTAAGCTGTCGCTGGGTCGCCCTCGAAACCACGCCGGCTGTCTCGCGAGTTTACCTGCTCGAATCACTTGGCAGCTTCATCGGCGGTCTCGGCACAACGGTGCTGCTGACCTTTGGTATAAGTTCCGTTAAAATTTTTCTTCTCCTCGCCTTTATTCTCTCGCTTGCTATTCTGCCATCTTTGTTTGTAGTGTCGTATCATTCACGCAAAATAACTGTGCCGCCGGTTTTTCTGCTGGTTCTTCTTCTTGGTTTTGCAGCGGTGTTCGGTGCCGATAAACCACTTGCCAATTATTTGCGCACTGTCAAGTGGTCACGCCTTCTTCCGGCGGACTCCCTTACCGGCTCCTTTCAGACCGCACAGGCCGAATACCTCTATGGTCTCTACCAGAACCAGTGGGTCGCCGTTCGCCAGGGCAGTGTTGTCGAAGCCGTCCCCGACCCGACTTCCGCCGGAAGAATTGTCGCTCTTACCCTATCGCAGAATCCAAAAGCATCTCGCGTTCTCGTAATTGGTTCGGGACTCGGCCTTTGTCGTGAGTTTCTCCAGCTTCCGCAGATTGGCAGTGTTGTTTGGGCTAATCCCGATAGCGAGTATATCCGTCGCATCCTTGAATTTGTACCGCGGCAAATGAGTATTTCTGATAAGCGATTTGAGAGTTTTACAGATGACCCGCGTGCTTTGCTGAGCCGGCAAAAAGAACGATTCGACCTCGTAATCGTCAATCTTCCCGACGCAACAAGTTCAATCCTGAATCGTTACTTTACAATAGAGTTTTATGAGCAGTTGAAAACCGCTCTTGGCTCTTCAGGCGTGCTTGCTGTTCGTATTCCGGCGGGCGAAAACATTATGGGTACTGAGCTTGCCACTATCGGCGCTTCTGCAAAGCTCACACTTGAACAGATTTTCTCTCATATTGTCCTTGTGCCCGGTGACAACTCCTGGTTTATCGTTTCCGACTCTAACAACCTTACAGGTGACCCCGGCATACTGCGGGAACGTTTCGCCTCCATCCCAAGCGCCGCCAATTCCTATCCGCCCAATGGTCTTTTGAGTATCTATCTGCCTGACCGCGCCGCTAAGGCATTAGACGCATATAACGCCGTTGACCTGCCTGCCGAGCATCTTCTCAACCGTGATTCGAGGCCGTTGGCCAACCTCTATGCCCTATTGCTTGCGGCCAAAGAATCTGATGCGCCGGTAACCTTGTTTTTCAAGCATCTTTTACTTGCCGGCCTTCCGGTATTTTTAGTTCCTGTTATCATTTATGTGATTTTGCGATTGATATTCGTTCTGACTTCTCCCTCTGCCGCCAGGCCGTCAACCTTTGACTTCACGTTTCTGATTTTCTCCACGGGAGTTGTCGGTATCGGTGTCGTAATCGTTCTGATGTATCTCTACCAGACCCGTTTCGGCTCCCTCTATCTTCATATAGGCGCGATATCTTCGATGTATATGGCAGGCCTCGCCGCAGGCGCAACAATCGCCAATCGCCTCCTGCAAAGGAAATGTTTGCGGAATTCTGAGATGCTTCTTATGGCTGTTCTGTTAATTCATTGCGCTGTTCTGGCAACTGTGGCCTTTTGGCCCGCTTCGGGCTGGTCTCATATAAGTTTCGCAGTTGCATTTATTATCTGCGGCTTGTGCGCCGGTTCTTATTTTCCGATAACCGGCAATCTTTTGGCCGTGAGCGGTTTGAATACCACACAGGCATCGGTACGACTCGAATATGCCGACCATATCGGTGCGGCGGCAGGGGGACTGTTAGCCGCCCTCGTTCTTATCCCCATACTTGGCGCAAAGATTACAATACTGATGTTCATATTACTCACCCTTGCCAACCTGCCCGCAACTTTGCTAAGAATAGGCCGTCCGGAAAAAGTATTCGTATCGCCAGTTTTTCGTTCAGCAGGTTATGCACTCTTTGGCATTGCTGTATCGTTAATACTTTGTTCAAACCTGCTCGTTACCGCAGGCGCCAAATTTGCTCCCGCACTTCCGCTCCGTGAAGCTCAGGCAATGGTCGGCTCGTTCCGACTTGAGGCCGCAACCATTGCCCTGCCCAACACCGGCAGGACAGCAACCTATTTTAAAACCTACGACGCCAACGACAAGCTCGCAGGTTTCATTTTTAGTTCCGCTGACCTTGCCCCGAATGTTCAGGGATTCGGCGGCAAAATAAATATCGCTATTCACACCGATGTCGCAGGTAATCTCCTCGATTTTCACATAATTAGTTCGAATGAAACTCCCTCTTATCTCGATATGCTCACTAACTGGCTGCCTTCACTGAAAGACCACGCCCTTTTCAGTTCTCAGCCATTCGCAAATGTCGATGCCGTCACAGGCGCGACCGTCAGTTCAAAAGCAGTCCTCGAATCCCTCGCTCAATCAGGCAGCGCCTTTGCAACTCAAATCCTTGGCCAAAACAGTCAGCAAAAAACGATTACGACCGCACACTGGCTGCCCGATTCACAAGGCGTATATCTTGTCTTTGCTTTTTTCATCGCTCTGCTTGTCATATACCGAGGCGGCTTGCGAACACGACTGTTTGTCCTCGGTTTTAACGTTCTTCTTGGCGGTATTATTCTCAATGCCCAGTTTTCTACCGAACAGATTGCTTCTTTATTGTCATTGGCTATCCCTCTTGCAGTATCGACGGGAGTATTTATTCTTACAATCGCAGCGCCGTTGCTGGCTATTATTCTTGGCAACATCTATTGCGGGTATCTGTGTCCTTTCGGCGCCTTGCAGGAATTTATCGGTTATGTTCTGCCGGCCCGATTCAGGCCGATTCTGTCAAAGGAGCAGATGCAAAAAGGAAGATTTGTCAAATTCGTCATTCTTTTTGTTCTCGTAGCTGCGTTTTTCCTGTCTCGAAATCATAATACTCTCGCCGTCGACCCATTGATTGGAGTTTTCAGTTTCAGGTATTTTAACGAGTTTCTGTTGTTCATCGTAGCCGTGGCACTTGTCGGCTCTTTTTTCTATTCGCGTTTCTGGTGCCGGTATTTGTGTCCTGCCGGGGCGTTTCTGTCGCTGTTTAATAAGGTTGCAATATTCAGCCGGTTTTTGCCTGCGAAGCGATACGCCAACTGTGAATACGGGTTGAGCTTCGATGATAAGCTCGATTGTATCTATTGCGATAAATGCCGATATGAGAGGAAATCCGTTGTTGCTGAATTACCCGCTGGTTTTGCCTCTCGCTATTTTCTCCCGGCGGTGCTTATAATTGCCGTCTGTATCGCATCTGTGTCTGTCGAAAGTTTCGTCAGGGAGTTGCCGGTTCCATCGACCGCCGCTGCGGCATCGCCTTCGGCAGGACAACCCAGAAACGTTGATACACAGAAAATCAAAAATCTGATTCGTGAAAACAAACTGTCGGAACACGAAGCCGATTTCTATAAAAAGACGGGTTCCCAATAAACCTTTTAGTTACCCTAATTTTGTTTTTCTGGAGATAGAGTTGCAGAACAGCAGCAGGCGAGTTGCGATAAAGATTGCTGTCACCGTGGTCATTTTGACCGGCGTTTATTTTTTTGTGGCAGGAAAAATGCGCCGGCCGGTTGAGATTGACGGCGGCTACCGCGAAGTGATGGGGACATTGGCGCGTGTAGTGGTAGTGGTAAAACACCAATGGCAGGGCAAACGTTGCATCGAGGCGGGATTTGAACAGCTCAAACGAATCGATGCAATGATGAGTGATTACAAGAATGACTCCGAGCTAAGCAGGGTCAACCGCGAGGCATTTGCAAATCCCGTCAAGGTCAGCCCCGAGCTTTTTGAAGTACTTCAAAAAAGCGTCAAGTTCAGCCGGCTTTCCAATGGTGCGTTTGATGTTACCGTCGGGCCTTTGGTGGACCTCTGGCATAAAGCGGGCGAGGCGAACGTCGTACCTGATGAAAACACCCTTGCCGCCGCCAAAGCGTGTGTCGGATTTGAAAAACTGATACTGGATGCGAATGAGCGAACAGTACGGTTTGCGGTCAAGAGGATGCGTCTGGATTTGGGCGGGATAGCAAAGGGTTATGCCGTCGATAAGGCCGTTGAGGCAATGCGGCGGGAGGGGGCCATTGGCGGTATGGTCTGTGCGAGCGGCGATATACGCTGCTTTGGCAAACCGGCAGACAAAGACACATGGCAGGTTGGTCTGCAAAACCCAGTTGCGGCAAACCCGCCGGACTCGAATGGCGCTGTTGGCGCAGAACAGGTGTTGATGGTCTTGAAAATGAATGATATGGCGGTTTCAACAAGCGGCGACTACAGACGGTTTGTAACCATAGATGGGAAGAGATACAGTCACATCATCGATACGAGCACTGCGACAGGGGCAAATAAGTTAGGCAGCGACACCATTCTCGCCGCAACTGATGTGGATGCGGATGCACTTTCAACGGCTGTAAATGTAATGGGGGCTGAAAAGGGCCTTGTGCTCGTTGAGTCGCTGGACGGCGTCGAGGCCATCCTGATTACCGCTGGGCCGGAGTATAAAATTTTGAAAAGCGGCGGAGCAGACGCGTATTTACGCTGACACTGGTTGCACAGTTATATCATCTGGGTTTGCTATACCATTCTTTTGCGATTTTCTCCGCCGGTTTGCCGTATATGCAGAAGGATGTATCGGTTTTAGTTTTTTCGAGCGAAGAAAGGTCGGTGTGCCAGTCCCACCATGCGTAACCGATGAACCAGGGCTCGTCCCAGAAGGTTTCCAGCATCACCTGGTAAAATCTCGCCTGTTCATCGCCGTCGTAAACCATCGTGTTGGGGTCGTTGTGAGTCCAGGGGATGGCGCTGCACCCCTTTGCGCTGCACATCCCAAGCTCGATGAAAAATACCGGGCGATTAAATTTCTGACTTACCTTGCGCAGATTTTCTTTTACCGGCATTATTCTTCGCCTGAGCGCTTCTAAAGTAGTATCTGATGGCAGAACATTGTTAAGGTCTTTCATTGCTGCCTGCACGTCGTCTGTCCCTATCGGGTAGTATCCACTTACGCCTATGACGTCCGTTGCGTCCCACCATCTTATTTTGATTTCATCACCGTGATTGGTGTTGTAAGTAACTGCGCCGGGATAAACCTTTCGTATCTCGGCAATCAAATCCCGCCAGCGGTTGACGAACGGCTCGGTTGTTGTCATCTCGCAGCCCAGGCACAGCATTTCGCAGTTAGTATCAGCCGCAAGCTTTGCGTAATGAAGGAGAAACCGGTTGAACTCGGCCCACCATTGTCCCCATAGCTCCGAGTCGATGGTTTTGCCGTCCGATTTTCTAAATTGAATGTATCCTCGCCATGTGCCGTCCCGCACGTTGACCGTGGGTTTGAGGATGACTTTGAGATTGTTCTTGCGGGCAAGCTCAATAGCATGGCGAATTTCATTATCCGTAGCCATACACGGGTCGTTTTCGCCCCAGAAGATATTCGGCTCATTTGGCTTGTTCATTTCCGCACCGAAGGCGATGCAGACCCAGTTGGCGCCCATATCGGCCAGCTTCTTCATCGACTCAGCCGGCGCATCGCCGAGATACTGTCCCCGCGTCCCGGTCCAGCCCCAGCTATGACCTTTTATAAACCCCGTCGGCGAATATGTGCCGGTGAATTTGGAGGATTGATTTGCATCTTCTGCGAATGCAGACGAAACAATACATAAAACAGAACTCACAAGACAAAGCGATATTCTTTTAATCACAGTATCTCCAATCAGGCAAATTGGCATTTATCTGTCATGCAGTGTGGGCGTAATCATAAATCATCAATCAGCTGAAGTTTAACCGAATTTCCCCCGTCTTGCAAGATTTGCTCGACTGAAGGACATATCACAGCATGCGCGAAAGATTCTTGACACTGCCAAATTCCGCTTTAGCGTTGGATTCGGTTCTATCAAGCGTCTTCAAATGAAAGAATGCGGTTAAAATAAACGGGGCCTGCCCCGCCACTCGGCGTTGCAGGCCCCGAAGAAAGTACTAACTAATTAACAAGTTGCGTTTGTTACGGCCACAGTTTTATTTGGTGCCACTGACTTCCCATTACAGCAAAATCCTGGAAGTCGATAACTTCCGTGTTCGGGTCGCCGGAACTCTTGATATTAGCCTGGCTAACCAGCGGTATAAGTCCGACAACGCCTGTACCATCGGTTGCATCATAAGCTACTTCATTTGCATCCAGAGCGTAGTCATAAACCTTAAAGTCCTGCACCTCGCCGGACCACTTGCCCCAGTTAGCATACTGCTGGCCGCGCATGCCGATGCGGATAGACTGTACGGGCAGAGTAAAGAGCGGTGTGTTTGCGCCTGTGGCAGTTCCAACCAGTGAGCCGTTACAATAAACGAGCATTGTATTGGAGTCAGCATTTTTGATGGCTGCCCAGTGGTTCCATCGGCCGCCAAAATAGTTTACCGGCATTAAAGGGCCAGTTATGGTATTCCCGCTTTGTGATTGGAACCAGAAGGTCTGGTCACCCCACCTCCATGGAATCGAGAACGAGGTTCGCTCATTCCAGCTCGAGTCGTAGACAGTGAAGAAAGACTCCCAGGAGCTGCTCATAGTATTGCCCACAGTCGTATCAGCGTTAATCCAGACCGAAAGGCTGATGCTGCCGCCGTTGCCGGTGTTGTAATAGTGATTCGCGTCAGTCATGAAGCCAAATGCTGTATTCGGATCCCTTACTTCAACGTGAGAATTTTGGCTGGCGAGGGTGTTAAGGTTGATACACCCCGCGCCGTTACGGCCGCCGGTGGGTTCCCATAACACATTGCCGGTTTGACAAACATCGGCGGTGTAACCGCTTGCTGAGTCAGCAGCGGTATTACCCGAGCTCTCATTGAACTTGTACCAGATTACGGGGGCTTTATGGGGCACCGTAGTGGTAATGCTGTGCTGGGGTACAGCCGTCCAGAGCCAGTCATTCGCTAAAAGGTCCAAATCATTGATGTCAACGTCACAGTCGCCATCCATATCAGCTGATAAGGTAAAAGCCGGATTGCATGTCGAGGCATACAGCCGGATATTGTCAAACATCACGTTGCCGTCGTTGCCGGGGCCCAGAGGACTGCTGGGCAGACAACGGCCAGCTCCGCCAAGGCCGAGGTGGAAAGCGCTTATTGCTCCCTCGTTCACCCCGCTGAAGTTGGGGTCAGTGAGAGGGATATACCATTGTGTCCATGCGGTCACCAGTTGGGCGGCGGGGTCACCAAGGTACACTCCGACATGGCCGGCCGTATCTTCGAGAGCTACATACAGTACGTTGTAAGTCGGGTCAGTTGCGTTATTCGAGGCCCCGATATAATCTACTCTTATGGCCTTGGGCTGCGTAGAAAGCACGTTGGCGTTGCCTGTGAATATCGAGCCGCCGCTGTAAGTGCGTGAGACCTCTGTGTATGGCTGCGGGTTATAGTATAAAGCGCCATGTTTCCCAAGGGCATCGAGTGCAAAGGTCATAGTACCAGTCGGGTACACTGTGTATGTGCCCAGGATGGGGTCGGTGCACAAAACGGAACCATTTAACCAGTTCATATCAGCCGTGGAGTTATAATCTTCAAAGTCATCGATGTTGATGTACGCCGCAGGTGTAAAGCTCCAAAGTATAGGAGCAGTGACGCCGCTGAGTCCGGTTGAACCCCATTGCGTTGTGCCGTTAACTTCCGTTACCTTCCACCAGTAGGTTGTCCCCGGCGTTAAAGTAGTTGAATACCAGCCAGTCCCTAAGCCCGTAAGTGAATATGAGCTTGTGGTGCGGGGCAGTATTGGGGCTCTGTAAGCTTTAGCAGTGCTGCTGGTGGCGCTGTATATCGTAGCGCTGTCCGTGCCAACAAATACTATCTGGTTGAGTGTAAAGTCGCCTGGAGTCCACTTTAATGCCAACGGTTCGGTTAAGCCAACCCGTCCGTTATACGGACTTGGATTGTAAGCCCTGCCGTCATGGGTCGTGAATTTCCAGATCTGGCCTTTATAAAGCGTGGTGTTGGAGCCGATAACATTGCCGCTTCCATCGTATATGTTTGATGTGATTGCATTATCATCAACTCGCCAATAGTAAGCGGTATTGGTTTTGAAGTTGAAATTGCTGACAGTGAAGATGTTCGGGTCTCCGCCCGGATTAATAACGGTATTGGCTTCATTGACTTCGAATTGGAATTGCGGTGATGCTATTGTTGCGACATTGATGTCCGCAGTGGCTGTCCCGAAATACACGTCATGGTTTATGACGTTGGCTTCGCTGCCGCTGTTCCAGCTGAGTGTAATGCCGACATTAACATCGCCGACTCTGTAATGAACGTTCGTCGCGTTCATAGCCGGCGAAGGTCCCCATGGAATTCCCATGTTGACGTTGCTGCTTGTTAATGTTGTCCATGTGCCGTCAAATGCAGCCGTTCCGATGGTGCCGCGTGAGGAGTAAATCCGGCCGCCCGTGATGAGACTGGCAATACTCGGAGTGGTAATCGTATAGTTGCCATGAAGATGCAGTGTGCCGCCGCTGACGTCGATTTTGTTTAGGGGTCTGACAAGGGACACATTAAAGTTGCTGTCTCCTATGCACTCCAGAGTTCCGCCATACAAGGCGATATCGCCGTTTTGCAGCGCGATTGCGGGGACGCTGATGAGTCCGCCATACATAATTGTCCTGCCGTAGGTGGGGCCATATGGACTGCCTATAACCAAACCGGCAGCTCCATCGGTCTGTGTAGTTATTGTGCCGCCATATACTGTAAATAGGCCCTTGCCTTCTGTGTTGCTGTCAATGCCTGAGTCAGCGAGTTCGATTTCATTTCCGAAGTTGACATTTCCTGAATATACGTTGACTCCAAAGTCCGCAGCGCCAGGCCATGACCATTGATCTATCATCAATCTTGCGATGTTCTCATCGCCATTGATGCATGGCATAGGCCCTTTTTGTTCGATAACTACCCCGGTGCAAGCGCCCGGCGGCAGTACGCCAGTAAAGAGGTTGGCATCGCCGTTAGCGATCCAGTTACCGACGTTGTCCCAGTTGTTGTCGTCAGTTCCTTCCCAGTCGGCTACAGCGCTCCAATTAAAACAGTCGGCTGCTATAGCACGATAGCACGGAACCAACAAACATAGAAGCACTAAAATGGATACAATTTTCCTTGACATTATGTTTCCTCCTAATCACCCTAAAAAAACAACCATTTATGAAACTATGGATGCCTGGTGGATGCCGCCAGACGTTATTCACTAATATAGTAACAGACCAATACTGAAAAATCAAGCTATTTTTGCAATTTCGCGCAAAGGCGCAGGCCGCGGAAAAGTCGTTGTTTGCCAAAACCGGGATTGTATATGCGGTTTTATATGTCGATAAAATAAGCGGGGCCTGCCCCGCCACTCGGCGTTGCAGGCCCCGAAGGAAAACACTAACTAATTAACAAGTTGCGTTTGTTACGGCCACAGTTGAATCTGATGCCACTGATTACCCATTACAGCCAAATCCTGGAAGTCGACAATTTCCGTTGCCGGATTGCCGGAACTCTTGAGATTGGCTTTGGTGCTCAGCGGTATTAACAGCTGGCCGGTGCCGTCAGTCGCAAGATATGCTATTTCTGCATCTGACAGAGCATAGTCGTAAATCTGGAAGTCAGCGATCTTGCCTGACCACATTGCCCAGTTGGTGCCGCGTGTGCCGATATGAATTGAACCAACCGGTATCTGGCCAATCGGTCCATAAATACCCGCATTCGGGTCACCAGGCTGGTTGTTCACGTCAATTTCCGCGACGTTGAGACCGTTCTGGTAAATTATCATACTGGACGGTGTCTTGACCCATGCCCAGTGGTTCCAGCGTCCGCCAAAGTCCAGCAATGGCAAGTATGTATTTACAGCGGTGTAAACGGTTCGGGGGTTTATACCACCTGTAAATGCATGCAGGAAGAAACCGGCTTGCGCTGTGGCAGAACCATGCGGGAGTTGTGACGGGGTAGGAACTTCCACTGTTTCTGCACCATTGGATGTGTTCCATAAACCCCAAATACCCGGATATTGAACAAGGAAATCGCCTATCATGCTCGCGTTTGCCCACATTGAGACGGTACATGAGCCGCCATCAGGTCCGCTATGGTTGTCATCAGTCATAAAGTCGTTAAAAGCAGCCGGAGCGGCACTAACGTAACTCTGAGCATTTGCAGCTCCGCCACCCGCGGTTGGGATTGCAGGAATGAAGTAGCACGGGCCGCCGCTACGGCCGTCAGTAGCATCCCAGTTGACTCCAGCCCAGTTGGATACTGTGCCTGTATAACTGCCCGTCCTGCCATAATCTACAACTGAAGTCGTGTTGCCGGTATCGTTGAATTTGTACCAGAGTACCGGTGTCTGAGGTGCCGTAATAGTAGCGAAGGTGCGTAACTCTGCTCTCTGGAGCCAGCTTTCCGAGAAGACGAGCAAATCATTGATGTCAACGTCGCAGTCGCCGTCCATATCAGCCGCTAATGTAATACTCGGGTTGCATGTCGAGGCATACAGCCGGATATTGTCAAATATCATGTTGCCGTCGTTGCCGGGGCCCAGAGGACTGCTGGGCAGACAACGGCCAGCTCCGCCAAGGCCGAGGTGGAAAGCGCTTATTGCTCCCTCGTTCACCCCGCTGAAGTTGGGGTCAGTGAGAGGGATATACCATTGTGTCCATGCGGTCACCAGTTGGGCGGCGGGGTCACCAAGGTACACTCCGACATGGCCGGCCGTATCTTCGAGAGCTACATACAGTACGTTGTAAGTCGGGTCAGTTGCGTTATTCGAGGCCCCGATATAATCTACTCTTATGGCCTTGGGCTGCGTAGAAAGCACGTTGGCGTTGCCTGTGAATATCGAGCCGCCGCTGTAAGTGCGTGAGACCTCTGTGTATGGCTGCGGGTTATAGTATAAAGCGCCATGTTTCCCAAGGGCATCGAGTGCAAAGGTCATAGTACCAGTCGGGTACACTGTGTATGTGCCCAGGATGGGGTCGGTGCACAAAACGGAACCATTTAACCAGTTCATATCAGCCGTGGAGTTATAATCTTCAAAGTCATCGATGTTGATGTACGCCGCAGGTGTAAAGCTCCAAAGTATAGGAGCAGTGACGCCGCTGAGTCCGGTTGAACCCCATTGCGTTGTGCCGTTAACTTCCGTTACCTTCCACCAGTAGGTTGTCCCCGGCGTTAAAGTAGTTGAATACCAGCCAGTCCCTAAGCCCGTAAGTGAATATGAGCTTGTGGTGCGGGGCAGTATTGGGGCTCTGTAAGCTTTAGCAGTGCTGCTGGTGGCGCTGTATATCGTAGCGCTGTCCGTGCCAACAAATACTATCTGGTTGAGTGTAAAGTCGCCTGGAGTCCACTTTAATGCCAACGGTTCGGTTAAGCCAACCCGTCCGTTATACGGACTTGGATTGTAAGCCCTGCCGTCATGGGTCGTGAATTTCCAGATCTGGCCTTTATAAAGCGTGGTGTTGGAGCCGATAACATTGCCGCTTCCATCGTATATGTTTGATGTGATTGCATTATCATCAACTCGCCAATAGTAAGCGGTATTGGTTTTGAAGTTGAAATTGCTGACAGTGAAGATGTTCGGGTCTCCGCCCGGATTAATAACGGTATTGGCTTCATTGACTTCGAATTGGAATTGCGGTGATGCTATTGTTGCGACATTGATGTCCGCAGTGGCTGTCCCGAAATACACGTCATGGTTTATGACGTTGGCTTCGCTGCCGCTGTTCCAGCTGAGTGTAATGCCGACATTAACATCGCCGACTCTGTAATGAACGTTCGTCGCGTTCATAGCCGGCGAAGGTCCCCATGGAATTCCCATGTTGACGTTGCTGCTTGTTAATGTTGTCCATGTGCCGTCAAATGCAGCCGTTCCGATGGTGCCGCGTGAGGAGTAAATCCGGCCGCCCGTGATGAGACTGGCAATACTCGGAGTGGTAATCGTATAGTCGCCATGAAGATGCAGTGTGCCGCCGCTGACGTCGATTTTGTTTAGGGGTCTGACAAGGGACACATTAAAGTTGCTGTCTCCTATGCACTCCAGAGTTCCGCCATACAAGGCGATATCGCCGTTTTGCAGCGCGATTGCGGGGACGCTGATGAGTCCGCCATACATAATTGTCCTGCCGTAGGTGGGGCCATATGGACTGCCTATAACCAAACCGGCAGCTCCATCGGTCTGTGTAGTTATTGTGCCGCCATATACTGTAAATAGGCCCTTGCCTTCTGTGTTGCTGTCAATGCCTGAGTCAGCGAGTTCGATTTCATTTCCGAAGTTGACATTTCCTGAATATACGTTGACTCCAAAGTCCGCAGCGCCAGGCCATGACCATTGATCTATCATCAATCTTGCGATGTTCTCATCGCCATTGATGCATGGCATAGGCCCTTTTTGTTCGATAACTACCCCGGTGCAAGCGCCCGGCGGCAGTACGCCAGTAAAGAGGTTGGCATCGCCGTTAGCGATCCAGTTACCGACGTTGTCCCAGTTGTTGTCGTCAGTTCCTTCCCAGTCGGCTACAGCGCTCCAATTAAAACAGTCGGCTGCTATAGCACGATAGCACGGAACCAACAAACATAGAAGCACTAAAATGGATACAATTTTCCTTGACATTATGTTTCCTCCTAATCATCCTAAAAAAACAACCATTTATGAAACTATAGATGCCTGGCGGACGCCGCCAGACGTTATTCACTGATATAGTAACAGACCAATACTGAAAAATCAAGCTATTTCTGCAATTTCACGAAGTTTTTTTTGGACCATAAGTTGCCGATATTTCGCGTAACTTCTTGTCTGACAACACATTATGCGATAAAAGCAAGTCAGTATCGTCTCGATGGAACAAAATTTAATTGTTGTAACTTATTGTAATTACTGTACTTAGGGCTTAAAAAACCCGTTATCGCCCATAATATGGTCAAAATTTATTTAAAGACCTAAAAATTATAAAGAGCTGTTATTTTTACCGTCTTAGCGGCTTATTACGTACCCCATTCCTGGGCAAAATAGGCAAAGTCAACGAAAGTGTATGTGTTAAGCCATGTGCTGGTGAAATCTTTAAGGTCCAGGAGGTTTACATGGCAATCGGGAACTCCTGATGGGCCTGTCAAATCCCACGTCGGCGGGGCGGCCTGCAGAACTATATGGCAGACGGTTGTCGCCGGTATGGTATATGTAAAGGAGTTATTTGTGATAGAGCTGATTGGCGTTGTGGCCATGATGTTTACGCTGTTATTGTCGAATTTCCAGACATTGCCTGATGTAAAGGTTTGCGGGCTGGTAATATTGAAGACTCCGGTGATGGCATTGGTGATGTTTTTGTTAATAACTATAAGGTGCATCTGGCAGGTATAGCCGTTGAATACAGAGGCGTAAATGGAGCTGTCAGCCGTGTCGGACATTGTCGAATAAACTTCGGTATCTCCGAATGTGGATTTGTTGTTATCGTAGTTTGTGTACATTTTGATTGCGGCATCAACATAGTTGCCGTCGCCCCAATAAGTAGCGAGGTAAACTCCGTATTTGCCGAAGATGCCGAGGACATCCGCCGTGGCAATGCCGTCTGAGTAGTGGGTTTGTGCGCCATAATCGTATTCAGTAAATGAGAGGTTGGTGTCAGGATAATAAGTATTTATCGAACTCTTTAATTTGGGTATTATTGGCAGGTAGCTGCTGTACCACTGATTAATCCAGCTATTTTCACCGTTAGTCCCAACATAACTCGTGTCCCACAGGGTTCTCGGCGCCTGCATACGCGCATTATACATTGCCGTGGTTCTTACGTCATTTGTAATCCTGTTGCCAGAGGTAAAGGGGGGACTATCCTGTGCCTCAGGATACCAGTGGACATCGAGGGAATCGAGGAGCCGTTTGCCTGCGACGACCGAATTTGCTTCCATCTTGTCTAAATAGTAATCGAGGAACCAGCTATAGCCGGTGCTAAGCGGGGCGGTCCAGTCGGGTGCGCCCTGGAAAGTCAGGTAGCCGCCAAACCCATAACTTACAGGGCCAAGCATCTGGGCATTGGGGTCAACATTTTTTACGGCTAAGGATATCGCTACGCTCTTATCTTTATATTCAGCGCAGGTGGGATGGGCCGGATGAACTTCAGGGTGAGTACCGCCGCCGTTGCCGTCGGACCAGATATCGGGTTCATTGTCCATATCGTAGAATTTGACGCCGTTCGGGTCGCCGGCATGACCGTATTTGCTCACAAGGAAATTAACAAATTCATCCATATAAACAACACCGTCGGAAGTATTCGGACTGCCGGGCGGATTGCAGAATGGCGCTCCTTTGGCGAAAACAACTGGATAAAAATAAATTGATGGAGCTGATTGAGTGGCGAGATTTATCTGTTGCCATATAGGAGCAGAGACATAGCCGGCCATTTGCAGGGTTACAACAGAGTCCTGATGGTTCGCAACGCATAAATCGCGGAAACCGTTGGTAATGGCGTAGCCGGGTATCGTGCTCGAACTCATATACTGGTCGTTTTCATAATACCAGTCCGCGCCTGCGTTGGACCAGTTGTTTTCCCAGTTGTAAGCGGTGAGCCGATTTCCGCCGCTTCTTACGACGGTGTAATTTGAGTTGCCTGTCGAGTTTGTGCCGTAGATATATTTACTAATAGGCGTCCTGTTGACGTTGGTATTGATATTATAGGTGACGATTATGTTGGCTGTTGCGGCTGATGCGCAGTAAACAAAAACCACCAGTATCGGGGCTATACGCCTCATATCTGCTCCTCCTTGCTTCGCTATGCTGCCCGCCGAAAAATAATAACCCCCCGGCAGGAAGCGGGTTTCGGGTATGGCTATTTTATTATATATCACAGAAAGGGCAAAGTCAACGAATTTGTCCGGAAAAGTGTTGCATCATTATAATGTAACCCGCAAAATACCCTACATTGATGGCCTGTTTTGTGAAACGACATGAATACGGAGAAAAAAATGAAGATGCAAAAAGGATTTCTGATTGTAACGATTGTAACGTTTGTGTTTGCGATGAGTGTGTCCTGCGAGTCGAAGTTTGAGCCATTTCAAATACAGCCGCAAGCCGGCGAGAATACCGCCCCAAGGGAGGTAGTGAATTTCAACGGCGACTGGAAGTTCGCCAAGGGCGGGCAGAAGGGGGCACAAGCGGTTGATTTTAATGATTCATTGTGGAAAGCGGTTCGGCTGCCTCATGACTGGGCAATCGCCGGGCCATTCAATCCAAAGGAAGACGGCTACGCCGGCAAACTGCCCTGGTGGGGCGAGGGCTGGTATCGCAAGAGTTTTAAGCTCGACAAGGCCGACGCGGGCAAACGCGTATATTTTGATTTCGACGGCGTAATGGCGTTTCCGAAAGTTTACGTCAACGGGCAATTGGCCGGCGAATGGGACTATGGTTATATGTCATTCCGCGTCGATGCGACCCCATTCGTGAAATTCGGCGCCGGCAATACAATCGCTGTATATGCTGATACTCGCAATCACGGCACGCGATGGTATCCCGGAGCGGGAATCTACCGCAAAGTAACAATGACTATAACTGAGCCGGTTCACGTCGCACACTGGGGAACTTATATTACGACCTCCGAAGTGACCGACGCGTCGGCAAAAATCAGCGTTCGTTCGACTATTGAAAATAACGGCAAAAACAAATCGAAAGTCAGCATTGAAGTTAACCTGATTGACCCTGACGGCAAAATGGCTGCGGTATTGGAGACACGCGGCGTTACCATACCCGCAGGCGCGACACAGGACCTCAACAGCCCGTCCGTTGTGATTTCAAACCCGCAGAGATGGGACATTACAAGCCCGAAACTTTACACGGCCAAGACGATTATTCGCCAGGGCGATAAAGTTGTTGATACAGATACGACCACTTTCGGCATACGCGAATTCAAATTTACCGTTGATGATGGATTTCATCTCAATGGCAAACGAGTTCAGCTTCACGGCGTGTGCCTGCATCACGACCAAGGCGCTCTCGGCGGGGCGTTTTATACCCGCGCGATGGAACGCCAATTAGAGATTATGCGTGATATGGGCGTAAACGCCATACGCACAAGTCACAATCCGCCCGCGCCGGAATTGCTGGAACTTTGCGACCGGATGGGGTTTGTCGTGTGGGATGAATGCTTTGACAAGTGGGACAAGACCGCGGACCGTGACCCCTGTAAAATGCCGCTGCAGCAATACGGCGAAAAACAGATTCGCAATTTTGTGATGCGAGACCGCAATCATCCAAGCGTTGTTGTATGGTCAATCGGCAATGAAATAGACCCGCAGCCCGCCAATAAAGAGGGCGTCTCATCGGAGCGGGTGAAATTTATGAGCGATTTTTTCCGCAAATACGATTCGACGCGTCCGATTGGTATGGCCTGCCATATGCCGGTCGTTGCACAGAAGAAGATGTTGGATGCGCTGGATTTGGCGGGTTGGAACTATCAGCGCAAATACGCGGAGTTCAGAAAGGATTATCCTGACAAGCCCATTGTTTACAGTGAATCGGCTTCTGCTCTCAGCACACGCGGGTTTTATGAGCTGCCTTTGCGGACTTCAAAGACGCAGTATTCAAAGGAGTTCCAGGTCGATTCCTACGACCGTAACGCCGCGAGCTGGTCTGATATCCCGGATCGCGAGTTTGCTTTGATGGAAAAAGATAAGTTTGTCGCTGGCGAGTTCGTCTGGACGGGTTTCGATTATCTCGGCGAGCCGACGCCTTACAGCAGGCAGGCGCGAAGCTCGTATTTCGGCATTGTTGACCTCGCGGGCATACCCAAAGACCGTTTTTATCTCTACCGCAGCCACTGGCGGCCAGATGTCACCACGGTGCATATACTGCCTCACTGGAACTGGCCCGACAGAATCGGGCAGAATGTCCCCGTGTATGTTTATACCAACGGCGACACGGTCGAGCTGTTCCTAAACGGCAAATCCCTGGGTAAGCAGACCAAGGCAAAGGAAGCGGGACCGTCTTACTATGGCGTGATAGATAAATACCGCCTTTGTTTCAACGACGTGAATTACGAGCCGGGCGAGCTGAAGGCGGTTGCCTATAAGGATGGCGCAGAGATTGGTCAGGAGATTATGCGCACGGCGGGTGAGCCGGCGAAAATCCGTCTTACGCCGGATAGAAAAGAGTTGTCTGCCACCGGCGATGACCTCTGCTACATTCTCGTTGAGGCCCTCGATGCCAATGATACTTTGTGTCCGCTGGCGGATAATCTGATTAAGTTCAAAGTCGATGGTCCCGCTGAAATCGCTGGAGTCGCTAATGGCAATCCTCTTTCTTATGAGCCGTTCCAGGCGGATTACAGAAAACTGTTCTTCGGCAAAGCAATGCTGATTCTGCAGACTAAACAAGGGCAACCAGGCGACATCCGTTTAATCGCCGACAGCGATGGCCTGACCCCCGCGGGTGTTGTTGTCCAAAGCAGGTAGTATCCAAACTAATGAGACTTAAATTAATAAGAGGGCCGGCTGAAAAATGGCCGGTCCTCTTTGTTTTTATGAGCATAGCCCAATCGCTGATTAAGGATTTAACGTTGATGCTGTGGATGAACCCCATGCGGCAATCTGCGCCCAGCGAATGTCCCTGGTTTGCGTCGCAGGGGTTATTATGAAGCCGGCTGTTGCTTGTTTGGCGGCAACAAGGGTGCTGGATTCCTGCCATTTGTGATATTCGGCGTGGCCATCCGCAAAAGAAAATGTTGTTCCGTCGCCGTGCCGTGCCGATGGCGGGTCCCACCATTGCGGCGGGCTTTGGAAAGTGACCGTCCAGCCGCCCTCCGTTGCTCCTTCACAGCCGCCGTCGTCAACAAAAATCATACGTTCGTATGCTTTCTTAATATCCTGGCGGGTCTTAATGAGCATTACGTTGGAATTTAACACGGCAGCCGCGATTACTGTGACATTCATCTGGTCAACTACAGAAAATGACCTCGTCTCGTCGGCATTAGCCCTCGGGCATTTGTAGGCCTTTACGTCTTTGACATACCTGAACAATGCCCCATTTGTTATCTGTGTTTTTTTTTCGGCCGGACCAAATACAGCCCCTGTCGTCCAACATGGCGGGAGCGCCCAGTCCCTTAAAACCCAGGGCCATTCATTGTAATGTATTCCGCCTGCCGCATAAGCTAAAGTGGTTGTAGTGCATGGCGGTGCCGCAACTTGCCCGTATTCTTCCGAGTCGCCGCAGACAATTTTATCACTGTTATCATCCGCATACATCATCCAGGCGGCAGTCAATTGCCTCTGATAATTAAGACAAACAGCCCGTTTTCCCTGTTCTCTGGCTCGGCTCAGCGCGGGCATCAACACTGCCATCAGCAGAGCGATAATGGCGATAACAACCAATAGTTCGACTAATGTAAACCCGGACCCGTTGCGTTTGCTCATAATAATCCTGAACTGTATTTTAAACTAAGATGCCAAAAGCATAAGTCAACAAAAGAGCACAACAGCACAAGCAACTTGTGCTCTTTAACCTTGTGCACTTATGCAGTTTTTTGTGCCTTTATGGCTAATTTATATTCTGCACGAGGCGGGTAAAAAAAAGAACGCCATTTTCTGCTTAACATCCACCATTTTCGGCATATAATACGGGTATGAAGAACCTAAAGAGAGTTGCGTTGATGATTGAAAGCTCTCGGGCATTTGGCAGAGACCTGGTCCGCGGGATTATGAGGTATTCGCGGTTGCACGGGCCGTGGGTATTTCCATGGGTGTTCTACAGGCAGGACCTGTTTTATGTTGCTCGCGGGAGCGAACGAGCCGAATTAGAGCACCTGAAAAAGTGGGGGCCCCAGGGCATAATATCACGCGATACCAGAGATATCGAAGAACTGGCAAGATGGGATGTTCCATTATTTGTGGCGGTGGCGATGAAGCCGCCCGCGGCGAAGCGAAACAACATAGTAACTGATAATCGTGCGGTAGGCAGAATGGCCGCGGAGCATCTTCTTGAGCGGGGATTCCATAATTTCGGGTACTGCGGTTTTGATGATATGTACTGGTCCTGCCAGCGAGGGGAGAATTTCGGCGCACGCATATCAGAGGCGGGTTTCAAAACGAGCTTTTACAAACAGCCCAAATCCCGCGCAAATCGTTTATGGTACAGGGAGGAGGCAATTCTTGCGGAATGGCTGCGCGGGCTGCCAAAACCGGTAGGGATTATGGCATGCAACGATGACAGGGGACAGCATATTACCGAGGCCTGCGCCAACGCGAAGCTCGACGTGCCTTATGAGGTGGCTGTTATCGGCGTAGATAACGACGACCAGGTATGCGATATTTCAAACCCGCCGTTGTCGAGTGTTGCCCTGGATGTCGAGAAGGCCGGTTTCCAGGCCAGCGAGCTGCTTGACAGGATGATGGCGGGAGAAAAGATGCCGCCCCAGATGGTGATTATTCCCCCGAACAGGGTGGTGATGAGGCAGTCAACCAATATCGTGGCGGTAGAGGATAAATTAGTCAGCCATGCGTTGAATTTTATTCATCATAACGCCAAACGTCTTATACAGGTGGATGATGTTGTAAAAGATTTAAGTGTCTCAAGACGCAACCTGCACGATAAATTTCTGAAGACGCTGGGACGTTCGATTTATGATGAGATTAAGCGGGTGCGAATAGACCTTATCAGCCAGATGCTGATTGAGACGGATTTGTCGATATCGGATATTGCGTCAGGCCTGGGATATGATAATACCAATCATATTGCCCGGTACTTCAAGGAGAAAATTGGAATCTCGCCGCTGGAGTACCGCAAGCTTCACAGCCGCAAATAGCCGCGAAATGTTTTAAAAATTCCGGCATAGTTGATTGGAAGCAGGAGAAATGTGAAATGAAAACTGAAAAGCGGTTCAATAAACAGCGTTCAGTGTTCAGTGTTCAGTGTTTGGCGATAATTGTTCTTTGTTCATCGGTTGTTTTTGCGGCGTATCCCTTCGAAGACCCGAATCTCCCGATAGAAGACAGAGTGAATAATATCGTTTCTCTTATGACACTGGAGGAAAAAATATCCTGTCTCAGTACCGACCCCAATGTTTTGCGGCTCGGTATAAAGGGTTCCCGTCATATCGAGGGACTTCACGGGGTCGCGCTTGGCGGGCCGGGCGGATGGGGCAGGGATAATCCCGTACCGACGACGCAGTTTCCGCAGGCAATTGGTATGGCAGAGACCTGGGACACAGACATAATTAAACAGGCGGGTGAAATCGAGGGCTACGAAGCGCGATACACATTCCAGAAGTTAAACAGGGGTGCGCTTGTCGTAAGAGCGCCGAACGCCGATTTGGGCAGGGACCCGCGATGGGGCAGGACCGAGGAATGTTATGGCGAGGACCCGTATTTCAACGGGACTCTTGTCGTCGCTTTTGTGAAGGGGCTTCAGGGGGACAATCCGAAATACTGGCAGACGGCTGCGCTTATGAAGCACTTCCTGGCCAACAGCAATGAGAACGACCGCGGCAAATCATCCTCCAATTTTAACGAACGCCTTTTGAGAGAGTATTATTCGGTTCCTTTCAGGATGGGCGTTGTCGAAGGCGGCTCCCGTGCTTATATGGCCTCATACAATGCCTATAATGGGATACCCTGTACGGTTCAGCCGATTCTGAAAGATATCACAGTCAAAGAGTGGGGACAGGACGGCATAATCTGCACCGACGCCGGCGCTTATAAAAACCTTGTTACTCGGCACAGGTATTATCTCGAAATGGATATGGCTGCCGCGGCGTGTATTAAGGCGGGCATCAACCAGTTTTTGGACAGATACCGCGATGGTGTAAACGATGCGCTTAAAAATAAGTTGCTGACCGAGGCGGACATCGATAATGTTATAAAAGGTAATTACAGGGTTATGATTCGGCTTGGTTTGCTCGACCCGCCTGATAACAATCCCTACGCCAATATCGGCAGGACCGATGCCCAGGACCCCTGGCTTACAGACAAGCATAAGCAATTTGCCCGATTGATTACGCAAAAATCGATCGTCCTGCTGAAAAACACCAATAACTTATTGCCTCTTGATAAGGACAAGCTGAAATCCGTCGCGGTAATCGGCCCTCGCGCCGATGAAGTTCTGCTCGACTGGTATAGCGGCACGCCGTCTTATACTGTTTCACCGTATGAGGGAATAAAAAATAAACTCTCTGGCAGGGCGACGGTTCAGCTCGCTATTGATGATACCAACAACGCCGCGGTTAATCTGGCGAAACAATCCGACGTAGTTATTGTCTGCGTCGGTAATCACCCGACCTGTGACGCCAATTTTGGGAATTGCCCGAATCCCGGCGAGGGCAAGGAAGCGGTTGACCGGAAAAGCATAACTCTTAATCAGGAAGAGCTGATAAAAAAGGTGTATCGGGCAAATCCCAATACTGTTGTCGTGTTAATCAGCAGTTTCCCCTATGCTATTACATGGACACAGCATAATGTCCCCGCGATAATCCATATGACGCACAACAGCCAGGAGCTTGGCAATGCTTTAGCGGATGTTCTTTTCGGCGATTATAATCCGGCTGGCCGGCTCGTCCAGACGTGGCCTCGCTCTCTTGACCAGTTGCCGCCTATGATGGATTATGATATTCGCGACGGCAGGACGTATATGTATTTCAAAGGCGAACCGCTTTATCCATTCGGATATGGTTTGAGCTACACTACTTTCAAATATGCGAATATGCGGACAAGCTCCGACAGCATTTCCGAGAATGGCCGGATTACTGTAAGTGTGGATATTACAAATACCGGCTCGCTTCCCGGCGACGAGGTCGTTCAGATGTATGTCAGACACTTTGGTTCCGAAGTTCAAAGACCGCTTAAAGAGCTGAAGGGTTTCAGGCGAATCACGCTGCAGCCGAATGAAACGAAAACCGTCCAGATACCGTTGAAGGCCGAATCGCTCGCTTACTGGAATACGGACACGCAGCGATTCGTTGTGGAGCGGGACAAAATCCATATAATGCTCGGAGGGTCTTCCGCCCGGACCAAACTCGAAAAAACCGTAAGCGTAGTTGGGGGATAGTTACAATGAACCTTAAAAGAAACGATGCCGTAAAATTCATAGGTTGTGTGCTGTTTGTTTTCTTTGCGGGCTTTGGCAATGGCGCCTCCGCTGACGACCTGACGCTGTGGTACACACAGCCGGCGAAACAATGGGTCGAGGCGCTGCCTATCGGCAACGGCCGGCTCGGTGCGATGGTCTTTGGCGGCGTAGAAAAGGAACGTATCCAGCTTAATGAAGATACCCTTTGGGCAGGGGGACCATACGACCCGACTAATCCCAATGCCCTCGCTGCGCTGCCCGAGGCACGCCGGCTCATCTTCGCTGGTGATTTTAACCAGGCCAGTAAATTCATCGGTGCAAAAATGATGGGCAAACCCCTTATCTTGATGCCATATCAGCCGGTTGGTGATTTGTATCTTACGTTTTCGAATATCGAAGGGGCGGTGAATTATCGCAGACAGCTTGACCTTGATACAGCAATTACCCGTGTCGATTTCAGCGCAGGCGATGTAAATTTCACACGCGAAGTATTTTCCAGCCCGGTTGACCAGGTAATTGTTGTTCGTCTGACTGCGGACAAGCCGGGAAAAATTTCGTTTGCCGCGGCGATGCGCAGCCCGCAAAAAGCGGTAGTTATGGTGGAGTCGCCCGATACAGTGGTGATTCGAGGCGCAAATCCGCAGGCGGCGGGCATAAAGGGGGCGTTGAAGTTTCAAGCCCTTTTGAAAGTGATGGTTACTGGCGGGCAAATTAGCAGTGACCAGAACCAGATTTCCGTTACAGGAGCGGATTCCGCGACGCTGCTGGTCGATGCGGCAACAAGTTATAAAAGTTTCAAGGATGTCACCGGCGACCCGGATGCGATTACAAGAAAGCATATCAGTGATGCAGCAAAAAGACCTTTTGAAATTATTCGTAAAGACCATATAGCCGAACATCAGCGGCTGTTTAGCCGGGTAAGGTTAGACCTCGGCACTACGGAAGCTTCCAAACGTCCAACAGACGCGAGAATCAAAACCTTCGCTTCCGTCAATGACCCGCAGCTTGCGGCTTTATATTTTCAATTTGGGCGTTATCTGCTTATCTGCTGTTCTCGTCCCGGCGGCCAGCCCGCGAACCTGCAGGGTTTGTGGAATGAAAGTACCAATCCGCCCTGGGGCTGTAAATATACGGTTAACATCAATACCGAGATGAACTACTGGCATGTGGAAACGACGAACATTTCTGAATGTGTAGAACCGCTGGTCGCGATGATAACGGACTTGAACGAGACCGGCGCTCACACCGCTAAAGTGTGCTGGGATGCCAACGGCTGGGTTTGTAATCATAACACTGATTTGTGGCGTGCTACTGCGCCGGACGACGGCCCCTTGTGGGGCTTTTGGCCTACAGCCGGGGCGTGGCTTTGCCAGCACATCTGGGAACATTACCAGTTTAGCTGCGACAAGGCATTTCTTGCAAAAACGTATCCCGTGATGAAAGGTGCGGCCCAGTTTTTCCTCGATACACTCGTTGAGGAGCCGAATCATCACTGGCTTGTCACCTGTCCGTCATTGTCGCCTGAAAACGTCCACCCATATAGCAATGTCAGCATTTGCGCTGGCCCGACTATGGATATGGAGATTCTGCGTGACCTGTTTTCCAACTGCATAAACGCATCAGAAATTCTCGGCATTGATAAGGATTTCCGCGAAAAACTTGTCGTCGCCCGTGAGCGTTTAGCGCCGTTGCAAATTGGCAAAGCGGGCCAGCTTCAGGAATGGCTCGATGACTGGGATATGCAGGCGCCGGAAATTCATCACCGTCACGTATCGCATCTTTACGCACTTTTCCCAAGCGACCAGATTTCAGTGCGAAAGACGCCCCAACTTGCCGCGGCAGCTCGAAAATCGCTTGAGATACGCGGTGATGGCGGTACCGGATGGAGCAAGGCCTGGAAAATAAATTTGTGGGCACGTCTTCACGACGGTGACCACGCATATAAGATGCTTGCCGAACAGTTACAGCTTGTGGGCGGTACTGGCACCAACTATTCAGAGGGCGGCGGCACGTACGCTAATATGTTCGACGCACATCCGCCTTTCCAGATAGACGGCAACTTCGGCGGAACCTCCGGTATAACGGAAATGCTTCTACAGAGCATAAATGGTGAAATAGAAATGCTGCCCGCGTTGCCGAAGGTCTGGCCGACCGGCTCAGTAAAAGGATTAAGAGCGAGAGGCGGGTTCGAGGTTGATATGGCGTGGAAGGATGGCCGCTTAGACAACGCGACTATAAAATCACTCAATGGCAACGCCGTTTGCGTTCGCACGGCAGCTCCGATAAATGTCACCTTAAAGGGCAAAGCCGTTGAGGTAACCAGACCCGAAGCCAATGTCGTGGCCTTCAAAACCGAGACGAACCAAAGTTATAATCTCGTAGTCAGCCAATAAAAGGGCAAGTTATGAGAACAGCAAATACAATTGTTGTATTGATGCTGGTGATTTGCTCTGCATCTGCTTTTGCCGGAGACAACCCGGTTAATCTTGCGGGTCAATGGCGATTCGCTCTCGATGTAAACAATGCGGGGATAAAAGATAAATGGTTCGAGAAAACTCTCGACGATACCATTCAACTGCCCGGCACCACCGACGAAAATCGCAAGGGGACACTCAACAATGCCCGCGAAACAAGCCGGTTGACGCGCGTTTATACTTTTGCCGGCTCCGCCTGGTATCAGCGGGATATCAATATACCGGCTGAATGGTCAAACAAACGTATTACATTGTTTCTCGAACGCACAAAAAATAGCCGCATCTGGGTTGACGGCAACGGCCTCGGTTCACAGAATTCGTTAGTTGCTCCTCATATTTATTCGCTTGGCCCTCTGTCGACGGGCAGACATCAGTTAACGTTGCGAATCAATAATTCCGAATATCCGCCCATTGGCGACCCTCACCAGAATAGTGACCAGACACAGACCAACTGGAATGGCGTCATCGGCAAAATCGAACTTGCCGCTGCCGACCCCATCTATATCGATGAAGTTCAGGTTTATCCGGATGTTGCCGCAAAAACAGTCAAAGTTCGCGTCAGTGTAATCAACACTATTGGGCTGACGGCCAACTCAACCTTGACGCTTAAAGCATCAAAGACACAAGGGACACAGCAGGAGGTCAAGCCCGTTTCGATTCATTTTCCGGCAGGCGACAAGCCGGCAGTAGTTGAAGTCAACTATCCGCTCGGCGATAACGCGCAATATTGGGATGAGTTTTCTCCTGTGCTTTACAGGATTGCCGTTTCTCTCGATGCTTCGTCGGCAGGAAAAAAATATGCCGATAACAAAGAGGTTGTTTTTGGCCTGCGCGAATTCAAAGCGAAGGGGACACAATTCAATATCAACGGCAGGACAACATTTCTTCGCGGCAAACACGACGCCTGTGTTTTTCCGCTCACGGGTTATCCGCCGATGACCGTCGAAGGATGGCTGAAGGTTTTCAATATCGCAAAATCATACGGCATAAACCATTATCGTTTTCATACATGGTGTCCGCCCGAGGCGGCGTTTGAGGCCGCGGACCAGGCGGGCATTTATATGGAGCCGGAATTGCCGAACTGGGCCAACTTCGGCGAGCCAAACCACGATAACTTCTGTCTGGCAGAAGGCGAACGGCTTCTGAAAACTTTCGGCAATCACCCGTCTTTTGTTATGCTTGCCTTGGGAAATGAGCTGGGCGGCAAACAGGAGCTGATGGCACCGGTCGTGAGGCAATTGCGTCTGCTCGACTCCCGCCATCTCTATGCCCAGGGCACCAACAACTGGTTTGGTATGGTTGACCCGAATGACGATTTCTGGGTGAGTTGGCAGGTTCGCTGGCAGAAAATCCGCGGCTCATACGCAGCGGTCGATACTCCTCTGGGACATATTCAAATCGGCCCGCCGGGGACAGATAAGGATTACACCCGCGAAATCAAAGGCATTACCGTGCCTGTGATTTCTACCGAAATAGGCCAATATCAAATATATCCCGGCTATCGTGAAATCGACAAATACACCGGCGTTTTGCGGGCTCGCAATTTTGAAATCTTCCGTGACCGTCTCAAACAAAACGGAATGCTCGACCAGGCAGACGCCTTCTTCCGTGCGTCTGGGGCACTGGCAGTGCTGTGCTATCGTGAGGATATCGAAGCAGCTTTGCGAACTCGCGGTTTCGGCGGTTTCCAGCTTCTTGATTTGCAGGATTTCCCCGGGCAGGGGACAGCACTTGTTGGGATACTTGATGCGTTTATGGATTCCAAGAACCTCATCGAGCCAGCTCTGTGGCGCCGGTTCTGTTGCGAAACTGTGCCTCTTATCCGTATGAGTAAATACACGTGGACAGCCGGCGAGACATTTAACGCCAAAGCTCAGGTCGCTAACTTTGGCCCTTCCGACATCAACGATGCCATGTGTGTCTGGAATTTGAGAAACTTTCAAAGGGGCACGACACTTTCCGGACAACTGCCCGTGCAAAATATATCTCAGGGTACGCTTATGTCACTTGGGGACATCAATGTTCCGCTTAAGGATATCGCCTCGCCGACGAAACTTACGCTTATGTTTGCGATTATAGGCACCAAATTTATAAATTCATATGATATCTGGGTATATCCCGACAAAGTCGATACTTCCGCGGGTAATGTCATCATAAGCAGAAAATATGACGATGCGACGCGAGAGGCATTGTCTGTGGGTAAAAGTGTCCTGCTCATACCGGAAGCCAACGACCTTAACAATTCGCTCCCCGGTATGTTTGCCCCTGATTTCTGGAATTACGGAATGTTCAAAAAACTGGCCGAGGAGAGAAAAGTCCCTGTTGCTCCGGGGACTCTGGGAATTTTGTGCGACCCTAATCATCCGGCGCTTACCGATTTTCCCACGGAGTTCCATTCCAACTGGCAGTGGTTCAATCTGCTCCAAAATTCCCGCACGATTATTCTCGACGCTATGCCCGCCGGTTACAGGCCGATTGTTCAGGTTGTCGATAATCTCGAACGTGCGAAGAAACTGGGGAATGTTTTTGAAGTTAAAATTGGCAAGGGTAAGCTGCTTGTCTGTTCCATAAATCTGCCCGCGATACAGGATAAACCCGAAGCGAGACAGTTATTGCACAGTTTGTTGCGGTATATGAACTCTGACCGTTTTGAGCCGAAGACGACTATTGATGACACGACCCTTGGCCGCATACTTCAGTAGGTTAGCGGGAACGGAATAATATAAACAGGCAGGAGAGCAGGAGTCAGGTTGTTATTTCTTTTTCTTGCCTTTGCTCTTTTTGACCTTTTTGATGCTCTTTTTCATTCCCGACCGACATCCGCACGTATTACACATTTTTATTCCTTTCCTGAACCTGATACATGTTGACTTGTTTGCCGCACAGGTTATACTACCACCCTGCCCCTAAATGGTCAACAACTCAATGCCTGAGGCGAGATTGACTGGCGCATTTGCGCTGATTTTGCCGAACATTTAAAATGAATGACCGATAAGGCAGGACGGCAACATTGGGATGCCAGATATTACAAAGTGTTGTTTTAGCTGAACTGAATCCGTTGAAGCCGGCGATAGCTGCGCCGTTGTTTCGTTTTTCAATAGACGGATACGATATTGTATTCAGCAACCACATGCTGATGGTTACGGTTGCTGCGGTTGTTTTGCTGATAATAATCCCGCTTGGGATAAGCAGGAAAAGCTTGACGCCTCGCGGGTGGCAAAACTTCATCGAAAGTTTGTGCGTTTTTCTCCGTGACGAGGTCGCCCGGCCCGTCCTCGGGCACAACACAGACAGGTTTATCTTTTTCGTATGGACAATATTTTTCTTCATTTTGACGATGAATCTGCTTGGAATGATACCCACCGAATCGGCTTATTATCTCGTAACGGGAAGAGATGACCGTCTCGGCGGCGGCGCCACAGCCAACATCTGGATTACAGGCGTCCTGGCGATGGTAACATTTGTCCTTACTCACGCTGTGGGGATAAAAGAATACGGACTGTTAAAATATCTCTCGATGCTTGCGCCGAAGGTGCCGTGGCCGATATTGCCTTTAATTTATGTCCTGGAGATATTAAGCGCGCTGGTAAGACCTTTCGCCCTGGCTGTTCGTTTGTTCGCTAATATGCTCGCGGGTCACATAGTACTGGCGACATTCGTCGGATTGATATTGATTTTCAAGAATTGGTATGTAGTTCCATTGTCCGTAGGGGCGATAGTGGGTATGTCGTTTCTCGAAATCCTCATTGCCGTCATACAGGCGTATATTTTCACTTTGCTTTCCGCGTTATTTATAAGCTTGGCTTTGGAATCAGAACATTAAACATTTTTGGAGGTTTTGAACAAATGACAGAATTAGCAGGAAGTGTGTTAGCGGCCGAGGCAGGAGTCGGTAATGGTCTGGCGATACTCGGCGCAGTCGTCGGCTGCGGCCTGGCGATTCTTGGTGCAGGTATCGGTATTGGTTTCATCGGCGGCAAATCGACCGAGGCAATTGCGAGACAACCCCAGATTGGCGGAAGAATCGTTTCGGCAATGATTATCGCGGCTGCGCTCATCGAGGGCGTTACCCTGTTTGCCTTAGTCATCGGCTTTTTGGCAATCTTCTGGATGAAGGGTTAAACAAGAGGGCAGATAAATGTTCAAATTTAAAACAACAGTAGTTGTATTGCTGGTGCTTTCAGCGAGCGCGTGCGCATTGGCGTCAGGCGGCGAACCGGCGACAGAGGAGCAAAGCATCTTCAGCGGCACGTTCGCCGATTCGCTTTGGACGCTGATTGCCTTTTTCCTGCTCCTTGCAATTCTGACCAAATTTGCGTGGAAGCCGCTTTTAAAGATACTCCAGGCCCGCCAGGATTATATAAAACAGCAGATAGACGCAGCGGACGCGTCTCGCAAAAACGCCGAGGCGCTGCTTGACCAGTATAAACAGCAAGGTGTCGAAATCGTGAACAAGCTGACTGCGCAGGCGCAATTGCTCGAGAAGGAAATGGTCAGCAAGGCAGGTGACGAGGTTGCCCAGATGAAACGCAGGGCACAGGCGGACATCGAATATTCCAGAATTGCCGCCTCGCAGCAGATGTGGCAGGAGGCCGAGGATATGCTGCTTGCGCTCAGCGGCGAAATTGTCGGCAGGGCCGTTACTCATGAGGACAATCTCCGGCTTCTATATGAATCCATAGAAAAGCTCAAACGCGAACAAACGGGTGGACGATGACCGGAACCGATATAGGGCTGCACGTTGGCGACCTCTACTCAAAGGCGTTGTATGACCTTGCAGCGGAGTTTGGAATTGTCGAAGAGGTCAAAGACGAGCTGATGATGCTTGAGACGCTTATCGCGCAGGAAAAGGAATTCCTGAACATTATGGCGTCGCCGCAGTTCACCGCCGAATACAAGCAGTCGCTGCTGAACAAAATGTTCGCCGCGAAAATAAGCGACTTGACCCTGAATTTTCTGCTTACTATTGACAGGCATAACAGGACGATGTACCTGCCGCAAATGATAACCGGTTTCGGCGAATTATGGGATGCCCATCATGGTATCAGCATTGTCGAGCTGACGCTTCACGAAAATATCAGTCCTGATGAGCTGGCCGGCGTTACGCAGGCCATTTCGAATGCGATGGGCAAACAGGTTCAGCTTAAATTGAAGGTTAAGCCCGCCATTATGGGCGGGGCGGTCATAAGATATGGTGAAAGTGTTATCGATAATTCGATAAAGAATCGGCTGTATCACGCCGTGCGTACTGTAATGGACAGTTGCAAACAGATAAGGATAAAAGATGAAGTCCAATATCAGTGAAATCAGCAGTATCCTGAAGCAGGAAATAACCCGCTATAAAAACAAGCTCGACGTCTCTTCCGTCGGAAGGGTTGTCGAGGTGGGCGACGGCATCGCGCGTATCTACGGCCTGGACAACGCTATGTCCAGCGAGATGCTTCGCTTTGAAAACGACGTCCGCGGCGAGGTGTTCAACCTCGAAGAGGACTCCATAGGAGCCGTTATCTATGGTGACTATACAAGCGTCAAGGAAGGTTCCGACGTCTATGGGACGGGCCAGGTTCTTTCGGTGCCGGTCGGGCCTGAATTGATAGGCAGAATCGTAAACCCGCTTTGCGAGCCGGTTGACGGCAAATCGCCCATAAAATCCGCATCAAGAAGATTCATCGAGTCCGAAGCCCCGAATATCTCCGAAAGACAGCCGGTCAAACAGCCGCTGCAGACGGGCATAAAAAGTATTGATTCTATGATACCCATCGGAAGGGGACAAAGAGAGCTTATCATTGGCGACCGCAAGACGGGAAAAACCGCTATCGCCGTTGATGCGATAATCAACCAGAAGGGGCAAAACGTAATTTGCGTTTATGTCGCCATCGGGCAGAAGGAATCCACCATCGCTGAAATAGTCGAGACGCTCAGGCGTTTCGGTGCGATGGAATATACGATTGTTGTCGCCGCTGCTGCCGCCGACAGCGCACCTATGCAATATATAGCTCCTTACGCTGGCTGCGCAGATCGCGGAATATTTTATGTATGAGCAGCATCGTGACACGCTTTGCATTTACGACGACCTCAGCAAGCACGCGGTAGCGTATCGCCAGTTGAGCTTGCTTCTTCGGCGTCCTCCGGGACGAGAGGCGTATCCGGGTGACATATTTTACCTGCACAGCCGGCTGCTTGAACGCAGCGCGAAGCTTTCCGATGCGCTTGGCGGCGGCTCGCTTACCGCATTACCAATAATCGAAACACTTGAAGGTCAGGTCTCCGCCTATATTCCCACCAACGTTATTTCAATCACCGATGGCCAGATTTATTTACAGAAAGACCTTTTCCACGCCGGTATCAGGCCCGCTGTTGACGTCGGTATCAGCGTCAGCCGAGTGGGCGGAAACGCGCAGGTCGCCGCGATGAAACGCGTCGCCGCCAAACTCCGTCTTGACTTGGCGTCATATAATGAGTTGCTCAATTTTGCCCGGCTTGGAACCGAACTTGACGCTGCCGCGCAGGCACAGCTCGACAGAGGCGCCCGAATGGTCGAATTGCTAAAACAGCCGCAATTTGCCCCGATGACGGTCGGCGAACAGGTCATAACTGTTTTCGCCGGCTCAACGGGACTTCTCGACGATATCCCGGTTGACAAGGTCAATGAATTCGGCGTCCCGCTCATCCAGTGGCTTAAAAAAGAGTATCCGGCTTACATAACCGACATTAATACAACCGGCAAATTAAGCGATGAGTTAGCGGCAATGCTTACCGCGGCTATCAAAAAATTCAAGGAAACACGGAAATAAAAATACGCTGAACAATGGCTGCCATAAGACAAATACTTCAAAGAAAAAAAGCGGCACAGAACATCTGCCGTATAACAAGGACGATGGAGATGATTTCCACCGCGAAATTCAAATTCTATAATCGCCTGCATCAGGCCGAGAGTGATTACCACAACGCCCTCGCCAGAGCCGGCTATCTTATGACTACCGGCGAGGCCGCTCTTACGCATCCGCTGCTGGGTGAAAGGACAGGCCCAAAGCGGGCGGTCCTTGCCGTTGGCTCAACAAGGGGCCTGTGCGGTTCTTATAACTCCGAGGTTTTCAAGCTTCTTGCCATCCATTTGAAAATGGCCCAGGCCGAGGGCAAGCAGCTCGATATTTACCTGCCCGAAAGCCGGCTCCTTAATTCGCTTAGCCATTATGGTATTACTCCCAAAAAAGTTTACACCGCTCTCGACGAAATGCCCACTTACCTCCAAATCGAGGAAATAGCGGATGATTTTATCGAGCAGTATATTAAGGGCGACCTCGAACAGTTCTCGATGGTGTATATGCATTACCATTCTGCCTCAAGCCAGCAGGCACAGTCGCTGACGATTATGCCCCTTACGGATTTGATTGCGCAGTTAGCAACGAGGTCCACGCCTATCTGGCCGTGGAAGTTGTCTTTCGATGATTTCTATTTTTCGCCCCCTATATACAAAAGTGTCGAATCGCTCGCCAAGATGATTGTGTCCGCGTGGATATCGGCCTGCTTTATGGACGCCGCCCTGAGCGAACACTTGGCGCGAATGGTCGCCATGAGAAACGCGACCGACAACGCCGACCAGATGATTAAGGATTTAACCACGGAATATAATCGTGCGAGACAAACGCAGATAACCGGAGAATTACTCGATATTATTAGTGGTACAGGAGATCTGGCGTGAATAAAGGAACTATAACTCAGGTGATAGGCAGCGTTTTTGACGCTAAGTTTGAACCGGAACAAATACCGGCTGTTTACAATGCGGTTATGATACCCGGCGATTTCGGCAAAGGACGCACCAAGCTCTACGGCGAGGTCCAGCAGCATCTCGGCGGCGGTCGCGTCCGCGCCATATCGCTCGGCAGCACCATGGGCCTCAAACGCGGTATGGAAATCGTCGATACAGGTTCGCCCCTGATGGTCCCCGTGGGCAAAGAAACGCTCGGCAGGGTTTTTAACCTGCTTGGTGAACCAATCGACCAGCGCGGCCCCATAAACGTCACAATGACAAAGCCAATTCACAGGGACCCGCCAAAGCTTATCGACCTCTCCGCCAAAACGGAAATGTTCGAAACGGGTATAAAAGTTATTGACTTGCTCTGCCCATTTGTCCGCGGCGGCAAAACAGGCCTCTTTGGCGGCGCAGGCGTCGGCAAAACCGTCATCATCCAGGAGCTTATCGCAAGAATTGCCACCAAACATGGTGGCTACTCTGTCTTCGCGGGCGTCGGCGAAAGAACAAGAGAGGGAAACGACCTCTGGCTCGAAATGCAGCACACCAAAATCGGCAGCAGTGAGGATACCGTTCTCAATCATACCTGCCTGGTTTTCGGCCAGATGAATGAACCTCCCGGAGCGAGGTTGAGAGTCGCCCTTACCGCGATGACTATGGCGGAATTTTTCTGCGAAAGCGGCGTGGGCGATACACTTCTGTTCATCGACAATATATTCAGGTTCTCACAGGCCGGCTCGGAAGTGTCGGCGCTTCTCGGACGTATCCCGTCGGCGGTTGGCTACCAGCCGACCCTGGCGACGGAGATGGGACAGTTGCAGGAACGCATTGCTTCGACGAAGACCGGCTCGATAACTTCGGTGCAGGCGATTTACGTCCCTGCCGACGACCTGACCGACCCCGCCCCGGCTACTGCGTTTACGCACCTCGACTCATTCGTCGTGCTGAACCGGGCAATCACCCAGAAAGGTATTTATCCTGCCGTTGACCCGCTCGAAAGCACATCGCGTCTGCTCGACCCGAATATCGTCGGCAAAGAACATTATGAAGCCGCCCAGGCGGTTCTCGAATTTCTCCAGAGGTATAACGACCTTAAGGATATTATCGCGATTCTCGGCGTCGATGAGTTGAGCAAACAGGACCAGACAATCGTGGCAAGAGCCAGAAAGCTCGAAAGGTTCTTCTCCCAGCCGTTCTTCGTTTCAAGACAGTTTACCGGCCTCGAAGGCAAATACGTCGAACGCTCCGCTACTATCGAAAGCTGCAGGCAGATATGCGAAGGCAAATGGGACAAGCTGCCTGAAGAGGCGTTTATGTATGTCGGCTCAATCGAAGACGCCGAACAAAAAGCGGCGACACTTTCAGTCAAGGCAAAATAATATCGGCCTGCTTTGAATATGGATAATACTTTTCAATGCGTTGTAGTTGCCCCGCCGGGCAAGATAATCGATTGTAAAGCCGCGTCGATTGTATTCCCCGCTCACGACGGCATGGTCGGCGTCCTGTGTGACCATATGCCGATGTTCTGCGAGCTTGGCCTTGGGATGATGGAAATCGAATATGTTTCCGAAGAAACCGGCAAGCCGCAGAACAATAAGGCGCTCGTGGTTATCGACAGGGGCTTTGCTCTCATCGCACAAAATATTGCTACTATCGTCTCGAACGACGCTTTTTCCTCGACCGATATCAAAAAGGAAAGAATCGAGCGAGTGATTGAGCGTATCGAGAAAAAGTTATCAGTTGCCGCTTATCCCCCGGACCAGCAGGAGCACGAAAAACAAAAGGTTGCCCTGCTGAAGACCTTGTTGGCGGGGGGCGAATCGAATCCGCTTGATTTGGCAGGTGAGAGTTCCCCATAAATGTCCCCGCAGGAAAACCAGTCGGAAAACAAAAAATGGAAGTCCCTTATGAAATGGTCGGGGCTTGGCGTCGAGTTCGCCGGCGTCGTTTTTCTGTTCTGCTACTTCGGCTATAAACTCGACGAAAAATTTCAGACCAGTCCCTGGTTTCTTCTTGCCGGTTTTTTTCTCGGCTTCATCGGGATGTTGTACATCATAATCAAGGACACTCGTAATCTCTGGCGGGACTGAAATGGATACGCCGAACGACACACGCCCCCAAAATACTCGTTGGAAATTCGCCGCTATGGTTGGGGTATATTTCGTCGGTACGTTCAACGACAATTTTTGCCGCCAGTGCGTGATGCTTCTGGCCGTTGCCTGGGGACTGGCCCGTATGCAGAGTTATATTACCGTTCTGTTTACGGTGCCGTTTATTATTTTCGCTGCTTACGCGGGTTTTCTGGCGGACCGTTTCTCCAAACGCTCGGTGGTGATTGCCGTTAAGCTCGTCTCCTTCGTCGCGTATATTCTGGGAATTATCGGGTTTTGTCTGAATAGCTGGGCGATTATTTTAGTTACGGTATTCATCCTCGGCCTTCAGGCCGCGGTCTTTAGCCCCGCAATCAATGGTATCATTCCGGAACTGTATCCTCCCGCCTTCGTCGTTACCGCCAATGGCATTATCGCCGCCGCTGTCAACATCGCGATATTACTTGGTATCGCCGGCGCCGGGCTTGTCCTCGATGTCAAGGGCGCAGTACGCGATGTCCCTCTCGGCATGTTTCTTGCCGCGACAGTCGGCTTAAGCGTCGCTTTTATCACGTTTGTAATATCATTTTTTGTCCCCAAATTTCCCGCCGCCTCGCCCAGGGCCCGTTTCCCTTGGCAGGGGCCCTGGGAGTCGGTAATTACGCTTGCTCAAACCAGCGGCGATTCTCTGCTCGCTAATTCGATTTTCGCCAAGGCCTTTTTCTGGTTCGCCGCCTCGTTGCAAATTCTTGTTATTAATCCGCTGGGCTTGACACAGTTCGGCCTTAGCAAGACAATGACCAGCGTCCTGATTGTCATTGAGCTTGTGGGAGTTGGTATCGGCAGTTTGCTCGCCCCTTTGATTGCAAAAGGCGAGAAATGGTATCGAGTTCTGGCCCCCGCGGCCATTGTAATGGCGATTACGATGTTTGCGGTGACGGCTGTTCCATATCTGCCTTTGTTTGCGCACAAACCGGTCATCATAGCCGCACTGGCGGTTCTGGGCATCGCCGGCGGCGTATTTTCGATTCCGGTAACCAGTTTCGTTCAGGTCAGGCCCGTCCCCGAAATGAAAGGCAGAATGATTGCCTCGTCGAATTTCGCCGACTTTATAGGCATATTGCTTTCAGGTGCGGTATTTTATATTTTTAACCGCCTGAATATAATGCCGAGCAGCTGTTTTGCGATTGTGGCGGTTTTAACATTGGCGGTGGCCTGCTGGCTCTTAATGTCACTGCGGGAGAAAAACCCGAATGCTTATTGATGATGGAATAATACTGATATCGAGATTTCTGCTTTGGTTGCGATACCGAATACGCCTCGTCGGTCTCGATGCAATCGAGGCGAAGGGAAAGACCGGAATAGTTTTTCTGCCGAATCACCCCGCCCTTATGGACCCCATTATCATTTATACGTATCTTCAGAAGCGTTTCGCGCCTCACGGTTTCGGCGACGTTGACCAGGTCGAGAGACCTCTTATCGGTTTTTTTGCCCGCAGATGGGGCGTGCGAACCGTTCCGAGTATCGAGAAGTATGGCCCGTCAGCCAGGGCCGGGATTGGAAAAGTCCTCGACGAAACGATTTGCGGTCTTAAACAGGGCGAAAACCTTGTTTTGTGGCCGGCTGGAAGGGTATATCACAGTTACAAAGAATCACTCGGCGCAAACAGCTCCGTCGAGAGTATTTTGAAAAATTGTCCCGATATTCGCGTTGTTCTTGTCCGCACACGCGGTTTTTGGGGCAGCTCATTCAGCCGAGCGTCCGGCCAGGAGCCGCTTGTGATGCCGGTTTTGCGGAAGGGCATTTTGCAGTTACTCGCCAGTTTTATTTTCTTTGCGCCTCGCAGGGAAATCACAATCGAATTTTACGAGCCGCCTGACCTCCCTCGAAACGCGGACCGTAATACTTTTAACCGTTTCCTCGAAGATTTTTACAACGCCGATGCTCCGCCCAACACCTATGTCCCCTACACGCTCTGGGAAAAGGGCGGTGTTCGCGTTCTCCCTGAGCCGACGCCGCCGGTATTGCAGTCCGATTATTCGAAAATTCCCGAAGCGACCCGGCAGATTGTCATGAAGTATATGACCGAAAAAACAGGCATGTCGAATCTCAAAGTGACCGACCGCCTGGCCGCCGATTTGGGTATGGACAGTTTAGTTCGCACCGATTTGCTTCTCTGGCTCGAAAAGGAATTCGGCTCCCGTCAGGCCGACGCCGATGCGATGCAGACAATTGGCAACGTTATGCTCGCTGCCTGCGGGCAGTTTGTTTATATTACCACGACTTCGCTTAAGCCGGTCCCGGCAGGGTGGTTCAGGCCTCATCCCCAAATCCGTGCATCGGTGCCCGACGGCGATTCTATTACCGATATCTTTCTCACACAGGCCTCGCGTCAGCCGGACCATATTGTTATTGCCGACCAGATTGCCGGCGCAAAATCATATCGTGACATCATCACCGCATGTCTGGTTCTTCGCCCGCTTATCAAACAGCTCGAAGGCGACCGCGTCGGCATAATGCTGCCCGCCTCCGTTACTGCCGATACCCTTTATCTTGCGACGCTTTTTGCCGAAAAAGTTCCCGTTATGGTCAACTGGACCGCTGGCCCGAGGAATATCATTGCTTCACTTGATTCTGTTGGTGTAAAACATATCCTTACGAGCAAGGCCCTCGTTGACAGAATCACTTTGCAGGGTATTGACCTCTCAGCCGTTGCCGAACGGTTCTGTTTTCTCGAACAGTTGAGCGGTAAAATCTCCCGGACTCGCAAACTAATCGCCTGGCTTACCGCCCAATTGTCCTGGGCCTCTCTGCGCAAGACGCGAGTCCCCCAAACTGCCGCCATCCTTTTCACAAGCGGCTCCGAAACGCTTCCCAAAGCCGTCCCGCTTTCGCACTCCAATATACTTGCCAACATACGCGATGTGCTTGGCACAGTCAAAGTTTACGAAACAGACCGCATCATCGGTTTTATGCCCCCGTTCCATTCCTTCGGTCTGACCGTTACCATTGTGCTGCCCATTGTAATCGGCGCGCAGGCCGTCTATTATGCCAATCCTACCGAATCCGATACCCTCGCTAAAATCATCAGTGCTTATGGCGTTACCGTTCTTGTCGGCACGCCGACGTTTCTTGGCGGTATCGTCCGTATCGCAACCTCCCAGCAGCTTGACACCCTGCGTTTCGCCGTAACCGGCGCGGAAAAATGTCCCAAACAGGTTTATGATGCCCTCGCCGCCAAATGCCAGAAGGCCGCTATCTTCGAGGGCTATGGTGTTACCGAATGTTCCCCCATTATATCGCTCAATGACGAAAACGACCCAAAACCATTTTCCATAGGTAAACTCCTTCCCTCGCTCGATTGCCTCCTTCTTCATCCAGAGACATTAAAGCTGCTTTCCCCGCCTGCTACCGGCATCCTCCTCGTCCGCGGCCCAAGTGTTTTTGCCGGCTACCTCAATTACTCAGGCAGCACGCCTTTCATCGAAATACAGGGCAAACAATATTACAACACCGGCGACATTGTCTCCATCGACCAGGATGGGCTGATGACTTTCCAGGGCCGACTCAAAAGATTTGCCAAACTCGGCGGCGAAATGATTTCCCTGCCCGCCATCGAATCCATTCTCGAATCTGCTTTTGCCCTGCCTGCCCCGAGCGGAGTCGAGGGGAGCGCGGATAAGGGCCCGACCCTTGCTGTCGAAGCAACCGAGGCCGAGCAGCCCGAGCTTGTCTTGTTTACTTCGCGCGATATAGAACGAGAGGAAGCCAATAAAAAAATCCGTGCCGCGGGCCTTTCAGGTCTTCACAGTATCCGCCGGGTAATCAAACTTAATGAAATTCCCCTCCTCGGCACAGGCAAAACCGATTATCGCGCCCTCAAGCAACTTCTCGCCAAAACCGTTTAGTTCGTTCAAAGTTCGATGTTCAATGCTGGACGTTCGATGTTTGTCCTGCTTATTCTACAAACTTCTTAAATTCTTCAATCAATTGCTTCGTCCACTTGCCTGGCTTGCCGTCGCCTGTAACTTTGCCGTCGAATTTAATGACCGGGATTATGTCCCTTGTCGTTACAGCCAAAAAAAGCTCTTCCGCGATCACTGCCTCTTTGGGCGTCAGCGATTTTTCGACAATCCCCAGCCCGATGTTCTTCGCTGCCAGCTCAACGTATTTACGCGTTACCGAGGGCAATATATTTGCCTTAAGAGGCGACGTGCGCAGCTTCCCTTTAACAATTCCGAAAAACGCCGAAGATGACCCCTCTGTAATCAGTCCGTCATCATCCACAAATACCGCCTCCCAGCATCCTTTTTTGTCCGCGTCACCCTTTGCAAGAACGTTGGGCAGCAAATTCAGCGACTTGATATCGCATCTCTTCCATCGAATATCAGGATACGTCGATACCGCGACGCCTTCGTTTTTCAGCTTCGGGCTGTCCTTGAGTTCCGTAATCGTCAAAAAGAAATTCGGCTTCAAATCCGCCGCGGGCAAATGGTCTCTTATCCCTGACCCGCGGGTGATATGAAAATATATCTTCGCGTTGGCTATCCCCGCCTTCTCGAACGCCTTGAGAACCTTCGCGCGGATTTCACCAACGTCAACGCCGGCTATCTCAATCGCCTTCAAACTGTTGGCAAAACGCTCAAAATGCTCATCTATTGCGAATATCCTGCCGTTATAGCTCCTTAGCACTTCATAAACTCCGTCGCCGAAGAATATCCCCCGGTCAAGGTACTCGCTGCCTACCTCCTCGATACCCATCATCCTGTCGCCTATCATTGCTATCTGCATAATTATGATTCCTTAAAATTATTCCCGGGTTTCCGAAACGGGCCCGTCGCTTCGCTCCGTGTATCCCGTGGGATTCGTTAAAAATATCCGATATTTCTCTTTACTGCAATACCGCAGTTGCTATAATACTCAGCTTTTACGAATGTTTGAATTTGAACGTCGGAGTGCTTGAAATGTACGCAGTAATCGAACAAGGCAGTAAACAATATAAAGTCGCACAGGGTGAATCGCTCGATATAGAGCTTACGGCTGTTGCCCCGGACGCGAAAACAATAGAGCTTGGCAAGGTTCTGCTCATCAGCGACGGCAAAGACATCAAAATCGGTGCCCCATACCTCGCGGGCGTAAAGGTTATCGCCTCCTTCAAGACCTCCGCGGAACAGGCCGTTGTTAAAGGCGAGAAGATTCAGTCACAGTATTTTCGCAGACGCAAAAATTACAACAAGAAAACAGGCCATCGCCAGAAATTCCTCCGCGTTACAATCGACAAAATCGAATCCTAAAAATGTTTAACCCCCAGGCCTGCCTGGGGGTTGTTTTTGCACCCGAAAGTTATTTCCATCCCGCACTTGTCGCAGCGGAAGTCCACTTCGTATTCCCTGTTGTCCTCATCCAGCAAAATCATCGGCTCGACAGGTGATTTTTGATTTTGTCCGCCGCATAATCCTAACTCCTGTCGCAGGCAGTATTTTGTCATCATTACCACCTTGCCCGACATATCCAGCCCCGATTCCGCCGCCGGCTCAATTGTCTCCACGCCGTGCCGATGATAAAACGCCTCCGCTTGTTTATTCAGCACGTTGCCTCTGAAATCCAAATGCCTCTGCGGATAGGGCACGTCATTTTTCAGGATATGCCCTGCCGCACGAGGCCGATTTGCTTCCCTTGCCTCAAGCATCTTCTCCGCCAACTCCCGTTTTGCCGCGTTCAGTCGTGACACAGGCAGAAAATAAACATCCATCGTCTCTACCCGCACCTCCGAACAATCGAAAATCGTATTTCCGAGTTTACTTAACTGCGTAATAATCGTTTGCCTTGCCTGCTCTTTTTTCAACGCCGGCTGCGTATCTCCGCTTATTTCCACCGTTGCCTCATTGCCATCCTCATCAGCCCCGATGAGAATCAATCCATTAGCCGACTCACGCATAACCATCGTTAGCCCGATTTTGCGCCGCGCAGCCCCCGCGTCTTGCCCCTTAGAGACAGCGGGGGACAGCTTGCGATAAAACTCATAATCGTAATTGCGGTAAATCTTTTGCCCCTTGCTTATATCCTGCATCTTTTGCGGGTAAATCTTCCTGCCCTCAACCCCATTGATGACAGTCCCGGCCAAATTCTTCTGTCTGTCAAAAAAGCAAAGCCCGTCTGCGTTGTGCAGCTCCTGTTCGCCGTCGATAACAAAGTAATCTTTGCCTGTTTCCGTTACCGTGCCCACAAATTCACCCATCGATTTTGGCGTGTCAATTGAGCCAAGGTTCGCTTTTTTGCCTGTGATGCCGTAATCAGTAAATCCGCGATTAAACGTTTTCTCCGGATTTGGCTCAAAGTTAATTTGTGTTGTTCCCGACAATGCGCGTTTGAGTTTCTTTTTCGCTATGATCTCATCCAGACGCCTGCGATAAAAACTCACGGTATTCGCAACGTATGCCGCATCCTTCAATCGTCCTTCAATCTTGAACGCATCAACCCCCGTGTCAATCAGTTCTTCCAGATGCTCCGACAAATTCAAATCCTTCAGCGATAACAGATGCCTGTCTTTGGCAATTATTTTCCCCTGTTGGTCTTTGACGCTGTAAAGTCGCCTGCATGGCTGTGCACATTGTCCCCTGTTGCCGCTTCGCCCGCCGATTGCATAGCTCATATAGCACTGACCGCTTGCCCCGACGCAAATCGCTCCGTGTATGAAGCACTCAAGCTCGATTGTCGTCGCCTTGCGTATTTGCCTGATTTGTTCGAGCGTCAGTTCCCTCGCCAGTATCGCCCGCGAAAAGCCGACGTCCTGCAGAAATCGAACTTTCTCAGGCGAATCGTTATTCATTTGTGTGCTCGCGATTATCGGCAGGCCGGGTAAATCCGGCTTCAATAGCCCCATGTCCTGGATAATCAGTCCGTCGATTCCTGCTTTTTCAAGCTGACCAATCATCATCTCCGCCGGCGCAAGTTCATCGTCTTTCAAAATCGTATTCAGCGTAACATAGACCTTCGCGTAATACTGGTGCCCTAAGTCCACGACCTGCTTTATTGATTCGACGGTGTTATACGCCGCCTCGCGTGCTCCGAAGCGTTGTGCCCCCATATAGACCGCGTCCGCTCCGCATTGTATTGCCCTTATCGCTGTTGCCGCGTCCTTCGCCGGCGCCAATAATTCGATTCTTCTTGTCATCTTATTAATAAAAATACAGTATGAATTAGTGTCAAAAAAACTCTGCGGTCTCAGCGGTTAATGCTTTCCTCTGCTCTTTTGTGCCACAGCTGGGGCCCGTTTTGCAGAAAATACTCGAACGATTCATCATCCGCCAGTTTCCCCAATATGGCTTTACGCTCCGCCGCGTCTGCTATTTTCTCAATTATGAACCCTCGAATCGCCTCAAGCTGGGCCAGAAATTCCCCGTGTTTTTCGGTAAAAATATTTTCAAGTTTCTTTCGCAGGTGTCCCGCGTAAGCAGGGCAGTTTCCATCGGTTCCCACCGCAATTTGTAAATCCCCTCGCTGCAGCACAGCGGGCACATAAAAATCACAAAGCCCCGGCGAATCGACCACGTTGCACAAAATCTCAAGTTGCTGGCAATCCTTGTAAATCTGCTTATTTAACGCCTCATCATTCGTCGCCGCGATAACCAGCGTTGCCCTCCCGATGTAATCTTTTGAGTACTTGCTTTCTATCAATTCAGCTTTACTCCCTAAGCATACCTTGCGAAGCGTATCATCGAGATGTGGGGCTACCACTACCAGGCGTGCGCCGCTGCGCAGAATCGTCTCCGCCTTTCTCGTTGCCACGCTGCCGCCGCCGATGATAACGACTCGCCTGCCGTTCAAATCCAGGAATATCGGATATTTCACCATTTTTTTACTCTTCTGCCTTCTCACTTCTTACTTCTAACTTCTCACTTCTGCCTTTTCTCATATTATACCATTCGGCCATTCCAAAAACGATTTAATTGAAATAATTGCCGACCTGCGTTAAACTTCTTTTATTATGGCTGTAAAACTAATCAGACCGCCGTTGACGGATGCGCTTGTCCGCTCGCTCAAAGCAGGCGATGAGGTAATCATTGCGGGCACAATCTACACCGCCCGTGATGTGGCGCATAAACGCCTTTGTGAGGCGATTAACAATAGTATATCGCTGCCTTTCGATATCAAAGGCGCACTCATCTATTTCTGTGGCCCGACTCCTGCTCCTCCCGGCAGACCAATCGGCTCAGCAGGCCCGACAACCTCCGCAAGGATGGATGCCTTCAGCCCGACACTTATCGCCGCGGGCATCAAGGCGATGCTCGGCAAGGGCTACCGTAATCAGGCCGTCCGCGATGCCCTCAAACAGCACTGTGCCGTTCACCTTTCTACCATCGGCGGGGCAGGGGCGCTGCTCGCCAAACACATTACCTCCGCCGAGATTATCGCCTACGAAGACCTCGGCACAGAGGCAATCAGGCGGCTCGAAGTCGTCGATTTCCCCGCCATCGTTGCTTACGACTGTTATGGAAATTCCGTTTATAAATATAATATTTAGCCAATGAAAGAATTATACTTTGCCAAAAGAGACCAATGGCGAAACTGGCTTTCTCTCAACTTTGCCGGAGAAACCGTAGTATGGTTAATCTTTTACAGGAAAGAAACACTCAGGCCGACCATTTCTTACGATGCCGCAGTTGAGGAAGCGTTATGTTTCGGATGGATAGATGGCATCATCAGGAAAATCGACACAGCGAAGTATGCTCGTAAATTCACGCCGAGAAAAGATAGCAGTAACTGGTCGGCGCTTAACAAAAAGCGTGCCGACAAGATGATTAAAGAAGGGAAAATGACCGACGTCGGGCTTGCGAAAATACGGGCAGCGAAAAAATCAGGCCTGTGGAATCAGGACGCCAGGTCTGAAATATCGCTTGATATGCCTCCGGAATTTGCCGCGGCGCTTGCTCGCAGCAAAAAAGCGAAAGATAACTTTTATGGACTTGCCCCTTCTTATCGCAGACACTATATTGCCTGGATTGCAATCGCAAAGAGACCGGAAACTAAAAAACAGCGAATCGATGAATCTATAGTGCTGCTCCAGAGAGGGGAAAAACTCGGTTTAAGGTAACACAGGACTATTGTTACGGTAATTACGTTTAAATGAATTACGCCGACGTATATCTCTATGGTATGACCGTCCTTTCAACGATTCACCAGTTGAAGGCGAAATTCCCCTCAGCCGATGGCTATCAGGAAATTACCAATACCTTTGTCATACCGGGCGGCGAGGCGGCCAATGGCGCTATCGTGTTAAGTAACCTCGGTGTTTCCGTAATCCTCGATGGTTGTTTCCTCGGCGATGCAACCGCCGAACCACTCCGCGCGTATCTGCAAAAACGCAGCGTCGATTGTTCCCTTCTGCATTATCACCTCGGCTTCCCCGGCTGGCGAGATATCGTCTTCTGTGATGGCGATTCCCGCACCGTCTTCGGCTGGTTTGTTGATTATTTCTCAGGCGCACACAAATTCTGGAACAAACCTAATGAGCAGGCAATCGAATCCGCCAAGTGCGTCGCCCTCGACCCGTTCTTCAGCTCTGAATCCGAAGAAGTTGCCTGGTTATGCCTCAAGCATCATAAGGATTTCGTAACCATCGACAGTTGTTTCGATACTGTTATCGCCAAAGGTGCAAGGGTGGTTATCTGCTCTAAAGAATTTCTCGACCGCGAATACCCCGGTGTCGATTATGAGGCGATGCTTGAGCAATACCAGTCAAACTGCGCAGGCCTGATAATTTTCACCTTCGGCAGTAGCCCCGTTATGTTCGCCTCCGCGAAAACATCCATTCAATCGTTTCAGCCGTATTCAATAAAGGTTGTTGATACTTTGGCCGCGGGCAACACATTCCGCGCCGGCGTCGTCTATGGCATATTGAAAGGCTGGTCCGATTTGGAGGTCGTTCGTTTCGCCTCCGCTGCTGCCGCCGTCTCCTGCCTCCGCTTCCCCTCCGTATATGAACCGCCCACTCTTGCCGAGATAACCGCACTGATAAACTCGCGTCCTGATTAAACACCCTTGTTTTCCCCTCATAACTCTTTTATAATCAAACTCGTCCAAAATTATAAAACGAAGGAGATTATCATTTGAAAGTCGCGTTACTGGGTTTGATGCAGTCGGGCAAAAGCACCCTCTTTTCCGCAATCAGCGGCAAGGCGATGTTGCCAGCCGGGACCACGAACATCGAGCAGGCAGTCATCGCCTCGCCTGATGAACGAGTCGAATGGCTCACTAATTTATACAAGCCAAAGAAAACCGTTCACGCGACAATCGAATGTCTCGATGTCCCCGGCCTCAATTTCTCCGACGACCACGGCAGGGCCGCCGCAAAACGCCTCATCGACCAGATTCGCATCGTCGATATGATTGCCCTCGTTATCGGCGCGTATGATGATTCCGCCAATCCTGCCAAAGACCTTATCGACCTCCGTACCGAACTTTTGCTTACCGACCTTGCCCTCGTAACGACGCGAATCGAAAAACTTGAAAAGGATGCCCACAAGCCCTCAAAAACCCAGGCCCACGACAAGGCCGAGCTTGAGCTTCACAAAAAACTTCAGGCCGCGATTGAATCCGAAAAGCCCATCAGCTCCGTCGTTACCAGCGACACCGAACTGGAAATGGTCCGGGCTCTTGGTTTTCTCACCCTCAAACCGATGGTCGTCGCCGTAAATATAGGCGAAGGCGGCGAGGAGCAGAAACTCCAAATCCCCGGCGACGCTTCAACGCCCATAATCAGCGTCTGCGCGAAGCTCGAATACGAATTGTCGCAATTAGACGCCGAAAGCAAAAAACAGTTTATGTCCGATTTGGGCATCACCGAATCCGCCGCGGGCAAATTCGTCCACGCCTGTTTCAAAACGCTTGGCCTGATTAGCTTCCTCACCGTCGGTCCCGACGAGGTCCGCGCCTGGCCCATTAAGCAGGGCACAACCGCTTTTGACGCCGCCGGCAAAATCCACTCCGATATCAAACGCGGCTTCATCCGTGCCGAAACATTCGCTTACAGTGACATAAAACAGTTAGGCGACGAAAAAGCCGTCAAGGCCGCTGGCAAATTCCGCCTCGAAGGCAAGGAGTACCTCGTCCGTGATGGTGACATTATCAACTTCCGCTTCAATGTCTGATAACGATGAAAAAAATTGCTGTAAATATAGCAATAGTCGTTGCCGTATGTATTATCATTTTAGTCGTGCATCGGCCGGCCCTGTCGGCAAAAGCCGTATCGTTCGATGACGAGCAATATGTCACAAAAAATATACTGGTGCAGAATCCTGGCTGGGCATCAACAAAACGTTTTTTTATGGAGGTTTTTACTCCCTCAACTGTAAGTGGATACTATCAGCCCTTGACGATGGTCTCTCTGATGCTTGATTATGCCGTCGGAGGACGCGAAGATAATCTCTTACCCTTTCATTGTACCAGCCTTGCCCTTCATGTCGCAAATACTGCGCTGGTAATAGGGCTGCTTTACATTTTGTTTCGAAATATTTGGATAGCGGCGGCGGTTGGGCTTCTCTTTGGCGTACATCCTATGACGGTTGAGTCGGTCACATGGATAAGCGACCGGAAAACGTTATTGGCGGCCTTCTTCGCGTTTTGGTCTTTGCTCTTTTATATCCTGTTTACTCGCACGGCAGCAAAGAAATATTATGCCGCCTGTCTGTTCGCGTATCTGCTGGCCCTGATGTCCAAGCCAACCAGCACGTTTTTACCTTTTGTTATGCTTCTGATGGATTACTGGCCCTTGAATAGATTAAGCCGGAGATCCGTTCTCGAAAAACTGCCTTTTTTCGGATTGTTCATTGTCTTTGCTGTAATAACTTTCATTTCACAGGCGTCTGCCGGGGGCGCTTTGCTTCCGGGACAGCAACAGCACAGTTTGCTTAATCCCCCGCTTATTATTTGCCACAACATTATATTCTACCCCTTGAAGATGATTTGGCCTGCCGAACTGTCTTCTCACTATCCATATCCCCAGCCGTTTGCGATATCGAACCCGAAAGTGTTGGCCTCTGTTATCGCGGCGGTTCTTTTGATTATTCTGCTTGTTGTTTCACTGCGATGGACAAAGGCCGCTCTCACCGGCTCGTTGATTTTCTTGATTACTATTCTGCCCACAATGCAAATATTCAAATTCAGCGAAGTCATTGCCTCCGACAAATTCGCATACCTGCCATCATTTGGTGTATTGATGATGTTGGCTTATTTTCTGTTATGGCTTTATAACAATAACTTCCGCCGGGCATTGATAATTTCAGTCGTTATACTGTTACTTGCGGGTGCCGAAGGAATCGCAACACGCCGATATCTGATTTATTGGAAAGATACCATTAGTTTGTTTAATCGTATGCTGACTCTTGCCCCTGATTCCGCGTCGTTATATGGTCACCTTGCCGTTGCTTACAGCCACATCGGTCAGGACGAAAAGGCCGTGGAGTTATCCGAACGGGCTATAACTATCAATCCCTCCTATGGCCAGATTTATTTCAATCTTGGGATTGCTTATTATAACCTCAGACGTTATCAGGATGCCATAGATGCATTCCAAAAGGCTATCCGCCTTCCCTCAAAGAATACCGATGTTGCTGATGCTTATACGGCTCTTGCTGAAGTTTATGCCACTCTTGGTAAGCTCGACATGGCCGTGGATTTGTTCAGGCGGGCCATAATTATCAATCCTTCCCAAAGCAAGGCCTGCTTTGATCTTGGAAAAGCTTATTCCAAGCTCAACCGTTATCAGGATGCCGCGGATGCGCTGCAAAAAGCTGTCCGTCTTTCTCCGAAATATGCCGATGCCTATACGGCTCTTGCTTTTGTTTATGCCGCCCTTGGAAGATTCGATGAGGAAATCAACATGTGTAACAAGGCAATTGAGTTTGCACCTCGTTCCTCTGACGCATACATTCTTCTTGGCAGTGCCTACGGCAATACGGGTCGTTTTAACGAAGCGATCGATACATATAAGCAGGCTGAAAAAATTGCTCCGCAAAACCCGCAGGTGCATTATGGTCTCGGCCACTATTACCTGAAAACAGGCGACCCCAACTCGGCTTTACAGCAGTATGAAATACTAAAACAAATCGATCCTGCCCGTGCCGATAAACTGCGTGCCTTAATCCAGAAATGATTACAGCAGTCATAAATTATAAATCCTCTCATTGCGGCTGGCCGGAGTCGAACCGACAACCCTTGGTTCCGTAGACCAAAGCTCTATCCAATTGAGCTACAGCCGCTATTGTTGAAAATAAATATCGCCTATAACGCGATACTTAATGCTATAATTATAGGTATTCGTCCCCGTTTTGCAAGCAAATTAGCCGTTACCTGTGCCGGTAAAGCTCCCAGCCCATATAATTGCCCAGCGCCTCGGTAATCGCGTCCGCCTTTTGCGACATATTCATCGCCACGTGATGCTCGAAGCCCATCCTGCATATAAACTGCAAAAGGTTCTGCAAATTCGGTATCTTCATCACGCCGTAGCCCCCGAATGTGTCGAGCCGGTCGTTTGTGAATTCGCCCTCGCCCACGTATGCGCTGATAACGCCCGCTGCGTCGTCCGTGGAAGTCCTGCAGAATGTCGCGCTGCCCGGCGCTATTCTCCCCACCATTGTCCCGTATGTGTTGTCCTTGCCAACCGACCCCGCGATGATTGCCTGGTAGTCCATCTGTGCGGATTTGAAAAAGCTCTTAGGCAGGTTGCTGCAGTGAAACAGCACGCATTTGTCCGCCTCATCCGCGTAGTTATTGTTCCAGTCCAATAGCGCGCTCGGCGTCCCCGAAGCTAATTGCAGGATATACATTCCCAATAGTCCAGTGATATCGACCTCGCATGCGCTCGGCATCAGCGATTCGCTCATCATGCTCATCAGCGTGCAGGGCACTATCCCGAAAAATTCCTCTAAGCTCGTCCAGCACTGAATCGCTGTCCCGTCAAGGTCGTTGTCTTTCACCCACTTGTCAACCACGTGTCCGAATTTCGCCATTTTCAAAAGCGATTCAGCCGGAATCGATTCGGTCGATGTGTATACTTGTATTGCGCCCAGTTTCTTTTTCACGTTCCTGTCGTTGTCGGCAAGCCCCGTGATTCTGCCTACGATTTCTGAAAGGTCAATCGTTTCGACTGCTATGCCCGACAATTCCAGAATCTTTTCGCTGTATCGAACTGTGTTGAACGCCCCTGTCCGTGCGCCGATTGCGCCGAAGCGGGCATTCTTTAATCCTTTGACAATCCTGCAAACCGACGCAAAATCATCCAGCTCCTGTTTGAATTCCTCCGAAGCGACTGCCATCGTATGGGTTTTGGTCAGGGTATATGGTATGCCTGCCTGCTTTAGGTTATTGCATACGCTCATTTTCCCGCAGAAGGAGTCCCGCCTTCGTTCTATCTGCATATTCTCAGTTGCGTCGGGTTCCGCCTGTATCAGAATCGGCACATCAAGCCCCGCGCGTTTTACCGATTCCGCCACGCCTTTCTCATCGCCGAAATTTGGCAGCGTAACAATGATACCGTCGATTTTTTCGCTGTTTTTCGCGAATAGTTCCGCGCACTTTTTCGCGTCCGCGTATGTCTCAACAGACCCGTATTTGGTATCCTGCATAGATAGGGCAATTGCCCCGAATCCGTTGTTCTTGAGCACATCGAGAATATCTTTGCGTCCCTGTTTCGCCAGTATATCCGGGAAAAATCCTCTGTTTCCCACTATTACTCCAAACGTCGTCTTTTGCATTTTATGTCCTTTCTTTATGTATTAATTTAAGCCGACATTATAGCATACAAATTCGCCGGCCTCTATTGTAATATTTCCGGCCCGCTGTTCCAGTCATGCGAAATGGCGTGGTTTTTCAATCGCATATATTGTATGATGCGAAAGGATATACTCCTGTGAAGGTGACTGTTAAATTATGAGAAAATGCCGTGGACCTGCCCTCCATAGCGATAGCGACGGAGGGTTCACATTGGTTGAGCTGCTGGTGGTTATTGCTATTATCGCTCTTTTAATGGGCGTGCTCTTGCCTGCCCTGCAAAAAGCCAGGGTTCAGGCGAAGAAGATTGTCTGCGCCAATAATCTCAAGCAAATCTTTGTCGGCATGAATATATTCGCCAATGATAATGGCGGACAACTGCCCCTCAAAGGTCCGGTCAACTGGCCGTGGGATATTTCCTACAGCACAACCGATTTTATAATCAGGGTCAATGCCGACAAAGAGGCCAAATCTGCCTTTTATTGTCCTGCCTTTCCCGCCAAGAACTGGACCAGGGCTTTGTACTGGCAGTTTACCCAGGGCCCCCCGTGTGACGCAAAGTCCGGGGATATTCCGGAACCGGTGACCAATCGTGATCAGCAGTTCCGTGTCACGGGTTACGCCTTCATAATAGATTCCCAGGCAGGATTCCCCAATCCGCCGCTGGGCACACCAAAAGGAAAGTGGCTTAGAACGACCGGCGAAAAGCAGCCCTCAACCACCGAATTCGTAGTCGATGCCACACTCAGCACTTCGCCCGATGGCAACACCGCAAGCTTTGACAGGATAACGGTAGGCGGTATATTTTTGGATTGTCAAATTTACGACAGTTCTAACCACCTCAAAAGCGGCAGACCCGAAGGGAGTAATATCCTCTTTCTTGACGGCCATACCCAATGGCGTAACTTCTTCGAAATGCAGGTCCGATGGTGTCCCTCCTGCTCATCTTCCGTTACCTCCGGCGCTGGAACATATTTCTGGTGGTAACGCTGTTTCTCAACAATTTATAACCCCCCAAAGCTTTCCGGCGGTTTCCTCATCCGTAAATCGGCAATTGGCAATCGGAAATCGAAAATGGAACTGTCCGCTACACGCTGTCCGCCGAACGCTATCATTAAATCCGTGTCTTTGCTCGGCCTAATAATGGAGGCCAAAGGCCTTCGCGGACAAGGCGAAAGGGTATCGCAAATGCTTGTATCGAGAATACCCTTAGCCGCAGAACGCAAGCCGAGCATAAGCAGTGTTAATCAGTGTCCATCTGTGGCTAAACAAAAAAACAGCGTAACTTCGCGTAAATCAGCGTCTCCCGTTAGGGATGGCCAAGCCATAAAAAAACTCTGCGTTCTCAGCGGTAAAGTGTTTCATATTGAAAAACCCGGCAAAAAAGAATAAACTCCGGTGTTGAATTTGTGGCTCGTGATTCGTAACTTGTGGCTAAAACATTTTTTGTTAGATGGTTTTATTAAAAGTGCAGGTGCGAATATGAAGAAAAATTTAATTGTTCCAGTGGTCATTTTAACAATCATAAACGCATCGGCTTGTCTTGCGGCAGGGGGCAATACGATTCTCATTCACGCTGATGCTAACAAGGTAACAATCAGTCCCGAAATCTACGGCCAATTCGCGGAGCACCTTGGAAGATGTGTTTATGAGGGGTTCTGGGTAGGGCCGAATTCGACAATTCCTAATACCCGCGGGATTCGCAACGATGTCGTCGAGGCACTGAAGAAGATTAACGTACCTGTGATACGCTGGCCGGGCGGCTGCTTCGCGGATGAGTATCACTGGAAAGAAGGCGTCGGCCCCGTCGAGCAAAGGCCCTCGTCGGTAAATACGTACTGGGGAATGGTTACGGAGACGAACCGCTTCGGCACGCACGAGTTTATGGATTTGTGCGAGATGCTGGGTTGTACCCCCTATATCAGCGGCAACGTCGGCTCAGGCACCCCCGAAGAAATGCAGGACTGGGTCGAGTATATGACCTTTGCAGGAAAGAGCCAGATGGCGGATTTACGCCGGGCAAACGGAAGGGAAAAGCCGTGGAAGATTAAATATTTCGCGGTGGGCAACGAAAACTGGGGCTGCGGCGGGCAAATGACGGCGGAGTATTACGCAGATGTCTTCAAGCGTTATTCAAACTATGTTAAGGATTACCCCGGCAATAAAGTAACCAAAATTGCATGTGGGCCAAGCGGGGCGGATTATCACTGGCTTGAGGTGCTTTTGAATAAGGCGGCGGGGCAGATGGATGCGATTAGTATGCACTACTATGTCTTTGCGAGCAGTGACTGGAATAAAAAGGGCAGCGCAACTGACTTCAACGAAACCGGCTGGTTCAATGTGCTCAAAAATACGCTGGCGCTTGACGGGATACTTAAAAAAGCTGGCGATGTTATGGCCAAATATGACAAGCCCGGGCGTATCGGTCTTTTTGTCGATGAGTGGGGCACGTGGTGGGACGCGGAAAAAGGCGAAAACCCCGGCTTCCTGTATCAGCAAAATACGCTGCGGGACGCGGTTGTGGCGGGGTGCTTCCTGAATATCTTCAATCAGCATTGCGACCGCGTCAAAATGGCCAATATCTCGCAGATCAATAACGTGCTGCAGGCGATGGTTCTCACCAAGGGCGAAAAGATGATAGTTACGCCGACGTATTATGTATTCGAAATGTATAAGGTTCACCAGGGCGCCCAATTCCTCCCTTGCGATATTAACTCCAATCCGTACCAAAACAGCTCGGAATCAGTCGCCGGTCTTTCCGCCTCGGCCTCGAAGGACAAATCCGGCAAAATCCACATCTCGATTTGCAATCTGAATCCTCAATCGCCCGCCGAGCTTGTTTGTGCCTTCGAAGGATTCCAGGCGCAAAAAGTAACAGGCCGTATTCTTACCGCCGAAGTGATGAACGCGCACAATACCTTTGAAAAACCCGATGCTGTCCGGCCTGTCGAATTTAAGGGAATGGAAGCAAAAGACGGCAAAATCCTGGCAACCATTCCCCCTAAATCGGTTGTTGTCCTCGAAGCCGAATAGCTCGTATGGCCTTATTTGTTTTTCTCTCTTCAAAATAGCCATTCAAAAAGTTATAGTGTCCTTTTAGAAACGGCCATAGTTTAATAAAGGTTGAGGTATTGACGGATGAATAATAAGCAATGGCAGGTGCTTGTAGATGTTGTATCAGGCAAAGGCGTTAATTTTTTGCCGGTTGGTTTTATAATAGATAGTCCCTGGCTGCCGGGCTGGGCGCATATTTCGACCCTTGATTATTTCACCAATGATGAGCTTTGGTTCGAGACCAATAAAAAAGCGGTGCAGACCTTCCCGGAGGTCTTGTTTCTGCCGGGGTTCTGGGCGGAATACGGTATGTGCACGGAACCGTCGGCGTTTGGCGCTAAATGTGTGTGGCATGAAAATGAGCTGCCATACGCAGAAAAGATTATCCAGCAGATTGAGGACATCGACCGGCTGACCGTGCCTGAGCCGGATAAGTGCGGGCTGGGGCCGTTCGTGCTGAACCGTCTTAAGCTCAACCGCAGGAAAATTGAGGCGCTGGGACATTCCATAAAGTTTGCCGTATCGCGTGGGCCTTTAAATATCGCGTCTTTTCTTATGGGCACGACGGAGTTTTTGATGGCCCTGAAAACAGATACCGAAAAGGTCCACAAGCTCCTTCGTATCATCACGGACTTTACTACAGGATGGCTTCGATTGCAGAAAAAGACGTTCGACACAATCGACGGGATTTTGATACTGGATGATATTGTCGGGTTCTGCGGAGAGTCCGATTTCAAAGAATTCGCCAAGCCCTATCTGAAGGAGATATTCGGCTGTCTGGACGCCTCCGTTAAGTTTTTCCATAATGACGCGGGCGGCAAAGTATGTGCGCCGCATCTTGCGGACATTGGAATCAATATGTTTAACTTCAGCTTTGAGCACTCATTGGAACAAATGAGGCAGTGGACCGGGGGCAAAGTTGTGCTGGTTGGAAACATACCGCCGAGGGACGTATTGGCACAGGGTAGCCCCGGGCAAATCGCTGAAAAGGTCAATGAGCAGATGCGGGGGCTGGATGATAAAACCGGGATACTTTTTTCGTGTGGAGGCGGAATGCCGCCGGGCGTGTCTTCCGAAAATATCAGGGCTTTTATACAGGCGGTTCGTGCAAATGATTAGCTCAAACCAGGGGGCAGACAAATGAGGATTAAAATTTGCATTGTGGCGGTTTTGGCGGTTCTTTTGGGAACCGTTAATGTTTTTTCACAGGACTTTTTGGCGCATCGTGACAACTTCAAAATCGTTGACTGGAAGTTTTATAAGGGCGATATACACTCTGCCGAAAGCGGCGACAAGATATCGGAACAGGGATGGGAAAATGTAACTGTCCCTCATACTTGGAATGCCAAAGACGTTTTAACTGAGGGAGACCATTGTTTTCAGGGGGTAGCATGGTATCGCGGCAGTTTTGATTTGCCGAAAAAGCAAAATAGCAGGCGATACTTTATTCGTTTTGAAGGCGTATGCCTGGTGTCCGATGTATATATCAACGGTATTTTCATCGGCAGGCACAAAGGCGGCTATTCTGCTTTTTGCTATGAAATCACCCGGCAGGTAAAGTCCGGACGAAAGAACAGCATTTCCGTCAAGGTGGATAATTCGATGCAGCCGGATGTCGCTCCTTCCGGGACTTATCTTTATCCTTTGTTCGGTGGCATTTACCGTCCTGTCACCGTATTCAGCACGGATTACTTGTGTATTTCCCCTCTCGATTACGCTTCGAGCGGCGTGTATATCCGCCCCGTGAGCGTTTCTCAGAAACAGGCGGATATTGAAGTAGCGACACTTCTGGATTCAAAAGACCAAAACGATGCCGAAGTAATGCTGAAGACGACCGTGCTGGATAATAATAATGTGATTGCTCAGAGCAGTGAAAAAGTTATTGTAAAAAACAATCGGCAGACCGCAGGCGTTTCGAAAATTCATATAGATAATCCCCATCTTTGGAAAGCCAGAAAAGATCCGTATTTATACAAGCTGAATATCCGTATGGAAGACGCGAATGGAACAAGAATAGACGAAATAGACCAGCCGATGGGGCTGCGGTTCTTTGAGGTTGACGTTAATAAGGGCCTGATACTGAACGGCACGCAATATCATTTACACGGTGTGTGCAGGCATCAGGAATGGGAAGGATTTGGTTCTGCGCTGACCGATAAGCAGCACGAAAAGGATGTCGAATTGATTCTTGAGCTTGGCGCAAATGGCGTGCGGCTGGCTCATTATCAGCAGGCGGATAAGATTTACAGCTTGTGTGACGAGAAAGGGCTTGTGGTCTGGGCGGAAATACCGAACACGCCGGCGTATCGGGCGGAAAATCCCGCATATCTTCAAAACTGCAAAGAGCAGCTCACGGAACTTATCAAACAAAACTATAATCACCCCGCAATTTTCTTCTGGGGAATGTACAACGAGATTCCAATCTCCGCCGAAGATGTAAAATCGCTGCATCAGACCGCTAAACAGCTTGACCCTTATCGGTTGACCACCCAGGCGGACTTCACGCAGCCCACGTCCAGACATTCTGTCACGGATGTTGCTGCATGGAACTGGTACTTCGGCTGGTACTACGACAAGTTTGACAAATACGTTACATGGTATGACAACCTTCATAAACAACACCCCGAAATTAAAGGCGGCCTGAGCGAATACGGCGCCGGAGGCTGCATCAGCCAGCAGCAGGAAGACCCGAATCGTCCGAATCCCAACGGCAGGTTTTTCCCCGAACAATACCAGAGCCTTTACCATGAGGAGGTCTGGAGGAACATAAAGGACAGGGACGATATCTGGTGCAAGTTTGTATGGAACATGTTCGACTTCAGCTGGACATTTGCCAAACGCGGCGACCGTGATTTTATTAATCACAAAGGGCTTGTCACTCACGACCGCCAGGTGAAAAAAGACGCCTTCTATTTTTACAAGGCAAACTGGTCCGATGAGCCGGTGCTTTACATTTTAAGCAGGCGCGATACGCAGCGAACTGCCGAAACGGCGGAGGTGGCGGTTTATACGAATCTTGACGCGGTCGAGCTGTATGTTAATGAAAAACTGATTTCGAGCAAGAAAATGGATTCGGATATTCACAAAATCGTCTGGAAAGACGTTGTGCTTAGCCCCGGCCCAAATAAGATAAGCGTCATTAGCCAAAAAGGTGATAAAAAATACACCGATACGTGCGAATGGACGTATGTAAAAAACAAAAGTTAAAGATCAGCATCGCGGCTTACATTTGCCTTTTGCTTTTTAATTGCCCCCTTGTCCGTAATAGGCCTTCTCTCCGTGTTTGCGCAGATAATGTTTGTCCAATAGTTCCCTGCTGATTTGACGCTGTTTCGGGCTTAACACAAGCGTCCTCATAGCCATCGTCGCTATTTCTTCGAGGACGACCATTGCCTCGACTGCCTGCCCCGCGGTTTTTCCCCAGGTAAACGGCCCGTGGTTGGCGACAAGCGCCGCCTGCATCTGCATCGGGTCAATCTTGGCAAACCGTTTAACAATTGCCTTGCCCGTGTTCAGCTCATAGTCGTTTTGTATTTCTTTTTTCGTCAGCGGCCTGGTTACGGGCACCGCACCATAAAAATAATCCGCGTGCGTCGTGCCTAAACACGGTATTTCTCTGCACGCCTGTGCCCAGGCCGTCGCGCTCATCGAGTGCGTATGACATATTCCGCCAATCGATTTGAAGTTTCGATAAAGCTCAAGATGCGTCGTCGTATCCGATGATGGTTTGAGATTGCCTTCGACGACTTTCCCCGCCAAATCCACCAGCACAATTTTCTCCGGCGTCAAATCATCGTATGATACGCCGCTGGGCTTTATCGCGACTATTCCCGCTGCCCGGTCGATTCCGCTTACATTGCCCCAGCTGTAAATAACGAGGTTTCGTCTTTGCAGTTCGATATTCGCGTCACAAACAAGTTTTTTCAGCTCTTCGTGCATAGGTCTTTAATACTCAAAAGCTCCTTCATAACGTTAACAAGCGTTCCCGAACCAAAGGCATCATGAATCTGTTTATAAAGGACATAGACCCTTTTGTAAATGGCGTGGTTTTCCGCGACAGGTTTGTAAATGACCTTTTTTATCCCGCACATCGCCGCCTGCGCCTCGGCGAAATTCTTATAACCGCCTGCCGTAACCGCCGCCGCAATCGCCGCGCCGAGCGCGCAGCTTTGTGCTGAGCGTGACACCTTCATTTCCCTTCCCGTAACATCCGCGTAAATCTGCATAACCAGCGGACTTTTTTCCGCTATCCCGCCGCAGTTTATTATCTCCGATACCTTCACTCCGTATTCCTCGAATCTGTTTATGATTGTCAGTGCCCCGAACGCCGTCGCCTCAATCAATGCACGGTATATCTCTTCGGGCTTGGTATGCAGCGTCTGTCCCAGAAGCAAACCCGTCAGCCGCTGGTCAACCAAAATAGTGCGATTCCCGTTATTCCAGTCCAGTGCCAGCAACCCTGGTTGTCCGGGTTTGAGTTTCGCCGCTTTTTTGGTTAGTGCATCGTGTGAACCCGCCGCCTTACCTCCCGGCTGAATATAATTCACAAACCAGTTGAATATGTCCCCAACCGCCGACTGTCCCGCCTCAAGCCCGATATAACCAGGCAGTATCGACCCGTCAACTATCCCGCATATCCCCGGTATGTCCGCCAGTTGTTTGCCCTGTTCTGAAACGAGCATATCGCATGTGCTTGTCCCTATTATCTTGACTAACTTGCCCGGAGCGATGCCTGAGCCAACTGCCCCCAAATGTGCATCGAACGCGCCCACTGCAACCGGTATACCTGCATTCAATCCCAACTTTTTCGCCCATTGCTGCGTAAGTTTCCCCGCCTCTGTTTCGACGGTATATGTCTTGTCATACAGCCGGCCGCGAAGCTCGCCAAGTTTGGGGTCTAATTTCGCTAAAAAATCCTTCGCAGGCAGTCCGCCCCAGTCCGCGTTGAACATCGCCTTATGTCCCGCCGCACACCTGCTTCGTTTCATCGCCTCCGGCTTTTCCGTCCCCGTCAGCACCGCCGGTATATAATCGCAGCACTCAACCCAGCTGTACGTCGCGTCAAATACCTTCGGGTCAGTCCGCAGGCAATGAAGTATCTTGCTGAAAAACCATTCCGATGAATAAACCTGCCCGCACTTTGCCAGATATTCCGGATGCTCTTTTTTCGCCAGCTCCGTTATTTCCGCCGCCTCCGCGAAACCCGTATGGTCCTTCCACAGCCATGCCTGCGCGTTTTTATTCTTCTTAAATTCAGCCAGCATTCCCAATGGTGTCCCGTTTTTGTCCACTGGCAGGGGAGTTGACCCCGTCGTATCAACGCCGATTCCGATTATCGCTTCGGGTTTGAATTTCTTATCGCTTTTTTTAGCAAGAGTAATCGCCTTTTTGATTGTTACTTCAATACCTTTGATGTAATCCGCCGGGTTCTGTCTTGCCAGGTTATGGTCATTCTTGTTTAAGATGATACCTGCCTGCCCCGTGGGGTAATTATAAACCGCTGTCCCGACCTCTCTCCCGTCCGCGATATCGACTATTACGCACCTTACCGAATTCGTCCCGTAATCCAATCCTATTGTGTAGGCCATTTTATAATCCCGTAATTAGCTTTTTGCCTTTCGTCTGCCGAGAATCTGGTCGGTTATGACGCCGATTAAAATTACTGTCCCCATCACCGCGAAATTCAGCGAGCTTGGAATGCCTAACAGATTAACAAGGTTCTGCAAAACCTGCAGCAGTGCGGCTCCGATACAAATGCCGATGACCGAACCCTCGCCCCCGCGAAGTGAGCACCCGCCAAGCACCGCCGCTGCGATTGCATAAAGCTCGTAAAAATTACCGTGAGATGAAGGTGAAATCGAATTGGTATAAAACGCCAGCAAAATCGCGCCAATACCTGCCATTAGGGCTGATACGACATACGAACTCGCGATGACCAGAGATGTATTGATGCCGGAAAATCGCGCCGCCTCCTCATTTCTGCCCACCGCGAAAAGGTACCGCCCATAGACCGAGCGATGCAGAACGACCCACATAATAAAACCGATGATAATCAAAAGAACAAACGGCATAGGCACGCCCAGCACCTCACCGGTGGTTAATTTCTGTAATGTCTCGAAACCCGTGCAGTAACCAAAGCCCAGTGTCTGGTCTTCCGCGATATAACGTGCCAGTCCACGATAAAATAAAAGCCCGCATAAAGTAACAATGAAAGATTGCAGATTCATCTTCGTGACTAAGAAACCGTGAAAAACGCCTATCGCGATGGCAATCAGCAGGATGGCTCCTATCGCCAGTGGCCACGGCCAGCCCCACCGCATCAGCATAAACGAAAGTAAAACCCCGAACAATGCGAAAAGCGAACCCACCGAAAGGTCAATGCCGCCCGTGATAATTACCACGCCGACGCCGATGCTGAATATGCCGAACATCCCGACCAATCGCGCCGTGTTCTGCAAATTCATAACGCTCAGAAACAGCGGATTTAGAATTGCCACCACAATGCACAAAACAACCAGCATCGCGAATATACCGAGTTCCTTTTTCATTCTGCTCCTTAGTTATTGCCTGCCCGGCTCGTCTGCCCGACCGCCAATCGCATTACGGCTTCTTCTTCGAACTTGTCTCTCGTCAAAATCCCCGTGATTTGCCCTTCATGCATCACCGCAATGCGGTCGCTAACCCCGAGAATCTCTTCCATATCCGAACTTATCATTACAATCACAACCCCGCTGTCCGCCAGTTCTCGCATAAGGTGATAAATTTCCGCCTTGGACCCGACGTCGATACCTCGCGTCGGCTCATCGAAAATAACAACCTTCGGCTTTAACGCGAGCCATTTCGCCAAAACCACTTTTTGCTGATTTCCGCCGCTGAGGTTTTTAACCAATGTCTCAACCGACGTAATTTTCATTTTCAGCTTTTCGCATTGCTTCTCTGAGACGCCTGTTTCGCGTTTCCGTTGTATAAGCCCCAAAGTCGTATAACTGTTCAAATCAGGCAGCGTTATGTTCTCGCGAAAAGTCATATCCGTTACAAGTCCCGATTTCCTGCGGTCCTCCGGTATCAGGTAAATCCCGTTTTCAATAGCGTCGCCCGCGCATCGTATCCGCAATTTCTCTCCGCCGATATTTACCGAGCCGCCCGTAGTCGCCTCAACCCCGAAAATAGCGTGCGCCATTTCCGTCCTGCCCGCGCCCACAAGCCCCGCGAACCCCAGTATCTCCCCGCGCGAGGCCTCGAACGTTATTTTATGGTGCGGATACCTCCGTGTCCTCAAATCGCTGACGCTAAAATAATTGTCCCCGGCCTGTGCCCTGGGCGAGACAAAAAAATCTTCGAGTTTTCTGCCAATCATCAGCCGGACCATATTGTCGTGAGTTATTTTGTCCCGTTCGAGCGAGCCGACGTTTGCCCCGTCGCGCAGGCCCACAACGCGGTCTGCGCATTCCTTAACCTCGGACAATCGGTGCGATATATAGATGATGCTTACGCCGCTGCTGCGCAGTTGCCTTATCACCTCGAAAAGCTTTTTCGTCTCCGATAGCGTCAAGCTCGACGTCGGCTCATCCATTATCAGCAGTCGCGCGTTTAACGATAACGCCTTTGCCACTTCGACCATTTGTTGCTGTGCGATGGACATCTGGCTCAAAACTGTTTTCGCGGGCAGGTTGAGTCCGAGTTGTTTCAGGTATGGTTCTGTTTCTGCCCACATCCTCTTGCGATTGATAATTCTCAGCGGCCCTAATCGCGTCGGCTCTCTGCCCAGAAATATATTCCCCGCGATACTCAGATTATCCAGTATATTCAGCTCCTGGTGAATAAAGCCAATCCCCAGCTTTATTGCGTCCGACACATTTTTAATAACGACCGCCTGCCCGCCGATTTTGATTGTCCCCGAGTCCTGCTCCAAAACACCGCCGAGTATATTCATCAGCGTTGACTTGCCCGCCCCGTTCTCGCCAATCAGCGCCGCCACCTCGCCTGCATATACCGTCAGGTCAACCTTATCGAGTGCCTTCACGCCCGGAAAGCTCTTCTCGATTCCCTGCATCTCCAGCAATGGTTTGTCACCGGTCATAAGTCGTCAGCAATGAATCTGCGTTATTACTTTTTCAGGATTTCGTGGACCTTATCCATAAACGGCACAACGTTGTCTTTCTTAATAATTATAGTCGGCACAATAATCATCCCGTTCGCCGGTATCTTCACGTCGTTGCCTTTTACAAGGTCAGCCAGCACCTTCATCGAGCGGTATCCGAATTCAAAGGGCTGCTGCACCACCGTCCCGTATATGTGCCCGTCACGCACGCCGGTCAGCGTCTCCTCATTTTCATCGAAGCATACGATTTTCACCTTCTCTAATTTGCCCGCGTCGGTGATGGCGTTGAGAATGGCAGGCCCGTTGTAATTCCAAAGCCCCACGCAGCACGCCAAATCAGGATATGTCACCAGAGCGTCCGCTACATTTGCCTTTGCGCGAACCTGGTCCACATCGTCCGTCTTCACGTCGACGATTTCAATTTTCGTCCCCGCGATTGCCTCCTTGATGCCCTGTATTCTTTCCTTTGCGTTCTGCGTGTCCTGTTTGCCTACAAACAGCATAATTTTGCCGCCGTCAGGCAAAACCTCTTTAATCATCTCGCCCGCCTGTCTGCCCGCTGCCACGTTGTCCGTCCCGATATAGCATTTCCGCGTGCTCCCCGGTATGTCACTGTCGCAGGTAATGACTGTTATCTTGCTCGCAAGCTCGTCGATAAACGGCTTCTGGTTTAACGGGTCAACCGGCGATATCGCTATCCCCTTGACGCCCTTGGCCAGCAAATCATCGATAATCCTTCGCTGTTCCGCGGGCGTCGCATCCGATGTAATCCTGAAATCAACCTCGAAGTCAGGCGATTCGCTCGCTGCCTTCTCGCATCCTCTTTTCGCGAAAACCCAGAAATTCGCCGTGTTGTTCGTTATGAAAGCTAATTTTGTTTTCCCCGCTTTGCCGCCTTCCTTTTTGGAACACCCATCCGTAAATACCCCCAAAGCCAGTGCACATACCATTAAACTGATGAAAACTGTTTTCTTCATTTTTGAATCCTTTCATATTAAGGTTTTTCATAAGTAATAACGCCTGCTGAAGGACTATTATATGTATTGGCCCGCTTTCATCAACACCCCTTATAATCTTCTTGAAAGTCTTCATCTCAGCCCTTTAAATGATTGGGGGGGAATTCCGAAAACCTTTTTAAAAACACGGGTAAAATGAAATTGGTCAACAAATCCCAGTTCGCGTGCAACTTTTTTGACCAGAACACCGGTTTTCTGGAAACGATCTGCAGCATAGGTCATTTTCAGGTTTAGCAGATATTGATAGGGACTTTGTGTGTCAAATTGTTTGAACAGCCTGCATAAATATGCATGGTCAATCATACAGGCATCAGCGATATCCTTTAGAGAGTTTAGAGTAAGGAAGTTGTCCTTGATGTATTGTCTGCAGTTTTGATAGGTCAGAAATGCTCTGGAAGGGCCTTTTTTTTCGCTGATAGCCATTTCAGCGATTCGATAAAGTAAGTATTCCAGAATTATCGAGCAAATCATCGTCTTATAGGGGCTGTCTGAAAGGCCGTGGGCGAGTAAATCATCCATAATTCTGGTAATTTCATCGGGCCGACTGATATGTATTGCGGTTCCCAGAGGCGAGATGTGTTTTTTCAGTATTTGTTTGACTGAGCTGCCGGTGAAAGCAATGAAGTATTTAATCATTGGCTGTTCGGGAACAGATGTAATCCGTTGGCTGATGCCGGGGCCGTAAGAAAAAATTGTCCCCGCATTTAGCTCATATTTGCGATTGTTTAGTGTTACAAAACCTGACCCTTTGGCTACAAATTCAACGCAATAATAGGGGAAATCTTTCCTGTCTATCTTAAAATCAGGTGTTGTATGCTCGCACCCGCCGCAGACGACCTTGATCCGAGAGTCCTTCGCATTAGATTTTTGAATATAAAACCGCCTGGCTTGAGCGACCTGATTTGAAAAAAACGCGGGCTCCTTGGTTTTTTTCATTTTATATTCTCAAAAAGTCAATAAATGGCATACAATAGACAACGATGTCCATTTCGTTCTATTAATGCCAATTATATCATATAATCGAATAAAATACGAAGGCAATATTGTACAGTGATAGATAAAATAAGAAAATCAAATCAATACGCTAATGTCGTTCTGAAAAAGGGATGCGTAATTTCCAGCTTAAGTAAAAACACTCGCCCCGCCCATCGTAGCTTTAGCGTAGGTAGAAGCAATAGCGAAGGAGGATTCACATTGGTCGAGCTGTTGGTGGTTATCGCGATTATCGCGCTGTTGATGGCTGTTTTGCTGCCCGCCCTTAGCAAGGCGAGAACGCAGGCAAAGCGTATTGCATGTTTGAGCGGCATGAGGCAGCTTGTTACGGCGTGGATGGCATACGCTGAGAGCAATGACGGCAAACTCGTTAACGGCGGGCAAGTCGCGCCGCCAGCTGTGACGGAGCCATATTGGTGCACCCCGTTGCCTCCTTTAGCCGCAGACGACGAGGTTGGCACAGGTTGGCCCACAACAAGATATGACTGGGACCTTAGTTTACCCTACGAAGAGAGGGTAAGTTTGATGAAGAGAGGTGCGCTTTATAGGTATTGCCCCAATGTAAAAAGTTACCGTTGCCCGGAGGCCGATAAAACTATGCACCGGACGTATGATATAATCGAATCTATGAATGCACAATGGCCTTATCATGCCGAAGGTGATGTTGCAAAGAGGATAGGACAGATTAAAAAATCAAAAGAGAGGATTGTGTTTTTAGAGGAGAGGAAAATATCGGGCGATACTTTCATATTTCTGTATAAAACAGATGATACAACGGCGCCCCATCTTTATTGGGATGGCGATATGCCCAACGTTATGCATGGAAATGGGGCTAATTTTGGTTTTGCCGACGGCCACGCCGATTACCATGGTTGGCAGTGTGCGTCAACATTGGATATGGCCAGACGTCCCCCTTCTTTGCCCCCGCTGTTAGGAACAGATTATGACCCCTACTGGACTAGGGCTCAAACTGAATGTAAAAACGTTGATGCCAAGTGGATGGAAAACGCGGTTTGGGGTGTGTCGGTGCAGTAACATAATTGGCAGCAAAGCTGGTTTGAATGTTTTAAGCTCAGCGGTGAAAAAAAGAAAACGGGTTGATTTTAGACCGGAGTTGGATAAGATTTCTGACACCATAATTTGGGGCAAATGTCGAAAGGGGCCGAAATGAAAAAGACAATCACCATTGTTTCCGTATCAGTCATTATCGCGTTGTTTGCCGGCTGCGCAAAACAAACCTGCCAGAATAAACCCGCTGCCGCCAAATCAAAGCAGACGTTTACCGCCGATTGGGAATCCCTCAAACAACGCAACCCCGCCCCCGAATGGTTTCGCGACGCGAAATTCGGAATATATTTCCACTGGGGCGTTTACTCTGTCCCCGCCTTCGGCAACGAATGGTATCCCCGCAATATGTACGATATAAACTCGCCTGAATACAGGCATCACGTCAAGACATACGGCGAGCCGAATAAATTCGGCTATCCCGATTTTGTCCCGATGTTCAAAGCCGAGAAATTCAACGCCGACGAGTGGGCGGACCTCTTCAAAAAAGCAGGCGCACAGTTCGCCGGCCCCGTCGCCGAACACCACGATGGCTTCTCGATGTGGGCGAGCAAACTCACCCCCTGGAACGCCAAAGATATGGGCCCTCACCGTGACATTGTCGGCGAGCTTGAAAAAGCAATCCGCAAACGGGGTATGCGATTCGTCACCACCTTTCACCACGAGCGCAACGGCCTCTACGAAATTACAAAAAACGGCAAAACTTACTGGACAGGCCACTATGAATTCGTCAGACGCTATTTCCCCGACCTCCTCAACGACCCCTGTCGCGCGATTATGTATGGCTATATGCCCGCCGACAAATACTACCAGATGTGGCAGGATAAGCTCATCGAGGTCATCGACCACTATCATCCTGACCTGATGTATTTCGACTCCTGGCTCGACGAAATCCCCGACAAATACAAGATTGGCTACCTTGCCCATTATTTCAACGATGCCGCCCGATTGAATAAGGAAGTCGTCGTAACCTGCAAAAATTACCAGCTCCCTCGTGAAGTCGGCATGGTGGATTACGAAAAGGGCAGGGCGGATAAACTCACTGATTTCGTCTGGCTCACCGACGATACAATCAGCCGCGGTTCCTGGTGCTATACGGAAAACCTCGGCATAAAAAGGTCCCTCGAAATCGTGCGTACCCTTGCTGATATCGTCAGCAAAAATGGCCAGTTGATGCTCAATATCTCCCCCAAAGCCGACGGGACCATACCGGATAACCAAAAACAGGTGCTGCTCGAAATCGGCGACTGGCTTAAGACAAACGGCGAGGCCATTTACGGCACAAGACCGTTCGTAGAATACGGCGAAGGCCCCGCGAAAATGGAATCAGGCGGCATGTTCGCCAAAATGAAAGGGGGCTATTCCGCCAAAGATATCCGTTATACCCGCAAAGGTAATACCGTTTACGCCATCGTCCTCGGCTGGCCGGGCGAAAGTAACGATGTCACCATGACCCTCTTCGGCAAAGGCGGCAAAGCGGAAAATATAAAAGTCAAAGATGTCACTATGCCGGGCGTCTGGGGCAAAATCAAATGGCAAATGACCGACGCCGGCCTTGTCGTTACCACCCCCGCCCAAAAACCCAGCGACCTCGCCATTGTCTTTAAATTGACAACTGACGGAAAATAAAATTGCAGTAATTTCTTTATAATATTTGGGTTACTGTTTAGCCGTCGCCGTACCGGCAACGGAATATTTTATGTTTTGTCTGGCGATATACGAACGACTAAATACTATCGACTATCAGCTCGCGCAGCGCGGCGTTTACTTCATCATTGAACATTTAATATTGGACATTTCCCTCCCTTCTCACTTCTAACTTCTCCTTCTCCCTTGCGTCTTCGGACAACACGGCTCTTTTTTTGTTTTTTGATTTGGAATAAAAATTTTTAGAAGGATTCGAGCCAGTAAACTGCAAGACGTGCAAAATCTGCAAAGTCAACCTTATTATCTCTATTGATGTCCGCACCATCGCAGTTATTTCTAACGTTGCAGCCGACAGTGAGCCAGTTCTGAGCAAGAATTAACAAATCGGCGTAATCAAGTGCCATATCTGGCGAATCTGCCCATACCCGCCGAACATTAAGAAGATTAACCGAAAAGTTGCTGTTGCTGTCTGCACTTCCGTAAGCGGGCGTTTGGTAGGTGGTAAGAAGATTGAGAGGAAACGACTGCGAATCGGCATATCCATAATCCGCGTGGGCACAAGTACAAAGTGCCGTTATGAAAAAGCAACTGGCTAATATTAACACAATGTTCTTTTGCTTAGTTTCCAAAGGCAATATCTTCTCCATTTACCGATTATTGAACGTCAAGGACTAACCGGAACCCGAGGCCGCTGTCCCGACCGGATGGCGTGTTGCAGTAGCGGGTAATGGACATGCAAGCACCATACTGGCTGTTCCAACAGCCGCCGCGGGTAGTACGACAAGAGCCATCATACATCGACGATGTCCATTCGTATAGATTACCACTCATATCGTAGCAGCCGTAATAACTCTTCGCATCCTGTTTCCCGCCAGTGCCATTGAACGAGCCGACAGGAAGCGTACCGCTGTAGCAACCATTGTAGTTACACCACGTGCAGTCGATTATGCTGTCCTGCTGAAAGCCGTAGGTATATTCATGTTGCGTTGCCGGGTTCCAGCCCGCGGCCTTTTCCCATTCCTGCTCGGTCGGCAGGCGATAATTTCCGCCGTAGGTCTGGCTGCGCCATGCCGCAAATGCCTCGGCATCTAATGCCGATACATACCATATTGGATACTGTCCCATGCCTGCCCTTACAGTGTAATAGTAATTCCCTGCTGTACCTGCTTGGTCTATTTCCATATCTGGGTCATAATGTGCGCCGGTTGGGTCATTGTTATTCAAAAACTCGCAGTACTGATCGTTTGTCACCTCGTATTTGTCGATCTGGAAAGACCCCACGTATGTCAGCGCTATGTAATTGCCTTGATATGCAAACCAACCGGCGGGCACAAGTACCATATTGCTGGGACCTTTGCCGTCATCGGCATAGACACGGGCTTTGAATGTGGCGACTCTTCCGGGCATATCCTTGCCTGCGTCCCAGATAGCGTGCTTACCGTTGCCCGGCGTTACGCCTTGGCCGATATTGCCGGTAAACGTCATTGCCGGAACAGTCCATGTTACCCCGCCATCATCACTGATAACAATCCATACCGTGCAGTTATCGCCATCTGCATCGGCGAGGTCGTAGTAGATATCCACCAGCTTTGAATCGTCGTTGCGCTGTGTAGCCGAGACATTTGACACCACCGGCGCGGAATTGGCAAGGCAAAGGACAGGCGAAAGGACTAAAAGAAGTGCAAAAGCGGGAAAGAACGATTTAGCGGTCATTTGTAAACCTCCTGACTGTGTGTGTTTCTTCATTTTTCTTAACCTCCAAGACAATTCTTCTTATCACATTGCGACAGATAAATCAAGCTTTTATTTTGCACAAAGTCAGGTTTTTTTGGAGATTAAGTTCAAGCCGAAATAACAAAAAACTGCGTAATCCGTCCGCCTCGCTAAAAGCGGGCGAGACCTCGCCAAAGGCGGGCGCACTCCGCGTCTCATTTTATTTCCTCGGCCTAAAGCACGCCGGGGCACCTCGATGCTCCCAATCCGCGACTTGCCCGCCGGGCCTCCGGCGGTATCAAAACTATGACATACGAAATACAAACGACTAACGACGACACCAAGCGAAGCGCAGGAGCCCGCTTCGGCATTAAATCTGTGTTATTTCCTCGGCTTCATTCGGTAGTTTCAGCCAGCATCGACAAAATCTGTGTTTTTTACAGTCAGCCGATAAATTGCCCTTGGCATTGGGCGACATCGTCGCCGGCGGATGAGTAGCGGGCATTCACAGATACGAGTATCGAGAAATGACCGCTGCGAATACGCCTCTCCGGCTGACTAAACCTGCGAAATCCGCGCAATCAGCGTCTAAACCTTTTGTGCATTTTTGTGGCTGACTAAATCCGTGTAATCCGTGAAATCCGTGGCTAAAAAATAATTCTCTGTGTTCCCTGTGCTCTCTGTGGCTAAAAAAACTCTGCGGTCTCCGCGGTAAAACCTTTTACGCCTTCCCTGCCCCAGCAAGCAGTAGGCAGGGGTCGTGGCTAATTAAGACAGTGTAATCTGTGTCATCTGTGGTTAAATTTTTTCGTATTGAAATTTCCCGCAATAAAGTTTAAACTGCCCCGTCAACCTGTATTGTAAATAGAAAGGGACAATATGAAAGTTGAATTGACAGTTGTAGTGGTAATTTTAATGGTGGTTATGACCGGCGGTTTGGCCTTTGCTATGGCCGATAAGGAAGCGATAAAAGAGCCAATCCAGCCGAATACCGATATCCGCCTCAATTCCCTTGGCTACCTCCCCGCGGCTCAAAAAAAAGCCACGATAATCACTAACTGCTCGACTTTTACCGTCAAAGATGCCTCAAAAGATAAAGTTGTGTTCTCTGGCAAAGTTACCGGCCCATTCACCCAGAAGGACGTCAGCCAAACCGTCTGGTTCGCCGATTTCTCCAAACTTAACAAGCCCGGAAAGTATTACCTCGAAGTACCCGGCCTCGGCCGCTCCATCGATTTCCAAATAGGCGACAAGGTTTACGATTTCGCGTTTTATACCACTATGCGTGCATTTTACCTCTGGCGTTGCGGCACCGAGGTCAACGCCATATACAATGGCTCCCGTTTCTATCACGCCGCCTGCCACACCGACGACGCCGGTCAGGATTACATCACAGACCTCGACCCCCGATATCTCAACTCCCTCCCCTCCGGTTCCCAGGACCCCAACTCCCGCGACCCCAACGCTCACGGCCCCAACTCCCACCGTGACGCAACCGGCGGCTGGCACGACGCTGGTGACTATAATAAATATGTCGTAAATGCCGGGGTGACGGTGGGGGCGATGTTCCTGGCATGGGAACAGTTCGGCGATAGATTAAAAAATATCAAGCTCGATATACCGGATACCGCGCCAGGCTATCCGGATTACCTCAAAGAGCTGAAATGGGAAATTGACTGGCTCCTGAAAATGCAATACCCGGACGGCTCAGGAAAGGTGTCGCATAAAGTCAGCACACTGCGCTTCGGCGGGTTTATAATGCCCGAAGAGGAAACCGAACCAAGATACTTCACCGGCTACAGCACCGCGGCAACCGCAGATTTCGTCGCGATGACCGCTATGGCTGCCCGAAATTTCAAGCCGTACGATGAAAAATACGCGCAAAAGTGCCTCGATGCCGCCAAAAAAAGTTACGATTTCCTTATGACGCACCGCGATAACAAAATGGCCGACCAGTTCGCATTCAGGACCGGCTCGTATCCGACTACCGACCAGGATGACCGCCTGTGGGCCGCCGCGGAAATGTGGGAAACAACCGGCAACGCAAATTACCTCAGGGCCTTCGAATGGGGCTCTTCGGCGTTCGAAGACAAAATCGACTTCCTCTGGGACTGGGGCAGCGTCAAAAACCTCGCGATGTTCACCTATCTTCTCAGCAAAAGGGAAGGCAAAAGAGACGTCCTCGTGGAAGATATAACGCGAGACCTCCTCAGGACTGCTGATTCGCTTGTCATCGCGCGCAACAGGGATGTTTACGGCAGATGTATCGGCGGCGCATACAAATGGGGCAGTAACGGCACCGTCGCCAGAGAGTGCCTTACGTTGCAAATAGCCAACAAGGTTTCGCCCAACCCCGAATATGTCGATACCGCGCTTGATTCAATCAGTCATTTGTTCGGGCGTAATTACTATTGCAGGTCGTATGTCACGGGGCTGGGCTACAATCCGCCGATGAACCCGCACGACAGGCGTTCGGGCGGCGACAACGTCCGCGACCCTTGGCCCGGATACGTCGTGGGCGGCGGTCACACCGCCACCGACTGGCAGGATATCGAGGCGGACGCCAGAACAAATGAAATCGCGATTAACTGGCAGGCGGCGCTTGTGTACGCGCTGGCCGGCTTTGCAAGCGGAAAGTGATTTTAGCCACAGATTTCACAGATTACACTGATTTATTTTAGACGCTGATTTCGTAGAGTGACGCTGTTTTTTTGTTTAGCCACAGATTACACAGAGGACACAGATTCTTTGTGTTTAGCTCGGCAACTTTATTGCCGGGTTCCGCCTCCATAACTAAAAACTAAACACTAAACACTCAAAACTAACAATTGACTCTTTCTTTCTCAAAATCTATATTGGGTCCCGGCTGCGCAGCAGGGAGTTTGATATAAAACTGCCGAATTAAGTGATTTTCATTAAAGGAGGTACAAATATGGATGCTGTTACGAACACGGCGGGTGCTGTTAGCGCAATAGTATTTGTAGTCGCATATCTGGCGATAATTATATATTTAATTTCTCTGCTGGGGCGTCTCGTGAGAGCGATAGAGAAGATTGCCGCAAAAATCGAAAATTCTCCCCGGATTTGACAATTAGCGGATAATACCCGCCCTTGGCGAGGTCTCGTCTTCGGCGGACGAACGGCGAAATACAAACTCTATGCTGTTTTTTCTTGACATCTCCTTGTAAGGAATCAGTCCTTTTCGGACAGGTTGTCATTGAATTTACTGCGATTGGCATCCCACCACTTTTTGGCCTGGTCGTAGGTGTCGAATTTCTGCGAAATGAGAAAATCAATCTCGGTTCTGACTTCGTTGCGGAAATCGGTGTCGGCGTCTTTGAGGCCCGTAATAAGAATATCCATGGCGGCGGGACTGGAGGCGTCAACGAGCGCAGAGACAGCGTCCTCTTTGACGTCCTCGTACGAGCTGGCGATGCCTGCCTTGAGAACGGACAAGCAGACAGCAGGGTCTTTCTGGGTTGCTATCTGAATTGCGCGGGTCCTGACTTCCTGGCTCGAATTGTCGATGGCTGCAAGGAGAACACCTTCCACGGCGTGGTCTGTTACGGCGTCGCAGGCCTCGATTGCGCTTTTGCGGACTTCCGGTTCGCTGTCTTTAAGTCCCTTGGCGGCAACGTAAACGATGTTCGGGTCATCAAGCTCTTCTATCGCGAGCATTTCCATAGTGGCTTGGCGAACGTCGACATCATTATCATCGAGGACCTTATAAACCATCAACACTTTTGAACCGGGGTGCTCGTCGGCATACTCTGTTATAAAGGCGATTTTTTCATCAGCGCTGTGCATTGATTCATAAGCTTTAAAATCAGGGGGTTCGGGCAGGGTGACTTCTTTGGCGGGCGCTTTGGCAGGGGCGGCTGTATTATTCTCCGTAACTGGTTTAACCGGCGCGGCGGCTGTATTTTGATTAACTTCGGCAGCCGGCAGAATCTGAGTTGCGCGATTAGGCGCCTTCTTCTCGCTCGATGCCGACGAGGGAGGCGGCGAGGATGATTTACCCTGTTTTCTCGGGCAGCCGGCGGCGATAAACACTGCCAGCGCGAGCGTTACCATCAACCCTGTTTTAACAGCCGTTTCAAATCTGAATATACGGTCCATATTTTATGTTCCTTAAAAGCCGCCTCGTCCCTTAGGGATGGGCGAGGTCTCGCCATAGACGGACAGAGATATTATAGCCACAGAGCACACAGAGGCCACAGAGAATTTTTAGACGCTGATTGCGCAGAGAACGCAGATTCTTTGTGTTTAGCCCGGCAACTTTATTGCCGGGTTCTTCCTCCATAACTAAAAACTAAACACTCAACACTAAAAACTAATATTTGACACCTCCTTTCTGAAAATCTATAATGGATTTGGTTAAAACGGTTTTTAAGGCCGGAAGAGATTCACACCTTCGACAAGCATCGAAAGTCCCAAATTAAGGAAAATCAGGAGGAGAGCAAAGATGAAAACCAGGACAGCATTTATCCCTTCTCTTGCAGCCATACTAACCCTCGCGGCCGGCAGCGCCTTCGGCAAATACATCGGCGAACTCAATCGAGCCGCAGCTCAGGAAGAATGAGGATAAAACAAAATGAAAAAGGCAGGTACAGTTTGTGTAGTTGTAATGCTGCTCGCGGTGTTGGCCTTATCAAGTGGTGCAGGAGCTTGTCAGATACAGTATTCGATTACTGTTACCGCAAACGATGAAACCGGGCTGGATGCGGTAAGGACTTTCAGCGGCACGGGGCAAACAGATGAGAAGGGCTGTTTCAAATGTGAACTTGTCAATAGTGAACAGACAATCGGCAATGCTGCTATTGAAAACCTTAAGCTAAGGATTAATTCTGACCCTGAAGTGGATATTGAGTTTGGCGTCAGAGCAAACAGTTCAGCAACGACATTCAGTATTTTATCTGATGTGGTTACGTTTTCCCCGCTGGTGAACCCGACTGCATCAGCGTCGGCAGGCATTGCGTTGACGGACAGGGCCGCTGCCGGAGCGACAATCACAGGTCTTTTCCCGGGCGGCAAAACATATCAGGCCAGGTACAATGGCTCAGCAGTGTTTGCGAATCTGCTCAGCGGTTTTTCGATTCCTGGCGGGACGCTGGCTGAAGAGGAAGCCCAGCCCCTTTCCGGCAGCCGGATTATAAACGATACTCTTACGAGTATTGAATCGGAGTTCTACTTTACGCTTTCGGCCGGTGATTCAGCTTCAGGAACAAGCACGTTTGAAGTAGTGCCGCTGCGTCCGATGACGGTGGATTTGAATCATGATGGGATACCGAATTTTCTGGATTTCAGCATCTTTGCATCGTTCTGGCACAATACATCTTGTTCGCCGCCGGATTGGTGCAATGGCAGCGATTTCGACAGGAACGGAATTGTTGACATCAACGATTTGCAGGTCTTTGCCGAGTTCTGGCTTTGGCCGGTGGCAGATATAGATATGGACGGCACAGTCAATTTCACTGACTACGCCATTTTTGCAAATAACTGGCTGTATCAGGATTGCGCTGAACCGGATTGGTGCGATGGAACTGATTTTGACCACAGCGGCAGCGTTGACATCTTCGACTTGGCGGCCTTTGCCGAATATTGGCTTGAAGGAAACTAATCCGTCTTTAGAGGGAACGGAAACAGGACTATGAATAGAAAAAGAAGAAGATAATTGCTTAGGAGGAGCTATCTATGAAACGGTTTTTCTTCGTAATTTGGGCAATCGCGTCTATTTCAATATTCTCCTGCGATGAGTTTGTCGAATCCGCACAGGCCCAATACTCGGGTGGGACAGGTGACCCATGCACCCCGTATCAAATCGCCACAAAAACAGATTTACTGGCTTTGGCTGCCAATACAGGCGACTACGGTAATTGCTTTATCCTGACGGCGGATATTAATATGGGAGGGCAGGTCTTTACAAAAGCAATCATTGCCAATGTCGGTGGCTTTACAGGGACATTTGACGGGAACGACCATAAAATCACTAATTTTACCATCAATGGAGGAAGCAACAGCTACGTCGGTTTATTTGGCTATATTAACTCCTACTCCGGCTCGGTTAAAAATCTCGGTCTCGAGAACTGTTCTGTTAGTGGTTTGTATTTTGTCGGCGGGCTGGCGGGCTTCACCTACGGCAATATCACCAACTGCTATTCGACAGGCTCGGTCAGTGGTGCTTCCAGTTCTGGCAGTGTCGGCGGTCTGGTGGGAGAGAGCGACGGCAATATCACCAACTGCTATTCGACAGGCTCGGTCAGTGGTGCTTCCAGTTCTGGCAGTGTCGGCGGGCTGGTAGGACTCACCGACTACGGTAGTATCATCACAAATTGCTATTCAACGGGCTCGGTTAGCGCTGGTTCTAATTCTAAAGGTATTGGCGGGCTGATGGGAGTTAACCAAGGCGGTATCAGCAATTGCTATTCGACAGGCTCGGTCAGTGGTGCTTCCGGTTCTGAATATGTCGGCGGGCTGGTGGGATTTAACAACAATATTAACAACAATAGCAGTATCAGCAATTGCTATTCGACAAGTGCGGTCAGCGGTTCTGCTGTAATCGGTGGGTTAGTGGGTTACCACCTCGGCAATGGCAATATAAGCAATTGCTATTCAACAGGCGCGGTCACCGGTTCTCAGATTCTCGGCGGGCTGGTGGGATATAATTCGGGGGCCAGCGTTGACGTTAACGGGTGTTTTTGGGATATAAACACCTCCGGCCAGACGAACAGTAAAGGTGGTACGGGTAAGACTACGACCCAGATGAAGACGCTTTCCACATTCACTTCCGCGGGGTGGGATTTTACGAATGAAACAGCCAATGGCACAAACGATTATTGGAGAATGTGTGTGGATGGAGTAAATTATCCGCAGTTGAACTGGGGATATGCTCAGTATGGCGATTTCGCTTGTCCTGATGGTGTCGGTATGGAAGACCTTACTTACTTTGTCCAGCGATGGCTGGAAAGCGATTGCACCTATGCCAATAATAACGACTGCGGAGGAACAGATATGGACGCTTCAGGTACTGTCGATTTTAAGGATTTTGCGATTTTCGCCGCCAACTGGCTCACTGGCGAGTAACTGCGGCATCCAAATTACGATATACTATCGACCAACGACTATCGACTCTTGTTCAAAACACTTGCTTTTATTGCCGGTTTGACGATATACTGCCACCTTAAGGCCGGAATCGGCTTGGAAGAGATTCACAACTTTGACCGTCGACTTTGCCGTTCGGTAAACATCTTTATAATATGTTGAGGCATATATATGAGATATACTTTCTTCGAGATAGAAAATTTCAAAGGTATAGAGAAAATCAGAATAGATCTCAATAGTTCTCCAGCATCAAACGTCTATACTCTTGTAGGACTCAATGAAAGTGGGAAAACAACAATTCTTGAGGCGATTAACTTTTTTAGTTACAAACAAGAAACATTAGAATTCTTAGATTTGCCTAGATATACCATCCAAGACGTGCATGATTTGATACCTATAAGTAAGCGAGAAAATTTTAATGGAGACATCACAATAATTGTTGGGCTTAGTCTCGATGCCGAAGATGAAGCTAAAATTAGGAAACATGTATTTAAAGAATATAAAGTATGGCTGTCAGAGCCAATAAAAACAATCATAATTACACAAAAGCACCAATTTGCAAACTCCAAATACAAAAGCAAGACAAATACGTGGAGTATTAATCTATCAGGAACAAGAGGGAGGCAAAGAAAAGCAAGAGATTTGGAGAGCAATGAATGGCAGGGAACGGTTAGTTATATCACAACGCTTATACCGACTATCTTATATTTTCCAAATTTCTTGTTTGATTTCCCAAACAAAATCTATTTAGAGGACTCTGATGAGGCTGACGCAGGGAAGCATAAGTTCTATCGCGATGTGATTCAGGATATTTTAGATGCTCTAGAAAGTGGGACTAATATCCAAACACATATCCTTGAAAGAGCCAAAAGCGGCGATAAAAACGACAAAAAACATCTTGAGAGTCTTTTGCTCAGTATGGGGCGGAATATAACAGAAACTGTTTTTAACGCCTGGAATAAAATATTTGGGATTCAGGTTTCAGATAAAGAAATTATTGTGGGGTGCGACTCTGAATTGAATAGATACTATTTGGAATTCAAACTTAAAGATTCTGACGGTTTCTATCTTATAAGCGAGAGATCTCTGGGATTTAGGTGGTTTTTTGTCTTTCTTCTGTTGACTCAGTATCGAGGATACAGAAAGAATGCACCGAAAAATGTTTTATTCCTATTTGATGAACCTGCTTCAAATTTACACGCAACAGCCCAAATTCAACTATTAAATAGCTTAGACAAACTCACAGAAAATTGCAAGGTAATCTATACGACCCATAGTCATTACTTAATTAATCCTGATTGGATAGAAGGCATCTTTGTTGTTAAAAATGAAGGACTCGATTACAAAGACGATGACATTAAAGCATATAGCGCCAAAAAAACAAAAATAGTAGTAGAACGATATAGGAGTTTTGCTGCCAAGTATCCTGATCAAAAAACCTACTTTCAGCCAATATTGGATATTCTTGACTATTGCCCTGCCAAATTAGAAATGGTTCCAAATGTTGTAATGGTAGAGGGAAAAGAGGATTTTTACACGATAAACTATTTTAGTAAAATAATATTAAAACAGAATCCACCGCTCTGTTTATTACCAGGATGCGGAGCCAGCGGTCTTGCTCCAATAATAAGTCTCTATACGGGATGGGGCTCAAATTTTATAGTTCTTCTGGACTCCGACCATGAGGGTATAAAACAAAAGCAAAGGTACATCGAAAAATTTGGGATAGTCATCGAAACAAAGCTTTTTTCGCTTGTGGACATTGATGGAAATTGGAAAGATTTCGGTTTAGAAAAACTGATTTCAGAGGATGAAAGAATACGTTTCCAAAAGACATCTTATCCTGATTGCAATGAATTCAACAAAACACATTTTCATAGGAGTATACAGGAGCACTTAGTCAGGAAAGAATCATTTGAATTTTCAGAAGAAACTAAAAGAAATTTCGAAAAAATTCTTCACTTTCTAAACGAGAAACTCAAAGAGACAGGCTAATAGTAGCGTAAGAAGAGAGGAAACCGGAACCAGCCACCTATTTTTTACAAAGGGCAAGAATTGTCCGCCAGTTTACCTGCTATTCAACAGCATTTTCTGCATAAAAACCAGCATTAAGGGCACATTAAAAACTGCGTTAAAACCCTTATTCATCAGCGTTTACAGAAACAATAGGGGACATTTACCCTGCCCGTTTTTGACGTAACATCTTTTGCGCCAGGGTTTTAAATTCTGGACAAAAACAGTTGTTATCCATTTTCGCGCAAGTACTTTTTGCCATTTCCCAAAATTCTTAAAATTTTTTCTATTCCTTATTACGTAAGCACTTATGCACTTTTGTGCCTGCGCTCTTTTTCGGATTTTTCGTCAAAAGCGACAAGTTGCGCCATAGGGTAGAGGGACCGTGTGGTCCTGAAGACGGATGACTGAGGTCGGAGGACGGCCAATCTGTCTTCTGTCATCTGTCCTCCGTCATCTGTGAAAAGGGGAGGATATTATGTCAAGTATCACAATCAAACTTCAAAACTGTTTCGACCTTATCTTTGTAAGTCCCATTCTGCTTTATCGCCTGCTCCGCTTCGGCTGCACCTACCGCCGAATTTACTTAGGCGAAGGCCATTGGACTCTCCTCGACGTTAAGGATTATTATCGTCTCAGAATTTTCAAATGGATTGTCTATGGCAATGGCACCAACTTATATGCCATTCGACTCCGGTTTACCGCCCCCAACAAAACAAGTACCGTGTATATGCACAGGGAAATAATGAATCCGCCTGCGGACCTTGTCGTTGACCATAGGAATTGCGATGGCCTCGATAATCGAAAGGAAAATCTCCGTTTTGCTACCCACGCCCAAAACACCCGCAACAGGCGAAAGAAAAAGAATGGCTCTTCTCAGTTTCTCGGCGTCTATTTTAACAAAGAAAAATCCGCCTGGGACAGCCAGCTCATGCACAATGGCAAAAAAATATGGGTCGGCAGATACAAGAACGAGATAGAGGCAGCAAAGGCGTACGACAAAGCTGCTCTCGAATACCATAAGGAATTTGCACGTCTTAATTTTCCGGAAAACTTTCAATCTCATTCCAAATGACGAAATACGAACGACGCGCGACGAACGACGAATCAATATCACGGCGAATTCGCCCGGCTCAATTTTTCGGAGACCAAAGACGCAAGACCACAGACGTAAGACGGAAAGCAGTTTTGAGTTTTAAGTGTTTAGTTTTGAGTTGGAGGAGATTGCTTCGCTTCGCTCGCAATGACAGAGAGGAAAAAACAGTGTCAATCTGTGTAAATCCGTGTCTGAAAAACAGTGCAATCCGTGTAATCCGTGGCTAAACAAAAAAACAGCGTCAATCTGCGAAATCTGCGTCTATCCGTGGCAAAGAAAATACGAATTCAACATCTTGACAGTTGTAGGGGTGGGTCGTATAGTAAACCGTTCATATAAACGATAAGTGATTCCGCCTTTGGCGGGTAAAGGTCGTAATTGAAAGGAGTGATTATGAAGCTCGACCGGAAGTTGAGGATGGGAATGATTGGGGGAGGCCCCGGGGCATTTATCGGGGATGTGCATCGCAAGGCATCACGTTTGGACGGCGAAATCAAACTTGTAGCAGGCGCATTCGACATCAATCCTGAAAAATCCGAGCAAATGGGCAGAGAGCTTGCGCTCGACCAGGCGAGGGTTTACGGCACTTATACCGAGATGCTCAAATCGGAATTGAAGCTGCCTGAAAGCGAGCGGATTGATTTCGTCTCGATAACGACGCCGAATAACTGGCATTTTCCAATAGCGAGGGATTTCCTCAAGGCGGGATTCCACGTTATGTGCGAAAAGCCGATGACGATTACGTCCGCTGAGGCAAAGCAGTTGCAGGCGCTTGTCAAAAAGACGGGTAAGGTCTTCGGCCTGATGCACAATTACACCGGCTACCCGATGGTGAAATTAGCCAAAGATATGGTCAGGAAGGGCGATATGGGCGAGATTCGCAAGGTCGTTGTGCAGTATCCGCAGGGGTGGCTGGCGACGGCTTTGGAAAGAACAGGCAGTATGCAGGCCGGCTGGCGAACAGACCCCAAACAAAGCGGCGCGGGCGGCTGCGTAGGCGATATCGGAACTCACGCTGCGAATTTGGCTGAATACATCACAGGAAATAAAATCACGCATATCTGCGCGGAGCTGACGGCATTCGTCAAGGGACGTCTGCTTGATGATGACTGCAATTGTCTGCTCAAATTCGATAACGGGGCAAAAGGTGTTTTGCACGCAAGCCAGATTTCGATTGGCGAAGAAAATAACCTTGCTATCTGGGTCCACGGCGAAAAGGGCAGTTTGGAATGGCATCAGGAAAACCCCAACTACTTATATACAAGGGCGATGAATGCGCCTGAACAGGTCTGGAAACGCGGCAATGGCTACGTAGGCGAATACAGCGCAGCGGCCGGCCGCGGAACGCGATTGCCCTTCGGGCATCCGGAGGCGTTTTTCGAGGCATTCGCGAACAATTACCGCAACTTCGCGGACACCGTCAAATGCGCGATTGCGGGCGACAAGCCCAGTGAGCTTGAGAAGGATTTCCCGGGCGTCAACGAGGGCGTTCGAGGCATATTGTTTATCGAAACGGTCGTCGCTAGCGCAAAGAGCGCGAAAAAGTGGACGCCGATGAAGAAGTAAACAGCGTTCAGCAAACAGCGTATAGCGTACAGTAAAAGGTTTCAGTGAAATCTGTGAAATCAGTGGTTTAAGGAGAAGGAAAAATGGCAAGACCGGTAACGTTATTCACGGGGCAATGGGCGGATTTACCGCTTGAGGTATTGGCGGAGAAGGCGGCAAGCTGGGGATACGATGGGCTGGAACTGGCCTGCTGGGGCGACCACTTCGACGTTGACAAGGCGCTTGAAGACGATAAATATTGCGATGCAAAGCGCAAATTGCTGAAAAAGCACGGCCTTGAGGTTTACGCAATCTCGTCGCATTTGGTAGGCCAGGCGGTTTGCGATAATATTGACGGGCGTCACAAATCGATACTGCCCCCGGACGTCTGGGGCAACGGCGAGCCGGAGGACGTTCGGCAGAGAGCTGCCAAAAAACTCATCGATACCGCCAAGGCCGCCAAGAAACTCGGCGTCAAGGTCGTCAACGGCTTTACCGGCAGTTCCATTTGGTCGCTTTTGTATTCCTTCCCCCCGGTGTCGGCGGATATGATAAAGGTGGGGTATAAGGATTTTGCGAAAAGGTTTACACCGATACTGAATGTTTTCAGGAGCCAGGGAGTGAAGTTTGCGCTGGAAGTTCACCCGACGGAGATAGCGTTTGATATCGCGTCGGCACAGAGGGCACTGGAGGCGGTGAAGAATCACCCGGCATTCGGGTTCAATTATGACCCGAGCCATTTCGGGTATCAGGGGGTTGATTACGTGAAGTTCATCCGGACGTTCGGAAAGCGGATATTCCACACACATATGAAAGACGCGTGGTGGGGGCACGGAGACGGGACGGTCGGGGTGTTCGGGGGGCATACGGAGTTTGCGGACCCGAGGCGATTCTGGGATTTCAGGTCGATTGGGCACGGCGATATAAATTTTGAAGAGATAATCGTCGCTTTGAACGATATCGGTTACCAGGGACCGCTTTCAGTTGAGTGGGAAGACAGCCGGATGGACCGCGAGCATGGGGCGAAAGAGGCGTGCGAATATATCAAGAAGGCGGACTTTAAGCCGTCGCAATTGGCATTCGACGCTCAGTTTGACAAATAAATCACGCTGAACAATTGGTTTAGTTAGGTTGTTGATTTAGATGAATGCGAACCTGAATCGGCGCCGGTTTCTGAAACAGACGACCGGTGCCGCAATAGGCGGTATTGCACTTCCTTATATAATTCCCGCAAGGGTTCTAGGGGCTGACGGGGGTGTTGCGCCGAGCAACCGGATTACGATGGCCGGTATCGGGGTGGGGATGCAGGGGCCGTGGAATGTCAAGCAGTTTCTTCAGGAGGGCGACTGCAAGGTTGCGGCAATCTGTGATATCGACAAGAATAATCTGCGCGACGGCGTTGAGATGGTGAACAGCCATTACGGAAACAAGGATTGCGCTGCTTATGCGAATTACCGAGAGGTTTTGGCGAGGGGCGATATAGATACGGTTGTGATAAGTGTGCCGGACCACTGGCACGCGATTACAGGGATAGCGGCGGCGAAGGCGGGTAAGGATATTTACTGCGAAAAGCCGTTGTCGCACGATTTGAAGCAGGGCAGGGCAATGTGCGAGGCGGTGAAGCGATATGGAACGGTGTGGCAGACGGGGAGCTGGCAGAGGTCGGAGGAAAGATTCCGGTATGTTTGCGAGCTGGTGCGCAACGGCATGATAGGGAAGATTAAGCATATTGAGGTTGCGCTGTATCCGGGGCACCGGGATTTCGCGGGGACGAAGGGACAGGAAAAAATCGGACCAGCGCCTGCGGAGCTTGATTATGATACATGGCTTGGGCCTGCACTATACGCGCCTTATTGTCCGGCGAGGGTACACAGGAACTGGAGATGGAACCTCGATTACGGCGGCGGACAATTGATGGACTGGGTGGGGCATCACGTTGATATAGCTCACTGGTCGATGGGACTTGATTACACGGGACCTGTGGAGGTGGAGGGCAAGGGAGAATTTCCGGTTAAGGGCGTGTGGAACAGTCCAACGGATTACGATATAAATGTGAAATACGCCGACGGGCTGACAATGCTGGTAACCAGCAGGATAAAATACGACCTTGGAAAAGAGTGGACGGACGAAAGCGGAGTGAAATGGTACGGGGAAAAAGGGTGGATTTGTGTTACGCGCGGGGGAATGGATTCGGAGCCGAAGGATGTGGTGAGGGAGAAGATAGGGCCAAATGATATACGGCTGTATGAATCGCCGGGACACTGGCGGAATTTTCTGGATTGCGTGAAAAGCAGGAAGACAACAATATCGCCGGCGGAGATTGCACATCGCTCGGCGACGGTGGGGCACTTAGGGCAAATAGCGATGCTGCTCGGCGCAAGATACGGTTTAAGCCGGAGACGGAAGAGATTATCGATGACGCGACGGCCGCGAGGCTGCTTGGCACAGAGATGCGAAGCCCGTGGCATGTATAAATATTTTTTTTTAAAGGGGACATAACGATGCCAGAGAACAATAAAGTTAATCGACGGGGATTTTTAAGGACAGCGGCGGGCGCGGCGGCGGGGGCAATAGCGATACCTTATATTGTGCCATCGTCGGTATTCGGAGCCGATGGCGGGGTTGCGCCGAGCAACCGGCTGCACGTGGGGATGATTGGAGTCGGCAGCCAGGGGACCTGGGACATGCGAGGATTCCTGGATAAGCCGGAGGCGCTGGTTGTGGCCCTGTGCGATATCGATGTCAAACACCAGAAGACCGCAAAGGCGGAGACGGACCTGAAATACGGGAACAACGACTGCAAGACGTATGGTGATTTTCGCGATATGATAGCGCGAAGCGATATAGACATAATATCGACGGCGATACCTGACCACTGGCATTCGATACCTGCAATAATGGCTGCTGAGGCGGGGAAGGACATTTACGGTCAAAAGCCGTTAGCGAGGACGATTAAAGAGGGGCGTGCGATATGCGACGCGGTGAAGCGATACGGGAGGATTTGGCAGACGGGTAGCTGGCAGCGGTCGGTTTATAATTTCCGGCGTGCGTGCGAGCTGGTCCGCAACGGCAGGATAGGCAAGGTTCATACGGTTGAGGTTGGTTTGCCGACGGGCAGCACGCGGGGCAATGAATCTATTAAGCCGGTGCCTGAGGGGGTTGACTGGGAGATGTGGCTGGGGCCTGCACCGTTGGTTCCATTCAGGGGAATTTTGCACTGGGACTGGCGGTGGATAATGGATTATTCAGGCGGACAGATGACGGACTGGGCGGGCCATCATATCGATATCGCGCACTGGGCGCTGGACCTGGAGCATACAGGGCCTGTTGAGGTCGAGGGGCACGGGACATATCCTAAGGACGGGATATTTAACGTTCCTTACGAATACAAGGTTACGACGAAATACGCCAACGGCATAACGATGATAATCGCCAACGACAGGCAGCTGCCGCACGGTATGGGAACATGCTGGTACGGTGACAAGGGCTGGCTGCACGTTACGCGGGATGAGCCAATACACGCGGAACCAAAGAGCGTAGTGGATGAGGTAATAGGCCCAAATGAGATTCATTTATACGAGAGCAAGGACCATTTTCAGAATTTCCTGGACTGCATAAAGAACAGGCGGGAGACGATTACGCCGGCGGAAGTTGCTCACCGGTCGCTTACACCTGCGCTACTGGGCGAAATAACGATGCTGACGGGCAGGAAGCTGAAATGGGACCCTGAAAAAGAGGTTATCATCGGCGATGAAGAGGCGAGCCGGATGTTGTCACGGCCGATGAGAAGCCCGTGGCATTTGTATATGTAGAATGAAACGTGGGGAATTTAGAATTGAGAGGTTAGAATTAAGAAAAAAACGTCGGCGGGGCAGTCGCGGCGGAGCGTTTTTATAAGAGACAGCGAGGCGGACAGGATGCTAAGCAGGCCGATGCGAAGTCCGTGGATATTGTAGAGTGCTATAAATATAGAAAGGGATTAAAGATGAATCGCAGCGCTATGGGAATCGGGATATCAATAAGTGTTATCGTGTTATTATTTGTTGTCATGGGATTTTTTGTCCGCGACAGCCGGGCGGCGTTTGGTGGTTCGCCGAAGGAGTTAACGCCGGTGTCGGATGAGATAGCGGCGAAGATTGAGGCGGCGGCCCCTGAAAAGGCAACTGCGAAGCCCGCGAAAGCGAGAAAGATATTAGTATTCTGGCTTTGCAAGGACTTTTACCACGAAAGCATACCCGTCGCGAACAAGGCGATTGAGATTATGGGCAAAAAGACCGGGGCATACAGCGTGATTTTCAGCGACGATATGAATATGTTCGACGCGAAGAAACTGGCGGAGTTCGACGCGATATTATTTAACAACACGACCCACCTGGATTTCAATGGGCCGGGGCAGAAAGAGGCGCTGATGGGTTTTGTTAAGGGCGGGAAGGGCATTATCGGCTTACACGCCGCAACGGACAATTTTTATAAATGGCCCGAGGCGGCGGAAATGATAGGGGGGCAGTTTATGGCGCATCCGTGGGGCGCGGGCGGTGTTTGGGCGATAAAGAATTATGAGCCGAACCATCCGCTGAACGCAGCGTTCAAGGGAGAGGGCTTCAAGGTCAAGGACGAGATTTATCGCCAGAAGAAGATGAGCCCGGTAGAGAACCGGCGTATTTTGCTGGCGCTCGATTTTGATGACCCGGCGACGAAGAACGCAAAAGGGGCAATGGAGAGCGACCGGGACATGCCAGTGAGCTGGATAAAAGATTACGGCAAGGGGAGGGTATTTTTCTGCGGGCTTGGGCATAATAACGAGATATATTATCGTCCCGCCATATTACAACATGAGCTTGACGGCATCCAGTTTGCGCTGGGTGATTTAAAAGTTGACGCGACGCCTGTAAAAGAAGGCAAATAAGAAAGGAAGAAGAATATGAATCGTCTGTTAAAAGTTTCAGTGATTGCAGCTGTAGTTTTGTGTTTTGGCGGTGTGATATACGCTGCCGATTCCAACGAATTCGGCCAGTTGTTAAGCAACATTAAGACGTATGATTTCAATAAAAGCCGGGTGGACCTTATCAAAATCAGCGGTATGATTCGCGAGGCGAGCGGCAAACCGGAAATGAAGGCGATGGAAAAGCAGCTCGATGATTTTCTCAAATCTGATGCTACTTACGCGGCGAAGGATTTTGTCTGCAGAGAGTTAAGTATTGCCGGGACGGAGGCGTCGGTTCCTGCGCTGGCCTCGATGCTGACAGATGAGAAGGTTTCCGATATTGCCCGTTATGCATTGGAGCGGATACCCGGGGCGGCAGTTGATGATGCGCTGCGGCAGGCATTATCGAAGTCCGAAGGCAAAGCAAAGGTTGGAATCATAAATACGCTTGGGGTTCGAGGGGACAAGAAGGCGGTCGAGCCGCTGGCGAAACTGACTAATGACGCAAATGAGACGGTCGCAGTCGCGGCGGTGGCTGCACTTGGAAGAATAGACGACAAGAGCGCGACGGACGCGATTGCCAAGGTAAAAGACAAAGCGACAGGCGCGGTTAAAACGGCGGCGACTGACGCGTATTTGCGGTGTGCGGACCGGCTTGCGGCCAAGGGTGAGAAGGCGGCAGCGGGGGCGATTTATAAACAGTTATATGCTGCAAGCGAACCGATGATTGTCCGTGTCGCGGCGGCGAGAGGTATGATTGAAACCGCTGGCGACAAAACCAGTGAAGTGATTGTTGAGATGCTGAAATCAACCGACAAGCCGATTCAGACAGTGGCGATAGCGACGCTGAAAGACGTCGCAAAGACGGACGTGATAAAGGCGGCGGCGGAGCAGATGACGAACCTCGGTGCGTCGCAGCAGATGCAGTTAATATCCGCGCTGGCGGACTGCGGGGACAAGGCGGCATTGCCAACGGTCATGGCGGCGGCAAAGAGCACGGATGCGGCGGTTCGCATAGCGGCATTGAAGGCAATGGGGACATTAGGCGATGTATCGTCTGTCGATATGCTTGTCGCGGCGGTGGTTTCGAGCGGCGGGGACGAGCAAAAGGCAGCACAAGAGAGCTTATATCGGCTGCACGGCGCTGACGTTGACGATGCCATTTTGAAAAAGCTGCCGGATGCCGAGCCGAAGGCGAAGGTCGAACTTGTTCGCAGCTGCGAACAACGAGACGTAAAGAAATCGGTGCCTGTGCTGATGAAGACGGCCAAAGATGCAGATGCGAAGGTGAGAATGGAATCAATTAAAGCGATGCGAGCACTGGCGGAGCCGCAGGATATACCGGCACTTATTGAGCTGCAATTGGCGGCTTCGGGCAATGACAGGGATGAGCTTGAAAAGACAGTGGTAGTTGTGGCTCATAAAATCGCAGAGGGCAAGGGGCAGGGACAGGCAGTTCTTGCGGCATTGCCAGCGGCGAAGGACGCGGACGCGAAATGTTCGCTGCTGAGCGTTCTGGGGAAGATTGGCAACGAGGCAGCGTTGCCGGTTCTGCGGGAATCGCTTGGGGACAAAGAAGACAAGATTAAGGACGCGGCGGTGAGGGCGCTTTCGGACTGGCCAACTGCGGCGCCTGCGGCGGATTTGCTGAAGGTTGCGCAGACGTCTGAAAACCAGGTTCACAAGACATTAGCTCTTCGCGGTTACGTCCGGCTGGCTGGATTGAAGAGCAGCAGACCTTCGGAAGAGACGATGAAGATGTATAAAGATGCGATGGCTCTTGCGGCGGACGTTTCCGAGAAGAAAATGGTGCTGTCGGGCCTTGGGAGCACGGATAGTTTTGAGGCGATGCAAATGGCAGCGGGCTATCTCGACGACAAGGATTTGAAAGAGGAGGCCGAGGCGGCGGTTGTGAAGATTGCCGAATCGACTATGAAGGGACATTCGAGAGAAACAAAAGAAACGCTGCAGAAGGTTATTGACGGCACGACTAATGAATCGGTGCGTGAACAGGCGCAAAAATTACTTAAACAGGGCAGATAGCGGTTTTATACACGATATTAAACGGGAGACCTTATTATGACTAATGAAAACATCGGCAAAGAAAAGGGATATGGCATTTCACGGAGGCAACTGCTGGGTTCGGCGATGGCGGCAGGGGCGTTTACGATTATTCCGAGCTATGTGATGGGAGCAAGCGTAAGCGGTCAAAAACCACCCAGTGAAAAGCTGAACATCGCGACAATTGGTGTTGGCGGTATGGGAGGCAATAATACCCGCAGATGCGCGGACGCGGGCGAGAATATAGTTGCGCTTTGCGACGTTGACCATAATCTGCCGGGGACGGTAAGAGTTTTCAACGATTATCCGGACGCGAAGAAGTATAAAGATTTCCGCAAGATGCTTGAAGAGATGAAAAATATTGACGCGGTTATAGTAGCGACGCCTGACCATACACATACGGTTGCGGCGATGGCGGCAATGCAGCTGGGCAAGCACGTATATGTTCAGAAGCCGCTGACGCGGACGGTTTACGAGGCGAGGAAGCTGACGGAGACGGCCAGAAAATATAAGGTCGTGACGCAGATGGGTAACCAGGGACATTCGGGCGAAGGCATTCGTCTGATGTGCGAATGGATATGGGATGGGGCAATTGGGCCGATACGTGAGGTTCACGCGTGGACGAACAGGCCAGTGTGGCGCAGGGAATAGACAGACCAAAAGAAACGCCCCCAGTACCGGAAGGTTTGGACTGGGACCTCTGGATTGGACCTTCGCCGGAAAGACCATATAATCCTGTGTATCATCCTTTTGCGTGGAGGGCGTGGGTTGATTTCGGAGGCGGGGCTTTAGCCGATATGGCCTGCCATATTCTTGACCCTGTGTTCTGGGCTTTAAAGCTGAAATACCCGATAAACGTGTATGCATGCACATCGACGAGGATGTCGGGCGAGGGATGGGGCAAGGTTGGTGTGCGTGAGACGTATCCGGAAGCGAGCATCATACGCTATAAATTCCCGGCACGAGGCAATATGCCGGAAGTTAAAATTAACTGGTATGACGGCGGACTGATGCCAGAAAGGCCGGAAGAGCTTGAGCCGGGTCGGATGATGGGTGATGATGACGGCGGCGTTATATTTGTCGGTGACAAGGGAAAGATGATGTGCGGCTGTTACGGGAGCAACCCGCGTTTGATACCTGAGAGCAAAATGGAAGCATACAAAAGACCGGCGAAGTCACTGCCGAGAATCAAGGATGGCATTGATGGTCACGAGAAGAGCTGGATTGATGCCTGCAAGGGCGGGCCTGCGGCAAGCTCTAATTTCGATTATTCGGGACCTTTTACGGAAACGGTGGTGATGGGAAATCTGGCGATGATGAACCCATATAAGGTGCTCGAATGGGACGGCGAAAATATGAAGTTTACCAATGACGAGACCGCCAATGCGTTTGTTAATCCGCCTTATCGAACGGGCTGGACTCTGTAAAAGGAACTGAGTATATATTTATGCAGGGTGAATTTATGCAAGGCAAAGGTATTTCACGCAGGGATTTTGTGACGGGGACCGCATCTGCGATAGCGGGCTTTACGATTTTACCGAGGTTTGTTCTTGGCGGGACAGGTTTCAAGCCGCCAAGCGAAAAGCTCAATATCGCCTCGGTGGGTATAGGCGGTCAGGGCAAGGAGAACTTAAAGGCCTGCGAAGGCGAGAATATCGTTGCGCTTTGCGACGTTGACTGGAATTACGCGGGTCCGGTTTTTCAGAGCCATCCGAACGTGAAAAAATACAAAGATTTTCGCAAGATGTTAGACGAGGTGAAGGATATTGACGCGGTGGTAATCGCGACGCCGGACCATACGCACGCGACAATTGCTATGGCGGCAATCAAAATGGGCAAGCACGTTTATGTGCAGAAGCCGTTGACGTGGTCGATAGAAGAGGCGCGTAAACTGACGGTAGCGGCGCGAGAGGCGAAGGTCGCCACCCAGATGGGCAACCAGGGCCATTCAAGCGAAGATATTAGGGTACAGTGTGAAATGGTATGGTCCGGGGCGATAGGGCAGATTCGCGAGGTTTACGCATGGACTGACAGGCCGTTCTGGGTGCAAGGGATAGGCCGGCCGGCTAATTCGCCTGCGATGCCTGAAGGGCTGGACTGGGACAACTGGCTGGGGCCTGCGCCGGTTCGACCATATAATCCTGTTTATCACCCGTTTGCGTGGCGTGGCTGGCTGGATTTCGGGACTGGCGCGCTGGGGGACATGGGTTGCCATATAATGGACCACGCGTATTGGGCGTTGAAGCTGGACAGGCCGACTGCTGTTGAGGCGTGTGTTTCATCGCGTGTGGTTAAGGACTGGATGAAGGCGAAAAACAATGAGACGTATCCGGACGCGTCGATTGTACGATATGAATTTCCGGCTCGCGGGGAAATGCCGGCGGTGAACCTGACGTGGTATGACGGCGGATTAAAGCCGCCTCGACCAGCGGGGCTGGAAAAGGAACGAAAGCTTGGCGACAACGGCGTTATTTTTATCGGCGATAAGGGAACGATGGTGGAAGGCCGGATTATTCCTGAGTCGCGAATGAAAGATTACCAGCGTCCTGCCAAAACAATTCCGCGAATAGCGGGGACGCATGAGCAGAACTGGATTGACGCCTGCAAGGGCGGACCTGCGGCGTGCTCGAATTTCGAATACGCGGGGCCTCTGACGGAGACCGTTCTGCTGGGTAATGTCGCAATACGCACGGGTAAGCGGATTGAGTGGGACGGGCCGAATATGAAAATAACAAATATCCCGGAGGCCAACGAGCTTCTCGGCCGCCAGTACCGCGAGGGCTGGACTTTATAGAACTAAAAATGGTAGCTGTTCCCATTATTTAGCAAAAATAAATGCGCTGGTTGGGGGATAGGATTAAGCTATACTTATGGCTCAACACCTTCCAGCCAATGCTGGGCAAAGATGGCAAAATCGACGAAGTCTACCCTGCCATTGGCATCCAAATCGCTCGGTGTACTTCCGGCCTTTGGAGGAACTGCGCCGATAAACGACTTATCGCCTCCAAGGTAGGGTATGCCTGCGCCTATGCAGGGCGAACCTGGCAACAGGCTAAAGTCACCATTGTTCATATCAGCAAACTGGGGGTCGGCGTAAATGCTGTGTAAATCGTTTAACGATGACATAGTATTGACTCCGACAACAGGCCAGGCGGATAGTATTCCAGCCAGCGTGGTATAATCTATGGTGCTGAGCTTAGCGAGTTTGGCGTTTGCCCCGATTGTCCAGTAGCAGTTATTTTCAAAGTAATTACCGCCAATGTAATTCTGGTAATCGTATATGCAATAGGCGATAGATGTTGGCAAATTTCCTGACCCCATATTGATAAGAGCCGTATTAACGACAGCAATATTATTGTAGCTTGAGTTGTTTACGGCTTTAGCGCTACTTCCTGTAGTGAATACGCCGGTGTTCATAACTGGACTCGGATAACAGTATAGGGTGCTGTTCTTGATAGTGTTGCTGCTTGCCCCTGATTCTACCAAATAAGGCCAGTTGCCCTGTGCTACACAGCCATCAACAAGAGCATTGTCAGCCCTGCAAACAATTGGAAAGAAGGCATCCTTTACAAAGCAGTTTTGAATCGTTACTCCTCCCCCGTAAGTTATGCCATTTGCATTTATTCCCTCCCAGGCCATCCCATTAACACAATGGACATTACAATTTTTTATTAAGACATTATTGCCGTCGAAGACAACAGGGTCGAATGGAAGTTTCACTGACCCATAGGGCATATACTCAAAATCGGCCATATTTATAATAGTCCCGCCCAGAGAAGAAGTTCCGCCAACAACACCATTAACCACCGGCGTCATTGTCTGCCACGCAGAAGTCCCGCTTAGAATTATATTAACATCGCTGCTCGATGCGGTTATGGTTTGGCAGAACGAATCAGCGTTGGCATCCCATGCAGCAGCAAAATCTGCAGCCACTTGCGCAGCAGAGGTTAATCCGGGCTGAACCGTGTAAGTGAAAGAGGATATTTGCAGAACCTTTTGAACCCAGACCTGAATTGTATCGCCAGCCGCCCAGGTCCCACCCACAGTCAACCTTGTCGGGGCGTTAGCATCTAAATTGCAATCGTCTATCAGAACATTGCTGGACTGGGAGTGCTGCAAAATCGCGCTCGAAGGCGTGGAAATGTTAGTGTGTTTTATATACGTCCAAACAGGAGACACAATATATATCCCCGTCCCATACCCCAAAGGATTAGCAGTTATATTGCAATCAATTAAATTTAGCACAGGCGTCGAAACAAGCGTTCCACGAAATACATAAGTTAAGGCCGAAGCATTTGGTTCGTTAAATGTTGAACCTTGAGCAGTAAAAACAAGAGTGTCCCCTGCCAGGCCGTTGCCAAGCTGGATACAAGGGTAAGTGCCTGTATTTGTGCAGGTGCTTCCAATTACATTCATAACAACCGAACCCGACAGCATAGCGACTGGATAGCCCTGCGAGAGACAGGTACATTGATTCAGGTCGATTTCCCCGTTTATCAGCGTGGGAGGGAACATATAAGCACCCGGAGCGGAAGTAAGTGAGCAATTATAAAATTTCCTTATGGAGTTCGCCGAGTATCTCGTTCCGGCATTGGCGTCAAACACAAACATAGCGTAAGAGTTAGTCGATACAAAGTTGATATCCCGAAACTCGTAGGAAGTAGGAGGAGTGAATGAATACTTGTGGAAATACATATAGCCCGAAATATTCACGTTGATATTGCAGGCATCTCCATAGTTAAACACATACCTCTTGCCTGCACTGCTTTCAGGGCTGAGGTCGAAGTCCTGGTTTACGGAGAGGTTATAAGTTCCGCTTGCCATAATCACATCTATAACGGCATTAGGTTCAAAAGACCAGGAATAGGCGATTATCTTGTCGAAATCAGAGGCGGCATCATAGGGGCTTAGCCCCCTGCCCGCGCCGCCCGGAGCCATATACATTATATGAGTTGTTGCCCAACAGGGAACGATACATAACAGGACTATGATTGCTATTATCAGTTTCTTTATTATTTGGTTCTCCTTGCCTCGATGCAGCTATATTTCAAGACGCTGCTGTTACTTAGGCAAACTTGGGCCACAGCTCGCTATAACTATTGACATCTAAAACACCTTTAATACCTTTTCGCTGCCTGGGTTGGGTTAAGGGCAGGAACGCGCTCGGACCAGTTGTAAATAAAACCTCCTGTCGTATAAGTGCCATAAATATCTACGTAACTTGTATGAGATATTTATTGCCCGCAACAACAGGCACATTCAGGTCTCGCTCTACATATTTCCCCATTCTACCCATTTTAACTTTCAATGTCAAGCAAATGCTCACCTGAATATCCGCGAAAAACCCATTAAATAGCCAAAAAACGCCCCTTATAAAACGTGTAATTGCGTCAAACAGAGAGATTTACCGCCTTTTCATTATGCAATATCGGACGAACACGGAAAATAAGGGCAGAGGAGAATCCCTGTTTTTGAAGCTAAAAACGCACTTTTCGAGTCCATAAGAAGAAACAATAACTGGCATACTTGCTTCGGCTAAGCCGAGTTCGTCGATTCTACAGCCCAAAAAACTGTCTGGCAGCGGTTCTACAAGATAGACCGTCTTAACTGCGTTTACTTATCACAATCACAGCACCCAGGCCGAGTAATAACGCGGCTGTGAATGTCGTTGATAGATGAGCGGGTATTTGCTTCATAAGTTGTCCAGTAAGACAACAGATTCGGCAAGGTCGGATAGACATTGCCCCTGAAATAGGCGAGGTTCGCATCAGAAGCACTCGTAATGTAATAGGTGTTCCAATCATAATAAGTGTTGTTAGAACCGAGATGCTCTGCGTCGTTCAGGCAATAAGTATTATTGTCCGGAATAACCCCTGTCCCCATATTTTGCAGAGAGCCATCAGCTACGCAGGTGTTGTTATAGAACTCGTTGTCGTGGGCCTGGTTGCGGCCTCCCGCAGCGATAGTAAAACAGCCGTTCGCATTGATGTTTCCAGATAAATAAGCATTGCGGAAGGAATATAGAGTGCTGTTCTTGCAGGTATTGTGGTTAGCATCATTATCGTTCAGATAGCACCAGGGCGCGTGCATAACACAATGGTCAACCAGCGTATTATACGACCGACAGGCAATCGAGAACCAAGAATCACTGATATCGCAGTTCTGGACAACGACATTACCACCATAAGGAAGCACTCCAGCAATAGTTATCCCTTCCCAGGCCTGTCCGTTGGGATTACGAATTTTGTAGTTTTCGAGAATGATATTGTTGCCGTCTATTTCCACGGCAGACCCCGGAATCATCGGGGACTGGCCAGCTGCCGCCTGGTTTGTGAATATGCCATTGGCGCTATGAACGATTGCAAACATCGCACAACCCCAGGCCGAAGTGCCGTTCATCATAATTTCATTAACATTGCCCATGGATGCCGTAATGGTTTTGCAAAAACTGTCTGAGTTCGCATTCCAGTTAAGAACAAAATCAAGTGTAAGAACAAAGGATGCCGTTCTGCCCTGCACAACATTATATGTGTATGATGATACCTGTTGGCCTTTCTGTATGAAAATCTGAATTGTATCACCAGCGACCCAGGTGCCGGCAACATTCCATCTGACTGGCGCATTGACCTCGATAGTCTCCATATTCCCGGCCTCGTCTGCACCGTCGATAATAGCGTTTGTACAGTCCGAATCGCAGCAGATACCCTGATTTGGCGCGGAGACGTGCGTATGTTTAATATACTGCAGCGGGCCGCTCGTTAACAATATTCCGGAACTGTAACTGAGGGGATTTGCCCATACATTGCAATCGATTAAACTTAGCGAGGATGATGAGCCATCCGCTTCAGATATCACAAAACCGTTTGGGTCATCGGTAGAAAAATTATTTCTTCTGAATGTCGCCCCGTGTGCCGTAAGAACCGGGGCGTCTGTTCCGTTGCCAAGCTGGATGCAAGGACAATCACCAGTAGTGGTATATGTCCCGCCATTTACATTCATCATTACGCTGCCTCCCAGCCAGGCAATTTGGTAACCGCTCTTGAAGGTACAGTTATTCAGGTTTATAACACCCCCTATGTTCCCTGCCGTGCTGTAACCGAACATATACGCCGAAGAAGGGGCAGTCGCAATACAATTGGTGAAGATGCGTGTAGAGTTCGCCAGTTGTCCTGCTCCGGCATTAGCGTCAAACAAAAACGCAGCGTAAGGGTTGGTCGATATAAAGTTGACCTCCCGAAATTCGTAGGAAGTGGCCGGAGTGGATGAATAATTATGAAAATACATATAACCTGAAATATTCACGTTGATATTGCAGGCATCTCCATAGTTAAACACATACCTTTTGCCCGCACTACCTACAGGCCTGGGGTCGAAGTTCTGGTTTACGGAGATGGTATAAGTTCCGCCTGCCATAATCACATCTATAACGGCATTAGGTTCAAAAGACCAGGAATAGGTGATTATCTGGTTGAAATCAGGGGCGGCGTCAGCGAGGCGTATCCCCGACATACTGCCCGCACCGCCCGGAGTCATATACATTATATGAGTCGTTGCCCGGCAGGGAACGATACATAACAGGACTACGATTGCTATTATCAGTTTCTTCATTTTAAATTGACCGCAGGACATAAAGAACTTATGCAACCGAGTTTTCCCTTCTTCCCTGGTTTAACTCTTATGCCTTCGCCTCCTGCAAAGGCGTGTTTCATTATATCCCCTACAGCCGGACAGGCAAGGAAAAACGAGGTGTTTTACCGCCTTCCGGCTACTATCGCCGCACCAAGGCCGAAAAACAAAAGCGTAGCGGGTTCGGGAATGGGAACATCCGAATTATACCTAAAACTTCCGGACACCCAGTTGGCCGTCACGCACTCATCGTATTGCGTGAAATCGACAGCAAATGACACGACGTTTCCACTGGTGTCATAATCCGCCTGCAACACCTTGAAGTAGCCGGTGAGCGTATTATCACCCCTCCCGTCTCCATCGAACGACAACCCTGAGCCTGAACCATTGAATGGCCATCGGGTTGCATCCGGATAGAATCCTACGGTCGGCGATGTTGAGCTCGGCCCAACCAGGTAGAGATAGTACCAATCTGGGCCATCATCGAAACTAAGTTCTACGGCATTATTGAACAAACGCTGTGTCGAGAAGGCAGTTGTCGGGGAAGTGAACGTTTCAGTCTGCCCATGTCCGACCCAACTGCTTGGTGAACTGGTGAAATAAAGGGTATTTGCAGCTTTGATGGGTTCATTGATAAATAGCCAACCCAATGCTGCCAAAACAGCGAGAATAAGGCGTCTCATTTTCTTCTCCTTCTAAAAGAATTGTTGATATTGACGGAGCGCACGCTGCGCCGATTCCGGCTGATTGAAAACTATGAACCTTGACCCTTCTCCGGTCATTCTCACTCTCTTTCTTCATTGCCTTTTACCCCCCGGCAAAGGCGATTTTGATGATACCCTTTTGCGGGTGTCTGTCAAGAGAAAAGCGGAGAGATTTACCGCCTTTTGGCTGCTATCGCCGCACCGAAACCGAGAAGCTTATCTGCTTTTTTCAGACCTTCTTGTTGTTCGCTGAAGTGTTGGCGGATTTTAGAGGCAGGATCGAGCTATAACCAATAAAATTTTAGTGGGCATGATTAGGCCTTCTTTTTATCATTTTGGCTTTTCAGCGGGACGGTCATTATGGCTTTGCAGCCGGCGCCTAGTTTTGATTCAATTTCAAAACGTCCGCGTATATTTTCCATATTTTCACGAATACTGAACAGTCCGAATGAGGTTTTTTTACCTGTTATTGTCCTGGTTTGTGCGGGGTCAAAGCCGACGCCGTTATCTTCAACGGCAATCTCCATCGAGTCATCGATTCTGCGAAGACCAACCATTATCTTGCCGGCCTTGGCGTGTTTAATACAATTGGTGAGCAGTTCGCGGACGTTCCTGAAAAGCATCGCTTTTAAATCGTCATCAAGCGGTTTGGGCAGGCCGTCATCATGAAACTCAGTAGCTATCCCATGTTTTTCCTGGACATTGTCTTTGAGCCAATCCGCGACCGCGGCCTCAAAGCCCAGTTCATAAAGTATGGGGTTGCTAAGCTCGAAGGTTAATGTTCTTGTTTCCTGAATCACTTTCTTTATATAAGAGCTTATCTGTTCCATCTCGGCAAATGACCCTTCGGATGGCGGTGAGATTCGAAGAGCGTCAAGCTTGTTTTTTGCCATAGCGAGTGTCTGGCTTATCTCATCGTGAATTTCGCCTGCTATGCGTCTGCGTTCCTGTTCCGAAACAAGCGTTAATTGTGCCGCCAGCTGCTTGAGGCGTGTCTGATGTTCAAGAATTCTTTGCTCCGCCCGCTTGCGCTCGGTGATGTCGCGGCAAAGCGTTAGAATCATCCTTCCATTTTTTGTTTGTACCGCATTGGCGTTGATTTCGATGGGGACGATAGTTCCATCTGCGCGTTTATAATCAATTTCAAGACTCTTTACAGACCCTTTTTCGAAACATTTGCCTACTTCTGTGCGGTTTCGTTCAATATCGTATGGTGCGGTCCATTCCGTAACCTGTCGGCCAATGATTTTGTCAACCGAAGGATAGCCGACCATTTGGACATAGTTCAAATTCGCATTTAATACTCGACCTTGCTCGTCCAAAGCAACAAATCCGGTATTTGTGGTTTCGATTACTGCCCTGTATCGTTCTTCGCTTTCCAGCATCGCCTCTTCCGCCCGTTTGCGCTTATTTTCCGCGCTCCGGCGGCTTTCCATTTCCTCGGTCAGGGCGGTGTTCGAGGCCGCCAACTCGCGTGACTGGCGTCCATGCCGCGTTGAAAGCAGCGTGCCCATTAACAACATCAAACCCAAGCGGGCAAGCGGGCCAAGAACTAAGAACTGAGCCGCTGTGAGTTCGAAAACGAGACGCGACATCACGGCCGAGAATTGCATAGCGAGACAAACAAGCAAGACAAGCAGTTCAACCGGGCGCAGAGACCTTCGCCCAAAGAAACAGATTACGAAATAACTAACCAGGATAGATATTCTCACAACAAAGGAGATGGGGGCAATCCAACCGACCTTGTGGTCCGCTACCATAACTTGCTCGCCCCAAGGCAGCATCATCGTCTTGATGCCATAGATTTCAGACGCATTGAGGGGATAGTGCGAAAGGAGGTTGTAGGCAATGAGCGTGCCAATTATCGGTGTAAGGACCATCAGCCACCAGCGGACATTCACGCGCATAAAAGCGGCCAAGAACCAAATCATCAATAAACCCGCTAAAATGGCCTCACATATCTCAATCTTGGACAGAATGATATAGGAAGGGACGGAATCGGCGCGGTATTCGAAAAAGAGGGTCACAGCCTGAATGGATGTCAGCAGACAGAAAATGCCAAACGCAAGAGAATCACTCCTGCGTTTGTTATAGAGCCAATCCAACACGAAAGTCAGGGCATAGACAAATGCAATACCTGACATCAAGAGGAGAGCCAAAGTAAATAAACCAAGAGTTATCAATTTTGCCTCCAGCACGCGCCAAAGGCAATAAACAGTTTTCTTCGAATTTTCATTACAAGCCCTCTCTGAGCGTTCAGGTCATACCCTGCCGTCTGTTGGGGTTTACTATAAACGCCTGGCTACGCAACCAAACCCTCTATGCTTTTTGCCCCCAGCCAAAGACATGATTTATTATACTCTTTCTGATGGTGAAATCAAGGCGATAACATTGCAAAACGCTGCCAGTTGAAACGCATTATTGTTACTTAGGAGGGACAGGTAAAGGTTAAATATCAACGGAGTTTATGGGTGGCTTGGGGGTCTTTTCATAGCGTAAAATTGGCGCGATTTTGTAGTTGCCAGATGGGCGGGAATTGCGTATTATCAAAAAGCATTGTTGGGCGGGGTGAAAGTGTGTTTGGTTAGGTTTTGAAAAGGGCTAAAATGAACGAAAACAGGACAACAACGGGGCTTAACAGACGGGAATTTATCCGTTCGACGGCAGCAGTTGGAGCAGGGCTGATTTTTTCGCCGATGGTTCTTGGGGAAACAGGAACCGGGGCCGGCTCAAAATCGGACGATATAAACGTGGCCATAATAGGCGTTGGCGACCAGGGCAGGGTGCTTCTTGAGGCGGCGGTAAAAATACCGGGCTTGCGGTTCAAGGCACTGTGCGATATCTGGACGAGTTTCAATCAGCAAAACGCGTCAAAATTTCTAAAGGCATATAAGCAGGAGCATAACGTCTATACCGATTACAAAGAGATGCTCGATAAGGAAAAGGACCTGCAGGCGGTCATAATCGCGACGCCTGATTTCTGGCATTGCGAGCATACAGTAGCGTGTCTGAAAGCGGGTCTGCACGTTTACTGCGAGAAGGAGATGTCGAACACGCTGGAGGGCGCCCGCAAGATGGTAGCGGCGGCGAAAGAGACCGGCAAACTGCTCCAGATAGGCCATCAGCGGCGGAGTAATCCGCGATACCTTCATTGCTATAACAAGCTTCTTCAAGAGGCGGACATCCTCGGCCGTATAACGACAATCAATGGTCAGTGGAATCGCTCGGTTCAGCCGGCTGATGGCCGCGGTTTTCCAAAAGGAAAGGAAATCGACGAGGCGACGCTGAACAAATACGGCTTCAAGTCAATGAAGCAATTCCGTGACTGGCGATGGTATAAGGGGCTTGGCGGCGGGCCAATAGTTGACCTCGGCTCACACCAGATTGACATATATAACTGGTTCCTCGGCGCATCACCTAAAGTTGTTGTTGCCAGCGGCGGGACGGATTATTACGACAAAAAAGACCACGAGTGGTATGACAACGTGATGGCTATTTATACTTACGATACCCCAAAGGGGGTTGTCAGGGCGTATTACCAGACAATCACAACCAATAGTTGTCAGGGTTACTACGAGACGTTTATGGGCGACAAAGGCACACTGGTTATTTCCGAGGCGGGCAGCAGGGGCGAGGCATATCGTGAGCCGACAGCTCCGCAGTGGGACGAGTGGGTCAAGAAAGGTTACCTGCTTGCTCCACCTGAAAAGAAGGAAGAAAAATCCGATTCGGGTGCGTTAGTTGACGTGCGTGAATCGGCGGCTCCGGATATGTATAAAATCGGCGTAGTATTCAAAGACCTTTATCACAAACCGCATCTGGAGAATTTCTTCAACGCGGTCCGCGGCAAAGAGAAACTAAACTGCCCGGCTGAGGTCGGGTACGATACAGCAGCAACTGTTCTCAAGGTAAATGATGCGGTCGAGGCGGGCTGCAAACTCGAATTCAAGCCGGAAGAATTTAAGGTTTAACGGTTCAAAGGACTGGCTGAACATTGCGAAACGGATTGATTGCCAAGGCGTTGCTTTTAGTAGTCGTACTTGCGACAGGAATCGCTATCGGTGAGGAGGCGAAACTTGGCGACACACCGGACGGCAGCAGGAGTAATTTTGTTCATTTGATACCGCTGCTTGCTGAACCGGTGGCTGGCAAAGAACCGGACCAGATTCATCCGGATGCTGACCCTGTGCTGCCATTTTCGACCAAGGCGACCTGCGGGGCATGCCATAGTTACGACAAAATCAGCGCCGGCTGGCATTTCAACGCAACCGACCCCAATGTTAATCCGGGCAGAATAGGACAGGCGTGGATTTACGCGGACCCGACGAGTGCCACCCAGATACCGCTGTCGTACCGTAAATGGCCGGGGACATTCAGGCCTGAGCAGATAGGATTGACGCCGATGGCGTTTTTGCGGTCATTCGGCAGGCAGATGCCGGGTGGCGCTATCGGGGAAATGGTCGATAAAAGCGATAATCCCGAAGAGGTGTTGCGTTCGGATGTTACCGGTAAACTGGAGATAAATTGCCTTGCCTGCCACGACGGGAACCCGGAGATGGACATGGGCGGGGCGAGCGGGTATTCGATACAGGTAATTCTTCGCGGCAATTACCGCTGGGCGGCGACGGCGTCCTGTGAGTTCGCTTATGTAACCGGTTCGGTAAATGGATTGCCCAATGAATATGACTTCAGGGCACCTTTCACGTCCGGCGATACAAAATTAAAGCCGCCCGTTGTGGCATACCGCAAAGAGGCGTTTGGTCACAATGACTGGGCGGGTTTTGATATTCGCGTAAAACCGCCGAAACAGCGGTGTTATTTCTGCCATTCGAATGCTGACGTCCGGGACGGCAAAACGGAGAAGTGGTTTATGGATCAGGACGTTCATCTTGCCGCAGGGCTTGTGTGTGCGGATTGTCATCGCAACGGTCTTGACCATAATATCATACGCGGTTACGGCACGGAATCGTGCAATTCGACGAACCCATTAGCGGCCAATACATCCTGTGAGGGTTGTCATCTCGGCACAAATGGAGCAAAACCGGACGCGGGGCGATTTACAGCGCCGACGCCCAAGCACGTGGGGATACCGCCCGTTCATTTTGACAAATTAACCTGCACGGCGTGTCATTCGGGGCCATGGCCTAAGGATGAGACGATTCATACAAAGACCGCGAGGGCGCATGCGCTGGGTATCGCAGGCGCGAGCAAGGAAGGCGAAATCCTGCCTCACCTGCTGTACCCGGTTTTCGCGAAGGGACAAGACGGCAAAATCGGAGTATTCAAACTTTTCTGGCCCGCTTACTGGGCGACGATTAGCGACGGCAATGTAACGCCTTTAGCGATGGAAACCGTCAAGTCGGCAACTTCAAGGGTAATCACGAAGACGGCGTTCTCAAAGACGGGCAGTTGGCCTGATTTGAAAGACGAAGACGTTATTAAAATCCTGACCGCACTCGGCGAGAAAGCCGACGCGGGAGCAAAGCCCGTTTATATCACGGGAGGCAAAATGTATTCGCTGGATGCAGGCGGAAAACTTGTGTCGGCGGACAGTAAAATGGCGAAACCGTATATGTGGCCGATAGCGCACGACGTCAGGCCCGCGGCCCAGGCGCTGGGAGTTCGCAACTGCCAGGATTGTCATACGACAAATTCGCCGTTTTTATTCGGGCTTGTTTCGGTTGATTCGCCTTTGAAAAATCTTACAGCAAAAGAAATGGTCGCTTTCGAGAATTTGCCGCGATGTTATACCAGGGCGTTCGCATTCTCATTTGTGTTTAGACCGTGGCTGAAGGTCGTGGCGATTTTGTCATCACTGATTATTCTTGGCGTGCTGGTTCTGTATGCGTTAAAGGCGCTTGGTTTCGTGGCTAAGGTCGTTGTTGGAGACGAGCAGTGAGCTGGTTGATGGACGTAAGTATGTTTCGCACGGCGGCTGCGGCCGGGTTCGCGGCAGTGGTCGCGGCGATACTGCTGCACTTTATCGTGTCAAAGCCGAAATTCGACGACGTATTCGGCAAAGACAGGGGGTTTCGCGTACTTGACCCGCTGCGGCTGATGATTTTCTTCGTAACGCTTCTTTTCATCGAGCAAAAATGGAGTTTGCTTGGAGTGCTGAGGAAACTGGTTTTTCTGCTTGCGATTTTGTGTTTTGTTATCCTGGCCGTAACAGGTTTTGTTCCGAGAGTGGTGCTTGGCGGGGCGTTATCGGGCTGGTGGCTGATGATTCATGCGACGGCTGCGCCGATTTTCGCGGCGTGCGTTGCCATTCTCGCGGTACTTTGGGCGGACAGGAATCGATTAAACAAAAACTACTGGCCTTTGCTTAACAGGATTGTTGGCCGCAATCCGAAAAGCACAGTTGCTCCCGAAAAGCACGAGCTTAAGCTGCGAATATGCTTCTGGGTGGTTTTGACGATGTCGCTGCCCGTAATTCTTAGCGCTGTTGTGAGTATGTTCCCGATTTTCGGCACGCACGGGCAGGAAGTGTTATTGCAGATTCACCGTTACAGCACGTTGCTCTTGTCATTATTTGCGATTATATATCTGTATTTTGTGGCACTGACTGAGATGAACAGGACCGCTGCGAAGTGATTCGTTGACAGATACTAATGTCCCCGGCTATGTTTGGCCGGGTTATGCAAATATGAATTTATAGTTAGGAGAACAGATTATGAGTAACGGAATGCTGCCAAGCTACCTTGGTATGGCAAAGCCGAACCCTGCCGACAAGCGAGCACCGTGGTATAAAGGCACAGCGCCTGTTTACGCGGGCATCTTCCTGTGGGTTGTCTTTTATATGAAGATAGCCGACGGGACGCTGTCGAAAGCTGGTTTGGGACTAAGCTTGCTCGGTTTGGTTGTTGGTGCCCTGATATGTTATTTCCTGTTTTACCTTGTGCCGGGGCTTTTGGGGATGAAGACGGGCTACCCGCTTTACGTCGTCGGTTCCTCGACGTATGGCACAGCGGGCGGTTTTTTGATGCCCGGCTTGCTGATGGGGCTTTTGCAGTTCGGCTGGCTTGCGGTCAATTCAGCCGTATCAACGAGTTTTATCCTCCAAGCATTCGGCTACGATGCTTCGCCTGGAACGACTCCGTTCGTCATTGTGTCAATAATCTGGACGGTCCTCGCTGTGTTTGTTGCGCTCAAGGGAATTCAGTATGTCGGCAAGGTATCGACGTTTCTGCCGATTGTCCCGCTGGTTATGATTCTGCTTGTGTTTTTCACTAACGTGGGGTCGGCGGGGAATTTTAAGCCGACACCCGGCGCAGACGCGTCTGAGGGATTTCTGACGATTATAACTATTGTCGTCGGCTTCTTCGCAACCGCTGGCGCGGCGGGCGTCGATTTCGGTATGGGTAACCGCGATGCGAAAGATGTTCAATTGGGCGGAGTTGTGGGCATAATGCTGGCGATATTAGTCGCGGGTGGTTTGCCTTTAATAGCCGTAGCAGGCGCTCATGCTGCCAATCCGAAGTTAACGAGTTTTTCCTTTGACAGTGTTATCAGCGCACAGGGAGGGACTTTAGCAAAGTCGATGTTCGTACTGTTTGCGATAGCGAGTTTTGCTCCCGCTTGTTTCAGCACATTTATAGCCGCCAACAGTATCGGCACGATGTTTCCGAAGGCCAACAAGGTCGTTATGGTTTCGATTGGCGGAGTGATTGCGATTATTCTCGCGGCAACGGGCAAGGCACTGAATCTTGTAGGGGTTTTCAGTATTATCGGCGCATCGTTCGGGCCGATTTGCGGTGCGATGGTAGCGGATTATTTCCTGAGCGGCAAAAAGTGGGCAGGGCCTCGCAAGGGAATCAACATGGCGGGTTATATTTCCTGGGCCATTGGATTTGTCGTTGCGATATTGCCGACGATTAACCCGGGTAAATTCGGTTTTATCAGTCCGGCCCCGGTCATTGCGTTCTTTATCGGCCTTGTTGTTTACGCAGTATTAGCCAAGGCAGGATTACAGCCGGCCGCTGTTGAGATGCCGCAGAACAAATAGCTGTCGGCGTTTGTTTTTATGAACTGATTATACGGCAGGGGCCTTGGAATGCGGGTCTCTGCCGTTTTATTTTAGCACGAAAAAAATGGCTGAAAAACATTACAGGTTATCAAGACGGGCATTTTTGCGGAAAGGGTTTGCCGCAGGTACGGTTTTCACTTTGCCTCTTATTGTTCCATCGTCGGTATTCGGTGAAGACGCACCGAGCAACAGAATCGGCATCGGCATAATCGGCACGGGCAGTCAGGGCGTACTGAACCTTAAGGCGTTTTTGCGTAAGCGGTATTCGCAGGTTGTGGCCGTTTGCGACGTTGATTACTCGCATCGTGAGGAAGCGAGAAAAATAGGCAGATTGTCCGCAGATTCGTCATATAATGATTTTCGCGAGCTGCTGACGCGAAGGGATGTTGACGCGGTTGCAGTTTGCACGACGGACCAGTGGCATGTGCCTATATCAATCGCCGCGGCAAAGGCGGGCAAAGACATATATTGCGAAAAGCCGCTTGCTTACAACGTTGCCGAAGGCAGGATGTTGTGCGAAACGATAAAACGATACGAGCGGGTTTTACAAACGGGGAGCCATCAGCGATCGGATAATAATTTCAAGCAGGCCTGCGAGCTTGTTCGCAACGGCAGAATCGGGAAGCTGCAAACGATTAAAGTCGAGATACCGGAAAACAGCAGGCCCAATCCGCTTACATGGAAAACTGAGCCGCCGCCGGCGGGACTGGATTATGACCTGTGGCTTGGGCCAGCCCTGTACAGACCGTATATCGAACAGGGATGTCATTACAACTGGCATTTTATCTACGATTTCGGATGGGGACAATTGACAAACTGGGGAGCGCACGCGATAGATATCGCTCAGTGGGGTAACGGAACGGATTCAACCGGACCAGTGGAGGTCAGCGGGACAGGCGAGTTTCCCAAAGAAGGGCTTTTTGAAACACCGCTGAGTTACGATATAGAATACAAATATGCCAATGGTGTTCGCCTGTTATGCAAAACTGGCAAAGCAGGAATTCAGGAATCACCCGTTCGCTTTGAGGGGACCGATGGTCGGATATTTGTAAGCCGGGAGAGTTTTTTCTCACAGCCGGCGTCGATTGTTCAGTCGAAGATACGTCCCGATGAAATCCGTCTTTATCGCAGCAACGACCATCATCAAAATTTTCTTGATTGTGTCCGGCTGCGGACAAAGCCTGTGGCTGACGTCGAGACGGGACATCATTCAGCCACGGTTTGTCACTTAGGCGGTATAGCGGTCCGGCTTGGCAGGAAACTGCAATGGGACCCAGTAAATGAGCGCTTTATAAATGACACTGAAGCGGATAAAATGCTGGCCCGGCCGATGCGGTCGCCGTGGCGGTTGTGAAATAATCTTATTTATGAAGGAGTGAGCCGAAGCCCGGTTGCGATTGACAAGACGCTGCTGAATCAATAGAATGAATAAACCCTTTTATTGGTTTTGTGGGTGGTTTGACTAATTTTAACGAAGGAGATATACACAAAATGGCACGCAAAAGCATTCGCATAACAGCAAGTATAGCATTGGTGGTACTTTTTGGATTTGTTGCTACGGCAACACTGAAAGCCCTTCCCAAATCCGCCGACGGCAACGCCCCGGCAGCGGATACCAATGTTGTCGAGTCAAAGCCCGCCGGCGATTTAGCGCCGATTCCGCTGGTTTTGCCGAAGCCGCAGTTTGTGGGCACGCCGCAGAATTTTCAGGGCATCGCGAATCTTGAGAAGCCGACAGGCAAACCAAGAGAGCCGTTTTACGCCCCCAAAGGGACGACCAACGTCGCATTTAAGAAGCCGGTGAAAAGCTCGGATGAGCAGCCGATTATCGGTGAAATCGAGATGATTACCGACGGGGACAAAGAAGCGACAGACGGCAGCTACGTCGAGTTGGGCCCGTTAAAACAGTATATAACGATAGACCTTCAGGCGAAGTATAACATATACGCGGTTGTTGTCTGGCATTATCACAAGCAGGCCCGCGTTTATAAGGACGTAATTGTGCAGATCGCCGATGACCCGGATTTCATTAAGAACGTCCATACGATTTTCAATAATGACACGGACAACACAATGGGCCTGGGCGCAGGCAAAGACAGAAACTACGTTGAGACATCCGAGGGCAAACTTATCGACGCCAAGGGCGTGGTGGGCCGGTATGTCAGGTGTTACAGCAACGGCAACAGCGCCAACGACCTGAATAATTATATTGAGGTCGAGGTTTACGGAACGCCTGCGAAATAAAGTAGATGAGATACTGGCTTGCAGTATCAGCCGTTATGATTTTGGCCGCAGCGTTGCGGATTTCCCGTTTGGATATCCGCCCGATGCACGGCGATGAAGCGGTCCACGCTTACCGTTTCGGGCAGCTTCTCGAGGCAAACAACTATCGCTATGACCCGACCGAATTCCACGGGCCGACGCTGAATTATTTTACGCTGATTCCCGCGTTGCTTTCCGGTCAGCATACCTACGCTTGTCTTACAGAAATCACGCTGCGAATTGTGCCGGTATTTTTCGGACTGATTTTAGTCCTGATGCCTTTGCTGCTGATGGATGGTCTTGGCAGGCCTGTTGCGGTAATCGCCGCTGCGCTTACGGCGATTTCGCCCGCGTTTGTTTTCTACAGCCGATACTATATTCCGGAAATGCTGCTTGTTTGTTTTACTTTCGGGATGATTGTATCGGGATACAGATACGCCCGCAGCCAAAAGTGGATATGGGCGCTGCGAACAGGAGTATTTGCGGCGTTGTGCTTTGCCACAAAAGAAACATCCATTATCGCTTTTGGGGCGGTTATCGTGGCTTTGGCGATTGTGCTGCTGACCCGAAAAGACGGCAGGGCGGTGTTTAACCTGGTGCGTCCTGGTCATTTGGTTTTGGCGATTATTGGTGCGATAGTCGTATGGGGATTATTTTATTCTTCCTTTTTCAAAAATCCGGCAGGACTTATCGATTCATTCCGAACCTACGCGATATATTTCGAGCGGGCGGGCCATAACCAGCTTCATATTCATCCGTGGTATTATTATTTGCAGTTGCTGATTTACAGTAAGGCAGGGATGGGGCCGCCATGGACTGAAGGGTTTATAGTGGTAATGGCTTTGGTGGGCCTGTTAATTATTATAAGCGGGCGTGGCGTATCAGGTCTCGATTCGAACCTGTTAACATTTATTGCCTGTTACACTGTGATAATGACCGTCGTTTATTCGGCGATACCTTATAAAACGCCGTGGTGCCTGCTGAGTTTTTATCAGGGTATGATTCTGCTGGCGGCGGTCGCCGTTGTCGCGGTCGTTAATTCGCTTGGGCGGGTGTTGTCTCGAATAATAATGGTCCTGTTTTTTCTGGTGTTCGCAACGGACTTAGGTTTGCAGGCATATATGGCAAGCCGGTTTTTCAATTTCGAACTCGGCAATCCTTATGTATATGCTCATCCGACGAAAGACGTGCTTAAAATCGCCAGGCGAGTAGGGGAAGTTTCGCGGGCATATTCGGATGGAAATAATATGACGATATATGTGGTTTGTCCCGATGGTGATTACTGGCCGCTGCCGTGGTATCTGCGCTCATTCAAAAACGTAGGCTATTATAATGATGTTAACGATATTCGCACGCCTGCCCCGGTCGTAATCGCGTCCGCCGGCATTCAGGAGCGGCTTATAGGCCGATTGTTTGATATTTCGCCGGCCGGGGAGAAAAATCTTTATGTCCCCCTGTTCGATAAAGATATCGAGCTTAGGCCGCAGGTCGAGCTTCGCGGCTATGTAACAAAAGACCTGTGGGACGAATGGCAATCGAGCAAATCCGATAATCAGGCCGTCAAATGAGAGCAAGTTATGGCTGAGCAGCAATCCGATACAATCTCGTTTGAAAAAGGCCGGTGCGGAATAGCCAATCTCAGCTCTTTTAAACATAACGCAATGGCGGCAACGTTCGAGATATTCATAGTTCATCGAGACGCAGTTTATGCTGAGCAGGCCGCATGGGCGGCGTTTGAAGAGCTTGACCGCATCGAAAATAATCTCAGCCGATTTATGGATAACAGCGACGTTTCGCGAATTAACGCTCTTGCCGCAAATCAGCCGCTGCAACTTGGCCCGACGGCTTTCGAATGTCTGGCGACAAGTATTGAAATATCAAAGCAAACAAAAGGCGTTTTTGATATTACAATCGGCTCGTTGTATGACTGCTGGCTTGATAAAGACCGGACGCCGCGTAAGCCGTCGAAAAAAGATATTGAGGCCGCCCTTAAAAAAACCGGCAGTAATCTGCTTGTGCTTAACGAGACCGAACACACCGTTACCTTACGAAACGACGATGTCAGAATTGATTTCGGCGCGGTCGGCAAAGGTTATGCCGCGGACAAAATTGCACAGTTACTCGGCGAGTGGGGGATAAAGGCCGCTCTTATTTCAGCGGGACAAAGCACGATTTTGCCGGTTGGCGTTCCGGATGATTTAGCGGGCTGGCCTATATCATTGTCAGACCCGGCGGATTACAGCCGACTCATTGCGAAGATTAATTTGGCGGGCAGGGCGATTAGCGCATCTGGGCTGCGCAAGGGGCAGCACATAATAAATCCGCGTTCAGGGAAACCGGTTACGAAACCGGGCGCATGGTCGATGGCAAAGACGGCTGCCGAGGCGGATGCTTTTTCAACTGCTTTTATGGTGATGCCTGCTAACGCGGTGCGATCTTTTTGCGAGAAACACAAGGATACTTCCGCACTGCTGGTTTTAGGGGGTAAAAGCAAAAAGATAGGTAGTCGGATTCTTCGTTTCGGGCGATGGGGCAAGGCGAAATTTTATTCTAAGTAACGCGGTGAATTTGCGTTTGTCTAAGTGGCTTTTCTTATTTTGAGCAGTTCAAAAAGTATTCGCCATGAGCTTTTTGTCGGTGAAAGCCGGCTGTCGAGGTCACATGTCCAGTCGATGGGAAATTCCGCAATTCTGTAATGCTGGTTTATAGCCCGGATGATTATTTCGATATCGAACATAAAGCCGTCTATTATACACTGACCGTAAAGGAGACGGGCGGTATCGCCGCGGTAAATTTTGAAGCCGCATTGTGTGTCAGTAAGCTCCTTCGGGATTTTCATTATATGGACCACGAACCAGTGAAAAAACTCCGAGCAGATATGCCTGTAAAGCCCGTGGTTTTTTATGAGGTGCGTTCCGGCTAATTTGCGAGAACCGTGAGCGATATCGTATTTGCCGGTTTTGAGCAGTTCCAGTCCTCGCAGGATATTATCGGGAGGGACGCAACTGCCGCTGTCGACGAACATCACGTAATCACCGGTCGTCTTGATTATTCCGCTACGGACGGCGTATCCTTTGCCGTGGTGCTGTCTGTTTCGGATTATATTGATTCGTATCCGGCCGTTATATTTATCGCCCGCTTTTTGTGCTTCGTCAGCCGTTGTGTCACTGCTGCCGTCGTCGGCAACTATAACTTCCCCGTCGAAACTGTTTTTCAGGAGAAATTCACAGGCGGATTCGACGTCGCGTCCGATTTTGCCGCATTCGTTAAATGCAGGTATGACGATTGACAGCTTCATCAGGTTCCTTGATTCTCGCATCTGGGGACAGGTTTAACTTGCCTGGAAACGAACCTTGGCCTGGCCGATGAGATAGAAACTTCCCGTAATGCAGACAAGGTCTTCCTTGCCTACTGCATTTTTTGCCAGACGAAGCGCCTCCCCAAGAGCGGGGGCGGTTTGGCACATCTTGCCGGATATGGCAAGATATTTTTCAGCCAGCTCATCAGGCGACATCGCTTTGAGGGAGTTGCTGCGAGTGAAAATCACCTTGTCGGCGCCGAATTGCAGCTCCTGGAGCATTCCAGCGGCGTCTTTATCTTCGTTGCAGCCGAAGATTACTATCATCGAATCGTAGGGGATGCTCTGGCCTATTGCGTGCATAAGCGCTCTTATGCTCGCGGCGTTGTGCGCACCGTCTATGAGGATTCGCGGGTCTTCACAAATCATCTCCATCCGGCCCGACAATTTGACTTTTGCAAGGCCTGATACTGTTTTATCGTTATCTATCTCGAAACCGCACCCCTTGAGCTTGTCGAGCATCGCAAGGGCGAGACCGCAGTTTACCGCCTGATGAATACCAAGCAGCGGGACTCGAAAGTGCTCAAATTTGCTGGTGGGTGTCGTCAGGCACACGCGATTATGCGGCCCGTGCTCGGACGACGTCTCGAAGCGATGTGAGAAATCGATATCTACGCCGGTTACGCTGATTGGCGCCTTAACTGCCGCGGCCTGTGCCCTCAGTACCCGCATCGCGTTAGGGTCCTGCTGGACCGTTACGATGGGGACACCCTGCTTGAAAATGCCGGCCTTTTCCTTCGCGATTTCTTCTATCGTGTTTCCCAGCTGTTTCTGATGGTCGAAGCTCAGATTGGTAATGCCGACGACCTTTGGCTTTATCACATTGGTGCTGTCTAATCGACCGCCAAGGCCAGTTTCAATTACCGCGACATCCGCCTTAGAATCCGCAAAGTGCATAAAGGCGAGCGCCGTCATTATCTCAAAGAAAGTCGGGGCGCTGGTTTTTGAAACGGTTTCAACCGCTTTGTATATACGGTTAAGCAAACCGAGCATCGCGGTTTTCGTTATCATTTCAGAGTTGACCATAATTCGCTCGTGCAGGTTAACCACGTGCGGCGAAGTGTACAGACCGACCTTATAGCCGTTTGCTTCGAGCATATTTGCAAGCATTGTGGCTGTGCTGCCTTTACCTTTTGTACCGGCTATATGGACTGTATCGATTTTGGTATGAGGATTACCTACCAGCGAAAGCAAATGCTCCATCCGCTTCAGATTGAACGTATCTACGTTGTACCGTAAGTGCTTTTCCTGCTCGTAGTTAGTTCTATTGAAAAGGTATTTGATTGCCTCATCGTATGTCTTGAAGGGTTTGCGTGAAACCACCACCGCCGTTTTAGAGGTGTGGCCCTTTGCCTGTTTCTTCCGAGTTTTCGTAACGCTTCGTACCATAAAAACTTGAATATAACACAATACCTTGTGTTTTTCAACTTAATAGGCCCATTAATCGTATAGAATGCCGACACCACAAACATAACTCATTGTTAAAAATAAGGTTATGAATGCGACAATATGCGATTCTTTTGCCTTGGATGAGCCGTAGTATTAGGAAACACAAATATACTATTATGAGTGCTTATAATGCGACAAGAATTCGCAAACTACAAGGCCCAAATTGTAATTATATACGGAATTAGAGAGTGGTTGTTCACCTGGTAGCAGTGACAAGTGTTTTATCATTGTATCATAATTTGACTTGACCTTACACAATGGGGACATATACTCTTGTGGTAATTGTTTTAAATTCAGGTTGTTCAATGCACCCAAATTCACCGGATATCGAGAAGTGGATGAAACTGGCAGGCGCGGAAGGCGTCGGTCCGGTTACTTTCGGCAAGCTGCTCGCTTATTTCGGTTCGCCGGAAAGAGTTCTTGGTGCGTCGGCTTATGAACTGGCGAAAGTTGAGGGAATAGGTCTTCACACCGCGGAAAAAATTGCGGCCAGTCGTGATAAAACGGATGCCGAAGCCGAGCTGACACTGGCTGAAAAACTTGGGGTATGGATTATTCACCTTCAGGATGAACGTTACCCGGCACAGTTGAAACTTATTTACGACCCGCCTCCTGTTTTATATGTCAAGGGAACCCTCGTCGAGTCGGATAATCTTAGTGTGGCGATAGTGGGGTCACGACGGTGCAGCTTATACGGCAGCGAGCAGGCGTCGCGATTCGCACACATATTGGCAGGCGCAGGTTTTACAATATGTTCAGGATTGGCTCGCGGCATCGACACAGCGGCTCATCAGGGAGCTATTGCCGCTGGCGGGCGCACCATCGCTGTTCAGGGCTGCGGATTAGCCAATGTATTTCCCCCCGAAAATAAAAAGTTATTTGATTCGATTACCGAATCCGGCGCATGCTTAAGTGAATTGCCTCTTCTTTACGAACCTTTGGCCGAGAATTTTCCTCCCCGCAACAGGATTATAGCCGGCTTATCTCTGGGGACAATCGTTATCGAGGCGGGCGGCAATTCCGGTGCGCTTCATACCGCCAAATCGGCTCTGGAATATAATCGCGAAGTTATGGCCATGCCTGGCAAAATCGATTCTCCGCTCAGCAGGGGAGCTAATCAGCTGATTAAGCAGGGGGCCAAATTAGTTGACTGCGTCGATGACATAATGGAGTCGCTTGGGTACATAGGCGATAAAATAAGAGGGCATGTTAATCAGCAGGCCGATTTGCTTACGGCAAAAGCAGAGATGCCTTTGTTCGATATCGCCCAGTTAAATCTCAACCCCGGCGAAAAATCGGTTTATGAGTGTCTGCACAGCGAACCTGTTCATATTGAGCAGATTATCGAGGATTCGCAATTGCCCGCGGGAAGCGTAAACGCCTCGATTGTATCGCTGCGATTGAAAGGCCTGGTGAAGCAGCTGCCGGGCAGTATGTTCGTGCGAAAGTAAACAGTTTTCATTCCCATAATGCATTTTGAGAGCCATTGCGGAGGCAAGAGGGGCTTATTAATACTAAAATCACTTTTTGCCTGCTCATAGTAATAAAGTGTGTATTTCTAAATTAGTATCGTTGTGCTTAGCGGTTGACAGCCACGAACCTCATTAAAATATATTTTAATTTTGCGAAAAATTCCTGTTGGCGCGGTAGCACTAATTTGATATTAGTATGCGCAGATTAGGAGCCGTGTCGGCTGAACGTTCGTAACATTATTATTTTAGGAGGAGCAAACTATGAACAGAATTATAGTTTTGGCGGCGATGGTGATGTTAGCTTTTGTTGCCGCAGTCAAGGGCGATGGGCCGACCGTTGCTGCAGTGACTAACTGGCAGCTTCAGGCGGTTGATGAGGACGGCGTCGGAACCTATGACGCCACGGACAAAGTCACCATCACCGGAATCGTCCTTAATAATCCCGAAGAGATGCTCGACTCTACACCGAGCACATCCGGTATGGGCGGCCAGTGGCAGGTTTACATCCAGGGCGAAGGCAGCGACCACGCCGGCACCGCCGTTTATATGGCGCAAAATTATACCATGATGGGGGGCGGAAGCTATACGGCTAACCAGTGGTCCTCGGAGTTGTGGCGTGTAAATCACGACCCAAATACCGGTTGGACTTTTCATATAGGCGACAGGGTAAGCGTAACCGGCTGGTATATGTTCCATAACGGCAAGACGAATATCAATGACATGCATAATACCAACCCGTTCTATGACTTTAATGTTGCGCTGGTTACCCCGGCGGCAGGATTGCCTCAGCCGGAAACTATCACCCTCAGTATGGTAAAGAACAGCAGCAACCAGTTTATCTTTGACCAGACCAGGACAACCGGCTGCGAGTATTACCAGGCACGATTAGTTCGTGTTGATGACGTTAATATTACTGACCCCAACGACTGGGCTCCTAATGCTACCCTGACGGTTATGGATAAAACCGGCCGGACCTTCCCGCTGCTGCTCGGTATCGGTAACGGCTTCACAAAATATTCCTGTCCGATGGGTCAAATCAGCATCATCGCAATTTTCGACCAGGAAAGCTCCGCTAATACGGATGGATATCGGCTGTGGGTTACCAATTATGACGGCAACGGCCTTGTGTTGACCAACCTTGGTTATAAGAGAGGCAATCTGCCAGGCGACATTAACGGCGATTACACGGTTGATTTTGAGGACTTTTCCGAGCTTGCGAACAACTGGCTCCAGCAGGTGCCGGGTCTGTGATGATGGGTTATCTAATAACCTGAGTTAGACAGAGTTACGGAAAACAAAGAAGCAATTTCTCGTGGCATAAGGCGGCCAAGTGGTCGCCTTATGCTGCGATTGTTATGGTGCTGGATGAGACGAGGTTTCACTTTAACTGAATTGCTGGTTGTTATCTCAATAATCGGGCTGCTGATGGGAATGCTGCTGCCTGCTGTTTCACGGGCGAGAGAGCAGGCCAAAGTTACCGTTGTTAACGCCGAACTTCGCCAGATAGGTATTGCGCTGGATATGTATTTCGATGATAACCATAAGTATCCTCCTACTCAGGAGGATTGCGCGACAGGCAAATTGACGGACCACTTGTATCAGCTTCCAAGGGCGCTTGTTACAAGCCACTATTTGCCGTCAATGCCCAGTGACCAGGCGATGACGACGAATTTGGAAGACAGGTATCACCTTGGCCATACCTATAAGTACCGGAGTTGCGGTGAAGTAATTGTGAACAGGAACATCATTGCGAAATATGATGGTGCGCAGCTATGGATACCCGATAATTTCCCCACAAGCAGCAGTATCGACCCCGAAGAAGGTCAATGGCGTCCTGATGAAAACGAATGCGATCCGACGCAGGGAAATGGTTGTCAGAGTTCATTTCCCATCGTATCGCCTGTGAGCTGGGTGATTTTCAGTTTGGGGCCGAATTTCAGCCAGGACTGGCTCAATGAAGAGCTTAGCATGGATAATTACAACAGATACCCCGTTCCCAGAGAGTTATGGTACACGCCTAAAGAACGCAGGGGCTTCATTGTGAGGATGCGAATTAAAAACGGGTCGCAGATTGGGTCATTTGAGGGTAACCAGTAAACGAGAATAATTTAATTGTATGTGAAAGGTGTTGACTATGAGTCGGGTGCGAGTAAAAGGAATGGTTGTTGCTCTGGTTTTTGTTTGTCTTACAGGTTGTATATTTGTTTCGGGGTGTTCGATGGGTAATAGTAACAAGGCCGAGATGACTCCAGGAAAAGCTCTGGTAATCGATTTGACAGATGCCCCCGAATATCAGCCGCTTTTGAAAGGTGTGCCACAAACGTCAGGGATGCGCTCGGGCAGGGTATATTTGAAACCAGACGAGGAGTGCGGCCAACACAGCACGAAAGCCCACGAGGAAATGCTTGTCTTCCTGTCGGGCAAAGGCACAGCTCTTATCGGTGAAAACGAGACCTCTTTTGAAGTCGGCCAGGGTAAAATTTGCTACATACCGCCCAATACGCTTCATAACGTTAAGAACACCGGCAACTTGCCGTTTGTTTATATCTATTGTGTCGCTCCCGTGAGTCCGGCTGTCGATGATAATGCGGATGAGCATCAACACCAACATTAAATAATTGCTACAGGCCTGTTTTTAGGAGGGCTTTTTTGTATTGATAGGTTCATAAGAATTTGTTATTCTTATGCGCTGGCTATTTGCTCAAAATGCGAATGGTGCACGGTGGACGTCTAAAGGGGAAATGAATTATGCATATGGCGAATGAATTATTGTCGGTGCCGGTAGCTACTGGGACGTTGGCGATAGCGGCAGGGGGGCTGGGGCTGATTTGTAAAAAAGTCAGCAAAATTGTCAGTTCGGATAAATTGCCCCTGATGGGTATTCTCGGCGCGTTCATATTCGCGGCGCAAATGGTCAACTTTCAGCTTCCTGCGATGCCCGGCACAAGCGGGCACATGGTCGGGGCGGTCCTGCTGGCGATTATATTAGGGCCGCATCTGGCGGCGATTGTCATTTCATCGGTAATTATCGTGCAGTGCCTAATCTTTCAGGACGGCGGTTTGCTTGCCCTCGGCTGTAACATCATCAATATGGCCCTTGTTCCGTCTTATATCGGTTATTTTCTTTATAAAGTGATAACAGCGGGACAATGCAGCAGCCGGCGAACATACATCGGTGCGATGCTGGCTTGCGTGGTTGCTGTGGAAAGCGGAGCGGTTTTAGTTCCCGTCGAGGCGACTTTGTCCGGCGTGCTTGCGGTTCCATTCTCGACTTTTCTTATAACAATGATAGGCGTGCATTTTCTTGTTGGCTTGGTTGAGGGTCTGATTACCGTAGCTGTGCTGGGCTATATTCAGCAGGTCAGACCCGATTTGGTTTTGGATTCGCTGCCCGGCAAAATCCGGTTAAGCCGAAAAACGGTGCTGGTAACATTGCTGGTCTTTGCGATGATTGCTGCCGCCGGACTTTCACTGCTGGCGTCAAAAATGCCCGATGGGCTTGAGTGGAGCTATCGCGAAAGACCGAATCAGCCCGATTTCAAGCCGGTTATCACAAATGAAAATACAACAATTAGTGCGGTTGACCAGTTGCAATCAAGATACACGCCTATGCCCGATTATACTGTGCGAGGCGCATCTGTCGAAACTTCAAAGGCATGGACAAGCTTTGCGGGTGTTTCGGGTTCACTCCTGACTATGCTGGCGGTATGGGCGGGTATGTCGCTGATGAGAAGAAAAGAAGCAAAGGCGATGAGTGGTTTGTAAATGCACCACGCGTACATAGACAAATTCGCTTACCAGGATTCACCGATACATCGTCTTGACGCAAGGGTGAAGTTTATTATCACTGTTGTTTTTACCGCCGTGGTTATTTCGCTGCCTCGCACTTCGGTCAGTATTTTATTTTGTTATGCCGTCGGGCCTTTTGTCGTTTTGGTTATGGGCGGCATACCGCTGCGTTTTACGCTCAAGCATATTCTGTATGTCAGCCCATTTGTGCTTGTGCTGGCGTTTACCGGCCCCTGGTATGACAGGACAGCCGCGACGGTTGTTTTTGGTCCGTGGATTTGGCACACGACCGTCGGCTGGCTTCGCTGCTGGGGTATCCTCAGCAAATTTGTGGTTACTATGCTGGCGCTGATTGCGCTGATTTCGACTACCCGTTTTGCGAATCTGCTTGCTGGTCTTCAACGGCTTGGCGTACCCCGGCTGCTGGTTATCCAGATGGGATTTTTATATCGATATATTTTTCTTCTGATTGACAGCGCCCATCATATTCTTCGTGCCCGTGCCGCTCGCTCGGCGGGTGGAGTGTCTTTCGGCAGGGGAGTCCAATTCGCCGCGGCTATGGTCGGCTCATTATTTGTCCGCAGTATTGATGCCGCCGAGCATATAAACGCCGCTATGCAGGCACGAGGTTTCGACGGCAACTGGCGAACCATCAATCGACTGGAAGTCCGTGTTGTTGATTACGTTTTTATTGTTATCGCTGCCTGTTTTATTCTTGGATTGTATTTTTTCGTCAAACCTGTTTTGGGATAGCCGGCTATGGTAAAAGCGATAGAGGTTGAAAGTTTTTCATACAGGTATCCCGACGGGACGATTGCTCTTAATGGCATCACGCTCGACGTCGAATATGGCGAGCGTCTTGCCCTGATAGGTCCCAACGGCGCGGGCAAATCCACGCTGCTTTTGGCGATTACGGGCTTTGTGAGGGGAACAGGCAGGGTGGTTGTTGACGGGCTGGAAATAACAAACGGCAATCTAAAGCAGGTGCGTTCACGAATCGGCTGTTGTCTTGAAAACCCCGAAGACCAGCTTTTTATGCCGACGCTTTTCGACGACGTGGCGTTCGGACCGTTGAATATGGGGCTTGATTCTCAACAAGTCAAAGAGCGGGTAAATCTTGCCCTGACCGAAGTCGGTCTTGCCGGAATGGCCGAGCGTGCGCCGCATCATCTTTCCGCAGGTCAGAAACGTGCCGCAGCAATAGCTACCGTGCTGTCAATGTCCCCGAAGATTATCACGCTCGATGAGCCGGATGGCTCGCTAGACCCGCGAAACCGCGATAATCTTGTCAAACTGCTCGCCGGGTTATCTCAGACGCTTGTTATAGCGACCTGCAATATGGATTTTGCCGCCGCTGTCGCGGATAAGGCGGCAGTGATTGACGGCGGAAGGGTTATTGCTGCCGGCCCTGCAAAAAAGATAATGTCTGATTCAGAACTTATGACAAGTCACGGGCTGGAAGTCCCGAGAAAATTCATAAATGGCTGTTCGACGGCCTGATTATTTTGCGGTTAGAAAGTGATTCTGAAATCAGTGAGTTTCGGGTCGGGCGTTACATCCTCAATATCTATATGGCTTATGGTCCCCACGAAGGAATCCTGCAGGTCGCGGATGCAGTTGTCTATCATTTCCGCAGGTCCCTGGACGAACATTTCGACGTCGCCATCCGGAAGATTTCGCACGTAGCCCATCAGACCGTATCGGTTGGTTACATTCAGGGCCGTAAATCGAAATCCTACGCCCTGAACACGTCCCGAAAAAACAATATGTTTTGCAATCACATCCATCGATAGTGTCTTATTGCGAAAAACTAACTTTCCCTACATCCTATGCTAACCAAAAAACGCAGTATATGCAAGCGCTGGTTAATGACTAATTTGATATTCACGGATGGCTTGACGTCGGGTATAATCTCCTGACTGTTTATTAGAAAGAATGACTATTTTTCCGCACAACTGTGCGGTTTTATCAGTATTGAGTGGCTATGCCTATAAGAACAAAAGAACAAATTGAACGAGATGAGCAGATATACCAGATAACGACGCTGGTAGCCGGCCGCTTTACGCTCCAGGAAGCGCTCGATAAACTTGCCGAGGCCGCTGTCAAAATCACCGGCCTCAAGGCCTGCTCAATTCGCCTGCTCGACGAAGATGCCGGCGACCTGAAGATGCGCAGCACTTACGGGCTGAGCGAAGAATACCGAAACAAGGGTGTTGTCACCAAAGATGACCCCGTAATCAGGGCGGCCTTCGCGGGCGAAGCCGTCGTCCTCGATGATATGCGGGATGACGACAGGGTCTCATTCAGGGAATCCACGATAAAAGAAGGACTCGTCGGCCAGCTTACCGTCGCGATGAAATTCAGGGATAAGCCCATCGGCGTATTGCGGCTTTACAGCGGAAAACCCGTACACTTTGAAGATGACGATATCGACCTTGCAAGAGCCATCGGCTCGCAGTGCGCCGTTGCTATCACCAACGCCAAGCTTTACGCCGAGGCAATAGAGGGCGCCAGAATCACCGAGCAGATGCGCCTCGCGGGACATATACAGCGGCGAATGATTCCAGAAAAAGCGCCTCATGTCTCGGGACTTGATATAGCCGCTAAGTATATCCCCTGTTTCGACGTGGGCGGCGATTTTTACGATTTTCTGGGGCTGGGCGACAACAAAATCGGTATCGTCATCGCCGATGTTATCGGCAAAGGTATCCCGGCTGCGATTATGACAAGCTCGTTTCGCGGTGCGCTGCGGGCCTATTCGGAATGGACCGATGAGCTGCTCGAAACTGTTCGCCGGCTCAATAAAATGGCGTGCAAGGAATGCGCCGCGGGAGAATTTATCTCCCTGTTCTACGGCATTATCGACGCGGGAAAAAGAACAATCACCTATTGCAACTGCGGTCATGAACCGCCGGCTCTATACAGGGACAAACATATCGTTGACCTGAACAAGGGCGGTCTTGTCCTTGGTGTTTTGCCGAATGCCGAGTACCAGTCGGAAACCGTCCAGTTAAACGAAAACGATTATCTGCTTTTTTATACCGACGGGCTGATTGACGCCGCCAATTTCGAGGGCGATACATGGGGCAGGGACCTTCTTCTCAAAAGCTTCGGTAAATGCCATATGAACTCTGCCTCTCAGGTGATTAATAATATACTCGCATACCGCAGACGGTTTGTCGGTCTGGCCCGGCAGGTGGATGACACAAGTATGGTCGTTGTCAGGGTCGCAAAACCGGCTGACCCGCTTACGCATTAGATAGTTAAAATTTTATGCGGTCTTTGCGGTTAAATTTATGGTTAGACTTGTAATTACTATTGATGGTCCGGCCGCCAGCGGCAAAAGCACCGTTGCCCGCTTACTGGCGGCGAAACTCGATGCTGTGTTTCTCGATACCGGCGCGATGTATCGGGCTGCCACTCTCGCTGCGATGCTCGATGGCGCGGACCTGACTAATCAGCAGCGAATACTCGAAGTGCTGGATGAAACGGTATTTGAATTTAAAGCGACCCCGGACGGTATGCTCGTGCGAATCGACGGCGTTGATGCCACTGCGCAGATACGCGACCCCAAAGTTACCGCAAATGCCCGTTACGTCGCTTGTATTGCTCCAGCGCGCCAGCGTCTGGTCGATATGCAAAGGCGGTTTGCTCAGGCGTACGAAAGGATTGTTAGTGAGGGCAGGGACCAGGGGACGGTTGCTTTTCCCGACGCTAACGTCAAATTTTATCTGACCGCCGACCTCAACGAGAGGGCACGCCGAAGGCAGGTGGAGCTGAAAGCCAAGGGCATAATGCAAACCGATGATGAAATCCGTCAGGCCATTCTCAAAAGAGACCAGAGCGATGAAAACAGGGCCGTCGGGCCTTTGAAACCGGCTGATGACGCGGTTATCGTTGATACCACCGACTTGTCTGTCGATGAGGTCGTCGAAAAGCTGGTTGATTTTGTGAAACATAAATGCTCAATGAAACTTTGAAAAATCGTTGGTCTTTGTTTGCACGGCGGTGCTGCTGGTTATTCTGCCGAGTATTTTTCCGCATGCGGTTTATCGGCCTGGAAAATATCCCGGCGAGCGGGCCGTTCATTCTCGCCGTTAATCACCAGAGTTTTTTTGACCCTATATTTGCGGGCATTATGTTCAGAGGGCAGCTTTGCTTTATGGCACGCGACTCACTCTTTAAAAGCAAAATTTTTGGCCCGCTTCTTAAATCTGTCAAGGCAATACCCGTCCGCAGGGGACAGGCCGACCTCGCGTCGATAAAGGCCATTATCGCCAGGTTGAAGGAAGGTGACGGCGTATGTTTGTTTCCCGAGGCGACACGAACTACCGACGGCAAAATCGCTCCCTTCAAAGGCGGCTTCACGCTTTTGTCCCGCCGTGGTAATGCCCCTGTTGTCCCCGTATTGATTGATGGCGCATTCGAATGCTGGCCCAGGCATCGAAAGTTATTCAAAATCGGCTCGAAGATTACCGTTACTTACGGCCAACCAATATCGGTTGAAAAAATAACAGGTATGGAAGACGACGATTTCGCCGCTATGCTGACCAATACAATGAGACAAATGCAGTCCGAAACCAGAATCGCCCAGGGCAAACAACCGTTTAACTATTGAATGTACACCCCAGGCGATACTGAACCAGCATCTGGAATCACAAATAACCCTATGTTGCAGCCATTTCCGCTATGCCGACCTTCTGCCTCGCGGCGACCTGTTCGACAAACGCTTCAAGACGTGTCGTCAGCGTTACGTCCTCCTGGCCGTCGAAGCTGAGATTCAGAATCGGCATCTCATTGCAGTCGGCGCTCAATCGCCTTGTCTGTGTGCTGACTATCGTCGAGGGCATACAGGTAAAAGGCATTACGTTTACGACGCCGCCGAAGCCGTCTTTGTGGTATTCAACCATTTTGCCTATGCTCAGTATCGCCTCACCTTCAAATGATGCGTCGATATATGGTTTTGCCAAGTCGATTGTATGTTTTACGGGGTGTTCGGCAAGCCGGCCAAATTTTTTCTCCATCGGCTCCGCCAGCGACCGTTCAATCCTGTGCTGGAAGAAATTCTGAACTGCGTTATTGAGCAGGTTTTTCCACTGACCTCTGCGATGCGCCATTTTGTGGCGTGTGAAATTAGTATAATAAATCCATTCCGCGAGCGGGGCGAGGTCGCAGGCCGCCCCAAGGTCCTCAAGCCGGCGAATGATATTGAGATTCGCGAACGGGTGGTTGCGGACGTATATCTCGCCAACGATGCCAATCCTGGGTTTTTGCAGTTTGTTGTTCAGTTTGACTTTCGCAAACTCTTCGGCAAATTGTCTAAAAAGCAGAACCTTGTCTGAGAATCGGCTGTGCTTCACCAGATGCCGGGTCCATTGCTGAACGCAGTTTTCATATACCTGCTGTGCCTGCATGGTATCGACTGCAAACGGGCGCAACCGCAGAATCAATTTATGCAGCAGGTCGATGCCGACGATTGAGGTCCAGATGTCTTTCATAAAAGTCACCGGCCCAGCGCCGTCGAAATTGCTCACGAAATGGCTGTAGAAATTGCTGTCCTGATTAGGGGCAAAGATAATTGCGTCATCGACACCGGCATGTTTGAAGACAAGTTTATGCATACAGTGATAAAGGCCAAATCTGCAGGGACCTGATGTGCCGGGCATAAAGAACGCCGCATTCCGGGGCTTTATGCCGTCCTGCTCCAGAACCTTAAGCATTTCTCCGCATGTTATCGCGCAGGGCAGGCACTCTTTACCCGTGGTATAAGCCCTGCCTCGCATAAGCGCCGCCTCATCTGCAATCGGCATAACCTCCGAGGGCTGTCCATATGCCTTCAGACATGCTGCTATTCCGAACGACGCATCGCCCATATAGGGTATGTACAGCGTCCTCTTTCCAGCATACGTTTTATTTACTTTGTCTTCTGTCTTCTGTCTTCTGCCTTCTGTCTTCTGTTTATAGTTCTTCAAACTTTCCAAAAACGCCTCAATTCGCGTTACTACCCCCGCATCCGCGGAATGCTCATCTATTTCCAGCTGCAGGCAGGGCTTATTTCCCATTATGTCTTTGAAGAAGGGCATCAAAAATGAATCGGGTCCGCAGCTGAAATTGGACAGATACACCGCGAAGAGGTGGTTGTCCCGTTTGATAATTTCCGCCGCACGCAGAATCTTTTGTCCGTACGACCAGTAAATTTCACTGTGCAGTTTTTCATCGCTTAGCCGGGCTTCTTTGAGGTCGAGCATATCCATCGGCATCATTTCCACGCCGGCGTCGATGAATTTTCCGGGCAATTGCAAGCTCACGCCTTCGTCACAGCCGTTGTATGGCCTGCTGACTAACACAAACAATTTCTCATTTGGCCCGATACCGGCAAGAATCTCTTTGCCTTTGTTCAACAGCGCCTGCTCAAATCCCTGTTGCGCCTCGAATCCTTTTTCCACCGCCTTGCGAACCAGCGATGATGAGACATTTAATTTTTTGCCGAGTTCCGCGAATGTCTTTTGCGTAATACTGTCGCCTTCGCCGAGGCGCAGCGGGGCAATTAACAGCTTTGTTTTGCCGAGCTTATCGCCGAATGCGCTTCGCACCTGGTATGGGAATGACTGAACGTATGGACAAAAATGATTGTGCTTGTTCTGCGGGAAGCTGCCCGTTGCGGAAACTATGCTTGGCAGAAAGATATAATCCACACCTTTTTCAAGCAGCTCAACGATATGTCCATACGCGACTTTGACCGGAAAACAGGGTTGAGCTGTTACCGATTCTACACCTTTGCGAATCGTCTCTTTGTTTGTTCGGCCCGATAAAACCACCTCGAACCCCAGCTCTTTGAAAAATTGTGAAAATGTTGGCAACAACTGCCAGGATACAAGTGCCATAGGGATGCCAATTATTTTAGATTGCCGATTGCCGATTGTCGATTGTCGATTAAGCCCTGTAAATTCAAGCAGCTTTTTTTGGCGGTATTCGAATGCACTGAATCGGCTTTTCTTTTGAGCGGTCTTCTTGAGGTTATACCTGTCGCATCGTGACCCGTAATATAATGGTTCCGAGCCGGCCAGTTGCACCTTCTTTATCTCGCAATGGTTCGAACAATGGTCGCAGGTGAACGACTCTACGGTATAATTGGTATTTACAAGATTTTCGAATCCCTTGAACCTGCTTTCGGGCTTGATACCTGATTGTGTAGCGGCCTGTTCGATATGTTCTGCAGCAATTGCCGCCGCGCCGAGAGCGCCCGTAATTTCATGATGGTCGGGGACCATAATGGGTTTGCCGGTTACTTTTTCGAAAGCCGCCCAGACAGCCGTGTTAAAAGCCGTGCCGCCCTGGAAGCAGATGTTATCTCCGATTTTTCGTCGCCCGACGACGCGGTTGAGGTAATTGGCGACAATGGAGTAAGCAAGGCCTGCGACGAGGTCTTCAGTAATCGCTCCCTGCTGTTGATAGCTCAGCAAATCCGATTCCATAAAAACCGTGCATCGCTCGCCCAGTTTGACGGGCGATTTGCTCGCGAAGGCAAGCCGGGCAAACTCTTCTTTAATGCTTATTCCCAATCGACTTGCCTGTTCTTCAATGAATGAACCTGTCCCCGCGGCACAGGCGTGATTCATCTCGAAATCAACGACCACTCCATTGTTCAGCGAGATATATTTGCTGTCCTGCCCGCCTATTTCGAAAATGGTGTCCACTTTGGGATTTATGATAGCTGCCCCGGTGGCCTGAGCGGTAATTTCATTTATAACGACATCCGCACCGATAAAGTCGCCCGTGAGGTATCGCCCAGAGCCGGTGCTGGCTGCGCCGATGATTTTGACTTTGTTTTGCACCTGTTCGCCGATTGATTTCATCACCTGATGTATCGCGTCTAGAGGCCTGCCGGCGGTCATAAGGTAGATTTTAGCGAGGATGCGTTTTTGCCTGTCTATCACGACTGCCTTGGTACTTAATGAGCCGACGTCGATGCCGAGATATGCCTCTATTGGTTCAGCAGCTTTTGCGAGCAGGTCGTTATGAACATTATTTTTCGGAGGAGGTAAAACCGGCGTTGTGAGCGGTTCCCTGCGAGGGGCGTTTCGAAGTGATGAACCACGCTGACCAATATATTCGTCGATATCCTCAATCAGCGAGTTGGCGGAAATGCTGTGTAATCCTTTGCTTTTTGCGGTGAGGACCGCACCGATTGCGCCGGTGAAGAAGTGGGCCTCGGGGACGATGAGCCGGCCATCTGTAGTTTCAAAGACCTCGGAGATTGCCTTGACGACACCGGCGTTTGCGGCTACGCCTCCTGTAAAGATGATTGGTTTGATAAACTCACGTCCGCAGCCGAGGTTGCTTTTTAGGTTTCTCGCAAGGGCTAAGCAAAGCCCCGCGAGGATATCGGCCACCGGCGTCGCCTGCTGCTGGAGGTGAATCATATCGCTTTTGGCGAAGACCGAGCATCGGCCCGCCATTCGCGGGACGTTTTGGCTTTCAATCGCCAGCCGGCCGAATTCTTCCTCTATATTGATGCCTAAGCGGTCCGCCTGCTGGTCAAGAAATGAGCCGGTCCCCGCGGCGCATACGGTATTTAAGGCAAAATCTTTCACCTGTCCAGCGCCTGACTCGTTGTGCAGGAAAATCAGTTTGCTGTCCTGGCCGCCCATTTCAATGACGGTAGCGTTTTGAATATCCGGATACAGATACGATATCGCGGCGGCCTGCGCAGCCACTTCATTTATGAAGGGAATTCCCAGTAATTTGGCGGGCAATCGTGCGGCGGAGCCGGTCGCCGCGATTGTCTTGACGCTGGCGGGATTTATCTTTGCAAATATCTCCCGCAATTGCGTGCGGAATGTCTCTACTGGCTTGCCTTTTGTCCGCCTGTAGTCCGAAAGGATAATTTTGTTCTGGTCATCAAGAACTACGACATCGCTGCTGGTTGAGCCGATGTCAATACCGAGAAAGAAAGTTCCTCTGCCTCTAAGGAATTCGAGGCCGAATCCTTTGGTTGTCTGTGATGAAATAATTTTCGGCTGTCCTTGCTCCATATTCGGCTTCCTGGTCCCCTGAATCTCGTAACCGTCAGGGACACATTACTATAACCGATTTTTCGCTGTTGACAAGTGGCGGGTTCCGTCATTTTAGGCGCACTTTTCCGAGGTATGAAAAGGCACTCTGGAGTATGCCTGCACGCTGTCGGGAACGTCTTGTATTATGCTGCGGCTTCGTCTAAACTGTATGTGCATTTACAAGTATAAGCCGAAGGAAACAGCCGGAGCGATGGACGGATATTGGCAAACAAAACAAGGGCAATTGGTAATTCTGATTGTGATTTTAATCGGCTCGGCGGTTCTTCTGCTGGCTAATCTCGGCAATCAATATCTGTGGCAGGATGAGGCGCAAACGGCGCTTATCAGCAAAACGATACTGACCGATGGCGTTCCGCGAGGGTATGACGGTAAAAATTACTTCTCACAGGAAGATGGGGCCGAATACGGGAAAAATTACATCTGGCGATGGCATACGTGGCTGCCGTTTTACGTTCTGGCCGGGTTTTATGAGGTATTCGGAGTAAGCACGTTTGTTTCCAGGCTGCCGTTCGCGCTGTTTGGCCTAGGCACAGTTGTACTGCTGTATTTTTTCGCTAAGCTGCTTTGGTCTGGAACCCGGACGCCGGCGATTGCAGCGTCATTGCTGGCGATATCGGTTCCGTTTATGCTTTTATGCAGGCAGTGCCGGTATTACAGTATGGCGATGTTTTTTACTTTGCTTTCGTTGTACGCCTATGTTTTGCTGCTGGAGGGGAGAAAACGCGCTTCTGTATTGCTGTTCGCCGCGACGACACTGCTGTTTCACAGTCAGCATATTTATGTGGCGGTCTTTTTCCCGGCGGTTTTATTGCACGCTGTGATTTTCCATCGTGACCGGCTTAAAACTCTGGTCAAGGTAGCTGCGCTGGTCATAGTAGTCAATACACCCTGGCTTATCTGGCTTTCCGGTATGAAATACGCGAGCCCATACCAGGAAGCGGGACTATTGCGGGTGCTTTTTGTTTTTATCGTGAGGTATGTCCATGACCTTGCCTGTTATGTATTTCCAGTATGGCTGTTTGCGGTGCTGCCGGTCTGGTATATTGTCACTCGCGTCAGAACAGGTCGGTTTCGAAAGCTTGGCCGGCAAGTATGGGATAGGTTATCACTGCTTATTTTTTTCATTGTGTTCAATATAATCGCAGTTTCGGCTAAAACACCTTCTCCATTTTTCCGATACATGGCCCCGGCCATTCCGCTGCTGATTCTTCTGGCGGCTGTTATCATAAACGCCGCATGGGAGGCACATTTGCTTATCGCTGTGGCGGCGGTGGTTTTGCTGGTTACTACCGGCCAGATGAAGGATTATCTTTACGAAATTACCCATGATTATGACGGGCCGGAGGAAGGTATCGCGAAATATCTTAATGAACACGGTTCTCCTGCGGATATTGTGGCTGTTACAATGGGTGATATGGGGTTGAAATTTTATACCAAGATGAGAGTGGTAGGGGGGTTTACGGGCGAAGACCTTTCGCCGGCCAAAAATGCCCGCTGGATAATAATTCGTCAACATGGCTTCGCCCGTAAAAGTCAAAAAACACTGGACTATCTGCGGGAGAATATACCGTTGCAGAAATTACGCGAGATAACAATTAATTATCCTGACATACTGTTTGAAAACAGAGAAAACCCTGATGAGCACCTGTTCCGAACCGACACGACGGAGCCCAATGTGGTTATTTACGAGAGGATGAACTGATGGGGCAGAAAAAGAAGTCAGTCATTGATAAGAAACCGGATGTTGCCGTTCGCTTCAATATCTGGCCCTGGGTGACGATTATCGGGGTGATAATCGCAGCGGCAGTTATGCGAGGTCGGCTGCTCTCTGTGCCATTCGAGCGTGACGAGGGTGAATATGCTTATATAGCGCAGCAAATGTTAAAGGGTATTCCTCCTTATGTCTCGGCGTACAGTATGAAGCTGCCGGGAATCTATGTTGTATATGCCCTGATAATGACCTTGTTTGGACAGACGCATATGGGTGTTCACCTCGGTCTTCTAATCTTCAACGCCGCGACGATATTTGTGGTATTTTTGCTTGCCAAAAGATTATTCGGGTCGATTGCTGCGGTTGTCGCCGGGTGTATCTATGCTGTGTTATCCATAACTTCCGGAGTAACAGGGCTTTGGGCGAATGCGGAGCATTTTGTTATTCTGCCGGCGCTTGTGGGCCTATTACTCATTTGTAACAGCAACGGCAAAACAGGGTATGTCCGATTGCTGATTGCAGGACTGCTTTTTGGTCTTGCGTTTATTATCAAGCAGCACGGTATTATGTTTGCCATTTTTGGCGCGTTGTATTTGCTTTATTCCGGTTTGCGACAAAGGCCGATTCAATGGCTAAAAGTCATTATCTCTCAGATTATTTTTAACGCTATGGTTCTTCTGCCGTTTGTTTTGGTATGTCTTTTTTACTGGTTTTACGGCACCTTTGATAAGTTCTGGTTCTGGACGTTCACATACGCCCGCGAGTATGCGGTAAGTATTCCTCTGAATTACGTATGGGAGATTTTCGCACATCAGGCAAAGGTGATGTTATATCAAGGTTTTCCAATATGGTTTCTTTCTGTCTTTGGTTTTTTAGCCGTTGTTGTTATGAAGAGATATCGTCGATTGGCGGTATTAGCTGCGGGATTTTTTGTTTTTTCATTTTTGGCCGTTTGCCCGGGTTTTTATTTCCGGGGACATTATTTCATTTTTCTTCTGCCGGCAGCGGCGATTTTAGCCGGAGCGGGCATTGCCGTGATTGATGGGTTATATGCGGTAAAGATACCGATGCCGCTGCGGCTGGTTATAACCGGTAGTATTAGTCTCATTGTTATCGGCTATACGCTGTATAACCAGCAGGAGTGTTTATTTGTTCTTTCACCTGAAGAAATTTGCCGGAAGGTTTATACTGGCAACCCGTTCCCGGAATCGTTTCAGATAGCAGCATATATCCGGCACAATTCGCGTCCTGATGCCCAAATAGCTGTTATTGGTTCCGAACCGCAAATCTGCTTCTATTCCGACAGGCGTTCGGCTACCAAATATATTTATACTTATCCGCTTATGGAGCCACAGCCGTACGCCGGACAGATGCAGGATGAGATGATCGCTCAAATTGAGACCGCCAAACCTGAATTTATGATTTATGTAAATGTTTCTTTGTCATGGCTGGTAAGACCGGATTCCGTTAAAAAGATATTCGAATGGTGTGATTCGTATTCGCCCGCACGGTACGAAGTTGTCGGTATCGCCGACATTTTTGATGACAGACCAACTGTCTGGCGGTGGAACAATCAGGCAGCTAATTATAAACCAGTATCGAGCGACTGGATTATTATTTCAAAGAGACGACAATGATACCGGAAGCCATTTTGCGCTACCGAAGATAACGAAGAACCGCTATAATGTCCTTATGTTCGCGAATAAAAAAGTAGTTGTTGTGATGCCGGCTTATAACGCCGAAAAGACCTTGCGCAAAACTCACGATGAGGTGATGGCGCAAGGGGTAGTTGACCTTGTTATTATCGTAGATGATGCAAGCAAAGACGGGACGGTGGAGGTGGCTTCTAAGCTGTCCGACACTATCGTTCATACACATCCGCAAAACCTCGGGTACGGCGCCAACCAGAAAACCTGCTATAAACTTGCCCTCGAAAACGGGGCGGATATCGTAATAATGGTGCATCCCGATTACCAGTACACGCCTTTGCTGATACCGGCGATGGCGTCTATGATTGCAAACGAGCTTTACCATTGTGTGCTGGGTTCGCGAATCCTCGGCGGTCGTGCGCTGGCGGGCAATATGCCGGTTTACAAATATGTGTCAAACCGGTTTCTAACGCTTGCAGAAAATATTCTTACGGGTGCGAAGTTGTCCGAGTACCACACGGGCTACCGCGCTTTTTCCAGGCAGTTGCTGGAGCGTTTGCCTCTGGACGGCAATTCCGACGATTTTATTTTTGACAACCAGATGCTAGCGCAGATACTGTGGTTTGGGTACACGATAGCCGAGGTAAGCTGCCCGACGAAATACTTCCCTGAAGCGTCATCAATTAACTTCGTTCGCAGCACCAAATACGGTTTCGGCTGTTTGTGGACGGGATTAAAGTTTCGCCTGGCGAAAATGAACCTCATAAAATCACAACTGTTTCCAAATAATCGATGCGTAAAATCGCCCACAAGTCCCGTGCGCCCTGGGTAATCGGAGCTGCCCTTGCGGTAATTACAATAGCCGTATTCTGTCGGGTTGCGACATTTGATTTTATCACATACGATGACCCTTCTTACGTTACCGATAATCCGCAGGTCCAGGCGGGTCTTAGCGTGAAAAATTTTGTCTGGGCGTTTACCTCTTCGCGTGCCTACAACTGGCATCCGCTGACGTGGCTTTCGCTGATGCTTGATTGTCAGCTTTTCGGTCCTGACGCGGGCCGACTTCACCTGACAAATATGCTTTTGCATACGGCCAATACTGTTTTACTTTTTATTCTTCTGCTGCGAATTACAAGCGCCTTATGGCCCAGCGCATTTGTCGCCGCGGCCTTTGCGATTCACCCGCTTCATATCCAGTCGGTTGCCTGGGTGGCGGAACGCAAAGACGTGCTGAGCGCATTTTTCTGGCTGCTGACAATGCTGTTTTATGTGCGTTATACCGAGCGTTCTTCGACAGGCAGGTATGTTCTCACGCTTTTTGTTTTCGCTTTGGGTCTTATGGCCAAGCCGATGCTTGTTACACTGCCTGTTATCCTGCTGCTTCTCGATTACTGGCCTCTTAAACGCAAATGTTTTCTTCCAAAGCTGCTTTTGGAAAAACTCCCGTTTGTTTTTCTTGCCGGGGTATCAAGCGTAATAACGCTCGTTGTTCAATCACAAAGCGGGGCGGTAAGAGACATAGTCAAATTCCCGTTTGACATTCGAGTCATAAACGCACTTGTCTCATACGTTAAATATATCTTAAAGATGTTCTGGCCCGTTAATTTGTCGGTGTTTTATCCTCACCCCGGCCGGTCGCTTCATTTTTCTGACGCGATTGTCCCCTTGCTGCTGCTTGCTGCGGCAACGGTTTTGGCGATTCGTTTTGCCGGGACACGCCGCTATTTGTTATTCGGCTGGCTGTGGTATATCTGCACGCTTATACCGGTAATAGGCCTGGTTCAGGTAGGCGACCAGGCGATGGCGGACCGATATACATATATCCCGCTTATCGGGTTATTTATAAGCATTGCATGGGGATTGCCTGAACTGTTAGCTCGATACGCCTTTCGCAAAACAATTCTCACAATAGCGGCGGCGGTTGTCCTTTCGGCTATGGCTGTCTCGACGTGTATGCAGCTCGGTTACTGGCAAAACAGTTTTACTATTCTCGAACGAGCCGTTGAGATAAACCCGAATGACCGTTTTGCTCAGGCGAATCTCGGTGCCGCTTTTATTCGCAAAAATTTGTACGACGACGCGATTGTTCACTTTGAAAAGGCGCTGCAAATTGACCCCTGCGACGCTATGAGCCACCTGAATATCGGTGTCGCGTTGTTCCGCAAAAATAAAATAGACGAGGCAGTAAGTCATTTTGAAAAAGCGGCGGCAATTGACCCATGCGACGTGCCGACACGCCTGAATCTCGCGACCGGCCTGGCAAAACAGGGCAAACGGGAGCAGGCGATAGAGCAATGTGATGAGGTTCTTCGAATGTCGCCTGGCCGAAGCGAAGCGATTGAACTGAGACGACAGATTCTTCAGCAGCAGCAACGCCAATGATAAAAACAATCCTGCTTGACAGTTACCCCGTCTGCAAATAGAGTTTCCTCTGATGTCCAGAACCCTTTACATAATTGATGGTCACGCACATATATACGCCGCGTATTTTGCGCCTATGCGGCAGCGGCTGACCAGCCCGTCGGGTGAACCAACCAAGGCCACATACATATTTACTACCGCGATTCTTGGCCTGATAAAAAACTGCAAACCCGATATGCTCGTCGTGGCGATGGACAGCAAAGGGCCTACGTTCAGAAATGAAATGTATTCCGATTACAAGGCGCATAGGCCTCCTATGCCCGATGATATGCCTGTGCAGATAAATCGCATCGAACAGATTCTTTCGGCGATGAATATCCCTATGCTGCGCATCAACGGGTTCGAGGCGGATGATATAATCGGCACACTTGCCAAAAAGATCTCGACAGAGGGAATCGACGTTTATATATGCACAAAGGACAAGGATGTTCTCCAGCTTATTGATGACCATGTTTTTGGATATGATATCAAGACAGGCGAGGTAACCGACGAGGCCTGGATTAAAGCCGAGATGGGAATTTCTCCAGCCCAGTTCATCGACGTTTTGGCGCTTCAGGGGGATACCGCCGATAATGTACCCGGCGTCGCGGACGTTGGCCCCAAGACGGCGATTGAGTGGATACAAAAATACGGCACGGTTGATAACCTGCTGGCACACGCCGACGAAATCACGGGCAAACGCGGCGATAATCTTCGCAAATCGAAAGAAATTATTAATCTCAGCAAACGCCTGGTAACGATTGACTGTGATGTCCCTGTGAAGATTGATTACGAGGCCTTTGCGGTAAAGCCGGTTGATGAGGCACGGCTGACACAAGTTTTCAATGAGCTTGGTTTTGCCCGGCTGCTTGGGCAAATGGGGCTTTTGCCGACTGAACAGCAGGTTCAAACGCAGCAGCAGGGCGTAACAGCCAGTGGGGGGCCTGTTTCAGCGGCGACGGCAAAACACGATTACAAACTTATCGATACGGCTGATAAATTCGAGGAATTTTTCGAGGAGCTGAAAAAACAGAAATCATTTGCTGTTGATACAGAGACAACTTCTATTGTTCCAATGAGAGCGGATTTGGTGGGCATCAGTTTTTCCTGGCAGGCAAAAACAGGGTTTTATATCCCGGTCCGTGCGCCGATGGGGGCAAAACGCCTGCCTTTGGCTATTGCTAGGGAGAAACTTGCCCCGATATTCGCGGACAAGACGATTAAAAAAATCGGACAGAATATCAAATACGATATGCTGGTTTTGCGGAACGCTGGGCTGCCTCTTGCGGGTGTGTATTTCGATACGATGGTCGCATCGTATTGTCTTGATCCGCTGCGAAACAGTCATTCGCTTGATAATATGGCGTTGGATTTTCTCGGTTACACGAGCATTCCGATATCCGCACTCATCGGCAAGGGGAAAAATCAGCTTAGTTTCGATATGGTCGATACTGCTGCGGCCTGCGAGTATTCCGCGGAGGATTCGGACCTGACGTGGCGGCTGTATCAGTATTTCACGGCGCAATTAGAGCGACGGCCGCAGATACAGCCATTATTTTACGATGTTGAGATGCCTTTGGTAACTGTTCTCGCGGAGATGGAATACAATGGCGTTTCGCTCGATACCGCTATCTTATCGGATATGTCGGAGGATATAACGGCGTCGATTAACCGGCTGGTTGACGAGATTTACCAGACGGCGGGCGCTCCGTTCAATATTGATTCACCAAAGCAGCTTGCCGAGGTGTTATTTGGCCGGCTGGGATTAAAATCCGTGCGCTCCGGCAAAACAGGGCAAAGTACCGACGCTGGCGTTCTGGATGAGCTTGCCGAGGAGCACCCGATTATCAATCTTATTCTCGAATACCGCACGCTGAGCAAGCTCAAAAACACTTATGTTGACAAACTTGGCTATCTTGTAAATCGCCGCACGGGCAGGGTGCACGCGTCGTTCAACCAGACGATAACCGCGACAGGCCGATTAAGCTCAAGCGACCCAAATTTACAGAATATCCCGATTCGCACGCCTTTGGGCGCTAAAATCCGCTCGGCGTTTGTCCCCAAAAACAAAACCGACTGTATACTCAGTGCGGATTATTCGCAGATAGAGCTTCGTCTGCTGGCGCAATTTTCGGGTGATAAGGCGCTTCGGGAAGCATTTGCCGCGGATATGGATATTCACCGTTTTGTCGCGTCGCAGATTTTCAACGTTCCAGTCGAAAAAGTTACGTCCGAAATGCGCTCGCGGTGCAAGGCGGTGAATTTCGGGATAATTTACGGGCAGGGGGCCCTTGGTTTGGCGCATGGGACAGGGCTGACCTTGGCAGAGGCGAAAAAGTTCATCGAAGATTATTTCGCCAGATACAGTTCTATTCGCCAGTTTATGGACGGCGTCGTTGAGCAGGCGACGAAAAACGGCTACGTTGAGACGATTCTGCACCGCAGGCGCAAGATTTTGAATCTCGAAAGCGGTAATCCAGGCAAAAGGGCGCAGGCGAGGCGATTAGCCGTAAATACGGTCATACAGGGATCCGCAGCCGATTTGATTAAGGTCGCTATGGTCAATATCCAGAGAAAAATTGAATCGGAAAATCTGCCCGTCAAAATGATTTTGCAGGTTCACGATGAGCTGATATTCGAGCTGCCTACCGCAGAGGCCGAGCAGCACTCGAAGTGGATTGCCAATGAGATGACAAACGCGATTAAATTAGACGTTCCTCTGAAAGTCGATATTACTTACGGCCCAAGCTGGCTTGCTGAGAAATAAATATGGCAAAACTTTCACCGATGCGACGGCTGATGAAACTTATCCACCCCGAAGGGATACCATGGCCCGCCTCGGTTTTCTATAATGCCATTAGTTCGTCGACGATATTTATGAAGCACTATGAGCTTGCGGCTGAAGACATATTGAGCCATTGTTCTGTACAGCATCCCTTTCGGGAGCAGGGGACGCTGCTCGATATCGGAACAGGTCCCGCCCGCCTCTTGTTAAAGCTGCATCAGCAATCGCCTGGTATGCGACTGGTGGGGATTGACTCGTCAGCCGCAATGATAAAACAGGCGAAACAAAACGTCGCCCAGGCGGGCATGTCGGAATTTATCGAGGTTAAAGAGGGCAGCGCAGGCCATATTCCGTTTCCGGACCAGTCCTTTGATATCGTCGTCAGCACCGTTTCGATGCACCACTGGAAGCAGCCAGAGGCCTGCCTCAATGAGGTTTATCGCGTTCTGAAAAATAATAGTTTCGCACTTATATACGACCTTGTGAGTGATACGCCCAAAAGCACGATGAGCGAGATAAAACGTGAATTCGGCCGGCTCAAAGCTACGATGTTCTGGCTTCACAATTTCGAGGAGCCGTTTTATACCCGCCAGAATTTTGAGGCAATCGCCCAGTCGTCGCTTTTCGGGAAAGGCCGGACTCAATTCCTCGGTTTGTTTTGCTGCCTGATACTGAAAAAGTAATTCGTTTTGTTGACGTGGGATACGCCAAGCCCTAAAATCCGTGTGTTAGTGAGATTTGAGCAGAAACTTTTTATACAGCCCGACAGGAAAAAACAAGATGATAACGGTAAATGAGAACTTTTTGAAATTGCAGGCGGGGTATTTATTCCCCGAAATAGGTAAACGAAGGCGAGCGTTTCAGCAGGCGCATCCTGAAGCGAAAATCATCAGTATGGGAATCGGTGACGTTACGCAGCCAATTGCCCCGGCGGTAATCGAGGCGATGCACAAGGCTGTTGATGAGATGGGCAAAAAAGAGACGTTTCGCGGCTACGACGACGGCGGAATCGGGTACGCTTTTCTCAGGGAGGCGATTGTCAAAAACGATTTCAAATCACGCGGCGTCAATATCGATATCGACGAGATTTTCGTCAGCGACGGCGCAAAATCCGATACCGCCAATATACAGGAGCTTTTCGGCCTCGATAATATAATAGCAGTGGCTGACCCGGTGTATCCCGTTTACGTCGATACCAACGTTATGGCGGGAAGGACTGGCGCGGTCGCGGGACAGGGCACATATTTGAAAATCGTATATATGCCCGCGACGGCGGACAACAATTTTGTTCCTGAACTGCCCAAGGAAAAGGCGGATATGGTTTATCTGTGCTTTCCGAATAACCCGACCGGCGCGGTGGCAACCAAAGAGCAGTTGAAAAAATGGGTTGATTACGCGAAGGAAAATAAGGCCGTAATTCTTTTCGACGCCGCATACGAGGCGTATATCAGCGATTCGCAGATACCGCATTCGATTTATGAAATCGAAGGGGCGAAGGACGTCGCGATTGAGTTTCGCAGTTTTTCCAAGACCGCCGGGTTTACCGGGCTTCGCTGCGCGTTTACCGTTGTGCCGAAAGAGCTTCGAGCGTTTACCAGGGCAGGACAAAGCGTTGCTCTCAATCCGCTCTGGAACAGGCGGCTCTGCACCAAGTTCAACGGCGTATCGTATGTTACTCAGTCAGCGGCCGCCGCGGTTTACACCGATGAAGGCAAAAAACAGATTCGCAAAACGATTGATATTTATATGAACAACGCGAAGGTCATTCGCGAATCGCTCACCGCTTTGGGATATAAAGTATATGGCGGTGTTAATGCTCCGTATATATGGGTAAAAACTCCTGAGGGCGTCGGCTCGTGGCAGTTCTTTGACTTGTTGCTCAATAAGGCACACGTAGTAACAACTCCCGGCGCAGGGTTCGGCCCGGCAGGGGAGGGATATGTGCGATTGACGGCTTTCGGCAATCCTACTGATGTTGTCGAGGCGCTTGGGCGAATCAAGGCCATATCTAAATGAGCGGCATAATCGCATACATCGGTTTTGGCGGTAATCTTGGCGACAGGAAAAACTATATCGACAAGGCCGTTCAATCGCTGCGAGAAACGCCGGATGTTTCGGTCGAGCGTGTTTCGGCCGTCGTCGAAACCAAACCTTTGAGCGACGCGGAACAGCCAAAGTATTTAAATTGCGTCGCGGAAATACGAACCTCTCTTTCAGCCGCAAAACTTCATCAGCAGCTCATTCGCATCGAGAACGCGCTCGGTCGTAAGAGAGGTGAAAAATGGGCGTCGAGAACCATTGATATTGACCTGCTGCTGTTCGGCAACGAGGTGATAAACAGCGATACGCTTACCATTCCTCATCCGCAAATGCACCTGCGTTCGTTTGTGCTGGCGGGATTATGCGAGCTGAATCCAAAGCTGTTGCATCCTCTTCTCAATGAGACAGTTGATACGCTTGCCGGCCGGCTGAACGGTGGCGATTTTGCTCTAAGGCCTGACAGGCCGCAGCTTATAAGTATCGCTGGCAATATCGGCGCGGGAAAAACGACACTTACAAAAATACTTGCCGAAGCGTTTAAATGCAGAGCAATCTTCGAGGCATACGATACCAACCCGTTTTTATCAAAAGTTTATGCGGGCAATCACGACCTTGCCCTTGATAGTCAGTTGTATTTCCTTTTTACGCGTCTCGAACAGTTGAACCCGGCATCGCTCGAAAAAGGAAAGACCGTTGTTACCGATTACCTTTTTCAAAAAGAGCAGATATACGCCAAGCTGACTCTTAACGCAGAGCAATTGGCATTGTATCAAAAATTTTATTCTATTGTGTCGCCCGCGATTACCAGTCCTGCTGTCGTAATATATCTGCAAAACCCGCCGAAGCAGTGTCTCGAGCGGATTCACAAGCGAAGCAGGCCCTATGAGCAGCAAATTGAAAGCAGTTTTCTTGAGGCCGTTAGCGCCGGCTATGAGCAGGGTTTACGCGACTGGAAGATTTGCCCCGTCATCCGGCTGTCGAATTTCGACTGTTTCGGCAAAAACGTGGTAGATTCGCTCGTCAGGCAGTTGAAATATTACCTCGCTTGCGGATAATAGGTTTGAAATGAAAGTTGCGAAGACAATTAAATCGGTCAGGGCAGCTGTTAAAGCTGCCCGTAAAGCAGGCAGAACAGTCGGGCTTGTCCCTACGATGGGTGCATTGCATCGCGGACACGTATCACTAATTGAACGCTCATCGAAACACGGCGATTTTGTCGTGGTCAGCATATTTGTAAACCCGACGCAGTTCGGCCCAAAAGAGGACCTTGCCAAATACCCCAAACCATTGCGCGAGGATTTGCGAATCTGTGAAGACAACGGCGTTGATGTTGTTTTTGTCCCCGATGCGAGGGAAATGTATCGAGAAAAAGAGCTTGCCTGGGTCGATGTAGATAAAATTTCGGAGCCGCTTTGCGGGCGTTTCAGGCCGGGGCATTTTCGGGGAGTAGCTACCGTCTGCGCGAAGCTTTTCAATATCGTTCAGCCAGACATCGCGTATTTCGGCCAAAAGGATGCTCAGCAGCTCGCCGTGATAAAGCGGATGGTCGCCGACCTCAATTTTTCGCTTAAAATCGTGGGTTGCCCGACTGTGCGCGAAGCCGATGGTCTTGCATTAGCAGCAGAAACGTGTATTTGTCGCTCCAGCAGAGAAAAGACGCGACCTGTATCTACCGCTCGCTAAAGATAGCCCGCGAAATGATTGAGGCGGGCCGAACAAATCCCAAAACAATCGTTGCTAAAATTCGTAAGATAATTAACACCGCAAAATCGCTCAGCAGCATCGATTACATAAGCATCGTTGACGTCGAGACACTTCAGGACGTCAGTCGTGTCGCAGAAAAGGTGCTGATTGCCATCGCGGCACGGTTCGGCTCGACCCGGCTGATTGACAACCTGACAGTGGACTGTCGGACGAGATGATGTATAATAATCCTTTTTAGTTTTATAAGAAGGCAGGCAAATAACAATGCTTCTAAAGATGTTAAAATCGAAACTGCACCGGGCACGCGTAACCGAGACCCGGCTTCATTATCCCGGCAGCATTCTAATCGACTCGGTGCTGATGAAGGCGGCGGGCATTTTGCCTTATGAGGGCGTTCTCGTAGCTGACCTGACCAATGGCAACAGGGTCGAGACATACGCTGTTCCGGCCCCGGCAAACTCGGGTCAGATAATCATCCTCGGAGCCGCGGCGAAACGAATGGAAAAAAATGATATAGTAATAATCTTCAGCTTCGCCTACTGCACCCCGGCGGAGGCGAAAAAACTTAAACCAAAGGTTATCCTTCTTGACGAACACAACAAAATTCGAAAACCGCTTAAACAATAAATAAGCAATCAAAGGTTTATATATGCACCCTGAACTATTCAGAATACCTTTTACGTCGTTGACGGTTAAGGGCTATGGCCTGATGCTTGTCATTGGTTTTCTGATGGCTGTGCATGTCATCAGGCGACTCAGCAGAAACATCACGCCTAACCCGGAGATGATAACCAATGCCTCGCTGTATTCTCTTGTCGCGGGCGTAATCGGCGCACGTTTATTTTATGTTCTGCATCACTTTGACAGCTTCGCGGGCAATCTTACAAGCGTTTTCGCTATCTGGGAAGGCGGGCTTGAGCTCATAGGCGGCGTTATTGGCGCTATCGCGGTAATTGTCCTTTACCTTCGATACCACAAGCTTCCCGCACGCCAATATCTCGACATCCTCGCAATCGGGCTTATGTTTGCGCTTTGCTTTGGAAGAATCGGCTGTTTTCTCAATGGCTGCTGTTTCGGCAAACCATGTGATTTACCCTGGGCAGTCAGGTTCCCCTATGGCTCATTTGCCTACACAAGCCAGGTCGAACCAAACCCTGCTCGAAATCGCGCCTCGCCCCAGCTCCGGCTGCCTGACGACTTTTTTAATTCCGGCGCACTGAAACCGTACGGCCAACTGACCTCTCAGCAAAAAGAAATGGTTACAACAGGGCCTTACCGCTGCTTGGCAGTCCACCCTACAGAATTGTATTCCTCCGCAGACGCTGCTATCATCGCCGGCCTGCTATACCTTTTTTGGAAAAGGGCGCAAAACGCTCAAAAAGCCAAAAACTTCCTCAAACCATTCACAAAATCAGGCGGCACCTTCGCACTTATGTTCATCCTTTACAGTTGCGTCCGCTTTTTTGAAGAGTTTCTCCGTGACGATAACCCATTCGAATACGGAAGGTGGATGATTTACAAAGGCGGCACTATTTCCCAGAACCTCTCCATTTATATGCTTATCTTCGGCGTTGTCCTGATGCTCATTTTCCAGATACTTCCTGCCGATAGACAATCATCCGAAACCCGCTGATTTTCCTGAATGATTTGCGGGCTTTTGATATAATAGCAACAACTGTTTTCTTAAGGATACTATGGGGCTTTACGACAGAGATTACACCCAGGAACAAAACGATGCGCAGTCACGCTATGCACCGCAGATGCGCCTGGGCTTCCCGTCTGTTACTCCCGTCGTAAAATGGCTGCTTATCGTCAACATCTCCGTTTTCTTAATTGATTTCATTTTCTCGTCCCAGGAAGGGACGGGAATGACGTTTCTTAAAAAGTATTTTGCCCTGTACCCAATTTCATGGTTTTATATTGCCCAGATATGGCAACTAATCACCTACCAGTTTCTTCACCGGAATTTTTATCATATATTGTTCAATATGCTCGGGTTGTTTTTCCTGGGGCCGTCGCTTGAACATCAGTGGGGCAGTAAAAAGTTCCTTACCTTTTATCTTTCCTGCGGTGTGGCAGGAGGGCTGTTCTATATCATTCTGGTTATGGCTGGGTTTTTGTCTGCCGGGCCGATGGTAGGCGCATCAGGGGCAATCCTCGGTGTTCTCACCGCCTGTGCGATTCTCTTCCCGCATTTCGTTGTATTTATCGTTATCTTCCCTGTGCCTATCCGTGTTGCAGCGGTCATCCTGATGGGCATTGCCTTCTTTACAGTTCTTTCCAAAGGCGCAAACGCTGGTGGCGAAGCGTGCCATTTCGCCGGCATTGCCGTGGGGGCGATATATGTCCTCTCGGATTCCTGGCGGAGCGCCCTGAAATTACGCTTCAAGGCGTCAAAATGGGAGAAATATATTGAATCTGAACGCCGGCTTCGCCTTGAGGTGGACCGCATCCTCAAAAAAGTCCACGATAACGGCATACAATCCTTAACCGCGACGGAAAAACGCATCCTCAAAAAAGCGACCCACCTCGAACAGGAACGCCTGCGTAAATAGCAAAAACAGCGAGGCCCTGCGAATAACTCGCAAGGCCTCATTTAAATCCGCAATTCAAAATCTGCAATCTACAATCAGTTGTCCCATTCGAAACTTTTCCGGCTCGTTGACAAGCTCGGTAACACGTTCCTTAACCTTCTGGCTCTTGAAATCCTTGCCCTTCCATTTCTCGACCTCAGCTTTTCTCTGTTCAACTTCTTTTTGCAGGTCCGCCAGCTTTTTGGTCAGGTCTTCATACGCCATTTGTTTTCGCTTGACAATCAGGTCAAACTGCTGGCCGACAATTTGTTCTAATTGTGTTGTAAGCGTTTTCTTCTGTTTATCATCGGTCGTAGCCTTGATTTGTTTGAGCAGTTCCGCCCGTTTGTCTTTAAGCTCCATTTGCTGTTTCAGCACTTTCGCAAGATTCGGGTCGTCTTTTACTGCATCGCAAATCCTGCCGTATTTTTTCCCGCTAATCATTAACGCTCTGACATACTGGTCGGGATTGTCCTTTTTGATCTGTTCGAGTTTCGTTGCTTCATCCGGGTAATTTTCCTTGAGGCATTTCAAAAACTCGTCTGTTCTTTCCTGAATCCTTTCACGCATAAATTCCGGTCCGGCCATATCGTGCCCGGCTTTCGGCGGTGTGCCAGGTCCCGGCATAGCATTCTGTTGCCCCGCAGGTCCGCCTTGCTGTGTTCCTTCAAGCATACGCGACATAAACTGCTCTCGCATATGGTTTCGCAGTTCCATCTTGAAAGCATTGGGGTCTTTTGCCCTTAGCTGCTTAAGCTCGTTGGCTTCCTGAGGATTCTTCTCCTTTATCTCAGCCAATATGTGGTCCGCTTGTGCCGGCGTCATCGCTGGCCCATCGGGTCCCGGCGGGGCAGCGCCAATCTTCTCTTCCTGTGCGAGTTCTCCCGCCGCCCTGGTCTGGCTCACGCCCGTCATTGCCAGTACGCATGCCGCGACCAGAATTGCCTTCCATAAGTTTATTCTCATATCCTTATCCTTTCCACATATCGCCGTTAACTTCGATTAATTCTGTTTCCAAATCCCCGGCAGCTGTGTTTGTGCCGCCGGTGCTGATGGAGTCAGATTGAGCCCCCGACAACTCATTCTGTATATTTTCTATTTCAGCTTTCAGCACGGTTACATCCGCATCATCGGCGCCTTCCCAGACCCGTGATGGTATTGATACTGACTTTGCGACTGTCCTGGTTTGTCGGCTGTTCTGCGGGTTGCTGTATCGCATCAGAACCAGGACCGACACCATAATTATTGCCGCTGCGACAGCCGCACCCAGAATCCTTCTCTGCAGTACGACTGACCGCCGTCGTCTTAGAGCGGCCACGACGGTTTTCTTCACCTCGGCGAGTACCCGTTCATCCGGCTGAGGCGATTGATTCGCCCCCAGAATTTCTTCACCCTTTTCTATATCCTCAGCCGTCTGCCTGGCTGCCGCCTCATCCATAAAGCCGGCCAATAATTTTCTCAAATTTTCATTCGCTGAATTATTCATATATGGTTACCTCATCAACTCCCGCAATTTCTTTAATCCACGGTGCACTTTTGATAACGTCGTCCCGATTGGTTCTCGTCTTGATTCCGCAATCTCCTTGAACGACATCTGCGAGTAAAATCTCATTATTATCAGTTCCCGCACGTCGTCGTCCAATTCCCCCAGCACCATTTGCAGCTTGTCGGCATCATCATTTTTTCCACCAGTAACACCCGCCGATTGCGATATTATCCGTTTGCTGTGCTCATCCAGAAGTCGCGTCTGCCGCTGTTTGAACCGCAAATGGTCGCGGAAGATATTCGACGCCATTGTAAACGCCCATCCATCGAAGCTGCCGCCGCGGTAACTGCCTATCTTTTCCACTAACTTTGCAAATAGCTCGCTAAGCAATTCTTCACTTAAATCCCTGTTGCCGGTCAAGCGGTAAAAATATCCGAAGCATCGCCTGCCATATATATCGACGAGTTGTGTGAAACATCCCTCGTCGCCTTTCTTACATCCTATAATTACCCGTTCAATATCACGCTGCGCCATAATTGGCCATTTATCACATATTTAGACGCACCAGACCGTTTGTTTATTGCATTTACACGCAGAACCGCTATACTTATATCTCAATTATGGTCATAACTGAAGTAAAACCTTCTTCGAAAAACACCTGGGCCGCCAAATTAAAGCGGACTGTAACTGCCTTCTTACCCGTCTCAAAAAACCGCCGGGGCCACTGTATTCGCTGCGGCGCCTGCTGCAAACTCCCCAATGTCTGCCCATGGCTTAAGTTTGACGCCCAGGGCAAGGCAATCTGCAAAATCTACGCCCTCCGCTCCATGAATTGCCGAAAATACCCAAGGACCGAATCCGAACACATTACCCAAACGGCCTGCGGTATCCACTTCGAGAAATAGCAAACTGTTTGAGAATTATTAGAGGATGGGAGTTGTAAAGGGCCGACTCAATACATTTAACGGAATAAAAGCCCTTGTGTGAGGTTGCAGCAATCTTAACTCATCTTGGCGATCGCAAGCTATAGCCGGGTTTGTGTTGCAAATATGTCTTCACGCATGTGATTAGTCAGTCCCTGGTTGGGCGTAAGCCTCAGCTTACATAAGCGTAATCTGACTGTAGCCAGCGAACGCCACGCCGAAATCAACAGTGCCGGAACTCGCCGTAATATGCGTATTTTGTATCGTCAGCATGAAAGAACATTTATTGAAATTGAAGCTGACCATTGCAATGCCGCCTTCTGTCACTTCAGCTTTTGAGCAGGTGAATTTACCATTCCCAGTTATGAGCTCGTTCGCAGGTATGGTAAAGGTCTGTGTGCCCAAAGTGACGACAAGGCCTTCGCTGACCCTGTTTGCCATGTCCACATTTGTATCTTCAACCGTAAAGTTGCCTGTGACCAACAACTGGTCGGTGTTGGGTTTTTTATTGCCTGGCTTAACCTGGCATTTGTTGACTATTAAGGAGTCTTTGACTCCCATTAGCAGGATTATTGGTATCGGCTTATTTTTGCCGTTGACTATCGTTTCGCTGATTTCGGCTGTTCCGATGTAATCACCAACATTTATATCGAAAGTCAGCGGGCAACCAAGGCCCGACAGGTTGACGTTATTCGCCGCATAGACAAAACTGTGGGTCTTAACGTCATATTTGAAAGACTTCTTTACTCCATTCTCTGTGCCTGAATGACTGTATTTGTCCTTCTTAAGGGTCTTGCTGTTAATAGGGAAGGTTAGAACACAGGGATTAACCATATCATTTGAGTCGACGGTTACCTCGATAACAGTGGCATTGTTGAAGTTGTCGGCGGTTGCGTCTATCTTGCCCGAAATGGAAATTTTGTCACTATTGTCCTTGCTGCCTGCGGTGATAGTGCATTTGGTAACTTGGATGCTGCTGCTAATGCTGCCTCCGACAATGAACTGTGAGAAGTGGGTTGTCTTGAATTGAATGGCATACAGGGTGGGAGATATCGCAATGGTCTCAACATTGGTTATGCCCTGTTGACTGAGCGCGTCAGCCAGCTTGTTATACCAGTATGCAAAAGCCTGGCTGTTAGAGGCGGAGACGCTGTATGGTATGGTAATTGTGACAGGCTGGTTAAAATCCATTCCGCTCGGGCCAAACTCATAAGGGAAAGTGAAAAGCGATACCGGAAGTTTTGGCGGGTTCTCTACCTTTGAGATAGTGATGTTCAACTCACAAGGATACGCTCCCGTTGGTACTGCTATGGAAATGTCGTTCATGCTGGTTATGTTTGCCGGCTTGGTACCTATGATTGCGTCTGAGGCAGGAGAAACATTTTGGGAGGCCAGCGCATTAGAATGCACGAAAGTACTCCCGGCATAGTAAATATCAGTATTCTGGTTTCTATCATCCACCCACACAAGATATGGATACCCGTATCTATCTACTCCTATCACAGGGGCGGATTGATTTGAGCTTGTAGCATTATTACTAACGAAGATATTCGTTTCTTTGCCGTTGTTGACATCTACAAAGTACAAATCTGTATTACCGCTTTTGACGATATTTCGCATATCCTGCCAGCAGGCGAAAACTCTTAAGCCGGCACCGGTACTACCATTGGTGATAATCACTGGCGTTAACTGGTCGGCGCCAGAGTTGTCATCGATAATATTTCTTCCAGCTAAAGGAGTTTTCGGCAAGCCGTTCGACGCCGCATAGTATATGTCCTTGTTGCCGGCCGTGTCATCGACCCACAACAAGTGCAGAAGAATAGTACCTCCGTCCTCTGTGGCGATTGCGGGGTTTGTCTGGTTCCCCGGCTTGGTTACAAAAGGCACATTAGCCCAGGGCCCGTTATTCGATGACGCTCCGTAAATGTCGCTTGAACCATTTCTCGAATCTGCCCACACGACATAGACGTTATTGGCGGAATCCACCGCAATGGCTGGATTAATGTGGTCGGAACTGTCGGAGGTTATTCTTGAAGTTGTCTCGGTTGCAAAACCATCGCTTGAACTTGCTATATAGATGTCCTGATTGCCCGACCGGTCGTCCTGCCAGGCGATATATGCTTTCGGTGGCGTGGAATGGTCAATGGCTATAACGGGATTAACCGCGTTATTATCGGAGTCCGTTACTTTTGTTTCGGTGGACCAGTTTATTCCATCAACCGAAGTTGACATGTAGATATCCCATTTTTTTAGTCGATTGTCCTGCCACGCCAGGTACAATTTGTCATCAGCATCTATTGCGAGAGCAGCATTACACCTGTCGCTTGGGTTATTTGCCTCTCGAACACTGGTGCCAAAATTGTTTGCACCTGCAGGAAGTTTGCCAACGTAAATTCCCCTTTTTATACCGCTGCTGCTCACCGTCCCAGCGTGCCACGCTACCCAAATATTTCCCGCGCTATCTCGCACCGTTGCAGGATGCCCTTTACTGAGATTATTCGAGCTTGAGTCAACCATTTTATTCTCGCCGAACGAACGCGTCTCGGTTACGAAGGAATAAGAATACTGGCTCATTGCGTTGCCTGCGAAGTCCTTGGCATTTACCACAACACTTACTGTCTGGTCGTAATCAAAGGTGGCGTTTGGCTGGTAGATAAATGTATAATCGGCATTGGTACCTGTTCTGTGGCAGCAGCCAGAGAGGCTGTTGTAGTCGGTTGTGTCGCCCGTATACACTATGTTGCCGTTGACTTTGATTGTTACCGAATTGGCATCGACCCCCACGCCGTTATCTGTAACGTGCAGGATTATCAGTGTGTCTAACGATATCTGGATTGAGCCGGCGGCGGGAAACAAGCCGCTGACGGTTGGTGCAGACGTATCGGTACTGTAAACGATTATCGTTATTGTCTTTGAATCCTGTGCCTTGCCGTCACTCGCGATAAAAGTGACCTGGTATGAACCTGCCTGGCTGGTATTAGGCGTCCAGCTAAAGGTTTGGCCGATAAATGTTGCGCCGCTCGGCAGATTCTGTGCTGAGTATGTAATGGTGTCGCCGTCGACATCGGTGGCACTGATTGAAAAACTTAAAGCGCTATTTGCATTAACCGACTTATTGCTAATAGCCGCAAGTACTGGCGGATGATTGGTACTACCTACTATGCTTACTGTGATAGTGATTGTCTCTGAATCCTGAGCATTACCGTCACTCGCGATGAAAGTGACCTGGTATGACCCTGCCTGGCTGGTATTAGGCGTCCAGCTGAAGGTCTGGCCGACAAACGTTGCACCCGTTGGCAGATTCTGTGCTGAGTATGTAATGGTGTCGCCGTCGGCATCGGTGGCACTGATTGAAAAACTTAAAGCGCTGTTTGCATTTACCGACTTATTGCCAATGGTCGCAAGTACGGGCGGCCGGTTCACATTATTTACTGTGATAGTGATTGTCTTGGAATCCTGCGATTTGCCGTCACTCGCGATGAAGGTGACCTGATATGACCCGGCCTGGTTGTAATTAGGCGTCCAGCTAAAGGTTTGGCCGACAAACGTTGCGCCAGCCGGCAGATTCTGCGCTGAGTACGTGATTTGGTTGCCGTCGGCATCGGTTGCGGTAACAGTAAAGCTCAAAGGAGAATTCTCATCGACCGTCTTGTCTCCAATTGCTCCCAAAACCGGTGGATGATTAATATACTCGTAGCATCCGGCATCTGGTTTTGAGTCTCTTGTGTTTCCAAGTATGTCTGTAGCAGGGGCATAAGTGGAATTTCCAAAGTCAATCGCTGGTGAGCCAGTGACGAGAGTAAAGTTGCTTCCAAAGTTGGCAAAGTTGCTACCAGCGGTATAATTGGTAAAATATCCAAGAGTAAGCGGTGCGTTTATTTTCTCCGTCCCGTTGACAACAAAGGGATATGTTGGTCCGCCAGCACCATTGGGATTATTACCGAATATATTATTGCCGTGATTGGTAATTTTGACTGTCCGCCCGCCAGTATCTTTATCCAGTGAAAGTTTTGATACGATATTGTTATAAAAATTAGTTACCTCCGTGCTCGTATTGTTCAGCGTCCGCACCTCAACTCCAGCGGCCCCAATCACAGTGTTATTGACATAAGTCATCCCACTGACGCCTTCTATGTGGCTGTTAGCATATACTGCATAGTTGGTTGCGGTGTTTGGTTCTGGTGCAACGACAAGATTATTTGCTACATAATAATTTGCTCCTCCATCGCCTACGTTATAAACGTAGAAACAAAGATTCATAGAATCGGTAATAAGTTTATTTCTCTGGATAGTTATATTATTACCGCCCATTATATATATGGCGTTGGTATGTGTCGGATTTACCTGCGTAATGCCAGTAACGGTTTGCCCACTGCTTTGCCCGGTTATAGTATGTGTGGAGTCAAAAAAAGTTGAGCTTGTTTGGTATATATCTATATTGCCTGAACCACCAGCGACTGAGCTGACGATTTGGCCTTTTGCACCAGAAACTGCTTGGACAACCGTTTCGCCTACTGTAAAAGTGCCGCTAACAGTTCCAGAAATCGGATAATCTGAACGGTATTCATTTATATCGGTAATGCTGCTATCTTGTATAGTCAGGTTGTCTGTATACCCCATAATACCCTGACCACTCAAATGAGCTATATTACAGTTGCTTATTACGACATCGCTGTTTTCCGTTGTTACGCCTTGTGTTTGTATCGCCCTAAAATCTTTTTGTAAGTTACAATTATTTATTGTTATATGATTTGCACCAAGCATCTGAATCTGTAAATGGTTGGCTTGAATATACCAGTCCAGATACCCCCCAGGAATCGTAAACGTCGGCCCTGAAATGTTGCAATTAAGCAGTTGAATATAATTGGTAGTTGCTATTGAGACACTTCCAGCCGGTATAGTAAAACCATCAAAAACCAAATATGAACGACCTGCCGTATAAGGAGTGGTTACTTTATTGGAATCACAAACAGTTATACTATCCAAATTAGGTGTATGGCCTGGAGCGGCCTTGTAAGTTATCCAGTTGTTCCGATCAAAATAATAATTATACCAAGGATTGTTATGAGTATCCTCTACAAATGCTCCATAACTGCCATTCCTGAAATAGATTGTATCACCCTCGGCAATCGTATTTCCGTCTCTTGCAGCACTCCAGGTATAAGGAATCGTTTTCCAAGGACGGGTGTTGTCTCCGTTGCAAGCATCGTTGCCGTTGGCGTCGTCGACATAATAAGTCGCTGCGTTTGCCGTTGAGACGGCGAAAGCACAACAGTAGATAGCGGTAGTGATGAGAAGGCAGACCAATATACGTATAAGCGGGCGAGAGGGCCTGCTCGTCGGTAACAAAGCAGACAAAGCTATTATAGTTCTCATTACCAGCCCTCCTCAATCTAAAAAACAGTTTATGAGAGCCAGTTCTTAAAACATTATATAATCTTAAATCCGGCCTCACGCAACTGCAACTTTATTTTTTGCTCACAATATAAATAATAAGAATAAACAGCCAAGAAACAAAACAGGTCGAATGAAACTAAAAGTTATGTGAAACGCACTTAATACGATATAAGGGGGGTAATTGCATCGGAAATCGCCTATCTGCGGTTGTCTCTCATTGCCAGACCCCAAACGCTATTTTGTGAGGCTTTATGGGACGTTATTTGGGGCCTGAACACTAAGTTTGTAGGTTTTTTTTGTTTTTTTACGACAACTTTTGATTAACTATTTGTTGTATTAAGGAGGGGAATAGACTTGACAAATGGGGAATAACTGTTACTATGTTTAAATGACCGCTTAATTTACAGCGGTCGTGCTCAGGGACGAAGAGATCAGCATTTTTGACCCCATGGAGTTGGGTTAAAGTTAATTCAGTGCGAAAGCTGTAGCCCGAGGTAAATTGATTTTAGGATGGAACACCGGCTTGGGAGGCGACGGTCGCCTTAATTTTTTGTTTTGCAATTTATACTTTCGGGTTATGTATTAGGTGGTAGTCAAAAAGGGAGTATAGTATTAATGGGACCGGAAAGCGGTATGCCAAGGGGTGTTCTCTACAGCAGTGGCGAAAAGTCATTGAAACTATCGATATGGATACTCTGGGCATTGGCCGTAATCACAATTATAGTTTCGGGTATGGGCTACCGTGTTTTGGCTAATCGGTTCAAACTAACTAATGCCCCAATCAAACTACCGGTTCCATTGAGTGCATTCCCCATTCAAATGGGCAACTGGGTCGGCAGCGAGTTACCCATTCCGGCCACTACCAGAGAGTATATGGAAGAAAATTTTGCAGATGACTTTTTCAGCAGAAGATACGTTAATTCCGCTGAAGGTATCTGGGCGGATGTTTATATGGTGTATTGTTCAAGCCGGCCCAGCGGCATACTTGGACACCGGCCCGGTGTATGCTATCCGGCGCACGGCTGGCAGCACCAGAATACCGAAAGGACGCAACTCGTCTCAAAAGCCGGGCGTCAGGTAGATTGTCTCGTGGAGCGGTTCCAAAAAAATGCGTTGGCGCTCGATGAAGTCGTTGTTATGAGTTTCTATGTCCGCAATGGCCGAATCACGGCAAATGAAGGCGATTTCTCAGGGGTTTTTGGTCGCAAACCTAATATTGCCAGAGACCCAAGTCATTATGTGGCGCAGGTGCAGATAAGCTCTGTGCTGGAAAGTTCAGTTAGAAAGGCCGCGCATGACATAATAGACCGCGCAGTTGATTTTCTGCCTGATGAGAGCGGCAACGTCAGGGCGACGGGATATGTCCACCCTATCAGTGATAATGTGAAAAACACCGAGTAACGGAGACGTTCTGGGTTGTAGATAGCTATGTAACGTGTTGTGTGATAAGAGGTTACGTTGTTTTCCCTGATGTAACCCATGGGCACGGAGTGTATTCAGACTGAAAAAACATTGATTTTGTTCGATAAATTGCGCGGCTTTCTGGTTGCCTGGCTTGGTATTTGCGATTCCAGTATCAGTAAATTAGTCATTCAAGGTTTTCAGGCCGGCATTTACCAAGAAATATGGTGCCAGCTGGTGTTGCAAACAGGGGGAATATAGAACGTGTCTGAAAACTTTAGCGATAGATACAAATCAATCAGTATTGGTTTACTCGGAGCAGGATTTGATACGGGAAACATGGGTGTTAGCGCACTTGCTGAATCTGCGATTAAATGTGTCCTCCATCGGTGGCCCAACGCAGAGATAACACTGCTTGACAGTGGATCTGTGCTGGCTGAGCATCATCTCAAAATCGGCGACAGGGACGTTAAAATAGAAGAGCTGCCCATTCGTTTTTGTGGGAATATATTTCTTGAAAATCATTTTATTGTGTTTTGTTTTTATGCGTTTCTATTCAGGATAATCCGCGGAGAGAGGTTCAGGAAATTTTTGCGCCAAGCGTAACGAAAGCCTTGGGAGCATAATGCAGATTGATATAGTTGCCGATATTACCGGCGGCGACAGCTTCAGCGACATATATGGAATGAGAAGGTTTTCAATAGGTTTTTTACGTAAATGGCTTGTCCTGTTGTTCAACAAGGATTTGGTAATGCTGCCTCAGACCTATGGGCCGTTCAGGCGTTCTTTGGCCAGAGTTATGGCAAGGTATGTTCTAAAGCGTGCTAAATTGATTTATTCGAGAGACAGGGCAGGAGTAGAGTATGTGAACTCATTGCTCAATAATCGCGGGGGCGGGAAAGTCAGGTTTGTTCCCGATGTAGCGTTTGTCTTGGACGCCCGTAAACCCGAGCATATTGATATCGAGCCATCAGTAGATATGCGAGCACAGGGCTCGATTGTGGTTGGCTTGAACGTCAGCGGACTTTTGTTCAACGGCGGCTACAATCGAGATAACATGTTCGGCCTGGGAAGTAACTACCGTGAGTCGATATACGCTGTTGTGGAGATGCTCCTAAAACACCAGAAGGTGTCTGTTTTGTTGATTCCGCATGTTTTTCCGCAGGCGGGTGATGAAGTGGAAAGTGACCCCGATGCGTGTCTTAAGATGTATGAGTGTTTAAATAAGATATACCCCGACAGAATACTCCTGGTGAAGGGCGAGTATGACCAGGGTGAAATAAAGTACATAATAGGCTTGTGCGATTTTGTCGTCGGCTCCCGGATGCACGCGTGTATAGCGGCTTTGTCCCAGGGTATCCCTGCGGCGGGAATTGCTTATAGCAAGAAGTTTTGCGGCGTCTTTGAAAGTATAGAATTGGGTGACTGCATTGCTGATGCAAGAACCTTTACGGAGGACGAGCTGCTCAAGAAAATCGGCTTGGTTTTTGACAGGAGGGAGCTAATTCGAAAGCACTTACAGAACGCAATACCCTCTATTCAACGCCAAGTATTGGATATCTTCAAAGAATCCGAATTGCAGGTAAATCGAAACAGGCAATGATGTATGGATTGGGCAGAATCCTGCCGAGAGTTACTAAGATTGGAGATGGCGCAGTCATTGGGGCCGGTACTGCTGCGGCAAACGTTGTTTCGGAATGAATTTCAGACGAGTTGACAATATTGTTGAGTGGCGTCTTTGCAGCGGCTGTGGTGCATGTGTTCCGACGTGTCCAAATAAAGCCATTAGTCTTATAGATGTCTTTGAACAGGGAATACGCCCCAGGGTAGATATTACAAAGTGCCAAGGGTGTGGCAAATGTATAGAAGTCTGTCCTGGGATTGGACTTTCACATTCAAAATTCGATGAAAAGACTATAGGGGAACTAAGACAATCATGGGGACCTGTCCTTGAGATATGGGAAGGTTATGCAGCAGACCCTGAGATTAGATTCAAAGGTTCTTCCGGTGGAGCGGCAACAGCTTTAGCTCTTTATTGCCTTGAAAAGGAAAAGATGAAAGGTGTTCTCCATATAGGCAGTGATTCAAAACAGCCATTGTCAAATATACCTGTCTTTAGCCGAAACAGAGAAGACCTTTTGCGATGTACCGGCTCCCGATATTCGCCGGCGGCGCCATGTGAAAAATTTGACTGGATTAGTCAAGCCGATGGTGAATGTGTATTTATAGGAAAGCCGTGTGATGTAGCTGCGCTGCGCAAGTTTCAGAAGCTGCATCCGGAGTTCAATACAAAAATCGGATTGACAATTAGTATTTTCTGTGCCGGGACGCCGAGCACGGCCGGGACACATAAGCTGCTTGATTCCCTTGGTGTTAAGGCGGAGGATGTTGATGAAATCAGGTATCGCGGCTGCGGCTGGCCTGGTATGACTTCTGTAACATCAAATGGAGATGCCCGGGAGAAACATCAAATGACCTATGAAAAGTCATGGGGGGATATATTATGCAACTACGTCCCATTTAGATGCAGGATGTGCCCTGATTCAACAGGGGAATTTGCGGACATTTCCTGTGGAGACCCATGGTATAAAAAGTCAACAGCGGATGAACAGGGGCAATCACTGGTTTTAGGAAGAACTAAACAAGGCTGCAGGATTATTAATGATGCTGCGACGGCAGGATATATCAAACTCCGCGAAGTTGACCACAGAGTGCTCCCTTTATCGCAGAAATGGCTTCAAAACAGGAGGAGTCACCTGTTTGGACGATTATTGACAATGCGGATGTTTCTAATGCCTGTTCCTTCATATAATGGTTTTTCCCTGCGTGAGAACTGGCTTAAACTGTCAGTAACAGAAAAACTCTACTCGATTGCAGGCAGCTTGAAACGCATCATCACTCGCGGCTGGATTCGCCCTTTAAAGACAAGAAAATATACAGACTCAATCAAATATCAGAGTAAATGAGTTATGATGACGACGAGCAAGTTATATCGCTTCCCAGAAAGAATTTGCGCGGAACCAAACTAATTAGCGCCTCGTCACAAACGATTTGAGGAGTTGTTGCCGAAACTATGGAAGCAATCACATTAGGCGTTACCGCAGCAGCAGTTCTGTTAGTCCTGTCGCTGCCGCCGCGATGGGGCTTGATAGTCTATCTTGCCACGCTGCTGTGCTATCCTGATTATCTCCGAGTTATGGTGTTTGGGTGTACCGTTTCAACAGGAAGATTTGTCGTGGCAGCACTGCTCTTACGATGCCTGCTGGATGAGCAGCTTCGGCGGGGATTTAGATGGAACAAACTCGACACCTTGATAATCATTGCTGATGCCGTGCATATGCTCGCTTTGAGTTATGCCGGTGCGGATGTTTTTGCCAGCATCAAGTATCAGTCCGGTGTAATGCTGGATACCACCTTTGCCTATTTCTCAATGCGACTTATCATCAATAACAGGGCTGTTCTTGTCCATTTTGCCAAAGTGGCAGCCGTTATTTTAATAGTTATGGCTTTCCTGGGTGTCTTCGAGGCCGTGACGACCATAAGTCCATATAAAGGTTTATTGACGTACAGTTTTAATGCCGAAACTTCACTCGGCGCGTAATAAGTTCACAAACCAGGATGTAAACGTAGGCCATGGCGGGGAAGCTCGTTACGGTTTTTTTCGTGCGCAAGGCCCTCATGGCCATCCGATCATATTCGGCGCCAGCTTCGCGCTGTTGTTGCCGCTTGTCTGGAAACTTTTTTATCAGAGGCTGTGGCGGAGCATCCGCATACCCGTCTGTGGAGCAATACTTATTGGCGGGGCATCAAGCATGTCCAGCACTCCTTTTTCAGGGCTTCTGGCTGCAATAGTGGGTTTGGTGTTTGAGCGATGGGAGCGGTGGGCAATGCACTTGTTTGTGATTTTTGTCTTGTTGTGTATTTTCCTGGAGTTCTATACTGCCAGAGCGCATTTTTATTACGTATTCTTGAGCAGGCTGTCTCTTGATGCCGGGACTGGGTACGATAGGGGGCTTCTAATAGATACAGCGATAAAACACCTGCCGGAATATTGGTTGGCCGGCTATGGTGGCAGAGACCCGGGTTGGGGGCCGGAATTATCCGGGCTGGATTACACTGACGTTTGTGTTAACTACGTTTATTTAGCCGTTATGTACGGTGTTTTTGGGTTGCTGGCGTATCTGGCAATTATCTGCAATCTGCTTTTTTCTCTTTGGCGCCGATACAGAAAATCAGCAGAAATAATCGACCGCGGCGTCTGTTGGGCGATAATTGTGAGCGTATTAGTGACTCTCACTCTCGATGTTGGAGTGGCTCCGTTTGGAGTTTTACCTTCGCTGTACAGCATTATTTTTGGCATTGGCGGGTCAGTAATATCTCCGGCATTCAAGAGTCAAAATGGAATTGGAGATGCCTCTAATTTATTAGCTGTCAGCGGCAGATGGCGTTAAAAAAAGCGTGCAGACAGATAACAGCGATTTGAAGTAAGCAGTTTAAGACATCAGCTTTTTTGTGGTTAATATTTTCGGGCTGTAAATGAAATCTGTTGGAGAAACATTTTCAGGTTTGGCCGCTAAGTTAGGTGGTAATACTCTCAAAGCACGGTGTGCGCGGGGCAGCGCCATTTTGGGAATCGGAGTTTTTGTTGCCAAGACTATTGGATTCACAAGCAAGGTTATCCTGACCAGGCTTCTGGCGCCTCAGGAAATGGGACTGATGGTAATGATACTGAGTCTGACAGCGTTGTTTGATGTACTCACAGAGATAGGTATCAAACAATCGGTTATTCAGCACAAAAATGGCGCTGAGCCCGAATACCTTAATATGGCCTGGTGGTTTCAAATCCTGCGAGCAATAGGATTATATGTGGTTGCCTTTATCATAACACCGTGGCTCTGCGGGTTTTATTTTCGCAGCAGGGCTGAGGTGCTGAGTCGTTATTCGATGGAAGAATTGATAACTCTGGTTCGCGTGGCTTTTCTTGCGATACTTTTTAATGGGTTTGTCAGTCCGAGAGCGTACATTCTGGAAAAAACGTTCAAATTTGGCAAGGCGGTATTGATAACACAGGGCGGGTTTATCTTAGGGACGATTGTTACCATCATATTAGCTTTTGTCATAAGAAATGTCTGGGCGATTGTGATAGGATTTGCGACGGCGGGATTTGCCAAATGTGTTTTGTCGCACGCGATTTGCCCGTTCAGACCGAAATTTGCTTATCACAGAGAAAGTTTTCAGGGGTTATACAGTTTTGCGAGAGGGATGTTTGGCTTGCCGATACTTGCATACATTGCGTTCAATATAGACGTTCTGGTTGCCGGCAAAATGGTTTCAACTTCGTTAGTTGGTATATACGGCATGGCTTTAACCCTTGCAATCTCACCATGGGATATTTTTGCCGGGATAACAGGCCCTGTTCTATTACCGGCTTTTGCTGAAAAACAGAATGACAAAGAAGCTCTCTGCAAAGCGGTTTTGCAAATCGCCAAATATATAGCGATATTTGTAATTCCTCCAATGGTATTGGTTGTGATATGCGGCGGCACAATATTAACCATTGTTTACGGCGCAAAATATTCGGCAGTTGCCGTTCCATTTGGTCTGTTATGTGTTTATGTTGTACTTCTCATGCAGGGAAGCATATTGACAAGTTTATTTTTCAGTATAGGACAACCGGCCAAAAACCGATGGTTTACGGGGTTTCGTGCTCTTATTTTAATTGTGTTGATATACCCTGGGATAAGGTTCTTTGGGCTTACAGGCGCTGCGTCGGTTATAGTGTTGGCAAGTTTTGCTGCCATGTGTCTACAAATAGCCGTCGTGCGTAAGATGATAGGATTGCGTATCTTAGATTACGCAACTTCCTGGCTGCCCGGCTTGGTGCTTGCGATTCCAGTATCAGTAATTATTATGGTCATTCGAGGTCTTCAGCCCGGCTATCCGCTGCTGCAATTAATAGCTGGTGCATTGTCGTGCGTAATCTTCTGCGGTGTCGGCCTGCGTTTACTTAGTTCATTTTACAGATAACCATGTTTTATATACGGAGCGAAGCCGTAAGCTTGTTCAAGGTTATAGAATTATGAGCGGATTTACACTGTTATCAAAATTCCTGTATAGTTTGTATGGCATAAAAAACCAGCGTCTTAGAAGAATTGTCCTAGATTTGATCAAGAGGTTAGAAAATGGCGAGATGTATTCCAAAACACTGCGGGACATTTTCTTGAAGTATCACAATATCGAAATCGGGGAATATAGTTATGGCGGATGTTTCAACGTAGATAACATTTGTGCTTTTACCAAAATCGGCAGATATTGCTCATTTGGTGAAGATGTGTACATATTTAACGCTAATCATCCGGTTGGCTGCAAATCGACTCATCCTTTCTTCTATAATCCCTCGTTTAGATACGTAGAAACCGAACAAATATCACGAAGAAGCCTCGAAATAGGCAATGATGTATGGGTTGGGCAGAATGTAATAATTCTGCCGAGAGTTACTAAGATTGGAGATGGGGCGGTCATTGGGGCCGGTACCATCGTAACCCAAGACGTACCGGATTATGCCGTAGTCGTGGGTAATCCGGGTAAGGTAGTCAAATACAGATTTACCGAGCAGATGATTCGTAAGTTGAAAGATGAGCAATGGTGGAACAGAGATATCAAGGAACTACAGAAAAGTTTGAACGAATTCTTAAATCCCCTTGAGAGAGTAGAAAGAAAATAAATTTCAGACAGGTTGATAAATTCATTATTCGCCGGTTTACAGCGATGGAGTGGCTGAGGACCTTTTGTGCAAGAAGTTTAAAAATGACCCGAATTATGGCGCAAACGCAAACGAAACAGGAAGCCAAAAACGTCAGCCAAAATAGACCTCTTTACTGTCTAATTTGGGCTGATGACATACACCCCACAATAAAACCACACCCCCAAACGTCTATGTTTATGAATTATGGATTCACAAAAATCGTAAAGGGGTGAAATATGACAGATGTGTCAGTGATTGTTGTTAACTGGAACACGCGGGATATCCTGCGGGATTGTCTGGAATCTGTTTATAAGCAGACGCAGAATGTCAGTTTCGAAGTAATTGTCATCGACAATGCATCTTCCGACGGCTCAGCAGAGATGATTAAGCAAAAGTTCCCGCAGGCAATACTGATAGAAAACAAGGAGAACCGCGGCTTTGCGGCAGCGAATAATCAGGGAATACGGATTTCCAAAGGACGCTATATGCTGTTGTTAAACCCGGATACCATTATATTGGAGGGAGCGATTCAAAAAACCGTAAATTATGCAGAACAACATCCTGAAGCCGCGGTGGTTGGCTGTCAGATATGGTTGAATGAAAATGAAATTCAAAAAACCTGCTTTGCATTTCCATCTGTAATAGAGTTTGCCATTCAAAAAATGGGATTACGTCGTATGTTTCCTCGATCTCGAGTATTTGGGTGGATCAACTATGGCTGGTGGGATCGGAAAACCCAGATGGATGTTGATGTCGTCTCTGGGATGTTTATGCTGGTGCGGCGTGAGGCAATTGATGCAGTCGGGTTGATGGATGAGGACTATTTTGTTTACGCGGAAGAAACAGACTGGTGTTTTCGCTTTCGGAAGGCGGGCTGGCGTTGTGTATTTACTCCGATTGCCCGTATAATCCATCTGGATGGCGGCGGCAAAAGCACTGATTTGATAAAGGTTAAAATGTTTGTTCAAATGCAGAAAAGCGTTTTGATATTCCATCGGAAGCATCGTGGGCGATTATCCTGGACGGCTGCCAAGGCGATTTATATCCTTTCGATGCTGCTTCAATACATTTCTTTTTCTATCTTATCGTTTATCGGTCTAAAAAACAAGGCTTCAGAAAAAGCCGCAGAGTCGCTGGCGGCACTGAAGTTTCATTGTTTTGGAGTTGAACCCCAATAATGTACTTAAATGACAGCCCAAAGAAAGAGGCGTCGTTATCTGAAGCTGCTCCTGGCGAAGATATTGCCCTGGCTGTGTATTCTTCCTTTGACGAGATTCGCAATATGCAGCAGGAGTGGGATGATTTTGTCGAATCGGCCGGGGGAGATATTTTTCTGACTTATGACTGGTTCAGGATATGGTGGAAACATTACGGCAGCGGCAAGACCTTGAGGATATTTGTCTTTCGTTATCAGGGTAAATTGGTCGGGGCGCTGCCGACGTATTTCGCGAAGATACGTATAGGCCCTGTGGCCGTTAAGGTCGCTATGGTTGTCGGCACCACGTGTACACTTGTGGAGATTAGTCCGCCGATTTTGCAAACTTACAGGGGTCAAGTTGTTAGACAGTGGCTTGACCGGCTTTACTCGGAATTCAAGCCCGATATCATTTGTGTCGGTCCGCTTTCCGGGACATACGGCAGAACGGACCAGCTTGCCGGTGAATGTGCCGCCTGGGCCAATCATTGCTGTGTTACGGAGAAAAGAGAAATTGGAGTCCAAACCATATTTCGGCTTGGCACCAGCATGGACGAATACTTAGCAGATTTATGCGGTAAGGAAAGGCACGAGGTGAATAGGCATTGTCGTAACATACTTAAGGTCGTGCGAGACAATGGCGCCCGGCTTGTTTGCAATTTTGTCCCGGCATCCGATCTACCCGGTGACTTCGACGACTTTGTCAAGATGCACAATGCCCACTGGTAGCAACTCGGCGAATCCGGGCATTTCAACGATTGGCCTGATTCGGAAGAATTCCATAGAGAGATGGCTGAAGCTCAGATGAAACACGGTCGGTTGCGATTGCTAAAGGTCTGCGTGGGCAGCTTCTGTGTTGGGTATGAGTACGCTTACAAATTCTCGAATACCTATGTTCATTTCCTGAACTCGCGGGCGTCGTCACCTGAGCTTGAGCGAGTAAGCGTTGGGAAAGTGGGTTTTTGTGAGCTGGTCAAGAAGGCTGTCGCTGAGGGTGTGAACCTGATAGATAGTTTGCAAGGCAAGTATGAGTATAAGCTGCGTATGGGAGGTATGCTGGTGCCGATATACGCCGTATTTGTGGTTCACAGGGGTCTTTTGGTAAATCTTCGAGTCCGGACATTCAAATGCCTGTCACGGCTGATTCGCTTTTGTTATTACAGGATATGGTTTTCCCGAATCGCGCCTAAGCTTCCGTGGCGTCGCAGACCATTATGGAACCTCTGGATTCGAACAGACATCTTTGCACATTAAAGGCGTTTTTGCAGGCGGTTGTAATTTCATCAATCTGGTATCGTATGCAGAATAATGAAAATCCTTGTCATGGCCAGGTCAACGGTATAGAGCCCTGCTCGCAACCATTGCAGTTCACGCGTTCTTATAAGCTCTGGTGGAGGGCGAGACTGGCACTGTCTCATCTTCGTTGGCATTTTCGTGACAAGGGGCTCGGAGGCGTTATCAAATTCGGCTTTCTAAAGTTTGTGAAACTGTCCGGGTTTGGTTCCAGCCGGCCGATTAATGGCGGCACGGCGGCAAAACAGTCTCGTGATGATGAATCGCTCAATCTTCAGCCCGGCGAATGGGTCGAGGTCAAGAGCGAACAGGAAATACTCGCCACCCTTGATGCAAAGGGTGCCTACAATGGGCTTCGCTGGATGTGCAATATGAGGAAGTTCTGCGGCAGAAGATACCGGGTCTACAAGCGGCTCGAAACGATGCTGCTCGAAAGCAGCGGTAAATACAGGCAGGTTAAAAACACAGTTCTGCTCGAAGGTGCAATATGTGACGGCCAGGAGTGGTTTGGTTGTGACAGGTCTTGTTATCATTTCTGGCGAGAAGTGTGGCTTAGACGGGTCGAAGGTCCCGATTCTTCTGTGGAGTTGAAATAACGTTTTCAGTATTGAAGAAAGTGAGCGGATAAAGACTTTGGATGTATCCATAATCATTGTTAACTGGAACACGCGGGATATCCTGCGGGATTGTCTGAAATCTGTTTATGAGCAGACGCAGGCTATTACCTTTGAAGTAATCATTGTGGACAACGCTTCTAACGATGGCTCCGCGGCGATGGTGAGAGAACAGTTTCCGCAGACAATCTTGATTGAGAACTTGGAAAATCGAGGATTCGCAGCGGCCAATAACCAGGGAATACGAATTGCGCAAGGGCGGTATGTATTGCTGTTGAATTCGGATACAGTAGTTTTGGATGGGGCGATTCAGAAAAGTGTTCTATTCGCTGGTCAGCATCCATCAGCCGCCGTTGTCGGAGTCCGTATTGAAAATCCTGATGGAACACTATGTCGTAATTGCTTTATGTATGCCAGTGTGTTGAATCTGATAATTTCGACTTTCGGGATGCACCGATTATTTCACCGCTCTCGTTTTTGGGGACGTGAGAGGTATTCATGGTGGGATTACCGGTCAGTTGCGCAGTTGATGTTGTTGCCGGATGTTATATGCTTACACGTCGCCAGGCGATAGACATAGTCGGAAACATGGACGAATCCTACTTTATGTATGGAGAGGAAATGGATTGGTGTTGGAGATTTCAAAGGGCTGGCTGGAAAGTACTCTACTATCCCGACGCACGGATTATACATTATGGAGGGATGTCTACCGCACAAAATCCTGTTGAGATGTCTATCGAATTACAGAAAAGCATTTTGCGATTTATTGAAAAAAGGCAAGGCCGAGCTGGCCGTTTTGCTGCTGGCGGAATACTCTTTTTAGCAAGGTTGATTCGGCTGTCGTACTGGTCTGTTCGATGGACTATCGGTCCAAGTCGTATCCGCTCTCTTAGTCGCAAAAAGTTGAGACGGATTACAGGCATGTTACTTGTATTTTAGGTATCTCTATGATATTATTCCAAGTCTAATGATTAAATATAATCTCCAAAAAAGAGGAATACTGCTCAGGTCGATTTATCTTGTAGTTGCGGTATGTTGGTATGCTCTGACTTTATGCTGCCGCGTGCGCAGGCGTCCTTCGGTTGTGCTGTACTATCATGGAATTCCAGCAAGAATGAGAGATAAATTCGATTGGCAGATGCAAAAACTCTCGAAATGGAAATCTCCAACATCATGCACCGATCGCAAATACCGCGAAGGTATTTATAGAAGGGATGTTTATGTGACCTTTGATGATGCCTTTGCCAATCTGTTAGACAATGCCATACCTGTTCTTGAAAAGTATCAAATACCAGCCACCATCTTCGCTGTGGTGGATAACCTCTGTTGTTTGCCTCGCTGGGAAATGCCGTATGGGCACCCTGAGTCAACTGAAATGACTATGACGGCTGAGCAGCTTGTGGCTGTTTCGAAGAATCTGCTGTTCCGTATCGGTTCGCATACATTGACTCATCCTTGTCTTTCGAAAATAACGCCAGACCAGTTGAAAAAAGAGCTGATTGATTCAAAGCTTCGGCTTGAACATTTACTCGGGAAACCTGTCGAAGATTTGTCACTGCCTTTTGGCTCGTATAATAAAAAAGTGCTTAGAATGGCACAAGAGGCGGGATACAGGAGAGTTTATACCGTGGATGCGAAACTGGCAAATCCAGCGTCGCAAGAGCCGTTAATTGGCCGTTTTTCGATGTCGCCAGATGCATGGAAGATCGAGTTTTTGCTGACTTGTACCGGGGCTTATACATGGCTTTATCCTTGGCGGAGGTTTATTCGGTCGATAAGACGGCGCATTTTTAATTTTCAGAATAGATAATCCTATGACTGCAAAATTCCAACTATGTGGGCGTGAAGAATGGCAAATGCTCACTCCGACTTTTATGGATTATAATTACTGCCAGTTTTGGGATTATGGTATAGCGTGTGCCGAAAGACTTGGCGCTTACAGTGAACATGCGGCTGTTTATGAAGGGGATGATTTACTTGGATTGGCCGATGTACGTATTAAAAAGATTCCGTTATTTCGAACAGGTATAGCATATATCAATAGCGGCCCATTAGTCAGAAGAAATGATCAGTTCGATGCTGGACGATTACGGAGAGTCCTATCTGCGTTGATAGATGAATATGTCAGGAGAAGAAAACTGGTATTGCGTATTCAGCCATTTCCGTCATCAAATATACTGTTAGGCCATCAGGAACAGATATTTTTGGATATGGGTTTTAAAGCCAAAAATCAATTACGTCACGATAGAACTATCATCATTGATATCTCCCCGCCGCTTGAGATGATAAAAAAACAATTTGACCAATCATGGCGTCGGCATCTCAATAAAGCAGGGAAACTAGATGTTGTTATGGGGACTGAAGACGCATTATTTTCTACTTTTTGTGAGCTTTATGAAGAGATGATCAGCCGGAAAAGCTTTGATGTTCATCTTGATGCTGATTTTTATCGTAAAGTACAATGTTTATTGAGTAAAAGTGAAAAATTCTATATCTGTATAGTTTATGAAAACAAATTACCGTCTGCCGGGTGTGTTTATAGTTTTGTTGGAGATACCTGTTTGTATGTCCTTGGGGCTACAAATGATCTGGGCTTAAAAAACGGAGCATCTTATTTGGCTGTATGGTCAATTATTCAAAAGGCAAAAGAAAATGGTTGTCGTTTCTATGACTTTTGCGGTATCGACCCTGAAAAAAATCCCGGAGGGTATCAATTCAAGAAAGGAGCTGGAGGTGTCGATGTAACAATTCCCGGTCCATTCGAAATATCCCAGAATTCATGGTCAAGGAGCGTTGTCCGTTTCGGAGAGCAGATATATCGCTTGTATAAAAAAGTATGAAGTTCTGAATGTGATAAGGATGTCCTTGGGTGGCAATTACAATAACTGCCATATTGTGATTTACGATAGTTCACACAGAACAATATAGTCGCAAGAGCCGTTAATTGGCCGTTTTTCGTTGATAAGACGGCACATTTTTAATTTTCAGAATAGATAATCCATAGATAATCCTATGACTACAAAATTACAACTATGTGGGTGTGAAGAATGGCAAATGCTCACTCCGGCTTTTATGGATTATAATTACTCCCAACTTTGGGATTTTGGTGTCGCATGCGCCGAAAGACTTGGCGCTCACAGTGAACATGTGGCTATTTATGAAGGGGATGATTTACTTGGATTGGCCGATGTTCGTATTAAAAAGATTCCGATATTTCGAACGGGTATAGCATATATCAATAGCGGCCCATTAGTCAGACGAAACGGTCAGTTCGATGCTGGACGATTACGGAGAGTCCTATCTGCGTTGATAGATGAATATGTCAGGAGAAGAAAACTGGTATTGCGTGTTCAGTCGCCTTTAGGACCCAGTATGCTGTTTGACCAACAAAAGCAGATATTTTTAGATGTCGGATTTGTAAACACGGTTTATTTGCGTCGCAATCGAACAATCGTCCTCGACATCTCTCAGCCACTCGAAGCGATTCGAAAGCAGTTCGAACAAAAGTGGCGCAACTGCCTCAATAATTCTGAGAAAAGGAATTTAATTATAAAAACTGGTACGGATGACTCAATATTTTCTGTGTTTTGCCGACTCTACGAAGATATGGTCAGCCGAAAAAAGTTTGACGTGGTTCTAGATGCCAATTTTTATTATCAAGTCCAACGTTTGTTGAGTGAGAACAGCAAATTCTTTATCAGTATCGTTTATGAAAATGAAATACCCACTGCCGGTCATGTTGCGAGTTTTCTTGGGGATACCTGTGTGTATGTTCTTGGAGCCACGAATGATTTGGGCTTAAGGAATAAGGCTTCCTATTTTCTCCAGTGGTCAGTTATTCAAAGGGCTAAGGAAAAGGGCTTTCGATTCTATGACCTTTGCGGTATCGACCCTGAAAAAAATCCCGGAGGGTATCAATTCAAGAAAGGAACTGGAGGTGCCGATATAACAATTCCAGGTCCATTCGAAATATCCCAGAATTCATGGTCAAGGAGTATTGTCCGTTTCGGAGAGCAGATATATCGCTTGTATAAAAATAGTGCTAAGTTCTGAATGTAATAAGGATGTCCTTGGGTGGCAATTACAATAACTGCCGTATTTTGATTTACGATGGTTCACACAGAACAATATAGTCGCAAGGGACGGGATATAGTTTGTTTCGCAGGTTGTGACTGGTGGTATCACAACAGGGGCCTGTTCTGTCCTCAGATAATGAAGAGGCTGGCAAAAGATTCCAGGATATTGTTTGTTAACTCACTGGGGACGCGTATTCCATCTTTAAGAAAGGACCGAAATGCAGCCAAAAAGATAGCCCGTAAGTTTCGCAGCATAATTCGTTTTTTAAGAAAAGCCCAAGACGGAATGTATATACTAAGTCCTGTTTCATTACCTCTCGGCAGTCATTTTGGGAGAAAACTCAATAGTTGTTCCGTTTTTTTGCAGGTGAAACTCGTATCTGTTTTATTGGGATTTAAAAAACCTGTCGTTTACATCGGATGTCCGCCTGCGCTTGAAATCGCCAAAAAGCTGAAACAGAGACAATTTATGATTTACGAGCGGACCGATTTATTTGAGGAAATGCCAGGGGCCGAAAAATCCTATATTGCTGCTTTGGATAGGGAGCTTGCAGAGACAGCGGATTTGGTGTTATATGTCAATAGGGCATTGTGGGATGAAGGGGTTAAGAAAAATAAAAACTCTATGCTTATCGGCCACGGCGTTGATTACGACTTTTTTGTCAGCGGAGCGGAGTCGAAGTTTGTACCTGAAGATATTACGCAAATCCGCCGACCTATCGTTGGATTTTATGGAGATATTTCCGACAAGACTTCCGACTTGGCTCTGTTGAAATTTGCAGCAGAGAAAATGCCGGATGTGTCATTTGTTCTGGTGGGGCCGGTATCGGCCGATGTGGCTGAGCTGAAGAAGTGCCGGAATGTATATTTTCTCGGGCAAATACCTTATGAGCAGATACCATTTTACGGCAAGGAATTCGATGTGGCTATTATGCCTTGGAACAGGAATAAATGGATAGAATTCTGCAATCCGGTTAAGATAAAAGAATATTTAGCTTTGGGTAAGCCTATTGTTTCTATGTATTATCCTGAGATTGAACCATATCGGGACATAGTGTATGTGGCACATGATTACGATTCTTTTGTATCCTGTATTCTTGAAGCGGTAAAAGAAAATAATCCGGCGATGAAACAGTTACGCCGCGAGATGGTAAGAAACGAGACATGGGATAGTAAGGTTGAGCAGATTGTGGCTGTTATAGAAAGAGACTTAAGCAAGGAAAAACACCAGGTTTCAGCCCGGTAATTCAGAAAGCAGCGAGATAACTGCAACGGTAGTCAATAACAATTCTGATAGATATTTCTCATTATGAAGATTTCGTGGTATTATCGTCGTCTGACGGCTATGGGGTACGGGGAAATTGTCTGGCGTATCAGACGTATATTGTGGCAGATTGCCGCTCGCTTTTTGCACAGACGATGGGAACGGCAATATTATAGTCCTGCCGATTCAAACATGGTGCCGGATGCAATAGATAAAATCGGGTTCTATGGCTTGTCAGATATAAGACCTGAGAGTGTTCCGCAAAACTGGGTTAAAAATACCATTGCCGCAGCCGATGAGTTGTTACAGCATCGTTACGATTGTTTTGCTCTGTGCCGGCTCGACCTGGGCAAAGAAATCAACTGGAATCGGGAATACAAAAGAGGCATTGATACGCCATTATTGTTTGGGCCTTGGATGGACTACCGCGATACTAAATCCTATGGTGATTTCAAATACTTCTGGGAATTGCCGCGACTTCAACACCTAATTACACTGGCAAAGGCTTATTATCTGACCGACGAAGAGAAGTATGCCAAAGAGGTGGTAACCCAAATAGATGGTTTCGTCAGGCAATCGCCTTATCTTCTAGGTGTCAACTGGATAATGCCGATGGAGGCAAGTATCCGGCTGGTTTCCGTATGCTGGGTAACAATTTTCTTAAAAGATTATCTGAGACAGAATGCTCAGGCATGTGATCTTATAGGCCGACTCGTGCGAAGTCACGTTGATTATGTAACGAAGAACTATGCGGCATACTCATCAGCGAATAATCATCTTATCGCAGAGGCCGCCGGTGTTTTTATAACTGCTGTTTGTTTCGATAATCTCAGTGGGATACGCAATCACAGAGACAAGGCCTGCCGGATTTTATGCGAAGAGAGTATTCGCCAAAATTATGAAGACGGCGTTAACAAAGAGCAAGCCGTTCACTATCAGATTTTCGTCTTCAATTTCCTGCTTTTGGCCGGGCTTCTTGGCAGGTCTAACAATGTCGAATTCCCTGACCAATACTGGAAGATGCTGGAGAAAAATGCTGTTTTCTTCGCAGCAATTGCTGACGATAATTGCCTGGTGCCTGAAATAGGCGACAGTGACGACGGCAGGGCGGTATTGCTTTCGGAAACGGATAGTAATCCTGTTCGGTCAATTCTGGCGACATCGTCGGTCTTATTCAACAGGGCTGATTTCAAAGCTAAGGCAGGATACTTCGATGAAACATCCTTTTGGCTGTTGGGCAGGGATGGGCAGAAGAAATTCGATGACATAAAGAATCGGTCAGCAGCAGCAGACCAGCCGGCAAAGTTTGAGCACGGTGGTTATTATGTATTCACCGGCGGGAACTCAGCAAAGGTCAAAATCGTTTTTGACTGCGGGCCTCTTGGTTTTGGGGCCATAGCGGCGCATGGCCACGCCGATAGTTTGAGCTTTACTCTTAGCGCATACAATCGGCCATTCTTCATTGACCCGGGGACTTATACATATATTGCCACGGACCATTTTCGCAATTATTTTCGCAGCACAGCAGCGCACAACACAGTGGTCATCGATTCCGAGAACCAGTCAGATATTGCAGGCCCCTTCTTGTGGACGAAGAAAGCTAATTCGTTTGTGCAGAAATGTGAGGATAACGATAGACATACAAAAATTATCGGATGGCACGACGGCTACTGCCGCTTGAGTGACCCTGTAATACATAGGCGGAGCATAGATTTTGACAAAGAAAACGCTGTTGTGGTTATAATAGACTTTATAGAATCGAATGCGTCGCATATGGTGGAGCAGTATTTCCATTTTGCGCCGGAATGTGTGGTCGAGCGGTTGAGCGAGAACAGATTCAGAATAATCAGCGGCAGCGATGCCGTTGAACTGTTGACTGATGAGAATACTACTGCAAAAACAGTAAGTGCCAGCGAAAGTCCTATCAGTGGCTGGGCAAGTCGTTCATACGACTTGAAAGAACCAATAACAACGATAATATGCCGGACTGCTTGTGCTGGTAACCGATACTTGACGACTCGGATAATACCATCGATTAAGGATTGAGAGCAGGATATGTCACGATTGGATAGTGCAATTATGGTAAGAAGCTTAACAGAATCCATTTGCGCGATTGCAAAGTCGGGGCTCTGGAAATGCTATCCTGACAAAGATGATAAGATGCCGTTTACACTTGTTGAAGATAAAAATAAAGATATAAAACCGGCCGGTAATAGTATCAGGTATGCGTTGATAAGCCAGATTGGTATATCAAGGTGGTTGCGTAGCCAGTCGGACGATAGGGCGTCATTGCCGGATCTTTGGCCAAGGATATTGGCTCGTGTTGATGACACACATCACATCGGCGATTTTGCACTTTTGCTGTGGGCCGCGGCTGAAAGCAACAGAGATGATTGTGACAAATTCACCAAAATGGTTGTACAACGCTGGCCTGCTAAACAGCAGGCGTGCAATGCTGTTGAACTTGGCTGGGTTGTCCAATCATTAGTGTGCCTGAGTGAGCGTGTGGAGTTAAACGCAGATACACATACAGTGCTCAAGACCGCTCGCGACAAGCTGTTTGCGTTGTACAATCCCGCCAGTCGACTGTTTGCCAGGCACAACAGGACCGGCTTTACCGAGATGCTTTCTCGCCGCGTCGCCTGCTTTGCTGACCAGGTTTATCCGATACTCGCTTTGGCTAATTATGGAAGACGTTTTCATGATTCGCAAAGTTCTGATACCGCTCTTGCCGTTGCGGAAACGATATGTCGGCTGCAGGGACCGATGGGGCAGTGGTGGTGGCATTATGACGTGCAAACCGGCAAGGTCGCTGAGGAATATCCGGTGTTCTCAGTTCATCAGCACGGGATGGCGCCAATGGCTCTGCTGGCTGTTGATGAGACCGCAAACACAGACCACACTAAGTATATTGAAGCCGGTTTGATGTGGCTGACCGGGCGGAACGAATTAAACTTGAAGATGATGCAGCCGAATCAGGGAGTGGTATGGCGAGATATTCATCGTCGGGAAATTGGAAAAATGTTCAGATTTGTGCGGGGGAGCTTGTCTTTGGCTGGCCTGAATAGGGCTCATCGACTCATGGGGGGACGATGGCTTGGTCATGTCGTCAACACTGAATGTCGCCCCTACGAGTTCGGATGGCTTCTTTATGCTTGGGCGGGTGAGTTAGCGCGGACACCGAATAAAAGGATGGTTTGACAGGTTTATGCAGGCAGGCATTGGGCAAAAAACAGTCGACATATTGGGGATAGCCGTAGGCGCATTTACGATGGAAGAACTCCTTGGGTTCATTGATGAGAGTGTGGCGTCGCGTCAGCACTTGCTTCTTGGTGTGGTCAACGCTGCCAAAATGGTCAATGCCCGCAAAGATGCCGAACTAATGCGCAGTCTGAAAGAAGCCGACCTCATACTTGCGGATGGTGCTCCTGTTGTCTGGTTATCACGGCTGCTGGGCACTCCTTTGCCGCAGCGTCTGGCTGGAATTGACATAATGTATCGGATACTCGAAAGGGCATCCACACGTCAGTATCGTGTTTACTTCCTGGGTGCAAAGCCGGAAGTATCACAACGTGTCGTTGAAATCACAGCCAAACAATACCCGTATGCCGTAGTCGCTGGCCACAGAGATGGTTACTTCAACGACAGCGAGGCAGAAGTAGTCGCGAAGGAAATAAGGAGCAGCAAAGCCGACATTCTACTTGTCGCAATGCCATCTCCCCGAAAGGAGAATTTCCTCGCAAAATGGTACGACTTTATGCAGGTGCCGGTCTGCCACGGTGTCGGCGGCAGTTTCGACGTGATGGCTGGTGTCACAAAGCGTGCTCCACACTGGATGCAAGATTATGGGCTTGAGTGGTTTTACAGGCTGATTCAGGAACCGAGGCGAATGTGGAAACGATATCTTGTCACTAATACTGTGTTCATACTGCTGGGTGTTGGTGCGGTCATACGAGCCAGGTTACGCGGCTTGCGCGGCAAGTCGAAGATTGATGTCACCTGCGACATCGAGACCGATGACAAATGACACTTTTTGGCTTATTTAGAGGTTCCGAATGAGAAAACCGTTAAAGATTATTCACGTTGTTGGCACTCGGCCTAATTTTGTAAAGATAGCAAGCGTCCTTACTGCCTGCAACAAAGCGGCTGGTATCAAATCGGTGTTACTGCATACGGGGCAGCATTATTCGGATAATATGAGTGATAGTTTCTTTAATGACCTTGGGATTCCGTTACCTGATGTCAATCTTGAGGTTGGTTCTGGTTCTCACGCACAGCAGACTGGTGAGATTATGAAGCGGTTCGAGCCGGTTGTGCTCGAACATAAACCAGACGCTGTTCTGGTTGTTGGTGATGTGAATTCCACTGTTGCCTGCGCGATGGTTGCGACTAAGCTCGGCATCAAAACGGTCCACGTAGAGGCAGGTCTTCGAAGTTTTGACCGGACAATGCCGGAAGAAATAAACCGCATTTTGACCGATGCCATCAGTGATGTTTTGTTTGTCACAGAGCCGAGCGGTGTTGCAAATCTCAAAAACGAAGGTATTGACGGGCATAAGGTTCATTTTGTCGGCAATGTTATGATAGACACACTCGAACTGCACAAAAGGACAGCCGATAAGTCGAACATTCTTGTTAGGCTGAATCTTTTACCCAAAGAATTCTGTGTTGTTACTCTGCATAGACCCAGTAATGTGGATGAGTGCCAGGCACTCCGAAGAATATTAGATGCATTGGTCAAGATTCAAAATGAAATGAAGGTTGTGTTTCCGGTTCATCCACGGACTCTCAAACAATTTGAGTCAACCGGATTACTAACAGGGCGGGGGGATTTCCCGAATATAATGCTGATAGAACCGTTGGGTTACCTTGATTTCATGAAGCTAATGTCGGAGTCGAGAATTGTCATAACGGATTCCGGTGGGATTCAAGAAGAAACGACTGTCCTGGGTATACCATGTCTTACGGTACGAGAGAATACGGAAAGACCAATTACCGTTACCGAGGGTACCAATATGCTGGTAGGAACTGATACCGACAAGATAATACTTGGTTTTCGAGAGAGCTTATGCCGTAAGAAACACTATAGTCGGCCGCATTTGTGGGATGGCAAAGCTTCCGAACGAATTGTCCAGGTTTTATTAAACGTGTTGTAATAATACATATACACAAAAAACATTGTTTTCTGAAAGATGCATTGTGGATATACGCGGAATAACCATAGACGAGGTTCGCGTCATCATTCTTGCGGCGGGTCGTGACTTTGGGCGCTGCCCCATAGCATCACGTTTACCTGCACTGCTGTGGCCGGTGGCAGGAGAGTTTACCTTGAAACGCCTGCTCCTGCGCTTAGCCAGTCAGGGGATAAGACATATAACGATCTGCTCAAACGGGGACAGTTCCCTTCTGGAAAAAGCAGTTGATATTGAAAACATCCGAACGTTAGACGTATGTTTTTTGGAGGAACCGCTGCCGGTCGGCACCGCAGGGTCTATCCGCGACGCCGTGAATGGTAAGACAGACGAATTGGTCGCGGTATTTCCCGCCAATATGATGCGTCCTCCCGATATTAGTTTGTTGATAGCTGCTCACCGCGAACAGGGGGCCGACTTGACCGTGGCGTTCAATCCAGCGTCGGAAAATGACAAGATAAGGGGTGAGGCGTCTGGCATCTATGTCTGCAATTCATCTGTGTTGGAACACATTCCAGCAGTAGGTTATTACGATATAAAAGAAAGTTTGATTCCTGAACTACTTCGAGCTGGTAAACATGTGCGTTATTCTGTGCTGCCGCACAGTACTGGCAATTTCCGCGATTGGCAAGGATATTTGGATACCATCAGCAACTACATCGAAAACATGGCAGAAACGGATATCGATTTGAAAACGTGTGAGCGCAATGGTCTGCGCGTTGTATGGAAGGGCCCTGATGTAATTACCGAGCCGGGAACGAGAATATATGGGCGGGTTGTTCTTCTCGATGGTGTTCACATCGAAACAGGTGCTGTGATTTTTGGGCCGACTATCCTCGGACGCAACGTCAGTATCGGCGAAGACAGTATTGTTGCCAGCAGTGTTATTTGGGACGATTCGCAGATAGGTAAGAACTGTGAAATCCAACGATGCCTCGTCGATTACAATGTGATCGTGCCGGACAATAGCGTGGCAGGGGGCAACTGCATACCATCTGAAACGAAGGGAAGCTTGAAAAGGTCAATTACTAGGTCGTCGAAGCCGGAGAAACAAGGGGTTGGCGGATTGCGGCTGCGACCGCAACAGGTGTGTGGCAATCTGAACGGAAAACTGCCGAATCGAAGGCAGCAACAAGAACGAAGCATTCTGCCGTGGTTGGCGAGTGGGTTTGTATTCCTTGCTTTCTTGTGGTCTTACTGGCCTGGGATTATGGATCTGTGGAATACATGGCAGAGGAGTGATGAGTATTCCTCCGGCCTTTTGGTTCCTTTTCTTGCTGTTTACATCTTGTGGTCGAGGCGCCGGCAGATAATCGGAGTTCAGATACAGCCATCGTTGTGGGGCCTGCTGGCGTTTGTGGCAGCTCAGGCGGTGAGATTCTTCGGTCTATTCTTTATGTACGGTTCCGCGGAGAGATTATCGATTGTTTTAAGCATTGCTGCGCTGGTGTTGCTCTTGTTTGGGTGGAGGTTTTTCCGCAAAGTGTCTCCGATAGTGCTGTTTCTGCTCTTGATGTTGCCTTGGCCCAATCGGGCTCAAGCTGCTCTCGCATTGCCTCTGCAGCGATGGGCTACATCATCTGCGGTGTTCTGTCTGGAGGTGATGGGTTACGATGTTGCGCACGAAGGCAATATCATTCACATCGGTAATGTCACCGTCGCAGTGGCAGAAGCGTGTAACGGGTTAAGGATGGTCACGGCATTTTTTGTAATTAGTGGCCTTGTGGTATTGCTGGTCGAACGGGCGTGGTGGGAAAAGCTGATAGTCTTTGTTTCCAGCTTGCCCATCGCGCTGCTCTGCAACACTGTGCGACTGGCAATTACCGCGATTGCTTTCACCGTACTTCAAGGTGAATACTGGGAGAAGATGTTTCACGACTTTGGTGGGTATGCGATGATGCCGCTGGCCCTTGCGGTAATAGTTGGTGAACTTTGGTTTTTGGCAAAACTAACGACAGCCCCAAAGCAGGATAGAATAGTGGTAACCAGGGGTGCCCAATGAGCGGTTGGCACAACAAATTGAGCCGGAAGGAGAGTTGATACATGAATAACATAGAAAAGTATGAGGGCAATTTGATTGAGCCCAGCCCAACTGGCTTCGAAATACCCCCTGGGTCCGGGAGTGGGTCAACATCCGGCTTTATTACTGCTGTACTTCGCCGCTGGTACATTGCAGTGCTCGTATTTCTTGTAATGTGCGCAATCGGAATCCCTGCGATATGGCTGTTGTTGGAACCACGGTATGATGTGACCGGCGCAATAAGAGTTGCCCCTATCTTGTCGAATATCCTGACTGGAGAGGCCGATAAGGGGGAAACAGCAAACTACTCAAACTACCAAAGCTTTATGAACACTCAGGCGGATATGGTTATTACCCCTCAGGTAGTCCAGAGAGTGGCGGATGATTTGGCGAACAAACATCTGACGTTCTTTGAAGACCAGATAACCGGCATTGGTGCAAAGTTGAGACGCAGGGTGGAGGGCGGCAAAATAAAGCCTGACCCGGCGAACATATTAAAACAGGCGATATACGACGGGATAATTACATCTGTGGCGACTCGTAATAGCGAACTGGTGAAAGTCACGATGACGAGCAACAACCTGGAAGAAGCAAAGAAGATTGTTGATGCTTTCATTCAGGCCTATATGCTTGTCGAGGTCTCCAACTCACTGCAGGGGCGGGACCAGCAACTGACGGTCCTCGAGAATGAGCAGAAGGTTTTGACCGAGAAACTTGAGAGTCAGCGAGAAGCTATTCAGAAGCTTGGGCAGGAATATGGAAGCGTTTCACTGACCGGCCGGCAGGATATGATGCTGGGGCGAGTATCGAGTTTGCTGGCTGAACAGACAAAAGTGGAAGCAAAGAGGATGGAGCTTGAAGCACAGATTAAGCTGCTCGAGGAGAAAAAACCAAGTTCACTGCCGAACGAGTTGATGAAGATGCGTGAGGAATACATAAACTCGGACATTGTCGTGCAGGAACTGACCAAACAATTGGCGCAGTTGGAGCAGGACGCGATTCTTTCGACACAGACGATGGTACCGGGTAATCCTCTGTTGCAGCAGAAGGAAGATTTCGTAAAGACGTTTCAAACGCGACTCGACGAGAAGCGGGAAGAAGCGGGTAAAAAGTTCGATGAGCGGATGTCCAAACAGGTGGATAAAGTCAGCGCTGACGAGTTGGCTAATGTCCGGCTGGATCTCGAGCAGACGGTTGTGTATGAAAATCGGCTTCGGGAAATGCTGGCAAAGGAAGATGCGCAGACAGTGGAACTTGGACGAAAACAATTGGCTATTGAGGAAATAAAAGAACAATTGGCTTCAACGAAGGAGATATACGACACTATTGGGCGGCGCATACAAGAGCTGGAGATGGAACGAAAACGTCCTGCGAGGGTCTCGGTCGCTTATAACGCGGATATTGCGAGAGTGAGTGATAAACGAGTTAAGCTTACTCTGGCGATTATATTTGGTGCGCTGGCCTGCGGACTGTTTGGGGCCATTCTAAGGGACAAGGCAGACCTTAGCTTGCACACTCCCGACGATGTGTTCAGACACATTGGAATTCGGATAATCGGGACTACCACAAGTCCTCGAACAGTCGAGCAAGCTCTTTGGTCAAGACAGATTGCCGAGGACTATCAAACAATTCGCGCCAACCTGGGATTACTTGACGATGGAGGGATGCCTAAGAAGCTGGTTATTACCAGCCCTGGTCCGCGAGACGGCAAGACCACTTTTGCTGTTAACCTTGCCACAAGTCTATCAAGGTCGGGTAAGAAAGTTCTTCTGATAGACGGCGACTTGAGAAAACCTGATATTGGGCGGCTGTTGAATATCCCGAGAGAATCAAGATATCTGCAGGATGTGCTTTTAGGAAATAAATCGGAGAAAACTGTGCGTGTCATGTCTTCAAATGGATTGTACGTGCTTGCAGCGGATTCCCAAAGTTCTATTGACCCTTACGAGTTGTTGGCTTCGCCGCGGATGGCGGAGCAGGTAAACAATATCAGCGAGGAGTATGACCACATCATTATTGATACCCCGCCGGTGCTGGCATTTCCTGATGCCCTTTTGTGGGCCAAGGCGGCAGGGGCCGTCATACTGACCGGTTTTGCCGACAAGACGACCTCGCCGGACCTCAAAGAGGCAAAGAATAGGCTCGATGAGATAGGCGTGAGAATATTGGGGACTATCCTCAGCAATGTTCCAGTCGGTCGTAGTTATTACCATTATGGATATGGTTATTACGCACAGGGGGGGCATACAAAACGAAGCGCCAAAAACGCTGCCAGACGACCTTTGTTGATGCCGACAGATAACCCTGATGAGAAACCTAAAGATTCGGCTTCGTGATATCTGACCGTCCTGTAGATAATTATGAGAACCATAAGAAAACTGATTGTTCTGCGCAATACAAGCGGACAGCAAGCAAAAGATAACAACGACCTGCTTCGGCTTATGGTGTGTAATGAGCCATTTGGAAGCTTTGTTCTTGACTGCCTCAATAATACTGCCGGTTTTTGTAAGAACAGGGGGATGATAGCAATTCCGCAGGACTGGGCTGTTCCAGATTTTGAGAGCGGGTTGAATGTTGTCCGCTATACAGAAACCGTGCCTGTTTGTTTCAAGCATAAAAGATTTGTGCGAGAAACTTCTTGGGTCGTTGTTTCCAACGGGAGGTTTCTCACAGCGGTGGATAATCAGCGAATTTGTAAGATGTTAGCAGACAGTCAAGCGGATGTGATAGCCATCAATGCAGTTGCTCAACTGCGAACTTCGTACGAGAAGGTGTTGACCACTTCGCAAAATGAGCTCGTTGGGTTTCGGTTGTTTTATGAAGACGCAGCCCAGCCCACTCCGGACCCCGATGACTGGCCTCATCATCTCTTTGTTAGAGTTGGTACGATGAACAGGCTTTTGATGAAAGGCGGTTTGCCTTTGGCTTTCGATAAGCTGCTTGAGCTGTGTTATTCAAAGTCGCTCGTGGTGCACAGTACCAATGTCGGAGGTTCTGTGCTGGACCTGACTACAGAAAACGGTTTGCTGAAGTTAGTGCAAGACAGGTTGGGTTCAATTGCAATGCTTTCTAATCGCTGTGTAGGCCATTCGCGACGCAACGGTGGTAATACCGCCATAGCGGACAGTGCGAGGTTCTTCGGCAAAATACTGCTCGGGAAAGGTGTCAGTATAGGTGAAAATGCAATCATAGTTGGTCCGACGATAATCGGCAATGATGTTGAGATAGGCAGAGATGCTGTTGTAAGGGCATCTGCTATTTGCCCTGGTGTATCAGTGAATGCTGGCGAGCTCATCGAAGAGAGGGTTCTCACGAATTCGCCGGTTATTCCAAACTGGTCTTCACGAACAACGGTTAGAGCGGATGCGGGATTGGGGTGGGGCGGTGCCCAACAGAATCTGGATCGTGACAATTTTAGAGAGTGGCCGAAATTTTCATATGCAAGGTTCATCAAAAGGGTTCTTGATATTCTTACAAGTGTAATTGTGCTGGTTCTGTTTGCCCCTGTCCTGCCGATAATCATGCTGGTCATAAAGCTGACCTCTCCCGGGCCGGTATTCTTCAAGGACACACGTCAGGGGCTGCATGGGAGGGTATTTAAATGTCTAAAGTTCAGAACGATGAAGGTTGGCGCCGCCAGAATGCAGGAGCGGCTTCGGGTTTTGAATCAGGCCGATGGGCCGCAGTTTATGATAACCGATGACCCGAGACTTAGCGCCGTCGGGAGATTTTTACGCGAGACATATATTGATGAGATACCACAATTTGTCAACGTGCTGTTAGGGCAGATGAGCGTGGTGGGTCCGAGACCGTCTCCCGAAAGTGAAAACAGACTGTGTCCGTTTTGGAGGGACGCCCGGCTGTCGGTCAGGCCCGGTATCACCGGTCTTTGGCAGATGTGCAGGACCCGCCAGCCAATGAAGGATTTCCAGGAATGGATACATTACGATATCAAGTATGTTAAAGATTTATCGTTGAAATTGGATTTGTGGATATGCTGGCAAACCGCCAAAAAGATGGTGGCGAAGTTCGTCAGCCAATTTTGAGGTCCGGACACACACTTAAAAGTATATAAAGGAGCAAGCGAAATGGCAGGCAGATATTTTAACTGGAAGTTGGCGATAGTTTTATTGATAGGGCTTGTTGTTCTGGGTACGACCGCTTTTGGTTTACGTAAATGGCAGAAAAGCAGAAGGGCCGAACAGGGGCTTGTGCTCGGGAACAAAGCGTATGATGAGCACAGATGGGAAGAGGCAGCAAATCAACTTGGCCGTTATCTCGGTGTTATGCAGGATGATGTGCCGACGCTGCTCAGATATGCCGAGTCACAACTCAATATCAGACCCCTCAAGCAAAACAACATTCAGCAGGCCATAGCAGCTTACAGAAACGTTTTGCGACTGGACCAAAGCAACCTCAAAGCTGCTAAGCCCCTAAGTGAAATGTATTTAAGTATGGGGATGCCCGGAGAAGCCGAACTTGTTGTTACTCGGGCACTGCAAACGGGCGAATCGATAGAACTGCGAAAAGTCTTGGCGGTTGCTCTGGCAAACCAGCGCAAATTTACAGAAGCGGCAAAAGAGCTCAAAAGCATCATCGAGAAAAATCCCGACCAGGCATCGGTCTATGAGGTACTGGGGCGGCTGGTTGAGCAGCGTCCTGAAGACTTCAACGAAGACCCTAATTTCTGGTTTGGTCAGGCAGTAAAAACAAATCCATCTTCCGCAGAGGCCTACATTGCTCGTGGAGCATACTTTTTAAGGCAGGGAAACAAGAATGAGGCGATGGCCGATTTGGAACAGGCAGAACAGAAGGATTTGTCCGATTCAACTACACGGCTTCGGCTTGCGGAGGGGTTGATTAATGCGGACGCTGCGGACCGCGCCGAAAAACAACTCGAGATTGTCCATGCTTCGGAGCCAAACAACCAGCGTCTGTGGCAGCTATGGGCGCAGCTGGCACTTAAATCGGACTCTAATGATATGATGTTGAGAGTTGCGGACACCGGATTGAAAGAGCTTTCGTCTCAACCTTGGGATTTTATGCCCGATGCCGCAGAGTTGTTCATCAGATGTGGTCAGCTTGAACGTGCCGAAAAGTGTATCTCTATGATGCGTCAAAAGGATGTTGCTCCTGCGACGACAGCTTTTCTGGAGGGGCTTTTAGCTGAAAGTCATGGACGAGGTTATGAAGCTGTCAAGTATTGGCGTCAAGCGATTCAGTTGGGGGCTAAGTCCGCGAGGGCGCGAATCGCATTGGCTAATGCGCTATGGCGGCTTGGTGACAGGCAGTCAGGTATCAATCAGTTACGGACTCTTGTTTCGGAACAACCTAATCTTTTTAGCGGACATATGGCTCTTGCGCAGAGACTGGTGGAGACTGGTCAATGGGCTGAAGCAGCAGAGCAAACTCGTATGGCAAAGCAAATCGCCCCGCGCAGCGGCGAGGCATATTTATTAGATGTCCAAGCGCGGATTCAACTGCTCGCAGACAGCAAGACAGCTAAAGAGTCATCGTCGTATCGTGATATAGAAACGGCACTGGATGACCTTGACAAAGCCACTAATGGCGCCCTCGAAGTCAAACTTTTGCAATTTCGGCTTGCTCTTCAGCAGGGCAAACTACCTGAGGCCGAGAAACTAATAGCCGACTTGAAGAAGGCGCATCCGGCTGAATTGAAGGTTACTTTGGCTGAGGCAGACTTGCTCGTTGCACAGAACAAAATAGATGATGCAATCGCAAAACTACGCGAGGCAATCGGCACATCCCCCCAGTCCACGGCAGCTCTGAGATATCTTGTTGTTTTGCTGGCAGGAAAGGGGGACCATCAGGAATGTGAAACGGTGATTAAGAACGCCCTCGCATCCGGGGTACAACCTGCCGCGAAAAGGGAGATGTGTTTGTTGCTGAGTGATGTTTATAGTCGCTGGAACGAGGGCGGTAAACGTTATTCACTGCTCAATTCGCTTGCCGGGGAACTGCAGGACGACATTATCGTCCAGCGAGAGCTGTTGACGTGTGAGGAGGTATTAAAAGACAGCAGCCGTGCACAGCATGTCGTTGACAGGATTAAGAGCATCGAGGGTGATAACGGCTGGCAGTGGCGATATGAACAGGCAAAGATTTGGTTCGCTCAGGAAGATTTCAAGAGTCGATATCCTCAAATCGTGTCGCTTCTTCAGGAAAATCTTCTGGCCAATCCCGATGACCAGGCCAGCCGAATGTTGTTGGCGGCGGCATACGAAAAAGGGGATGACCAGCGTCTTGCGATTTCGACTTATACCGAGGCGATGAACCGTTCGCCTAAGGATGTTCGGATAATAGTGCCGGCCATTGCCGCTTTTTACAGGGCTGGCGAATATGCCAGTGCGGAAGAAATTCTCAGACGGGCGGCCGAAGAGAAGCTTTACCATCCCGAACTGGAACGGCTGGAGGTCCAGGGTGCCCTCGGACGCGGTGACCTTGGTTCTGCGAATGACGTTCTGGAGAAAATGCTGGTCAGAGACCCGAACAACCGCTCGGTGTGCTTGTCTCTGGCCCTGCTGAAAATTCGACAGGATAAATTCACGGAAGCGGATAAGCTGGTGGAGAAGTTGAGGACCGAAGAGCCGAATTCTTTGCCGATTGCTGCGGCACAAGTTGAACTGGATATTCGCAGGGGCAAGTCCGACGACGCATTACGCGTCTGTGATGAAATGGTGAATAAATTGCATACTGCTTCGGCCTGTTTGCTTCGCGGCAGGACATACGCTGCTCTGAAGCAAGCCGACAAGGCAAAAGAGGATTTTGAACGTGCAGTAACGATGGAACCCAATAACGCGGATGCATGGGTTGCCAAGAGTGTTTTGCATCATTTACTTGGAGAATCTGACGAAGCAATTTCCGGTGTTCGCCACGCCTTATCTGTTCTGCCGAACAATCTCCAAATCCAGAAAACCGCAGTGTCTCTTTATTTGGCATCGGACAATAATGCTTTACGTCAGGAAGGAGAGTCGATTCTTCAAAAAGCGATGGACTCGAATCCTGAAGATGCCGATCTTCGCCTCCAGAAAGTGAAGCTGCTGCTTGCCAAAGGGACGGCTCCGGAGATTCAGGAGGCCACAGGTATTCTTCAGGCCATAACCGAAAAGCAGCCGGAGGTTGTAGATGCTTGGGTGCTTTTGGCACAGATTGCTTTGCAGGATGGCAAACCAGCAAAGGCGATTGATATTGCTTTGCGTGGTCTTGTCCACAGACCTAATGACAAAACCCTGCTGTTGTTGAAGGCGAGAGGGGAGGCAGCAAGGTCGCCGAGTCTGGCGTTGCCGACCCTAAGAGCTTTATGGGAGCTTGAGCCGAATGATACAGATGTAATCATTTCTCTGGCTGATGCGTATGTGACAGTTGGCGAGTATGATAATGCAGTAAATCTTCTCGGAAAACAACCGGCTTCTGCAGACGCTTCGCAAAAGCGCAGGATTAAGTTGGCTCTTGCCATGGCGATGTACAAGAACGGCAGCAAGACAGAGTCAGAAGAAATACTCCGAGAGTTGCGTGAGTCGGAGCCAAACGACCCGCGTCCGTTATTAGCTCAAATCAGATTACTTAAGGACGACAAACTCTGGAGCCAGTTGAGAGAGAAGACTGCTGCCTGGTGTGAGGAGCATCCCGGCGAGACAGGAACAACTATCTTCATCGTCGATGAGCTTGCTGGCGTTAAAGATAATGAGGGCAAACAGATAGCCGAGGAGTTATTGCGATGCGTTCTGAACCGAGATGCGAATTCCACTGTGCTGACGAATAGGCTTGGCGTATTGCTGCAGACATCCGGACGCTCGGCAGAAGCGGCAAAACTGTACGAGCGGGTTCTTGAACTGCAGGCCGATAACCTTATCGCCATCAATAATCTTGCGTGGATTCTTTGTGAGGAGCAGGGGCGTCCTAAGGAGGCGATAGAGCTGGCGGAGCGCGGTCTGGCGAAGGCGCCTGACTACGTTGATTTGATTGACACTCGTGGTATGGCGTACTATCGGCTGAGGCAGTACGACAAAGCGGTGCAGGATTTCAAAAAATGTGTCCGCTTATATCCGAGCCAGGTGCCGGCTATAGTCACTTCGTATTTTCATTTGGGAAGGTGTCTGGCAGACCTTGGAGAAAAAGCTCAGGCAATTGAGCAATTGAACAAGGCCCTTGAGTTAAACAAAGAGCTTGGCGGCCTAGGCAACGCTGATATTGCCGAGGCACATCGATTACTGGTGCAATTATCAGGTGGAGGAAATTAATATGTTGGAGTCATCACAACCAAGAAGAAAAGTCGGTGGTACTGATAGCGGAGCGGACGAGTCACTATATAAGCGGCCTGATGTAAGTTTGCTTGACGAAAGGCAGTGGCTCTATGTGCAGCACCGCTATCGCTTAAGCCCGCGTGAGTTGCAGGTGGCTAAACACGTATGCCAGGGGTTTGCCAACGAAGAGGTAGCAACATGCCTGAGGATAAGAGCCGGCACCGTGAAAACACACTTGCGCAACATTTACAGGAGAATCCATGTCACCAACAAAATAGGTATGCTGCTGATGTTTGTTGAACAAGTAGCCGCTGCCTGCAATCATCCCGAAACTGGCTGTGGAATTACTATTGTTAATGCCGGACAGCAGGCAAAACCAGCTACCGGATCATCCGATGAGACACATTAAAGAAAACAAGCAAACAGGATACCAATCCTGAACACATACCCGTCATAGTTTCATTTCCTTTTTCCTGCCTCCGAATGAGTCAAACTCCCACCTTTATCTAATGTATTTCCGCAATTTCCTCGCAAAAGCATTACCATTTTTGGGTTAGTCCAAAAAGGTGTATTTGTTCGTTTTTAGGCTAAAATCAAGGGGTGAGATATACTATCAGGCTTTTTCCACAAAAATATCTAAGGATTTTCGGACTTTTCTATTGACTAAATGCTTACGGCAGAGTCAAATACATCTTATTGTAGTTTAGTGCGGGGAAGGATCCTCGGTAGTATAACGCCTCGTTTCTTTAGTATATGGAGTGCAAAGGGTGTTGTCACGGAGAAGGGGAAAAACCTTCGCGATTGCGGTGTTGCTATGTGCGGCTTCAGTTGCCAGCGCATTTCCTACTATTATTTCGGGAAATGCGCCCGTCCGTTCTATATCCACATCAGACGACTGCGCCACCAATGTTACGACCTATTGTCTGGATTCCAGTGCGGCCTGTGACCAGATAAGTGAATTGGGCAGGGCTATACTCCAGCCGCCGTCCGGCAGCCAGATAACGGTGACATCAGGGAACCAGCGTTGCCTGCCAGCGTTGCCGTCGGCGATAGCAATGGTTCTGACGGGATTCATATGTATCTCTTTGATTCAGGACCGCAGGACGTGGCTGGCTGCCTTGGCGGGGTTGCTGTGGGTGGGCCAGACAGGTATTTGGGCCTTGCCCGAACTGACCTCACGTCTGAGCCGAAAAGTCCACAGCGGCCAACAAGTTAACACGGCACTCGCTGTCTCCTATCCTCTCGGAGGCGGGTATTATCCGGATAGTTACAGTGAAGAGATTCAATATATAGGTCTTTTACACCATCTTGCCGGAATACCACAGGACAGCAGCAGTGCTTTCACAAATAGGCGCGTCTTACTCACCCCACTCACCCGGTTTTGCCGCAGCGTGCAGAGTACCACGGGATTCAGTTCCAGCGGCAAAAATACATGCGCATCCCAGGACGCGACCGTTCTGGGACAGCTTGCCTTAAACAAGCATTTGAACTGCTTGGTTTCCGGAACCAGGCAATTCGTCTGTTTTTCACCCGCACTCATCTTCTGCAGAAGGCCGCGAGGCCCTCCTATATCCGCATAGATACTTTTTGGAAACCCGGAGTGTAATCGCGAAACACTCCTCAGGTTTGAATCGTTTAAGTTAACACCCCAGTATTTATCCGTATAAACGGATTGCTGGAAATAGAAAAGGATGATAGTTATGAAAAAGTTAATGTTAATAACAGCTTTGCTGGCGCTAATAGCAACACCTGCGCTGGCGGTTCCAAGTTTAGGATGGTGGCAGATTGGCGATCCCAGGACTACACACGAGGTTTGGGATTTCGCTCCCGGTACCATCGCACCCAGTGGCCTTGGTGGCTATTCAGCTACACCCGAATCTGCATCTTTAGTTAGTCCGAGTCCGAGCGAGGTTGTAGCGACCTTAGATGGTGCCTGCACATGGAATAGCGTCACCAATATCGTCAGTGGCCCTTACATTACTGTCGATTTGGAAGTTCCGAACTATGAAGGTGGCGCACAAAAATACATTTTTGTCGAACTCGGCTACACCGGGACTCTATTGGGCCCCGCAGTATCGGCAACCGATGGCGGTAGTCTGTCGTTTACATATAGTATGATCCCCGCAGGCGATGCGACGTTCGGTATATTAATCACGCCGAATCCGCATGTTGAAAAAATCGACTTTTCGATTGCGGGTGGAACTCTGAGTTACATCGATGTTGATACCATTTGCATCCCTGCTCCGGGAGCAATTTTGCTGGGCAGCATCGGTGTCGGCCTTGTCGGCTGGATGCGCAGAAGAAGGACACTGTAAGTGAAACGCAGGAAGCGAAGCTTCAGGAGCGGGACGCAGGTAATTATTTTGTCCCTGCCCTTGAATGCTTAAGAAAGGTAGGAACACTATGAGGAAAACAATTTCCTTTTGTGTGCTTCTGTTACTGACAGTGTTCTTGACCTATGCGCAGGCCAATACAACAACAGTTCAGCCGAGTAATGCCAACTTGTTCAACCTTGCTCATAACAATTTTTACATCTGGGAGGTGGCGCCACCGTCGATTCCCACCAACGAGACTATTACACAGGCGAGCATCACCTTCAAGAACATCAACGACTGGCGAATAGAACCTGATGACCAGTTGTATATTCGCCTCTTGAGCGGGGATGACATTGCTGCTGCTGTCAGCACCAAGAACATGGTGGTCAGCGGCGGCTATAACGATATCTACATAGGAACCGACCACTCGGCCGCTGGCGACGACCTCAGTGGGTATGGTACATGGCTTACCACCTATGAAGATAAGAATCAGTACTCACAACAGTATCTGGATCAGAATGGTCATTTGATAACGGTATGGGTAAATCCGCCTGAGGACTTTACTTTCACATTCAGCGCGGCTGAGATTGCTTTGCTCAATAGTGACATTGCAAAAGGCGGCGTCTTCGGCATAGGCCTGGACCCGGACTGTTACTATTTGAACAGTGGTGTCTCGCTTACCTATACCACTACAACCATTCCGGCGCCTGGTGCTGTCCTTTTGGGCAGTATCGGCGTGGCTATTGTTGGTTGGCTTAAAAGGAGAAGAATACTGTAACGGAGTTTTAATCAACTGGGGTTAACCCAGAAAACAGAAGTTAACTTTGATTCGGAAAAAACTTTAGGAGATATATGAATATGAAAAAGTTAATGTTTATTATGGCAGCAATTTGCGTCTTGGCGGCTACACCCGCATTTGCTGTGCCTACAATTCAACTCATAACCCACGGATTAGGAACGACCGATGGTGGAGAGTTTATTTGGCAGGTAGATAGCGGTTCTGTAGGAAGCAATCCAACAGGCTCTACCTTTACTACGTTTTGTGTTGAAACGACTGAGTATATAAGTTATGGCGGTGTCTATGACGCTCAAATTAGTACAGCTGCAGTGTATAACAATGTGGGGCCGGGCTATTCCAATCCTCTTGATCCTCAAACGGCCTATCTTTTCCACGAGTACATGAATGGCGGTTTAGGCGCTCGGACCGATACATTAGCCAATGACACCCAGGAGGCAATCTGGTACATCGAGGGTCAACCACAAGGCGTAGATAACTACCTTGTAGCACAAGCTGATGCAGCAGTTACCAGTGGCGCATGGTCTGGTCTGGGTGATGTTCGGGTATTGAATCTGTGGACTGCAGGAGGACCAGATAATTTTGATAATCGAGCTCAAGACCAACTGGTGATTGTTCCTATTCCTGCACCCGGCGCTATTTTGCTGGGCAGCATTGGCGTAGGCCTTGTCGGCTGGTTGCGAAGGAAAAGAACACTGTAATGGATTGACTGATTTATGAGTTTTTTAAGCTTAAAGGGAAGTAGGAGGGACGATATAAAACGTCCCTCCAGCCCCTTTCAGGAGCAATGGCGAGAGTAGCCAAAGTAAAGTGAATTTCAAACCTTGGAAAACAGAAACTTACTTGTTAATCTTATAGACGTGGAGGCAAAAAAGAACATGAAAAAGTTAATAGCAACTTGTGCAGCACTAACAATGATTTTGGCAATTAGTGGCTTGGCCAGCGCAGCGGTCAGTACGGTAGTGTTCAATGGAAGCGACATTGTCGCCCCTGTATTGACGGCGAATCCGGGAAGCACACCGGTTATAGGTGACGGGTATATCAATCTGGCGAGTGGCACGGTCAGAACCTATACTGTCGCCGGCAACCCAGCACCCGACCCGACCGCATTCAACACCTGGCTTACTTCTTTGAATTCGGCACCGGGACAGGGTATCTCCTGTTTCAACCTCTGGCTTATGGACGGCAAGTCTGACCAGGCCGCCATGTGGGGGGAAACGATGGCGCTTGCAAACCCATACACCACGGTTATATCCCCGTTCGCATCGGCTGGATGGACGGCATCCATCTATGTCGTTGGTAATGAATGGGGCCCCGATTGGGCAGGGAGCGAAATTGTTACTTACACTGCTGACGACCCTGCAGATTACCTCAAGCCAGGCACGACGGCTACCTTCGGATTTACGGCGGACATAGTCGGACTTAATGGTGCAACAGGCCCTGATTACCAAATATGGGTTGGCGCAGGAAATTCTGATGATGGTAACCCTGCCGATAATAGTATCGTGGCTAACGGCTTGGCTACTGGTGCAGAGTTCCAACGCGCAGTCGCGGCTGAGGTCGTTCCCGTGCCCGGCGCTATTCTGCTGGGCAGCATTGGCGTAGGCCTTGTTGGCTGGTTGCGAAGGAAAAGAACACTGTAAGGGATTAAGTGATTTATGAGTTTTTACAAGCTTGACGAGGGTGACAGGAAGGACGTCACAAACTGTGAAGCGTCCTTCCTGCTCCCCGCGAGCCATGGGAGGTAATTCCCCTCTAGGAAAACAGGAGTGTTTGGTTTAGAAGTAACTTGTAAATAAGGAGGTAAAGAATAACATGAAAAAGTTAATAACAATTTGTGCGGTAGTAATGTTAATGTCCGGTCTGGCCGGCGCTAATTCGACCGGCTTTTTCGCAGCAACAGATGAGCTTGGCTATCAGGGCACTATCTGGAACATCACCGATGGAGGCGGTCCTTGGACAACAGCAACCCCGCGTGATGCAGCTCTTTACGTAGTAAACAATGCCCCAGCATACTATTCCAACTACAATCAACTACTCAGCAGTTGGTGGGAGTTCGCGCCAAGCAATCAGAATGATTCCTTCTTACAGGAGGACGATGCTGGCAGTGTATATGCTACCAGTATAAGCGGCGGGTGGAATGCTGCTCTGACAACCTTCACCGTTAGTGTAAGCGGCCAAAATAACCCCTATCCTTATTCGCGATTCTGGCAACCTGACAACGGCGTGGCTTGGGGTGTAACACTCACCGACTATTCGTATACTTTTGTTGCAACATTCCCAACGGCAGCTGTTTATTCGGATGGTTTTTTAGTTAATTCTGCCGATCCTACCACTATCACGGGATCATTTACAGGGCAATTCGTCGTCACAGACGATGTCGACCTGAACCCGATAACCAACGGCGATACTTATGGTTTCGATATCCAATTCAGTAATGCCTTGTTCGATCCAGCTATTTCTGACTTGTACGGTTACGGAGGAGGAGTAGTATACAATGAGTTCGGCACGGTTGTTCCCGTTCCCGGGGCGATTTTGCTGGGCAGCATTGGCGTAGGTCTTGTCGGCTGGCTGCGAAGACGCAGAACGTTGTAAGATTTCGACGCATTGCTTCTTAAAAGAAAAAGGGCCGGCAAGTTTAGCCGGCCCTGTCTTTTTTCGCAGTTTTTTCTGTGTAATCTGTGGTTTCTATCGTCTTTCCCAAAGCCAGTTCGTTGCCATAATATCAAGGTCGCCAAGGTTCACAATTCCATTGCTGTCAAAGTCCTCGATTGTCTTCTGTGTTGAGTGCCAAAAATCAGCAAATTGAGCAAAATCAAAGAAATTTACTATGCCGTCGATGTTCAGGTCTGCGATATTGCCGTTCTTGCTTGCTTGGGCCGTTCCGCCATAGGCGCCCATATTGATTCGTTTGCCGTTAGGCCATGGTTCGCCGGTCCAGTCGGAATTTGGGTCGCCGGCGTCAATGCACGGGCTTGTATTTGAATCCGTTACCCAGTTTTGTCCATTTGGATTCCATCTGCCATATGCGCTTTGCAGATGAAAATCCCACAGATTCGGGTCGCCGGCAGGGGCAAACAGTGCAAAACACGGGTCGCTATCTATATTGCCGCCGCCCCAGACAAGTTGTTCGCCCGGGTCGTAAACGTCTGCTTGCCCACCTTGCACATCGCAGTAGGTGATGGACGCTGTACCATCATCCATCATCCCGAGTTGTGCACCGTCACTTGCTGAATTTGCCCAAAAGATGCTGTTTTCGACGATTGCACTGCCTTCAGACTGGCAGTACAGGGCACCACCAAAATCGCCAGCTGAGTTTGCAGCGAAGGTGCAGTTAATCACTCGTGTAACGCCAGGGAAGTAACAATCTATGCCGCCGCCCAGGAGTGCATTGTTTTCGATGATAGTGCAATTAAGGATGTTTGGATCACTCATTCCGCTATCGATACCACCACCATCAAGACTAGCGGTATTGCCTCTTATGGTGCAGCCCGTTATCAGAGGCGAGGAAAAGCTGCAACTTATGCCACCGCCATAATAACCCGCTGTATTGCCCGTTATAGTGCAATTAACAATGGTTTCATCGCCGTAATAGCAGCAAATCCCTCCTCCGGAGCCTTCGGCATATCCATTCTCGATGACGCAATTACGTATTGTGGGGCTGTTGCTGTAGCAGTAAATGCCAGCCCCATTACCATTGAGGCCGTTCATGGCATAGGCGTTTCTGATAGTCAACCCCGAAATAACACAGTTTGCGTCTTCGTCATTTTGAAGGTCGAAACCGCGTCCGGTGTTATTTGGGTCAATGACCGTATTCGCAACGACCACAGCATTATCCGGATTTGTGCTGCTTATGGTGATGGACTTACCGTTTGGGTCGAGGTTGTAGTTGCCGGGGCCGGAGTAAATACCGGGCCTTATCAGTACTGTGTTGCCCGGCGAGGCACTGTTTATGCCGTCCTGGATTACCCTAAACGGGTTTCCAAAGGTTCCGTGCCTGGGTTGTTCGGCGAGTTGACATCGACATAAATAATGTTGGCGGCGTTCGATACTGAAACGGCAAGACAAACGAATACTGCTGTTATCAAAACTTTATGCTTATACATACATTTCTCCTCACTCCATTTTTTAGGCCGGGGAGCAGAAACCAACAGCCGGGTTTCGCCAGCTCCCAATACCATCCCACCAGTTTGAGATGTGGTCGGTAATAGCCAGGTTCTGATATTTATCCTTATACAATTCCAGCGCCATATCGTGAAGCCGGCGCATACAATCGAGTCCTCCAAGTTGCCATGCGCGAACGCCTATACCAACTGCCTGGCGTTCGGCTTGTTCAAAATTTGCCCTGTTCGCAGCCAGAAGCACTGTGAGCTTTTCGGCATCAGGCGTCAGAAGCATCTGCCAGCGGCGCCGGTCCTGCTCCTGTTGTGCAAACAGCCGGTTGAGCAGTTCCTCTCGATTTCGTTGTCGTTCTTCCCGCTGGCGTTTGCCTTCGGCCAGACGCTGGAGCCGATGCTCTCGGCTCGTGGGCGTAAGCGTCTCCAACATCGAGGCCAGAGGGTCTGCGATAACCCACGTCAGGAACGTTACTGCAAACGTCCCAAGGGCAATACCTGAAAGAAACTGAGTGATTCTCGTCTCGCCGGCCATTGCGACGGCGCCGGCCAAAACACCCAGTAAAGGTGCCGAGACGTAAAAAGCCAGGTAGGGGCCTGAGCTGGTAAGAGGGTGCTCAACGGTCATTTTTGGGTCTGCGCCCGTTGCGCCGAATATAGCGAACAGATACAAGCTTATCAGCAGGAAGATTAATAACGCCTCGTGCCCGGATAGAGAAAATATGAGCCACCAGTTGAACCCCGCCTGGCGCATTATCAGCACCGATAGATAACCCACGCACACCACAAACCAAATGGTGCCCGCAAGGTGAATCATCTTCAGCGTACGGCGTACAGACATAAGTATGTTTCTCTTGCAATCTTAGACTAATTTATCAAATTATCATATTTCAAGTCTGCTAACATAAGAGATTAAGGTCCAGCTTGTGTTGAACCTGGACCAACAATTGCTCTTTGTACGACAGTAATAGACGTGGCAGTGCTGGTGATTGGGGTCGTGATTTCTTGTACCGTTTTTCCTATAGAAGCCAATATGGTTGGTGGTACATATATTATATCACCTTCCTGCAGCAGAACGTTCTTGCCAAGCTCACCGTGCGCCATCATCCTGTCGAAATCCACTTCAAATATCTTTGCCTTCACCTTTTCATCCCCTGAAGGTCTTATTACCTGGATTCTTTCCAGCCACGCCATCGGGCTAGGTTGTGCATTTGAAATAGCCGACATCACGCTGTCTCGCCCAGTGTAAACTTTAGGTCCGGGCTGAACGACCTCGCCGAGAACATAAAATACCTTGCTTTTGAAGACAACGATGCGAACTTCGATAGGTTTATCGCCGGCCAGCGTATAAAGCGTTGAGGCCTTCTGTTGAATAGCGCAAGCAAGTTCCTCTGGTGTTTTCCCTGCTGCCTGGAACTCGCCGAGTGTCTCGAAGCCAACCTTGCCGTCGGGGCGAATTTGCTGATGCTGCACATTCAGCTCGGGTATCCTGGCGCAGTGTATCTCAATCTCGTCCGGAGGTTGAAGAATATACTTTTCGGCGGTGACGTCAGTCTGGTAGGGCTTCAAAAAAGCCTGTATATCTTGCGGATTCGATGAAAAACAGCCCGTAATAAAAAAAACAGTTGCTAAGAGCAGGAATACGCGTACAATCCTGATTTGTAACGATGGCATTCTATCGGCTCCTTATCACTTCTGTTATGGATCTCCCATTTTCACAAAGCCCGTAATTGGCGCAATACGATCCTCCCTGAAGCTACTATTATATCAATTGCTGCGGCTTATGTCAAATTATTTATTATGAGATTTCTGGGATGAAAATGGAGCCTGTCCACCCGAAAAACCCTGTCCTGCTTGTTATAAAAGGACTTGGGAGAAGTTGGCAAGTGGGATTGAATCGGGTATCTTATAGAACATGAGTATGCTGATAAATTACTTGAGAAATCTTTACAATGTCTTTCGTTGCGTTTCCGGGATGCTGTGATATCTGGTTGGTTGTGAATATGCTTAAAGCTGATTTAAAGGCCGCTGGTATCGACTACGTTGATGATTCAAAAGAATTGATATAAACTTGACTTTGAGTCGATATACGCATACTCTAACAGGGCAAGAAACGCAGGTAGTGGAATCCCTGCCGTACTTGTCGCTGCCAAGTAGTCAATCCCAGCAAGAGGTTGGACGACTTGGCGTTTTGCTTGGCGTCTGAGACGGGACAACACTGTAATAAATTGGACGATACTGGACAGGTTAATCGCATTGGCGATGTAGCCCTCCAAAATTAGCGAGTGCCCGTAGCTCAGCTGGATAGAGCAACGGATTTCTAATCCGTAGGTCACAGGTTCGAATCCTGTCGGGCGTATTGGACAAGCAGGGATATTTTAGGGACGTACGGAGGCACGGGCTTTGCATCTTCCCAAATACGGCTTTGGGATGCCCCAATAGGCCAAAAAACGCTAATAAATTATGCCGAAATCACAAAAAAAACTCAAAATGGTAATAAAACGGTAACTTTGCGCATTATAATAGGTAAAGGACATAAGAAGGCAGGGGAGGCCCCGTAAAAATATTTTTAGCGTGAGAGGTGTGGTTGTGAAGAAACGTAAGAAGTGGATTATTATTACCATAGTCGCGGTTTTGGCGTTGCTGGTGATTGGCGGGCTGGCAGTCAAAAGTCAAAAAGGCAACACCAAAGAGGAAGTGGTGCGTATTGAGGAGGTCAACGCGGGGATTTGACCGAGCGAGTAAGCGCAACGGGCGAGATTGAGCCGAAGGTAGTAGTCCAGATAAGCGCGAGAGTGTCTGCCCGGATAATTGATATGCCTGATGAAGGCAATGTTGTTACCTGCGGTGACCTGAATGCGAACCCGCCGATACCCGCGTCGTTGCTGGTCAAGCTTGATTCCAAGGATTTGGAAAGCCAGTTGAAATTAGCTGAGGCCAGCAGGTTGGCAGAGGAGGCAGGGATAGAGGTTGAGAAATCGAGGATTGAGGCCAGCAAGGCGAATCTTGTGGCTCTTGCCGCTACGCTCGAACAGGCACAAAATGACCTCGAAAGGAAAAAGGGGCTGTTTGAATCGAGGGACATAAGCAAGGCGGATTATGACCTGGTAAAGTACAAGGTGGATGAGCTTAAGGGGCAATACGACTCGGCGAAATACAATCTGGATGCGTCCGAAAAGAATTTAATGGTATTGAAGTATAATTTAGAAGCGTCGGAAGCGCGTATAGATGAGGCGAAGGAAACGCTCAGCTACACAACAATAACCTCCCCAATCAACGGTGTTGTAACGCGGGTTAATACCAAGGTCGGCGAAATGGTGACGGGAACGATTAATTACCCCGGGACGGTGATAATGGAGGTATCGGACCGTTCGAAGATGCTGGTGGTGGCACAGGTTGATGAGGCGGATATCGGGGCGCTTGAGGTCGGGCAGAAAGCGGTTGTAAATGTTCAGGCGTTTCCAAATGTCAAGTTCACCGGCGTAGTGGATGAAATTGCCCCAAAGCACCGGTTCAACAACAACGGGACAAGGTATTACCGCACCGAAATCCTGCTTGATAACGACGCGAATGTTTCGAAGCTTTATACCGGATTGACGGCGGATGTTGATATCGAGACGAGGAAACATCCTGACGTTATCACAGTGCCGAGCCAGGCGATACTGGCAAGAGAGGTTGACAGTTTGCCCCTGGATATTCGCGATAAAAGCGCTGAGCTTGATAAAGGCAAGAAATTCGCGACGGTCGTTTACAGATTTATTGACGGCAAAGCCGTTGCTACTCCGGTAAAGGCGGGGCAGAGCGATTTGACGCATACGATAGTTCTGGCGGGGCTTAAGGAGGGCGACAAGGTTGTAATCGGGCCTTATAAGATTCTGGACAATCTCAAGCATGACCAGAAATTGAAAGACGAGCGGGAAACAGCAAAGGAAAAATCCAAAAACAGAAATGGCAAGAGCGACAGCAATGGAACAGCAGGCAGGTAATTCAGACGAGAAAGTGGTAATCCGGCTCAGGGAGCTGAAACGATTCTACAGAGTCGGCGTGGAAGAGATACATGCGCTGAACGGCGTGGATTTGGAGGTTCGGGAGAACGAATACATCGCGGTGATGGGCCATTCCGGGTCAGGTAAAAGTACGCTTATGAACGTGCTGGGGTGCTTGGACAGGGCAAGCGAAGGAGTGTATGAGCTTGATGGTGACAACGTTACAGAGCTTGCGGATTCGGAGCTGGCAAAGATACGCAACGAGAGAATTGGTTTTGTGTTTCAGTCATTTGAGCTTTTGCCACAGATGAACGCCTTGAAAAATGTTGAGATGCCGCTGCTGTATGCCCGCGACGGGTGGTTTGGCAGGGCTGCCAGGGCAAAGAAGACCCTTGAACGGGTCGGACTGGGCGACAGGATTAAGCACAAGCCGAATCAGCTTTCGGGCGGCGAAAAACAGCGGGTTGCGATTGCCAGGGCGCTGGTGTGCAATCCGAGCATTCTGCTTGCCGATGAGCCGACGGGCAACCTTGATACCAAGACAAGCGAAAGCATATTAGCACTTTTCGACGAGCTTCACAGGCAGGGGCAGACGATTGTGATGGTAACGCACGAGTACGATGTCGCACAGCACGCCAAGAGAATAATAAGAATGCAGGACGGTAACATTCGCAGTGACCGGACTACCCAGGAGGACAATATACACGAACATAAACAGGGCGAAAAAGCGGAGGATGCAAAATGAAGGGACTGCTTGCCGTGCCGCTTATGTTCATCCGGCTTGTTTACCAGAGCGTTTATCTGGCCCTTGGGCAGATATGGGCCAACAAGACAAGGTCGATACTTACGACAATTGGGATAGTTATCGGCGTCGCGTCTGTGACGGCGGTAATCGCGGCTTTGACGGGCCTCAAGGCGAAAATCCTCAGCCAGGTCGAGACCTTCGGCAGCAATACGATTATAGTTCAGCCGCAACTGCCGGATAAGGGGCTTAAACGCACGCTGACGTGGTGGGACATAAGATTTAAAATCAGGGAATTTGAAGGGCTTTTGGAACATTGCCCTTCGCTTGAGCGATACACAAAGATAAGCGAGGCCGGGCAGTACACGATTAAATATGGCGAGAAGTCGGTGCAGAATGCACACGTTTACGGTGTGGAGCCGGCGTGGCATTCGATTGAACACAGATCAATTGTCATAGGCCGTGAATTATCGGATATAGACACGGGGCGGATGGTTTGTCTGATAGAGCCGGAACTTCGCGATAAGCTGGGCATGGATAAGGACTGTATCGGCGAAACAATTCGAATAGGATTCAGGAATTTCCGTGTAATCGGGGTTATTGAAAAACGCGCCGACCTTCAATTCGGCGGGGGGGGACAGGAGCGATACGAAATAACTATTCCTTTCGATGCGGCTTCAAAATTCCAAATGTATTTCTGGATATGGGCGTTTGCCGAGGCCAAATCAACAGAGGTCAATGAAGAAGCGGTGGAGGAGTTGAAATTCTTCTTTCGCCGCGAGAGGCATCTCAGCCCCGATGAGCCGGATACTTTCAGGGTTGAGTCCCTCAAAAGCGTGTTAGAGACATTCAATAATATATCGCTTGTGGTGACGCTGGTTGCCGGCGGTATAGTCGGTATTTCGCTGCTGGTCGGTGGAGTGGGCATTATGAACATAATGCTCGTCTCGATATCCGAGCGGACAAAGGAAATAGGACTGCGAAAAGCCGTTGGCGCAAAGAAGTCCGCCATACTGACGCAATTTCTGATTGAGGCGATAATACTGTGCTTTGTAGGCGGCCTTGTCGGAGTCGGCGTGGGCAAACTTCTGACTTTCGGTATAGCGCATATGAGCCCGTTGCTGGAAAAAACATATATACCCGCATGGGCGATAGCTTTATCGTTTGGTTTCGCGGGTACAGTTGGAATAGTTTTCGGGATGTTCCCGGCGATAAAAGCTGCCCGGCTCGACCCCATTGAATCGCTTAGACATGAGTAGGAGAGTGATTGTAGTGAAAAATTTGTTTTTGGTGCTTGTGCTGGGAATGTCGATTGCTTTGGCCGGCTGCGAGGAGTTTGCCAAAGAGGAAGATTTTCTTGAGATAAAGGTAAAGCCCGAGCAGACCAGAGAGATTAAGACGCTGAAACTGGAAGAAAAGAAAGAGCCGAATGAGGGGGTAGAAGTTAATAAACCGGCGCAGGGTGAAATACAACTCAGCATCGAGCAGTGCCGGGCGATGACTTTAAAGAATAACCTGGATTTGAAGGTTCAACTGATTGAGCCGGCGATAGCGGCCAAACAGGTCAGCGAGGAAGAGGCGAAATTCGAATCGTCATTTTTCACGAATTTATCTTATAACAACATAAACCAGCCGTCGGTTGTAGTCCAGGAGGCACCACAATACAAAAGCCAGACAGCCGACCTTGGTGTTCAGGTCCCGTTGCAGACGGGCGGAACAGTGAAATTTGACCTTGCGGATAATCGCACCAACATTACCGTTGGGAAGTATAGCGAGGTAAGTTACACGCCGGTGACCACGTTTTCGATAAGTCAGCCATTGCTGCGTGGGGCGGGCAAACGTGTGAACACATATTCGATGCGGGTTCTCGAATACCAGCGGCATATAACCGATGCGATGACAAAGCTGGAGGTGATGCGGGTTTTGGCTAACGCCGACCGCGGATATTGGCGGTTGTATGCGGCAAGAAAAGAGCTTGAAGTCAGGCAGCAGGAATATGAATTGGCGCAGGCGCAGTTGGAGCAGACGCGGAGAATGGTGGCGCTTGGGGAAAAAGCGGCAGTGGAGGAGACGCGGTCAGAAGCAGGGGTGGCGGAGCGATTGGATGGAATAATCAAGGCCAAAAAAGAGTTGGAGGACAGACAGAGAGAGCTAAAACAGATAATGAACGAGGCGGGTCTGGGTATAGATTCGCCTGCTGTGATAGTGCCGATGACTGAGCCGGACCCCGTGCGATACGAGATAGATAAAGAACGGCTGACAAAATCCGCGGTGGAGAACCGGATGGAGATGCTGGAAGTGGAATTGCAGCTTGCGCAGGATTCGAGCGCAGTGGATTATTATAAAAATCAGACGTTGCCTTTAGTTGCGATGGACTACACATACAATATGAATGGCATCGGAACAATGAGAAGTGATGCTTATGATATGATGTTTGATAGAACTTCCGAAAGTTACATGGTTGGGATGAACCTGGTTGTGCCCCTTGGTAATGAGGCGGCTAAGAACCGACTTCTTGAGATGCAGTATCGCAAAAGGCAGCGATTATTCACTAAGGAGAATCGGCGGATACAGATTGAGACGGAGGTGCTTGGCGCTATCTCGCAACTGGAGGCGAACTGGCAAAGTATCCTGGCCGGCAGGCAAAATTCGATTCTGGCCGGTCGATTATATGAGGCGGAGAAAAGGCAGTTTGTGGTTGGGCTTCGTACTGCCACCGATGTGCTTGACGCGCAGGCAAAATTCGCGAACGCCCAGAGCACCGAGATTAGCGCGCTGACGGAATACCAGATAGCACAGGTTGACCTTGCATACGCGACGGGGATGCTTTTAGGTGCGACGAAGGTGAGCTGGGAGCCAGGTGTTCCGTAAATAATCCCCTGAACGCAGATATAATTCCCCGATACAATTGCCGCAGGAGAGCTAATTTTTCCCGAGCAGGTTGGGTTTTTGATGATAATATGATATGATTCTGAAGCAGCCGATGTGGTGGAGAATCGAGCGTAGAGTAGCGACATAATTGTCATCTTCTTCACAGGCGGCAAATTATCTATGGTCGAAGGTGTCGGGGTAATTGATGGAGCGTCTGTTGCGTAAATTGTCGGGTAGTGCTGCCGAGACAACGGCGTTAAGTTTGCTGTTTTTTATTCTTTATTACGCGTATTTGTGGAAGGTTGTTGACCTTCGGCTTATCTATCAGGGCGGTGGGATAATTTCGAGCTTTCCTGTATTCTTCAGTGGCTGGTCATTCTTTCAGGGTTACCTGTGTTATGCCGGGGGGCCGGTTGATTACGTGAGCGCATTTCTGTCGCAATTCTTCTGTATAGGATGGGCGGGTGCGCTGGTCGCGACGCTGCAGGCAGGGCTGCTCTGGCTTTGCGCGGCTTCGATAATGAGGACGGTAATTGGCTGGCGGCCCCTGTGGATTTGTGCCTTGGTGCCGGTTTGTCTGTTGGCGCTTTATACTCTATGTTCGTTTCCGTTTGTCATCGCGATGACATTGCTGGCGGCGTTTGGGTCTGTGTGTTTATACATGCGAACTGCAATGAAGAACAGGGTTGTGAGCATACTGATTTTCATTGTTTTGGCGATAATCGTTTATGTTGCGGCAGGCAAGGCATGTTTGTTATTTGCTGTGTTGTGCGCAATGTACGAATTTATTGTCAGACGGCGATGGCTGAATGGGGCGATGTGTTTGGCGGCGGCCCCGGCTATTTCATACATTGGCAACATACTGATTTTTGACATTAGCATTGTAGAATCCTTCAGCAGGTTCCGACCTTTCCCTGTCGAAATCGGCCATGGTATGCTGATAATGATTTACATATTTTACCTGTTTCTTCCCGTCTCGATAACAGTATTGTGGTTTCTTGGGCTGGTTGGTATAAGCCCGTCAGGCAGGTTTTCTTTTATGGCGGCAGGAACTGTCCCGAGGATTATCGGGTTATTGCTGCCTTTTGTGATTGGTATCGCGGTTGCCGGCATGTTGTATGACAGCCGGTTTAAAGCGATGCTCGAAATTGATTATTATGGGGGTCAAAAGATGTGGTCCGAAGTTCTTCGGGCCGCAAATCGCAATCCTGGGCAGAAACTTGCAAGTAAGACAGTCAACCGTGCCCTGTATCATACGGGCCGGCTTACTGAGGATATGTTCTGTTATTCCCAGAATGTCGAGGCGTTGTTTATGAGCCAGAGGACCGACGCAGCCGCCTTCTGGGGGCTTTACGACACATTAATTGACCTTGGGCAGATAAACATGGCGGAATACGCGCTTTCTGACGTGCGTGGAAACATATGGAGAAAGACCAATACTTCTAAGGCGGCTGGCGCTGGTGAATATGGTGAAGGGCAATATTGATGCCGCGAAGGTTTTTCTCGGGGCGCTCGGCAAAACAATGTTTGACGCTGACTGGGCCGGTGATTGTTTGAAGAAAATAGAATGTGACCCGAACCTGTCAACTGATAAAGAGGTTCAATACCTTCGAAGCGTGATGGTTGAAAAGGACACGATCCTGACAATAGAGCCGAATATGCTGCAGGACCTTCTCGACAAGAACAGACATAACCGGATGGCGTATGAATACCTGATGGGTTATTACCTCTTGAGGGGGCAATTTGACGACTTCGTGAGAAACCTGGGCCGGCTGGATGATTTCGGGTACACTCACATACCGAGGGTCTTCGAGGAAGCAATACTGTTTTACAATAACACAAAGCAGACGCAGATTGACCTGCACGGCCGGGAAATCAGCACAGAGTCGCGCGAGCGATTCAACGGTTTTCTGGAGGTGCTGTTCGGCAGGCACAGGGGCAACAAGAATGAGGCCTGCGATGAGCTGGCGAATAATTACGGCAACAGTTACTTTTTCTATTGCGTGTATGGTCAGTCGGGAATTAAAAAATGAGTAAGCGAACAGTAATTTTGAGGTTCATTTTGCCCGTGGTATTGGCGGCCGGGTTGCTGATGTATTATATCAGTGGACGGGCCGTTCATATTGATAAGTATAGCGACACAAACCGCCAGGCGAGGATTTATCCCGATTATAGTTCGACGGTTATTCCGCCCGATATCGCGCCGCTTAATTTTATGGTGCAGGAAGATGGTTCGTATTATCTTGTCAGGATATACTGCGATAAAGGCGATGCGATAGAAGTTTCGGGCAGGTCGCCGAAGATTATAATTCCCGCTGGCTGCTGGCACGAGCTTCTTGATAAAAACAGGGGAGGGCAGCTTAATTTTGATATTTTCGTGAGAGTGGATAATAATCTCTGGGTTAAATATCGAACAATCACAAACAGTATTGCCGGCGAGAACATAGACAGTTATCTCGTTTACAGGAGAATGCATCCCCCGTTCAATTATCCCAAAAGAGGCCCTATAGGCGTTTTTGAACGTAATCTGAAAAGCTTCGATGAGAAACTGCTCCTCGATAATCACCGTCAGCCGATTGGCTGTATCAATTGTCATACTTTTTTGGATAAACGGCCCGACAAGGTGCTTCTTGGCGTTCGGAATTCGAAATATGGTGCAATGACGCTGCTGATGGAGGGTAAAACAATCAGAAGGATAGACCAGAAGCTCGGCTATACGACGTGGCATCCGAGCGGCCGACTGGCGGTTTTTTCAAATGATACGCTGCCCGTTATGTTTCATACGGCCAGGGACGTGATTTATGAGACGGTGGATATGAATTCTTCGCTGGCATATTTAGTTACGGATTCGAATGTGGTGAAGACGTCGCCTGAACTTTCGAGAAGCGACCGCCTTGAAACCTGGCCTGTGTGGTCGGCGGACGGCCGCTATCTGTATTATTGCAGCGCACCGAGGTTATGGACCGATGAAGCAAAGATGCCGCCGGACGGGTATAACAAGGTAAAATATGACCTTGTTCGGATAAGTTACGACGTTGGTAGCGATAAATGGGGTGAGGCGGAGACGGTGATTTCGTCAAAGGATACTGGGCTGAGCATCGCGATGCCCCGAACAAGTCCTGACGGCCGGTGGTTGACATTTTGTATGCAGGACTATGGATTTTTCCCGCCGTGGCATCAGAGCAGTGATTTATATATAGTGGATTTGAAGGCGGCGCAGGAAACGGGCCGGTTCGAATACCGTCGGCTGAATATAAACAGCGACAAGAGCGAGAGCTGGCAAAGCTGGTCGCGCAACAGCAGGTGGATAGTTTTCAGCAGCAAAAGAGCGGACGGTGGCTTTACGAGGAGCTACCTGAGCTATATTGATGAGAAGGGCGAGGCGCACAAGCCGTTGATAGTGCCGCAGAAGGACCCTGTGTATTATAGCTACAGCATGGAGGCGTTCAACACTCCTGAATTGACAGCAGGACCGATTTTGGCTGGCGCAAAGCAGTTGGAAAGGGCGGTTCTGCGGGCCCCACGGAGATTATCGTTAAAATGCCAACAAAGCCGGCTGCCCCTGAAGCCAATGCTGTGCCCAGACAGCTTGTTGAGTAGCGTTTCACGTCCGTTGGGGGCACAAAGCGTTGTTTTCTATTGTACGATATGATAAAGTAAACCTTTCATCAAAAGTACGTTGCCGAGACAGTAACGTAACTGGATTTTGGGGTGGCAGAGCTGCGATGGCTGTTAATATAGAAACTCGTAATATCCGTGGACCGTTGGCAACCGAGATATATATCTCGGCGGCTCTTGAGAATTGCGCACCAGCTAAAGACAAGCTTTTGGAAATGTTTGCGGGCATTCGTAAGATACTGACCGAGGAGCGGGCAAGCATCCTTCAGGAGCGGATATTTACCGTTGATGGGACATTGCCTGTTGTTTCAGCGGCGCAGTGCCGAGGCATATCGTGAAATAGACGATGGTGTTGCGCCGAGCGTATTGATGGGCAGGGAAAGCAGGCGAGGGCACACAATTGGAGTGCAGGTTCACGCCGTGGCGCGAGTGGACAAGCCCGAGGTTGTCAGGATTGACGGCAGGGCGTGCGGGCGAGTGATTAGGATGTCAGGCGGGGTATATTTAACGCTTTCGGGGATACCGGGAGGCAAATCGGGCGAATGTCTTGGGCAAACGATAGCGATGTTCGAGAAGGCGGAATCCGCGTTGAAGCAATACGGAAGTGATTTCAGGGCGGTATCGCGGACGTGGATGTGGCTTGGTGATATATTGTCCTGGTATGGCGAATTCAACAGGGCGAGGAGTCAATTCTTCGAGAAGCGAGGCCTGATTGGCAAAGGTATCCGGCAGTCGATGCCCGCGAGCACGGGTATAGGACTGGGGCTTGGCGGGGACGGGCAATTCGGGATGGATATGACGGCTGTTCTTGAGCCGGCGGGTTCGATTGAGCTGATGGCGGCGATTGGCCGGCAGCAGTGCGCGTTTGATTATGGTTCGGCGTTTTCGCGTGCGTCGCGAGCGAGCAGCCCAGCAGGCAAAACGGTATTCATTTCGGGAACCGCCTCGATAGATGTGAAAGGAAAGACGACGCATATCGGGGACGCTAAAGGACAAATCGCGACAACAATTGAAAACGTCAGGGCCGTGCTGCGTGATATGAATTGCCGGGATGGGGACGTCGTTCAGGTTGTCGCGTATTGCAAGACGGCTGAGGTGGAGGGCGTTTTCGATGAGTTCAGGAGTCAGCTCAACTGGCCGTGGATAACGACAATCGGCAACATCTGCCGGGACGACCTTTTATTTGAAATTGAGGTCGCGGCGATGCCGCAGGCAGGGCTATAGCGAGAGAAATATCCATCTGGCATGCACTTGATTTTGTGGCGGATTAGGATTATTGTGCGACAAATTCGAGGCTTAACCGGCAATCGGCGATAAATCCGGCATTTAAGTTTTGGAGACAGGATATGGACAGCAAAATAATCAAAGAATTCAAAAGCAGAGTCCAAAAGGAGCTTGATGAAGATATTGTTCCGTTCTGGTCGCAGCGTGCCATCGACCCCAAAGGAGGGTTCATCGGTAGGATGAATAACGATGGCGTCATCGAGGAGAAAGCGCCAAAAGGACTGATACTAAATACCCGGATACTCTGGACGTTCTCCACGCTTTATGTTTTCGAGAAAAAACAGGAGCTTCTTACGCTGGCAAAATGGGCATACGGCTATGTTATGGAATACTTCTGGGATAAGCAAAATGGGGGTATGTACTGGCTGCTGGACTGGCAGGGTAAACCCATAGATAGCCAAAAAGTGGTCTATGGACAGGGGTTCGGGATATACTCGCTTTCGGAGTATTACAGGGCAACTGGCGATAAGGATGCGCTTGCCAAAGCGATGGAGCTTTTCGGCCTGCTGGAAAAATACGTCTGGGACAAGCAATACAAAGGGTATTTCGAGAAATACGACAGCGACTGGACGAAATCAAAAACCCAGCAGCTTACTTCCGGAGATATGGCTGCCCCGAAATCAATGAATACGTCGCTTCACATGCTGGAAGGCATTGCCAATTTATATGACGTGAATAAGGATGAACTGGTCGGGCAACGGGTTGGCGAGATGCTTGATATATTCGCGGATTATATACTGCACCCGTATGGGACGTATTGTCAGTTGTTCTTCGATGAAAAGTGGTATCCCAAGAGCGAGAAGGTTTCGTTCGGGCATGATATCGAGACGGCATGGCTGGCGCAAAGGGACGCGGAGATTTTCGGCAAGCCGAAGACGATAGAGAAGCTTAAGCGGATGGCGATGAAACTGGCCGAATCGACGTATGAAAGAGGCTTGGACAATAATAAGAGTATGTTCTACGAGGCAGACCTGAAAGGCATCAGCAATTCAGGCAAGGACTGGTGGGTGCAGGCGGAGGCGGTGGTGGGGTATTTGAACGCCTATCAACTGACCGGCGACCAGAAGTATTTCGACGTCGCGCAGAATATCTGGCAGTTTATCGAGGATTACGTCGTCGATAAGAAGGGCGGCGAATGGTTCTGGACGATTGACGCGAAAGGCAACGTCGATAAATCGAAACCTAAGGTCTCGGAGTGGAAGTGCCCGTATCACAACAGCAGGGCGTGCGTCGAGATAATAAAACGATTAGACCAGATTGCCAAAAAGGTCTGAAGACAGTTCTGTGAAATCTGTGGTTAAAAAAGGAGAGGCCGGTCAATTATTTGACCGGCCTCGTAATTCCTGGCGATACCTACTCTCACCCGAAAGGACTACCATCGGCCTGACGAGCTTAGCTTCTGAGTTCGGAAAGGGATCAGGCGTTTCCCCGTCAGTAAATTCACCAGGAAACTTTTTATCCCCCTAACTAAGGGGTACATATTCAATTGTCAACTTGTCGCTTGAAACAAGAAAAATATGCGGGTGATACTGTTAAAAGTGGGGCACAACCATCTGAACATTCATCGTCAGATTACTTATGTTGAACAACCAATGAATGATATGGTCAAGTGATTGAGCGTTAGTACCGGTTAGCTGAAGCAATTACTCGCCTTACACACCCGGCCTATCAAACTGGTGGTCTACCAGTGCTCTTTGTGACCGAAGTCACCGGAATCCTAATCTTGGAGGGGGCTTCCCGCTTAGATGCTTTCAGCGGTTATCCTTTCCCGACATAGCTACCCGGCGGTGCCCTTAGCAGGACAGCCGGTACACCAGCGGTCAGTACTTTCTAATCCTCTCGTACTAAGAAAATATTTCCATCAAGATTCCTACGCCCACGGCAGATAGGGACCGACCTGGCTCACGCCGGTCTGAACCCAGCTCGCGTACCACTTTAATCGGCGAACAGCCGAACCCTTGGGACCGCCTTCAGCCCCAGGATGTGATGGGCCGACATCGAGGTGCCAAACCTCCCCGCCGCTATGAACGCTCGGGGGAGATCAGCCTGTTATCCCTAGAGTACCTTTTATCTGTTGAGCGACGACCCTTCCACACAGGATCGCCGGATCACTAGGTCCTGCTTTCGCATCTGCTCGATCTATAGATCTTGCAGTCAAGCATACTTATGCCTTTGCGCTCTAAGCGCGATTGCCAACCGCGCTGAGTATGCCTTTGAACTCCTCCGTTACCTTTTAGGAGGAGACCGCCCCAGTCAAACTGCCCACCTGACACTGTTCTTCGCCCAGTTTCATGGGTCGAAGTTAGGTGACTAACAGAACAAGGGTGGTATTTCAACGGTGGCTCCGCCCCGACCGAAATCGGGACATCATCGCCTCCCACCTATCCTACGCAAGTTATGTCAGGCATCAATATCAGGCTACAGTAAAGGTTCATAGGGTCTTTCCGTCTTGCCGCGGGAATGCGGTATCTTCACCGCATCTACAATTTCACCGAGTCCGTCCTTGAGACACTACTCCAGTCGTTACGCTATTCATGCACGTCGGAACTTACCCGACAAGGAACTTCGCTACCTTAGGACCGTCATAGTTACGGCCGCCGTTTACTGGGGCTTGAGTTGCCAGCTTCTCTCGTATTGCTACAAAATGACCGGCTCCCTTGACCTTCCAGCACCGAGCAAGCGTCATTCTCTATACATCCACTTTTGGTGTTAGCAGAGAACTGTGTTTTTGATAAACAGTCGCCAGAGCCACTTCACTGCGCCCTCCCCGCACCATTCTTATCAGTATTTTTTATTTTCTATTTAACCACGAAAATCGTCACTAATGCTTTTTCTAAATAGAAAATTGAAAATCATAAATAACAAATCTACTGAGAAGAATGGTGCGGGGTAGGGACCCCTTTTCGCAAACTTACGGGGTCAAATTGCCTAGTTCCTTAAGAACGGTTCTCTCGAGCGCCTTAGGATATTCTCCTTGCCTACCTGTGTCAGTTTTAGTACGGTTATGCATCGTTGTCCTGTTTGGGGTTTTTCTTGGCGGAAATTCGGGCTGCTAGGGTATCTTAAATCGACCCTCGCGGTCCCGCAGCGTTTTGCGCCGGTATTTTGCCCCCGGCAACACTGCGGGCACGATAGCCACTACTAGTCGGCTTCCAGCCGCAGCTTCCGCGTCACCCCCACAGTTAAAACCTTCGATACATAGTGCAGGAATATTAACCTGCTGTCCATCGTTTACGCCTTTCGGCCTCGACTAAGGGACCGACTAACCCTGGGCGGATCTACCTTCCCCAGGAAACCTTAGGCTTTCGGCGAACAGGATTCTCACCTGTTTTATCGTTACTCATACCGGCATAATCACTTGTTGCCGCTCCACCGCTCGTTACCGTACGGCTTCTATGCTGACAACAACGCTCTCCTACCACTTATCTGAGGGCGAACCCTCAGATAAATCCGCAGCTTCGGTATCCTGCTTATTCCCGATCATTATCGGCGCCGGACTGCTCGGCCAGTAAGCTGTTACGCACTTTTTAAATGGTGGCTGCTTCTAAGCCAACATCCTGGCTGTCGCCGCAATCCAACTTCCTTAATAACTTAGCAGGATTCTGGGACCTTAGCTGGCGGGCTGGGTTGTTTCCCTTTCGACCACGGAACTTATCTCCCGTAGACTGACTCCCGAGGTAACCTTTGCGGTATTCGGAGTTTGGTTGGGGCAGGTGACCGGGTAGGTCCCTAACCCCATTCAGTAGCTCTACCCCCGCAAAGGAGTATCTCAAGGCTAGCCCAAAAGCTATTTCGGAGAGTACGAGATATCTCCACGTTTGATTAGACTTTTACTCCTCCTCACAGCTCATCCCATAACTTTTCAACGTTAATGAGTTCGGACCTCCTCAGCCTTTTACGGCTGATTCATCCTGGCCATGAGTAGATCACGTGGTTTCGCGTCGTACCGCCTGCGACTATATCGCCCTATTCAGACTCGCTTTCGCTACGGCTACTCCCCTTAGGGGATTAACCTTGCCACAAACGGCAACTCGCCGGTTCATTAAGCAAAAGGCACGCGGTCATCCATTACCCGCCCGAAGACGGGTCATAGGACTTCCACAGCTTGTAAGTGTATGGTTTCAGGTTCTTTTAACTACCCTAATAGGGGTACTTTTCATCGTTCAATCGCCCTACTGATTCACTATCGGTTGCCGAGTAGTACTTAGCCTTGGAGGGTGGGCCCCCCTGATTCGCACGGAGTTCCACGAGCTCCGTGCTACTCTGGAACGCTGATGTAACGGAGGGTGCACGCAGTCGCATACAGGGCTATCACCTGCTATGGCTCAACTTTCCAGAAGATTTTGCTTGCGTTACCTTTGTAACTCCAAATCAGCGCCCGCAACCCCAAGAAGCAAGCTTCCTGGTTTGGGCTATATCCGTTTTCGCTCGCCGCTACTTACGGAGTCTCGGTTGATTTCCTTTCCTGCAGGTACTTAGATGTTTCAGTTCCCTGCGTTAGCTTCAGCCGGCCTATGCATTCAGCCGGCGATGACAAGAACTGGTTGCCCAGTCATGTCGGGTTTCCCCATTGGGAGATTCCGGGATTAACGGTTGCTCGACACCTGCCCCGGACTTATCGCAGTCAGCCACGTCCTTCATCGCCTCTCGGCACCAAGACATTCCCCATACACTCTTAGTAACTTGACCATATCATTCGATGATTGGTCAACCATGAGTAATCGCCAAAAATAAATATCCAGACATTGCGCTCCACTTTATAAATGGACTCGCCACGTTTAGAAAGACAATAAAAAAATTTACTACACCCGCATATTAACTTGTCAAACAACTTTACCTGGCAACCCAAAGGTTTAACCTTTGGGCCAGCCCAAAATCCGCTTTTGGCGAATTTAATGGAGACGACCGGGATCGAACCGGCAACCTCTGGCTTGCAAAGCCAACGCTCTCCCAGTTGAGCTACGTCCCCGGAGCCGCGATTCAGGAATCTTAAATTTGAAATATCAAATCTCAGATTCCGAGTGGGCCCGGGAAGAGTCGAACTTCCGACCTCACGCTTATCAGGCGTGCGCTCTAACCAACTGAGCTACGAGCCCTTTCAATTGCTGATTTATGATTGCGGATTGCTGATTGAAAAAACAGATTTCAAACCACAAATCGACAATCAATAATCGGCAATTTAGTCGAGGCCGGATAGTTTACATATACACATAAAAAAGAGCAACAAAAAAACCGCTGCCTAACTGCCAGCGGTTTATAACGATTCATCCGCTATTTCAGCTAAGGCAAAACTTTCAACGCTTTGAAAATTCTGTTCAAATTCACCTACGCTTTCCACCCGCATCCGACTATCGCTAATGCTACGCCGGATAACTCCGTACTGGCATATAAAAGGTCCAATGCCAGCATTAGCATACCAAGCATATGGGATTATCGACAGTGCGTCAAGAATATTTTATGAAATTTTTTATATTTTTTTACAGTCCCTAAACCCGCTTCTAACGGGGTTATACGGCAATTATCAGTGTGTGTTCAGAATAAAAAAGGATTATTGATGTTTTCGATGGTAGACGGACAAACACAGAATGGGAATTAGAAACGTTTGGTGCGGAAGTGGCAGTAGGGGACGCCGCCGGTTTTGCTGTAGTAATCCTGGTGGTAATCCTCTGCGGGCCAGAATTCTTTTGCGGGTTCAACCGATGTAACAACTTTGAGGCCTTTTTTCTTTAACTGCTCAATTAAATTTTCCGCGATTTGTTTTTGCTGCTGGTCAGCATAGAAAATCGCGGAACGATATTGATAGCCAACATCAGGGCCTTGCCGGTTACGCTGGGTCGGGTCGTGGATTTCAAAGAAGAGCTTGGCAAGGTCTTCATAATTAGTTTTATTCGGGTCGAAGACGACTTCGACGGTTTCAGCGTGGCCGGTTGTGCCCGTGCAGACCTGTTTATATGTGGGATTTTTGGTAGTTCCGCCCATATAGCCGGCTGTTACGGAAATGACGCCAGGAGCGGACTTGAGCCAGTAATCTACGCCCCAGAAACAGCCGCCCGCGAAATAGGCCTTTGTGGAAGATTTGCTGTTTGGGTCATTTGGGTCGTTGGCGTCCGCTTTTGCGGCGGGGATAAATACGAGTGAAATTGAATTGACGCAATGCCTGATGTTTTTCTCAGTTAAACCCTCGCCTGTGAATACGTGGCCGAGGTGCGCGCCGCAATTTGCACAGATAATTTCAGTACGTTCGCCATCAGGGTCGGGGACGCGTTTTACTGCGCCGGGGATTTCGTCGTCGAAAGATGGCCAGCCGCAATGCCCGTCGAATTTGTCTGAACTGCGATATAACGGCGCACCGCAACGTTTGCAGACGTATATGCCCGCTTCTTTATTATTAAGGTATTTACCTGTGAAAGGGGCTTCGGTGCCTTTGTGAACGATTACATATTCTTCTTCGGGAGTCAGTTTATTGTAAGTCATTTGTTTATCTCCCTTCTGAACTGCCAATGCAGCCAACGCAATGCCTAAAACCACTATTCCAGCGTATTTGAGCTTCATTTTCATATCCTCATATAACTTCTACTCTTTAATACGCAAGTATGCAATCAGCCGTTCGTGGGATTTAAGATTGATAAAGAGGTGACGATTGTCGTTTTACTTTTCGCGTTTGAATACGAGTGAGCCGATTGGCTCTTCAGAGCGTTTGCCGTCAACAACACTATATGTAACCGATTTCATCGTGTCGGCATCGACTTTTGAAAGATATCTCAAGAAACTTGTGACTGAGCCATCAAGTTTGGTTTGTTCAAGATTTATTACGAGCTCATTGCCCTTTATTTCCCACGGACCCGCGAAGACCCTGCCTGTGTTATCTACGCCTGAATAAAGAATTGTTTTTTTTGTCGGTGAGTAATAGACAAGGCCGACATGCTCATTACTTCCTGTGTTGGCCACGATTGAAATAGCGTAACCATTGACTTCCAACTCAAACTCGGCCTCGATTTTCTGGTTGGCGTCAGTTATCGCTGCCCATTTGCCGAAGAGCCAGTCGAAACCGCTTTCCTTAAGTATATCACCAATACTATTGGGCTCAGCTGCGATGGCCGTCATCGTTAGCGACAAGGCAATCGCTAAAGTCAAAAACAGGCAAGGTTTCCCTTTTGTCATGATAAATATTCTTCCCTTTTTAGAACAACTACTTGTTTTTTTTAAATTCCGCGATTGCCGCCTGCATAACCTCTTTGACGCTGGTGTTATGCTCCTGTGCGGCCTTGACGCAATCCGCAAATTCCGGCTTGGCATTTACGACCCTGTCGGCCCATACTCCCGACCTTGATTTTTATATTCCCGAACCGCGTTGTTACTGTTACAAACTCCCTCGCCAGCTTGCTTCGCTCGACGATGTGCCTGCGGACGCCGAAAGTAATCCCGTTTTGGAAGATTATTTCTTCTATTTTGGCGATGTCGGCGGTCTGGCATATTACGGTAAGTTTTACGGCAGGGCGGGTCTGCTTCATAACAATCGGCATTGTGAAAACATCCAGCGCTCCCGCCGAGAGCAGCTTGTCCATAGCGTTGGCGATTATCTCGCCGGTCGAGTCGTCGATATTTGTCTCAATCAGGCAAACCTTGTCTGTTGTTGCCGACGATTCCTCCGCCGACCTGCCTAAAATCAGGCGGACGACATTTGGGACATGCTCGCTGTCCAAAGTTCCTGCTCCATAACCAGTCGCCTCAATTGTCATAGGTGGTATCGGGCCAAAGCTTTCGGCGACTGTCGTCAATATCGCCGCACCGGTTGGTGTGAGCAGTTCTTTGTCAATTGGCCCGCCGACAGTGGGAATTCCTTTTAATAATTCCGCTGTCGCGGGCGCAGGCACCGGCATTATCCCGTGGGCCGCTTTGACCTGCCCGCCGCCGACCGCCAGCGCAGAGCAGTAAACCTTTTCTATCCCCAGGGCGTCAAATCCAATCGCTGCCGAAACGATATCCACAATCGAATCCATCGCCCCGACCTCGTGAAAGTGAATATCGTCAGGGTTTTTGCCGTGGACCACTGCCTCGGCTTGTGCCAGCCGGCCAAATATGGCGATGGCTGTCTGCTTCGGCTTTTCGCCTATTTTACTGTCATTGATGATTTTCTTTATATCGCCAAGGTGTCTGTGATGATGCTCTTCTTTGATAAGCGGCACGAAATGCTTCGCTCGCAGTCCGGCGCGTCTGGTTTCGCTGACCGTAATATCAAGGTTTTTCAGGCCGAGGGTCGCTATTTGTGATTTGAGGAATTCAAAATCCAGACCGGCGTCGAGCATCGCACCGGCTATCATATCGCCCGCCGCTCCGGAGAAACAATCGAAATACGCAATTTTCATAATTGATGCACCTTCCAAAGACCGCTTTTTCACCTATTATCCGGCCCAATTGGTTTTTTTGCAAGCTGATTCACTCTATGCTATGGCGATGTTAGGCAGGGGGGTAAAGCCGAGGATATAAAGGTAAGGGGTATTACGATGTCAGGTAACGATGGGGTAAAATTGAGGTTACGTATTTGCGACGGCCGTCTGGCGAACGGCAAGCTCATAACCTTCCATTAACTCGTCGATAAGCTCCTTTACGGAGACGATATTGTTGACTCTATAGACATTCGCGCCCGCAAAGGCAAAGCCATGCTCCAGGTTACCTTTCTTGGCGTTGGTCAGCGCCAAGGCGATGCAATACGGCACATTTTTGAAATCACAGGTCCGCAGGCATTTCCATGGGCATTGGAACTTTTCCTTGGCCCCGGACGCGACCCGGTCAAGAAAATCACAACGAACGGCTCTTCCCGGCAGTCCCACGGGGCTGTCAATAATAATGATGTCGTCTTTTTCACATTTAATGAAGGCCTGTTTAAATTCGTCGGAAGCATCGCATTCGTATGTGGCGACGAATCTTGTCGCCATCTGCACGCCGCTTGCGCCCATCTGCATAAATTTGTAGATGTCTTCGCCGGTGTATATCCCGCCGCCGGCGATTACAGGTATGTGCTTGCTGAACTGCTGCTCATATGGTTTTATCGCACTTATGACGTCGGGCAGTATCTTTTCCAGCGCATAATCAGGGGCGTTAATTTGTTCTTTTTTGAAACCCAGGTGTCCGCCTGCCATTGGGCCTTCGACCACAACGCCGTCCGGCACATGAGAAAAATGTTTCGCCCATGTCTTGAAAATTAAGTCCGCGGCCCTGCCTGATGAAACGATAGGGACAAATTTCGTATGCAGACTGCCAAGTGCATCCAGCGGCAATGTATGTGGAAGCTTTACAGGAAGACCCGCTCCCATAAAGAGTATATCGACGTGCTCATCCACTGCGCACTGAACCATCTCGTCAAAATCTGAAAGGGCCACCATTATATTAACGCCTATGATTCCATCGGTGTTTGCCCTTGCTTTTCTTATTTCCTTGGAGAGCGCCCTTTTATTTGCTTCTTTGTAATTGGTGTTTACGTCACTCTCGAATTGTCCGATTCCGGCTGTCGCGATTACACCGATTGCGCCTGCTGTTGCGACCGCAGAAGCCAGCCCGGATAAAGAAATGCCTACCCCCATTCCTCCCTGGATAATCGGAACTCTGGCCTTAATGCTGCCTATCGACAGCATTGGTATTTTTTCGAAAATCGTAATATATCACTCTTCATTTCTAGGGTTTTTTCAACAGGTGATAACCAAGGGGTAGTTTACATATTATACTCTATCGGCAGTTAACTTGTTACAAGAAAAATATATTTTTTTTAATACCGGCACAAAAACGAAAATTTGCCGCAAAAACACGCAAAACCCGCATAAATTATTTGCGTTTAACATCGGTTGTTGCCGCAGGTAGGGCCTGACAGCAGGTGGACGTTTATCCGATATCCCCATATCGGAAAAAGCTAAATTTGGTGGATAAAAGATTTCAACCTGCACGCTAAATGTTATAATACTAACCTTTGTCAGCCGAAGGCGTGAGTTATCGTCGCAGGCGGGTCTATCATTGATTGTCTAAATAAACATATAGAGATATTATGGCAACCGATTTCACGAAACTCAGCGATGGTGAATTGTTGGACCGCTCCGCGGCAGGCGAAGAAGGTGCATTTCGTGAAATCGTCGAGCGTTACAAAAACGGCCTATACGCCTTTTTACACAACTTTCTGAACCGTTCCGACGCTATCGAGGACGTTTTCCAGGAAACCTTCCTGCAATTGTTCACCAGCAGGGAAAGTTTTGACCGGAACAGACCTCTTCGCCCCTGGTTATACACTATAGCCGCGAACAAGGCCAAGGATGCCCTTAGAAAAATGCAAAGAAACGCCACTGTTTCTATCGGCACTATGAGCGATTCTGACGAAATGTCGTTTGATGATATGCTCAATGTCTTAAGTGCTGAGGAAGAAAGACCTTACGACGACCTCGAAAAAGGTGAAACCGCGACCAATGTAAGACGGGTTATATCGAATATACCGGATAATCTGCGAGAAATTCTGGTTATGGCGTATTTTAACCATTTTTCTTACAAACAAATGAGCGATGCCATGCGTATTCCTATTGGCACGGTTAAAAGCCGATTGCATACGGCAGTAGGCCGGTTTGCTAAGGACTGGAAGGCAGCCGTTAGGAGCAAAAAGACGCAATGATATTACTAAATAATCAGCAAAAAGAGCTTCTTTTCGATTATTGCTTGGGGATTACGTCAGAAGCAGAATCAGCACAGGCACAGGAATTAGTATTCTCAAACGAACAGGCAGCGAAATTCGTCAATTCAATAAAAGCGTCATTATCACCCCTCGAAAGCATAACTCCCCCGGAATGTCCTGCAGAGTTGGCGGAGGGAACAATTTGGCGTATCAAACAGACGCTGCGAACCAGTCAGGTGGGGCTTAATGAGCTTCTTAAGGCGGAGCAGAAGCGGAAAACAGGTTTCTGGTATGATATTTTTGGCCGGCTGGCTACGGCGGCGGTCTTTGTTATTGTGGGTTCTGCTCTTATCACGGGGGGCAATATGGTCGCAAACTACGCCCGCCAGATGTCTTGGCAGACCAAATGCGGCTCACAGATGGCCGGCTTATTTAATGGCCTGAGCAACTATAAGAATGACAACAACGGCCAGATGCCAATCCTGGCGTCATCGCCGGGGGACCCTTGGTGGAAGGTTACTTATCAGGGGCCGGAAAACGTGTCCAATACACGCAAGATGTGGGTATTAGTAAGGAACGAGTACGTTAAGCCGGACGATTTTATGTGCCCCGCTACCAAACCTTCCTGTAGTTTCACCTGCAACGCCAAAGAATATAACGATTTCCCCAAACGATATTTGGTGACATATAGTTTCCGCATTGGTTGCCCTAATGCGGCAGGACTGGAAAAAATGGGCAGGCAGGTAATAATCGGTGATGTGAGCCCCATATTTATGAACGTCTCAGCGAATGAAAAGGAATTGAACATCAGTCTTAGTGATGCCCTGATGAAGAATAACAGCCCGAACCATGGGGGCAGAGGTCAGAATGTCCTGTTCTGCGACGGCTCGGTTGTGTTCGCAAAGGGCCGCACAGTTGACGCATCATTGGATGATATCTACACAATTCAAGGCAGGCAGACCTATCAGGGCATAGAAGTACCCACATCAGAAGCAGACATATTCTTGGCCCCGTAAATTTTAACCACAGATTACACAAATTCACACTGATTTACGTTTTGACGCTGATTTCCTACTCTCCTGATTCCCTGATATCCTGACTACGTGTCGAGCATATCCCATTCAAAGCCGACGAGCCAGCGAAGGGCGGATAGTTTGCCGTTGAGCATTCCCCATTCGAAGTCATCGTAAGGGCCGAGGTTCTCGATGCCGTATTTTGCCTCGATTTTGCGGGCGTTTATTTCGGCGTCTTTCCAGATTTGCGGGTTGCACTCTTCTTCGCCATCTTCGATTAACTGCTTAAGGTCCTGGTGCCTGTTATACCAGATTTTGTCGGTCAGCTCTCCGATTTGCTCGTCTATTTCTTCCTGCGTTCTTTGTCCCGGCATCTCCGATTCTTCCGAGTCATCCGGATTAAATGAATTTCTCGATATCATAGCCATTCACCCAAAATAAGGATTATTGTCAGGTTTCTTCCTGCAACGTAATTATAGCCAGTATTGATGATAGGGTGCAAGGAGGTTATGGCTTAATAGCGGAGGGGTATTTTGGCCGATAATAATAGTAGTTTTGAGTTTTTGATTTTCAGTATGAGGATGACTTATGAGTTTAATAAAGAGTTTGTTGGTTACGCCGGGCAAGAAGGTGCATCTTGGCGACTGGGACCCGGATTGCACGGGTAAATACGAGAACAAGGAACAGGCGATGCCGATAATGGAAAAGCTGGCAGGCAGGATAGCGGATTTGCAATACATGCTCTTCGCGGAGAATAAGCACGCGATGCTCGTGGTACTGCAGGCAATGGACGCGGGCGGCAAAGACGGGACAATCCGTATGGTGATGGGGCCGATGAACCCGCAAGGTTGCAAGGTTACGTCATTTAAGGTGCCTACGGAGGAAGAACTGGCGCACGATTTCCTGTGGCGAGTGCATCGGTTTGTGCCCCGCAGGGGCGAGGTGCGAATATTCAACCGCTCGCACTATGAGGACGTACTGATTGTCCGGGTGCATAACCTTGTGCCGAAAGATATATGGTCAAAACGGTTCGAGCAGATAAATAATTTCGAAAAACTGTTAGTCGAAAGCAACATCCGCGTTATCAAGTTTTTTCTGCATATAAGCAAGAGCGAGCAGAAGAAGCGTTTCAAGGAACGCCTTGATGACCCGACAAAGAACTGGAAGGCGGAGCCCGGGGATTTCGAAGAGAGAAAATACTGGGAAGAATATACCAGGGCATACGAGGATGTGCTGACCAGATGCAGCACCGATTATGCCCCCTGGTATGTCATACCCGCAAATCACAAGTGGTTCAGAAACGTGGTAATTTCGGAAATACTGGTTAATGAATTTGAGAAGTTAAAGATGAAATTCCCGGAACCCCGGTATGATATTTCCAAGCTGAAGATAAAATAACGGCGACTAATCGGCAGCAGTTTACCGGCTTTCACGTTTAATACGCAATTCGGCTAACATTATTTTAACAATTAAATAACAGTTCTCTAATCATCAAATACGATAATAAAATCCGATATATAGTTAAGTTACTGCCTGTCTTACTGTTAAGTTAATGTTAAGCTGGGTAAAGCCGATAAAGGCATAGACGACATTAAAAACAATGAGGGCAATGAGTTGAAAACAGCGGCAATACTTGAAAATGCGATGGAATTGTGCGGTGGAGATGATTTCGAACACCGGCACGCCAGGCAGGTGGCGAAGTTATCGCTTAAACTGTTTGATAAGCTCCAGCCGCTGCACCGGATGGGCAACAGCGAGCGAATCTGGCTTAGGGTTGCTTCTTTGTTACACGACGTTGGTAAAAGTGCGGAATTATACCCTTGACAAAGATTCATCATCTTACCGCCTTTTTATAGCTCAAACGTTTGCCTTCCGCGCCTAAAATGGCGTGTTCGGCTCGCATTCCGTCGTTTACTTTGCGGTGATTCCAGCGAAAACAGAACTCATCGCAATAACGGGAGATATGTTGTTTTGATATATGGTGGAATGTCCCTTGCACGCCACGTTTGAGCAATGAAAAATATGATTCTGCCGTATTGGTTGTTACATTGCCCCGAACATATTCACCCATACTGTGATTTACTGTCTGATGTCCCCCTGCAAATTCTCGCCCAATACCTATGTAACCTTTTAAATCGTCTGTCATTATCGTAGATTGCTTATCGACGGCTTCCTTAATAGCAGAATGCAAAGTAGCTGCGTCAACGTGTTCTATGGGCTTGGATACGGCTTCGCCGCCTCTTTGCACCAAAACCATTACCGGGGTTTTTGTCGGCCAGCGTCCCAAATTTTTCAATTTGTTTGTTCTGCGATGGTCAATATGTCCTTCTCTGCCGCCTTCTCTTGGTTTGCCGCCGACATAAGTTTCGTCGCATTCCACAATACCGTTTAATTTACCAGCCAAAGGCCCTTCGCTCATTGCCGCTCTTATCCTGTGTGCTAAATGCCAAGCTGCCTTGTAGGTATGTAGGCCAAGATTTCTTTGAAGTTGAAGGGCTGATATGCCCTTTTTGTGAGAACACATTGAATAGAACGCCTGAACCCACTGCCTCAAAGTAATATGCGAACCCTGCATTATCGTTCCGACTGTTACCGTAAACTGTCCGTGACAATCATTGCACTGTATAACACCGTCTCTAACCTTATTTGATTTGGCCTGAATCCTTGTTACCTTTATACTGCCACAATGGGGGCAGGCAGGGCCTTTGGGCCAACGAAGGCCCTCAAGGATTGTCCTTGCCTCGTTCTCAGTCAAACGCCCTACGTCTATTGAGGCCATTTCGCGTAACTTGCTGAATTTTGGCGGTTTGTATTTCATATACGAATCCTTATTTCTTATTTACATCATTTTCATTTGAAATTTTGCTTTTTAAATCTTCTATTAGTTCGGATGGGCCTATAAAGCTCATTTTATGAAATACGCAGTTCTTAAAAATGCAAAATTCGAACACCGTTGCGTTTGCTATGGTTTTGTTTGTGGTTATTATGAAAATACTATCTCTATTTGACGTATCAAAAAGACATTTAATAAATGTGCATCCAGAAGGCAAAATCACCGATGGCCCATAAATTTGACAGTTATCAAAGGTTCTATTTCTAATTACATTATCCTCTCTTGCAAGGTCGCCAATGCGAATGGTTAGGCCTTGTAATACTGGAGAAATTAAAGCGTCGGGCATAGCAAAATTTAATTGTTTGGGTTCACTAAGATAGGATTGTCCAACCGACACTGCAATACCGCACAGCGCGACTAATAGAACCGGAATTGTGATGGATTGTCTTGAGTATGCTTTCCATAGCGATAAACAGCTAATGCAAAACAATATCATCAAAAAAGGAATCCCAATAGATGGCCTCAAATAAGAAAATGTTCCGCCTATTACTATCGACATACCCACCTCGAAGTAGGCAGCCCATTTTGTTTCCCACCATTCAGCAGGTTTTTGATTATTTGGTTTGTTGCCTGATTTTGTATTCCCTTTTTGCATAACGCTCTCATTTTAGACCGCCTCCCCTTCTTTGTCAAAGGCATAATTCCCTAAAAGTGTCAGCGGCGAATTTCACCATAAGGCGTCGCGGGATATTATAGCCAACGAGGCGAATTTGCCGTTCCGAAAGCGCGTTCGCAAAATAATTGGGCTTATCGCTCGGTATCATAAGGGGGCATCGCCCAAGGATACGCATAAGTATTACAAGCAATTAAATGAAGACAACAAGCGATGTGTTAGGATGCTGGCAGGGATACTTCGGCTGGCGGATGGTTTAGACGCAGGGCATAAAGAATTGATTACGGATTTGGCTTGTGATGTTCAGAGAAAGCGTATTGTCCTTTATATCCTGGGCGAGGATGGCGTTGATTTGAACAAGGCCGTAAAGAAGGCGGATTTGTTCGAACAGGTGTTCGGATGCGAGGTTGAGGCAAGGACGGCTGTGGCAGGGAAAGTTCGCGACATAAATCTTGATTCCAGTCGCTCAAAAGTGTATGCTCACGCAGCATAGGGTGTACAAAGATAAGCGAGTTATCTTATGGGACGACTGGTAATGCTTTCGGGGCCGTCTTGTGTCGGCAAAGGTCCGCTTTACAGGGCGCTCAGGGTATTTTATCCGCAATTAGCTGGCGAATTGAAAAAAGTCGTGCTTTACGACAGCCGCGCACCAAGACCCGGCGAGGTTGACGGCATCGATTTCCACTTCCGAACACGCGAATATATCGAGCAATTGCGAAACAAGAATAATTTTCTCGTCACCGACGTGCGGGGCGATTTGCAGGCGCTTGACCTGAAGTATTTGCGGGAGACGATTGCCGCAGGCAATGCCTTTTTCGAAGGCAACCCGGTTATCGGTACGGAGCTTATGGGATTGGCGCGTAGGGAGAAGATTGCCTGCCTAAATGTGTTTTTATCGCCTTTATCAATGGCGGAAATTGAGAATATCAGGGGCAGGCGCGATATTAATTTCGAAATGATGCTGACGGATATAATGCGTCGAAAACTGCTGCGACGCACCATAAAGCAGAAGGGTGTACTGTCGCTTACAGACGAAAATATCGAAGTTCGCGCGGGCAGTGCCTATAAAGAAATGAAAGAGGCGTGGCGTTACGATTTTGTTATACCGAACCACGACGGCGAGGACAGCGAAAACTGGGACGCGTTTGGTTATCCGGTAGGCGACGCGAGAGCAGCGTTATTATGTTTTGTCGAGATTTTGAACGGCCGTAGTCCGGCGTATGCGGAACGCTGGCAGAAATTACTGCTGCCTTAGAATCGGAGTTGATTTGATGAGGGATTCGAGCGAAATAACGACGGTTGACACGAGTTACCAGTTTCTTGCGTGTCAGTATATCAAAGTGCAGATATGGGAATTGAACCGGCATCTGCGAGGAGCCCGGCTTGCGCGGGATACCGAGTATGTTCACCAGGCACGGGTTGCTTCTCGTCGGCTGCGGGCGGCGCTGGGAATGTTTAGCAGGTGTTTTCCAGATGCACGGATGAAAAAATGGCAAAAGCAGATTAAGCAATTAACCGGCCGTCTTGGCGCGGCCAGAGACGCCGATGTGCAAATTGAGTTTCTTAAGGATTTCATATCGAAGATTCCGCCTGCTGGCAAGGGCTTAAGGCCCGGACTGCGAAGGGTAATGCTGCGGGTAAAACAGAAACGTCAACGTATCCAGCCAAAAATCGTAAAGGTGCTCGACCGCATAAAAAAAGACGGGACAATATTGGATATGCGGACGGAAGTGAGACGCACCGAAAGACGGCTATCCCGGCAAAATATCGACATTCGCAGCCCGTATGTTTTTGACGAAGCCAGACGCCATATTGAAGGGCGGCTCGAAGAATTGCTTTCCTGTCAGAATTGTCTCGAGAACGCCGACGACAAGGCAGGACATCACCAGATGAGAATCGCCGCCAAACGGCTGCGTTATACGCTGGAAATTTCTAATCTGCCTTTCGAAAGACGGCTAAGCGCCAATATCGAGATTATGAAAAGGTTGCAGTCGCTTCTTGGCAGGGTACACGATTGCGACGTGTGGCTCGAAGACCTTGCGAAGTTCACCGGCAAAGAAAAAAAACGCACGGTCAAATACTTCGGCAGCGAAAGGGCATTTGGCAGGCTAAGATCTGGAATTGAATATCTTGCTGGACGTCGGCATGCCGACAGGGAATTGTTTTTCGAGAGGAGCAGGGCATTGTGGAAGGAAATTACCGGGGCAGGATTGCCGGATAATCTTCGCACGATGATTCAGACGCCCTCCTCACGGTCGCAGCGTGCGTCAGGGACGGACAAGAAAACGGCTTAACGGGGATGACAGCCGATGCGAGAAAAAGATACAAAAATTGCGGTTGTCAGCGACGTGCAAGGCAATTTGCCTGCGATGGAGATGGTGCTGGCTCTTGCGAAGGAATGTAAATATGAGCGGGAGCACACACACCAGGTCGAGCGGCTTGCGTTGAAGATTTTTGACCAGCTTGGCCAGCTGCATAAACTTGGGCAAAGGGAGAGGTTCTTGCTGCGTTGTGCCGCTATCCTTCATGATATCGGCTGGCTGGAAGGGCAAAAGGGACATCATAAGACGGCTTTACGGATTATTATGGATAGTCCCGTTTTGCTGTTCGATTTTCCTCGCAGACGTGTAATAGGTCTTATTGCAAGGTATCACCGCAAGGCGATGCCAAAGGAACAGCATGCTTATTTCCGCGACCTCGACGCAAAAGACCGGGCCATTGTCCGTAAACTTGCGGGTATATTGCGGGTGGCCGACGGGCTGGACCGGACGCACCGAAGCAAGGTTAAAGATATAAACTGCCGGGAGAACGGAAAGCAGGTAGAAATTGTATGCAGCTCGAAGGAGCCGCTGGATGCCGAATTTGCCGCGGCGATGGACAAGGGCAAGCTTTTTGAGCAGATTTTCGCCAGAAAACCGGCGTTTGAACGCGAAGCGCGTTGATAGTTGGTTATGAGCCTTTGCGGTTTTAACGGATTTGAACTTTAGTTTATGAGGGTTAAGATGAGCCCTGTGAAAAAGACAAATCAGCAGACCCCCGGTGTCAGGACGCTTGGGGTGATAGATATCGGGTCGAACTCGATACGAATGGCGATTGCGCAGGCGATGCCCGATGGCCGGATAGAGATATTGGAGCGATTGCAGCGAGGAGTGCGCCTGGGGCAGGACACGTTTCATGGCGGAAGAATCAAAGGGACAACGATGCGGGCGGCTGTGCTGATTCTTCGAGATTTTATGAACGTGCTGAAATTGTATAACGCCGACGTCGTTAAGGTGGTCGCGACCAGCGCAGTGCGTGAGGCAGGCAACTCTGACGCGTTTCTGGATCGTATCCTGATGGCGACCGGATTCGAAGTGGATATTATCAATTCTTCCAACGAAAGCCGGCTGACGGTTGCCGCGGTCCGTCACGAAGTGGGCAAAAGGCAATTGGCAAAACAAAGCTCCTTGATTGTTGAGGTGGGCGGGGGCAGTACCGAGATTAATGTTCTTCGCAAAGGACAAATTGCCGCGTCGCGTAATCTTTCGATAGGGTCTATCCGTCTTCAGGAACTCCTTTCCACCAGCACCAAGTCGGCTGACCAGGCATCGGATATGATACGCCAGCAGGTGACAGGTGTCATATCATTGACGAAAGGATTGCTGCAGCTTGGCCAAATCAGGGGCTTTTATGCTGTCGGAGGGGACGCCAGGTGGGCCGCCGAAAGGGTCGGCAGGAAAACAAAAATAGCCAATCTGCGTTCGGTTTCGAGAAGAGACCTCGATAAATTAGTCAGCAAGAGCAGGCATTATGCCGCGGACAAATTAGCCAGGATTTACGGGTTGCCTTTCAGCGAAGCGGAAACGCTGATTCCGGCGCTGCTTGTTTACCAGGTGCTTCTGAAATCAACCGGCGCAAGAGAAATCATCGTATCGAATGTATCTATGCGCGACGGTTTACTTTTCGACCTTGCTCAGCAGGCGACCGGTTCGGTCGAGAAATCAGCGTATGCGGATATTATTCGCTCGGCGACCTCGATGGCCGAAAAATACGGCGTGGATTTAAAACACGCGATGCACACGCGGCATACTTCGGTGTGCCTCTTCGATGAGCTTGCAGCTGAGCACACACTGGATAAACGGTATCGGCTGCTTCTTGAAGTGGCGGCGCTGCTCCACGAAATCGGCACCTTTGTGTCTGGCAGGGCGTACCATAAGCACAGCTTTTATCTCATCGCCAATTCTGAGATTTCCGGGCTGACGCAGGAGGAGCTTCAGCTTGTGGCGCACGTCGCGAGATATCACAGGCGAAGCAGACCAAAGCCGGCGCATATCGAATATATGGCGCTGCCGCGGGAAAGAAGAATGATAATCAATAAGCTTGCGGCATTGTTGCGGGTCGCTGACGCCCTCGATGCCAGCAGGACGCAGCACGTCCGGAATATCAATTGCAGGATAAATGATGAATACCTGCAAATCATCACGCCCACAACGGCGAATATCAGTTTGGAAGAGCGAATGCTGACGATGCAGGGGGATTTGTTCGAAGATATTTACGGGTTGCAGGTCCGGCTGGAAAGAGAATAGGTGAACGTTATGGGCAGACAAGAGGATTTAAAATCGCCTAAGCTGCTGATAAACCGCGAAGCGAGCTGGCTTGAGTTCAATAACCGCGTGCTGCAGGAAGGGCTTCGCGATGACCTCCCGCTGGCGGAACGGCTGAAATTTCTGGCGATAGTAAGCTCCAACCTCGACGAGTATTTTATGATTCGCGTGGCGGGCCTCATTCAGCAGCGTATGGATGACCAAAGGGCACTTGACCCGAGCGGCATGACCGCCAAATCACAGCTTGACTTGATAAACAAGTGTGTCCATAAAATGGTCGCCGAACAGACAGCGGGCATCAAAGATGTCTTTGGCCAACTTGCCCGGAATGGTTTTCATGTTTTGTCGCGGGCGGACTGGAATGACGAGCAGGCTGAATTCCTGAGACAGCATTTCAATAACGAGATACTGCCCGTTTTGACGCCTGTGGCAATCGAGGGGCTGAATCCCGCTCCTGTTCTGCCCGGATTACAGTTATTTGTGGCGTTTTCGGTAAGCACGGGCAGGGCAAGGACGAAAATCGTCGCGGTGCCCGTTCCCGGTATTTTCCAGAGGTTTGTAAATATACCGACGGAAGGCGACATATTCGTAACGCCCATCGAGGAGGTCATAGCCGCAAATGCACAGACGCTGTTCGGAGGCGGCAGAATCGTCTCGGCGGCGTATTTCCGAATCACACGGGACGCGGACGTGTCAATTCAGGAAGATGAGGCGGCGGATTTACTAAGCACGATAGCGCGTGCTGTACGTGAACGAAGAAGGCGTGCCGCTGTCCGGCTGGAAATATCAGCCAGCGCGGAACCGAGGATGAAACGATGGTTAACGAGGTTTTTCAATCTGAGCAGTCAGGATATTTATGAAGTGGATGGTTTGCTCAGCGCTTCGGGAATAATGCAGTTAGTTGATTTGCTGCCGTCAGAGGAGTTGAAGTCGCCCGACTGGCCTGCGCAGCCGGTGCGAGACCTCAATGGCAGCGAAGACTTTTGGGCGACAATACAGGAAAAGGACGTGCTGTTGTTTCACCCTTATGAAAGTTTCGAGCCTGTGATGAAGCTCGCGGATGAGGCGGCCAATGACCCTAACGTGCTGGCAATAAAACAGACGTTATACCGGACAAGCGGTAAATCTCCTCTTGTTCAGTCGCTCGCCACCGCCGCCGAAAACGGCAAAGAGGTTACTGTCCTTGTTGAGCTTAAGGCCAGATTCGATGAGTCACGAAACATCAACTGGGCGCTCGAGCTGGAGGATGCCGGCTGTCATGTTATCTACGGCATAGCCAGGTTAAAGACGCACGCCAAGGCGATGCTTATTGTGCGTCGCGAGCAGGGGCGTATAAGACGATACGTGCATCTTTCAACAGGCAACTACAACGACCGCACGGCGAAATTGTATTCCGACATCGGCCTTATGACCTGCAACCCGGATATTACGGCGGACGTGGCGGCGTTTTTCAATTTACTGACCGGCCAGTCGGAGACGGTCAGCTGGAAACAACTGACTATTGCGCCGACGAACCTTCGGCAAAAATTCCTCGACCTTATTGACCGCGAAATTCAGGCGTCAACACCCGGCGACAGGGGACTGATTATGGCAAAGCTCAATGCGCTGCAGGACCCGGTAATTTGTCGGGCGCTGTATCGCGCAAGCCGGGCGGGCGTGCGAGTGAAACTGAACATCCGTGGAATCTGCGTTTTGCGGCCCGGGATAAAAAAGGTCTCAGATAATATCGAGGTGCTGTCGATATTAGACAAGTATCTCGAACATTCGAGAATTTATTATTTCCGCAATGGCGGGCACGAGGAAATTTACCTGAGTTCCGCCGACTGGATGCGGAGAAATCTCGACCGCCGGCTGGAAATCCTTTTCCCCGTTCTGGACGGCAGGGCCAAGGCACGCGTTATGGATGTGCTTAAGACATTCTTCGATGACAACGTGCAGTCGTGGCAGCTCCTGACCGACGGGACATATAAACGTATCGAGCCACGGGGTAAAAAGATTCGGGCACAGGAGAAGTTTTATCAGGAAGCGGTTAAGGCGTCGGCGGCGGCAAAGCATGTCCATACCAGATTTCGCCCGATGAGCCGGCCGGGGAAATGATGCCGTGTTAATATCTTAACGATTTACTCAGTGCGCCCGGCAGGAGTCGAACCTGCAACCTCCGGGTTCGAAGCCCGGCACTCTGTCCAGTTGAGCTACGGGTGCAATTTAAATTCGCCGTTTCTTTATCGCCAATGCGGTTACCCTGTCCTATATCGTCCGACACAATCCCACTTTGTCGGTAGAAAAGGCAAGATTGCGCGAAGTTTTCTATCGTCTGTCCCTGTGGCTTTTGCCTGTTGCACTTGTCGGCTCGGCTGTGATAAATCTGTCAGTGATTCAACCGCCTGCGCTTCTTGCTCGGTTAGTGTATGCGTATAGCGGCTCATAGTCAAGTTTATGTCGCTATGCCTCATAATCGTCTGCGCTGTTTTCGGGTGAACACCGGCAGCGGCCAGAAACGTGCCGCAAGTGTGCCGTAAGCTATGGAAGTCGGCATATTGCCCGGCATCGTCAACGTAGGCGATACCAGCGGCCTCCAAATCGCTTTTAATGAGTAGATGGGTCTTGTCGCATAGCTGTTTGTATCTACCACCAAACGCTTTTACCCCCGGCAACCTGCCTGCAAAAAACTGTTTCAGGTCTGCCGCTGTGTCGGCCCTTAATGGAAGTAATGCCTCTTGACGGTTTTTAGTGTCCTGTGATTCGACCTTAACCGTAAGCTGTTCAAAGTCAAAGGATTCGACGCGCAAGCTTCTTAATTCGTTTGCCCTTAGTCCTGTTTCAATCGCAAGCCGATACAACAAGGCCCGCTCAGGCCCGGACATACCAAAACTTTCCGGCCCAGCCGCCGCCGCTTCCAGTAACCGCCGCGCCCTCATCCGGCTCAAGCGCACGCCGTTTGTGTTTTACGTCCTCAGCTTTAATAGAGACACAATCAAAATGCTCCAGTGGTGATTCAGCGGCCCTTCTCTGGCTTGTCATCCACTTGCAAAACTGTTTTACGCTCTTTTGATAATCGTTGCGGGTCTTTTTGCTTTGCTCTAAATCGTCCAGAAAAACTTCAATTCTCGCTGCCGAAATATCCCCCCAATGGATAAACTTGCAACCGTCGAATATCGCCTTAATCCTCGAATACATCAAATCGACATACTCAGCGGAGCGTCCTTTTGCTTGTAGTGATTCTTTGAAGCTGTCAAGATGTTCGGTTAAGGGTTTTCCCCCTAAGGCGCGGCGGTTTCGTCGATAAGTCCTATTTTGGCAAATCTCATTCGCAGTTTACCCGGCACCGCATCCAGCCAACGATTTAACTCCGGGGGTATTGGCTCATTGCTTCCCCTACATTCTACAAGGCGCAATATCTGCTTGCCAAGCGATTCAGTAGCACCCTTATCAATAAAGCTGGGAAAACGACGAACGATGTTTTTGTGGTCGCGCAGTTTAACGACCATTTTGCAACTTCGTGGGATTCTCTGCCTTTGTCTTTGTATGATGTTTTATCAGATTCTCATTTTACACCGCCTTTTCTTTTTGGTCTTTTGACAATCACAAGCTCAAGCTTCTTCATTATCTCCGACGCTACTTCTGTTCGGGCATCTGTTTTGCCGGACAGGAAATAATATATTGTTCGACGTGGAATCTTATGCTTGAGTATTTCCGATAGCTGATTAGTGGTCAGCTTCAGTTCGTTCATACGCTTCTTAATCGCTTTTCTTATCATTGTCATATATTGTAGTATGTGCAATATATTGCACACTGTCAAGCACAATATCGAAGAAAATAAAATTATTTTTTACATCGTCATAAAAACTCGATTCACAGCTCTTGCTTGCCCTGTGGCTTGCGTTCGTTGCCTGCCGATACTCCGGGCAGGGTGTTTTCGTATCTTACGGCCTGCCTCATACCCCTTTACTGCCTCAAATACCCGCTCTCTGTGATTATCTGCCGGGAAAAGTTTTAATTGTTCTGTCATTTTGCCCGCCTTTTGTCCTGTCCTGATACTGGCACAACGACACAAGCCGCATAGATTCTGCTTTCGATACGGCTGTCAAAACTTTTCCCTATTTGTTCCGGGCTTTTGTTTGACGTGATAAACGTCGGTTTGCAATTCTCGATTCTGTCATCCAAAATAAGCAACAACGTCCTAAGGTTAAAATCGCTTTCCTGTTTATCTATGCTTGTGGTTGTCCCTATGTCCTCGATTAGTAGCTTGTCGCAATCAGTGTATTTTTCCAACACTCTTAGCTCTGAGCCATTGCCGCCGAAAGTGCTGCGAATCTCTAAACAAAGTTTATCCCATTGCACCCGCTTAACACTTAACCCGGACAATATAAATTTCCGCATAAGCGCGGCAAGTGAATGAGTTTTACCGACACCCGCACCACCCCAAAGGAAAAGCCCTTTTGTAATGGGCAAGTTAAGCATAATTTCCCGGAGCTTGCCTGATAAGTCCCTAACATGCGCTCTGGCGAATAGTGGGGGGATAACCTGCTCAAGCCGCCCCCGGAGTTTAGCTGCTTTGTCCCTGTGGGCCTGCCTGATTGATTCAAGCCGTTGCTGCTCTTTGATTATCGTTTCTTGCTCACAACGCTTCTGCCAGCAAGTTTCACAAGACGGATAACGTATGCCCTTATCAAATTTCTTCGGCTGTCCGCAATCGCACAAATTAGATTGTGATTGCGTTTGGGTCGGCAGCGAATTGCCGATTATGTCCCCGATTGTCTTTGGTTCGCCCATTTTTCTGTTCCTGCATTTTCAATTCAAGGGTATCGAATTTTTCTTTTAGTGTAGCTGTGCTTAAAATGTTATTTTGCCAACCGGCCCAACCGTTACCATTGCCAGTGTCGTTTTGACACCACCTAATAACTGCCTCGATACGTTCCGGTGCGCGGTGGTCGAAATGTATCATTCGGTCAATATGTTTCGCCCACGCCTGAATGTTTGGACGCTTAAAATCTGGCTTTCGAGAAAGAATCAAATCGAGAAGTAATTGGGAAAGTCGAATCTCATCAGACGTGATGTTATACACACCTTTATTTGAAGCTTTATTTACGTTACTTTTATTATGGGTGATATGCGCATCACTACTTTGGGCTAAACTGGTGATACTGGTATCACTACCACTGGTGATAACCGTATCACTACCCCTTGTCTGCTCTGGTGATGTTTTATCACTACTTAGTAGTGGCAATTTATCACTATTCATCTTCAATACCCTGTGTTGTGTATCCGGCCCGGTATCGAGCAAGTAACCTTTTTTCCGCAGCTTTTGAATGTTATAAATCACGTTTCGCCGGTCGATTCCTAAAATATCAGCCAAGTCGTTATTGCTTATTCGTAAACCATTGGGGAAATTTCTTGCCAGCGCAACAAGCATTTTTTGCGGTGCGGTTATATCCTCTATGCTTAGTATCTCTGGCGGTAACCAGATACCTTTTATCCGCTCGAATATATTGCCTCTCATCGCCGCGCCTCCTGTGCCTGCATAGCTGCCCATTGCTCCGCCGCAGGGCATCGGTTTTCTGTCCAGCTTTTGAGTTCCTGAAACAATCCAGCGCGGACTATCACCGATATAAACCGCCGGGGGAATAAGTCCTGCCGATATTTTGCTGTAAAATGCGCTTCGGGAGATATTAAGCAGCCGGGCCGCGCCTGTGGCGTTTACTAAAATCGGCTCAAGGGTTTTTAGGTCAGCGGTCATCGGCTACCCTCCGCCTGCCCTGCTCGATGAGCCGGTCTATTTCGGCCTTTTCAAAGCGGATTTGTCCATCTGGCAAAACGATATGAGGAATCCGTCCTGCTTTTGCTAATCGAAGTATCCTCAATTCAGGACAACGTAGTAGCAAACTTACTTCAAATGGTTTCAATAATTCCGTCATATATTGATTTTCGGTTTAGTGGATATGTTGCGATAAAGGGGAAAGACACAAAGGGACACAAAGGGACACAAAGGGACACAAAAGGCGAAAGATTTTTGTTTTACTCTATTTTACCGCTCTAAACGCTTCAGCGAGTTTCGGGTCCAGCTTGTCTAATCGAATTTGAATTAGCCCGCGGTGTGTTTCAACTACTGCATCTTTGGCTTTCTTCCAAGTCCGGAATTTCTTATAGGATGAGGAAAACCCCAAAATACTCATTGCGGTTTTCTTTTGCATCGGCTTTGACAATTCGCCCTCTGGTGCTTGTGTTTTCTTTCTCCCTCTGTTCGTCCCCGTGTCTTTCTTTTGCCCGCCAGCAAGGTTGGTTTTTTCGCCGCCGCTGGTCTCGGTCGGCTGTTTGGCCTCGTAAAGAAGCTCTTCAGCAAGTCGCTCGATTTCAGACCTCAACTTCGTGTCAGGGCTTAATTTGCCCTGATGGCCTCTAAGCCCGTTCTCGTATTTTTGTTAGGGTCTGTGTGAAGCAAAATCGTTTTCCGAATAGCTTCAAGTCTTGAAAACCATCGAGGCTTGGTGTCTTCAAAGATGCGTGCAATAAAGACCCAATAGTCCGTATTGTCTCCTAAAAGGGCAAGAACCCTCTCTCGGTAGGCCCTTTGTGCCTTGTCTCCGATTTCAGCCGCCTGGTACATCATCCGCTCTGCTGCGAGATTGGTGCTATTAAGCTGATTAATTGCGTCTGGGTATTTGAGAGACGGGATTGCTTCTCCGTCACAAAGTCCGAACAACTTCTCGGCAAATTCTTTGATTTTGCGTTTCTGTTGCTGGTTCATTTTTTCACCTGTCCTTTTTCGGGTCGGCCTGAGCAGTAGCAGGTTAGACAGGTGAACGAAAAACCTTACCACTGCTCAAACCGCTTGGCCGGTAGCTGGCCGGTCGTCCCGATTATAATGCCATATTACCGGAAAATGGGTTAAAAAGCAACATTTTGCCTGTTTTTTCCTTGCTTGACAGCAGCAAGAGAATATACTACTAAAAGAGTGTCGCTTAAAAATTTTGAGAGGGACAGACAAATGAAGAAGTTACTGTGCTTATTGCTTGCCGTATCTGTATTTTATACTGGTTGCGCGGTTGAGAGGCCAACCCTATTCCGTCTTATCTGCCTGGAGATGAAAATCGTAGTTGTCCGTCATTGAAGGCAGAGATGGCTCAGATTCAAGCCGAGATGGAGAAATTGCTTCCCAGCACTAACAAGTTTGCTACAAACACGCTTTGGGCGGTAGGCGGGTGTCTTTTAATCGTGCCATTTTTCTTTATGGACCTTAAAGATGCCGAAAAAATCGAATATAATGCACTAAAAACAAGATATAATCGTCTGCTTATTATAGCTTCTGAGAAAAGCTGTGATTTGAGCGGAGTAAGCACGCAGGCATTACACATCTTTTGATGAACAGAAGGCAATCGCAGAGAAGGTTAAGCAAGAAATGTCGAAAGTACCTACCAAAAACAAAGAAGGTAGGAAGTTGATTAACTGTAAGGTTGATTTATTACCCAATAATGAAGTCAAAGTTACACCTATTTACGAGGGTGATATTACTGAGCCTAACTCGGCCCGGAATCCCAAATAGTTTTTATTCAGCGGCGCAATCCGTAGAACCCGCCACGCTCTTATTGCTCGGCTTGGACGCGGTAGTGTTGAGAAGGGAAAAATAATAACGATTTTTTGGAAGGGTAGAAAAATGAAAAAATGTGCAATGCGATTAGTGGTTTTGATAGTTTTTGTGGCGGTGATGTGTGCGCCTAGTTACGGCGACATCCTTGTTTACAGGCTTCAGGGTCAATTCAATCCTCATATTGTTTTTGCTGATGACAGCTACGGGAATGCCACGGTTGACACAAAAAATATAACCGGATATGGGGTATTTGATGTTGATATGGAAACAGGGGGATTTAATGGCGTCCCAACGTTAATCTTCTATGAAAATAAAGATAAGTGGTATTATTATATTAACGCTAATGAGGATTTTACGGTTTATTACAGATTTACCATTAAAGGTACCCTAAGCCGGGGAATATACGCTTATATCGTCTTGGGTGACGAAGATACGGGGTTATGGATTTGTCCCGTATATGGTAAATGCGTAACAGTTGACATAGGCAGAAATGACAAGCGTACGGTTCTCGTGCCGAAATCCCTGAAAGGGTCTATGGTTGTCAAGTTTGTCTTTTCTGCTCCCGTTGATGCTGTTGGTAATATGATAATGACCCTTGACTCCAAATACACTAAAAACGCAAACAGGGCGGAAGCTACCCAAGAGGACGTTGTTGATAACATCTGCGCAGAGCTTAGAGGCAAAGGGTTATGGACCTGGTTGATTTTTGATTGCCGGTTAATGAAAAGATAACCGACAAGTGATAATGCGATTTTATCCACCTTTGTAATCGCCGCTGGCCGGACTGTTTAGCTCGATTAGTTTGTTTTCGACAGTTTTTGTTCTATCGCGTCAATCCGTTTCGTCAAGTCCTCAATCGTCTTATGCTCAAGGATATACTCAATAACATCCTTGCAAGCAAGCCGTTTGAGTCGGTCTCAGCGTGGTCTAACAGCTTGACAAGGTTCTCCACTGCTTTGGTTAAGCCCTGCGACAATATCCCGAACGCCTCTGCCGTTATTTCGTTTCTCTGTTGGTTGATTTCTGCCTTAAACTCCGGCTGCTTTAGCCATTCGTAAAAGGTTTTCCGGCTCACCCTGGCCTTTTCTATCGCTTCGGTGTATGTCGGAGAGCTTACGACAAACGGTATCGCTTTAAGCTGTCTGGCCGTCAGCGTTAAGGCATTTTGCGTTTTTGTTTCGTTCTGTTTCATTTTGTATCCGCTTCCTTGCCTCAATCTCTTTTTGTGGGTCAATTCGGAAGACAACAAAATCCGGGTCTTTGGCTTCGGCCTGTTTGTATGTTTCCCACTGCTCTATCGGCCCAAGCGATTCAATGAAGGGTCTATCGTCAAGGCAACGGATAGTTACCCGCACGCACAAACGCTCCTCACCGATAGACAACGCCTGTTCGATTTTCGCAAGCCGGTTTCCAATGGTTTTTTTGTCTGTCATATCTGGCCCTGAATTTTCTTATAGCTAATGTGCCTTATGGTTATGCCGTTTTCTGTTCTGTCCGGTGGTGGGTTATCCGTCCACATAATTACCTCAAGCACCTTCGGCCCTTTAGACGTGCCAAGCCCGTCCTCAATTCGTTTGATTCGTGATTCAATGTTCTTGCTCATACCGCTATCCTTTCTCTAACCGGCAGTCCCTTCGATTCTGCCCTGATTTCTCTTAGCAGTTTGTCAAAATCGGTCGAAGGCATTTGGACTTTCTGCTCAACGCCCTTGTCGTCGGTATATCCGAAAACGACGGGCTTATCACTGATGCAAAGCTGTTGCTCGATTTTTTTCAAACGTCTGCTAAGCTGTTCCATTTACAACCTCACTTTCCGGCTGTCTCGATAAGCGTTTTGATTGTCTGTTTGATATGCTCCGGCAGGCCCGGCCAGTGTTCGACCAACTGAGCCAAATCGGGGTCTTTTTGGGATAAAAACGCCAAGAAACGCGCCAAGTCGTTTTCGGGGACATTCGATAAGTGTTTTGTTTGTAGGTGGTTATCTTCTTTTGGTCGTCGGGTTCGAAGCCCGGCACTCTGTCCAGTTGAGCTACGGGCGCAAATATCATTCCCGCCTGGCCAATAATAGCAGGTTACTCGGCAAACTTCAATCATTACCCCGTGTTACCTCGTGCGGTTTTCCGTCATTTTTATTTGGCTATTCGGCCGATAAATACGTATAATTAAAAACTGATTATTCTGTTATCGGGGGAAAAATCATGATGGATACGGTAAAAACATGCGTAAAAATGACGCTCATCGTTATTTTGTTGGCTGCTGTCTCAGTTCCAGCTGCTGCTGATGATGCGATGTGGACATGGGTCAGCGGTTACAATTATTCTGACCCGCCCGGCACAAACAACATCCCCGGCGGACGAGAGGGATGTGTCTCCTGGATAGACGACACCGGAAACCTGTGGTTTTTCGGCGGGTATGGAATAGGTAGTAACAGCACAAGTCCGGGTTTGTTGAACGGTTTATGGAAATTTGATGGAACGGCCTGGGTATTGGTAAAAGGCTATGATATGACCAATATATCCTACCAGGGCGGAGAATATGGCACCGAAGGGTCAGGGTATTCGAATAACACACCCGGTGCGAGAAGCAGTAGTGTTTCGTGGACGGACACCAGCGGCAATCTCTGGCTTTTTGGCGGATATGGATACGATGCCAATGTGACCCTCGGATTCTTAAATGATTTTTGGGAGTTTGACGGCAGTAACTGGATATGGATGACGGGTTCAAATGCTGTCAATCAATATGGTGTGTATGGAACAATGGGAGTTGCTAACTCAAATAATACGCCCGGGGCGAGGGGGTCGGGTGCAACATGGGCGGACAGCAACGGGACACTGTGGCTTTTCGGGGGGTACGGCTATGGCAGCAGCGGCTCGGTTGGCGACGTTGAATGATTTATGGAAGTACAGGGGCTCCAAATGGACATGGGTCAACGGCTCAAAAAGCATTTCCCACAAGGGAGTTTACGGCACAGAAGGTGTCGCAGATGCGAATAACGTGCCGGGGGCAAGATATGGAAGCGTCCTGTGGATGGATATCAAAGGCAACCTGTGGATTTACGGCGGATACGGGTACGACAGCAAGGGCAATGGCGGATATTTGAGCGATTCATGGAAATTTGACGTTGACAGCAATGAATGGACGTGGGTCAATGGCTCAAATCTCGCCAATCAGCATAAAGCCGGAGTATATGGAACACAGGAACAATCTGCTGCGAATAATGTCCCCGGCGACCGCGTGGGGGCTGCCTCATGGAGAGACAACTATGGCTATCTGTGGCTCTTTGGCGGAGATGGATATGATAGCGGCGGAACTTACGGATTATTAAATGATTTATGGAAGTTTAACGGTTCTGTCTGGGAATGGGTCAGCGGCTCGAACACCGTATCGGAATCCGGCACATACGGCACCCAGGGAATCGCAAATTCGGATAATACGCCGGGGGCACGCATTTACAGCGTTTCCTGTACGGATGCCAGCGGCAATCTCTGGCTTTTCGGCGGATATGGATATGATAATTTAAGCAACGATGGCAATTTGAATGACCTGTGGAAATTCGGCAGTATTATCCCGCAAGGAGTTCAGTTAAGGGTTTTCTGCGAGGCAAATGAAATTATCAGCGACCAGAATGCCCCTGTTGTTCTGGGGACTGCTGCAGTCAATCTTCCGGGGCCGACCAAAACCTTCACTATTCATAATAACGGCAGCCAAACACTCGTATTTGACGTGCCTTTTGCCGAGCCGAACTATTTCACTATTACGCAGCCCGAAGTAAACGTACTGGCTCCGGGCGATTACACAACCTTTACCGTTACGCTGGATACAACAGTGATAGGTGTTTTTCAGGGAACCATCTCTTTTGATAACAACGACGTCGATAATGACCCCTTCTCGTTTACAGTTAAGGGGACCGTTGTCCAGTGGCTATTCGGGAATGTGCCCGGCAACAAAACTAACACAAAATTAACGGTCCCCGACGTCTGCGGCGTGTCGGTTACGTTCAGTTTGACGGGCGGCGGATATGGCGAAATAGTCGGCGACAGCAATTTCAACCAGGTGAACCTGTATGGCACAGGTGAAAAATCACAACTGACAATCGCGTCAAAAACGGAAATCAGCGTCGGCGATATCAATTCCACCGGCTCACTGAATGCAATTACGGCTAAAACGACTAACCTGCGAGGCAATATAAAAGTATCTGGTTCGCTCGCAAGTTTAATTATCAATGACGTTAATAATTCGAATACGATAACCATTGGCTCTTCATCGAACCAAAAAGCAACTGTATCGCTTGGTTTTGACAGGGTTGCCGACCTGACGATAAACAGCCAAATGCCGGTAAAGGCAATTTCAGCAACCGAATGGCTCGGCGGCGAAATTAACGCCCCATCCATTGGCACTATTACAACCAAGGGCGACAAGAAACGAGGAATTGCAGGCGACATGGACGTGAACGTTGCGCTGTATGCCTCTGCCGGAACCGTCAAAACCGCGGGAACTCTTTCAGGCGAGTGGAACTGCAATACGATTAAAAGCGTTTCAGCTTTGAACATTACCTCGGCAACGCTGGCTTTGGCCCAGGCGCCTAATGCCAAAGTGCTCGCCCTGGGTGCTCTTACCGTAAAAAATCACATTACCGACAGCCAAATAATATCCGATGGAAACATTGGCACAATCAATGCCGGGGCGATGATAAATTCGCTTTGTTTTGCCGGCATTAAAAGCGGGGTTACAGGGCTTCCCGACCTGCCTGGCGATATGAATGTTTCTGCTTCTATTAAAAGTATTACGGTAAAGGGCATCAAAGGCGAACCTAATGCTTTCATTAACAGCGATATCGCCGCGGCGAGTATCCTGAGTGCAACTTTGAATTATCCACAGAGTGATAATAACGGCGTGCCGTTTGGTGTGTCCGCCGGCTCTATTAAATTGCTGAAAATTAAAAATGCGAGCGGGAAAACCATTACGTTCAAAAACCTGAATTCGCCCAGTGACAGCAACTCTTTTGGCGACTTTAAAATTCGCCTCTATTAGATATGCTGATTAAATCGCCAAAACTCAAATCGCTCGCCTAATACTGGCGAGCCGGCGTATTTTATGCTATAAGCACAGGCGATGTTTGGCCGTCCGGGACAGCAGGATGGCGTAAGTGTATTGCCGGAGAATCTGTAATGAAGGCGGCCGTGCTGACGGGCATAAAACGGGCACAAGTAGTCGATTTGCCGAAGCCATCAATAAAAAACGACAACGATGTTCTTCTTAAAGTCGCTGTTGTCGGGGTCTGCGGCAGCGACGTCCATTATTATCTCTCAGGCAGAATCGGTTCAAAAATAGTTCAATACCCCTATGTCGTCGGGCACGAATGCTCCGCGACCGTAGAAGCGATAGGGAAAAAGGTAAAACACATCAAACCCGGCGATACGGTTGCCGTGGAACCCGCTGTCTCCTGCCACGAATGTCCCCAGTGCAAAATGGGCAGAGAGAACACCTGCTGTAACCTGAAATTTCTCGGCGTTCCTGGTGAGCTGGCCGGGTGTCTTTGCGAATATATCGTTATGCCCGGAGATTGCTGCCTGCCGACAAATGGGCGATTAACTCACGAACAGGCCGCTCTCTGCGAACCATTCGCTATTGGTGTTTATACCGTTCAGCAATCCCGATTGGCCAAAGGCGGCAAAATAGCCATTTTTGGTTCAGGCCCTATCGGCTTAAGCTGTCTGGTTGCCGCGAAAATACAGGGAGCCGGCTCCGTTTATATGACAGACAAGGTTGATTATCGCGTTGAGTTCGCAAAAAAGACCGGCGCAAGCTGGGTCGGCAATCCCGATAAAAATGACGTCGTGAAAGATATTCTTCAGCTTGAACCATTAGGCGTTGATATCGCCTTCGAATGCGCGGGTAAGCAGGAGACAATCGACCATGCCGTCGAAGTCCTCCGGCCGGGTGGTATTCTTATGCTCGTGGGTATCCCCGAATCCGACCGCGTAAGTTTCAGTATCGACCGCATCAGAAGAAAAGAGATTACTATTATCAACGTCCGCAGACAAAATCACTGCGCTTCACGGGCGATTGAGCTTGTGGCGTCGGCTAAGGCTGCGATTGACTCATTCGTTACCCACCGTTTCAAACTTGAACAGGTTAATGATGCGTTTGACATTGTTGCTGATTACCGCGAGGGGGTCGTCAAAGCGATGATTATTTTGTAAGATGGTAGCTATGATTAAAGCGTGCGTAGTCAGTATCGGTAACGAGCTTCTCAACGGCCACACGACCGACACGAACTGCTCGTATATATGCGGCCGGCTGCTTTCAATCGGCATACCCGTCGTCAGCGCTTACACAGTCGGTGACGATATAAAGCAAATCGTCCGTTCGCTCAAACGCGCAGCCGAAGACGCCGATATTGTCGTCGTTACTGGCGGCTTGGGGCCAACGGATGACGATATCACTCGACAGGCCTTCGCCGAATTAATGGGAGTCAAATTGCAGGTCAAACCGGCTTTATTGAAGGATATCCGGAAATTCTTCGACGACAGAGGATTGCCGATGCCTGAAAATAACACCATTCAGGCCTGTGTTCCCAAAGGCGCATCGGCACTTGAAAACCCGTTCGGCACAGCACCTGGCATTTTTGCCAAAATGAAACGGAAACTGTTTTTCGCAATGCCCGGTGTGCCTGTCGAAATGAAAGAGATGCTTGAAAAATCCGTCCTGCCCCGCCTGGCAAAGAAGGGGGCCGGTAGCTTTACTGTTGTCAAAAAAGTCCGGTGTTTTGGTGCGGGTGAATCGGCCCTTGCGGAAAAACTCGGCGACCTTATGGACCGTGACAGAAACCCGCTGATAAACTCGACCGTCAATTCGGGCGTGATTACACTTCACGTAGTCGCCTCCGCCAGGACGAAAAAACAAGCCGAGCAAATGGCCCAAAAAGATGTCAACCGCCTCCGCTCGCTTCTCGATAACCTCATCTTCGGCTTCGATGACCAGACGCTGCCGGAAGTGGTAGGACATTGGTTAATGCGGCACCGGAAAACAATCACCGTTGCCGAATCCTGCACGGGAGGGCTTTTAACAAAACTTATTACCGATATCCCCGGCGCAAGCGAATACTTTACACATGGCTGGATAACTTACAGCAACAGGGCCAAAACCGAACTGCTCGGCGTGCCCAAAAAACTCATTGAGAAACACGGCGCGGTCAGCGAACAGGCCGCTTCCGCTATGGCGATTGCCGCCAGACAGAAAGCAAAGTCGGATTTCGCTATTGCTATAACCGGTATCGCAGGCCCCGCGGGCGGCAGTAAACAAAAGCCCGTCGGCCTGGTTTATATCAGTGTCTGCGACGGCAATGATTGCCAAACGAAAAAATGCCTGTTTTCTTATACGAGGGAGTTGATTCGCGCCAGGGCAGCTCTCACTGCCCTCAATATGCTTCGCTTGTGGTCTTCGCGTGTTCAGCGGTTAAAACCTTAATCGGGGCGACAGGACTCGAACCTGCGACCCCTTGCACCCCATGCAAGTGCGCTAGCCAAACTGCGCCACGCCCCGTATGGTGGTATTTTAACACCGGTTTACTTGCTCAACAAGGTTTTTTCGGCCATAAAAAAGCGGTTGTTGCCTGAAAAAAATAAAAATATTTGACATAATTATACTGCCGGGATAAAATGTTAGCCATAACTAACTATGTGTGCTCGTGAAAACATAAATTTGAGCGCTTCGCTGGAAGATTATCTTGAAGCTATTTTGAACGTGGCCGACGGAGGTGGTGTGGCCCGAAGCAAGGATATATCGGTGTCTCTCGGCGTGGCAAAACCTTCTGTTACGGGGGCGCTTAAGCTGCTTACTAAAAGGGGGTTTGTTAATTACAAGCCATACGGCTGCGTAACTCTCACGCAGAAGGGCGTTTTGCAGGCGGGGCGAGTTGCTCAAAGACATGAAATCATAAAGTCGTTTTTTATGGATGTGCTTGGCGTTGATGCGGCCGTTGCTCAAAAAGCCGCCTGCAAGGCGGAACATCTTTTAGGCCAGGTCATTATATCACGTATGCGGGATTTCACTAATTTAGCTAAAAAGAACACCGGAGGCGGAAGGAACCCTGCAAGGATTGTAAAGGTCAAAGGAGCAAAAAGGTAAGATATGGAAACCACAATCACAAGGCCATTGTCGGAAATTGAGGAAGGCCAAACCGTCAAAATAATAAAAATCGACGGTGGACGTGGCATCAGAATCCGGTTGACCACGCTGGGACTTTTGCCTAAAACACAGGTAATGGTGGTACATAACGGAAGGTCCGGCCCATTTGTGATAAGCGTCAAAAACTCGAAAATGGCCCTCGGCAGGGGGGTAGTTGATAAGATTATGGTATCGTGATAGGCCCAAATATTATTTTTTTTGTTTTATAAGTTAGGTATACCTAACATTTAGTCTTGTAGAATATGACAGACAGCAAGCTGAAAAAGATAACTGTTGCCCTTGTTGGTAACCCGAATAGCGGCAAGACCAGCGTATTCAATATGCTGACCGGAGCCAGCCATCACGTTGCCAATTACCCCGGCACAACCGTAGAAACAGTCCAGGGAGCGTGCACGCACAGGGATTTTCGCATCGTCTTTGTTGACCTGCCAGGTGCATACGGCCTGACTACGTTTTCCTCGGAAGAGCTGGTCGCTCGCAATTTTATAATCGATGAAAAACCCGACATTGTTGTCAACGTCATCGACACCTCGAACCTGGAACGGAACTTGTATCTGACCACCCAGCTAATCGAGCTTGGCGTGCCGCTTGTCTTGGCTTTTAATATGAGTGATATAGCGGCTCAGAGAGGTATCGTCTTTGATACGGACCGGCTTTCCGAGCTTCTCGAAGCCCCTATTATTCGCACCGTTGCGAGTAAATCACAAGGCCGGGTTGAGTTGCTCAATGCGATTGTCGCTGAAGCAAACGCCCCGCGAAAGCTTAGAACTCATCATATAACCTACGGCGACGAAATCGAAAACGCCCTGAAGACGCTTGAACCGCTTGTTAATTCGTCGCATTTTGATGTTGCCGCAAGGTATGGTTCCAGGTGGGTCACACTCAAGCTGCTTGAACAGGACGGCAACATAATCGCGAAAATAAGCGACAACCGGCTTATCGAAGTTGTTAATGGTGCTGTTGCCAAACTAAAGACCATTTTCGGCGATGACCCCGAGGTAATCATTGCCGAAAGACGATATGGCTTTATTTCCGGCGCCTGTCAGGAAAGCGTAAAAAATACCGTTGAGCTTACTCATACCACAAGCGACCTTGCCGATGCGGTCCTCACTCACCGCGTATTCGGCCTGCCCATTTTTTTACTGATGATGTACCTGGTTTTTTATTTAACGTTTTCAATTGCCGCTTACCCGATGGCCTGGTTGGAGCGATTTTTCGGCTGGCTCTCATCGGCGACAGCTTTAATTTGGCCCGCGAATGATGGCAACTGGCTGCGCTCACTTGTAATTGACGGTATAATCCCCGGCGTGGGCGGCGTCCTCGTGTTTTTGCCCAACATTCTTCTTCTTTTTCTCGCAATCGCCGTCCTCGAGGACTCAGGTTATATGGCCCGTGCTGCCTTTATTATGGATCGGCTGATGCACAAAATCGGTCTCCACGGCAAAAGCTTCATCCCTATGCTCATCGGCTTCGGCTGCTCTGTCCCCGCGATTATGGCCACCCGAATTCTCGAAAATAAACGCAATCGCCTCACAACCATTATGATTTTGCCCCTGATGAGCTGCGGCGCACGCCTGACGATTTATGGCCTTCTCATACCCGCTTTTTTCCCGCAGAACTGGCGAGGGCCTGTCCTGTGGCTTATATATCTGACCGGCATTGTCCTGGCTGTCATTGCTGCAAAGATCTTGCGCCTCACGGTTTTCCGCGGCGAGAACACCGACTTCGTTATGGAACTGCCTCCTTATCGTGTCCCTACTTTTAAATCGCTTTCTGCTCATACCTGGCTGCGTGGCTGGTTATACCTGAAGAAAGCGGGCACTATTATTCTTGTTTTTTCAATTATCCTCTGGGCCGCCATGAATTATCCTAGGGTTAGCGTTCAATCTGTTGCCGGGTTGTCCCCGGACCAAATCCGGCAGGCGCAGCTTGCCAATTCTGTTATTGGTAGGGTTGGCCGGGCAATAGAACCTGTTATTAAACCTCTCGGCTTTGACTGGAAAATCGGAACCGCCCTCATCGGCGCAACCGCGGCAAAAGAATTATTCGTCTCACAATTAGGCATTATATACGCCGTTTCTTCCCACGGTGATTCCTCTGCCACAACACTCCGTCAGCATTTACAGGCCGATTATTCCTCGCTTGTCGGCTTTTGCATAATGCTGTTTTGCCTGATTAGCTCCCCCTGTGTCGCTACCATTGCTGTTACCCGTGCGGAAGCCGGCTCTTGGTTCTGGGCCGCCTTCCAGTTTGTTTCCCTCACCGTGCTGGCCTATATCATTACCTTTGCTGTTTATCAGACTGGCTCACTCGTTATGGCTTTATAATAGCTTTAGTATTGATAGTAGAGGGGGTCGATTTGCTGCCAGTCATCGGCTAATGTTGCGAAATCGGCAAAGTCAATTATACCGTTGGGGACCAGCAGCAAATCAAGCGGCGAATCATCCGACAGCCAGGCTGCGGCCAAGGTCGATAAATCATTGTAGTTCACGACATAATCTATTGGCGGCAAATCGCCCGCCATAATCGGATGGAGTTCAAAAGCAAAACCGTAATTGGCTGTCTCGCCGTTCGTCGAGTTATTCGCAATTGTGATTGTATAGTCGCCCGGCGTGAGTATGAGCAGGTCGCATTTTATAAGATTATCGCTGGTATTGTAGCCAAACGTAGTTTTGTTAAAAATCGCGTTCGGCTCGTATGGTGAGTAGACCGTCATATCAAGATTCGCCAAATACGCTGTGAGATTATTATCCACTATTCGCTGCCATGTGGTCGTTGCTATAAGTCGGCACCTTGTCGGAATATGAATTGTGTAAGTATTTGTTGCCACTTGCACAATATTTCCGAGTCCCCAGCCCTTGTCTTGTGCGATTGTTGTTCCCGGCTCGATTTCGTTGGTATCCAGCAGTTGATACGCCCGAAGACAATCAAGCCGACCATAACCCCTGTCTGCCTGCCAGGTATTATTCGAATCCGCCGGATTTGTGCTGATGTCCGTTTTACTGTTAACATTCGGCATCGCGGAATTAACCAGCACCGCCTTTATTACAACGTTGCTATTATCATTCGGCCCCGGCGTTGTATCCGCAAGCCCCAGTAACAGTGCTGCCGCCCCCGCGGCGTGCGGCGCCGACCAGCTCGTCTGGCCGTTTATTGTCCCCACGACCGTCCATGCTGTGTTGCTGTTGGATGTCGGCACCGTCTGACTTTGTGACGGCGCGGTTATGTCCGGCTTGCGTCTGCCGTCCGTTGTTGGCCCCGAACCGCTCATAAGTCCCGCCCAGCGATAGTCAGAGGAGTTAGTCGGGTCGGTAAGCCGAAGTCCGCCAGTGGTTATGCCGTTATAGGCATCGCCGAATATGGTAACATATGTGTTTTGATTACCCGCTGCGTTTATAAAAATAACCCCATACTGATACGCGTAATAATCATAAAGCAGTGTCAATGAGCTATTGCCGTTAGGTTCGGTTCCTGTTCCTGTAGTAAATTCAAACCCGGTAACTATAACCCGGCAGTTATAAGTGTTGATGAGCGTATTGAGTGCATTAGCAATCCAGGTGTTTGAAACGTCTCCGTCATTGTTCACAACCCGTGCACAATAAACATTCGCACCAGGAGCGACTCCGATATCGTTCGGATACGCGGCTCCGCCGTTGCTCACGATTATTCCCGCCAATTGCGTATCGTGTGCGTAAATCAAATTACCATCGCCTGTGAAGTCGTAATTGAAAACATGGGTAACGCCGTTGGCGTCCTTGAAGGCCTCATGTGTGGTTAGCACGCTGTAAGTTGATATGAATCCGACATTAACTCCTTCGCCTGTATCACCGAGCTGATGCACCGCGATTGAATTAGACCCGCCTGGGCCGGTTGATTCTGCCAGACCGTAGGCCTTCTGTGTCAGCACAAAACACAGTATCGAAACGATAACACCCCATCTCGCCGCTATTCGAGCGTATTTGCTCACACCGTCCCCCAATGGGCAATCAGCATAAAACAGTACTCTATATTATAGCCAGAAACGGCCCGAAAATCAAGGGAAATCGTTTACACACAGGTTAAAACCGAAATGATTTATGTGTTATTTTGGGACTTTTACTGCCGAAACCACTCGACGAAATGCTTCAACCCATCGTTTATTTCGGTATTCGGATTATACCCCAAATCCCTGTGGGCTTTTGTAACATCCGCGTATGTCCGCTCCACGTCCCCCGGCTGCAAAGGCAATCGCTCTATAACCGCTTTTTTGCCCAGCGCCTTTTCAATCTCGCCAATAAGGTTATTGACCGTTATCGGTCTCGATTCGCCGAGGTTATAAATGTTATAACCAGCACACTTTTTAATGCCCGCCATTGTCCCGTCGATTATGTCGTTGATATAGGTGAAGTCCCGCATCATACTGCCGTCGCCATAAACGGGTATTGGTTTGCCATCCTCGATTAGCCGGGCGAATTTGTGAATCGCTAAATCGGGCCTTTGCCTCGGCCCGTAAACCGTAAAAAACCGCAGGCAGGTCATCGAGATGCCGGCGAGATGATGATAGGTATGACAAATCAGCTCTCCCGCTTTTTTGGTCGCCGCGTATGGCGAAATCGGAAAATCAACGTTGTCGTTTTCCGAGAAGGGAACTTTCTTATTGTTGCCGTAAACACTTGAGCTTGAGGCGAACACAAACTTTTTTATATTGTTCTTTTTGGCCGCTTCGAGCAGCGTGACCGTCCCGTTTATATTCACGTCTGCGTAAAGCGCCGGCTGCGCAATCGATGGCCTCACCCCGGCTCTTGCCGCCAGATGAACTATCACATCCGCGCCATCGCTCACCACCTTATTCATAGCCGCTGAATCGCGAATATCGGCCTCAACTAATTTGAATTGTTTGTTCCGCAGACAATCTTTAATGTTGCTGCGTTTGACCTGCGGGTCGTAAAAATTATCGAAGTTATCCACTCCGATGACTGTCCATCCGTCTTTCAACATCCGTTCGCACAAATGCGACCCGATAAATCCCGCCGCTCCCGTTACTATCGCTTTCATATTAAAATCTCACAAAACATCCGGCCTGCCCACGCTGTGATATTCGATACCCGCTCTTTTAGCGATGTTGAGGTCGTAAAGGTTTCTGCCGTCGAAAATAACCGGCTTCTTAAGCTTTTTGACGATTAGCTCAAAATCCGGATTCCGGAATTCCTGCCATTCCGTAAGGATTATAAGAGCGTCTGCGCCATCGAGCACATCATAGTCATTCTCGAATATCTCGACTTTATCGACCAGCGCCGTTTTGCCGGTCATTCCCGCTTCAGGGTCGTATGCCCGAATTTTAAAGCCCCGCTCTAATAGTTTATTCACGCAGTTAATGGCGGGTGATTCCCGCACGTCGTCGGTTTTCGCCTTGAATGCAAGTCCCCATACCGCCAGTGTTATATCTTTGCCCTTGCCTTTGAAATAGTCGCCTATGCGTCCTGCGAACCGCTCTTGCGACGCCTCGTTGGCCTTTTGGGCCGCCTTGGCCATCTTCATTTCCATTTTTTGCTGCTCGCCTGTGTATATCAGCGCCCGAATATCCTTCGGAAAACAGCTCCCGCCGTATCCTACCCCTGGGAACAAAAACGCTCTGCCTATTCGAGAGTCGCTTCCGATTCCCTGCCGAACCGATTCTACGTCGGCGCCCATTTTTTCGCAAAGTCCTGCTATCTCGTTCATAAATGATATTCGCGTCGCGAGCATCACGTTGGCCGCGTATTTTGTCATCTCCGCCGACATCGGGTCCATAAATATAAGTCGGTTGCCTTTTCGCATAAACGGGCCGTAAAGCTGCTTCATCGTCTCCCTGACCGATTCTTTTCCCGTCCCGATTATTATTCTGTCCGGGCTCATAAAGTCCTCGACAGCCGAACCTTCCTTTAAAAATTCCGGGTTGCTCACATAATCGAATGGCTTATTGGTTTTGGCCTTCATCACATCCGCCACTTTTTTATGTGTCCCTACCGGCACCGTGCTTTTCGTAACAACAATTCTGTAGTCGGGCATAATCCGGGCAATTTCGCCCGCCACCGCCAGTACAGCCGATATATCCGCCGAACCGTCCGGCTGCGATGGTGTTCCAACCGCAAGAAATATTATCAGCGCGCTATCCACCCCGTATTTTAAATCTGTTGTAAACTCGAGCCGTTTGACCTTCTCGTTGCGTTGAACTATCTCGCTCAGCCCCGGCTCATAAATCGGTATTACACCTTTTTTAAGCCCGTCGATTTTTTTCCCGTCGTTGTCAACACAAATCACGTGATTGCCCGCCTCCGCCAGACAGCCCGCCGTAACAAGCCCTACGTACCCGATTCCTACCACACAAATCTTCATTTGCCCTGATTCTCCTTTTTAGATTCCATCGGTTTCGTCAATTGCTTCTATCATATCCGTGCCTATCTCTACGCTTGCCGCCTGACCCAGCATATCTATTTGAAGCACAAGCCGCGTCTCATTCCTGGTCTTTACGACTATTCCCGCAAGCCCCGCCAGCGCGCCGCCAATCACTTTGCATTTTTGCCCGACCTTGATGTAATCGTGAGGCGACAAATTCGCCCCGCCCGCTATCGCACGCTCTATCTGCGACAACTCTTCGATTAACCGTTGCTGGTTCTTGACGTCTATCAGGTTCGCTACCCTGTTCGTTTTTAACGTTTCAACACGCTGCCTTTCGTCTCCGCAGAAAAACAAATACCCGCCGAATATCGGCAGCAGCGACTTTATCGTCCTGCCTCGCGTCTTTTTTACTTTCCAGCTCATCGGCAGAAAATAACTTATGCTTTTGCCCGCCAAATCACTCGCAAGCGCCTTTTCATTCCGGCTTTTGGTGTGCGCAACCCACCATTGCCCCGCAAACTCACGAAGTGTTTTCCCTTCGGGCCAAATCATCGCCGGGTTGTCGCGTGGCTTCAGCAAACGTGATTCTCCATAATCCTATTTATAAAACTCAAGCACCGTCTTGCCAACGTGCTCTATCTGCTCGGACGTCAGCTCCTGGTATATCGGCAGCGATAAAACGCTTTCCGTAAGCTTTTCAGCAGCCGGGAAGTCGCCCTTTTTATACCCAAGCCCTTTGAAACAATCCTGTATATGCAATGGCTGCGGATAAAATATCCCGCTGCCGATACCCTGTTTTGACAGATACGTATGCAGCATATCTCTCTTCGGCACGGTTATTGTGTATTGATGAAAAATGCTCACGTTATTTTGCTCAATCTTCTGCGGCTTAACTGCCGTTCCGGCAAACATACTATTATAAATCGCTGCGTTGTCTCTTCGCTTTTTGTTCCATTCATCAAGATATTTCAGCTTCACGCTAAGTACCGCGCCTTGGAGATTATCCATCCTGAAGTTGCCGCCTATCATCCTGTAATAATATCTCGGGTTTTCACCGTGCACCCGCATCAGCCGAATCTTTTCCGCCAGAGCATCATTATTTGTTACAACCATACCCGCGTCGCCGAATGCCCCGATATTTTTCGTCGGGTAAAACGAATAACACCCGATATCGCCGATGCTGCCCGCTTGTTTGCCATCCTGGGTTGCACCCATTGCCTGTGCCGCGTCCTCAATAACGAGCAATCTGTGTCGGCGTGCGATTTCCATAATCGGCCCCATTTGCGCTATCTGGCCGAAAATATGCACAGGTATAATCGCGCGTGTCTTTTTGGTTATTTTTGCCTCAATCTTTGCCGGGTCGATATTGAACGTCCCTGCATCGGCGTCGGCAAAAACTGGTTTCGCTCCGACACGTGATACCGTCCCGGCAGTTGCAAAAAAAGTAAACGGCGTCGTGATTACCTCGTCGCCAGTCCCTATCCCCGCTGCCATCAAGCTCAGCAGCAGCGCGTCTGTCCCGCTCGAAACCCCTGTTGCATATTTGCATCCGCAGTACGCGGCCGTTTCCTTTTCGAATCGCTCCACCGCAGGCCCAAGGCACAATATCTGGCTGTTGCATACCTCCTCAACCGCTCGCATCAGCTCATTTTTATATTTCGCGAACTGCGCCTTCAAATCAAGCATCACAACCTGCATTGTTTCACCTCATCCTTGTTTTATATCTTTGCCGTCAGGTATTCCGTTTCCGCCGAAAAGCGCATCACTCCGCCGTATGCCGCCGGAATCAGTATCGTATCGCCTGCCCTGAATTCAACTGTGTTACCGTTTCCTGTAATTGTCCCGAATCCGCTCATAATCATAATCGTTTTCATTTTCCCGGCTGTCAGCAGCATCTCGCAGCTTCTCGCCTGGTGCCCCTTGTCAATCTTGAAACAATCGCTGTCAACAAGTCGCCCGACCGATGCTACCGAAAGGTTATCTCCGGAGTGGTCAAAATGAATGCTCTCCAGCGCCTCCTCGATATAAAGCGGCCTCGGCTTACCCTTGTCGTCAACCCTGTTCCAGTCAAACACCCGGTATGTCGTATCCGATGGCGTCTGAATTTCCGCTATAAGCAGTCCCGCCCCAATCGCGTGAGGCGTTCCGGCGGGCAGAAAATGACATTCGCCGACTTCAACAGGCATCTTGACTAACAGCCGTTCGACCGTTCCGTCTTTTATTGCCTTCGCAAACTTTTCTTTTGTTGTGCCTTCTTTCAGCCCCTTATAAATCACCGCTCCCGGCTGCGCCTGAATGATATACCAGCACTCCGTCTTGAAATCTCCCTTGCCCATCCGCTTGCAGGTTTCTTTGTCAGGGTGCACCTGGACGCTAAGCACGTCTCCGCAGTCAAGAAATTTTATCAGCAGCGGGAAGGGCAGCTTGAATTGCTCCGCCCCGGTTATTTCCTTGGTGTATTTACGAATAATCGATTCAATCGTCTCGCCCGCAAGTTCGCCGTTGACAATCTTTGACTTGTCCGCGGGCAGGTCCGCCAGCTCCCAGCTTTCGCCGATACGTTTGCCCCTCGGCATTTCTCTGCCGAATACCTCGCGCAGCTTGTCTCCGCCCCATATTCGTTCTTTGTATATAGGCCCAAATTTTAACGGATATGTCTGCATACCCCCTATGTTAATCGGGAGGTGGGATATTGTCCAGCCCTGCGTAGCTTTAGCGCAGTAGGGTCCACAGTTTGATGCCGGCGAATCATCATATTGGTCGCGCATTTTGAACCTGCGCAAAAGGCCAGTATTATCCCGAATACAGTTACGACGGAAGCCCCTGTGGGCAAATCCCATTTTGCCGAGGCATAAAGCCCCAGGACACTTGCCGCAAACCCAAGCCCCCAGCCAATCAGCAGGCGATTTAAGACGCCCTTAACAAAAAACATTGCACAAACCGCCGGAACCACTAAATAACTGAAAACCAGCAGCACACCCGCTACACGCACCGAACTTGTTACGACAAAACCAAAGGTAACGTAGAAAATAAAATCCCATAAACGAATCCACAGGCCGCTCTCACGGGCCAGTCGCGGATTCATCGAGATTAGCAGAAATTTTTTTCTTAACAGAAAATGCAATAACCCCACGACCAGATATATCACTGAAATTTTTAATATCTGGGGCCATGTCACAAAAAGAATGCTCCCGACCAGCATATCCTTTATCGCCTCCTCGCCGTGGGGGGCCTTGTCGAGGACAAGAATGGCCGCAGCGGAGCTTACGGCATACACAATCCCGATGATTGCCTCCTGTGGGACGGATTCATCACGAACCCGTCCCAAAGCGAACAACCCCGCGCCAACAAAAGTAAAGCCAAGGGCAATTAGATATGCCTCTGCACTATGCAGCTCGTATCCGGCCAATAATGCTACCGTGCTGCCAAGCGCTGCCACTTGCGCCAAAGCCAAATCCACAAATATCACGCCGCGAGATACGATGTGGATGCCTAAGTAGCAGTGTATCCCAGTAAGTATGAGGCACGCCACGAACGGCAATAACAGCAATTCAATCATCCCATTCATTTTGATGTCTCGCTTAATGCTTCGCTCAACCTGTTAACTACATTGTCCAGCATCGCTATATAATCCTTAACCTGCTCATTGACGGCGTTGGGGACAACGACCACTTTTGCGCCGGTTTTTTTTGCCACTGCCTCCGCGTCATCGCGGTTATAAAACGGCTCCATTAAAATAACCCCGGCCTTTTCCGATTTCATTATATTTATCACTTCCAGTATATGCCCGGGTCCCGGCGGTATTCCCGGCTTCGGCTCAAGCTCCGCGACCACGTCAAGATTGAATCGGTTAGCAAAATAGGGCCAACTGCGATGGTAGATAACGATTTTAGAATGTTCAAACGGTTTGAGTTTGGCAACCCAGCCGGCCATAGCGTTATCCAGCTTCGAATCAAACGCCGCCAGATTACGGTCGTAATCTCCCGCATGCTCAGGGTCAAGCAGTTTGAGACGCTGGCAGATGTTTTTCGCTATGATTTTGCCGTTGTAAGGGTCAAGCCAGTAATGCGGGTTGCCCAAAGGATGAACGTCACCCATCGACCTGTCTATTTTCCCGGTGGGAACCTCGAGTTTCATAATTCCTTCGGAAGCATCCAAATGGCCCGGCGTGTTCTTTTGTATTCGCGGATTACGCGAGCCCTGAAGAATCAAACCTTCATAACCGATTTCCAGTTCCATGCCCACGCATATCCAAAGGTCCGCTTTCCTGGCCTTCATCATATAACTTGGTTTGGCCTGAATAAAATGCGGGTCCTCATCGCCGCTGCCGATGGAGGTAACCGACACGTGTTCGCCGCCTACCGACTCTGCTATTGACGCAAAGGTTGGGGTCGTTGTTACAACATTTAATTTGTCCGCACCAAAACACTGGCAGGGGGGCAGGATAAACAAGACGCTCAAAATGAAGCAGGATAAAAGTGTCCATTGGAATTTAATCGAATTCATAATTTGTCTCCTTCTTAATTAGTATTGATGTGCCGGATGCAGCCCGATTAGGAAGTCCGCCTGAAGCCATATCTCATTTCTGTTTACATTGCCCGCGAAATTGTCACCGTCGGTATGCTCGAACTGCAATCGCCAGAACATAAATTCGCTCTGGTGAAATGTCAGGCCCGTCGTGTAAGAAGTTTCATGCAAACGGCTGCTATCGGGAAACTGCGTATAATCGTATCGTCCGAATACGCTCCATTCCCTGTTGAACTGATATTCCAGCGAGCTGTACATACCGTGTGAATTCACCGTGTCCTTGTCGCCTTCTTCCTTCTGACTGAACAAAATTTCGTTCATCCACGTCAGCGATCTGTAAAGGCCGTATTGCGGGTCACGCCATTTGTAGGTCAAATCCAGCCCTTCCACGTTTGACTTGTGTCCTCCGTTGGTGTTTGCATCATTGTCGCCTGTCGCGAAACTTTCCCCGATTTCGATGCTTGAGCTCCTGTCCAAATCGAAAAAGTTTTTCAGGTGCGTAACATACATCAAACTGTGCGCCTCGTCCCCGGCAAAAATTGCGTCGTTGCCGTTGTTTTGCAAATCAAACGTAAGCTGCATATAATTGTCCCATGGGTTAGGCACCAACCATGAAATTTCACCGCCGCCGTCGTTCAATCCTTCTTCGCCGAAGAATTTCCTGATTACATTGGGCCTGTCAACCCAGGGCATCGCGTGGGTATGAAACGTATTGGCTTTTCCGAAAGCCGAGTAGAATTTGCCGAACCTTGCCTGAAGGTCGTACGGCAGGTCTGTGTATGTGAAATATCCTTCTTCAATATCAGGGCTATAGGAGCCGTCATCCTGCCTCTCTATACTTAGGATTAAATCCGCACGCCCGTATGGGTCAACAGGACTGGAAAATCCGAATTCAACTTCCCTGAGCTGAGCCTTTGCGGTCTTGCTGGCTGCGATGGTATCAGGCGTTTCGCCTCTGGGCGTCGGTCCTCCGTGAAAAATAAAATCGCCTATTGCCGAAATATCAGGGTTAGAGCTCTGAGGGATGCTCGCCGGGCTTTCCTTATTTTCAGCCAACGGGGCCTGATTGGGTTCAACGGGCCTTGGCTGCACGGGAGCAGCGGCGGGCGGGGCCACGTTACTGTGTTTGAGAAGCTCGATTTCTTCCCTTAATAGTTTTATTTCTTCAGTATGCCTTTCATTTGCGTCCTTCATTTGCTGTTGAAGTTCGGCCACCTGCCCTCGTAATGACTGCATCTCACTGTCAGCCGCATTTACCTGTTCTGCTCGGCCAATGCCGGCAAATAACAGGATTGTCAAAAAACAGAAACCATACTTGATGGCTCGTGTATTCATTTGTCTGTCTCCGTAAATCCATTGGATAATAGAAAATCCCCGCTGCTGTCCGATAACGGTCTTGGCGGGAAAAATAAATGTGGTATTAACCTGGATTAGGAGACAACCGGCGGGGCACGCGGGCCTAAGATACCCGGCACTGAAATCGCTCGCATGACTTCTATATGAAATATCAAACCCTGTTCGCAAACAGAATACTGACTAATCACCGTTTGTTCTTCGACCGTTATACTATGAGGCAGCGCAAGTAACTGCTGGCAAATCGGGCATTCGTGTTCATCGTGCCCGGCGTGGTGCTCTTCACATAAAAGATGTATGAACAGCAGGGCCTGTGTCGCAAGCAGCGAGAAGAGCAGCGTCGTCGTCAATATCAGTATCGTTCTCGTTGTTTTACTCATTACAGATGTCCTTATGCGCATCTCGGACACAAACCCTCTAATCGAATCTGCTGCCGCTGTATTATAAAACCAACCGGTGTATTTGTCGCCATCGAAACCGACACGTCGTGCAAACAGCTTGTCCTGCCACAGCCAGTACATACAAAATGTGGATGGCACTGATGCTCGCTGCATTTGTCCGCCATTTCAAAATGCTGGCTTCCTTCCGCGACAAACGCCTTGTGAACAATCCCTGCTTCGACAATACTCTCCAATATCCGATACACAGTTACACGGTTCGGGCCGGCCTTACCAATTACCGAAACAATCTCGTCAGCCGTTTGTGGTTTCGCTGCGTTCAGCAAAACCTCAAGAACCATCCTCCTCGGCCCTGTTCTTTTCAGCTTCACCGAATCAAGAAGATTGTCTATTCTTTCTTTTAACTGCGATTTCATTGTTTCTTTCTATGCTGTTCAAATTGTCAATCAACCAGGCCGCAGACGGTCTAAACAAATCTGGTCACAAGGAAAATGAATAACAGGCCTGCTGCGGTAAGCCCAATCATTTTCAGGGAAGAATGTTTGCTGTGCGCCTCTGGCAGGATGTCGCTCGCGCCAATATACATCAGGAAACCACCGAAAAAGCCCAGATATAGAACGAGGAAATAAGGCGGCAGGGTGAAAAGCAGTGTCGAAGCGGCCCCCATAATCGGCGTCAGGGAATCAAGTAGTAAAAACCATTTGGCCCTTCGAGGGGTATTTTTATTTATCAACATTAAAGTGACCGTGTTCATACCGTCCGTGAAATCGTGCGATATGACTGCGATAGCGACCAGGATGCCGGTTGAAGTGCCGACCTGAAAACCCAGGCCGATACCTACCCCGTCCATAAAACTGTGGCCTGCCAGGGCGAGGGCCGAAAGGATTCCCACCTGCGGATGCTTGTGGTCGGCGTATTCTTCTTCGTGGGCGTGGTGAATTAGGATGGTTTTTTCAAGGACATGGAAAATCATATAGCCGGCCACAAAAGCAATCATCGCCCCTGTAGGGTCAAAATTATGCTCTTTGACCTCCTTTATTATTTCCGGCATAATGTCAAAGCTGAAAACGCCGACAAGTACCCCCGCGGTGAAGCACATAATAGTGTGCAGTTTGTCCTTGAATTTGATAGAGAACAATCCGCCTAAAAAAGTGGAGAAAAACGTTGCGATTGAAAATATAACAGCTTCCATAAATACATCCTTTCACGTTGTTGAAGGCGACGGTTTTTAAACGGTTTCTAAAAAATACTCATGATCCTCCGCCAAATAGTCCTGCACATCGCCGAGAGTGAAACAAATATAAATCCTATAAATGCGCCCACCCCAAATCCAACAGGGCATAAAGGTTTGCCGCAGCAGGGGCAGACAGAAGATACTGAATATAATGCGCTAATCGTAAGCCACAATCGCAAAAAGGAAGAGCGATATATCTTTTTTAATGCTATACCTATCCACATATCTTCGCACTATCTGTTGAAGGTTTTGGCTTCCGGTTTCTAAATCCGAAATCCGCAATATCTTTTTTGATCTTGCCGAACACTTTAATCTAAATGCAACTAAGTTGCAACAACTTTCTGAAAATATTACCATATTATCATATCATCTTGTTATTGCACGACTTACACACGAAGATATTTGATGTTACTCTTCGTCACTACCCTCCGGTATCAACTGTGTTTCTCACCGACGATAATCCTGGGTGCGATTATCTTGGCACGAACATATTGCCGAGAAGTTGCTGTCCAAAATCGCAATCGAGCAATTCGTTGTGCGATTGGCTGTGTTGTAACCTCTTCGCTCTTATATCTTGCTGCGATTAATGGCAGTTATGTTGCTGGCAGGCGTTTTCCACGGTGATTTCATCAAGTCCGCCTTTAGAAAACTGCATAGCAATTTCCTCAACGGAACCGGGAATGGCCCTGTACGCCTTTATGCCGGCTTCATTGAGCTTTTGGATTGCTCGTGCTCCCATCCCGCCGCAAACCACCGCGTTGATGTCTTTGGTCGATAGCACCGCCATAGGATGGCACATACCGTGCGAATGATGCTGGTTATCGTTGTTCACAACCTCAACCTCGCCCTTGTCTGTGTCATAAATGGTGAAATACGGCGCACCACCAAAATGCGCGTGGACTATTGCAGATTTACCGTCCGCTGTGCCTGTTGGAATACATATTCTCATAGTACATTTCTCCTGCATACTTTTTTGACAACGCCGCCCTCGATTTTCAGGGCCTTGCCGTTAACAATCGCGTCCGCGATTTTTTTGTGTGCCGATTCGATGATATTTCCGAACGTCTGCCTTGATACGTTCATCATTTTAGCCGCCTCTTCCTGATACATTCCGTTGATATCCGCCAGCCGGATTGCCTCAAGCTCATCGAGCGCAAGACAAACTTGCTGCAATTCGGAAACAGGGATGCCTCTCGGCTTGAAATAATCCGCCGTCGGGTCGCAGCATATTCTTCTGCATTTAAACGGTCGCGGCATAAAACCTCATAGTTATTAGCATATGCCAATAATATAACAGTTAAAACATCTTGTGTCAACACGATTCAAAAAATATTCATCCCTGCCTATTTTCTACAGATACAGGCAGAAAAGGTGTTTGCGTCCCATAAATACTGCGATGATATGTCGTTATTGGCAATGACTTCTACATTTTGGCAGCTCTCAGTTTATGCCGTCTTTGCTTAAGTGGAGCCCTTATTAGTCCGAAAAATCATTGTCGCACTTGTGTTTTTATGAGCGTAAAAAAGGGATTTGAATGGCCTCTGATATTCAAAAGTTGATTGCTGATACGCCGCTGTTAATGGTTTTTGTAATCTTTATGACCGGGGTCCTCACCTCGCTCAGCTCAAGCACAATTGTGCGTGTCCCAGTGGCGCTCGGTTTCATCGCCGGCGCAACCGAATCGAGGGAAAAAGCCCTCTTTGTTACTTTCTTTTTCGTCTTCGGCATCATCGCCGCCTACACCGTTTTGGGGATGTTCCTCGGAACGGTTGGCCGGGTCGCCTTCACTATTGTTCAGTGCAACAAATACATATTTTATCTGCTCGGCTTCCTGCTTTTTGTCTTTGGTTTGCTTATCGCTGGCCTTCTAAAAATAAAACGCCTTCCGGACGTCCTCCAGTTCCGTGAAAGCTTCAAACACGTTACATTTTTCCGCGCGTTTTTCTTCGGAACATTATTCGCTCTTATTGATATGCCGACCTGCCCGACAAGTGCGGGCTTGCTCCTTATGCTTGCCAGCCTGGTCGTTACACATAACATCGCTCATTATGCCGTAGCGATATTTGTCAGTTTCGCCCTTGGCCAGAGTTTACCCGTACTGGCTGTTGCGCTGTCCGCCAATTTGGTCAAAACCGACATTATTATGTTCCTCGCTTCCAAAATCCAGCGAGTCGAGGACCACATTAATTTAATAGCAGGTAATATGCTTATTATATTTGGCATCTATTATCTGGTTATCGCCTGAGTTAATTTGCCTATGATGTCCGAAGATGAAAAACTTGAAAGTATGCTCGCTGACCCATGGCTCGCAAAGCCCGGAACAAGATGGTTTCTGAGCATAGTGTTTATTACGCTGGCTCTCTTTGTTCTTAAGCCGGTTATCATCAACCGCCTAATTTCCCGCGCCGAGGCCTATTCCTCGTATAATATGTTTAATAATGTCGAAAGGGAATGCCGAAAGGTCATCTTTCTCGAAGGCAACAATACCCGTGCCTGGAATCTCCTTGGTAACGCTTATAAAAGCAGGGGGGATAAGGCCAACGCCATCAACACTTACCTTAATGCCATTAACATTAACCCCGCCAACAAAGTTGCGCACTTCATGGTCGCGATGATTTATATCCTCGATAAGAATTATAACAGGGCCATTCCGCATTTTGAGCTGATTAGAATCCTCGGCCCCGAATCCCCACAGACCCTTGCCTGCGATCCCTTCTCCTATTATCACGCCTCACTCGATATGTTGTCGCTCTGCTACGAAAAAACGGGCAGAACCGACAGGATGAATGATATAATCAAAGACCCCGCAAGGACTTACTCCGGCCGTCAAAAAAATGAAGATATGCTCCGGCTGCCCGACGCTAAATAGATTCTCGCAAATTACCTGCCTTCACAAATTACACCTTGAGCCAACAGCAATTTTACTATTCACCTTTTTTCCCGAACCAGATATGATAGTCCGTAATTATGAAAGTCCTGAAAACTGTATCTGAGCTTGGTCAGTTGCCCGATGGTTGCGTCCTGACCATCGGCAACTTCGACGGCGTCCACACCGGGCACCAGCAGAATATAAAAGTCGCTCGTGATATCGCCACTCTCGAACGCACTTCGCTGGCAGTGATGACTTTTGAGCCGCACCCCGTCGCAATCCTGCACCCAGAAAAAGCCCCGGGCGTCCTCACGCCGCTTCCACTCAAAATTCACCTTTTGGAAGATTGCGGCGTCGATTATCTTATCATTCTCAGAGACACCACCAGTTTGCTTCGCCTCTTGCCGGCTGATTTCGTGGACAAATTTCTCTTAAAAGACGTCCGCCCGAAAGTTCTCGTTGAGGGTGACGACTTCAATTTTGGCGCAAACCGCGCCGGCAATATAGATACCCTCAAACAAATGGCCGAACCCGACGGTTTTAGCGTTGTCGTCGTTCCCTCAAAACTCGTAAAACTTCACACAGGACAATCCCTTCGCGTCTCGAGCACCACCATCCGCTATATGCTCCAGTCTGGCCACGTTGCCGACGCCGCCTTCCTTTTCGGCAGGCCCTATCGCCTCATAGGTAAAATAACCCCCGGCAGGGGCAAAGGCAGACAGCTTGGCTTCCCAACCCTCAATATGCAAATACCTTCACAGATTATCCCCCAGGAAGGTGTTTACGCCGGCTTCGGCTTAATCGGTGACTCCGAAGAGGACGTATGTCGTTCTGATAATCGTTTGCCTGCCGTCTTTAGCATCGGCCAGGCCATTACCTTTGGCGACCAGCATTCCCAGCTCATCGAGGCACACGTCCTCGATATTAATCTCGGCGATACCTCAGGCAAATGGCTCGCTATGGATTTCGTTGACCGTATCAGGTCCCAGAGGCGGTTCGAATCTCCCGAGGTCCTCGCCGAACAAATCGCCAGGGATTGCGATTCAGCAAAACAAATTTTGGCTAAACAGCACTAAACTTGGGTGAATTGATATGTTCAGTTACGAACTTGATGTAATAATTTTAATGCTGATTTTCAACGCGGTATTTACTGCGTATGAAATGGGCCTCGCTACCATCTCTCGCGCAAGGATTGCCATTCTTGTCAACGAACACAAAAAAGGCGCCGACGCCGCCGCTTTTATGAAAGACCGTATGGAGGCCAGTTTGGCCGTCATCCAGCTCGGCGTTACCCTCTTTACTACTATTGCCGCCGCTGCAGGTGGTGTGGGTGCGCAGGACGCCTTTGCACCTTATCTTGCCCAGCACTGGCATATCTCGATGACGCTGGCAAAGGTCGTCGCTGTTACTTTTGTCATTATACCGCTGACGCTTGTTACCATTGTCTTTGTTGAGCTTGTCCCCAAGATGTTCGCTCTCAACAACAAGGAATGGATTGTCCTGCGGCTCTCGCCTTATATGAAAATCCTGGCGAAAATCATCGACCCACTTGTCTCCGTTATCGAATTTGTCGTCAAAAAAGTTCTTGTCGCCATTTCAAAAATGCAGCCGGGAACACGCGACGCCCAAATCCCCTGGCTCCACGAGCTTCGCGCAGCAGTCTCGCTTGCCCGCACGTCCAAGCTTATGGGCGAACGCGAGGAAAAAATCGTTCTCGCCGCCGCGCACCTCTCCAGCCACGCCGCCCGTGACATTATGATTCCTGTTAAGGATATCTCCGCCATTTACGTCGGCAGCACACTCTCCAAGGCCCTCGTCCAGGCCCACCTCGATATGCACACGCGTTTCCCTATTTGCATGGTCGAAAATGACCCGCAGACAATCGAGCGATACCTCAACTTCAAGGACATCGTCTCCGCGCTCCGTATAAATCCCTCCGACCCCACCATCAAAGGCATCTCCCGTCCCATGACCAGGGTCAAAGAGGATATGCCTCTGCCGAAACTGCTCGAAATGATGATACAGGAAAAAACCCACATCGTTATCGTTGTCTCCGCTGACAATGTTGTTATGGGTATGATTACGCTCGAAGATATCATCGAGGAGCTTGTCGGCGAAATCGAAGATGAATTTGACCGCCTCCCCACGCACATTCACCCATGTCCCTCCGGCTGGATTATGGGTGGCGGCGTCCCCATAATAACCGCCGCTTCAACTGTTGGCCTCGACTGGTCCGAAAAATTTACCGGCCGTGTCCCCACCCTCGCCGAATGGTCCAGTCAAACCTTCGGCTTGGCTCTCAAAGGAGGCGAAACCATCGAATCCGACGGCTTGCGCGTTATCCCCAGAAAATTCAGACGCAAAAAACTCCAGGAGGCTATCGTCTCACTAATCTCCTCTAATTCACAAGGATTATAAAATGAAATACAAACCGAATATAGGAATTATCGGCTCTGGTATGATTGCCGGCCTTCACCTCGACGCATTACTCAATACTAAAAGGGCGAATGTTCTCTGGCTCGCCGACATCGATAAAAAAATTCTCGCCGAAAAACTAAAAAAATATAATGTCCCATACGGCACAACCGATTATCGCGACATACTGCGGGACGCCAATGTCGATGCCGTTATCGTCGCAGCTCCGCCGTTTGTGCATTTTGACGCCGCCGTTTCAGCGATGCGGGCGGGCAAACACGTCCTTATCGAAAAGCCCCTTGTGATTAATCGCTCGCAAATGAATCGACTCGTGAAAGAAACCGAAAAACACAAAAACCTCATCGTCCTCGAATGTTCCGCTAGGCACACTCGCCTCCAGCCCAAATTCCATTTCGTTAAAAATATGCTGGACAACGGCGACATCGGCGAGGTCTATCACATCCATCACAATCACCTGATGCGGGGAACTTTTATCGAGTACAACCCGCGAGGCGTCTGGTCCCTGAAAAAATCCCTCGCAGGAGGCGGCCCCTTCCTCGACTGGGGCGTCTATGACCTCTCTTTTCACCTCGGCCTCCTTGGCGACCGACCCAAACTTGCCAAAATAAAACGCTTCGCCAGAAACGGCATCAAAATCTTCTCCAGCCCTAAAATCAAATCCGACGTCGAGGAGCACGGTGCCGCCTTTATGGAATTCGACACAGGTCTCACGTACTACTACGAACGCGGCGCGGGCGTCCACTGCGAAATCCCCAACGAAACACGCATCTTCGGCACAAAAGGTTCGCTGCGTTTTTCTATGCCCACCTGGAATTCGCCGCAAATAGAACACTTCTGGGTAAACAAAAATCGCGTCGAAAAACGCACCGTCTATAAAGTCAATATGTCAAAGCATCCCGGCAACAACCCTGCCCTCATAAATCATTTCCTCGATTGTCTCATGGGCAAAACCAAACCGCTAATGCCCGTTCCTCTTGCTGCAAAACATCTCGATATACTATTTCAAATACTTGGTAAATAGGGCTATAATGGCAACTCATATGAATAATCAGAACTTTCAAAAAGCTGTTGAACTCATAAATAAATCAACCAGCGTGCTGATTACCACTCACACCAAGGTTGATGGCGACGCCGTCGGCGGCTGCGTAGCGATGTCCGAAGTGATTTTATCGCTGGGTAAAAAAGCCAGGATTATTCTCCTATCCTCATTGCCCGACTGGTATAGCTTCCTGCTAGAAAAGCCAGTTCTTATTCTCGGCAGGGACATTTCAAAAGACCAGCTTCAAAAAAACAAATTCGACCTTATTATTATCGTCGATACCAATAGTTTCAGCCAGTTGCCGGTTTTCGAGGAATATCTCAAACAAACCGATACTCCTGTCCTCGTTATCGACCACCACACCACCTCAGACGGCCTCGGCAACGTCGATATTGTTGATTCCGCCGCTTCGGCCGCCTGCTCCGTTGTCTATGACCTGTTTCGGTTCGCCCGCTGGCCCATCACCCCCAAAATCGCTCAGGCGCTCTTCGCCGGTATCGCCACCGACACCGGCTGGTTCCACTTCGGCAACACCACAAGCCGTTGCCTCCGCGATTGTGCAGAATTAATCGACGCCGGCGCAAACCCCGACGATATTTACCGTTTCATATACCAGACCTTCACACCACAGCGTTTCAAACTTATGACCGTGATGCAAAGCACCCTCGAATTGCATTTTGATGGCCGATACGCCTCGCAGTTCCTCACACAGCAGGATTTCAAAACCACCGGCGCAAAATACGAAGACACCGAAAATCTCATCGACCAGTGCCGGCGCATCGCCTCAGTCGAGGTCGCCGCTCTCTTCGTCGAATTAAAAGATGGCAGAATACGCTGCTCGCTCCGCAGCAGGGGGGCTGTGGATGTCTGTAAAATCGCCCGTAAATTCGACGGCGGCGGCCATACCGCCGCAGCCGGAGCATACCTCCCCGGCCCCCTCGACAACGCCAAAAAACTCATCCTCGACACCGTCAAATCACAATTGATTTAGTTATTGACGAATTATTCCACGTCAGGTTAAATATTACTCTTTACGAACTTATTATAAGGATGACTGATATGATTATGAAAGTTAGCAAAAGAGCGCAGGCCGTGCCGCCGTCAGCCACATTAGCTGTAACCGCAAGGGCGAAAGAACTCAAAGCGCAGGGCATAAACGTAATTGGCTTCGGTGCTGGCGAACCAGATTTCGATACCCCGCAATACATCAAAGATGCCGCCATCGCCGCCCTCAACGCGGGCAAAACAAAATATACCCCCGCATCGGGAACCATCGAGCTGAAAAAGGCAATCGCCGAAAAATTGCTCAGGGATAATAAGCTCGAATACAAACCGGAACAGGTTGTCATCAATATCGGCGCAAAACACTCGGTATATGGCGTGATGCAGGCCGTTCTCGACCCCGGTGATGCCGTAATTCTCCCCACCCCGTTCTGGCTCACGTATCCTGAAGCTGTTAAGCTGGCCGGCGCAAAAGTAAAAGTCGTCAAAACCAGCCGCCGGAATAGTTACAAGATTACACCCGAACAACTGAAAAAGGCCATCAGCCCCAAAACCAAAATGTTCGTCCTCAACTCCCCCAATAACCCGGGCGGATTCACCTACACCCCCGATGAACTGGCCGCTCTTGCCAAAGCCCTCGAAGGCACCGATGTCGCAGTTCTCTCCGATGAAATCTACGAACGCCTCGTTTACGCCGGCACCAAATTTATTAGTTTCGCCTCGCTTAGCAAAGACGCCTACGATCGCACCCTCACAATCAACGGCTTCAGCAAAACTTATTCAATGACCGGCTGGCGGCTCGGCTACGCCGCTGGCCCTGTTGACGTCATCAAAGCAATGGGACGACTCCAGGACCATTCCACAAGCAACCCCGTAACCTTCGCCCAGGATGCCGCTATCGCTGCCCTTAAAGACCCCAATAACGAGGTCGAAAAAATGCGCGTCGAATTCGAAAAACGCGCCCAGTATATGGTCGATCGCCTAAACGCCATCAAAGGCGTCAAATGTACCCAGCCCACTGGTGCGTTCTACTGTTTCCCCGATGTCTCCGCTTATTTCGGCAAAACAAAGGGCGGCATCGAACTCAAGGGCAGTTTGGATTTCGCCAGGGCGCTCCTCGAACAGGCCAACGTTGCTGTCGTCCCGGGCTTGCCTTTCGGCTGCGATAAAAACATCCGCCTAAGTTTCGCAACCTCGATGCAGAATATCACAGAAGGTATCGACCGAATCCAGAAGTGGCTGAGTTCGTAACCGTTCGCCTTATTATTCGAACAATATAGCAACCTTTTTCTTTTGTGCCGCCGTTATCACTTTTGGGTTTGTCCAGACCGCCATATCCAAACTTCGTCTGCAGTCGCAATCTTCGCAAACTATCTCGTGCCTGTCTGCCAGGATTGCCTTAATCAGTTCGAGGCAGTTACCGCTTGCCCTTTGCAGATTGCCTATTATCTCACGCAAAAGCTCCTGCTTGTCCCTTTTCTTATTCTGCGGCTTCCAGCAGTCGTAATCGCTCACCAGAGCGACCAGCGAATAGCACATTTGTGCTTCCCTCGCCAATTTCGCTTCCGGCATTGCCGTCATCCCAATCAGGTCCCCCCCCCAAATCCTGTGCATAAGTGATTCCGCCCGCGTTGAGAACATCGGTCCCTCTATCCCAACGTATGTCCCTTTGCGATGCGTCCTGACGTCCAATTTTTTCGCCGCCTCCGCGATAATATTTCCCAGTCGATTGCACGTCGGCTGTGCCATCTCGGTATGTACTGCCCCGTAACCGTCGAAGAAAGTATTTTGACGTCTGAAGGTGCGGTCGATGAACTGGTCAACTATGACAAGCTCGCCGGGCTGGATTTTTTTACACAGCGAACCCACCGCGCACGTCGCTATTATGGCGTGGGCGCCCAGTTTTTTTAATGCGAAGATATTCGCTGCATAGGGCACCTCACTGGGGGATAATTTATGGCCTGGGCCGTGGCGGTTGATGAACGCCACCCGTCTCCTGCCTATCGTGCCAATCATAATCCTGTCGCTGGGCTTCCCGAATGGTGTCTTCACGTCGTGAAACTTCGCGCCTTCAATTTTGCCGGCCAGCACATCACCCAGCCCCGACCCGCCTATCAAACCAGTCAATCCTTGCTCCATCTTTGTCTCCATGTTACCCTAAATTACCAGCATATCTGCTTATATCGTCGATTAGAACGTATTTTCTCTAATTAGCTTTTCTGTTATTCAATGTCTTGGTATAATATGGGTCACACTCGGTTTTTTATCCATAGAAAATGACGATAACTGAACGCATAAAAGAAAAGGCCCTTGAGCTGGGCTTTGACCTCGTAGGTGTTACTGATGCCTCTCCCGTTGGCAAAGGGGAGGTCTATCGGCTTATTAGTTGGCTCGACGCCGGCTATGCGGGACGGATGACCTGGCTGCACTCAAATCTCGAAAAACGCACCGACCCCGCCAAACTCCTGCCCGGCGCCAAATCTGTTATTGTCGTCGCCCTGAACTATAAGCCGCAGAGTAGTCATCCGTCTTCTCCGCCTCTGGCGAGACCTCGCCCGCCGCTATGTGGCGAGGCGGGTGTTCTCCGTTATCCGTCTGCCGCCCCAATGGGCCGGGTAACCGCCTTTGCCCAATATGATGACTATCACCTGTTTATAAAAAAATTGTTGCGCCAGCTCGCCGATTTTATCACCTCAACGACCTGCCCGATGCAGTTCAAAATTTGTGTTGATTCCACGCCTTTGCTTGAACGGGCGCTGGCGGTAAGAGCGGGATTGGGTATAATCGGCAAAAATCGTATGCTCGTCAATCCTCGGCTCGGCCCGCAGATTTTCCTTGGGGAAATCGTTACCAATATCGAGCTTGACCCCGATAAGCCGTTGAAGGATTCCTGTCCCGACTGCGGCGAATGTGTCGCCGCCTGCCCGACGGGGGCGCTGAAACAGGATGGCTCATTCGATGCCACTAAATGTATCAGCTATCTGACTATCGAGGCCAATACCGATGTGCCCGCGGAGCTGGCGCCGAAGATTGGCAATCACCTCTTTGGCTGTGCCGAATGTCTGCTTGCCTGTCCTTACCAGAAAAAAGCGCCGGCCTGCACCAACAATAAATTTGTCCATCATCCCGACCGGGCCCAATTGAATTTGAATGATTTACTCAATCTTACCGAAGAGCAGTTCAGGATTCAGTTTGCTCACTCACCGATTCTTCGCCCGGGCTTAACTCATCTCAAAAAGATTGCAAGCATCTGCATTCAAAATATTATGTCTTGTCCTGAGCAAGCGTAGCGCGTCGAAGGGCCAAGCATCTGCATTCAAAATTTATCCGCCTGAGGCGGGTAAACTTCGCTACGCGTGCGATTGCCGTTCTGTTACTGTTTCAGCCCTTCCTCTTGACTGCTACCTCCAAAAAAGTATAATAAAATTGCTTTTGGCTGGAGGCAAAGGGCAATGAGGAAAAAAGGTCTTACATTAATAGAGTTGCTGGTTGTGATGGCAATCATATCCCTGATGATGGGCCTCCTGATGCCGGCGATAACGAGGGCATGGCAGGCGGCCTTACAACTGGTAGCACCGTACGTTACAAGCACAAATCCTCAGACATACGCCAATGATGTAACGCCTTCACTTGAGGAAATAACGGTTACATTTGACCAGACGATGAAGGATAAATCATGGTCGTGGACGGGCGGAGGTGATACGTACCCGAAAACGACTGGTCAGCCGAGTTATGACCCAAATAGAACGACATGCAGTTTGCCGGTCAAGCTGGAGCCGGGAAAGGTTTATTGGGTAGGTATAAACAGCCCAATTTATTATCGGAATTTTAAGAGCGCCGAATATGGAGCCCCGGCTAAGCGATACGTGATTTTGTTTGCAACTACGGACCTGGATGGAAAGCCGACGGCTATACCTGCTGATTTGCTGGCAAAAGCGAAGGAGATTAACTAACAGAGCAGGCAATTAACTTCGGTTGTCTGTGGTCTTGGGCTTTATCTGTCCGCTATACGCTACCAGCTGAACGCTGATTTATGATGTGTGATTTATTGGCTTAAAACTCGCAGAACTTTGTCGTTAAAAAAAGCATTATTGACAGCGATGTAGTAATTGACTATAAATCATTAAAATAAGCCGCAAAAATGCGGTCGAATAGATAGTGAACTACGATCTTACACCAAATATCGTGATGAAGATAAGATGAAGGTGTTCGAGAAAAATGGGCATGTAGTTGTATGGGGTGATACTCTTGAAGCGATGAAATCCCTCGTACCTGACCGCTCTATCGATCTAATCTTTGCAGACCCACCTTACAATATTGGCAAAAATTTCAATGGGAAACGCGATAAGTGGCCTTCGGACGAAGCTTATATCGCATGGTGCAACGAGTGGCTCGATTTATGCCTTTTGAAACTCAAAGACAACGGTAGTTTTTATGTAATGACTGCAACACAAAACATGCCCTATTTCGATTTATATCTTAGAAAGAAGATTAACATCCTGTCAAGAATCGTATGGGCTTACGACAGTTCTGGTGTACAGGCCAAGCGGTTCTATGGTTCACTTTACGAGCCCATTCTCTTTTGTGTGAAGAACAGGGACAATTACACATTTAATGCAGACGACATCCTTGTTGAGGCACGAACCGGAGCTACCCGAAGGCTGATTGATTACCGCAAGCCGGTACCGTCCATGTACAGCGACAAAAAAGTGCCGGGAAATGTGTGGACTATCCCTCGTGTTCGTTATCGAATGGCAGAATACGAAGAACATCCGACACAAAAACCGGTGACACTCCTGGAGCGAATAGTAAAGGCTAGTTCTAATCCCGGAGACATTGTTTTTGATCCTTTCTCGGGCACTTTCACAACATCGTTCGTCGCACAGTCTCTCGGCCGGCGTTCTATTGGAGTCGAAATAGACGAGGAATACATGAAGATAGGATTACGGAGGTTACACCTGTGCGAACATTACAACGGTGAAGCCCTTGAACGTAACCCTAAATCATATGAAAAATGTGAGTCACCTTCACAGCAACAGCTTGTTCTTTTCGGAAGGTAGCAATGGAACACGAATTCACGCCTCAAATACGAGCAATTCTCGATAAACACTTCCATCACGCAGCAGCCGACATCTTAGAGAAGAGTTGTTTGCTTCAGTACATTAATCTTAAAACGGTTTCTGCTACTCGCGGTTCAAAAGCACGCAGTAGTTTTGCGAATCTTTATGCCGTCTTTGTCCTTGTGGAAGACTACCTTCAACGAAAGTATGATGAACACGGGGATTATTCAAAATACGAAGGAGCGCGTTTTTCGGTGTTGTTCAAACGCCAGAGACAATTACCCTTCGGAAGTAAGTTGCAAAATCACGCTCTGAACTCTCGAATGAATGAGGAGTTCAAGAAGTTCTTCCCTCAAACAGACGTAACACCCATTCTGCGAGTGGTTGAAACGAAAAGGTACTGGATCAACGAGAGGCTTCTGAAAATTTCCGTAGGAAAGAAACGCTTCAACATTGCCCCCGCAATACTCGACATAATAAAAGCTTACATTAGAACAAAGCGAGTATCTTTCGAAACTTTCATAAAAACGTGCGAACGATTAAAGAGTATAGCCAAAGAAAAGGGGAAGGAAATAGAGACGTTCATTTTTGGTCTTCTCGCACCTAATATTGACGCACGTGTCTTTGAAATCGTGAGTTATGCCATTTTGAAGTACTTCTATCATGACCAGAAGGTGTACTTTGGCTTTCAACTCGACAAGATCGAAGAATCACATTTGAAACTCTACAAGACAGGCCGAACGAATGCCAACGACGGTGGAATTGATTTTGTCATGCGTCCTTTGGGCAGATTCTTCCAAGTCACGGAGACTCTTGATGTCCGCAAATATTTCCTAGACATAGACAAAATAGAACGTTATCCAATCTCATTTGTGATAAAATCCGAAGAGAATGTCGAGGCGTTAACAAATCAACTTCGGTCGGGAGCCAAAAAGCAGTATGCTGTCCAAGCCGTTGTAGACAAGTACATGAATTGCATTGAGGAAGTTATCAATATACCGATTCTTCGCGAGCATCTTCACAATGCCATAAAACAAGGGTATTTACGAGACATAATCAATGAGATCGTCCGGCAAAGCAAAGTAGAATTCAATTACGAGGAAGCGGACGACGATGACGAATAACGAATGATGTCCTAAAGAACCACCGCTGTCCATAAGGGATGAGGCGGGTTGCTGATTTGGGGAAATAAAAAAGCCCCGCTCAGGTTTCCCTGGACGGGGCTTCGTGCTTTAATCAGGCGATTATTTCATAGTTGGCTGTTGCCTGTTAATTTCCTCAACGGCAGCGGTCTTGTCGGACACTATTGTAAATATGCTGTCCAGAGCCGTTACCGAAAAAATTCCTTTTGTCGCTCTTGACACGCTGCACAAAATCAGTGTGTGGTTATCATCCATCAGGAGTTTCCGCAGTTTGAGCAGCTTCGACAAGCTCGATGATGTAACGATATCAACGTGCGAAAAGTCAACTATAACGTCACAGCAGTCGCCTCTTTCGCGGACGGCGTCGATAGTTTTGCCGAGATCTTCGTTCAGACCCGGTTCCGGGGGCGCCTCAACAAGAAGTATGTTTTCCGACAAATCCCTAATCTCCATTTTATCGCTCCTATTTCATAATATCGAAAAAATATGGGCTGCTCTATATAGATTATGCTCAAGTAACGGTTGTTTTGCAAACACCCTTTAACTCTTTCGTCAATTTAGCAGGGAATGATTACATATTTTTAGCGGCCGCAAAAACGCAATATCGCCGCTCGTTTTTATGGGACTAATTGGTGACCGGCGGGTCAATATCCCATCCGCCGCCCAGGGCCTTGTAAAGGGCTATTAAATCCGTAGAGAGATTGCGTGTGCTCTGAACAAGGGCGTCTTCGGAACTGTTAAGCGAACCTTGCGCAACAAGCACATTGAGGAAATCGGTTTGCCCCTCTGCGTAGAGCTGTGAGGAGAGGTCAACGGCCTTTCGGTTTGCGGCAACGGCGTCAACAAGGGCTTTATGGCGTTCGTGCTCATTGACGTAGGCGATAAGTGCGCTTTCCACGTCGTTAAGGGCGGTCAGTACGGCTTGTTTATAAGTAAGAACCGCCTGCTGCTGGAGTGCCTTCTGGACTTCTATATTTGCGCTGACTTGGCCTGCGTTGAATATCTGCCAGTCAACCGAGGGGCCGAAAGACCAGTAGCGACGGTTCCAGCTTAAGTTACCGGCACTATTTGCCTGGGTGGATATTGAGCCGGCAAGATTGAATTTCGGGAACAGGTCCGAGGTCGCAACGCCTATTTGTGCCGTTGCGGAATGTATCTGTGCCTCGACTCGCCTTATATCCGGACGCCTGCGGAGCATTTCAGAGGGCAGACCGGCAGGCACTTCGGGCGGCGTAAGAGGTATCGATGAGGCAGGAGAAAGCTCTTCCAGCAGAGAAGCGGGCTCCCGGCCAAGCAGAACGGCGATGTTGTACATAGCTTGTCGGGCGGATGTCTCAAACACGGGAATTTGCGACATTGTCGTAGCGGTCTGGGCGTCGGCGTTCGCGACGTCGAGCGCACTGACAAAACCGCCTTGAAATTGCTGGCGGGTCACATCGGCAGTGTGTTTTTGCACCCTGAGGTTGTTCTGGGCGATGATTATTTCCTGCTGATAGCCGCGTAGCTGCACATAGTTATTCGCAACTTCGGATACAAGAGTTACCAGGACATCTCTTCGGTCTTCAATTGCCGCGAGAATACCCGCATCCGCCGACTCGATATTGCGTCTGGTGCCGCCGAAAATGTCCAGCTCCCACGCCGCGTCCAGACCCGTCTGAAACAGGTTTGTCGTCGAGGCAGGCACAGCCCCTGATGCAGGTGTATGGTTGCGTGTGGCACTTCCGGTTACATCGGCGGTGGGCCAGAATCCGGCGCCAGCCACCCCGCGCGAGGCCCTTGCCTGGCGGATTCTTGCTTCTGCCTGTTTTAAGTCGAGGTTTGATTTCATCGCGCGTTCGATTAACGACGTGAGATTCGCATCATTAAATTCCGTCCACCATTTCAGCAGCATCGCGTCGGGTGATGTGTTGTTTTTGGTTCCGACCCAGCCGGCGGGGGCGTTCGGTGCCTGCGGTTTATAGTCCGGGCCTACGAGGCAGCCCGCCTGTAATAGCAGGCAAGCGCAGCATAAAGATAAAAAGATTACGGATAATATTCTTCTGTCTTCTGTCTTTCTCATTCGTATCTCAATGCCTCAATCGGGTCCAGACGAGATGCCTTCCATGCCGGGTAATAGCCGAAAATGATTCCAACGCTTGCTGAGACGACGACCGAAGCCACAATGGCCGCCATTGATGTTTCCGTGGGCCAGCGCAAAAAGCGGGTTATAAGATACGACCCGCCGCAGCCCAGGATAATGCCTAAAATTCCGCCTGCAAGACACAGGACCACAGCTTCTATCAAAAACTGACGCAGGATGTCCCTCGCCCGGGCGCCTACCGCCATTCGTAAACCGATTTCCCGCGTCCTCTCGGTAACTGATACCAGCATAATGTTCATTATTCCAACGCCGCCGACAATCAATGAAATCAGGGCGACAGCGAGCAAAAGCTTGGTCATAAGCGTCGTTGTGGAAGATAACGCGTTTGTCATCTCGGTCATATTGCGGATATTAAAATCGTCGTCTTTAGGGTCGCGAATACGGTGACGTTCTCTCAAAAGGGCGGTTATCTGGTCTATTGCCTGAGGTATTTCAGCCGTGGAATTTGCCGCGGCAACAATCTGGTCAACGTTGGTAAACCGCACCGGCTGAGGGTTATCCGCCGCCTGCGTCTCCGAAGGCACCGGGTATAAAGAGGTCACTGAAGTAGGATATAACTGGCTGGGAGAGCTTGTTGTCGAGGTTGTGCTTGTTGTTGTGGCGCTGGTCGATGTTGAAGATGAAGCGCCTACGCGAAACTTGATGGTTGTCCAGGGAGCAAGAATAATATCGTCCTGGTCCATACCCATCATATTTGCGCCTTTGCGCTTAGGACGCCTACTACCTTGAACGATATGTTCAGAACCCGCATTTCTTTTCCTATCGGCGATACACCCTGAAAAAGCTCCCTGGCAATCGTCTGGCCGATGAGACATACCTTTGCCGCACTGCGAACGTCTTTGTCGGTGAAGATGTCGCCCTGCGCCATATCGGTCCAGTCCCGGACGGTGAGGTAATCAGCGGTCGTTCCGTAAATGCTCATCGGTACCCAGTTGCGGTCCTGATAAACTGCCTGGCCTCTGGCGCGAACAAGGGGGGCGGCGCCCTTCACTGCAGGGCAGTCACGGATAATCGCGTCGCAATCCTGCGGCGTGAGCGTCATGCTGCTGCCTGCGCCAAAATTGATGCCGCTGCTTGTGGCGGCGCCGGGCAGGACAAGAAGAGTATTTGCCCCCATTCTCGCGATGGTTTTAGCGATGGCATCCGATGAACCGTTGCCTATTTCCATCATCGCGATTACCGCGCCGACTCCGATTATTATGCCTAACATCGTAAGCATCGTCCGCATCGGGTTTTTGCCTATCGCCCGAAGCGCCGTTCGCAGTATTCGCATTATGCGGAATAACCTCATTTTGAACCTCCCTGCGATGTTTGGCCGTTCACGATTAAGCCGTCGTGAATATGAATCTGCCGCTGAGTATGCCGGGCGACATTCGGGTCGTGCGTTACGATAATAACCGTGATGCCTTCCTCCACGTTTAGCTTCTTAAACATTGTAAGCATCTCTTCGCTTGTTTTCGAGTCGAGGTTGCCCGTCGGCTCATCGGCGAAAAGCACGGAGGGTCTGTTAATCAGCGAGCGGGCAACTGCGACACGCTGCTGCTGACCGCCTGATAATTCCGACGGCTCGTGGTGCATCCGGTCGCCAAGCCCGACCCGGTTCAGAAGCTCTTCGGCCCGGCGCTTTACCTCTTTATCCGACAGATGCTCCCGCGTGTATGACAAAGGCATCATCACGTTTTCCAGTGCGCTTGTGCGGGCCAGAAGATTGAAATTCTGAAACACAAAACCTATTTTATGATTTCGCAGATTTGCCCGTTCGTCGGCGGACACCCCCGATATTTCCCGCCCCTCAAGCCAGTATTCACCGGATGTCGGATGGTCAAGGCATCCGAGGATGTTCATCAGCGTGCTTTTCCCCGACCCCGACGCCCCCATCAGCGCGACAAACTCTCCTTTGCCGATTGAAAGCGTAATCCCCCTAAGAACGGGAACATCAATGTCCCCCATATAATAGGTCTTATAAATATTTTTCAGTTCAATCAGTTCCATAGTATTCGCAGCAAATCTGCAAAATTCATTAACGTCCTGTCGGTCTGGGTCGTCCGATTTGCGGCGTGAAAGGATTAACCGTTCCAGAACTGCCCGCAGACATCTGTTGTTCTCCCGTGATTACCTGGAGACCTTCCTTAAGCTCATCGCCCTGCACTTCGGTCATTGTATCGTCGCTTGTGCCTGCGAGCACCTTGATTGGCTTAACTAATCCGTTCTCGCTTGCCCACAACGTGGCTTTTTTGTAATTTGATGGACGTGTCTTCGGCACGTTTGGGTCACGCTGTCTCTTCCCTGAACCTTTACCCTGTTCGGCGGGGTCATTTAATGCCGATTGGTACTCCGGCGCAACCAGTTCAGCCCTTGGTTTCCATCTAAGAGCCGCGTTTGCGACCTCCAGAACATTGTCTCTCCGGCTGACCTCGAAATTAACGTTCGCGGTCAGGTAAGGAAGTAATTTACCGCTTGAGTTGTCCGTGTCAACCTCGACTGTATAGGTAACGACGTTTTGCGTCATAGTCGCATTGAGCCGAATTTGGCCGACCACGCCTTTAAACGTCTGGCCTTCGTAGGTCGAAGTGGTAAATGTTACCGGCTGGCCCGGGTAAATTTTCCCGATATCGGCCTCGTTGACGGAAACCCATACCTGCATTCTTTTGAGGTCCTTGGCAATCAAAAACAAACTCGGCGTGTTCAGGCTCGACACCACCGTTTGCCCGATGTTGACCCTGCGGTCTATAATGACACCCTCCACAGGTGATGTTATTGTGCAGTATCCGAGATTTAGTTTGGCTTTTTGAAGCGTCGCTTCGGCCTGGTTGACGGACGCCTTGGCCTGCAAAATCGCCGCCTCGCCGGCGGTCACGTTGGCCTGTGCAACCTCGAAAGCCGCCTTATACGAATCATAACTGCTCTTGGCAAGCGCCTCGGAAGGTCCTAACTTCTGGGCGCGTTCCCAATCCAATCGGGCCTGTTCGAGCTTAGCTTTCAACTGCAAAAGGCTGGCCTTGGAACTTTCCACTCCTGCTTTGGCCTGTTCCAGCTGTGCAGTGGCCAGGGCGACATCTGAAGCGTAAGATGTGTCGTCAATTTTCGCCAGCACCGTGCCTTCCGCAACTGGTGAGCCGTAGTCAATCTCATTGCCGTCTTCGTCTTTGCCAAAGGCAATAATGAGGCCCGCAACCTGTGCGCCTACGTCCACCAATTCTTCCGGCTCGACTGTTCCCGTTGAGTTTATGGTTGACAGGATGTTGCCGCGTGTTACCTCGGTAGTGCGGAATGAGACATTTTTCGCTTTGTTCTTGTTGTAATACCACCATCCGCCCGCTATTCCGGCTGCTATTCCTATTACAACTATCACTAAAATTATCTTTTTCACGTTATATTCCTAAAAAAATCACCTAACTCTTTTAATATACTATCGTTGTAAGACGCTTAACCCTTAACTTATATTGCCCTCATTCTTCCCTAAATTAACAGTTAATCTGAAACTTTACGCTATTTGGCGGGGTTTGTTCAAATAGGACGGCTGCAAAGGGCTGATATCCGCATTATTATCATACCAAAATTAAACCTTCCAAATCAAGGTTTTTTGCACAACGAGAGGACTATTTCGCATCTCAACAGAATTGATTTACCCTGCCTCAAAGGTTAATATCTAACGTTTGTTTTAGCCGTCCGCCGTAAGGCGTCCCTTACGGGAGTTGGTACGGCGGCGCATTACTAAGAAAGCATATCGCTATGATTAAAAAAGATATAGAGGCCTTCCAAAAACGGGTCAAAAGCGAATTATACGAGAATATTATACCGTTCTGGCAAAAGCACACCGTTGATAATGAATTCGGCGGCTTCGTGGGCCAGGTCGGCCGTGATTTGAAAATCGATAAACACGCAAACAAAGGATTGATACTCAACGCCAGAATACTCTGGACCTTCGCGGCAATGTATCGCTTTGACGCCGACCCCAGACATCTCGAACTGGCAAAAAGAGCGTATGATTATCTCAACAGCTATTTCTGGGATACTCAGTTCGGCGGGATGTTCTGGCAAGTTGACTACCGCGGCCAATGCGCGGATGACTCCAAAAAGATTTACGGCCAGGCGTTTTACATTTACGCGCTCGCCGAATATTATCTCGCGACAAAAGACCCCGGCGCTCTTGCGCGGGCAAACGAGATGTTCGAGCTTATAGAGCAGCACAGCTTCGACAAAGTCAATACCGGCTATTTCGAGGTATGTAACCGCGACTGGACGGTTGCCGAAGGCGCAAGTCTAAGCGACAAGGATATGAACGAAAAGAAATCAATGAATAACCATCTTCACATAATTGAGAGCTATACGAATTTATATCGCTGCGAACACAAACCCAAAGTCGCGGAGAAAATTCTCGGCCTTATAGATAACTTTACACGCCGAATCATCGACCGTAAAACATTTCACTTCAACCATTTCTTCGACGAAATTTGGCGGCCAAAATCCGATTCATACACCTTCGGCCACGATATCGAAGGAAGCTGGCTGCTTTATGAGGCGGCGGAAATTCTCGAAAAGCCCGCGCTAAGTAAAAAGGTTGCGGAAGTTGCCCTTGAAATGGCAGAAGTCGTTTTCAATGAAGGCCTTGATAAGGATGGCGGACTGCTTTACGAGGGCAGGGGGGGCAAAATAATTAATTCAGACAAAGAGTGGTGGCCCCAGGCCGAGGCGGTTGTGGGGTTTCTAAATGCCTATCAGCTTTCAGGCAAAGAGCATTTCCTGCAGGCCGCTTTGAATAGCTGGGACTTTATCGAACGCAAGATTGTTGACCGCGAGGGGGGCGAATGGTTTATGAAGGTCTCGCGAGATGGCTCACCCAATCTAACCGATCCCAAGGTCTCCGAATGGAAATGTCCCTATCACAATACTCGAACCTGCTTAGAGGCGATACACAGGTTAAAAGCCATAGGCAAATTATGATTTTACGGCCTGATTATATTTCCCGCGGCGGGGTAACTCGTTATTTTTAACAAAAACTGCGATATTCGACTGTTATGAGCGAATCCGTAGTCCTAACCTGCCCCCCCAAAATCAAGCTTTTCAGTGCTGTTAGCCGACTTTATTAAATCAGCAAAATACTTGCATTTTCTGATTTTCCGGTTAAACTGCTTAGCTTTATGTTTCTGGTTCGCAATTGTTTAATGTCTTATTACCTGAGTTTTTAAGGAGAACACAGTGGAAACACGGTTAAAAAGTGCTGTAACGCCGATGAGGGCGTTTTTGGCAGCGGCGGTCGCATTGTTGTGCGGCGTGCCGGCGGCGATGGCCAGCGAAGCCGAGCTTGTATTGCCCGACCTCAAGTCAGTCAAATTCTTCGGCGACAGGATTGACGGCGCATCCCTGCTGGTCTGGGGACTGGTAATCTGCGCCTTCGGCATCATCTTCGGTATGGTGCAGTACTCCCGCATTAAAAATATGAAGGTGCATAAGTCGATGCTCGAAATCTCCGAGCTTATCTACGGCACCTGCAAGACATACCTGTTCACGCAGGGTAAATTCATTGTTGTCCTGTGGGCACTCGTCGCAGTGATTATATGGGTCTATTTCCACCTGCTGCGTGAAATGTCGAACCCCACTGTTGCTATAATCCTCGTATGCAGTTTGATAGGTATCGCGGGCAGCTATACCGTCGCGTGGTTCGGCATGAGAATTAATACCTTCGCCAATTCACGTTCGGCCTTCGCAAGCTTGAAAGGCAAACCATTCCCGGTTTACGAAATACCGCTTCAATCAGGTATGAGTATCGGTATGCTGCTCATCAGCATTGAGCTGTTCGTTATGCTCTGCATATTGCTTTTCATCGACCCCAAATACGCCGGCTACTGCTTTATCGGTTTTGCAATCGGCGAATCACTCGGCGCATCCGTGCTTAGAATCGCGGGAGGCGTCTTCACCAAAATCGCCGACATCGGTTCCGACCTTATGAAAATCGTTTTCAATATCAAGGAAGACGACGCACGCAATCCGGGTGTCATCGCTGACTGCACGGGCGACAATGCGGGCGACTCAGTCGGCCCGACCGCCGACGGTTTTGAGACCTACGGTGTAACAGGCGTCGCGTTGATTTCATTCATACTGCTTGCCGTCAAAGACCCGGCTATACAGGTCCAGTTGCTCGTCTGGATTTTTGTTATGCGGCTTGTAATGATTTTCACAAGCAGCGTTTCCTATTGGATTAATGCCGCCGTGGCAAAGGCGCGATTCGCAAACCTCGACAAAATGGATTTCGAGAAGCCGCTGCTGTCCCTTGTTTGGCTGACCTCGTTCGTATCAATCGGATTGACTTACCTCGTTTCCTGGCTTGTCATACCAACGCTCGGCGACGGCTCAATGTGGTGGAAATTCGCCTCGATTATCACCTGCGGCACAATCGCCGGTGCAGTGATTCCTGAAATGGTCAATATGTTCACAGCCGTAAAATCTGCTTATGTTCAGAACATCGTCAATGCCTCCCGCAAGGGCGGGGCACCCCTGACCATTCTCGCTGGTTTCTGCACAGGTAATTTCAGCGCCTACTGGATGGGCCTGGCCATAATGGCCCTGATGGCAATTGCCTATGGCGTCAGCACGTTCGGCTTAGACGTAATGATGATTGCACCTTCGGTTTTCGCGTTCGGTCTCGTGGCGTTCGGCTTCCTGAGTATGGGGCCTGTAACAATCGCCGTTGATTCATTCGGCCCAGTCGCGGACAACGCACAATCCGTCTATGAGCTTTCGCTGATTGAGAGTATTCCGAATATCAAGGCGGATATCAAAAAGGAATTTGGATTCGAGCCGAATTTCGACAAGGCCAAGAGATTCCTCGAAGAGGCAGACGGCGCCGGCAACACTTTCAAAGCTACCGCAAAGCCCGTCCTCATCGGCACAGCAGTCGTCGGTGCGACCACGATGATTTTCTCAATCATCATTATTCTCACTCAGGGTCTCAAGCCCGAATTGCTCGCAAACCTGTCGATTCTGCACCCGCCGTTCCTGCTCGGCCTGATGGCTGGCGGCGCGGTTATCTACTGGTTCACGGCCGCCTCCACGCAGGCCGTATCGACCGGCGCATATCACGCCGTGAAGTTCATTAAAGACAATATCAAGCTCGATGGTGTGACCAAAGCATCCAGCGAGGACAGCAACAAGGTCGTCGAGATTTGCACCAAGTTCGCCCAAAAGGGTATGATTAATCTGTTCCTGGTCATATTTTTCAGCACGCTCGCCTTTGCCTGTCTTGACCCCTATTTCTTTATCGGCTACCTGATTTCAATCGCCTTGTTCGGCCTGTTTCAGGCAATCTTTATGGCAAACGCAGGCGGCGCATGGGACAACGCCAAGAAATACGTCGAAGTTGACCTCAGGGAAAAGGGCACCCCGCTGCACGCCGCAACAGTTGTCGGCGACACAGTCGGCGACCCCTTCAAAGACACCTCTTCGGTCTCGATGAACCCCATCATCAAGTTCAGCACCCTGTTTGGCGTTTTGGCTATCGAGCTTGCACTCGTATCGAGCAGGAAGGTTGACATCACCCTGGCGATTGTCTTCTTTGCCATCTCGGCCTTCTTCGTCGCACGTTCATTCTACGGTATGAGAATTAAAGACGAGGATTAAAGGCAACCACAGATTACACCCGCCCTTGGCAAGGTCTCGCTTTTGGCGGACAGATGTCACTGATTTTCAAAGCCCTCGAACTCATTCGGGGGCTTTTTTTATTGGCACTCTATAATGTGTTGAGATAGTTTTATTATGAACGTTTTTAGGTCGGCGACAGGGATTTCCAATTCAAAGTTGGATATGTCCTTGAATGTAATTTTTTCGATTTCATTATTACTTCTTGGGATGGTTTTGATTTTCATATGAGCTACAGCGTTTCGCATGTGTCGCACGATATTCTCGAGTTTGTATCCACGAGCAGAACACTGCACTTGCTTTACATGTTCTCTTGTAAGTCCCCAATCTGGCGGAATTTCTTCAGGTAACTTCTTGAGAAACGTATTATTTTTAAAGAACTTTTCCTGTGGCAAAATGAGAAGGCCAACCATGCAGTTTATGAGCAATGTTACGTTATGTGGCTCTTTACTAAAGTATTTTTCCAGAATTTCAATGGTATGTCTTGGGAAATCTTTTTCGAAGTCATTATATGACATTTTATCTATTCTCCTGTGATTTAGCTGCTCATTTTATGCCACTGTGTGGATGTCCATTAATCGAGTTCTCATTTGAGCCGTAAATTCTTGTTATGTTCAATACGATGATTTGGAAAACATCTTATTTTCCCAAACCACAGGGCATCCAAAACTATCATGGCTTTGCTACAAAGTTCAGTTACCAATTTCTTCGCATAACTCTTATTGCAAGTGGGGTAATTACGTTCGATTGCTGATAGAATCTTTTTTCGTAAGTTAGTTTCATCATTAGTCCTAGGATTACGACATGTCCGTTTGTTTGCCTCGTGAATCCGAATCGGTCTAGGTAGATGAGCAAGCGAAGGGTCATTGGGGGTTAACGCTTTATTCTTCAAGGGTTTGCTATAGTGATTTAGAGCAATTACGAACCTCCAGAAGTTATCATCAATATCCCAGTCTGTGTCCCAAGTGTCAGAAAGCAACCAAGAGGCGAGATACTTGTCAATGGTAGGCGTAAAATAGGTCATATCTATTCTCCAAGTTTTATTAGGAAACTGTCTATAATTTCCATAGACCCCATCTTAGACTTATGATTGCGTGCAAATCGCTCCCAGGATGTGGAGGGTTCCAGTAGTGTTTTATTGAACGCAGAATATCTACTCTTTCTGCTGTCGGCAGGGAAGAAATATCAGTTAGTTTTTTTACTGTGTTTTTAGGCGCAATCATGATAGGTAGATTAGGCGCCATCCTTCCCAGCCATCTGTCGGTGTCGTAGGTTACTATTACTTCTTCGTCATCCGCAACTATGTGTTCATTGAATACTCTCCACAAATTGAGAAAGTCTAAACGATGAAGAACGGGCATTAAGATTGAGGTATCATATGCTGGCGATTCTATTGTTAATGTTGCATATGGTTCAAATGCAGAATTAGCCCTTACGGTGTTACCACTTACAGAAGCATTTGGAGTAAATTTGATTACTGTAAAAAATTTGTGTTTTATATTTTTCCATGAGATGCCTTGTCCTACCTTATTCGCGGACAACTGTCTTTCGAGTTCGGTTTGTAATCGACAGGCCCGCAGAAAAAGATGGATGGAAGGTAATAACCAAATAGCCATCCCAACTACGAGAACACCCAGCCCAGTGGCAAACCCAATCCATGTCCGTCCTAATAACCCTACCAGCAATCCCACCAAGCTAATCAGCATCCCGAGAAGAACAGCAAATATGCCAAGCACCATTATTTTTTTCCAGAGTTGTTCGAGAGTAGTACCGGCTGTAGCAAAGATTGCACATGGTACAACCAATAACCATCTAAGGACTGTCATATACACCTCTGTTTCCTTTTGCAGAAGTATCAAAATACGGATTTTATACAATGGTTATGTCGGCTGGAAACGAGGACTGCTTAAGCAAACCAAGGGCCTATAAATCGGTGAAATCTGTGTAATCTGTGGTTCTGGTTATTTGTTTGTAAGCAGCTTGGTGATTGTATCGGCTAAGTGTTTGGCGGCGGCAACAACCTCTTTCGTCGGCTGTGCCCCGAAGGTTAGCGTCTTCGGCTGTATGCCGATGATTATCGCCTGAAACTTGAACGATTCGAGCAGATAACCAATTATTACCGCCAGCGGCAGTGAGTGCGTGCAAAATGAAATTCCGCCGATTGTTTCGGGTTCCATTATCTCGATATGTCCCGGCTCTTTATTGAGTTCGGCGGCGTCGATGATTATCAAATGCGTCGGCTGAAACTTCTTTATCTCGCCCGTGAGATTTTCCGGCGCCGTTTCACCTATAAATACCTGGAGTTGAGGTGTAACCGATTTGCCTTTTGTGTTTTTCTCGATTTGCTGTGCAGCCAGAAGCCCCACGATATCATCGCCGCGTAATTCCGACCCGACGCCCAATACCGCGACTCGTTTGGCGTTTTCAAGTTTTTGTTTTAGGATGTTTAAATCAGACACGGATTTACACAGATTTACACTGTTTATAATTCAGTTCTCTGTGTCCTCTGTGCTCTCTGTGGCTAAAAAAGCTCTGTGGCTAACCTTCTGTTTTAGTATCTTTGCTGGCATCTTCACCGAGAACTATCTTGAGTTTGCCGTGTTCGAGCTGGGCCAGCTCGAAATCAGGCGTGGCTTCGAGCGCCTTTTTGGGGCAGGTATCGACGCACTGGGCGCAATACAGGCATTTGGCAAGGTCTATCTCGGCAACGAATTTCTTATCGCCCACGGTTCTAATCGTAATCGCCCCCGACGGGCAATCCCTCATACACATTTTACAGCCGATACATCTTTCTTGGTAGAACCGCAGCTTGCCGCGAAAATTCTTTGGCATCGGCTTTTTCACAAACGGATACAACGACGTCGCCGGCTTCTTGAAAAGCGACCGCAGCACCTGGCTTGTCATTTTTCCCGGTCTGAACATTATCTGTTAACTCCCTTAAGAATCAGGTCCGCGATAAACTGCAAAAACGCCAGCGGCGCGATAACCTTCCAGCAAAAATTTATCATCTGGTCGATTCTCAGCCGGGCTACAATTGTGCGAGCCAGCGATATGAGTCCTATTACGAACAGCACCTTTACGATATATAGTGCGAATCCCGCCGCAGGCCCATAGTTCAGTCCGAAAGGCAGGAACACCGCCGCCAGTAACGACGCACCGACGACCAGTTCCATATCAACCGCCAACCTGAATATCGCTAGGAGTCGCCCGCTGTACTCGGTAAATGCCCCCGCGACGATTTCCGTTTCCGCCTCGGGTATATCGAAGGGCACCTTTTCAAGTTTCCCCAGAAGGGCGATTATCGCGATTACAAAACCTGCAAGATTAAACAGAATAGCCCACGGATGAGTGCTGAAATATACTGACATCTCGCTCAGCGACCAGGTGTCGGCCAGCATCGCCGGCGCCAGTATGCTCAAAAACAGCGGAATCTCGTATGCGAACAACTGCGTCAGCGAGCGTGCCGCGCCAATCATCGAATAAATACTTCGCGAATACCACCCGCCGAGAAAATACGTCAGCGTGGGGACAGTCAGCAGGTATACCACCACGACAAGGTCGCCCTTGAACGCGAATAACGCCTTCGAACCCCACATCGGTATATAAAGAAACGCCGTGAGAATCGACGTCATCGCGATAATAGGCATCAGCTTGAAAACAAGCGTATCGGCGTTCTGCGGTACAACATCTTCTTTCGCCGACAGTTTTATGAAGTCGGCTAAGGGCTGAAACCACGGGGGCCCAATCCGGTTCTGCATCAGCGCGTAAAGTTTGCGGTCAACGTATTCAGCCGTCAGCCCGAACGCCGCAACGAATAAAAACCCCGGAAAAACAAAAATATTGAACAACGCCTCTGTCATTAGTTCGACTCTCTCATAGTTCTCAGTTTTCGGTTCAATTCCGCAAAATTAATTCCCTGTTTGCTGTACCAGTCAATGCCGTATGTCCGCAGCGTCGGCCAGTCCATTCTGTCCGTCCGGCCGTTGTCAATGTTCGTTGTCGCGATGGCCCTGTCGGTGCACGAAAAACACGGGTCAATCGCCGCAATCACAATCGGCGTATCCGCCAGATACCCGTCCTTCAGCATATGAGCCACCACCTGCACGTTGGCAAGTGTCGGCGCTCGCACCTTCACCCGTTCCGGCTTATCGCTGCCGTTTGCCTTGACGTAGTGAACGTCCTCGCCACGCGGCGCCTCATATCGGCTTATCGCCTGCCCCGCTGGAATCTTTCGCGGCGCCTTCACCACTATCGGTCCCTCAGGCATCTGCTTCAATATCTGCCTGGCTAACTTATACGATTCCATCAGCTCGCCTAAGCGAACCAGCGTCCTGCCGTAAACGTCGCTATGCTCGTCTGTGATGACCTTGAAGCTCAATTCTCCGTAAATCGCGTATGGGTCGTCGCGCCTGATGTCTCTGTCCACGCCGGATGCTCTTCCCGTCGGGCCTATCGCGCCAAGATGAATAGCGTCCTCTTTCGACAGCTTTCCAACTCCCGAAAGCCGTTCTCTCAGCGTGATTTCCTGTGTCCCGACCTGTATGTAATATTTTGTCCGCTCTTCGAGGGTATCGATAGCGGTCAATATCTGCGGTATCTGTTCAGCCGTTATATCTCTTCTCACTCCGCCTATTGTGTTCATCCCGTAGTTGACGCGGTTGCCGGAAATAATCGCCAGTATGTCCATTACCAGCTCACGGTCTCGCCACGTGTACATCAAAAGCGTATCGAAACCGATTTCGTGTCCCGCGACCCCCAGCCAAAGCAAATGACTATGAATCCTCTCAAGCTCCGAAATCAGCGTCCGGATATAAAGCCCCCGCTTGGGAACCTGTAATCCGGCTATCTCCTCTACCGCCTGTATAAAGCACGTCGAATGTGAATGCGAACATATCCCGCAAACCCTTTCGAGAAGGTACATATCCTGGATATACGTCCGCTGTTCACAGGCCTTTTCAATCCCGCGATGGTTATAACCCAGCCGGACGGTCATATCCGTGATTTTTTCGCCCCTCAGCGTCAGCAAAAAGCTCTCCGGCTCTTTCAGCATCGGGTGCTGAGGCCCTATCGTTAATTTAACTTCACGTTCAGGCATTTTCTTTTACCTCCGATTTCCCGATTGTGTCTGATTTCCAGTCCTTGCGGAGCGGGTACTGGCCCTCGGGCCATCCGTCGGGAAGGGGGTATCTGTTGCCGGGCGGCAGGCCCTCTACCTGCATACCCAGTAAATCAACCATTTCCCTTTCGTAAGCGTCCGCCGCCGGAAATCTCGCACTAATTGTTTTTATTACCGGTTTATCTTTCGGGACACTGATATGTAAATTCAGTATTATCCCGCTTTCTCTCGCTATGTGATAGATTACGCCGAGCGTTGGCCCCTCATCGAGGCCGGTTATTGTCGCAAGAACTACAAATCCAAGCTTGTCAACCGCGTAGTCAAAAATCTCGCCGAATTCAGCTGCCGGCACATCCGCCCAGATGCGTCTTTCCCGCTGAATCGTAATCTTTTCAGTCGATAATCCGAATCTCTCGGCCAACTGCTGTTTTATTTTTTCTTCTTCAACTGGCATGGGTAACTCCCAATTATGCTCCGCTAACCACTGCTTCCTTGGCGGGCTTTGATGCGTTGTCCACGCTCGCCAAAAGTTTAACCACCCCGTCTATAATCGCCCTGGGGCTTGCCGGGCATCCCGGTATATACGCCGAAACAGGTATCACCTGGTCTATACCGCCTTCGACATTGTAACAGCCGTTGAATACTCCGCCCGAACAGGCGCATGTCCCGACCGCCACCACGAACTTCGGCTCAGGCATCTGCTCGTATATCCGTATCAGCCGGTCTTTTATCTGCCTCGTAACCGGCCCTGAGCATACCAAAACGTCCGCATGCCTCGGCGTGCCTCTTAATATCACACCGAACCGCTCCACATCGTATATTGGCGTTAGTGCCGCGATAATTTCAATGTCGCAGGCGTTGCACGCACCCGTGTTGAAGTGAATTATCCACGGCAACTTGATTCTCGCCCACGTTACTATTTTCTGAACTAAACCCATATCGAGGTTACCTCTTATACAAAACGAATAAGCCGACAATCGCGCCGAGTATGTAAACCACCGCAATTAAGGACGTCTGCATTGTCGCTACCGGCACAGTCGCAATCATCAGTGCAACAACGTGCAGTATCGTAAAATAAAACGCGAACGGGAAAAACTGTGTGTAGTCGGGCTGTATCATGTGCGTCTTGATGTCCTCGCCGCAGGAATACTCCTTCGTCAGTCCCGCGGGGACTTTTTTCGGCTTCAGCGCCAGCTTCGACAAAACATACGCACCAAAAACCGCCGCCAGCATTATCGCGATGAATGCTACCGGAGGCGACAGCAGTAGTTCATTTGGCATCTTCTTTTTATCCCGTCAGATTAAGTTTTTAATGGTTATTCCCGCGAAATTGTTTATCTCACGGGGTTTATCCCTTGATATTTCTTAGCAATCTTCCGTCTATCGATTTAATGTTCTTATATACACATAAAACTATTCCAACCGCTACGGCTATTACCACCACCTCGATGACTATTAGTGTGATGGCAAGCGCCTGCGCCAGCGCCATTCGACCGGTAACGTATCCCGCGAGTATAATAAAAAGCGTTACACTCTTTGTCAGAATCTCCAGTCCTATCAGCGCCCTTACTAAGTTGTAAGTCATTATCAAACAATAAAAGCCCGTTATCAGCAGAAGTATCGCCCCTATGCTGAACAGCCAGAATACCTGCGGTATTTCATCCATCATTCGCTCAATCCTTAAACAACGCAACCACCCCAAATGCCCCGGCCAGCAGAATCACAATCTGCCCAACCAGGTCAAGGTGTCGCAGGTTCCATATAATATTACGAACGTCACTCTCACCTGGTGCGGCCTGTAAATGGAAATCCAGCGGGATATGAACCTGGTACAAAGCAACTCCCGCCAGCACGAGAATTACAGGCAAAAGCCAGAATTTTGAAAATCGCTCTTTTTGCCTTTCCGCGGCCTGCTCATCGGTCAGCCGCTGTGTTAAGCTGATGCAGCTTATGAATATGGCGGATATCAGTCCCGCGCAAACCGACAGCTCAAAAACCGCCGCCAGCGGCGAGTTGAGCTTGAACATAATTATCGTTAGAATCATGCTGGTTAGCGCCAGCCCTATCACCGAGCGTAATAGGCGCACAGTCATCACCGTCCACGCGGCCGCTAACACTAACGATACTCCAAGTATGATGTTTATTGTCATATTTTCTTTTTACTCACTTCTGCGTAATCTGTGTAATCTGTGGTTAAATTTATTTCAGAAAACTGCTTATAGGCATCAAAACACTGTTAAACATCCACGGGAAAGCCACGCCGACGCCTACCGTTATCGCCGCCAGTATCGAGGCGGCCGCTGTTATACCCAAACCGGCTTCCTTTACGTTAGTCAACCCCTCGGCCAGTTTGCCGAAGAACACCTTTCGCTGCATCAGCAGCAGGTACGCAAGCGTCAAAACGCTCGCCAATACCGCTATCGTCGCGTATGTGTGCAGATCGTTCTGCCATAACGCTATCACGATAATCAGCTTGCTCCAGAATCCCGCAAGGGGGGGTACTCCAGCCGTTGACAAAAATGCTATCATCGAAGTCGCGTTGGTAACGGGCATCTTTGTCCCCAGCCCGCCTAATTTGTTCATATTCGTCGTGCCTGATTGTTTCTCGACCGCCGCGGAATTGACAAACAGTAATGACTTGAAAATCGAGTGATTGAACAAGTGGAAAACTGCTCCGACTATCGCCAGGTTTGTCCCGCAGCCCAGTGCGAGGATTATATATCCCACCTGGCTGATGCTCGAATACGCCAGCATCCTCTTGAAATCGCTTTGCCCCATTGCTGCGAATGCCCCGACGAGGATTGAAATAACGCCTGCTAATAAAAGTATGTGATTTACGGATTCGTTATTCGCGAATACCGATGTCGTCAGCCGAATCAGCGCGTATATGCCCGATGTTTTGGTTGCTATGCCTGCAAGCAGCACCGATGCCGCCGCCGGCGCAGCCGAATATGCCCCGGGCAGCCACCCGTGAAACGGAACCACGCCCCCCTTGATTAACAAACCGCAGATAAACAGGCCGATTGCCGCTATCACTAAAGGATTGCCCTGCGACTGGCGAACCGCGCTGCCTGCCGCCGCGAACGATGTGTCCCCGACCACCAGCAGCATTATCGAAATCGAAAGCAGCATCATTATCGTCGCTGTCGCCGATAAAATTATATATTTGAATGCCCCTTCGAGGGCGTTGGTATCACGCTGGAAAGCGATAAGAATAAACGACGCGACCGCCGTTACCTCGATGAATATATACAGCGTAAACAGGTCCTTAAGCATCACCGTCCCGTTCATTCCAATCATTGCGACTAAGACGAGGTTTACAAAACTGAATCGTTGCTTTTCGCTGCCGACTGTCTGCATACCGACCAGAATCGTCGTCAGTGTTACAATGCCGATTGACAGCAGCAGCACAAGCGTCAGGTTGTCGCAGGTAAGCCCCAGCGAAAAATACCTCGCCCATGTGTCTGTGCCGCCGCGACCCGTCGCAATCATCGTAACCGCGAGTATCTGCCACAGCGACATTATCACCCCGAAGAAAAACGCCAGTTTCTGCGTTATGCTTCGCATCGGCAGATTCAGCAGCACTATCGCCAGCAAAGGCAGCAGTAAAAACGGTGACAGCATATTGCCCCTTAACTAAAACGACTTCATTAACATTATTACGACAAACAAAACGCCTATTAACGACCAGACGACATACAGCGAGTAACTTCCCGTATGCGCCAGTTTTATCAAGCTCGATAATCCCGCTGCGACCTTCACGGCGAAATCCTCATACAGCCAGTCGATTGCCCTGTCTATCCACCAGCCGAATCTCGATAAGCCCCGGACTATTTTTAACACGATATCATAAGGGTCGAACCAGCGGTTCTCGGCCTTTGTGTAAATGCCCTCAAGGAACGGTGCGTGCCGGATATGGTCGCTTGCCTTGTACCCGCTGCCGTTGACCTTCACCGCGAACAAATGATGCAGCAATGCGCCAACCAGAACAATCACCGTAACCGTAATCAGCATCGTATTGGGGCCGAACTCGTGTCCGGCTAATCGTTCCTCGCCCAGAATCGGCTTTATAAGGTTATTTAAAGGCAGATAATTCCAGGCGCCGAAAACTACGCATACGGCAGCGATTACAATCATCGGCACAAGCATTGCCGGCTTTGCTTCCCTGACTTTGCTGTTTTGTTCGCTAATCTTACCCAAAAACGCCGCGTGCCCTAATTTCAAAAATGACGCCGCCGTAAGAAATGTGCCCAAAATCGCCGCTAAGTAAAACACATTTCCTCTTACTAATGCCGCGTCATAAACAAGCTCTTTTGAGTAAAACCCGTTAAATGGCGGCACGCCCGAAATCGATGCCGCCGCTATAACAAAACACACAAAAGTTACAGGCATCTTTAACCACAGCCCGCCCAATTTTGCCAAATCAGTTGTCCCCGTCTGCTTTTCCACCGCACCGCCCGTAAGGAACAGGCAGCTCTTGTACAGCGCATGGTTTATCATATGAAACAAACCGCCCACAATGCCGATGGGCAGGCAGGTACCTATCCCCAGAATCATGTACCCGACCTGGCTTACGGCGTGATACGAAAGCAGCCGTTTGTAATCCTTCTGCACAAGGGCCATCATCACTGCCAGCAGGATTGTAACCGCGCCGATTATCATAAGCAGCGTGCTAAGCCCCGACTCGCCGCTGAGTTTGAACATATCGAGCGATATCCTCGCCAGAAGATAAATGCCTAAAAGCTTCTCAAGTGATGCGGGCAAAAACGCCATAAAGGGCAGCGGCGCGTCAACCGCCGCGTCGGGAATCCACGTATGAAATGGCACCGAGCCGGCCTTCGAAATCGCGCCCATCATCATAAGTATAAATGCCAAAGCCCCCAGCGAATCGACAACGGGCAAGCTGATTTTGGAGATTGTCATCGTGCCCGCAAGGTGCCCCGTAAGACCTATCCCCATCATCAGGCACAAATCGGAAATACCCACGATAATGAACGCCTTAATCGCCGTCTTGTATGCCCCGGGCCGCCCAATCGCAATCATCCCGAACAGCGTCAGCATCAACCCCTCCCAGAAAAACAGCATCAGGATGAGATTGTCCGCCAGCACCGCGCCGTTGGTCATCGCCAGCGTTATGAGCAGGTAACTGTAAAATTGATTAAGGCGTGGCTTGTCCCGCATAAATGAGCAGCTGTAAAGCACAAACAAAAACGAAAATGCCGAGGCCGCGACGAGAATAAACGCGCTGAAGTGATACAGCCGCAAAGCTAAATCAATTCCGAAACCCGTCCATGGAATTGAGAAATTTATATTTTCTTTGAAAAGCGTTATGGTCAGCCCTAATGTCGCAGCCGTGGCAAGCAGGGCAATCGCCTCCTTGACGCTCTTGATTTGCTGGCCTATCAACAGGACCACTATCCCGGCGATAAAAGGTATGGCTATTGGCAATAAAATATAGCTGTCTGTCATCTGATTACCCCCGGCAGATGTTGAATCGCGGCCATAACAAACTGCGTCGGCCACGCAATCGCGAATCCCGCGATAATCGATAATACCGCAAGCGACGCGACGCTAATAACCATCGTGGCTGACCCCTCCCTGACGGGCTTGGTCTTCGCCTCCCCCAAAAACACCATACTGAATACCCGTAGCAGGTAAATAATAGTCATAATCGCGCCTATCAGGAATGTCAGCATAATCCACATGTCACCCGCCTTGATAGTGCTCGTCATAACCATAAATTTGCTGAAGAATCCGCCGAATGGCGGTATTCCCATAACCGAAAACGAACAGAACAGGAAAGCAATCGCCGTAACAGGCATCGTCTTAATCAAACCGCCCAGCCTGGTGATATCCTTGGTCTTGGTATTCTGCTCAACGATTCCCGCGCACAGGAACAACCCGCCCTTAGCCAACCCATGCATCATAATATAAAGCAATCCGCCGGTGATGCCGATTTCGTTGCCGATGGCCAGACCCAGGAAAATAAAGCCAATCTGACTTACGGTAGAATAGGCAATTATGCGTTTCAAATCGGTATCGACCATCGCCGCCGCCGCTGAAACTAATGCGCTTGCACCCGCGACTACCGGCACGATGGTATGCCAGGAATCATCAATCATAAAGGTCGCGATAAACAACCTCGCGAATACATAAACGCCTATCTTAACAAGCAAAGCCGCGTGCAGCAGGGCGGTAACAGGACTTGGAGCCACGCCTGCGTCGGGCAGCCAGGTATGGAAGGGGAGAGTGGCGGATTTGGCAAAGATGCCGGCGAGCATTAGAATTACCGCCAGATTCGATAAGTGGTTAGCGCCGAGGGTTTCTTTTATGGTCTGGAGGTCGAAAGAGCCGGTTTGCTGGTAAACAATGACGAAGCCGATGAGCATAAGGAGTGAGCCGAACATCGTAACAAGGAATGCCTTGTCGGCCTTAATGACGTGCTGCTTTTCCCTGAAAAAGCCGATGAGCCGCCAGCTTGTTATGGCTGTGATTTCCCAGAAAAGATACAGGAATACGAGGTTGCCTGAGAAAATCAGGCCCATCATACCGCCCAAAAACAATAGCACCATCAGGTAGTATTCATTCTGGTTTTCGTAATGGCTGATGTAGCCAAAAGAGTAAAAAATGATGATTGAGCTTATAAAAGCGGAAACCAGCGCCATAAATACCGCCAAGCCGTCGGCGTACAGGGTGAAATTGAATATGTTATTGATATTGGCCGTGAAATTTTGCGGCCCGGCGGACACAACAACGGGCAGGAGAGCGATTACTAACAGGAGGGGGATTAAAGCCAGCGCCAGCGCAAGGAGATTTCGCAGGCCGGCTGATATTCGGCCCGCCAGAGGCAGAATAAACGCCCCGATACACGGCACTAAAACCACACAAAGGAGCATCAATCGATTATCCATAATCGCCCGTTTACCTGAAAAAGAGTCAAAACAAATTCCTTAGTGTTTATAAAAGAATGGAGCATATTAGCGGCTTACCGGCGGATAGTCAAACAGAATTTTAACCACTGATTACACAGATTGCACTGACTTATTTTAGACGCCCTTCGACATGCTGCGCTTGCTCAGGGCAGGCTGATTGCGCTGGTTACGCTGTTTTTTTGTTAGCCACAGATTCCACGGATTTACACAGTTTTCCGAAGCGGGCTCGTCGCTTTGCTCCGTGTCGGCCAGATGAGTGTATTCAACGCGGTCTGTGCTCTAAATACGATTTATGTGCCAGACCCGCGTCTCACCCACAGTGCTAACTTCGTTATTACCCTGTCTTTTTGACAGGCCTGGCTGAAAAACACGGATTTATTTTAGACGCTGACCTGTCCTCCATAGCGTCAGCGAAGGAGGATTAACGCTGTTTTTTGCCAAAAAAGTAATAATATCCGGTAATTTGAACGCCGATAAACAATGTATGGGAAGCATTTTCAAAAGGCCTTGGCCTTAACAATAGCTGAATATAGGAGTTAAAAATGGAAAAGATATGCTGGAAAGAGGAATATAGCGTGGGGATTGAGAAAATTGACCGTCAACATCGGCATCTATTTGAAATCATCAATAAGCTCATCGACCACTCCGACTCATCCGGGAATTCAGGGCTGGTCCCGGAGACGCTGACGGAAATGCTTGACTACGCGAAAGAGCATTTCACGACTGAAGAAGAGCTTATGCAGGAATACGGCTATCCGGAGATTGGGCTGCATAAGGAGCAGCACATCTACTTTTTCAAGACAACGGCCGAACTATCCGTAAACGCCCTGAATAAGCAATCAATGGTCTATAGTGAGATTGTGGAATTCCTTAAACTATGGCTGACACTCCACATTCTCAAGGTGGATATGAAATACAAGGAATTTTTCAAGGTAAAAATCCCCGCCAAAGCGGCACTCAGTGTGTAGCGGACCCGGCTTCGCCTATGGCTACGCCGAGGCAAGCAGCGAACAGCGTTTAGCGTTTAGTTTGTATTGCCGAATGGGCTTCCGACTTCGCTTGCGCTACGCCGGACGAGTCGCATGGCAGGCAGATTAACGCTGATTTACGCTGTTTTTTTGTTAGCCACAGATTCCACGGATTTACACAGTTTTCGGCCAGCAGTGTGTTCTCGACATGGCCAGTTCTCCAAACGTGGTTTATGCGATTGGCCTATGTCTTCGCCCACGGCGTCAACTACTTTGCCACATGGCAAAATGCCCAAGCTGGCCGGAACACAACTTTTTAAGCCGAGGGAAAAATATCGTCAACAATATAGCCGGTCAATCGCCTTAAATAATAGGTTCACAACGGTGATTGTCTGCGCGAAAGGACGGTTGAGGGCGCAGTAAAGCCGGTTTGCTCCGCTTCTGCGCTCTCAGCCGGGGATTACTCGCTACGCGAGAGATTAGAGCAGTCGATAGTGGTTAGTCTTTAGTATTTAGTCGTTCGTATATCGCAATTAGAATGCCGCCTGCTGGCGGGGAGGCGGAACTAACGACTAAATACCAACGACTATCGACTCTTGTTCAAAATACTTGTTTTCTTTCCAGTTTAACAATATACTCTTAACCACTAAGCCCCGAAGACACAAAGTGGATTCTTAGTGCCTTTGTGGTGAAGATTAAAGAAATTCGCACCTTTGGTCCCCAGATTTCCGGTGCAGTGTTGAAAGGTTAACAAATGAAAAGGAGAATATTATTCAGCGTCATTGCTGCTTTAGGGAGTGCAATTGGGACTGCTTCAGGGCTTAAAATAGCCGTATTGCAAAATCTCAAACAAGCTGTGTTATCAGGTATCCTTTGTTTTATCATAACACTCTTACTATGTTACTTTTTATATCCTAACTTTTGTGGAAGCAAATCAAAGGAATAGGTGGGTTTGGCGAAAACTGTTTTAAGGCCGGGATCGGCTCTTAACCACCAAGACCCAAAGACACAAAGTGTATTCTTAGCGCCTTTGTGGTGAAGATTAAAGAGGTTCGCACCTTTGCCTGCCCGCACTCGCATGTTGTTGGCGGGTGTCAACTTTGCCGGACGAAAAACGCCTTTAAATTGTTTTATCCAAGCCATATAATCGATATTAAGATGGAAAGGGTAAATCATGAGAAAATGCTTTGTAATGCAGCCGTTTGACGGAGGAGTTTTTGATAAAAGGTATGAATCTGTATTTTCTACGGCAATATCTGCTGCTGGAGTAGAACCATATCGTGTTGATCGTGACCCATCAGTCAGTATTCCAATTCAGGAAATCGAAAACGGATTACGGGATGCGGAAATATGCTTTGCTGATATTACAACGGACAATCCAAACGTTTGGTTCGAACTCGGATTTGCTCTGGCCTTGTCTCGTGAGGTTGTCTTAGTATGTTCGGATGAACGTAAAACACGGTTTCCTTTCGATGTTCAACACAGAGCTATTATAAAATACAGCACTGGTGCACCTCAGGATTTTGATCAGCTCAAAGATAGTATAACTAAACGTATCCAAGCAATTTTGAAAAAGAACGAAGAATTAGGCAGGGTTATCAATCGCCCCGTTGTAAAGGATACAGAGGGCTTAAACCAGCATGAGCTCGTAGCACTTGTAATTATTATGCAGAACTCTTTTCTAACAAGCGGCTATGTCTCAGGGGTTCAAGTGCAACGTGACATGAACAAAGCAGGTTTCACCGATATTGCGGTAAGTATTGCCCTTAAAACACTGATAGCTAAAGGAATGGTGGATTCGGGTATAGAGCAAGATTACCAGGGCGAGCCATATACAGCGTATAAAACTACTGATAAGGGAGAAGAATGGTTAATCGCAAACCAGGATAAATTGACCCTTATCTATGAACCGCCACCAAATGTTTCTAAGACACCTTCAGACGATATTCCTTTCTGATGGACTGCCGGAAGAGATTCACACCTTTGCTTGGCAACATTGCTCTCTGACAGATGTCAGAATATATCATTGAAAAAGGATAGGGTTTTGTGTAGAATCATAAAAGAAATTTAAACGGGAAATGCAAATTAGGTAAAAATTAGTGAGTTATACATATTAATCCAGACCCGTAATCATGGAATCAATATTAATAGGACTACGAGCCCAAGATTTTCATGAAAGTTTAAAAGCAACAAGCGCTTTTGGACCAAAAGAAGTCTATTATGAAAAGACTTTGCTCATAGGCAAAGCTGCGACTTTGGCAATGCATCTTAAGGGGCTTCTTTACATCGATAACTATGACCGACTCAAATATGCTGCCGCTTCTTTGGGAATATCTGGCCTTGAACTTCCTGCTGTTCTACGAGAATTAGAAGAAGTTGATTTTGTGTCTGTAGTTCGCTCTGGCGAAATGGTTCGCCGAATTGATATTCGCGTTCCTGAGTTTCGATCAGGGTATAATGACTTAGGAGAGCGCTGGCTTCAACTTAAACCAACTGAATTGGAAAATGCAAGTATCGAGACACTTAATAATTTGTTTTTTGGACCTGCTGAAAAGGAAGCCCTTCTAAAATCACTCGGACTAGATAATACTCTTCAATCGATCATGATAGATGTAATGGAATCGGGTTTACTTGTAGCAACGCAAGTTGTAGATGGTCGGCCGATGATTTATACTCCATTAGCGGTGGACAATAATCCGACAGCATATTTACAATGGGCGAAAAAGTTTCCAGAAGAAGTAGCACAAGTTGTGAACACGCTAAAGTGTCATCAAGGATTATCTCTTACTGACCCTGCAATTGCACAATCCCCCGCTCTCAATGATGCGATTGGTACTGGCGTATTAATGCCTATAAAAGTAAATGGAGCGACAGGAGATCAGCATTTTGTTTTTGCTCCTTATGGGAATTTATCACAAGAGCAAAAAGTTGTAATAGATAAAGCCCGTGCCATTCTGGCCTCTGTTCGATATGGCCAAAAATTCGCGTCTGGACGTCCTATTAAATATCCACGTATGATTTTGGAGCGTTTGCAACACTATAAAAAATTCAAGAAGGGGCATCCAGATTTATTGAGCCAATATGGTTTATTAACGGAAAAACTTATAGGTCGACCTGTCGATGAGGGAAATGGATATTGGAATTTTGAGATTTATGACACTGAAGAAAATATGAACGCCATAACTGTTGCTTTGGATATGCTTGAGCATGGTGAAGCACCTTCAGCACGAATAGACATTGAAGCACAGAAAGCATTGTTAATTCCTTCGGGTTATCAAGGGCCAACTACAACACGACCTCAATTGGCAAAATCCATTAAAAGCTCTTCGAAAACTAGAACAGAAATCATTCGCCAAATGGGAAATCTCATCCGGGGAGCAAGTACTCATGGCTAAAGCTATAAACCAAGATCTTAAACAAAAGTTACGTCTGCGTCGCATCCTTTTTACTCAAGGGTACTGGTGCCCAATAGAAATTGAATTGAGTCAATATGAAATGCTGGGCATTACAATGAAACGAAGCTCTCTTACGGACCTTGATGTATTAGGTGTTAAATATGATAAGTTATTTGCAACTTCGAAAGTTGTAGGGGATTGCAAGAGTGGCAAAAACGTTTCTGATGTCAATCGTTTGTTTTGGCTGAAAGGCATAAAAGATTATTTTGGAGCAGATCAAGCATATTTATTGCGCCCAATTGTAAATAATCACGCAAGAGCAATGGCACCGAAATTAGGTTTAAGGGTTATCGACAATGATACGCTCGACGCTATGGAAAAAAATCTGGCCATAATTGACTACCCTCTACCACTTGTTGATGAACATATTCAAGAAGAAATACAAGCGAAATGGGGCGTCATTATACCCAAAGGGCAAAAACCTTCGGAAGATCAACTTCAGCTCAAAGAAGTCTATGCATATCTATCTTATTCATATTGGTATATTGAGCAGAATCGGAATTTGCTAAATATCTTAAATCATTTTTCAAAAGTGGCGTCTTTGCTTAACCCAAAGGATGAGGCCCATGTTCTATTATCATATGTAGGGTTAGAAAGATTTGTACATAGCCTCCTTGAAACAACAAGTTATATTCTTGCACAGGGAACAACTAATATACCTCGTGACTTTCGGAATTATATTTATGGTGGGCCTCTTTCATTGCGAGAAAAAGAAAATTTCTTCCAATTGCTCCGTAAGCTGACCAATTCAAACGAACAGCTTGATCCACCCTATCTTTCTGAAATAATAGAACTTACAGGACGAATTATTCGTAATCCTGCTGGTGGCGCGGAAATAATTAGACATATTCAGGCTATATATTTATGGTGTGTGCATCTGAAAAACACTGCCTTACCTCCCCTTGACAGGGAAAAGGAGAATACTGCGGCAATTGTGCTTTCACGAGACGCAGCAAAAATATTTACTTCTATAACCGGTTTAAATTCACTATTGTTTTTTGCTATAGATTCATTATGAAAAACGGAATACTGGGTACAGCCGTTTTTCCTCGCCCCGCGCTTTCGCGACAAAATTAACTCCGGCCGTTTTTCTTTCCGCCTTCTAAATTCTCCCTTCTCCCTTGTGTCTTACGTCTGGGGTCTTGGGTCTTATCTAATGTTAATTTAGGCAATTCAATCAAACGTGCTTTTCGAGATTACCCATATCCCCAAAAAAATCCGGCAATTTTCGAAATATTTTTTTATTCCTTACGGCAAAAGAACTTATCAATCTTTGTGATAATCACAGTTGTTTTGTAAGTGCTTAAAAAGCCCGCAAGTTTGCCCTATATATAGAGGCATGTTGTTCCTCTGTAGTAGCGCAGAAGCGCGAGCATTTCGGGATAGATTCCCACGTTTCAGGTCTTGAGGCCAAGACAGGTAAATTAAAAAAACTAAAAACTTAGTGTCTTGGTGCCTTAGTGGCAAAAGAGAATGGAGGAAACTATGTCTGCTCAATTAACAATAACAATACCCGTTTGGCTCGATATGTTTTTCGCTTGGCCGGTAATCCTATATCGGCGGTACAAGTATGGTTGTATCTTTCGCAAAATCTTCCTTGGTGAAGGCCTTTACACAATTGTTGACCTGTCGGACTACTACCTGCTCAGTAGCTTTCGCTGGTCCGCCAAGAGAGACCGTCGAAATTTATATGCGGTTCGATTCCTCAATAAACCCCTTAAGCAGGCAACAATTGTTTCGTTGCATAGGGTAATATTGAATTCCCCGCCAAATCTTTTAGTTGACCATAGAAACGGCCATACTCTCGATAATCGAAGACAAAATCTTCGTTTAGCGACTCATTCGCAAAATGGGCTTAACAAATGCAAGACCACAGCCAAAACCTCATCAAAATTTATCGGTGTTTATCTTTCAAAACAAACTGGCCGTTGGGATGTCCGAACCAGGTATCAGGGGAAAAGAATATTCTTAGGCAGTTTTGACAACGAAATAGAAGCGGCGAGGGCGTACGACCGTGCCGCTATTAAATACCACGGCGAGTTTGCACGCTTGAATTTTCCAGAACCACAGATTTACCCCGTGAGATAGGCGAAGCCGCCATCTAACGGGGTTAACACAGATTCCACGGATTGTTTAACCGCCGAGAACTTGGAGCACTATATAAGTATATACGCATATGCTTATATACCATTGTGACCCAGAACAGCATATAGCGGACAGTGGGGGGTTGACAAAAACGGTTTTGCGGCATATCCTTAACTATGTCGAAAAATTTTTGTTTTAGAGGTCTTTTTTTGGGAGGCAGGAAAATGAGGATTCACCAATTTCGCCATATCGTTGGGACCGGTTTTGTTTTCGTATTGTTTGCGGTGGCTTTGGCCAATGCTGCGCCGTGGGCGGGAAGCGGCACCGATGCCGACCCATACCAGGTCTGGAACGCCAGCGACCTTAATGCTATCGGCGCAGATACGACATATTATGCTTCAAGTTTCGTCCTGATGGCTGATATCAACCTGGCGGGGATTACCTATACAAACGCGGTTATTCCCTACACCGACACGACTTTTACAGGAGTTTTTGACGGCAACACACACGTAATCTCGAATCTAACAATCAATACTTCCGGCGCCAGCACAAACTACCTCGGCCTGTTTGGTTATTTAGACAGTAACCCGGAAGGAATCGATGTCCTGAAAGACCTCGGCATTAAAAATCTTAGTATCACTGCAGGCAGCACCTCGCAGAATATCGGCGCATTGGCGGGCGTCAGTACCGGCACAATCAACCGGTGCTTTGCACAGGGGACCATCACAGGCGGCAATACTTCTGCCAATGTAGGCGGTCTTATCGGTACGAACGCCTCAACCATCAAAAATTGCTACGCCGTTGTTAACGTAAACGGCGGGGCAAGCTCGGCGGCAGTCGGCGGTTTGATTGGCTACTACTACGGCGGCGCCTTAGATTGCTACGCCGCGGGCCATGTCACCGGCGGCACCACCGTCGGGGGTTTTGCAGGCGACAAGTTCTTCCTTTTTTTCAATTCTAAATTGCTATTACCTCCGCCTCAGTGATGGGGGCGGACCAAATAACGGAATAGGGACAGAACTTACCGACGCGCAGATGAGGCAGCAAAGCAGCTTTGCCGGCTGGGACTTCTTCGGGGAGATAGTCAACGGTTCTGATGAAATCTGGAAAATGAACGGCTATCCGGTTTTGTCCTGGCAGATACCTGTGGGTATGGAGGAATTTGCCATGCTGGGAAGCTTCTGGGGAGAGCCGAACTGCCAGCCGGACCAGCTCTGTTCGACGGTTGACTGGTATGTTGACGGCCGTATCGACATCAAAGACCTCGAACAACTGTGCAAAAGCTGGCTGTGTTCGCGGGTCGCGACATACTTCGGCGACAATTTCGAAACCGGCGATTTCTCCGCTCTGCCGTGGGTACAGGGGGGAAACGCCAACTGGGTAATAGAATCGAGCACTGTCTGGGAGGGGACATACGCGGCCAAATCCGGCACAATCTCCAACAGCCAGTCAAGTTCCATTGAATTCACAATCAACACTGCCGGCCGCGAAATCATCAGTTTTTACTGCAAGGTCTCAAGCGAAAGCGGCCATGACAATCTTATCTTTTACATTGATGGCGATGCCTTTATTATCCCAGGGTTGTCCGGTGAATTCGGCTGGAGTGAGCTGACTTTTAACTTCCCGGCGGGCGTCCATACCTTTAAATGGACGTATTCCAAGGATTCCAGCGGCAGCAGCGGAAGCGACTGTGCCTGGCTCGATAACATTCGATTCCTCAAAATAACCGAATAAATACTGATACTTTAGACATAAGACACAAGACATAAGGGCAGACCCTCCTTCGCCAAGGGCTACGGAGGGCGTGGGTCAATAGTCGTTGAGTTTGAATTTGCAGGCGGGGTCGAGGGTATAGCCGATAGTGCCCCAGCATCGGACCTGCATATTGTAGAGGTCGTTTTTGCCTGTGCAGGTTGTCGGCGTATAGCTGATAGTATTATTTTTTCCGGCGAGAATGGTTTCGTCCGCCCGCCACATAAGACGAGCGCCATGGGCATCGGCGTAAGAGGCACATGTTCCATTGCTATGTCTCATCATCGGCGCATCAAACCAGCTCGGACAGGAATAATTGACGGCGTAGCTGTCGGGGGAGAGCAGTCCCTCGTCGAGGAAGACAAACCTGTCGGAGGGCTGTTTAATCTGTGTCAGCATTTTCAGGCAGAGGTTTGCCGGAGCAGCAGTAAAGCCGGCCGTGGAACAGCCGCTGTATAGATACTTGCCGTTCATTGAATCGATGATGGGGTATGTTACGAGGGCGTTTTTTTCGCCGGTGGGGCAACGATAGATTTTTTCGTGACCGGCATATCTCCACAACGCGCCGGTTTGAATCGCGCACCTCTGGCAGCATTCGTCGGCTGTTCCCCATGCGGTGCCGACCCAGGGCAGCTCATTGACATGAAAATCGTTATAAGCGTTGCCTGTTGTTGAAGTTTCAGGGGGAGCAGCCGCACAGTTGGTTCCGGACGGACATTCCAACGATGATGCCGAACATGAGGCACCGGGAGCAATCGGGCCGCCGTTGACGAGTTTTTCGCTGTTCATCTGGGCGTATGCCGTCCAGGCGATGGTTAGCTGCCTGAGGTTGCTCATGCATACGATGCGTTTGCCCTGCTCGCGGGCCTTACTGAACGCGGGAAATAATAAGGCCATAAGCAGCGCTATGATAGCGATGACTACCAGAAGCTCGATGAGCGTAAACGCTTTGTGTCTGGTCATACAAAGCATTATAAAGGAAACAATCGCAGATTGAAACAATCACGAAAAACATCCGATACAGAGACCTAAGACGCAAGACCCCAGACATAAGACGTAAGACGAAAGGGAGAAGATACTCGATACTGGATGCTTGATGCTCGAAATCAGCGTACAGCGTATAGCGGACAGTGAAGAAGCAAGAAAGCAGAAGTTAGAAGGGAGAAGTTAGGGGGTATTTTAAAAATCGTCCTTGATATTGCGTCGGCGTTTTGATATTAACAACCGCTTATGAAAACGGATTTGAAAAAAATATTAGTTTGTATAGTTGCTGTCTGCGTATCAGCGGGCATAAGCAAGGCCGATTTGGCGTGGAAGGTCGATACGATTGTCGATTCGCAGGCACAGGGCAAGGTGCGCATCGCGGTCAAAATCGTAAACCCCGTGCGGCGGCTCGGTCATTTACAGCCATAATGCTTCTATTCCTATGACACCCGCGTCGAATATGAAGCTTGTTACGACGGCGGCGGCGTTACATTACTTCGGCCCGGACTTTACTTACGTGACGGGTGTCGGCTTAGTCGGCGATGCGGTCGCGGTAATAGGCAGCGGCGACCCGATTTTGGGTGACAAAGCCACTATGCAGAAAAATAATCTCGACCCGCGCTGGGTATTAAAAGACGTTGCCGGGATTCTGCACAAAAACAACGTAACGACAATTTCAGACGTTATTATTGACGACACCGTGTTCGACAATGAATATGTTCAGCCGAACTGGCCGAAAAAGGAGCTGAATCGATGGTATGCCGCCGAGGTCGCGGGCATTAACTACAACGATAATTGCATCGAGATTACCGCGGAGACAGTCGGCCCGAAAGTTGAGCTGACTATCGACCCGCCGACAAGCTATGTAAAGATAATCAATAACTGCAAGGTATCGGCCACGCAAACTGATACCACTGTCGGGGGGGCGAGGCCCGCCGGGTCAAACGTTATAACTGTTTCAGGCGTCTGCTATAAAAAATGTGAGCCAATCCGCGTTACAATCGACAAGCCACAGGCGTTTTTCGGCTATCTGCTTGCCGAAGAGATTAAACGCTCCGGCGTTGGCATCACGGGAAAACTTGTCGAAAGAGAAATCCTGCCGCAGGACCAATTCAAGCTTCTCGCCGTCTATCGCACCCCTATATGGGATGTTTTTGACCGCTGCAATAAAGACAGTTTGGAGGTCGCCGCGGAATCATTGCTGAAGACAATCGCCGCATATCGACAGTTGAACGGCAAGGGCGGCTCCTGGGCACAGGGTAAGCAATTCGTGTCGGATTACTTAGTTTCGCTGGGGGTATCGACCGACCAGTTCGTTCTCGATGACGGCTGCGGGCTGAGCGAGAACAATCGTCTAAGCGCAAACCTGCTTACGGCCATCCTATTAGACATCTATAAAAAGCCCGAATGGCAGAAGTTCAAGGAGACCTTAGCGGTAGGGGGGGAAGACGGGACAATCGATAAATGGTTTAACGAGCCGAAATACAAGGGTAAAATTTTCGCCAAGACCGGTTACATCGGCGGCGTAAAATCATTATCCGGCGTCTGCACAACCGAAACGGGCGACAGGGTATTTTCCATAATCACCAACAACACAAACGGCAAAAGCCGGCAAGCCATCAACGATATAGTCAAAGCTATAATTGACGAATCGCGATAAAATATAGACACGGATTAACACCCTTCTTCGCCGAAGTGGCTACGCAGGGCAGGCAGATTGACACTGTTTTTTAAAGTTGGAGGGGTTTCGACACATAAAATCCAGCGGATTAATGCTAAAAATCGGCAATATAATTCTTGATGTTCCCTTTTTTCAGGCGTCGCTCAGCGGATACAGCGATTACGCTATGCGTGCAATTGCACGTGAATGCGGAGCACCTCTTGTATTTGCGGGCGTAATGCTCGCAAAAAGCGTCGTCCATCCGCGGGTATTTAATAGCCCGGCATTCAAACCCGGCGATGAGGAACATCCGATAGGGGCACAGCTTTTGGGCGAGGATGCCGAAATAATGGCAAGGGCGGCCAGGGTGGTATGGAAGGCGGGTTACGATTTAATAGACTTGAATTTTGCCTGTCCTGCGCCGAAAGTTATTCGCCGAAAGCGGGGGGGCTTTCTTCTCAATGAGCCGGATAAAGTAATAGAAATCTATAACGCCGTAAGGGAATCCGTCGATTGCCCGGTAACTATGAAATTGCGGACGAGTTTCGATAATCAGTCCTATGATAATTTCTGGGACATCAGCACCAGAGCCGCGGCCGGAAAGGTAGATGCGTTAATTGTGCATCCGCGCACTGTTTGCCAGAGGTTTACCGGTCCGGCAAACTGGGAGTTTTTATCAGAGGTCAAAAAACGATTTCCCCGCACGATAATTATAGGCAGCGGAGATTTGTTTTCTGTCGATACAATTAAAAATAATATGAAAGACTCCGGCGTAGATGGCGCGGTAATCGCCCGCGGCGCGATTGGTAATCCATGGATTTTCGAACAGCTTCGCGAGGGAGATGATTTCTCGCCCCGACTCTTGAGCAGCAGGGCAGGGTGATTTCAAAACATTTCAATCTGGTTTGCAAGCTATATGGGGACAAAAAGGCCATCACTCATTTTCGGAAATTCGCGATTGCCTATTGCAAACTTCATCCCCTGCGCAGAAAAGTCCAAAAAGCCCTTTTTGCGGCAAAATCGGCTGAAGAATTCTTAGTCGTCGTAAAACAATGGTATGGTCTGTAATAACAATGTTTTTTAGTTGTTGGCATATCCGACACGGGTTATTATTTTAACTATGCCTGAATCTGCGAAAAAATCTTTCGTTATTTTCACGTATTTTGTTTTGATATTGGGTACCTTGCTGGTCTTCTGGCAGGTACACAATTTTGGTTTTGTCAATTATGATGATGATGACTACGTATATGAAAATCCGCACGTTTTGAACGGTCTGACCTGGGATGGCGTCGTCTGGGCTTTTACCACCAACCACTCGGCCAACTGGCATCCTTTGACATGGCTTTCGTTTATGCTCGATTGCCAATTGTTCGGCGTTAACCCCGGCTGGATGCATCTTGTAAACCTGCTTTTGCACATTGCCAATACCCTGCTGCTTTTTGCGGTGCTCAGGAAAATGACCGGCGCAGCTACTGCAGGCCCACGGCAGCATTTGTCGCTGCCGCCTTTGCACTCCATCCGATGCATGTTGAATCGGTCGCGTGGATTACAGAACGCAAGGACGTTTTAAGCACATTTTTCCTGCTGCTCACCTTGGCTGTTTATGCCAGCTATGTCAGCCGTCACTCCGTATTCCGATATGTTGCGGCCCTTGCGGCTTTTCGCACTGGGCCTTATGGCAAAACCAATGCTTGTTACTTTGCCGTTCCTTCTGCTGTTGCTCGATTATTGGCCGCTGAATCGCCTTATGCCGCAGACTGCCGCAGACTCCGCCCACAAGCGTCGCAAATCTGCTCTATCTGCAGATAATCCCCCGACCCTTTACCGCATCATACTCGAAAAGATTCCGTTCTTTGTTTTTTCGGTCATTTCAAGTGTTATCACCTTTTTAGTTCAACAAAACGCCGGCGCAGTAGGAAATATCAATATCCTTTCCTTGAACAACTGTATTACCAACGCTTTCTTATCATATGCTCAATATATAGGTAAAATGTTCTGGCCGCAAAATCTCGCGGTATTTTATCCCTTTAATGCTGCCGGAAGTATTCCATTCTGGCAGGTTGTGGTGTGTGCACTGCTGCTGTTTGGCATATCTTTTCTTGTGATTCGCCTCGGGCGCAATCAAAGGTATTTAATCCTCGGCTGGCTCTGGTTTGTCGGAACACTCATACCCGTCATCGGCATTATTCAGATAGGTTTGCATGCCTATGCCGACCGTTATACTTATGTCCCGTATATAGGCCTGTTCATAATAATCGCTTGGGGTTTGCCGCAGCTTCTTTCAAAATGGACTTCGGCGAGCTCAGTTGAGTCGTCAAAGCAAAGAACTGTCCTCGGCGTATCAATGGTAATTGTGCTGACGGCTTTAGGAATATCCGCCCATCGGCAGGTAAGCTATTGGAATAACAGCTTTAAACTTTTTTCGCACGCACTCGAAGTAACACAAAATAATTATATCGCGTACGACCATCTTGGCGTTGCTTACGGCGAGCTTGGCCGTAGCTCCGAGGCGATAGATGCCTTTAAGCAGACCATAAAAATCAAGCCAAATTTTGCCGATGCACACTATAATCTTGGCGTTGCTTACGGCGGTCTCAACCGCTTGCCCGAGGCGATAGATGCCTTTAAACAGGCCGTAAAAATCAATCCGGATTTGGCAAACGCGTACTATAATCTTGGCGTTGTTTACACCAGGCTTGGTCGCTACCCCGAGGCAATAGATGCCAACAAGGAGGCCATCCGAATCAAGCCGGATTTGGCCAAGGCACACTATAATCTTGGCTTTGCCTATCTAGTAACCGGCGACAAGGGAGCAGCTCTTGAAGAATACAAAATCTTAAAAACTCTGGACGCTGAGAAGGCAAACGAATTGTTTAAATTGATTAATAAATTAGGTATTCCTCCGAAACGGCTGAAGAATTCTTAGCCGTCGTAAAACAATGGTATGGCCTGTAAAGATTAGACGCTGATTGCGCAAATTTACGCTGTTTATTTCATTTCCGAAGCGGGCTCTTCGCTTCGCTATGTGTCTCTGCAACTAAAACTTTTTAGTTGTTGGCATATCCGACACGGGTTATTATTTTAACTATGCCTGAATCTGTGAAAAAAACTTTCGTAATTTTCACGTATTTTGTTTTGATATTGGGTACCTTGCTGGTCTTCTGGCAGGTACATAATTTCGCTTTTGTTAATTATGATGATGATGACTACGTATATGAAAATCCGCACGTTTTGAACGGTCTGACCTGGGATGGCGTCGTCTGGGCTTTTACCACCAACCACTCGGCCAACTGGCATCCTTTGACATGGCTTTCGTTTATGCTCGATTGCCAATTGTTCGGCGTTAACCCCGGCTGGATGCATCTTGTAAACCTGCTTTTGCACATTGCCAATACTCTGCTGCTTTTCGCGGTGTTCAGGAAAATGACCGGCGCATTATGGCCGAGCGCCTTTGTCGCGGCGGCCTTTGCGATTCATCCGATGCACGTCGAATCTGTCGCGTGGATTGCCGAACGCAAGGATGTATTGAGCACATTGTTCCTTCTTCTTACATTGGCCGCGTATGTCAGCTATGTAAAACGCTGCGGCCTGTTTCGCTATATGCTGACAGTGCTGCTATTCGCATTGGGCCTTCTTGTAAAACCAATGCTTGTTACTTTGCCGATTCTGCTGCTGCTTCTGGACTATTGGCCGCTCGAACGAATCAGAGGACTGAAGACTGAGGACAGAGAACGGAAGACAGAAGGTGTGTTTCAGAAGTTGTCGGCAGGACAGTTAATAGCCGAAAAAATTCCTTTCATTGCTCTTTCCCTCGTCTCAAGTGTAATTACGTTTCTGGTTCAGCTTGGGGGCAGTGCAGTGATACATATCAACTCACTTGCTTTGAAGGACAGAATTGCCAATGCCTTCATATCTTACACAAGATACACAGGTAAGCTGTTCTGGCCGCGAAATCTCGCGGTATTTTATCCTTTTGACGCCGACAGCTTTGCGTTTTGGCAGGTGGTTATGTGTGTTTTATTATTGCTTGTTATATCCATTTTTGTAATTCGTTTTGGACGAAATCAAAGGTATTTGCCGGTAGGCTGGTTCTGGTTTGTCGCAACGCTTGTACCCGTCATAGGTTTTGTTCAGGTTGGCCAGCAGGCATTGGCCGACCGCTACACCTATATTCCCTATACAGGTCTTTTCATAATGATTGCGTGGGGTCTGCCGGAGCTTCTTTCGAAATGGCCGCAGAGAAAAATCACTCTCGGCCTATCGATGGTAATATCACTGACAATCCTCGGAATATGCACGCATCAGCAGGTCAGCTACTGGAACAACAGTTTTACCCTCTTTTCGCACGCCATCGAGGCAACGCAAAACAATTATATTGCGTACAATAATCTTGGCGTTGCCTACAACAGCGTTGGCCGCTACCAGGATGCGATAGAGGCCTATAAGCAGACCATAAGAATTAAGCCAGACCACGAGACATACTTTAATCTTGGCGTTGCCTGCGGCAAACTCGGCCGCCAGCAGGATGAGGTAGAGGCCTATAAGCAGGCCATAAGAATCAAACCGGATTATGCCCTGGCATATATTAATCTTGGCGCTGCCTACAACAGCGTTGGCCGCTACCAGGATGCGATAGAAACCTATAAGCGGGTCATAATAATCAAGCCGGATTACGCCGAGGCACACTACAATCTTGGCGTTGCCTATGGCGAACTGGGCCGCCAGCAGGATGAGATAGAGGCCTATAAGCAGGCCACAAGAATCAAGCCGGATTACGCCGAGGCATACTACAATCTTGGCGTTTCATACGAAGACCTTGGCCGTTATCAGGATGCGGTAGAGGCCTATAAGCAGACCATAAGAATTAAGCCGGATTACAGCGAGGCATATATTAATCTTGGCATTACCTGCTACAAACTTGGCCGCTATCAGGATGCGATAGAGACCTATAAGCAGGCCACAAGAATCAAGCCGGATTACGCCGAGGCACACTATCATCTTGGCGTTGCCTATTTAGTAACCGGCGATAAGGGTTTGGCCCTTGAAGAATACAAAATCTTAAAAACCCTGGACATTGAGAAGGCAAACGAATTGTTTAAATTGATTAATAAATAGGTATTCCCGAACCTGCCACGCTTTTGCTTTTCGGTCTTGGTGCGGCGATTCGGTTCCGTGGTATAATTTATATGTCTGGAGCATCCTGGCTGTTACTTTTTATTCGATTATTTGAAAATTATCTAATAATACGGAATAATCAGCCATTGACTGCCCTGCATCAGCAAGTGGTACCATCATAAAATTTTTAACCACACCTTTCTGATTTGCCGAAAACTTGTAAATTTGTCTGCCATGCCATCCCCATCGTGGTAATCCCTTAGCATCGTTTATATTTTCATCAAGAGCTAAAATTTGAGGGCCACGTTTTACAGCTACCAATTGTGAACCTTTGTTATTGTCGGGTATAAGTTTTAACGGCATATCAACACTTACCTGGATTTTATCTTCTAAATTCCAATCACGTTCAATTGATAAAAACGTTCCGGCCTTGCCTGTATAATTAACTCCATTTACTTCGGCAGTAAAATTATCTGCCCATGCGGGAACATTAAGAAGAATGGCATATTTTGATTTTAGAGAGGTTTTAACATCTATACTGATTTTGCCATTAACAGGAAAATCGGTATTTACGTTTAATTCGACATCCACTTCTTTATCACCCGAATAAGATTTGGTTCTATATGTACCGGATGAATAGAGAAGTACAGCCGGAGAGTTATTAATAACTCCGGCAGTAAATTGAGGGATAAGTGCTATACCACGAGGAATGCTTGATGCGCAGCAACAAATATCCGGTAAGATTCCATGTGTTACTTCCCCATACCGCTTTCTGCCATTTAATGGTAGAAAATAACATACTTTGCCATTATTTGGGTTTTGAGCAGGAAGCAGTGCATTATACACACTTCCTTCAAGCTGCTGAGCATATTTCTGCTCTCCAGTCAGCCGCAGCAATTCCCAATTCATTTGAATCCATGTAACTGTAACGCAGCCCTCGCCAGGTCCGCAATATGTGGCTCCACTGTCGTAGCGGCCTACAGGATTTAAGTCGAAGTCACCCTGAAAATGCTCATCATAGCTTGTTGTACCATGAATGTATAACCTTTTGCTTACAATATCGAGCCAGGCATTTTGAACCACACGAAGGTATTTTTCGTTACCAGTTAACCTGTACAGTTCCAACAGCCCAACGAGATTTGACATCATTTCATAAGCCTTGCCATCGGCTGTTTTAAACACACTTCCGGTTTCCAAAAGGCTTGAAATAATTTTAGGGCCGCCATTTTCTTCCCAGGAATCAAGGATGTAATTACAAAAATCAAGGTATTTTCTTTCGCCTGTGTACCTGTAGAGTTCCACCATAGGTTCGAGTATGCTGGTAGGGGCCATTCCCATATGGGTTCCAGACTTGATAATATCTAACTTATCTTTGCCGAAAGTATTACAGAGTAAATCGGCCATCTTTTTACATGATGTAAGAGCCGGTTCATATCCAGTTACTTTATAGTAAGCTAATAAACCAATCATATTATATTTATGGCTCCAAACATCCCATGATGTCCATCTGCTTTTTTCGAGATATGTTCCCAAATATCCATCGGGAAGCTGGGTGGCAATTAAAGATTGAGCGGCATAATCCATTCGTTTTTTTAATTCAGGATTACCAGAGTTCTGATATTCCAGAGCGGCTGCATGCAAAAATTTTCCAACATGCTCTCCTGCCCATTCTTGTGCCCCCGGACGATGCTTGTAAGGACTAAGAATACTTTCCAAATCAATTTGAAGCAGCCTTTTTTCGCTGTTTATTTTCATTCTTTCGGCTAAATAGCCGTTTTGCGTCTTATTATAATAAACGGCTGGTATAAACATATCTTCGACCCCGTCTTTTACAACATATACAGGCTGCCCAATCAACACATTAGTTATAGATAAAAAATTACATACTAATAAATAAATAAATCTTCTCATATCTTTTGTTTTCATTGTGATCTCCTATTTAAATCTGCTCAGCTACGCTGCTGTGCATCATTTTCAATAAAATACAGAATTTGTCATTAAAATTCAACCACACTATAAAAAAACTCATACGACGTCAAGTATTTAGGAAAGGGGTAATGGGTCAGTTTGAATATTATTGAATAAAGACCCATAGTTAATGGCTTTTTGAAAAGTTAAGACGGGTGCTTAGAAAATTAACTTGACTTAGGCATACTACCGATATATATTGGCGGTATGCCTAAGCGGTCAAGCAAAGTCAAGTTCGATGTAAACCTTCTGGCTAAGTCAATCGTAGATAATTCTACAAGAAGCGAGAAAACGGTTGACAAGGTGGCTGAAGAAGGTAAAAATCCTGCTGCTGTGTTATTGGGACGGCTCGGAGGCCTAAAAGGTGGCAAGGCAAGAGCAGCAAAGTTGTCGGGCGAAAAGCGTAAAATGATAGCAATAAAAGCTGCTAAAGCAAGATGGCAAGGTAACGCTTGAGAGGCAAAGCCATAACCGCTTAGAATGGAGGATAATTTATGGATAACAAAAAAAAGATTGATACAGAACAAACCGATACAGAGACGTTGTATTTAAAATACTTTACTTCCCAAAACGACGAAGATGAAAGCACTTCTCTTGTTCAACCGTCTCCACTTAAATGGGTAGATAGTTTTAACAGTGATGGAATCGCAGAAAAGCCTCAAATCTGTTCGACGTAAAAAATATGCCTGATTGGAGTGAAATTCTTAAAGAATTACAGAGTCGCCAAATTGCAGGGATACAAGCGCTTGACCTTGTAAGGCGAGAATATCTACTGAAATTACATGAACATACGGGCCGCAATATCATAGCTTACTATTCTGGTTTCCTTAGTAAGCCAAACGTAGAACAGTCAGAAATCACAGACGAAGATAAAAACGGATTTATGATGACTATCCATGCCCTTGATAGGGCAAAAGGGTTGGATTTGATGTTGCATACACCTGGCGGAAGTATTGGTGCTACAGAATCTATTGTTGATTATCTGCGACGCATGTTCGGAAATAATATTCGAGCTATTGTGCCGCAAATTGCAATGTCTGCGGGCACTATGATTGCATGTTCATGTCGGGAAATAGTGATGTCAAAGCATTCTAATTTAGGCCCGATTGACCCTCATTTAAGAGGTATTCCGGCCATTGGCGTTGAAGAAGAATTTAAGCGGGCATGCGCCGAAGTTAAGAAAAATAAAAATTTAATCCCGATATGGCAATCTATAATCGGGCAATATAAGCCGACGTTTCTCAGTCAATGTGAAAATGCTGTTAAGTGGTCAAAGCAAGTTGTCAGCAAGCAACTTGAAGAAGTGATGTTTGCTGGCGAACAGGGTGCGAATAAAAAGGCACGCGATGTGGTTAAAAAGCTAACTGCTTATTCTTGTAATAAAAGCCACGAAAGACATATTCACATAGATGAATGCAAGCAAATTGGTCTCAAAATTGTTTCTCTTGAAGATGACGCAACTTTTCAGGATTTAGTTCTGACGGTTCACCACTGTTACATGCATGTATTCCAAAGCGTCCACGCCTATAAAGCTATCGAGAATCATTTAGAGGTAGCTTTATTCAAAAACGTAGTGCCAAAAAATTAAAAAATTCCCAAGATTTCTATTGACTTTACTTGACCGCTCAAGCATAATGGTCAGTATGAATATATTGACCAAAGAAAAGCGGATTCAGGTTTTGAGGGCATTAGTAGAAGGCAATTCCATTCGGGCCACTGTAAGAATCACAGGAATAGCTAAAAATACAGTGGTCAAGCTATTAAGAGACGCAGGCAGGGCTTGTGAGCGATTCCACAACAAGGTTATGGTGGACTTGCCCTGTAAGCGTATCCAAGTCGATGAGATATGGTCTTTCTGCTATGCAAAACAAAAGAACGTGCCAGAGAAATACAAGGGCCAATACGGGTACGGTGATGTCTGGACTTGGGTAGCTTTAGACCCTGATACAAAACTCGTTGCCTCTTTCCTTGTTGGCGGTCGTGGTGTTGACTGGGCAAAAGTGTTTATGTGTGACTTGGCTGCAAGATTAAAAAACCGTGTTCAGCTTACAAGTGATGGTCACAAGGCATATCTAACCGCTGTCGAAGATGCTTTTGTTGGTGAGGTAGATTATGCAACACTGGTTAAGCTATATGGCCAAGAGAGTAGCGAGCAGCGATATAGTCCTGCGCCGGTTGTTGGCGTACAATTAGCGGTAATCAATGGCAATCCAGACCCTAGATACATATCAACCTCATATATCGAGCGTCAAAACTTAACTATGCGTATGAGTATGAGGCGCCTAACCCGATTAACAAATGGATTCAGCAAGAAGGTTGAAAATTTGGAATACGCTGTAGCTTTACATTTTGTGTATTATAATTTTTGCAGGATTCATCAATCGTTAAGAATGACACCTGCTATGAAGGCCGGGATAAGCACCCGTCTTTGGGAGATAGATGACATTGTTGAACTTATTGAGCCAAACTGACCCACTACCAGGAAAGGTAATCTTAAAGCAGTTTATTTCATTGAAATTGGTCGACTTTTCTTAGGTTCTGCGCTATAATTCCTAATATCAGAAACGTCTTTGTAAGCGGCAGGGGGCTGAGTTTGTAAGTCTTTGTTTGCCCTATTAACAACAGTTCCTTCGCAAAATAGTGCGGCCATGTTCAAGGCAGTTAGTGAATTTAATTTATGATTCGATGGAAAATCGTTTTGTCATTTGTTTTGTTGTTTACAGGTCTGGGATATGCGAACGACCGTCTTTTCTGGCACGATGTTCGGCTGGATAACTATGGCAAATTGCTCTTTTGGTCAGAGGCGAATTCGCCTTATCACGAAGTTGTTACATACGCATGGGACATGTTCAAAAAGATTCCTGTTCAGCCGAACGGTGTTAAGACATATTTTATGTACCCCGTATTCTACGGGCCTAAGGACACCGGCAAAGAGTTGTTTACAGGCAGGGACTGGACGCATAATCCGGGCGGGCTTTTCGCGATGCTTACGGATTCGGCCCTTTTATATTACGCTTACAGCGGCGATGAAAATGTAATGCCGCTTGTCCGGGATATGCTCGACCATTACATCGCCAATGGCAGCACCGAACCCAATGACGCATGGAGCGGCGTGCCTTACGCCAGTTCCGATGGAGGAAGTTTATATTATCGCGGCGCAGACGATACACGATATGACAATGATCCCAGATATCGCGGCAGGGGGGACGGGGCAGGTTTTATTGAGCCGGATAAAGTCGGCGAATTGGGTTTGGCATATCTGCAGTTTTACGAATTCAGCGGCGAAAAGAAATATCTCGATGCCGCGAGAAGATGCGCTGATGCACTGGCAAGACATGCGAAAACAGGCGACGACGGCAACTCGCCCTGGCCTTTCCGTGTCGATGCGAAGACGGGTAAGATTATTAAGGAGCAGTACACCTCCAATACTGTCGGGCCGATTAAATTACTTGATGAGATGATTCGGCTGCATCTTGGCGATGTTGAGGCCTGTCAAAAGACGAGGCAAATGGCGTGGGATTGGCTGATGAGGTATCCGGTACAAAATAATGTGTGGTCGCAGTATTTCGAGGATATCTATATTTACCCGGATTACCGCACAAATATAAATCAGTATTGTCCGCTCGAAACCGCGAGGTATCTTCTTGAGCATCCCGAATGTGACAGCCGGTGGCGCGAGCACGCCGGGACAATAATCGAGTGGGTGAGGCAACACTTTGCGAAGGATTCAAGAACAATGGGAGGATTGCCGGAAAAAGGCATTCAGTGGGAGGCTGAGGTAATCAGCGAGCAAATCAACGATATGGACAAGATGACAAGTCATACGGCTCGCTATGCGTCTGTGCTGGCACTATGGTATGAAAAAACCAGCGATGAGTCCGCTAAGGAAAGGTCGTTCAGGTCTTTTAACTGGGCAAGTTACGGCTGTCGGGAAGACGGGCTTGTCAAAACAAGCATCGACGAAGGAACGGGTTACTGGTTCTCAGATGGTTACGGCGATTACATGAGACATTTTCTGAGAGGTATGGCATCGGTGCCGCAGTGGGCTCCGCCGGATGAGAATCATCTTCTGAGAAGCAGCTCGATTGTTCGCTCTATAAAGTATGGGGCGGACAAGATTGTGTATAAGACCTTTGATGTTGAATCGAGAGAGCTATTTAAACTGGCTCATCAGCCCGGTGAAATATTCGTTGGGGATAAAAAGCTGGGATTGACAGGGGACATTGAGCAGTCGGGCGATTGTTATATGGTGCAGCCAGTGACTGGGGGCGGTTTTATTGTGCGCATAGAGCATAGACAGCCGGGGGAAGTTACAGTTTATATGAAGTGATTCTGTATTAATGTGCGATTTTAACCAATCTTTTAATCCTTTACAGCAGCGATTTGATATAATAAAAAATAACGCTTGTAGTCGTTTTATGGAAATATTTTCTTGATATGGCGATTCGTAATTATTAATGGAGACCCAAAAATGACAGTCAAAAGCCAAGCCAAGTGTCTGCCAAACATTGCAAAAGCAAATCCGAAGGTCCCTGTTATCGGCGTTTTTGCCCCCTGTGACCCTCGAATAGACGAACAAAGCCGAACTCGCGCAAAGAATATCGTATCATTAGTGGCCAGTGCGATAAGCGGCAAGGTCGTGCTGCCCGGCAATGTGCCGGTGCAGGTTGTGTATTCCGCCGTTCTTGTGGATAGTGAATCGCAGGCCGATATAGTAGCTCAGCAATTCAGGCAGGCAGGGGTGGATATCCTTGTTTGCGCCTGATACATGGGCGTTCCCGCAATTGACAACAATTTCTCTGCTTCAGCAACTTCCCGACAATACTCCCTTGAATATCACCTGCGGTAACTGCGGCCCAAGACCGGGAGTAGTATATGCCCAGGCCCTCAACGGCGCTTTAAGTCAGTCAGGCAGAATGGTTCATCTGAACGTGGGCACATGGCCTGATACGGGACTGAAACCGAAAATGACTGAAAAGACGGCGGAAGACCTTATTGACTGGTGCTATGCCGCCGTAACCGCTGTGGCTCTTCGGGGTAGAAGGGTGATGATATTCGGTCATGACTCAATGGGTATGGAAACTGCCCTTGCTCATATTCTTCCTACGAGAAATACTTTTGGCCTTGAAATAACCCGGCTGGATATGAAGCTGCTGGCTGATATGCTGACGAAGCAGGCATACGATAAAAAAGAATTGGGGAAATTACGCGGCTGGATTGATAGATACATCGGTGACCGGCTTGAACTGAAAAGCGACGAAGATAGTTTGCGTTTTGACCAGTCGCTCGCTATGTACCTTATCAACCGGGACCTGATGACCCAGCTTAACGCGGTAGGCGGCGGGTTTATGAGCCAGCTCGAGTGGGGCAGTGACTTAAGAGGTCGGCCTCTGCCGGTCGCGGATTGTATGGAATCTTTATTCAACAGCAGTTTTGACCATAACGGCAAAAAACCTCCTCTGCCGTTCGCCACGGAGGCGGATATGCAGGCTCTGCTTACAATGCTTTTTATGACTTATCTGAGCGGCGGAAATCCCCCGTTGTTTATGGATTTCAGGAAGGTCTGGGAGGGCTGGGAAATTAAACAGTTAGCCGAGGAAATCGGCATAAATGACCTGCCGGAAGACGCGGACTGGATAAAGAAAGGTTTAGTTGACGGCAACAACTCCGGCAGCGCATCATTCGACTGGGCGGCTATGCCCGGGACTGGCGTGAAAGAGATTATGAGCAGGATAACTATGCCTCTGGCAGATGGTGAATATTTCCCCGGCGGCGGAAATTCCGCAACCTTTATAACGCCTGCGGGTATAGAAGGCATAGCCGGCAGAATGGCGTATGGGTACAGCAGCAACAAGTTCAGTTTTATCTGGGACCAGGCGGTTACAACCGAAGTCCCCGAAAAACTTTCTCAAAAAATGGTCAATCTTACCAACTGGAACTGGCCGCATACTTTCCTTGTGCCCAAATACGCCTCGATGGTTGAATATAAACAATACGCGCCCGCCAATCATTTGCATATGGTCTGGGGTTTGCCGACGGCGCGACTGCAGTATTGGATGGATTTGACAGGCGTATTGAGTGTCACGCCATGGGCGGCAAGACCTAAGTTCATCGAAGGTGTTGACCGTCCTCAACCACTGATTCATCTTATTAATGGCGGGGAGGATTTATTCCGGCATTTGTAACAGGCAGGATTTGGGATTCATAGAAAATCAAAACGGCTCGTCGAATTGACGAGCCGTTTGAGTTTATAAGTCAGTTCCCAAGTTAATCCTTTAGCAATTGACCTCCGGAATCAATATTATCTTTTGTAAAGACCCGCGAAGAAAGCGTAACTTCTTTTTCAATCTTTTTGCCGTTGAGAAGGTCGAGACCAAGTTCGATGGCTTCTTTGCCGCCGGTCGGGTATTCGAAGCTTGCCTGCATAATGCCCTGTTTGACGTAGGCCTGACCTTCCTGCGGCAGGGCGTCAATCCCTACAAATATGATATTCTTCTCACGTCCCGCTGCCTGTGCTGCCAAAAACGCCCCGTGAGCACCGGGGTCGTTGTGGGCATAAACAAGGTCAATTTTGTCGAAGCGGGCAAGAGCCGACTCCATTTCTTTTCTTGCGTCGGGCTCAAGCCATTTCATATCGGCCTCGAAGATTATGTTAACATCACTGCCCTTTATGCCATCGCGGAAACCGGAGTGGCGGTCCTGGCCGGGAGTGGAAGTCATCAGGCCCATCAATTCGACGACTTTACCTTTGCCGCCGAGCTTTTCGACAATCCATTTACCGGCGGCCTTGCCGATTTTTTTATTGTCGGCGCCGATGAAGCAGGTGTACTGGTCACCCAGCACGCGTCTGTCAAGCACAATGACAGGGATGCCTTTCTGGTATGCCTGTGCCACGACAGGGGTCAGCGGAGCGGCCTCCTTGGGGCTGATTATGATGAGGTTGACGCCTGCGCTGATAAATTCTTCCATCTGTGAGCGTTGTTTCAATGTGTCGTTCTGTGCGTCTTTATAGACGACCTTTATTTCAGGGTGTTTATCGGCGGCCGATTTTATATCGGCGTTCATTTGCACTCGCCATGGTTCGCCGAGGTTGCACTGGCTCATGCCGATAGTCCACTTTGCCTTTGTGCCTTTGTCCTCTTTATCAGCAGGTTTCTTCGAGCAGCCGGCAATCGCAATGAATCCGGCCAGCAGGGTGATAATTAAAAGCGATATGGTTCTCCTCATGTTTCTTTCCTTCAATATACAGGTAATCATTATTTTTTTCCTTTCTGCAGCAGGACTGCTGCAATAATAATCGCGGCGGTCAGCATGAGCCGTTTGTCTTCGCCGACGGCGTTAATGCTGAGTATTTTTTCGAGATAACCTATTGTTAAGACGCCTATCAATGTCAGCCAGATACCGCCGCGGCCGCCCTGCAAGCTTGTGCCTCCGATGACAACCATAGCGATGGCGGAAAGCTCATAGGACATACCTGCTTCAGGGTCACCCTGGAGCTCCTGGGCGGCCTGGCACATTCCAGCAACGGCGCAGAATAGTCCGCTCATGCCGTAAGCGAGTATTTTTGTCCAGCCGACAGGGACGCCGGAAAGCCGGGCGGCTTCCTCGTTGCCGCCTATTGCGTAAAGATATCGGCCGTATCTCAGCTTGACCAGAAGTATCCATGAGATTATGAGGCATACGACGAAAATCAGCGTTACAACGGTGATATTATCGCCGAGGACTTTTGAATTGATAAAATTGAATATTTGAGGGACATTCACGTATTTATATGTGCCGTCGCTTTGCTGGACGGCAGTCGAGATTTTTTGCCCGCCGGATACCCATTTTGCCATGCCGCGGGCAAAAACCATCATCGCGAGCGTTGCGATGAAGGGCTGAATACGAAACTTTGCTATAACAGCTCCTGAAAACATTCCGCAAAGCGAACCGATAACCAGACATGCTAAAATCGCTATGGGGGTCGAAATACCCTTGTGAATGGTAAACAGCGAAAAGAATACGGCGGTCAGGGCAAGGATGCTTGCGACCGACAGGTCAATGCCGCCGCTGATTATGACAAGAGTCATTCCACAGGAGAGTATTCCATAAACAGAGACGGCACGCAGCATATCGCGATGGGTTCCCCATTTGTAAAAGGCGCCGTCGGCGTTAAAAAGCAGCCCTAACGCAAAAACAATTATCAGGGCGCCAAGAGCCCTGGCAGTAGGGGTGACAAACCAGTGTTCCGAGGAGAGCTTTGTAAGTTTCGAAGAAGATTCTTCTTTTGTCACTTTTGACGCCTTTCTTAGTTAGTTTGTACGCCCATTGCCGCGTGAAGGATTTTTTCCTGTGTTGCCTGTCCGGAATCGAATTCAGCGGTGATTGAGCCCCGGTGCATAACAATGATTCTATCGCTCATAGCCAGTAATTCGGGCATCTCAGATGTTATGAGTATAATAGCAAGCCCTTCGCCGGTCCATTTATTCATCAGTTCGTAAATTTCATGCTTGGCGCCGACGTCAACTCCCCTTGTGGGTTCATCGAGCAGGAAAACCTTCGGTTCGGTTTCTATCCACTTGGCCATCACGACTTTCTGCTGGTTGCCTCCGGACAGAGAATCCACCGGCATTTTCAAACTTGCCGCCTTGAGATTCAGCGCTTCTTTCTGTTTGGCTGCGGCTTTACTTTCGCTGTTTGGTTTTAACCAGCCGAGAGGCGAGAATTTTTTAAGTGCAGCAAGCGTTACATTGTGAACGATGTTCATTCCTAAAACCAAACCGTTGGCCTTGCGGTCGTTTGTCAGCAGTGATATTCCCCGGCTGATAGCATTCGCAGGCGTTGTTGGTTTATATGGCCGGCTGTCAAGTTCACAAATGCCGCGTATTTTGCTGCCATAAGTTCCAAAAATGCCGTTTAAGAGTTCGCTGTTTCCTGACCCCTGCAGTCCTGCTATACCGAGTATTTCTCCGCTGCGGACATTGAATGAGACATTGTTCACAACGGGCATTGGTTTACCGGCTGGGTCGGGGAGGGTAAATGAGCTGACTTTTAATCTGACCTGCCCCGGAATAGATTTATGCCGGGGGAACTGCTGATTTAACTCTCTGCCTACCATCCACTTTACCATTTTGCCCCGGTCAAGCTCTTTGGCGGCAGCGGTTCCGACAAACTGGCCGTCGCGCAACACGGTGATACGGTCGGCAATCCTGTAAATCTCTTCCATTTTATGCGATATGTAAATAATACCGCAGCCGGATTTCCTGAGCTTGTCCACGATTACGAATAATTTCTCGACCTCAACGTCGGTTAAGGCGCTGGTCGGTTCATCCATAACTATGATGCGGCAGTCGAAGGCAAGCGCCTTACAAATCTCCACCATTTGCTGAATGCTCAGGGGGTAGCTGCCGATGTTTCGAGTAACATCGACATCGAGTCCTATTTCATCAAGCAGTTTTCGGGAAGCGGCTATCATTTCTTTTTTATTGAGCCACAGGCCGCGACACTTTTCACGACCCAAAAAAATATTTTCGGCTATGGTCATCGACGGAACTAGAGACAATTCCTGATGTATTACGGATATTCCCATGTCAGCGGCATCTTGAATCGAAGAAAATCGAATCGGCTGTGAATTCAGAAAAATCTGCCCCTCGTAATCAGTGTGGACTCCGGCAAGAATTTTAATAAGCGTGCTTTTGCCCGCCCCGTTCTCCCCGGCTAAAACGTGCACCTCGCCCGCCCTGAGTTCGAACTGGGCATCTGTAAGAACTCTTACGCCGGAAAAGCTCTTGTATATACCGGTCATTTTAAGAAGCTGATTGTTATTTGTCTGTTGGTCAATCATCGGCTGTTTCTTTAGACATTTTCAGGACTCTCATACCATCCGGTATTAGAACCTGATTTACCCGGAGATTCAATTGTTTTTAGCGTTCGCAATCTATTTTACTGGATGCTTTGACGAATATTGATACAATTGCAAATTGTAAGCATAGAAAATTACAGGTGAAACAGTTGGCTGTCAACAAGATAAACACAGTTAATACTCTCATATTATTGCTGAATATCTGCGGCGTTTCGTATTCCCAGACTGTCCCAGTGAATGACCATTTTATATTGGCACCGGCGGAAGGTACTGACCGCAACGTATGGCTGGAAGACGCTCGGCAATATCGTAACAGTAGCAGAAGCGACGCTGAGCAAAAGGCCGGAGCAAAAACCTGGCATATATACGACCGAGAAGATTTACGGTGGATGAGCAGCGATTTTACTTGCCGGATGTGCATGATGTACGGCGTTGATTTTTATGACGCTTCCAGAGACGAGTACCTGATTGATTCCGTGCTTTCGGACGGTGTTAAAGAATTCGGTGGTTACGATAGTATTGTGCTTTGGCATGCTTATCCGCGTCTCGGAATCGACGAGCGAAACCAGTTCGATTTTTACCGCGATATGCCCGGGGGGCTCGCACGAATCAAAACAATGGTTGACAGATGTCACTCGAAGAACGTTCGTGTTTTTATAGATTATAATCCATGGGATACCGGTACCCGCCGGGAGGCGAAGAGCGATTACGAATTGCTGGCTGATATGGTTGCCGCAATTGGCGCAGACGGCGTTTTCCTGGATACGTTATCCGAGGGCTCTGAAAAACTAAGGTCCGTATTGGATAAAGTTAAGCCGGGTATTGCCATTGTCAGCGAGGGGGACCCGCCCGTTGAACAGCTGGCTATATGCAGCGGTTCGTGGGGACAGTGGTTCGATGAGCCGGGAAAACCGGGAATTCTAAAGTTGAAGTGGATTGAGCCAAGACACATGCAGTATCAGATTCGCCGCTGGGACCGCAATCGCAGTAATGAGGTTGAAATAGCATTTTTCAACAAATATATTTCTTGCGCCACCCGTTATTTCACTTCCAACGGCCACTCCGGCATGGCCTGCTTTCATAATACAATTACGTATTATAATATTTTCGCTCGGCACATTTACCCGTCTGGCGTCGTTATTTCTGCCGGACTTTATTGCGATACAGTCATCTCCAGTGTTGAAGGAGCAGCCCTCGATGAGCACACCTTTGCACGATTCGGGGTCGCACCCGTCATTGTTGGGCCCCAGGCCGTCCACCCTTACGTTTCTAACAATAATATTTTGTGACAGTACTGGATGAATATGCCAGAAGGGACCATTCAGGATCGTTACGCCTTCTATCAGGACATTTTCGCATTTGCAGGGTTCAATCATGGTCGGCCTCAGGTATTTGCCGCCGTAAAGTCTCTGCTCGACCGGGACGCCTTTTTGTCCCTGCGCAAATAATTCCTGTCTGTCCTTGCTCTGAAGAGCCCTCCTCCATTTCCACCAATTATCATCGCTGCCCTGCCCATCGAGCGTTCCCTTGCCTGTTACAGCAATATTTTTCTCTTTGTATGCGTAGATTAACGGCGAGTAATTCATGCACTCAACACCTTCCCATCGCGTGTACACAGCCGGAAGATATTGATTGGGGTCAGTTGAAAATTTGACAACCGCGTTCTGTGATATGTATAAGTTAACATTACTTTTGAGATAAATAGCGCCAGTCAGGAATGCTCCGGGCGGGACTACCACGCGACCACCGCCGACTTTATTAGCGGCAGATATCGTTTTGTTGATAGCCTGGGTACAATTGGTTTTCCCATCTCCCACCGCACCATAATCGGTGATATTAAAATCCTTAGCTGGAAACTGAGGAGTTTTGACCCTGCTTAAAATCTTATCGGCCTGTTCCCAGCCCGAATTTGTCTGGCTGACACATCCGCCTAACAGAATGACACAGACCGCTGCCAGGATGAATTTGTTTATTCTCATTTTATGCTTACATTCCTTTGAATAAAATTTTTGACGAACTCAGCGATGATTCCCTGGCCCTGCATTTCTTTAACGCCGAAGGCCATAGCAGGGCGTGCGGGAATGCCATCCTTAGCCATCGTAATTTTGATATTCTCAAAAAGAACATTTTCGATAGGCCGTTCAGGCAGGCCTAACAAAAAGGCCGCCGCGCTTTGGGCGTTATTGGCTGCAACGTTTGTTATTTTTATGTTTCTAATGCACGGTGTAGTGTCTGTGACGGGCATTGGCTTTCGGTCGGAAAGAAACGCAATTTCTTCTGGCCGTGCGCCGCATTCGTAATATAAATTCATCACTATCGGACATCCGACTCCATTCATAGTGATGTTATTAAGTGTGATATTTTCTACAATGCCGGCTCTTCCTCGCCGGGATTTTACTCTTAGTCCTCGGTCGGTGCCGTTAAAAACACAATCGGAGATTTCTATGTTTCGAATGCTACCCGCCGTTTCAGAACCTATGACAACACTGCCGTGGCCTCGCAGCATTTTGCATCTTTTTACGAAGATATTCTGGCAGGGCTTGTTGACCCGCATGCCGTCTTTGCCGATACCCGATTTAAAACAAAGGCAGTCGTCGTTTACATCAAAGGTACAGTCAAAAATCTTTACGCAGTTACAGGAGTCAAGAGCAAGGCCATCGCCGTTGACACCTTCCGGGGGATTTTGAAACGTCCCGTTTTTAACTGTAACATTTGTGCAGTAAACAAGATGCGTATTCCAGAAAGGGGAGTTGCGGGTCGTAAAACCATCAAGCAGCACATCTGAGCAATTATTAAATTGAATAAGCTGTGGCCTGAAAAAGAAGGAGCCAATGCCGCCTCCTCCGCAATCGGAAAGATCGGCATTTTCATTGAGTTTTGCGAATTCCTTGTCACGAGCAGAAACCGGCTGGGTCTGGCCATTTGTTTTGCGTCGTTTAAATTCGCTCCACCATGCCTGTCCGCAGCCGTCAATTGTTCCGGAGCCCGTAATAGAAACATTCTTGAGGTTTTCGCCATAGATACAAGGTGAGTATCCGTAGCATTCTACACCTTCCCACCTTGATTTGATAGGCTGCCACTTGTCCAGATTGTCGCCCAGTAATATTACCGCGCCATTGTCAAGATGCAGGTTTATATTGCTCTTTAAATGAATTGGCCCGGTCAGATATTTGCCCGCAGAAACAATTATTTTCCCGCCGTTATTTTTATCGGCTTGCTCGATGGCGTTCTTAAACGCTATAGTATCATCGGCAATGCCATCGCCAATAGCCCCAAAATCACGGATATTTATATTCTTCTGCAGTGACATTTTATTTGGCTACCTTTGTATTCTCGCTGAACCGCCGCCGGCAAATGCCTTCACCTGATCTACCGTAACCATTGTGGTATCACCCGGTGTGGTTGTCAAAAGTGCGCCGTGCGCCCATCCGAGCTTCACCGCATCCTTAGGCGATTGACCAGTGAGAAGACCATAGAAGAAACCGGCCGCGAAGCCATCTCCGCCGCCGACACGGTCAACTACATTAAGTTCACACGTCGGCGCCATGTAGGGTGTGCCGTCAATCCATGCCACCGCGCTCCAACTGTGGAGGTTGGTCGAATGCACTTCACGCAGCGTCGTCGCCACGATTTTAATCTGGGGGTGTTTTTTGATAACCTTGTCTATCATGCCGATGAAAACGCTTGAATCCAGCTTGGACTTTGCGGCCACTTCCGGCCCCGGTATCCCTAAGCCCAGTTGCAGGTCTTCTTCATTTCCGACAAGCACATCAACGTTTTTCACGATACGGTCGAGCACAGCAACCGCTCGCTCGTGGCCGCCGCAGATTTCCCATAGTTTGGCTCTATAGTTGAGATCGAACGATATGATAGCGCCGGCTTTCTTGGCTGCCTGCATACCTTCGATAATCACTTCGGCCGTTGTCGGCGAAAGCGCCGCAAAGATACCGCCGCTGTGGAACCATCGTACTCCGCCCGCAAAAATTGACTTCCAGTCGAAATCGCCTGGCTTAAGCTGTGCCGCCGCCTCGTTGCAGCGATTGTAAAATACCACAGGGGCACGTACACCGCAGCCGCGGTCACTGTACACGGTGGCCATGTTAGGCCCATTCACACCATCATGTTTGAAATGCTCATAAAAAGGCCTGACACCCATCGCACGCACCCGCTGGCCAATCAAATCACCTATTGGGTAATCCACCATGGCCGTCACGATGCCGGTGTGCATCCCAAAGCAATCCGACAGGTTTGCGGCAACGTTAAATTCGCCGCCGCTGACATGCACATCAAAATTAGTCGCTTTTTTGAACGGCATAATGCCTGGATCCAGCCGGTGTACCAACGCACCCAGCGATACCAAATCCAGCTCACCCTTTTCAGGAATATTCAACCCATACTTCATTATGTTTTCCTTTCTGCTTTATAAAATCTCAAATCCAATCCTCTGCCATTGGATAAATTTTTATATACTACATGGCAGGATAATACAACTTGTTATTCCGGCAAAGGTCTGCCCTTCGTTTCAGGGCAAAACCAGATAAATACAATTCCCATGACATAAACCAAGCTTACAACTGCGCACATTCGCGCGTAATCCTCATTGAAATAATTCAAAAGCGAACCCGCTCCCAGCGTTCCTGCCGCCGCAAGCATCCGCCCGATATTATATGCAAATCCCTGCGCGGTCGCTCGAATCCTTGTCGGGAAAAGCTCCGGCAGATACAGGGGCAGCCAGCCGAAGAAACTCGCCGTCACCCCTCCGACAATAAACACCCAGAACAAAAACCAGCCGCTATATTCAAAAGGCGTTCTGAAAAGATATGCGCAAGAGCCCGCGGCCAAAATACAAAGGATAAAATACGCCAATCTTCTGCTTGTCCACTTCGCCAAATATGCCGCAAGAAAAGCGCCGACAATCGCCCCGGCGGCCGACCAGATTTGTGCCCATGATTTGGCTGTCGGGAGCTGTCCGCTTAACTTGTCCGCCCAGGCAGGCAGCCACTGCGTCGAACCCCATGTTCCTAAAAGTATAATCGCCCCCAGAATCGAACCTTTTATTGTTGATTTTGCCAGACCGCCTTTGAAAATATCTGAAACGCGGTTTCTTGGTGAATTAGCCGCCGCCTGTTTCCAGCGAGGCGATTCCGGGACGAACAATAAAATAAAAAAAGTCAAAATCGCCGGCATCGCTCCCAGAAATAAGAGCAATCTCCATGCCGAATTGGATAACAGGGCATTTTTCCATTCCGCGGACATACCGATAATAGTGAAAAATGAATCGATGCTGCCAATCATTTTTGCAAGTCCCAGCCCCATCAACGCAATCAGAAGAAATCCCGCGTTTGAAGCCACACCTATAAGCCCTGCCAGCATCGGTCTCGAAGACGAAGGCCATACCTCCATCACAAGCGCTACTCCCAGCGCCCACTCGCCGCCCATACCGAGCGAGGCGATAAATCTCAAAACCGCCAGATGCCACGGCGCTGTGGCAAAGCCGCAAAGACCCGAAAATACAGAGTATGTCCCCACACTCCATACAAGCGCACGAACCCTTCCGATGCGGTCGCCGAGCCAGCCGAAGAACAGACCTCCGCACGCAGCACCAACGAGGAACATAGCGATTATGAGCGAAAACCAGGTGCCGATAGTTTTGCTCGCCTGAGGCCCCATCAGCTCCATTAACGCAGGCCTGGCAACAAGGGGAAAAAGTCCCATCTCAAACCCGTCAAACATCCACCCAAGCAGCGCCGCCGCAAGTGTCATCGCCAGCGCATATCTGGACGCACGCTGGTCAACCATAGATTTTCCCTTGTCGGTAATCTTTCCAAGCCGGCTCAAATGCTTTGCGTTCGGTTGGAATGGGTCTCGGTGCTACCGTTTGGCAACGAAACAGGTCCGGACAATTAGGGGCGTATTCAACTCGCAGGATTGAATTGCGCAAGTCCGTATTCTCCGGTTTGAATCGAAGCTCGGTGCCGGCAATACGCACTCCATCCGGCGATAGCACAAGGTGCGAGCCACGCGAACCGCTGCCTTGTTCAAGCAGGGATACAATCGCTTTTAAATACGCCACGCTTGCCAGTGCAAGATGCTCTGCTCTGGCAGCCACGGGAATGTCTCTTGAACTTTTTATTGCAATGCCATCATGTTTAATCCGGCTCACTAAAGCAATTGCAGCAGTCAGCGCATTACGAGCATCATTAATTTCGCGAATATGGCCCGCCGAGGCAGTCATGCGCTTCTGAATCCCGTCAATTATCTCCTGGGTTTCAAGCCCTTTTGATTGCGAAAGGGAGTCAAATCTGGCAATCAGCTCCCCAACTTGCGTTTTAATTTCTTTCGCGGCTGAATTTTTTGAAGGCATAGCCGCACCATAGACATTCGCGATGAATTCAGCGGCGCGCAGCGAACCGATCTGTCCGGAATTCAGGGCTGAACCGCCGGGCCGTTTTACACCGTGGGTTCCCGCCATTTCGCCGACGACAAACGTCCGCTGGATATTGGATTGCCACCAGTGATTGACAGCAAAGCCGCCATTATTATGCTGGGCACAGACGGCAATCTCCAAAGGTTCTTTCCACAGGTTGATGCCGTGTTCGGAATAAATATCAATAGCCGGCTGATTCATACATGCAAGACGCTCGATAGGCGTTTTCTGCAATGCGCCTGTTTTTCGCAGATACGTTAACGCTTCTTCCTCAAGGTCATCAATGGCAAAGGGCTTCATATTTGAATTGCCAACGGGATTCTTCCTGAAGTCCATAAAGACGCGTCTGCCTTTTTGCGTCTCATTAAATACCAGGATATCAATAAGTGAGGACTGGCAGTTTTCAATTCTCTGCGGGTCAAACGGCCATTGATATCCCTTGAGAAAAATATTCGTGGCCATTTTGCTCATCGTCGGGAAAAAATCTGCCAGGAATTCCCTCCGGTCGCTGCCATTCGCGTCGGTGCTGAAAATGCGAGGAATAACCTGCATATAGGAACCTGATACATTCCAGCGGAACTGTGTGCTGGCAAGCCCAAACTGTGATTCAGTGAGATTTTCAGCGGCAAGTCCCGCCTTGAACGCAAGGCCATGAATGCCAGATTGTTTTTTGGGATAGACACTTGCGTTATATAATTCGCCCGGCCCGCCGGCAGCAAGAATAAGATTTTCGCATTTGAAAACGTTGATGCCTAAATTTCTGGCATTCAGTGACTTTTTATCAATTGTAACAACTCCTATGATACGCTTGTCCTTGTTTTTGCCGGTAGTGAGCAGATGCGCGACTTCCTGATTATCGTAAATCCGGACGCCGTAACCAACGACCTGCCTTTGAAGGCATTCGCACATCAGTTTACTTGTCTTTGGCCCGGCAGACGTCGCCCGTTCATAAGGGTCATGATCGGTCTTATAGCCGATATAGCTGCCTGTTGAATCATGGGGAAACGGCACGCCTGCCTGAACGAGATGATAAAACTCTCTTAGCGAGCCGATGGCTTCTGCCAGGGCCAAGTCGCCGTGACAGCAGCCCGCAGCGATAATACTTTTGGCAAATGCCTCGGCGCTGTCAGGGACATCAGGACTGGTGCCCATTTTATAATAGGTTTGCTTGTCTGAGCCGCTCATTCGGGAAGCACCGAGAGAAACGCCAGCGGTTACTACCGCAATACGGTTTTGAGCGTCCTTGATTCCTTTTTGTGTGAAAAATTCATAAAGGTGAACAGCGGCGTTCATCCCGGCTGCACCGGCGCCGACGATAACAGTGTTATACCTGCGGACGGTTATTGTCTGCTTGCCTATTTTCACTGATTCCATAAGCTACCTGATATTGAAGTTTCGGCCCGTTATCCGGCTGATTTTATCTATCGAGGTCTTTGCGAAGTCAAGTCCCGGCCATTTCTGGTTTCGCTTCTGGTCAATAAGGTCCTTCGTCTTTTTTAATTCGCAGGCAAGAAGCTTATAATCCTGCTGCTCAAGAATCTTCTGCAACTGCGGTTTCTCAATAGCGCTGAAAGAGCCGCCGAGCACCAAAACGCCTGCTTCAATATAGTCCCCAATATTCTGGGCATTTGTGCCGCCGGTCGGGATAAGTGAGATTAACTTATGGATAGGGGGGTCAATCGCCTTGATAAAGGATGGTCCCCCAAGCTCTTTGGCAGGAAAAACCTTGCAGAAATTTGCTCCAAGCGAAAACTGTGTTACTATTTCCGTTGCGCTGCCGCAGCCCGGTATTATCGGCAGTTTGCCTGCATATTTTTCATAGGTCGCTTTCCTGAAATTGACTGCTGAGACAAGGTAATGTGCCCCCGCGTTAACGACGTCATCGACGGACGGCAGGGGGGCATCAGTATTGTTCCGGTTGGCGATATTGAGCATTTCAGGGTAATCTATCAAACTCGCGGAGCCGGCGACAAATTCGGGCAATTCCCTGCGAAGCCGGCTGAGCTTCTCCAGCGGCTTTTTGATTCGGCAGGTAACTTCCATATTGCTGATACCCGCCTCAAGCAGCGCTCCGGCTGTTTTAACAATATCCAGCTGATCTTCATTGAAAACCAATATAAATCCATCCTTGAGTAAAACCTGCATTGTCGTTTTAATGTTCATTTTCTAATCTCTTAAAGTCTTCTCAAATGGAATCCGCCATCGACGTTAATAACCTGCCCCGTCGAGAAATCGAGTTTGCCTTCGGCGATAGCGCTGACGGCCTTGGCAATATCCTCCGGCTGTCCCCATCTTTTAATCGGCGTTACACCATCGGCTATAAGTTTATCGTATTTTTCCTGTACGACCTTTGTCATATCGGTCTGGATAATCCCCGGGCGAATTTCAAATACGCCTATCCCGAATTCCGCGAGCCGGTCGGCATATAACATCGTCATCATACTGACGCCCACCTTGCTGATACAATATTCTCCCCGCGCAGGCGAACTCGTGTAGGCCGACATTGAGCCGGTATTAACAATGCGGAAGTTTCTTTCGGGAAATAGTTTTTTCTGTTCAATCATCCACTTTGCTACCATTTGAGTGAGGAAATACGGTCCTTTGAGATTAATATTCATGACTCTATCGAAACTCCCTTCGGTCGCTTCGAGCAGGTCAACTCGTTTCAGAGGCGCGACGCCCGCGTTGTTCACAAGCATATCGCATCTGCCGAATTCACCTTTAACCGCTTTCACAAGCGCCTCACGGTCGGCGTGGCTGCTGATATCCCCACGCAATACGATATAACGGGCACCTTTGGTTACAATATCGTCCGATGTTTTTTGTGCCGCCATTTCGTCAAGTTTGCCATCCTCTGTAAAATCATAATGATTGATAACTATGTTAAACCCGAGTCCCGCAAGCTCGATTGCGATGGCCCTGCCGATGCCACGGCTTGCCCCGGTTACAATAGCAACCGGCCGTTTTCCCTGGAGTGATTCTTTTGTGCTCATATATCCTCACTTAGACGAATCTAACCTGCACTGTTTATAAATCGGGCCATATATCTTATTATCCCGTACGATGCAACCTATTGTGCAGCCGTCGTGCATAATTTGTGAGCAGGCGCTGCAGGCAATACAAACCTTGTTGGGGTCAAGCTTACCCTTGATAAGTATATCTTTAGCATAATCAGGATACGCCAGAGACATTCTACCAGCGCCGATTATGCCGGCCATACCCTTTTTCAAAACGGCCGCCCCCACATACGGCATCAAATGTTGCAGCCAGCTATACCCAGGCCCTACTAAAATCATTTGCGGAAATGCACTCTGCATTTCACCGGTCAATCGAATCATTCTTTCCACGCCCTGAAGGGGATGCTCCGGTGACTCATAGCCCCCAATGATTGGCTTATTATATGGTCTGCCATAATGCGGATTATAATATGGGTTGGCAATAGTTACATTAGTCATTAGAACATTACGCTCAACAAGCAAAGCAAACAGTTTTTTTGGTTCGGTCAGGTCAGGTTTTGTGTAATCGTTTTTATCCACCCCCCAGCCGTAAGGATAAGGTATCGCATCATAAATACCCAGCCGCGTTGTAATAATCCTGTCTTTTCCAAGCTGCTGGTAAATCGCGTCAATGATAGTCAGCAGCAGCCGTGTGCGATTTTCAAATGACCCTCCATATCTGCCTTGCCTGTTGTAACACGCCAACAATTCACTGATTAAATAGCCATGACACGCCTTGATATCAACCGCATCAAAACCAACCTCAAACGCCAGCATCGCGGCCTTTACGTATGCCTCAACCAGCCCATCGAGATAGGCGTCGGTTACTATCGGCCAATTATCCGGAATCGCTGTTTTGGCATTCTTCGGGAACTGCTGTGGAACCATCGCGTCACGATATGCGTCCCGCTGCGGAATAACCGGATTCGCAACCCCCTCCGGTCTTGAATATCGGCCCGAATGCGTCAATTGCGCAACGATAATAGGGTGGTGCTGGCTGCCAATCGATGCCTGTGCGGCCTTTCGCGCCTCCGCAACCATATTTGCGAAGGCATCTTTGCTCTCGTCGTGAAGCCATAACTGCCGGGGATTTGCCCGGCCTTCCGGGACTACAGCGATTGCTTCAACCCATAAAATACCGCTGCCGCCCGCGGCAAAACGTTTATATCTTCTCATTGTCAGTTCGCCGGGTCTGCCGTTACTATCTCCATCTGCACCTTCCATAGGGTTAACGGCCAGCCGATTCGGCGCTGTAAGCGATCCGATTTTAACGGCGGTGCCGAGAATCGAAACGTCCTCCTGCATCGGTATATTGAGCGATAACGATGCCGAAAGCTTCTGAAGGTCTTCAATTTTCTCTAAATTAAACTCAAACATCGCAGAATCTCTACAGACCAAGATAAAGATGATTATCTCAGAAAGTTCGCACATAAGCTATGCAATTAGTGCCAATTACGAGGCGTACAAATTGACGCCAAATAGTGCGATGATACTTCGGAGCCGTCATTCTAAAGACCTCTTGCCAGACAAGTAACTGCTCTTAGACATCTTAGTCCTGAAATGAATATCGGGGCTATTGACGCAGGAGAGCGTTGATAGGCATGCCCGTACTGTAAAAAAACTCATACGACGTCAAGTATTTAGGAACGGTAATCTTAAAGCAGTTTATTTCATTGAAATTGGTCGACTTCTCCAAGGTCTTGCGCTATAATTCCAGCAATTGTGCCCCTTTGAAACTGATTCTGTAACGGGAGCGTCGGTGATGCAGTTGAAGTTTCCGTTAAGAAAAATTCTTAAGGAATGGCAATGGGCAAGCAAACACATGTCGGCAAGCCAATATACTCTTTTATGCCTGTGGAAGTCGAAGGGTTCGATTCTCTGGCCGAGCTTGCTCTGGATATGCGATGGTCGTGGAGCCATTATGGGGACAAAGTCTGGAGACAGCTCGACCCGGAATTGTGGGAACTGACACAAAATCCATGGGTCGTTTTGCAGACGGTTTCACGGGAAAAACTTAAAAACTTATTGGCTAACAGCGGATTTCGCAGGGAAGTGGATGAGCTTTTGGAACTCAAGGGCCGCAAATCGGCAGAGCCTGCGTGGTTTCAACAAAGTTATCCAAAAGCTCCTTTGACCTGTGTCGCTTATTTCTGTATGGAATTTATGCTGAGCGAAGCCCTGCCAATATATTCGGGGGGGCTTGGTAATGTGGCAGGCGACCAGCTCAAAGCCGCCAGCGATTTGGGTGTACCGGTGGTCAGCGTGGGGCTGCTATACCAGCAGGGCTATTTTCGCCAGATGATTGATAAGGATGGAGCGCAACAAGCCCTTTTTCCATACAACGACCCGGGGCAATTGCCAATCACGCCTCTGCGAAAACCGAACGGGGAGTGGTTGCGTCTGGAAGTTAAGCTGCCCGATTACTCGGTGTGGCTCCGCGCCTGGCAGGTCCAGGTCGGCAGAACGAAGCTTTATCTGCTGGACAGCAATGATGCGGCGAATTTTCCAGCTCACAGAGGAATTACGAGCGAACTTTACGGCGGGGGTTTGGAATTGCGTCTTAAACAGGAACTGGTGCTCGGCATCGGCGGGTGGCGACTTCTCCGTGCTCTCGGCATCCAGCCGGAAGTTTGTCACCTGAACGAAGGACATGCCGCATTCGCTGTTCTGGAGCGAGCCAGGAGTTTTATGGATGAGACGGGCCGGCCTTTTGAGGTTGCACTTGCTGTGACACGGGCGGGCAATCTGTTTACCACCCATACCACAGTAGCCGCAGGTTTTGACCGTTTTCCTCCTGCTCTCATCGAGCAATATCTTGGCTGGTACGCACAAAACGGGCTTGGCATTACGACTGACGATTTGCTTGCTCTCGGCAGGCAAAATCCGAATGACTCATCAGAACCGTTCAATATGGCTTATTTGGCAATACGGGGCAGCGGGGCGGTTAATGGTGTCAGCCGTTTGCATGGAAAGGTGAGCCGACGTTTGTTTCAGTCCCTTTTTCCTCGCTGGCCTGAGGAAGAAATTCCGGTAGGGTCCGTTACCAACGGAGTCCATACGTCGACCTGGGATTCGGCAGCGGCCGACGAACTTTGGACTGAAGCTTGCGGAAAAGACCGGTGGCTCGGAACGACCGAAAAACTGGGCGAGAATATTCGCCGCATCTCCGACGCCAGGCTCTGGCGATTTCGTACTGCTGCCTGTAAGTCTCTTGTTGAATACGCCCGTGAAAGATTATCGCGGCAAATGGTCGAGGCTGCGCGACACCTGTTTGACCCCAATGCGCTGACGCTGGGTTTTGCGCGGCGTTTTGCGACTTACAAGAGACCAAACCTGCTGCTGCATGACCCGCAGAGACTGCTTCGCCTGCTGAGTAATCCCCAGCATCCTGTGCAGCTTATAATCGCCGGTAAAGCCCATCCTGCGGACGAAGATGGACAAAATTTGATTCAGGAATGGATGCGTTTTATCCGGCGGCCCGAGGTGCGCCAGCATGCGGTATTCCTCAGCGACTATGATATGCATTTGACCGGGCAGCTGGTGCAGGGGGTGGATGTCTGGATTAACACACCACGGCGCCCATGGGAGGCGAGTGGAACCAGCGGTATGAAAGTGCTGGTTAACGGCGGTCTCAACCTTTCAGAACTGGATGGCTGGTGGGCTGAAGCTTATACCCCAGAAGTCGGCTGGGCATTAGGTGACGGCAGGGAACATGACAACGATCCTGCATGGGATGCCGCAGAAGCCGAAGAGCTTTATGATTTGCTCGAATACAAATTGATACCGGAATTTTATGATCGCGATGAAAACGATATTCCCAAAGCGTGGGTGGCGCGTATTCGTGAAAGCATGGCGAGATTGACACCGCGTTTTTCCGCCAATCGCACCGTGCGGGAATACACCGAGCAGCATTACCTTCCTGCTGCGGCATCCTATCGTGTGCGTGCTTCCGATAAAGGTGCAATGGGCAAAAAGCTGGTAAATTGGCAGCTTACTCTTGAACAAAAATGGGCTGCGATGCGTTTCGGCGAAATAAAGGTTGAAACCAACGGACAGCAGCATATATTTGAAGCTGAGGTCTATCTCCACGACATTGACCCGAATGCGGTTCGAGTGGAGCTTTATGCGGACGGGATAAATGGCAGCAGTCCAGTGCGGCAGGAGATGAAGCGAGGCCGACAACTGGTGGGTGCGGTCAGAGGTTACATCTACAGCGTGACGGTATCAGCGACCCGGCCTGCGACAGACTATACGGCGAGGGTGATACCAAAATACGATAGTGTTGCGGTTCCTCTGGAAGCCGCTCAAATACTGTGGCAGCCCCGGTAAGCTGACCTTAAAGGCGTCCGGCCGAAAGCGCTGAATTGAGCCGAGGAAATAAAGCGACCACGGAAAATGTCTGTTTTTTTTAGCCACTGATTACACAGATTACACTGACTTATTTTAGACGCAGATTAACGCAGATTTACGCTGTTTTTTTGTTTAGCCACAGATTTCACTGATTAACACTGTTTATTTCACCACGAAAGACACGAAGAAACACGAAGGTTTTAACCACGGATTACACAGATTTACACAGATTTTAGGTCAGCCGGGGCGCATACTCGCAGCGGTCATTTCTCGATACTCGTATCTGTGAATACCCGCTACTCATCTGCTTGGCGACGTTGTCGCCCATCGCCAAGAGCGAAACGCCGGCTGACAATTTTTCCTATTGCCCTTTTATAAAGCTGACTGTTTAGACGCAGATTAACACTGCTTTTTTACTATACGCTATACGCTGTCCGCTGAACGCTATAAGCAATTCCCCTTGCTTTTGACGACAATCGTGAGGATAATGCCTGTCACGGCGTAGAGGAACGCAGCCGGACTGACAAAAGAGCAGAAGTTATGCACCTTTGACATAAAAAACAACCGTAAATACGGTGATGGCAGTGCTGTAAAAAAAACAGCTTGTTATGCGGATCAATATAAACAATGTTGGGCCACCAGAATATGTCCGCAGTAATGGAGGAAGTTTCTATGAGCTTAACATCATTCCTTTTAAACAATCAGGACGTAAGAGATCGTTTCTATCAGCAGTTCAATAAGCCACCTCTTGCCACTGATAAGGATATTCTTGCACCACCTCTCTCGAACCGCTACACTCTGGTTGGCACGGCATTCGATTATTTGCTACGTTTTTATGTGAAACACCTCAACCCTGACGCAGTGGAAACTGAATGGGTAGCTGAACACTGCCTTACCCGGCCCTCACCTTTTCTCGTTGATGCCACCATGGAAATCGACAGAGGGACTGTCGTTTCCTATACCGAAACCAAGTTGACGAAAAGAGCGAAACGGATTATTGAACAGGCAAAGGCAAACTATTCCGCTTATCTGCGTTCAGGACAAATAACTGACGATCTCTTCAAAAGTGCTCTCTGCCTTGCACAATTGGACCCTATCTACAGAGCTGGTTTCATAGATAAGAATATGGGAAATGTAAAAGACGAAGACGTTGAAGACTTGCGCAAGCTTCTTTCAATAGTCGATCCCAAGCTATTTAAAGCTAAACATTTGTGCTTGCTCAATCCTACTTTTGGCGAAGCATCTCGTTTGGTCGGAGGCGCAGACGCTGATTTACTGATAGACGACTTGCTCATTGATATAAAAACAACAGAGAAGTTCGATTTTAAAACAACGTTCTTTCACCAGCTTATGGGCTACGTAGTTTTACATGAAATTGCACGTGTGGGAGACTTAAAACCAAATCCTCCTCTTACAAAGGCGGGTATCTACTTTGCCCGACATGCCTATATACATGTATTTCAATTGGACACGGTCATGGACCGAGATAGTTTTCCAGAATTCATTCGCTGGTTCAAAGAAAGGGCGGCAATTGAATATCCACCCCCCAAAATGAAGCCACTACACTAAAGTATACTTGGCATAACAATAGGTAAATCTGGTGACACCATACCGGGCAAAAAGTATGATAGTTCGCTGTTATAACTGCCGTCACAAATTCGATGTTTCAGCGGAATCATCTTCCGCAACATGTCCCAAGTGCAACAACATAATTGGGCGAGCAAGAGGATTAAAGCCGATCAAAGAAATTCAAAAGGAGTTGATAGCAAGATTAGATGAGTTCGGACATGCCGGAATAACACACGTTCAATGGTTGCATACAAACGATAAACTTGTTTGCCCGGCCTGTAGAAAATTGGCAAAGAAAATTTTTACAATCGATGAGGCAAAAAATATCACAAGAGTTTTCCCGTGTACATCTGATCCATGGGAACAGAGTTGCCGATGTTGTTGGCTTGCTACGAGTGATCCGAATGAACCCAAACATGACCCTAATAGAAAGGGGCTTTTATCCGTTGTTTCGCATGTCGAAACCGACAAAAAAGCAAGTGAAACGACCATTCATATAGTTTTTGATCTTGTGCGCAATAAATGCGATGCCTGTGAACGAAAAGTTGCGCCATTGATCAAAATTACATCAGGCCAATTTTTGTGTGAAAGATGTCTGCAAGAATTGCGGGGAAAACCTGGGGATACCATACGGGATAAACAGGATGGTATGGATTCCCGCTTTCGCGGGAATGACAGTTAAAAAGTAGCGATTATTTTTTCGGCAGCACTATAGTAAACGTTGTACCTTTGCCGGGGTGGGAATCGACGGTTATAGTTCCACGGTGAGCGTCGATAACTTTTTTGCAAAGCGAAAGGCCGAGGCCTGTGCCTGAGCCGGCGATTTTTTTGTGCTTTGTGGTGAAAAACGTGTCGAATACCCTGCTCAATTCCGATTGCTCTATGCCGCAGCCCGTGTCGCTGATTTTTATTTTAACACCCTCGTTATCCGCCTGGGCGAAGATAGTCAGTTTACCGCCGTGGGGGAGCATTGCCTCGCGGGCGTTCAGGACGAGGTTCATAATCGCCTGCTGCAACTGGACGGGCGAGGCGTAAACCTGCAAATCTGCGCTGACTAAGAGTTCAACCGTTATCTGGTCTTTTGTGAAATCCCTGCAAAGGCAATCGAACACAGAGTTGACCATCGGCAGCAGGGGGGTAACGACCTTTTCACCACAGCCGGCTTTGGCCAGGGAGAGGATGCTTTCCATTACCTTTCCGGCCTGACGGCAATTTTTGGCGGTCCTGCGAAGGGTGCGTTCGGCAAGCTCCTTATCGTCTATGTGCTTGAGCGATAACTCCGCGTAATTGGTCAGGGGGGTGAGGAGATTGTTGATTTCGTGGGCGAGCATCGCGGTGGCGGAGCCGAGGTTTGCCAGGGCTTCGAGCTGTACCATATCCTTTTCGAGCGACTCATTGCGTCGCTGCTGCTGGGCCAGTTGGCCGTGAATTGCCCTGCGTTTTGCGATAATGCTTGTCAATGCCGAAGCCCTGCGGTAAAATTCCATTTAAAGCGTTAACGTACAAATATATCGACCTTTTTCTTGTTCTTTCTTGAACCCGAACGTATGAACGAGCAGAGAATACTTGAAGAGCTTGTGATGCTTCTTGAGAGCAATGGTGTTACGATTCGCAGGGAGCCGCTTGGCGGCGGGGCAGGGGGGTTGTGCACCGTCAGCGGCAGGCATATATTCTTTCTCGATACGCAGGCATCGTCGGTTGAGGCGGCGTCAGCAGCCGCGGAAGCAGTCGCGAAGCTCATTGATATCGAGAGCATTTATCTTCGTCCGGAAATACGCCAGTTTATCGAATCGAACGGGTCATCGATTAAGGAATGATGACAATGGCTAAATCCAGAAAAGTCGCGATAATGTTGGCTGAACAGTACCAGGTCACCGAAATCTGGTATCCTTACTACCGGCTGAAAGAAGCAGGGTTCGACTGCGATTTTGTCGCAGCCGAGGCGAATAAGGATTATCCGTCGAAAGAAGGGTATCCATGCAGGTCAACGGTGGCCGCCAAAAACGCAAAAATTGACGATTACATCTGTATGATTGTCCCGGGCGGGTTTGCACCGGATTTTATGAGAAGAAGCGACGATATGATAAAGTTCGCCAACGATATGGTGAACGCAGGGAAAATCATCGCTGCTATATGTCACGGGCCGTGGCTATTATGCAGCACCAAAATGCTTAAGGGCAAAACAGCGACGTGCTTTATGGCGCTTCGCGACGACGTGAAAAACGCGGGCGCAAAATACGTCGATAAGGAATGTGTCGTCGATGGCAACCTGATTACCTCACGAAAGCCGGATGATTTGCCGGCATTTTGCGCGGCGATACTAAAAGCGATTGGTAAATAAACTTTTAATTCAGCGGAGTTACTTACTATGACAAAGAAAAAACTCAATAACCAGCCAAATAAAACGCCCGTCATTCTCATCGTTGACGACAATCGCGAGAACCTCGAATTGCTGGAGGCCTATCTTGAGGACATTGATTGTAAGACAATCGCCGCCTACGACGGGCCTGAAGCCCTTGAAATCATTAGAAACGACAAGCCAGACCTTATCCTGCTCGATATTATGATGCCGAAAATGAGCGGCTTCGAGGTCTGCCGAAGGGTGAAAAATGACCCGGCGACCGCCCATATCCCCATCATTATGGTTACTGCGCTCAACGATTTCGGCGATATGCAGCGGGCGGTCGATTGCGGCACCGATGACTTCGTATCCAAGCCCGTCAATAAGCTCGAAATGCTCACCCGCGTCAAAACTATGCTTAAGCTCAAGCACCTGACCGACAAGCTCGAACGCACACTGGCATATCTGGCTGAAATCGAGAAACAGGCCCAAATCCAGGCCGACTGATTCGTGAATATTTGAAAATCATTGGCAGGGGGGCAAGGTCCCAAAACTAACCGTCTGTTTTTCTGCCGTAAATGGGATAGTCGTTACAGCCGACACTTTGGCACATAAAAATTCTCCCCGCCGGCCAATTTCCTTTAACCATCCTCAACCAGTCAATATCCCTGTGCCGATAATGCCTGTGGACGGAGGTTCCAGCCATCTGGTCTATAAACAAAAGACCGGGCTTATCGAGGGGGATGGCTTCCCAATTGACAGACAGCTTATGGGCCAGTTGCTATCGATAATAGGAAACGGCATCGGGGTAGAGATAGCGGACCTGATATGGCATTGTCTTCGCGAGTCCGCCAAGACGCTCGCCAAAACAGACCCCGCACACGCGCAGATGCTTGAGAAAGTCGTTGCCCTGGCCGACGCGAGAAAAACATCGCTGCTTCGTCATCGGCTCGAAGAATACCGCACTATGCATCCGCGTTCACATTATGTCAATCTTGCGGCGGCTGCGATTGCCCTGGCAGACAGCCGGCTAAATGACGCCTTCGACCTGCTGAAATCGGTATATTCCAAATGCCCGCGAAATGTTACCGCGTTATACGCTTTGGGGCATTGCTGCGAACGACTCGGGCGAGAGGAAGACGCAATTGCCTTTTACCAGGATTGTCTCAAGTTTAAAAATCATCTCCAGTTTCCGCGTCAGCGTCTGGCGGCGATTTATTTCAGAAACGGGCAAATCGAAAAGACCATTACCGAGTACCAGCGTCTTGCCGCCGAATATCCCGATGACCTCTCAACGCTGCTTACGCTGGCACATCTTTATATAGCCGTCTCGCAATACAAGCTGGCGATTGATACGTTTTCTAACGCGATTCTTATGCAGCCGGATAATTTCTCGCCTGAAAACGACGAGATTGATTCGCTTGTCGAGGCAGGGCAGTTCAATGACGCTCTTGATATGATTGAAAAGGCCCTCGAAGAATACCCGGACAGGCCTGATTTGCTTTTAAGACGTGCCTCCATCTCCGCCTCGCTCGGGCAGGATGAGCAGGCACTCGATGAATTCAATCATACCATAGCTGTGTGCCCGCATTTCCTTGACGCCAATATCAAGCTCGGCTCTCATTATATGCGACTGGGCAAGCCCGCCTCCGCGGCGATCCAGTTTACGCAGGCCGCCCTTATTAATGACCGTCTTGTTGACGCCTATATAGGCCTGGCGACCGCCCAGAAACTCAGCAATAGTATATCCGAGGCGACGACTTCGCTTTCTTTAGCCGCGACAATCGACACCAACGGGCCGATGCTGTTCGCGCAGGCCGCCTGCCTGCAGTATAATACATCGTCTGCTGACCTCGAATTAAGGCCAATCGATACCATATTGGATGCCCAGACGCAGATGCTTAAGCTGAGGCCGCAAAACCCGGAAGTGCATTACCGGCTGGGCATACTTCTGATGAGCATAGGCCGTATTACCGAGGCGACGGAACTGTTCAAAAGGGCGTTGACGCTAAATCCCACCTTTGCCGCGGCCCGAAATAAGCTGGCCGTATGCCTGTATGAGACCGACGAAACGGCCTTTGCCCTGGAAACATTAATCCCGCCCACCTGTCTTCAGCATGATACCCTCGACCTGCATTACCGTGTCGCCCTGCTTTATTGTGATAAAATTAAATTCGCATCCTGCCTGCTCGACCTTGAGCAATGGCTGCACGAAACGCTTGCCACAACCGACGCGGTAGTCAATATCTCGATTGTCCTGCAAAACCTCGGCCTGCTCGACCCGGTTTACTCGACATGGGATAACCTTGTTCCCGCCGCCGCCTGCACAACCGAATAAATGCCGCAAACGCCTGTTATAGCCGTAATCCCGCTAAATCCGCCCAAACCTGCCTAAAAACCCGAATGAAACATAACATATATTATGAGACGTTAGGTATTGTGTGTTCAGATTAAGTTTGCTCTAATAAAACGGTTTATTTTAAAAGTTTTCGTTCTGTGTCTCAACAGCGCAACGCAATGCTACAGGCGGGCCAAGTATTTCGTAAGTCAAAATCGCCTTGCGGAAACCGTCGGCAGTTGAGTATTGCTCCGCCAGCTCCGAAATATAATGATGACGAAGAATTTCCGGCTCGCTTGAAGCTTTTGCGTTTTCAGGTGTGAGTGCGTCAACCTTTTGTAAATCCGGTTCAACTTTTTGCAAATTCGGCTTATAGACCGGTAAGGGTATGCCCACATCCGGCTTTTCGAGAATCTTTACGACCCTAAGCTTAGGTCCTTCCTGCTCAGGTGCGCTTTGCATCTGGTAAGCCGGTTTTCGGGTTGGTATCTGCACAGGCCTGCGAGGCGGCGGTGTTTTGGGCTGAGGCGACCTGGCAGGGGGCTGAAATTGTTCATTTTCCCTCTCCTGGACCTCCCTGCCGGTCTCTTTTTGGGCTTCTGCGTACCGCTCCCTGATTATCTTTGCAATATCGCCAAAGCCGGGTTTGTGTTTTTCCTGGCCTTTGGCTGATTCCTCTTCTGTGCCCTTTTTGCCCTTTTGTGCGGCCTTGGCAATCGCGCCAACCACCCATATCACAAAAAAGATAATCAGCGGCACAAGCTTGCCTAAATTTTCTGTCTCGTCGCTGCCCAATACTTTGTTTAACCAGTAACTCATTATCTCTTAATCTTTTTTACTTTTTGTCCACCTTTGAAATCGAGTCCCTCATCGACGTATCCGCGCTAATATTTTTCATCCGGTAATAATCCATTATCCCGAGATTGCCCTTGATGAACGCCTCAGCCATCGCAAGCGGGACTTTCGCCTCATTCTCAACCACCAGCGCCTGCTTCTCAACCACCAGCGCCTTCATCTCCTGCTCGCGGGCGACGGCCATAGCGCGGCGACCTTCCGCTTCGGCCTGGCGCATTCGCTTGTCTGCTTCAGCTCTTTCGGTTTCCAGCATGGCACCGACGTTCGATACCTCCTTGTCTTTAGTGCTTACGCCGGCAACGCTTACGTCAGCAATATCGATAGAGACAATTTCGAATGCCGTTTGAGCATCGAGACCGCTTTCTAATACTTTCCGCGAAATTCGGTCTGGATGTTCCAGAACATCTTTATAAGTTTCTGCTGAACCAATTGCACTGACAATGCCCTGGCCGACACGGGCAATAATAGTTTCATCGGTAGCGCCTCGTACCAACTGGTTAATGTTCGACCGGACGGTAACTCTGGCTCGTACCAATAACCTGATGCCATCCTTGGCAACGGCATCAAGCAACATTGCCCTATCCAGCGGACAATCTATAATTTTCGGAGTAACAGTAGTTTCTACCGCTCTGAGTATGTCCCGCCCCGCCAGGTCGATTGCGCGGGCGACATCAAAGGAAAGTGGAATATTGGCCCGATTTGCTGCAATGATGGCTTGAACTACATCTATGACATGGCCGCCCGCGAAATGATGTGCCTGCAACTGCGCGAAAGTGACTGGAAGGTCGGCCTTACGGGCAATAATCAAAGCATTGACACAAACCATGACATCGCCCTGTGCCTGATACGACGCTAAAAAGCGTTTTTTTTGTGCAGCTTTTTCTTTTAACCATGGTTCATTAGGCTGCATATCACTGTCTCGCTCCTGCAGGTCCTTGTAGCGAAATTCATTTTTATCAACCAACCATACGCTTTCGAGCTGCTGGGTGGTTAAATCAGAAACACCGGCCTGCACAGCCGCAATTCTGGCGCGAACTATATACTCGCGAGGAACACGACGCAAATACATGCCAATCAACTCAAAAAGGCTGACGTGTGCCCCGCTAAAAAAGGCCATAATCCAAATCCTTATGAACGAAATAAAGATAAGGAAGGGAATAATTGCGATTACGCCAATTATAATTACTGCTATTACCAGGCCATTGGCTTCAGCCAATAAAAAATTTGTTTCCATTTTTGTATGCTCCTAATAAAACTTATATTTTTTTTGCGACAACTATATTATTTCCTTCGACTTTTTTAACTATTATTTCAACCGATGCCTCGATCATTCCACCCTGGGAGACGACGCTATATCGTTTACCACCTATTTCAGCAATACCTGATGGCCGCAACTCTGTAACAGTTATCCCGCCTTTATCTCTAAGGCGACGGAAGTCTTCGCCACTGATTCCGGGCTCGCCGCGAGCTTTATCGAATTCTTCCTGATGTTCCACCAGTATCATTCTACGCCCAAAAGGTATCTTCGGGAGAAGCTTGACCCCAAGCAAAACCAGCACAGGAATACTGATAAAAATAATAAACAGGATAACCAATCCCATTGATACGCTGGATATAAAACCAAGTATTACGGCTGCCAATAAAGAAGCTATTGCAAGAACGCTCAGTATACCGCCGGAAGGCAGAATCGCCTCAAGAAATACCAGCAGAATTCCAACAACCAGTAATAAAATTGCGTATGTCAAAACACTCCCCTCAATAGCATTCACTAAGAGACACCTTGGTCACCAGATATTTCCTTTACTACTATATTGTTTCCTTCAATAGATTCAACAATAATTTCTTTATTCTTATCTATGAACTCTCCGCGAGAAACGACATTCACCCGTTCTAGTCCAAATTGAGCGATACCGGAGGGTCTTAGCTGGCTGATGGTAATGCCTTTCTGTGCGATTTCGACCAGCGGTTTCTCAGATGACATCCCATATTGTACCGCATCAGTTTCCACCGGCGAAGCCAATATCAGCTTTTTAGCGATAGGAATTTTAGGTAGATATTTTGAAAACAGCCAAGCCAAAACCAGAAACGCGAGGAATCCAAGCCCAATCGCCCAAACCTGATCTGTAAACATTTTCCAGTCATAGTCGCTTCTGGGCCATGGAATCTCGCCGGGCGGGGTCTTTATGAGCATCCCGAATAATCCGGCCAACACGAAAATTATCCCAATAACTCCCACAAAACCAAAGCCGGGTATGACAAAAACCTCAACAAGTATCAGCAGCACACCCGTTACGAATATCACCACCTCAACCCAGTTGGCCATCCCCGTCAGGAACTTGCTGCCGACGATTATCACAAAACAAAGCACTGCAACTAAACCCGGCAGCCAGAGCCCGGGGGTTTGAAATTCAATATAAAGGCCTAACAGGGCAATTGTTACCAAAACTCCCAGTACCGCCGGCGAATTGAGCCAGCGAACCATTTCCTCCGACCAGTTTGTTTCGAGCGTTACAGGCGGTCCGCTGAATTCGACGCCGTCTCGTTTTTCAAGGAAACTCAGTACGCCGTTGACGTCCTTGACGACCGCCCTGGCGATGCCGTATTCGTAGGCCTTGCTCGCCGTAAGCGTAAGCAACTCTCTATCGTTATTGACAAGTTCCTTGTTATTAAGGTCATAAGTATTGGCATCTTTGGGAAGCTGTTCCGTTTCAAAATACTCCCATTGGCTGGTTTCTTTATTTTTTACCCTGTAAACCTCCGTTCCTACTGTTACCATTGCCTTTAGCAATGCCTGCGGGTATTTGTTCGCCTCGCCTGCCCTTGCAAACGTCGCCCGCACAAACGACTCGATTTTTTCCCTTTCAACCCCTTCCAGTTTGCCACCCAGCGTTATCGGGGCACAATCACCTATTGTCGTGTTTTCGCGCATTAAGATATCATTGCAGGACACTGAAATCATTGCCCCTGCCGATATTGCCTCGGTATTTATGTAGGCAACCGTATGCGCTTTTTTAGCGACATCGAGGATAAAATATTTTGATATGTCATCCGCTGCGGCAACCTCTCCGCCGTAGGTTTCTATCTGGTAAATCAGGTAACCAGCGCCACCATTAATCGCTATTTCCGTTCTTCGCTTTATCGATTTATAAAGCCCGTCGTCGATTGTTCCCTTGCAGACAATCACCGCCGCCTGCGCCATTTTTTTCTTTTCCGGCGCAGCGGTTTCTTCCCCGCGAATGACAGACAACCCCCCTATCGCCAACACCGCCGCCAATAGCATTATCCGGCTTAAATTATTCATAGCCAAAATCTCGCTCCCGCCTATCTCAATAACTCAAAACTGCTCTTACGCCATTTTACGCAGAATTTCGATGCCCTTGCGTATCTTCTCGTCGCTGGTCGCGTAGCTTATGCGAAAATGCGTGTCCTTTTCACTGAACACGCTGCCCGGTATTACAAGGACGTTGTTAGCTATTGCCTTTTCGACGAATTTGCTCGCCTGGCTATCAGGCGCTTTTACGAAGGCGTAAAACGCTCCCGCGGGCTTAACTATCTCGAATTTGTTCTTCAAACCATCGTAAATCAAGTCACGTTTTTTGCGGTAGGCATTAACAATAGGCGTAACGTCGTAATCCATAGCCGCGGCGATTGCCTTCTGGAAAGGCGAAGGTGCACATACAAAAGTGTATTGCTGTATTTTTATCATCTGGTCGATTGCCTCGCCGACCTCTCCCCCTGCCGCGGCGTAGCCGAGACGCCAGCCCGTAACGCCGTAGGTCTTTCCGAAGCCGCGAAGAAGTATCGCCTTTTCGCAATATTTTGCAATTGTGTCGCAGGGGCCGTCGTAGCTGAATTTTTCGTATATTTCGTCACTTAATACAACAATATTATTTTTAGAGGCAATATTTGCAATTTCTTTCAATTGCTTGCCGCTGAAGATTGACCCCGTCGGGTTACAAGGCGAGTTGATTATTATCATCTTTGTTTTGAGCGTAATGGCGTCCGCTATTTTGCCCGGGTCAAGCCCAAAATCAGGATAGCAATCGACGAACACGCATTTACCGCCCAGCATATTCACCAGATGTTTATACATCACAAAATACGGGTCGGGTATAATCACTTCATCCCCGGGGTTAATTAATACCAGAAACGCCAACAGAATACCGCCGCTGACGCCGCTGGTTATCATCAGCTTTTGTTTTTCCCACCCAAATTCCGCCTTCAGGCCGCCCCCTATTTTGGCAAGCAGCTCCTCATCGCCTGCCGTCTGGGAATACTTATTGACGCCCCGTTCTATTGCCTGTATTGCTTCCCGTTTAATCGCTTCGGGCGTATCGAAATCCGGCTGACCTATCGAAAAATTAATCGGGTCTTTCATTTGTGCCGCAAGCGCAAAAACCTTCCGTATGCCGCTCGAATCGATATACTTCATTCTGTCTGCAAGTATTTTCTTCATAGCCGTATAATATACCCTCCTTTTCTTTGCAAGCCAACTGATAAATATGTCTTAATGAGGTGTTGTATAATCATTTAAGAGGAATATCTTCATGTTTTTCATGCTTCGGTTGTACTAATTTATTGAATGTTTCGCTCGTAAAGTTTGCCATTTTAACTCTGATAAATTGCTGAATTGCAACCACTACAATCCCAAGAAGTATCAAAATTATGATTTCGAATAGAACCATATTCGTAGGTATCCTCAAATTTTCAACTCGGGACAGTCATCTATTTTATCCGCAAGTATTTTCTCCATAGTCATATAATATACCCCTATTTTTGCCGTAATCCAACTGAAAAAACATCCTCCAAAAGCCCTTAAAAGCCACTTTTTTCTTGACTTTCGGGCTTATTTCTGCTATACTAATTTTTGTAGTTTCGGGGAATATTCAAGAGCGAGAATGAGCGCGTGTTTTCAAGAGTTTTATGCCTTGCAGAACCTGTTTACCGGTTTTTGTGCGGGTTACACGGCTTATGAAAACCAAATTATTATCTGTGATATTGGCTGCCATATCAATCGCTGCGGGGCTGCCTTCTGTCGCCAATGCCGCCCTTGCCGATGACTCTGCTGCGATAATTGCGGGTTCATTTTCAATCAGCCAGACAACTTCTCCGAATTTTTTTGCACATATTGATTATGCAGTCTATGCACCCGGCGATTACGTCGGTTCTTATTCTTTTCCGGACGAATATGTTTACTGCTACCAGCTTTTTAATGACTCAACATCGACAAGCAATATCGCCTCTTTAACCATTGACCTGAAAACCGCTTCAATCGCATACAATCCATATTACGATGCCGCTTCCGGCTCAGGTGTATCAGGCGGCTCAACTTCATCGACTCCAGGTCTTACCCCGGATGCGATTACATACAACTTCGGAATCCGCAGCGCAATAACGGTGAACAATCATTCCGTCGTCCTGCTTTTCACGAGTGATTCCCTCCCGGATTCGATAATGGGCACAGGACTTCTCAACACAACAACAGCCGGCAGTTTCTCTGTCCAGATTCCGGTGCCAAACCCTGAACCGGCCTCTTTACTTTTTCTGACACTGGCAGCGCCTTTTCTGCTGAAAACCCGCAGGCACAAATAATCCTAAGCCAGTCGCAATAAAAAAGGCCGGCAAATCACCGGCCCTTTCAAGCATCGTTCAGGTATCTGTCTTATTTCTTCTTTGCTTCTTTTGCCGGTTTTCCAGCAGCGGGTGCCGCCGCTTTTGCGGCCGGCGCTCCTGCCTTGGCTGCCGGGGCTGCTTTTGCACCGGCGCGGCGGGAGCCGCTCCTGCTGCGGCTGGTGCGCCTTCCACACCGGCCACTGCGCCCTCTGCGCCTTCTTCTTTTGCCTTGGCCACCTTCTTGGTATGGGCTTTTCTGTGACCAACCTTAGGCAGTCCGAGAACGGACCGACCATCCTCCCACTTTTCCTCGTCCTGCAATTTTTCTATGCGTTCCGCTCGTGTCAACACGTTACGGTGCCTAACAAGTGCGTCCTTCAATCTCAACGACCGGTCAATCGACATCAAATCTTCTCCTAAAACTTAATCGTCAAACTTCTTCCCATAGGCGTCACTAAATGGATTAGGCCCGAACGTTTCGAACCCAGCCGGCACTTTATAACCCGCACCAAGCTCAATTATCTTCTGCTTGGCCAGGTATCCGTCGGTCCCCGCCTTTCCGGGATTATCATATTTATTTTTTGTTACCAGATAATACCAGTTGTCCTTTTCAATAATCTCAGTTGCAACGCCCATTTTGTCAAAGTACTCTTTGGCCGGCTCTAAATGCGACCTGACCTGGTACATCTTCAATACAATCCGATTTCTGCCCGTCGAAGTTGCCGACGTCGCCTGCGCTGCCTGATTCGCCGTCGCATCCGTGGCGGGGGCGATTTGCGCTGCCGGCTTTACCTGCCCACCGCTGGGCGCCCCTGACAAGACTGAGCTTGTCGAAGGGATGACCACGGGCTTTGCTGCCGCCGGCGTATTCGCCGGAATATTCCTGTTGCCAACCCGCTGGCCTAATCGAAACAACACAACAGCCGCCAGCAGCATACCAAGTGCAATCGCTATACCAAACTGATACGGTACCGAAAATTCAATCCGGCCCGATTCAAACTGGACAAAACTGGGCCTTCTCACCCATCGCACCACATTGGGTGAAGTTTCCGGATTAGCCGAAGGGTTTTCCCCTGCCGTGCCACTCGGATGCAACTGCTCATAGCCCGACTTCGACCCGGCCCTGCCAATAACCTCGTACAACGCCTTTTTCTTCGTATTATGCACCATAGCAGTCGCCGCCTAAAACCAGCACCTTTTTACACTATTGCCGCATCCTTTTCAATAACAAAATTCAACTATTTAACGCTTATCCGCCCGCTTTAGCATTTTTCCCTGCTTTACTTCTGCCCCCTTAGGTATTCCTTCAGCAGGCGGCTTTTTTGGGAGCTATTCATTTGTCCTGTCTTTTGCAGAAAAAATACTTCTACAGTGCCATACCGTTGTCACACCCCCCATGAAATTCCTTGAATCTAACGGGGATTTGGCTGATTTTGATTTCCGTTACACACTGGAAGGAGCACCCACACCCTTCACGATTCTTCCTTTCACAGCCCCCTGCCCTACCGGGGGGTTTTTAATGGTCAATGAATTTATGAGCAGAGGTTTCGCACGGCGGTAACGCAATCCGGGGAATCGTTTTTCGGGTAGCGTTTCTGCATCGCCGCGGCAACAAGCCCCACAAACATCGGCTGTGGACGCAACGGGCGGGAGGTAAGACAGGGATGCGCCTGGGTTCCCACGAAATAGGGATGTTGCGGCAATTCGAGGATTTGCATAATGGGCTGCCCCGGAGCTTTGCCCGAAAAAACAAGGCCTGCTTTTTCGAGTGTTTCTATATATCGCGGCGCAACTTCGTAGCGGTGTCTGAAACGCATTCTTACGGTGCGTGCCTTCGCGAACAACTGCCATGCGAGGGTATCCGGTTTTAGCTCAATATCAAAACCGCCAAGGCGCATATTTCCGCCGAGACCTTCGATTTTTAACTGCTCGGGGAGATAATCGATAACGGGGTTTTCGCAATCCTTTTCAATTTCGGTGCTGTTTGCGCCGGTTAATCCGCAGACGTTGCGTGCGAATTCGATAACGGCCATCTGGAAACCGAAGCATATACCGAGATAGGGAACATTATTTTCGCGGGCGAATTTTATACAGCAGATTTTACCTTCGGTGCCGCGAGTGCCGAAACCGCCGGGGACGATTATGCCATCGACATCGGCAAGATGCTGGGCCACGTTAGTGTCACTGATACCGGTTGTATCAATCCACTTTATATCGACCTTAGCACCAAGCGCGATATCGGCGTGTTCGAGCGAATTGATTATTGAAGCGTAGCTGTCGCGGACAGAGGTGTATTTACCCGTGATGCCGATAGTGATGGGTTTTTTCGAGGCCTCTATTTTGTCGGTGAAGTCGCACCACTGCGCCCAGCTTTTGCGTTCGTGGCGAAGATTGAGACGGTCCTCGATTTTCAAAAGCCGGGCAACCTCGAAATCAAGCCCCCTGTCACGCAGCATAGCCGGTATCGTATAAATGCTTGCGGAATCCTGGAGAGAAATGACCCGTTCGAGGGGGACATTACTATAAACACTGATTTTCTGTCGAACGGTTTCTGTTACTGCGTGTGTCGCCCGACAGGCGATAATGTCAGGCTGGACCCCAAGCTGCATCAACTGCTTGATTCCAAGCTGGGCGGCCTTCGATTTCTGCTCACCCAGCGTCTGCGGCTCAAGAATATACGTCAGCGCGACAAAGCAGGCACTATTCGGGCCTTCTTCGTAGGCCAGCTCTCGCATCGCCTCAATGAAATACGCATTTTCGAGGTCGCCCACCGTGCCGCCTATTTCGACGAATACAATATCCGCGTTTGTTTTCATCGCGAGATTTCGCAGGCGTAATTTGACTTCACCCGTAACGTGCGGAATCATCTGGACGTCCCTGCCGAGGTAATCGCCGTGGCGTTCTTTGTTGAGGACATCGCTGAAAATCTGCCCCGACGTGCAGAAGTTCGCCCTGCTCAAATCCTGGTCGAGCATACGTTCGTATGTGCCCAGGTCCATATCGCATTCCATACCGTCGTCAAGGACAAAAACTTCGCCGTGGCGGAACGGATTAAGAGTACCTGAATCAATATTAAGATAACCTTCGAGCTTAATGGGGGAGATTTTAAGGCCTTTATCCTGCATAAGTTTCGCAAGGCAGGATGAGAATATCCCTTTGCCTAAGCCGCTCATCACGGTTCCCATCACGAATAGGTATTTTGTTTTGCCGGGCTTATAGCCGGGCGGCACAGGCGAGAAAAATTCGCTGTCGGTTGATGTTTTGCTTACCGATGTCAATAATTCGCTATCCTTCATAGTTCACCTTTTTGCCACAGAGATTACTTATAATTTCTTTAACCACAGATTCCACTGATTACACTGATTTTTGTCACCTAAAACAAACATATTTATTTTTTTGCGCCGGCTTTTTCAAGAAGCAACACAATATCATTACAGCCATTCTCTTTTGCGATGCTCAAAGGCGTATAATTTTTCCCCTCATTGCTAACCTTGACATTGACATTGGCCTTAGCCGCCAGAAGCAGCTTAACGACTTCGGTATTACATCTTGCCGAGGCTATAAACAGAGGAGTAATGCCATTATCGGTTTTCTTAACATTTACATCAGCGCCTTTTCCCAACAGGAGCTTGACGATATCCGTACGGCCTTCCTGCGACGCTATCCACAAAGCGGTTACACCGTCGGTTGTTCTTTTAACATTCACATCAGCGCCTTTTTCCAGTAGAATTTTGACAATATCTGTCCTGCCCTGCCACGACGCAACCCAAAGAGCAGTTAAACCGGTGCTGTCCTTTGCATTTACATCAGCACCTTTTTCCAGCAGGAGCTTAACGACTTCCAGATGGCCCCCGCTTGCTGCCACGAACAGGGCTGTATTATCGCCGGTTATCTTCGCATTGGCATCAGCGCCTTTTTCGAGGAGGATTTCGACAACCTCCGGATGGCCTTCCAGCGACGCTATCCACAAAGCGGTCGCGCCGTCGGTTGTTCTCTTCACATTGATATCAGCGCCTTTTTCAATCAGAAGTTTGACAATATCTGTCCTGTCCTGCCACGACGCAACCCAAAGAGCAGTTAAACCGATGTTGTCCTTTGCATTTATATCAGCGCCTTTTTGCAGGAGGAGTTTTACGATTTCTATATAGCCGTTCTGCGATGCAATCCACAATGCAGTTGTGCCGTCGTCATTTTTTTTAACATTCACATCAGCGCCTTTATCCAGTAAAAGCCTGACAATATCGGCATGGCCTTCCTGCGACGCTATCCACAGAGCAGTTACGCCGTCGGTTGTTCTTCTCGCATTTGCATCAGCGCCTTTATCCAGTAAAAGTTTGACGATCTCGGTATTTCCCTTCTTCGACGCTGCCAGCAAGGCGGTGGCGCCGTCCGTTGTTCTCTTCGCATTTGCATCAGCACCTTTTTCGAGGAGGAGCCTGACGACCTCGGTATGACCATTCTGCGAAGCCATCATCAAAGCAGTTACGCCGTCGGTTATTTTCTTCACATTTACATCTGCGCCATTGGCAATGGCCGTCTGAACGGTCTGCAGGTTACCGTCTTTTGCGGCTTGAAACAGTTGAGCGTTTTCATCTGATGCATCCGTGCCGGCAAAACAAACTCTTACAAGAAAAATGGACACTATCAAAAACAGAATCCGTTTCATGCTGTTTCCTTTTTGTTTTTTCCTTGCTCGCTATCCTTCATAAATCACCCTTGACACAGAGATTTCTTTTATTTTTTAGCCACAGAGGACACAGAGACAAAACTTTTTTCTTTTATAAATTTCAATGTATTGTCGTACTTAACTTTATATTTAGTTTCGTAATCTTTATCATTCATCGCTTCTTGTTGCATCATTTCGACTGCCCTTTTAACATCAGAACCATAATGATGAATCATAGAAACGAATAATTCTGATTCAAATGTCTTTTCCCCTTCTTTAAAAGGAACCGGATATTTCGTGAATGCGACCTTCCAGCAAGACAGGTCAACACCTAACTCGTTAAGTCTATTATTTGCCTCTGGTGTTACAATAGAACCTATCCAGTTTTGCTTTTCGGTATTTTCATAGGCATTGATTATCCCGGATCCAAGGAATAAGTTTCTCGATATGTCTGCGTATAATTGGCCAAACCCTATAGCTGCTCGTAAGGGCCATCCTCCCGATATTATCATCCAACAAAAAACGTCGAATTCGCCTTGTACAAATCTGAAAGCATTTGCAGAATCATTGCGAGTAAAAAACAAGTAAGTATCCGAGAACCAAGTAGAAAATACATCATTTGGAAACCAAGCACTCTGCCTTTGTAATTCATCTGTAATCTTATTATAGTAGTTATTAACAAACAAATTTAAATGTCCTACTCCATATTGCTGTTCAAATTTTTTCACCTTATTTTTATAACCGAGGATATCACAGCAAGCGACCCAACAATTGCCATTTATTATTTTTTCTTCTTCCATTTTAATTCTATTCTCTGTGTCCTCTGTGCTCTCTGTGGCTAAAAATCATTTATTTCCTCTGTGGCTATATCTCTTTACGAATTCCGCGTATTGTTCAGGCATGTCGATACCGGCACAGGTGTGTTTGACTTTTGCGACAAGTATCTCGAAGCCATTTTCGACAGCACGCAATTGTTCGAGTTTTTCGAGTTTTTCCAAAGGCGTCTGCGGCAATTTTGTAATCTTCAGCAGAAAATCTTTGCGATAAGCGTATATGCCGATATGACGCAAATAATGCTTTATTTCACCTATTCCTCCCTGCTGACGGTCGTAAGGGATTACCGACCTTGAGAAATAAATTGCTTTGTCGATACTCGATGTTCGATGCTTGATGCTCGAAACGACAGCTTTCGCGATGTTTGGGTTGGCTATTTGTTCTTTTGTTTCAAACTCCGCAACAAGAGTAGCCATACTGCTTTTGGGATTATCAACAAGAAGTTTTGCGACGGTATCGATATTCGCGGGGTCGATTTCAGGTTCGTCGCCTTGTAAATTGACTACAATGTCGAAATCCAGCCCCCCTACTGCTTCGGCTATACGGTCTGTGCCGCTTGGGCAATCAGGGTTAGTCATAATACATTCCGCGCCGAAGGATTTTGCGGCCTGGGCAATTCGCTCATCGTCGGCGGCAATGATTACCCTGTCCGGCAATTTGGCGAGTTTGGCCTGCTCGTAAACGTGCTGGATGAGGAATTTGCCGGTATCTTTGGCGAGAACTTTGGCCGGGAATCTTGTGGACCCGTAACGTGCTGGAATACAAACTATGATTTTCGGTTTTGGCATTGCCGATAGTTTTTTTTCCAAACTACAGCTACAGTATATTAACAGCATTGCAGGTTAATGTCAAGACAGGCAAATCAAAAATTTGTGAGAATATTTAAGGAAGAGCAGACCGGAAAAAATACTTTACAAGCCGCGAATTAGGTGAAGAATAAGCAGACAGATAATAAATCCGGATTCGCGAATGACAAACAGTCAGGAGAGCGGAATATGAAGAAAATTTTGCCGGTTGTTATACTTGTGATAGCAGCAGCGTCGCTTATAGGGATAGGCCTTTACAACAAGGGCAGGGGGAAAGCTAAATTGCAGATAGCGGTAATCCCCAAAGGAACAACCCATGTTTTCTGGCAATCGGTGCACAGGGGAGCGGTTGACGCCGGGAAAGAGACGGGAGCGGAGATTATCTGGAACGGACCTGAGCGGGAAGACAGGGAAAAAGAGATTCAAATCGTTGAGGATTTCATCACGCAGAAGGTCTCAGGAATAGTGCTCGCCCCGAATGACGATAATGCCCTCGTTCCTTCGGTAGAGAAAGTGGCCGCAGCCGGAATACCGTGTGTGATTATCGACTCGTCGGTACAGACGGACAAATATCTGTCATTCGTCGCAACCGACAACTACCAAGGCGGGGTCCTGGCGGCCAAACGCATGGGCGAGATTCTCGCCGGCAAAGGAAAAATTATCGTCATAAAATTTGCGCCCGGCTCGGCCTCCACGGTCGCCAGGATCGATGGTTTTATGGATACGGTTAAAAAAGATTTTCCGGGAATTCAGATTGTGGATTCCAAATTCGGACTTGATACAGTGGAGACCGCCCTGCAGGCAACGGAGGATTTGCTTACCAGAAACACCGAGGTTGACGGGCTTTTTGCGTGTAACGAATCGACCGCCATGGGGGCGCTGAGGGCATTGCAAAGTTCGGGAAAGGTCCGCAAAATAAAAATGGTCGGCTTTGACGCAGGCGTATTGTTAATCGAAGCGTTAAGAAGCGGCGATATTGATTCGCTGGTTGTGCAGAACCCTTACAAGATGGGTTACGACGGGGTGAAAGCGATTGTGGATAAATTACAGGGCAAAAATGTGCCAAAGCGAATTGATACGGGAGTTAAGCTGATAACAAAGGAAAATATCGACACGCCGGAGATTCAGGCATTATTGAAATAGCTGCCAGAGTTGAAGAAGGTAAGGCCCCTCCTGCAATCGTTATGAGGGGAATATCGAAGCGGTTTGGGCCCGTGCAGGCGCTTAGCGAGGTTGACCTGACGGTTACGAATGGCAGGGTACACGCCCTTGTCGGCGAGAACGGCGCGGGCAAATCAACGCTTATGAAAATTCTCGCTGGTATCTACAAACCCGACACCGGCTCAATCCAAATCGCAGGCCGGCCCTGTGAATTCGCCGAGCCGCAGCAGGCAATTGAAGCAGGCATATCGATGATATACCAGGAACTCGACCTGGCGGAGCATCTGACTGTCGCGGAAAACGTATTTCTCGGACACGAACCGCGTGGAAAGCTGCCATTTACAATTGACCTAAAAGCGATGGCAGACAAAACTGCGGAGCTTGCCCGGAGATTGAACTTCGATATCGACCCGGCAGGCATAGTTAAGGACTTATCGACCGGCGACTGCCAGATTGTCGAGGTTCTAAAGGCGCTTATGCGTAACGCCTCGATAATCGTTATGGATGAGCCGACATCGTCGCTGTCGGAGAAAGGGGCACAGCGATTGTTCGAGGTTGTCAGAGAATTGCGCCAGCAGGGTATATCAATCATTTACATTTCGCACCGGCTCGAGGAAATCATGACCCTTGCCGACGATATCACCGTCCTGCGGGATGGCCGTGTAGTGCAAAGCGATTCCGCGAAAAAAATGGATATTCCGCACATAGTGCGGTATATGGTCGGCAGAGAGCTGACAGACCTGTTCCCAGGACGAAATGCCCTGTGCGGCGACGTCTGCGTCCAGGTGCAAAACCTCACATCGACACAACGCGTAACCGACATTTCTTTTGATATTCGGGCGGGCGAAATCGTCGCGATGGCGGGACTTGTCGGCGCGGGCAGGACCGAAGTCGCCGAAACCATATTCGGTGTCACCCCCAAAATATCCGGCAAAATTATTATCGACGGCAAAGAAATAATAATAAACCGCCCCGCCGACGCAATAAATAACGGCATCGCCCTGCTTACAGAAGACCGCAAGCGAACAGGACTGTGTTTGCAACTGCCCTGCAGCTGGAATATCACTCTGCCGAATCTTGGCGGAATCGATATGGCAGCAATAATCAAGCCGGATAAAGAGAACAAAATCGCCGCTGAAATCGCCGGCCGTATCGGCATCAAATGGGTCGGCCCTGAGGTGCCCGCGGAGTCGTTGTCGGGCGGCAATCAGCAGAAACTTCTCATCGCCAGATGGCTTCTGGCCAAATCCAGATTTATGATTTTCGACGAACCAACGCGGGGAATCGATGTCGGGGCGAAAAAAGAAGTTTACGCTATTTTGAATCGGCTCGCCGAACAAGGCAAAGCGATATTATTCATATCATCGGAACTGCCTGAACTTTTCGGGATAGCGGACCGCATCCTGGTTATGAGGCGAGGGTCTCTTGTGGGCAATTTCAAAACAAGTGAAACCACACAAGAGGAAATAATGCACTTTGCGGCCGTGGACCCCGTTGGAAAATCTGCGACCGGAACGACTAAGAACCGCCAGGGGGACAATTTTTCCAACGGGGTGGAGACAATTTAAATGGGAAAGCTGATAAGACAGTTGCTGCCCTTCGGAAGTTTGCTGCTCATTGTGTGTATTCTCGCGGCACTCAGGCCTGACACTTTTTTAACGTTAGATAACTTCCTCAACGTGCTTAGGCGTTCGAGCGTTTACGGGATAATCGCCGTCGGTATGACCTTTGTAATCATATCAGGAGGCATTGACCTGTCGGTCGGCTCAATGCTGGCGGTCTGCGGTATGATTGGCGCCTGGCTGATGGAGGCAGGCGGCAGCATCACGGGAACAATCGCGGGCATCGCGGCGGGATTGCTTTGCGGATTGATTAACGGAATTTTGATAACGAGGTTCCGGCTTCAGCCGTTTATTGTAACACTGGGGACAATGAGCTTTTTCAGGGGAATCGCCCTTGTGATGAAAGACGGCCAGCCGATTAACGTCCCCGATTACAAATATCTCGGTGAAGGAATGATAATCGGGGCGCCCGTCTCGGTCCTGATTTTCGCCGCCGTAATAATTATCGCGACGCTGATTCTCAAATATACTCCACTGGGCCGTTACACCTATGCCATCGGCTCGAACCGTGAGGCGGCATTTCACGCGGGCGTAAGAGTGGGAAAAAACCTCACCTGGATTTACACGATAGTCGGCCTGCTTGTCGGTATAGCAGCGATGATACAAGTAAGCAGGACGGTATCGGCGCAACCTACGGCCGGGCTGGGATTGGAGCTTGACGTAATTGCGGCCGTGGTGATTGGCGGCGCAAGCTTGTCTGGCGGACAGGGAACGATAACCGGCACAATTATCGGGACGCTATTGATAAGCTTTCTGCGAAATGGATGCACGATGCTCGGCATATCGACTAATGCGCAATTGATTGTTATCGGAATAATCATCGTCGTTGCCGTAGCGGTTGACCAGCTGGCGCAGACCAAAACTAAAAACCGCGGGATTACACCTCGCAAGTTGATGTCAAGACAGGCAAGTTAAAAATTTGCGATAATATTTAAGGAAGAGCGGACGGGGAAAATACTTTACAATCGGCTGATTAATTGGAAAATAGCCGACGGAAGGTATATAAAAATTCGTCAGAGCTGCTATTTTTAAAAACAGGAGAGCAAACCGATATGAAGCTACTGAAGAATATGTGTATAGCGGCATTTTTGTTTGTCTTTTTGATGCCATTCAAAACCGCAACAGCCGCCTCCGGAAGCGCAGCACCCCATCTGCTTACTCTGTCCCCGATAGATATGCTCATAATAGCGATTTACTTTGTGGTAGTGCTCGCGATAGGTTTTTATCTGAAAAAATATGCCAGCACGGGCGATGACTTTTTTATGGCGGGCCGGAAAATGACGGCCTGGATAGCCGGTCTTAGCTTCATCTCGGCCAATTTAAGCTCGCTGGAAACAATGGGCTGGTCGGCAATGGCGTATCAGTACGGGATGTTAGGCGCACATGCATATCTGATAGGCGCGATACCCGCGATACTGTTTTTAGCCATTGTTATGATGCCGTTTTATTATATTTGCAGAACACACTCGGTGCCCGGCTATTTGAAGCTGCGATACGGAGAAGGTCCGAGGGCGCTGGCAGGCATCTCGTTTACGTTCCTGACAGTGATGGTCAGCGGCGCCAGTATGTTCGCAATGGCGAAAATCCTCAACCTGCTGCTTGGCTGGAATATGAACATTAGCATCTGGGTGTCGTCGATAACAGTCGGCATCTACGTGTTTTTAGGCGGGCTGCTGTCGGCAGTATTTAATGAGGTGCTGCAATTCTTCCTGATATGGCTGGGAACGATTTTGATTCCCATCCTTGGAATCATCAGCGCCGGCGGATGGCACAAGATGCTGGAAACCGCGCAGAAGAATGCGGCGATAATCCACCCGACGGTGCAGAACGCCGACTTCACCAGCTTGTGGCGCAACCTCGGTTCGTTCGATACCAACCCGATGGGCATCGACTGGTTCGGGATGGTCTTCGGCTTGGGATTAGCCGTGAGCTTCGGCTACTGGTGCACAGATTTCCTGCAGGTTCAGCGAGTCATCATTGCCAAGGACCTGCGTTCTGCCCAGAATGGCACGGTCATCGGAGCAATGCTCAAGATGCTTGTGCCGATTATCGTAACCATCCCCGGTCTGCTGGGGCTAGCAGTGCTGCTCAACCCAAACGGAACCCCGATGATATTAGTGCCGGAGAGCGACCCGCGCGCCAACATTACTTGTCGCACATTCAACGACGTGCTGCCGCTGCTGATGGGCCAATACCTCGGCCCCGGTCTTCTGGGGCTGGGTGTAACGGCGATGATTGCCGGCTTTATGTCGGGTATGGCAGGCAACGTCAGTGCATTCGCGACGGTATGGACTTATGATGTTTATAAACCGCTGTTGAATAAAAAAGCCAGCGACCACCATTATCTCACTATGGGTCGATGGTGTTCGATACTGGGCGTGCTGATATCCATTGCAACCGCCTACGCACTGTTTTACTTCTCGAACATCCTTGAGTTTCTGCAGGTACTGGTGTTCTTCTTCATCGTACCGCTGTTCGGCACGGTCATCCTGGGGATGTTGTGGAAGCGAGCTACGCCAGCGGGCGGCTTCTGGGGATTTCTGGCCGCAATAATCGTGTCTATGAGTATGTGGGTTTTCGTTCACACGTTCCCCGAAGGTTCCAGGCCGCATCCCTCGGCTGTCCTCAGCAATAATGCCGTGGTATCAGTGGTAAAACAGGGCAATGACAAGATATCGCAGGTGATAGTCGAAAGCGGCCAAATCCGGACCACGAACGTCGCAATACCGCTCGAAGCCGGCAAAGAGCCGGTAACGTCCGGTCAGTATGTGGTGCCGCAGACAGGCATCGAACTGTCCGGCGTGGTGAAAGACGATTCTATCGCCAAGAACCTGCGAGTGCTCGTACCAGATGCGGTGGAGGCAGACACCAAACAGCACACCAAGTTCGGTGTGGAGGGTATTTCCCTGGTACTAAAGCCAGGCGTGACGATTCAAGCGTCATATATCGCGAAAAAATTCGACGCGGCGGCGTTCAACCCGGCGCACACAAAATACGTGGCCCGCTCTGAGAAGGCCAAACCGATGGCCGTAAATATGTATAGCGCGTTCTGGTCGCTGCTGGTGTGCCTTAGTGTAACGATTGGGGTAAGTATTTTCACCAAACCCAAGCCGGTCGAGGAATTGAAGAACCTGGTGATGGGCCTGACGGATATCCCGGATGAGGGACCGTGCCCGTGGTATCACAACCCAAAACTCTGGGCAGCAGCCGTGTTTGTCGTGCTGGTAGTCATAAACATTATATTCTGGTAAGGAGCAATATATGCATAACGAACATCAAATTCCTATCTGGTTCTTCATTGGCCTGCTGCTGATGGTATATGGCATCCTGATACTCGGATGCGGCATATACAACGTAATCTATCCGCCTGAGAATCCCGTGAAGCTGGCAAATCTGCACGCGGACATCTGGTGGGGCATTTTGCTTTTGGTAATCGGATTGATTTACAGTATTAAGTACAGGCCGTCCAAAGAGCAACCTTGACCTTTTATTGTTTTATATGGGGCTTGGACGATTATGCTTAAAAATATACCGGAAGTAATTTCTCCTGAGCTTATGAAGGTGCTTATGGAGATGGGCCACGACGACGAGATTGTTCTGGCGGACGGCAATTTTCCTGCGGCAAGCGTCGCAAAACGACTTATCAGGTGCGAAGGCCACGGTGTTTCCGAAATCATGGAAGCTATCCTGAAATTCCTGCCTCTCGACCAGTACGTTGAACACCCTGTCGCGCTGATGGCGGTTGTGCCGGGAGACAAGACAAAACCGACCATCTGGGAAGAGTACCGCAAAATAATCAGGGCGAGCGGCGAAAAATTCTCCGATTTTGAGTTCGTCGAAAGGTTCGCGTTTTACGAAAGAGCCAAAAAGGCATACGCGGTCGTCGCCAGCGGCGAGAAGGCCCTGTACGCAAATATTATTCTCAAAAAAGGTGTTTTATAATCCTCGATTAAACAGATTTTACGACGGCAAATTATGAGACCAAAGCAATAAAACGCTTATTTTGTAAATTTTTCAGAATTGGTCATTGACAAAAAAGACAGAATGTGGTAAGATGATATGATTATGAGGCAGAATAACCGCAAAAAAGTTAATTTATGGTGGTGGCCTGTTGGATAATCCGACGGGCAGGCGGGAAATCTGCACTAAGAAAAAGCAATAAAACAAAGTTATTTACGCGGCCTGTTGGATTAAAAACAACAGGCCGTTTTTTTTATGGCCGGATATAACCCAGATACTCATAATAAGGACGCAAAAAATGGATGATTACAAACAGATAATAGAAAACGCCAAACCCGGCGAGATAATCCCGATTGTCAAACGAATCGAGATGGCCGACCCTATGGACTTTTTCGCAAAGATAAGCGACTATGGCCGGGTAAAAAACTGCTGCCTGCTCGAATCGAAAGAATACATTCGCGGCTCAAGCGCATTGAGCTTCGGCACAGCCAAACCTGCGCTATACCTTACGGGCAAAGGAAGGGAATTTGAAATCAGGGCGCTGACCAAAACCGGCAGAAGAATGATTAAATACCTGACATTCGACCCGAAACGATTCGGCTTTTGCGAAACAGCGGATTTCAATGCCGAACGGATTAAAGGAACCATAAGAAAACCAGCGGGATTGGTGGATGAACAAACCCGCCTGTCAAGCACAAACCAGATGGATGTCCTGCGTGCGGTGGCTTTCTCCTTTCGTCTCGCAAGCAAGCCGTTCCGTGTAACCTGCGGATTACTCGGCGCGTTAAGCTACGACTTCATCGACCAGTTTGAAAAACTGCCAGCCAACGAAACCGACCTTTTGGGTAACCCCGATTACGAATTGTATTTCGCGGATAATATATTCCTGATGGACCATGAGCGGAACGAGGGCTACGTGGTTGTCAACGTGATAATCACCAACGGCAACAGGGCAGAGGTGATAAACGAGGCGCAGGAGTGTTTCGACTATTATGAAAATATCGCGAGGTTCGAGACGCCCAAGGCCAAGAAATACGAAGCCCCCCAGCCAACTGAATCGACTGATACCAATCAAAAGCAATATGAGCAAATGGTTCGAGATGCCAAACAGCACATACTCGATGGCGACATATTCCAGGTGGTCCTGAGCAGGACGAAAATTGAGTCCTGCGTCGATGAGCCGCTTGATGTGTATAAGCGATTGCGTGAGCTGAACCCCTCGCCCTATATGTTTTACATAAACACGCCGAATACGACGCTGCTTGGCTCAAGCCCGGAATTGAATCTGCGCGTAAGCGGGACGGAAAATCGCAGCGTGGAAATCAGGCCGATAGCGGGAACAAAGCCGAGGGGCAAGGTCAACGGCAAGCTCGACGCTGATATCGATTTCAGGTATGAGGCGGAATTGAAAATCGACCGCAAGGAATTAGCCGAGCATATGATGCTGGTCGATTTGGCCAGAAACGACATTGCCCGCGTGGCGCAGCCGGGAAGCAGAATCGTAACGGAACTGCTGACCGTCGAGAAATATGAATCGGTGCAGCATCTGGTCAGCAACGTCAAAGGGACATTAGCCAGTAATCTCGACGCCTTAAGCGCATATCTTGCGACGATGAATATGGGAACATTGACCGGTGCGCCGAAGATTGAGGCAATGAAGATTATCAGGCAATTAGAAAAAACCAAACGCGGCTACTATGGCGGCGCGGTTATGTACCTGACGGTTGACGGCCAGTTCGACAGCTGCATAACAATACGAAGCCTGCAGATTAAAGACCGCAAGGCGTATGTTAGGGTCGGTGCCGGAATTGTCCACGACAGCGTCCCGAAAACGGAATTCGAGGAAACCGAGCACAAAGCCGGCTCATGTATGCGGGCCCTGGCAAAGAAATAAACGAGGATAAAAATATGAGCGATAAAAAAAGAAAAGTTTTGTTTATCGACAATTTCGATTCGTTCACATATAACCTTGTCGATGACTTTTGCAAACGCGACTGCGACGCGAAGGTTTACAGGGCGGATACGTCAATCGAGGACTTGAAAAAAGTGGCTGATGATTTTAAGCCCGATTTACTGGTGATTTCACCGGGGCCGGGAACGCCTGTTACCGCGGGAGTAACGCTTGCCGCGATTGATTATTTCAAGGACAAGCTCCCTATCTTCGGAGTTTGCCTCGGACATCAGGCGATAGTCGAGTATTTCGGCGGCAAAGTAGGTCACGCCCCTGAGCCGGTGCACGGCAAACCGTCACGCGTAACCCACAACGGCCAGGGCGTATTCGCCGGCGTCGAAAACCCGCTGCAGGCGGGACGCTATCACAGCTTGTGCGCATTGACGATGCCGGATTGCTTAGAGCCAACCGCGTATTTTGAAAGTGTGAATATGGGTATCAAACACAAAACGCTACCAATATACGGCGTGCAGTTTCACCCCGAAAGTATCCTGACGCCCGCGGGCGGCAAAATCATCGAAAATATTTTGAAAATCGCTGAAGAACACTCAAACAAGCAAAGGGCTTGATTATGGCGACCATAGCCGAATACATTGAACCATTACTTCGAGGCCAACACCTGACCTTTGAGCAGGCGGGCAAGGTCCTGGATATCATCTTTGAAGGTGAAGTGCCCGAAACGCAAATCGCGGCGTTTTTGACGGCGATGCGATGCGAGTCGGCTTCTTCTGCCGAACTTGCCGGGCTTGCCAAATCGCTGCGGACTCATTGTGTTAAAGTTGACACGCGTCTTGACAACCTCGTCGATACTTGCGGGACAGGCGGTGCATCAGTGAAGACATTTAACATATCAACCGCTTCGGCAATTGTTGCCGCGGGAGCGGGCGTTCACATCGCCAAACACGGCAACCGCGCGATAACAAGCAGGTGCGGTTCAGCAGACGTTTTCGCCGAGCTTGGTGTCAATATCGAGGCGGGGCCGGATATAGTGGCAAAGTGTATAAAAGAAGCGGGGATAGGTTTTATGTTCGCTCCGAAATACCATCCCGCGATGAAATACGTCCAGCCCGTGCGCAAATCACTGGGTTTCAGGACGGTATTCAACATATTAGGCCCACTTGCCAACCCAGCCGTGCACAAGGACAGGTGATGGGAGTCCCCGAAATGGCTCTTATGCCGATTGTGGCCGAGGCACTGCATTTATTAGGCGTCAAACAGGCAATGATTGTCCACAGCGACGGCCTCGACGAAATCAGCACTATGGGGCCGACAAAAATTATGCGGCTCAAGGCAGGCAAAATAACCGAGTCGACGCTTAAGCCGGCCGATTATGGGATTAAAAAGGCCTCGCTTGAAGACCTCAAAGGCGGCGACGCCAAAAACAATGCTGAAGCAGTAAAAAATATAATAAGCGGAAAAGAAACCGGGGCCAAAAAAGATATTGTTGTGCTAAACGCGGCGGCGGCGATAATTGTAGGCGGACTTGCGGACGACTTTGCCCCGGCAATAAAAATAGCCGGACAATCAATCGAAACAGGCAAAGCAATGCAGCATCTTGAAAAATTAGTTGCTGTTTCAACAAGTTGAGAAAGGAATTTCAATGAGAATGGTGGCGGTCAAAGTGAAGATTTGCGGCTTCACAAACTATGATGACGCGATGGCAGCGGCGGATATGGGCGCTGATATGCTCGGGTTCAATTTTTATCCCAAAAGCCCGCGATATATCAAGCCCGCCGACGCCTCGAAAATCATCGACCGGCTGCCCGCCTTCGTTGATATCGTGGGATTATTCGTCAACGACACCTTCGAACACATCGAGCGGGTAATCGACGAATGTCGTCTTGACTGGGTTCAGTTTCACGGCAACGAAACGCCAAAATACTGTGAGCAGTTCGGAACGCTCAACGTCAGGACTATGAAGGCCCTTCGCGTCAAAGATAAAAAAGACATCAAACGCGCAGAGGAATATTACACCGATGCGATTTTGCTTGACGCCTTTGACCCCAAAAAATACGGCGGCACAGGACTTGTCTTCGACTGGAACATCATAGGAAACATAAGTAAACGCGTATTCCTAGCAGGCGGCATAAACGCAGAAAACATAACCAAAGCAGTTGAGCTGGGCATCTACGGCATTGACGTATGCAGCGGCGTCGAGAGCAAACCCGGCAAAAAAGACCCTGCCAAAATGCGGAAATTTTTCGACATCATTCATAATTTGAGAGGTTAGATAACAGCTATGAAATACAAAGGCAGATTCGGTGACTATGGCGGTTTTTATGTCCCTGAGGTTCTGATACCGGCGCTCGAGGAGCTTGAAAAAGCGTTTTACCGGTTCTACAAGGACAAGGGCTTCGTTAATGAGCTGTCGCAGCTGATGGCGGACTACGCGGGCAGGCCCACCCCCCTGTATCACGCCAAACGCCTCAGCGAATACGTCGGCTTCAGCGTTTATCTCAAGCGTGAAGACCTCCTTCACGGCGGTGCGCACAAGGTCAATAACACGCTGGGCCAGGGACTGCTTGCCAAATATATGGGCAAAACAAAACTTATCGCTGAAACCGGTGCAGGCCAGCACGGCCTGGCAACTGCCATGATTGGCGCGCTATTCGGAATGGAAACGAAAATATTTATGGGCGCAACTGATGTCGAACGCCAAAGCGTCAACGTCCACAAAATGAAACTTTGCGGCGCCCAGGTCATATCCGTCAAAGGCGGCACAAGCACGCTGAAAGACGCGATTAACGACGCGCTGCGATACTGGACAGCCAACGTTAATGATACATTCTACCTTTTCGGTACAGCCGCCGGACCTCACCCGTACCCGACGATTGTGAAGCATTTTCAAAGCTGCATCGGCAAAGAAACGAGACGGCAATGCCTCCACAAACTCGGCCGGCTGCCTGATATGGTCCTTGCCTGCGTAGGCGGAGGAAGCAATGCGATAGGTATGTTCTCCGGCTTCCTCAACGACAAAAACGTTCGCCTCATCGGTGTCGAAGCAGGTGGCAGGAGCTTATCGAGCGGCAGGCACGCCGCGTCAATATCAGCGGGCAAACCGGGTATCCTGCACGGGGCAAAGGCATATCTCCTCCAGAATGCTGAGGGACAGGTCAACGACACCGAAAGCGTCAGCGCTGGACTCGATTACCCCTCCGTCGGCCCTGAACATTGCTACCTCAGCGATATTGGCAGGGCCACTTACGTCGCGGTAGAAGACGAAGACGTCCTCGATACATTTGGTTTGATGTGCAGAATGGAAGGTATTTTGCCAGCCCTCGAAAGCACACACGCTATTGCTTACATAGTCAGCCAGAAAGGCAAACTTCCCGCCAAAACAATCGCGGTCGTGAACCTCTCAGGCCGAGGTGACAAAGATGTCGGTATCGTTGAAAAATTCAGACCAGTAAAGGATTAAATAATTGCTGATTGCTGATTTCAGATTGCGGATTGATAATAAGGATTGAAAGATGAAATCTTATAAACAAGTTTTTGCGGAACTAAAACACGCGGCTGTTATACCATTTTTCGTAATCGGCGACCCGGATTATAAAACGAGCTTGAAAATTGTCAAATCGGCCATCGATGCCGGCGCGGATATCCTCGAATTAGGCATACCATTCTCCGACCCGATAGCCGACGGCCCCACTATTCAAAAGGCGGACATCCGCTCACTCAAAAGCGGCATGACCGTCAAAAAGGCGCTTGCCTTTATCACGGAAATCAAAAAGTATAAGGATATCCCCATCGGCCTGCTTATGTATTACAACCTCATTTTCCAATACGGCACAGGAAAATTCTTCCGTGATTTCCACAAGGCGGGCGTCAACAGTGTCCTTGTCGCTGATTTGAGCATCGACGATGCCAAAGAGATTATCGGCCCGGCGAAGAAGGCAGGCCTCGACACCGTCTTTATGGTTACGCCCAACACTTCAAAACAGCGATTGAAACTTATCGCCTCAAAGACCACCGGCTTCATTTACGCCGTATCACTTTTAGGCGTAACAGGCAGCCGGAAAACATTATCGACTTCGGTTTCGGGCCTTATCAGCAGAATCAAAAAAGAAACTGATGTGCCCGTATGTGTCGGCTTTGGCATCAGCACTCCCGAACATGCCGCAAAGGTCGCTAAATCCGGCGCCGACGGCGTCATCATCGGTTCCAAAATCGTCGGCCTGATTGAGGAAAATCTGAAAAATAAAAAACGCTGCCCAGATGCCGTTTCAAAATTCATAACTTCGGTAAAATCTGCAATACCTGACCGACATCTCAGATAACGTCCATTTTATTTGTTATATAACTATTGCAGATACGTCTCTTTGCTGTATAATTAAGCCGTCTTTTGAAAAACAGGATTTGTTTGATAATCAGAACGTATATGTAGGGATATATATGTTCCAGAAAAGACGCTTGTTGCTTATTCAATGCCTCGCATCATTTGTTTTTTTGTTTTCACTTGTAAGCACTGAGCCGTATCTATACGCTAAACCAAAATCCGCCTCGGGGAAAACTATAACGGTTCCCTCCGATTTCAACACAATTCAGGCCGCTATCAATGCCGCTCAAAAAGGCGACATCGTCAGTATCAAAGACGGTAATTACGAGGAGACACTTACGCTCAAAAGCGGCGTATCCCTGAAAGGCCGCGACGCGAACAATGTAATTATTTATTGCAACGTTCTTGACGGCCCCGTACTGTCCGCCGAAGATTGCAACTCCCTGGAAATAGCAAATCTGACCCTGATGCATAATTGTATGTCACTTATGCCGGACAATTTCAAAGGCAGATTCTCCGTGCTGAACGTGAATTCGAGTAACCTTAAAATATCGAGATGTAAAATTCAGAATAGCGGCTTTGACGGCGTTTTAATAAACAATGCCAATGTAACAATCAATGAATGTATAGTATCGGATAACAATAATTACGGCTTGGCCGCTTATAAAAGCTCGATTCTCTCTTTGACGGACAACATCTTCTGCAGAAACGGAGCAAACGGCCTTCTTTTTAAAGGAATACGTTCAGCCGACGTTTATCGCAACACCTGCAGTGATAACGGTCATCACGGCATATCAGTCGCGGAAAACAGTGTCGCCAATCTGATACAGAATAATTGCTGCAATAATAAATATAGCGGTATATACTTCGGCCTCGGGTCGTCTGGTTCCGTTAAAAATAATACTTGTCGGTCGAATGATTTTCAGGGCATCATCGTTACCGGAAGCGGAACAAACGTTGTAATTCAGGATAACATTCTTACGGACAATAAGTATTGCGGAATATATTTTAACGACATGGCATCCGGCTCAGTCGTCGGTAATAACTGCAGTAATAACGGCGGGCACGGGATAAGCGTGGATGACGAGTCGTCTTCACCTGCGATTCATAATAACAAATGCTTCAAAAATAAACATTGCGGTTTATATCTTCCGATGTCTTTTAAGGCATCCGCTTCAGACAACGAATATGATGATAACGGAGATATAAGCTTGAGCGAAATTTGTGACCTTCACAATTCAGATAAATTTGAACAGCTCGAAAATATCGCCTCCAGGTTAATAAAACAAAAAAGTACCTTTACCAATGGAAACTGGCAGCTTGACAATTTCTATAGTGCTCTCGGCGAGTACTGGGGCGGACTGAAATATTTTCCTCAAATCAAAAGCGGCTTCGACGACTGGATTAAGAAATATCCGCATTCCGTAACACCCAGAATCGCACTGGCTATAGCATATAAAGATATCGCCTGGAAGGCACGCGGCGGCCGCTACGCTAATGAGGTTACGGAACAGGGATGGAAAGATTTTGAAGATAATCTCAAAAAAGCCGAAAAAGTTTTAATTGAGGCAGAAGATCTCAACGCATCCGACCCCGAGTTATATGCTATTTGGTTAACCGTGGGAATGGGTTTGGGAGAAACCAGTGAAGAAATGGACTCCTTGTTTAACAAAGGTATCACAATAGAAAAATACTACTGGCCGCTTTATGAAAACAGAGGGCTGGCACTTTTACCGCGATGGCACGGCAGACCGGGGCAGCTCGAAACCTTTGCCAGGCACGCTGTTGAACTGACTAACGAAAAATACGGGCAAACCCTGTATCTCAAAGTAGCAGAATCACCGATAGGCCTCAAAAACGTTGAGCCCAAGCAGTTTAAAGAACTCGGTTTCTCTTACGAAAAGCTTCAACAGGCCTGCGACGATTATGCTAGATTATACCCTGATGTAAATGACCTTTACATGACCAATGTCAGATGCTTTCTCGCCTGTGCTTATGAGGATAGAGACACAGCTTTACGCCTTTTCGCCCAAATTGGTTCTGCCTGCCATAAAAAAGTATGGTGTAATGAGGAGATTTTTAATAAATACAAAAACTGGGCGATTTCAAAAACAGAAGAACTGCCCGAACCAACCGAATAAGTGCCTAAGTAAGATATCGAGGTTTATAAGAAAGGTAAAGTCGGCTATTCCAGAATCCTGACCACACCCCTGTCACCATCTACCTGTATGGTCTGGCCGGTTTTGATTATTTTTGTCGCGTTGCCTACGTTCACCACAGCGGGGATGCCATACTCGCGGGCAATAATAGCTCCGTGTGAAAGCAAACCGCCCTGGTCCATAACAATCCCGGCAGCGGGGATGAAATATGGTGTCCAACCGGGGTCGGTGAACGGAGCGACGAGAATTTCACCGGCTTGAACCTGCTCGTTGTTATCGGCTCTCAGTATTACTCGAGCCTTGCCGCTAACAACGCCGGGACTTACTGCCAAACCCTTTAATTGCTGGACATCAGCATTTACTTCTTCAGGAACATACCTGTCAGGGTCGAACTTGCCAATGATTAGATTGGGCGGCGTTATGGACTGCCATTTCTCGTAATCAGCCCGGCGGGCGGAGATAATCTGTCTGATATCGACTTTGGATTGGCCCCGTGCCAACCGGCAAAGTTCTTCCAGCTTAAGGAAGAAAATATCATCGCTGTCTGATATTAAAGAGCCAGCCGCCAGCTTTCTGCCGAGTTCGAGCAGTATCGAGCGTATAGATGCCATTAGTTTTATGAGTTCGCTTTTAATGTTCTCACGAAATGCCGAGCCATACTGAGCGCGAACAAGCAAATGATTAAAAACAGCCCGCTTGACAGGATTGGTGAGTTTTCGACGGCAACTCTGCGCAAGTTGTTCACGCTCAGCGGCAATGCGCTTATGGTTTTCAAGTGGATTGGTTCTGTTAATAGAGCCCAGGTAACTACGAATAAGGCCGAGGATATAATCAGGTGTTTCGGACCAGCGCCGGTTATAAAGTTCAATCTCGCCGCGGCAGTGATGCCCATGGGCCTTCATAAAGCGGTTCCAGTCAATTAGAAACTCCTCACCAGAGGAGCTTTTGGTAAGCCGCTCGTGCACAATATCCCATTTGACATTCGATTGAATCAGACCCTTCAGGACGGGGCTGTCGTTGACTTTCGCAGCCAGCCGCCAAAGGTCGAGACCGGCTTCTGCATCATCCATATTTCCCATACTTGCGAGCAGTCTTCCTGCACAGGATTGTTCATCGGGAAGCCATCTCCTGCATACAATCTCGAGGATTGGAAAATAGAGGATTGGAAAATAGGCCATCCAGTAAAACATGCGAAGTAAATTGAAACCTTTTTCGATGATTCCCTCGTGGAGGTCGGTAACGGCCTCCATCAGACAGTCAGCCAGCCGTTCGGCGGACAAACCGGAAATATCGAGACAAGCCCATTTTTCGTTTATCTTCCTGACGTTGGCGAGAATGGACTGAGATTTGCGGCGTGTATTGCAGAGCATAGATACTGTCAGCAAAGGCAATCTCAGAATAAATCTCACGCGGTTGTGCTTGATTTTAGGCAGGTCTTCAATTGGTGTATTCTTTAGTTTTTCAAGTAGTTGGCCCAATTCCGGGTCACTTCCGGCAAATTCGTTCCAATCCAGGTTTCTTGTAATCCTGAATTGCCCTATGACAACGGCCCAGAAACCTGCGTTAAAATAAACCCGGCCGGCAATCCTGTTGAATGTTGGGATGGTACCTTTATCGATGCACATCAAGTCAAAGACAGATTTGAAGATCTTCTCATCAAAGGACTCAAGCATACAGAACGTGGCCGGCGTCACCACATCAGGAATTACCTCCTTCGCAAGAATACTGCACCAGATTTGCCTGTCTTCCCATGATTTTGTCTTCGGGATGGTGGTAATGGGTCTGGACTGAAGCAGAAATATTTTGCCCTGGTGAATAGCCCATTCGATGTCCTGGGGACAGCCGAATTCGCTCTCAGCTTTTATGGCGAGCTTCGCGAGCTTTTGGGCCGTCTGGTCGTTTATACAAGGGACAACCATCAAATGTGAAATAACATTTGGTCCCTTCTTGTCCAGAACAACACAGTCAGGAGAGACCCTGCCTGAGACGAGAGCATCACCGAGGCCGAGACAGGCCTCGATAACAACGCGATTATTGTCGCCGGTGACGGGGTCAGCAGTGAAAATTACGCCGGCGACATCGGCCGGAATAAGGGACTGGACGATTACAGCCATTTCGACCTTCGAATGATCGAAGCCATTTTTTTGCCTGTAGCTGTATGCACGCTCGGTCCATAACGAGGCCCAGCACTTCTTTATAGCAACCAGGCAATCTTCGAGATTGGAAATCCCAAGGTATGTGTCGTAAAGGCCTGCGAAGGAATGACCGGGCAGGTCCTCTGCGGTAGCCGATGAGCGAACGGCCAAACGGCTGGCTGCGAGAGTATGATAATGCGATTCAATTTCAGCGGCAAGTGAGTCATCCATCGGTGATTCAATGATAGCCCTGCGCACATCAGCCATGGGGTTGGTAATGTCGAAACCTTCGGGCTTCGAGGAAAACACAAGGACATCGTCTATCACGGCTTTTAAGGAGGGAGAATTTATATGCGTTTCATAAGCATTGGCGGCAACGCAAAAAGCATCAGGGACGGGCAAACCAAGACGTTTCAAGCGTGAAAGACCGGTCGCCTTTGCCCCAACAATTGGTTGGTCGGAGTCCGTAATGCCGTCCAAAGATATAATTAATCCATTGTGCTTCATCTTCTCCGATAGTCATTGTAGCAATAAAGATATACGATTGCAAAGTGTTAGCCGGCCCGGAAATGCCAAGGTCTAAGATACTAAAGGGATTTTTTGAACTTTTTTCGTGGTGAATGGCAGAAGTTTGATATAAAATCTGACGCTGAGCGTAGAATCATAAAACCGGATTTGAAAACGACATTTTTCGGAGGGCAATATGAGCAAGGTGCTTTACATCAAGGCGTCGCCGATGAAAGAACGGTCAAATTCAATCGCGGCGGCAGATGCGTTCGTCGAAGCATATAAGCAATCGCATCCAAAAGACCAGGTAAAAACAATCGACCTGTTTTCAGCGAAGCTGCCTGAATTCGATTTTGTTGCTGCCTCCGGCAAATACAAGATTATGCGAGGCAAACCACACAGCCCCGAAGAAAAGCAGGCGTGGGATAAGGTTGTCGTGACAATCGCGGAATTCAAGGACGCAGACAAATACGTGCTGGCAGTTCCTATGTGGAATTTCTCGATACCCTACCGGCTAAAGCAGTATTTTGACATAATCGCCCAGCCAGGCCTGACTTTCACCGTCGATTCATTGGGCAATTACAAAGGATTAGTTACCGGCAAGCCCGTATTCGTTGCTTATGCCAGCGGCGGCGATTATCCGGTCGGTACTCCCGCAGAGGCGTTTGACCTTCAGAAAAAATATATCGGGCTGATACTGGGCTTTATGGGGCTGACCGATATTCGCTCGGTGGTTGTTGCGCCGACACTTGCCGGCGGGCCTGAAACAGCGGAACAAAAGCGAAACGTCGCGATTGAAAAAGCAAAACAAATGGCCAGCGAGTTCCTGAGCGTTAAGTGGTAACCAGCAGGTATGCCCGTATCAGTTCTGCAACGCTCCACGCCTGGGCGAAGCACCCTTTCGGCCTTTGCGGCTCGTTGCCGTCGAATATCTCGCAGATGCTGCCTATGCAGCCGTCGCCGGTGAGATTGGCCAGCAATGGCCTGATGAAATTCGCCGCGTTTTTTTTGGTATCGATACCGGAACCGTTCACCTTCAGATACGCCTCCACAAACGGCCCTATAAGATAAGGCCATACCGTCCCCTGGTGATACGCGCCGTCTCGCTGCGACTGAGGCCCCGTATATTGCCCCTGATACCTTTTGTCGTCCGGCGACAAAGTCCTCAGGCCGAACTGCATCAAAAGTTTTTCTTCGACGATACGCACCACCCCTTTTTGCTGTGACAGGGGCAGCGGCGAAAACGGCAGCGACACTGCGAATATCTGGTTGGGTCTAAGCGTCGCGTCAGCCGTTCCATCAGGAAGGATACAGTCGTTCAACCAGCCCCATGACTGGTTCCAGAATATTTTGCAGAAATTCTCCCTGACTATTTCCGCCCTTGACCGCATCGTATCAAGCAACTTATTGTCATTGGTCTCGGCCAAATACTGTGAAAGCAGCATAAGCGCGTTATACCACAGCGCGTTGACTTCCACGGGTTTGCCATATCTCGGCGTAAACACAATCCCGTTGAATTTGGCGTCCATCCACGTAAGCTGCGTGCTTGCGTTGCCTGCCGTTATCAGGCCGTCGGCGTCTGCATGAATTCCGAATTGCGTCCCGTGCTGATAAGAATTGACAATCGAAATAATAACAGGCAAAAGCTCCTCACGGAAAGTCCGGCGATCGCCCGAAGCATTAAAATACGCAAAGGCCGCGTTTATAAACCACAGCGATGCATCCACGCTGTTAAAGTGGACCGTGCTGGAATAATCATCGAATCGGCTTGGTATCATACCGTTTGAAGCAGCTTTAGCAAAGGTAACAAGAACGGATTTCGCCTCGTCGAATCTGCGCGTCGCCAGCAGCAAACCAGGCAATGATATGAACGCATCCCTGCCCCAGTCCGCAAACCACGGGAAACCCGCTAATATCGTTGACATCGCTGTCCCGCCAAGGTTGCGTTTTGCAACAAACTGGTCTGCCGCAAGATAAAGCGTCTCAAGTGTTTTATCATTCTTCGCCTGCTGAATTACTTCGTTCTGGTGCCCGGAAAGTTGTCCTATGACCTGTTCAATATCAGGCAAAACAAATTTATCCGCCTCAGCGGACGTCTCAGGTCCGCTGAGATTCGCCCACAAAACCAGCTTTGTCGGCGAATCAATATGATACCTGAAAAACCCAGGCGTAAACAAATCTTCTGTAAAATCCTGTCCCCTTTCCCTGTCCGCCCGGTACAGGAATTTATACCACCACTGCGGATTCTCTCCAAAGACCGCTTCCCGGCAGTTTATCAGCAACCGACACGAGCCGGGTATGTTGTGACTAATCAGCAGTCCGTCTGCCGCCAATCGGGTCTTAATGTGCCGCATCCGATTTCTGCAGCGAATGAAAATCACGCAGCCCAACAATCGGCCGAACCGTAAAATCTATCGGTTTCGGAACTTCATCGAACGAATAAACTACACCAACCGTGTCCTCATCCCGCAGCAGGTACACCGATTTTGTCAGCTTCAGGTCGCCGAATCGGTAATGAAAATGAACGCCGATATCCCTGCTGAATCGTTTTAGCCGGATATACCCATCCGGCGAAATTTTGTCCGGGAATTCTATCGTGCCTAAATGAAATTCCGCGGGTCCCCAGTATATCGTCTCAAAGCAGCTGGACAGCGCCATTATCCTGTTCGCCGGCGGCGTAAGCGTGCCCGTCAACAGACCGTGATACCGCCTCGTATTGCACCCGATAATTGTCGAAGAAGAAAACCCCCCGCGACTGTTGGATAGAAACCACTCTTTCTCCAGCAGATTCTCAAGCGGTATCTGTGTAGTATCAACTGAGATACTGCTGTATCTGTTTTTTTGCTGCATCATCAGCATAGTATTTCCCTGTACGATTACATCGTCCTTTGGGACGATTATAATTTAATCTCATTTCTGCCCTGATGAATGCGCAATTCGCGGCAATACCCCTATGGATATTCGAACAAATGGGGCATAAAAATGTGGCCTATGATTATTCCAGCGGTTGTCTGGCGGTGATGGCATCGGAGAGCATACGGGAGTTGGCGTATTCGAGAGTTGTGCCGGTGGCGAGGCCGCGGGCGAGGCGTGTGATTTTGACGCCTGTGTCCTTGAGGAGCGAGCTGATATAAAGCGCGGTGCCGTCGCCGACCATATTGGGATTGGTTGCCATAATAATCTCCTCCACCCCCCCCGCTTTGACACGCTCGATGAGTTTATCAATGGTAAGGTCCGCCGGCTCAATGCCGTCTAAGGGCGCAATATGTCCGCCCAGGACGTGGTAAACCCACTTGCACTGGCCTGTTTTTTCAAGAACGATTACGTCTTTGGGCTGTTCGACGACGCATATCCTGCTTTTATCACGGCGTGTGTCGGAGCAGATGGGGCAGGTTTCCGTCTCGGCGAAGTTGTAGCAGGTTTTGCACTGTTTGATTTTGGTTTTGACGTCACTTATAGCCTGGGCGAGGGCAAGGGCATCGGCTGGTTTGGATTTGAGGATATGGAAGGCGAGCCGTTCGGCGGTCTTCGAGCCAATGCCTGGAAGATGGGCCAGTTCCTCAATCAGTTTATTAACGGTTTCAGTATAACCGGTCGTCATAAATTCCCACAAAAAGTTTTCACCGCATAGTTCGCAGAGAACACAGAGATTTTACCATAGAAACGCAAAGGCGCAAAGTCATTTATGATTGCCACAAAGCAGCATTGGGCTATTCACTGCGGAAGATTCAAAAGAACCGTTCTGCTAATTTGTAAGTCAGCGCTGCTATCGCTGCGGAAGCCGGAATGGTTAATATCCATGCCCATACAATGCGACTTACCACGCCCCAGCGGACGGCGCTGAGCCGCCGCACCGACCCCACTCCCATAATCGCCCCAGTGATAGTGTGCGTGGTGCTAACCGGAATGCCGAAGGCGGTCGAAATCAGCAATGCCGAGGCGGCGCTGGATTCAGCGCAAAAGCCATCCACCGGTCTTAGTTTTGCCACTTTCTGCCCCATCGTCTTGACAATCCGCCAGCCGCCGAACATCGTCCCCAGAGCAATAGCGACATAACAAAGAAGCACTACGGTTAAAGGAATATAAAATGTCTTGCCCAGCAGGCCGGCGCTGAAAAGCAAACTGGCGATAATGCCCATGGTTTTTTGTGCATCGTTGCCGCCGTGTCCTATGCTGTATAGTGCGGCCGAGAAAAGCTGGCCTTTTCGGAAAATATGGTCAACCGTTCTGGGTGAGGATTTTCGGCAGGCCCAGTAAACGATGTTACCGAAAAACCACCCTAATAAAAGCCCCGCTATCGGCGAGATGAATATGAATGCTACCGTTTTGATAATTCCCTGCCAGACCAGGGCCTGCGGCCCTGTCTTAACGAGCGCCGCGCCTATCAGCCCGCCGATTAGAGCATGGGAAGAGCTGGTCGGCAGTCCTAAATACCACGTAATCACGTTCCAACCGCAGGCGCCGACGAGCGTCCCAAAAATAATCCTCTGGTCCACAATCGCGATGTCGATGATACCCTTGCCTATTGTATTGGCAACATGTAGGCCAAGAAACAGAAAAGCGATGAAGTTAAAAAATGCCGCCCAAATCACAGCGTATTTCGGCTTCAGAACGCGAGTTGAGACAATGGTGGCAATAGAATTGGCCGAGTCGTGAAAGCCGTTTAGAAAATCAAAGACAAGCGCCAGAAGGATTAGAAATAAAATGCTCAACGTCATAGTCAGGCCTGCTTGACCATAATAGAATCAACGACATGGGCTACATCTTCGCAAACGTCCAGCACGGTTTCAGCGTCCACATAAATATCTTTCCATTTTATCACCGCAATGGGGTCCTTCACGGTCGCAAAAAGCTCCATCAGCATCTTGTCACGCATTGTGTCACCGACATTTTCCAAACGATTGACCTCCACACAGGCGTCAAAAACCACCTTGACGTTTTTGATGTTGCGCAATCCCCCGATGGCCCGCGCCACGGCCTGCACTGACTGCTCAATCACATCAGCGAATTCCACTAAGTTCTTGTTCACGCCGGTGATATTATAAATTCTCATCCGGTTCACAATGGTATTTATCATATCGACGATGTCATCGATTTCCATCGTAAGAGCATGGATGTCTTCCCTGTCAATCGGCGTGATGAACGTCTTGTTTAACTGTTCGATAATCGTGTGCGCCACGTCGTCTGCCTGGTGCTCAATCTCCGACATCTTGCTCAGTGTATCCTCGTTCACACCGTCGCGGGACACCACTTCCTTGAAGAAACGAGCCGCATCCACAGCGTAACTTACCTGCTTTTCAAACAACTCAAAAAAGTTGAAATCTCTTGGGAAAAATTTAGAAAGCATTCACATCTCCTTATTGTTAAAACAACACCCAATCCATTCTAGCACTACCCCAAACCGCCAAACGATACAAGCAAAGCCGGCAGTGTTAAATAAATAACGCAAATTTAACATGATTCTAACCAATCAAAAATTGCTATGCAACCTTTTTAAAAAATTTCAGTTTGGCCCTCGATGCGATGATTTACGCTGATATCAGAAATACTGCATTGTTGATAATCGCCGTATATTCCGATAATAGATAATATACGGCAAACAAAACGATACTTTTATGAATATGAAGGAATAACTAACGTAACATTATCGGCTGCCACTTCGGCTCATTTCTGGGAGATAGAAAATGCGGGAAAGTTTCGAAAAACATATCAAAGGGCTTAATGCGGAAGTCGTTGCGATGGGTGAGATGGTGGCAACAGCTACCAGCCGAAGTGTTGAGGCGCTCGCCAGTCATGATATCGAAAAAGCCAAGCAAATTATCAATGACGACCTGTTCGTCAACAAGAAGCGATGGCAGATTGAGGAAAAGTGCATAAACCTCATTGCCCTTCAGCAGCCGGTGGCGACCGACTTGCGGGATATCATAGCGGTGCTGAATATAGTTACCGAGCTTGAACGAATGGGCGATTACGCGGAAGGCATCGCCAAAATCGTCATTATGCTCGGCGATGAACCACTTATTAGACCGCTGATTTTCCTGCCCAAGATGGCGGAAAAAGCAAACAGTATGCTCAAAAGAAGTATGCAGGCCCTTGTCAACAGGGACGCCAAAATGGCAAGCGCTATTTGCAATGAAGATGACGAGGTTGACAAGCTTTATGACGAGGCATATCATGACCTTTTGATGCGGATGATTAAGGACCCGAGTATCATATCGAAGGTAACGCCTCTTATCTGGGCGACGCATAACCTTGAGCGAATCGCCGACCGCGTTACGAATATCTGCGAGAGGATTATTTTCCTCGCGACCGGCTCTATGCCGCAGGTAAACGTGTCGAAATACTGAGCATCCTTTTATATTTTAAAGAATATCCTGTGCCGATAGAGGAATAACAGCAGTAGCCACCTAACGGCAAAGGCAGCGAGAGGAAGAATCAGAAGTTCGACTTGTCCTGTGTGCTGAGCGAGACCGCGGACAAAAAAGGTAGCGATGTCATCAAAATTTACAATCCCCTGGAGAAAATATATTGTAATTGGGTTGACGCCGATAACGACAAAGAAAAATGTCCATTTCTTATAGCCTCTGACATCGATTAACCAGTAAAACGCGGCGAGCAGCAGTAACGACCAGCCGGCGGCATAAAGAACGTACGAACTTGTCCAGATAACCTTGATGACAGGGAATGATAATCCCCAGAAGTGGCCGATTATAAGACAGATTACTCCGGCAACTGCCAGAGCTAGGGTTTTAAGGTTGCCGGATACGGACGAGCGAATCCAGCGGCCCGCGAGGGAACCGATAAGGACGGTGGAAATAGCGGGTATCGTAGAGAGAAGGCCTTCATTGTCACCGTAGGTAAAACAGCAGAATTTGCCCGGAATCAGCAAGCGGTCGATATACGCTGGCAGGCATCCTTCCGGAGTTAAGATGCCCATACCTGAACCGGGAACAGGGACAAACATAACCAAAGCCCAATACCCAAGGAGAAGCCCCCCTGCCGCAAGCGACTGGATGAGCCAGCCGGTGCGCATAACAAGCAAAGCGGCGAAAAAGTAGCACAGGCCGATTCGCTGGAGGACGCCGGGCCATCGCATATCCGCGAGATTAAATTGCAGCAGGCCATTTAATATCAGTCCGAGCAGAATCAGTATAGCGGTGCGTTTTACGATATGCAGGCAAAGCTTTTTATCGCTGAGACCCTGCTCTCGACGGCGTGAAATTGAAAACGGCAGAACCACTCCGACGATGAAAAGAAACAGGGGAAATATAAGGTCCTCGAAATGAAAGCCATCCCAGGAGACGTGCTCCATTTGATTTTTGATTGTTTCAGTAAAAGGATTTTTCCAAACTTTTGACAGGGATTCGAAGAAAGCGCCGCCGCCGATTATCCAGAACATATCGAATCCGCGAAGGGCATCAATAGAAGCAATGCGATCCTGCGGTAAAAGCTGGTGACTGCTATCCGACATTGTCATACCCATCCATTATCAGACAAGTATCCGTTAAAATCAGTTGTCTTCGATGTTTGTAATAGTGGCGTCGAGGCCCATAATTACGGTTTTTACGGCGGGGTCGTTGATTATCTCATTTTGCCGCTGGCTTTTTGTCTTGGCATTATCCTGCTGCGATTCACCACCCGATGCGCCTTCGGCCAGCCGAAGATTGATATTGAGGGGGGAACCAATTTTGCCCTGCAGGACCGATTTAATCTGCTCAAGCCGACCTTTGCTTTCGCACATCTGTTTTTGAACAGCCGATGAGGCGGGGAATTCAAGTGTTAAAGTGTTGTTCTCAAGCCCAACCGGCTCAGCACAGCTTAGTAATCCCGCGGTGCCGGGACCAAGGGTTTTAATGATATCCTGCCAGTGGTTTTTTATCGACTCAAGCCCGCTAATCAGCGGCAACCGCCCCTGCCCCGGAGGAGCCGCCTGCGCAACTGGGGCTGTGTGATGTTCAGTGGTTACTTTTTTTTTATCCTGCGGAGGATTTGACTGCCCAAGCAGCGAGTCAACATTAAGGAAATGCTCACTCATCGCGAGGCGGAGTATGGTCGCTTCCAGAAGCGGCTTTGCGGACTCAGTGTTTTTGAGCGACCAGCGAAGTTTTTCGAGAGTAGTAATGTTATAGACCAGCCCTGCCACGTCAAATTTTTCGGCTAACTGTTCGGCACGTTGCCTTTGCTGCTCGGTTAGAATCACAAGTTCGCTTTTTGCGCCAGCGGCTTTTATGACCATCAAATCCCGCATATATTCGACGAGGGCATCTGCAATCTGGACTTCGGTAAGACCAGCGTTGGTCAGCTCCCCTGCCGCTGCAAGAGCGACAGAGGCATCCGAATCGCCTATGGCAGCAACGAGTCCGCAAACCTTTTCGCTGTTTGGACAGCCGAGATATTCCTCAAGCAGATTCGCCGAAAGCGGCTGAACGCCCGTGCTTATTAGCCGGTCAAGCAAACTCAGGGCATCACGCATCGAACCGTTGGCGAGTTTGGCAAGGGCAAGAATGAGGTCTTCTTCGTATTTGATTCTTTCCTGGTCGAGCACGGCCTTGAGCTGTTTGCTGATGTACGCAGGCGATATATTTCTGAAATCGAACCGCTGGCAGCGGGATTGAATCGTGGGAAGCACCTTGTTGGGTTCGGTGGTTGCGAAAATGAATTTGACGTGGCTGGGCGGCTCTTCGAGGAGTTTCAAAAGAGCATTAAACGCCTCTGTGGTGAGCATGTGGACTTCGTCGATGATGTAGATTTTAAATCGTGCCCGGGCCGGCCTGTAAACCGCGTTATTGATAAGGTCACGAATATCGTCTATACGTCTATTTGAGGCGCCGTCGATTTCGATAACGTCGATATCTTCGCCGAGATTTACGGCAAGGCAACTATCGCATTTGCAGCAGGGTTCCGCCGTAGGTCCATCGGCTTTGAGGCAGTTCAGTGATTTAGCCAGGATTCGGGCCATCGTGGTTTTGCCTACGCCCCTGGTTCCCGTGAAAAGATAGGCGTGGGCAACCCTGTTGGTTTTTATGGCGTTTTTGAGCGTCTGCGCAATCGGCTCCTGGCCGACGACGTCGCCAAAGGTCTGCGAACGGTATTTGCGAGCCAATACTGTGTAAGCCATAAAAATAAAAGATCGGCCGGGTTTGCCACGGCACGGCCAAACACCGCGTATGGCTGCTCGGTTCCCCGCCTGACCAGGTTAACGGGTCGGTCTGCATGGGACCCGGCCGGTAAAAATGATTTCCTAATTTCCAATTTGCTGCTCAGGCACATACAGTATAACAAGTCGGCCGAAAATTTCCATAATTTTCGCTTGAACAATTTGTGCCGAAAAGCTAATAGGATATTATGAATCGAATCAATAAAACCGGATATGGGAGACAGGTATGAAGGTAAGCATTGAGGATACCTGCACGGCCTGCGGGCTGTGCTGCGACACCTGCACGGAGGTCTTCGAAATGGGCGCCGATAAGGCGGAAGTTAAAATAGAGGACGTTCCGGCGGAACACGAGGATGCGGTGCAGCAGGCAGCTGATGAGTGCCCCGTAGAGGCGATAGTCGTCGAATAAATCAGGATGACAACTCCTGGCTTTTGTTGCGGGCGGCGGTAAGCGCATCGGCGAGCAATTGAGGGAAATTCTTTGCCGCAAAGACCTTCAGGGCCGCCTCTGTCGTACCGCCCGGGCTTGTTACCTTGCGGCGAAGTTCGCTTGGGCTTTCACTGAATTTATCACGCTCGGAGGCGAGCAGAGCGGCTCCTTTGGCGGTTTGCAGCACAAGGATTTTCGCAATTTCCGGAGGCAGCCCCATCTCACCTGCAATTCTTATCATTTCTTCCATCATCAGGAAGAAATACGCAGGCCCTGACCCGCTGACGGCCGTAACGGCGTCTATCAGGTCCTCGTTATCGACGATTACCGCCTTGCCAATAGCTGAAAATATCCGCATCGCCTTATCCATCATTGGACGTGCCCTGTTGTTGGCGAACAGTGCGCTTGCCCCTTCGCCTATTAATGCCGGGGTATTGGGCATAACGCGGATTATAGGCTTATCGTTGAGCGCCGCGGCAATTTCGTCGATTTTTACGCCCGCCGCAATCGAGATGACAAGTGTACTGTGCTTGACGGTTGATTCAATCGCCAGCAGCACATTAGCCATATTCTGCGGCTTGACGCTAAGTATCAGGACATCAACCTGCCCCGCCAAGGCGGTGCTGTTGGACACTGCCTGGACGTGGTATTGCCTCGTCAGATACTCCAGCCGGTCGGACCGGATATCGTTAATAAAAACGTACTTCGGCTTGCATATATTGGCGCTAATTATGCCCTTAATCAGGGCCTCCGCCATATTGCCCGCGCCGATAAAACCAATTGTGTCCATAATTCCTCCTTGCTGTAGCCAAGGCCCGAATTATAATCTCTCATACAATCTCAAACGCATAATAATAACACGTTTGCGGAGAAAAACAATGCAAAAGCAGGTAAGTTTCGAGAAAGCATACAAAACCAAATATCCCGAACAGATTGTCATTGTAGTGGCAAAGGATAAAAATGGCAAGGCCAATCCTGTTACTCTGGGCTGGACAATGATTGCCTCGTATGAGCCGGCATTGATGGCGATAGGCGTTTATAAGGGCCATTACAGCGTCAAATGTATCCGCCATTCGAAATGCTTCACGCTGGTTTACCCATCAGTCGATATGGCCAGAGCGGCCCTGTTTTTCGGCGAACATTCCGGCAGGGACACCGACAAGCTTGCCCAATTTAACACCAGGACCGCACCCGCAAAAAAAATTGATTCGATTTTGCTGATTGATGCCGTAGCAAATTTTGAATGTCGATTAGTTAAGCAGATTGCCACAGGCGACCATATTACATTTGTCGGCCAGGTGGTCTGTGCTCATATAAATAAAAAGCCCAAAAAACGCCTGTATTCCTTAGGCGCAGGACACAAAGTCGGCGCGGTGCGATAACTAAGCCCTGTTTTTGATTTCTCAATTTCGATATTTGGGCGTATGATGTTGCTATGCTTGTAAAGGGGCTTGTGCAGCTATATACGGGAGACGGCAAGGGCAAGACGACCGCTGCCCTTGGACTTGCTCTACGCGCAGCCGGCCAGGGCAATAAAGTTCTCATTTATCAATTCCTCAAACCCCCTTGCTTAAATACCGGCGAACGCGTCGCGTTATCATCGCTGCCGTCAATAAAAATAGAGTCGCTCGATATCCAGTGGGATATGGCAAAATCACCCAAAGACCCCAAAGCAATATCGGCAGCACAAACAGCCATTCACGAATCTCTTGAAAACATCACAAAGTCGGCTATGAATCGTAAATTTGACGTTCTGATTCTCGATGAGATTGCTTATTGTGTTTCAAAAGGTCTGACCAGTATCGAGGACTTGAAAAAAGTTATCGAGGGAAGAGACCCGCACGTTGAGATTATCCTTACCGGCCGAGGGGCAACGCCCGAACTGATTGCCCTGGCTGATTTGGTTACTGAAATGAAGAATATCAAGCACCCGTTTGACAAAGGCACGGCCGCAAGACAAGGGATTGAGTTTTAACGATATTTGCCGTTGACTTATCGGTATTGGCGGGAGAAAATAGCAACTCAGGAATTTAATGCCGGCGCAATAATTGTTTTAGGAGGACACAAATTATGACGGCGAAAACACACTCAATACCGACAACGCTAATCCTGTTTTCATTAGCGGAACTTCTTCTTTGCCTCGGAACGATTAAAGCCGCAGACCCGCAGGAGGAAAAAACCATAAAAGAGCGGCTCAATTCGATGCAGCATCTCAAACAACTGGGCATGGCGCTTCTGCTTTATTCAGGCGATAATAATGAAATGTTTCCGAAAAACATCGAGATGCTTAAACCATACTTAGACAGCAACATGACATGGATTCTCGAAAATGTAAGTTATAAAAAGATAGATGTGGCGTCTCGGCCCGACACGCCGATGGCGTTCGATAAGACAATGCTTTCAAAAGAAAATGGAACGGTTGTTCTATTTAATGACGGGCATGTCGAATTTGCCAAGCCGGACAGGTTGGCAAAACTTGGAATTCCACAAAGCTTTCTGGAACCGACCATTGAAAAACAAAAAAATTACGCCGGACCAGTCTCTTTAAAAGTCGTCGGAACGAATGGTCAGGCGTTATCCGGGGCCAAAATATATCAGCACTATTACGTAAGAGAAGGAAAACAACTGGGCGGCGAATATATCTGCGACGAAAACGGCCTGGCTGATTTGGCTGAAGAAAAAATATTCAAATATGATTGGCAAAAGAAAAGCGGCATCGTTCTGTACGGTCTTTTCGACAATAAACTCTCCGGCTTTTTGGATGTCCGCACCAGCGACTTAGGCAAAAAGCTTGAGATGAAGCTGACGCCGGCCTGTCGGATTTATGGTGAAATTAAAAGCACGGATTTGAACAATCTTGGGCAGGAAGTCAACGGCACAGTCGCTGAAATTGACAAACACAACTGCAGTTTGGCAGTTTTAAACAAAAATGGGAAATTCGAGTTTATCCTGCCGGAGGGCAGTTATAAACTGTATGTGGACGGGGTAAGAACATACGGCAAACATGAAGATATCAACATTGCGGCCGACCAAAAGGAACTCAAAATGAATTTTGACCTTCCGGCTGACCGGCTGGCATATCTTATAGGAAAGCCGGCGCCCAAACTTCAGAAAATGAAGGGCTGGATTAACAGTAAAGCAATAAAACTGGCAGACCTTCGCGGCAAGGTCGTTTTGCTGGATTTCTGGGGAACGTGGTGCGGTCCCTGCGTTCAGGTGATACCGGAACTTATTGAACTCCACGAAAAATACCACGATAAGGGGCTCGTTGTTATTGGTATCCATGATGATTCGAAGAATTCTGTAAAAGAGCTCAAAAATGAGATTGAAAAGTTGAGCAAAGAACGCTGGGACGGCAAAAAAATACCGTTTGCTGTCGCGCTAGATGGCGGCGGGAGATGCAAGATTGAAGGAACAGACAAAACCACTTCCGGGGCCACCACCGCTGCCTATGGCATACAGGCCTTTCCGACAATGGTGCTGATTGACAAACAAGGCAATGTTGTCAACGATTTTTACCCCGACGTCAACAACCCGCTGCTGGAGAAACTTCTGGCCGCTGAAGCAAACAAAACGCCTTGATTGGCGCATCGGCGTTGTCGGGAGATAATAACGGCTCGACAGGAGCAATACGCTATTTATTTAAAAAGATTCGGAAGGTTTTTATTATGACGGCGAAAACACACTCACGAGGCACAATAAGCACGGGTATTCTGTGCCTTACGATGCTTTTGGTCGTTACGAGTTTTGCCAATGGCAATAACGAGCCCAATACCCCCCTGCCGACCCGACCTGGTGCAGGTCAGTTTCAATACACTGGTGCTCTTTGCGGGCATATCACCGACGCCAATACAGGCCAGCTCGTCACTGATGCGACGGTCACGAATCGGAATATGTTTCATGCCCAAACCGATGCGAACGGATTTTACATTATAGAAAACATACCGGCAGGCGGAGATTTCCGTATCGCTGTCGATTCGAATGAATACATTGGCATAACCGATTATCGGTCGATGTCGTCTGTGCGTATCCAAAGGGGCGCACAAACCGTCAAGGATTTCAAACTCGACAAGGCCTGTATGATAGAGGTGCGTGTCGTTGACGAAGCAAACCAGCCAATTGAAGGCGCGGAAGTTTCTGTCGTACCTTCCGATAACGAAACACAAAGAAGGCTTTGGTTCAGGTCGAGACGTACCATACAAACCAGCAAAGACGGCATTGCCACACTCGGTGGTTTGATACCGGACAAGACAGGCTATATGATTATCGCCAGGCAAAGCGATTATGCCCCCGGCAGACTCGTCGTAATGCTGAACAGCACTGAGTATTTAGAATCGGGACAGATAATTCTCCGGAAAGGCGAAGACGTTAAGGGGCAAGCATTTTATGAAGACGGCGCACCGGCAACTGATTTGACAATAAACGTTTATTGTAGCAACTCAAGCCGCAGTTATAATTATGGCAGCAGCCCCGTTGACACAAATGGGAATTTCACGCTGAGTCATATTATTCCAGATTTTTATCGCATTTCTGCAGATAAGCCGGCTGGAAAAGAAGGCCCGGTGAGTATTGCGGATTTATCTACTGAGCTGCCCCTGCCTAACAAAGAGGCTCTGATTATAAATGTGCCCATGAAGTCAACACAGCCACTGGTATCCATCAGCGGGAAATTAATTTTCACCAATAACAATATCCCCGGCAGCGTATATATTTATGCTTCTTCGGCAGATGACAGGCATTATTCCAGTACTGAGTGGCGAAAAACAGGAAAAGATGCTTGCGATACGACTTTCGTAATAGACCGCCTTGTGCCCGGGAAGTACAAAATAACGTTTTCATCATTCATAAAGCTAAAGACGGTTGAAAACATCGAGGCACCGACCGATGGACTTGAAGTTGAGCTTGAGACATCTGAAACGTTCGTTCTAACCGGCACTGTTGTAAATTCACAGACGGGCACGCCGATACAGTCGTTCAAAGCACGCATAAAACAACTGCAATCCTTCTCCGGAACTCAAAATTATCAGTCGGTCAGCCAATGGCAGGATATAAACAGTATGGAAGGCAAATTTAATATGGAAATCCAGGAGCCGGGCATATATCAGGTTCAGATAGCCGCGGAAGGATTTGCCTGGACAAATAGCGAGGCGATTGATACCGGCCGGAACGCTCCGGTTGTAATTAAACTGTCTCTCGGCGGGACAATAAAGGGAATGGTCGTCAACGATAGCGGACAGCCGATTAACAACGCAAAAGTTACGCCGCTGTCAAAAGCAGTGGAAACAACAAGCTATATAAAGGACGTATTGATTTCGGATAGCGATACTGTCATTACGGTCAACGGCTCGTTTGAGCTAAATAATTTGGCGTCAGGCATGGAAAGCATAAAAGTAGTCCACCCTGATTATGCTCCTTCGATAATTGACAACATAGAGGTCAAAGATGGCAAAACAACAAAAGATATAAAAGTTGTATTGCATAAAGGCGGAACGGTAGAGGGTTATGTATATGACCCCGCCGGCAGGCCGCAGGCGGATATTACCCTGATTTTCCAGAATACTCCGGGTTACAACCTGGCGGGAGAAAAGACAGAACAATTAGCTACTGTTACAACAGATGCAAGCGGATATTATCGTGCCGACAATCTGCCTGAAGAAATCTGTTATGTGCGGAAACAACAATCAGAAGGCAATGCACAAGGTGTCGTCCGACGAGCGTTTGTGCCTGCAGGAGGAAAGGTATCACGTTATGATTTTGGCGGACAACCCGTTGTGAAAGGTACGGCTGTCTGGGATGGGAAACCCCTTGCCGATTGCTCACTTTTCCTGATGAAACCTGAAGCGCCGTATTCACCTGTTTTCCAGTGTAATATAAAAACAGGCCCCAATGGAGAATTTACATTTGGCGGCATTCCAAAAGGCAAATGGTCAATCTCCCGTTTGGACGTCGAAAACAATAATAATCCGCTCAGGATGGCCGTCATTGATGCTACAGGACAAGATATGGATATAGGTGTGATACCGAATAATTTGTTAACTCTTAGTGTTTCGATCAAATATGAACAAAACACAGCGAACTGGGATGTCACGGATGTGTATATGCAGTATGAAAATATTTTCTGGGGCACGCCTGTAGCTATGTTCAAGAGGCCGGCAAGTAATAATGAACCGTATATTGCCAGAAACATTCTGCCAGGCAGATACCATCTTGTTGTAAACCGGGGTTGTGTGACCCAGCAAAGCACAATCGACGTTACCGAGGACAATACAAATATAACCGTCCGAATACCGAAAAGTACAGCCAGCATTCGAGGTCACCTGGTAAGCAACTACAACGACTGGCAGGTATTATGGCGAGACGGCAAGGAAGTTGTTTGTTATATGAAGCCGGACGCGAATGGCAATTACGAATTTAATAATTTGCAGGCTGGTAAATATCATCTTAGTGCTGACTCTTCCACGAATTCAGGCATACTGCTTGAATTTGAACTGGCAGAAGGCGAGCAGAAAGTCCTGGATATAGATACCACGAATATGCAGAAAAACCGACAGGGCATTCTCTTGGCGATAGTTCTCGATGAATATGGTATTCCGACAATAGAAGCGGATGTTCAGCTGGAGGGCAATGATAATATTGATCCCATCATAGCTTCGGTTCCAGGATTCTATTTTGCCGCAGAGCCGGGAACATATACACTGCATACAAAATTGGGCGGTTATAAGGAAGTAAGTCAGTCCGTAACGGCAAAAAAATGGGATTTGCAAACCATGAAACGCCCTCCCGATCCTGTTTTTGTCCGGCTGGAAAAATAGGAATCCGGGCAGATATCGAAATATGAGGCGTTTCTGGGCGATCTTTAATAAAACTCGTATCTCATACTCGGCACATCGGATTTGATTTTCCCTTCGATTCTGTTATAATGCTTTCTGGAGTCAAGGGTGATAAATGATGGTAACTGCAATGGGCAATATGGACACAGGCGGAATCCTGCTGATAGGTAATCCGGCATCAGTGGTTTTGGGAGGCATTCCAGCCGACAAGCTCGCGATTCAGGTCTGCGGCAATATACACGACGGCATTGAAACCGCGAGAAAAACCCGTTTCGCCGCAATAGCCGTGGTAATGAAAGGCACAGCGGCCAATTTGCGAGATGGTCTCGCTCTGCTTCGTGAAAACACCACCGCTAAAATCCTGCTGCTTGCGCGGATGCATGAGGAGCCGGAAGCAATAAAACTTGTAGGCAGCAATGGAACATCGCTTGCTGATGATTATCTCATTTGCCCGATTCAAACAGAGCGGCTTTACAATATCGTCTGTCGCGGCCCGCTTATGGCTGTGGCCGGAAAAGAACCGACCGTTACCGACGCGACGCTTCTGGCAAAGATAAGCCGGCTCGAAAAACTGGCGACCGAGGACGATTTGACGGGCCTGAAAAACAGGAGATACCTGTGGGAATTCGCAAAACAGGTAATCGCCCGGGCAAAACAAGATAACGGGCGTGTAACCGTGCTCGTATTCGACATAGACGACTTCAAACATTATAACGACGTTTACGGCCACGCGGCGGGTGATGAGGTGCTAAAGCAGGCGTCGCTTTTAATGAGGCGATGCTGCCGAAGGCACGACATGGTGGCAAGACTGGGCGGCGATGAGTTCGCGGTGGTATTCTGGGACGACCCGCAAAACCCCCAGCCGACAGATGGCGGCGAGAGACGTTCATTTGCCGCAGACCATCCGGGAGAAGTGATATTCATCGCAAAACGATTCCGCAGAGAAATTGAAAAGACCAATCTTCGATTTTTAGGCCCGGACGGCAGAGGTGTGCTGACGATAAGCGGAGGGCTTGCAAGCTTAAACAGAGACGGCTCAACAACCGAAGAGCTTTTCTCAAAGGCAGACCAGGCGCTTCTCGAAGCAAAACGCAGCGGCAAAAACAGGATTTACCTCGTGGGCCAGCCCGAAAACGACATCGATAAAATCAAATAACCGCACTACGTTCCCAGAACAATCGTCTCAGTTTTACTGATGAGTTTGTACCGAATACCTCGCCAGCGAATCGTCCTGCCAAAGACCGAAGACAATATCAAAACAAGCATAAGCAGCGACCAGAGCCAGAACAGCGTAATATCGGCTATTGCCGCGATTTTTAACCTGGGCCAGTCCTCCGCGAGCAGCTTACTTGCCATACTTTGCCTGAGTATCGCCCTTGTGAATTGCACGATAAAAAACAGAACCGGCACCGCGGTAAAAAGCCAAATGTACTGATTCTGTGTGATTCCGGCGTAAATCGCCAAAGCGGCCCCGCCCCAAAGCCCAAAAACGGAATATACCGCGCTGAACAAACCAAATGACCACGTCTGCGGCGCGTAAACTTTCGTGATAACGAACTGCCTGCGAGCAAATTCGAATAATTTTGCCCAGGTGGTCGATTCTGAGGTGGCCACAAGACAGCCGGGGACAAACTCGACTTTTTTATGAGCGTCTTTCACGGCGCAACTCAGCGAATAATCATCGCTTACGGCCTTTTGCCAGAGCTTTTCAATACCCAATTCCCTGAAGGTCTGCACCTGAATCGCCATTGACCCGCCCCATGCGTGATTGAAAGGCGTGTTGCCCATAAGCTGGGCAATCTTGGCGTTTACGGCTGATAAGGCAAGCGTGGCAAGGTTGCCTGTCCTGGGAACGAACCATCGATAGCCGGTTGCCACCCCTTTTGTTTCAGGATGCCGAAGAGGATAGACCAGATGATGCAGCCAGGTTGGCTTTACGCAGATATCCGAATCCGCAAAGGCCAGCGTTTCAATATCTTTAGGAATCCGGCGATAAGCATACAGGAGATTATGAATTTTCTGGCTGCACTCCTGCCCCACCCCGGAAACAAGAACCCCAACGTCGCCGGCCTTTGTGCTCCAGGCCAATTTGTCCTTTAATCTGCGCAATTGTTCGTATGCAGGGTCGGCCTTATCCTCTACTACAAACCACAGCAGGTAATTTTCGTAATCCTGCCTGTAAAACGAAGCGATGTTCTGCTCGAAATTCTCATCGAGGTTTTTGCAGGGAATTATCAGCGCTACACGAGGCGCGTAACGCTTGTGCTTCTTATTATATTTGGCCAGCGCGAAAAAGTAATTTTTCAACGTCAGCGATGAAAAAAGCAGCTGCGAAATTATTAGTGCCCCGGCAATATAAACATACCAGCTCATACCGCCAAATTATCATTTATCAACCATCATTTAGCAATCTCCGTGTCTCATTTTTTTGATTATCGAGGTTTGTCATTTATCCCTTGACTGGAATCGTAAATTGTAAATAATACTCTGATAAATGTCGTATGGGTCGGTGCCCGAGCGGCTAAAGGGAGCGGACTGTAAATCCGCTGGCGAAAGTCTACGGAGGTTCGAATCCTCCCCGGCCCACTAAGGAATCGTATTGTCTTGCAGGGTCTCGTTTTATGTCGAATATTGAATACCATGTCCAAAAAAGAAACGGTTGCGCAAGATAGTACAGTAATTGTCACGGCGCAGACCACTGCCGATTTACCCGGTCGTTTGGTATCTATTGATGCTCTGCGCGGCTTTGATATGTTCTGGATAGTCGGCGGCGATGCGATATTCAGAAGTCTGCAGAATATCTCCAGGAATCCCATAACAGAGGGGATTAATCTGCAGTTGCAGCATTGTCCCTGGCAGGGATTCCGCTGTTACGATTTGATTATGCCGCTGTTTCTGTTCATAGTCGGCGCGGTCATGCCCTTTTCAATTAACCGTCGGCTGGCAGCCGGTTCCGGCAAGCTCGCTGTCTATAAGCATATTCTTTTACGCGTTATTATCCTGTGGCTTTTTGGCATGATTCAGGACGAGCTTTTAGCTTTTGATTTGAACAAAGTCAGGCTATACAGCAACACACTCCAGGCCATTGCCTCGGGCTATCTTATTGCGGCCGTCGTCATGCTGCATTTCCGGCCCAAAATACAGTACCTGATATTCAGCGGCCTGCTGCTGGCGTACTGGGCACTCCTGACTTTCGTACCGGTGCCTGGCGTGGGCCCAGGTCAACTCACACCGCAGGGCAATCTGGCCATCTACATCGACAAAACACTCATGGGCCGATTTCAGGATGGAACCGCATACACGTGGATTCTCAGCAGTATGACATTTGCCGCCACAGTGCTGATGGGTGTTTTTTCAGGCCGATTCCTTCGTCAAAATCGCGGCGCTTATTCAAAGGTATTCTGGCTGCTCGCCGCCGGCCTTGCATGTCTGCTGACGGGTCTGGCATGGTCAACCTTTTTCCCCATTATCAAATACATCTGGTCCAGCTCGTTCGTGCTCTTTGCCGGAGGAATCAGCCTGATATTGCTTGGTCTGTTCTATCTGGTTATTGATGTATGGGGCTATAAGAAATGGGCTTTTGGTTTTATCGTTATCGGTTCAAATGCGATTGTGGCTTACATGCTCCCGACCTTTGTTTCTTTCAGAACAATCGCCCTCTTTTTCGTGAGGGGGCTTGATAAATGGGTCGGCGGCTGGACCGAATTCACTCACACCACCGCCGCGTTCTTCGTGCTGTGGCTGTTGCTGTTCTATCTTTATAGAAACAAGACTTTTGTGAAGATTTAATGCACAGCAAATGGCATCTGTCAATTCTTTCTTTTTTTGCTGAGCATCTCCAATAATTCACGTCTGGTCTGTCTGAATGATTTTACATCGCAACCGTATTTATCGATTCCCTGAATGTGTTTTGAAACAAGTATCCTCGCCGCCGCAGGGTCATTTTCACCGAGCATGCACAAAAGTTCATAATCTGCCGCGCCGTCTCGCATCGCTTCAAACCGTATCGAATCAAGCGGCCCGTCAATACCGGGATATACTACCCACGCATCTCCGCCGGGCAGCCCCGAATCTTTTATCGCCGTCTCCTTAAAAGGGCTGCCGCTCCAGAAATTGTATCCCCAGTGCAGATAACCCGTAAGGCCGTAATAATAATTTATCCAGTGCAGAATCCGCGTTTTCCAAAGCGGCTGTTCGATAAACCGATTCGCGTATTCGCCCTGCGGATACATGCAAGTGTAAAACCAGACCTCTTCGCCTGCTGCTTGCCTCTGTTTGTAATAAAGGTAATCGTCTTTAAGGAAATTCATCTGCGGCACCCAGATATCCACAACCCCCCCCAGTTCTTTTGTATGGCATGCCTCGATTATTTTAAATCTCGGCGCATATTTTCGCACCAGTTTGGCAATTGCGACATAGCTTCGAACATTTTCATTCGTCGGCTCGTCCGCAATGTGCTGCATATAAATTTCCAGCCAGTTCTTTTGCTTCAAATGTTCGGTTAATGCAGGCAGAAATTGCGAGTAAAATTCATCGGCCTCTGCGCCGCACGGGTCGCAGCCGACTTTGACAAAATTTCCATCCTTAATTTTATAAATGTACGCTTCGAACTGATTCTCCCATTTGTCTTCAATCCTTCCGCCCAGATGACTTCCTTCAATTCGCCCGATAACCCCTTCATCTATAAATATTTCAACCGCCTTATCGAAACGAGCAAAATCGAATCTAATCCTGCCGCTATTTCCGACCGAATACGCTGTTAGTTCCAAGGCCGACAGCTTTGCAACATTCTGCCGATGCTCCGCCATATCACGAGCGTATTTTCTTAATAGCTCCCAATATGCCGGCGAATACTGCTCCAAATCTGCGAGGTTGGCATCCGTTGAGGGGTTTGCTCGATACTTGCTCATATAAAACCAGTTTGTCAGCCAAAGGCGTGATTTGCCGACAACAACATCGTAAACCTTAACCGATACCGGAACTTCTATCATCTGCGACTTGCCGTTCATTAGGCCTGTAATCTTAATATCCCCTGAATACACCCCCGCCCTGACCGTCGTCGGCACCGTAATAGTTATCCAAATCGGCTGATTTGCCTTGGCCTGCACATCCATCGTTTTATCTTCGAGTAAAAAATCCGGAAAGTCGGCCGGTGGCTTGCGAAGCTGATCGGATGGCGCCTTTTCAATCGGACAGCCGACGTGCACATACCCGACAAATCGTACTTTGATATCATCGAGCTTTACGTTCTTATCATTTTGAAGTGTCAGAGATTCGAGTGTCGCTTTCAATTTTTCTATTTTCCAATCGCCGCAAACAACTATCTGCAGCGAGGCCGTCTCCCCTCGCGCAACCTCCGCAACCGCCTCATCGGATACTGTTATCCGTTCATCCCTGAAAATTTTTGTCAGCGGGTCAGCCGTCCAGACTTTTACCGCAGGCCTGCCGCATCCCGTCACCATAAGGATGGCCGCTGAAAGCATACCCAAAAGCATTTTTCGCACTCTTCTCACCTTTCAAATTTTCACGCATTCGCACCATTCCTTTTCTCTTGGACGCGATAAAGGCGTATTTTACAGTGGCATGTCCAACCTTCCAACTAAAAGCATTTCCACATTTACATTTAATTGCTGTCCTGCGTCTCAACAGCCATAAATTGACAATATCCCCAAAATAAGGTAGAAGACGTGCTATGAACCTGATAGCTATAGATATAGGCAATACCAATATTAGCGTTGGACTGTTTCTCAATGATGAAGAACAGTTCGTAAAATTGGTCCCCGGCGATGCAAAGGCCGAACTGACGGAACTGCTCAAATCGACCTGGGAAATGATACCCGTTGCCAAACGCTCAAAGGAAGGCAAACGCGAAGGCGTAATCGTCATTAGCTCCGTCAAACCCGCCTGGACGCAGGTCGTGCGCGACATCGCAAAACAAACCCTCGGTGAGAATATATTGCTTGTGGGCCGTGAAATCCCTTTCCCAATCGAACTATCGATAGAACATCCGGATAAAGTTGGAACCGACCGGGCTTTGGCGGCCTCCGCCGCTTACGCGGTCGCGGAACACGCGGTTGCGATTGCGGATTTCGGCACAGCCGTAACTATCGACCTTGTCGATGACCGCGGCGTTTTCTGCGGCGGGGTAATCTTCCCCGGCTTTGAAATGAGCGCAAACGCCCTGCACCATGATACCGCTCAACTGCCAAAAGTAACGGTTACAAAGCCGCAATGGCCCTTCGGCAAAAATACCGTCGAGGCAATCAACGCGGGCCTGTATTATTCGGCTATCAGCTCATTGCAGGAAATTGTCAGGCGATACGCCGAAGTGATTGGGACCTGGCCCCAACTGATAATCACCGGCTCAGGCGCAAAACTGATTAAAGATGACTGCGACTTCGTCGATAACTACGTGCCAAATTTAGTCATCAAAGGCATCGCCTTGGCCTATAAAAAATATATCGAAACGAAAGAATAATTGGTTGCTGTATGTCTGTATTCGCAGCGGTAATGACCGGCAAGGGAACAGGGGCTATCGCCACGATACAGCTTTATGGAAATTCGGCGGCGGACATCCTCAGACAAATACTTCCTCCTCAACCCCAAAAACCTGTAGAGTTCACGACAGGCAAAATTCTGTTGGCTGTTATCAAATCAGACGATAAAACAATCGACCAGGTAACAATCGGCTGTGAAGGCAACAACACATACGCTATCAACTGCCACGGCAATCCTCTAATCGTCGAAGAAATTATGCAATTACTCCGCCAATATGGCGTCGAATTGCTGACCGCCGAGCAATTGCTTTGCAAAACCTCAGCAGGCAACAACACGATAGCCCTCGAAGCCAAATTGACGCTGCCAAAAATTAAAACACTCGAAGGTACGCGAATTATCCTTAATCAAATTGATTCAGGCCTGACGGCCTCGGCAAAAAACTGGCTGCAAAACCCGCCTGAAAAAATCGCTGCCCAAGCACAAGAAATCATCGACAAAAGCAAAATCGCAAAATTTATCGTTTTCGGTTGTCGAATTGTCCTCGCAGGCCCGCCCAACACAGGCAAAAGCACGCTGCTCAATCAGCTCTGCGGCAGGCAAAAAGCGATTGTCGCGGACATCAAAGGCACAACACGCGACTGGGTCTCGGCTGAATGTCGAATAGGCCCGCTGGCTGTTGAACTGTTTGATACTGCTGGACTCGATGATAAAATCGCGTCTGACATTGACAAAGCGGCTCAACAGAAAGCGACAGAACTCATAAACCAGGCGGATATCGTCTTATTGGTCCTCGATAACAGCGAGCCGGCTAACCAAATCGATAAATCCTTCACAAATATACTGGCCAATAAAAAAGTTCTGGTCGTCCTTAATAAATCAGATTTACCCTTTGCAGCGCAGCGTAAAACGGGTCTGCCCTTCTTTTTCGAAACAGGCAATATGCCAGACGCAGTCAGTATCAGTGCAAAATTCGGCTCAGGAATCGACTACCTTTGCGACGAAATTGTGCGATTAGCCGGCGTCGAAAATTTTGACCCGAATCAGCCGGTTTGCTTCACCCCCCGCCAAGAGCAATTTTTGACTCAACTAATGAAAACAAAATCAAAAGACGCCGCATACACACTCATTACAGAGTTGTTAAGTGGCCCGCTGAATGTATAATCAGCCGATATGACCACAGGTAGCGACAATTTGACGCCGGCGATGAGGCAGTTTTCTCAGTTCAAGCAGAAGTACCCGGACTGCATCCTCTTTTTCCGGATGGGCGACTTCTACGAAACCTTCTACGAGGACGCCAAAACCTGCTCGAAAGTCCTCGGCCTGACGCTAACCAGCAGGGATAAGGGCAGCGATAACCCCGTCCCCCTTGCGGGCGTTCCCTGGCACGCCGTCGATGGTTATCTGCGAAAAATGCTCCAGGCGGGCTACAAAGTCGCCGTCTGCGAGCAAATCGAAGACCCGAAAACCGCCAAGGGCTTAGTCAAACGCGACGTGGTTCGGGTTGTTACACCGGGAACACTGACAGATGACATCCTGCTGGAAGCAAAACAGGATAATTTTCTCGCGGCGGTCTGGCAGACGAATTCCGCCTCCGCGATAAGCTGGGTCGATATCTCAACAGGCCACTTTTTCGCCCAGCAGCTTGGCGAAAACGAATTGCTCGATGAAATCGTGCGATTGTCCCCTGCCGAATGTCTCCTGCCTGACAGGAGGGGCGAATTATTCGAGGCACAGGCGAAAAAACTTGCAAAAGGTATCAGCGAACTGACCGGCGCAACGGTTACACAAAGACCAGGGTGGTATTTCGACCCCTATCAGGCAAAACAACGGCTGCTGAAACACTTCGGCACCACGACACTCGAAGGTTTCGGAATCAACGATACTGATGGCGCGGTCATCCCACCCGCCGGCGCGTTAATCGAGTATCTCAATGAAACGCAAAAGACCGCGCTGGCGCATATCTCAAATATCAGAAAAATCAGCCGGAAAAAATTCCTGCACATCGATTACACCTCGCTCCAGAGTTTAGAGGTCCTGCGAACGATTCGCACCGAGGGCACAAAAGGAACATTGCTCGACTGCCTCGACTCGACACTGACGCCGATGGGAGGCAGGATGTTCCGCAACTGGCTTTGCAGGCCGTTGTGCGAGTTATCAGCGATTGAATTACGCCAGGACGCTGTAGCAGAATTGAAAGACAGCGATAATCGTCTGATTGAAGTCCGCAAACTGCTTAGCGATATCGCAGACCCTGAGCGAATCGCCGCACGCATCGCTACCGCCAGGGCTTTGCCGCGAGACCTCGTCGCGTTGGCCCGCACCTTGCGACAAATACCCAAACTGCGTGAAACATTAGGGCAATTCAGCGCCAAACTGCTCCGCGATTTGACGGGGCGATGCGACAGTATGGATGAGCTGGCTGATTCGCTGGATTCCGCGATTGAACCCAATTGCCCGCTGCGCATCACTGATGGCGGCGTCATTCGCACCGGTTTCAATAAGGAACTCGATGAGCTTCGCTCAATCTCACGAGATGGCCAAACCTGGCTGCAACAATACCAGAAACAGCAAATCGAACGAACCGGTATCGACAAGCTAAAAGTCGGCTTCAATCAGGTCTTTGGCTACTACATCGAAATCGGCAGAGCATACGCTGACAAAGTCCCCGCAGATTACGTCCGCAAACAAACGGTCTCAAATGCCGAAAGATATATCACAGACGAATTGAAAAAATACGAGACCCGCGCCCTCGGCGCAGAAGAAAAAGCCCTCGCAATCGAACAAAAACTCTTCGAAGAGGTCCGAATCCAGTCGGCTCAATATATCCCGCGCCTTCAGGAACTGGCGGATACAATCTCACAATGCGACTGCCTCGCAGCCCTCGCACATATCGCCAATCGCCGCGGCTACATCAGACCCAAACTGACAACCGATAATGACCTTCTCATACAGGACGGCAAACACCCTGTCCTCGCTGAAATGTTAGGCGCGGAGTTTGTCCCCAACGACATCTCACTCGGTAATCAATCGGGAGACGTAATGATAATCACAGGCCCTAATATGAGCGGCAAAAGCACCTACATAAGACAAACCGCACTGCTGGTCCTTATGGCTCAGGTCGGTTCGTTCATCCCCGCCAAAGAAGCAACCATCGGCCTCGTTGACCGCATCTTCACCCGCGTCGGCGCATCCGATGAGTTAATCCGTGGTCAATCAACCTTTATGGTCGAAATGACCGAAACCGCGAACATAATCAACAACGCCACATCGAAATCCTTAGTCGTCCTCGACGAGGTAGGCAGAGGAACAAGTACCTATGATGGGTTGTCTCTTGCCTGGGCTATCACTGAGCACATCGCCAGCAAAATAAAATGCCGAACCCTTTTCGCCACGCACTATCATGAATTGACCGAGCTTTCGGAACTGTTTGCCAACATCAAAAATTGCAACGTCGCAGTCCGTGAATGGATGGATGAGGTCGTTTTCCTTCACAAGATTTTGCCGGGCGGCACCGATAAATCCTACGGCATTCACGTCGCAAAATTAGCAGGCATACCAAAATCGATTCTCGAACGCTCGAAGGAAATCCTGGCCGAACTCGAAACCACATTTCAGAAAGAGGCCTCCGGCTCACACCTTGCCAAAAACAAAACCAAAAAGCCCGATGCCGACACGCTCTTCGTCCAGAAACACAAGAGCGTCTTAGACAAACTCGCCTCCATCGATGTCAATAATCTGACGCCGATTGAAGCGATAAATCTTCTCAACAAAATCAAAGATGATATGAAACCCAGCTAAGCCTAAGCGTCATTACTTCATAACCGATTTGCCTGCAAGAACGCCTGTTGACCATGCTATTTGAAGATTATATCCGCCGCAGGGGCCGTCAACATCGATTGTCTCGCCCGCAAAAAATAAGCCGGGGCAAACCTTGGATTGCATCGTCGTCGGGTCAATACCGGCTGTGCTGACGCCGCCGTTTGTAATAATCGCCTCATCTATCGGCTTTGCTGCTGCAATCTGAACAGGCAGCTTTTTCAGCAGTTGAATCACTTTTCTTCGCTGCTCTTTTTTCAACTGGCTCGCGTTTGTTTCGGTGATTCCCGCCAATGCACAGATAAGCCCGCCTAATTTTTTAGGAGCCAGCTCGAAAAGAACGTTTGCGATGATTTTTTTGGAATACTGTGTAAGTTGTCCCATCAGGTATTCTTCCAGTTGTGATTCATTCATCGATGGAGCGATATCAATAACCACTTCGACCGCCTTTGAGGCAGGCAGATAATCAACAAGCAATCGGCTTAAATCAAGAACAGCCGGCCCACCAATGCCGTCGTGAGTAAAAATCATCGGCCCGCTAACGCTGATTTTCTTTTTATTCAACATTGCGGATATCGTAACGTTATCGCGCGAAATTCCTGCCAGTTCAGCACACCATTTTTCAGCCGAGACAAGCGGCACAAGCGCAGGTCTCGGCTCGATTATTGTATGCCTTAAAGATTTCGCTAATTTATAGCCATCACCCGTCGAGCCGGTAGCAGGATAACTCATTCCGCCCGTGGCGATAACCACTTTTGGAGCCGACGCGATTTCGCTGCCAGCGAAAATCGCAAAGCCGTCGCCTCGCTTTTCGATTTCCCCAACTCCCCTGCCAAATATAAACTGCACGCCGAGTTTGAGGCATTGACCCAGCAAAGCATCTCGAACGTCACCGGCACGTTCACTCATCGGGAACACACAGCCCTGTTCATCGACTTTGGTCTCGATTCCAATCCGGCTGAAAAACTCGCGCGTCGCATCAGGTGAAAATTCGTGCAGACAATGCCGCAGGAACCTCCCCGATTTGCCATATACCCTGACGAAATCATCAACCGTGCCCGTGTGAGTGATATTGCACCTGCCCCCGCCCGTCAAAAGCAGCTTCCTGCCCGGGACCTGGTTTTTTTCTATCACGACCACCGTCGCTCTGCTTTGCGCCGCGAATATCGCCGACATCAACCCCGCCGGCCCTGCACCGATTATACAAACATCTGTTTTCATAGTTGCTCTGAGTTTAGCCGAGCGAGAATGCTGTGTCAAAGACCACTATTGCAATTCAGCCCGCCACGCATAGGATAACAGCAGAAATTATGCCCCTGAAACTAAACAATTTATGTCTAACCGCATTGTTCCTGATGGTTACAACCGCAATTGCTTTTGCCGGCGATAAACCGCAGGATAAGCCCACGCTATACGTCGTGACTAACGAACCGAACCACCAAATCGTAAAAGCTGATGAGGTAAACCTGCCCCGGCCCGACGGCTTGAATATAGTCATCGCGACGCACGGGTGGATTGAAAGAGAACAATGGCCGAAGAATTTAGCCTTCGATATCAGGGACAAGGTCGATTCAAACGAGTGGCTCTGCGGCTGGTTCGACTGGCGAAACGAGGCAAGGGTTGTCAACCCAAGGGACGCGGCGCATTTCGCACGCGATGCAGCCGGCAAAATGCTGGCGGAGCAGATTCTGAAAATATCGAACAACCCGCGGCACGTTCATTTAATCGCTCATTCCTCCGGATGCTGGGCAATCAGCGAAGCAGCCAAAATCATCGCCCAAAAGACAAACGCGAACATTCACTTAACATTTCTCGACGCCTATGTCCCGCTGGGCTGGGACGCAAATTCACTTGGGGATATACCTGCCGAACCGAATAAAATTTACTGGGCCGACCATTATCTGACAGATGATATTACGGGCAATGTTACCTATTGCCGGCTTGCCCACGCCCATAACGTCGATATTGGAGATATCACTCCCGGCCTTAAAGACCACAGGTTCCCGTTTCACTGGTATCCCGCGACGGTCATTGGCAAATACGACCCGAATGATAAATACACCGGCAAAAAACTGTATTACAAATCCGGCAATCTCGAATACGGCTTCGCCCGCTCACTCGAAGCTGGAAAAGCAAATTGGGAAAAATCGCTGAAACTCGTTATGGGCAACGAAATAATAAAGATTAAAAAAACCACAAAATAAGTTGCTTTGAGAGGAACAGAAAATGAAATCGCAAACACCAAAATTGCTGGTTGCAGCGGTCGCAGTGCTCGCTTTAGCAGGCAGCGTATCCGCCGACCTGTCCGGCGAATCGCAAGCGAAGATGGAACAGCGAAAATACAATGACGTTTACAGCAGGGAATATCTCAATCACATCGCTTTTCCTATGGGCGGCATCGGCGCAGGGATGATTTGCATCGAGGGAACAGGGACACTAAGCAACTTTTCACTGCGAAATAAACCGGAGATATTCACTGAGCCGACCGTGTTTTCGGCAATATGCGTCAAGGGCGACAAAAACGTCGCCAGAGTGCTCGAAGGCCCTGTGCCGAAATGGAAAATATTCGGTCCCGGCCCGGATAATACAAATTACAACGGAGCGGGTAACGGTCTGGGGGGCAGAACATACGGACTTCCGCGATTCGCAAAGGCAACATTCAAGGCCCGGTTCCCGTTTGCCGTTGTATGTCTCGAAGACCCGAAGATACCGCTGAAGATTGAGATCACCGGCTGGAGTCCCTTCACTCCGCCTGAGCCGAATGATTCGTCACTGCCTGTCGCGGCACTGGAATATCGCTTCACAAATCCAACCGATAAACCTGTTGAGGCGGTTTACTCTTTCAACGCCCGCAACTTCCTGGCGACAGATGAAAAATCGGGCAAAGTTACGGGAACTGAAAATGGTTTTGTCCTCGCCGCAAAAAAAGACCCCAAAAGCAAACCCTGGGATGAGGCGGCATTCGCGGCAATCTCACTCAATCCCGATGCCAATATCAACTGTGCCTGGTTTCGCGGCGGCTGGTTTGACCCGCTTACTATGGCGTGGAAGGATATCGAACATGGCAAATGCTTCGAAAAGCCCGCCACATCCGTCGGCCCAGCAAGCCCCGGCGCAACAATCTTTGTGCCTGTGAACCTGGAACCGGGAAAAGAAAAAACCGTAACGATTCTCCTCTGCTGGTTTGCTCCGGTTAGCAATCTCAGGAACGGTTCCGACACGGGCAAAGCCACCGAAGATTCAAACAATCAGCCGACAACGTATCACCCATGGTATTCAGCAAAATTCGCTGACATCGAAAATGTCGCGAACTATTGGCGGATAAACTATACGAAACTTCGCGAAAAAACAAAGCGATTCAGCGATTGCTTTTACGACACAACACTGCCAGACGAAGTAACCGAGGCGGTTGCGGCTAACTTAACAATCCTGAAATCTCCTACCGTTCTTCGGCAGGGAGACGGCCGGCTCTGGGGCTGGGAGGGTTGCTTTGATAATGCCGGCTGCTGCCCCGGCTCATGTACCCACGTTTGGAACTACGCGCAGGCAATACCTAACCTCTTTCCCCAGCTCGAACGTACTTTACGCGAAACGGAGTTTTGCGTCTGTCAGGATGCCAAGGGACATCAAACCTTCCGCTGTTCATTGCCCATCCGGCCGCCAACGCACGGTTTCCACGCGGCCGCAGACGGCCAGTTAGGCGGTATTATCAAGGTTTACCGCGATTGGCGAATAAGCGGCGATTCTGACTGGCTGCGGGAATTGTGGCCCCAGGTCAAGGCGAGCATGGACTATTGCATTGCCACCTGGGACCCCAATCACAATGGTGTTCTGTCTGAGCCGCATCACAATACCTATGATATCGAGTTCTGGGGACCAGACCCCATGTGCAGTAGTTTTTATATCGGGGCTTTAAAGGCAATGACGCTGATGGGCAAGGCCCTGATTGACAATGACCCGCTTTACGGAGAATTGTTCGACAAGGGACAAAAATACCTCGATGCTCAGCTATATAACGGCGAATACTTTTATCAGCAGGTCCAATGGAAAGACCTCAAGGCAAAAAATCCGATAACAGCGCAGACCCTCGACGGCGGGTACGCCCAAGACGCGATTGAGATATTGAAAAAAGAAGGACCTAAATATCAGTATGGCAAAGGGTGCCTTTCGGATGGCGTCCTCGGTGCGTGGCTTGCGCAAATCAGCGGCGTAGGTGGCATACTCGACGAAAACAATGTCGCAAGTCATCTGCGAAGTGTCTATAAATACAATTTCAAAAAAGACCTGTCGGAACACGTAAATCCCCAGAGGCCCGGTTACGCTCTGGGCAGTGAAGGCGGATTGCTGCTTTGCTCCTGGCCGAAAGGCGATGAACCAAGCTTGCCCTTCCCATACAGCAACGAGGTCTGGACAGGCATCGAATATCAGGTCGCCTCGCATCTGATTACAAAGGGTTTTATCGATGAGGGCCTGCAGATTGTCCGCACCGCACGCGACCGATACGACGGCAGAGTTCGAAATCCCTTCGACGAATACGAATGCGGCCACTGGTACGCCCGCGCAATGTCATCTTACGCCCTTTTGCAGTCGCTTGGCGGCGCAAGATACGACGCGATGGAAAAAATCTTATATCTTAAACCCGCCGTGAAAGGCAACTTCAGAACATTTATTTCCACGGCTACCGGCTACGGCACAGTCGGCGTAAAAGACGGCAAACCGTTCTGCGAAGTCAAATCCGGCCGGATACCTTTCGAAAAAATAGAGTTTATCGCGCCCTGATAAGCAATATCGCCGACGCCGGCACTGCTGCGGGGCTTTGCAATCAGACGATTCTATTGTATAATCGTTTCTTTGCGTGTTTTTGAAAATATTTAAATAACTGAGGACATTATGGCAAAGCTGACAAAACTGGACGATATAGTATCACTGTGCAAAAGGCGCGGGTTCATATTTCAATCGAGCGAAATCTACGGCGGCCTCGCAAGTTGCTACGACTACGGCCCATTAGGCGTTGAACTTAAAAACAACGTTAAGAAGGCCTGGTGGAAAAACGTCGTCCAGATGCGCGATGATGTCGTAGGTCTCGATTGCAGCATTTTTATGCACCCGCTCATCTGGAAGGCCTCAGGCCACGCCGACCACTTTGCCGACCTTATCGCCGAATGCAAAAAATGCAATACAAGAACACGCGTTGACCACCTGAAAGACAAAGCAAACGATTCAGCACAGGAACATACCGAACACGTCGCGATTATCCCCGGCGAAAAACAGGATTTGAGCAAAAAGGTCTGTCCCTCCTGCGGGGCGGTAGGCAATTTCACGGAGCCAATGCCTTTCAAATTAATGTTTGAAACTCAGATCGGCGCAAACGTCGATGATTCGATGACGCTTTACCTGCGTCCCGAAACCGCCCAGGGCATCTTCGCCAATTTCAGAAACGTCCTCGATACGACAAGAGTCAAAATACCTTTCGGCATCGCCCAAATCGGCAAAAGTTTCCGCAACGAAGTAACAACCAAGGCGTTCATTTTCAGAACGCGCGAATTTGAGCAGGCCGAACTGGAATTTTTCTGCGAGCCGGGAACCGATGACAAATGGTTCGAGCACTGGAAAGAACAGCGTTTCAACTGGTATCTGAATCTCGGCCTCAAAAAAGAAAATCTGCGCTTCCGCGAGCACGAAAAAGACGAACTCGCCCATTACGCCAAGGGCTGCGTCGATGTCGAATACAAATTCCCGTTCGGCTCAGGCGACTGGCAGGAATTAGAGGGCATCGCCAACCGCACCGATTATGACCTCCGTCAGCACCAGCGCGGAATGCGAACGCTCAACTCCTGGTATGAGACCAAGGGTGACCTGTCGAAGATAAAACTCAAGGAAGAAGCCGAGGACTATCTCAAGGGGCCGCTATCCTATTTCGACGACGAAAAGAAAGCCCGGTTCATTCCTTATGTGATTGAACCCAGTGCGGGTATGGACAGAAGCACGCTGGCGTTTCTCGTTGACGCTTATGATGAGGAAGAAGTCCGCGGCGAGACGCGAAACGTCCTGCGCTTCTCCTCGGCTATCGCGCCGACAAAAGCAGGTATATTCCCGTTAGTCAATAAAGACGGTATGCCCGAAACCGCCCGCAATATCTTCAACGACCTCAAAGGACGCTTCAACTGCGTTTACGATGAAAAAGGCGCAATCGGCAGACGCTACCGCAGACAGGATGAGGCAGGCACGCCCTTCTGCGTTACCATCGATGGCCAGACCGCTCAGGACCAGACCGTTACCGTCCGTCAGCGCGACTCGATGGAACAAATCCGTGTCGCCACCGACCAGTTAAAGGCCTACCTGCGAGAAAAACTGGATATGTAAAACATATTTAACGATATTGTTGTATTGCGAATCGCACCATAATTTGGTAAAATAGATATTATGACACCTACAATTCAGCACAACAGGCAACAGGAAACCATAGAGGCCAAAACCAGATGGTTCCGGTCGTTATCAATGGCCGAACGCATGGATGTCTTCTGTAGTTTTATGGAAATTGCCTTATCGACCAATCCCGGCTTGAAGGATCGAATGAATGCTAAATCGACTACAGGACGTGTTCAGGTTCTTTCAGCAAAATGACGTTAAATACGTTGTCATCGGCGGAATTGCTTCTGTATTGTACGGCGTTCCGCGCAACTTTCGATTTGGACATCTTAATCGAAGCCACCTCTGAAAACGTCCAGCGTCTTTTAGCAGCAATGGAAATGGCGGGTTTCGGTTCGGCCACAATGACAAATGCTAATGATGTCCTGGCAAATGAAATCACCGTATTCAACGATCGAGTCAGAATTGACGTGCAGACAAGCACTCCGGGTATCTCTTTTAAGGATGCCTGGAACAATCGCAAGACCATAACCTACAATGGACAGGATTTTTTCGTATTGTCCAGAGAAGATCTTATAAGAACTAAACGGGCCTGCGGGCGTGATGTTGATATGGAAGATGTTCGCCTGCTGGAATTGCCCGATAATGACAAAGACACGGATTAACACAAATTTACACTGTTTTTTCTCTGTGTGCTCTGTGACCTCTCGCCGAAAGGCGTCCATTATGGGAGTGACTAAAAATATTTATTGTTCTCTGCCTGCCCTGAGCAAGCGTATCGCGTCGAAGGGTGGCCAAAAATGATTCTGGACACAATCGACAACGCCCGTTTATATGTCGGTCTTCACGCCGGCTTCGCAAAGGCGTTTGAGATTCTCACGGATAAAACCCTGTCGCAAAAACAAGACGGCAAATACTCCGTCGATGGCGAAAAAATCTACCACACCATCCAGCGTTATACGACCAAACCGCTAAACGAAGGCAATCTCGAAGCCCACCGCGAATATATCGATATCCAATTCTTATTAGAAGGCGTCGAAATCCTCGGCTACGCACCATTAAAAGGTCTTGCAACCGCCGAAGTTTACAACCCCCAGAAAGATATTGCCTTTTTCAATACGCCTGAGGACATCACGAAAGTCAAACTCGAACCGGGCCTTTTCTGCATCCTATTCCCCGACGATGCCCACCTGCCGGGCCGTTACGAGGTCTCGCCAGCAGGCGGACCTTGCCGCCAGCTCGCCGGCCCGACCAATGTCCGAAAAGTGGTTATCAAAATTCGACTGTAATTAAAACGGGAGGATTAAAAATGGCTGACCAGATAATGGCGGAAAGCAAACCCCCAAAACGCCGTCTATTACGGCGAATCTTTTGGTGGCTCTGGGTAATACTGCTCACGGCGTTATTGACGCTTGGTCTTGTGTTCGCCGCACCGTGGAAGGTTATTACTCTTATAGCGATATTTCTGGCCGCCGCGACCATCCTGCCGAGAATTTATCGTAAATGGTTCTGGCTCTGCGTAGGGATTGTGGTTTTAGTGACTATCGTCTGGATTTTCCTGCCCGATGATAATAAGGGTTGGAAACCATACCAGTTTGACAAGGAACTGGCCCAGCTTCAGGCCAGATACGCCGTCCCCGATTCTGAAAACGCAGCCATCATTTATAACAAAATCCTCGCTGACTGGAAACAAAAAGAAGCCAACGAACCAAACTTACCACGTGACTGGTTTAGCCTCGTAAAATATGGCCCATGGTTAAGTAAAGACCAGCCGGAAATCGCAGTGCATATAAAATATTATCAGGATACCATTGACCAATTAGCTCAAACCGTCCAATTCAAACGATGTACGTTTCCAATACCAGCGAACATAATCGTCTATGGCGAACAGTTAGACAGATATTCCGCTATGCGTAAGTGGGCATATCTTTTAATCGCAGCAGGTAATAATGATATAGCAGAGGGGAAGGTAAACGAAGCAATCGAAAAATATCTTACGGTCATTCGACTTGGGCAACACGCATGCCAGCAGCCAACTCCGATAGATATGCTGGTTGGCATCGCAATTGAAGCATTAGCTATGAGCCGTATCAATGATTTCGTCGTATGTGGGGATACAAATGACTTCTATCTCGCCAAATTAGAACAAGGCGTATCAGAAATTAAGCACGACTGGAATTCCTACCTTACCGGCTTTATCGATTCCGATAAAATATTCCTCAAGAATTTATGGGGCCTAATGTGTTACCAGATCAATGCACAAGGCAAAATACGATTTAGCCACGACCCAACAGAAACGATTAGAGAACAAAGTAAAAAAGTATTAGGCGATGCAAGCCCTGACACCAATTATATATTTTCTGGCTACTGGTGGAAGAAGCTAATGAAGGCATGCTCAATACCTAATTGGTTCTATATGCCAGCAAAACCAGAAAAACTTGGCGAAATCATCGATGCAAGTTTTGAAAATCATTATTTGATGGCCAAATCTGATTTTAACTGGCCAAAAGAACATAAAATGCCTCCAGAGTTTCACTACAAAGTAAATCTTAGGCAATTAATTGAACTAATGGCCCAAATAAACAAAAGTGTTTATCTGGGGCTTCACGATAACTATTTGGATATAGCTGCCCAACAAAAAGGAACATCTGCTGATAATAGCAATGAAGCGGTATAAAAACGCGAATGGGCACTGGCCGGAAAAACTGGAAGATATGAAAAATTCAGTCCCGCCAGAAATGTTTGTTGACCCCATCAACGGCGATTCCTTTGTGTATAAACGCACTGAGGAGAATTTTACCCTTTACAGCAAAGGTAAAAACGGTATCGATGATGGCGGCAAAGGATACTCAAACGCCAAAGATAAAGGCGAGCCGGATGACTTGCTCATTTGGCCACACAGGAGTAAGGTATCAACGCAGCAAGAGCAAAAGATAGAAAAAAATAAAGGAATAGCGAAATGAAAAAACTTTACCTTTCAACTACGGACAAAAAGATTTTCGGGGTTTGCGGTGGAATAGCTGAAACGTACGATATCGACTCCACTATGGTTCGGCTGGCAATTGTATTCCTCACCCTCGTAACATTTGTTGCGCCTTTGATAGTAACATACATTGTTGCCGGGATAATTATGCCCCGTAAAAAATAATGGCACCCTGAAATGATTCATTGTCATTCCGACCGTAGCCCCCGCTTGTGGGGGCGAAGCGGAAAAATCTGTAAAAAAACGGATTTCTCGATTCGCCTTCGGCTCACTCGAAATGACAATATTAGGATACTACTCGTATGCCTTCATAAAATCCTGCTCTTTGAGCCAGTTAATCAATTCGTCGGCCAATATGCGGTCTTCAGCAACTCGCGGATGGTTCATCGCCTGGTATTTGAAAACAAAATGGCTTATGTCTTTGTCGCCAGATTCAAGCTGACTAACAATATATTTCCACGCCGCATCAAGCGGCTTGCTATGCATCCCGCCATACATACCGCCCCGCAGCAGCACGATATGCGCCTTCGGATATGCGGCACGAATTGCCCGCACAAGCGAAATGTAACCATCATTGAAATCCACAGGAAACGGCCGTTTTTGTTTCACTGTAAAAGACTCATCGTTATCGCCTAAGTTCACAAAAACAACATCCGGTACCCACGCCTTAAGGTCAGCAACAGGCGATGATGCCTTAGGATAAATCTTGTTCCACATCTCGCCCGCCTTCACATCGACGTAGCCGGTTATAATCCCCATCCCGCTTACACAAATATTGCGGTGGTCTGCTTTGAACGCCTCGGCCGTCATCGCCGCATAACTAAGCAACCCATTATGAGTCCGCCTCGTATCCCACTGGTCGGTGTTGCCATCTTCGTTGCACGCCCCGACCGTCTTCGAATCGCCGATAAACTCCATTTTCAGTTTATACACAACCGGCGCAGGCAGCCATACCTTTGCCCCATCGTCAATCTGTATGCCGTTAAAATGCACGCTGCCGGCGGATGCCTCACTGCGTTTGGCTATCACAAGATGATGTCGTCCTGTATTTAATCCCGTAAAATCCAACCCTTTGGCCGGCATCTCTTTGTTGACCTCTGCAATATTTGTCGAATTGTCAATATTCACATCGAAGAAGTTTTGCCAGCTCGACCGGTCAAATAACAGCGACAGCGTTTTACCCTCAAAATCGATGCTGATTCTGCTCGCCTGCCAGACAACCACCGGCGAATTTGCGTCATTGAAGTCGAATCGCCCCTCATAACGGAAACACTTATCAGAAGCAGGAATTGTTTGCACTCCGTAAGTTGCCGCTGTTAAACAGGACAACAGGAGTAACACACCCATTATTAAAATCATTCGCGTTTTCATATACCCAATTGGATACCAGTATCCTGTAATCTTGTCAACTATAACTTAAAATATGTGCTTTGCCTCAGACGTCCCGCGCTGTATATTTTACTAAATTGTTTAGCCCCCAGGCCTGCCTAGGGGGCATTTAATAGGAAAAGACAAATGGCAAGCAGCAATAAGACATATATCTCGCAATTGAAAGATTTCACCGGTCAGCAGGTAACATTATCCGGCTGGGTATATCAGGCGCGTTCCAGCGGCAAGGTGCAGTTCATTATCCTCCGCGACGGCTCCGGCCTTTGCCAGTGCGTCGTCGAAAAAGGCAAAATCCCCGACGACGTCTTCGACAAGCTCGAACACCTCGGTCAGGAATCATCGCTCACAATAACCGGCCTCGTCCGAAAAGAAGACCGCAGCGTCGGCGGCTTCGAGCTGGCAGTCACAAACGCCCAGGTCATTCACGCCACAACTGACTACCCTATCACGCCAAAAGAGCACGGCGTCGATTTCCTCCTCAAGCACCGCCATTTGCACCTTCGTTCGCAAAGGCAGTGGTGCATCGGCAAAATCCGCCACACGGTCATCGACGCCATAAGGCGGTTCTTCAACGATAATGGCTTCACGCTCGTCGATACCCCGATTTTAATGTCGGCGGCGGGCGAGGAAGAACAGTCTCTATTCGAAGTAGATTACTTCGGCAGCACCCTTTTCCTTACACAAACCGGACAGCTTCACCTCGAATGTGCCGCCGCGGCCTTCGGCAAGGTCTATTGTTTCGGCCCCACCTTCCGCGCCGAAAAAAGCAAAACACGCAGGCACCTCACCGAATTCTGGATGGTTGAGCCCGAAGTCGCGTTTATCGACCTGCCCGGCCTGCTGGAACTCGCCGAAAATTTCGTCTCCAGTATCGTCTCCCGCGTCCTGCAGGATAATAAACCTCAGCTTGAAACCCTCGGCGCAGATATCGCAGGCCTCGAAAATATCAAGCCCCCCTTCTACCGGCTGACTTACACCCAGGCCGTCGAAATCCTCAAGGGTGAAAAGACCGTCAAATTTATGGCTGAACAACTGACACAGTTGAAACAGCAGAAAGAAACTATTGAAAAACGAATCGCCCAGCTTGATACCGAGCAGGCGGGCCAAATCAAGCAGTGGAAACGCGACAAAAACGCTGCTGAGTTGATTGCCCTGCGCAGCGACCTCGACGAAATTAACATCAAAATCGAAAACAATCCCAAACACGCCAAACTCGCCGCCGAATTTCAGTGGGGTAAAGACCTCGGCGGCTCCGATGAAACAATTATATCAATGATGCACGACAGGCCCGTCTTCGTAACCCATTACCCCAGAGAAGCAAAAGCGTTTTATATGAAAACCGACCGCGACAATAATAAAGTCGTACAGAACTTCGATATGCTCGCGCCGAAGGGCTTCGGTGAAATCATCGGCGGCTCCGTCAGGGAAGACGACTACACTCTGCTCCTCAAACGAATCGACGAAATGGGCCTCAAACGCGAAAACTACGACTGGTATCTCGACCTGCGAAAATACGGCTCCGTCCCTCACGGCGGCTTCGGCCTCGGCATCGAAAGAACCGTCGCCTGGCTCACCGGCGAAGCGCACATCCGACAGTGCATCCCCTTCCCAAGAATGATGGACAAGGTATATATTTAACCAAAAGTCGATGGAACCCTGGACGATACAAAAACTGCTGAACTGGGTCACGGAGTATTTCACCGGCAAAGGCATCGACTCGCCCCGGTTGAGCGCGGAATGGCTTTTATGCTATGTGCTTGGCCTAAAACGCATCGAGTTATATACCCAGTTCAGCAAAATCGTGGGACAGGAACGACTCTTACAGCTTCACGAATTGGTAAAACGGGCCGGCGCACATGAACCAATCGCGTATATCACCGGCAAAAAAGAATTCTACTCCCTCGAATTTGAAATCACAAAGGATTGCCTCATCCCCCGCCCCGAAACTGAGCTTCTTGTCGAACGCGCGATTGAATTTTTGCGAACGAGAAATGGTGAACAATTCGTTTGCGACCTCTGCACCGGCTCCGGCTGCGTCGCAGTCGCCATAGCCAGAAATTTCGCCAATTGCAGGATAATCGCCACCGATATCTCAGACGCCGCCCTGGCCGTCGCCGAAAAAAACGTCGCAAAATACGGCTTGATGAACCGGATAAAACTTTTACAGGGGGACTTGTTCGAGCCGGTCATCGCAGGCCTCGGCCCCGCCAAATTTGACCTGATTGTGTGTAACCCCCCTTACGTCAGCGAACCCGAATACGAGAAGTTAGCCCCAAACATAAAAGATTTCGAGCCGAAGTCCGCCCTAGCAGCAGGCAATGATGGGCTGGACATCATCAAAAAAATCATCGCCGATACCGGCCAACATTTGAAACCCACGGGGACACTTATGCTCGAAATCGGCAACGAACAGGGAAACACGGTTCGCACCCTGCTCGAAACCGCTGGGTGCTTTAGCGATGTAAATATAGAGAGGGACTACTCCAATCTCGACCGTCTGGCAATTGCTGTCGCACAACAAAGCGAGAGATAATCCCGGTTTTAAGCCGTGACGTCGCGTATATCCTCGTAGAACTTCGCGTATTTATCTTTGTCTTCGGTCTTGCGCATCTCAATTGCCGCGCGAGGATGCTCATTCAGCATACCCGTAATCATATAGGGTATCAAATAGCCCCACTCGATATCCTTCTGCATCGGCAACATCTGCTCCTCGATGACCCTGAGAATTGGCGTCAGCTTAAACTTTGGATTCTTCAGAAAACTGACCAACAATTCAAGCGGGCAGTTGCCCGGCCCCCTGCCTATGCCATACAGCGACGCGTCGAGGTAATTCGCGTTATGAATAATACCCTCAATTGTATTGGAAAACGCAAGCTGCATGTTATTATGGCAGTGCATACCGATTTCCTTATTTTCAGGAAGATGCTTTTTGAAAAGTTTTACAAGGTATTCTATCTGCTCGCAATACATCGCGCCAAAACTGTCAACAACGTAAACCACATCAACCGGGCATTTAGCAAGCTGGTCCAGCGCCTCAATCGTATCCGGCTCGATCTCCTTCGATATCGCCATTATATTGACCGTCGTCTCGTAGCCGAGGTCATGACACCTGTTGACCATTTCTATTGCCTTGTCCATATCCTTGACGTATGTCGCAACCCGGATCATATCGATGGGGCTTTCATCCGCTGGAACAAACTGCTGTTCTTTGACGCGATGTGCATCAACCATAATACTAAGCTTCATCGCCGATTCTATCCCGTCGGTGATTTCCTTTATCTTCTCATCGTCGCAGTATTTCCACGCCCCGAAATCCTTCGGCGGGCAAAGCTCCCTGCTGCTGCGGTATCCTATCTCCATATAATCTATGCCGCTCTGCGACAACGCCCTGTAAACCTCGCGGACAAACTGGTCCGTGAAATAATGATTGTTCATCAGCCCGCCGTCCCGTATCGTGCAATCCAGCAACTTTATTCTTTCTCTGTACACGTTAACCCTCAACTAATAAAAAATATAGTTTCCCTAATACGTTCTCAACCACGTCTTGTTTCACTTCGACGGCCCACTGTCCCTCCATGCGGTGGACTGCACCTATTCTATCAATTAAAACGAATCTTGGCCACTTATTTATCGCTTTTTTGTCGCGCTTTATTACATCCACTATCCCTGCCCTGCTGATATGTGCGGGAATTGCAACCGGAACCCCCAGCGTCGTAAGGACCTTTCTGATTCTCGCGAGCCGTTTATCATCGCTCAGCCCCGTCTCAATTTCAATCATCCCCGCCGCGATAATCCCGATTGCTACCGCCTCACCGTGCAGCAGTTCAAAACCGCTTCCCCATTCTATCGCGTGGCCTATTGTGTGCCCGTAATTGAGCATCCTCCGCTGATTTTTTTCCGTCGGGTCCGCCTCAACCACCTGCGCCTTGATTCTGCAATTATGATACGCGACCTGCTCCAGGACATCAGCCCGTCTGCGCAAAATAGCGTCAATATTGCTTTCCAGGAATTCGAAGTATTTCTCATCCGCTATCAACGCGTGCTTTACAGATTCGACCAGCCCCGCCCTGTATTGCCTTTCATCGAGCGTTTTCAGCGTCGCCACGTCGATATAAACAGCCGACGGATGCCAAAAGCAGCCGAAGGCGTTTTTGCTCAAAGATGAATCCACGCCTGTCTTGCCCCCTATTGCCGAATCCGCCTGCGCCAGCGTCGTCGTCGGTATCTGAACTACTCTCACCCCCCTTTTGAATATCGCCGCCGCAAACCCCGCGATGTCACCAACCACGCCGCCCCCCAGCGCAATCACAACCGTATCCCTCCCCAGATACACCTTCTCCATCGCTTCGATAATAGAAACGAGCGTCCCCATATTTTTCGACGTCTCACCGGGTGTAATAACGTATCTGGGAACGTCTCTGCCGGAAAGGAATTTATCGAGATGGCCTGCCCCGGCCACATTAGCATCCGTAATAACGAATTTATCAGCGGAGCCGAACTGCGATTCTATCTTCGACCAGATGAAACCAAGAATATCCGTCCCGATTTCTATCCGGTATTCACCCGCTTTCTCCGCAGGCACTTTAACTTTCAATTCCATCATTTTTTATCTCTGTGTGCTCTGTGGCTTCTGTCTGCCCTCCGTAGTCCCTTAGGGACGTAGGAGGGTGGTTTTAATTCAATATCGTATAATTGATTTAACCTTATACCCCGCGAGCTTCTTAATCCCGCCAAGCTCGGTCAGCTCAATCAAAAATGATATTCCCGCAACCTGTCCGCCGATTTTTTCAATCAGCTTACATGCCCCCGCCATTGTCCCGCCAGTCGCAAGCAAATCATCGACCATAAGCACCTTCGCCCCGGCTGTTATCGCGTCGCGGTGAACCTCAAGTGTATCCGTCCCGTACTCGAGATCGTATACAACACTTACCGTTTTAAATGGCAGCTTCCCCTTTTTACGAATCGGAACAAAGCCGGCATTAAGCTTCTCCGCCACCGCCGAACCGAAGATAAAACCGCGGGCCTCTACCGCACCCACATACTTAATCTCCTCACCGACAAAATCCGCCGCCATCGCGTCAACCGCCGCCTTAAAGGCCTCCGCATTGCCCAGCAATGGCGTTATATCACGAAACAAAATCCCCTTCTTCGGCCAATCAGGCACCTCGCGAATATACTTTCCCAAATCCACTCTGTCCTTGCCCATAATATCCGTGTTCCTGCTATTGTTTACTAATGTTCCTCCTTTTATTCTACCACTACAAATTACAGTATCCAGTGTTAATTGCTTCCCCGCTGTCTTTCGGACAGACAATCTCACCGCTAAAATCAGGAATCGGAAATTTAAAATCGACAATCGGCAATCGCAAATCGGAAATGACTTTGTGTCTGGGGTCTGGGGTTTTAGGTCCTCTGTTACATCTCTTCCATAAACTCATAAAGCTTCGTCAGCGCCTCGTGCTGAATCTGACGGATTCGCTCGCGGGTCAAACCCAGTTTTTCGCCGATTTCCTTTAATCCCATTGGCGCCTTGCCGTTAAGCCCGTAATGCAGCCGCAGAACCTCCGCGTCTCTCGGGTCCATCTTGCTCAAAAGCTGTATCACCTTCGCCTTTTCCTCATCTTCAACCATCTCATCTTCCGGCCTGCCCACGCTCTGATTGCTGATGTTCGTGTCGAATAGCTGGTTCTCCTCGCCTGCTTCCGGCTGCTGATTGTCATTTACCGAGCCGAGAACCTTCACCGTCTCGTCGATAATCCTCGCCTTCTTCACGGACATACCTGTCACGTCCGCCATTTCCGCAACTGTCGGCTTCCTGCCAAGCTTGTTCGCTACCTCCGCCATCGTATGACGCCACTGGTTAATCAGCCCTATCATATACCCGGGTACATGAACAGGCCGAACATCTCCCAGTTGTGCGCTCTTTATGCCCTGCTTTATCCACCATGCCGCGTATGTGCTGAATCGCGTCCCGCGATTCGGGTCAAAATAATCTACCGCCCTTATCAAACCGAGGTTGCCTTCCTCAATTAAATCGCCTAATGACAGCGCCCCCCTGTTGGCGTATTTCTTGGCGATACTGACTACCAACCGAAGATTGCTGCGAACGAGCAGCTCGCGCGCCTCCGGGTCATTATCTTCAGCTATCCGCAAAGCCAGATTATGTTCATCTTCCGCTGAAAGAAGCGGCGCCTCGTCGATTTCCTGCAGATACTCTTTTATTGTCACGTCAAAAGCCATATTTACCTCCAACCCTTATCTCAATTTATAATCGCATTACCCCTTAAACTATCCACTATACGCTATTAACTATACGAATATCGACACACTTTCCCCCTCGGTTTACCTGAAAAATAACGCATCAATGCGTTTTATCAGAAAAATAACCCCAGTATTATCGCCACTAACTCACGTCCTCCATAGCCCCTGGCGAAGGTTGGCCTATTTTCCGGCTCGACAAATGGCGCATTGCATAAATATTACAAAAAGTGACAATATCGTAACAAAACCGTAACATCGGCGAGTCAGAATAAGAACTTGACGCCGGAATCAGATGTTCAGAATGGTTGCGTATTTCAGGAGACAAGCAATGAGAAGATATTTACCTGTAACCCTATTGGCCTGCTGTCTTGTTTTAACCTCGCTTGTTTGCGGATGCTGTATGTGCTGGGGGTGGCCCGCAAAGGCGCACTACGAAAGGACAGAGAGCTTGTCGGCTTCAATGGCAGGATTGGAGCAGATAAAGATTGATACAAGCTTCGGGAACGTGAAAATCACAGGCACTGACACAACGGAATGCAGCGTCATCGCCGAAATCAAAGGCGAGGCGCCAACTCTGGCAGAAGCCCAACAACTCGCGGAGCAGACAAAAACAACGCTTGTCGTCGAAGGCAAGGTCCTGGTATTCAAGGTTGAAAAGCCGACTCTGAGCAACAACCGTTCAATCGGGGTCAGTTTCGATGTTACCGTGCCGAACAGAACGGGCATAAAATGTGAAACCTCCTTCGGCAACGTCGAGCTGAAAAATATCACGGGAAATATCGACGCAAAAACCAGTTTCGGAAAAATAGCCGCGGATAATATCACAGGCAAGATTCAATTGGACACTTCATACGGCGAGGTTGACTGCGAGAAAATAACCACAGGTGATTTCAGGGCGATATCGAGCTTCGGAAAAATGGATATCGATTTCTCCGCCGCCTGCCCGGCCGACATACGAGCGAAAATAGAAACATCATTCGGCGATGTGGATGTGGATATCCCGCCGAATTTCGCGGGGGACGTAGCCGTTGAAACGAGCTTCGGCAACATCAAAACGGAATTGCCGATAACCGTTAAGGGCGACTTCGGCAAGACCAAGATTTACGGCACAATCGGACAAGGCAAAGGCAAAATGGACCTGAAAACCAGCTTCGGCTCAATAAAGATAAAGTAACGACTTAGCTTATGATATAGACGGCGAACTGACGGTTCTCGATATCGACCATCTGTCCTGAGCGCAAAAGAAAAGCCCTGTCTTGCAACAGGGCTTTTAATTAAACTAACAAAACTAAAACACTGCCTTATTATAGTGTTGGCTGTTCCGGGCCTGGCTCATCTGCTGCCGGCGGCTGTTCTTCCGCTGGGGTGCTTTCCGGCTGCCCGCCCTCTGTGGCGACGGCCTCTGTGACAACAGCGTCTGTGCCTTCGCCTGACTGCCCCTCAGGGGACTGCCCTTCCGCAGCCCACTGTGCCCTTCGTAAACTCAAGCCAATTTTCCGTGCCTCACTGTCAACCTTCAATATCTTCACCTCGAGTTCATCATCAACCTTGACGATATCCTGCGGCTTCTTGATTTTCTGGTCCGACAGCTCCGAAATATGCAGCAATCCCTCGAGGTCCGCCTCAAGCTGCACAAATGCTCCGAAATTCGTCAGCTTCGTTACCTTGCCCCTGACAATATGCCCGGGGATATACTTCTCCGGTATCGCGTGAACCCAGGGGTCCTCGCTCAGCTGCTTTACGCCGAGCGATACACGCTGCTTTTCCGGGTCGATATCCAGAACGACGCATTTTACCTTATCACCCTTCTGCAGCGCTTCATTCGGATGGCTGAACTTCCTCGTCCAGCTCAAATCCGAAATATGAATCATCCCATCGATGCCTTCTTCAACCTCGACAAACGCACCGTAATTCGTAACGCCGCGGACCGTCGCGTTGACTAATGTCCCCGGCGGATACTTCTGTGCCGCTACCGACCACGGGTTGGTCTCCGTCTGCTTCAATCCGAGCGAAATCTCCTGTTTGTCCTTGTTGACGTTGAGGACCATCACCTCGACTTCGTCGTTAAGATTCAGCATCTCGCTGGGGTGATTGAGCCGTTTGGTCCAGCTCATCTCGCTGATATGAACAAGTCCCTCAATCCCGTCTTCGAGCCGGACAAACACGCCGTAATTCATAATATTGACGACCTTGCCCTTGACCCTCGAGCCGACCGGATAATCATGCTCGACGTTTTCCCACGGGCTTGGGCTTTTCTGCTTCAGACCAAGCGATATTTTCTCGTTCGCCTTGTCAACGCCGATAACTACGCACTCAATTTCCTCATCGAGCCGGACAACTTCCGACGGATGGCTCACGCGGCCCCAACTCAGGTCCGAAATATGAAGCAATCCATCTACGCCGCCCAAATCCACAAACACGCCAAAGTCCGCGATATTCTTGACGATACCTTTTCGTCTCTGGCCGACCTCGATTTCCGCAAGAATCTTTTCTTTGCTCTGCTTGCGCTCGTCCTCAATCAGTTTGCGTCTCGATATGACGATATTCCTGCCTTCGATGTCAATCTTCAAAACTACGCACTCAACTTCCTTGCCGATAAACCTGCTTATATCACCGGGCCTGCGTATATCGACCTGCGATGCCGGAAGGAATACCGGCACCCCTATATCAACCAGCAATCCGCCCTTAATCCGGCGGACGACTTTACCCTTGACCGTATCCCCTTCCTTCTTTGTGCTGATCAGGTTCTCCCAGCCCCTGATTCTGTCCGCTTTGTGTTTGCTCAGCAGAAGCAGACCCGTCTCCGAATCCGTATCTTCGAGCAACGCTTCTATATCTCTGCCTTCTGCTATTTCCGATGGGTCCTCGAACTCCGCCGCGTCAATCACGCCTTCGCTCTTGAGGCCCACTTCGACAATAACATCGTTCCCGATTTGGGTAACAATTTTGCCCTTGAGAATCGTCCCCGGCTGATGCGAATCTACCTTCGCCTGCAGCGCCTCCTGGAACATCTCATTTTCCTTTTCACCGAACATCTCATTGACCTGCTGGTCAATCTGCTCGGCAGTCAAACCCAGCTTGTTAATAATATTTCTGTCAACCATAAACTCGCTATTCCCCTGTGGTGTCTCGTTTTACGCCCGTCTGCGCCCCACATTTACGCTGACGAACCACCGAGCAACATAGCCCGGCTAAAAAGTTAATAATCAAAAAAGCATCTGCCTACACAGCAAACACTAAAAAATCGCATTTCGTCATTCGGTATCAACTGCTTCGAGGTGTTCTACGAAGTCATCTATAATCCACTGGGGCGTTGAGGCCCCTGCTGTAACGCCTGCGGTCTGACAGCCGAAAACCAATTTTTTATCAAATTCGTCCCAGTTTTGCAAATGAAATGTTTTATTATTGTACTTTTTGCACAATTCAGCTAATTTCCGGGTGTTTGCGCTCTCCCGCCCCCCCAAAACGAACATAATATCCACTTTCCTGCACAATTCGACTGCCGCCTGCTGCCTTTTAATCGCCTCCTTGCACAGCGTATTCACCACCTTCATTTCATCAAAGCCGCCCCTGGCTATTGCAGAAAGCATCTGGCTGAAAAATTCGGGGCTTTGCGTCGTCTGGCACACAATCCCCAGTCGCCCGCTTCCTATTGTGCTTATATCCGACTCATTACCCACCACCACCGCCCCCTTTGTGCAGCCCACTACCGCCCGCACCTCCGGGTGATTCTGGTCGCCCACTATAACCACCTTATATCCCTGCTCCTCCATCTGCATCGCGATTTGCTGCATCCTTTTGACTAAAACGCACGTTGCGTCAATGATATCCGCGAATTTTTCTTTAAGATGAGCCATTTCCTGCGAACCCGCGCCGTGCGAGCGTATCAGCACCGTCGCTCCAGCCGGTATCTGCTCCACATCATCGACGGTTACAAGGCCCTTTTTGGCCAATCGCTCGACAACGCCGGGGTTATGAATAATCGGCCCCAGCGAATAAACCCGGCCTTTCTCCGACAAGACCTTCTCCGCTGTGCTTATAGCATTGCGAACACCCGCGCAAAAACCGTATTTTTCCGCGACTATAACTTTCATAGGGAAAAGGATTTTAACCACAGATTAAACAGATTACACGGATTTTTTCTTCCTCTAAATATTTAGCCCTGCCACTTACCCCGACAGTTTACGTCGGGGAATGGCAGGGTTATGTTTATCCCGGCAATGTTCGCAAATCAATGCGAAATCTGCTCGTTAAACGTCCGCAGCCGCATATCAATCGCGCCCAAAGCCCATTCAATATAATGCAGCTTATGCGATGGTCTATAGTGCGCCTCGTTCATTAACCCCTCGCGGACCGTCTCCAGAAAACTCTTTATTATCTTCGGGCTGATTCCCGTCGGGCTGGACGCCCACGTTTTCAATTCCTCGTATTCACGACGGAGTTTGGCGCTATTCTTCAATTGCTCCGCCGTCAGGTAATCCGCGGGGTTATACGCCAGTTGAAGCCCCTTCAAACACATTATCAACGGCTCATAATTAGCCCGCTGTTCCAGCCGGATAAATTTGTATTGCTGGGTACATGCCGTCACCGACGATGGCGTCTTGTCCGCGTCCGCGCCGACAAACCACTGCCGCTGGCTCGACCTGGCAAATACAAGCTCCTCCCCGCTGGTAATCTCGTCGTGCCCCATCCTCGAAATCCACAGCCGGCCCGTCTTGTTCACCTCTGTCCCCCCGCCCAGCGCCAGCAGGCACTTCACGAACCCCAAGGGCAGAATCTTCTGCTTACCGATTTGTCGCCTCCGCATCTGGAACGACAAATGCAAACTGTGCGGCTTAACGTTGTAAAATGCCGTTATCTCGTTTATAAGCTGATTCAAAAGCCAGGGGCACGCCGTCGCGGGCCTCGACAACTCCAGCGCAACATTCAATCGTCCCGGCGCAAGCTCCAGAAATCCCTGCCGCCTCGTCCTCTCCGCCGACCCGCTGTGGTCGTCAATGTACCCGCCGACCTTCCACGACAAAACATCAAGCTGAAAATCATGAAAATACCGGAAACAGTCGTATGCCGGGTCTTCTTTTTTCGCCTCCTCAGCGTCCTCCTCCACCATTGCCGCCCCGACGTTGCTCAGCTCCGTCTCGCATCCCATCGGCACCAGACCGGGCTGAAAATTCGACCGTATCGAATTCAACTGCGTCTCCACCACTCTCGCGTCAAACAGGCTCCTCGCCGCCCGCACCGCGTATTTAACATAATCTATCAAATCATACTTCTCAAACGGCATCGTCTTGAGACACTGCTTCACTATCATCTCTACCGCCGAGATATTATTATTGATTATCTGCAGCGCTATCAGCAAGCTCACCGACCGCTTGAAATACCGCTCTGACGACCGCATATGCTCCAGCTCAAATCTAAAATTCGCCTGTATCCTCTCGTCTAACTGGCTCAGCAGCACCTGCTTGACCACAATCGCAAGATAATTATTGATATATTTCGCCGCCTGCGGGTCTCCGTATAAATGCCTGATACTCGGCCTCGGCCGGTTAAGCTCATGCTCCAGAAAATAATCGCTCACCGCGTCCGTTCGATAATGCGTTATCACCAGGTCCCGCTCCGTCGTCGCCAATAGCTCCCGCTCCGCCAGCCGCTCTAATTCCGCGTCGATACTCTTGTCCCCGGGACGTGTCCGCTTTTTCAGAAAATTGTCTATACGCTTGCGCAGCCAAAGCTCATGTATCAAATTAACGTGGAACCTGTCCCCGAAGTGCTTCTTCATCGCCTCGGCGCTGACAAGATACGATTTCGCCGTAACAAGCCCCTGGGCAGTATGTACCCTCACCGTCTCTCTTTCGTATCGCTTCCCCTCGTATCGGTCAATCTCCGCCATCGCCCCCGCCGGCACGTCATAAATCACAAATCCCTCAATTTTAGAACCCGGCGATTCAACCGCGTAAAAATACACGTTATCCGGGCTTACCTTCTTGTGCCCCGCCAGAAACGCCGGCTCCGCCAGCAAAGTATGCGAATCCGCCTTGCTGCTCTTGCGAGTAAAACTCATCCCGCATATCGACTCGAATATCTGCGGGTCTCTCAGCGAACCATATACAAACAGATTCACCGTCATCGTTTTCTTTGTCTTTCTCTTGCCGCCCGCCATTTTTATCCCAGATATATTTAGCCCCGGGTTTTACCCGGTGTCATTAAAATTATTTCTCCGCATCCCAAAATCGTCAATCGGAAATCGGAAATTATTACTGCCCTTTTCTTATTCGATTGTACAGCTTAAACAATTCCTTGAATGCCCGCAGAATCACCGTCAGTTTTGCCCCCGTTTGTTTGCCTGCCTTTCGCGGGTAATGATGAACGCCGACTTCTGCGATTCTGAATCCGCGCCGCGTCGCCCTTGCCAATATCTCCGCGCTTATCAGTGCACCCGCGCTCGACATCGTCATCCCCTCGAATATCTCCGTTCGAAACAGCTTAAACGCGCAGTCAATATCCCGGATATGCATCCCGAACAAAAGATTCACTAATCTTGTCCACATCCACCCGTTCAGTTTTCGCACAAAGGGGTCTTTCCTGTCTAAGCGGTATCCGCATACGATATCATTCTGTGCTATCAAAGGCAAAAGCAGCTTTATCTCGCTAATATCGAACTGCCCATCCCCATCGGTGAAAAAAACAAGCTCTTTTTTCGCCGCCCGTATCCCTGATTGCAGTGCCGCCCCGTATCCCATATTCTGCGGATGATGCACTACCCGGACCCGATTGTTTCCCGCTGCGATTGCGTCTGCTCTTGCGCCTGTCTGGTCTGCGCTGCCGTCGTCAACAAGAATTATCTCGTAATCCGCTTTCAACCCTTCGAGAACTTCTACAGCCCGCCGTGTTGATTGCTCAACGTTATCCTGCTCATTATAACACGGAAAAAACACGCTTAGCGATAAAGGTCGCCCGCCCATCACATAATTTCCCGCCGAATTAATTTCGACCATATATGCTATTCTTCATTAAATCAACAATTATAAATCGAAAATTATCTACCATCTCCTGTCCTGCATTTCTTCTATTACTTTCTGCAGTTCTGCCTTTTCTCGTTCATACAATTCAATTACGTCCTTCTTGTTCTGCTCGACCGCGTGCGGCTCAAGACGACTTATCCCGATTAGAACTCCAACCGCCCTGAAATAATATCCGCTGTGCTTACAATACTCCTTCTTGTTCGCCTCGAAATCATCCACCACCTTTTGGAAGAACTCCTCTATCGACTGTCTCAACTGCGGATAACGATCGTAATATATCTGTATCAGCTGCAAAGGTGTCCGCGTCGGGTCCGCCTCGTACGCCTTTATAGCAAACTCCAAACCTCTCGTCAGTCGTTCCGGCGTCTTTTCATATAACAGCGAATTGTGCGCTATCATAATGTCACGATAGACCTCGTCAGGATATATCGAGTTCCCGTCTTCGATGCCGTCGAATAACTGCTTTCCCCTCGGCGTCGATATATCGACGAACAGCTTTTGCTTGTCGCTCAGAAATATCAGCCGCCAGCTCTGCGCATACTCAAGACCCTTCACAAATGGCGTCTCGAACTGGTTCGTGGGCATCAATACCACCCATACCTTATGTTCCTTCAGCCGGCTGTCTATCCACGATCCTGTCTGCGCATAATCATCAGGCGTCATATTCTGGTTTCGCCTCATCACCTTAATCGGCGTCGGCCCGCCCGACATTATTTCCGACCACTTCTCGTATGCATCGTAGTCGTATGCCGCCTGCGCCCTGCCGTCCATAAACAGCTGTAACGGCGTATGACCGTCCGCGTCAGGCGTCTGTCCCCACGCGACAAAGCCCCCCTCTGTCCAGTAGTTGAACATGTTCCCGCGCATCTTGTTCGCCGTTATGAATTCGCATGCGTCAAATGGCTTCGCCGCCGAAGCCGTCATTCGCATAAACATAGAATCAAGCTTCGCATCCGTAGCCCATGGGTCCAAATATATCTTTTTGAATTTAATACCCCAGTGTACCCCAAGCCCGCAGACTAATATCACCGCCGTGGTTGTCAGCAATACCTGAACCCCAAAAGGCATCCGCGGAACTGAAACCCGACCATACTTCCGGAAATTCCTCGCCGCCGCTGCCGTCTGGATTATCTGCTCTGCCAGCAACGCTATCAGCGGACAAACCGCTATTCCCGCTATAGGTATAAATCGCCGCGACCGATACGCCATATACGCCGTCAACGCCGCAATTACTAACAGGGCAAGGTCTATCTTCGGACGACGATACGGCAACTCTTCCCCGACGGCTTCTGCTTTCCCCCCTGTTATCTCCGTCATCAATACCTTCACGTATGGCGCTGCAATCCACGCCGCTATACATAAAATGTTTACCGCGTAAATCACCTGGAAATAATAGGGGTAGCTTATATCTAAGTTGGCCTCGAACAATGGCGCCCATGGCCGCTTCAAATCCCAAAACTGCCCTAAATGCCATAGCGGCTCAGTAAAATTGAACGGATTCACCATCGCCGCGGAAATCAATATCGTCGCTATCGACGCCGCCAGAACATAAACTATATTAAGCGACGAATACCTCGGCTTCTTCGAAAGCTGCGACGCTATCGCGAACAACCCGCAATAAAATGGCGTCGTTACAAACGGAAATATATATCTCCCCGCATACCCCGGCTCATTGTTCGTCGCGTATAACAGAAAAAGCCCGAATGGCAATATCAAATATATCGTGTGAATGTTTACAAATACTGCCAGCCACAATATCCCCACAAACAAACCGTTTATCAGAAAACTCGTAATCATACTTTCCGCTATACTTGGGGCCTGGGGCGTATTTTTTGCGATGTCGGTCATTGAACACGAAATCATTATTGCCCAGATTAGCAGCGCTGCCCCTGCAAAACCCACCGTATATGCCAACCCGTTCGACTGCTTTAGCTGATATCCCGCCTGCGATTTCATCACCTTTACCTGTACCTGTTTCGGCAACAAAAACCGGATTATCGACCATATCACCACCAGCCCTATTCCCGTCACCGTCATCACCAAAAACGGAAACGCCGTCCCAACAGGGTTATCCCACCGAAACGCAGGCCACCACTCATGAACATTCCTCCATCCTTCGGCGTTTTCGGAAATGCTTATCATGAAGGTGTGGGTAATGTTGGTAAGGTGGAAAGGATTGAAAATGATGGAGGCGAGAAAAGCAAGAAGGCCTACAGCAATGGTGTGCCAAAGGGCAGGTAAAGTAGTTCCTGGTAAGGGAGCAATTGCGGGAATGGCAGGAGCAAGTTCGAGTTTGACTGCGAGCTTTCGCCAAAGTAAGCCCAATACGTGGATTCCAACAACAGGTGTAAGCATAATAAAGACGTAAATGTAGCCGCCGTGGACGTTTGCCCAGAATACCGTGACGGGAAGCAAAAACCAAACGTAAAGGTAATTACGATAAGTTGAGAGGGCCATGACGAGCAAAAAGACCGCGACCAGGAGATTGGAGAAGCCGGCGGGTCTGATATCGAGGAATGAGCGGCCTATGAACATAGCGGCACAGGCGGCTGCGGCAGACAAGGCAGGATTAACGCCCATAACCCTGCCCGTATAATAAACGCAAATCACTGTAAGTATGTATATCGCAAACTTCCAGTACACAAGCGTATTGAACGTCAGCTTCGGACCATCAGCGAAAGGTGACTTATACGCCAGCCAGTGGAAAATAACGTGTGTAAGCCAGTTCTGGTCTATCCAGCCGGTGGGATGCCAGTATTTGAGGGTATTGATGCTGACCTTATCGGCAATGGTCTGCGCCCAGTCGGGCCAGGTGGCAATCTCCTCGGTTGTGGGGCCGACACGGTGCGAATTGGCGCTGAAGGGTTCATTGGTATCGACGCCGTGGTTGTAAAAATGCCTTCCGCAGGCAAGCGCGACCCACGTATCGCCCGCACCGACCATACGCGTGCTGGCGTGAAGGGCAAAAATGAGCATAGCAATAAGGCTGATGACGCCCGCCGTTTTACTTCGCAAAAGCGAAACTGCGGGGGTCTGCATTTGTTTATTTTGCTGTATCAAATCCGGCATAAACTCCTTTCGTCTTTAACCACAGATTTCACAGATTGCACTGAAATTACAAAACTTTGTTTAAATTCTTTGTGGTTTTGTGGTTTTAATCATTATGTTTCTAATCGTGTTTTCCAACTGAACTATTTACTTAAACCATTACCCGCACAGGCGTTAGAAGCCATATTCCAGCTTCCCGCCCTCCTGCATACACCGCCAGCGCAGGGGCATAATAAGGCCTTATGTATATATCGTCAAGAACGTCGTAAGTTCGTCAATGGCAATGGAATTTCAAAGTGTCCGTACGATTCAGGACCCGTATGTATTTTTGTACCCTATGGCATCCACGCTATCATAGTAAACAGTATTGTCTCCGGTAAAGAGTGGCTTACTGTAAATCTCTAAAAAACAGTCAGAAAGGTTAAATTTTAGTAACAAATTTGATATGCTATTGGAAAGGAAGCCAGGCTACGTAGATGAGCAGATTAAAATGGGAAAACCCGTATAAGGCAATCAAAATGCGGGTGCAAGTTTAAAATGGGTAATTTTTAGAGCTTTTCTACGGAGCAAGAAATCCCAGTTTTTACAGTTTTTAAAAAAAATACGCAAACAGTGCTGGGAAACAACGTATGAACAGTGTACAAAAAAAGTCAATGAAGGAGAATAATCATGCAATTCGGTAATAGTCAGAAAAATCTGATATCGTTCACGGTAGTTGTTCTTATTCTGCCGATTATTGCTCACGCGGCAGGGACGCAGAAGCTGCAAGGTCATGTGCCGGCAATTGTGACGCAATTGCAGCCGGTCGGCAACCTTTCGGGTTCGGAACATCTGCAGTTGGCTATCGGATTGCCGCTCCGCAACCAGACTATGCTCACCGAACTGCTACAGCGGATTTATAATCCAGCAAGTCCCGATTACCATCATTATCTGACGTCTGAGCAGTTCGCGAAAATGTTTGGCCCAACGGAACAGGATTATCAGGCGGTCGTCACTTTTGCAAAAGCGCACGGCTTGACTGTGACCGGCACACATCCTAATCGCATGTTACTGGACGTGGATGGGTCGGTAGCGGATATCGAGAAGGCCTTTAATGTCACGATGCGTGTCTATCAGCATCCGACAGAAACCCGTACATTTTATGCACCGGATGTTGAACCATCGCTCGACCTCGCTGTTCCGGTTTTGCGCATCAGCGGCCTGAACAACTACTCGCTGCCGCGTCCGCGTCTGATAGCCACTCCGCTGTCCAAGGTAACAAACGCGGCGTCGAATAGCGGTGCGGGGCCAAGCGGCACTTATATGGGCAATGACTTTCGCAAGGCGTACGTTCCGGATTCGTCGCTCACCGGTTCGGGGCAAGTTGTAGGACTGCTGGAGTTTGATGGTTACACTGCCAGTGATATTACCTACTACGAAAGCCAGACCGGGCTGCCTAACATCACTCTGGCCAATGTGTTGCTTGATGGGTTCAGCGGACATTCGACCGGCAACGGTGGAGAAATCGAGGTGTCACTGGACATAGAAGTGGCGATTTCCATGGCGCCAGGACTACCCGAAGTGATCGTTTATGAAGCAGGACCATCCGGCAACTGGCACGATATTCTTAACCGTATGGCCACGGACAATCTGGCCAAGCAACTGAGTTGTTCGTGGTATAGCTCCGGTCAGGGGGCCGACCCGGTGTCCGACCAGATTTTTCAGCAGATGGCGGCTCAGGGACAGTCCTTCTTCAACGCATCGGGTGACGGTGATGCTTATACCGGCCTCATTAATTTTCCTGGTGACACTAACTATATCACACAAGTCGGCGGGACAACTTTGACGACGAGCGGTCCGGGCGGCACCTGGGTTTCGGAAACCGTTTGGAACGATGGCGACGGCAACGGCAGTGGAGGCGGTATCAGCACCTATTATTCGATTCCGAGTTGGCAAAAGGACATCAACATGACGACTAACCAGGGATCGACGACAATGCGAAACACCCCGGATGTTGCTCTTACGGCTTACAACATTTACGTCCGGGTCGATCATGAAAACTACGAAGTTAAAGGCACCAGTTGCGCAGCTCCGCTTTGGGCAGGATTTACCTCGCTGGTCAACCAGCAAGCTGCGGCAGGTGGAAAGTCACCTATCGGATTCATCAATCCTACCGTTTATGCGATTGGCAGCGGAACCAATTACACCTCCTGTTTCCATGACATCACGACAGGCAACAATACCAGTCCCAGCAGTCCTAATAAGTTTTACGCCGTCGCCGGCTATGACCTGTGCACGGGGTGGGGCACTCCTGCCGGCCAAAACTTAATCAATGCCATCGTAGGCCCCTCATGTGGTTTTACGCTTACCGGCGATTTGAATAGCGATTGCAGGGTGGACCTAGACGACTTCACAATATTGGCCGAGAACTGGCTGATTGACTGCACAACCGACCCGAACAACCCCCAATGCGTGCCCAACTAACCAGGACCGGCAGTTACTATGGGGAATATTACAAGTTTTCAATACCGGATATATCGTGCAACTTAGCTGTGCCATACCCTAATTTGACTTTACGTTATAACCGCTTCTCTTGTAACACCACACGGAAACCATCGCCGTAATGGCATCCACGGAAATTTTTCGTATAGAAACCACCCTCTGCTTTTTTGCCGTCCAATAATAAGTTTTTGTTGACATTTGGCAGCCAACGTGAAGAATATGCCGTTTTAAGCGTAACAGGTTCAATAGAACCGATTGACAATTTCAAACCCCCCTGAGAAGCAAGGAGAAGCGATATGGGCAACGAGAAAAAGGCAATCACTTCATTGATGACGGAAGACAGGAAATTTGCGCCGCCAGCATCAGTCGCGGCCAAAGCACACATCGGCAGTATGAAGCAATATCAGCAGATGTGGGAGCAATCCATAAATGCCCCCGACAAGTTCTGGCTCGAACAGGCCAAATCGCTTACCTGGTTCAAAGAACCGAAAAAGGGCCTCGAATATACATGGGACACCAAAAATCGTAAAATCGAGCATACCTGGTTCGCAGACGGGCAGCTGAATGTTTCGTACAACTGCTTAGACAGGCATTTGAAAACAGCCGCGGCGAAAAAAACCGCGATTATATGGCAGGGTGAAGAGGATAAAGCGGTCAGAAAATACACCTACGAGCAACTGCACAAAGAGGTGTGCAAGTTCGCCAACGTGCTCAAATCAAAGGGCGTAAAGAAAGGCGACCGTGTCGCGATATACCTGCCTATGGTTCCGGAACTGCCGATTGTGATGCTGGCCTGTTCCAGAATCGGTGCGATTCACTCTATCGTCTTCGGCGGCTTCAGCGCCGATTCGCTCAAGGACAGGATTAACGATTCGAAATGCAAACTGCTCGTAACCAGCAACGTCTCGATGCGTTCGGGCAAACATATAAAGCTCAAAGACATCGCCGACGCCGCCCTTGCCAATACGCCAAGTATCGAAGGCGCAATAGTTGTAAAAGTTGGCGAAGAACCCTGCAATATGAAAGCAGGCAGAGATACCTGGTACACCGACGAAATGGCAAAGGCAAAAGACGTCTGTGAACCCGAAAAAATGAACGCCGAAGACCCTCTATTCATCCTTTACACCTCCGGCTCAACGGGCAAACCCAAGGGCGTTGTGCATACCACGGGCGGATACCTTCTGCACGCGGCGCTCAGCCATAAGTTTATTTTTGACGTTCACGATAACGACGTTTACTGGTGCACCGCCGACATAGGCTGGGTAACGGGACATACTTATATTGTTTACGGCCCGCTTGCCAATGGCGCAACCAGTTTGGTGTTCGAGGGCGTGCCGACCTATCCCGACGCCGGTCGTTTCTGGCAGGTCTGCGACAAATTCGGCGTTACGATTTTCTACACCGCCCCTACCGCTATCCGCTCCCTGATGCGACTCGGCGAGGAATGGCCAGCAAAATACAAACTCGACACCCTGAGAATTCTCGGCTCGGTGGGCGAACCAATCAACCCAGAGGCGTGGATTTGGTATTACGAAAAAATCGGACACAGCAAATGTCCAATAGTCGATACGTGGTGGCAGACGGAGACGGGCAGCATACTGATTACTCCGCTGCCGGGGGCGCATACGATAAAACCGGGAAGCGCATGCAGACCGTTCTTCGGCGTTGACCCCGTGATTCTACGCGACGACGGCAGCATGTGCTCTGTAAATGAGGGCGGTAAACTCTGCATACGCAAACCCTGGCCTGGAATGATGAGAACGATGTGGGGAGACCACGACAGGTTCATCGATACATATTTTACGATGTTCCCTGATTTGTACTTCACCGGCGACGGCTGCCGGAAAGACCAGGACGGCAACTACTGGCTTATGGGAAGAATCGACGACGTTGTAAACGTATCGGGCCACCGAATCGGCACGGCTGAGGTTGAAAGCGCATTAGTAAGCCACGAGAAGGTCGCCGAGGCCGCGGTAACGCCGGTTCCGCACGATATAAAAGGACAGGGGCTGTATGCCTTCGTAACCCTTAAAGAAGGCGTCGCGGAAACCGAAGAGCTGAAAAAAGAACTGCTTCTGCACGTCCGCAAGGAGATTGGCCCCATCGCGGTGCCCGAGGCAATCCAGTTCGCTCACGGCCTGCCCAAAACCCGTTCGGGCAAAATTATGCGGAGAATCCTGCGAAAAATCGCCGAAGGCAACACATCGAACCTCGGCGATATCACCACCCTTGCTGACCCGACCGTTGTGGAATCGCTTGTAAAAGGAAGAGGAAAGTAATTGCCAATTTCCGAAGCGGGTTCTGCGCTTCACTGTGTGTGCGATTGCCGATTGCCAATTTAGGGAAACGGATTTTACGAATTAGGGAAAGGAAGAGAATATGGACGCAAACGTAACGGAACTGAAAGACAAGACGGGGAATCCTGCGCCCTTAGGGCTTCTGGGGTTCGGAATGACAACGGTCCTTTTGAACCTGCACAACGCGGGATTTTTCGGGCTGGGCAGTATGATACTGGCGATGGGCATATTTTACGGCGGACTCGCCCAGATTATCGCAGGCATAATGGAGTGGAAAAAAGGCAACACCTTCGCGACCACGGCGTTCTGCTCTTACGGCCTTTTCTGGCTCACATTAGTATGGCTCATAGTCGCGCCAAAACTCGGATGGGCTGATGCCACGTCAAAAGAAGGAATGGCGGCGTACCTGTTTATGTGGGGCCTGTTTACGTTTGTAATGTTCATCGGCACACTGAAATTGAACAGGGCTTTACAAGTGGTTTTCCTGTCATTGGCGGTGCTGTTTGTAATGCTGGGAATCAAAGACTTTAACGGCAGCGCCGAACTTGGCACAGCAGCCGGCTACGAGGGCATATTCTGCGGCTTCTCCGCCATATACACGGGCCTTGCACAGGTTTTGAACGAATGCTACGGCAGGGTTGTATTGCCACTGGGGCCGGTGAAGAAGACGTAAGAAGACCTAAGACATAAGACCAGAGACAGTGGATTTACTTTGCTGGCGCGGTGGAAGCTCTAACAACCAAACTCTGCTGGAGTTTAACGCATTCAGGATGAAAATCGGCGGGCGATTTCAGCCGCTTAAGCAGCATATTCGCGGCAACTTGCCCCATTTGTCTTGAAGGAACAGCCACGGTTGTCAAGGGCGGCGTAACAATGCTACACAGGTACTCGTCATTAAAGCAAACCATGCTGACCTGCTCTGGAATCGAAATTTTAAGCGTATGAGCTCCCTGAAGAATTCTCATCGCCTCGATATGGTCGTAAGCCAGAATCGCCGTCGCGTGATATTTCATTACCGAAGAAGCCAGAAAGGCGGTCGCCGAACTAAAAACCTTGTCATGGTCTTTCACCGGCTCAAGCCCGCGTACTTTCAATTCAGAAAGATATGTGTCGTGCCTGTCGCTGATACTTCTATGCTTATAGTGCTCACTGGTAGGACCCGCGTAAGCTATCCGGGTATGCCCAAGCTCAATCAGGTGATGCATAGCCAGCCGTGTCCCCTCAATATCATCGGGGAAAACTAACGAGCACTTCGGCCCCCCGACACCGTTGATAACCACATAGGGAATATTGTTCCTTTCCAGCACTTCGATAGTTTCAGGAGCACATTCCTGAAGGACAATCGCCCCATCAACCTTCCACGGAGGCAGTTCGCAGCGGTCTTTGGCCAGATTAGGAATGGACATGCAAACATCGTATTCGCCCGAGTGCAGCTCACGAACACAGGAATCGACTATGGCCTGATAAATGTTTCCCGGCCAGCCCAGAGCGACATCGCAGCCGAGAATGGCGATTACGCTGGTTTTTTGCCGAACAAGATTTTTTGCCGCCAGGTTTGGCCGATATCCCAGAGAGTTGGCCATATCGATAATGCGCTGATGAACCTCCGGCCTGACGGTAAAACCGTGCTTGTAATTACCGTTTAATACCCGGCTGACGGTCGCCTGGCTTACGCCGCAATTAGCAGCTATCTCTTTTATTGTAGGTGCACCATTGGACTGAGTTATAGCCATCGATATACGTTTCCTCTCAATCTCCCCTATTATGAATTATGATAATAAAAAAAGCAAGGGGCACTAATGCTAATTTCGGATTTCGGATTACAAATTGCGGATTAAGCAATTGCCGATTTCCGATTGCGGCACCGGTGGATAATATAAAAGTGAAAATCTTACAGGCCGTGGAGCGGGAAGAGGGTTGATTTGAGGGTATCGAGGGTAGCGGTGAGGGCGGGGATAACGGCATCGCGCTGCTGAGCGTTAACGGGAAGCTCTCTATCGCGCAGGCCGCCGTGCCATTCAGTAGTCTGGAGCATAATTCCGCCCATAAGCATATTGGCGTCAAGCTCGGAATCTGCGCCGCAGAGCGCGGACCAGGCAAGAGCCCAGGCGCGAACGGTATTAGGGACATTGTAGCCGCCGCCGCCTGTCATAAGAATGGGCTTTTTGAAGGTAAGCAGGTGATGAATGATTTCGGAGTAAACGTTGTTTGTCAGGCGGAGATTGGCCAGCGGGTCGCCCGCGAGGGCATCTGCGCCAAGCTCGAAGACAAATACGTCGGGCTTGAATGCGCCGATTAAGGGCAGTACCACTTCTTTGATTGCGAGCATATATGCCTCGTCGTAGGTGCCGATGGGCAGAGGTATGTTGACGCAGTAGCCCTTTCCTTTGCCTTTGCCGATTTCATTTTCGAAGCCGGTGCCGGGGAAAAGTGTCCTGGGGTTCTGGTGGAGCGTGATTGTCATCACATCGGAACGCTGATAGAAAAAGGCAGTGACGCCGTCGCCGCAATGAACATCAACGTCGAGGTAGAGGACTTTTTTGCCCTGCTCGGTGAGGACTTCGCAGGCGAGGGCAACGTCGTTTATGTAGCAAAAGCCCGCGGCAAGCTCGGGGTGGGCGTGATGAAAGCCGCCCGAAGGATTGAAGGCGAGATCAACTTTACCGTCGAGGATGAGCTGTGCCGCTGTAAGAGTCGCTCCAACTGCCAGTACCGCGTATTCATATACTCCCTTAAAAACCGGACATTCGGTCGTTCCGATACCCATTTGGAGGGCTTCGTAATTCCACTGGCCCTTTGAGGCGTCTTGGAGGGTATGCAGATAACGGGCGGTGTGGAATTTTTTGAGGACGATTCGGTCGGCGGGTTCGGGAGGGACCTCGATTCTATCAGGCGCAGCGAGCAAACCCATAGAGTTTATGACCTCGCGTGTTTTTTTTGCCCGCGTTGTATTAAAAGGATGTTCGGGTGGATATGAAATTTCTTCGAGCCGGGGCGAATAAATAAAGGCAGCAGGTTTATCGCTCACAATCAGATTCTCCCGTCAGGCAAGGTCATAGGATATATTGTAAACCTCGCCGTCGAAAGTAGTGTTGACCTTATAGCCGGAGTTATGGAATATGGCGAGCATCGGTTTGTTGCTCGGCATAACTTTCGCGAAGAACCGCCTGACGCCCCTCTGCTTGGCAATTTTACAAATATAATCGAGCAGGTAGGTGCCCATTCCTTTTTGCTGCCATTCGTCGTGAACGACGAAGGCGACCTCGGCGGACTGGGTTTTGGGGTCGAGGAAGTACTGGGCCATAGCGACAATGTGCTCGTCGCCCGAAGGGCCGGGGACAACGCCGACGATAGCGACATCCTTCTGGTAGTTGATGTTAGTAAGCTGCTGGACGTCCTTGTGGGGGAAGGTCATAGTGTGGGTCATATATCTTGTCTGGACGGATTTTTCGCTGAGGGAGTAAAGCATTTCGGCCAGCTCGTGCTCGTCATTGGGCTTGACGGGCCTGAAGAAGATTTCGGTGCCGTCGCGGAGGGTGTCATAGCGTTCCAGCTCTGCGGGATACCTGACTTTGTCCCAATCAAGCTCAATCTGGTCGGCATAGATATATTTCTGGGCCTTTGCGGCATGGATAAGCTCGCTTCTGAATTTGGGATGGGCGATATTGATGAGGTCGAGGACTCTTTCGCGGATTGACTTACCATGGAGATAGGCGATGCCGTATTCGGTAACGACGTAATGGACGTCTCCGCGGGTGGTAACGACGCCAGCGCCTTCAGCAAGATGGGGGACGATTCTGCTTATTTCACCGTTGCGGGCGGTAGAGGGCATAGCGATAATGGCTTTACCTCCCCTGCTTCTGGCTGCGCCCCTGGTGAAGTCAACCTGTCCGCCGATGCCGCTGTAGAAGCGATAGCCGAGGGAATCGGCGCAGACCTGGCCTGTGAGGTCAACTTCAAGAGCAACGTTGATGGCAATCATTTTTTCATTCTGACTGATGAGGCGGGAATCATTGACATATTCGGAGGGGTAAAACTCGAAGAACGGGTTGTTGTTGATGTATTCGTAAAGGCGTTTGGTGCCCATACAGAAACTGGCAACGATTTTACCGTGGTTGATGGTTTTTTTGGCGCAGGTAATAGCGCCGCATTCGATGAGGTCGATAATCCAGTCGCTGAACATTTCGGTGTGGATGCCGAGGTCTTTTTTGTCTTTGAGGTATTCCGCGAGCGTCTGGGGGATTCGTCCGATGCCGCATTCGATAGTTGAGCCGTCTTCGACGAGCCTAGCGATGTTTTCGCCGATGCGCCGCATAACGTCGTCGGTTTCAGGAATAGCGATTTCGAATACCTCCTCGTCGAAGGGGACAAGGCAATCAATGTTGTTGACGTGGATAAAGGAATCGCCGAAAGTTCTCGGCATATGGGAATTGACCTGTGCGATAACGTATTTGGCGTTTGATGCGGCGGACTTGACGATATCTACGGATACGCCCAATGAGCAGAGGCCATTGACGTCGGGAGGAGTTACGGTAATAAGGGCAACGTCGAGCGGAATCCTGCCGCTTTCGAATTCGTTGGGGATTTCGGAAAGAAAAATCGGGGTATAATCGCCGATGCCTTTGCCGAACGCTTCGCGGACGTTGTCGGCGATGAAAAACGAGTTCATTTTGAATTTTTCGCGGTATTTTTCGCCTGTATAGGGAGCGTTGCCCATAGTAAGAAGATGGACGATATGCGCGTCGTAGATATGGGCGGAATGCTCAACGAGCGCAGCGACGAGGTGCTGCGGCTGAGCGCAGGCGGTGCCAATGAAGATGTTGTCGCCAGACTTAACGAGCTTCATCGCGGCTTCGGCGGTTGTTACCTTTGATTTGTATTTTTCTTTCCAGTCGAAATCAGCCATAATAGATTTTCCTGTTTTAAGCTTTTTCCACCCTTATTCTGGCATCGACGGCGACGGGTGTTGTGCCCGCCGGTCCGACCATAAAGGGATTGATGTCCATTTCCTGAATTTCCGGGAATTCGGTAACAAGCTGAGAGAGGCGCTGCAGGGCTTCCGCGACGGCGTCGATATCAACGCCCTTCTGTCCCCTTGCGCCTGTAAGCATTTTATAAGTTCTTGTGCTGACGAGCATTTGTTTGGCCTCCTCGGCGGTAAGCGGCGCGAGATAGAATGCCACGTCGTGCATAACCTCGACCATAGTACCGCCCATGCCGAACATCATAAGGGGGCCGAAATGCGGGTCACGGTTCATACCAAGGATAAGCTCTTTGCCGCCACCACACATTTGCTGAACAAGGACGCCGAGAATTTTGGCGTTGGGAAGTTTTTTTGGGATTCTGAACATCATCAGGTCGAAGGCGTCCATAACCTCCTGAGCGTTTTCGAGATGAACTTTGACGCCGCCGACGTCTGATTTGTGAATTATGTCTGGGGACCATATTTTGAGGACAACAGGGTAGCCGATCTGGTCAGCGATGTTCGCTGCCTGGACGGCGGTATTCGCGACGGCGTCCTTGGGCGTTACGAAACCGTAGGCCTCGAGAACTTCCTTCGATTCGGCCTCGCCGATCTGACGGGTTCCCTGCCTGAGGTTTCTCTGGAGGATGGTTTCAACTTTGTGGCGATTGACGGAGAAGAGTTTGACGATACGTTTCGGTCTTGCCTTCCAGCGGACGTAATCAACCATAACCTTTATGGTGAGAACGGCGGCCTCGGGGGAATCATACTGCGGAATTTTATTGTCCCTGAGAATGATGTTTCCTTTGGCGACTTTTTCTGCGCCGAGGAAACAGGCGAAGACAGGTTTGCCGGGTTTTTTCTTCATGACATTGACAATAGCTTCAGCAGTTCCTGTGGCGTCGGTCATTGCCTGCGGCGTAAGGAGTATCAACACCGCATCGACATTGGGGTCGTCGAGGACGACGTCAATGGCAAATTCATAACGGTCGGGGAGAGCATCGCCGAGGACATCAATGGGATTGTGGAAATTGGCTGCGGCGGGAAGCTTTGCGGCGAGGCGTTTTTGGGTTTGGTCGGTTAATTTCGCGAAGGTGAGCTGTTGTTTTTCAATGGCGTCGGCGGCCATAATACCCGCGCCGCCCGCATTGGTGATAACGGCCACTGATGCGCCTTTGGGCAGGGGCTGATAAGCGAACCCCTGGGCAAAATCGAACTGTGATTTGATTGAGAAGCAGCGAATGACGCCCGCCCTTTCGAAGACGGCTTCGTAGGCGGTTTCACTGCCTGCAAGCGAGCCGGTATGCGAGGAGGCGGCTTTTGCGCCCGCGGCGGTAACACCTGCCTTCATAAGAAGAATTGGTTTTTTCTGGGAGATTTGTTCTGCGATGCGAACAAAGGTATTTCCATCGGTGATGTTTTCGAGATAACCGGCGATGACCTTGGTATCATCGTCATTCGCGAAGGCCTCGATAATATCTATTTCATCAACGTCGGCTTTGTTACCGATACTGATAAGCTTACTGAAGCCGATGCCGTTGGCGTTGGCCATATCGAGAATGGCAGCGAGCAGGGCGCCGGACTGCGACATATAACCGGTGGAGCCGACTGCGGGCAGCGTACCGCCAAAACTTGCGTTGAGCTTCCTGGCAGGAACGATGAGGCCGAGGCAGTTGGGGCCGATGATTCGTATTCCGGCCTGCCTTGCAATCTGGACGATTTGCTGTTCGAGCTTTCGGCCTTCCTCGCCAATTTCCTTGAAACCAGCGGTTATTACAACCACGGCTTTTATGCCGATGGTGGCGCATTCCTGCATAACAGCGGCGACCACCTTTGCCGGGACGACGACGACCGCCAAGTCAGGCACCTGGCCAATCGCAGTAAGGGAAGGGTAACACTTAAGCCCCTCGACCTCGTCGGCCTGAGAATTGACGGGATAGATTGTTCCGGGAAAGCCGGCTTCAATCATAGAATGGAGGATTTCGTAGCCGACTTTACCTTTTTGGCGTGAGGCGCCGACGATAGCAACTGATTTCGGATTAAAAAATTTATCAAGCATAATAATAGTCCACAACAACCTTTCAAGAACCCACCCAGATATTGGCGAGCGGCGAAATGCTCACAACAATAAACAGTACTGGAAGGGCGTGAATTTTATTGGATATCTTCGGCAAATGCAAGAATTTTTTGTTATGATTTATCAACTTGTTAATCGCAGGATTAAAACTTTAATATAGAGCAGCGGTTATGGAAGAACCGAAGAGATTTGTCGTTCAGAGACACCAGAAAGAGTCGGAGCCGACGCACTGGGATTTGATGCTGGAGCGCGGCGGGATTCTGGAAACATATCGGCTGGCCCTGCCCCCTGAAAAATGGGGGAAAGAGGCGATTGAGGCGGTGAAGATATTCGACCACCCGCTTAAATTCCTCAACTATGAGGGCAGCGTGAATGAGGGCAAAGGCCGGGTGGATATAGCTGATTGCGGAACATACCGTCTAATCAAAGAGGACGGAAATAAACAACAGATTTCGTTTGCGGGTAAACTACTCAAGGTGGAATTTCAGTTTTGCCTGATTAAAGATGACAGGTGGGATCTAAGGGGGGTTTAACCCGGCTTTTGGGCGATTTTGAGAACGGCGTCGATATATTTGGCCGCGGCAGCTTTATCTTTTGCTTCGGCTATGACGCGGACGATGGGTTCGGTGTTGCTTGAGCGGATGTGAATCCAGGCGTCGGGAAAATCGAAACGGAAGCCGTCTGAAGAATCAAGTTTGGCATCGGGGAAAAGTTTTTTAACGGCGTCGAGGATGCGTTTGACTTTTGCCTTGTCGGCGGGGAATTTGTGTTTGGTCATTGAGTAGTGCGGTATTTCGCCAACAAGCTGACTAACGGTTTTGCCTGTCTGTGCGAGCAATTGCAGGGCGAATGCCATAGCGACGAGAGAATCGCGGACAGGGCCGACGCGGAGGTCAATGACGCCGCCGTTGCCTTCGCCGCCAATGATGCAGTTATTTTTGAGCATCGCGGAAGCGACGTTTGCTTCGCCGACCGGGGTGCGGATAACATGTCCCCCTGCTGATTTTGCGATGTCGTCAATCATACGTGAGGTTGAGAGATTGGCGGCTGCGGAGCCGGTTTGTTTGCTGAATATAAGTTTGGCGGCCAGCGCCAGCGTATATTCCTCGCCGATGTATGTGCCTGTCTCATCGACAATGGCGAGGCGGTCGGCGTCGGGGTCCTGTGCAAAGCCGATATCGGCGTGCGCGTTTTTGACGGCGTCGCAAAGCGATACGAGGTTTTCGGCAGTCGGTTCCGGCGGATGCGTGAATAAGCCCGTTGGTTCGGTATTTACCGGGGTGATTTTACAGCCGAGAGCCGTAAGCAGTTTTACGCCCGGCCGCCCCCCTGCTCCATTTACGCTGTCGAGGACGACTTTGAACTGTTTTTTGGCGATTGCCTTTTGGTCAACGATGCGAAGGACTTTGGCAAGGTGAATATCATCGGCTTCATTATTTGCGGAGATATTGCCCGCTTTTGGCGGGGCGTCTGAAAAGAAATCTCTGATTTCAAAACAAATTTTGATTTGCTCCGCCACATCGGGAGGCGGCGCCATAGCATTATCGAGAAGCAATTTGACGCCGTTATATGGCAAGGGGTTATGAGAAGCGGTAATGATTACGCCACCAGCACAGGCGAGATGTCTGACCATAATGCCGACGGTAGGTGTGGTGACAATACCGAGGTCAACGACGCTAACGCCGACGGACGTAAGACCTGAAATTACGGCATCAGCGAGAGATTGCCCGCTGGGCCGAGAGTCGCGGCCCAGACAGACAACTAATTTTCCAATGTTGCGATTGCGCGAGCACAGGAATGAGCCAAATGCGCGACCATAATCGGCAGCGACTTGCGGGGTGAGGTTTTCGCCAACAATACCCCTAAGACCGCTAACGGTAATAATCAGTTCGCGTGCCATTAGCCGGACACCCGTCGAGTCGCTGCCGATTCGTTTTTCATTTCCACGTCTGTGAAGTTAGTCAAGCTGGCAGACATAAATTTCATTAACAAAGTCGAGCTTGCGAAGGTCGCTGATTGTAGCATCATCAGGCGCCTTATCGAGCGAGACAGCAAGGACGGCTTTCTGCTGGTCGAGCTTTTGGCCGACGCCCATAGTTGCGATGTTGATTTTGTGTTTGCCCAGCACCGTGCCAAGATGGCCTATGACGCCGGGGCGGTCTTCGTTGAAGATAATGACGACCGCACCCTGCGGGGTTATCTCGGCGTTGAAGCCGTCTATTTCGATGATTCGCAGCAGCTTTTCGCCGAAGACCGAGCCGGTGATGGTGCGAGTAATCTTGTCGGTAACAACCTTGGCGGAGAAGCTGGAAGCGACGTCTTTCGGCGTCGAGTTTTTGGTTTCGTCGATACTGATGCCTCGTTCCTTAGCCAGGACGGGAGTGTTGACCAAATTCAGCGGCATCTCGAAATGCTTCTGGAGCAGGCCTATTGCGAAATTGAGCGTTACGGCCTGGAGAGGCATTTCAGCGATAGCTCCGCGATATTCGACCTGGACCTGTTTGATGACGCCGGGAGCGAGAGTGCTGAGAACGACCCCGACTCGACGGGCAAGCTCGGCATATTTGAGAACCAGCGGAGGCACAGCACCGGCAGTCGATGGTGCGTTGAGGGCATTTCTGATGGAATCGCCGCGTAAAGCATTTACGAGTATCTGAGCGGCCTCAACAGCGACCTCTATTTGGGCTTCTTCTGTGCTTGCGCCGAGGTGAGGCGTAACGAGGCAATTAGCGAATTCCTTGAACCGCGTATTTTCCGGCGGCTCTTTGGGGAAAACGTCGAGGGCGGCACCCGCGACGCGTTTTTCGGCCAGCGCCGTGTAAAGAGCGTCTTCATTAATGATGCCGCCTCGTGCGCAGTTGACTAAGCGGACGGTCGGCTTCATCATTTTGAACTGCTCGGTGTTAATCATATTGAGCGTTTGCTCGTTCTTGGGAACGTGAACGGTGATGTAATCCGCCTCTTTGAAGATTCTTTCGAGTTTGTCTGTGATTTCGACGCCCAGCTTTTCGGCTTCCGGCGGAACAGCAAGGGGGTCGTAGCCGAGAATCTTCATATCGAAACCGGTGGCCATTTTGGCGACAGCCATACCGATTCGGCCCAGGCCTATTATGCCTAAGGTCTTGTTGTTGAGCTGATTACCCTCGTATTGTTTCCTGTCCCATGCGCCGCTTTTAAGCGAATTACAGGCGGGGACAACGTGTCGGCTCATCGCAAGCATCAGCGCCATAGTGTGCTCGGCTGCGCTGAGGGTGTTGCCGCCGGGCGTATTCATAACAAGGACGCCCTTGCGGGTCGCTTCTTTTACGTCAACGTTATCGATACCGACGCCCGCTCGGGCAACGGCTTTGAATCTGCCTGGATTGGCGAGAACTTTCGCGGTAACCTTGGTTGCGCTGCGGATAATCAGGCCGTCGTAGCCGCCGATTATGCCTGCCAGCTCGTCTTCGCTTATACCGGTCTTGACGGTAACTTCGACGTCGGACATTGCTTTAAGCAAGTTGATACCTTCCTGTGCAAGTTTGTCTGTAATTAGAACCTTTATCATCGAATCATCCTTTATAAAAAAAAGTTTCAGGTAAAATTTAGTTTATCAGTTTCACCACCCCGAGGCGGTTCTTTCGTCTGATATTTTGAAACCAGTTTTTGGACAATTATAAAGATATCTTGTAACACAGTGCGAAGCGGCGGCGGCCAGACGGACAACAGCAGCGTCCCGACCCCGCCGCTCTGACTCGAACCCCACCTGAACAAGACGTGAGTTTTCGGTGGTCGGCCAGAGCTTTTCGCCTGATGAGACCCTGTAAAGCGTCGCGTAAGCATCGAGTGAGCCGGCAACGTAACCGCCCTCCGGTATATCGCGGATTTTGCAGTCGGTAATAGTAACGACCAGGACCAGGTCTGCGCCGAGTTTTTCACCAATTTGCACCGGGGAAAGCGTATAAAAATCAGGCGTTGCGGCCCGCAAATCGGCAAGCGCGTGATAACTGATAAATAGCGATGGCGGTATCTTAGCCCTGTCTTTGTCCTGAAGAATTTTGGTTGTCGTATCGGTGATATAGAATCGCAGGTTGGGATAGGCGCTTAGATAAGCGGGCTGGTCAACAAAGACGAGAATTTTCTGGTCCTTGTCTTTGGAGAGGTCGTATTCAGCCGAAGCACCTGCCTCGGAAGAAGTCGGGGTGCTGATGACGGATACCAAACCCGCGGCATCACAGCCGGCGTAAAACAGGACCAGCGGCAAGCCCGCGCAAAATAACACAGCGGGCCAAAACGAGCATATCCTGATACCATATTTTGCCTTTTTCGGTTTCACTTTACCTCAACACCTTCAATTGCCGCGGTTCTGTGCTATTGCTCTTGTAAGCGTTACAACCCAGCCGCCGGCCAAAATCAACAACAACGCGGCGAGGATGTATCGCAATTTCAGCGATGCAAGCCGCCGCTCAAGTAACGGTGAATATATCCCAAAACCGGCAACAAGGAAAGCAAAAAATGCGATTACAGTCGCCAAACAGCAGAAAAATCCCGCGGCGGGCTGGGCGTAAAAGGCGTCGCATATATGCCCGTGGGAAAAAGCGATGACGGCGGTGGTCATACCGCAGGTCGGGCAAGGCAGGTTATAACGCTGCTTAAAACCGCAGGGATAAGGATATAAAGAGAAATGGAATCGGCCCATAAGCCAGCCAAGAGTAAAGCCGGCGGCAATGACAAGAAAGACGGCGGCCGCAATCAGCCGCTGATTGGCGGTAGCATGCGAAAACAACTTCGGCAAGATTGGTTGTTGGCCTGATTCCATAAGGGCGTTACAATACCGGCATTCTCAGATTGCGTCAAGAAAGGAAAAATATATGGGACTTGAGCAGAAAGATTTGAGCAGGATGCTGGAAACCGCGGAGGTCGCGGCCCGATTGGCGGGACAACGGGCGATGGAAGAGGCGAGTTATATCAAGGTGTCGGTGAAAGGGCCGGACCAACTCGTAACGCAGGCGGATACGATTTGCCAGCAGATAATCATCGACCGGATAAAGGAAACGTATCCTGATGACGGGTTTATAGGCGAGGAAGGCCCAAAAGGCAAGATGTTCAAGCAGCCGCCGAGGGGAAGCCAAAAGGTATGGTGGGTAATCGACCCGATTGACGGGACTACCAACTTCGCCAAAGGGATGCTGTTGTTTTCGGTATCGATTGCGGCGATGTATGAGGGTGAGCCGGTTGTTGGAGTTATTTATGACCCGGCGACGGATTCGATGTTCACGGCAATAAAAGGCGGCGAAGCCCGGCTGAATAACAGGCGAATCAGCGCGGGCGACGACGGCTTCGACAGATTCTCCAGTGTTGGCACCGACAGTTTCTTCGATAACGGCGTGCCGAAATGGGTAATCGCGCTTATGGAAAAGGCGAGGTCGCGCACCCTGGGCAGCTCGTGCCTGCAACTTGCGTATTTAGCGAAAGGTTCTCTTGTCGGGATAGTTTTCGTCACGCCGAAGATTTGGGACGTGGCCGCGGGCGTTTTGATAGCCGAATCCGCGGGCGCAATCGTCAGCGACTGGAAAGGCAATAAGCTTTTCCCGCTCAACCTCGACAAGTACCAAGCCGGGGAATTTATGACCGTCGGGGGGAATAAGAAGGTGTATAGCGAAATCCTTGCAGTATTAAAGTGATTGCCGATTTATTCTGCCACAAAGTCACTAAGGCACTAAGAATAAAACTTTGTGTCTTGGTGTCTTAGTGGTAAAAAAATCAACGCGGGTCCGGTACTTGCTGAACAGCAATAACCTTTACCTTTCCCGTATAGCCCCCTGCTGTTGGCATAACGCCTGAGCGGTCGAAAATAGCTATGACGCGTTTCTGTGGGCCGTTGGTGCCGATGCGGACGAGAATATAAGCCGTAAAGACGTCGCTGCGAACTGTAATCAGATTACTGATACGGTCGAAAATAACATCCCGCTCTTCAAATGCATCACCATTGCAGTCCGTGGGCGAAGGCGTCGCTAAGCCGATTGGGATAGGGTTGCCTACGTAATAATCCATCCTGTCCAAACTGTTGGTGTCAATGCTGACGTTCATCAGTTCGCCGATATTTCTAAAACCTGATGGGCCTGGACGGCCTGAATAGTCGAAGCCGTCTGGAGCGATTGTCTTATCACGGTAGGCAACGATTGAGCGGGCAAGGTCATAATTCGTGATGTTATAAGAGACCCAGGTGTTATAAGAAACCCAGGGCAGTTGCGCCAGGACAAACCACGGAGCGGTATTGATATTGATTCTGCCTTTGATTCGGGTCTCAGTGACCGGCTGGCCGTGGTCGTTTGGGTCCATCACTGTCAGGTATTTGAAAAGATTCTGGAAGTTCGGGTCCGCGATATTAATGCGAACTGATGCTTCCGTACTGTTTTGGTCGACCGAAATCATATCACAGGATAAGACCTGGCCGATTTCGCCGATGTCTGTAAATGGTTTATTTGCCGGGTGCGCCTGAATCATTGGGGTGCCGGTAGCGGCATAGCTGTTCGCATGGCCAAGTGTAGGCAGGGTCATGCTCGGGTTCAAAATCCGCCTGATACACCTGTTAACGGTTATATCTCTTTCAAAACTGTACGGCGAGGAACTGCTCATATTCTGCATCCAAACGCTTCCGTTTACACCAACATCGGGGACGGTTAACGAATCAACTATATCAGGAACAGGAGACACCATTTACGTCCCGGCAAAGTTTTATAGTGCTTAGCGGGCCGAAGTTTATGTCAGTAGTATTCTGTGTATCTGAATTTAACCCATCGATTGGTATATCTGCCTTTGGGTCAATATTTGCCAGCACATGAAACAGTTTTGTGCCGGTCCAGATTATATTAATATCAGAAGATGACCCGTCTGTATTTGTAATGCGGAGCTCCCATCCGTTTGGGTCATCGTCCTGCAAGTATGGCTTGAATAGTTCTATGGCGTAAGAACGATATACTGCGCAAGGGTCGAGAGGATTATAGTTAGGGTCGTTGAGGCCGGCAGGTTTATAAAAGTTCTCCGCGATTTCTGATATGTAAACGCAGGGTGTTTCGAAGCCAAAATGCGGAGTATTACTGTCATCATAAACGACGGTGACCGCGTCGTTGGGGTTATACCTTGGGTCCCCTACAGGATAATTAGGGCCATCGATGTAATCCATCAGGTTTGCGGTGATTTGTGCCACGTCAGCACTTTTAAAAACACAGGGGTCAAGGGCAGCACGAACAGCCTTGGAAATCGCATTAGCATTAAAGTCAAGAGGCGAGTTGATATTGAACATTTTAATGCCATTGGGGTTGATAATCCTGTCCATGTTGTGAGTCGTGACGATGTGGCGATAGGCGTAGTTGGCGTCGAAGTAAACATTATCGTCGTTGACATAGGAAGACCAGCCATTCAGAGAATAACCAGTTACGGTGTCGAAGGGATGCGTCCTGGACGGTGAATCGAATTGTTTGTCCCAGGATTTCCATCTTGTATATGTATCGTTCTGGTCTATCACAAAACGGTAACGCATTTCAAGCTCATCAGAGATGTCGAAGGGGGTGTAGCTTCCATTAGGCATACCATATTGCCAGACGACGTTGCTGGTGTATGAGTTGATATCGTTTGGCCCTGAGCCGCAGCGATAATTAACAAGATTGTCCGCGTTGGCCTGAATTTGGGCTGGTGTTAAAATATCGTAGGGCCTTTGGGCCAGGGCGAGGAGGTTGATTTGCGTCTGGCTTGAGCCGTTGGTGTAATTGGGGTCGGCGTTGACATTGAACCAGTAGCCGGTGTTGGCATTGAGCATACCGCCGTTGTCGATTATGCGAATGGCAGCATAAATGGGCTTGCCTTTGCTCGAATTCACATCCTGAATCTGCACCCACATCGAATCGCTGACGCCGTCGCCATCGGCATCGGCCGTAAACCCGTATGCCGGCGTGCTGTTTCCTGCCGTGTCGCTATGGTCATAGATAATGCCGGGCGAACGGCCATAGGCAACAGAACCGGACTGGTAAGAACCAAACTGGTAATATAAATCGGTAATGTGAGGCCATAAGCCCGAATCGTTTGGCTCTAATGAGGCCAGCCAGGGGCTATTGTCGTCGGGGTAATTGTAATATGTGCCGTAATATATGCCGTTTGCGTCAACACGAGGGACGCTATTAGTAAGAACTTGCGATATTTGCGCAACAACGGTATCGACGGCCAATTTGAGGTCATGGTTATCCCCGACCGCTGAGGTGGCGGCTGAATCGACACGGGAGGAAAACAAAAAGAGAACGCCTATGATTGCCAACAATGTTGTCAGAACGACCGCCAGAATAATCGCCGACCCTCGGCGAAACCGCTCCGTCTTCCGTCTTCTGTCTTCTGTCTTCTGTCTCATATCAGTCGCCCAGATAAACGATATGGGTAAAAGTTTGGCCATCCTTGAACACGCCTTGTGAATCGTAAAGCGTGAAGGTGAATTTTAACGCCTGTGGATACACAGGTTTTATTACTGGATAGTAGAAACCTGTTGCCGTAGCATACGAAAACCAGTTTGCAATTAAAGGGAATGGAGCAACTGTATTAAAGTAAAAGCCGAATGGATTGAGATTCGTATTCATACCCGATGAGCCAAAATCGGAATAGGTAGTGTTGCCGCTGCTGCCGGGGTCGATGCTCGGCCACCAGTAAACATATTCCTGGCCCGCATTAATATACGAGTAACTCCATTGAACAGAAAAACTGCCCACCTTTTCCGCCATCAGCATATGCGGGTCGTTTGTGTCAACCAGGTCCACTATCGGTCTATAGTTGAAACAAGCAGTGATTATCTGGTTGACATCAGCAGGGCCGTTTGTAAGGTCGTTTGTTAGCGCCTGCCACTGCGACAGGGAAAAACGGTCGTACTCATACAAATCGTTGTTATACAAATTGAAAGCGTTATTAGGGTTAAGAAAGTTATACGGGTCGGGCCATGAGTTGAGGTCGGTTTCGGTGGTTGAGATTTGCTGCCGTCGGGCGAGAAGGCGGTAATTGCCGTGGAGGTTTTGGGGGTCATTTGTCCATTTACAGCGATAGTCATAGCTGCGTGCCTGACCATACTGGATTCTCGCAAGATTGCCGACAATTGTCTTATTTGCCCATTGGCCTACCGACTGGAAATCGCCGTCGGCGAAAAACATAATCTGGTCTAATCTCTTATTAGGGTCATTGGGGTCCAGTTGAAACCATATAAACAGCGGGGCATTTTTGCGGAGGCCTTTGAAATCGCTACTCAACTGGTCGGTAATGGCGCGGAATTTCTGCATAATCTCGGCCTGGGCAGTAGCGACGCGGTATGCGGCGATACTGGTTTTGAAAACCGTGCCGGCAAAGACAACCACCATCGCCATTACCCCTATGGCGACGACAAGTTCGACAAGGGTGAATCCTCGTCGCTCGTATTTAGTATTTCGTATTTCGTTCATAAGCAAAATTAGAACTGCATAACCTTTTGATAGACACCAATACAGGGGTATCGGCCGCTATTAACGGGAGGCGGAACAACCCAGACCTTTGATGGAACCCCCTGCCAGCTTTTGTCCAGCCGAATCACATTTGGGATGGCAGAATATCTTTCGAGAACACGATATATATTGCCGGTTGTATCATCCAAAATGGTACAGCCGTCATTGATAAAATTAGACGGCAGAGTTTCATTTATCAAAAGCTCATCCGCCATACCGCCGGGTCTGGTAGATACAGATACAAAAACAGGAACCGGCCTTGGGAATGCGAGAAAGCCATTCGAACCCCGCATATAGTATGCCGTATTTTTTCCGACTCTGCGGGAAACAAAAACGGTAACTTGAACATCGTTAACGTCGTTAATGTCAATACTTCGAAATATAGCAGACCACCAGTATTGCTTGGAATTGGGGTCGGATGTCGGCGTTGATGGATACGCAAACTCGGCATTGTAAGCAGTATTAATATAGCTGATGCCGTAAAGTTTTATTTTCGCGAAGGCCTCGTCGGCGACTATCGGGGCGATGGTGCGCTCGGTGGCAACCGTCGTAAAATGAATACTCACGGGAAACGCCCCCGCGATAAAAAGCATCCCAACCGCCAGCAGCCCGACGGCAATGAGAACCTCGGTTAGCGAAAAGCCCCTGGTAAATTGCCGATTGTCGATTGCCGATTGTCGATTGTTTATTTGGATGTTCATTTTTTGTTAATGATTGTCCCTGTGTAAGGATTTATATAAATCTGTTTCAACTGGTTGAGATAGCCGGAATACGGGATGCCGTTGTTGTATGCCTGCCTGAATTTTTTTGTATCGTAAATAATAAAACTGTTTCGGCTTGGTTCCGGGCCAACGCCGAGATTGGGAGGGGGAGTTTTCCCGGGTGGTGTTCTATAACCCGCATAATAATCGTCCTGGAGAAACATTCCAAAACCGGCTTCAATCTGGGAAATTGTATTAAAGGTGTCGTCGTCGCTGTATGTGCTGCTCGTAGCTGTATCGCCGTCTCTGTTTCTTACGCGAACCTCGCGAATGACTAATTTGCCCGACGGGGAGAAGATAATAGAGAAGGTCGTGGTGTCATTAATGACATTCGCGTTGGCAAAATTGACATCAGGATTACTGCCCGGCACCAAATTAGAACTGTAAAACAAGTCCATAACGCCGATTGAATCGGGCAGCTTGATTGGCTGGATTCCTTTAACAGCGCGGAAACCATTGACAAGGTTGCCTGATACGTTTTTGTCATTTTCTTTGATTATGAAAATTATATATTGCGATGCGCCGATTATGTTATTGGGGTCGTAGCGTTTCTGGAAACGTATTCCTGCGTAACACTGCTCTTTGGATGCGATGGCGCGTGCGCTGGCTAAGCCAGCGCTGATTATCGATTTTGCGCCGCTTTCGGATTCGAAGGAATTGAGGAGCACATTGGCGGCGGGGACAGCTAAGCCGAGCATCAACGCGGCTATCCCGATGACAACCATCATCTCGGCAAGCGTTACACCAAGATTCTTGCGTTTATTTTTCATTTTAGTTCACGTTAGATATATCATCAGCCGTATCAAACTGCTTGTCCGGCCCGGCGGACGTTATTACGGGGAAACTTTTCTTGGCGGAATTTCTATAGATAAGATAACTCTTCCAGTTTCCGCCGGGATTAGCGAGAATATAATCAGAAAATTCAGGATAATAGTCGTACCGCAGAGGCGTTCCCCACGGGTCGACGATTCTTGTGAACGGCAGCGCCGGCGATGCGCCTATGGTGATGATTATTGAATTGCCATTGGGGTCTTTATTAGTCAGCAGCGACTTGTCGATTTTATCGAGTGTGGCACGGCAATCTGGAACCTGTCTCAGGATAAAATACAATGCCTCAGAGCCGGAGAAAGTCGGGTCATTTGTCCCGCCGGAAATGGTTACTGTGGGCTGTGGGGCTGAATATAAAGCGTTTTGAAGTGTGTTTGGGAGATTCGGATAGGGAGAGGTACTCGTAAGGTAGTAGCCGTTGCAATCGAGGGGAAAAACAAGGCCGGCGTAATTTGCGTCTTTGTATTCGTAGCCGAAGTCGCGGAATTGTTCGAGGGCGTTGCCGAGCAGCGCGATTGTCTCTCTCGTCAATCGTTCTTTGCTCTGGTCGTCGATGCGTTTGGCGATAGTAACGACCATCGAGATGAGTATGGCGATTATGGCAATCACCACAATCATTTCGATGAGCGTAAAGCCGGTTTTATAAGCGCGCGTTTTCATAAGCAATATCAACCGCCCAAATGCCGGCGTTTAGTAGTTGTGTATGTCGTCGGCTGTGCCGTAATAGCCGTCAGGCCCCGCAGATATTAAAATATAGCTGTCCGGATTGTATGGCCGCATAATAACCGGAATCCTCGGGTCTCGTATCCCATAGCCAATGCCTGAACCGCCATATCCGGAAGTATTGTAGGGATAGGTATTGTTATAGAAAACAGGGTAATCGGGAGCGGAACCAACAGGATAATCAAAAGGATGTGCCAGGCCTGAGTTTAAGTATATATTTGCAGTAAGTTTTCCGAGGTCAATTAATGGCTTATTGTCGAGATAATTATAAGTCCTGCCTGTAAATAAAGTCAACGCCGTCACATAATTCGGGTCAATTGTTTTGTTGGCGGTGTTTGCCTTGTAGTAAAGAATCGGAGCGCCGGCGGTAAGGGGCTTGCCTGTGTTGTCGTTATCGATTGTTTTCCTTACTTTGAAGACATCGCAAATCACATTTGTATCAGCAAGCGTACCAGTGTTATTGAACAGTCTGCCAAGCTTAAACACGTTGGCTGTCGCCAGTTCGAGATAAGGACCTTTTCTTGCCTGCAGGTTTGCTGTCGCAGACGTATAAATCGGGTTACCGCTGCCATCTGTGCCATCCGCCCGCCAGGCGGAACTCGTATTAAAACCCATCAGGTCCCAGCCGAGAAGCGCCTCGGCAAGTTCTTGTGCGCCGCAATAGTTAGGCGACGTTGAGCTGGAAGTCTGGTAGGACACGGCGGAAGGCGGATAGTCGCCGTAATCCTGCTTGAAGGCCTCCAGCGCCATTGAGATTGCATTAAGCTGTGCCTTCTCTGCCGTCTCTTTTGCCTTTGCGCGAACCATAGCAATAGAAGGCAGCAGGATGCCTAACAATACGGCAATGATTATTACGACCGTTATCAGCTCCACGAGTGTAAACGCCCTGCGATTATTCATCATAACATCCTTTCGACTTCAAACCAGTTCAGCGGTCCTCGCCGAGTTTTTTAGTTGCCGAAATTATAAATATCGTCGCTTGAGCCGTATTCGCCGTCAAAGCCCGCCGACATCAGGATATACGAATTCGCCCTGTATGGCTTATCGCCAGACGAGATTTTGGGGTCGCGGATAATATTATAGAATGCTTGTGGACAGCTGTTGTTTCCAAGTTTAATACCCTCTGGGGTTACCCCGGTGAGTCCCAAGGGGTGAGCATAGCTGGTGTTCCAGGGCATTCCCATATTAATCAAGGCCTGATTGTCATAGAAGTTGTATGTGTAATAATAAGCGCCGTCACCCGATGCAGCCGACTGCCGCATAGTCGCATTCGATGTGTTGATTGTAGGAAACCGATATTTTGTCTGGTCGGCCCTGTAATAAAGGATTGGCATACCCATTTTTTTGCCCGTGGTTTTATTCGTAACGCGATTATAAGAATCGCACAAAACATAGGCGTTGGGTTCAAAACCTACCGCGGGAGGCCCATTAATGCCGGTCGTGGCGGGGAAGTTTACGTTGTTGCCTATAATGGTTCCATTATCGTAGATATCCTTAAGCATATATGCGTTTGAGTGCTCAAGCTCTAAATACATCTTGCGGGACTTTATGTTTGCATTATAATGGGCACTGCCTGAAATACCATCAGAAGCTATGGTATCACCTGTAGTAAGGCCATAGCTATTATATGGCGGATATGGCATACCATCCCACAAACTATCCGAGGTGTTGGGAAATCCCTTCCTTTCAAAGAGAGAACTCGGATTGAATCCCTTAAGGTCCTGGCCTACCAATGCCTCGGCGAGGCGCATTGCGCCGCAATAGTTATTTCCCTGGTCGTCCGCCGCGTTGGAATCGGGATAGCCATCGAAATCGGCATTAAACATATCAAGCGCGATGGCTATGCTGTGGAATTGCGCCCTCTGCTTGACGTCTGTCGCGTATCTCCTGACGCGGTTCAGCGCGGGCGCCAGCAAACTGATGAGAATCACAATGATGCTCATAACCGTGAGAAGCTCGATAATGGTAAAACCAATCCGCCTGCTTTGATTGCCGTTAATCGGTTTCATTTTACTCTCCTTGAATATTCGCTAAACTGCAGTTTTAAAAATTCGTTTTTTACCCGCCTACGTTCAGCGTGGTAATAATTTTAATCATCGGCAGGAACACCGACATAACAATGACCATCACGATTCCGCCGAGACAGACAATCATTATCGGCTCCAGCAGGTGCATCAGCGATGCGACCAGAACGTCAACCTGCTCGTCGTAGTTGTCCGCGATTTTGAGAAGCATCTTGTCGAGGTCTCCAGTTTCTTCGCCTACCGCCACCATGTTCGAGACAATCAGGTCGACCGTTTTGGACTGCTTCAAAGGTGTCGCGAAGGTATCGCCCTGCCTGATTGAGTTCTGAACGTTGAGAAGCATTTTGGCATATACTTCGTTGCCTGCGGTTTCGCTGGTAACGTTAATCGCGTCGAGAATCGGAACGCCCGCACCGATAAGCGTGCCTAACGTCCTGGTCCAGCGGGTTATGGCCACTTTTCGCGTGAGCTGACCCATCACGGGCATCCGGATTTTGATGGCGTCGAGAACGTATCGCCCCGTCTTAAACCGCCTGATAAGACGCATCAGGAAAACAAACCCGAACGGCACGCCTATAAGGATTGCCCAGCCGAAATCCTGGGCAATCCACCGCGCTACATTCAGCACTATCTGCGTAATCAGGGGCAAGCCCTGCCCCTCAAGCATTTCCTTCAGAACGCTTTCGAACTTGGGAATAACGAATATCATCAGCAATATGAGCATCGTCATCGCGGCGGTAAGAACCACTGCCGGATAAATCATAGCGCCTTTGACGCGGGCTTTCAGTTTCTCTGATTTTTCCATAAAATCGGCCACGCGGGACAAAATCAGGTCAAGCACGCCGCCCGTCTCGCCTGCCGCGACCATACCAACCATTAAGCGGTCGAAGCATCTTGGAAACCGGCTCAACGCTTCGGACAATGTCGCGCCGCCTTCGATGTCGTCGGCAACGTAACCGATGATACGCTTGAATGTGCCTGCTTTCTGCTGCTCCTCAAGAATTCGCAGCGACCTCAAAATCGGCAGACCCGCGTCCTGCAGTGTGGACAACTGTCTGGAGAACTGGGCAATCACCTTGATTTTGACCTTGCCGCCCGCCCCGCGTCTTCTCTTCGGCTTTGCAGCAACAGCGCCGGCAGCGGCGGCCGCCTTGCCCCCTCCAACAGACGTTACCTTTGTGGGGAAATACCCCATATTTCTTATCTTGCTGACCGCTTCCTTCTGGCTTAACGCCTCAACCTCGTTCTTTATCGCCACTCCCTGCGAGTCCAGAGCTTCGTATTTAAACAGCGGCATAAATACCTCCTATGAATTTTTTATTCATAAGTTATTCGCTTTCCGCGATTGTTTCCTTCACGACTTCGTCTATTGTCGTCAGGCCGTTATATATCGCCGACAAACCCGCCTCTCGCAGCAATTTCATACCTGCCTTCTGGCTGGCCGTCCTGAGAACATTTGTTGACGCGTGGTTCATAATCAGCTCGCGTATTTCATCGTTAAAAGTCATAATTTCAAAAAGGCCCGTTCTGCCCCTGTAACCGGTATTGTTGCACCTGCCGCATCCGGCGCCGTAATAGAACCGTTTACCCTTGATGTCCTCAGGAGAAAGTCCAAGCTCCATAAGCTGGCTTTCCGTCGGCGAAAACGGCGTCTTGCAATGTTCGCAAACTTTCCTCACTAATCGCTGGGCGATGATACCTTCTATCGTCGCCGTCAGAAGGAACGGCTCAATACCAAGGTCCAGAAGTCTCGCGATGGAACTCGGCGCATCATTGGTGTGCAGCGTTGTGAATACGATGTGGCCTGTCAGCGAGGCCTGTGCGGCGATTTCCGCCGTTTCAAGGTCACGAATTTCACCGACCATTACAACATCAGGGTCCTGACGCAGAATTGAACGCAGGCATTTCGCGAAAGTAACCCCGACTTCAGGCCTCATCTGGACCTGGATGATGCCGTCAATATCGTATTCAATCGGGTCTTCGGTGGTGATTATCTTGGTCTCGATGTCGTTAAGCTCGTTTAACGCTGCATATAGGGTCGTTGTCTTGCCGCAGCCCGTCGGGCCTGTAACAATTATGATGCCGTTGGGCTTGTGAATAAGCTGCCGGACAACATTAAGATTATCTGTCCCGATTCCGAGCTTTTCAAGGTCTAACTGCATCTGGCTGCGGTCGAGAATACGAAGCACAACGCTTTCGCCGAACATCGTGGGTAAAACGCTGACGCGCAGGTCAACCGGGTTTCCCTGAACGGTAAGCGAAATACGGCCGTCCTGGGGAAGACGCCTTTCCGCGATATCCAGGCTTGCCATAACCTTAATTCTCGAGCTAAGTGCCGCGGCAATATGCTTCGGCGGCGGAACCATCTCGTAAAGAACGCCATCGATTCGATATCGCATCTTGTATTCGTTTTCAAATGGCTCAAAATGTACATCCGAGGCCTTGTCCCTGATTGCCTGCATCAGCACAAGGTTCAAAAGCTTCTTTACCGGGTTCGATTCCGAAAGCTCTTTTAATTCATCAAGGTCGATACTCTGGTTTCGCCCCGCGAATTCGGCAAGGAACCCGTCTTCCTGAATTTCACTGATTAATTCGTTTATTCCCTGCCCCTCATCCTTCTGCTGATAGTATTTCGCAATAGCCGTTTCAAGCGCATTTGTGTCAACGATTTTAGCAGTAACTTTCATACCAAGAAGAGTGCTTAAATCGTCCGTTGCCCGGAAGCTGTCGGCCTTGTCAACCGCCACCACCAGCTCGTTTGCGTCTTCTTTGAATTCAAGGGGCAAAACCCGATATGTCCTTGCCATCTGCGGGGCAAGCTTGTCCAGTACGCTCTTGGGAACCTCAACTGCGTCCAGGTTTATAAATTCCATTCCTCGCTGGGCGGCAAGGGCAATATGCAACTGTTTTTCCTGTACAAGACCAAGCTCTACGAAAATCTCTCCAATAGGGATGCTCTTGTGTTCCTGCTGCTGCCTTTGTTTTTGCACTTCGAGACAATGGTGGACTTTTTCGCGTGTCAGCAAACCCATCTTCATAAGCACCCGGCCGATGGGCCTGCCTCTTAATTGTTCTATTGGCGGTATCTTATCCATAAACTCATCCCTTACCTTCGCCTTGCCTTCAAATACCATTATATCGTCGTAATTAACGCTATGTCAAGTAATTAGCAATTGGACATACGGTTAATGAGACAACGCTTTGGTCCCATAACCTTAATTTGCTCTTAAAAAAAGCATCTTGCAAATTCAAGCTTATACCCCCCTGCCATTCAACAACAGCATAATCAGCGAGTATTCCCCCGCATTATCTTCATCGGCTGGCAATTGCACCCCCGAACATTACATAAACGCTTAAATCACAAGGTATTATGTTCGCAGAACCGGCCCGAAATCTTCCTCTTCTTCCGGAGGTCTCTCGTGTGGTTTAAGGGTCTTGAGACGCGCCATTGCCTTATCATGCAAAGCGCCGGGTGCCCTGGCCTTATCGAGCATCTCTGACATCGTAATCTTGCCGGATTCATACAGTTGCCACAAATGGTCATCCAGCAATTGCATACCAAGTTTTCTGCCGGTTTGGATACTGGAATCAATACGATAGGTTTTGTTTTCGCGGATAAGGTTTGCAATAGCGGGCGTAACAACCATAAATTCATACGCAGCGACTCGACCTTTTCCTGTGGATAAGGGGCAAAGCGCCTGGCTAAGCACCGCGATGAGGTTACTGCTCAACTGGATGCGTATTTGTTCCTGCTGGTCAACAGGGAAAACGTCAATAATACGACTAATAGTTCCTGCCGCGCTTGTTGTATGCAGAGTGCTGAAAACCAAGTGTCCAGTTTCAGCGGCACGGACAGCAGCTTCAATCGTCTCAAGGTCTCGCAATTCGCCGACCAGAATCACGTCGGGGTCCTGACGCAGCACGCGACGAAGGGCTTCTGAAAAGCTTGGAACGTCAATTCCTACTTCGCGCTGGTTAATAATCGACTTTTTATGGTTGTGGTAATATTCGATTGGCTCCTCGACGGTTACGATGTGGCGGTCGAGATTTTCGTTAATGTAATTGATCATTGTTGCAAGGGTAGTCGTTTTACCGCTACCGGTTGGGCCTGTAACGATGAAAAGGCCTCTCGGTCTTCGGCAAAGCGCTGCACATATCTTGGGCAGGCCGATTTCGTCAAAACTCAGGATTTTGTACGGAATCAGACGCAGAACCATTGCGACATTGCCTTTTTGTTTGAAAACAGACACACGGAATCGGCACTGCTCGCCATAGGCAAAACCGTAATCGGTGCCGCCCTCTTCCTGAAATTCCTGCTGGTTTCGTTCAGGCGTAATGCTTTTCATCAAACCGAAGGTGTCATCCGGTTCGAGGACCTTTGTTTCGAGCGATCGCAGCCGGCCGTCTATTCTTAAGACTGGCGGTCTGCCGACCGTGATGTGAATATCCGAGCCGCCCATAGTTACGCAGGCCTGAAGTAATCTATCAATATTTACTGTTGCCATTTAACAATTCCTGATAAAAAACAATGTATCAATCGGTCCTCACGCCTTCTATTTGAGCAATAGCCGCAACTTCCGCCGGCGTGGTTACCCCTTTGAATATCTTGAGTTTGCCGTCTTCCATAAGCGTTCTCATACCGCTGGCGATGCAGGCCTTCCGCAACTCACTCGTCGGGGCCTTTGAAAAAGCCAGTTCCCTTACTTCGTTGTTAAGCTCGACCATTTCAAATATACCCCTGCGCCCTTTGTAGCCGAGGCCCTGACACTGGCTGCAGCCAGCACCTTTGTAAATCGAGTTAGTTTTGAGGTCTTCAGGGGTAATATTCAGCAGGCGAAGATAATGAGGGTCGGGGTCCTTATCAACAGTTTTACAGTTCTTACATATTACCCGCAGTAATCGCTGGGCCATAATGGCCTGAATCGAGCTTGCGACAAGGAAGGGTTTGACGCCCATATCAACCAGACGCGTAATCGCGCTTGGGGCGTCGTTGGTGTGCAGCGTGCTGAATACCAGGTGACCTGTAAGTGCCGCCTGAATAGCGACGTCGGCAACGATGCCGTCACGAATTTCGCCGACTAGAATCACGTTCGGCGCCTGGCGCAGCATAGCACGCAGTATCTTTTCAAATGTAAGACCGATGTCCTCCCTGACCTGTACCTGGTTCATACCGGCGAAGCTGTATTCGATGGGGTCTTCGGCAGTAATGATTTTTTTGTCGGGCTTGTTAAGCTCCTGCAAAGCGGCGTAAAGCGTGGTCGTTTTCCCGCTGCCCGTCGGGCCTGTTACAAGGAATATGCCATTGGGTCTGCGGATGATTTTCTGGAAGCGGTCATAGTCATCGGCTTCGAAACCGAGTGCCTTAATACCGATATTGACGGCATCAGGTCGCAGAATACGAAGCACGAAGCTTTCGCCGTGGTTACCGGGTAAAGCGGATACGCGGAAATCGACATCCTGATTACCTATGGTTCGTTTAATACGGCCATCCTGCGGAACACGCCTTTCAGCAATGTTCATACCTGAAAGGATTTTCAGACGCGTCATCAATGGCGCCTGCATATTTTTGGGGATATTGTCTTTTTCAAAGCAAACGCCATCCAGCCGGTACCTGATTCGCACCCTGTCGGTCATCGGCTCAATGTGAATATCGCTTGCTCGGATATTAACGGCTGTATCGATTATGAGGTTTACAAGACGAACGACCGGGCCGTCATCGGCGCCGGCAACCTGTCCGGCCTTGAGAACTTCCGCCTGGAACTCATGTCCCGCCTCGGCAAGCTCGGCCGCGGTGGCATCGATACTGTGCCTTAACCGGTCAGATTCCTCGGCCCTGCTCTGCTCAAGCGTATCGGTTAAAAATGACCTTATTTTGGTGGGATTGGCAACGTAACAGTCAAGCTCCTTATTTGTGCGGAACCGAACTGCATCCATCGCGTCGAGATTCACGGGGTCTGAAATGGCCAACTTGAGCTTTCCGTTATCCATACCGAGAGGCAGCACATTGTGCCTTTTTATGAGGTCTTCGGGGACAAGTTTGATGACTTCGGGGGTCAGGGTAGTAGTATCAAGGTTGACGTATTTCATGTCGAATTGCTTGGCGATGGCCTTTGCGAGGGTTTCCTCGTCTATAAGGCCCTTTTCAATAAGCACCTCGCCGAGCCGTTTTTTGCTCGTCTGGCCGACCTTAATAGCGTCGATGAGGGCCTGTTTTTCAACCAGGCCCGCCTTATACAAAACTTCCCCCAAATGTCTGCGTGCTGTTTTGGCCATATATACCCGCTAATTAGAGATTTGGTAATATGCGTAGTATAGCATTTTTTGAGCAATTTGTCAAGAACATCGTCAAACGCATCGTTTACCTGTTTAGCAGTGCTTATACGCAAGGGCAATGATTATTTCTTGCCGGCGAGCCAGATTTTCAGTTTTGCCAGAGGCCAGGTATTAAGCACGTCCGATTTTGTCGCCCAGCCCCTTGCGGCCGTCGCGACGCCAAAGGGCATATAATCAAGCTGGTGCAGTTTATGGGAGTCGGTATTTATGATTAATTTCACACCCGCCTCAACCGCCATTTTGCAGTGAACGTCTTTGAGGTCGAGCCGATAGGGGTTCGAGCTTACCTCTATCGCCGTTTGCGTCTCGGCAGCGTGCCTGATTATTGCGGGTATATCAATATCCATCAGCTCGCGTTCGCCAATCAGCCGGCCGGTCGGATGCCCGATACAGTGAAGATGAGGGTTATCCATCGCTTTGAGCACCCGGTTTGTAAGCGTTTGCCTGTCGCCGGACATTCGAGAATGAATCGAGCCGATTACAAAATCGAGCTGGGCCAGCAACTTGTCATCATAATCAAGCGAGCCATCCGCGAGAATATCGACCTCCGCGCCAACCAAAACGGTGATGTCCCTTAACTTGTCGTTGAATTTGTGAATTTTGTCGATTTGCTTAATCAGACGAGCAGGCGATAACCCGTTGGCAATCGCAATAAAAGGCGAATGGTCCGTAATGCAGATGTACTTATATCCCTTGCTTTTGGCCGCCTCGACTAATTCTTCAATCTCGCAGGAGCCGTCCGATGCGGTCGTGTGTATATGCAAATCGCCTTTTATGTCCTCAAGGCACACCAAATCGGGGAGTTTATGCTTCTGGGCCGCTTCAATTTCGCCCCTGTCCTCTCTCAACATCGGCTCAACGTAATCGAGTCCGAGTTTTTTATAAATTTCGTTTTCCGTTGCGCCGGCTATCATTTTTTTGCCGCGGAATAGACCGTATTCGTTCAGTTTCAGTTTCGCCTTGACCGCTATCTCGCGCAATCGCACATTGTGCTGTTTTGAGCCGGTGAAATACTGCCAGGCTGCGCCGAAACTCTTTTCCGGCACAACGCGGACATCAACGTGAACCGGGCAACTGTCTGTTTTTATGATTGCCGCACCTTTAGTGTCCCCCGCCGCCATGACCTCCTGAATAAACTCGGCCCTAACAAAAATATCGATAATTTTTTTGCCATCCTTTGCGGCAACAAGAATATCAACGTCGCCTATGGTCTCTGCACATCGGCGAAGCGAGCCGGCATACTCGATTTTTTTGACGCCGGGCAACCCCTTAAGAAACCCAATCACGATAGTCGCCGCGCTAAACGCCTGGTCTAAGCGTATTCTTCCCGTTGATTTTTCGAGGAACTCAATACCTTTGACGATAATCGCCGCTTTTTTATCGCCGAAGCCGGCTAATTCGGCTAATTTGCCGGTCTCAATCGCCGCTTTCAAATCAGCAATACTTTTGACCTTGAGGTTTTCATAAACCGCCTTGACGCCCTTTGGCCCCATCCCCGGTATCTTTAACAATTCCAACAGCGTTTGCGGAATATTTTTCAAAAGCTCCTGATGAGCCGTTATTTTACCTGTCTTTATGAATTCCTCGATTTTGGCCAACGATGATTTCCCTATGCCCGGCGTCTCCGCCAATTTCCCCGTCGCGAGCATTTCCTCGATATCCGTCGGCATATCGGCAATAACTCGTGCGACCTTGCGATAGCTGTTTATGCGGAACCTGTCCTCGCCGACAATTTCCATTACGTCAGCCATCTCACTGAACAACTCGCTTATCTCTGCATTCTTCATACTTTCAAAACCCCCGCTGCTTTCAGCTTCGACTGCTTAATCCGCAAAAGGACTTCATTGGCCTGCTCAAGGGGGAATTCTTCTATTGTGGGAACAATTGGGATTTGAGCCGCTAACGGTAAAAATTCTTCCGCGTCTTTGCGGGTAACGTTAGCGACACTTTTGATTTCTCTTTCGAGCCAGAGGTATTCAGCGTAATCGAGGACAGGGATGGGCGTTTCTTTGCGAATAGCGTTTATGACTAATCGCCCGCCACCATTAAGAACCTTCAGTGCATCGCGGACACATTCGCCGGCGGACGTAAAATCCATAATTTTGTCAAGCTTAACAGGAGGCATTTCACCTGATAGCCCCGTCCATACAGCACCTAATGATTTTGCCAGCTCCGCGTGTCCGCCGGTCTTGGTAAATGCAAATACTGGATTATCGGGGAATTTGTGTTTTATGATTTGAATGACGATATGTGCCGACGCCCCGAAACCGTATAGGCCTATTGTTTCGCCTTTTTGGATATCCGCAAGTCGCAAAGTGCGATAGCCGATGACACCGGCGCACAATAATGGTGCTGCCTGTGAATCGGTGAACCGCTTGGGAATCGGGTATGCGTAATTCTCGTTTATGACCATATATTCCGCGTAGCCGCCGTTAGCGTCCTTACCGGTCCATTTCGCCTTCTCGCAAAGGTTCTCCTCACCCTTTTTACAGAAATCGCATTGTCCGCAGGAATTGTAAAGCCAGGTAACGCCCACCCTGTCGCCGACTTTATGCTTACTTACACCTTTGCCCAATTCTGAAACGGTTCCCACCGCCTGATGCCCAGGCACAACGGGTAATTTTGTCGCCAATCGCCCTTCGGCCTCATCCAAATCGGTATGGCACGCCCCGCAAACCGAAACCTTTATGAGTATCTCATTTTCTTTGGGCTTCGGCTTCGGCAAATCAACCAACTCTAATGGTTGCCCCGGCTTTTTCAATATCATCGCTCTCATTGTGCGATTTCCCGTTTTAATTGATTCTCGAACACATCATAACTTTCTTTCCCATATAGGCAAAAAACAACTCTTTTCAGATTTGTTTGTCCTTTGAGGTATTCAATCGTTGTCCTCAGCATAATTCCAGCACATCGGTCAATCGGGAAACCGAATATACCTGCACTAATGGCGGGAAAAGCAATGCTTTTGAGATTATGCTTATCCGCCAGTTTGAGCGAATTAAGCGTCGCGTTTTTGAGTTTATTATCTTCGTCGCCCTCACCCATCCTTGGACCAACAGCGTGAATGACGTATTTCGCTTTTAATTTGCCGCCCGTCGTGACTACCGCCCCGCCGACAAATATGCCTCCAATTTTACTGCATTCCTGCTGAATCGCAGGTCCGCCTTTTTGTCTTATCGCGCCCGCTACTCCGCCGCCGAGAATCAATTGCGCATTAGCGGCGTTTACGATTGCGTCGGTATCCATCTCGGTGATATCGCCGTCAATAAGCTCAAGAACGGTATTTGCAATATCCGCCTTCATAATATGCCTATAGATTACTTATGGAAACGCGAATTGGAAGCAAAAAACAAGGGCTTGCAGGTCTCTTCGTCCCGCAAGCCCCGTGAAGATTACAAAAGATAAGAATATCCCCTACGGTGCGGCGTTATCGCCGAATCACCCGTCTTGAGCATAAGCCCAAAGACCAGACCTTACTGCGACAGCGATTCAATTAATTCCTTTAGCAGTGGGTTATCGCAGCACTGAATCAACTCAATCCTCAGGTATTCGGCATACTCTTGGCCATCGATGCCAAGGGGCTGCTGCCATTGCTCAAACCGCTGCTGAATTCCCTCAGCGTGCTCCTGTGCCCATTGTATTTTCTGCCCATCCATCATTTTTATCACAGGCCTCCAAATGGACAAAGTATAATCATATCGCCTTTAGCAGTTTTGTCAAGTGTTTATTCAGATAATCTTTTCGGTGAGTTGTTTCAATGTGAAGATGAAAAACAGGCAACCATGGAAATCGAACCCACGAATAACGGTTTTGCAACCCATCCCACAGAACAAGATAACCACTTGCAGAATAAACACTTACAGAAAATTGAGCGTCAAGATACCTATTTTGAAGCTTTACTGTCTTTATAAGATTGCAACTGCTGCTGTATCTGATTAACCATCGTTTTATCGCCGAGAGTTACGGCCAAATTAAACGCTTTTTCTGTTACTTTTATTGCCTCGTCCAGATTGCCTGTCGCCGCATAACAGTTCGCCAGTTCTATGAGCACACCAGGTTGATTAGGCTCTAACTGCAAAGCAGCATTGTAATGCTCGATAGCAGCATATTGCTGATTTTTTCTAGTAAAGGCAATGGCAAGATTTAAGTGAGTATTAACAGAATTGGGATTGATTGCCAGGGATTCATTCCATTTTTGGATGGCCTCATCAGTCCTGCCTTGTTCACCGTAAACTATTCCAAGTTCGTTAATCGAGGCAACATCGTCAGGATTATTCTTTATCGCCTGTTTAAAATTTTCGACGGCCAGCTCAAAATTCCCTGTCTTGTGGTAAATATTTCCGAGAACATAACGGATATAAGGAAAATCAGGATTAGTTCCCAGTATTTTATTAAAACACTCGATGGCCTCTTCGTATCGACCCTGTATAGCGAGAGTCAGTCCCAGATTGGCATTAACATTAGGGTTATACGGGTCTGTTGCCAGCGCTTTTTCCCATTGGATAACAGCTTCGTCGGTTTTACCCTTCCCTCTTAACGCCATCCCCAGATTATTAAGCGCAGCTACGTACGTCGGCTTAATCCGCAGGGCTTCATTGAAATTTTCAATTGCCAAATCAGTTTCGCCGTGATTTCTGAGGGAACATCCATAATTATTGTATATGACAAAATTATTCTTCGTAATTTTGAGCGTATGCTCGAAAAGCGTGAGAGAATTTTGCCAGTATGACAACTGCTTCTGTGTGCCAATTAGTAACGCGACGAGTATTATAGAAGCTGCCAGGCCGATTATAACTTTCTTAACTTTCCATTTCGCACAAACGTCGCTAACCCCCCAGACGAAAATGATGAATATCCCTATTGAAGGGAGGTAGGTATATCGATCCGCCATGGCTTGTGAACCTATCTGCACAAGACCAATAACCGGAACAAGCGTCCCAAGATACCAAAACCAGCCCATCAGAATAAAACGCCTCTTAAAAGCCAAATACAAGGCACCCACCGTCATAAATATAAGTAATGCTAAGCCAGCTGTCGGCTGCCATAATGGCAAAGTATCGCCGGGATGAGGATACAAAACGGCCAAATTTACGGGATAAAATAATTTGGCGATATAGCTTATATAAGCAACGCAGGCATTTGATGCGCGAGTTACCAAAGAATAATTTTCACCACGTATCATAGCCCCAGCATTTTTTTGAATAACAAAAGCAACAGCCGATGACATCGCTGACAGCAAAAACAACGGGATTTTTTCCGCCAGCAGCTTAACCAATCGCCCTTTTTCGTCTTGCTGCCCCCGCCCAAACCGTTCCAGGGGCCAAAAATCCAACAGAAGCAAAACAAAAGGCAACGTTACCAGCATTGGCTTTGCCATCAAGCCAAGCAGGAAAAATAAAATTACCAACATATATCTTCTGATGTTAGGGCTCGCTGCATAAGAAACATAAGCGGCTATGGTTAACATCCAGAAAAAACCGCTTAAAACGTCTTTACGCTCTGCGACCCAGGCAACAGATTCAACGTGCAGGGGATGCACAGCAAATATCGCCGCAACAAAAAAACTCCGCCAAGGAGCCGCTGTCATCTTGTTGAAAATCCAGAACAACAGCAGGGTATTAGCAATGTGAAACAGTAAACTGACAAAATGGTGCCAGAAGGGTTTTGTCCCAAATAACTCGACATCCAGTATGTGGCTCAGCCAGGTAAGAGGGTGCCAGTTTGCCGTCCGGGCCGTCTCAGTGAAAGACCATGCGACCCCATCCATGGTAATTCCTTTTAAGACGTGAGGATTTGTGGTTACATAATCAACGTCATCATAATCCACGAAACCATTATGCCTCATCGGCTCATACGCGATAAGGTTCACCAGGATGAGTATCAAGCAAATAAGAAGGGAACGTCCTGTTTGAGCATCTATTTTCATCTTGATATAGTATAAGCACATCACAATTGTTACAAGAGTCCCCTTCAAAAGTTCTTCAGGTGAACTTCTTCAGCGGTCAGGCCTTATGGCCGTCCTGTTCTTGAGCGTGCGCAGCGAATTGACCGGAGGCGGGAGGATCCCCCCGCTGAAAATCACAAGCTATTTTGTCAATCAAGAAGTTACAGAAGGCGACGGTGGGAATCGAACCCACGAATAACGGTTTTGCAAACCGTCCCCTTAAAATCATAACCACAGTAGGGCAAAGAGGTTAGGAATACTATAAATATCAGCTTACAAAACAGCTTACAAAAAGTTTGCTGTTTTTGAACATCGTCCCTGATATGTAAGTGTTTTGAATCCGGTGTAAAATCGGTTTCTGTATCGCCTAATTCATTAAGGTTCTTCTGTTATCTCACGCGTAGCCCCCAAATCAGAAAAGTCAATAGGTGCAGGTATATTAATTATTTCAAAAGTGGGTTTCCAAAGCGTTCCAAAATCGTAACAATAAGACCGATTCCGATACCAAACGTGGCTGGTCTTTGTGTCTAATACGTAAAACGTCGCTCCTTCTGCGTGCATTGCATATCGCCCTATCTTATTGTTTTTATAAAGAAACAACAGAATAGCAGCAAGCAGAAAACAGCATAAGAGCAACAAGCCCCAAGTAATAAACTGCTTAATGTCTTTGTGTGTGTCATTCTCTGGCATAGTATATCTATCTCCTGCCTATTATATCGGCTGAAAATGACCTATGATTTACCTGATTATTCCCTGAATTTTGATACTCCCGTAGAGGGAGGTAGCTCCGATTTTCGATAGTGTGTAGGGTGTCAATATGGCTTGAAAAATATATTATGCAAAATTCAAAAATTGTATCAGGGGGTAGGTGCTCGGAAGTAAGGTGTATTAGCTAAAAATTTTTAAAAGACGTATTTTCTGGCAAACCAGAAATAATGTCCTTGCCCGAGATACAAATAGGACTGGTTTGGTCGTGAAACTTAATTTCTACGGAACAAGAGTCCTTTTCCCTAAAACCATAGAAAAACTCGACCCAAGAGTCCCTTATCCCAGAAAGACCATTATTTATTTTACTTTGTAGCTTATCCCATTCCATAGGGTTATCTAAATGAATTGGGCAAGCGGGAGGATTGAATGTAAGTGTAAGTTTAAAACCGTTGTTATCTGAGACACATATAACCGCTTGTTCAAAATTGTCGGAAGCATCTTTTCTAATAGTCGGTAACGTTATCCGTGGATTCATTATTTTAATAACTGTCCCCATTTTTAGAACTCCTAAAATTGCAATTTTGTTATTTAATATCGTGCCTCTGCTGTTCTAACCAGTCCTGATAACCCTTTTCCAATTTCTCATCCTCGTAATAATTTGGGTTGGCAAGCCGTTCTTTTTGAGACAAATGGCAATCATAAAGCAGAGTTGAAACTACAAAAACTAAAAACAATGTTGCAAATGCTAAAGCAGCACTTTCCGTAAAACCGAAAAGGAAAAAGAAACCAAAGAAACACCCTACACCTAATCGTCTTACAAATGTTTCCATCTTTTCGTTATTGTTCTGATTCATTGTTTTATCCTTGTATAGGATAACCAAATATCAGGGAGATTATTCGTTAAAATGGAAGGAGTAATTGGCCGTCCCTTTTCAAGCTTGTTTCATAACAATCATACTCGCCATAACCTTTTCCAAAATCTACTAACCACATTGTATTATTGTCAGGGCTTTTGCCTTTTATAATTCCTATTTTGCCTTCCAACTCATCACTATAAATAACACCAACGTATTTTACTTTATCACCTGGTTTCATAAACAGGCATTGCCTAATAAATACAACTGCGGTATTTGGTCTATCTCGCTTCTATGGTTTTCGGCTAAAAATACCCTCTTGTTTATAGGGAATCTTCCCTGATTTCTGCTTTTTGGGAGATTTCTTGGGGGTATGACAATTAAGGACTAAAGGGGAATAAACCATACAGGCGAATTATTGTCCATACTTGAAGGGATTAAAAAGAATTTATAGCATTGCAGATTGTTAAGTGAATATCAAACTTATAGAAAATGATATAACGTATTGTTAATACTTGACTTACAATCAATACCCTGTGCCTAATAGAAAATTATTGTCTATACTTAAAGGGATTAAAGAAAATATATGGCTTTGTAAATTAGCTATTTGCTTATTACTGTGGGATTCATACAGGCGAAGATATAGCAAGCCGAGGAAAAGACGATTATTGTTAAAATTATTTTCTTAGTATATCGTCTCTGATTTTGAATATATGCTTAATCCTATTGCCAATAGAATGAAACATATTAAGCGTATATAACGCAATAGGTTAATTCTATTTGTCATATTGCTTAGTTACTGATAAAGGCGTTGGTGCTGTCTTAATCAGAGGCGATATATCCTAAATAATTATTCTGATGTATCTTCTTACGATACCGACGTTTAGGGACATCCAGCAAAAAAATGTCGCCAGAACGTGTAGAATAAGACGCACAAAATTAAATTTCCACGTAGTTATGGGGGAAGAGGAGTGTAAAGTTGTGCTCTTTGGTAAAATATAAAGTAAAATAGTATCCGAATTATACGAACATAATCGAGAACTCTACGTATTTATACCTTGAAGGGAGATATATTTTCCCCTTGTTTTGCCGCAAAAATGCGGTAAGACGTAAAAGTTGTTCTTTGAAAATTTGGTGGAGATATGTCTCTCGAAGTCCAAGACCAAAGGAATAGCGGGTTTATTCTCTCTGTTTCTTTGGTGAGGGACTTCATAGCTCCATATCAGGTTGCCTTAAACGGTTAAACATCTCTGAATCTTTTAATAGCTTATTCCAAGCAAGGATTATTCTTTGCCTGGATTTTGTCTATTTGAGGAGAAGAATTTTCTGTCCTGATATTCAGTGTGTAACTGAGCTATTGGGAAGAATCATATTTGGGAGAAATAAAATGGAGAACCAAAAGAGAGAGGGAGAGAACATCGAAAAGGCGTTGTTATCAGTTAAGGAATTGGGAGTGTGTTTGGGGGTGCATTACAGAACAGTTTGGCGGTTACTTTCAAAAAATTTGATACCTGGGAAGGTCAAGCTTGGAGCAAGTATAAAATTTAGGCGGGACATTATCAATGAGTGGATTCTCGCAGGATTACCATCTGCCGATAAATTTGAATCCAAAAAGAGTGCTTAGGGAAGAGGAGAAAAAATATGTATAAACTAAAACACAATAAAAATAACGGTATGTATTGGGATAAAGAGCTTTTACGTTCACAGGCCTATAAAGCACTTTCGGGAACTGCTAAATACTGGCTTGGTTTATTTCTACAAAAAAGGGTAAGAGTAAACTGTTCTGACTTGTTTAAGGATGAGCGTTTTATGAAACTTGACGGATTCAAACAGGAAGCACTTATTGAGGAGGCAAGAGGAAAAGAATGGATTACTCTTAACAACGGCCAAATTCAGTTTTCCTATGATGAAGGTAAGAAAGTAGGTATTGGCACTTCGTCATTTAGGAACGCAGTAGATGATTGCCTTGCAAAAGGTTTTACTGCAATAACTCGCTCCTCTAATGGACTTCATAAAGTCCCAACATTATATGCAGAGGTAGATGATTGGAAGACGTGGACTAAAGGGCAAGTTAGTAGAACGAGAGAAAAATCTGAAAGACCCTCTCCTCATAAATTCCCCGAAGGAAACAAAGAGGGAGCAGTCCGTAAGAAAGCAAAAGAAATTGAAACGGCTTATAAGTATGCTGCTGATTGTTGCTATGAGCTTGGAAAGCAGAGTAATGTTTTACAATGTCCTTAATTTGCACAACTGTAGGTTCTTGCAGTTGTTCAACTGTAGGTTCTTGCAGTTGGGAGGTGGGACATACGCATTTTTAGCGAAATACTCAACTGTGCGTTCTTGCAGCGTCTTAGATATATATCCAAATATCAAGATATAAAGGTAATTAAAATGAATGTTTACTGACCCCGCTCTGGTCGTAGCTACTTAGAACAAACTGAGGGGTATATTAAAATCAATTACTAACCTTTTTTCTTGACATTTATAATTAAAGTTGTATATTGTATGTAATAGGAGAATAAATCTTTTTTGATATGAGGGTGAAAAATGGCAAGCATATTCAGACAACAGTTTACGGTAGAAGAAAACGGCAAGAGAAAAACCAGACAATCAAAACACTGGTATATTGATTACAAAGCCCCTGACGGTTCTCGTAAACGTGTTAAAGGATTCAGGGACAAAATAGCAACGAACCAGTTAGCCGCTCAGCTTGAAAAAGATTCAGAATTAGCACAAGCCGGTATTGTTGACAGATTCAAAGAGCATAGAAGAAAACCTCTAATGCAACACCTTGACGAATTTAAGGCCAGTTTGTTGAACAAGGGGACAACTGACAAGCAAGCGTGCTTGGTTTACAACAGGGCTAAAGCAATAATTGAAAACTGTGGCTTTGATTTTATCTCTGATATTTCGGCTTCTAAAGTGGGGATATATCTTGGACAGAGAAAACGCAGTGGCTTGTCAATTCGCAGTAGTAACTTTTACTTACAGGCGATTAAGCAATTCTCACGTTGGCTTGTGGCAGATAATCGGAGCGGTGAGAACGTCTTGGCTTACTTATCGTCTCAGAATCCTCAGACGGATATAAGACACGCACGCAGGGCTTTAACTCCTGACGAATTGAACCAGCTTATAACTGACACTATGAACGGTGAAAATCATAGTGGTATGACTGGTAGAGAACGTGCGATACTTTACATTCTGGCCGTCAACACAGGTTTGAGAGCAAGTGAGTTAGCGTCCCTTACTTGGCAATCGTTTAACCTTGACGATTCTACGCCGTCTATAACCGTTCTGGCAGCTTACAGCAAGCACCGTAGAGACGATACGCTACCTTTACGAAAAGATATAGCCGGACAGCTAACCGCTTGGAAAGACGAACTGAACCCCGAAACTCAGTCAAAAGTATTTTCTAATTTCCGACCGCACAACGCAGCCGAAATTTTCAAACAGGATTTGCAGGTTGCCGGTATCGAGTATCGGGATTCAGCCGGTAGAGTAGCTGATTTTCATTCGCTCCGACATACATTTATTTCAAACCTTCACAAAGGCGGAGTATCACCCAAAGTAGCTCAGTCCTTAGCAAGACACAGCACTATCAGCTTGACTATGGATACATACACCCACTTGGGCTTACTTGACGAGAGGACAGCTTTGGATTCACTACCAGCATTGCCAAGTATCGAGAGCAAAGACGACAAGCAAAATACTGGTAAAGCCGTAGCGTAAGGTCTAAACCATCTTCTACAATCTCTGTAACCGCTTGTAGCAAACACTTTGAAATCATAGAACCGACGAAAAGCTACTCAGGGATACCAAGACAGGGGGTATAAAGGTTTGTTCAATTCTTGACCGCTAAACCCTTCCTTTTTGCAGTATCAGGATTTCCAAACCGGAACAATAGCACGCTTTACTAACGCCTTAACGATTTTTTGCCGTTCTTCTGGAGTGGGGTAATCGCCCACACCGCGTTCTAACTGGGAAATTCTGATTTGAGTTAGGCCTGAATCATTGCCCACGTCTGTTTGATTGAGCCGTAATTGCTTGCGGAGTTCTATTAAAAACCATTGTTTAGCCATTTGTGCCTCCTAATTTAATTCTGACATTACTTATTTGATTAACTCTTAAACCTCTGCCAGGATTCATCAGGGCTTACCAGGATGCCCCAGGATTTAAAAAGTTTCTTGGGTGATAACGATTGTCCGAATCACTTACAAAGCAGCTTACAAAAAGTTTACAAAAAAACCTTACCCTAAAAAAAACTGGCTGTCCTAAAATGTCATAATCGCTTGGCAGGAGTAGAAATCATAACTCTTTGAAAATCAGGATGTTAGACAACAAAAACGATTAACTGTCTCAACTTGTCATTAAAGGCGACGGTGGGAATCGAACCCACGAATAACGGTTTTGCAAACCGTCCCCTTAGGCCGCTTGGGTACGTCGCCAAAGTCGGATTTCAATCTACTAATATACTCGCTATTTTGCAACTAAAATTTCGTGATGCTTCGTCTTAATTACTCGCCGGCCAATCCGGAAATAGGCCGTTTAATCTGCTTTAGGCGGCTGGTGAACGCTAAGGCCGAAGGCGTCTTCCCAAGCCTCCTTGAGGACTTCAGAAACGGTCGGGTGCGGGAAGCTGACGGCGTGGAATCTTTCAGTTGAGCCAATAATAAGTCGAGCGGCCGATACAAGCTCGGTTACGCCTGCGCCGACCATAGTAACGCCCAATATCTTATTGCTTGCCTTCTCGCGAATGACCCTGACCTCGCCGGCGGTCTCGTTGTGTGCCAAACTTCTGCCGTTGGCCCTGAAAAACCCCCTGCCGACAGCAATCTCAATGCCTTCTTTTATGCACCTTTCTTCGGATTTGCCAACCGAGGCAATTTCGGGGAAAGTATAGACGGCCCTCGGTATAAGCGAATAGTCGCCTATTGTTGAGTTACCTCCCAAAAGGTTATCAGCAACAACCTCCGCTTCCGCGAACGCGCCGTGTGCCAGATATGTCGTTCCGACCACGTCGCCTATGGCGTAAACACTAGGCACGTTCGTCTGCATCCTTTCATTGACTTTTATCACGGTACCGACGGTCTTTAATTTCAGATTGTCGATGGTTTGCTTATCACAAACCGCTCTTCTGCCTACGGCCACGAGAACTTTTTCAGCTTCAAGGGATTCGCCCGAATGCAAAACCACCTTCGCCGAGCTATCTGACTTGCTCACCCCGGTTACCTTCCGGCCTGTCAAAACCGTTATACCGAGTTTTTTGAATTCGCGTTCTAATAACTGGCTGACCCATTTGTCTTCGGTGTTAATGATTCGCTCGAGCGCCTCGACGATTACGACTTTTGTTCCGACAGCCGCGTAAACGCAGGCAAGCTCACAGCCGATGATTCCGCCGCCCACGAGGACCATCGAAACCGGAATTGCCGGTAATGATAACGCCTCAGTGCTGCTGATAATGGTTTGTCCATCGAATGGGAACGTCGGTATTTCAACCGGTATTGAGCCGGTGGCGATTATGATGCCTTTTGTGGCATTGATTTCTATTTGCCCTGCCTGGGTTTTAACGACGACCGCCGTTGGCGAAGAAACAATGGCAGTCCCCGCAAATATCTTAATTTTGTTTGCCTGCAGAAGACCGGAAAGCCCTTTCCTGGAACCCGAGACGATTGCGTCTTTGCGCTGCTGCATTTTTACCCAGTTTGGCGAGACCGTCGGGATATTGATGCCCATAGCGGCTGCGCTTTTCGCCTGCAGCAGGACCTTCGCGGAGGCAAGCAGCGCCTTTGAGGGGATACAGCCCCGGTTGAGACAAGTTCCGCCGGTCTCGGCCTTTTCGATAATTGCGACCGATGCGCCTTTTTGCGCACACCGAATCGCCGCGTAATAGCCGCCCGGCCCTGAACCGATTACAACAACGTCAAATATTTCTGCCATTTACATCGCTCCAGTTTTTAAGGCATTCCGCAGTCGCAACGGCCTACTCGTTTTCAGTCAGTTTTTTCTTCAAAAGCAAATGTATTTTATCTTTTATACAAAACTGAACAAGGGAAATCAGGCAACAGGAATAACACCTTTATGGGAAAGCAAACCGAAACTTGTATGTGCAGACCGAATCAGGAAAAACTAAACCTTGCCGAAAACGACGCAGGCGTTGTGTCCGCCGAAGCCGAAGGAGTTGCTAATAGCGACACTGACTTTGCGTTCCCTGGCTTTCAAAGGCACAAAATCCATCTTCGCGTCGCAACGCTCGTCCACGTTATCGAGATTAATCGTGGGCGGGACAATCGATTTCTTAATCGCCTGGGCACACACTATCATCTCGACGGCTGCACTTGCCCCAAGCAAATGCCCGTGCGCGCCCTTCGTCGAGCTTACCATCACTTTATACGCGTGCGGTCCAAGCACAGTCCTGATTGCCGAGCTTTCCGCGATATCGTTCAATTCAGTTCCGGTCCCGTGGGCATTAACGTAATCGACCTTATCAGGCGGCACCTGCGCGTCTTTCAGCGCAAGCTCCATCGCCTTTGCCGCCCCCGCCCCATCCGCCAGAGGTGCGGTAATATGATTCCCGTCGTCGGTTGCTCCGTATCCCAGCACTTCCGCGTATATCGCGGCCCCGCGTTTTTTCGCGTGCTCGTATTCTTCGAGAACCGCTATGCCTGCGCCTTCTGAAAGCACAAATCCATCCCTGTCCTTGTCGAAAGGCCTCGACGCCTGTGCGGGACTGTCGTTTCGCAAACTAAGCGACCTCGCGGCGCAAAAACTCGCCAATCCTATCGGGGTTACAGCAGCTTCGGTGCCGCCCGTAATAACAATGTCGCTGCGGCCGGCTACTATATTACAAAACGCTTCGCCAATCGCGTGGTTACTGCTGGCGCATGCGCTTGATACGCAGAAATTCGGCCCGCGAAGACCATACTGTATCGCGATATTGCCTGCCGCGGCGTTGGCCATAAGACGCGGAACCGTAAACGGCGAAATCCGCATCGGCGCTTTTTTCAAAAGTATAAGGTGCTGTTCCTCGATTTCCTTAATGCCGCCGATACCCGTTCCGACTATAGAGCCCATCCGGTACGGGTCTTCCTTGCTGAAATCCAGCCCGCTTTCCTTTACCGCCTGAATTGCCGCGGAAACCGCGAACTGGGAAAATCGGTCCATCCGCTTGCTTTCGCGGAAGTCGATATATTTGGTAACATCGAAATGCTTGATTTCACCGCCGAAGTGAACAGGGTACGCAGTGGTATCGAACGACTCTATCATCGCGATACCGCTTTTACCCTCGCAAAGCGACCCAAAAAACTCGTCCGCGGTTTCTCCCAAGGCGGTAATGCAGCCCAGACCTGTAATTACTACTCTTCGTCTGCTCATTTTCTATAGCTGCTATTTCTTCTTTGCCGCCTTGGCCGCGTTTACTATGTAGTCAACCGCCGCTCCGACCGTCTGTATCTTCTCAGCTTCCTCGTCCGGAATGCTCATCCCGAACTCGTCCTCGAATTCCATTACCAGCTCCACTGTATCCAGCGAGTCGGCATTCAGGTCGTTTATGAAGGAAGTTTCGCGGCTGATTTCCACTTTATCAACGCCCATCTGCTCGCTAATTATGTCTATTACCTTTTGCTCTACTGCCTGGACATCCATATCAGCACTCACTTGCTTGTCCTCCAAAAACAACGTTTTTTCACATAAACAAACTGTTTACCAGCGGATTCACATCTCAACGCTGCGCCATCCGATGACGGTCGGGTGGTATATTAACTGCCCCAAGCCCTATCGACAACCATTTTTTTTGAATTTTTTTGGAAAAAATAACCGCCGGCTAATAATTCATAACAATTGACAGGTGTCAACCACCAACAGGCGCTTTCAGGCAAATTCACAATTTACCCTTGCGGTTTGGGTGAGAAAAGTCAAAATAAGCCAAATAGCGTTGATATGGACAATCTCAATACAAACAACCAGGCGGGCGATCACTTTGCCGATTCCATAGACGTCAGGAAACACGGCTGGATGAGACGTCTTTTCGCTTTTATCGGGCCTGCCTATTTAGTCAGCGTCGGGTATATGGACCCGGGCAACTGGGCAACTGATATCGAGGGAGGCGCACGATTCGGCTACTCGCTTATCTGGGTCCTGCTGATGTCCAATCTTATGGCGGTCATTTTGCAGATCCTTGCCGCCCGGCTGGGGGTTGTTACAGGCCTTGATCTGGCGCAGGGCTGCCGACGGGAATACCCTAAACGATTCAATCTCTTATTGTGGCTGCTGGCGGAAATCGCGATAGCCGCGACCGATTTGGCGGAGGCACTGGGAACCATAATCGGATTGAACCTGCTGTTCAAACTGCCTCTTTTGTGGGGTTGTTTAGTTACCGCGTGCGATACATTCCTGCTGTTGGTATTGCTGCGATTAGGCATCCGCAAAATGGAGGCATTTATCGTATCGCTTGTGGCGGTCATAGGCGGATGCTTCATATTAGAGGTATTTCTCGCAAAGCCGGAGTGGTCAAGCATCGCCGCGGGATTTAAACCCAGTTTGAATTCGCAAAATTTATACATTGCCATCGGTATGATTGGCGCAACGGTTATGCCTCACAACCTTTACCTGCATTCCTGCCTGGTACAGTCAAGACGGATATCTAAAACATTCACCGGCAGGGAGCAGGCGTGCAAATTCAATTTCCTCGATTCAACCATAGCATTAAATTTGGCGTTTTTCGTCAACGCGGCTATCTTGATTATGGCGGCAGCCAATTTTTACAGCAGAGGCATCGAAGTTACCCAGATTCAGCAGGCACACAATTTATTAGATACTATTTTAGGCAGTAGTATCGCTCCCATCGCCTTTGCGATTGCCCTGATTGCCTCGGGCCAAAGCTCAACTCTCACAGGCACAATATCAGGACAGATTGTTATGGAGGGCTTCCTGAACATTAAAATGCGTCCCTGGCTGAGAAGGATGATGACACGCGGTATCGCCCTTGTGCCCGCGGTTATAGTAATCGCAATAGCAGGTAATGAAGGAACGTATCAGCTGCTGATTTTCTCGCAGGTTGTGCTCAGTTTGCAACTGCCCTTCGCGATTATACCGCTGATTCATTTCACTTCCGACAAAAAGAAAATGGGCACGTTCGCCAATAATCTGCCCGTAAAAATCGCTGTATGGGTTGTGGCAGGGATTATCGTGGCGTTGAATTTGAAATTAGTTTATGATGAATTTATGGTTTGGGGCAGCTCATCACAATGGCTTTGGTTGATTCTCGCTCCACTTGCACTTTTGCTGATTGGTTTGCTTGGCGCTATCACGTTTTTGCCGCTGTTCCGCAAAGGCACAGAGTGGACAACGACGGACGACCAGGCCGGCGAGAGGTTAGCGAAACAAATCAAACCAATGACCATCAAACACGTCGGCGTCGCACTTGAGCATACCGAAGGAGACGCAAAAATCATCTCCGCCGCTATCACTATTGCTAAAAGCCACAATGCAAGTATCACGCTGGTTCACGTCGTCGATACCCCCGGCGTAATGGTTTACGGCAACGAAAGTGAAAGTGCTCACAGCACAAATGACCAGGCGTATCTCGAACAATTAGCGGAAGAAATCGCGGAGAGAGAATTTCAGGTGAACACCGATTTGCGATTCGGCAGGCCAGTCGAGGAGCTTGTCAAATCCGTCAAGGCGAACGGCTTTGACCTTTTAGTGCTCGGCTCTCATGGCCACCGTCTTATGGGCGATATCATATATGGCGAAACCGTGGACAGCGTCCGCCACGCAATCAATATCCCCGTCTTTGTCGTCCGGACGCATAACCAGGAACATCCGCAATCCGAATCAAGCTAAAAACTACATAGCCATACCGCCATCGACGCCAAGGACCTGCCCTGTGATGTATCCGGAATCGTCGCTGGCTAAAAATGCCACTGCGCGGGCAACGTCCTCAACGTTGCCAAACCGTTTTACGGGTATGAACGCCATCGCGCCCTCTTTTACGGCATCGGGTAAAACAGCCGTCATATCGGTCTGGATAAAGCCCGGCGCGATGCAGTTGGCGGTAACGTTCTTTTTGCCGACCTCGCGTGCGATTGATTTGGTCATACCGATTAATCCCGCCTTGCTGGCTGCGTAGTTTGTGGAGCCCGCCTGGCCTATGACGCCCGCGACGGAGCTGATACTGACGATTCTGCCGAATTTATTGCGAACCATCGACCTTACAGCAACGCGTGTCGCCACGAAGGCCGCGCGAAGATTTACGTTGATGACCTTGTCGAAATCCTCGTCGTCCATCTGAATCATCAGCCTGTCGCGCGTTATGCCTGCGTTATTGACCAAAATGCCTATGCCGCCAAACTGGTTAGCTAATTCTTCGAGAAGCTCGGTGAGCTTTTCGGAATTTGTAATGTCGATGCACTTGGTGATAACATCGTATCCCTGCTGTTTGCATACGGCCACAAGCTCTTCAAGCTGCACCGCGTTAAGGTCTAAGCCGGCAACAATACGCCCCTGCTTCAAAAGTTCCAATACGATTGCCCTGCCGATTCCTCTTGCAGCGCCCGTTACTACCGCTAATCTTTTTTCAGACATTACAAATTTCTCCAGATTACGAAATATTAATCGTTTTGCGCAAGTATATTGGTTTTAGAACAGGATGCAAGCCGGTAGTTGGCAGCCAACATACAGCAAATGCCCGTGATTACTTTTTATTTTCCTTCCAGAGCCAGATTGCCAGAGCAGCTGTAACGATACACGCCGGGATGCTCATCCACATCGGCACCACAAAAAGATCAGTTATAACCTTCACCTGCAAAATCAGTCGGAGCAAATGTGCGATTGAAACAATCAACAGGAATATCACCGTGATGGTTGTTGCCGGTTTCATAATCATTCTCCTTAAAATTTACAATTCGTTAATTGCCGCCGCGGAAGAAACGTTAATTATGTTTGCCCTGCGGTGGATGCGTTTCATCAGGCCAGTAAGGACCTTGCCTGGACCTATTTCATAAAATGTATCTGTGCCGTCGGCCATCAGCCGTTCAACGCATTTTTGCCAGTATATCGGCTGGACAAGCTGCTTTGCAAGTGATTCGCGAATCTGGTTTGCGCTTGCATAATAATCGGCTGTGATATTGGCGATAACTTTCGGCTGGGTCGGGTCTTTAATACCGGTCTGAGCAAGCGCCCGGCTAAGCGCATCCGCCGCCGGGGACATCATCGTCGTATGAAATGCGCCGGCGACCTCCAGCCGGATTGTCTTCATCGCACCGTATTTTCCCGCTAATTTTTCCGCCCGTTCACAGGCCGATATTGTGCCGCTTATTGCGATTTGGCCCGGGCAATTGAAATTGACGCCTGCCAGCAATTCCCCCTGGGCCGCCTCGGAGCAAAGGGCTTTGGTCTTTTCCTCATCAAGGCCGATGAGTGCGACCATGCCGCCTTTGCTGTTGTCGGCTGCGGCCTGCATCGCCTCGCCTCGTTTTTTGACCAATTTCAAACCATCTTCAAAACTAATCAGTCCCGCCGCGTAAAGTGCGGTATATTCGCCCATACTCAGGCCGGCTGTTACATCCGCGGTGATATTTTTTGTTTTTTCGCCCGCTCTAAATATCTCCAGAATCGCCGCCGAAACTGTAAAAATCGCCGGCTGAGACATTGTTGTTGTATTCAACATCTCGGCAGGCCCTTCGAAGCAAATCCTGGCGATATCGAATCCTAAAATCTGGTTGGCCTTGTCAAATATGGCTTTTCCTGTGCCAAACGCCTCCACGATGTCTTTGCCCATCCCGATAAATTGTGCGCCCTGACCCGGAAATAAAAATGCTGTTTTCATCATTTCGTCCTTAGTATATAGTATCTCGTTGGTTGTTTGGGTTTCAAAACCGCGAGTTTTATCGCAGAAACAGCCGTGGGTGTCAAGAGACAGCCGGTGTTTCACAGCGGGGCAAAATCCGCCAAAATCGACCCCTTGCTGGGTCATCCGGCGGGATACGCGGTAAAAAACGCAATTTCGTCTTGACAAACCTTCCGCTGTAAAGTATCACTACTCGCTTTAATCGAGGACGCTTTAATCATAAGCAATTTTTGGAGTACCAGTTAATGTTACCGATAAAAAAGATTAGTAAGAGCCGAACTCATTCACGCAGGGCACATCACGCCCTTAAGCCGGTGAATTACACCGTATGCCCGAAGTGCGGCCAGGCAAAGCTGCCACACGCCGCATGCGAAAAATGCGGTTATCTCAATTCAAAAATCACCCTGAAAATAGCGGAAAAAACCGAAAAAAAGGGGTAATTCCTGATGCGTATTGCTATAGACGCAATGGGCGGTGATTATGCACCGGATGCTATTATTTCGGGCGCAGTTGAGGCACTTGCTCAGCTCGAAAAAGGCGACGAGGTGATTCTCGTCGGCCCCAGGGAAGTTATTGAACCAAAGCTGCCCAAAACGGCTGCCTGTCCCGCCGCACTTACCATTGTTCACGCGCCAGATGTTATTGGTATGGACGACCCCCCTATTGATTCATTGCGGAAGAAACCCCGCAGCTCGATATCAATTCTTGCCAAGTTAGGCAAGCTGAACCGGGCCGACGCCGTTATTTCCGCGGGCAACACGGGTGCCTGTGTCGCGGCTTTCCAGATGCGTATGCGAAATCTGCAGAGCGTCAACCGTCCCGGAATCGCGGTGGTCTTCCCGACATTCGAAGGCCCCGTTACCATTTGCGATGTCGGCGCCAATATCGCCTGCAAGCCAATCAATCTTTACCAGTATGCGGTTATGTCTTCGATATATGCACGAGAACTGTTCGGGATACAAAACCCCAGGGTGGGGCTGATTAGCATAGGCGAGGAAGACGCCAAGGGTAACGAAGTAGTCAAAAAGGCGAGAGGACTCATAAAACAGGACCCGAAAATCAACTTCATCGGGAACATCGAGGGGCGGGATATCTTCAAGGGCGTCTGCGACGTGGCAATATGTGAAGGATTCGTGGGAAATGTCATCCTGAAGCTGACCGAGGGACTTATCGAAGGGCTTGTCAAGGCGATAAAGCAGGAGATTATGACGCATAAGTTCCGGCTGGTAATCGGGCCTATGTTCAAAGGGTTAATGAAACGATTCTTCAAAAAGCACGATTATCACGAATACGGCGGCGCGTTGCTGCTGGGCATAAACGGCACAGCGTTGATTTGCCACGGGGCAAGCGAAAGCAGGACGATAAAAAACGCCATAATGGCGGCGAAAAAATATCACGTAATAAACATAAACGGTAAAATTGCCGAATACCTTTCGGCAAGCAACATAGGCGGCGAAGAAGGACAAAACGCCGAACCGGAGGAAGAAGGATTAAGGGCCAGGGATGAGCAATAAGATTAAGTCGCACCACTCAGATTTCAACGCGGTAATCACGGGACACGGTTCATACGCGCCGCCCGGAATTCTTACGAATGAAGAACTCGCCAAAATGGTCGAGACATCGGATGAATGGATAAAGACGCGGACGGGCATCGAACGCAGGCACATTTGTAAAAATAACGAAAGCACGGCGCAATTAGCGACCGAGGCCGCCAAAAAAGCTATTGCCAAAGCCGGGTTACAGCCGGAACAAATAGAGCTTATCATCGTCGCGACAATCTCCCCTGAAATGGTATTTCCTTCAACAGCGTGCTTTGTGCAGCAGAACCTCGGCGCCAAGAAAGCATGGGCATTCGACCTGGCGGCGGCATGCAGCGGGTTCATTTACAGCATTTCAATTGCGCAGCAGTTCATCGAAAGCGGCAGGGTTCATAACGCCCTTATCGTCGGCGCGGAAACACTGACTAAAATCACCAACTACAAGGACCGCACGAGCTGTATTCTCTTCGGCGACGGCGCGGGCGCCATAATCATCGAGGGCAGGCCGAAAGAAAAGGGGAAAACGCAAAGAGGCATCATTTACAGCACGATGTACACCGACGGCAGTTCGTGGCAGGCGCTGAATTGTCAGGCGTATGGTTCTCGCAATCCTGTAAGCAAACCTCTGGATGACCCCAAAAAGATTTTTATGGAAATCAAGGGACGAGAAGTTTATCAGCAGGCGGTGCGAAGAATCGTCGAGACGGTAACGGAGTGCCTGGAGAAATGCAAAATCACCCTCGATGACGTTAAAATGATTGTCTCACACCAGATGAACGCCCGAATCATCGAATCGGCAGCCAAACGGCTGGAACTGCCGGATGATAAAATCTTCATCAATATCAACGAATACGGCAACACTTCCGCAGCTTCAGTGCCGCTTGCCTTTGACCAGGCCATACGCGAAGGAAAAATCCAGCGGGGAGATATTGTCATCCTGGTCGCTTTCGGTGCAGGCCTTACCTGGGGCGCCAATGTCATACGCTTCTGATAACCGTTTCACGGTTTTGTGACGCGTTATTTTTTGCTCGTATCCACAAGAGTGAAGGCGGAAACGTAGTTGAATTTCTGGCCGCCAAGCGATGCATCGACCATCAGGCCTTTGTCGGTAGCGATGAACACGGCCATTCCTGACTGGTAATCGGCCTTGGCTGCCGCGCCAGCGGTAACTGCAACGCCTGTAACCTGCGCGGAGAAGGTGTATTCATCGGTTTTGAAACTGTCTAAGTCGGATTTGTCTCTGAAAAATACTATTTCACGGAAATATTCACCGCCGAAAGAGAAACCGAGTGTTGCCTGTTTCATGTCGCAGTAACCAACCATCTGGCCTTTTTCGTAAACTTCGCCTTTGCCGTAGGCGCCGCCGAGCCAGAATGCCCCTTTGAAGACCTTCGGCAGGACCGCGTAGCCATAGGACCGATTGAAGAATTTATCGATACCTGGGTCTTTTTCCTTGAATATCGTGATAGCTTCATTGACTTGTGCGCTCAGGACGGCCTGTCCTTCGGCTTTTTCGGGTTCAACAGAACAACCCGCGGAAAATAACGACGCCGTAAGTATTACCGTAACAAATTTTATTGCATTCATTTTAACTCCTTTCGCATAATTAACAGTTTGCCTCATCTTTTACTTCTACAGCAGGCAATTTGCAAGTGTTTTTGAAAATCAAAAAGAGCAGGATTAGAAAAGCATCGAGTCGGCGAAGGCGGATTGGAAGAAGGGGTCATTGGCGATTTCAACATATTCAATTCGGCGGGCAAGGTCCGTCGCAAGCGCCCGGAAACGGGAGCTGATCAGAATTAACTGTGCCCCGGATGAGGCGGCGTTGCCTACGGAATGGATACGTTCGACAGGGACATTCGGCAGCAGGCCTATGCGAAGGGCAGATTGGCGACGGATGTAATTGCCGAATGCGCCGGCAAGATAAATCGCTTTTATGTCCGCATCGGCAACCTTGAGGCGATGCTGAAGAATGTGGATGCCCGCGCGGATTGCGGACTTGGCAAGCTGGACTTCGCGGATATCCTGCTGGGTGAGATAAACCGCCGGAGTATGGCCTTTGTAAGCGAGGACAAAAACGGGGCCTTCATCTTTGGGATGAGATAGTGCGTGTTTAATTCTGGTTATACGTTTCGCGATGGCCAAGGGCAGTGATACTTTGGATTTGAACCGGCCTGTAAAATCAATGACGCCCGAATCAAGCATAACAGCGACGGCGTCGATAATGCCTGAGCCGCAAATCGAAACGGGCTTGCCCCCCCCTATCACATCGATAGCGATATTATGTTTGTCAAGAACTACGGCCTCGATTGCGCCGTCGGCAGCCCTTGAACCACAGGCGATTCTTGCGCCTTCAAAGGCAGGCCCCGCGGCACAGCTTGCGGCAATGAGTTTGTCCTTTGTGCCGAGTAAAACTTCACCGTTGGTTCCTATGTCGATTACAAGAGTCATCTGGTCTGCGGAATCGAGCGACGTCGCCAGAGCAACGGCTGTAGTGTCGGCTCCGACAAAGCCGGCGATATTGGCGACGGTGTGAACATTACCCGCGGGATTAACTCGCAGACCGATTTCGGTTGGAGTGGAATCATTTGCATCGAGCGAGAATGCCTTATATGGCGCCTCGCCAAGCTGAGTTACTGGTAATTGAAGGAAGATGTGATGCATCGTGGTATTGCCGACGACGCAGGTTTCGTATATGTCGTTATTTTTAACATTGGCCTGCTGGCAGCAATCATCGATGAGGTCGTTAAGCCGACCTGTAATCAACTCGTTTAGCTCTTTTAATTTTGCGCTGGTCTCGGCATAGCTGATTCTGGAGATTACGTCGTCGCCGAATTTTGTTTGCGGATTAAGGGTGGCACAGGTCGCTAAGAGCCGGCCGGTTTTCATATCTATTAGTTTGGCAACAACGGTTGTGGTACCGATATCGACCGCCAGACCAAGTATGGGACGATTGCCGGCAGCAGAAAGGTATTTCTTATAAATATCGGCTCCGACGGCGTCTTTGCGGGTGGCCCCATCGGTAAGGATTTTGTGCTCGACGAAACGGGAATCGGGCGGAACAAGAACCGTCAGATTTTCGGTAACGTGATATTGGCAGGCGAGAACGGTTTGGCCCGCCGGCTGAAGAACAACGCCGCATTTGCCGCAGGTCCCCTTCTCGCCGCATATAGTATTGAGAACGATACCCGCCAACCCCGCGGCATCCAACAGCGTTGCGCCGGGGTGAATGGAAACCTGCCTGCCGTCGGGCTGAAAGGTAACGGTAAAATGCTTCATTTTTCTGACCGCTACTCATAAGCCCCCAGGTTTAACCGGGGGGCTAACCTCCAACATAAAGCTGGGGGCTTGTTTACCAGCTTATCTTGTGGCGAATTTTCCACTTCTGGTGGCGCTTTTTGCTTCCGATTTTGCGCCTGCGTCTTGGTTTTGCCATACTATACTTACTCCGTCAATCCAAACATACAATCAAAAATAACCCTGTTTATTGTATCGGGCGTTTGATAATATAAGAAAAGCGATTGATTGTCAAAGTGCAAATTGGTTTATGTGAATAATCTTTGCCACTAAGGTACGCGGAGAAACTTATATGATTCAGTGCACGCAGTGCGAATTATGCGAAATCGGACCTGACGGCAGGCGGGTATTCAAATGCGACCCCTTCTCGAATATCAAGGAGCCGGAGTGCGTCGCGAAGTGGCAGCTTATTCGGCTGGATATGCTCTTAGTCAGCTACCAGAGTATGATGCGATGGCAAAAAGAGATGGAGCCGATGCAGCGGAAAATGATGAAATACGTCGAGAGGGAAATGAACGACATCGATGAGAGCGACAAGTGGAAGATAGACGAAAATGAGCCGCCGCAAGATGAAGGCAAAGGACCGAAGCCGGACGACAGCGGAAAGCTTTAAGATTATTGTCGCGATGCTGAGGATGCCCCGTTGGTTACGCCGTTGGTCGTGGCTGCCCCGCGAATCGCGGCATCTCTTACAGAGTAGATGATATTCATCACTTCTTCCCGATTTTTAATGTCCGCACTAAGGGTAAGAAGTTTGTTAATTTGCTCCCAAAGCCATTTTTCATCGACCTTGGCAGGCGGGGTAAGATATAAAGGCATACCCGGGACACAATAAGCCCCCTCCGGTAATACCTCTTCGACCTTTTCGCCCTTGCCGTCAACAAAACTCATATGCTCTTTGGCAAAGCCCTCGACATCCTCCACGCCAAGCTCCTTACAAACCAGCGTCGCAAGCGATTTAATATCAATGGGGGCAACAGAGGATGGTAAAATACCAAAGGCGTGACCTCCCCTGCAGAAGGCGGCGAACCTCAAAAACAGCTTTGCGGCTGTGGCCGGACAGGAAAACCTGCGTTTGGGAATTTGGCCGTCGATTACGCGAAGACGAATTGGTTTGCCTGTTTTTACACCGTCTATTAATGAACGAAGGAAATACGAACCGCCCGTGGAGCAGATATTGACTAATTGAAGGGTCCCAAAACGAATCCTCGGAAAATTCGACGCCGTTTGTCTTACCAAAAAGTCGAGACAGAATTTTGTAACGTCGTAAACGCTTGAGGGGGTATTGGCCTTTTCGGAAGAGATAAAAATACAGACCTGCATCGACGGACAATCGGCGGCGGCCTTGAGAATGTTGTAGTTGCCCCGGATATTGGTAACTATGAAAGCTTCAGGAGAAATGTCTGAAAGTTTGACGGAGGTCCTTGCGGCGAAACTGAAACATACGGTCGGCTTATAAACCTCGAATATCGAACGCATCCATTTCTCGTCGGCGATATCTCCGATTTCGTAGTGGACTTTCGATGATTCGAGGGGTTTGTCTTCGAGTGCCTCGACGACGTCGTACATCGCCTTTTCACTGGCGTCAGCAAAAACAAAACTCTCAACACCCTTATTTCTCATAAGCCCGAACAACTCGCGCCCTATCCGGTTGCCTATGCCGATAATCAGGACCACGGCCCCTTTAATGAAGCGAAAATCCTCATCAGACAGCTCAAACTTCTCCAGCTCATTGGAATCAAGATAAGATTTAATCAGGACTTGCTCTTCGTTTTTGGTTAGCACAACATCCCCCATGGCAAATAACCGTTACAGGCGTCAAAACCCATACTAGAACAGGCATTAAAGACAGGAAACAAGGCAGGATTGATAACTGGCAAGCTGCTGAATTGACTAAATAATACGGCTGTTTTGACCGACATATACAATACCTGAATATATAATTTTTGCAGCAACTGTTGACCGCACAAATTACAATAGTATAATCGGCTAAATGGCCTTAAAAAGCAATAGTGCAAGGGATAAAACACAGCGCCGACGTCAATTTCAACGTTGCCAATAAGGCATAAAGTCGAATTTAATCAACATAAGCCGGGATTGTATGTCGAATGGTTTCAACATAATCCGCTTTTGTGTCTTAGAATATCAACCTGGGGATAATCTCGTGGTCCAATCCGTCAAAATTCCGCAAGAGGTGTATTAATGATAATAAAAATGCGTCTAAAAAAACTGCTGCAGGAGCATAATTTGTACAAACGCGGCATTATGCAGGTTATGGCCAAGGACCTGGGGCTGCACAGGCAGACAGTTTCGAAGATGTTCAGCGATGAAATCGGGACCATATCAACCGGCACTTTAAGCAAAATCTGCTCCTGGTTAATAGAGAACGATGTGCCCGCAAAATCGCTGCCTGCCGCGCTTTTCGGGCGAGGGCGGGGCAAATTATGGCAGGAATTCGCTGAGAAAGAAAAATGCAACTTCTTCATAGGCGAATATCACGAGCCGCGGGAGCAGGAGGTGCTTTGGAAGTGGCTCAGCCGGAGTGATACGACGGCGCTGGGACTTTTCGCCCAGCAATTATCAACACCACAGGAAGATAATGCCCCGACGCCCGGACTGTTTTTTGAATACATACCATTCCATTACCCTCTGCAAAGCTATGATGTCAGACAGGAACCTTTGGCACAGGACATACAAAGGAGCGGAAAAATCTTCCAGAAGATGCTGTCGGACAAAAACACATCCTCGATATTAATCGGCAGCCAGCGGGTCAACTATCTGTTGGAGCATTTTGTGGCCGACTTATTCAAATGTACGCCCTTCGCTTCCACTGCACAACCTCGTGTGCCGTGGTTTACGGTATATCGGGAAAGCGACCACATGGTGCCGAGCTGTTTCGGAGGCAAAATCAGGCCCGGAGGCGGCAAAGATTGTTCGGTGCCGGGGCTGCATTACATAAATGAGAGGGGCAAATGGGTGGCTTTCCCCTGGCATTTGCACGAGCAGGACGGCGGGGCAGTCATTGTTGTCCGCGACAATGAAAAAGATACGATGAGTATGGCGGTATTCGGCTTCGGAGGACTGACGACCGAGGCAATCGCCAGAGCTACAGTTCTTCAGGAGGAAAAATTCGTTGAGCCGCAATGGGAAACTGGCAGCAGGGAAATCGGGGTTTTTATCTGCCTGGTGAAATACCAGGTGAATCATCTGCCGGGTGAAATAGAGGAAACGGTTACCCCGACGGATTACGAAATAATACCGATGAAAGAAAAGCTGTTGAAGCAGTTCCCGTTTTAACACTCGTCTTAATCATACCAAAGCAAAACAGCCCCCCTCCGAAGGAGGGCTGCATTACTTGTGGTGTTCGGGAAGGTATTACTTCCTGGATTTTTTCTTACAGGTACATTTATCGGCCGGCTTGTTACAGCCGGAACAGACGCCGTCGATTATCTCTTTTCCACATTTTTTACACGGTGAGCATCCACATTCCTGACACATTGTAAACCTCCTAAATACCAGGTTTTTATGGGTATCGGTTTTGATATGCAAAATCATACTATTTGATGAATTTGGAGGTTATTGGGGGATTGCTTATTTACCAGTGCTCAAAAACTTACCGCAGAGACAAAGGCAGATTAACAATTGACGGCCGGTTATCGCCGGATTAGGATTTCGGGTATGAAGAATATAAAAAGCCCTCAGGTAAACGCAAACTCGGCGGAGGCATTCACCCAAGCAAGACGGTATATCCCAGGCGGAGTAAATTCGCCGGTGCGGGCATTCGGAGGTGTGGGTTTAAAGCCATTGTTCATAGCCAAGGCCAAGGGAGCAAAAATTTACGACATAGACGGTAATGCCTATATTGACTACGTCGGGTCGTGGGGGCCGATGATTTTAGGACACGCTCATCCGGCAGTTGTGAGGGCGATAAATAAAGCGGCGAGAAAAGGAACAAGTTACGGTGCGCCAACCGTCGCAGAGACGGAATTGGCGGAAAAGATACATAACGCTTTCGCTTCAATTGAGAAGGTGCGATTAGTGAGCAGCGGGACCGAGGCGGTGATGACCGCAATTCGCCTCGCCCGCGCATACACGCACAAAGATTTGATAATCAAAATGGCAGGATGCTATCACGGGCATAGCGACTCATTATTGGTGTCGGCGGGGTCGGGAGCGGCTGAACACGCGACGCCATCGAGCGCGGGTATCCCTTCTGCCATAGCGAATCTGACAGTTGTAATACCATATAATGATGTTGAGGCGGTGAAGAATTGTTTCCTGGTTCACCGAGGTAAAATCGCGGCGGTGCTGGTTGAGCCGGTGGCTGCGAATATGGGAGTTGTGCCGCCTGCAGAAGATTATTTGCAGCTTGTGCGGGCTTTGTGCGACGCCGAGAAGTCGGTTTTAATTTTTGATGAGGTGATAACGGGCTTTCGCGTTGCTTATGGCGGGGCACAGGAACTTTACGGCATAAAGGCGGATATAACTTGTCTCGGCAAAATAATAGGCGGCGGATTGCCACTGGCGGCTGTTGGAGGACAGACGCAGATTATGGATATGCTTGCGCCAACGGGACCTGTTTACCAGGCAGGGACGCTAAGCGGCAACCCGATTGCCACCGCTGCCGCAAACACAACGCTTAACATATTGGCTAAAGGTGATTGCTACGGCAAACTCGAAGCAAAAGCGGCAATGCTGGCTGACGGATTGAAAGACGCGGCCGGTGTGGCGGGCATCCCCATAATTGTCAACAGGGTCGGGTCTATTCTGAGCTGTTTTTTCACCGACAGGCCTGTACGTAATTTTGAGGATGTTCAATCGACTAATATACGACAGTTCAAAAAGTTTTTCGCGTCGATGTTAAACAATGAAATTTATATAGCCCCGAGCGCATACGAAGCGATGTTTGTCTCCCTGGCACATTCGAAAAAAGACATTGATAAAACGATTGAGGCGGCAAAAACAGCGTTCAAAGCAGTTGACTGATTGGCGGTTGTGCCGATTTTAACTTACGGGCAACATACTTCGACATTGTCAGATGAAACCACAAAATAAAGAGGGGCCTGCCCACACCCTAAGCGAGACCCCTCAATATCCCTTTGCAGGGACATTTGGAAATGATAATAAATGGTAAAACCGAGGCCGTCAAGACGCTTTTTGAGAAAAATGGATACTCGAAAATCCAATTATTATAGAGCTAAACAGCCGCGGTCGGTTCTGATATAGTATGCAATTATGAAACGGGAAACCGACAAAACAGGAAAAATGCTGGTTTTACTGGCCGGTGCGATTGCTATAGTCGCGGGCTGTTTCACGGCGTATATACCGGCAATAGAAAGTGGTTATATATGGGACGACGACAAATACGTTACCGCCAATCCCCTCCTTACGGCCCCTGACGGGCTTTACCGTATATGGTTTTCAACGGATTCCCCCTCACAATACTTTCCGCTTGTCTATACGACCTTTCGGGCTGAGTATCAGTTGTGGGGATTCAACCCGGCTGGTTATCACGCGGTAAACGTGGCAATTCACTGCATCAACGCATTACTGCTATGGGTAATTTTGAGACGTTTGTCGATACCGGGAGCGTGGCTGGCATCGGCGATTTTTGCGCTGCACCCGGTTCACGTCGAATCGGTGGCGTGGATAACCGAGCGGAAAAACACCCTGATGCTGTTGTTTTCGCTTTTGTCGATTTTGTGCTGGGTCAAATTCGTCTTCGATAATCAATCCGGCCGCAAAGCAGTTTTATTATACGCCGGTTCTTTGGTATTTTGCGCATTATCGCTGTTCAGCAAGACAACTGCGTGTATGCTGCCCGCGGTGCTGGTTTTGATACTGTGGCTCAAAAATTCGCCGATTACCGTAAAGAGATGGCTGCAAATTTTGCCTTATGTCGCTATGGGGATTGGGGATGGGCTTCTGGTGATGTGGTGGGAGAAGTACCATCAGGGCACAGGTTTTGTTAATTTTGGTTTGAGCGTAACTGAGAAGATATTGATTGCGGGCAGGGCTTTATGGTTTTACCTGTGGAAGCTGATTTGGCCCGTTAATCTGACGTTTATTAGCTATCCCCGTTGGAATATTGACGCAACTGATGTTTGGCAGTATGCCTGGCCGGTGAGTTTCGCGATGGTTTTGTCCGCCGGCTGGCTGCTGAGAAAACGAACAGGACACGGGATACCGGCCGCAATTATTTTTTTCCCGGCAATACTGTTCCCCATGCTCGGCTTTTTCTCCCTTTACACGTTTGTATATGCGTTTGTCGCGGACCACTACCAGTATATGGCGAGTATCGGGCCTATAGCGCTTGCTGCCGGAATCGCGGCAACGGTTTATCGCAGGTCGGGTGAAAACGCCAAATTCATAATCGTATCCGCAGCGGGTGTTTTGCTGATAACGCTTGGTGTACTGACCTGGCGGCAATGCGGGGTATATAAAAATTCGGATACGCTGTGGGCCGATACGCTGAATAAAAATCCCGACTCGTGGCTGGCACACGGGCAAATAGGCGAGTCGCTTTTCAGACAAGGCAAATTCGACGAGGCCTTGATTCACCTTGACCGCCAGCTCGAACTTGCTTCCTACCTGAAGAAGATTCACCCGATGGCTTACTCGGACGTTTATTACTGCAAGGGGCTTATATTCTCCGCCAAGGGGAAACTGCAGGAAGCGGCGGAACAATTCAAACTGTCGCTCGAAATCGATGAGAAATCCGCAGCGGCACATTACCTGCTGGCTGATATATTAATCAAACAGGGCAAGATTGATGAGGCAACGATACATTTGAAAAGGGGCCTTGAGATAGCAAAAAACAAGGGGTTAAATAATCTGACCGATGATATCCGGCATCGGCTGGAAACAGTTGAAAAACAAAAAACAGGGAATTGAAGATGGAAGACAGCAGAACGTATCCAATAAAATACTTGAACTGATGAATAGAGAGGGTCATAATAGTGGTCGCATACGAAGGGTAAAATATAAAAACAGTTGAAATATGAGCGCGTTATGGATTTTGAATTTGAAAATGAATCGGAATCCGGTAACAGGAGAAACCAAATGAGCCAGGAACAGTCAAGGATGGGTAATCTGGTCGATACGACAGATTGTCTCGAGGCAATAAGTGCAATAAAGTTCTGGAAGAATTTTTTGTTTATAGTAATCCTGCTGGCGCTGATTCTTGTGCAGGGATCGTTCTGGGTTATGAATCTTCACTTAGTCAGGGGCGATAACGTTGTGCTTGGCCCCGCGGGCGGCGAGGCAACAGGAGAGAAACAGCCGGCAACGGAGGCGGACAAGATTAAGGAGGCCGCCAGACAAATCACGGCGGATACCAACGCGGCATCTGAACCGAATTTACAGCAAACGCTGCATATGGGAGCCGAGCCGAATAAGCCGGCGCCTGTGGAGGTAACAGTGCGATTCGAGCTGCATGCCAGGCATATCGCGGCGGTTGTGCGGTTCCTGGATTTTATCCTTATACCCTGTTCGCTGCTCTATTGCCTGACGATACTTTTCGCGATGAAAGTGTCGCTGATTGGGCGATTGGGCGGAATAAATCATATCGCAAGAGCGTTCTTTTTGTCGCTGTTGTTTGTCGTGCTTCTGCTGCCGTGGCAATTGATGTTTGCGCCTGTGTTCGCGGGTGCTATGTTCACGCCAGCCGAGATGATGGCCGCGTGCCAGGCACAAAAAACCAACGTTGCATACGTATCTATGATTTTCCGATTCACAGTTTACTGGGTGCTGGTATTGCTGCTGCTGCTGGCGGCGCAGATGCGGAGTATGCGATGGGCAAGGGCAACGCTGCGACGGCTTGACGTGATGTGAGATAAAACCCCGGCCACTGGAGCCGGGGCTAAACAATTATGACAAGTCCGTTATTCGTCAAGAGAAAGAAGCCCAAGAAGGAACGCAATGCCATCCTCGACTGGCTGGGGTATGCATGTCTGAGAATCCTGGTCGGCATACTGCAACTGTCCAGTGTTGAAACAAACCTGAAATTCGCCCGGTTTCTTGGTCGATTGTTGTGGAAATACTACGGCCGGGGGAGACAACGGGCATTGGATAATCTTCGCGCCAGCTTCCCTGATAAGGACGAGCAATGGTATGACCAGACGGGGCGAAAAAGCTGCGAACAGCTTGTAATGCTGGCGGTAGATGTTATTTTTACGCCGCGTCTCGTCAAGAAAGACAACTGGAAGCAATATTCAAAATTCAAAAACGCGGAACGCGCGAAGTGGCTGAGCAAGGAGGGAAAGGGGCTGATTCTTGTCGGGGCACATTACGGCAACTTCGAAATCATCGGCTATATGATGGGGCTTTTCGGTTTTAATGTTTACAGCATCGCAAGGCCGCTGGATAATCCGTATATAAGCAAATACCTGTATGGAGTGCGGGAACGCGCGGGACAAAAAATCATCGACAAAAAAGGCGCGGCGGAACTTTTTGGCAAGGTGGCTTCATCGGGGGCAACACTGGGCTTTATAGCGGACCAGGACGCCGGCGATAAGGGAATCTTCGTTGACTTTTTCGGCAGAAAGGCGAGCACCTACAAAAGCATCGGATTACTCGCGCTGACGGAAAATCTGCCGATAGTCATCGGATATGCCAGGAGGATAGACAACCGGTTTTTCTTCGAGATTGGTGTTACGCGGATAATAATGCCTGAAGAATGGGCGAATAAGGAAGACCCCCTGCTTTGGATTACGGCTGAATACACCAAGGCAATTGAAACATTTGTCCGCGAAGACCCGACCCAGTACTGGTGGCTCCACCGCCGCTGGAAACACAGGCCAAAAAACGAACTGCCCGTTTCTGCCGTATGATTTCCCCCTGCTATTCCGCGTTTGAGATTATAAAATTGCGCGATGATTTCTTAATGTTGCAAAAACACAAAAGAAATAGTCCCGAGGCCGATTGTTCGACTCTCGGGACTATTTCGCTTTTATCCGCTTTCGGCGGATTTAGTTCATCAAAGATTGCTAATTGTCGATTTTGCCGGCCTCGATATCTTTTTCAGCTCTTGTCTGCTGAGGTTCCGGCCCCCGGAATTCCGTTATCTCATACTGTTTCTTCTCGCGTTCCGTCAGAGACGCTTCGTTGACAATCTTCGGGGTAATGAATACGACCATTTCGCTGTTGGTTGTCGATTCGCCCTCAAACCTGAACAAATAGCAAACGATTGGTATATCACCGAGAATCGGTATCTTGTTGACAGACTTGGAAACATCTTTCTTTCTGAGTCCGCCGAGAACAACCGTCTGGCCGCTGTCAACCAGCAGTGTTGTCGAAGCTTTACGCGAATCAACAACCGGCTGCGGATATGTAAGCGCGCCGCTGGCAAACGTTACGCTGCTGGTCTGTACGCTGAATTCCGGCTCAACCTTCATCCGTATTTTCTCCCCGCGTGCCAGATGAGGGGTAACTTTCAGTGTTACGCCAACGTCCTTGAAATCAGTCGAGCCGATGTTGCCGCCGCCGGAGGTCTGTGTAAGCTCCTGATATGGAATCTCCGAGATAATGCTTATTGTGGCGGTCTCATTGTCCAGAACGAGGATTCTCGGATTGGCAAGCAGCTTGGCATCAGTGATGCTCTTTTGCGCCGAAATAATCGCATCGATATCGATGTTATTGGATAACCAGCCGAACTTCAATTGTCCTGTTACGCCCGATGTCTCCGCTGCATTGCCGCGGAACATACCTGTTTCAAACGGGTAGATTTGGCCGGCCTTGGTCTCGCCCATTGTGCCGGGGGGGACGACTGCTTCACCACCTGAATAATACTGGGTACTGCTTCCGGTGTTCCATTCAACACCCAGGTCAAGAGCATTCTTGCTGGTTAAATCGTATATTCTCGCTTCAACAAGTATCTGCGGAGTAACGCGGTCTATATCCTCAATGAACGTGCCGATTGCTTTTATATTGCTTTCGGTATCCTTGACGATAATGTTGCTTGTGCCCTGGTTGGTCGTTATCGCGCCTCGCTGAGATACAAATTTCGAAAGCGATTTCTCGACTTCCTTGATATCTGCGTAGTTGACCCGGTAAATCTTCGTCATCAGCTTTTCCGCTTCCTCTGAAATTTCTCCCGTCGGAGCAACTCTAATAATATTTTTGCTCATAACGTAATCATACCCCTGGGAGGCGAGTATGTTATGCAGCGCCTCTTCGAGCGGGACGTTACTGAGCTTTGCGGTTACCGTTCCGACAACCTTCGGGCTTTTGACGACATCGACGTTGGCCTGCTCGGCCATAATCCTTATGACGTCGTCAATGGCGGTATCCCTGAAATCCACGCTGATTCGTTTCTGCATTCGCTGTTCGAGGGTGGTCAGGACCTCCGCCTTGCTGCCGGCATTGGCATCGCTTTCATTGGCGGCCGATACTTCGGCGAATACAACCGGTCCCGGCAACAGCAATAACACGGCTACCAGCAGCAAACATTTTGTTATCAGGTTGGTCAACATTCTTATACCCTGTCCCTTTCTAAACGTTACACAAATTTCTTTTGACTTAAGTTACATTTAACGTTCGACTTTTTGGTTCCATTTTTTATCACCCATCGTAAAATCAACGCTGTCAGAATTTATTTTTACGACGGTAGCGCCGGCGACAGTGTCTCCGACGGAAACGATCCGGTCGCTGATAACAGCAGAAGAATTATCCTCACTATAAACGATACCTTTAACAACCAGGCCTCCAGTAGTTCCATTTCCAGAACTTGAGGCGGTGCCGAAAACCATTGGGTTTCTGAGATTGGCAGGAATCGGCTCCGGTATTTCCCAGTTGATTTTGCTGCCTGAGACAGGAGCAGCGGCGGTCGCTTTATTTGAGGGATTGACCGAAGTTCTGGGCGATGTTTTGACAACATTCACAACAACAATAAGTAAAGCTATCGCCAAAACCGGGGAGAGCAAAAGCATCATTTTCTGCCTGCCCGATGCGGCACCTTGTTTTGAGGTAAGCAGTTTGGCTTTGACCTTCTCAATAATTTTCAGTAAAGATGAATTTTTGAGCTGTGTAACAGCAAACTCGGATTTTGGCTGCTTTGCCGGAGCCGAAACGGGCACTGAAGCCGGTGCAGATGGTCCGGAGGTCGTCTGTCTTGGTTTGGGCGGCTCATAAACAACCTGCCTTGTCGGTTGCGATGTTGCTTGTGTTGGGGGTTCTTGGATAGTGAATGGTTTGGGTGGCACAACCGCCGGTTTCGGAGTTACGGTCTTCGCAGGAGTCGCAACAGGAGCAGGCACAGTAGATGCAGGTGCAGTTACTGCCGGCATAACCGTGGTGGAAGTCGCAACAGGAGCAGACACAGTAGATGTAGGAGCAGTTACTGCCGGTGTAACCGTGGTGGAAGCTGCAACTGGGGCAACAGTTATCACCGGTGCAGGAGCCGTCGCTGGCACAGGTATCGTGGCAGGAGCGACCGGTGTATGTGGTGTTACCGGTGAAGCCGGCGTGGTTGAACGCACATCCGGCCCAGCAGTATTCTTCCCGGGTATCTGGATACCCGTAAAGATTTTGGAGACCTCTTTCTGCAATCCAAGTTTGCTTTTAGCCATTGTTCAACTCCCCTGTGGGCATAGTGCCTTCGGTACCGCTTATAACAACAGCCGGCTGATTAATCACGTCGGCCTGTTTTTCATTATTCGTTGTCTGCCGGGCGTTTCCTGTCAATACATCCGTTTGCTGAGCTGCTTTATTGTCTGATGGCAGGATAATTGCCTCGGGTCGCGATGCGGACGTTTCCGCCTCATCCTGAGCGGCCTCCTCTGAATCGGATGCCTGGGTTTTTGCCGCACGAATGTACTCCTTGCCAAACAGGATTTCATCGACGAGCGCCAGATATTCATGGGCGCCTTTGCTGTCCGGAGCATACGTAATGACGCTTTGGCCCGCGCTTGGGGCCTCGGCCAGTCGGATATTCTTATGAATTACCGTATCAAAAACAAGGTCGCCAAAGAACTCCCTCATCTGCTGCTGAATCTGCCGCGTAAAAATCAGCCGGTCTTCAACAAAAGTCAGAAGCAAGCCGGAGATTCTCACCTTGCAGGGATGAAAATGTTCCTGGATGATTTCGCATGTCTCGAACAATTGCTTGAGGCCTTCCATAGCGTAGTAGTGAACCTGGACAGGAACGACAACATCGTTGCTGGCTATCAACGCGTTGAGAGTAAGGATGCCCAGCGAGGGCGGGCAATCTATTACGCAAAAATCGTAACGGTCATCGACGGTTTTGAGCTGCTCTGTGAGCATAAACTCTCTGCCTTCAACGGAGCCAAGGTCAAGCTCAACGCCCGACAACAGAACATTGCTTGGCGAGACATCGACGTTCTCTGTTTTGCTGGGTACGATAACGCTGCTGATCGGAACTTTGAGGTCGACGATAGCGTTGTATATAGTTTTTGTGAAAGATTCCGGGTCGCAGCCGACGCCGAGCGTAGTATGCCCCTGCGGGTCGAGGTCCACGACGAGAACCTTCTTGCCCTTTCGCCCAAAAGCCGCAGCAAGATTGACGGTTGTTGTCGTCTTGCCGCATCCACCCTTCTGATTTACTATTGCGATTACTTTCATTTTTTATATAACAAGCTGTCGCCTGCTTCTCTTAACTGGCTTGTTTCCTTCTGACAAGAAATGATAGTGACATATCAACCTTGCTTGCGGAACCACTCTGGCCATCACGCTGCAATCTGAACCTGTCAACAAAAACGACGGGCTGATGCCTTTCAAGGGTGTTAATAAAATTGGCAAACTGTAGAAAATCAGACGCAAAGGAAATTTCCATTTTGCTTTCCTGCAGGTTATTTGTCGCAAGCTTGTCCTGCTGCCTGCCATTCTCCGGCGTTTTGACGGTAAAGGCCTTAACCTGCTTATCGCCGGCAATACGACTGACGGCGAAAGTAAGGTTGGGAGAATCTTCATACTCAGAAACATAATTACTCAGCCTGGACTTGAGCAATTCAACTTCGGCAGCCAGCTTTTTCTTGTTATCTTCGAGCGAAGCGTTAAGAGCCATATCAAACCGCCCTTTCTTTTCAGCCGCTTCCTGCTGGAGCTGCGCCTTGATTTTCAACTGCGGGGTAATAAAGAAATAATACACCATCGCAAACAGAAAGAATGACACGCCCCAAACTATACCCATCATTATAATATATTTTTTATAAGCACCCATAATTCCTCGCTATATCCCCGGTTTGAATATACAGTCAATGTCGTAAGAAACAACATCTCTGCCGTCCATGTTCCCATTTGTCTGCGAAGCAATAACGACGTCTTCAAGCTTTGTGCCAATGACATTCGAAGCAAGCAGCCGGTCACGAAATACCTTGATTTCACGGTCGAAATCGGAGTTCGGATTTCCGCAGAGTCTCATCTTCAACGTTCTAACGGTAATGCTTACATCGCCCGTTTTATCTTTATTGTCCTTTCCCGCAATCGCACTGCCGCCCGCAGCTGCCTTTTTAATTGATGTCTGCCTAACCTCCAAACTGTTAAGTATCGCTGAATCGGGAAGATTTTGGACCAGCGATACAAGAATTGGCGACCACTGGGTATGCGTCTTGACAGAGTTTGCTACGTCGGAGAGGCAATTACTCAGATTGGCTTTGTCTCTATCCCATGACTCCTTGAGCTTCAAGGTGTCAGCGAGTCGTCCTATCTGAGTGGTGTAATTGGCAATATTTTGTTTGTTAATCGATATGACGACTTTATTGTTATAATAGTAGCTGGCCATCAGTATAGCAACCAGCATTGGAACCACGAAGGTAGCGACAAAAATGGCGATGCCCTTCGGCCTTGTTCTAATCGGACGTCCCTGACCTTTAAGTAAATCTATGGTAAACATATCAGACCGACCTCATAGCAAGACCCGCAGCAACAACCATAGCCGGACCTTTTGACTGAATTACTTCAAGACACTGCCTGTCCACACTGCATTTCATAGTATCAAAGGGATTCCAGAGGATCACTTTGATGGGCAGTTGTTTGTTGAGTATATCGACGAATCCTTTGACCATTCCAAAAGTTCCGCACACAAGAAGCTGCTCGACTGGCGCAGATTTGGCTTGAGTGCTGTGATAACGCAGGGTTTCGGCAACGTCACTTACCAGTTTTATGGATGCCTTTTCCATACTGGCCTGCAGATTCTCCGGAACTATCGTTGGCGAGGCGGAACCGTAAAGCTCATCTTCCACACTTTTTGCGCTAACGTTGTTTTCTTTCGCAATCTGTTCGACAATATCATTCCCTGCGTAAGGGACAGTTCTGACAAACGGCAAACCATTTTCGCCCATTACGGCCAGGGTTGCACAGGATGTGCCGATATCGAGAACCGCTGATGTGCTGATGTTTATGCCGGTGTCTTTGTCTGCATTAAGACAATTAAGCAATGCGAGTCCATCGACATCCATCATAACACAGGATATATTCGCTTTCTCCACAATTCGAATTTTACGTTGTATTACGTCATTCGACGCGGCGACGAGAACGCCCGCCGCAGCATTGTCGGACTCGTCTGACGGGATAATCTGATAATCGACGACTCCTTCATCGACGTTGAATGGGCAAACCTGCGACGCTTCAAGCCGAACAGCGCCATCAAGCTCTTCTGTCTGCAGAGGCGGGAACTTGAACGGACGCACTGCTACTTCAGGCCCCGAGACGCTGCATACCGCCCAGCGAGCGTTTTTCCTGGCGAAAACCATGCACTTCTGAACCGCTTGAACGATTGATTCTTCTCTGGCAGCAGCGTCGGCGTTATCCCGCTTGATATCGCAAACGTGGGCGGCAACAACTGTGTATCCGCCGCCGTTTTTGGCAAGCTGAATCATCCTGACAGAGGATGAGCCGATGTCAAGTCCAAGAACATCATCCTGGCTGCACCCGAGCAATCGTTTCCAGTTAATACCCATAATGCTTTCAGCCCTTTCTTCGGCCAAACCATGCAAAAGCAGTTTTTTCGTACAACCGCCAATGCGATTCAATATCAAACGCCATTCATTCATCGGCCTGCGAAATGGTGCGTTTTAGATATAAATTGCGATGAGTGAATAATTTGGCGTTTTTGATATTCATCCGCTATTGCGGGTTCCGTATGCCCCATAAGAAACGATGATTGACATCGCTAATCCGTTTTTGGGACCTTTTCAGGTCGTTGCGCGGTTATAATGTAAAGTTGAGAAATAGTCAGCCTGGGCGTGTCTATAAAACAAAAAGCCCCCTGCCGTAGTTATCGGTCGTAAATTGGTTTTGTCCTGCGTATTGCGTAGTGCATGCTGTGTCGCACAACACAGGACGACAGGAAAGAACCCACGCACCAGGAACAATACTTTTAAAAGCATAAGAAATAAAATCAACGAAGACAAATTATTGGGGAATTGATGATTGATGATTACAGATTGTCGATTGCGGATTAAAAAAAATGGCGTGCACAGCACACCATGCAAATCGCAAAGACTAAGAAATGCCCAACATCGAACACTGAACAGAAAAACCTGTTATAGTATTTCAGTAAAATTCCCTGCACTGTCGAGGGTCATCTGCCTTGGAGTGGCTGGTACCTCGCTACTGCGAGACTTCGTAGCGTCAACTGTAATCAAATAATCGTTGTACCCGTTGAACGCTATGGAAAAACATTCATTAGTGAAAAACTTGCCGTCGAGGTCCCCGCCTCCTACCCCTGGATTTACGACAAAACCAAGCTGTGCCAGCGTCGTGCCTGAATAATTGTAGGTTGGGCCCATTTGCGCACAATAGGTTCGTGCGGCAGTACGAATGCTGCCGGCTATGGCCTTGCCTTCAGACCATTTGGAGGCATCGGATCGGTTCAGCATATATGGTATCGCCACGGTGGATAATATGCCAATGATGAAAAGAACTACCATCAGCTCGATAAGCGTGAAACCCTTTTTAGTTTTGGAATTATTTAATATCATAACAATCTATCTCTCCGGGAACATCCTTTCTTCGCCGCCACGTCTTCTCGCCGAAGAGAATAGCCAGGGCCGTAGAAAACAAGAGGTGGGGGTCTTTACACCACCCACCTTTTAAGTCAACAAACTCAACAGCGTGCCTTTTGTACACACCAAACCAGACACTGAACTATGGAGTAAATGTTCCGGCATCGTCCAAAACTTCTACTGCCGGCGTTGTTGGTTTATCTGCGATTGTAGAGTTGGCCGCAGTGCACGTAATAGTATACACGTCATAGCCGGTTACGGCGACAGTATAGCATTCCTCTGTTAAGTACTTGCCGTCAAGGTCACTTACAGCGGCACCATTTGCGCAAGATGAAGCCAAGATCAGTCAGAGTCGTCCCCGCATAGTTATAAGACGCGCCTTTCTCAGCTTGGTAGGAACGAATCGCAGTGCGGATACTGCCCATCGTGGCCTTGGCCTCCGACCACTTGGCAGCATCGACACGGCCACGCATAATCGGTATGGCGACCGCTGCCAGGATGCCGACGATGAAAATGACCACCATCAGCTCGATAAGCGTAAAACCCTTTTTAGTTCTGGAATTAAATATCATAACAATCCGCCTCTTCGGGAGCATCCGTCCTTCGCCCCGACGTATTCTCGCCGAAGAGAATGGAGGTGGTTACGGAATACATAAGGTGGGGGTCTTTACGACCCCCACCCCTTAAGTCAACAAACTCAAGCGTGTACCTTTTGTTACACACCAAACCAGACACTGAACTATGGAGTAAATGTTCCGGTCTGGTCCAAAACTTCTGATGCCGGCGTTGTCGGTTTCTCTGCTTGTGTAGAGTTGGCCGCAGTGCACGTAATCTTATACGTGTCATAGGCGGTTATGGCGACAGCATAGGCTTCCTCTGTGAAGTACTTGCCGTCAAGGTCGCTGACAGCGGCGCCATTCTTACGCAGTTGGAAACCAAGGGCAGTCAGATCCGTCGTGGTATAGTCGTAGGTCGTGCCTTTCTCAGCTTCGTAGGCACGAATCGCGGTGCGGATACTACCCATCGCGGCCTTGCCCTCAGACCACTTGGCAGCATCGATACGGCCACGCATAATCGGTATGGCGACCGCTGCCAGGATGCCGACGATGAATATGACCACCATCAGCTCGATAAGTGTGAAACCTTTTCTGTTCATCATTTGCTTTCTCCTTTTTAAAAACTGTAAACCGGTTTAATTACCATTTCCGACCTGCTACAATGCAAATCGGCTAAATTCTGAGGCGACTTTACTACCTCCTCCGTATGGACTGGTTAGCCGCCGTTGCCGTTGCCGCCCATCGTGAAGATAGGCAGATATAAGGCCAGGATGACAATCAATACAATCCCTCCAACCGTTACAATCATAATAGGTTCGAGCAGGCCAAGTACCGTGTTTATAGTGGCATCGACCTTCCGCTCGTAATAATCGCTTGTCCTTTCGAGGACCTGCGGCAGGGAACCGCTTTCCTCGCCTACCTGTATCATCTTGACTACCATATTCGGGAAAAATCCGGCCGAGGCCAAACTAAGCGATACATTTGACCCCTGAACGATATGTTCGCGGCTTCGAATAATCGCGTCTTTAATTACGTCGTTTTTGGTCATAGTGGAAAGAATATCGAATACCTCAAGAACGGAAACGCCCGCCGCAAGCAGCGTCGCCATTGTTTTACAGAAACCGGCAACAAAGGCCTGGCTTATAATTTTACCTATCAGCGGTATTCGCAGGACAAGCTTGGAGTAGAAAATGTGACCTTTCGGCGTCTTGTTGACAAAAGTGGCAACGAAGCTAAACAGAAGGCACGAGCCGATGATGTAAATTATATTAAAACGAAGAAAATCGTAGAAATTCATAAACGCCTGTGTGAAAGCGGGCAGCTTGCCGCCGAACTGATCGAATATGTTGCGGAATCTCGGAATGATGAACGTCATAATGCCCGTAACAATCAGGATTATGAAAATCACAACAAAAATGGGGTAAGCCATAGCGCCCTTGACCTTTTTGGCCAAGCGGTCACGGCTGTCAAAATGCTCCGCGACTCTCTTTAACGCGCCGGGCAGGTTACCGCTGGTCTCGCCGGCAAGAACAATGGCTTTTGAGAGCTGGTCAAAGACCTTTGGAAAATCGGCCATACCACCGGAGAAGTTTTCGCCCTTTCGCATTTTATCGAGAATACGATGCAGAACCTCCTGGAGCTGGAGGTTTTCTATATCGGATGATATGGTTTCAATCGCGGTGGTAATTGGAATTCCGCCCTCGACCATCGTCGTCAACTGCCAGCAAAGAGCCGCGATTTCGGCGGACTTGATTTTCCTTCTTTTCTGTTTTTTCGGCGCATGTTTAACGGTTTCAACAATTTCCTGAATCGATATCGGCGTCAACCCTCGCTCGCGAAGCCAGCCGATTACATCATTGGCGGAATTGGCCTGTGTCAGCCCTTCTTTCCGCGAACCCGTCGTATCACACGCACTATATTTGAAGGCCTTCATTAAAAGAATCCTTGAAAAATCACTCCTCGCTCGTCTAAATGTTTGCAGTTCCCTCCGCCTTTTGTGTATCGTCCCGTGAAAAACCGACCTTTAGTAAAACCCGTTTTAACCGCCGTTAAACCAATATCAGCGGTTTTTACGTCCTCTATTTTTCAGGCGTTTCCGAAATCACAACTGTCTGCCCCTCCAGCTCCCCCCCTACATCCCCTATATCCTCACTAAACGTTACACCCAGCACTTCCTCTGCAGTTGTAAGCCCCTGAAGCATTTTTATCACGCCGCTTTCGAGCAGCCCGCCATAACCTTTTTTCCTCGACGCGGCACGCAGCTGCGATTCAGTCGCCGCGGCAGTAACAAGTTCCCGCATTTCATGGTCCATAACCAGAAACTCAAAAATTGGCATCCGGCCGTGGTAACCGGTATTTCCGCATGCGGAGCACCCTTTGCCATGACAAAGCTTGGCGTTTTTCAATTTTGCCGGGTCAATTTTCAGCCGTTTAATGACCTGTTCGCTGAGTGTTGTCGGCTCTTTGCATTTATCGCAAATTTTTCTGACTAATCGCTGGGCAATTATCAGGTTAAGCGATGAAGACAACAGATACGGCTCAATTTCCATATTAATCAAGCGAGTTATAGCGCTGGGAGCGTCGTTGGTGTGGAATGTGCTCAGCACCAGGTGTCCCGTCAATGACGCCTTTATCGCGATTTCCACTGTCTCTTTGTCTCGAATTTCCCCTATCAGGACAATATCAGGGTCCTGTCTGAGTATGGACCGCAGGCAGGATGCGAACGTCAGCTCAATCTCCGGCTTGACCTGGACCTGGTTGATGCCGGCAAGACGATATTCAACAGGGTCTTCAACCGTGGTTATATTCACCGTCGGGTCCTTGAGGTAATTGAGACAGGAATAAAGCGTGGTGCTTTTGCCGCTTCCCGTAGGCCCCGTTACAATCATAATGCCGTGCTCCTGGTTTAGTGCGTTCTTCAGCACGGTCAGCAGTTCCGGCTCCATGCCGAGCTTATCGACATTGTGCGATGACCCGGCAGTATCGAGAATACGCATAACTATCTTTTCGCCGTATATCGTTGGAAGCGTAGATACACGAACATCGATATCCCTGCTGGCCGTCCTGATTTTGAGACGACCATCCTGAGGAAGACGACGTTCGGCAATGTTCAGATTCGAAAGAATCTTTATCCTGGCAAGGACTGCGCCCTGCATATTCCTCGCAGGAGGAACCATATCTCGCAATATGCCGTCGATTCTCATGCGAATCATCATCGTTTTTTCCTGCGGTTCGATGTGCACGTCGCTTGCGCGGCTTTTTACCGCCTGGCTTAACAGCAAATCGACAAATTGAATAACCGGGGCTTTGCCCGCCTCTTCTTCACTGTCGCTATTGCCGTCCGCTGCCTCTTCGAGAATCGACTCGACTTTTTCGTCGGCATCCCGGTCAAACCTGTCACCTTCCGTCTGCACCAGCTCTCTTAGCCGCTGTTCCTCCACATCTGAACCGTGATAGATAATCTCAATGGCCTTGCGAATTTCGGGGGCAGAGCCGATGACGACCTTGATAGGCCTTTTTATTTTGAGCGTTATGGTATCGATAGCTATGACGTTGAGCGGGTCTGCCATAGCGACGACAATTCTGCCGTCAACTTCGCCGATGCCAACCAGACAAAACCGCTTGGAGACGGCCTCGTCGAACATTCTTGCGACATTCATGTTGATTTTGGACATGTCGTCAAAATGAAAATATTCCATAGAGAGATGCTCGGCCAGCGCCTGCGTAACCTGCTCCTCAGTCATCATATTGAGACGAACAATGTTCTCGCCGAGCCGGCCGCCGAACCTGCGCTGTTCATCAAGCACCTTGCTCAATTGGAGATGGGTAAGCACCCCCTTGGACACCAAAAACTCACCAAAAAGATGCGTGGTTTTAGGCTTTTCCATAACAGAGGTCTCTGGAGCTACCTTCATTCCAACACCTCAGTCCACATACGTTCTTTCACGAGCATAATTCACACTAACCACCATGCAAAACCCGGCATTTAAATTAACACAGCCATATAAGAACGCCGGAATTATCTTCCCTCTTTAAAACAGGCACTCGTACACAATTAAAATATAGAGAAAAAACCGGGTGCTGCCAAAAATAACGGTCTAATAAAAAACCAGCAAAAAGCATCCGGTAACGCTGCCTCTCTCGTATTTGCTCTCCGCCCTCCAGGCGATACTGTTTTATGGGACTGGCACAGTCAATTCGAGACCTTAATACTTTTAAAATCGCGGCAAATGTCAAGCTTTCCGCCTGCTGCCGCTCGGGGACTGAATCGCCGCCAGAGCAGTAAACTTGTCGTCGGCAAATTCAAATACCTCGTCGAGTCCGACCACGCTGAAAACGCTCCTGGTAGCTGACGGAACATTGCAGAATATCAGGCGATGCCCGCAGTCGCTGAGAAGCTTGCGCAAGCGTAAAAGCCCGGATATGCTCGTCGATGTCATTATGTCCACGCTCGAAAAATCCACAACAACATCACAGTCGCCGCGGTCCCGGACGATTTCGACAAGTGTTTTAAGCTCGCTCCTCATCCGCGGTTCTCGCGGCAGGTCAACAAGAATAATATCATCAGACCAGTTCTGAAATCCCATCACTTTTCTCCTAAAAGACCATACAGCTATATCCTGTCCCAATCACTCCTATCGGCACATAAAGCCGGATGGTTAATCAAAAAGACCTGCACAAAATCGGCCAAAAATCTTCGCTGACGACCGATAATAATTCGATTAGTCACGACTGCGCAGGGACGGAAAAATTGAAATGATTAGCCAAAAAGGGGCTTGTTTTCCGATTACCGAACAGTAATGGCAACTAATTGAACGGCTACTGAACTTCCAGACCCAGGGCAGTGATATCGTCAACCTCTGAAGGGTCAATATTCTGGTTCTGTGCCATCATATTAAATCCGTCCATCATTCCGACAATCTGCAGGTCTTTAAGCCCGAGAAATTCCTTCATAAAATGAAAGCCCGTCAAATCATCATAGTTGCCTATGAACGGCTCAGCGCCGTCGGAATAGAGCAGAATTTTGTCGCCGGGCTGAAGCTGGACTTTGTCCTCGGAATATTCGGCTTCCTTGAAGACGCCGAGTAATGACCCGCGTACTTCGAGCTGTTTTGGCATCTCGCCGCGCCTCAATAATATGGGATAAGGATGCCCTGCGCGGGCGAATGTCATCTCAAGCGTTTCGGTATTCAGGAGGCAGTAACAGCAGGTGGCAAACTGGTAGCCGGAAAGTTTCTGTGTGGCCATTTTCTTGTTGAGATTCTTCATTACCTCGGCAGGCGAGAAAATGTGATACGTACTGTCAATGGTGGTTCTCATAACCAGCGCCTGTTTGAGGAAAATGGTCAACAATGCCGCGGGCATACCGTGCCCAACAACGTCGGCTACATAGAATCCAAGATGCTTTTCATCAATTCTGACGGCATTATATATATCACCGGAAACCCACTCAGCAGGCAAAAAGACCGATGCCCATTTGATCTTGTCGGTATTTGGCATTTGGGTGGGCAGGAAGTCCTGCTGAACGAGACCGGCAAGGCGAAGCTGCTCGGTAAGGTTGTCAACAAGAGCGCCGGTCATACTGAGCTGCTCGGCGAGCTTGTTTTTGTAAATGGTTTGTATCTGCTTTGGCGGAATGGCCGGCTTAACCGCTATCCCGTCGCTTTTCTTGCGATAGGCAAGATTCACGCTTACCCTGGTCCAAAGCTCATCTATCGAAACGGCCTCGGTCATCCCACCCATGCTGAAACTGCTCTTCACCGGCGCAAGCGAAAAACTTTTCACCGGAACTTTTACACGGTCGGTAATAAGAATTACGCCGATATTTTCCATTTCGAGCGTCTCAATTATCCTGGCAAGCTTCTGCTGCTGAGCAGCATCTGAATCCTGGGCGTCAATGATGACCGTTCCGACAAGACCAAGTTTGTCTCTGACGTCACCGAATTTATCTACGCGCAGGATTTGATGCGTTAGGTTCCTTTCCTTAAGCAGGTGCTTTATTTCCAGCGGTATCTGCTTATCGTTGGTCAGGTAAAGCACATCGACAAAATGTTTTTGAAGTTCGATGGCGCTTAATAATTCGCTCTGGATCATTTATTTATCCCCTTTTTAATACCAGCCCGAATTGGGCAGTAACAAATGCAATTCAATACACAACGATAATAATCAACAGTCAACAAATGATTTTCGTCTTGTTACCCGCATCACTTTGTTAGTTTTTTTCTTTTTTTGCGTTTTTATGGATTATTGGCTGCAAGCCCCGTATCTGCAGGGAGTTTTGCGGATTTCAGACCGATAGAAAAAGAGCGCTGCTCGAAAAATATACCAATTTGAGTCCGAGAATAACGATGGCTGTGGTGTGATTGAATTTTATTATGAGTTTTATCAGACAGCCGTCAGCCGGAGAAAATCGCTGAGCCGATTCGCAAAATTGTGGCCCCCTGCTCCACCGCAATTTCGTAATCTGAGCTCATCCCCATACTCAGCTCTTCAAAATTATGCCCGACAACCCTCTCGCCCAGCATTTCGAGGAAAAGCTCCCTGGCACGGGTAAAACACTTGCGAATCACGTCCTTGTTGTGCGTCAGGGGCCCCATCGTCATCAGTCCCGCCAGTTTTATATTAGACAGGGTATCAATCTGCTCAGCCAGGTGCAGTGCGGCACCCACGGGAACCCCGTATTTCTGCGATTCCTCAGAGGTATTGACCTGAAGCAGTACACGCGAGACGGTATTCATTTTGGCGGCTGCGGCGTTGATTTCCTCGGCCAGACGAAGAGTGTCAACGGAGTGTATAAGCGCAACCATAGGCAAAACCTGCCTGACCTTGTTTCGCTGAAGGTGCCCTATCATGTGCCAGTTCACCTTGCGCGGCATCCCCGGCTCATCGGCGTTATGCTGAATAAACTCATCAACCTGGGTAACAACCTTTTTGAGCTGCTGGACTCTGTTTTCGCCAAGCTCGGAGAACCCAAGCCGAACAACCTCCTCGATTGCTTCCTGCGAAGCAGATTTAGTAACTACAACAAGTTTGACCTCCGCGGGGTCTCTGCCCACACGGGCACAAACCGAAGATATGTTTCCCTTTAGACGCTTAACACGTTCGGCAATCTTCATCATAAACAACAAACAGCAAAATACACTGTTTCACTCACCCCAACAATACCACAACGGGATATGTCCCGCACGCCAGTAATTTACGCCAATGCCGCCTGTGTTGCAAGCACATTTGGGCAGATTTGGATATGAGTTTTGAATCGCCAAAAAAGGTGCTAATTGGGTGTTTTTAACTTGCTTTTTGCGGCTGGCAGGTATATAATAGTCAGAGTTCAGGCAAATTGTTGTGAACAGGCCTTTTTCTGAAACAACAGGGGCGGTAATACTTTTTGTTTGACAGTCAACCAGGGGCGGGTTAGATTCCACTTTTTGCCGGAGTTATTTTGCATCGATAAATACTGCGTTGGAGCAGTTCTTGAACCTCGGCGAGGCAGCGTGGTTTACCGGTTTCCCCCCCAGCCGGACCCACCACCTCGCCTTTTTTATTAACTCTTAATCGCCTTTTGGCCTGTAAAATGCCGGCTTAAAATCACAAAAACCGCGATAGCCGCAATCGCAGTCGCCCCGCCAAAAACAAAAGTGTAAACAGGCGATTTATCCCATAAGAAACCCGCAATTATGCCTGCGGGCAAAGCAGCCAGACCCGTAATAGTAGAGTACGTTCCAAGAGCGGTCGCCTTGTAATCAGGTCCCGCCAAATCTGATACCAACGCCCTTTCCGTACCGTCAACCGCCGCGAATACCACGCCGTATAACGCAAACAGGATAATATAACACAGGAGCGAATCGCAAAACGCGAAGCCAAACGACACAACCGCAAACATTCCAAATCCGAAAATAAGAACCTTCTGCCTGCCAATCTTGTCCGAAAAAACTCCCAGCGGAATAGACAGCGCACTGTAAAATATATTGAAAAGCACATATAAAAGAATTGGGGCGGTAATTTTCCAATTACCCTCAAATAAATGCTGTGCCCGCAGGACAAAAAACATATAGCTGAAATTGCCGAGAGCGAAAATGGCGGCCACCAAAATGAAAAGCTTCAGCGGCCTCGGCAAAACCGACAAGCTGAGTTTCAATTTCGCGTTTTGCCGGCCTGTCTCCGGCTCACTGACAAACCGAAGCGGAACCAGCGAAGCAAGACCTATTACCGCGGAAATAATTATTATGGCGCTGAATCCAAGCCCAGTGAATTGCAAAAATATAAACGCCACCCCCGCGCCGAGAACAGCCCCCGCGCTATCCATCCCTCTGTGAATACCAAAACTTTTCCCCCGCTGGGCCGCGTCCACCGATTCGGCTATTATGGCGTCGCGAGCGGCAGTGCGAAGACCTTTGCCTACCCGCTCAATTGAGCCGAAAACAACCGCCCCGCCGGCCGTCTTCGTCAGACCAAGTAAAAGTTTGAACACCGAAGAAATGCCGTAACCCGCGTAAACAAATATCTTCCGCTTGCCCGTTTTGTCCGACCAGTACCCGCACAAGACCTTCAATAAGCCCGATATGCCGTCGCGGATACCGCCGACAAGGCCGACAATCTGACCCGTCGCCCCCAGCGACTCCAAAAACATCGGCAGTATCGGCATTATCATTTCGCTGCTCAGGTCATTGAGGAAACTGACTATGCTGAGGATTATTACGTTTCTAAAGCCACCTTTCTTTCCCGTGTTTTCCATATCCTATTGGCCCCGAACCTGAACCGTAAAATTCCTGCTCCTCGGCCCGTCAAATTCGCAAAAGTATATCCCCTGCCATGTCCCAAGAGCAAGTTGACCATCCTTTATCAAAATCGTTTCGCTGCACCCGACAAGCGAACTTTTGCAGTGAGCGTCCGAGTTGCCCTCGTCGTGCCGATACCCCGCGCGAAGATGCGGAATCAATTCTTCCAGCGTCAGTAAAATATCGTGGGTAACGGATGGGTCCGCGTTTTCATTTATTGTGATGCCCGCCGTCGTATGGGGACAATATATTATCGCGTCGCCCTCTTTTACGCCGGATTTACTAACAGCCGAAGCAACCTCGCGCGTGATATCAACAAACTCGCAGTGGTTCCTCGTGCTTATGTGAAAATCTTTAGTGATGACTTTCATTGTGTCCCCTTTTACATCTGCTCGATGACTTCGATGCCTAAAAGGTTATGCAGGCCGTGCTCGATTGTCCTCGCCGTCAAATCGCAAAGCAGCAGGCGAGTTGGCCGTTTATCAGCCGATGCGTCGAGAACAGGACAATCGTTATAAAAACTGCTGAACTTCTGCGCAAGGTCATAAAGATACGCCGTAAGATAATTGGGTCTGTAATCGCCCGCCGAGGAGCTAATCGCCTCGCCATAGCGAATTAAGTGCTTCGCCAAATCCAGTTCGCTCGGCTCGCCGATACTTAACTCCTTTACGCCGGCCAATTCCTTATTGACATCGATTCCTCTCTCTTTGCCTTTTCGGTTAATCGATTTTATTCGAGCGTAGGCATACTGCATATAAGGAGCCGTGTTGCCCTCCATCGCCAGCATCTTGTCGAAGCTGAAAATATAATCGCTCGTCCGGTTATTGGTATAATCCGCGTATTTCACTGCGCCTATACCGACAGCGTTGGCAATCTTTTTCTTTTCATCTTCAGACAAACCTGGATTTTTCTCTTCAACTACTTTCCTCGCCCGTTCTATAGCTTCATCAAGCAACTCTTTTAGTTTTACATTTTCGCCCGACCGCGTCTTTAAGGGCTTGCCATCCTCCCCAAGTACCGACCCAAACGTAACGTGAACTAATTCGGTTTCCGGTTTAACCAACTTAGCCATTCTCGCAACTGCAAAAACCATTTCAAAATGCAAACCCTGCCGGGCATCGGTAACGTAAATTATTTTATCCGCCTTCAGCTCCCCTACCCTGTATCGAATCGCCGCTAAATCCGTCGTCGCATACAAATACGCGCCATCACTCTTTTGCACAATCACCGGCAGCGGCTTGCCTTCCTTATCCTTGAATCCTTCTGGGAATACACATACCGCCCCTTCCGATTCCACCGCCAATCCCTTTTTCTTCAACTCCGCGACAACATCCGCCAGCATATCCTTATAAAAACTCTCACCGCGAATATGCTTTTCCTCAAGAATAACATGAAGACGATTGTATATCTCACGAAAATGATTTGATGTGGTTGCTACAATAATCTTCCAATATCTCATCCACATTTCATTGCCGGTATGAAGGCCGACAACGGCTGCACGTGCGTCTTTGTTAAATTCCTCATCAGTTTCATAGAGACGATGTGCCTCACGATAAAATCCTTCAATATCAGCAAGTGTTTTATCTGCCAATATTACTTCACCCTTATGTGCTGCTTCGTCCATTCTCCTAATGTAATACACACAAAGCATCCCAAATTGTGTTCCCCAGTCGCCGATGTGATTTTGGCGGATGACCTTGTGTCCCTGGAGTTCAAGCAGTCGGCAGATACAGTCACCTATGATTGTGCTGCGTAAATGCCCGACGTGCATTTGTTTGGCAATGTTGGGGCCTGAAAAATCGACGACAATTGTCTTCGGCTTTTGAGCCTTTTCTATACCAAACCGCTCGGCGTCTTTACTGATTTGTACCAATGTCTTTGCTACGAATTCGGGTTTCAATCGCAGATTTATAAAGCCGGGGCCTGCTACTTCGGGCGTCTCGCAAATATCGCTGATATCAAGTTTGGCAACGATTTGTTCGGCTAATTTGCGGGGATTGGTTTTTAACTGTTTAGCCAAAGGCATACCACCATTGACCTGGTAATCGCCGAACCTGGCATCCGTCGCGGGCCTCACCAAAGCGACGCATCCCGCCTGGCTTGATATTTCAGCCATCACGCCGGAAATCTTTGCTTCAAGAATATCGAGAGTTGACTTCATTTTTAAGCCACAGAGGTTTCAATTTATTTTAGCCACAGAGAGCACAAGGACACAGAGAAATTAAATTATAAACAGTGTAAATCCGTGTTAATCCGTGTCTAAAAATTACTGCGTTAATCAGCGTCTAAATTTTAACTTTTTTCGCATCGCCCCAGAGCATTTCCAAATCGTAGTAGCCGCGTGACTGCTTATCGAAGATGTGGACGACGACATCGACAAAATCGAGCAGGACCCAGTGCGATGTCTCATATCCCGCCCTGCCGAAAAGCGACGATTTTCCCTTTTTGGCAATGTCTGTTATTTCGTCTGCCACGCTTCGCATCTGCCTGTCGCTTGTGCCGGTGAGGATAACGAAATAATCGGTAACCTGTGAGACCTTCCGCAAATCAAGGACGACGATGTCGGTGCAATGCCGCTCGCCGGCTAATTTGGCCGCCGCAACCGCTAATGCCTTTGCCTTACGATTTAATTTTCTTATCAATCTGTCTTCCTGAAAATATCAATAAACACCTAAGATAATACTCTCGCTGACGTTATAAGTCAATGTCCCATATGGCAGGGTTTACTTCATCATTCGACATTTGCTATTGGATATTTATCCGCCGTGCTATGTGGCAGATTGGACATTCCCTTTTGGTCTTCTGCCTTCTAACTTCTCCCTTGTTTCTTAACTATACGCTGCCCGCTATCCGCTGCTTTTAAGTGTGGTAGTCCGCGTTGATTGCATACGAAAAATCAGTTTTTGCTGACGGGGACTCTGTAAGTGTCTGTGCTACGATTTACGTTATGATGGCCATATTCGACAATTGAAAAATCTATATAATATTCCACATAATCAATATTAGAGTCGCAAGGAACAGGTTTCATTTCAGCCTTCCAATATAAGTATAATGCGCCACGGTTTAGATTTGTACTATCCAAGACCATAGGCACTGCAATAAAGTTGCTATCTGCGGAATCGCGAATATGAACTGTAACATTCTTACATCTTTCAGGATGCTTATCAATGATTTGAGGCGGATTAACAACGATGTCAATTGAAGCATACCAGGGCCAATCACAGATTATTTTGTCAGGAGGCAGAGTTCGTTCCCAGATTACACCGGCTACATAACATCCACTGATACATAGTAATAACAACAAAGATACAGAATATAATCCTGCCAGAAAATACTTGTACATACGCTTTGTCTCCTTCTATGTATGATAGTCAGCGTTGATTGTTACATATCCCTTGCTGAGGTCGCAGCCGAGGCAGAAATCGCTGTATTTGCCCACGCCCAAATCAACCGTTATCGTGTGGCTGGCCTGCGAAACAATCTTGCTCGCCTTTTTGCGGTCGAAATCAGTCGGTGCGCCGTTTTTGAATACCGCAAGGTCATCGAGCTTGCAGGATACCTTTTGCGGATTCAGTTTAACGCCCGATGAGCCGACCGCGCAGATGATTCTGCCCCAGTTGGGGTCTCCGCCATTAACGGCGCATTTGACCAAATCATAATCCGCGACCGCTCTCGCCGCCTTTGCCGCCTCTGCCTGGTTTGCCGCACCTGTGATAACCACCTTAAATATCCGCGTTGCCCCCTCCGCGTCGAGAGCCATTTGCTTGGCTAAATCCTGGCACAGGTCTATCAGCGCCGCCGAGAATTTCTTATATGATGCATCCTGGCTTGCTACCAGTTTATTTCCAGCTAAACCCGACGCGAGAATTATCGCTGTGTCGTTGGTGCTTTGATGACCATCGACAGTTAATTTATTCAGTGAATCGCCTATCGCCGCCTTGAGCGCCTTCGCCAGTAATGGTTTTGTAATCGCAGCATCAGTCGTTATAAAGCACAAGGTCGTCGCCATATTTGGCCCAATCATCCCCGCGCCCTTCGTCGTCCCGGCTATTACAACTTTCTTACCCTGTATCTCAATCCGCCGACAGGCCGTCTTGGCCTTCATATCCGTTGTCATTATCGCCTTTGTAAAATTCATCCCCGCTGTCGCGGAATTCGACAACTCCCCTATCGCGTCTTCGATACCCGCGGTAACGTTTCCCATAGGCAGATGCTCGCCGATGATACCCGTTGAGGCAACCAAAACCTCGTGCGGGTCAACCACAAGATACCCCGCTGTCTCCGCGCACATTCGGACTGCCGTTTTGATTCCCTTTTCACCCGTGCAGGCATTGGCATTGCCTGAATTGACAACCACCGCGTAAATCGTATCGCTTTTAACGTGCTTTTGGCTGATTTGCACCGCAGCAGATGTGATTTTATTCGTCGTGAATACCGCCGCTGCCTTCGCCCCGGCCGGGCAGACAATCAACCCCAAATCATGCTTACCTGATTTTTTTATCCCGCATTTCACACCCGAAGCCAGAAATCCCTTCGGAGCAGTTATCGTATTATCAGCGCTCATCATTAACACCTCTTTATTGTCTCGTTGTTTGTCCTACCCGTTGCTAAGTTTGCCCGCGATGGCAATTTCACGAAAACCCGCCATCGGGTCGTAAAATTCCTTATTCAAATCAACGGTGTTTACCATAACGCCCGCTTTATTCTGTTTCAACTGTCCCGCAATCACACCATCCGGCTGTATAAAACACGACGGATAAGGCGAATAATACCCCGACGCGTTCGACATACTCACCCAGAAATGGTTAGTCGCCGCGTTGGCCTGCATCGTCTGCCTCATAATATGCGTATGCACGCTCGGGCCTTTCTGCCGGGCATTATAAAACGATTGAAATACACAGTTAACCCCCTGCTTATACAACGCCCTATAAATTTCAGGGAAACGTAAATCAAAACAAATCAGCAGCGAACACTTCACGCCATTTATGGTAAAAAATACGAACCTGCTGCCGGGCGCAAATCGCCTTATCTCCCCTGCCGTGCAAAACCGCTTGTCATACCTGTCCGCGATTTTACCATCCGGCCCAATCAAATACAGGCAGTTGCTTATCTTGCCCGAACCGCCCAGCCGATGCACGCTGCCCAAAACCACCCACAGTTTCAATTTGCCTGCCAATGTCATTATCCTGCTGGTTTCCTTTTCGAGGAGTTCCCAGTCAAATCCGTCAAAATTCGGAAAATCAAAACCTATATAGCCGGTCAACGCACATTCCGGAAAATGCGTAATCTCCGCGCCTCCCTTTTTGGCCTTTTGCATTTGAGCGCAAATCTGCTGCGCATTCCGCGTAATCGAACCGCTCACCGCAAACTGACACGTCGCAATTTTCAACTGCCCTGAGGCCATTCGCCACCTATTTCAAACCAAGCGTTTCATCCAAACCGAAAATTATATTCATATTCTGAATCGCCTGGCCCGATGCGCCTTTAATCAGGTTATCAATCGCCGAGAAGCAAACAACTGTCCCCTTCACGACCGTCGCGAATACGTGGCAGTAATTTGTCCCGGCCACGTCCTTGACACTCGGGCTGCCCTCGCAAACCTGCACAAACGGCTCACCCGCGTAAAAATCCTTATACAGTTTCATAAGCTGCTCATTGGCAACCTTGCCCTTCGGCTTCGAATAAACCGTCGAAAGAATCCCGCGGTCAAAAGGTCCGACGTGCGGCTGGAACAGCACCGTAACAGGTTTACCCGCCGTGTCGCTCATAATCTGCTCAATTTCCGGCATGTGCCGATGAACGCCGATGCCGTACGCGAATATATTTTCGTTCATATTCGGAAAATGGAATTTCGCCGATGGGTTTTTGCCCGCGCCGGAAGCGCCCGTAACCGCATTGACAATTACCTGCTCGGCCTCAATCAATCCTTCTTTCAGCAGCGGCGCAACCGCCAGCGACGCACCCGTCGGAAAACAGCCCGGGTTGGCAACCAATTCGGCTTCCTTAATCTTCTCGCGGAATAATTCAGGCAAACCAAACGCCGCCTTGGCGAGATTATCCGTATCGGTATGCTTTACGCCGTAAAACTTTTCGTAAACCGCAACGTCTTTTAGCCGATAGTCCGCGCTGAAATCGACAACCTTCACCCCCGCCTCCAGCATCTTCGGCACAAAGCTCATCGACACCTTATGCGGCAGACAGCACAGCGCGACATCCGCCACGTCCGCCAGCTTTTCCAAATCCAGCGGCTCAACAATCATTCCGCATCTGCCCTTGAATCGCCCGAACATATCGCTGATAAGTCCGCACTCCTCAGGCAGCGCGCTCAAATACGTCAGTTTCGCCCCGCTGTGCCGAAGCAGTATCTCAATCGATTCAGCGCCGGTATATCCGCTTGCCCCGATAATCGCAACACGTACCATAATTTCTCCTTATAAAAATAGCCGTCGAGTATGTTCTCGACGGCTATTGTAATAATCGAGTTGTCAGTTTGCAAATTAACGTTTCGAGAACTGGTATCTCCTTCGAGCGCCTGACTGCCCCGGTTTCTTCCTTTCGACCATTCTCGGGTCGCGTGTCAGGAATCCGCCGTCGCGCAGCATCGCGGCAAGACTCGGGTCGTATATCTTCAGCGCCCTTGCTATCCCCAGCACCGTCGCGCCCGCCTGACCCGTCGTGCCGCCGCCGTTCACGTTGACAAATATATCAAGCGTCTTATCGGCCTTGGCCGCCACAAGCGGGGCCATCACTGCGCTTCTGTCCTGGTCGCTCCTGAAAAAATTATTAAGCTCCCTCTTATTGATGACCAGTTTGCCGTCGCCGGGTCTTATCCGCACGCGGGCAACCGATGTTTTTCTTCTGCCTGTGCCCCAGTAGAAACCGCCCTTATCCGGCCCCTTTGCCGGTACTGCCGGCGTCTCTGTCTTTACCGTTGCCGTTTTTTCTTCTGCCTTTGCCATAACCTGCTGTCTTTCCGAAAAATTATATCTTCATCTCTTCGGGTTTTTGCGCCTGGTACATATGCTCCGGCCCGCGGACAATTTTCAGCCGAAGAATCATATGCCTGCCTAACTTGTTCTTCGGCAGCATCCTTTTCACCGACATCTCAATCACCTTTTCGGGCTTGGCCGCGAACATGTCCGCGAATGTCGTATACCTGTGTCCGCCCGGATAATGCGTGAAATAATCGTATTCCCGCTGTTCGGCTTTTGCGCCCGTAACGCGAACCTTTTCGGCATTAACGACGACTACACAATCGCCACCATCAACGTATGGCGTATATGTCGGCCTGTTCTTGCCCATCAGTATCCGGGCTATCCTGGTCGACATTCGGCCAAGAACCAGCCCGTCGGCATCTATCAGCCACCACTTACGCTGGGCCTGCACATCTTCTGCTTTCATCATAAACGTCTTCATACAAACTCCATAGAATCTTCTAAAGCCCCTTATTTTAGCGAATTTCGACGGTATGTCAAATGCCTAAATGCCTTTTTTTAAGTTTTTTTCAGCTTTGCTGCCCTCGACCGGTGCTGCTTTGGTTCTTCTGTCGGGGGCCCAGTTTCAATTTTCGAGCCACGAGCATCGAGTATCTAAAATTAACTGGACATGCCCCCCTGCCGGCGGTATCCTCAATTTCGCAGGAAATCCAATAAAAACCATTTTTTTTAAGGAGAAGCGAATTATGAAGTCAATCAGGGTAATTCTGGCAGTTGCGGCTCTTGCGGTCGTTTTGTCGGCATCGGTTGTGATAGCGGCCCAGGGCATTACCGGCGAATGGAATTTCACGAGCAAATTCGAGGCAATGACCTCGGACGCGACAATGACGATTACCAAAAGCGCGGACGGCAAATACGCCGGAACATGGTCAGCGCAATGGGGCGAAAGCACACTGTCGGATATTACGGCAGATGCAGGCAAAGTGAAATTCACCCAGACCAGCAACTTCGGCGGCCAGGATATGAAAACCTCTTACGAAGGCACTCTCGAAGGCGGAAAACTTAAAGGCACAGCCAAAGGCCAGTGGGGTGAGTTTACTTTTGAAGGAACTCGCGGAGACACAAAAAAACAGGCAGACCCCCTCGCAGGCGAATGGCAGATGAATATTATGATACCCGCCAGAGAAATCGTTGATAAACTGACCATAACCCAAAACCCCGATGGCAACCTCGCGGGCAAATGGGAAGGAATGAGGGGCGGAGAAACTACTATCTCGAATCTGAAATTCGCAGATGGCAAATTAACGTTTACTCGCACCAGCAAAATGGGCGGCAACGACTTTACATCGACCTTCACGGGCACTGTTACAGGCGACACGATAAAGGGCTCTTTCAGCAGTGATTTCGGCGAAAGGGAAGCAACCGCCTCGCGTGCCGTTGCTAAAATGGAAATGCCGAAGGCCGAACCGAACAAACCCCCTGCCCCCAAAAAATAGGGGCATTCTTTCCGAATCCGTATTTAGCCCCGTCATAACGCCGAAGGCGTATGACGGGGTTTTTCTTTATATTGGTTATGCTGTTAATTTAGGTAATTCAGCCAAACGCTCACACGCGAGGGTCTAAAAAAAATCCGGGAATTTTTGAAATTTTTTTTATTCCTTTTCCCACAAGAACTTGCCGCTTGGGAGCATAAAAATAATGTGTCGTAACTCCTTAAAATCCACTCAATTTCACCCTATATATAGAGGGCGCGAAGCAGAATGCTTCGCGGGAAAGTAGTAAGTTGAGCAGTAGAACAGGTGAAAAGAAGAGATAGCGGAGACCCGCACGGTAGTAGCCCCGGGAGGGCAAGTTTCAAGCCAAGACAGGCAAATTCCAATTTTGGATTTCAGATTGTAGATTTCGGATTGTTATTTGGTATTGGTTTGAAAATTTGAAATTTAGGATTTGAGAGAGAACATGGGTCCCCTGCTGCAAGCCGATGGAGCAAGCACTCGGGGATCTGCGCTGCGCTCCGAGGAGAGGATTATGAAACTTCATTTAACAATCAGTGTTCCGAATTGGGTGGACAGGGTTTTCGCGTGGCCGGTGGTTTGGTATCGCAAACACAAATTTGGCCAGGGTTTTCGCAAAATACGCCTAACCGAGGGCAAATGCGCGATTGTTGACCAGCAGGACTTCTACTGGCTCAATAACTTCGACTGGTTTGCCAAGAGAAATAACAAATCCTTCTATGCCGTGCGTTTCGATAACGACTGCGAGAAATGGCCTAAAATGGTCTCGATGCACAGGCAAATTATGGGTTCACCTGAAGGTCTTCTTGTTGACCACAGAAACCTCGACGGGCTGGATAATCAAAGGTCGAATCTGCGCATAGCGACAAATTCTCAAAACAAGTGCAACTGCGAAAGGGACAAGACGAACTGCACTTCGAAATACCGGGGCGTAAGCTGGGACAAACGAGGGAAATATTGGGTTGTATATGTACAGAGTAAAGGTAAACAGAGACGTATAGGAAAATTCGATGACGAAATTGAGGCAGCAAAGGCATATGATGAGGCGGCGAGGAAATATCATGGGGAATTTGCGAGGTTGAACTTTCCCATAACCACAGAAGATAATTTTTAGACGCTGATTACGCAGAGGACGCTGTTTTTTGTTTAGCCACAGATTAACACTGCTTTTGCTTGTCTTGCGTACTGCGGCGAAGGGTATTCTCGATACAAGCATCTGTGATACCCTTTCGCCTTGCCCGCAAAGCCCTTGGCCTTCATTTTTGAGCCGAGCAAATAACACGATTTTGACAGGGCAGGCCGCGTGTAGCGTGCAGCGTACAGGTTAGCCGATAGTCGTTAGTCGTTAGTAATTTGAACGCGCAACGCAGGCAACAACGATTTTAACTTAAAAACGGGTCCCTGACAGAAGACCCCCTGTGGGGCAGGCAGAGGAGCATGATGCCCCCGCCGTTTTGCTTTGCTCCGCAAGGCGTGGCTTTGCAAAACGAGACGCGGGGGTCTCCGCTGCGCATTCGAGGATTCTGCGCTGCGCTTCGAGGCGGGAAATAACGGTTGTCCACATTAGTCCACAGAATTATTTTTGGTTGTGTCAAAAATCTGATTTATGAAATCTGCACATATATGAAGATTCATTATCGCTCCAGGATAAAGCATCGTACTGCCGTGTGCTCCACTGTTTCTGAAAAGCGATATCAGTTTCGGCAGTTCCTTGACATAAGAGGTAGATTCTAAGTCTGTCAGTTTTGCCCTGATATGGGAAAAATGCTTGTCTTTAATAAGGCCTTGCTTCGCGGACATTTCAATCAAATGAAAAAGAGATGTTCTTGTGTCTTGTTTTTTGAGTTTTACCCTCAATGCCATTTCCAGCGTAGAAAAGGTTTTCATGTCCGCAATATTATGAAACGGATAGCAAAACCACGAATACAATGCTATATTTCGCGCAACATTAAACTGACTTCTAACATCTTCTGGGACGCATTCATTCAATTCTATAGATTTTACTTCTCTATAGAGGTCTTCAAGCTGATATTCCCTTTTCTGGCCTGTCTGCTGGTTGCATATGACAAAAGAATTGCTGCGTTTGTCTGGCAAATTAATCTCTTCGAGCTTCTTAAGTTGTTCCATAATAGCTTTCTATTATTTTGCTTAATTGTTACACAGACCGCTTCTGCCAGTACAAACATTTCCCGTTACTTCTTCAATACCCCCCAAATCTATTGCGTTTCAATGAATCACGTCTTCTTGTCCACATTGGCGGATTCGTCTCCTCCGGTTTTTGTTTCGGAAGTTAATTCTACCATGGGTATTGCTGAATCATTCGTATCTTTTTTTCTTATCGGAAGGTTATCTATAGGCAAAGAAGGAGTACCAGTAGGTTCTATGTTCTGCGCAGTGTCTGGTTGGTGTTCTTGTTTAATCCACTCACCACAATGGGGACACTTTCTTGCAAAATTCTTCACATTCTCTCCACATACAGGACAGGAGGATATAAAGATCCTAGAAAAAAAACCGCCTCGGCTCTCATTTGACTGGCGGCTGCGTTCGGCATCCTGTATGGCCTTCGCTACCGTCACATTGTTGTCTTTGAATGACTCGTACAAAACATTCTCATATTGACTCATATCTATCGCAATATCACGCTCAAACAACTTTCCGATGTCGTTTTCATACCGAACGAGTATACGGAAAATCTTATTAAGGGGCATCTCTTTATTTAGTTCCAGATGACCGGCCCAAAACTTCAGCATGCGTCCTGGGGATAGGTAGGAAACACCAGTCTCAAAAATGGACAAGCTGGCCAATCCCGACTTGTCTTTGTAATGAATAGACCTAATACAGTTAACATCAGAAATGACCTTGAACCTTACATTTTTCGCTGGTGATCGCCCTGAGTTACCTATCACAAGACGTAGCATACTCTCGGGAAGCTCGAAGTCCACGTTGACATCTGGTTCTCCGGCTTCTTTCATCTCATCCACCATCGCCTTTGTCAGGCGGACATACTTGCCAGTGAGAACCACAAGTACCACCGTTGCCACAGCAACGACTATCGTGCTTATGATGGATATGGCTGTTACCATAGTTTCCTCTCATCCATGGCGTACTTCAATAAACCTGTTAAAAGCCCATCTTCCGGAGGCAAAGTTGACGAACGCAGATGTAATTCTCTCCAGCCGATTCCGGCATTTTTTACTAAGTTAACTGTAAATCCACAAGTATTTAATGTCAATTAACAATCTGAATCGGCGGTGCAAGCACTGCCCTACATAACTTTTTGGCCGAAGCAAAGTTAATATGCTCGTTATGCGAGAATTACTTCCTCGGCACAACTGATTATTTTCTGTGCCATAGCGTAGTTGCTCGTTTCATATCCAGTTGGGGATGACTTAACATCCTGATTAAGCCATAAAATATCATATTCACTCCGTAATTTATTCACAGCTTCAACGGTTTTCCCGCTTGTCCTAGTTGCGCAAATAATGACCTCGCATCCAATTTCTACAAAATATTTAAGACTCACAAGAAGTCTGCTATTTGGGTCCCCTTGACTTTCTATTCCAATTTTAACTCCATTGATCGTTATGACTACTTTAATATCAACACGATCTATATGGTGTTCAACGCATTGGCAATTTGGATATTTTTTCTTTAGCAGTTCATATGTTTTTCTCAGAGTGCTGCTCTTTCCCACATCTTTAACTCCTCGCAAAGCAATAATTTTCTTCATCGTGAATATCTTCCTTTCTAAGTTTCATCAGCAGGGCAATCCTCCTATGGCGGATAAAACGCCGACCTACATAACTTTTTGATGGGCTAAAGCCCATCCTACAAAACTAAACAGGGGCAGACACACAGGTCTGCCCCAACATCCGTATAATCTGCGTAATCTGTATTTACGAGCAGCCCATTGAGTTTCCACAGTTAAAGCACTTATAGCAGCTACCGTTGCGGACGGTGATTGAGCCGCAAATATCGCAGGCGGGAGCGTCATCCTGGAAGTGCTCGAACTGGGAATTGAACTGCTGCATAACCGCGGCGTCGGCCTTTGTGCCGTCCGCCTGCTCGGGTGAGCCGGCAGTTACCATCGCGCTTAAGCCGGCCAACCTGTTGGCGGATTTGTTCCCTTCGACCCTGCTCAGGGCAGGCGGTATCTCGACAATGCGCGAGGGCTTCATTGTTTCCTCGCAGTTATCTTCGTCATCCTCATCAGCTTTAGCCTTGGCCTCTTTGACTTCGGCTTTAACCTCGGCAATCTTCTGGGCGAGGTCGCGGGTCTTTTCCACAACCTGGCGGGCGGTAGTAACGTTCTTATTTTCGCCGCCTGCTGTCGCGGTGCGGTTCGGGGTATTATGTTCCGCGTAGCCGGGGATGAACTGGCAGCCCATCCAGCAGAAGATGTAATCGATTACGCTCTTGGCGAACGGAATATCTCTGTTCGAGGTCATTCCCGCCGGCTCAAACCGAGCGTGCCTGAACTTATCCACCAGCGTAACTAATGGCACACCATACTGCAGCGCCATCGACGTGCAGGTACCAATAACATCCATAAGGCCGCCGACAGTGGAGCCCTCTTTTGCCATAGTGATAAATAATTCGCCGGGCTGGCCGTCTTCGTAAAGGCCGACGGTGAGGTAGCCCTCGTGGTTGGCGACGGAGAATTTGTGGGTGATGCTGTGGCGGGTGTCCGCGAGACGACGCCTGAAAGGTCTGGCTGCAGGAACGACAGCGGCTTTATCCTTGTTTTTATCTTTGTGATTTTTGGTGGAGACGGGCTGGAGCATCTTGGAGCCATCGCGGTAAATGGCGACGGCCTTGAGGCCCAGTTTCCAGCCCTGCATATAAGCGGAGGCGATTTCATCGGCGGTGGCTTCTTTGGGCATATTTATTGTCTTGCTGATGGCGCCGGTGATGAAGGGCTGGACGGCGGCCATCATTTTAATATGGGCAAGATAGTGAATATAGCGTTTGCCGTTGCGGGGCTTGAAGGCACAGTCGAAAATGGGCAGATGCTGCGCGTTGAGCTTTTCGGCTCCTTCGATGGTTTCGTGCTCGTCGATGAAATCGGCGATTGATTTTATTTCGTCTGCGCTGTAGCCGAGACGTTCGAGCGCCATACCGACGGTGTTATTGACGAGCTTGAGCATACCGCCGCCCGCGAGGAGTTTGTATTTTACGAGAGCGATATCCGGTTCGATACCCGTTGTGGCGCAATCCATAAGGAAGCCGATTGTGCCTGTGGGGGCGAGGACCGTAACCTGGGCATTTCGGAAGCCGGTTTTTGAGCCGGCGTCGAATGCCTCATCCCATACATCCTTCGCGGCGTTGCGGAGATAAGCCGGGCAATGCGATTCTGGAATGCTGGAAGCATGGGAGCGGTGCATATTTATAACTTTGAGCATCGATTCGGCGTTTTTGGGAAATTCGTCGAATGCGCCTTTTACGGAGGCGATTTCGGCGCTGACGGTATAGGCGGCGCCTGTCATAATCGCGCTAATGGCGGCGGCCAATGCCCGTGCCTGGTCGGAATCATAAGGAAGAGCCACGGCCATAATAAGCGAGCCGAGATTGGCATAGCCAAGGCCAAGGGGCCTGAAAAGATGACTGTTGATTGCGATTGCCTTATCAGGGTAGGAGCCGTTATCGACGAGGATTTCCTGTGCGATGATGAACAGGCGGACGGCCTTTTTGAAAGCCGCGATGTCGAATGTGCCGTCTTCTTTAAGAAATTTCATCAGGTTGAGCGAGGCGAGGTTGCAGGCGGAGTCATCGACGAACATATATTCGCTGCACGGATTCGAGGCGTTAATACGTCCGGAGGCCGGGCAGGTATGCCAGCGGTTAATGGTGCTGTCGTACTGGATGCCGGGGTCGCCGCAGAGGCGAGTGCCTTCGGCGATAAGGTTCATAAGCTCGCGGGCGTTGTGCTCTTCAATTTTCTGGCCATTGGTTATGGCGTAGGTGGCCCACTTGGCGTCTTTTTCGACGGCCTCCATAAATTCGTCGGTTACGCGAACCGAGAAATTGGAGTTCTGGAACATTACGCTGTTATAGGCCTCGGCGTTGTGGTCGCCGGTGTAGCCGGCTTCGATAAGTGCCCAGGCCTTTTTCTCTTCCTCGGTTTTGCATGTTATGAATTCTTTGATATCAGGATGAGTAACCTTCATCGACTGCATTTTGGCGGCGCGGCGAGTTTTGCCGCCCGATTTGATTACGGCGGCAATCTGGTCGTAAACGCGCATAAAGCTCAAGGGGCCTGAAGGTTTGCCGCCGCCGGAAAGTTTTTCCTTGGAGCTTCGCAGAGTTGAAAGGTCTGTCCCTGTCCCTGAGCCGTGCTTGAAGAGCATCGCTTCGCTTGTGGCGAGGCGCATTATATCTTCCATTGAGTCCTTGACGGACTGAATGAAGCATGCGGAGGCCTGCGGGTATTCGTAGGAGTTCTCGCAGGGGACGGCCTCGCTGTGCCTTTGGTCCCAGCGGTAGTTGTGCGAGCCGCCCTCGATGCCGTAAACATCGTAAAGGCCCACGTTGAACCAGACGGGGGAATTGAATGCGCCGCACTGGTTAACGCAGAGCCAGGTTAATTCGTTATAGAAAATTTCTGCGTCGGCGTCGGAGGCGAAGTAGCCGTCGTGTTTGCCGCGGTCTGCGATTGTCCGGCAGACACGGTGGACCAATTGTTTGACGGAGTTTTCCCGCCGGCCTGTTTCGATGTCACCATAGAAGTATTTGCTGGAGACAACTTTGGTGGCAAGCTGACTCCAGTTGGCCGGGACTTCGATGTCGTTTTGCTCGAAGACGGCCTCGCCTGTGTCATTAGTAATTTTGGCGGAGCGCTTTTCCCATTGCAGCTCGTCGAACGGGTGAACGCCCGGGGCGGAGAAGCACTGCTCTATCTTCAGGCCTCGATTGAAGTTAGGCGGAACGGGAACAGTTTTGCCCATCGGCTTGTTTGATTGAGTGTTTTTGAAAGGATTATCAGGGTTAAACGACGCAGCCATTATAACGCCTCCATGCAAAATCCGCCCAAAAGGCGGGAAATATTAAATATACAATATGTTGTTAAGGCGGGCAAAATAATACCATATATAGTGTAACGCCCGCAAAATCAGTATCGGCAGGTTAACGAGATTTCGATATGGTGTAAAGAGCAAATTAACGATTTTTTCATCATTTTTTTGCGCGCTTTTCATATCTCTTTATTACTTCATAATCTATGGCGCGAAAATTTTTTTCAAATAACAGAAAATTCTTATAGACCAGCAGCAATTAACCACTGCTGCGCTATCCAGGCGTGCGCCCAAACTTCCGGATGAACGGAATCGGTCGACCAGTTTTGCGGCGGAACCTCCTTTATACGCTCATCGATTGCCTTTTGCAGAGGCACCAAACAAGCGTTGAAGTCGTCGGCGATGCGGTGAACCGCCTCGACAAACGTGCGAAGATGAGCGAACATAGGGTTGTTAAAGTCATCGCAGAACATAAACGGCTCGCATATCACAATTTGGCTGTTACATCTTTGTGTCACCATCGTCAAAAGTTGTCTGTAAGTGGTTTCGTATTCGTCGAGCGGGACGGCGTAAGGCAATTCATCTTCGGTGGCGAACTGCCGCCAGACGTCGTTGACGCCAATCATTATGCTGAGGATATCGGGATTGTGGTCGAGGCAATCCTTTTGCCAGCGGGATTTGAGGTCGCGGATGGTGTTGCCTGAGATTCCGGTGTTGAGGATATGCAGGTTGTATGTTGGGTATTTGCCCAAGAGGTAATTGGCAACGAAATGAACATAGCCGAAGCCGAAGGGCTTATAGGCACGGCTGTTCCTGTCGGCATCGGTGATGCTGTCGCCGATGAAGAGAACGGTTTGATTAGGTTTTAATTCGATTTTGTTCTGCATAGGACGTATTTTAGCCACTGATTTCACAGATTACACGGATTTTTATTTTAGACGCTGATTAACGCTGCTTTACGCTGCTTTTGCTCAGCTTTGCCCGCCAAAGAGCACGGCGGGTAAACGTTCTGCGGCGAGGTCTTTTTCCCGAAGTACACTTCTTCAAAAGACCATCGCCTTGTCCGCGAAGGCCTTCGGCGTTCATTTATAAGCCGAGCAAAGACACGAAGACACAAGAAATTGCCGATTTCCGATTGCCGATTGCCAATTTAGAGAGGCGGATTCCACTGTCGGTGGAAATAAAGTAGAATCATCAACTGACCCAGCAGGCATAATTTATAGAAAGGAAAACTAATTATGGCAGAAAACCATCAAAGAGTATGCCCAATAGGAAGAGCATGGTGTCTGGACAACTTTTTCAGGAAATTGATTCATAATCCGAGGAAAATTTTTAATGGCCTTGTTAAAGAAGGAATGACCGTCTTGGACATCGGCTGCGGGCCGGGATTATTCTCTATCGCGATGGCGGATATGGTTGGCAAAAGCGGCAAAGTCATCGCGGCGGATTTACAGGAGGGAATGCTCGAAAAAGTAAAGAGCAAACTCAACGAGAGCAACAAGGCGATAATAAAACTGCATAAGTGCGTAGAGGACAAGATTGGCGTTACTGAAAAGGTGGATTTTGTTCTGGTGTTTTATGTTCTCCACGAGGTTCCGAGCCAGGAAGGTTTCCTGCGGGAGATAAAAACGATTCTGAAGCCGGGAGGCAGGGTTTTGATAATAGAGCCGAACTTCCACGTAACGAAAAAGGCATTTGAACAAAGCATCAGCATAGCAATATCAGCCGGGTTCCAGCGTGAAAAAGGGCCGAAGGTATCTGGGAGCAAGTCAGTCATTTTGAGAGTTTTTAGTGCTTAGTGTTGAGTTTTGAGTTGAAGGATTTGGCCACAAAAAGGCACAAAAAGCGCAAGGAGATTAAGAATGGCACATATGACAAATAATGATATAAAAAAAATTCTTTCCAAGATTGGGAACAACAAGGTCAAATTTAAATATCCCGGAAAAGAGGGAAGTAGACACGGCATTCTGAAAGATAGAGTTGCTATTCCAATCAAGAAAGCAGTTCTTACATCTGTGCCATATTGTGATGTGGTTGACCTCATCGAATTTAAAGGCAAAAAACAAAAACTGATACGGATCGGTTATTACCGAAAGAAGCGAAAATTGAACTGGGGCAGCCAAACGACAATCACAGAAACAATATCTGGATGGAAGAATATCCTCATAAAGACGGCAAGGGAGAAAGAATGGTTTCGCAAACTACTTAAAGAAGTTATTAAAAAACGGTCACAATGGGACAAGTGATATTTCAAACAGTAAAATCACCACATGAGAAAAACGGTTTCTGCCTTTTTTTAATTCTCTTCTTCAATTTCTAAAAGAACAAAAAGAAAAAATCACAATAACAACATAAGTCTTGCGCCATCTGTCACTTACAACAATAACACAAAAAAAATACTATCTGACCTTTTAACTGAAGTCCCATAATATTCCGATAATATAATATATGAACAATAAACGATACGATACTTATGTCGAACTAATCAAATCTCGACAAGGGAAAACTGATATTGTGCCCCTCAGACCAAAAGAACATTCACGGTTCGGAGTTAAGACAGTACAATGCGCTAAAAAATCACCTGAAGAACTTATTAGATTTCTTGACCTTTGTCCCGTAGGCGATGCAACGATCTATGAACATTTAGTAATGGATGCGATTGGTTCAACATTCAAGAATGTTGTTGATATTGAGAATGTACTCATGCAGGCATCTATTGGGAATGGTCGTAGCGACATTGAATTTTTATTCCGCTCACACGAATTATACCAACATCCCTCTTGGAAGGATTTTGTTTATCGATACGGCATATGCGGTATTTTTGTTGAGGCCAAGAACATGCAAGATAAAGCCGCACATAAAGATACTCTACAAATCAAAAATTACATAGAATGCGCGAAAAGAGGCAAATTGGGTTTTCTTGTATCACGATCTGGGTTTACACGTCCAGCTTATCGGCAACTACGTTGGTTTATAGAAAACCAAAACATTTTAATAATACCGTTAGATCATGAAGAATTAAAACAATTGTTGAAAATCAGCCTTATTAGTGAAGATAAGGCGGTAGAGTTTCTTTGGCGAAAAGAGCATATTGTTAGAAGATATTGGTAATAGCAGAAATTTTTGCCGTTATAAAATGACTCGGTTTGGATGGAATTGGAGATAAAGTAAAATGGGTAAAATTATTTGCTCTCTAATCAAGATTTTCGAAAAAGAAAACCATAGAGACGACTTTCTTAACGGTTCTTTATATATGAATCGTCTGAAGGTTTTCCAAAAGATAAAAAATCAGGAAATAAATAATCGTAGCGATCCAGATGAAGCTACCAGTGGATGGTACCAGCCAAATAAAGGAGACTATCTTGAGGTAAATGGGTACAAAATTCCACCAGAAGACTTTGATGGGCCAATTAAAGTTAGCCATGACAAATTTAAAGAACTAAATGTGTTTTGTCTATCTGCCCTATATGGTACTGGATTAGAACAAATTACCGAAGAAAATCTTGATGCGTTCCGAAGAAGCTTGATGTTTGATAACAAGATACTTGATCTAGGTGATTATTGCGTAATAATTATTAGCCCATCAGCCTTCATCGAAAAAGTTAAATCAGGAATACAAAGAAATAATCTCAAGGGATGGGTAGGTTCGGTTGAATACTTTGACCCTAATATTTTTCATGGTGCATTTTCAGGAATCGAACCTGTTTTCAAAAAACAAATTCAGTTTTCCCATCAAAAAGAGTATCGAATTGTAATAGACTCAAAAACATCTGGTGATACCCCTTATATTCTCGAAATCGGAAGCATTAGAGATATTTGCAAGATTTGTAAAACAGGTGAGGTAAACAAACTTATTGAGGTTAAACTACCGCAAAACGTATAACAATGGATAGCTTGAAATCGATACGCAAGAAGATACAGGGTTTCCCTACGGGGCCGGGGTTGTATTTTATGAAGGGGGCCAAGGAGGAGGTTTTGTATATCGGCAAGGCGAAGAACCTGCGGTCGAGGGTGGCGAGCTACTTCCAGCCGGGCAGCGATATAATGGAGTCGCGAGGGCCAAAAATTGTCGAAATGCTCAATAAGGTCGAGACGGTGGATTACATCGAGACGGAGACGGAAGTTGACGCGATGCTAAAGGAGGCGCGGCTGATAAAGGACATACAGCCGGCGTATAATTCCGACCTGCTTGACGACAAGACGTTCCCGTACTTAGAGATTACGACGGGCGATGATTTTGCGGGCGTGTATATAACGCGCAAGCCACGGGCGAAGGGGAACCGCCTCTTTGGGCCTTTTGCGAGCGCGAAGGACTTACGGGCGGTATTCGTCGAGCTGCAAAAGATATTTAAATTCAGGAGCTGCACGCTGGATATACGGGCGGACGATGAGAAGCGGCGATTTTTCAGACCCTGTATTCTGCACAGCATAAACCAGTGCGTTGCGCCGTGCGGGGCGAGAATCGAGAAGGCGGAATACAAAACGATTATCAGAGACCTGATTAAATTCCTGCAATCGAAACGGGCGACGGCGCTACGGCGGCTTAAAAATGAAATGGAAGAGGCATCGGCGAAGATGGATTACGAAAAGGCGGGGATGCTGCGCGACCGGATTCGGCTGATTGGGAAATTGGATGAGCGAGGTGAGCCGGATGAGGACGTTCAGCCGGAGGTGTTCGCGGCGGAACCGACTGAGGCATTGGTGAAACTGCAAAAGATTTTAGACAGCGCTAACCCCGTGAGAATCATCGAGGGAATCGATATCGCTAACATCGGGGGCAAGGAGGCGGTCGGGTCATTGGTGAAATTTATCGACGGGAGGCCCTTCAAGGCGGGGTATCGGCGATTCAAAATCAAAACGGTCGAGGGAAGCGATGATTACGCGATGATTGCGGAGGTTGTCAGACGCAGATACAAATACGCGCTGGCGGGCGAGGAGCTTTGGCCTGATTTGATTTTGATTGACGGCGGATTAGGACAATTGCACGCGGCGGAAGCTGCCCTTAAAGAACTAATCAATAACCAATCATCAATAATCAATCTAAAACTGGCCGGGATAGCGAAACGAGAAGAAGAACTTTATTTGCAGGGAAGCAGAAGACCATTAAAACTGCCGAGGAATTCGCCCGCGTTGAAGCTGCTGCAATATGTCCGCGACGAGGCACATCGGTTTGCGCAGCATTACCATCATCTGCTCAGGAGTAAAAAACTTCTGGGATGATTATAAATTACACAAACCAAGCGGCGATGCGCATCAAGAGGCGTTTGAGGAAGGGCTTGGTATAGGAAGTAGCGATGAGGGTTTGTCTGATTGCGTCCGAGGAGCCGGAGCCTAAGCCGGTCAGTATTGTGTTGGCGATGTTGGCGGATTCGTCAATTTGAAATTCGTAGCCGCGGATTACGGCGACGGGTATTCCTTCGCCGGTCTGGCCGAAGACAAGGGCGGAGGCGGCGAAAAATTCGTGGCCGATTAAATCCATGCCGCCGAATTTTGGCTTGCCGAATATGTCTTTTTGGCCGAATTGTTTCGAGACGGGGTTGATGCCGGAAGAGCCGACGGCGAAATCCATTGTGCCGAAGGGAATCATTTCGGTATCGGCGAGAATGACGGCGAGTTTTTTGCCTGTTAATTTCTGAAGTCCTTCGCGGATGTCTTTCGCGGCCTGGTCGGGGTCTTCGGGGAGCAAACTGACTACGCCTTTTTCGTGGTTCGAGCCGTCGATGCCTGCGTCGCAGGTGTGCAGGCGGTTGTCTTTGCCCATAGTGATGCAAAGCGCCTGCTCGTGCTCGACAAGCTCGTTTGTCAGCGCTGCATTCTCAGAAGCGCCGAAGATGTGTTTTTTGATGACGCCCTGAGGGGCATAATCGCGAGGATTTTGTTATCCTCATCGAAAATCATCTGGAGCCACTGTGCGTCCTTGCCGGTTTTCTTCGAGATGAACATTGCCTTTTCGCCGGGGACGACGTCGGCCATTCGTCTTATCCGGCCCTGGGCTTTCGAGACGATTTTGCTCGTGAGGACAACAATATCGTTTTTCTGCAGGCCGCCGATTTCCTGCTCGGCGCAGGAACGAATTATTTCGGCGAGGTTGTCGCCCTGCTTGATTTTCGGGATTGTCCCCAGGCCGAATACTTCTATTTTTTTCATAGTCAATCCTCTCTGATTCCGGCAGTCACTATTCCATTTTTCGTCAGGCCTGTTATACGTATGTCGTCGCGGATGTGTTTTACTTCCACACGAGACAGTTGTAAATTATTTGCCGCCCGTGAGATATCCGCGCCGCCTTTGGCGTCCAATATTTTCGGCGCGACGTATATGATGATTTCATCGGCGAGTTTGGCTTTCAGAAATGAACCGATGACAGTCGGGCCGCCTTCGACAAGCAAATGCCGGATGCGGCGTTTGCCCAGATGGGTGAGAAGAAATTGCAAATTTGAACGCGATGCGGGACAGGCGAGAATTTCAGCCCCCCTGCTGACGATTTGCCTGGCCTTTTTGGCTTTTGTCTGCACAGGAGCGGCCCGCGTTACTATGAGTAAGGGGACATCCGACGCTGTTTTCAGTAATTTGCAATTAAGAGGAATGCGAAGGTGATTATCGAGGACGATTCGTAACGGCTTTTTGCCATCAGCCGGCCTTGGCGTTAAAAGCGGGTCATCTTTGAGGACGGTATTGATACCCACGAGAATCGCGCCGACCCGTCTTCGCAGGTTATGGGCATCTTTTCTGCTTTCTTCGCAGCTTATCCACCTGTGTTTGGCGTCGGCTTTGGCCCAGGCGAGTTTGCCGTCGATTGACTGTGCCCACTTCAATGTTACCCAGGTTTTGCCTGTTGAGGCAAATTTGAGAAATGGTGCATTAAGAACCCGCGCTTCGGCCTCGCATAACCCGATGTCAACTTTGATACCGGCTTTTCGTAGTCGCCTGATACCTTTGCCGTTTGCGTGACTTGATGGGTCGATGGCCGCGACGATGACTTTTTTCAATTTTGCGGCGATTAGTACGTCGGTGCAGGGTCCCGTTTTGCCGAAGTGACAGCAGGGTTCGAGGGTTACGAACATTGTCGCGCCTTTGGGGTTAGCCCCCTGCTTTTTGCAATCCGCAAGAGCGTTGATTTCAGCGTGCGGGCCTCCGAACTTTTTGTGCCACCCCCTGCCGATAATTTTGTCCGATGTAACGATAACCGCCCCAACAGCCGGATTTGGTTCAACATTACCAATTCCCCGTGCGGCTAATTGCAACGCTAACTGCATATAATTCCGGGCGTGCGTCATAACATAGATTCGAATTCTTTTTCGGTAATAATTTTCACACCGAGCTGACGCGCTTTATCGAATTTGCTGCCGGGATTTTCACCCGCCAAGACAAAATCGGTGTTTTTGCTGACGCTTGATGACACCTTTGCGCCTGCGTTTCTGATTGCCTCTTCTATTTGCTGCCTGCTGAAATTTTGCAAAGTACCCGTAACAACAATTGTCTTGCCGGCGAGTTTACCTTCAGCTTTTTTCTTTTCAGGCAATTGGGGCTTAACGCCGGCCGACAGCAATTCATTTATGACTGCGATATTGTGCCCGTCGTGAAAATACTCATAAACGCCTTCGGCGAGTTTCTCGCCTACCTGTTCAATCGCGTCAAGCTCGGCCTGCGGCGCTTTCATAATCGCATCGAGTGAGCCGAAGTGCCCGGCCAAATCCTGCGAGGTCTGCACGCCAATATGACGAATACCAAGTCCCGCGACAAGCCGCCAAAGCGGTCGGGTTTTACTTTCCTCGATTGAATCGATGACATTTTGTGCGCTTTTATCCGCCATTCGCTCTAACCCGAGAAGGTCGTCTTTGGTGAGTTTGTAAATGTCGGCGATATTTTTGACTAAGCCGGCTTCCACTAACTGGTCAATCAATGCTTCGCCCAGGTTTTCGATATCCATTTGCCCCCTGCCGGCGAAATATCTGATTCGTTCCTTCAACTGGCCGAGACAATGCGGGTTAATACAACGCAGGAATACGCCTTCGGCGTCTTTTTTCACCTCGCCGCCGCAATTCGGACATTTGGTTGGCGGCTCAAGCGGTTTTGCTCCTTTTTGCCTGCGTTCTTTTTTGACTTCAACGACCTGCGGAATGATTTCGCCAGCTTTTTCGATAATGACGGTGTCGCCCTCGCGGACATCGAGTCGGCTAACCTGGTCGAAGTTGTGCAAACTCGCCCTTTTGACAGTCGTGCCCGCCAATAACACAGGCGTCAGATTCGCCACGGGTGTTAGTGTGCCGCCTTTACCTACCTGGACAACGATTGATTCAACTTTTGTTTCGGCCTGCTCGGCGGCGAATTTATAACTTATACACCATCTCGGCGAACGACCCGTAAAACCAAGAATCTCACGCTGAACAAGGTTATTGACCTTGACCACCATACCATCGATTTGATACTCAAGCTTCTCGCGTTTGTCATCCCAGCTATTGCAAATATCGATTACCTCGTCGATATTTTTTGCTTTTTTGATATTCGGGTTGACTGGCAGGCCAAGTTTTTTGAAAACCTGCAACATTTCGTAGTGGTCTTTTGCCAACGGCTTTGAAACTTCGCCAACAGCATACGCGAAAAAGGACAGGTTCCTTTGCGCGGTGATTTTCGAATCGAGGAGCTTCAATGAACCGGCGGCGGCATTGCGGGGATTGGCGAACAACGGCTCGCCGGCTTTTTCGCGTTGCTTATTGAGGCCTACGAATGATTTTGTGGGCATATACACTTCGCCTCGAACCTCAATGGTCTGGGGCGCATCACCCGTCAGTCGCAGCGGAATCGCCTTTATCGTCCTGATATTGTGCGTAACATCGTCCCCTTTTGAGCCGTCGCCCCTTGTAGCGCCAAGCACAAGCACCCCTTTTTCGTATCGCAAACTTACCGCGAGGCCATCGATTTTCAATTCGACGACATAATCATAATCCTTGCTTTCAAGCACCTTTGCCACCCGCTCATCGAACGCACGCAATTCCTCGGCGTTATAGGTATTATCCATACTGAGCATCGGAACGGCGTGGCGAACCTGGGCAAAACCCTCAATCGGCCTTTCCGATACCCGCTGGGTAGGCGAATCGGGAGTAATAAGGTTTGGATGCTGTCCTTCTAATGCTTTTAGCTCTGCGAAAAGCTTGTCGTATTGCTGGTCGGTTATTTCGGGCTGGTTAAGGACATAATAGAGGTAATCGTGCCCGCGTATCTCGGCACGCAACTGCTCAATTCGCTTTTTCGTATCGGCGGTCATAATGAGATAATTTATACGGTTCGGCGAGTTGTTTTGCAATACGCCGGCAGGCAACAATTAAGAATTAAACCGCCTCTTTTCGGGCGATGACGATACCGAAACATTTATAACGCGGAATTCTTTTGATGACAATTTTATGGAAACCGGCCTTTTTGCAGGTATCCGCCCACTGTTTAAGAGAGATACAGTATTCGCCCAAGTTGAGGATATGCTTTTTGCCGTTATCGAACATCTTTACGAACGCATCCACGCCCCCATCCTTCAAAGCGGATATCCATTCCTGCTCCAATACCTTTATCATGCGCTTAAATCTGTTAATGTCCGTATGTTTGCCGGTGGAATCCATATCAACATCGCCGATTATTAAACTGCCGCCCGGTTTAAGAATCCTGCGTATCTTCTTTAAGGCGTTCAATTTTTCCTTAAGATGATGAAGGGTCACCGAAGACGCCGCTATATCAAAGGTGTTATCCTGAAACTTCAACGAATCCGCATCCATCAATTTGCAAACGACCTGTTTATCTATTCCCAGCCGTTTGATTTTATCCTCAAAAACCGCCATCATCTCTTTTGAGTTATCGACCGCCGTAATAAAGCAGTTTGACGCCTTGAGAAATTTCAAACTGAGAAGCCCCGTCCCGCAGCCGATATCCAGCACTTTATCATTATTTTTAACCGCGGAATTTTTCACCATCATATCCAACAGGTCACGATGAAATCCGAGCATTCCCAAAGTCCGGTCATATTCATTTGACCAGCCCCCAAACCAGTCACGGGTGACTTTCCTGCCTGTTTTTCCCGGCATATCCTTTACTCCCACAATAAACCTATGTTTCAAACAGTAACCGCCACGACCGGAAGTAGTTTATACGTTTTGCCGGGCCGTTTTGCAATACGCAGGCAATACTTACCCATCAAACCGGGTGGGATACATGGTTAAAAAAAAGCAAGATAATTGTTGCTTACCGGCCGGCGGAAGCATAGAATACCGCCGGTTGTGTTTTGTGTATTCACGCGGTGTTCGCGCTGTCAAAATCGGCCAAAGAGATTAAGAAAGGAAAGCAAATGAACATTTATGTGGGTAACCTGGCACCTGATGTAACCGAAGACGAACTGAAACAGGCGTTCGAGGCGTTCGGTCAGGTACAAACGGCAACGGTAATAAAGGACAAGTTCAGCGGCGAGTCCAGAGGATTCGGATTTGTCGAGATGCCGGCAAAAGCCGAGGCACAGACGGCTATCACCGAAATGAACGGCAAAGACCTGAAAGGGCGAACACTGAACGTCAATGAGGCAAGGCCCAAGACCGAGCATCGCGGCGGCGGCGGATATGGCGGCGGCGGTGGCGGCAGACGCGGCGGCGGCGGCGGTTATGGCGGCGGCGGTGGTGGCAGACGCGGCGGCGGCGGCGGCGGTTATGGCGGCGGTGGCGGCGGCAGGTACTAACCGTTAGCTTAGTCAATAAAATATAAGAGCCCCTCTCAACGATGAGGGGCTCTTTTTTTGAACAATCAAAAAACTCGAAACGCTGTTATTCAACCTGTTGTTTTTTCATAGAAATAAACAAAGGACATTCCCAGCACATATAGTTTCCCCTATCTGCTTAGCGCAAAGCAGGTTCCATATGAACAAGCACATCGACAATCTGCGGGACCGCATTCATTATCTCTTTTTGAATTGTATGATTCAGCAGATGCGAATCCCGCATCGTCATATCCGCGTCAATCTGAATATGAAGGTCAAGATGCACGTCATCGAGCCGGCCGCGGGTGCGAATCTTGTGGCAGCTTTTTACGCCCTTTATTCCAAGCACAACGGCTTCAATCTTCTTCGTATCTGTTATCGCAACGGCATCGCATAATATCGCCGACTCCTGCCGTATGATAACGAACGCTGAATGGGCGATAAATCCCGCAATAACCAGCGTAATGACAGGGTCAACAATCGGCATGCCCAGCTTCACGAAGACCAGCGCCACGATAACTGAAAGCGAGGTAAATATGTCCGCCCGCGTGTGCATCGAATCGACAACCAAAATGTCGCTCTGGAGTTGTTTTCCCCGCCGGTATTCATAAATCATAACCGCGATATTGACCATAAGGGTAATAATCATTACCGCAAAACTGACAAAATCGACATGGGGAACTATGGGCTTGATAATCCGGACGACGCCCGCTTTGCCAAGATTAAACGCCACTATAAGCAGCATCGCGGCTATTCCCAGGGCAAAAAGCGTCTCATATTTCTTATGGCCGTAAGGATGGTCCTCATCCTTAGGCTGCGAGCAGAAGCGAATTCCGATGAGGCCGATTATATTCGAAATGCCATCGGACAAAGAGTGAAAACCGTCGGCGGTCATACTGGTCGAGCCGCTTATATATCCAAAAATCATCTTGGCTGCCGCGACCGCCCAGTTCAAAACCAAAACAATCCACAGGACTTTTTGAATCTCACGATAATGCTTTTTCATATCAGCCATTATGCGATTCCTCTTGCCCCAAAAGTTGTCTCGGCGGTCTGCTTACTATCAGGGGATGTAATTTTTCATCTTAACAAAACACCCCCCTTTCACAAGGGAGGCGTTTAGCAACAATACGAATGTCGTACAGTTGTGCAAAAACTCCCCGACCAGGGCTCGAACCTGGAACCTAGCGGTTACGGCATCCTTCAGGTTTCCCTGAAGACCGGACTATCTCATCACCATATCCGATTTTTCGGATTTAGGTGCCGGTGCTTATAAGAGCTTATTGGCACAGGCCGCCTCACTCTTTAGTCTCTGCACCTTCCAGTTCACTTGTTAACCAACCCTGTGTGAACTGGCTTGGCTCAGGATTACCATATCCGCATCCGCGGAATCAGGTTTCCCTGAATTCACCCGGTTTTTCATCCTGATGTTTCCATCAGGAGCTGCAACTTTGGCATGAATTTCTCGATGACAGTTGGCACAAAGCAGGACACATTTTTTCAATTCCTTTTCGACCCTTTTCCAGGATCTTGCGTAACCTTTTTCCGAAAGACCAAAATTTTTGTCTGATTTACTCAGATGATGAAATTCCAAAGCTTCCATACATCTGTCATAGCCACATATTTCGCACTTGGCGCCTTTTGCGACTATTGCCGCCAGGCGAATTTTTTGTCTTCGCCTTTTGACCGCTGAAATCAGATACTCTCGTCTTTCATCATAGGTCCTTGTGTCCTTTTTGGCCAACTTCATCGCCTTTCATGCCCCGACTTACAGCCGCTCGCTCTACCGATTGAGCTATCGGGGAAACACAAATATCGCATCAGATTATCACAGATTTGGCTGGGTTGTCAAGTGAAAGGGTCAATTTTGAAGTAATATCCGTAAAAAATTAAGGTGTAAAACAGGCCTGCCCTCTGGACAAAAAGGTAAATTATTTGTATACTCTATGTTTTTCAAGGTTTAGGCGGTTGCGGCGAGAGCCGATAATAAAGAGGGTTTAAGCCACCCGACCTGTCGGCAGACAGGGCAAATACGCGTATTTCAATGGTTTTAAAGACATGGCAAGGGACATACTTGACATAGGCGGGTACACTATTAAAAAACGCATCGGAGTCGGTGCGCGCACGACAATCTACCTTGCCACCGACGACTCAGACGGCAAAGAAATCGCGTTAAAGCGCGTCATTCTCGAAAAGCCGGAGGACGTCCGCATTTTCGAACAGGTTGAGACCGAATTCAAAATCGCGCAGAAAATAACCCACCCGTATATTCGCAAGTGTTACAAGCTCAAAAAAATCCGCAGCATGCTTAAGACCAAAGAGATGCTGCTTGCGATGGAATATTTTGACGGGCAATCACTTGAGGAAGGGCCTGCGCTGAGCTTACTCGACGTAATGCTCGTATTCCGAATGGTGGCAACGGGGCTTAACGCGATGCACCAGTGCGGGCTGGCCCACTGTGATATAAAGCCGAATAATATCCTGCTGAACAAAACAGGCGCCATCAGAATCATCGACCTTGGACAGAGCTGCCGGATAGGAACAACCAAACGGCGGATTCAGGGGACACCCGATTATATCGCGCCTGAACAGGTTCAGCGCAAGCCATTAGGCCCCAAAACCGACATTTTCAATCTTGGCGCAACAATGTACTGGGCATTGACCGGCAGAACAATCCCGACCATGATACCTAAAAAAGACCCATTCGGACTGCCCGTGCCGCAGGAGCAGGTGCGTCCGCCTAATGAACTCAGGCCCCAGATACCGGCAGGCATATCCAAATTAGTGATGGATTGCATCGAGGAAGATCCAATAAAACGGCCCACAGATATGATGGCCGTGATATCCCGTCTGGATTTGATGATACACAGCATACTCAGCAACAAGTCAAAGACAAACTCCCAATAACCCTTGACAGAACAAAGCCGTAAAGCTATCCTTCCCTTAGGTTTAGGCAAGAATCTGCTATTTAAACAATACGGACCTGAAAGATGCCCGAAAAAATCATCGAGATGTTGAATAAAGGCATGGAAGCCAACAATGCGGACAAATTCAGACAGGGTAATCTTGTTCGTCTGCCTTCTCACGGGTCTGTAATAATCACGGGCGACCTTCACGGACATCGGAGAAATTTTGAACGGATAGTTGCGTTAGCCAACCTGGAGCAGAATAAAAACACCCATGTAATCCTTCAGGAAATCATACACGGCGGCCCGGAGGATGAAGAGGGTGGATGCCTGTCATACAAGCTGCTGTTCGACGCGGTTGCTTACAAGGTAAATTTCCCGGACCGTGTGCACATAATAATGGGCAACCACGATACGGCGTTCATCAGCAACACCGACGTTATGAAAAACGGCAAAGAGATGAACGTGGCGATGCGTTCCGCGTTAGACAGGGAATTCCGTCACGCCAGCGAGCGGGTAAAACTGGCGATAAAGCAATTTTTATTTTCCCAGCCGCTTGCGGTCAAATGCAACAACGGAATATTTGTCTGTCATTCACTTCCGGGAGACCATTATGCCGATAAGTTTGACAAACGCATTTTTGAAAGGCAGCTCAGAATCAACGATATCATCAGGCCGGGTTCGGCGTATTTGCTGACGTGGGGCAGAAGTCACAGCCAGCGTTTGCTGGATGCTATGTCAAAGTCGCTTGACGCTGACACTTTTATCCTCGGCCACCAGAAACAGGAAACCGGATGCAGCAAGGCGGGAAATAATCTGATTATTATCGCCTCGGACCACGACCACGGGTGCGTGCTGCCCATAGACCTTGCCAAATCATACACCGTCGATAAACTGCTGCAGCTCATTATACCATTGGCGGCAATAGCATAGCTTGTCGCCTCGGGACAGCTTTTTTTATACCACCAACCATCACCAGAGAACCGCTTTTGACACTCCAATAATATCGGACCATCAAGATTTTAATGTTCCCTATTTAAAACGCCATCTAATCCACATATCGCCCCCCTGCCGTTTATAGACATAACTATCTTATCTACAAGCACTTACACGCCAAACATATCGCCTAATGGTTGAGCCGGAGGCGTCCGGGATTAAACCGCACATAAAAACCACGTTTTGATTAAATCGGGCCTGAAAGATGCCGATGTTACAACATCGTAACTTTTAGAAAATCGTTTACTTGTGAAAAAATATTGCAAACAGCGGGGCGTAAAGTTGTTTTTGGCAACTAAATGTTATGGTCTTAAACTATGAGTGAGCAATTTACAATACTGGTTGTCGAAGATGAGACGCATATCAGGAGAGTGCTGGAATACAACCTCAAGCTGGACGGCTTTGAGGTGTACCTGGCTGAAGATGGCGCCATGGGCATGAAACTTGCGCATGAGAAAAACCCGGATTTAATACTGCTTGACTGGCTTATGCCTGTAACGAACGGAATGCAAGTTCTCGCGGAACTGAAGGCCGACAGCAGCACCGAACACATCCCGGTCTTTATGCTTACCGCCAAGGGTATGATTAGCGATGTCACACAGGCGCTTGAAATGGGCGCCGACGATTACATTACAAAACCATTTAATCCAATACAATTAGGCAAAATCATCATGGAAAAACTTGAAAAATGCGCAAAAGCAAAAAAAAGCTGAAATCTGTCCTTTCGCCGGTTTTGCCGACGAAAAAAATAGTTTACGTTAATTACCCCTGTTACAGGGCAAATTTTTAATTTGGAGAGTAATGTTATGAAAACGCGGGGAACTCAGCCGGCAACAAAGTGGCTCCTGCTGTTATCCATCATGATAGGTTTATCTTTGAGCGTACAAACACTGGCGACGGAGCCAAAAGAGGCAAAACAAAAAACCGATTTGACCGAGCTTTCAATAGAAGACCTGATGAATGTCGAGGTCGTGTCCACGGCGACGCTGACCAAGACCACACCGCGCCTTGTCCCGGCATCCGTAACCACCATCACCGCCGAACAGATTAAGGCCTCCGGCGCCCGCAGTTTGTATGAATTGCTCGATATTTACGTCCCCAACCTGCAGGTGATACACCATCACTGGGAATCAGACCACATGGGATTGCGAGGAATGATAGGCGATCGGGACGATAAATACCTGTTACTCGTCGATGGACGCGTTATGAATGAGCACACACACTTTGGAGCACTAACCGAACGCGACCTCGTAATGCTGCAGGACATTCATCATATCGACATCGTGCGAGGTCCGGGTTCTGCCCTCTACGGCCCCGGAGCAATATCGATGGTTATTAACATAGTTACTTTCAACGCCAATACCTTCAAAGGCACGGAAGTTACAGGCCGGATGGGCGCTATCGAGGAGTTCTATTCAGGCGAAGTGAAACACAGTCATGCATTCGACGACAATGACGGCGGCCTCTTCGTATATGCCGGCGGCGGCAAACAAGACGGCGCAAGTAAATATGATGCTCCAGAAGTTTTCCCATATACTTTCCCCGGCAGTTCCTATAACACCGAGGCAGGCGACCCATTTACAAAAACTCCTATGTGTCGTGACGGGCAATCTGCCAACAACGAACCGCCGGCAAAACTGCACATCGAGTTAACAAAAGGCGACTGGGATATCTGGGGACGCTACACCCGCGGCGGTCAGCAATTCCCATGGGCCCCCGCCCTTCTTGCCCCAGCACCAGTGGGGTATAACGTAACGCCTGTTACTAATAACTATTACAGTTATCAACAGATGACCGGCTTCATCGGGCATAAACAGGAACTCACAAAGGATATCGATATTGACTACTCATTCAGCTATGACACGATTGATTTTTCGGAATATAGACAAAATTCAATGACCAATGACTATCGTGAAGATGAGTACCTCGGCAAGATATTATTGCAATGGACGCCCAACGAACAGCACAAGATTGCCTTCGGCTCCGAGCTATCCCACCGTGAACTGGGTTTACAGAATCCACTATCCGATATAGCCCCGATAAGCCAGACACTGGGTTCTATGCCGCGATGGTCAACAAATATGTATTCACTGCTGGGTGAATGGCAATGGAATATCAACAGCGAGTGGACAACATTCTTAGGGGGCAGAATGGATAAGCATACATATACCGAAGCGATGTTATCGCCCCGTGCGGCGATTATTTACTCGCCGACCATACAAGACACTCTTAAGCTGATGTGGTCTCGCTCGGTGCGTGCAAACAACGAAGAAGAAATGAAACTACAAGCTATTAACGGCGGCGGCAACAGCACCCCGGAAAAAGTCGATACCCTCGAATTTCGTTATGAAAGGCAACAAAATAAAAACTTCGACCTCGCCGCATCTATATTCATGCATTACAATTTCGAGCTTGTCTCGTGGGACGAAACCAACAAACAAAGTTCAGTCGTCGGAACACAGAAGGACTGGGGCGCCGAGCTCGAGGCCTCCTACCATACCGAAAAGACCACTTTAACTCTATCGCACGGCTATACTAAACTGCTCGCATTTAGTCTTGTACCGGGCGCAAGCACTTATCAAACAGCCAAACCATACGGCGTCGGCGACGACCTGGATAACTGGTCCAATAATATTACCAAACTAACGGCTCAACAAAAACTCGACGACAAATGGACTTTTAACGCATCATTCCGTATCTATTGGGGATTCCCCGGCACGAAGGATTATAATAAACTTTATCCCACTCTCTACTCCGGCGGCGGCCAATTTATCGAAGACGGATGGGAAAAGGCATATCGAGGCGATTACTTCCTGAACCTCGGTTTGCAATACAAGGCGAGCAAAGACCTGACCATAGGTATAACCGGTTACAACCTGCTGGGTATTTTTAACATAGACCTCAACAAACGCAATTTCCTGGACAGCAACGGCGATTACCGCTGCGATGCACCGGCCGTAGGCGTTTCTGTGGAATATAAATTTTAACGACAGGATACCATAGGTATAAACTTATGAATCGAGAAAAAACACATAACTTAAAGAGCAAAACCTCGCGGCCTGCGGCAGGAACAGGAGTCTGGCGAATAGCCGGACTATTTGTCCCCTGCCTCGTATTGCTGAGCTGCATAATGATATCCGACGGTTACCCGGCGGAATCACAGTCGGCCCAGTATAAGGAATACGAGGTCAAAGCCGCCTTTATGTATAACTTCCTGAAGTTTGTTGACTGGCCCGAAGCAAAAACGGCGAAAACCGGCAACCAGATAATCATCGGCATCATCGGCCAGGACCCGTTTGGAGCCGCTGCCGATATACTAAAAGACAAAAAAGTCGAAGAACGCAACGTTGTTTTAAAACGTATTGACAGCTTACAGCAGCTCAAAGACGCCGCAGAAAAAGACAAGGCGGAATTGACTGAAAAACTTAAAGCCCTGACCAAAAACCATATCATATACAGAGACAATGACAACAAAATCGTCATAAAGCCGGAGGATGAGTTTGAGGGGCTCAAAAATATAACCGACGCTGCCGCACGAGCCGCAAAAATAGAAGAGCTTAAAAAGCAGGGATATCTTCTTGCTGACCCGTCAAAGACGGCAGATATCAAGACAATCGCTGAAACAATCGCCAATGGACAAATGGACACTCTCAAAAAGTGTCATTTGCTGTTTATATGCCAATCGGAAAGAAAAAACACCAAGGAGATAGTTGACCTTTTAAAGAATAATGGCGTCCTGACCGTAGCCGACACACAGGGATTTCTCGAGGATGGCGGTATCGTAAACTTCGTTATCGAAGACAACAAGGTTCGATTCGACATAAATCTGACCGCATCTGAAAAAGCCGGATTAAAAATCAGGTCTCAGCTCCTCCGTCTTGCTAAAAAAGTACTAAAAGATGGTTCTGAAGTAACGGGCCTCTCCGAAACAACACAGAAGGAGGCCAAATAGCCATGCTGTTTATCCAGAATTTGGCCATTAAGCAAAAATTGATTGTCATCGTTATGCTAACCTGTTTGGTGGCATTGATGGTGGTAGGCGGAGCATTTGTGTTCTGGGAATGGCAAGGTCTGCGGAGCAACCTCGTTGAAAAGCTTTTTACCGAAGCACAAATCACCGCAGACAACTGCAAAGCTGCGTTGACATTTGAAGACACAACAGATGCGGAGAAAACCTTAAAAGCCCTTAAGGCCGATTCCTCAATCGTCTTCGGCTGTGTTTACAAGAAAAACGGTAATGTGTTCGTCAATTACGCAAAGACCGACGCGGACAAAAACCATTTGACAATCCATGTTCAGCAGGCGGGTTATAGTTTCTCAGACAATTTATTGACCGTTTTTGAGCCGATAGTGCTCGACAAAGAAACAATAGGCACTGTATGTCTGCGTTCTGATCTAAGCCCTATGTACGCGGCGTTAAAACGCAACGCACAAAATACTGTTGCCGTTCTGCTGCTGGCTGTCATAGCCGCATGGATTGTCTCATCGCGACTGCAGCGTTTCATTTCAGTACCGATTCTCGGCCTGGCCAAACTCGCACAAAGCGTATCAGAAAAGAAAGATTACTCCGCCAGGGCAATCAAAAACAGCAATGACGAGGTTGGTCTGCTCATCGATTCATTCAATGAAATGCTTGAGCAAATACAGGAACGCGATTCTGAACTGGTCAAAGCCAAAGTAGAACTGGAGTTGCGAGTCCAGGAACGCACTTCCGAACTGACCACCTCCAATAAACAGCTCACCTCTGAAATAACAGAGCGAGAAAAGGCGGAACACAAACAGGCGGAACTGGTCAAGGAACTTGAGGGCGTTAACCAGGAGTTAAGGGATTTTGCCTATATCGCCAGCCACGACCTTAAAGCTCCTCTTCGAGCGATAAAGACGCTTGCGGACTGGATATCGACCGACTACGCCGACAAGCTCGACCAGGACGGCCAGGAGCAATTGAAGCTGCTGCGGCAGCGAGTTGACAGAATGCACAACCTTATCGACGGCATTCTGCAGTATTCCAGGGTAGGCCGTGTTCGTGAAAAACTTACCGATGTCGAGCTTAATAAGCTCCTGCCGGAAATCATAGATATGCTCGCCCCCCCGGCGAATATAAAGATTACCGTCGAATCGGACCTGCCAACGGTCAAATGCGAGGAAACACGCATTACGCAGGTCTTCCAAAACCTGCTCAGCAACGCCGTGAAATATATGGACAAGCCCGAAGGACATATAAAAGTGCTTTGCTCCGAAGACGGCGAATACTGGAGATTCGGCATCGCAGACAACGGCCCCGGTATCGAGAAGAAACACTGGGAACGCATCTTCAAGATATTCCAGACCCTTGCGCCGCGTGATGAATTCGAGAGCACAGGTATCGGACTTACGGTCGTGAAGAAAATAGTAGAGCTTTACGGCGGCAGAATCTGGCTCGAATCCGAGGTCGGCAAGGGGACAACGTTCCTGTTCACCTTCCCCAAAGCGGGCGCTCCTGAGCAGCCGCCGGAAGAAAATACCGTCGAAGTCGGCGCAGAGGAGAACTCTAACGGCAATGGAACTGAGGCGAACGGAAGCTCAGGTAATTGAGTTACTCAAATAGTTAAAAGTTTAAGATGAAAATAGGGCATAAATTAACGTTGGGTTTTGTCGGATTGGTGCTGCTGATAGCGGTGTTTGGATACGCCTGCCTTCACACCAGCCAAACTGCCCTTGAAGAATCGATAGGCAAAAGCGTTTCGGGCCTGTCCGAACAAATACTGGATAAAATCGGCAGAAACACCTCTCATCGCGTTGAAGAAGCTCAGTTCTATGCGACCAGCGAACTGGCAAAAGAATACATTGCCCTGTCAAATGCACAGTTCGAGAATATGTCAGACCCCAATAGTTATATCGCACAAATCGACCGCGACTGGACAAATGGCGCTGACCTCCCGATTATCCGGGAACTGACTAACAACAAACTGGCACAAAATTTCCAGTCAAAGCGAAGATATTATCAGAATAAATACGGATACCCCCTTCTGGGGGAGATTTTTATAACGAACCGATTCGGCGTAAACGTGGCACAAACCAATAGAACGACCGATTACTATCAGGCCGACGAAGAATGGTGGCAGGTTGCCCGGAAAGACGGCCTGTTCGTAGGCGACGTTAACTACGATGAAAGCTCAGGGACTTTCTCCACGGAAATCGCCGCAAGAATAGACGATGCCAATGGTAACTTTGCCGGCGTAATCAAGGTTGTGCAAAACATTAAAGAAACAATCAATATGCTTAACGAGGCGAAACTGGCCGCCGAATACAAAACTCTGCAGCTGCACCTTATAGACCATAACGGCAAAATTATATATTCGACAAAAGGTTATACATTCGGTCAGGAGGCAGCTAATCGTTTCAGCAACGCCGACTTTACGAAGCAAAAACTTTACGTAATTAACAAAAATGGGCATCTCCTCACCGCAACCCAGTCGAAAAAACACAAAGCTTTCGGCGAACTTAGATGGACTCTGGCAGTAGAAATCGATACTGCTGAAATTTTTGCCCCTATTGCTGATTTAAGAAACACAATGCTTTTGGCCGGAACAGCGATTATAGGATTGGCGTTGCTGGCCGGTTCAATCACATACCGCTCCGTGGTTGTCCCAATCGCGGAACTCCAGAAAGCGACCATCCAAATCGCATCCGGCAACCTCGATACCAACCTGACAAAATCCAGCTCCGGAGAAATAAGCCGACTCGTCAATTCCTTCCAGAGAATGGCCCAGCAGCTCAAAAAGACCATAAACGACCTCAACGACGAAGTCAACGGACGCAAGAAAACCGAGGAAAATCTGCGTCAAAACGAGCAATTCCTTGCCAATATCTTTGACAACTTCCAGGACGGAATAAGCATACTGGACAAAGACCTGAACATAGTCAAAGTGAACACCTGGATGGAAAAGACATTTCACGAATCTATGCCGCTTGTGGGAAAGAAGTGCTTCAAGGCATATCACAAACTGGATTCGGTATGCCCTAACTGTCCTTTAATAGCCACCCTGAAAACAGGGTTGCCGGGCAGAGGTATTGTTTCCATACCATGCCCCGGCAGGGAGTGGATCGAGATATCATCGTCTGCTCTTAAAGACAGTAACGGCAACATCACGGGCATAATTGAGCATGTAAAAGACATCACAGAACGTAAAAATGCCGAGGATGCCCTGCGGGAAAGTGAAGCGCGCCTCAGAACCATTCTGGATAATATTCAAACCGGCGTATTTATTATCGAACCGGAAAAACACACTATAGTTTACGCCAATCCCGTCGCCGCACGTCTCACCGGCGTTTCACAGGAGCAACTCGTCAACTCAATGTGTCATAAGTATATCTGTCCTGCTGATATAGGACACTGCCCCATCACTGATCTGGGACAAACCGTTGATAACGCTGAGCAAGTCCTCCTGACCGCCAAAGGCGAAAAACGCCCGATTATCAAAACAGTCGTAACTATAATGTTTAACGGGAAAAAACATCTTCTCGAAAACTTCGTTGACATCAGTGAATACAAAAAGGCCGAGCATGAACTCGAACGGCTCAACAAAGAACTTGAGGTCGCCGTCCTGGAACTTAGCATATCCAACAGGCAGCTTCATGATTTTGTGCATGTTGCCGCCCATGACCTGAAAACGCCGGTTCGCGGAATCGGCACCCTGGCGGACTGGATTATCAACGACTACGGCGATAAGCTCGACAACCAGGGCCGCGAACAGGTACGCCTGCTTAAAACCAGGGCCATCCGAATCGACAAGCTAATCGATGGAATGCTTCAATTTTCGAAAATTACCAGAACCAGGCACAAAGAAAAACAGGTCAATCTCAATGTGGTGCTATCCGACATTAAAGGCACGATACCACCGTCCAACCACGTCGAAATAGCAGTGGACAGTATGCCAAATATCACCTGCGAGCGCGACCATATTGAACTTGTCTTTCAGAATCTTATGGCAAACGCGGTAACCTTCATGGATAAAACGAATGGCCTTGTAAAGGTCGGGTGTGTCGAGCAGGGAGATTTCTGGAAGTTCTATGTCAGCGACAACGGACCCGGCATTGAGCAGAAGTATTTCGAAAAAATCTTCAGGATATTCCAGACGCTGCCTAAAAATGATGAGTCGGAAACCGCCGGGATAGGCCTGGCAGTTGCAAAGAAAATAGTCGAACTCTATGGCGGAAAAATATGGGTGGAATCACAGCCAGGTTCCGGCAGCACATTCTATTTCACGTTCCCCAGAACCCTTGAGAATATATCATATGCAGCCACTAAAACCTGTACTGCTTGTTGAAGACGATAACGTTGACGCTATGACAGTCAAACGCGGGATGCGAGACCTGCACGTCGGGTACGCCGTGATGCGTTCTGTCAACGGCGAAGATGCAATGAAATATCTGACTAACCCCGACAATGAAAAACCCTTCGTCATCCTGCTCGACCTCAATATGCCCAAAATGAACGGCATTGAGTTTTTGAAGGTAATTAAAGCCCACCCGGACCTCAAAACCATACCGATTGTTGTGCTGACAACATCAAGGGAAAAACGGGACATTCTCGAAAGCTTCGAACTCGGCGCCGCGGGATATATGGTCAAACCCGTGGATTACTCAAAATTCGTGGAAATACTCGATAAAATAATGCTGTACTGGAGCACAAGTGAGCTGCCTAAACCCGAACTTATAACTGCCGAGATACCTCATAACCTTAACGCTCAGTTTTGAGCAGAAAAGTCGGACAACTTGAAATTGCCGGATAAAAAATGGAAACAGAACTAATCAAAAATACGCAGACGATTGCAGCCCAAAACACTGCTCCCGACAGCTGTCAGCATCAGGAACAGCAAACAAGAGAGCAGTTGTTAAGCTGCATAAGGTCTTTGCGAGCCCGCATTGGCGGCCTGGAACGGCTCGAAAAGGAGCACGAACGCGTAGAGCAGGCGCTCATCAAGGCGCTGCAGGAATGGGAGGAAACATTCAACGCGACACGAGACCCGATTATGCTCGTGAATAAAGAATTTCAAATCGTGCAGGCCAACCATTCCGCATCGCGATTTTTCGGCAAACCGCTCGGCACGCTTCTCGGACAAACCACCCACGCATTGCTTTACGAAACAGAACTGCCGCCGGACAATTGTCCTTTAAAAATCGCCAGGCAAACCAGCAAACACGAAGAAATGGAATTATACCTGTCTCATAAAGACGTCTGGATTGTCGCTTCTGCGGACCCGGTAATGGACGATGACGGAAATGCCGCGTATTTTGTCTATATACTCAGGGACATTACCTACCGCAAAAAATCCGAGGAGACCCTTGCGAAACTAAATCAGAACCTCAGCAAAACCGTCAGGGATTTAGAGGCCTCAAACCAGGAGCACCGCAATTTCGCTCACGTTATAGCACACGACCTCAAATCGCCGCTGAGAGGTATTGGGACTATCGCCGACCGCCTGATTAGAAACTGCTCTGACAAACTTGACAAGGACGGCACCGACCAGCTCCGGCTGCTTATTATCAGGGCCAGACGAATGAGTGAGTTCATCGACGGCATTTTACGATACGCAGAAATAGGATACGTTTGCGAGGAACGGCATAACGTGGACGTAAACGCCCTGCTCGCGGAAATAATAGGGGAAATCATAATCCCGGATAACATCGAAGTCGTTATTGAACCAAATATGCCTATCGTCCTCGCCGAACGGCTGCGGCTCAAACAGATATTACAGAACCTTCTGGGTAACGCCGTTAAATACATCGACAAACCAAAAGGGCTGATAAAAATCGGCTGCACCGAAGAAAACAGCTTCTGGAAATTCAGCGTCGCCGACAATGGGTGCGGAATCAATGAAAAATACTTCGAAAGAATATTCGAGATATTTCAAACGCTGGTGCCACGCGATAAAAAGGAAAGCACCGGTATCGGGCTGACCATAGTAAAAAAAATCGTGGAACTATATGGCGGCAAAGTATGGGTAACATCCAAAATAGGTGAAGGCAGCACGTTTTTCTTTACTTTGCCTAAAACCATTAATAATGGAGATGAAAAATGTCATTGCTAAAACCAATACTGCTTGTTGAAGACGACCTTGTGGACGCAACCGCCTCAAAACAAGCCCTGCAGGACATCAGGGTCAAAAATCCCGTCATTCACAAAATGGACGGCGAAGAAGCTCTCGAATATCTCAGGGACCCGGACAGCGACAAACCGGCGCTCATACTGCTGGACCTCAATATGCCCCGGTTGAACGGAATCGAACTGCTCCAGATTATGAAGGCCGACGACGAGCTTCAGCATATACCTGTGGTCGCGCTGACGGTTTCGAAATATGAGCAGGACAAACTCGACACATTCAACATCGGCGTAGCCGGATATGTAATAAAAGCGGTTGATTACGACGCTTTCCTGCGGTCTATGGACATTATTATTCAATACTGGGCCTGGAACGGGCTTGTAGAAAAAGAAAGGGAGACAGCTAATGCGAGATTGTAAACCTATCCTGCTGCTCGAAGATGACACCGTTGACGCAATGACCGTCAAAAGGGCATTGAAGGACCTAAAAGTTATCAATACGCTGGTAAGGGTTGCCAATGGCGAAGAGGCCCTTGTTTACCTTAGAGACGAAACCAAACCCAAACCCTGCGTCATACTGCTCGACCTCAATATGCCCAAAATGAACGGCATAGAATTCCTCAAGATCGCCAAAGCGGATGACAAGCTCAAAAGAATCCCTGCGATAGTGCTGACCACCTCGAAAGACGACCAGGACAGATTCATAACCTTCCAGCTCAGCGTCGCCGGTTTTATCGTCAAACCGGTGGACTATATAAAATTTGTGGAGGCAATGAAAATCGTTAACCTGTACTGGACTCTTAGTGAACTGCCAAACACCGAACAGGAGAACACCAATGCGAAGCTCCAGACCGATACTGCTTGTCGATGATGACAATGCCGAGATGATGACAGTCAAACGGGCACTGAAGGAACTCAATGTTCATAATGAGCTTGTGCATCATCTCGATGGCGAAAATGCCCTGAATTATCTCAGGGACGAGGCAAACAGAGGCCCCTGCGTCATTTTGCTTGACCTGAATATGCCTAAAATGAAAGGTGTTGATTTTCTTGCCGCCATCAAAGCGGACGCGGAATTGAAGCAAATACCCGTAATTATCCTTACGGTTTCCGACAACGAAGACGACAAGGAGAAATGTTTTGAGCTGTGCGCACGCCGGCTACATTGTAAAACCGGCTACTTACGAAGAGTTCATCAAAGCGATGGATACGCTCGACGCATACTGGACTCTAAGCGAACTGCCCTTCCCGAACGCATAAATCCATGGAAAAGAACAGATACAGAATACTGCTTGTTGAGGACGACCGGCTTGACCAGATGGCGTTCAAACGAATGGTCAAGGAGGAAAACCTCTCCTACGATTACACAATCGCCGGCTCGGTCGCACAGGCAGGACAAATCCTCGGTGGTGAAAAATTCGACCTGATTTTCGTGGACTATCTCCTCGGCGACGGAACCGCTTTCGACCTCCTCGATTCTATCGTCGATACCCCTACTGTCTTTGCCACCGGAACCGGCAGCGAGGAACTGGCGGTTAAAGCAATGAAGGCGGGAGCTTCCGACTACCTCATAAAAGACCCGGCCAGGAATTATCTGAAGGTCCTTCCTGAAGTCGTAAAAAACGCCATAAGGCATAAAAAGGACAAGGATGAGCTTGAACAATATCATGAGAAGCTTATCGATTTGGTCAAAGAACGCACCGAACAGCTCGCGGAGGAAAAAGAGCTGCTGGCGGTAACCCTTTCGAGTATGGGCGACGCCGTAATTGCGGTTGACGCCGAGAACAAGATAACGCTTTTTAACAAAGCCGCTGAGCAGTTGACCGGCTGGCGATTCGAGGAAGTGCATCATAAGCCGGTCGATGAGATAATCAGGATTATCAACGAACAAACCAAAAAGCCCGTTGACAGTCCCATAGACCGGGTCATTGAATCACGAGAAATTGAAAGCGGCACAGGCAATGATGCGCTCATCGCCAGAACCGGGCGAGAATGCCCCATAGCCGCGACGGCCTCGCCCATCCGAAGAAACGACGGAATTATGACAGGCATCGTAATGGTGCTTCGCGACGTCTCGCAGCAGCGCGAAATCGACCGGATGAAGTCGGACTTTATCTCATCGGTTTCCCACGAGCTGCGAACCCCGCTCACCTCGATAAAGGCCTACGCCGAGACAATGCTCGATGACCCGGATATAACACAACTAACAAGGCAGGAGTTCCTGCAAATCATCAACGAGGAATCCGACCGGCTCACCGACCTCATCAATGGAATCCTCGACATTTCCAAGATAGAGGCCGGCACAATCGAAATCATTCGCAAACCCATCAACATCGCCTCGGTCGCAAAACACGCCGCTGAATCGCTCGAATACCTCGCAGGCAAAAAGAAAATCCGGCTGCAAACCGATATTGAGGAGCATCTGCCGGAGCTGCTCGGCGACGAAAACAAAATCTACTCGTTGATTACAAACCTGATTAATAACGCCATCAAATTCACTCCCGAAAACGGCACTGTCTCAGTATCCGCAAAACTCGTCAACAACGAGCTGGTCGTCAAGGTTTCCGACACCGGCATGGGAATACCAAAGGATGACCTTAATAAAATTTTCGGCCGATTCTATCGCGTCCACCGACCCGGCAAACAAATCCAGGGCACGGGACTGGGTCTGGCAATCGTAAAAGAAATCGCAATGAGACACGACGGCAGAATCGATGTAGAAAGCGAACTCGAAAAAGGTAGCACCTTCACGGTCTATTTGCCCATCGCGGCACAGCCCGCCCACGCTGCTACCAAATAAACAGCTGCTTGGCTCCCGTAAAAATATCTCCCAAACAGGCAACAAAGTCATGTACTGTGGGCTTGACTTTCCCCCCCTAAGGCGATAACCTTATCGTCATAATATTGGGCAGCCCCCTAGCGCAAGGGATTGCAGACGCAAACCACTATAAGTAACAAAGGATGGTTTGAACCTATGAAGAAAGACAATGAGCCGCAGGAGCGGTTCGAGAATATACCAATACTCGATGAGCTGAAGAACTCATACCTCAATTACGCGATGAGCGTCATCGTATCGCGTGCCCTGCCTGACGTCCGCGACGGGCTGAAACCCTCTCAAAGACGAATTCTGGTCGCGATGAATGACCTCAACCTCGGGCCCCGCAGCAAGCACCGCAAATGCGCAAAAATCGTCGGCGACACGGGCGGTAACTATCACCCGCACGGCGACCAGGCGACTTACGGAACACTCGTCCGCCTGGGCCAGGACTGGAATATGCGTTACACACTTGTTGACCCGCAGGGTAACTTCGGCTCAATCGACGCAGACCCCCCCGCCGCTATGCGTTACACCGAGGCGAGAATGACCTCGGCGGCGACGGACATGCTCGAAGACCTCGAATACGAAACCGTCGATTTTGTGCCCAACTACGATGAGACAAGAACAGAGCCGACGGTATTGCCTTCGAAGCTCCCGAACCTGTTAGTCAACGGCTCAACCGGTATCGCCGTCGGTATGGCAACCAATATCCCGCCTCACAATATCGCTGAGATTTGCGACGCCCTGCTGCTTGTCGTCGATGACCCCAAGTGCGGCTTCAAAGACATAATGGCAAAACTGCCCGGCCCGGATTTCCCGACAGGCGGAATTATCTGCGGCAGACAGGGAATAGTCGAGGCCTACACAAAAGGAAAAGGACACTTAGTCGTAAGAGCCAAGGCCGATGTCGAACAGTCAAAAAAGGGAAGAGAATGTATCATCATAACTGAAATCCCCTATATGGTAGTCAAGACGAGCATCGTTTCGAAAATCGCCGACTGCGTCCGCGACGGGCAAATCGCCGAGATTGCCGACGTCAGGGATGAATCGGACCGCCACGGCTTGAGAATCGTCGTCGAAATCAAAAAAGATTGCGACGCACAGGTCGCGCTGAACAAACTTTTCGAGTTCACCCAATTGCAGACCACCTTCGCAATCGCCAATGTCGCGCTGGTCAACAACAGACCCGAAACGCTCAATATCCGCCAGATGCTCGACCTGTTCATCGACCATCGCAAGGTGGTCATACGCAGGCGCAGTATGTTCCTGCTCAAACGATGCCAAAACAGGGCGCACATCCTCGAAGGCCTTATTCTGGCGGTCAGTGACATAGATGAAATAATCGAACTTATCAAAAAATCACCCGACGCCCCGACGGCCAAGCTGAACCTGATGAAAAAGCCGTTGAAACTGGCGGAAACCGAAACCCTGCGAAAACTCCTGCCTAAGGAATTCTTAAAAGAAAAGACAAAGGAAAAGCAGTTCCTCACAGGCCCGCAGGCGGACGCCATCCTGACGATGCAATTGCAGCGGCTGACGGGTCTCGAAATTGAAAAGCTCGCAAAGGAATACACCGGCCTCGTTGAGGAAATCGAAGGTTACGAGGCGATTTTAGCCAAAGACGCCGTGCTGATGGACATAATCCGCGAAGATATCCTCGAGATGAAGACCAAATACGGCGACGCCAGACGCACAAAAATCACCGCAAAACAGGCCGAGACCTTCGACCTTGAAGACCTCATAGCCGACGAAGAGGTCATCGTTACCGTAAGCCACTCCGGCTACGTCAAGCGAATGCCCATCGACACCTATCGTAAGCAGGGTCGAGGCGGCCAAGGCGTCATCGGCTCAGACACAAAGGAAGGCGATTTCATCGAACATATGTTCACCGCCTCCACGCACGACTACCTTCTGATTTTCACCAACCGCGGCAAGTGTTATTGGTTAAAGGTCTATGACATTCCCAGCTTAACGCGGCAGAGCAGAGGCAGAAGTATCGCCAACCTGCTCAATCTCGGCGACCAGTCAATCGCCTCGGTAATCAATGTTGCCCGGCTTGTTGAAAACGAGGAATTACCCGAAGACAAACAGCCGCAGTTAGTGATGGCAACACAGAACGGCCTTATCAAAAAGACAAAACTCTCCGCATACAGCCACCCTCGCTCCGTGGGCGTTACCGCAATCAAACTCGACCCCAACGATACGCTTATCGAGGTTGCCCAGACCACCGGCCACGACCACATAATCCTCGGCACACGCGACGGTATGGCAATAAGATTCGATGAGCAGCAGGCACGCTCAATGGGCAGGGTATCGAGAGGCGTCCACGGAATCAGGTTACGCTCAGGCGACGCGGTTGTCGATATGGTCATCGCAGAAGAAAAAGCATCATTGCTCACCGTCTGTGAAAAGGGCTACGGCAAACGCACCTCCCTCGAAAACTATCGGTCCCAGAACCGCGGCGGCGTAGGACTGATTAATATCAAGACCACCGAACGCAACGGCAAAGTCGTCGCCCTAAAGGCAGTCCAGTTTGAAGATGAGCTTATGCTTATTACCGCAAACGGAATCATCATCCGCACGGGCCTCGACCAGATTCGCCCGATAGGCAGAAACACACAGGGCGTCCGGCTGATTAAACTCAAAGAAGGCGATAAGCTCGTCGCCGCGGCAAAAATAGGCCCAGAAGTGGCGAAGGAACAGTCCGACGACGCGACAATACAAAAAGCGGAACTGCCGCCGCAGGAAGAAACTGAACCGGGTCCAGAAGAACCGGAGGAAGAACCTGAAGACAAGCCGGAAGATAAGCCAAAGTCAAAACCGGAAAAAAACGAACCCAAGGACAAGGGTAAAAAGAAACGCAAGTAAATCAGGGAATCGGGGAACCAGAAAATCAAGAGAACATTCGGCTGACACCCTGATATCCTGATTACCTGATGACCTTAAAATGGCTAAAACAACACCAAAAACTGGCGAAAAAACAAAAGTTGCCCCCCTGCTCGTTTATGTAATCGCGGGCGAAGACCCCTCGCTGGTAAATGCAAAATACACCGAGATTATCGACGGACTTGTCCCAACCGAGGAAAGAGATACAGGTCTGTTAGTCGTCGATGCCGATAAGGCCGTTATAGGCGAAATCTTCGATGAGTTGAGAACCCTGCCCTTCCTCACAAAAAGACGAATTGTCGCCCTGCGAAACGCCGACAAATTCATCTCCGCCAACCGCGAATCGCTCGAAAGATATTTTGAAAGCCCATCCCCTACCGGCATACTTGTAATGACGGTTTCTTCCTGGCCAAGTAATACCCGCTTAGCCAAAAAACTCCCCGGTATCGGAACTCTGGTAGAGATAAAACCACCTAAAAGCGAGGAATTCCCCAGTCGGATTATTAACTACGCTCGCGATGCTCACAATAAAACCCTCGATTACAGGACAGCGGGATTGCTCGTTGAGCTTGCCGGTGAAAATCTTACCCGTCTATACACCGAAATCGATAAACTCGCCACTTATGCGGCAGCCGAAAAGGCAATAACAATCACTCACGTCGAATCGCTTATTGGCCGGAATCGCGAATTCGACGCATTCGAAGTCATCGAATCCTGTCTCCAGCGAAAAACAGGCCCGGCAATCGAACGGCTGCGCAAAATGTTCGCCGAAGATAAATCTGCCGAATACACAACCATCGGCGCATTCGCGTTTCACATCCGCAGGATGTTTACCGCGAAAAAACTGCTGATGGAAGGTAATTCCCAATATGATGTCGCGGGTAAAGCCCGCATTTTTTACAACAAAGAAGCACACTTTGCGCTGCTTAAACGACTGTCCCTCAAACAAATCGGCGACCAGATTCAGCTCTTAGCTGCAGCCGATTACGCCATAAAACGCGGCCAGGCCCAGCCCAGAATCGCGATTGAGCAATTTGTTTTACAATTAGCGGCGCTGTAAGCCCCCCTGCCAGATAATCAATCATCCTTAATCAATAATCAATCGCAAAGACGCTTTATTGCCGCGGGGAATTACTTCTATAAGTATTATTCATCCGTTCTAAAAGACGACGCCGGCAAACCTTCCTTATTGTATAAATTTGCGCCTTCCGGATTATCAGCCCAGGCATAACGGACAGCGACAGGATTAGTTATCTGGTCATTCCAGACCACGATTTTATTATCCTCTATTTTTGCCTTTGCCCAGACAAATTTTTTATCAGCGCCGGCAATGGCAAAATACTTAAGCTCTCCATTTCCTTTTGCCGTTAATCCGCTACCTGTATTTGTAAATGCGATAATAATTTTATTTCCTTCGATTTTCATCGACTGATAAATCGGGCCTGAGTAAACCACCTTTTCATCGGCATAGGCCACTTTTTGTGCCGCCAATGCAAGACGTTTGCCTACGTCTTCCTTATTTAGAGGATGAATGTCGTTCCATTCGCCGAGGTCAATTATTACGGCCATTGCTGTATTGGGAACAGCAAGCGTTTTAAGCTGTGCTTCTCTCGTCTCGGCCCAGCCGCTTTCAGAGGGTTTGTCTTTTGCCTCCATAAAATTGGCCAGTTGAACATACAAGAAGGGAAAATCTCCCTGATTCCATTTTCCTCTCCAATCGGCTATCACCGCAGAAAACAGCTTTTGATATTCACGTGGTTTCCCTGCGTTTGATTCCCCCTGATACCAAATCACCCCTTTAATTTTATAGTTTAAAAGTGGGGCTATCATCCCGTTGTATAATCCTGCCGGCTGCCACCCGATAAAAGTTTTACCCGGCAACGGCTCCATTGTTGTGCCTAATTTGTATTGCCACTTCCCCTTCAAGTCGATGGTCTGCCCTGTAACCGAGAGATAATAGGGTTTATCCAGAACGAATCCTCCCCTGCCTGAGTTATTAATAACTCTCACAACAATAACATTCCTGCCTGCCTTGAGCAGGTCTGAAGGGATATCATATATTCTTGGAGGATACTGATACGAAACAGAGCCCACAGGACTGCCATTAACATAAGTAAAATCGCCATCCACAATCCTGCCCAGCCAAAGCTTTGCCGGTTTACCGGTCATAGAAGCGGGGACATCAATTTCTTTCCTGAACCAGACAACGCCGTTGACATTTCCGAGGTTGCCGTCGGCCCAGTATCCGGGCACATTCATCGTCGGCCATTCTGAAGCGTCGTAATTTACATCAAACCACGACTTTTGACCTTTTTCCAAACCTTTATCAAACTGCTGGATACGACCGTACCACGCATCACTGACAGCTTTGTCTTTTTCGACGATTTGGTCAATGTAGTTGCTGTCCTTGAATTTTTCCGCCGTTTGCATGTATTCCGGAAACGCCTTTAAGGCATCCTCGCTTAACCATGCCTGTGCCGGTGAGCCGCCCAAACTCGCGTTTATTAAACCTATGGGGACATGGTGCTTTTCATATAATTCTTTCGCGAAAAAATAACCCACCGCGGTAAATTCAAGAACACTTCTGGGATTTGCCGATACCCAGCTTCCTGACTTTAAATCTTCCTGCGGCCCCTGAAAATCATATCTGTGCGGAACAATAAACTGCCTTATGTTAGTGTTGTCGGCATGAGCAATTACATCCGGATAGCGGTATTTTACCCTGTCCATAGGCAGTTCCATATTTGACTGACCTGAACATACCCATACATCGCCTATCATGATATTTGTCAGGGTTATATGATTACCGGCGTTAATATCCATACTGTATGGGCCGCCTGCTTTTAATCCGGAAAATATTACCATCCATTTGCCATCTGTCCCTGCTGCGGTATTATATGTTTTGCCGTTAAAGTTAATTGTTACCTTTTCACCTTTATCAGCCCAGCCCCAAATTTTTACGCTGGCGTCCCTTTGAAGCACCATACCATCGCTTACTAAAAGTGGAAGTTTGACCTGGCAAAGGGCCGCCTGAGAAATCAGCAATACAAAACCTAATATTGCCGAACAAGAAATTTTCACCATCAACTTCTTACTGTTAATCATTTCTTATTTGCTAATTTAATCAGGGCATCAAAGGCCGGCTTTGGTTGATAGTTCCGGTCGAACAGCAGCGGATAGCTCGTGCGTCCCCTGATGGGCCAGTTATTAAGCCAGCTTGTCTTGTCGGAAACGCCCCACAAGGTAACGCGGCTTACTGTATCTTTATGTTCGAGCAAAACAGCAAAAAGATCCGCGTAACGGTCCGCAAGCTTTTTCTGAATATCATCGGGCAGGCCATTAACGTAAGGATTAAGCTTTTCCTGCAATTCAAACCTGACGTTAATATCGGCTCCCATATATTGAGTAGCACTTGGCAGGACGTCGATATCCAGTTCAGTAACCATAACTTTAACGCCTAATGAGGCAAAGGCGTCGATAAATTGCTCGATGTCTTTGCGCGAAGGATAACCCAGCGCCCAGTGCCCCTGAATACCAACGCCGTCTATGCGGAGACCTTTGGCCTTGAGGTCTTTCACCAAGTTAACACAGGCGTTGAGTTTGGCCGGCTTATCGAGTGAAAAGTCGTTGTAATACAATTCTGCGTTCGGGTCCGCCTCGTGAGCATACTCAAACGCCTTTTGAACATAGTCCGGGCCTACTGTTTCCACCCATTTGGATTTGTGGAGAGGTCCTGCGTCGTTCAGGGCTTCATTGACAACGTCCCAGCCGTTGACTCGGCCCTTGTATCGGCCCATAACGGTAAAAATGTGGTCTTTCATACGAGCAAGCATCGCATCCCGGCCAAGCAGGTTGTTGGCATCGTCCTTGAACGCCCAGGCGGGTATCTGGTTTTGCCAGATGAGGGTATGACCGACAATGAACATTTTGTTCTTCTCACCAAACGCCACGAAGCGGTCAGCCGGCTCGAAATTATATTTGTTCGGCTCAGGATGAATGAACTGCCACTTCATAACGTTTTCGGGGGTGATGGAATTGAATTGTTTCTCGACGATGGCGGCGGCCTGAGAGTCATTGCCTGAAACCACGTCATCGCTGACAGCGGCGCCTATTAAAAACACTTTTGCGAACACGTCTTTGAGAGTCGGAACATTCGTGCCAGCAAAACACCTGATAGCACCTATCAAAACAATTATCAAACATACCACGCAGGTTGTTATTAGCAATTTCATTACAACTTCCTTTCCTGTTTACTCGTATTTGAACTGTTTACGACGTTCCGCCAATTCGTCGGCCATCTGGATGGTCAGGCGTTTGTTTAGTTTGTAGATGAAAAGCAGAACGGAACAAACAGCAAAAAGCAGACCCACCACAATTCCGCTGCAAACCCTGAACCCATGAATCGCATCGGGCGCGTCAGGCAGTTTGGTGTTGTAATTGAAGAATCCCGCCATAATCCACAAAAATGACGATGAACCGAGAGCCAACCCGGTTTTTAACGCAAAGCAGATGGTAGCAAAGACAATACCGGTGAATCGGCGTCCGGTTTTCCACTCTGAGTAATCCGCCACGTCTGCATATATCGCCCAGATAAGCGGGATGGTCGGGGCATAGCATATAGCTATCAGAATCGTCATCAAAACCATTCCGTTGACATTGGCGGGTTCAAGCAGATAAAAAGCGAAGGTGCCCAATGCGGCCAATCCGAAACCACATACCGCAACTGCCTTCTTCCCGAATTTCACGGCCAGCACCGGCGACATAAGCAGCACAATAATAGTAACGCCTGTGCCAATCATGTTGATGACGCTTTGGAAAACATCGTCGACATGGGAATTTGCCAGGCTGGTCCTGTCTGCATGCACAATATATCCAAGCCATTCGAGTATGCCGCCGGGCTTTGGCGCTCCAGGCTCCAGCACAGACCCGGTCAGGCCAAGCTTTTGCAGCCAGTCGTACATGGCCGCTTTATCGACGTAGTGATGGTAATAGTTATAAAGCGAGCCTCCGCGGAATGACAGTATGCAGAAATGCACCATCGTCATGGCAAACATCACTATCCATGGGCTGTTTTTAATCAGGCCTGCGAAATCCTGTTTGAAATCTGATTTTTGCTGTGGCGGAGGCTGGATGCGCTCTTTAGTGGTTAAAAATGTAATCATGAAAAATACGAAACAAAGAACAGCCCATACAGTCATGACCATCCGCCATCCGTATTGCGCATCATGGCCGACGGCGAATTTGGCGACCAACGGCAAAGTGAGCCCGCCGACGATGAACTGGGCCGCGTTCACCGAAATAAACCTGAATGAATTGAGTTTGGCTCGTTCAGTGATATCTCCGGTCATCACGCCGCCAAGCGCGGAATACGGCATGTTGTTCATTGAATAAATAGACATGAGCAGAATATTTGTGACGGCGGCGTACGCTATCATCGCCCCCACGCTCCAGCCCTTTGGCGTGGTATAGGCAAGAATCATCACAATACACCATGGCAGTGCAGTGAACAGCACCCATGGCCTGAACTTACCCCACCGCGTATTTGTACGGTCGGCAAGCACTCCCACTATCGGATCAGCAAATGCGTCCCATAGACGCGCGACAATGAGAATCGTTCCTGCGGCCCCCGCGGTAAGACCGAAGACATCCGTGTAAAAATTCGTCTGGAACAGAATCATCGTCATAAAGACGAAATTCGCGGCGGCGTCGGCGCAACTGTACCCGGATTTTTCCAAAAACGAGAGCTTTTTCGATGCATCCTGCATTTGTGTCCCCTTAAATTTCGTCTTCGGGTTTACAAACCTAAACTAAACTAATATAAGAGGAGAATAGCAAAACGCCGCCGCTTTTCAACCATAATATCAAATATTTTCGTTGCCATAACACCTTTACACATAAGGACATACGCTATTTGGGCCTACTTGGGTTTTTGCTGTCCTGGGTGAGTAAAACTTTGTCGGTAAAGTTAATCAGAATGCTGTGAAACCGCAGGAAGAACTGCTTAAATTGCAGAAAACTGCACTATCCCGGCTGCAAACGGAACAGACAAAATACTTACCAGAATTGAATTTGTTTTTTTGCCCTGGCGATTGCAACAGGTGGACCTTAACGGCCGTGTTTTACGGCGCACAATTAGCTGCATGGCCTGCGCAATAAAGACCCATATTCGCAACCCATATCCCGGGGTTTTGGGGACGACCATCATAATCCTTTGTGACGAAAATATCCTGCTTTTTCATATATGAGACGTGGGCGTCATAGAACGCGACATTGGCGCCTTCACTGTGGCGATAAATTGTAGGACCATAAATCACTGTACTGCCTGCTGGATATACGGAACCAACGTCGTGTCTATACGCTCCAATAGTCGCCTGGTGGTAAACATCCCATGCTACTCTATAATCAGCGCCATCCCAGCCAACCCACCAGTCGATACCATCTACAAAGGCAAGTTTATCAGAAGCCCTCTTTATCGACTGAGCCGTATTGCCTATAGAGGGGGTAGTAGTCCAGTTTGCAGTACCAGACGTTGCAACATCCCCATATTGTATAATGAATTCCGAGCAGTTATAACCATAACTCACTGAAACCGTGTCGCCGTTGTTGGTGCTCACGGCGTTGTAGGTATTTTTGCTTATATCGTCGCTGGGACAAAGATACTCTTTTTGAACCATAAAAACACTTGCTGCCTCACTCGCAGGAAGAACATCTTCCGCATTATGACGGAGGCCCATTAACATAATCTTCCGAAAAAGCGCGTTCTGCATCCAAGGCGTCGTTGTAGGCGTTGCAACGGAACCTCTGCTGCCTGTAGTAACAACGGTGGACGCATAATTAATGGGCACAAAACTCCCATCGCACGATTGTGAATAAATCAAATTAGCCGTCATAAGCGTCTTCAAATGATTGGCGCATACTGTCCTCTTGGCAAGGTCTCTGGCCTTGCTGAGGGCCGGCAGCAATACCGCCATCAACAAAGCGATAATTGCAATTACAACCAGAAGTTCAACCAGCGTAAATCCTTTTAGCTTTCTCATAATACACACCGTTTAAAAAATCCTTACAATACAACGTTCAACAAAACCAGCCAACTTACAGCAACCCTCCCATTTGAAAAACGGGAGCCATTTTGCAACGTCTGAAAGTTCCAGTTTCAATTATTCCGCCAATAGCTTTCGGTCTCCAAATAAACTGTTACCAGTTAGGTGGACAACCGGCGCTAGGGTTATCGCACAGGTGCCATTGCGAAGCAAAAATAGCAAAATCATAGATGTCCACCTGGCAGTCGCCATTCAAATCGCCGGGCAGAGTCAATCCTCTTCCAATGACCTCGGCACAATTCTTGGGCTGCCACGCGGCGTAATGCGCTGCTATACGGTTGGCGCTCAAAACTCCCGAATAAACGGCAAATTCATCGATATATCCGCCCCAGCAGTTGGAACCGTATCCAATGTTCTGCTCACAGCCAATCATAAGAGCACAAAAATAATTAGGTCCCAACAGTGCGTGGCCGTTGGGGTCAACGATGGTCGTTGAGGCGGCAAGTGAGCCATCCACATACAACTGAAGACCCATATCATGTCCCAGGTTATTCTCATTTTGGTCGTATGTAACGACTATTTGATGCCAAAACCCGTCCAGAGGAGCATTTGTGCCCGGATACCACCATTGACTACCGGCGAGGACTCGCAGTTTTCTCAGGCCTGTAGCGCCATCGGTGTACAAACCCATTCCGGGGGCATTGGGCTCTGTAACAGGCCCATCGGTTCCCGAATCCCAAGACATACCATCAATCTGCTGGAAAATAACTGCGTATGTGTCAGGCGTACGTGTGGGATCACTCTTCATCCAGAACTCATAAGTTGTGTCTTCGGGAGCAAAGTTCCCATAGGCATCCAGAGTAAAGGCAAATTCGGGGCCCCACCTATTAGTGTATCCTGGTCCTGACCTGAAGGGGCTGGGGGTATCACCGTTATTCCAGACATAAGCTCTTCCTTGCGCACCGCCGCCAATCGAATTATTGCAATCAAGGGCTCTGCTGCCGATTGCGCCGCCGATTGGTTTGGTCGTTGCATTGGTACTATAACCAGCCCAGTAATGGTTTGAAGAAGAGTCAACCGGCATTATGTTGTCAAACTTCAGATACACACAAGGGTCATCAGCCAGCACTTCCGCCGCGTATGGACCCGGCGCTATCGAATTGAACGTAACCACAACATGGTGCCAGGCGCCATCGTTCAGCACTTTGGTAATGTAACCCGTACTGCCGCCGCCAATAAGGCCGACAGCGTTGGTTCCCGCGTATGCATCGCGCCATAACTGTGCTGCTCGGTGTTTCCGCCATTATGCTGGAAAAATCGCGGATAATCACTGCTCTGTGTTGTCTTGAGCCAGAACTCAACGGACACATTCGTAGTGGACAACTGCAGACTGTAATCGCAAACGTCAATGCAGTCGCCTGTCCCGCCGTTAGCGCCATGAAAAATCGCGGCCTTGCCGATATAACCGCCGGCGTCCTGACCAACAGCGCCGATATAAGTGATGTTCATATCCGCTGCGCTGCCGCTATTGGCAGCTTTACTGCCTTGGTTACTATTGGCATCTTCAAATTGCAGATAAAGCACAGGATGGTCCCCGTTAACCGCGGCCCTGTAGCCCGCCGGTGCCGCGTTGAAGTGCGCAGCGACATTGGCATCGGTCAAAACCTTGCCATACACCGCGAACTCATCAATCTCGCCGACAAGCCCGCTATAACAATAGTAGCGACTTCCCTCCGCACCGATTGTCAGACGGGGATAAGGGAAACTAATCGCCTGGGTAGTGCTTGCAGTCCCCACTTTTACCCCATCCACGTATAGTGTTTTTGTAACGCTGTTTGCCGAAGCAACACCTGCCAGCGACAGCCCGAAAAGAACCGCAATCACAATTGATAATTCAAATTTATATTTCATATTTCCTTCTCCTTTTTTTATGTCTTTTTGTCTTTTCATCGCAATATAGAGCTCAAACCGTTAAAAACATCCGTTCGGATCCGGGTTATTGCAAATCAGCCAGTTATTCACCGCTAAAGCAAAGTCCTCGAGACCGACGGAACAGTTGCCTGACAGGTCTGCCGGTAAATTATAGCCGTACAAACCGACTTCGCCGCAGTTATTCATTGAAATATCTCCCGTCCGGACTAAATGCAAATAAATCAGATTAAATCCATAATTAGTTCCCGTAGGAAGCTGCCATCCAACCGTGTGAATACCGGCTGGAAGATTCAGGGAAACAGGTGTAGATTCGCCTTCGATGCCCCCCGTTGTATAATGTGTATTTCCTGCGTATTTGCCGTCGAAATAAACATTCATTGACGGCATATAGAAATTACTCGTGCCGATATTAACATCAAGAGTTAAATTATAACGCCCTTTAACGGCATTAGAGACATTAACATCATAGAACATAAACTCCATTGGTTCTATATAGCCGACAGCCTGAGTTGAGTTGCCGTCATTGACAAGGAACGTATCCGGGCCAAATGGCTGAGGGTCATCGGATGAGGTGTTTCTTTCGCCTGCTACATCCCAGAGTCCTGCGCTGATTTTGGTGCCGCTGGGGTCGCTGTTTACATCAACGGGGTTTTTATTTTTAACAAACTGAAGGGCGTTGAGTTTATTCGTATAGGTCAGGTATAGCTTCGAGGAATCAGAATTGTTGACATTCACGCCGTGGAAAATCACGTAGTTTCCATTCTCGGCAAACGTTCCGGCACCAATGCCGCCGCTTACTGTTTTAGTTGTTATGACACCATTCTGATCCAGTATAAAGCTTCCTGCGTCATTTCCATAAACGTAGATATCATAAACACCCTGATATGCGCCCTGACCCCAGATGGAAATATTCGGCTCGGCGGGGCCAGCATTTGCGACAAATCCGTTATCCATCAAATTCTCGTCTGAGTTATGCAGATAAGTATGATTTTGCCCATTGTTGCCAATCCACACCTGCGCAGCATAAACGCTGGATAAATATTGCTGTGCTCCAGGCACCAAAGCCCCCACAAGCGCCTCGCTCCGTACCGACCCTACCGGCACCCCCCATCCTCCATAATAAGGGGTCCAAACGTATGCGTCACAAGCATCATAGATGTTGGTGGAGATGTTACCAATGTAGGCACCGCTGCCGATATAGGACGTGTTATCATTATAGCCCCTTATGGCAACATTGATGACATCTGTCGCCATTGCAACCCCAACGGCAACCAGAACAATTGATACGATTGTTAGTAATTTAATTTTCATCATCTCAATACCTCCTATATGTATTTACGATACATCACCCTTGTTTACCCTTTACTAACTTCACGTTTTTATATTCAGCCGGCATATCCGGCCCGTCTCTTTCATCTACACCACTGCCGAAGCACCCGGCAGACAACTAAAGCGCAATCCCTGTCGATTTATTAACCAGCGCCGTCGTCGAAGACCGTATTATAAGGTCCTGCGAAAGCTTTACGCACGCAGGACGATATTCCGAAGGCGATTGAAGATGTTTGAGCAGCAAATTCGCGGCTACCTGCCCCATCTGTCTTGAAGGCACCGCGACCGTTGTAAGGGGCGGAGTGACAATGCTGCACAGGTATTCGTCGTTAAAGCAAAGCAAACTGACCTGCTTGGGAATCTGAATTTCAAGCATATTAGCGCCGTGGAGAATTCTCATCGCCTCAATATGGTCATACGCGAGAATCGCGGTTGCGTGATGCTTAATCACCGCTGAAGCCAAAAAGGCAGATGCCGAACTGAAAACCTTGTCATGATTTTTCACCGGTTCAAGACCCCGCACTTTCAGCTCGGAAAGGTATGTGTCGTGCCGGTCGCTGATACTTCTGTGCTTATAGTGCTGACTGGTGGGGCCGGCGTAAGCTATCTGAGTGTGCCCGAGTTCAACAAGATGACGCACCGCCATCCTTGTTGCTTCAATATCATCGGGAATAACAGATGAGCAGCTGGGGCCGCCACTACCATTGATAACCACATAAGGGAGATTTGCTCTTTCCATCTCGTCGATGGTTTCCTGCGAACATTTCTGAAGGACTATCGCCCCATCCACCTTCCACGGCGGCAGTTCGCAGCGGTTATCTGCCAGATTGGGAAAGGACATGCAAACATCATAGTTGCCCGTGTGCAGCTCGCGAACGCAGGATTCGATAATGGCCTGGTATATGTTGCCGGGAAATCCCAGGGCGACGTCACAACCGAGCATCGCGATTACGCTGGTTTGTTTTCTGACAAGATTTTTGGCCGCAAGATTGGGACGATACCCAAGTGAATTTGCAATATCGACAATACGCTGATGAACTTCACGCCTGACGGAAAAACCATGCTTGAAATTACCGTTCAATACCCGGCTGACTGTCGCCTGGCTTACACCGCAATGAGAAGCAACTTCCCTGATGGTCGGTACGCCGTTGCTTCGAGGGGTACTCATTTTTTCTTCACCTTAATAAATACATCTAAAAACCTGAAACCGTCAACAGGTCTGTATTCACTATATTGCTTTTTCTTATGCTTTTTGCTAATCTATCTGGAAGGCAATAAGGTTTGCTTCGCATAAGATTGCACATATTCTAATTTGCGAAGAGCGTCGTGACCACTAAACGTCCAGTAATCGTTTACTTATACATTAGCATTGTCGTTTAGCAATGTCCAGCTTTTTTTAAAAAAAAATTCTTTTACCCCCAAACCTGCCCAAATCAACCCGTAAAAATGTGGAGTTACCATTCGCAGAGAATATGGCTTAAGAAGCAAAAACCCGTTTTTTGCCGATTTAAGGGGGTAGATATCAAAAAACACAGCATCTGCCGGCTAAAACACAATATCATTCGACGGAAACCGACATTCTCCGGTGAAGTGTAATAATTTTTGCGAGCTATTACTATTACATAAATATAAGCTTGACTGGCCTAATACATTAGGTTATAGTTAAGTAATCGTTTACTATGACTGCGGCAAAAGTCGGGGCAGTGTCAATTGGCCGGTTATAAGATGCCCCGCAGGGGTGACTAAACAAAACACTTATAGGACGTGATGAAAAGTTAAAAAGCCCGATTCTTTGGGGGTTCCGAAGCTTATTCCCGGTTTAACCACCTAAAAACGGTTTAGGAGAACAAAATGAATGGAAATCGCTTTCACGCATGTGTGTTTTTCAGCTTAATCCTGCTATTGGGAACATCCTACGGCGATGTAAACAACATCCTGGTCAATCCCGGCTTTGAAAGCGGCACAACCGGATGGGCTGCCTACAGCGATTCATTCACCACAATAACATCAAATCCTTCACCGCATAGCGGCACCAGGTGCGGAGAGGCATACAACAGAAATTCTGGAACATATAATGGAATTCAGCAGAATGTGATTAGCACAATGGTGCCGGGTCAGACCTACGCGGTATCCGGCTGGGTCAGAACAAGCACTTCGGCCAATTCCACCGTTCATTTAACCTTTGCAAAAACCGACGGCAGTGGTACCACCTATGGCTGGGGAGCCACTGGAACCGCCAACAATAGTGCATGGACATATATTTCAGGTTCCTATACTCTGACCGTTAATGGCACACTAACACAACTTTTTATATACGTCGAAGGCCCTGCCATAGGAATAAATATATATTTAGATGACGTCAATGTATTTGGCCAGGTTCCCGGTGTGGCAAGTCCAAACGCGACAGGGCTGGTTAATTTTACCGTTACTCATCAAACCCTCGACGGCTTCGGCGCAGCCGGCGCATGGTATGACAGCACGCTTGTCGCCCTCGGCAACTCTCAACCAAACATCTACAATGTGCTCTTTGGTAATTTGGGCCTTGATATATACAGGATTCGCAACGACTATAACGAAAGCGATGCCTCCTCTTATATGAGCGACACCGCCACCATAGTTTCAAATGCAAACGCATCGTTAGGCCACCCCATACGCGTTCAGCTTTCCTCCTGGTCTCCGCCCGCGTATCTCAAAAGCAACAATAGCACCGTCGAGGGAACCCTCGCTAAAGACACCAATGGCAATTACAGATATGCCGACTTTGCACAATGGTGGGCTGACAGTTTGACCGCCTGGTCCACAGCCGGGGTAAATGCATACTATATAAGTATGCAAAATGAGCCGGATTATGAAAACACCGGCTGGGACACGTGTCTATTAGACCCTACGGAGGATTCAACCAATGCCGGCTATGAACAGGCATTCGCGGCCTTATACACAAAACTCAATACATTACCGAGCCACCCGAAGCTTCTCGCTCCAGAGGCGGCAAACTTCACCGATACCCCCAGTTACATAAGCGCCCTAACTACCACCGACACAAACAACGTCTACGGTTATGCCCACCATCCCTACGACGCCAGTGCAAGTTCCCCCGATGGGAAAAACAGTACAATGGCGACTTTCGCCTCATCATACGGCAGCAAACCAATAATGATGACGGAATTCTCCGGCTCCGGCCCATTTGCCTGGACAGACGCAATGAACCTCGCTATTTTTATAAATAATTTCATGACTATAGAAGGGGCTTCGGCTTATCTGTATTGGGAATTGTTCTGGAGTGGCAACGACTCGCTTGTAACTATTACATCATCGAGTTATACAATCAATCCTGTTTACTACGCTATGATGCATTTTTCCAGATTCACAGACCCCGGCTGGCAGCGGGTCGATGCAAACTCCATCTCATCCAATTTGAGGATATCGGCCTATAAGGACCCCTGTGAGCCAAACGCGTCAATTGTAATAATCAATACTTCAACCACTACCGATATGAATTTGACACTTGCTTTGAACGGTTTTACGCCGCAAAACTCCGGGATATACCAATCCACATCCAATGCTAATTTCGCATATATCGGGACATTCAGCACATCGACCCCGGTATTCCTGCCCAAACAGTCAATAACAACAATTCATCTGGCGGGATTTGCAGATTGCGCTGGTGTTCAGGCTGGCGGCTATGGCCTCGAAGGCGACCTCAACGGCGATTGTTATGTCGATATACTGGACCTTGCGATAATGGCCGACTATTGGCTGCAAACCAATAGTGCCGCATCGGGTAATTGGCAAAACGGGGACTTTTCGCCCACAGATGGCACGGTTGATTTTATCGACTTTGCCGACTTTGGAGCAGAGTGGAAACAGTGCAACAATCCTCTGGACGCCAATTGCACTCCAAACTGGCCACAATAAAAATAACTTGTGACTGATTTCTTTGGCCGGATTTGTTCGCAAATCCGGCACAATATATGATTGTAATTCCCAGTCAATAAAAACAGGACAAGTGCGTGAGGATGATTATGAGTAACAGAACTCACAATCAAAGCGTTTTCACCAAAGTTATATTTGAGACCTTTCTGGCATTATGCCTGTTTCTTGGAGTTTCGACGGCTAAAGGCGACTGGAAAAGCGACGCCAACGACAGAATCGAACAGATACGCAAAAGGAACGCTCAAATAACGGTAGTTGATATGAATGGGCAGCCGGTCCACGACATCAATGTGCAAATCTCGCAGGTTACGCACAGTTTCGCCTTCGGCTCGTGCTTCAATTCTTCTTACTTAAATAACACTATCTACACCAATTTCTTCAAGAACCACTTCGAATGGGCAGTGTGTGAAAATGAGTCAAAGTGGACTGCCAACGAGCCAACGCAGGGAAATGTAACCTATACAAACGCGGATAATATCTACAACTGGTGTCACAACAATGGAATCACGATGCGAGGCCATAATATTTTCTGGGAACAAAGTTCCAGTTTGCCATCATGGGTGACTTCTCTTGCTTATGCACCTTGGCCGCAAACCTCCGCTCTGTACACTGCCTGCCAGAACAGAATAAATAGTGTCGTCCCGCATTTTCAGGGAAAATTCGTCCACTGGGACGTTGATAATGAGCAATTGAGCTCCTCATTCTTTGATGAACTTGAGGTAGTCTCCACCGACGTGAACTCAAGAGTCTGGATGTATCAAAGGGCCAACCAGTTAGACCCCAATTGCATACTGTTTACCAATGAATACTCCGGCAATTCATTCGGCGGCTTCGACGGCAGCGCATACGTAGCCCTTATCAACAACCTGCGAAGTAAAGGAGCGCCAATCCACGCTATCGGCATTCAGGGCCATATTAGCTCGCCCTTTGGAGATACTCAGGCGCAAAATTACTGGAATGTCCTTAAAACTCTGGGGACACTTGGATTGCCCATCTGGGCTACCGAGTTTGATAGCGATACTACAAGTGATTCTCAGCGTGCAACCGATTTGGAGAACTTCTTCCGAATATGTTACAGCGACCCAAATGTTAATGGCATAATGATGTGGGGCTTTATGGTAGGCACTACCTGGCGGGCCAGTGGCGCCTGGGGGCTTGTAAGCTCCAGCGGAACTTTGAACGCGGCAGGCACAAAATATGAATCGCTGATGAATGAGTGGACAACAAACGACGCTAATTACACCGATCCAAATGGCGAGGTTAATTTCAGGGGCTTCAACGGCTCTTACGAGATAACTCTTTCAGCCCCAGGCCAGACCACCGAGATATACGAAATAAATTTGGATCCCGGGACGACTACCGATTTATTCACACTGCCAACCGACCTTCATAGCCCAGAGCCGGACTTTAACGCCCCGACGCCAGATCCAATGACCTGGGCAACGGTCCCCACAGCCATCGGGTCATCTACAATCACGATGACCGCGACAACCGCTGCTGACGCGACCCCACCAGTCCAGTATTACTTCGAATGCACCAATTACGGCGAAGCAAACAGCACCTGGCAGACAAGCCCGACATACCTCGCACAAGGTCTCACTCCTTTAACCTCATATTCATTCAGGACTAAGGCACGCGACAGCGCCATTACCCCTAACGAGACCGGCTGGTCAAGCACGCTCTCAGCAACGACCGCAGCGCCGAGCACTGACGTTAACATTATCGGCTCGTGGGTTTCAGGAACAACTCACGCCAAAGAAACAGGAACCAGCCGTGCTTTGATTTTCATAGCACATGGCGAGCTTACAAGTGCCATGAATCTCAGCTCCGTAACATACGGCGGGCAAGCGATGACCAAGGTTGTTGACATCAACTATAACGCTGCAAGCGGCTGGGCGTACACCGCGGCCTATATACTCAAAGAGACGGGTGTTGCCGCCGCGACAAGCGGAACATTTGTCCCCTCATGGAGCGGCACAGCACCATCTGCCGTCGGATACTCCAGTGTATTCTTCTCCAACGTTGACCAGACGACCTCTGTCGGAGCGACCGGAACTGGCAAAAGCACAACCAATCCAGTCACAACCAGCGCGCTGGCCACAAATGACGGCGATATGGTTATTCTCGGCGCTACCTGCGGCAACTCAGGTTCATATACGCTGAATAACAGCTTTATTGAAGGCACCGACCAAACAATGGGGAGCACGGCTACCGGTGTAACCGGCCGCAAACCGGCCACAGGAGCAGCCGAAACACCAAGCGCGACTTACTCAAGCACCATTAACCGTCAGTGCATTATCGGGTTTGTAGTTAAGGCCGCCCAGATACCGCCCACTTACCCCGACTGTAACACTGTTCAGGCCTATGGTTATCGTCTCAGCTCAGACCTTAATGGCGATTGTTATGTTGACGCGCTGGACCTTGGGATAATTGCCAGCGAATGGCTGCATACCGATTGCACCGCACCGGGTAATTGTCAAAATGCGGACTTTGCGCCGACCGACGGCACGGTTAATTTTCTCGACTTTGCCGACTTTGGCTCACAGTGGATGCAATGCAATAACCCTCAGGACGCCAACTGTGTACCAAACTGGTAAAAAAATATCCCATCCCGCCACAACTTGTCGCTTGTTTATAGGCCTGCTTTCGGCCGGTAAACCGGCTCAAACGGACCCCGCCTTTTATAATTTTGGCTTGACAGCACGATATTATACGGTATCATCCTCCATCTTGCTTTATTAAGGAGTAATAGGTGAAAAGTAAAAAAGACATTGAAATCGTGGCCGCGGGGCATACTTGTCTGGACCTGATACCGGCTTTCACAATCGAGGGAAAAGTTGACAAGATGACCGACGTCCTTGTGCCCGGCAAAATGATAAATATGGGCAATTGCGTCGTCGTAGGAGGCGGCCCTGTTACAAACGCCGGGGTGTCAATTCGACGGTTAGGCGTTAAAACCGAGCTAATCGGCAAAATCGGCGATGACGATTTCGGCAAGGAAATCCTTAGCTGGTATGAGGAGCACGAAGGCCATTTCAAAGGCATCAAAATGGTCAAAGGGGAATCGACGTCATATACAATCGCGATTTGTATACCCGGAATCGACCGGTTTTACCTGCATCATTGCGGGGCGAACGATACCTTCGGCTATGACGATATGGATTTCGACCTTGTGGCTCGCTCGAAACTGATGCTATTCGGGTATCCGCCGTGGATGAAGAAACTATATGAAAACACCGGTGCCGAGTTGACAAAAATCCTCAAAAAGACCAAGGACTTGGGGACAACGACCGTCCTCGACCTCTCGCTTCCAGATGTCAGTTACGCGAACCAGTTCGACTGGAAGGCGATTATGAAAAACTGGGTGCCGCTATCGGATATCATGGTCCCAAGCGCCGAAGAGATATTTTACTTCCTGTATAAGGAAAGGTTCCTTGAGAAGAAGGCAAAACTCGGCCCCAAGGAAAGCGTGCTCGACCATATGACGGTCAAAGATATTTCCACCCTGGGAAGCGATTTGATAAAAATGGGCACATCAATAGCAATGGTCAAATGCGGCCACAGGGGTTTGTATATCCGGACCGCCGGCAAGGAGCAACTCAAGAAGTTAGGTGCGGCCGGCTGCAAGGACCCGGAAAACTGGGCAAATCGCGAGCTGTGGTTCCCTGTTTACCACGAAGAAAAATTCGTCGGGGCACTTGGCTCGGGCGACTCGGCGATTGCGGGATTCCTTTCCGCGTTCGTCAGGGAGCACACAATCGAATCCTGCTTAAGATACGCAAACGCCGCAGGAAGTATGAACGTTACCGTTCCCGACGGGCTGACGTGGAATAAAGGGTTCGATGATTTAACGAAGCGGATTAAAGCGGGCTGGAAGACAAAAGATTTGAAAATAGACGAAAAGGGCTGGAAGAAAGAACGTGAATTCTGGGTGGGGCCTGATAACCACGGTAAATGGGAATCATAACCAAGCTGAAACACAGGAGACAAAAAATGGCGAAGAAAAGCGATGCGAAAAGAGACGCCTTTATAAGCAAGAAATTAGCGAAAATGACGCTGGAAGAAAAAGTAGGCCAGCTCTTAACATTTACCCGGCGCGGCGCAATGTTGACACCAAGCGGTATTGAACAAATCACAAAATTGCAATGCGGCGGTCTTTGCCTTGAGCCATACGCCGTAGAAACCTGCAAAAACCTTTACTGGGGCAATTCTCAGATAGATAAGACCTTCAAGCCGCCGAAAGATTACTTCAAAATCGCCAACACTTATTTCGCCGGCAAAAATTTTGGCATAAGTATAACGCCGGGCGATTACACCAAGGACCTGAATAAATTACAGAAAATCGCGATGGCCAGATCCTCGGGGATTCCTCTGCACATGACAATCGATTTCGAAGGCGACTTCAAAAACGATTATATGGCAGGCGGCATAAGGCAGTTCCCGCCCCCAATGGGAATGGCGGCTATCGGCGACCCAAAACTCACATACAAAATCAATAACGTTATCGCCAAGCAATTAAGCAATATTGGCGTTACACAAATGTATTCGCCGGTTTGCGACGTGAATATCAATCCTAAGAATCCGGAAATCGGCGTCAGGTCATTCGGCGACGACCCCGAGGTTTGCGCAAAACACGCTGTCGCTTTCATACAGGGCTTACAGGATGGCGGTATCGCTGCGACAGCAAAACACTTCCCCGGCAGAGGCGACTCAGGAACCGACGCCCACGACGTCCTGGATGTAATCAGGGCCGACAAGAAAAGAATGCAGGAAGTAGAGCTTGTCCCCTTCAAGGCGGCAATAGCTGCCGGTGTAAAGGCCATTATGACAGGCCATTCGGTTTACCCGGCATACGACGATAAATATCCAACGACTATATCCGTAAAGCTCCTTACAGAGCTATTGAGAGAAGAACTGGGCTTCGATGGCGTGATTGTTTCCGATGCGATTGGTATGGCCGCGATTCTAAAACAGTGGCCGCTTCCGATTGCCTGCGCAATGGCGATTAAAGCCGGCTGTGATACGATACTGCTTAAGGCAGACGATGAGTCAAGGTCGCAGTGCTTCTTCGGAATCAAGCAGGCAGTCGAAAACGGCGAGATTTCAGAGGAACGCCTTAATGAGGCAGTAACGCATCTTCTGAGAATGAAATATGACCAGGGGCTGTTCGAAACAGCGGGCAAAAAAGACCCGAAGAAGGCACAGGATTACGCACTGAGCAAGCCCGTGGTTGATTTCTGCTGGGACGTTTCGAAGAAGGCCTTAATGGTCCTGCGAGATGACAAAAAGATGCTGCCCTTGAGCACCACGGAAAAGACACTGGTAATCGAACAGCGTATCCCATACGAATTCTGCGGCAAAGATCCCTATATGCATCAGCATATGTTCTGCGAGGATATGGTAGCACATAACCAGAACCTGATACTGGTCGATACCGATTTCGCAGCGAATGAAGATGAGTTTAAGGAATGCCTCGAATTGGCCAAGCAGGTGGATTTGGCTGTTATGACCAATTATTACGCCCGAATCGTAAAGACGGGCAACAACCGGCTGCTTGTAAAGAAGTTAAAAGAAATGGGCAAGAAAGTCGTTGTCTTAACCAACTTCCCATACGTCGAAGGCACAACCGTTGAGGCCGACGCCGTGATATGCAACTTCAGCGGCACGCCGGATTCGATAAGGGCCGCGGTTGAGCTGATGTATGGCACGATTAAACAGTCGCCCAAAACAAAACTGCCCATAAAGCTCGGCGAACAGAAAGAAGCCCCCGTAAAAATGCCCCTAAAGAAGCAACCTGCTCTCGGCTTGTCATATTGTTAATAACGTACAAAGCAGACTGTTTATCTGTTGACCCTGCAATGAGGTCGCCGTGGCATTTATGAACTAAGGAACGGAAACGGGGTCAGGATTAACGACGACCAGACAATAAGGAGGGATTTGCCTTTATAAAAGCAATAATCACAAGGCCAGTTTCATCGAATGCATTAAAAGCCAAAAGCAAACGATTACTGACGCATAAATCAAAAAAATAGGTCTTGCACTATGTGTATAATTCGGGTATAATGCTGCGCCTCGGGGCCGAAAGCTGAAATGGGACCCGCAGATTGAAATATTCATAAATGATGGACAGGCAAGCAGGATGTTGTCGAGACCGATGCGGAACCCCTGACATTTGTGAACAGTTAAGAAATAAGAAAGGAACGGATGTATGGCGTTATTATTAGGTTTTGACGTTGGCAGTTCGTCGATAAAGGCGACCCTTCTGGATTCCCAGACGGGCGCTGTTATCGGTTCCGCTACATCACCCGAAAAGGAACTGGAAATCATCGCCAAAAAACCCGGCTGGGCAGAGCAGCACCCGCAAACATGGTGGGAAAATTGTATTGCCGCGATTGGGAAAATTAAGGCAAAGACCAATTTCAATGCTTCAGACGTCAGGGCAATCGGAATCTCATACCAGATGCATGGCCTGGTCATTGTCGATAAAAAGCAGGAGGTCTTGCGGCCCTCGATAATCTGGTGCGACAGCCGCGCGGTCGAAACAGGCAAAAAGGCGATGAAGGCAATCGGCGAAAAAAAATGCCTGTCCGAGCTTTTGAATTCGCCGGGCAACTTCACGGCGTCGAAGCTCAAATGGGTCAAAGACAACGAGCCGAAAGTTTTCGCGAAAATTTACAAGATGATGCTGCCGGGCGACTACATCGCAATGAAAATGACGGGCGAAATCAAGACAACGCCTTCGGGACTTTCAGAGGGCATTATGTGGGACTTCAAAAAAGAGGGTCTTGCCGGAATGCTGCTCGAACATTACGGCATATCGTCCAATTTTGTTGCGGAACAAACGCCGACGTTTTCGGTGCAGGGGAATCTGACGAAGGACGCGGCAAAGCTATTAGGGCTCAAGGCGGGTACAATTGTTTCTTACAGGGCAGGCGACCAGCCGAATAACGCCTTGTCATTGAATGTTCTTAATCCCGGCGAGATAGCAGCAACCGCGGGAACTTCGGGCGTCGTTTACGGCATTACCGACTTGGCAAAATACGACTCCAAATCGAGGGTCAATACGTTCGTCCACGTAAACCATACCGGGAATAAGCCGAGATACGGCGTGCTGTTGTGTATCAACGGAACGGGAATACTTAATAGTTGGCTCAAGCACAATACGGGGGTAATTGATTATCCTGAAATGAACGCCCTTGCGGAAAAGGCACCTGTTGGTTCCGATGGCCTTGCGATACTTCCCTTCGGCAACGGCGCCGAGCGGACCCTTGAGAATCGCAATATAGGGGCTTCGATTCACGGCCTGAATTTCAATATTCATAACAGGTCGCATCTGCTGAGGGCGGCGCAGGAAGGCATCGTCTTTGCTTTGAACTACGGCCTTGAAATAATGCACAACGCCGGCGTCAAGGTCAAGACCGTCCGGGCGGGACACGCCAATATGTTCCTTAGCCCGTTATTCGGTGAGGCATTCTCGACGGTTACGGGGGCTACCGTGGAATTGTACAATACTGACGGCTCGCAGGGTGCCGCACGCGGGGCGGGGATAGGGGCGGGGATATACAGGGATATAAAGGACGCCTTTGCCGGTTTGAAGCCGGTCAGCAGAATCGAACCAAACGGAAGATTGACAAAGGCCTACCAGGAGGCGTATAAGAAATGGGAAGAAGTTCTTAAACAACAATTATCGTAACGGATGTTATAAAAACCAAAATTTAATTAGGAGTAAAGCGATGGCAGAGTATTTTCCAAAAGTGAAAAAAGTGAAATACGAAGGAATTGACTCAAAAAATCCTCTCGCGTTCAAACATTATAACCCGGAGGAGAGTGTGCTTGGGAAAAAAATGGCGGAGCATCTTCGTTTCGCAGTGTGCTACTGGCATACCCTCAAGAATCTTGGTGCCGACCAGTTTGGCGGAGGCACCATTATTCGGGCGTATAACAATTCAGACGACCCGATGAAAGTCGCGGATATGACTATGGACGCGGCCTTTGAGTTCTTTACCAAGCTGGGCGTTGACTTCTGGTGCTTCCATGACAGGGATATTGCTCCCGAGGCGGACAACCTTTCCGAGACGAACAAACGCCTTGATATCATGACCAAGAAGGCAAAGAAGCTTCAGGCCGATACAGGATTGAAGCTTCTCTGGGGCACGACAAACGCTTTTTCGCATCGCAGGTTTATGGCCGGCGCAGGCACAAATCCATCGCCGGAGGTTTTTGCCTATGCGGCAAGCCAGATTAAGAAAGCCATGGAGATAACAAAGGAGCTGGGCGGACAGGGATACGTATTCTGGGGCGGGCGTGAAGGTTACGATACATTGCTCAACACGGATATGGGAAAAGAGCTGGACCATATGGCGATGCTGCTGCAAATGGCGGTTGACTATAAGAAAAAGATCGGTTTCAAAGGCCAGTTTTATATTGAGCCGAAACCGAAGGAGCCGACCAAGCATCAATATGACTTTGACGCAGGCAGTTGTTTCGCGTTTTTGCAGAAGTATAATCTGCTCGACTCCTTTAAGATGAACATTGAGGCCAACCACGCGACCCTGGCAGGCCATGATTTCTGCCATGAGCTGGCGTTTTGTGCCGCTAACGGCATACTCGGTTCGGTGGACGCCAATCGCGGAGACCTTCTTCTGGGCTGGGATACCGACCAGTTTCCGAGGGACATTGCTGAAACAACCATGGCTATGTATATCATTCTCAAGAGCGGCGGTTTTACGACCGGCGGCCTGAATTTCGACGCACACGTCAGACGTCAATCAATTGACACTGACGACCTCTTCTATGCCCATATTGGCGCAATGGATTCTTTTGCGAGAGGGCTTAAGAATGCAGCGAAGTTAATCAAAGATAAAGTTTTTGATAATGCCATTAGTGAGCGTTATAAGGGCTGGGCCGGAGAATTGGGCACCAAGATTGAGAAACGAAAGATTGGATTTGAAGAGCTTGAAGCGTATATTCTCAAAAACGGTGAGCCGGCATTACAGAGCGGACGACAGGAGTTGCTCGAAAACCTGTTGAATGATTATATATGAAACAAGGGGCACTGACGGGCGTCCCGGCGATTTTAAGAGTAATGAAGGCGATAGGATTATAAGAGATTGTCGCCGCTCAGAAATATTTCGACGAGATGTATAAATAAGCGACCTTGCCCCCGGTTGACAAGTTGAAGGCCGGGGCAATACTATACCGGCTTAAATCGTTCTTGGGACACTTGGGACACCATACGGCACAAGTTGTGCCCTTGTATTTTGTCTGCTTATCCTTTTGCGTTCAGCATCAGGAAAAGCACTTGAAACAAACGATTATGTCTGAAACTGAGGATACGTTGAATGCCAAAGGCAAACAGCTTGAAAATCAGCGACGTTTTTACAATATCAGGGTCGCAAATTTCCGAGATTTACGTCAAGAATAAAATGACGGTCCATTTTCAGGGAATGTCAAAGACCCTGCAATTCCCCCATACTATTTTCCTTCAGGGCGCCCCCACCTGCTCGATAGGCATATCTCCTGATGGTTTATATAATCGGCTTAATAATGCAGGCCGACTGATTTTATTAAATCAAAACGCGATTCAATTCGCCTCAGCACCTTTTATCGGCATCGATAACGAAAAGCCTGTTATGCTAACCGCGAAAAATCCGACAACAGCGGAAGGGCCTGATGATGTGCCTGCCTTGAAAAATTATTATCATCCAGCCATAGCCGAAAAGCAAACTTCGATTTCTCTCGCCACGCCTCTGGCGGAATTGGGTTACAAATTAGAAAATGTCAAAGTTACGAGAAAGATGATTTCCCCATTCTTGTCCGGAAACGCCCAGGCCCTTATGCCCATAGGCGTAGAGGAGTATGAAGTTGAGAATACTTCAAATAAAGTCCGGCAAATTACTTTGGTAATACCCAGACCGTCGCTGGTAAATCTTCAGGAAAAAGAATTAAAGCCGACGGACCAGGACACTGTTTATGTCTGCTCAGCGCCGGTGAAAGGTCACGTTCATAAAGATTTCAGGGAGACAGGCATAACAGGCGTGGTGATGGGAAGTTCCGAATGTGAGGACAGAATGGTTATCGCTGTGCCTGAAATGGCCGGCGTCAAGATAGATACGCACCCATCTTTCTGCTTAAACCGGCTCAAACAGGATTTATTGCTGAATGATGACGGAAGTTTTTACGAAAAGAGAACGCCTATTCTCAATCAGGATTATGGAGCAGCCATAAGCGTTACTTTCAAGTTAAAGCCGAAAGAAATGATGACGATACCGTTTGCCATTGCGTTGGACTTCCCGCAGCAGCGGTTTATCGACGGGAAACTATTTGAACGTAAATACGTTAAAAGCTTCAAGAACAAAGACACAAGAGCCGTCGATATGGCAAAACTTGCACTCGATAATTATCCTAAATGGCTGAGCCGGACCGAAACAATCCAAAGCAGGATATTCGAACAGATACAGCAAAGTCCTTCCTATAAAAATGACAGGGCCGGCGCATTACGGCTGACAAGGTTGATTCTCAACGAATTCAGCTTCCCATTGTCAAACGCCGCCGTCTGGGTCGAAGACGAGAAAGGCAATGACAGAGCAAGGTTCCTCGAATGTTTTGACTATGCCTATATTGACCCGTCTGACGTGGACTGGTATTCGATGGTGCTGATGATACTGTTTCCCAATATAGAACAGGAGCTTTGCCAGCGGTTCATTGACTCGATTCTGGCGGAGGATCTCACGAAGCGTTACTATCATTACCACGCCTCCTTTGTTGAAGCGAGAAAGCATTTTGAAAACCATCCGGAAGAATACGAGAACGTGTCGCTGACCCAGATAAGAGATGCTTTTAAGGTCAAGGGCAGCGTCGCTCATGATGTAGGCGCTTTGCCGAAAGGTCATGCTCTGCGTAACGTCAGCGATTACGCCTGGTACAACAATAACTACTGGGTCGATCTTTTCCCAAAGCTGGCCTTAAGAGCGCTGCGCAATGTAAAATTCCTGGGAGATACGGATTTTCTGAATAGAAACTGGAAGGCGCTTAAATTCGGATTCGAGCATTTGCTGGAGCTTGATATAGACGGGGATGGCGTCCCCGAAGGCAATCCCGAAGAAGTCAAGAATACCTTTGATAATCTGACCCTTTTCGGCGCAGATGCTTACGATACCACTACATACCTCGCCGGCTGTCAGGCAATGATTCGAATGGCAGAAATGATGAAAGATAATCAAGCCAAAAAACAATACGAGGAATGCTTTGAAAAGGCCTCTGTTGTTTTAGAAAAATTATGGCGAGACAAGAAAAACAAAAGTGGCCGCAGGATGCAGTATTACATTACCTGCTACGACCCGGTGACTGGAAAATCAAACGCCGACGTCTGGACCAATCAGCTCGATGCCTTGTGGTATTTGATTGCGATGGGAGAAGAGCCGTTTATTCCCGCCGAGAAGGTAAAACAAATCCTCAGGACAATTTACGCCAATAACAAGACCACGATGGGCTGGGCCATGTGCCGGACAAAGGACGGAGGAAAAGTAGAATCAGAACAGGGCCAGGACGTATATACAACGTCCAATTATGTTTTTGCACAGCTTCTTGATTATTATGGAATGGTCAAAGAAAGCAAGCAAGTATATAAGGCAATGGATAAGGTCGTCTTCCAGCACGCCAATTCCTTAATAACGCCGGACAACCTCAGGGCTGAGCTGGAAAAAGAGGAGGGGGAATCAACTGCCGGACCCCATTATATCGTAGCCGCTTATCCCAGGCCGGGCGCAATATTAACGCAAATAGCGATACAATTCATTAAAGAAATTCAAAAGCGAACGGTTTCTGCAACAATTGACTCTCAGCAATTGAATTCGTTCATAACTGCTTTAATGAAGTAAGCTTTGCGGCAACGTTATGACCGGCAATTCCTCACGCGACCAGGACCTGCGAAAAGTCCTGCTTCACGTCAAGTGCTCATACATACACAACTGCAATACGGCGCAAAATAAAAACGCCCTCGTATTTCCGACTGATGCCGGAATCACGAGGGCGTTTTGTAATTTTAAAAACTATTCAGTGTAGCTAATTAGCGTTTCCTGCGAATCAAAGCAAGACCGCCAAGTCCAAGCAGAACCATTGTTGCCGGCTCGGGAGTAATCTGGATACCGTCAATGTAACTGGTATCGGCGTTGCTGTTGCCGGTGACGCCGGAACCACCGAAACCCCAGACATAAACGTTGCCGCTGCTGTCCGCGGTTACCGTGAACACGGCCGGTGCCTGCGTAGCCCCGTTTGTTGTCCACGTGATGGTTTGCTCATCTGATGGGGCTACAAAACCAGTCACGTCGGTATATCCGCCTGCGTTACCCGGAGCTATCGCTGTCCAGTTCATCGAGTGACTACCAGTCCAGTCGTAGGAATACAGCGCGATTTGGTATGACGCACCCGCAGTCAGTCCGCTGGCCTCGACTTGTATATAGTTGGTGCCCTGCGTGTTGCTGCCGCTGCCGCCCACAAAGAGAAAGTCACGGAACACATCGTTGTCGGCGGTAAAATCGGGAGTAGGATTTCCGCGGTCTCGTGAATTAAGCATTGCCGAGTTATAGTTCTTGGCCGTACCGGGTAAGCTAATTGTTAACTGCACGGAGCCAAAGGTCTTCGAAATGCTCGTGACACCGGTACCCGATGGCAAAACAGTCCCATCGCCGTAGGCGTTGGTCGGGCCGCCCCATGGTGACCACGTCACACCGTAGGGGTCTGCGCTAAATGACGGGGTGCTATACGACCCGTTCCAGCCCTCAGTAGGACAGGCTTGCCCGGATGTACCGCCGTTGAGGTCCACCGACAGCGTCGCGTTTGTCATAGGCCCTGTAAATGCCCCAGTGGACGCTGAAGCCGTCAACGCTAACGAAAGAACAAGACATGCTGAAATAATAATTTTACTCATATTTTTACTCCTTTCAGTTACTTAGCGTTTCCTGCGAATCAAAGCAAGACCACCAAGTCCGAGCAGAGCCATTGTCGCCGGTTCTGGAACGCCTGTTAACCTGGCATTATCGAAATACATATCCGGTGGAGCTCCGCCGCCCGTATTGAGAGAAATAATTATCTGACACCAGCTGCTTTCCGTCATTGCATTGCGGAAATTGGTGTAATCTACGTTCAGTGTCTGTGTCCGCTGGCCTGACCCCGCCCACCAATAAAAATTAATGGGATTTCCGCTTGCTACAGTTGTGTAGCCGGGACCTCCGGCGTTCATTGCAACCGAATAAATCTGCGAATAACCGCCTGTTATTGTTGGACCGGCGGCTGCAACCGTCATATCAATAGAGAATGTATTGTGGCTCAGAAAATCAGCCGTTTGGGTTGAGTTCAAGCTTATAGCAAGACTCTGACTCCAACCTGATTGAGTCACGTCCAAGCTGTCGCTGCCGAGTGTAGCGCCAATTGTGCTCTGAGAATAGGTGACGCCATTACTCAAAGTGATGGGAAGTGGGCTAGCGGCTACAACCGAGTTGCTTATCCAGCCACCCCACCCATCGCCGCTGGTATCTTCCCAGTTGCCGATAACACCGGCATAGCTTGTGGAGACCAGAAGCAAGGAAATACAAATAGTAATTAATATTTTACTCATAATCTACTCCTCCTTCAAAAAAATGGTTAACAATTCAAACTCTTCTTCTTACATATTAATCTTTTTTTGGATATTTGAATCCGTGCGATATGCGTACAAACTCTGACCGCATCTGGCAATATTTCTGGAATATCATCTGAATTGATTTATTCTCTCGTAAACTCACCTTCGTACCCTTCTCCATTACACGACCTATAATATCCGGCGAATCCGCCGGACTCTCTTGCTATTATAAGTCGCTAAGTAATCGTTTACTTATAAAATACACTTCAAGCAATGGTAAGTCAAGAGTTTTTCGCTTTTTTTTCAAAAAACTTTGTTTTTCAGGTAAATCATACCCCCTGACCCGCAAAATTAAGGAAAAAACAATGGTTTAGCAGGTAAAAAAAACGCCCTCCCTATTCCTATGCCTATCTGGGGCTTTCAGAAATCGCTTGCTAAGCCAAATGACCCTTTATGAGTGCTTATTTGGGGTGCCAGAATTCGAAATTCACCGCTGCAATGAAGCGTTGCGAGCATATAAAGCATCCCGTCATAGTAACGCCATTGCCCAGTCGGAACAGGCGTGTTCCACAACGCCTCGACGAATTGTTTTGCCCGCGGATTGGCAGCAGCAAGACCGGTGACGGCATTCATCGCCACTAATCCGGCCGAGTGGTCTGAGCCGAACTGATTGCCATCAAGAGTAAACTGGTTTCCGTAGGCAGATATACCTTTTGACTCAAAAAATGCCTGCAGTCGGTCGCTTAACTGTCTCTCACGTGTATCCCTGCCCCACCATGCCCAGTCCACCGACCAGTTCATCGCGGTGCGCCACGAGTCAAACTGAAAATTAGCGGAATTGCTGTTCCAAGAACACGCCCAAGGTGTCCCATCAAAATTAGCATACTCAGGAGCAAGACCTGTGACAGGATTTGTTGCCTTCTGGAAAAACTCCCGGCTCGCTGAAGCAGCTTGCGTCCAGAAAGTTCTGTCTGCCTGGGGTCCCCATCTCGCCCAAAGCTCATAGAACGCGGGTAAATGATAAGATGGGTCCGTATGCTCGATGTTTACAATATCCGGAGTGAAACGGACCATTTTGTGTTCGGCATCGAAAAGCCCGCCGGCTGTCATTGTGCCTTTTACAGTCGGGCCTGTGATATTCTCGCGGTTTTTCATATCGCTTAAAAGCCGGTCGGCCTCGGCCTTGTAATTATAAATACCCTGACCATTACCCCAGCGATTCGCGGCAAAATAAAGCGACGTAACAAAATATTCTTCGCCATCGGGCGCAGGCATCTCATCGTTCGGCACACCATTGGTTTTGGCTGACCAGGCAAAGAAACCATAAGAGGGATGATTTGGCAAATCGCGGTACATATATGTCTTTGCCCAGTTCCACAAAGCATCGAACTCGGCCTTTTTGTCCAACTGCACCGCAATCATCATTCCGCAGGACATACCTTCGGAACGGACATCGTCGCTGCCCACGTCCCAGATATAGGCAAGCGGGCCATTGGCGTTGCTGCCGGCAGGAAAATACACCGCCTGCGTGCACGGGTCGCCGTGAAACAATTGCTGGAAAACAGCATTGACCTTTTCTGTAACTTCCTTCTGAGAACGGCCTGCTTCGACAAACAAGTTGCGATAATTACCCGTCGCGAAGGCGCCTGAGTCATCTGTGTTATTCTCGGCGGTCTTTGGTTTTTCACCGCCTAAAGGTTTACAATAACTTTCGGGCGGGCCAAAATAACTCGGCCTGATGCCGCCTGTATTAACAATAATTTTCTCCAGCACAACATCTGGGTCGACCATCCACACCTTCAGTGTATGATAACCCGCACAGGGGAGTAAGTGACTGCTTTTGACCATACGAGCATTGTTTCTTACAGATTCCTGCCAGTCCTCGTTTGAGTATGCAACGATATAATTCTTCGGCACAATGCTTATGATTTGCGGCGGCTGGTCATCAAACGATATAGCGTAACGCAGGTCCCTGTCGGGGACGAAATTTAACGTGGGAGCGACAATCGTCTCGACTTCGATATTGCCCGAATAAAACAGAAATATTTTATATTCGAGACAAGGAGAATCCTTCGGCGGCGTAACGCTTTGAGCAGTAACCGGAAAAATCGTCATAGCAGAATCGGTCCGCCCATAATCCTCTATTTTCTCCCAGCGAACCCCACCTGCATCGATTTTCTTCGTGTAATGCTCCGCTTCCATCGACACATAGCCGTCGGCTTCAACAAAGCCCTCTAAAGAATCCTTATTGGGTTCCGATGGCTTAAATGAGCTTATCAAAACGGTTTCCTTCAGGCCAGCGCCGGTAATAGTTATAGAGCCGTGCGCATTCCCGAGAGGCACTTTGCTCCAGTCGATACTGACGAAAAGGCGTCGCTCCTTTTCTATTTTTGCTTTATTTGCGCTGAGAATAATCCAGTCGGCGTTTGGTTCGGCGGAGAATTCAAAAGGAGTTGCGCCGAGGTTAAATATGTCTATATAATGTTTTTGCTCACCGAACAAATCGAATAGCAATATAGGGGGCTTATCAGAACCGCCGGCCCCCCAAGAGGCACTCTTACCTTCAATTGTAATTCCCATCTTCGCCTCGGCGGGGACGTTAATTTCCTCGACTTTGGGCATATTATTTTTCGGCGGCGGATTCCATGATGTATAACCGATATGCGCCGTGTCCATCATATGGTTCCATTTGCCGTTTGCCATTTTACGATTGTAATACTCGGATAGCTCCGCATCGGCTTTAAACAATTCACGGACTTTAGCGGCAAGGTCGTTAGTCGCGGCCCGCCTCTGTGAGGCATATAACCGGTTCTTGGCGGCGGTGACATAAAGCTCGGTAACCTGGGCGCAGGCCTTTGTCGGGTAAAGAACCAGCTGGAAAAATGCGTCTTTGGCGTTATCAGGCAAAGCGGCGTAGATTTGCTCAGCTTTGACTGTAATAGCATTAAACTCAGCAACTACATTATCCGCTTCATTGTAGTTTACAATGCTGAAGGTATTGGTATCGACAAGCTCCGGCTTGCGTCTGGCATTATATTTGGTGTACTTAGACATGATGTCGGCAATCTGGTCGGCATATTGCGGACCAAATTCACGCTGGGCCCACAGCCGGGTAAATTCCGATATTTTCTCCTTCGGCCATCTTTGCGGGTCCCAGGCGAAGGTCATAAAAAATTCCATGGGAAATTCCATCGGCTTGAGGTCGCCGACGTTGACAATCCATATTCTCGTCGCGCCGTAATTATACGCGAGGTTCATCTGCTCCCAAACCTTGATGATTTGGTTGGTATTGAGCCACTCGTATGAGCGCGGCCCGCCGTGGAAATCGAAGTGATAATAGACACCCGCCCCGCCGCTTCTTTTGCGTTCCTCCGCGGTAGGCAAACGCCTGATATTGCCCCAGTTGTCGTCGCACCACAGTATCGTCACATCATCGGGAACGCGCAGCCCTTTTTCATAGTATTCCTGGACTTCCTTATAAGGACACCATAACTGCGGCACTTTGGTCACATCGGGATTAATCTCCTCCGCTATTATCTTTCGCTGAACAGCCACAATATTTTCCAGCAGGGCCATACTCTCGGCCACCGTGCCGTTTGGAATCATCGGCGTGTCATCAGCCCCGCGCAGCCCAATGGAAATAATGCTTTCGTAATTCCTGTTGCGTCTGACGCCTTCCCGCCAGAAGTTTTGGAGCGTGTTGGCATCGGTATAATAATTCCATTTTTTGCTGTATCGCCTGTCCCACTCCTTTTGCGCGAAGCATCGGCTCCTGATGAGAGTTTCCCATAACTATGCCGTATTCGTCGGCAAGACGGGGATTATTCGGGTCATCTTCATCGAAGGCGTTGTTCCACATCGCCGGCCAAAGATAGTTGGCCTTTAACCGAAGTAAAAGTTCAAAAACTTTGGTGTAGAATTTACTGTTGTAATCGCCGATTTTTCCTTTAACCCAGGGACTGAGCGCCCAGCCCTCGTCGTTGAGAAAAATGCCGCGATATTTGACCGCGGGCGGCCCCTGAACATATCTTCCCGCCTTTACAAAAAGAGCATCTTTATGCTGCACGGGCACATCCGCCCACCAATACCACGGTGATACGCCTATCTGCTCCGAAACGTCATATATGCCGTAAATAGCGCCCCTTTTGTCACTGCCCGCGATAACAAGGGCATTTTCAACACCCGGCAATGGCTCCGGCACAACCTGGATGAGAAACGATTCCCATTTGCCCGCGATTTGATTTACATCGATTTTGCCGGCTTTAATCAGCCGGTCGATAATTGGGCTTTTGCCGATTGTGCCGATGATTATCGTGTTTTTCCCCAAAGCGGCTTCTGTATTTAATACTTTCGCAATTTGTCCCGTAACGCGATTAATGTCCGCACGCAGGTCATTACCAGCGCGAATAACGCCGGGGTAATCATTCGAATCGATGTATATGCCCGCAACATCGTTTTTCTGCGCAATGCAAAAACCACCCTTAGCGGGACTGGAGTCCACGTATTGTTCCTGGCCAATCGCAAAACACATGGAGCTAAACAAAACCGGGCAAATAAAAACAAGCCAAAGCATTCTCCCAAACATCCTTGCCCCGTATGTTGTGCCCCGCGTTCCCATTCGTTGAACAATATGCCGAGTAATCACAAAATACCCCTTAACAATCTTTTTAAGCTGGTTATTTAACTCATTATATTTAATAACGCATTGTGTGAGTTTTTGAAAGCAGCTTTTTTGATGCCAACCTGTATAACGCAGCAGCGCGAGATTTTAATCTGCAGAGGAAACGTATGGGACGACCTCAACGGGCGATTCGCGAATAGAAATTATCTTTTTCCAGCAATTCCGAGGGACTGCCCTGCTCCGCTATGCGGCCGTTTTTGAGAATGACAATTCTGTCGACATTTTTTATTGTCGAAACTCTGTGGGCAACAACGAAAGTTGTCCGGTTTTTCATAATCCTGTCAAGAGCGATTCTGACCCTTTCTTCCGATTCAATATCGAGCGAGCTGGTGGCTTCATCGAGAATGATAACTTTGGGGTCTCTGATGATTACCCTGGCAATCGCCAGCCGCTGCATTTGGCCGCCCGAGAGTTTCAGGCCGTCTGCGCCAATATTGGTATAAATCCCATCGGGCAAAGCTTCGACGAAATCCCACGCATCTGCCGCTTTAAGAGCGTCTATTACTTCCTGGGGACTGGTATCTTTATCGCCATAAGAAACATTTTCATAAATGCTGGCGGAAAAGAATATAGTCTCCTGTGTTACAACACCTACAAATTTCCTGTATGTTCTGAGGTCCATTTCCATAATATCTTTGCCGTCGATGAGCAGTTTGCCGCTGTTAGGCCTGACAAAACCCAGCGCAAGAGAAAGGACTGTGGATTTACCGGAGCCGCTGGGACCAACGAACGCAACCGACTGGCCCGGCTCAACCGTAAGAGTAAAATCTTTCAGTGCGTGCTGGTTGGTGCCGGGATATCGGTAATTGACATTCACAAATTCGAATTTGCCGTTGACTTTGTCAAATACTTTTTTGCCGCTGTTCACTTCGAGGTCGGGCGATTCGAGCACTTCGTAAATCGAATCTATCGATTCTCCCGCCTGGCTAAGCTGCGGCAGCGTTCCTATGACTACAAGCGTTTGGCCGGTAAGGACAAGAAACATCGAATTAAAAAGCACGATATCACCGACGCTGATGTATCCCTTCGTACAGGCAAATGCGGAACCCGCGATAAATGTTATATGAATTACTGACATTATTACCCATGCTGTCGAGCCAAAGATAGCGCTGAGCGTATCGAAATATAGGCCCCTTTTAAAAACGGCGGATATTTTCGAATCTATCTGGCTTACCTCAAATTCCTCAAGGCCGTGAGCGCGTGTAATCGGAATCATATTCAGCATATCGTTCATAGACGAACTCATCGTCTCGATGGCGTAACGGTAGCTCTTTGCACTTTTACTGATTTTTTGCGAAAATATGTTTCTGATTATTACCGCGATAGGAACAACAACAATGAAAAACAATAACGCGACGGGTTTGCGAACGGCTATGGCGATAACGGCTATCGTAACCTGGCATAGAAAGCCGAATATCTGCTCGGCAAGCAAACGAGGCGTCTGTTCGACAATTTCAATATCTCTTATCACTTTGGTATGAAGTTTGCCGATGTTTGATTTGTTATGGTAGAGCAGAGACAATCTCTGAAGCTGTCTGCACAGATCGGTTCTCAGTTGTAAGCTTATACCCCTCATAACGGAGCTTAGCATTCTCGAATAAAGAATATGAGTGGGAATATTCTGCAAGGTCAGCAAAACAATGAAAATAAAATAATATAGAAGCTTGCTTACTCTTTTAGGATCATTTCCGGCAACAAGATCTATCATAAAGGCTGTAATTACTGGAAGCAGCCACGCCGGCGAGGCCTTTATCAGGAAAACAATAAATATGCCTATAAGTTTTCGCCATCGGCCGGCAAGAAGGATTTTATAGCTTTGCAGAAAATTTCTTTTCGGATGGGATTTCATAATTGCTGTTAGATAGTTATTCTAAATCCTCGTGAAAGGCGTGTGTTCTATTGAAAATTATATGCTTCGCGATATCAGACACTGAATTTTCCATAATGATAAGTATAATACAAAGTGCTAAACTGGTAAAGACATAGAGAATTAAGGGAAAGCGCAGTGAAGAACGGAGAGGCCGGGATTCGAACCCGGGGTACGGCAAGCCGCACACACGCTTTCCAAGCGTGCTCCTTCAGCCACTCGGACACCTCTCCAATCGCCGCAAGTATATCAGATTGAAAGAAATTAGCAATTGCTGTCCTCGTTACTTACCACGCTGTAAATAAAAATTGCAACCATCGCCGCAAAAGATATACTTCTTAAAATCTTATAAACTTAGCCGGAGATGAACTTATGCAATATCGAGAGCTGGGACGCACAGGGTGGAAAGTTTCCGAAATCAGTCTTGGCTGCTGGGCAATCGGAGGCACATGGGGGCCGGTCGAAGATACTGAATCGCTGGCGGCGTTAAACAGGGCCATCGAGCTTGGCGTCAATTTCTTCGATACAGCCGACGTCTATGGCGACGGCCGCAGCGAACGGCTCGTGGCGCAACTGCGTCGAGAACACAAAAAAGAAAACATCTATATCGCCACCAAAGCAGGCAGGCGGCTGAATCCGCACACGCCGGAAGGTTACAATCGCAAAAACCTCACGGCCTTCGTCGAACAAAGCATCACTAACCTCGGCACGGATACGATTGATTTGCTCCAGCTGCATTGCCCACCCGTCCAGGTTTATTATATGCCGGAAGTGTTTGGCGTGCTCGACGACCTCGTCAAAGCGGGCAAGCTCCGCTATTATGGCGTCAGCGTCGAAAAGGTCGAAGAAGCCCTCAAGGTAATTGAGTTTCCAAACGTTCAGACAGTGCAAATCATATTTAATATGTTCCGCCAGCGGCCAGCGGAACTTTTCTTCGAGCAGGCAAAGAAACGCAAGGTCGGCATCTTAGCCCGTGTACCGCTGGCATCGGGAATGCTTACGGGAAAACTGAAACCAGATACCGCTTTTGCAGCGGACGACCACAGGAATTTTAACCGCGAAGGTCAGGCCTTCGACAAAGGCGAGACATTTTCCGGCGTCGATTACAAAACAGGCCTCAAAGCAGTCGATGAGCTAAGGACAATTTGCCCGAAGGGATTGACTTTGACGCAGTTTGCGTTGCGATGGATTCTGATGTTTGACGCGGTAACGTGTGCGATTCCCGGCGCCAAACGGCCATCGCAGGTTGAGGAAAACTTCGCTGCCGCGAATTTTCCTCCTTTTTCAGACAAGGTTATGGCCAAGGTGCGAGCAACCTACGACCGCCACATCCGCCAATCAGTGCATCATTACTGGTAAAATCGGCTAAAAAGCAGCGAACAAACCCTTCCATGAAGACGGTAAAAATATGAGAAGACGACAATTGGGGAAAGATTCAGGAGAAAGAAAATGAACGATAAACCACTTGAAAAAGGGTATTCGGAATCCTCCGGCACAACGGAAAAGTGCCCGATGTGCATGATGTTCAGAGATTTTTTCGGGGGCACCCCTCTGCCGATGATAATCATGGTGTTTTTCTGGTCGATTATCTTCATAGCCGGAGCGATATACTGCGGCGTAAAATTTTTCAGGGTCGTTGAGGTCCAACAGCAGATTATGTACGCGGCGGGTTTCGTCTGCTTTGTTGTAGGCATCGCCTTGATAAAAATTTTCTCATGGCAGATGATGAACAAAAATTACATCACTCGCAAAATAAAAGAGCTGGAGCAGCGAGTGATGGAATTAACTGACGCGATAAGAAAATAAAAAGACGTCCTTTTCATTGAGCGCCGTGGCTTCCTTCACGCCGAAGCGAGAAAAATTGTTTTAATAACGCGCTGCATTCATCGGCCAATACACCGTTTGTTACCTCAACCTGATGATTCAGGCGTTTATCCCCAACAATATTATACAAGCTTTTCACCGCACCAGTTTTGGGGTCATCGCAGCCGTAAACTAATCGGTCCATACGAGCCAAAACAAGGGCTCCCGCGCACATACAGCACGGTTCCAAGGTAACATAAATCGTGCAATCATTCAAATGCCAGTTTTCCAAAGCCGCTGCCGCCTGGGTAAGCGCGATGATTTCCGCGTGAGCAGTCGGGTCCTGCAATTGTTCCCGCTGATTGTATGCCTTGGCAATTATGGTGTTGTTATGAACAATCACCGCCCCAATAGGCACATCGCCATTCTCCTCGGCGATTTGCGCCTGCGCTATAGCGATACGCATATACTGCTCGTCAATACTTGGCTGTATGGTGGGATTAAAAGCCGATTCAATCATAAATTAAAAGTTGAACAGTAGAATAGTTGACCGCCCCCGCTGCTGTCTTGTGACAGCAAGACGCGGAGGGCTCTATTTTTTTTGCCTTCGGCAAAAAAATACCCCCAAGGGGAGTCGAACCCCTAAAGGATAATTCACAACTATCGGATACCAAAGAACTTACAACACTTCAAACTTCTGTCTTGGCCACTGGCTTGGACAAAGTATTGCAGAAATACCCCGAAATAGCAAGTGTAATTCAAGCTTGGCCAGACCTGCCGGAGAATGTCAAAACAACTATCAAAACACTGGTCGAGACAGCCGGAAAGTAAGGTTGTAAATGGAACAGCTTAGCAGACGTTTGAAAAAAATGGAGCGGCTGCTTTGCAGTATGTATAAATCAATCGCGGATATTCTCAGGCCGCTCGACTCCGCATTATATCAAAACCCGCACTTTGCTGATAATACCGAAAAGGCAAAGGAAACACTGAAAAATGAATAAGACGTTGTCAACACAAGAGATAGAAGCGATGTTTTTGGCTTATTGTGAGCAGCAAAGTGTCAACTATGTATACAACACGTGCGCCCTTTTTGAAACAGCCGTTATCAAACGGTAGTCACGGTCAAACGCTTTGCCCCTTTTTAGGGACTGTAAAAATGGTGCAGGATGTAGGCCGTTACTGAACGGAGCAAACGATTGCACAAAAGGACAGGTGCAAAATGAAAGACGATAAAACAAAAGAACGATTTATAGAGCTACGGGCTGAAGGTTGGAGCTTTGAGCATATAGCAAAAGAACTCCAGACAAGCAAGCAAACCCTTATCAACTGGAGCAAAGAGTTTGAGATTACAATAGCGAACCTGAAAGCGATTCAATTGGAGGCATTACAGGAAAAGTATTACCTGACCAAAAAGGCGAAAATAGGGCTTTTTGGTGAGCAGATTGAAAAGGTTAAAGCGGAGCTTGGTAAACGAGACCTGTCGAAGGTGGGAACAGATAAGCTTTTCGATGTGTTAATCAAACTGCACAATGCCTTAAAGGATGAAAGTGTTGCAATAAAATTCAGCAACGTGGGTACGATTACTCTCGATGAATCTCTTGCTGGTGTTTACAAATCGCTAAATACCTGGGAAGCATAGAACCAAAAGTAGGCCGTTTTTTGACCATTTTAGCAAATCTCCCAGCGTGCGGAGAGATTGAATTTCCGGAATTTTCGGACTCCTATAAAAAAGGGCTGACGATACCGCAAAAGCAGAGCTTTACCGTCTTTTTGCTGCTATTGCCGAATTACCCCTCAACACGCACAGGTTGTATCTTGCAAATAGCCCCATATCGCTTATACTAATCGCCTATGGCACAGAAACCTGCATCCAATTCAAAGAAAGTCCCCGCAACGGGCAGACCTTCTTCGCTCGTCGATACACGCGTCATTTATTGCGGCGATAATCTTGAACAGCTCAAAAAGTTACCCGATAATTGTGTTGACCTGATTTATATCGACCCGCCTTTTAATTCAAACCGCAACTATGAGGTCTTTTGGGGCGAGACAAAGGAAAAACGCGCCTTTGAAGACCGCCACGCCTCGACACAAGCATATATCGATTTTATGCGGCTGCGCTGTGAGCAGCTCCACCGCGTCTTAAAAACAACCGGCTCGTTCTATTACCATTGCGACTGGCACGCCTCGCACTACGTCAAAATTATGCTCGACGAGATATTCGGAGAGAACCAGTTTCAAAATGAGATAGTGTGGAAGCGAACCAGCGCCCATAATGACCCTAATAAGTATGGCAATGTGAATGACTCCATTTTCTTTTACACCAAGTCGGATGCGTATAGTTGGAATCCACAATATCAGCCGTATGATGAGGATTACTTAGAAACCTTCTTTGATGAAAAAGATTCCAATGGCCGCCGTTACAAACGTATGGATTTGACCGGTGCTGGCGTTACCAATGGAGAAAGTGGCGAGCCGTGGCGCGGTATTGATGTGTCGGCCAAAGGGCGGCATTGGGCGTATTCACCTTCCAAACTTGATGAATTCGATAAGCAGGGTAGAATCCACTGGCCAAAGAAGTCCGATGGAATGCCTCGATTGAAACAGTATGTAGAAGATTTGCCAGGTGTCCCGCTTCAAAACGTATGGACGGATATTCACCCACTCCATAATTTGGCAGCCGAACGTCTTGGCTACCCGACTCAAAAGCCCCTTGCGCTGCTTGAGCGGATAATCAAAGCAAGCTCCAACCCAAACGACATTGTATTAGATGCCTTTTGCGGCTGTGGGACGGCGCTTGTTGCTGCTGAAAATCTTGGCAGACAGTGGATAGGAATCGACGTATCGCCGACGGCCTGCAATGTTATGGCAAAACGTCTGCGCGATGTCTGCCACGTCAAACAGGATGAAAAACTCTGGCAAATCGGACGAGGGTTTATCGTCCGTGATTTGCCGTGGAGCGAAAAACAGCTTAGAGAAATCCCGCCGTTTGAATTTGAGAACTGGGCGGTCATTGCTCTGGGCGGCAGGCCAAACGCTGCTAAGGTCGGCGATATGGGTATCGACGGGCGTATCTATCCGGTGTCGGCAATACCGAAAAAGGACAAAGGAGAGCTTGGCTTTATGGATGTTTGGTATCCCATTCAGGTCAAGCAGAAAGACAAGGTGGGCAGACCCGATATTGATTCCTTCGAGGCCGTTATGATGCGAGAAGACCGCACACAGGGCTTTTTCGTTTCCTTTGATTACTCATCGGATGCAATGCGGGAGATTGAGGCGTTTTTCAAAAAGACCGGCAAGATAATTCGCGCTATTACCGTCAAAGACATTCTCGACGAGCAAATCGCCTACAAACTGGCGTAAAATCATAGACCTTTAAGGAGCAATACGAATGGCCAAAAGGAGAAAAAGAAAACATTCGTCGCGGCCAATTGTTTCGGGTTATCTTGAAAAAGTCAGCGCCAACATATTCGACAGTTTCAAAGAAGAAATAATATCCGTGATTGCAGGACATCAGGGGGTATATGCTCTTTATCGAAAGAACAAGCTTTATTATGTCGGACTGGCTACCGACTTAAAAAGCAGAATCAGTCATCATTTATTAGACAGACATCAGGGCAAGTGGACACATTTCAGTTTGTATATTATCCGACGAGCAGAACACACAAGAGAGCTTGAATCGTTGTTGCTTCGCATTGCTGACCCGTCTGGAAACGCCGTAAGGGGCAAGCTCCGAACTACAAATCTTCTGCCCAAATTGAAAGTGCAGGTAAAAGATAAAATCAGGCAGGAATACGACGACTTGTTCAGAGGTTATAAAATCTTTGACCGGAAAAAGAAGAAACTCCGGCGAAAGCACAAGTTTAATCCGCTAAAGGGCTGTTTCCCAGAGGGAAAAGTAATTCGTGCAACGTGGAAAGGCAAAACATATAAAGCGTGGGTAAGCTCTGCCGGCTCTATAAAATTTGACGGTCAAACTTTTTACAGTCCTTCAGCAGCAGGTCAGGCCGTTCGGGGAGGACGCCATACTAACGGCTGGGTTTTTTGGCGATTCAAAGATACAAACGGCAGGATAAAAAAGCTTAGCGCTGTAAGACGATAACGATAAAATCCTCCGCTGTTTTCTTATGTCTTGTTTGCACTTGCCCAGACCGAAGAAAGACGGATAAAAATGACAGACCTTGTTGAGCAGCATCGAGACGAAGTCCATAAAATAGCAATCAAGATTGACCGACTCATCACGGACAGTCCGCAAGCAAAATCACATTTTACAGAGTATATCAACCGTTTCTGCAAAATGGTCGAGGATTTTGGGCAAGCTTTACAACCCTACGAAATGCCTTTTAGAAAAGCCCTTGAGAAAATACGCAAAGCCCCAAAGTTTCGTAATATGACTGAATACAAGATTTTCTGCGAGGCGCGCAAGCGTTGTCCTTTGCCTAAAAATTGGATTGAGATTCCCTGGCAAGATACAAAATTTATTAAGGTGGGTGATTATCTACCGGCTCAATTTATTAAGTGTAATGCCCAGCCCCAAAATGTTGTAAATCCTACCGTTTGGTTTGAGCTTGAGCCGCAATTGATAACAAGACAGAAAGCGCCAACAGAAGATGAAAAACTGATGTGTGAGTATGTTCTGCTTGGCGTTGTTCACGACAGAATGATACGAACGCCTACTGAGAAGCTTTTCCCTATCTCAGTGGGTAAATGGTTTGACCGACTTGGATTTTACGATAAGGTCTCCGAAATCTTTTGTAATATCAAACACGCGATGCTCACAATGGGAAACGAATCAAAGACCCCAACGGAAGTCCAAGAGCTTCGGGAGACATTCAGAGAAAGACAGCTACGCCTTAATCTTGCCCTTAAGCGCGTCAAAGCTAAGCTCGATGCGAGCAAAAAGCCGGAGAATCCGTATGATGATTTTTTGCAGGACATAGCATATATTTTCCCCCGCTATCCATTTCGGCAGGGACAGAAGTATGCTCACAACGACATATTGGTTTCTCGTAAGGAGTTAGATGAACTTCAGCGTCTTGTAGAAAAAGGCATAAAAAAATCTCTAACTGAAGAGGAACACAAACGATTTGTTCAGCTTTACAAGAAGATGCCTGGTGCGGAACGACTGACCAACGATGAAATCCAACTTATACGGCAGCTTGTTGGGTCTTTTGATATGGATTATATTGGCGATTTTTTAATAAGGAACTGCCACGTTCTTCCATCGGAACTTAACAATATAAGTTGGCCAACCATTCTGAAGCGATTGAAATCGCTGCGACATTCGTTGCGGCAGGAGAAAAAACTGCAAGCCGACCCTACCGGCGAACGGAAAAAAGAGGAAATGATTGTATTAACACAAAACCAACGGAAAATTCTTAAATATCTCAAAGAAATAAATACCGCTGTTGCACAGGTAGATATTGAATCACAAACTGGATTATCGAATAAGACCGTATCTGCTGAATTGCGTATTCTTAAGGAATATAATTTTGTAGCTCCACCAAAAGGGAAAGCCCGCCGTATTGTTATAACCCAAAGAGGAGTAAATTCCTTAATGTAACCGCTACTCAAAACTTCACCAAAACTACCTGATAACTACGCACATCAGAAAAACATATCTGCGATAATTCGCTGGTATGCAAAATAAAAAGATACTTAAATTAGGCCACGCGGCACGAATGTTTGGCGTTCCTGTCGGCTGGTTAAAAGAGCAGGTCGAGACAGGAAAAATTCCTGCTGTCCGAGCAGGACGGGTCTATCTGGTAAAACCTAAAATTGTCGAGACGTTTTTGCTTCAGCAAGCCGAAGGGGGACAATGCCGATGACTGTTGAAGCCCCCGACAAAATTGAACCTGCCCTTTTAACTGTTTTGCAGGTTTGTTCCCTCTTGAACATATCACGGGCAGAATTTTATCGGTTGAACCAAAGCGGCAAATTTGCGCCGTTGCAAATCGGTTTGTGCCGGAAGGTTTTGTATTTGCGGTTTGAAGTCGAAAACTGGTTAAGGGCGGGCTGTCCGAACCGCAAGCAATGGCAGGTAATGCGGGGGACAACATAATGAGCAAAAGCGGCGTCATTGTGTTGGATAAACTAATGGTGGAATCCCCTGTATGGCTTTCACTGTCGGGGACAGCCATTAAGGTTTATCAGCTTTTCCGGTGCAAGTGCATAATAGCGAAAAAAAACCATAGGCCAACTAAGCGAAGCGAAAGCATTATCAACCGGATTATGAACAACGGCGAATTGGTTTTTACATACATCGAGGCCCAGCAGAAATATGGAATCACGGCGGGCCGGTTTGCAAGAGCTATCGACGAGTTGGTCGAGAGGGGTTTTCTGGACATAGCAAAAACAGGGATGGGGCTTTACAAGATGACGACGTATTACGGCATAAGCGACCGCTGGCGATATTGGGGGACTGAAAAGTTTGAACCAGCTAAAAGGCCAGAGCCGAATATCAGGGGTTGCGGCTTTCGCAAGGGCAACAAGCTCTGGCAAAAGGCAAAAAGAAAAACTCAACTGCTATCTGTGCGCACGGCGGGGGCTTTGGCTATGAGCAAAAATATGCACGGCGAAGTTTCAGCGATGCACACCGGTTCGCACGGCCAAAAAGTCATAAATCGCTATATATATTGTGAGGACAAAGGTTTATGTGTCCAGATTGCCTAAATTGCCAACCGTGCGCACGAATAGCAGCGTTCTATGGATTACCATATCCCATAGCGCAGTTTGAGATTGTGTGCAGTTTTGAAAGTGAGAATGAAAGAAAACGGTGTTTTGCTGATTGACCAGCCGCCGAAGCCGAAGCCATAGCGAGAGCGAAGGCAAGGCGGCGATAGAGTTATCAAAAAAAGTGAAAATAATTTTTATTTTGTGTTTGACTTTACCGAATACAATAAGTATTATGATTGTATGAAGGGAAAAAAGAAAAAAATGGGACGACCGACAAAAAAGCTGAAAGACAGGCGCACGGCCATAATAACCTTGCGTCTGACAGGCACAGACAGGGCAATACTGCTAAAAGAGGCACAGGCCAAAGGCAAGAGCATTTCAAGTTATCTTCTCGATTGTTGGAAAGAGCAGGTGAAAAAATGAAAGTGTTTTGCGCGAGATACAAAGACCGAACCGGAACAAAACGCAAAGCCGAAAAGCTGTATATTGATTTTACCGACCATAACCGGCTGAGGCACAAAATACCGGCTTTTGCGGATAGGCGGTTATCTGAGGGTTTGGGGCGGAATATCGAAGCCCTTATCAATTGCAAGAGTGCAGGGCTTGAGCCGGACAGCAAGCTAAACCAGTGGATTGAAACTATGCCGGACAGCTTGTTAAGAAAACTCGTATCGTGGGGCATAATGACTGGACAGCGGGCAGAGATAACAAAGCCCCTGACGGAGCATATAGACGATTATGTAAAAGTGCTTGGCGCAAAAGGTTTTTCAGGGGACTACGTTGTCCGAACCGAAAACCGGCTCAAAAAGATTGTCAAGGATTGCCGGTTTTACTTTTTCAGGGACATTACAAAATCAGCGGTCGAAATATACTCAGGCAAGCTCAAAGCGGATAAATACAGCGATACCAGCAGGGGACATTATCTCGATTGCCTTAAAACTTTCCTGAATTGGGCGCAGCTCGACCAAAGGATTAACACTAATCCGCTGGCAACGCTGACGAAACCGGCAAGGGACTCAGCGAAAAAAGGCGTCCTAACACCTGAGCAGTTTATTCACCTAATCAGGCACACCTTTGAAAAGAATGTCCTTGTCGGTAATACAACAGGCCAAGAGAGAGCCGTTCTGTATATGCTTGCGGGAACAACAGGATTGAGACGAAACGAGCTATTGAGTTTGACCTGGGACTGCATAAACCTGTCTGGCGATAATGCTTTTGTGCGGGTAAAGGCGTCCATTGCCAAGAACGGCAAAGAAGCATTGCAGCCGATACCCCCTGCTATGATTGCGATTCTACAAGCCCTGAAAGCCCATACAAGGCCAAACGACGTTGACAGGGTGTTTGTGTCCTTCAGCAAGTGGATTAACACAGCAGAGCTTATTAAGGCCGATTTAGAGGCCGCTGAAATTAAGCTCATAGACAAAGACGGGAACGAGATATGTTTTCACAGCTTGCGAAATTCGTATATCTCGTTTCTTGCCAATAGTGCTACCCCTGCTAAGGTCGTTCAGACCCTTGCGAGACATTCTGACCCGCGATTGACTTTCAACACCTATGCGAGAACCTTTGAAAAAGCGGAACAAACGGCAATAGGTTTCCTGCCGAATTTTGGAAATTTTGTCTTGGACGCCAGCTTGGACAGTGACCGTATCAAACAGGTGACATTCATAAACAACCATAGACACAAAAACGGCCAAGACGCATTAAGTAACGCTGTCTTGACCGTCAATCAAATACCCCCAAGGGGAGTCGAACCCCTGTCTCCAGGATGAGAACCTGATATCCTAGGCCACTGGACGATGGGGCAGAAACAAATCAAAAATTAAAACGTAAAAATCAAATATCTGCCGCGAAAGAGTATAGCGGAAATCGGCGGGCGGTCAATAAAAAAACAGTCGGCAGGAATGCTGCCGACTGTCATAAACCTTAGTGCGACTGAATCAAGTATCAATTTATCGAGCCGACGAGATGCTCCTTGCTGACAAATTGCGGCCCGCTCGTATTCTGTGTCCGGTTTTGAGTGGACTTCTCATCGAGCTTCTTCTCAAGTTCCATAATTCGTTTGGACAATCCTACACGCTGCCTCGTCCCGCTTGCGGAACTAATAAGAGTAATGCCGGCGCAGGCAATGAAAAGCAAATATGCCCAGCCATGTGCGGGACTCCAGCCCGGTTGCGGATGAACAACAAAAGGCAGCACAGCTACCAGAAAACCAATACCTATCAGGTATTCCACAACCCATATCAGATTATCCTTATTCATATCCGACTCCTTATAAACATTGTATTAAGTTTTCATACCGGGCGTCTAAAGAGCCCCTGTCTCTATCTTGGTTCGGCGTTCTACAGGGCTGACGTTAGAAGGTAGTTGATTTTAATGTCATAAAAACCGGTTTATAAACACATTGATAACACTTATCGGACGTAGATATTGCTTAAGGAGTGACTCCTGTGAAAGGCAATAGCGGCGGTCGGATTCGAACCGACGACCCTGGGCTTATGAATCCCATGCTCTAACCAACTGAGCTACACCGCCAATACCAATAAATCTACAGAAATTTCCCATCTCTTGCAAGCAATTCTTTAGCCAACTACGCCTAACAAGTATAAAAGGTTTTGCTTTGACGAAAGCGGCAACTCTCGTTATTCTTTTTACAAAATAAAGTAAGGAGTCATAAAGTGAAATACAAACCGGCCAAGATTAGATACGAAAAAATGAAATATAATCGCTGCGGGCAAAGCGGCTTATTACTGCCCGCGGTTTCACTTGGCCTGTGGCATAACTTCGGCAACGTCGATAATTTTGAGACCGGCCGGGCAATCGTACGTCGGGCATTCGACCTCGGCATAACCCACTTCGACCTCGCCAACAACTATGGCCCCCCGCCCGGCTCAGCAGAGAAAAATTTCGGCAAAATATTAAAACAGGATTTGAAGCCATACCGCGATGAGCTGATTATCTCAACCAAGGCCGGCTACCTGATGTGGCCCGGCCCTTACGGCGAATGGGGTACAAGAAAATACCTCCTCGCCAGCTTGGACCAGTCACTCAAACGCCTCGGCCTCGATTACGTTGACATCTTCTACTCGCACAGGTTCGACCCCAATACGCCTCTTGATGAAACATTGTCCGCACTCGATACCGCCGTCAAACAGGGTAAGGCCATTTACGCAGGCATCTCGAATTACAAGCCCCAGCAAACCGAACAGGCGGCAAAAATCCTGCGCCAGTTCGGCACCCCCTGCCTGATTCACCAGCCGAGATATTCGATGTTCGACCGCTGGGTCGAAGACGGTCTGCTCGATGTATTGGAAAAGGAAGGCATCGGCTGCATTTGCTTCTCGCCTCTGGCACAGGGATTATTGACCGATAAGTACCTAAAGGGTATCCCCAAAGACAGCCGGGCGGCAAAACCTCACGGCTTCCTCAAACGCGAACAGATTACCGAAGCCGTCGTCAAAAAAATCAGCACCCTCAACGACCTGGCAAAACAACGGGGGCAATCGCTCGCACAGATGGCCCTTGCCTGGGTATTGCGGGACAAAAGGGTAACAACGGTCCTCATCGGCGCAAGCAAGGTTAAGCAGCTCGAACAAAACGTCGCCGCCCTCGATAACCTCCAGTTTGACGATGAAGAGCTAAACCGTATCGAAACTATCCTGAAAAGTTCATAACGCCTTATTTTTAGGACAGTTACAGATTGCTTTGACGTGCGGCACATTTGCCATCTAAAAAATATTAAAATATCTCTGGATTTTTCTTGCATAGTTGGTCGCCTGTGTTCTAAAATGGCGTTTAGCAGGCAGGTAGAATGATTTATATATATAATTGTTTCAGGTTGTCATCATAATTTCAGCAGCATTTCTTATCATCCTGCCTTAGTGACAAATAAGTTAATTTCTCTGTCCGGCAGCTTGTCCGTTGCGCGTTCATTTTTTGTTTAGAAGGGGCAAAAACATGGTGCGCAGAAAGTCCGCGATTTTGAGTATTTCAACCAATACCGCCGATTCCGCGCGCAAATTCACGTCAAATCCGACCCGGGCATGTCGCCCCGGCCGTCTTTATATCTATCATCTTATTCTTAAAAGAGAGCAGAAATGAAGAAGTTCTTGCTAATTTGTGTCTGTGCTTTTGCGCCATATAATATCAGCGCATACAGCAGCGATTTCCCATTAGGCAAGTTGAATTGGCCTGCTAATGGAGGAAACCGCATAGTCGCTAACAACATAGAAATATTATGGGCGACTAAAGAATTTCCCCGAGATTCAACGACCATGAGCTTTGGTGCTCTTGGTTCGGTTGATATTGGTAGAACCGTTTCCCTATCCTCAAGTACAACTGCCGGGTTCGATTTCTTTAGCTCATTATTAACTAATGGAAAAAATGACGCGATAATCGTTTTAATTTCTTGCGGAGGAGGGAGTGCTAGTGGGTGTGGTTGGTATGAAAGTACGTCGTTCCAGAAATTTGTGAATTCACCTTATCCTGATTTTCATGGCTATGAAATAACCCGAATAGATTTAACTATTAACAACTTGGCCATTTCGTCACCGGGTTCTAATCCGAATGGTGATGGAATATGGACTGACTACTCATTGGATGGCACGTTCACTGTATATGGAGTTCCCGAACCTACAACGCTATTTCTTCTTGGCCTTGGTGCGGCGGTACGGTTCAACTCCGCTCACCACAGGTTGAGAAAAAAGGCGAGAGGGTTGATTCTAAACGATAGGAAAGAGCAAACTACTATGGGTTTCACCCGTAGTATTGCGGCGGAAAAATAAAACCGTTCTTCGATAAGGATTCCGCAGAGGATGGTTACCCATATTAACAACCATCCTCTGCCACTTTTAAACCTATACCACCTATTTGCCCTATTCTATGAATCGTATTGGTTTGAGGCAATAATTTTACCTCACTGAGCGTTTTTATCCCTGTGTTTTGTTAGTACCGCTTTACAAGGATACCTGTAAGTGGTCTAATAACCTTTCAGTCGATGGGGGACTTAATATGTTTTTGAGAAAGGTATATGCCGGAGAGCAGCGTTAATAGTAATGGCAATGACAAGGCGCCGATAGCGACCAGCAAGTCGTTTCTGACTGCCGGGCCGACGCTGCATTACAAGCATACTAACGTGCTTAGCTTTTGGCTGCTGACGATAACCATTTTTGCCGTAACCTGTCTGTTCTGGTCAAAAATACTAACCGGCTCACCCTGGGCATTCAACCCCGACTCGGCAACGACGCCTGCGTCCTGGCAGATAGGCCGATTCCTCCTGACAGGCGTAAGCATCTTTGAATACCCCTGGCAAATACTCGTCCTCGCCCTGCTGATGGCGGTAATGACAATCGCACCTATCCTCACAGCCCAGCTTCTCAGTTTCAGTTACAGTTTGCCTATGATTCTGGCCGTGTTTTTCCTCGCTGATTTGCCCGCTTTTGCCGTCAGCTTGCTGATAAGCTGTATCGCGGTTGCCTGTCGGCCTCTGCGGTTTCGTTCACGCATCACCTCGATTGCATTGTGTATGCTGCCGCAGCTTATATACTGGGGCATTTTCGGCGGCGCCAGAAACGTCGAGCCGATTAAATGGGGATTTTCCTTCACCCCCTGGATTGGCGCCTGGCTGATTGGGCTTGGCGTGGCGGGCGCGGTGCTCGGCATTGGGCATTTCAGCAGGTACAGGCCGGGGCTGATTTGGTCAGCCACCACAATTCTGCTTGTTCTCGCGGTGATAACCTTCAGATTATGGATAGGGTTTGATGAGCTGGATTACCAGCTTTACATCGCACGCAATAACCCGGAGCAGGTGGCGGAATTTCACGACCACAGTATTACCAAGGCAATCGACCGCGCCATAAAAAATCCCGCTGTCGCAAAATACTTAGGCGGCTTTTTCTACCCGACTGAGCCGATAGCGTTACGCAAAGAATTAAAATCCGAAATCCTGGCGCAGCTCGTTCACGACCGTTGGCCGACGTGGTTTGTCGTCCCGCAGGAATTGAGATACCAGGAAAAAAGAGAATGGCTGCTTGAGCAATACGACTTGTTTATTAACCGCCGACCCAAAAGCAAACGCATGCCCATCGCCCTGTATTACAAAGCCCTGTTGACCGAATACAGTCCCGATTACCGTATGCTGGACGAGAAAGAAACACTTCATTTCTACAGCGATTACCCATTCGACCGTTCACGTGCCGTGTGGTTCCAGTTATATACCGGTTTTGCCGATAGTCCCGAATCGCTCGAAGCACGCTGGCGAATCGCGATGCAATGGGCAGGCCAGGCAAGGTTCGACGAGGCGCTGGCCATCATTGCCGAGGCCTCCAAACTGCTCGAAACACGTCTGAAACTTCTTGCCGGCGACCAGCCCGCCGAAGATTCGATATTCAGCTTGTTCCGTCCGCCTCTCGATTCGGCGATGACCGTATCGAAACTAATGGAATTGCAGCGAAAACTCAGCCAGTTGCGCACCCTTATCAGCCCGGCTAATTACACAGCCAAACCGGATTCCATAAAACGGCTGGCGAGATTTGTCACGCTGAACCCCAACAGCCCCGATTACGCAAACCAGCTCGATGAACTGCTCTCCGAAATGGGCAAAAACGACCCCCTGCGTGATGACGTCCTGCTCGCACAGATTAAACTCATCCCCGATGAACAGCTCCTCGCCGAAAAACTCGCGGAACTGTACACGCAACATTACCGCACCGACGGCGGCATGGAGGCGCTCTATGAGCTGTCCCTGCTCAAAATCCACTTCTGGCAGCAGCAGGACGCCGCAAACGCCGAACAAAAAAAGAAATATCTGGCGGACGCCAGGGCGACACTGAAGGAATTTCTGCGCATGTACCCCAATAGTTTTCCCGCGGAGCAGGTGAAGAAAAATCTCGCCAGTTTGCCCGCAGGCGACTGATACCCCCCTCCCCCGTTTGCCTGATTACCTGATACCCTTAACAGTAGTTGTTGACAATCACGTGCGTTTGCTTATGCTTTTGGTTGATTTTATGGAGAGTTGACATTATGCCTAATGTTGCGGCGATAATTTGTGCAGCCGGCCCCGGAAAGCGATTCGGCGGTAAACGACATAAACAATTCGTCGATATCGGCGGTCGGGCCGCCTTCCTGCGAAGCGTCGAACTGTTCTCGAACCGCGAAGACGTCAAGCAAATCCTCCTCGCTATCCCGCAGGAAGACCAGGAAATTGTGGAAATCCGCTATGGCGCCAACCTCTCGCTTTTCAACGTCAAGGTCCTCATCGGCGGCGTAACTCGTTTCGAAACCGTCAACAAGGCGCTCCAGTTATTGAAAGACGATATCGAGCTTGTGGCGATTCACGACGCCGCCCGATGCTGCGTAACCGCCAAATGGGTCGATGATTGCATAAAAGCCGCCGCCAAAACCGGCGCCGCAATTCTCGCCTGCCCCGTTACTGCAACTCTCAAGGAAATCAAAGATGGCGTCATCGTAAAAAACGTTGACCGAAAAGGTCTTTACGAGGCGCAGACGCCGCAGGTCTTTGAAGTGAAGCTCTTGAAACAATCCCGCGAAAAAATAAACAAGGCAGACACCGACAAAATCACTGATGATTCGCAGTTAGTCGAAGCGCTTGGCCGTAAGGTCTCGATTGTCGAGACCGATTCCTCGAACATCAAGGTTACATACCCTGCAGATGTCGCGATTGCCGAGGCCATTCTCAAGGCCCGACCCGAACCCAAAAAAGAGGGCTACATCGGCCCATTCTATGAAGCCCAATGGTAATTGGGCGGAATCCCCGCAGCTTTTTTTCTGAAAGAAAAAGCGGGGACGAAGCACAATGGTAAATATTCAGCCACAGATTTCCGAAACGGGCCCTTTGCTTCGCTTCGTGTCACTGATTACACTGGTTTATTCTAGACGCTGATTGCGCAGAGGACGCTGTTTTTAATCTGAAAACGAGGGCGGGGAAAAACGGCTGTCCCCATTATTCCCCCGCAGAGAATTTTTAGACGCGGACGTGTACTCCAACGCAGGTTAAGCTGTTGACATTCTATTGCTGCCAAACTAAATTACTGACAATTCGTGGTGGATTATATTATTTAAGGATTGATGCTAATGAGCGCGTCTTTTATTGATATGGTGAAAAATAAAATGGTTCGACATCCGACGCAAATGGGTTTCAAGTTATCGGAGTGGGAAGATACATATAAACAAAGCGGAGACCGATCAAATGAAGCACAAAAGTTGTATGATGCAGGCAAATGGGTTTTTGATAAACTTGAAAATGCCAGAGTAAAATTAGCAACGTACGACCTTTTACAATATGATAAAGATAAATCTCTTTGCATGTTAGTTGCTGATTTGAATCGAATAATTAAAGTACTATCTAATTTGACTGATTCAGAATGGGATACATCCTTCGGCAATATTGTTTTCGCTTCACAAATGATACAATGGAAATTCAATAATGCAGTTGGACCACCTCTTACTGCAGATAGCATTTTGAGTATTTCTATCGATGGCGCTCGATACCCAATTGTTCATATTTCTTTGAAAGGCGGAAAACATCCTTTTATTAATAGCGAAGATGACAATAAAATAATTAATAGAGTTCGAGTGTCCATCTTTCTAGGTCAATACTATGACGCCATAGAGAATCTATGGTTAGAATTCTTGTGGCATGGATGGGAAATAGCGGACAAAAAAGATTATTGCCTAATTATACCAATTCAGGATCGTTTGGCGGAAAATCGTGCCATATCGGATTATCGCCGAGAATCCCTTATGATTGAAGCTACACATCATATAATTAATGTTTGGAAGCATCTGTCTCCGGGAATGTCAAAAGAATGGCTTTTTCCGCATATTGATATTCAAGGTTCTAAAAACAGAAAACGTTATCTTGTTCGATATACAAATTGCGACGATGATTTTCCACCCTTATCTTTTATTCATCAAATTTATTCATCTGAAGAGTATTACGATGGCATTATGGATTCTATTCTACCTAAATTATCTAATATATCATTAGGCCTAGTTATGAAGGGATGGGAAATACTTTATGCTCTATGTAAAACCTTTGAATCTAGATTACCAAAAGATATTGATATTTTTAAAGTTCAGACTTTGCTACAATTTGCTCCAAAAATCACTCGAGGCAATTTAATCAATCTTTTTCAATCCGCATTGAAAATTTCACAAGACCAAGCAAATAGATTATTAGATTTCTTTATATTTATTCCTTCTCCTCGAAATGAATTGTGGGATGCTCCATTGATTACTTTGAGTGGCGAAGAATATACATTGGTAATGGCAGCAGTATTACACGGAAATCTTCTTCGTATTATGGAAAGATTTATGATTAGGGGCGATCTCAATCTTTCGAAAAAAGGAAAAGAATTTGAAATTTTTTGTCGCCAACGAATTAAAGAGCGAATACTACAAAATGATTTGTTCAAAACAGCAGGCGTTTATCCCAATAATATAAAATTGGATATCACTACCATAGAAAAAGAAGAAATAGATATACTTTTATGGATAGGGAATACATTTATCGTTGCAGAAGCAAAATGCCTTATTTTCCCTTCGGGGCCATTGGACTTTCGTCACTATTACGATGATATTGAAAATGGCGCTCGCCAAGCTCAAAGGAAAGCATTATTTGCTGATAGGCATAAAAAAGAACTAATATCACATATTGGCCTTAATAATGATGCCAACAACATCCATTTTAAGCCTTTAGTAATTGTAAATTCTCCCTTTGGAGCAGGATTCACATGTTCGGATGTGCCTGTAACGGATTTACATATTCTTGGAGCCTTTCTTCGACAAAGGTGCGTCGAGAACTACGTGATATTCAATCCAGAAGGAAAGAAGGAATTTGTTGGTTCTAAAACAGAACTATATACGAGCGAAGAAGGTGCCGCAGAGTCCATTTACGATTATCTCTGTAAGCCTCCACAAATTGCAATTTTTAAGAAATATCTTAAAGTAGATTTTAATCCAACACCAAAAATAAGTGATGACGACAAGCCTTTTGCCGTTGGTCGATATGAGGTAAAGATACCTTTACCACAAATAAAAACGGGGCAAATAAACCAGACAAAAACCAAGCGTTGATATATAATTATTTGTGGAGGCCATTTGATTGGGCATAGAATAACATGGGGGCAGCTGCCGTTTTTTCCCGCCCTCCGTCCTCTGTCCTCCGGCCTAATCCGTCCGCCTTCGGCGGATAAATCTCGCCTTTTAGGTCTTGAAACCCGGGCGAAATCTTAACAAAAATCCTTGACAACTACTGCTATTTATGGCAATATAACTTCAGAATGAGCGGTCGATTTCCGGGAGAGGCAAAATCGGCCAAAAAGAAGATATAAGAGGAGAAGGGTATGAGATACTTTGTTCTTTTAACGATTTCAATTTTTGTGAACTTCACATATGCCGGCAATTGGGTAATCAATCCGCATGATGACGGATATATTTACCCCTGGGGCGTCGTTAATACAAATCTTGACTTAATGAGTGGCGGTGCCTGTCAGGGTGTAGTTGAATTCCCAATTGGTTCTATTAATGGAACAATTCAGAAAGCAACATTATCGATAAATCCTTACGCACTTCCTCTATCGTCTCCGACTGTGCATATATACGGGTATTCAAGCACTGATGGCATTTTGACAATGTCAGATTACGATGCCGGGGCATTTCTGGGAGACTTGAGTGTGTCTAATTTAAGTTTTGGCCAGGATGCTTACTTTGATGTAACATCCTTTTTGAAAACGGTAACAACTCCTTATGTTGGATTCAACCTTAGAACCGATAATACTGATGTTTTCAGTTCTCTCGAGGAGAATTATGGTCATCCTTCGCAGCTAAGTGTATCCACTATTCCCGAACCCGCCACGCTTTTGTTATTCACCCTCGGCGGCCTCGCCTTGCGAAGAAAGCATTAAATCGCAAATCGCCTTTCCCTCGCGTCAAACTTAAATTACCCGCCTTCGGCGGAATCTGCCTGCCCTCCGTAGCCCTTGGCGAAGGAGGGTGTCTTTCCTCAGCTTAATTCCTAACTTTCCGGCCAACTTCGGCTAAATAGCCGAGGTATAACGTAGTTAGACCTGTGGACGAAGACATAGGCCAATCGCACAAACCACGTTTGGAGAATTGGCCATGTCGAGAACACAAATCTGGCCGATTAAATCTGTGTAAATCCGTGTAATCCGTGGCTAACAAAAAAACAGCGTTACTCAGCGCAATCAGCGTCTAATTTTTTCTTTTAGTCACAAAACAACTGTGTTAAAATCTCTGTTTTGATGGGTGATGATTCAAGGATGAAATATGCTAAAGAGCAATGTAGGGATACAGGAAAGCCGATCCGGCTTTGTCAAAAATGGACTACGCCGTGACAAGGGATTAGAAGTGGTTACGAACGGATTTAACGGACTTGCGGGCAAACGGTTTCATTTCATAGGCGTCGGCGGTATCGGTATGTCCGGCCTGGCGATGCTCCTTTTGAAGCATAAGGCAATCGTTACCGGCTCAGACCAAAACCCCGGCGAAACAATCGACCACCTCTGCCAGTTCGGCGCGGACATAAAAATCGGCCATAAAGAGCACAACCTCAATCCGCAGGCGGACGCGGTTGTAATCTCAGCCGCGATAAAAGAGGAAAACCCCGAACTGAAGCTCGCCCGCCGCGAAGGCATCCGCGTCTATAAATACGCCGAGATGCTGGGCAAGGTGTTCGGGTTTTATCAGGGGATTGCCATATCGGGCACACACGGCAAAAGCACGACCAGCGGCTGGCTCGCATATCTCTTCAAACAGGCGGAATTATCGCCGAATTTCGTCGTCGGGGCGATCGTTACCCAGCTCGCCGGCTCATCGGGCGTAGGCAGCGGACACCATTTCGTCGCCGAGGCCTGCGAATACGACCGCAGCTTCCTGAACCTCAAACCGCAAATCGCCGTCATACTGAATATCGAGGCAGACCATCTCGACTACTACAAAGACGAAGCCGAAATCGTCGAGGCATTCCGCGATTTCGCGCTTGGCACAAAAAATTCGGGCGTAATCATCTTAAACGGCGAAGATAAAAACACCGCAAAAATCATCTCCGACCCGCGACTCCTCGAAAACAACCGAAAAATCGAGACATTCGGCTTCAGTGAGAATTGCAATTATCACCCCGCCAATATCATTGAAAAAGACGGGCTTTACTCCTTCGACGTTTATCACAACAAGGAATTGCTCGGCTCAACCCATATAAACGTGCCGGGCAGACATAACGTCGCCAACGCCCTTGCGGTTATCGCCGCTGCCGCAAACGCAGGCATCGCCGCAAAAGATATTCTGCGATTATTGCCCGGCTTCACAGGCGTTGACCGCCGGCTGATGCTAAAAGCAAAAATCAATGGCGTAACCATTCTCGACGATTACGCTCATCACCCTACCGAGATTCGGGCGTCGCTAAAGGCGATAAAGGAGCATTACCAGCCGAAGCGGCTGTGGTGCGTTTTTCAGCCGCATCAATACAGCCGGACGCGATTTTTGCTCGCTGACTTCGCCGAAAGCTTCAAACTTGCCGATATTACCATTGTGCCGGAGATTTATTTCGTCCGCGACTCGCAGCAATCGAGGAAAGAAGTGAACGCCCAGGTCCTCGTCGATAAAATCCGGGCAAAAGGAAGCCAAGCTTTGTTTATTGACGGCTTCGATGCAATCTGCGATTATTTAACCAAACATGTGTCCGCAGGCGACGTGGTCGTTACCATGGGCGCCGGCGACGTTTGGAAGGTGAGCGATGAATATATTCAGTGGCTTCGAAAAAATAGTTGAAATAAAGCATCCGCATGGCGAAAGAGACGTGGTATGGGCTGGGCGGACCGGCGGATTACTTTATACGGCCGGAGGATACTGAGCAGCTTGCCCAGGTTGTCAAGCGATGCAATGAAAATAAAGTGCCGATTTACGTTCTGGGATACGGCTCGAACCTGCTCGTCAGCGACCAGGGCGTGCGCGGGGCGGTAATCCAGCTCAAGGGCGAGAAATTCTCGCAGATTAATTTCGTCAAAGAACAGGTTGTCGCGGGCGCGGGCGTCGAGCTTAGCCGGCTAATCCTGACCTGCGCCAAAAAAGGACTTTCGGGTCTCGAACCGCTGACGGGAATACCCGGCTCGATAGGAGGAGCGGTGCGGATGAACTCGGGCGGAAATTTCGGCGACATCGGAACCGTCGTCGAAAGCGTTACCCTTATGGACAAAGACGGCAAAGTTTCCGAAAAGAAAAAACCCGATTTACAGTTCGATTATCGCCGACAAATATCACGGCGAAATTCATCCTCGAAGCGAAAATAAATATGGCCGAGGGCGACCCGGAACAGATTACAAAAACGATTAAGGAAAACTGGGTCTATAAGAAAAATAACCAGCCCCTCAACACAGTTAACTCGGGCTGCGTATTCAAAAACCCGAGGGGACTCTCAGCGGGGGCTATGATTGACCGCGCGGGACTAAAGGGGCTGCAAATAGGCGGGGCAATCGTCAGCGAAAAACACGCCAACTTTTTCATAGCGCAAAAGGGGTGCACAAGCCAGGATGTTCTCCGGCTGATTGACGTCGTAAAAGAAAAAGTGCTGAAGCAGTTCAACGTCGAGCTGGAGCTTGAGATCGAAATCTGGAAATAAAAAATGCGGTCTCATCCATCTCCAAATCAAGAGTCATCATCGTCGGACCACTGACCCAGACTCAATGCGGCAGTCCTTATGGGCGGCATAAGCCGGGAACGCGAAGTCAGTATCCAAAGCGGTAAATGCGTCGCCGAGGCACTGAAAAAAGCGGGCGTCAACGTCAAAACCATCGGATATAAAACCCGATGAGCTGGGCATTCTCGACGACGAAACAATCGACGTGTTTTTCATCGCGCTGCACGGCACATTCGGTGAAGACGGTCAATTGCAGAAAATCCTTGAATCAAAAGACCTTATTTATACGGGCAGCTCTTCAAGAGCCAGCCAGCTGGCGTTTGACAAATGGGAAAGCAAAAAATTATTTACCGCTGCGGGAGTAACGATGCCTGATTCGATTTTGTTCGAGCCGGGCAAAAAAACCGCAGACCTTGAGGAACGAATCCGGCAACTGGGAAAAAAATATGTAGTAAAGCCGCTTCGGGAAGGCAGCACAATCGGCATATCGATCGCTGATGACCCCAAGGAAGCGGTCGAGACAGCAAAAAAATGCGCAGCAGAATTCGGCGAGTGTATGATTGAAAGATTCATAAAGGGCAGGGAGATTACAGTGAGCATCCTCGGAAAGCAAGCCCTGCCAATCCTGGAGATACGCCCGCCAGCCGGATTCTACGATTATCACGCCAAATACATCGGCGACAAGACAGAATATCTCTTCGACTCAATAAATGACCCTGCTCTGGTCGATAAAATACAGAAATCGGCGATTACCTGCTTTGATTCGCTTGGATGCAGGGGCGCCGCGCGAGTTGACTTTATTATCGGCGACGACGGCAAACCTTATGCGCTCGAAATCAATACCATTCCGGGAATGACGAGCCACTCGCTTTTGCCGAAAGCCGCCGCTAAAATAGGGCTTTCAATGAGCCGGCTGTGTTTAAAAATCGTGGAGTTGGCATTGGCTGATTCTGCAATAGCTCAAAAAAAAGCAGACCGGAGGCAATAAAATTGGCTGCGAAAAAAAGTAAGTTGAATATATTCGGACTTGGCTCGGAGGGCGATAAGCCATCCCACAAGTCAGGCGTCATAGGATACATCAAGGCGTCATTGTTTGTATGCGCCTTTGTTATGGTATTGGCGGGCTTCACTTTCTTAGACGGATACGTAAAAAAGCAAACCGCCGGCTCATCGGGCAATCGAACAATTGAGCTGGTCGGCGACGTCCCGAACTGGGTCAGCGAAGAGATTAAAAACAGGATTTACGCCGCCGCCACCGCTGAAGCGAACAACAGCGCTAATGATGACGAAAAAATCGCCGCCTCCGCCCAGCAAAATATCGCACACCTGGTCCCGTGGCTTGCCGAGGCGAGGGTCCGAACCACTCATAAAAGCATACTCATCAGCGGTCGCTGGCGAAAACCCATGCTCTTAGTTACCGCCGACAACAAAAATAAATTCTTCATCGACGCGGATATGGTCGTCCTCGATTATTCGCCGATTGGTAATCTGCCCGTCATAAATATAACTGGTATGGAGCTTAGCAAAATCCCCCCCACCCCGGGCCAGGTATGGCAGGGAGATGACCTTGCCGCGGCTATGGCGGTGCTCAATCGCCTCGCGCGTATGGATACCGCTGTAAGCCCCGATAAGCCGCTGCTTCACCACATCGACAGAATCGACATCGCTAATTTTGACGGCCGAAAAAATAAACGCGAACCACACATCTCCCTCTACACAAAAGACGGCACACAAATCATCTGGGGAGCGGAACTGGGAACATGGCAGCGGCACCTTGAATCACCCGACGACGACAAACTCGCAAAGCTTTATACCTACTACCAGCAGTACGGAACCCTGTCGGGAGTCAAATACATCAACCTTCGCGACCCTCAGCAGAAGATTTATCTGCCGGTTGATAAGTATTAATTGATAGCAGTGGACAGCGTGTAGCGGACAGTCAACAGTCATTAGTATGTCGTAATTTGGATGCTGGCTCTCGTAAGGGATGCCGCGCATGCAGCGGATAAATTTCGTGTTGCGTCGTGCGGATTTCGTATACCGCATTTCGTCAACTTTCGACTGCTCAAATCTCTCGCCTGTCCCGAGCATAGTCGAGGGGCAGAATCAAATTCCCTCGCTGGATTGCGAGACGCAAGCCCCTGCGTTTCGTTTTGCGCCCCACTGCCCCCTCTGCTTATTTGCGCAAGCAAACTGAGAGGGCAAAACGGCAGGGGTTTCCTATTTATGATTTAACGTTTTCTTCATACTGTCCCTGCTGGTGTCCTTTCCGCTTTACACCAGTATCCTGCCTTATTATAGTAGATACGAATGAGCAATATCACAGCACTTGATGGTTGTATCGTCGGCCTGTATCTGCTCGCCACTATGGTAGCAGGCGTGATGTTGCGCAAATACGTCGGCAGGGTTGAGGACTTTCTTGTCGCCGGGAGAGAAATGAATGTCTATCTCGGCATCGCCTCACTTGCCGCAACGGAATTTGGCATCGTGACATGTATGTACACCGCACAGAACGGTTTCGAAAAAGGATTCGCAGGGGCCGTTCCGGGAGTCCTCACGTTTCTGGCGATGTTCCTTGTAGGGTACACCGGTTTCTGCATTAAGCCCCTGCGTGATTCCGGCGTCATGACAATTCCGGAGCTATTCGAGAAAAAGTACGGCCCGCGCGTGCGATGGGCTGCCGGCGTCGTCATTGTCCTTGGGGGACTCCTGAATATGGGCGTCTTCCTCCGCACAGGCGGTGAATTCCTCGTGGGCGTCAGCGGCCTCGACTCCAAATATCTTGAAGTGACGATGACGGCGATGCTGATAGGCGTGGCCGTTTACACAATTCTGGGCGGCATGCTCTCGGTTCTCGTTACCGATTTTCTTCAATTTATAGTGATGAGCGCGGGTCTCCTGATCACAACATTTTTCATTCTGCACAAGGTGGGCTGGGCTGCGCTGGTGAACGCCGTGCAGATTCACCACGGCAGCGGCGGATTTAATCCGTTCGCCAACGAGAACATGGGATGGTCTTATGTGATTTTCAATGTTCTGCTGACTACCGCTGCCGTTCTGACATGGCAAACATCGATTGCCCGTGTTCTGGCGGCCAGAGATTCTATCGCCGCACGAAAGGTATATACCGGCACATCGTTCTTTTTCGTTGCGCGTTTCCTCATTCCCGGCATCTGGGGAATCGCTGCCCTGGCATTACTTACGCCCGACCAGGTCGGCTCCAATACTCTCCTGGCCATGCCCAGAATGCTTCGGATGGTTGTGCCGCCGGGATTAATGGGACTGCTGCTGGCCGCGATGCTTGCTGCGGATATGAGCACAGACTCTTCCTACATGCTCACATGGGGCAGCGTGATATACAACGATATAATGGCGCCGTTTCGCAAAAAGGCGTGGTCGGAGAAAAAGGGACTCATCTGGAATCGAACCATCGTTGCGGTAATCGGCGTGTTCCTCTTAATCTACGGGCTGTGGTACAAAATAGAGGGGGATCTTTGGACTTACCTCGGTATCACCGGCTCAATATATCTGTCCAGCATGTCCGTTCTGCTCATCGCGTGCTGCTACTGGAAACGCGCGAATAGCTGGGCGCAGCCGCCGCCATATTCTTCGGCGCCGTTATACCGACCGCCACGCTTGTTCTCCAGAAGGTCGGCCCTTACACCGCATGGTGCAGGAAAAACGACACTTCCTGCGGAATCGCCGCGTATGTGATTGTGGCATTGGCAATGATCGTCGGATCGCTGCTTAAACCCGTTGACAAGGTTAGCCCGGATAAATAGACCATTATGAATATCGTCAATGAAATAATGACAATGCTCAAAGACCACTGGTTTTGGGGAGCGTTGACTATCGCCTGTCTCATCTGGTATTCAACGATTACGATTTATGTGTCGGTCAAAGGCGTTGGTGACATCCGAAGTATGCTCCGAAAACTGTCGGGGCGCCAGTAAAAGCTGCACGCTGAATTTGCTCGCCTCTGGCGAGGGGGGTTGGTGATTTAACAGCGCAGAAACCGCTTGTCTCTTTTAACACTGCGAGCAATTCAACATACCGGTATGGTATTTGTAATTCAGAGCAAATGGCCTTGAATTTTTTCAGATTTGTGTATTGCTCCTCGCAGACCCTCCATTTTCAAAAAGCCCATTCGCCAGACAACAATAAACGACACGAGGAAAACGACCGCGCACGAAATGAAGGCGTATCTCGTTTGAATCATACTTATTAGAATGCCTAAGAATGCATAAAGGCCGGCGAGCACATAACATATACCGACAGTTCGATTCAGAGGAATGCCGCGGTCAATCATCTGGTCATAAATATGGCCACGGTCCGAGACAAACAAGGGCCTTTTATTGATAAACCGCCTAAGTAAGGCGGTCCCTGTGTCTAATATCGGCAGTCCGAACACGACTATTGCCGCCACCCACCAGCGAGGTACTATGCGGGCAAACAGCATCATAATCGCCGCTGATACAAAGCCGAGCAACATAGAGCCGGCATCGCCCATAAATATCTTGGCGGGGTATCGATTGAAAGGCAGAAACCCACAAACTCCGCCTACAAGTGAAAGGCAAACGATAATCCTGACTATATCGCCCCGCTCGCTGCTGAAGGCAAATGTGGAACGACGGATTGCAAGAATCAGCATCCCGACGGTAATTATAACGGTTACTCCCCCGCACAGGCCATCAAGGCCGTCTAACAGATTCAGCGAGTTGGTGGCTCCAAGAACAAAGAAAATAATAATCGGAATACCAATCACTATTTCGGTGGTATCCGACATCGTTTGCCAGCCAAAGGATTTAACCATCTCACTCAGGTCCGGCTGAATTTCTGTCAGCATAATGGGTATTGCGGCAATCATCTGACCAAGCATCTTCTTACCGGGACTTATATCGAGAACATCATCGACAATGCCGACAAAACATGCTATGGCAGCCCCGGCGAGAACACCGAAAAGCCACTGCATCACATCCGACAAAACATTTTGACCGCGGACAATATAAATACCGCCTAGTGAACCGACGATAAAACCGGTCAGCACCCCCACACCTCCAAGATAAGCAACCGGTTTTTTATGTGTTTTGACGAGGCCGTCGGGCTTGTCAACAATGTTGAACCGAATCGCAATAGCTTTGCATAACCATGTGGCAATCAGCGCAAAAGCGAAAGATATTACCAGCACAGGCCAAAACTGCAAAGACCAATATAACGACCTTTTGGGCCCCAGAAAATTATCCAGCATATCCTTTTTATCCAGCCCTATCCGAGCAGGCCGCTAAAAAAGCCCGTCGAAGACATAAAACCGATAAACTATGAGAGATACGACCTTTGTTAATAAGTTGGTATTTCCCAATATTAAACGCCTGGCTACGCAACCAGGCATTTCGGTTCAACGTCCCTTGTTAATCATAAGACGCCTCTGTGCTTTTTGCCCCCCCAGCAGTTCGACTCTTTCGACTACGCTCCCCGGCCAACGAATGACCGTGGCAGGCAAGACAGGTCGGCTCACCGAAGCCCAAAGGCGAATACCATTATACACCTCAGGGCTTGAAAAAAAAGAGGGTCGGCATTTTTTTTACTCTGCATTCTCTGCTGCCTGCCCTGAGTTTGCCTGTGGTGAGCTTGCCGAACCAGCCGAAAGATACTCCCCGGTCACAACATCCTTCAACGCCACCGGTAATTCAACATATCGGTATGGTATCTGTAATTCAGCACAAAGGGCCTTGAATTTTTTAATGGCCGCCTCCGTCAGTTCGCTTTGAAATGGTGCATTGCCCTTACAGCAGAAAATCCTGCATCCGGAAAAACGGTGAGTGTGAACGCTGCACTTGCCATTAACCTGATAGCAGCATCGTCCGCTCGTCATTTGTTTTATATTCCCGCCGTCGAGTTTCTCGACGAAATAAATAATCTCAGGCGTGGTAACATACAGGCGATGGTCATATCGCTCAAAATCGCAGCACTCGCCGCAGGCGGCGCATTGGCCGGCAATACCCTTTTTGGCAAGCTGCTGGTCAAGCCAATTATAGATTTCGCTCACCCGCGCAATGATTAGGTCATTTTGATTCGCCACCCTCCTTCGCAACGGCTCATTACCTGCATTTGGGTTTACTGAAGAAATTTTGCCAGAACTGCTACGGAGGGCAGGCCACTTTTTATTTTTCGTTTTATCCTGTATTTCCTCGTGGGTATATAGGCGGCCTTTGTTTATTCCCGGGCATTTGGCGCCGGTCGAATTCCACGCATCAGAACTGGCTAAATTAACCGGCCAAAAAGGCCAGTTTCGGCATTGGGCTGGGCGAACATCGTAAATCGCGCACCCTCTGCCCTGATTGGTTTCCCGCAGGAATACGCAATCCCGTGTATGGGGGTCCTCGACAATCGTCATGCGAAAGCCCACACGCCTGAGGAATTTTTGTTTCAATTCTTTAGCCGGCATTTTCAGGTAATCGGCGATTAGCCGGATTTCCGGCCTGCTTAGCCAAATATAGCCCTGCTCAGGTCCTGCGCAGCAACGGCCGCAGTGCAAACATTCGAATTGCAACCCAGCGGAATACCAAGAATATTTTTATCACAGCCGCTCACAATATTTATTTTACCATTAAGTAGGCCGCAAATGAATTATGAATTGAGAACGTAGAAATGCCCTGATATGATTTTCTTCATAATTCTAAATTCTTAATTCTAAATCTGATATACGAGCTATGCGACGGGTAACCTGCGGAGAAATTATCTGCGCCATTCGGCCTTGCGGACCATAAGTGGAGGCATAAGATGCAGCCGGGATTTGTGATGTCTGGGGCTGCCGAAGCACCGGGAGCTGGGATACCAGCGTATCGTCATAAGCTCCGGCTTAATCGCCAACTTGCCTGTTTTCGCTGTGCCTGACATCATTAAATCCCTGCTAATCTAACTGTACAAAGTTTGCTGCTGATGGTATCGACTAAAACAGGCGTTCACTTAATCTGTTTAATTTTCCCGCATTATAGGACGCTTCCAATCTTGACCTGCAGCTTTAGAATATCTCGCCTGCGCCGCCCTGCGTGTTTTTCCAGCCGGCGGGCTGCAAATCAATTGTGAGAATCTCCGTTCTGCTGAAAAACCACTTGTCGGCCTCTTTTGTCAAATTCGCCTCAAGCTTAAAAAGCATCATTTTGCGGTATTCGTAAACAGGCCCCTTAGGGTCAAACATAACACGGGCGGTAAACTCAACCTTCGCCTCGGCAGGTTTGATATCAAGGGAAACAATCGCCGGCACAATCTTTTCGATTACCGGCTCCGAAAGCCGCAATTTGAACTGGTCCAGCAGCGCCTGTTTGGACGGATGAACCGAGTCGCTGTAATTTCCCCAAATCAACGGCTCAATCGCTTTTATATCTTCCTTTTCGACCGCCCTGCACGCTTTGGCAAGAACTGCCTCTATCTTCTCCCTGTCGGTCTGGACCAGATAATCAATCGCAAAAGCCGCTATCGCGATAACCACAGGTAAAAGCCAGAAAACCCAAGCGCGCCGGGGCGGCAGCAAATCGCGAAAAAACGCCACCACAAGAAAAACCACACCCGCCACAATCAGCAGCAGCCACGGCTGTTCAAATATATTTGTCATTGGCTTACCTCCGGCCAATATCTTTATTATTCCGGGAGGTCCAGCTTCGCAAGCGATTTTCGTATTTGCTTTGTCCTGTCGTAATCGGTAACGTCCGGCGCTAAAGCCGTAACGCTAATGTACCCTTCCATCAGGGCCATCATATCCGTCGATGGGTCATCAAACGGCCCAGGCCCGCCCGCAAGCTGATAAACCGTCTGGCCTTTCTCATCAATCTGCGGCTGATAATACTCATCGAACGCCTTGTTCGACTGGGGCACAACCTTAATCCCCCGTGGTTTGCCCGCCGAAAGCCGCGGTATATTTATATTGACGAGAGCGCCCGTCTTTACAGGCATAAGCTTTTTAAGGATGTGCATACAATACCCGGCGGCGGTATCGTAATCCATTTTTTCCTCCACCGCCAAACTCGTCGCCACCGACGGTATGCCCAGCAGCACCCCTTCCATCGCCGCCGCGACCGTTCCTGAATAATAAATGTTAATCCCGGCGTTTGCGCCGTTGTTTATCCCCGCGACCAAAAGCTCAATCGGTTTGGCGCACAACTGCATCGCCGCGAGCTTCACGCAATCCGCGGGAGAGCCCTCGATGCTGTAACCTGAAAAAAGACCGTTCACATCGACCTTGCTGCAAACAACCGGTCGGTTGAAAGTGATACTGTGGCTTGCGCCCGATTTGCTCGCCGCGGGCGCGACAACCGTTACCTCGCCGATTTTTACAAGCTCTTTGTATATTGCCGACAGCCCCGGCGCAAATATCCCGTCATCGTTGGTCAGTAGTATGTTCATATTTTTCTGTTGATTATTGATTATTGATGATTGATTATCAATACTGATTATGAAAAAGTTTCAGCCGAACCAGAAGTGTTTATTGATGAGCAGAGACGAGGTGCGGGCATTCGACGCATGGGCAATCAACGAACTGGGCATACCGGGCATCGTGCTGATGGAAAATGCAGGCAGAGGATGCGCACAATTTATCATCGAAACACTTTCCAAAATTAAAAAGCCCGTGGTCTGCATTTTCTGCGGAACCGGCAACAACGGCGGCGACGGCTTCGTAATCTCAAGGCACCTCTTTAACGCCGGCTTTGCCGTAACAGCCGTGATATGCGGCAACATCGACAAAATCAGGGGCGATGCCAAAATCAATCTTGGTATACTCACCCGTCTCGGTTTAAAAATCGAACAGCTGGATATGAAAGACGCGGAGACAATCGAGGCCCAGATTACCAAACTCGCCAACGATGCCAATATGATTATCGACGCTATATTCGGAACAGGGCTTATCGGGGCAGTGCGTGATGAATACAAACGGCTGATTGAAAGCATAAATGAACTCGGCTGCCCAGTCCTCTCCGTCGATATTCCCTCGGGCCTGGATTGCGATACGGGTCTGCCGCTCGGCGCATCGATAAAAGCCAACTGCACCGTTACCTTCGTCGCGGTCAAAAAGGGATTTGTTTTCGAAAACGCCGAGGCATATACGGGCGATATATTCGTCGCCTCAATCGGCGTCGAACCAAAATACGACTTATCGTAGGACGGGGTTCTTAAAACGCTCCGGGATTACCCGCCATCGTCTTGTACCCGATGAAATACAGGAATCTCTCCGCGTTCATAATTGGTATAGACAACGCCTGCGCCTGGCTCAGAACATCCTTGTACTTGGCCGCCTGCTGCACCGTACGCTCATATTTCTCCATCGCGTTGGGATACTTTTCCGTCTCCTGCATCGTCGGCTTCTGCGGCACCACGGGCGGCATCCCCAGAATCACGTAATCCGTATTCACGGTCACAGTGTCGGCAACCTTACCGCCCCACTTCTCCACCAGGCCGCGTATCTTCGCGGCAGCGTCATCATCAATCACCCCATCGCCGTTGAGGTCGAAATCGCCCGCGACCACAAAAGTATTCGCCTTCGTCGGCGACCAGATAAGATTCGCAATTATATCGTCAGCAACAATCGGGTTTTTCTTGTCGGAACGAATAATTCTCGCCGCCGAGAAACTGTCCCCGATGCTGTAAACCTCTATCTCGGCTTTTCCTTTGCCGTTCCTCGGAATGGGCTGGCCTCTGTCGTAAACCGCAAAAGTAAGCCCGCGGTAAATATGGTCATTAGTGCCAAGATTAATTTGCACAGTTTTGGCCTGGTCATCGACCAGAATTATCTTTCCAGCAGGCTCAAACGCCTTTATCTCTGTCTCCGGGGGCGGCTGAATGGGCCACACACTTTCCTTTAATATCTTCTGAATGCGGTCCTGAGCCATCTGAAGCTCCGCCTGGCTCTTCAATAACTGCTTGTTCGTTTCTTCCCGGGCCGTTTTTTCCTGGTCGAGCTTGCCATACAGGTCTTTAACCTGCTCATCACTCTTTTTCTCAAGCAGCGCCTTCAGTTCATCATAGCCCGTCCGAACCTTGTCAAACTGTTGCTGCAACCTGTCCTTTTCCGCCAGCAGGGTATTTTCTTTTTCCATACTGACTTTTTTCGCGTCGTCAAACTGCGCCTGAAGATTATTAAGCTGTTCCTTTACGGCCGACTCAGATGCCTGGGTATTTGCCAGCGAGACGTTCAGTTTGTCCGCCACCTCAAGCAAAGTCAAGTTCGGGTCAATGTCGTTCATTTCAGGATATTGTTTCGCTACCGCGGCAATTATTTCTTTTACCTTCGCCTTCGCCTCGCTAACCTTGACTTCCGCCGACTTATCGCCCGGCAAACCGGGTAATATCAATGACACCGCCTGGTCGAGATAGTCCGCCATTACTTTCAGCTTGCTCTTGCCGGGTTGCTCGGAACCGATAATGGCCCCTATCTTCTGCTGTTCAGCCACGGTTGCAAACTCGCTTAACTTCTTTTGGGCTGCGTCGGCAAGACCATGCTGCTCTTCATATTTTAAATAGTAGATTACCCCCGCCGTTGCTGCTATGATAAACAGTGTCACAAATGCTATCAGGGCGTAAAGGGTACTGTCGGTCGTGCTTCTCTTGCCGATTGGCATAACTACAACTCCTCAGAAATTAGTAAAAAACCTTGGTTTTCAAGGCCTATAAGCATTATATTATCGTCAGAAAGTTACCCTAAGTCAACAAAAAAACCGGCTGAAAGTAAAACTGGGCAAGAGTTGTCGGCTCTGTGAATTGGAACGGTAATTATGGCAGTTGAGCGATTACAAAAGATATTATCGGCCTCTGGTGTTGCGTCACGCCGAAAATGCGAGGAAATAATCCTCGAAGGCCTCGTTTCCGTTAATGGCAAGGTAGTCGATACCATCCCCGCCTTTGCGGACCTCGATAAGGACACTATAATCGCAGCAGGCAAACGGATTAAGCCCCAGCCAAAGATATATTTCCTGCTAAATAAGCCCAAAGGCGTGATTTGCACCAATTTTGACCCACAGGGCAGGACCAAGGCAATCGACCTAATCCCCACACGCCATCGAATCTTCTGTGTTGGCCGGCTCGACGTTGATACACCGGGCCTGATTATCCTCACCAACGATAACGACCTCGCCAATCGCCTGACCCACCCAAAATATGGCCTCACCAAAACCTATCTCGCTGAGGTCAAAGGACGAATCGAGGGCGAACACGTCGAAAAACTCAACAAGGGCATCTGGCTTTCCGAGGGCAAATCCTCCCATACCGCCGTCAGGATACTAAAGCGGGGACATCAAAGCTCACTAATCGAAGTCAGCATTACCGAACGGCTGAACCGGGAAGTCCGCAGAATGCTCGCTCGCGTCGGCCTGCCTGTTAAATCACTCAGACGCACCGGTATCGGCAAAATATCCGACCGCGGCCTTGGCATAGGCCAATTCCGACTACTCACTCACTCCGAAGTCAACTATCTGCGAAAATCCACCGCCGACAAAACATTATAGAGGGCAAATTACTCCGCCAATTCTATCTTGCAAATATCTCCACATTGCTTAAACTAATTATCTATGGCTAAGAAACCTGCATCCAATTCAAAGAAAGCCCCCGCCGCGAACAAACCCTCTTCCCTTGTCGATACACGCGTCATTTATTGCGGCGATAACCTCGAACAGCTCAAAAAACTCCCCAATGAATGTGTTGACCTGATTTATATCGACCCGCCTTTTAATTCAAACCGCAATTACGAGGTCTTCTGGGGCGAGACAAAGGAAAAACGCGCCTTCGATGACCGCCACGCCTCAACGCAGGCCTATATCGACTTTATGCGGCCCCGCTGTGTCGAACTCCACCGCGTCCTCAAGAAAACCGGCTCATTCTACTACCACTGCGACTGGCACGCCTCACACTATGTCAAAATCATGCTCGACCAGATCTTCGACGAAAATAATTTTTCCAACGCCGGCTGCATCGTTAAATCTGCTTTTATGGCGCACGTCAAAATTCAAAATTATCCGCGACGGGACGATTATCTTGCAAAGGACGAACTTTTCCATCGTCCCCAAAAAACAATCAATACCGCAGAATTATCTGAAGCCATTACGCGGGCCTATAACCCGGCATAATTCGGAGGAAAATGTCTTGTCAATGAGTCCATATAGAAACTGGTTCATCGCCGGAGCCACCGCCATTTGCTTCGTTACGGGCCTGGCGCTCTCACATCGGATTGAACCTGGTGTGCGCGTGCAAAACGTGACGCTCGCCGAAGAGACGCCTGCGCTTAAGTTCATTCCTGCCGGCCCGGGACCGCATCCGGTGGCGCTACTCGCCCACGGATACGCTGGCTCGAAAGAGACGCTCTTTAGCTACGGGGAGGCACTCGCAGCCGCCGGATTTATTTGCTATAGCGTTGACCAACCGGGGCACGGAGCGTCGCCGCGAACATATACTTTTATGGATACCGTGCATACACTGGAGGCAGTTGCACGCGAGGTCGGCCCGGTAGATGTTTTCGCGGGTCACTCACTGGGCTACATAACCGGAGGCGAGGCAGTGCGGGAAGGGGGGATGAAACCGGGGCTTTTCATTGCCATTGGTTCCATCATGCCGGTTCTGGGTGATCATGCCCCGCCGTTGCTTATTTTGGCAGGCCGGTTCGAGGAATTCCTTCCACCGGCCCTCCTCAAGACCCGAACGGATGTGCATCTGGTGATTTCTCCCTGGTCTGATCATTTGCTCGAGGGGTTTGATCCTGTGCTGGTGAATGCAGCCGTCGAGGCAGCGTGCGCCGCAGTGCATAAGACGCCACCGGCGCCGCCCACGGCCTGGCGCTGGCGACTTATTGGCGTGGCTCTGGCAATGTTGGCAGCGGGCGGGCTGGCAAGTTGTTTGACGGATTTTTTTCCGCAATTGGCCCGATTCCGCGGACTGTTTATCGGTGTCTTCATTGCTGTCGCCTTCATGCTCACTGTCAGCGGCCGGTGGCTCGAAGCGACACCGCACTTACGGTTACAGGTCATCGCCATGCCTGTTATCCTCCTCCTGGCAATGATTGCCGGCAGGCTCCGCATCCCGCGATGGAGCTTCGCCGCGCTTGGTATCCTTGTGCTGGTGATTGCCGTATGCTGGCTGAAGGTGATCCCAAGTGTGACCGTGTGGATATTCGTGGCTTGTGCTGTGGTCTTCACGCCCGCCCTGATCGCGGGAATTGTCATCGGCTGGTTTGCCGCTCGCCGCGGGTCCCGGCTGCAAGGCGACATTGCCATGGCTATCTTCGTGGGTTTTGTCCCCTTCCAATGCTTGGAATTGCCACGAACGGCTCCTCAAGCGCCGACACCGCATGTCATCATCAAACTGGACGCAAAACTTCTCTACGCCTGTATCGGCGAATATGAAATTGCGCCAGATAACGTGCTTTTCACTGGAACGAAGGTGACTATTCGGCGAAAGGGAGATCATTTAGTCTGGCAAGCTTTTGGAAAAATCCCATTACCAGGTGCTTCTGATCTTTATCCCGAATCGGAAACAAGTTTCTTCCTCACAAAGTATGGCTTGCAAGTGACATTCATTAAGAATGATAAAGGCGAAGTGACGGCGATAATCCACCATAAGGCAGGGCTGCCGGATAGCGAGGGAAAGAAACTTACAAATTGAACAGAATGTTTTTTCCGGCGCAGAATTTGAAACGCCAGTGGATTGGCATTGATATTTCGCCCACGGCCTGCCGGGTGATGGCAAAACGCCTGCGCGACGTCTGCAAAATCAAAGAAGATGAAAAGCTCTGGCAGATTGGTTGAAGAAAAAGGGGTCAGGAGCCTTTTTTCAGGGCGATTCAAAAACAAAACCGGCAGGGTAAAAAATAGCGTAACCGGCGTAATCCGCGTCTAAAACAAATCAGTGTTATCTGTGAAATCTGTGGCTAAAAAAATTCCGCGGTATTAATTAACCAATACTTTTTGAATATTGGAATATGCGGTTTCGCCGGAAGCGTTCTTTGCCTTTACCCTGTAATAGTATGTTACGCCCTTTTGGACGGATTTGTCAGAAAATAGTTTTCTGCTTTTCGCCGCATCTTCGATATTTTTCCCGACCAGTACCCACGGGCCGCCCGGATGCTCCGCACGCTCAATATCATATCCGCTTGCCCCGGTAGAGCCGCGCCAGACAATATCAATATCGTCAGCCGATTTAATTTCCAGCAGCACTGGAGTCGGCTGCGGTATCGGCACAGGGGGAACAGTTAACCCGCGAATCTGATACGCTTTTTCCCGCAGGATGCGCAACAAATTTCGCTCATCGATTCTATCACCCGATGAAAAGCCGGGCCAGTGATAAGAGGCATAGCCCCCCGATTCGTCATGAAAATAGAATCCGCCATCCCTGCGGTGCGAGCGAATGCCCCACAAAAGTGCGCCTGATGTGCCGTTTCGAATAACCTCATCCATAAACGAAGTCAGGACGTCCGTAGGGCCCATGCCGAATTCGTCGGCAATCAGAACCTTGTTGGCTACTTTTGCACGCTGCTTATCCATCCTGCACAACGACGCCAAATCAGTGGACCGGCCCGCAAGCATGTTCCAATACACATAATAGTGTTTGCTGATAATATCGATATGTGGGTCTTTGAGGAACGTATTCATATCGCCGCCGCCCTCCATAACCAGATGCTTCTTATCGATGCTCTTAATATACGCAGCCATTTCAACGGACCAGTCCGTGAGTTTTCCCGTCCAGTATCCGTCGTTGTCCATCAAAAGATTGTCACGAATATAAACATCCATTTCATTGCCTAACTGCCACGCCAGAATCGCAGGGTCATCTTTATAAACGACGCCCGTGTAATAATTTTTCCTGTTGAGCAGGTCGTAAACCAGGTTCTTGAAATCTTCTCTTAACTGCGGGTCATCCCAAAAAATATTTCCGCTTTTTCCCCTAAAGGCGGCAAACTCCTTGATGCCTCGCCATCCCCAAAATGTGTGAGAATCGATAATGGGGAAGATGAGCCGGATATCAAGCTCGTCGCATATCTGCAACACTTTATCAAGTGTACGAAAAGCGTCTTCGTTATACTGCCTGATGCCCTCTATATAAACCGGGACTTCCTGTTTACCCCCCGTATTTCGGACGGAAAGCGTAAAGCACCGGGTCGCGGTCCCGCCCATTTGACGAATAGTCATTAACGTGTCGCGGATTTCGAACTCATCCGGAAACCGGTTGGAATTATCAGGCAATATCTGCTCTTCATTCTGATGAAGGTTGGATGAGGCCAGCGCGAAAAACCGGAATTCCTTGTCGCCATCCATTAATACCGAGCCGTTCCTTGTAATGAAATTCTTCGCAACTGCGACTTTATCTTTTTTGCAGGCCGGGGAGCATCCGACAAAACCGGGATTAACCAGGACAAGAAACCCGATAAGCAGCAGGACAACCTTCGCAATTTTCGTATTACACCTCCCTGTAAAGCCCTGCTAAGGCGGCGGCAACGTAACCACGTCGCTTCCGCTGAAACCGCCAAAAACAATACCGAAGTCCGTAACACCGGCATCAGCCGGGAAATCGGTTTTCTTTATCGTCAGAGTGAACGTGCCTTTGTTGAAATCAAAAGTCGCAGCGGCAATCCCTATAAGGTTGGAAGAAACATCATACAATTTCACATTTGAGCAGGTGAATTTGCCGTTGGTGTCTTTGAAGTTACCGGCTGGTATCTTAAAGGTCTGTGAGTCAACGGTAATATTGAGCTGATAACTAAGCAGATTCACATCATTAGCGTTTTTATCGGAGAACCCGCCGCTGACAGCAACCTGGGTAATATAGCTGGTATTCTTGTCTCGCGTGAATTTTTGCTTATCGACCCGCAGAGAATTTTGGACGCCCATCAAAAGGTTAATGGGTATCGGCTTTGCGCCGTTGACTATCGTCTCATCGACATCCGTCTCGGCACCATAAGCGCCGATTCCAATTCGGACGGTTAATGGGCATGACAGGCCCGACAAGTCAACATTTTTGGCTGTAAATGAAAACGTTGACTTATTTGTATTGAAGGCAAACGACGTTTTCAGGGGGGGCTTGCCGGCATCGGTTATCGTGCAGTTGAATTTATAGTTCTTAAAAGTCGTTGAATTTCTCGGGAAGGTCTGGACGAAATCATTGACCATATCTGCAGAATTGATGTCAACCACAATCCCGCTGGCGGCTGAAATCTCATCCATAGTGGCGTCCAGCGTTCCCGAAAATGAAATCGCGTCGTTGTTATTACTGCCTGCCGTTACGGTGCATTTCCCGACCACGCATTTCCCGGGCACAGCCGCTGCGTTGACAATGGAGACCGGAACAACACCGCTCCAGCCCGTTTCGCCGTCTACATCAACAGACCTGGCCAAAATGACGTAATTGCCGTTGCTGACCTGCGTCGTATCGAATATGTATTGCCATTCCCCGCTCGTATAATTGAAATCAGCAGGCATACTCTCGTAACCAATCGGTGCGCCGTCTCCGCCATTCGGCGAACGCAGGTAGAAATAAACCTCGGTTACAGGGTAATTACTGTCTGTCCATGCCGTAAAAGTAACCTCGCCTGAAACACTGGAAGCGAAGCTGCCTACGACGGGTATCGCGACGACGTCTTGTGAGGAGACAAAATTTATCCCCCAGCAGTTCCCCGACGTCACCGCGTTATTCTGTGACAGGCCGGTGTTTGCTGCCTGGTTGGTAAATGAATGGCCGTAACTTACAACGCTGATTGTATAGGCCGAATTCGACGGAACGTTGGCAAAGGCGTATATGCCGCTGGCATTGGTTGTGGCCTGATATGTTCCGCCGCCGGTCATCACGGCGGTTACGGTCGCACCGGAAATCGGCGTAGTGGCATCGGACGCCGTAACGTGCCCGCTTATAATTTCACCCGTTCCGCTGATGTAAATGTTATAAATAGTGCTGTCAACAATGCTAAACGAAGACGCTGTCGGGTCGATGCTCGCTGCATCGATATTCGGCAGGTTATACCAAACGTCATCATCGCCGTCCCAGCCCATATTCAAATGATGATACAGCGTCGAGCTTTGATATCCGTAACCGTCGGCCACAACGGCGTGACCGTCGCCCGAGGAATCGGAAATACCTAATATAACCGGGTTGCCGTAATCAAGATTCGGGTTAATCATTCCATTCAAGCCGTCCCCTATGTTGTCTATCTCATCACCACCTTTAATCGCATTGCTGTAACCAAATGTGTTAACCATAGCTGCGGCAGCATCGCTAATATACGCACCGGAGCCGTCGTACTCGTAATCCATTTTAACGGCCACCCCGGCATCGTAGGTGAGATCGCCGATGGCTTCTCTCTGCGCCAGCGTCGTGCTGCAATCGGGAGCAAGCAGCATCTGACTCCAGTTATACGCTCCACCGGAGCCGTTGCCGCCGCGAAGATGCGCTGTCTGGTTAGCCCCATCTACAGTAATCGTAAAACTCGGTATCCCGACTCCGGACACAGGGTATTGCCAAAAACGCATATACTGCGCCATTGCCGTAGCCACACACCCGGACGGATAGTTGCTCGGGTCGCCATTGCCATATCCCCCCGGCGTGTAGTAGTTGTAGCATGCCCTATTGCTGCAGATAACATCCTGCCCCCACGTGGTTTGAAGAAACGGCGAGACACGAACATCCGAAACACTGCTCACAGGCTCCGCCCCGGACACGGAATGACCACCCCACCTGCTGAGCAATCCTGTCCATTTGGCAAAGGCCTTCTCTCCCGATTTATGCACCATGGCCTGCTTTTTTGTAAGGTCCCCCGTCGAACTGCCGGCGAGCAATTTTGCGTGAATAGACCGTGACACATTGATTCTTGCGGGAATGTCCCGGCTGACTAATGCACCAAGCGGATTACGTTCCGACGAATCATAGCTGCCTCCCGATGAAAAACATACTATCGGCTCAATAAGGTCGTCCGCGGATACAACCACAAATCCGCTGGGCTTAAGAACAACAACGTAATAAACCGGCTGGCCGTTGGAATCCGTAAATGTTTCAACGTTTTCAACCTCGCTGCCGAGCCGGCTGCCCATGGGCTTCGCATCCTTCGCCAGCCATCCGTTTACCACCTCCTGTGCCAAACTCGAAGGGACGGCCTTTGCCCATACTATTGCGCACCACGACCCCTGCAGCATGAAAAAACACAATAACGCCAACAGGTAAACTCTAACCGGCAAACAGAAGCGTAATATCTTTCCCATGCCTTTCATCGCATCGCTACCTAAGCAGCCTTGCCTCCGAATTCTATTAAATATGGTTATGAACCACACCCTTTGTTATTTAACTCTAATACACTCAATTTGTCAATACCTTTGCAAAAAACAACACCCTATTTGTACTATTTACACGTATCGTCTATAAGTTGTGCGGCTTGTTTTGTCCTGCTCCGGTTTGATACCGAGGCGGACAGGTCGCAAATCATCAATTGGCTAATCCCCCGCCATAGACGGGACCGTTTCAACGCTAAAAATGGCTTGCATTTGGCCCTCAAATCGGTTATAATAACGTTTTAGATTACGGAGCTTTTGTGCCCCCTAATCCAGGTGAAAATCAGTGACAGGGTTATCGGGCGCTCACGCCGAAAAAACGTCGGTTTTTTGAAAATTCAGACGGGTCGCGTGAATCTGGCAAAACGCACGGATGCGCAATAATCACTTTTCGTACTTGTCCGACAAGTTGGAGAGCAAATACTTATGGCCGGTATGTTCTATTCAATCAAAGAGGTCGCTGAAAAGCTCGGCAAAAGCGAAGATGAGGTGAGGCAGATAGTAAAGAGCGGCCGGCTGCGCGAGTTCCGCGACGGGCCGAACCTGCTGTTCAAAGTCGATGAGGTAAATTCCCTGCTTTCAGATACAAGTTTTATGGCGGTCAATAAGCCGGCTGATACGCCGGCGCCAGCGAAAAGCGAAGAAGCCGGAGCAGATGAAATACTGCTTTCGCCGGAAACGCCCGCCCCCACGGAAAAAGCCGACGAGGAGCTTATGCTGACCGACGCCGATACACAGATTGTCGATGACGGCATTAAGGTACTGGGCGATACCGATGCACCAGGCAAAGGAGGCAGCGACGAGACATTCAAAGGCATCGATGAAACGCCCGGTTCACCCGGCAAAGAGGCATCGCTCGAGGAAATCGAAAAAGACGCGAGTTTGGACACCTTCGGCAGCGGTTCGGGTCTTCTTGACCTGTCCCTGCAGGCAGATGATACATCATTGGGCGGAATACTTGACGAGATTTATACTCCCGGCGGAGAAGGTAAGGCCCCGGCAGCAGGTAAGCCGGCGGCAGCATCTGCGGAAGCGGAAGGTTCGGCGTTGGAAGTAGCAGCCGAAGCAGAGCAAGCACTATCGGCGGAGCAATTCCCCGAAACGCCTATGGCAGCGCCCGCAGCGGCGGCAATGATGATGTATGCTGAAGCGGCTCCTGACGCGATGAGCAACGCGCTGGGCGTTATGCTGTTTATACCCTTCATCGCGATCATTTACACAATCATTGCGGCAATACCGGCGCTGAGCAGCTTTACGCCGGACATCGTGAAGATGTCGCAGAGTTTCATCTGGTACATCGCTGGCGGTATGGCTGCCGCGTCGATTCTGATAGCCATAGTGGGCATGGTAATGAGCGGCGAAAAGAAGCCCAAGGTGCCGAAACCGCCAAAGCCGCCAAAAGTCAAAAAGGAAAAGCCGCCTAAACCGGTCAAAGAGAAAAAGGCGAAATAGTCGATAGTCGATAGTTGTTAGTCGTTAGTAAATTGTAATTTAGAATTTTGAAGCCCTCCGATTTTATCGGGGGGCTTTTCTTTTTTACCCCGCTGCTCAACAGCGGTTTTTAATGTTCCTTAATAAGCTCTAACATTTCACGGTCGAGCTTGTGGCCCTTATAGTCCTCGTATTGCACATCGGTTCGGGTACTGTCCAAAACGCCGAAGTCGCCCCGCAGGTTCCACAATGCCTGTCCCCAGCCGACCTCTTTCCAGAGCGAAAGCACGTCTTTCATCCAGGCAAGCACCACCTTGTGCGGGGTCTTGTTATAGCAGCCCCATTCCCCGACGTGCACAGGCACACCCATTTTTACCAGAGGCGTCCATGTGTCAATCAGCTTTTTTTTCAGGACGACCCTGTTCCAGACCATTCCGTCGTCGGCTTTCAGGGGCCAGGCAGGCACTTTGGATGACTCTAACGCACCCTTACCAATCCAGTCGGCCTGGTAATGGGTTACGGTCATGGGTGTATAGCCGCGAGTGCTTTGAACGACGCCGAGGTCGGCGATGCCGAAAATCGGCGTTCTGCCCGCGTCTTTGCCGTCGGAGAAAATCAGCCGGTTCGGGTCTTCTTCCCTTATCGCCTTAACCAGCGCGGTAACAACCTGCACGTGACGCGTTTCTTCCTTGGTAAAGGGCGGCTCATTAATCAAATCGAAACTCAGCTCTGAACTCGGTATGCCTTTGTACCTTTTGGCGAACATTTTCCAGTGGAAGATTGCGCCGTCGAGAGCTTTTTGCATATTTTCCGGCGTGTCCTCGTAAAGGTCCACGGGCTCTTTTTTGCGGTCATTAATACAATAGCCCGGGATGCGGTGCAAATTGAGGTTGATGTGAACTTTGTATTTTTTGCCAAGCTCGACAACTTCGTCGATTTCTTTGATTACCCCCTCGTCGATTTTGAACCAGTCGTCTTTGGATGCCCATCGCCAGTAGGACATCGGTATGCGGGCAAAATCGAATCCCCATTCGGTCATTATCTCGAAATCTTCCTCTTTGAATCTGGCTCTCGGCCCCCATTCGCCGAATTTCTCTAATAAATTAAAGCCCCGGTAGCGGGGAATGGTCAGCTTTGGCTTTTCCGGCTCAGCCGCTTTGCCGGTTTTTAAACCCACGATAGATGTTGCCGCAAAGACGCCGCTTGTCTTGAGGAAATCGCGTCTGTCCATACCCGGTTCTCCATAGCCCATTTCGATTATTTCGCCGTATGCGAACATCCTAACAACCTACCGGATTAAGTCAACCTTTGCTGTTTGAGCCACAGAGAACACAGAGGTCACAGAGTTTTTTTTGACATTGATTTTTAATAATAATATTCTTAGTGCCTTGGTGACTTCGTGGCTAATCTGTTCTCCTCCGTAAAATTTAGGCGGGCAAACTCCCCGTGGTATTTCTTCGCCGCCTCATCATACGCCTTCGCCGCTTCGATTTGGGTCTCGAAACTCCCTAAGTAAATTCTTTTCCCCTGATATCTGATTCTCGCACCCCACTTTTTGATTTCTTTTATAAAATAGAGCCCGATATATTTCGATGCCGTCTTTCCTCTGATTTTTGGCCTGTTATACGTATTTTGTGCAGGCGTTGCAAATCGCAGATTCGCCCTCCTGTTATCGAGAGAATCTCCGTTTTCATGGTCAACAAGAGTCCCTTTGGGGGCATCGAGAATTTCTCTGTGCAAAAACGATGTCTTGACCCGCCCTGCGATGGTTTGTTTGAGAACCCGGACAGCATAGAAACGTTCGTTTTCGCCTGCTGCTGACCACTTCAGATGGCCGAATTTATAATAATCCGCCGGCTCAACTATCGTGAACCTGCCCTCGCCAAGAGGAATCCTGCGATAGGCATACCCATATTTTCGCCTGCGATAAACCATCAAAGGCCAGGTGCAGATTTTGTCTAACCAATCCGGAACCGTTATTTCAATCCTTGTCATAACATCCTCCTCGCTTGCCACGGCGTAGCCCTTAGGCGAAGCCGGGTCCCCAACTAAAAACTAACGACTAACAACTAACGACTATATGGAGAGCCCCACAAGGTCTCTCCATATATTGGCGCAATCTTCGCGCTTTTGACGAAAACTAAGGGATTTCCTGATGGGGTCAAAATCGATAAGCCCTTTTACCACAAGGAGTAAAAATTTTTTAAGATTTTTGAATCTAAGGGTTTTCGACTTGCGCGAAAATGGATAACAACTGTTTGATACAAACGTTTGATACAAGTGTTTTATACGACTGTTCGTATCCAGAATTTAAGCCGATATGTTAAAAGGGGTTAAGGCAAAAATGACCACGGAAAAAGAGCTGTTTTAAGGCCACGAAAAGGCACAAAAACACATAAAAAACGACCCCTCCTTATGGGGACATAAATCTATAACTACTTATATAAAGCATAGTTACAGCAGTTTTTGGTGTCCCCATACCGCTGTTTTTATGCGGAAAATTGCGCCTGCAGTAAACCCGCCTTTAGCGAGACCTCGCCGGAAAAAGATTTCAAGTTCTTATTATCTTTTTGACTAATTGTTTTAGATTACTTCCGGCAGTATTCTGGTCAATAACTCGCCAACCATTATTGAGCAAAACATTCTGGTCGTTGGTCGTAACATAATCAGCTTTGTTTATTCGTTCTAACACAAACTCAAGCCCATCAATTTTGGTTAGTTCCTTTGATTTGATGAGGTTGTCAAAATGTTTGGTTTGTGTGTCTCTAAATTCTTTATCATTTTCCATTTTAACATATCTAAGCGATTGATAGGCACTTAGAGGATAGCTGTTCGTGTCAGCGATGCTAAATAGGATTCTCTGCAATGCTTGTTTTTGATCTCCACCAATTTTTGAAGCAGCATCTTTAATCCATTCATTCACCCACTCGCTATGTTGTGGCCATACTCTATGAATAAAATTAGCCCTATGTTCTGGATAATCGTTGAGAAGTAAATGACATACGCTCTTAAATCTGTGCGCTGCTGTGTATACTGGCTGAAGGTTAAAATTTACTAACTCATGACTTCCTTTAATAAATGAACACACAATATCTTCTGAACCACTTTCCAACAGGCCATTTCCTCTTGTGCTAAGATGCGAAATAGCAGCATTCTTGGCAATTTTCCATCTGTCAAACTTTTCATAATCTTTAAATATTTCGATTATTTCAAGTTTATTAGTATCATCCGCAGAACCAAACAGCGTATTTACCTTTGCTATCACCTGTTGCTCACCTTCTGATGGCAATATGTTATGGTTATAGGCATATTTGTTCACAATTCGTATGGATTTCAATATCCTCATGCAATTATTGGAAACATCAGGTTCTTTCCATTTATTTTGACTAGAATACCAAACAAGAGCACCACATAATGCATTTATAGTTTGCTTGATATGTATGTGTGAATTATCTGTAGATTCCTTATCAAAAGAAATAGCGTAGGCAACAAAATCATCAAATTCAATTTGCCTTTTCACTTCTGTACATATAGTGGCGACTCTAGTAAATATTTTGTTAGACTTGTATCGAGGGTATCGCAATGCAATCGGTATTATATCATCTCCGAATGTGAGGAGTTGTTCAAAGACATTTGGTATTGCTTGCTCAATAGAACTACTATAACCTGCAGGGCCGCGGTATAATAACTCTGGTAAGTCTTCGAGAATTGAATCTAACACTTCTATTGAGAAGTTTATTTGATCGTTAGATGGTTTCACACCGTTTATAGTCTGACCAATATGTCTCGTAAAATTCATGACTTGTTCAGTATTCCCTTTCAATATTCGTTCATACATCAATTTTCCGGACATGGCTTGCATGTCCTGTACATAGCGCGAACCAATGAATCCGGCCATAGTATTTTTTGCAAAATAAGATATTCGGACATCTTGGTTAATCTCAATTGCGCGGATCACAGAAGCTATGACATTGCCTTGACTTATGAAATCTGAATGATCCGTATTTCTCCAGATGGCGTCTATAAGGTTTTGGCTTTCTGTGGCTCTTTCTGTAAGATGCTTCACAAATCCGCTTTCATTTTGTTGTGCCATTTGCAGTAGTTCAGAAAAACCTTCAATCTTCTCAAAATCGCTTGGTCTTTTTAGATATGTTACGGCAGCCCAAAATTCTCGGCTAAGTTCTTGTCGCCAATTGCCCCCGGTTTGTTCCTGTTCTTTATTAGCTATAGTAAGTGCCAACCAGTCGGGATGGCTGGTGATTATGCCTTGTTCAATTTTCCCAGCCGTTTCGCAGGCCTTTGCCACATTGTAAAACATGAGGAAATTGTTCAAAAATATCTTTGCTTTCCTCGGGTTCTTACAATATGTCTGGCTTACAATATGGCATATAGTACTTTTATGCCGCTCGTCGAAATCCAAACCCATTTCGTCTAAGAGTCCCCATGTGTACCTAAAGGCATCTTGTCTAAGGAAGTCTGGGATTCTGAAAGAAACATTAAAAAACTTATGCAGAAATTCATTCTCATCGCCAACTGCCCTTGAGCTTTTAATATGCTTTTTTAGTTCTTCATCACAGCAAGGCACAATAAAAACAACTTTGTTCAATGACTTCCGTTCAACTTCTTCGCCTGTCCCCTCGTCCTCTTTTGCATCCACGATAAATGTTTTTAGTGTCCGCATTATTGTTAACGCATCCTCGGCTTCTACTCTATCTAAGTTATCAATAACAATGCATACTCGTTGGGCATCTGTTTTTCTAATAATCTTGTCGAAGTAAATATCCCTGAAATGGTCTATATCGTGGACAGAAACATCATTGATTTCTGTAGTCGTACCTATTGAGAATTTTGGCAGGAGAAATTGAAAATAGCATGCTATCAGAATGCCAACAATTGGACCGATAATACTAACATAAGGAAATGGATTTATCTCTTCTTTCTGACTTTGCCATCCCCGGATTGCTATAAATGTACATGCGGCGAAAGATAATATAAAAAAACCGAACAAAATCCATGCTATTGGACTTGGTTTCCAGTCGCTTGTGCTCTTTGTTTTAGTTTCATCTACGGCTTTTTGTACATCTTTAAAACGTTCGTCTTCTCCAAATAATTCTCTGGCTACCTTCTTCAAAAATTGTCTATTGAAGATGCTCTTTTCTGTCCTCCAAGCATCGACAACTACAACTTTTGTATTTTTTCCTTTTTCTTGCTCGCACCGGGATTCCAGCATTTTGATAATTGAACTTTTTCCTGTCCCCCACGAACCAAACAACCCTATCACAAAAGGTTTTTCCAGATCACAATGGATGGTTTCAAAGAGTTGATCCGCAATTACTTGATAGTGACCTATCGAATCTTCTTTTACAGGCCTATCATTAAGAAACTTATATTTGCTTTCCGCCATTTCTTAGATCTTTATTACAACAATAAATTTATATGTAAACACCACTAAGCTGTTGGGCGAAGGTGCGAATCTCTCCAATTTTTACCACAAAGTCCCTGATAAGACAACAAATTAGTTTTGAGTGTTTAGTTTTTAGTTATGGAGGAGAAACCCGGCAATAAAGTTGCCGGGCTAAACACAATAAATCTGTGAAATCCTCCTCCGCTAAAGCTACGGAGGACAAGTCCGTGTCTAAAAAAATCCTTTGTGTCTTCGGGTCTTTTGCCGTTAGGCATCCCTTAGGGAGTGGTTAAAAAAACAGTGTAACCTGTGCAATCTGTGGCTATAATTTTTGTATCCATAAATCAACAGGCACGGAATTCCTGGAGTCAGAATGAACGAGTTTGAGCAACAGCCAATCAAGCATCAGAGGCGGCGCAGATACAGCGGGACGCACCCCAAGCATTTCAGTGAAAAATACAAGGAGCATAACCTCGCGGCCCACCCGGAAATCAAAGAGCATCTGCGAGCCAAAGGCAAAACGCCCGCGGGCACACACGTTCCCGTCCTCGTCGAAGAGGTTATGGCATGCCTGAGTCCGAAGCCCGGCGAAATCGTCGCTGACTGCACCGTGGGTTACGGAGGCCACGCGATGGAATTCCTCAAACGCATAGGGCCAACAGGAAAACTGATTGCGATAGACGCAGATAACACGGAATTAGAACGCACACGCAATCGATTGGGCAAAGAATACGCAGCGGTAAGTTTTCATCACAGCAATTTCGCGGGGTTAGCCAAGGTGCTGAAAAAAGAAGAACTCGCGGGCTGCGATATAATTTTCGCGGATTTGGGCGTTTCGAGTATGCAGATAGATAATCCGCAGCGCGGGATGAGCTACAAGCACGAAGGGCCAATCGATATGCGGATGGATAGCCGGCTAAAACAGACCGGAGCGGATTTGCTCAATACGCTTTCTGAAGAAGAATTGTCGAAGGCGTTTTTGGAATTGGCGGATGAGCCGGACCATAAAAAAATCGCAGAGTTTATTGTCAACCAGCGGAAGGTTACGCCGATTACGCAGACCGACCAGTTGATACGAATAATTTTCAGTGTCAAAGGCCTGACCGAGAAACTCTGGAAAAAGCAGAATCGGGCAGGATTCGGCAAGCTGCACCCGGCGGCGCGGACATTTCAGGCGCTACGCATATTAGTCAATGACGAACTTGGCTCACTGAAAGAATTATTGAGAATCGCGCAATACTGCCTGCGGCCCGGCGGGCGAATCGGAATAATAAGTTTTCACAGCGGCGAGGACCGGCTTGTAAAGCGGTGGTTTCGAGACAACGTTCGAGCGGGTATATACCAGACGGCCTCGCCGGACGCGATTGTGCCGAGAACAAAAGAAATTATGTCGAACCCGCGCAGTTCGTCGGCCAAATTCCGCTGGGCGGTAATAAAATCGCAGGATTTATAAAACCCCGCATTAAAATGCGGGGCTAAACAAAAATCCGCGTAAATCCTCCTTCGCTGCCGCTATGGAGGACAGGTCCGGGCAATCTGTGGTTAACGTTTTTTCTTTCGTAAGATTTTGCAATTTTGGTCTTGACGGGCGGGGTGAAAACGGTTTTATTTATGTAGAAGTCCCGGAACGCCGGGAGATGATAAAAAGGATTTGTCAGTCAATCGCGCTTGAAAGGATGATAAGATGCGACTCGCCACGGTTTCAGTAATCAGTATTGTATGTGCCGCAATGATATTTGCCACCGGCTGTAATTCCGACCAGATGAAGGACCTCAAAATGCAGAACGCCGCGCAGGAAAAACGTATAAAAGAGCTTGAAAGCCAGGTGCAGGCGGCGAATCTGGAGCTTGAGCAGGCCAAGAGGCAAATCGAGGCGCTGGGCGGCAAGGGTAACGTTGAAATGCAGGCATTGCAGCAGAAAGTCGCGGCTTTGGAAGAGGATATCGCAAAGAAGAAGGCACTGATTGAGGCAATGCAAAAACAACTGCTTGGCGCGACGCAACTGCCCGCGGAACTCAGTTCGATGCTGGAGGACTGGGCGAAGGGAAGCGATTTGGTCAGCTTCGACGCGGCAAGAGGTATTGTGAAATTCAAGAGCGATTTGCTCTTCGAGAAAGGCAGCGACGAGGTAGCACCATCGGCTTTGGAGGCGGTAAAGTCGCTTTGCACGATTCTTAATACCGACCAGGCCAAGGAATTCGATATTATAATCGCGGGGCATACGGATGACCTGCCGATTTTGAAGCCCGAGACAAAGGCAAAACACCCGAGCAACTGGTATCTGTCGGCACACAGGGCAATCACGGTTCTGGACGTTATGACGGCCAACGGTATTGTGCCGGAACGCGCGAGCATCAGGGGATTCGGCGAATTCAGACCCATCGTGCCAAACGAACTGAACAAGAAGGGCAATCCGCAGAACAGGCGAGTTGAGATTTACATTGTCCCAAAGGGCATGTAACACGATAACGGTCGAGATTCGCAATGGCTGACAGGACGCTGATAATTATCAAGCCGGATGGGGTGCAACGGCATCTTATCGGGGAAATCATAGGCCGATTCGAGCAGAAGGGCCTGAAACTTGTCGCGGCCAAATTCTTAAAGCCCGACAAAGACCTCGCCATCAAACTCTACGCGATTCATAAAGGCAAACCCTTTTATGACGGGCTGGTAAAATTCCTCTGTTCGTCGCCTGTGCTGGCAATGGTATGGGAAGCCCAGGGAGTAATCGAAATCGTCCGCAGAATGCTTGGTTCGACATTCGGCTATGAGGCGGTGACGGGAACGATTCGCGGCGATTTGGGCTGTTCGAGAGGATTCAATCTTGTTCACGGTTCAGACAGCACGCAATCAGCCGATTATGAAATCCCGATATTTTTCCGGCCTGAAGAAATAGTGAATTATGAGTTCGCGGACGAACACTGGTTGTACGGCAAAAACGAGTAAAAGGTTTTAGCCACAGATTGCACTGATTACACAGTTCTTTTCACCACGAAGACACGAAAAACCACGAAGGTTTAACCACGGATTACGCGGATTTTCACGGATTTTGTCAGCCAGGGATGTGTACTCAACGCGGCCTTTGCTCCAAATACAATTCGTGCGCAAGGCCATCGTTTCGTCCACAGGGCAGGAAAACTGCCCCGCCTTACAGGCGTCCGGCTGAAAACGCTGAATTAAGCCAAGCAAATAACACGGATTTTCGTCTGCTTCCCCTTAAGGGTATCGGCTAACAAAAAACACGGATTAGCCGAAGTTGGCCGAAACGAATTTGTAAGGCACGTTTTTTTGAGATTGAAAAAAGACAGGGTTTGGGGGGTGATTAATTTTCATATTATCAGGTCAGACCAGTCGGACCAATCATTGTGAAGGCATTTGTCCCAATCATATACCGGATTCTGATTTATTCGCCAGATACGGTTGACCTGAATCGCAATACCGCCAAAGATTTTCCTGCCTTTTTTGTTATGCTCCTTGAGGTAGGCCTGCAATCTTTCGGCTTTGGCTTTGGTAAAAGTGCTGCCGTCTTGATCCCGTTGGTCTTTTGTTTCAAAGATGCCTATTCTACCATCGGCGCACTGAACTAAATAATCGGGGTAGAAGGTATGAATTATGCCTTTGGGAAACTCATACTTTATGCCGAAGTAATCGTTCTTGCTTTCGCCGTTCTTCCACCACCACATTATGCTTTTGCTGTTCGTCTTGTCTTCTAAAAACTGTTCAAAAGCAACCTCAGGACTAGTACGGGCAATACTTAAATAACAAGGATCATAGACATATTTCTTCGTCTGGACTAATTCGTCGGTATGCTGATTATAGAAAGCTTCTGAGAGTATATCGAAATCATAGAACTGTTCGCTCGCTTCGCTGCGCTTTTCGATTTCTTTTTCGCGGAGAGGTCTATATTCCTCGATAGCTTTAGACAAAATGCGCTCAAAGACAGGTCTATTGCCATTATGGACGAAGATTTTCTGAACCATCATTGCTTCTTCGGGCCAGTCCTTTGAGCCGAGATATTTTTGAAACCAGACGTAAATAGTAGTTTTTACCTTTGGCACAGACCGTTTGATATTCCTGAAAGAACCAAGATTGTTTTTGATGACTTGTTCAAACAACGCTTGGAGGTCGTTTCCGGCGATAGTAAGGCGGGCTTTTTGTTCAGAATCAATTAGGCCTTCTAACTCGTCGAAAGATTTGGCTTCAACCTTTGCGTCCTGGATAATCTCCTGTTGGTATTTCTTAAGGTCAAGAACAACACCTTTTTTCTCGATGACTTTTTTGTTCCGTTCAAAGAACTCTGTATTTGTTACGCCGAAGTAGTCGCAGGCGATTTGTTCAAAGACAGGGTCGAAGCTCGACGTAATGTTGCCGTAATCAACTCTTGACCTGTAATATGAGGGCAGTTTGATGTCTCGATAGCATTCCTTGCGAGCAGCTCGAAGATGCTTAATTATGTTCGGGTTGTATTCTTCTTTTTTGACAATGATGCTTTGAACGTTTGTATAGATATATCCGGTATTCAATGCTTCTTCTGGATAATGTTTCAACTCCGGCATTCGCAATATTCTGCCAACAGTTTGTATCTCAAAGGTTTCGCTATGCGACTCTCTGAATTTAACGAGTATATGCGCACGAGGACAATCCCAGCCGGTATCGATTGCCTGTTTGAAAATCAGAAACTCAATCTCGTTGTCTGGCTCTGCGATCCAGTCGAGCGTTTCCGACTTTTGTTCTGCAAGCCAAATAGCAAGTTTTCTGTTCTGTTCGGTGATGTTTTTACGGGCCAGAAATGCCTTAACGGCCTCAATTTTGTCTTTCCCGGCTTCTGCGGTGGGAATCTGAATAAGGACAAGCGGATTGATATTTGAGCCTTGTTTTCCAAAAAGCTTCTTAAGCTCCAAGCGTTTCTGGTATGCCGACTCCAAGACAACTTCCTGCGAATCGCTTTCACCTTTGGCTATCTTGTCAATCTTTTCATTGATGATTAGTTCTTTCTTTATAATACCAGCATCGATAACAGCCTTTGGCTCAACAAGAACGCCCTTCGCCGTGCCTCTTGTAAAATCCATCAAGTTCGGCTCTATCTTTGGAGTTGCGCTCATTTCTAAAATCACATCGGCATCAATTTCGTCTCGGAGTTCATTTGTCCGTTCGGCGGTTGCTCCGATATGGCTTTCGTCAATAACAAGAATAACCTTTCTCTGTTCGCGTGTTCTCGTCAGAACATCTCTGAAGTTTATCTTTTCGCCATCTTTCATCAGGATATTCTTCCAATCGCCTGATGCCCGGTCTTTGGTACGCAGTTTTTCCCAATTAACAACGACGATTTCGTTTCTGACGATACGCTCACGACCACCTGTGAATTCTTGCTCGACCAACGATACTCTCGGGGCACCCGTATATATTTTTTCGAGGGCGTGCTTGCTTTGCAAATGCAGGTTGCCTTTTCCTATAGTAACCCAAACAAAGCAGAGGTCTTCATCCGGCAATTCTTTTATGATTTCCTCGATAAACTTCGCAGTCATCAAGGTTTTTCCACTTCCCGTAGGCGCCTGAAAGACGCACACCTTCTGCGTCCCATCCTTACTCAAAAGCGCCTTTACGGCATCGACTAATTGGTCAACGGCTGTTTGCTGATAATCTTTTAAGTTAATATTCATAGATGCTCTCGTACACATCGAGTATTTTCTGTGGGATGGGTTCTAAAGATACACCCTGCCAGTCCTGAAAGTCGGTTTTATCCAGCCCCAGCGGATCAAGGGTGAAACAATAGAGGATTTTATTGCCCTTCATTTTGTCGAGGTCCTTCTTGAGAACCTTAAGTTGTGCGCGTTGAAGCGAATAATAAACGGCCATGATTCGGCTATTTTGATCAAAGATGCGATAGTCGGCCGTTTTCTTCTTTTCGTCAAAGATGCCCTCGCGAAGACAAAGCATTTCGGTACATTCCTGGGTAATGCGAATCTTCAAAGTATCTTTGCTGATAGTTCGCTTTACGAAAGAAGTCTTGTAGTATTTCAGATTAGATTTAATTCCTGTAATGTCAGGGTAATCCTTATGCCCTTGAATAACCTTTTTAATTCTAGGATGGCAAACTTTTTGCGCAATCTCGTTTTCGTTGTTCGTACAAAGGATAAATTTTCGGTGTCCTTCTTGTCCGTCTTCCTTGTTAAGAATCATTACAGCATGAGCGGTCGTACCGGAACCCGCAAAAAAATCCAGAATTGTCGCATTCTTTTTTTGATATAAAATAGGCGCTATACAATCATACGTATTCCAAACGGATTTAGGAAAGTCGAAATTGGTTTCCGGAACAAGCGCACGGACGATTTTGGTTCCGTACTCGTTTGCATCATACCTTCTATCTTGCCAAACAGTTTTAACTGTGCCGAAATCCTTACCTATCTCAATTTCGTACCCACCATTCCTTTTTTGCGTCCTCAGATACTCTTTAACCTCTTCAACGCTTTGTCTTGCGTATCTCCATTTTCGCTCAATTCCTTTTACATCAATGGGGTAAACATAATATTTACTTCCTTTTACGATGGTTTGTTTTTCCGGATGAAAGTCATCTTCGGGTACATCACCAAAGCCAACAATATCGTCCTTTTCAACTATAATTGGATAAAAACAATTTTTTGCATCGGTTCTTAAGGATTCGCCACCCCAGTTTCTTAAATTACTCCAATAGATGTCGTCCTCTTTGATTTTTCTTGGACCAACTATTTTCAATCCTTTTTGAAATACAAAGTATGCGTATTCGTGTGTGTATGAAAAATTGTTTCCCTGCACACCCCTCGGATTGTGAACTATCGTAATACAATGAATTTCACAGTTTCCGAAAAGATCCTCAAGTAATAAACCTATACGGTTAAGTTCGTTTTCGTCTATCGCACAAATCAATACCCCGTCATCTTTTAATAGATTTTTTGCCAACCTTAATCTTTTTGACATCATAGAAAGCCATTTGCTATGTCTATAGGTGTCATTTATATCCACATAATCATTACTATATTTCCAGTCTTTAGCCCCTGTGTTGTACGGCGGATCAATGTAAATGACGTCTATTTTGCCTTGGTGAGTATAATTCAACACGGAAAGGGCGTGGTAATTATCGCCTTCGATGAGAATATTGATTGGTTTATCCGGGTCAGTGCTGATTTCTTTGCCTTTGATTTCCTTCAGTACAGGCAAAGCATTTTCGGATTCTTTTTCGAACTGTTCCTTCGTTCGATCCTCATCCCAGACGAGACCGTATTTCTTGCGGGATTCAAGTTTTTGTATAACCTTCAGAAGGTCATTTTTTGACAGTTCTGAGTAACCATTCGGCATAGTCAATAGCTCTCCATGTTTAGAACGAGATAGATAATACGGTAAAACTGTGTTAGGTCAAGGGATTTGGCGAGGGACCTTTTAGAAATGTCCAATATTAAATGTTGAATTCCCGGCAGAGGCGGCGGAGGAAATCGTGATAGTAGAAGGTCGTTAGTCGATAGTATTGTAACTGACCTGTCGGACGAACACTGGCTATACGAGCAAAACGAGTAACAGCCCGCCTGCCACAGCCAGTTGGTAAATCAATTAACCTTCGTTCTGACGGGCAAAACGGCGTCTGTCGGATTCTTTGAGCTGGCGTTTGCGAAGCCGAATCGTACTGGGGCAAACCTCGACGAGCTCATCTTCCTGGATATATTCCATCGCGACTTCAAGAGACATTATGCGTGCGGGTCTGATTTTGGCGGCTTCGTCCTTGCTGGTCGTACGCATATTGGAAAGCTGCTTGAGCTTCGCGACGTTTACCGCTATGTCATCGTCTTTGCAGTGTTCGCCGACGACCTGGCCATCATATACAACTTCTCCCGGCACAACAAAAAACAGGCCGCGGTCATAAAGGGCGTCGAGGGCATAGGCGGTAACAGGGCCCGTGGTGGTGGCAATCATAACACCCGCTTTTCGCTGTGGAATTGCGCCGCGCATCGGCTCATATCTTTCGAAGGTATGGTGCATAACGGCCCTGCCCTGGGTGGCATTCATCATTCTGGCGTGGAGGCCGAAGAGGCCGCGGGAGGGAATTAAAAATTCCATGTGAATAAAGGTGTTTGCGCCGCTTTTGGCGTCCATTTTAATCATTTCACTTCTTCGGTCGCCAACCAGGCTCATAACCGCACTCTGGCAATCCATCGGGCAATCAATCGCGAGCAATTCTATCGGCTCGTGGTCTATGCCGTTTATTTTCCTGATAATGACACTGGGTTTTCCGACGCAGACCTCATAACCTTCGCGCCTCATATTTTCGAGGAGGATACCAAGGTGCATAAGTCCCCTGCCTGATACGTTGAATTCTTCGGGGGTTTTGCCCGGCTCGACTCTCAGGGCGACGTTATGCTGAAGCTCTTTTTCGAGACGTTCGCCGATGTGCCTGCTGGTAACGTATTTGCCGTCCCTGCCGGCGAAAGGTCCGTCGTTGACGCGGAAGGTCATAGTCATCGTCGGCTCATCGACGGGAATAACCGGAAGCTGGGTGGGGTTATCGGGACAGGCGATGGTGTCGCCGATACTAATGGGGTCAAGTCCGGAGACGGCGCAAATATCGCCCGCCTGAACGCTTGAAACGACCTTGCGTGTAAGCCCCTGGAATTGATAAATCTGCATAATTTTCTGCTGAGTATGAACACCAGCGGTGTCGATTACGGTAACATTCTGGCCTTCACTGAGATTGCCCGCGAAAACCCTTCCGATGGCGATTTTGCCTACGTAATCGGAATATTCCTGATTTGTCACAAGCATTTGCAGCGGAGCATCTGGAATTGCCTCCGGCGGCGGGATGTGTTTTATGATAGCATCGTAAACGGCCTTCATATTGTCGGTTTTAATTTTCAGGTCGTTTGACGCCCAGCCCTGTCTGGCCGAGGCGTAAATAATTGGAAAATCCAGCGCCTTGTCTTCGGCGCCGAGCTGAACGAGCAAATCAAATACTTCATTGACGACATCGTCGGGGCGGCTATTTTCGCGGTCAACTTTATTGATAACCACTATCGGCCGGAGCTTATTTTCGAGCGCCTTGGTCAATACGAACCGCGTCTGGGGCATTGGCCCTTCAAAGGCATCGACCAGAAGCAGGACGCCATCTGCCATTTTGAGGACTCGTTCGACCTCGCCGCCGAAATCGGCGTGGCCCGGGGTGTCGATAATGTTGATTTTGTATTCGTCGCCCTGCGAATCGGTATAAAAAATCGAACAATTTTTGCTGAGGATTGTAATGCCCCGCTCCTGTTCGAGGGGGTTGGAGTCCATAATGAGTTTGTTTTCGCCGCCCTGGAGCTTATCAAGCTCTTCTGCGCGGAACATTCCGGACTGATAGAGAAGCTGGTCAACCAGGGTTGTTTTGCCGTGGTCAACGTGAGCGATTACTGCAACATTACGAATATAATCTGAATACATCAAAGACCCTTACAAGGAATAACAAACACTCGAGGTTCGGCTTAGTCACTTTCGCGTGAGGAGGATAGTTTATACTATTTTTCGCCTGTGTCAATATAAAAGTTCGTAAGAAGCCGACGGAAGGCAAATTTGCGTGATTTTCAACCATTTCGAGGGCGGTGATTGACAAACGCGGCGGAATTATCGATAATCCTGCAGAAATAGCCGAAGTGGCGGAACTGGCAGACGCGCAGGATTCAAAATCCTGTCCTGGCAACAGGGTGTGGGTTCAAGTCCCTCCTTCGGCATTGTTCGTCGCTCGTATCTCAATATGCTTCGTAGAAATGATTTTAGATGTCATTCCGAGCGAACGAAGCGAGTCGAGGAATCTGCTTATTTAAACAGATTTCTCCGCTCAGCGATGCCGTGCATCGCTTCGGTCGAAATGACAAATCGACTTTTCTACAAAACTATCTCGATATGGATTTTCACTTTCGTCCGCCGTAATAAATGACAGATTCAGCTAAAATACGATTCGCAAACCCGTGGCTAAAAGCGATTTTAATTTGCGCGGGATTTACAGCGTTATATCTGCTGATAGCGGGCAGCAGCACACTGTGGGACCGTGATGAGCCGAGATACGCGAGGGTAACAGCGGAGATGGTTGAGAGCGGCAATTATCTTGTGCCGACTTTTAACGGCCAGATATGGTTTGATAAACCGATTCTGCTTTACTGGCTGATGTCTGTCCCGGTTCGATTGCTTGGGCCGAGCGAAGTTGCGTGCAGATTCGCGGGGGTAATGGGGACGGCGGCAACTTTGTTTTTGACGTTTTTTATCGGGAAGAAACTTTTCGACGCAAAAGCGGGATTATGGGCCGAGGCGATTTTAGGCACGACGCTGCTGATGCTTTTTGTGGGAAGCTCGGCGCTGGTTGACGGCATAGCGATGCCCTTTATTGTCGGGGCGATGGCGATTTTCGTCGGTAGGCAAGGGGGAAAAATCCGGGCGTTTGACGCCGGGGCAATGGGAATTTTGATTGGTCTTGGGATGCTGGCAAAAGGGCCTTTAGGGCTGCTGCCCGTGTTCGTGATTACCGTCGCTATATGGTTCGGGCGGGAGAATACCGGCGGCTTTATTCGTAATTTTCTATGGGTTTGTCTTGCGGTGGTTATCGCAACGGGGATATTTTTGCTGTGGGCAATTCCGGCCAACAGGGCAGCCGACGGGGAACTATACCGGGTATTTTTCGGAAAGCATATTGTCGGTCGCGCACTTTCGCCGATGGAAGGCCACGGGGGAAACTTTCTTTTATACCTGCCGTATTACCCGGCGATTATGGTCGCGGGATTTTTCCCGTGGGTGATTTTTCTGCCGGGGGCATTTTCGGCAAGTTTGGGAAAAAGAATCGGGAACGCAGGAGCGAGAAATATTTTATTGAGCTGGATAATAGTAACGGTCGTCCTGATGACTATCGCGGCGACAAAGCTGCCGCATTACATATTGTTTGCCTGGCCCGCAATGGCGGTGATGACAGGAGCAACAATTGTCGCATCGGGACAAAACGTTTTAAATGAGCGCGACCGCAAATGGCTTCGAGGCGGCGTATGGTTTTCGGGGCCGGTGGGATTAGGCATCGCAGCGAGTTTAATCGGCATCGGATATTTTACAAAAAGTGAAGGACTTATAACGCCGGGGCTTATCTGCGGAGCAATCGCGCTGGTGATGACAATAATCTGCTGTTATTTACAGGTACTGGAAAAATTCAACGGCACGGCAAAAGTTATTCTCGCCGGCGTACTGATTCTCATTATACCGTTATTATTCGTATTGCTGCCTGCGGTTGAGTCGATTAAAATCAGTCCTCATATAGCAAAAGCAATCAGGGAAAAAACAGGCAAAGATGTGCCTGTCGCGATGTATAAATACGCTGAGCCGACGCTGAATTTTTACGTCGGAAGAAAAATTACGCAACTGCGCAAAACAGACGACGTCGTTGACTGGCTTAAAGGTACAGGAAACCGTGTGCTGATAATTCCGAGAAAAGATTTCGATGGTCTCAGGCAAAACGCGGGTGATATCGCTTTTGAAGAGATAGCGTCAAAAAAAGGTATTAACTATTCCAAGGGCATAGAAGTCGAGGTTGTCGCATTATTAATCAAGACACAAAACAGGCAATAACCGCCAAGACCGGAAAAACAAACCGGGGAACGGTTGTACTGGTTTTGCTTGCAGGCCTTCTGCTGGCCGCGGCGGCAGTTTGCTTTTTTGCTGTGGATGAGCGAGTGTTCTCATATCTGCGAGAAAATCCACAGAAGTGGGACAGAACCCTCTGGGCTCAGGCGTTAAAACTGTTAGGGAGGGGTTATCCCTTAGTCTGGTTTCTGCTGGCGTGGGTGTGGCTTACGGGAAAGCACAAGACGGTAATTGTGTGCCTGCTGGCGTTATTGATAACATTAGCCGCGGTAACGGTAATAAAAGAGACGGTCAGGAGACCCAGGCCAAGAGACGCTGTAACCGCGGAAACAAAAGTAGGGGACAAGAAAGCTGTTTTCAAAAGCTGGTCGTTTCCATCCGGTGACGCAGCAAGCGTATTCGCGGCAGGAGCGGTACTGGCGTTTGCGATGCCCTGGCCAGCCACGATTGTTTTCGCCCTCTGCTGCTGCGGGGTCGCTATTTTGCGAGTCGCGGCGATGGCGCACTATCCTTCAGATGTGCTGGGAGGGGCAGCAACCGGAATTTTATCCGGGTGGTCGGCAATTCTTATAAGAAACCGATACCCGGAAATTGAAAACATTTTCAAGGGACGGGAGAAGATGCTTTCTTTCATAGGGGTCATCCTTATTCTTATGTTAATATGGCTGCTGCAAGGCCGTGATAGGCTGATTATGCTGCTGGAGTTTTATGCGCCATCGTGTTAATTATCGCTGCTGCTGACCGATGGGGACGGTCAAAGCAAACATGACAGGCAATAAACTATTACGAATAACATTGCTATTTTTGGTGTTATTGGCATTACCTATTGCCAACGGCGCAACGGCAAATGAAAAAAGAAACACCCTCAGCGAGAATCTGTCCGTAACGGAAATTGAAAAGGATGTATTTATTGTTACGCATAGTATTCCCTGGGCATCAAATTCGCTGCTTATCCGCGCCTCGAATTCCGATTGCATACTGGTCAACACCCTGTGCGATAATCAAGGCGCAAAGATGCTGGTCGATTGGATAAAGAATAATTTCGGTGAGGTCAATCTTGTCGCTATTAACACAGGTTTTCACGTTGATAATCTTGGTGGTAACGAGTTTCTGTTAAGCAGAGGCATCGCGGTCTATGGCTCGAATTTGACCGCAAAACTCATAGCCGAGCGGGGACAGGCAGAAAAGAGCTGGCTGCTGGAAGAATTAAAATCGCCCGAAAACAAGAAATACTATGACGTTTACAAGAACCTTACCTTTATGCCGCCGAATCACATCTTCGATATTAACGAAGGGCTGCACCTGAAAATCGGGGACGAAGACGTTAATGTCTTTTACCCAGGACCATCTCATACGATTGATAACGTGGTTGTGTATTTTCCAAAAAGAAAGATTTTGTTCGGTGGGTGTATGATAAAGTCACTGAACTCCAAAGATGCGGGTTATACGGCTGATGCGGATATGCAAAAATGGCCCAGGTCTGTCGAAAAAGTGTTAGACAAATATAAGGACGCAAGAATTGTAGTGCCGGGCCATGGCAACTACGGCGACATCGGTCTTATCAAACATACTATTGAACTTCTCGACAGGACCAATGCCCAATCTGCGAAGTAAATAAACGCGCACAGTAAAAATCCCGACAGCCATCTCTATTTCTTGACGAAGGGGGACAACTCGCGGAGGCGGGCGATTATTGGCGGGATTTTTTCGACGGTGAAATCAACTTCTTCCTCAGTATTGTATCGGCTCAAGCTGAAACGGACGGAGCCGTGGGCTGCGGTAAAGGGAACACCCATAGCACGAAGGACGTGCGACGGTTCAAGCGAACCGGAAGTGCAGGCGGAGCCGCTGGAGGCGCAGATGCCGAACCTGTCGAGCATAAGCAGAATTGATTCCCCCTCGATAAATTCAAAACTGATGTTACTGGTATTGGGCAGACGTCTTTCGGTATCGCCATTGACCATACAGTCGGGACATTTCGCGAGAATGCCCTTTTCAAGCTTATCGCGGAGGAACTTGACCTTTTTATTTTCCCGGTCGAAATTCTGCATCGCCAGCTCGCAGGCCCTGCCGAGGCCTATTATGCCGGGGACGTTCTCTGTGCCTGCCCGACGGCCTCCTTCCTGATGACCGCCGAGCATAAAAGGAGCAAGACGAGTGCCCTTGCGGACATACAGGATGCCGACGCCTTTGGGGGCGTGGAGTTTGTGCCCCGATAAGCTGAGTAAATCGATATTGCTTTTAGAAAGATTGATGGGAATTTTGCCGACCGCCTGAACGGCATCGGTGTGAAAGACGATACCCTTACTTTTCACTATCTCGGCGATTTTCTCGACGGGGAATACTACACCTGTTTCGTTATTGGCGAACATAATCGTTACGATTGCGATGTTATCGTCGAGATGCGATTCCAGCTCCGACAAATCGAGCCGGCCTTTTTTATCGACCGCGAGTTCGACAACGGTATAACCCTGATTTTCGAGGTCACGGCAGACCGACAAGACGGCCGGATGTTCGACACGAGTCGTAATCACCTTTCGCTTATTGGGGTGAGCGGCAAGCGTGCCTTTTATGGCGGTGTTGTCGCTTTCGGTGCCGCAGCCGGTGAAAATTATTTCGCTCGGGTCGCAACCAAGCAGAGCGGCAGTTTTTTCGCGTGCCTCTCGAATTTTAATGCCAATCTGGCCGCCGAAGGTGTGCATACTCGACGGGTTGCCGTAAAGGTCGCAGAAATACGGCTTGATTTCTTCGAGGACCTCATCAGCGACTTTTGTGGTGGCGTTGTTGTCGAAGTATATTGTTTTCATTTTTATTTCCTTTGGTCGTCGGCCAAATCTTTTGCTTCCTCAACATAGATTTCGGGGCTTACAAACTCTCTTATTTTGGCTTCAACGAGGTCTTTCATAGTGATATTCGCCAGGGCGCATTGAGCGCACATCCCGCGAAGAGCGACAACGACCTTGTTGCCGTCAACGTCTATCAGGTCGATATTTCCGCCATCCGCACGCAGCGCAGGGCGAATCTGCTCATTTATTGTCTGCTGAATGAGCTGAATTTTCTGGATGTTTGTCAGCTTCTGGCCTTTCATGGGAGCGGGCACAGTTTTTTGTTTTGCTCTTTCGCCCTTGATGCGTTCTATGATTTTTTCGATTTCTCCTTTGCAGCCGCCGCAGCCGCCCCCTGCTTTGCAGTAATTAGTAACCTGCTCGACGGCATCGAGGTTGTTTTCGCGAATGACTCTTTCGATTTCTTTTTCGGTAACGCCGAAGCAGGTGCAGATAACTTTGCCTTCAAGCTCGTGTTTCTTTTTGCTGCCGCTCTTATAATTCTCAATAGCCGCTTCCAATGCTTCTCTGCCCATAACCGAGCAGTGCATTTTCTGTTCGGGCAGCCCGCCGAGATAATCGGCGATATCCTTATTTGTAATTTTGGCCGCCTCTTCAAGGGGCATTCCCTTGATTATCTCGGTCAGGGCGGAAGAGCTGGCGATTGCGCTGGCACAGCCGAAGGTTTTGAATTTGGCGTCTTTTATTCTGCCTTTGTCATCGAGCTTGAAAGTCAATTTCAGCGCATCGCCGCAGGCAAGCGAACCGACCTCGCCGACGCCGTCAGGATCGGGTATTTCGCCGACATTTCGCGGATTGAAAAAGTGCTCTCTAACTTTATCCGTATATTCCCACATAATTAGTTTTGAGTCCTTAGTTTTGAGTTTTTAGTTATTTCCTGGATTTCAGCACCTGTCTTAACAATGCTTGTCAGCACTCTTTAATAGCGCTTGTTCAAAGTCAGCTATTATATCATCGATATTTTCAGTGCCAACCGAGACGCGTATATAATCGGGCGTTACGCCGGCGGCGAGCTGTTCTGTCTCGTTCAACTGCTGATGCGTTGTGCTGGCAGGATGAATTACAAGGGTTTTGCTGTCGCCGATATTGGCGAGATGGCTCGCGAGCTTGACAGAGTTTATGAATTTTACTCCTGCTTCTTTGCCGCCCTTGATACCGAAGCCCAGTATAGCCCCCTGCCCATCGGGCATATACTTCTTTGCCAACTTATGGTCAGGATGCGAGGGGAGGCCGGGATAGTTCACCCAACTTACCAATTTGTGTCTTTCGAGCCATTGCGCGAGTTTCAAGGCATTCTCGCTGTGTCTGGGCATACGCAAATGCAGCGTCTCGATTCCCTGAAGGAACAAGAACGCATTAAATGGGGACATACACGAGCCCATATCGCGCAGGAGCTGGACTCTCGCCTTGAGGATATAAGCCAGATTACCGAAGCTTTCGACGTATTTGATTCCGTGGTAACTTGGGTCCGGCTCGGTCAGTTCGGGGAATTTGCCGTTTGCCCAGTTGAAGCTGCCTGAATCGACGATTGCACCGCCTATGCTTGTGCCGTGGCCGCCGATAAATTTTGTGCAGCTATGAACGACGATATCGATACCGTATTCAAATGGTCTGAACAATATCGGCGTCATAACGGTGTTATCACATATAACGGGCAGGCCGTTCTTATGGGCAATATCCGCTATTTTATCGTATTGCAAAATGTCGTTTTTGGGATTGCCAACACTCTCGATGTAAATGAGGCGGGTATTTTTCTTAATCGCGTTGGCGAAATTTTCCGGTTTTTTAGCGTCAACGAATGTTACCTCGATTCCAAGTTTGCGCAAGGTATGACTGAAAAGTGTAACTGTTCCGCCATAAAGCGAACCGGACGAAATGAAGTGACCGCCTGCGCCGCAGATATTAAGGATGCTTACGTAAATCGCTGATTGCCCCGAGCTAAGCCCAAGACCAGCGACGCCACCTTCCAGTGCGGCCAGGCGTTTTTCCAAAACGTCGGTAGTGGGATTCATCAGCCGGGTGTAAATATTGCCGAATTCCTTCAGCGCAAACAGGTTTGCAGCGTGATTGCTGTCTTTGAAAACGTAGCTCGATGTCTGGTAAATCGGGACCGCCCTGCTGCCGGTGTCTGAATCCGGCTGCTGGCCCGCGTGCACGGCTAACGTTTCAAGATGAAGTTTTTTCTCATCGCTCATTATTTATGACCTTTCTATTTAGCCGGCAAAATCGCAACCATTTTTTCGAGCGCGTTTTTAGCCCTTGCAGCAATATCGGCCGGCACTGTGATTTTATAGTGCATATCTTCAAGAGACCAGAGCACCTTATCAAGGGTTATACGTTTCATATTAGGGCAAAGAGCTCGAGTAGTCGCCGGGTAAAAATCCTTGCCCAGGTTTTCCTTTTTCAGCGTATGAATTATTCCCATTTCAGTGGCAATAATAAATTGTTTGGCACCGCTTTGTTTGGCGAATTTGAGCATCTGGCCCGTGCTGAGAATTTTATCGCTGACAGCCTTTACCGGCTCGGTGCATTCCGGATGCGCCATCACAATAGCGCCGGGATGAGCATCTCTGGCCTTTTTAATATCGTCTTCGGTAATAAAGGCGTGCGTCGAGCAATATCCGGGCCACAAAATCATTTCACAGCCGGTCTTTTCAACGACAAACCGCCCCAGATGCTGGTCGGGAACAAAAATTATTTTGCTGTTTTTAGGCAGTGACTCAACAACCTCGACGGCGTTTGCACTTGTGCAGCAATAATCGCTTTCGGCTTTTACTTCCGCAGAACTGTTCACATAGCAGACAACCAATGCGCCGGGGTTTTTGTGTTTCAATTCTCTCAACTGCTCGCCCGTAATCATATCCGCCATGGGGCAGCCGGCGTTTTTATCCGGTAAAAGGACGGTTTTGCCTGGCGACAAAATCGCGGCGGTCTCCGCCATAAATTTGACGCCGCAGAAAACTATCACGTCGGCATCCGTCGCCGAGGCCTTAACGCTCAACGCAAGCGAATCGCCCGTGAAATCCGCAATATCCTGGATTTCGCCGGGCTGATAATTATGCGCAAGTATGACAGCATTGCGCTCGGCCTTTAACTCTTTGATTTTTTTTATCAACTGCTCATTCATTTTTTTGTTTTTCTTTTGCCGCTTCTTTTGGCGGAGTGTTTTTTATACACAAGCTCGGCGTTGGGGGTTGTAACGGTAACGCCCGGCGGAACAGATTCCTTAATCCAGACGTTTCCACCGACGACAGCGCCTTTACCTATTGTTATATCGCCCAGAATCGTCGCCTCGGCGTATATTGTTACGTTATCCTCAATCGTCGGGTGGCGTTTGCCTCCCTTAATAATCCTGCCCTGTGCATCTTTCTGAAAACTAAGCGCTCCCAGCGTCGTGCCCTGGTAAATTTTCACGTTATCGCCAATAACGCTCGTTTCGCCAATCACGACACCGGTGCCGTGGTCGATAAAAAAGTTTTTGCCGATTGTGGCGCCAGGGTGAATATCAATACCCGTCCTTGTGTGCGCGCACTCGGTCATAATTCGCGGAATCAGCGGCACCTCTTTTATGAAAAGCTCATGGGCAATGCGATATATTGCTATCGCTATTATGCAGGGATAGCTTATGACAATTTCTTCGGGAGATTTCGCGGCCGGGTCGCCGTCAAACGCCGCCTTGACGTCTCCTTTGAGCATTTCGCGGATATGCGGCAGCTGCGTCAGGAGATGAATGGTGGCGTCTTCGGCCATTTTATGGCAGCCGCCCGTTTCGCATTTTTCCAGCCGGCAGCGGTATTTGAGCGCACGTTCTATCTGGGTGGAAAGCTCGGTGTAAATGTGGCAAAGGACGTCTATCACGACAAAGTTGACGTTCGATTTTGTTACCAGTCTTTTGCCGGTAAAGCCGGGGAAAAGGACCTCGAAAATCATATCAAGCACTTCGAGGATTTTGTCCCGCACGGGCAGATTGGTCGCGTCGATGAAATTTATTCCCAAATCGCCCTGGTAGGTTCCGACGATTTCAGCGACTAATTGCTCGAGCTTTTTGTCTGTCAAATCAGCTTTAGCCATATAAAGTCCTCTCCTATAACCACCACGCGGCATCTATGCCACGGTAGCAAACATTTCAGTGGAGATATATCGCTCGCCGGTATCGGGTAAAATCACGACTATCGTTTTGCCGTGGTTTTCGGGACGCTGCGAGACCTGGATTGCAGCCCACATCGCAGCGCCGCAGCTTATCCCGCCCAGTATTCCTTCTTTGGATGCCAGTTGACGAGCTGTCTCCATCGCATCCTGATTTGTAACCTGAATTATTTCGTCGATTATCTCACGGTTCAGCACATACGGCACAAAACCAGCACCTATACCCTGAATTTTATGCGGGCCTGGTTTGCCGCCTGAAAGCACTGGCGAATCCTTCGGCTCAACGGCAATTACTTTGAGATTATTGTTTCGGTTTTTCAATACCTCGCCGCAGCCGGTAATAGTTCCGCCTGTACCGACGCCGGCCACAAAAAAATCAATCCTGCCGTCGGTATCCGCCCATATTTCTTCGGCTGTCGTCTCACGGTGAACCTGCGGATTGGCAGGATTGTTGAATTGCTGAGGCATAAAAGCATTTGGTGTTTCTGCAAGCAGTTTTTCAGCTCTTTTAACGGCACCTGTCATTCCTTCGGCAGCGGGTGTAAGAACAATCTTTGCGCCGAACATCGCCAGTATTTTACGCCGTTCCACGCTCATCGACTCCGGCATCGTCAGAATCAGATTATACCCCCTTGCCGCGCAGACAAAGGCGAGGCCTATGCCCGTATTGCCGCTTGTCGGCTCGATGATTACTGTGTCCGGCTTTATCAACCCCTTCTTTTCGGCATCCTCGATCATTGAGAACGCAATCCTGTCCTTAACGCTGCCGCAGGGATTCCTGGACTCAAGTTTTGCAAGTATTGTTGCCCCGCCCGGGCTCAATTTGTTAATCCGGACAAGAGGCGTAAAACCAATCGATGCGGTTATATCATCAAATATCGCGCTCATAGCAATTTCCAATCCTATATCTGATAATCCGACTTGTTTACTTTGGATTTTTCAATCACGTCTTTCAGAGTCGTAGCCTGCAAAACATTTCTCACCGCACGCTGGACCTCGGCCCATACCTGTCTTGCTATACAATTTCCTGCCTTATCGCAGTATTTCTCATTGGTGACACATTCGACTGTCACAACGGGCCCTTCAAAAACATCAAAAACATCGCTTAGTTTAATCTTTTCAGGCGGATTAGCCAGAATATATCCCCCCTTTGCGCCGCGCTGGCTTCTTATAAGGCCCGCAGATTTAAGGGCAGCCATAAGTTGCTCAAGGTATTTAACTGAAATATCCTGATTGTTGGCAATTACCCTTGTCTGGAGAGGCCCTTTGCCGAAATGTTCCGCCAACTCCAAAACCGCTCGCATTGCATATCTTGTTCTTGTTGATAGTTTCATATTCCATTCTCCATTATTCCCACTACCATGGTAGTATATTATACGAACAAAGCCCATACTGGCATTAAAAAATAATAAATTTTTTTTTAAAAAAAATGTTTGACATAGTTTTTTTGATATGGTATAATTCCCATTATATCCGTGGGATTAGTATGATATAATTATACAAAATATAACACAGAAAGGCAATACATGGCTGTAACACAAGACAATAATAAAAAGGGAACAAACGACGCCATAATTAAGGATATTCGAAACGCAGTTGCAGGCCTTGATTATGGAACCGTAACAATAAAGGTGCATAACTCAAAAATAACGCAAATCGAGATAACCCAGAAGAGACGCTACGAGGACAGCGGCATAGTTGAGAAAGGGGGTGGCATTTAGCTTAAGCAGTATTTTGGGCCAAGCGGTCAGGCCGCATTGGCTGAAGTAGCATAACGTTTAAATAAAAAATATTAATTGCCCGCAGGAACAACCAGTCATCTGGAAACCACCTGCCAGACAGTAAGGAGATTTTCAGATGAAGAAGTTAATTGTTGTAAGTTTGGTTGTTTTGGCAAGCGTTTTTACAAATATGGCTTTAGCAGGTGTTCCACTAAATAATGTTGAAGGAGTCGGCGGTATCGCATTTAACCCCCTTGCGTACACGGCAGGTACCGCTGGCGACGCAAATTCATTCCTCGGCGAAAACGTCAGCAAGCCGCAGATTGGTTTGTGGAACATTCATCTTCACGAAAGAGATATCGACTGGACGACATTCGGCGTCGCGGAAACATTTTTCAAACGTGTCGAGCTTTCATACGGCCACGAGACGGTTGACTTTACAAATTCCAAGACAATAAATAAAGACAACTTCGGAGCAAAAGTGCTGTTGCTTTCTGAAGGCGATATTCTGCCGGCGATTTCAATCGGAGGGGTCTGGAAAAGTACCACACAGGAACTACTCAACTCAGCAAATTCAGGAGCTGACTACTATCTGGTTGGAACGAAGCTCATTAAGGCACTGCCGTGGCCGGTGCTGTTATCCGGCGGCGTGCTTTCCACCAATAGCCAGACACTTGGCGTCCTCGGATTCAACGACAGCAGAAAAGAAGTGTTATTCGGAAACATCGATGTCATTCCGCTGTCAAACGCCGCGGTCGGCTTCGAATACAGACAGGGAGCACATTACGACGATTGGAAAGATGCCAACTACTGGGATGCACACGTTGCCTGGTTTGTGAACCCGAACCTGACGCTGGTTGCGGCGTACGTCAACACCGGTGACCAAGGATCAACGAAAGCATTTGGTCTCGGCGACGGACTCGTATTAAGCGCTCAATACCAATTCTAAATTAAAAAAATTCGTATGTAACGAAAGGAGTGTATTAAATGAGCAAAATTGACCAGAAACTGAAATCGGAATCGATACTGTTACACGGCGGGCAGGAACCCGACCCGACAACGGGATCCAGAGCCGTGCCGATTTATCAGACAACATCGTACCAGTTCAAAAACACCGAGCATGCCGCAAATCTGTTCGGACTCAGAGAGTTCGGCAATATCTACACCCGGATTATGAATCCAACCAATGACGTGCTCGAAAAGCGAATCGCCCTTTTAGATGGCGGCGTCGGCGCACTGGCGGTCTCAAGCGGGCAGGCGGCAAGCACACTGGCGATTCTGAATATAGCGCAGGCAGGCGATGAGATAGTGTCGGCCGATAATCTTTACGGCGGGACATACAACCTGTTTCACTACACGCTGCCGAAATTCGGGGTAAATGTCAAATTCGTAAAATCGAACGATTTGGCCGCCTTTCAAAAAGCCATAACGCCGCGGACGAAGGCGATTTACGCCGAATCGATAGGCAATCCGAAATTAGACGTTGCAGATTTGGAGGGCATTTCCAAAGTTGCTCACAAAAACGGTATTCCCCTTATTCTGGACAACACCGTTTCGCCCTACCTGCTTCGGCCATTTGACTTCGGGGTGGATATCATTGTGTATTCCGCGACGAAGTTTATCGGCGGACACGGAACATCCATCGGCGGGCTGATTGTCGATTCCGGAAAGTTCGACTGGACAAACGGGAAGTTCCCGCTGATTGCAGACGCAGACCCGAGTTACCACGGCCTCAATTTCGTCGAGGCGCTGAAGCCATTAGGCAATATCGCCTACATCATCAAAGCCCGTGTAACACTCTTGCGTGATATCGGGGCTGCCTTATCGCCCTTCAACGCGTTTTTATTCCTGCAAGGGCTGGAAACACTGCACCTGAGAATAATCAGACATTCTGAAAACGCGCTGGCCGTGGCGAAATATCTGAGCAAACACCCAAAGGTCTCGTGGGTAACTTATCCGGGACTTGATTCAAGCCCAGATAAAGAAAGAGCAAGAAAGTATCTGCCAAAGGGCGCTGGGGCAATACTGGGATTCGGCGTTAAAGGCGGTCTGGAGGCAGGAAAAAAGTTTATCGATTCGCTGGAACTGATTTCGCACCTTGCAAATATCGGCGATGCGAAGACCTTAGCCATTCATCCGGCTACGACCACGCATCAGCAGTTGTCGCCTGAGGAGCAGATAGCGACCGGCGTAACGCCTGATTTTGTGCGGCTGTCCATCGGTATCGAACATATCGATGACATAATCGCGGATATCGAACAGGCATTGAAAAAAGTTTGAAAAACCACAAAATCCGGCGGGGTAACCCACACCCCACAAAAACAAGGAGAAATTAGATGAGCAGAATATTTAAAGATATAACAAGGACCATCGGCAACACGCCTTTGGTGCAACTGAACAGAATTACGGAAGGCCTGAACGCCACGGTATTGGCCAAGCTGGAGTCGTTCAATCCTCTTTCGAGCGTCAAGGACCGCATTGGAATAGCGATGATAGAAGACGCAGAAAGACGAGGACTCCTTCACAAAAATTCCGTGATTATCGAGCCGACGAGCGGTAATACCGGAATCGCATTGGCATTCGTCGCGGCGGCAAAGGGATACCGGCTGATACTGACTATGCCCGAAACGATGAGCGTCGAAAGGAGACAATTGCTGAAAATCTTCGGTGCGGAATTAGTACTCACGGAAGGCCCGAAGGGAATGAAAGGCGCGGTTGAAAAAGCAGAAGAGCTTGCCAGGACAACTCCCGACAGCGTAATTCTGCAGCAGTTCAATAATCCTGCCAATCCTGAAATACACCGCAGGACGACGGCGGAAGAGATATGGAACGATACCGACGGCAAGGTGGATATTGTCGTGGCCGGCATCGGGACGGGCGGAACTATCACAGGCGTAGCCGAGGTAATCAAACAGCGAAAACCAACCTTCAAAGCAATCGCTGTCGAACCTGATGCGTCGCCGGTACTGTCAGGCGGAAAGCCGGGGCCGCACAAAATTCAGGGAATAGGCGCGGGTTTTGTCCCGCAAGTCCTGAACCGGGCGATAATAGATGAGATAATCCGCGTAAAAGAAACGGATGCTGGCGATGCCGCAAGGCGACTTGCAAAATTGGAAGGCATACTCGTCGGTATCTCATGCGGTGCGGCTTTATGGGCTGCGTTGGAAGTTGCAAAGAGACCTGAAAGCACTGGCAAGACAATCGTTGTTGTCCTGCCCGACACGGGTGAGCGATATCTTTCCACGTGGCTGTTCCAGGAGCCATAGTATAGAGAAACTGTCACGGATAACCTTGACGCAGTATCGGCATAACAATAAGATTGGCGTATGGCAAAACAATCTCTGCCCAAGCCGTCGCTGGAGCATCTTCATCGGCTGACCGATGACACGGGGCTATTTCAGCACGCCAAGTTCACAATACCGCTTCGCAGCGAGGGCTACACAACCGACGACAACGCCAGGGCTTTAATCGTGGCAACAAAACACTACGCCCTGTCCCACGAGCCGGAGACGCTGCAACTAATCGACAAGTATCTGGCCTTTATTCTTCATTCGCATAACAACAATGGTACAGTCCGGAATTTTATGGATTTCGACAGAACCTGGCATAAAGCAGAGCCGGTCAATGACGCATTAGGACGAGTAATCTGGGCATTCGGGGCTGTTTTGGCACAGCCCCCTACCGAAATTTATGTACCAATAGCCCAAGAAAGAATTGATATAGCGATGCCACTTATCGAGAAGCAATACCCACGTGGAATGTCTTATTCGATATTAGGTTTAGCAGGTTATCTGAAACGGCTCCCGGATGCAGAGAATGCTAAAAGCTGTATGGCAGCCGCAGCGGATTCGATTGTGTCACGATTCGAAGATAATATGAGGCCGGATTGGCCCTGGTTCGAGAACATACTCACATACGACAACGCGATGCTTCCTTGTGCGCTTTTCACGGCCGGTATATCACTGGGTAACAATAAGTATATTGAGATTGCGAAGAAAATATGCGACTTTGTTCTTGAAAGCACTTTTACCGGTAGTCATTTCAGTTTCATTGGTTGTAACGGCTGGTTTCCGCGCGGAGGGTCAAAGGCACAGTTCGACCAGCAACCAATCGAGGCGGCGGGGACAATTCTGATGTTAGACGCCGGATATAAGGCGACGAAAGACAAAAAATATTTGATGCTGCGGCAAAAAGCGTTTAACTGGTTTTTGGGCGAGAATGATTTGGGGATTCCACTTTACGATTCAAAGAGCAAGGGCTGCGGCGACGGGCTTGGCGCTGAAGGCATCAGTCTAAATCAGGGTGCGGAAAGCACATTGAGTTTTCTGCTTGGCCTGCTGACAATGTGCGAAGGTAAACGCTGATGATTGTGGCGAGTTTCAACGTTAATTCTCTGCGGGCGAGAATGCCTATTGTGCTCGATTGGCTAAACGAGAAACGGCCAGACGTTCTGTGCGTGCAGGAAACGAAGGTTCAGGACAAGGATTTCCCGGCTGAAGTATTCGATGAGGCAGGATATAACTATGCCTTCGCAGGTCAGAAAAGTTACAACGGTGTGGCAATTCTGGCGAAAAGCAGAATCGCGGATGTGCAGGCCGGCTTCGATGATGAGCCGAAAGATGAACCCCGGCTGATAAAAGCCGAAATCAATGGGATGATAATTGTTAACACATACATACCGCAGGGTTATCTGCCTGAATCGGAAAAATTCCAATATAAACTCGACTGGTTCAGACGATTGCGCAGGTTTTTTGAAGAACACTTCAAACCAACTGACCCTGTTTTGTGGGTAGGTGATTTGAATATCGCACCGGAAGCAATCGACGTTTACGACCCCGAAGGATTATTGGGAAATGTTTGTTATCATCCTGCCGTTCACAAAGAACTGAAAAACGTAATGAACTGGGGATTTGTTGACGCATTTCGGCTGCATTGCAAAGAGCCGGGACAATATACGTTCTGGGATTACAGGCCGATTAACGCCGTAAAACGCAATCTCGGCTGGCGATTAGACCACATTATGGCAACGAAACTATTAGCCGAAAAATGCACCGCCTGCTATATTGACAAAGCCCCGCGCACATTGCCCCGTCCCAGCGACCACACGCCAATCATCGCGGAACTTGACTGGTAAAGAAACTGATATACCGCAAGTCCAACCCGCCAAGGCATCATCGGCATATTATTCGTTATGGTTTTGCCTGCTGCGGAGTCGCAAGATTTCGCTGGGTTTGCCCCAGAGCCGCCATGCCGCCGAGATTCATCGTATCGAGAACAGAACTCGGCACAATCATAAGCGAGCCGCCCGCACGTATGCCTTCATAGACGATGTTCATTGCGCGAAGCTGCAAAGCAACAGGGTTATCCTGGTATCCTTTGGACGCCATGGCGAACTTCTCGGCAATTTCCATTTCCGCTGTTCCGAGTATTCCTCGTGCCTGCCGCTCTCTTTCGGCCTGGGCCTGCTTGGAAAGAACGTCTTTGAGATTTTCAGGAATGGCTATGTCGCGGATTTCGATTGAGGTAACACTAATACCCCAGGCCTCGGTCTTGGCTTCGAGCACCTTCTGAAGCGTCTTAGCGACCTTTTCCCGGTCGGAAAGAATCTCAGCAAGGGAATGTATGCCTACTATGTCACGAAGCGCGGTCTGAACAGCCAGCGAAATTGCCTGATAGTAGCTTTCGACCTCAAGCAGGGCTTTTTGGCTATCCCAGACATGCCAAAATGCGATTGCGTCGATATTCACAGGCACGGTATCGCTGGTAAGCATCGCCTCGCTGTAAAAAGTTGTAGTGCGAACCCGCATATCCACAACGCGGATAACGCTTTCGAGGATGGGTATAATCATAAAAAAGCCCGGGCCCCTGACAGAACGAAACCTACCTAATCGCAGCACAAGGGCTTTATCCCATTCGGCCAAAAGGTGCGCGGACAATGACCAGAGCACGGCAAGAATACCGCCGATAACAAACGTGGCAACAGCAGTAGTGGTATCCTCTGCCTTCAACCTAAGCACGCCGGTAATAATTGTCACCACAACAATGAGAGCAGTAACCAGGGCAATTGGCGCACGGGTTTTGATTCGCTGAATCTGACGGACAGCATGGTCTTTGTTAAGTTGTGTCATCGCATCATACATAGGGTTCTCCTTTTTGCGAATATTTTCCGTTATTTCGGACGATACTTTCTTTGAGATAGCTTGTATAAGATTGAAAAGCATAATATTTTCCTTTCCGCCGAAAGTATCGGCCACTTATTCGGGTTGTTGTTTCTGCATACTCCGCAAGTATTCGACTATTTCATCTATGGTAAGATTTTGCAAATGAGCCCTTGAAATAAAATCTCTGCAAAGTTCTTCCAGTGCCCGCAGATTTTCAGCACTCTTCTCTATCTGAGCCGGCGGCTGCGGACGGACAAATACTCCAGTTCCCTGCTGCGTATCGAGAAAGCCGAGAAGCTGAAGCTGCGAATAGGCCTTAACAACCGTATTCGGATTGACTTCGAGTTTTACCGCTAAATCGCGGATAGTTGGCAATCTTTCGCCGGGCAGGATTGTGCCTGCGGAAATACTGGATAATATTATATCCACGAGTTGGCGATAAAAAGGCACATAGCTTTGTTTGTCTAACTTAAAGTTTATCATTGTATTAGTATTATAGCACAGTAGGTAACCAAGTCAAGAAAAATCTTTTCAAAATTATGATTTAAATTCTGGAGCTGTGCTTTTAACCTGAATATCTCACGGTATTTGCCACAAAATATGGTCTAACAACTTGTTAAATAAGGAGTTACGATAACGACTCAGCTCAAGCGACCATACGTCGATTATCGTGGAGTTTGAATGGTAGTTCCCCTTACCGGCCGGCGTCGTCCATATCAACGATATCCTCTTCTTCAACGGGCATAAACCACTTTTGGGCTATGAACGTTGGTATAACCGCGCTTGCGATTACAACACCCACAAGGACTGAATACTGCACCTGGTCAATGTAGCCGGCTGTCAACCCGAACAAACTCGATATGGTTCCAAAGGTAAGCCCCGTACTCATCAACAATGTCGTGTATGTGCTACCGTTGCGAATATATTTTCTCGCGAGGAAGTAAACGCCGATGAATTTGGTTGCCATTTTCAGCAGGAATAAAATAACAAATATCCCCCCTGCCGCGATTAGCATAGGCACTGATATTTTAAGCCCGCCGACGATGAAAAATATGGGCGTTATGAACGCATAAGCGACGGTACGAAGGCGGTCTCGAACAGCTTTATTGCCCGTTGTCTCACCAAAATGCCGAGACATCAGAAGACCCAATATAAACGCCGGCAAAATCGCGTGCCCGTCACCCAGTTTGGCAAAATACATAAATGCAATCAAAAGCAGAAACACGTATTTGATTTCCGGCTCAATCACCTTGTTTTTTAATGTCTTGCTTTCAAGGATTTTGTGCGAGAATTTGTCGGCGAAATATATCACACACAGCGAAACAATTATGAAAACCAGCGTGTAGATGGTCGGTTTGATGAAAAGGATACTCAACCCAAGGGCGGTTCCCATTTCGGTAATGAAAGTTGACGCCATAAGAAACTTACCTATTGGTGTCGATGATAATCCCGTCTCGACCAATACCGAATACACAACGGCGAGTGAAGTTGTAGATAAGGCCGTCCCTGCAATCAGCGAGGCCTTAATTGTCCATCCGGCAACAAGGTAGGTGTAAAGAAAACAACCCAGGAAAGGACACAGAAAAGAAAAGCCGCCTATGAGCATACTCTCCTTGAATTTCTCCCGCATAAGACGAGTATCAATTTCGGTGCCTGCCAGATATGTAAGGAGAATACCGCCAAAACCAGCCAGATATGTCATCCATTCCGCCGGTTTAAGCCCGAAATACCCTCCGACAGCACCGAGCAGGATTTCGATGATGGCCACCGATAGACCTAATTTCAAAGACAATATACTCGAAAGAAAAACCAAACCACCTACGATGAGCGGAACCAAATCAGCACTCATTTATTTCTCCTTAAAAAAGAAAAACCTCTATCAATTATTCGATAGAGGCACAAAAAAAATAACCCCTACCGATTCGGTAGAGGTCATCAGCTTAATCATTCGCTAAGCGGTTCAGGCGAACCTCATCGCCTTTATTAACAACTTATGATTTTACATTTCGCCCGCTATTTTGGCAATAAAATTCAGAACACACATTAGAAAAGCAACCATCCTCATCTCGCCCCCGCAATCACACGTTCATGGTTGCGGAATTCGAGCAGGCCGAAATGAAACGGCACAAAGTGCATATGACCCGGAAATAGCTAATGTATCCTGTCGCTTTCGCGACTAAGCAGATAACGCCAAAGGGGGAACTCCGTATACGGGTGATTGTCCGTAATAATTGATGCGGTTTCCGTAAGCTCATCCAGACTTTTTCCATCCCGCATTAAAAAAAGATTAAGCAATTGCTCGCTTGTAATGCCGACCTTATCAATTTCACTCAAATCTTTTACAAGCCGAGGGTTTGTAAAAGCATGCTCTATCTTTGACCGGTCAATATTTGTCGGGGCAGAAGTGCCGAGCAGGTAAAAGCCCCGGTTGTTGCTGTGCAGGCTTTTCCAGAGGGTCATATTCTTGAAAACGGAATAGAAAGTTTTACATATATTCAGATTATCCTGCTGGCTACTCCCCGGGAACCACAGGCACATAACGCCGCCCGGCGTCAGGTGTTCTCTGCACAGCGTAAAAAATTCCCGGGTATAAAGATTTACCGTGCCGGCATTGTAAACGGGAGGCGAAGGATCAACAATAATTACGTCGTATTTGTCGGGACTCAGCAGCAGGAAGTTACGACCATCGTTGGCAATGAAACGGACATTCGGACGGCTTATAACTTTTTGTGCGTCGCTGTGATAATAGCCGAAACATTTATAAACCTCAGGTACAAGCTCAACACATGTAATATTCAAATCATCATAAATACACGCGGACCTCGCGGTAGTTCCCATCCCGAAGCACATCACGAGCATTTCTTTCGGTTTATCAGCCAGCATAACCGGAAGATGTGCCATAAGTTTTGTCTCCGTGCACAAAGTGGTCTGCCCATAGCCGTTAATCCAGAGGTGTTTGAAACCGTCTCTGACAAAGCTGGTTACGGTACCTTCCACGGTTTCCCGGTTGTGATATATCTCGTAGTATTTTGCGTCTTTTGCAATTCTGTTTTCAATGACGGTCAGAAACGGGTCTCTGCCTTTAAATCCAAGTGCAAGCAATACAGCGGCCGGAACTATCAGCAGAAACTTCAGTTTGTAATCCCTCGACGTGCGAGGTTCGAGCCACAAAAGAACCAATCCGAGCATGATATTTACGAAACCCAGTATAATTACGGTTTTGCTGGAGCCCAGCAGACTGATGAAAAGGAAGCCCGTAAAAAGAGAGCCGGCAACATTGCCCACCGCATTAAATGTATACAGGATACCCACGGAAGTGCCGGTAAGGTCCGTGCTTTTGGCATAGCATAACGAGGCAATAGGAAATATGGCGCCAAAAAGAAGGGTAAGCGGCAGCACCAACACAACCGGCGAAAGCATCCTGGTTAAAATGGTGCTATCCAATGGACCGAAAAGATAAAGGTTGAAAATCGACAAAGCGCCGATGGCCAATTCCAGGATTCCGAAAATTAACAGGGGAGTCCTGAGACGGTCCACATACCTATTCATAAACATACTACCAATCGCCACTCCTGCAAGGAATATCGTCAACATACCGGAAAACGCGTATATCGAGGTCTGTAGAAACAAAATTAGCTGTCGCGTCCACACCACCTCATAGGCCAGTGCCGTAAATCCGCTTATCATAAACGCGATAAGCACCATCTTTCGCACCGTATCCGAATACACCGAAATGCGGTTATCCACAGTTCTGGCAGCCACGTTGTGCGTGACGCCGGTTTGGCCGGTGAATCGTAATTTCCTGCGGTAAACAACAAATGTTACGAAACCGACCACAAGGTTTATTGCCGCCCCAATGAATATGGTATTCCACTCGCCGATTGCGCCAATGGTAATGAAACCGCTCAGGACAACACCCAAGACAGCTCCTAACGTATTCAATCCATACAGCAAGCTGAAATTTTTCCCGAACATCCCGCCCTGCCTGACAAGATAGCTGGTCAGAGCAGGAAGTGTGCCGCCCATCAGCACCGTAGGGACCAGCAGCGAGAGAAAGGACACAATCACTTTTGACAATGAAATCGCGGTGGCGTTTTGATGGGTCATTATAGAAACAAATTTGTAAACATCAGCTGAGTCAATCAGGATAAAGGGCGTGATAATGGCAAAAACTGCGAGCCATATCTGCAACAGAGCAAAAATTCTCAACTGGTCATCGCGTTTATCAACAAGTCGGCCGAATATAAAGCTGCCCAGGGCTAATCCAGCCATAAAGGCGGCCAATGTTACGGCTGTGGCATAAGCGGTTACGCCGATTGTTCTTGAAAGGATTCTAAGATAGACAACCTCATAGACAAGGCCGCTGATTCCTGACGCGAAAAACAACAAAAAAATAATCTTTTGTGATACTGCCTGTCTGCTTGTTTTCACTTCTTCCATTTTCTCCCTTTTGCCCGGCTCGGAGCAATAGGTCTACCCTGGATAGATAATACGACGAAAGGACTGGGGTACTAGGATTCGGACCTAGACTAACTGATCCAGAGTCAGTTGTGCTACCATTACACTATACCCCAATAAAAGTATTGACCACAGGTGCGCATCTAATTTACACTGATTGCTATGGATTTGCAACTATTTTCAACCGACGTAAAAAACGTGACGGACGTCTTGAAGGACATCCTGTTATCGTTCATACCGTTGTTCGTGGCAGTCGATGCAATCGGGGTGCTACCGATATTTGTGTCGCTGACAAACGGCCTTGACAAACAGCAAAAGAACAAAATCATCGTCCAGTCAATGGTAACTGCCTTTTTGCTGGCGGTCGGCTTTATCCTCATCGGCAAACTGGTATTTAAACTGCTCGGTATTACCATCGGGGATTTTATGGTAGCGGGCGGCGCACTGCTTTTCTGCATAGCAATCATAGACCTTGTGAGTCATACCAAAGAAAGGCATATACCTGTCAAAGACCTCGGGGCAGTACCGATAGGTACGCCGTTGATTGTTGGGCCGGCGGTTCTGGCAACCTCACTTTTAATAATCTCCGAATACGGTCTTCTGCCAACTGTCATCGCGGTGATTGGGAACATTCTTTTCGCGGGTCTTATCTTTAGCGGCTCATACTGGCTGATAAAAGGTCTTGGCGAAGCGGGAACGAAGGCGTTATCAAAGATAATGAGCTTGCTTCTGGCGGCGATTGCGGTGATGCTGATGAGAAAGGGCATCCTGCTGTTTATAGGTCATGCCTAACGAACCATCAGGCATTGACGAACACATCAGGATTTAAGATGATATTGCCAATCCATCCTTCGCTCCTTAGGGGCTACGGAGGACTGGCCGGAGACAGATACTATGGCGATTTCAAAAGCAGGACAATCATGGGAATTCAACAGTTGTCTTTTAATCGTTGCCCATCCCGATGATGAAATACTGTGGGCGGGAGGGTTGATGCTGCTGCACCCGCAGACACGCTGGACGGTGATTGCGCTTTGCCGAAAAAGCGACCCCGACCGCTCCGCCAAATTCAATAATGTAATGGAATTTCTCGGCGCAAGAGGGGTTATGGGCGACCTCGACGACAGCCCGGAACAAAAGCCCCTTGCCGAAAAGGAAATCAGGAAAACAATTCAGGGGCTGCTGCCTATGGATAAATTCGACCTGATTCTTACGCACAGCCGATGGGGCGAATACACCCGGCATTTGAGGCATGAGGAAACATCAAGGGCAGTATTATCGTTGCATACAACGGGCGAACTCCCGAGCAAATTGATATGGATGTTCGCGTATGAAGATGGGGGCGGCAAATACCTGCCAAAACCCAGTCGAGACGCTGATATACAAATTTGGCTGCCCGACCCAATCTGGCAGGAGAAATACAAAATCATTACGGAAATGTATGGTTTTGCAGCCGACAGCTTCGAGGCCAGGTGCTGCCCGAAACAGGAAGGGTTCTGGCAATTCGGCACAACTGTTGCGCCAAATCGAGGGGACAAAAAATGAAGGTGCTGCTGCTTTATGATTATCCGCCTTCGCCTGCGGGCCTTGCAACACAGGGACATTTGCTGCACCGGGGCCTGACGGAGCTTGGCGTGGACGTGCATTCGGTAAATTTCGAATCGGCACAGGAAAAGGAATGGTATTACCGCTGGTTCGAGCCGGACATTGTTGTGGGCGTGGGATACTGGGGGCATACGCCTAACTTAGTGCTTCACCCGCAAAGGTATGGCGTCCAGCCCGTGCCGTGGTTAGTCGCGGATGGTTATATGGGCGATTATCACGAGATACTCGAAAAACTGCCGCTGATACTTGTTACAAGCAAATGGGTAAAAAGCGTTTATGTTCGCGACGGCTTGAGCGGCAAGAATATCGAGGTGCTGCCCGTCGGCTGTGATACCGATGCCTTCATACCGCGAGACAAAAATGACCCCAAGGTTGTAGCGGTCCGCGAATCGCTCGGCGTTGCGCCCGACCAGATAATGATTATGACTGTGGGCGGCGACGCAACATCAAAAGGCGCACAGGAGGTTATGCAGGCGCTTGCTCTGATTGATACAAAAGCGCCTGACTGGAAATACGTCTGCAAAGTCTGGCCTCAGCCGAGAACTGAAAAGCAAAATTCCATCGATATGCAGTTGGCAACCGACCTGGGAATCGAAAAAAACGTTACATATACGACGAACGTTACGAGCCGGAATTTTATGCCCTATTTGCTGGCTGCCTGCGATATTTATGCGGCGCCATCCCGGCTGGAAGGATTCGGGATGATTCAGGTTGAGGCGGGCGCATGCGGCAAACCCGTCATAGGCATAAAAGCAATGGGAATGTTAGACACAATAGTTGACGGCGAAACCGGCTTTCTGGCGGAAGTCGCTACCGAAATCCGGGTCAGAGAAACAATTCTCAACGACGAAACAGGGCACAAAATAAGCCGCAAAGTGGTCTTCAAAGAGCCGCGAATCGTCGATTACAGGGCCAGTGTACACGACATCGCCAAATATCTGATGGAGCTTATGACCAATGCCGAATTACGAAAAAAAATGGGTGAGGCGGGCAGGAAGCGGGTAGTCGAAAAATTCGATTATCGCATAGTCGCAAAAAAATTCGTCGAGATAATCTCAAAGCGGCTGGGAATTTCGTAACGTGAATAAATCTGATAAAGCGTTGATTACCAGAGCAAAAGAAGCGGCGATAAAAGTCCTGCTTCACAATGCTCACGGCCCCTACAAGGGTCTTCCACGAACAGCCGGCTGGGGATATCCGGAACCATATACGCGCGACCTGATGATATCGTCGCTGGGTATCCTGCTTACGAGAAACACCAAGTTAATCAAGTCCCTGCAAAAGACACTCGAAACTGCCGCCCGCAATCAAAGTCCGCAGGGACATATCCCGTCATTAGTTCACGACCGGGAAGACCGCGGGTCAAGCGATTGCACCCCCCTGTTTTTGATGGCCGTCGCACTGTTCAGGCAGGTAACTGGAAAGAAAAATTTCCTCGAGCAGACAATTCGAAAAGCGATTATTTGGATGGAACATCAAAGCCCCACAAACCGCGTCCTCGTCGCTCAACTGCCGACAAGCGACTGGCGTGACGAGCAATGGGTCCTTGGATACGGGTTGTATGTAAATACCCTTGTGTATACTTATCTGCATTTGTTCGAGCAACACAGGCGAGCGGCGGAGCTTAAGGAGCAGATGGGCAGATTTTCCGTGCGCGGCGACAGGCAAAACAGGCACATACACGAAGGACTTGTGTTGCCGAATAAACCATATTACGCATTGTGGGCTTACAAGGTCTATAGAAGTGAACGCTTCGACCTGTTAGGCAACAGTATTGCAATTCTTACGGGGCTGGCATCGACCTCAAGGGCGAGAAGAATAATATCGTGGGTCGAGGCGGAATGCCGGTCAATGAGAAAAAATGGTGAGCTGGCGGGGAATCTGCCGCCGAATTTCTTTCCATATATCAGGCCCGGAGACCCTGACTGGTTTGCCAGATACGCGAAATACAACAAACCCGGAGATTACCATAACGGGGGTATATGGCCTTTTGTTTGCGGGTTTTATGTGGCAGTGCTTGTGGCGACAGGCAAATATGAACTTGCCGAGAAGAAACTCCTGGCGTTGACGGAACTTGTGAGACCTGCCCACAAGGCAAAGGTTGAGTTTGGATTTAACGAATGGTTCAAGGCACAAAACGGCATCCCCCGCGGCGAGGACTGGCAAAGCTGGTCGGCTGCGATGTACTTTTACGCCGCCCAGTGCGTAGAGCAAAAACGAACGCCTTTTTTTGACCGGATTCGGCAATTCGCCTGAAAATAATCCCTGTGTCCTTTCGATTGACAGATATTTCCTGACCGGCTAACCTATACTTATGGCTCGTCTGTTACAAATCTTGTTTGTCTGCTCGGTTGTAATGTTGCCCGCCGGCTGCGACAACGCTCAGAAAAAACCGAATACCGAAGGTATTAAAATAGGCGACATTGCGCCGACCGGCAAGCGTGCTCAGCCACAGCACCTGCGAGCGACCAATATCGAAATCATAAGTTATGAGCTGCCTGCGGATAACATCACATCAATGGAAGGCATCTGGCAGATGCTGAAGCCGGGGACACTGCGATATAATGACCTTGACGGTTTTGCAGCAAACGGGTTGCGAGCTGCTATGGGCAATTTCGCCGCGTTTAATAAAGTTACCGAGATATTAAAAAACGCAAACGCGAATAATCTGCCCAAGAATTCGCTGTTATTGTCGGACAACCAGCCGGAAGTGGTCAATATCACCAGAATATCACACAAGACCATCTCCTTCATAGGTCGGCAGGGTGTCGTCAAAAACGCAGATGTCGGACCTGGAATTGTCGGGTTACAGGTACTCTCGAGACAAACGACTTCACCCAGCACAGGCAAGCCGCCTGAACCCAACATTGAGGTACAGGCGAACAGACCGCAATTAGCGAGCATCCAGATAACGCCTGTAATTTTTTCCTCGACCGAAGGCGCTGCGCCTGCGCTGGCGGAACGAATCAGGGAAAACGACTTACGGATTTACTCAGCGGGATTTTCCGCGATGATGAAGCCGGGCGATTTTGTCCTGCTAAGCCCGCGAGAATACAATCCCGACGAAACCACGGCGTCGGGCCGATTCTTTACCCAAAGCGGGCCTAAGCCGATTATCACGGTTTATTTGCTGGTCTGTGTATCAATTTTTTAGTCATGCCGATAAAACCGATAGTAGCGCTGACACACTGCACCGAATACAGAGAACCTGTCGTTGCCGAGGCAATCGTCAGACAATTCGAGCTGTTAGGCGGAATCGGACAATTTATCAAAAAGGGTGACAGCGTCCTGCTGAAGCCCAACCTCATCGCTCCGAAACCACGCCGCTGCGCCACGCAAACCGACCCCGCTGTCATAATCGAAACCGCCAGGATACTCAAGGATTTTGGCGCAAGGCCATTTGTCGGCGATTCGCCGGCGTGGGGAGATATTTTTAAATGTGTCAGCATACTGGGACTCGAAGAGCCGCTGAAGAAACTGGGTGTCCCCGTCAGGCAGTTAGATAAACCGGTGAAGCACAGAATAGCCGGCGTCGATGTCGGTATAAGCTCGGCCGCCCTTGATGCCGATAAAATTATCAACCTGCCGAAATTCAAGGCACATCAGCAGCTCGTGGCGACGTTCGCGGTAAAGAATATGTTCGGCTGTGTAAGCGGCAAGTGGAAGGCGTACTGGCATTTCGCAAAAGGCGGCAATGAAAAGAAATTCTGCAAGCTGCTCATCGAAATATACAAACTGCTAAGCCCAGCCCTGACCATTATCGACGGCGTAATCGCGATGGACGGCCCGGGGCCAATCAGCGGAAGACCGAGGGCTTTGGGCTGGCTAATCGGGGGGACAGAGCCGATTGCCTGTGAAATAGTATGCAGCAAGCTGATAAATTTATCGCCAGAACTACTGCCCATCGTCAAAACCGCAAAACAAACCGGTTTCGGGTGCGCAAATTATGATGATATAACAATCGTTGGTGACCCGTTTCCGCAAACCATCTGCACTGATTTTGTGTTAGCCAAGCCGATTCCAATCAGGTTTTCGCTGTTTCACGTTTGCAAAAGCGTCTGCAAGCAACTCCTTATGCTCGCCCGTCCGCGTTGACAGCCCCCTGCCGTTGGGCTAATATCCCCTTTATGTCTGAAAAAACGATTAACATCCTTGGTATCGAGACGAGTTGCGATGAGACAGCCGCAGCGGTTGTCGCCGACGGCAAGACCGTTAAATCATCGATTGTAACCTCCCAGGCCAAACTGCACGAAAAATACGGCGGGGTCGTTCCCGAAATCGCCTCGCGCGCCCATATTGAAAATATCTACCCCGTGATAACCGAGGCACTCAAAACGGCCAATGTTAGCAAAGATGATATCTTCGCAATCGCGGTCGCAAACCAGCCGGGGCTTGCTGTCGCGCTGGTCGTGGGCGTAACGGCTGCAAAGACACTGAGTATGGCCTGGAATAAACCATTGATAGCGGTCAATCATCTTCACGCGCATCTGCAATCAGCAATGATAGCGGAGCAGGATTTACAGTTGCCGGCAATCGCGCTGATTGTATCCGGCGGGCACACATGTCTTTACGAATGTGAATCACCCCTCGAATTGAAACTGATTGGCCGATGTATTGATGACGCGGCTGGCGAGGCATTTGACAAGGTCGCCACGATTTTGAAACTGCCCTACCCGGGCGGCCCATCAATTGAAAAGGCGGCGCAAACGGGTAATCCGCGAGCGATAGCTTTCCCGCGTTCGATGCTGGGGACTGACTCGCTTGATTTTTCTTTCAGCGGCCTCAAAACCGCTGTGCTTTATCACTGCCGGGGACAGGAAATGAAGGGGCAATCCAAAGTTGATTCGATGAGCAAACAGGAAATCGCAGATATAGCAGCATCATTTCAATCGGCGGTGGTTGACGTGCTGATAGAAAAAACCCAAAGGGCAATCGATAATGTAAGGGCAAAGACCGTCTTATTGGGCGGAGGAGTCGCGGCAAACAGCTCGCTGCGGGCCGCCCTCGCGAAGATGTGCGAATCATATACGCCTGCGAAAAAGCTGCTGGTCGCCCCGAAAGCATATTGCACCGACAACGCCGTTATGGTAGCTTCGCTTGCGTATCATAAATACAAAGCGGGTCTGTTCGCGGACCTGACGCTTGAACCAAAGGCAAACGGTTAAGGAGTAATCATATTCAGCCGGAACAGTTAAAAAAGTTGCTGCAGCAGGTCAAAAACAGCGATGTAACCATCGATGAGGCGGTTGAGAAGCTTCGCCATTTACCTTACGAGGACCTCGGTTTTGCCCGTGTTGACCACCATCGTCATATCCGCCAAGGTTTTCCTGAAGTGATTTATTGCCCAGGCAAAACAACCGAACAGATAATAAAAATCTTCACTGCGCTTGCGGCGAAAGGTAACAACGTATTGGCCACAAGGGCTGGGGAAGATGTCTTTGAAGCAATCGCTAAAACGGGGCAATTTCCCCTCGCCCGATATGAAAAATCAGCGAGAGCAATCGTCCTCGAACAAAAAAAACTTACGCCATCGAAATCCGTCCTGCCAATCGTAACCGCAGGCACAGCTGATTTGCCCGTCGCCAGCGAGGCCAAAGTTACCGCGGAGATTATGGGCCAGAGAACGGAACTGGTCTGCGACGTGGGCGTCGCGGGCCTGCATCGATTGCTTTCTCACGTGCCAAAACTGCAGCAAGCCAACGTTATAATCGTTGTAGCGGGAATGGAAGGCGCGCTTGCCAGTGTTGTGGGCGGACTTGTGAGCTGCCCTGTAATAGCAGTGCCTACGAGTGTCGGTTACGGCGCAAGTTTTGAGGGGCTTTCCGCCCTTTTGACTATGCTTAATAGCTGCTCATCGGGCGTTACGGTTGTGAATATCGACAACGGCTTTTCCGCGGCTGTTACCGCCACACTTATAAACAAAAAAATTGACGAAAAAACACACTGAGGCGACTATGCGGACAGTAACAAAAATTCCCCGGCTAACACCACGTGCGGCGGACGCACATAAGGGCGATTTCGGCAAGGTATGCATTATCGCGGGCAGTATCGGTATGAGCGGAGCGGCAGCTCTTGCGGGGAGGGCCGCGTTGCGAGCAGGCGCGGGATTAGTACGGGTAGCAACACCTAAAAGTATCCTGCCTATTGTCGCATCAATCGAGCCATCTTTCACAACCATCCCCCTACCGGAAGATAACGCGGGCAGAATCGCCGCAAGCGCCGCTAATACAATTCTCAATTTAATCCAAGATAACGACTGTATCGCCTTTGGGCCGGGGCTTGGTATTACGCAAAGCGTGTCATCTGTCCTTCAACGACTGCTGGAACAAAAAGGATTGCGTCTGGTTATTGATGCCGACGGACTGAATAACCTGAGTAAAATAAATGATTGGCCGAGTCAAAACAAAGCAGACATTATTTTGACGCCTCATCCCGGCGAAATGAAACGGCTATGGACAGGACTTTTCAGAACCCCCCTGCCCGCTGACAGAAAAACCCAGGCGATACAAATGGCAAACAAAACAGGAACGACCGTCGTATTAAAGGGGAAAGGCACTGTAGTTTCCGACGGTCAAAAACTATATGTAAATAAAACGGGCAATCCCGGTATGGCCACGGGCGGCACGGGCGATGTCCTGACGGGGATAATAACCGCTTTGGTTGGTCAGGGATTGAGCAATTTTGACGCTGCGGTGCTCGGCGTTTATATTCACGGGCTGGCAGGAAATATTGCGGCAAAGAAATTCGGGCAAATAAGCTTAATCGCGACGGATATTATTGGGTCGCTTGGTGATGCGTTTAAAAAGATTTAATTACTAACTACTACGAGGATTGGAATGGACAAGACAAGAGAATATTTCGCGAAGTTCAAAACAGACATCGATAAATTAAAAACCGAAATTCCCGACACATTGCAGGGCTTCGGCGGATTGTTTCAAAAAGTGATGAAAGACGGCGCATTGACCGCAAAGGAAAAAGAATTAATCGCACTGGGCATAGGCGTAGCTTTACACTGCTCACCCTGCATCCGTTCCCACGTGCAGAAATGCCTCGACCACGGCGCCACAAGGCAGCAGATTCTCGAAGCGGCTTCAGTAGCGGTAGTAATGGCGGGCGGACCCGGTTATGTGCATCTGCCATTGGTTCTCGAAACGCTTGATGATTTGGCAAACGGCGGTTCCGATAAGAAATAGGTTTCAGCCACACAAACCTTCGTTATCTGAGCATAGAGCAAATAACCCGCACATCATCTATTTGCCGGCCCGATTTTTTCTGGCAATTTTCACTTGTCGCTGGTAGATTATCATCACTTACATAGCCATGTGCTGTAAGCCGGAAAGTATGGATAATAACCAGACAAATTCGCGTTCAAAGCCGGATAAAGAAATGACCGGAGGCGATACGGCCATGCAAAAAGCCGAGTCGTCTTCGCACTTCAAACGGAATCTTGTCCCCCTCCATGAGTACGCCGCACGACAGGGAATCTCCAGCGACATAGTCGAACAGCAGGGTCAGCTCGGCGTCATCCAGATAAGAAAATTCAAGGGGCAGAAATTCGTCGTGGATGTTTCCCCTGAGCAGTTGAGCGAATTTGAAAATGAGAACGTCGCGGAAACCACCCGCAAACCTTTTGTGCCTCGCGCAGCAACCTCCTCCAAAATTTTCACCATAGTTCTGGCCGCTGTTACTATGGCCATCATAGTCGGCATCTTCTGGCTTTATATGGACGCCAAAACGAAATTGGACGACCTTACCGCCGAATACAAAAGCATCCAGAATAGATACAACGAAATGACCCGCGAGAACCAAAGCTTAAAAGCTATGCAGGAACAGCTTGTAAGCGCAAAAGCAGAATTTGCCAGCATTCAGAATCGAATTGCCGCGTCGAAAACCGATATGGAAAAAATTCAGGGCGACCTGAACAAAACGAAACAAAACCTCGACACTATTCAGTCGGAACTGATAACCGCCAACGAACAGACGTTGCCATCCAAAGTCGAAATAGAAAACATCCAAAAAGGCTTGAACGAAATCAAAAACCAGCTGGATACGCTCTATCGGCAAAATACCGAGGCGGGGGTAAGATAGCCGCTTTGTGGTTTCCCTCTTGTTATTGCATACCTTTTATTTTCAGGCAATTCAGCAGTTTCCAGCCGGCCGGCAAAACAGCCGCGGCAAGAACCACCTTGAGAATGTCCCCAGCGATAAAAGGATAAAGGCCGACCGCTAACGCAATCCTGATATTGGTCATAATCGCAAGCCAGCACACGCCAAACGTATATAACACGATTTCACCAGCGAGCATCGCGGCTATGGTCGTGCTGACCCGCCTGTCCCATCCCATTTCGGCCAATCTGCCGACAACATACGCCACTGCAATAAAGCCGACAAGATAACCGCCCGTCGGGCCAATCAAAGTCGCCGGCCCAATTCCGCCGGCAAAAACAGGCAGCCCCAAAATCCCCTCGACAAGATAAGCGAGAATCGCCAGAACACCCCGCCTTGAGCCGAGCAGCGCAGCCAGCATCAAAACGGCAAAGGTTTGGCCCGTAATCGGCACCGGGCTAATCGGAAGATACACTTTTATCTGCGAACTGAGGCCAAGTATCAATGAGCCGCAAATGATAACCATAGCATCATACAGAACTGCCGAAATCTTTTCATCGGGCCGAAAAACATCAACAATCGTATTTCTAATCATAACTTAATGCGCCTTCCAAACGTAAATCACTATGTGTTAGCGTTAACACCGCCGGGATTATAACTGATTAAACCGGTCGCGTCAAACACCACGGTTGGGGCTTGATTCAGGACTATGAAAATATATAATGTTACAGGAGTACCATTTAAATACAGGTGAGATTCAACAATGAAAAAGACAGCTATAATTTTATACCTGTTGATAATCGCCGGCTGCAAAACATCCAGCAATCCTCCGCCCGTTTCACGATTCGATATTGCCATTGAAAACCTGAGCATAACGAGCCAGAAGCTGGAAGACCTGCGAATGGAAAAGGACATTTTCGTCAGGCTGCTGGATGACTTTGAAAAGCAAAAGGCGGAAAACACCGGCATATTAGACGCCAACGAAATTGATGAGCAGACCAGGGCCTTCGCCGAATGGCACAGAGATATTGCCCAGCGGGAAAAAGACCTGACTATCGAACACGCGATGAACGTCCTCGCCGCACACAGAGAGGTTGCAAAACGCAGAACCGCAGAACCGAACCAAGCCGTAGTTAGTATCGTTCCTCTTGCGAAACCTTGAAACGCCTGCCAACATTTAAAGTTCTGATATCCGCCCTAACTGATAGACCTAACCAGAATTATCAGTACAATACTCAAGATAATCAGCAAATTTATACTTAAGCCAATTACTGCGAACAGCTTTTTACGGTTCTTACTCAACAATCCTGCAATGCCATAACCTGCGCCAATAAACGCTATGCCCCAAGCCAGTACAAATACAACACCGAGGACAACAAATAAAGGAGCATCTTTGTCAGCCAGTCCTCCGACTATTATCGCGCAAATCAAAATTGCCATAAAGGCCAGAAAAACCGCTGCTACCGCTGCCAATGCTATCAGAAAAGAGACGATGCCGTAACCAGAATGCCTCCCTGCTCTTTTGTCTTCACAGGATACCGGCTTATGGTCAACAATAGTAGTTGCTTTTGCCTTATCAGGCAATGTCGAGACCATAGAAGTAAACTTCTCAAAACGGGATTTAAGTTCTGCAACGAATGCATCATAATCTCCTTCGATAACACGGGATTTCGGCAGTGGAATGACCTTGTGAGCGCCTGTGAAAATAAAAGTATAATCAGGAGTCAACCCTATGCGATCAATCATAGCCCATGCTATTTTCCCTTCGCCGTATTCGCTTTTCGTCAGAATGCCGTAATCATTAATCTCTAATTCGTGAACCCCAAGAAAACCTTTGTTTTTTCCCTCCCTGAATAATTTCCTCGCAATACGCCCCATCCGCTTGCTTCTTCCTGCCAGTATCCACACAGCCAGCCCCACCGGGAGCAAGGAGAGGACAATCGCAGATACCCAATCGCGTGAATATATCGCTTGTAATAACACAAAAATAAGAAGCAAGCTGGGTACAATAAGCCCAAAGATTATCTGCTGCCGTCTGGCAAAAGGTGAGTGACGCGAGGAAAAAACGCTCGCGGCAATAAAGTCGTCTTCGACATTGTTATATTTAAGTAGCATTACTTCTCCTCTATATAACTTTATACGGTGATGATTTTACAAATTATTCATAGGCAAGCCAATAGAAACTAAACCAATGTCGCATAATCATTCAGAAAAAACATTGGTTTGTAAAGGAGCAGCCCGCCGAGAAGTGAGAGGAATGAATACTGGGCGGTACAGGACTTGAACCAAAAACCACAACCGCCTGATAATAAAGCACTTAACGAAAACATCAAAAATGAAGAGGTGCATAATCCGGAGATTTCGCCTGAATTGCAACAAATCATAACCGCTTGGCCAAGCCTGCCGGAGCATATCAAACAGACAATCAAAACGATAGTCGAATCTCAAAAATAAGGGAGCTTTCGATGTTACATAACCTGACAAGACGATTAGACAAGATTGAGAAAGACATAGGCAAGGACAAGCCGGTTTGGCTTCGTCTGCCAAGAAAGATGGTCGGGGAAGACGGCGACCCAGAGGAACGTATTGAGATAGTGGGCTGTCGGACTTTAGCAGATTTTTTAGTCCGTGCTGACGAAGCAGAGGAAAGCAAAAATGACCAAGAGCATTGAGAATCGGCTTGAGAGAATCGAAAAGGCACTATCTATCGATGATAAGCCCGTCGTTATTGACTGCGCTGACGAAAATGGTGTCGGGCCTAAAATAGAAATGTCTTCGGCCGACTTTGACAAACTACTGAAAGAAATCAGGGCAGAATCGAAGGGAATACCGGTTAGGAAAGGGGTAGCGGTATGAGCAAGGACATAGAAAGGCGGCTTAAACGAATCGAGAGGCAAATTGGCGGCGCGTCCGAAGGGCCGAAGGTGGTAGAGATAGTGTATTTCGGAAAAGCACCCTTGCCGCCAGAGCGAACCGAAAACGGCATAACTTACAGGTGTATCAGCTTCGATAGCATACGGAAAGGCAGCAGTTGATGAAATCCATACGAAACAGAACTGAGAAAATCGAAAAAGAGTTGAACCTTTGCGTCAAAGGCAGATGCTACGTTGATATTTGGGAACTACCCGAAGAACAATGGGCAAAACTTGCCGAATGGGCTTTGGGTAATACGGACAAACGCCCGGACTTTGGGCCGTCTGAAGAACGCGCCAAAGAACTAAGACAACAGGGTTACACAATCGAGACAAGGGCTAAACTACGTGAAATTGTCGATATGTGTATAGAGTCAAATCGGAAGGCCAGTGAGGCCGGAGACGGTATTGACTGGGGCAGCATACAGGGCTGAACTGTTTTAGCAGTCAAGAAGAAATATGCCAACGGAATCCGACAAAAACCAACAGAATCAAGTAAAACCAGAATTGAAGGCCCGGCAACGCAAATTCATACCTCTGCTCGTTGCCAGCTCTACGTTTACCGAGGCGTGCGAAAAGGGCAAGCTGAACCAGACTACACTCTATGAATGGCTGAAGCTGCCGGCATTCAAGACCGAAGTTGAACGGCAGCGAGAGCAGATTACCCAGGAATCATTCGGAATCCTTGCACAAGGCCTAACTAAGGCGATAGAGACCCTTACGGGCCTTCTGGACGACAGTGACAAACGACTAGCGAAAGACATAATTGACTACTTTATCAAGCACAAAAAGAATGAGGACTTTGAAAAACGGCTTGCAGCGATAGAGCAAAAGCTGTCAAACGGGTAATTTGTTAACGTGCTGCATAACTGCTTGAAAAGTCGACCAATTTCAGCAAAATAAGCAGCTTTAAGATCGGCTTTTCCAAAACGTAGCGTCAGATGAATTTTTTATAGTACGACCTATCAGGTTTGTTTCCTATACCAATCCTAGAATTTTCTTGACAAATGCCTTTGATCGCAGTAGAGGTTTGTAATACTTCTATGCAATGGAGAATATAGAGGGAATGCATTCTGTTGCCTTTCTGCCAGGCATTTTCCCCGCTAAAACCAGGTTGTTTTTTACAGTGCGGAGGTTAGCAGACGATAAACTGAGGCCGTGTCGGTGAATTTACTCGTTTTTTGAAATTTTGCAAAAAAGTTTATAACACGTTGCTATGTTGTGGACTTTTATAATGTGGATGTTATCTGATTTGGCAGGGTCAAGTGCATCCTCGTAGCACTTGAGAGAACCATAAGGGCAAGGGCGCTCATGGCCATAATGAGTTTATGGAGAACGATTATGAACAGCAGAATAACGAAATTAGCCACCGTAGCAGTTATTATCGTCGCGGTGGTCGCGGCCATAACGATTTCGAACAAGTCGGTGCCTGCGGCCTTTGGAATTGAGCAGATAGTTGCCGATTATAACAATGTCCGCTTTGTGCACGTGAAACAATTCAGGGACAACCAAAAGGAGCCCGACGAATTCTGGATTAAATCAGATGAACATGGCCGTGTCGCAAAAGCAAGATATTACCTGCCAGTAACCGAAGATGGCGTGAAACTCATTACCTGGACGCCGGAAAGAGCCGAAATCTGGTTTAAAAGCAAGAATAGCTTGCTTATCTGCCAAAAAAAACAGGCTGAGGACTGGATGCAAAAGATTCTGGAGCAGTGCCAGCCCGGATTGGTTATGAAAAGGCATCTTGAAGACCAGAAAGCAGGCAAGGTTGACATAGATAAACAAAGCCCGCAGGATAAGCAAAAACCTGCTCTCATAGTTGTGACTTATAAAACCAAGCCCCAAAAAGGCATTTACTACATAGACCAGTCAACAGATTTAATTACTCACATTGAGGTTTATAGTACCGAAAACAACAAAGAAGTCCTGAAGTCCAAGATGGAGTATTTTGACTATAATGTCCCCATAGATGAAAAGATGTTTTCCCTTAAAGACGAAATACCCAAGGATGTATCTGTAACCGATCAGCTCACCCAACTTATTGGTATTCCTCAGGGAAATATGACTGATGAGCAAGCCGCGACAGAAACGGTACGCCAGTTCTTCCAGGCGCTGATAGACAAGGACTACAAAAAAGCAGGCTCTATATACTCCGGCGTTTCCGAAGAAAAAGCGAAAGAAATTTTTAGTCGTCTTAATGTTACGGCAATCACTTCAATCGGCACTCCAACACCGCATCCGGAAACCGGGCCACACAGTTTTAGAGTCCCCTGCAAACTGGAAATTATCACCCCCGATGGAAAAAAGACCACATGGGAGCCCTATGGTCCATTCACAAGATGCGGAGATGATGAAATTCATCCCGACCGTTGGATAATACACGGCGGAATTTAAGAAAAAAGTACAATATGGCAAAATGTTAAAAGACCGGGCCGGTGTGACAGTAAACTACAGCATTGTATTGAAGCTTAGTTGACGAGTTGCTGAAAAAAGGCAAGCAATACCCCGTAAGGTCTCCCGCAACATAGATAAAAAGCGGGAATCATATCGCGGAACCCTAGGAAAGACGACTAATTTTAACAAAATAAGCTTAAGATCAGCTTTTCCAAAAACTTAGAATCGGATGAATTTTTATATACTATGGCATACAAACTGATAGTGTTGAATAGCATTCATCGGATATATAAAATGTTTGAGTTTTTAGCATTTTTTTTAAGTCATTGATATAGCAGTACTTATAAAATCATCATTTTTCTTAACTTGACAGATAATGAAACTCTCGGTTGTAGTACAGTTGTATGCAATAAACGCTACAATGACGGGTCCTAATCCTTGACCTGTGCCACTTTCGTTGACCTCAGACACATAATTGTCTTCCAACTCAGTACGATTAAGATCGGCATTCCTAAATACTTAGCGTTGGATGAATTTTTTTATAGTACGGGTTCGCACTAATTGTCATCGGTGTCTGCGGCCACAGCCCATTGAGGATAAGGTTCCTGGGGACCTTTCATGGCATGCCATAGAATATGATTCAATACATCTTCGGGACATTGATCAGCTTTATCCAGGGGGAGTTTGGCTGATGTGATCGCATCTTTGCGAAGGGTAGAATTTGATATCCCTTTGGGATTCGGATTCATCTTGTCCAGAGGGATATTTGTAGGCACGGCGACAAAGGGGGCAAAATCAGGCGTATCAGTAAAGCAGTCGGACAGCGGGGTGGCTGTGGCATCTATTTGGTTCATAGGCGGCAGACCGAGAATCAACTCGATGCTACGGAGAATGCTGGTCTGGTTGTACTGCGTTTTGATGACTGCGTTACGCCTGGCGTAGGGGCTGATGACATAGGCAGTGGTTCGATAACCGCTGATATGATCCCAGCCATCCTGCGGGTCGTCCTCTATGGCTAAAATGCAGGTTTTCTCCCAGAATTGACTATGGCTGATCGCCTCGATAATTTGCCCTAAGGCCAGATCGTTATCCGCAACCTGTGCGGCCGGAGTCGGTGCACCGGCCTTCGTTCCGGAGGTATGATCGTTCGGCAGGCTCATGATTACCAAGTTGGGGAACTTGCCTTTTTGCTCAAATTCGTGCAGTTCTTTGATGAATTGTGCCGCCCGAAACACATCAGGAATTTCCAGGTCCCAACCGACCGTCCGGGTGTCCAGATAGGGGCGAAGCGATTCGATGCCCGGTCTGCTGGCGATATTAAACAGCCCGGTCTGGTCAACAAAATCGTGGTAATAACCAAGGAACGTCAGAGGGTCTTTTTTTGCAGGATCTTTCCAAGAGGTTTCAGTAATTGCGAACTCTCCATAGTCGCGTAGCGATTTCCCGTGGGCAATGGCGTTATCCCAGATGAATCCAGATGGCGCATAGGCCAGCGCATCCACGCCGTTATCATCCCCCCCGGCGGGATAACTTCTCGGAAAGCCAGCGAATGATTTTTCCATGTAATCGGTGGCAAAGGCTGAGTCCGACCATTGATGGCCGTCTGCACTGAGAATACCCGAGCAATACATGTTGTCCAGCAGCACGAACTCGCGCACCATCTTGTGCTGGTTTGGTGTAACGTTTTGGCCGAAGATACACAACTTTGGATCGCCATTGCCTTGGGAAATATCGCCGAGTACCTGGTCATAGGTTCTGTTTTCCTTGATTATGTACACGACGTGCTCAAAAACAGACGGTTCGCCAACCCGTTGGGGGATAGGTCTGGGGGGCTGATTGGGCCGGGCTGGTCGCAGGGCCTCTTCCAGCAACGGATGGCGATAGTTGTCCAGCACTTGGCGGGTCAGAGCCGACAGTTCAGTGGGTTTCGGTATGGGCAGAAGAGATAATGTGCCGTGGTATTGACGCGAGTTGAATTCAAGTTTCTCGGTGTCTTTGATTCTCTTGGTTGAGCCAATGCCTTTGATATTGGCCACATACAGCCGATGCCGGACGGTATCATACGCAACCGCGCCGGGAAACCACCCAACAGGAATTAATCCAATAAGTTTCGAACTACCGGGACGGAAGCGGACCACCGCAACAGCGTTCTGAGTACCATTGGCGACATAAAGCATATCGCCTTTGGGGTTAAAGACCAGAGCGTTGGGGCTCGCGCCGAACAAATCGGCGGGGCTTGGCTTGACCCAGATGGTTTCCACAACTGTGTCTGTTCGCGTGTCGATCACGCTGAGCGTATCGCTGCCAGCATTGGCTACCACAACATAACGCCCATTGGGTGATAAAACCATGGCTGACGAATGCAATCCGACCGGGATTTGACTTTCAGAAGTATCTTGGGACAGGTGAATGACGGAAACCGACCCTTCGCTGGCAATGTAGCGCACGGGATCCACGCGCACCAGTATCCCCTGGCCGGCCGGTCCGGTGAGACTGTTTTCGTCAGGCAGGCGACCGCCCCAGTTGCTGACATAGACTTTATCTCCCTTCAGCACAACATCGTAAGGAGCAACGCCTACACCCCATAGATGAAGCACCTTCCCAGTAGCGGTATCAATCTCCGCCAGACGGTTAGACAGATTCAGTGCAACATACAGCCGCCGCCCGTCTCGGGAAACCGCCAGGCCGGCCGGAATTTCCTGCTCGCGGCGCGGCGCATTGGCGGCAGGCAAAGCGATGGAAAACAGCCCCTGCACCTGGCCGTCTGGATTGAGACTGAAAACCTTGATATCGCCATCGACGTTGGACAAATAGAGGCGCGTGCCATCCGGGCTGAACGTCAGACCCGTGTAACTGATTTGGCCAGATTTGTCGGGCTTGATGTTATGAGAGGAAACCTCCGGAGACATCTGGGCTTCAGCGGAGGGCATCGTTACGTTCTGCCTGATATGACCACTTAGCGGATCAATCAGCACCAGTTCCTGCGTCTTGCCGGACGTGGCGAGCAGCCGGCCGTCGGGACTCAGCGCCAGCGCCTGGGGCCTCATGCTTGGCAGTTCCACCTGGATGCCTATCGGCGTAAGTATCTGGTGGACCGGCGTCATATATGTTGAGGGTGCAATTTCGCCAACTTGCTTTTTGGTCGAAAAGTCCCGCGTATTGCACGAACTGATACAGATCAACAACGCCACCATCACGATAAAAATTGCTGTCAACTGCATTACATTTACAGATTTTGTCGAATGTTTGCGTTCCATGCTCATTCTTCTTTTGTCCCTATCAAAAATCCCATACCTTAAAAATATTCATCCCATCCATCAGGCCGTTCTCATGTACGACTTCAAAAGCCCGCCAAGATGACCCCAACGCAGGAATTATATCGCAGGACTAAAGGGAAGTCGACCAACTTCAGCAAAATAAGCTGCTTTAAGTCAGCTTTCTCAAAACATTAGCATCAAATGAGTTTTTATATAATACGACCAGCTATTCATTGTCACGGGCTAACTTTTAAAATGCGACAGGCTATGTCCTTGTCCGCTGTTAAGGATGGAATCTGTGATTGCAGAACTCCGGCTGTGACATTAATAAAAACCGGTGCTGAGTAGGTACCTGCCCAGGTATTGTAGTACTTGACCTCGTAATTCCCATTTTGAAGGCTGGGTATAGTCAGTGTTGAATCGCTGAGTGCAGATGACGTATTATTTCTCAACCAGATAAACATCCTGTTGTTGCTTTTAAGAGCCATTGTTTCTATGCCTGTACCGGCATTTACAGACAATGGTGCCAAAACTCCGCCGCTGTCAGAAGTCATCTGATTAGAATATGTCGAGACGGCTTTGAAAACATCCCAGTCGTTATAACCCGCAAAGGATTCCCACCACCACGTCATCGGTAGAATTGGCGTCGGCGAAAACATCCCGCGCCACATACCCAAATGCAGTTCTCTTCGATAAGCAGGATGGTTTCCGTCCGTCCCGGCATTTTCCCAGCTGTACGCGAATTCGCCTGTTACATAAGGTTTATTGTAAGAGTTTACGCAAGAAGTTATTGTTTCATAAATATTATCTGTTGTGCCGTAAGGATGGGCCTGAGAAAAGTCCAAATTGCTAACGTTCCACAGACCGGGAATAGTTTTATAGCCGTGCTTGTCGAAACTAAATGCCCAAACGGGTCTATACTTTTTAAATACGTGGACATTTCGTTATGCCACGACACGATATCCGAAGCCGGTACGTTCGCATCGCCGTCATTGTATGTATGATCTACTTCGTTAAAAAACTCAATCGCACCTAAATGCGGATTATATCCCCATCGAGCGATAATGTAGCGGAGCCTCTTCTTATAGATATTTTTTGCGGCAGGATTCGAGAAAAATGCCGACGGATTCGAACACGGACCGCCATTAATAGCGTTGTACGGATTAGTCGTCCAGTAATCTCCGCCGCCCCAGGGGTCTTTAACCGATTTAAAAACTCCGTGAAAGTCCAACGTAAGCATCAAGTATAATCCATTTTGCTCAGCAAGGGATAAAATAGTATCCAGCCTCGCTGCCGCCGTTTCGCTGTATCGACCGAGTCCCGGGTTCTTCCATTCTAATGGTATATTCCATGGGCACATCCATACACGAGTAAAATTGCAGCCGCTATCGCCCAGTAATGGAAACATATATTCATACTTGTATGTCTGGTTTTCGTCCGGCCGCGGATCCCAGCAAACATTTTCGCCAATTCCCCTAAAGGGCTTTCCTGAATCATACTGCATAAAATAATACGACTTAGGATTCAAATGAATAAAACCATCTTTATTGGAATCTGACACAGTTAAATAAAAAACATTCGACTTGCCTTCCATCGCCCCATTGACAAAAACCTTTGCCTGATATGAATATCTTCCGGTTTTTCTCGGCGTGAATCTTCCTTGCCAGCGTGAATCGCCGGGATTTCCAGAAACATAAAAACACGGTAAAATTATTTGGTTACTGTTGGGGTCTTCAAACGTAATATCGATTCGAATGTCGTCAGGATTATAAGGATTTGTATACGGCGAAACCGAATTAATATCAAAGAATACATAGCCGTATCTCTCAACCTTCTGCTTTGATGGAACAATCGTCAATGGACTCGAATGATCTGCCGGCTGGGTATTTGCTGATGCAACTATATCCTTCCGCTCCGACTTAGTGGATTCTGTGCCTGACTGGGCAATGGTTGTTGTGGTAAATATCGTCATTATGGCACACAAATAATACGGCATTGTTTTCATAAATATTTTCCTGTTTTACCGAATTCCCGAAATCACCCTATGCGCACTTATCTAAATGTGTACTACATTCTAAAGGCACTGTCGATATGTTTTGCATACCCGAATTACATAGTGAGAGTATTACGACAATTCAATTTTCATTACGGGCTGGCATTAATTATCCGACAGGCTATATCCTTGTCTGCCGTTAAGGAGGGAATAGTTGATTGCAGAACACCGGTTGTAACACTAATCAGAGTTGGCGTTGAATATGTTCCCAGCCAAGTGTCGTAATAGCTGACTTCACACGTTCCATTTTGCATGGGGGATATGGTCATTGTCCTGCTACTGATTGTTGATGACGTATTATTCCTCAGCCAGACGAACACTCTATTGCTGTCCTTGAGTGCCATCGATTCTATGCCTGTACCGACGTTCACCGTTAATTCCTGCAAAACGCCGTTATTGTCGGAAATCATCGGAGCAAAATAAACAGCGGCGGTATTGAAAATATTCCAGTCATTCCAACCCGCAAATGATGCCCACCACCAATTTAACGGCAGAATGGGCGTTGGTGAGAACATCCCTCGCCACAGACCCATGTGCAATTCTCGCTCGTAATTGCTCTGCGTTCCATCAACACCTGGACCTTGCCAGCCGTATCCGAATTCACCGGCTACATATGGTTTATTGTAAGTGGTTGTGAAAGAAACTATTGTGCTATAAATATTATCTGTTGAGCCATATGGATGGGTTTGAGAAAAATCTAGGTTGCTCACGTTGAACAGACCCGGAATATATTTATAGCCTGCGCTTGTCGAAACCAAATGTCCAAACGGATCAATACTTTTAAAATATGCTGACATTTCATTATGCCACGACACAATATCTGAAGCCGGTATATTCGCATCGCCATCCTGGTATGCAAGATCTATTTCATTAAATAACTCAATCACACATACATGCGGATTATATCCCCACCGAGCGACAATGTAGCGAAGCCTCTTTTTGTAAATTTCTTTCGCCGTAGAATTTGAGAAGAATGCCGCCGCATTCGAACATGGCCCGCCATTAGCGGAATTATACGGATTTTCAGGCCAATAGTTGTTACTACCCCATAAATCGGGGTTTGTTTCGAAAATTCCAGCATAGTCCAGAGTCAGCATCAAATATAACCCATTCTGTTCTGCCAGGGCAAGAACGGTATCTAATCTTGCTGCAGATGTCTCGTTGTACCGTCCAAGTCCCGGACTGACCCATTCCAGCGGCATATTCCAGGGTACCATCCATACTCGAGCAAAATTACAGCCAGTGGCGCCAAGCAGCGGGAACATATATTCGTATGTATATGTCTGGTTGTCATCTGTGGGCCGCGGATCCCAGGCTACATTTTCGCCGATTCCTCTAAAAGGTTTTCCTGAATCATACAAAAAAGAATAATCTGACTGAGGATTCAAATGAATAAAACCATCGTTATTGGAATCTTCCACAGTTAAGCAAAAAACATCTGAGAGGCTTTCCAGAGTCCCATTGACAAAAACACTTGCCTGATATGAATATTGTCCGGCTTTTCTCGGCGTGAAGCGTCCTTGCCAGCATGAAGCGGCGGGATTTCCAGAAACATAAAAACACGGCAAAATTATTTGGTTATTGTCAGGGTCTTCAAACGTAATATCGATGCGAATGTCATCAGGATTATAAGGATTTGAATATGGCGAAACTGAATTGATATCAAAGAATACATAGTCATATTTTCCAACCGTCTGCTTTGATGGAACAATCGTCAATGGACTCGAATAATTCACCAGCCAGTTATTCGTTATTGCAAGCAGGTCGTTCCAATCCGCAGTTTGCCTCCAGACACTGGCTAGTAATGCGAAATCAACAAAATTCACCTGCAGATCATTATTTAAATCACCGGTATGTGGTTGTGGCGCATATTGTCCTGTCAGAGAAGCATCGTCAAACAGTATGCTTTTGCCCCACTGATCAGTCTGGGTCGTTCCTATTACCGGCTTGATAATCGCGGTACCCGCTGGAATCCCTGCTCCAGTTAAAACATACTGATACCACTGATAATCCTTCGACAGACTATATGACTGCTGATCGGTCCTAAGCAGAGTGGAGGAAGAATTATAATATTCAATCTTCAAAGTAACGGCGTTAGCCATTATCCCTGAACCGCTTGACCAGTTATCTCTCGCATAGACCGACAAAGTATATTCAGATGAGCCGTCATAAACGATGCTTTGTGTTGCAAGTACGTAAGCGGAGTAAGGCGAAGTGGTATCATAGACGGTAAATAGAGCGGATTCAGCCCCTGAATGAGCGGTGGTTGAGGTATCCGGCCAACCATTACTTGAGCTAACGCTCCAGCCGGTCAGACCGCTTTCAAACCCGGGATTAGTAAGCAGTTCCCCACCCACGGCGACGGCAGCAGGTATCACCATTAAGATAAAAAAGTAAGTCGTGACAGTTTTCATCAACCTTCTCCATTTCATTTTATTTTTATCATAATTACACGGTCTGTTCCATCAAAATCTTTCAAAGCTACAGTTCTTATTCATTCAGTTTGCTATCAGATGCATCAAAAAAGTGAAGTATTTTACATTGGCAAACCATAATGAGCCCAAGCTTTTTATGCGATTCTTTCGATCCAGCACCTGTCAGCCGATTCAGCTGGATATGGATTACATACCACAAAATATGATTAAACGTACCCTCGTCCGCTTGGCATACTCATACAGCCCGCTATCATGGAGCCCAAAACGTTAATTTTGCAAGTTCCTTCCTATGAAGGGACTATCCCTCTTAAACTCTTATCTCTCTACTACGCTCTGTATCACTTTCCGCTGATGGTGGATAATAAATTAATAAGTTATTTAAATAGATATATGCAAAACTAAATAAAGTCGTCAGTCATATAAAAATATAAATTTAAAAAATAATATATTTTTGGAAAATTCATAGGAATTTGCTTGACGCCATAATATTGGGAATGCTATAAAAGCTTATAGTAAGTACTTGTGCAAGGCTTGTAACAATTTTGAAGAAGTCAGGAGATGAGGTGAAAACTACAGTTCCGAGCCTGAAAGAGATTGCCTGTGCGGCAAATGTATCTGTTCCTACGGCATCCCGTATATTGCATGGGAAAAAGCTGAACCAGTTTTCGGAAGAAACCAAGCGGAGGGTTCAGGAAACCGCTCAACAATTGCAATGGCGTCCCAACCTGCTGGTACACGGAATGCAGACGGGTAAAACTCATACTATTGGTGTTATGGTCCCGCCTGGTAACTCTCACTGGGCAGACATTATCTTCGGTATTCACGATGGATTAATTAGTAATGATCATATACCGATTATGCTGTGGGGCAAGCATTGGCGGGAAGACGAACAACGATATGCCGGAGAAAGTCTTGAACAAATACACCGTCTTATCGACCGACGCGTCGAGGGTTTTATTCTCTGGCCTCCCATAGTTGCACCCTATTATGACCATAGTGGAGAGATGCACAATATCCCGGTAGTAACAATTGACCATGAGCTTCCTCCGGAATATGGCGCTGACTCAGTTGCCACCGATGAAGAGATGGGGGCAAAACTGGTTGCATCGCACTTATTGGGCCTTGGGCATCGCCATATTGCACACTTTGCGGGCTCTGGAAGTAAAATCTACAGTTGGGCGAAGCTTCGCAGCGAATATTTTGAAAAGGAAGTAACCAGTGTTCCGGGGACAACATACACAACCGCGGAACAATGGCAGCATGATTACAACGAAGGTGTCAGCATAGCCAAAAAATTGCTGCAAATGCATCCAAGACCAACGGCGGCCTTTGCGGCAAGCGATTTGAGGGCACAGTATATCTATGATGCTGCAGCCCAGCTTGGTTTGAAGATTCCGCAGGATTTGTCGGTAGTTGGATTTGCCGACCTTGCCAGTGCCGCGGGATTACAGCCGCCTCTGACGACTGTACGGCAAAAATCATATGAGACAGGAAATATTGCCGCTCGGCTCATATTGGAACGGTTACAGAAAACAGATGAAGAACCTCACAATCATCAGAGGGTTCGAGTCGGATGCGAATTGGTAATTCGCAATTCGACGGCCGTACCCGGTAACGGTGGATGAGTTAGGGAATAACCTGTGTTGTCTTGAAAGGCAACTGTATAAGAAAGAAATATAATAAAATTTATGGAGGACGAAGGATGAAGATCGCAAGAGGTCAGTTAACAGCTATACTTATAGCGGTGATGACGCTATATGTTGGCGCCGAGGCAAGTCAAGTCATTGATAATTTTGAATATGCCAGTGATGCTAATTTACAAGCTGTCTGGCAGATACGAACTGACACCAGCGCAATTACAGCCATTAATTTGACTACAGATCCTTGTTATGTTCACGGCGGCTCAAAAGCGCTGAATTATCAGTATGACTGCGGCGATTCCCCTTATTGGACTGAAATATATCGAATCTTTGATACTAATCAGGATTGGTCTGCTTATAATCGATTTAGTATGTGGATAAAGGGCGGTCCCCAGCGATACATCGATGGAGATTGGTACCAAAACGGTCTTGAGGATATATACCTTGTCCTTTATACAACTAAACAAAACTTTACTACTCCTTTAGACCACAGCGGACTTTCATTACTCGGCAAGGTATGGTTCTGGCGAGGTACAGACGAACCCAATTGGACGCTGTGGCAGGCGGACATTAGTTGGGGGTTTCTGGATTTAAGCAAGGTACGGGCTGTAGGTTTTGGTATGCAGCCGAACATGTACGACTTCGGATTCGGCTATTTTAGCAGTTGCTATTTCGATGATTTTGAAGTGACGCACTCAGATGTTGACCAGAGCATCATCAATAATTTTGAACAATATGCCGATTCCAATGCGCTGCTCGCCGATATTGCTACGGGAGTTGCCTCGGATGCTCCTTTCCCCGTCACGATTTCCCTGGAAGTGAATGATGCCAATGTACATAGCGGCTCTAAAGCCATAAAGATGGATTATGATAATAACTTTGTTCCTGATGGCGGATGGTCAAGGATTGCGCTTCCTCTGCCCAATGCGCCGCAGGATTGGTATGATCACCCACTCAGCTCCACCTTCGTGACCGGCCAACAGTATAAAACGTTGACGGTCTGGTTCAAAGTCGGGCTTGCAAACGGTTACTTAGAGGCCGACCTGAAAGATTTGAACGGCTACATTAAATTTACCGCCGATTATGATGGAAACAACGTTGCGCCTGCCGGCGGCTGGACCAGATGGGATATCACCCTTCCCCAGGCAACAACCTATAACGATCCAAACGCCACTAATACGCTCGCCTCAGTTGAGCTTGTAATGAAAGGCGGTAATTATGGTCACGGGATAGTGTATTTCGATGATATTTTCGTTAATAGATGCACTTCAATACTCTCCCAATTAACTACCGCGGGCCAGCCATTCACAATGGACCCCTGGGCGGGCGATATAAACTACCAGAATGGGGGAGACTGCAAGGTAAACTTTACTGATTACGCGGCCCTTGCTGCGCAATGGATGAACCCGTGCGGCACCTCAGGCGGCCACAAGTACTGCAATCAAACCGATCTTAATCAGGATGGAGTGGTTAATTACACTGATTTAGCAATTATGGCAAGTAATTGGCTTTATTGCGGTTTGTATCACGAAGCTGATTGTGGTTACTAAGTTGCACAAGGAATACGTAATTGAAGAAATATATTGCAATATTGTTGATGTGTGCAGCGGCAGGAACGGCTGCGGGTGCGACACCTGACATCGTTTTTGATGCCACACAAACCTCGCATCAGCTTATGGGCTTAGGTGCCCAGGTCTGGGAAGGCGATACACGGGTGGAGTCAATACTTACATCACTGAACATGAAGTATGTGAGAATGAAATTTGGCGGAGCCTGGAGTCCACCCACAGGCGCTACGCAGGCACAGATGGATGCTTATGTGGCATCACAATATGATGGCGACAGCAGCATCAGGACCACATACGCAATTCTGAACCCGCTTGGCATCCATGTCATCGCGAATCAATTCGAAGGGCCGGCGGCATGGCTTGACAGCAGCAATCACCTCAAGAGCGCAAACTTCGCCGATATGGCCCGCATGTGGGGTTCCATCGCATACTACATGCAGAATAACAATATGCCCATAAGCTATATTGAGCTGTTTAATGAGCCGGAAGGCACCTGGGACATCTATGTATCCGGCACAGATTACAATACAATCGCCAAGCTATTGCGAGCGGAGCTTGATTCGCGAGGACTGACGAGTGTAAAAATCTGCGGCCCCGGTCTCGCATATTTATATGATGCGCCAAGCTGGTTCAACGCACTCGACGCAAATGGTGTAGCCTCTCTTGGTGCATGGTCGACTCATGCGTGGGACGAGGGGTGGGGAAATACCGCAGCGCTGCCGAGCTTTCTGGATTCGAGGTACAAAACTTACTTTGATCCCTATGTGCTGGCCAAAGACCCTTCCCGCAGCAAACCGGTTATTATTACCGAGTACGCAACCGGAGTGCTGACATACAATGGTGTAACATTCCCAGCGGCTGGCAGTGGAACGAATACCGTTGCGGACTCGAACCAATTTGCTGAAAGGAGTTATGAGAACACGCTAACCATGCTCAATGATGGCGCAAATATCCTTTCATATTGGCTGGCGGCTGATGAAGATTGGATGACAAGCGGAATGTACGGTCTGATGCGACGGCAAGGTTTAGGATCTACATTACGGCCGGTCTATTACGCCATGTCAACGCTGATGCCTTTGATTCCGGATGGAGCAAGCGTTCTGACCAAGACGTGGAATGACGCTCAGATCAGTGCGGCCGGGTTCATCGGCACTGATAAATTTGTGGCGGCATTCGCTAACAGCACGGCAGCTACTGTCAGCAAGACGATTGAAGTCATGGGCGTAACAAGTTTTAGCATCATCGAGGCCAAGGCCTTCATCAATGGCTCGGTTGTCGATGAGCTTGCTGACCTGAATTTTGACTATGAAACCAGCACGTTCGATATAACATTGCCGCGTGAAAGTACGCTTACCGTTGTGGCATCGGTCAATGAATGCTCCTCAAGACTTGCGGGCGACCTAAACGGAGATTGCAAAGTCACATTTGAAGACTTTGCCATTGTTGCCAATGACTGGCTCAAGGACGATCGCGGCATTGCGGCCAATGTCGTAGAAAATTTTGAGGGTTATTTGGACACCTCGCACCTGCTGACCGATCTTATTGGCACAACCGCTAATGAGACGCCTACACTGAACACCACTGGCGGTCATAACGGCGGACAGTGCCTTCAGGCTACTTACAATACGTGGAATAGCCCATGGTGGAGTGGAACTCAGTTGGAGTTCGGTGGTGCAAACGGCCAGGACTGGACAGGTATGACTACCCTTACCGTCTGGTACAAAGTCGTGACAGCGGCGAGCCGTCTGGAGGTTGATGTGTATGACGTATGGGGCGGGTCGTTGGGTGGTCAGTGGTTTGCGACAACCGGTGCGACCCCTGCCGGTGATTGGGTACAATGGGACATGAATCTTTCCGGCTTAACTGGAAACGTCAATCATGTCGGCAGGATTCAGTTCGCGCAAGTTTATCCTAACTATGGTTCCGGTGTTGTCCTTTATGATGATATTACCGTCTATAACAAAAACTCGGTTTCATGTCAGGGTTCATTAAGCGGTGATTTGAATCAGGATTGTGTGGTAGATTTAAATGATATATTGGTTATTGCTGAACATTGGCTTGAGTGCACTATGCTGCCTCAAGAAACATGCTGGGAATAACTTATGTGGTGAATTTTTGAAGGAGGAGCAAAAAAGTGTAGAGCGGTGTCCTGGTGTTCAGGATACATAACTCTGCTTAAAATTTATTTTTTTGAAGGAGAGTAGAGATGAAAAAGTTTGTTTCAAAATTTGTTTGGAGTATGGTTGTGGTGTTAGGGCTCACGAGTGTGACCTACGCCTTGCAGGTGTCTAACTTCGAGGGTTATATCGACACCCCGGACCTGCTGACCGATTTAGTCGGCACAACTCCTAATGAAACGCCCACGCTGGACACCACCGACGGTCATAACGGCGGACAGTGCCTTCAGGCTACCTACAATATATGGAATAGCCCATGGTGGAGCGGAACTCAGTTGGTGTTCGGTGGTGCGAACGGCCAGGACTGGACAGGTATGAGCACGCTTACCGTCTGGTACAAAGTCGAGAGTGCAGCGAGCCGTATAGAGTGTGATGTGTATACATGTTGGGGCACCGGCTTCTCGAATGGTCAGTGGTTTGCGACACCCGGCGCAACCCCTGTTGGCGATTGGGTGCAATGGAACATTGATATTTCCGGTTTAACCGGCGGATACATTAATCATGTCGGTAGGATACAGTTCGCGCAAGTTTATCCTGACTATGGCGGCGGCACTGTCCTTTATGATGACATCTCTGTTATTCCAGAACCGGCCACATTGGTTCTGCTCGGCCTTGGTGGTCTGGCAATGCTTCGCAGGAAAAGAAGCTGAACTGGAACGGATAGTTGTAAGGGAAAATGAAATTGAGTGAATATGGCGCCCACTGCACAGAGGTGGTGGGCGCCATAGGATATAAATGTTATTATTCGGTAGGTCATAGAAAAGTGAAGAAAGGTGAAATATGAGCAGGAAAAAAGGATTCACCTTGGTTGAGTTGCTGGTAGTAATAAGCATCATTGCCTTGCTGATGGCAATCCTGTTACCCGCGCTAGGCCGGGCGAGAGCGGTTGCCCGACGTGATGTCTGTTCCAACCGAATCCGGCAATTCATGATTGCCATTATGGCATATGCTGATACTTTCAATGACACGTTGCCCAAAGGTGCCATGGGAGCCCCTATGGCCGCAATTGTCCAGGGGAGGGGCTGGAGCCAGCCGAACTGGTTATGGCATACTGATTACGATTATATCGCCAAATATTTAAAAGACACCAGGATAATGATGTGTACGGATGTCCCCTCATACGTAAAAAACGGCATTGACTACCAAGGCGTTCGTTATCATGGCGTACCTTATATTCCGAACTGGTTGACGGGGAGTTGGACAGGCAATACATACCTCCTCGGCTATGGTTACATGGCTGGCCAATATGCCCAATTCTGGGCAGATCCGTCGGGATATACGGATCCCGCCGGCACCCCTGCGGTACCCTGGGTTTCTCCAACAAAAATCGCTGATTCAGGAAAGTTGCCTCTTGTGATAGATATTGTTTCCTACGATGCCGGCGAATCTGTCTTTGTGGCCCACGCAGGCAGCGGCTCGAAGGAAATAGACAACTCCCCACCCAATTTATCTATCCAGCAACAGGCGCCGGCTTGCGGCCTCAATGTGGGCACTATGGATGGGGCAGTGCAATGGAAGGGAATAAAAGATACGCAGCCGCACATGGTGTTGTGGAATTTCAATGCTTACGTACGCACGCTTCTTTGGTACTGGTAAAATGCAAAATAACAACTTCGTTTTGTTCGAATGTGAATTGCTTATTGCAGTGCAAGTTTACCTGCTACGCTGTACTGTAAAAACATTCATCTCAACCATTAGGCCACCTTCCTGTATGACTTCAAAAGCCCACCACGACATTTCCGACAAAGGAATCATATCGAGGAATTTAAGGGACGTCGACCAATTTCAGCAAAAAAAGCCGCTTTGAGGTCAGCTTTTCCAAAAACTTAACGTCGGATTAGTTTTTTTATAGTATGGGATTGGAAATTCAAGAACAGTTGCGCGTGAGCATTATCTACAAATTACCGATGAGGATTTTAGGCGGGCCGCTGGTATTGATAATCACATCGACAGCGCGGCACAAAATCCGGCACACCAAAGAGACAAACTGTGTCATATAGCTTCATATACAGATGATGTCCCCTCGAAATCAGACGCAAAAAGACACATAGTGACACAGTGTGACAATTCATTGGGCGGTACAGGACTTGAACCTGTGACATCGTGCGTGTAAGGCACGCGCTCTGGCCAACTGAGCTAACCGCCCCTAAATATTAAACATAGGGCGTACTTGCGCGATTACAGTAACCCGCAAGGCCGTTCATTATACTGAAATCTTCTACAATGTCCAACCGTTATGGTATGCCGGATGAATAAACTGCTCAGCTTCCGGTGCGTTGGTTGCCGCCATATTTTTGGCATCCCAGTAGATTTTTTTACCTGTTCGCAGCGCCACATTGCCCAGCAGGACCGCTTCGGTCATTGGACCGCTGTAAGAAAAATCTGAGCAGGCCTTTGTGCCTTTTTTACAAGCGTCTATCCAGTTTCTGAGATGGTCGCCTCCAACTCGCTGGATTGTCTTTGGCGGCTGTTTATATTCTTTCATTTTTGACTGTGGTATTATTTGCGGGGTTCCTCCCCATCCATCACACATAATCCTGCCTTTGTCGCCGATGAACAGTATGCCGTTGCCGCCGCCGGTAAGTTTTCGCTGCTCTTCAAGTTCCTCGGGCTTTGGCGGAAGTATCCCTCCTGAGTACCAAGTCACTTTGACAGGAGGCATTTTACCGCGTGCGCCAAACTGGTAATAGTAAATCGCTCCGATAGGGAAGGTCTCATCGTTTAATTCCGTTGAGCTTGCCTCGACACTTTCGGGATGCCCCAGGTCAAGAGCCCAGAAAGCCGGGTCCATATTGTGGCAGGCCATATCACCAATTGTGCTGTTGCCGAAATCCCACCACCCCCGCCACAAAGCCGGATGATAAGCAGGATGATAAGGCCGATTCGGTTTCGGGCCAAGCCAGAGGTTCCAATCGAGTCCCTGAGGCACAGGCGGCTGTTCCTTTGGTCTTGCTGTATTATCATCAAATCTGCCGGGGTTACGGCTCCACGAATGTACCTCTCTTATATCACCGATGGCACCATCGCGTATCCATTCGACCGTCAGACGAATTCCTTCGCCGGAATGTCCCTGGTTACCCATCTGAGTTACGATACCCGCCTCGCGAGCAGCCTCTGTTATTTTTCTTGCCTCATAAATGTCATGAGTCAGCGGTTTTTCACAATAGACATGCTTTTTATTTTTGGTGGCCCACATCGTTGCGATTGCGTGGTTGTGGTCGGGCGTCGCAATCAACACTGCGTCGATATTCTTTACCTTGTCGAACATTTCGCGAAAATCCACGAATCCGGCGCACTTGGCATAATCTTTTGTCTGTTCTTTGCCCGAGTAGGCACTTTCTACTGTTTTTAAAGCTGGGACTCGTCCTATTCCGCCCTTGCCTTCGTCTGAAGCTGCCTGTTCAGCAACATCGCAAACCGCGATTATCTGCACATCGGAAAATTGGAGCAGATCCCTCATATCGTTCATTCCCTGGTTTCCGGCGCCGATAATGGCAACGTTCAGCTTTTCTGACGGCGCTGTGAAGCCGGAATTCCCAAGAACGTAGCGGGGCAGGATTGTAAAGCCGACCGCTGTGCCAGCAGCGCGAGTTAAAAATCCACGGCGGGAAACCTTATCTGCTCCCAATGAACATTCCTTTTTTTCGTTTTGCATAAATCTTTTACTCCTTGAAGCCGGCCGGGTGTGAGTTAATCTTGTGGTTTTTTGGCTCTTGCGTCAACATTTTTAATTGCTTATTATATCCGCGCAATTCAGGATAGGCGGACTTATAAAAAGCGATTTGAGATGAACCGATGAAAATTATTGAAGTTATTCAAAAGAGGTATTCGTGCAGGGCTTATATAGATAAGCCGGTAGAGCAGAACAAACTCGACCAGATTTTTGAGGCGGCCCGACAGGCACCGTCGGCCAAGAACCTGCAGGACTGGCGGTTTGTTGTCGTAACCGACAAAAAAATAAAGCAGCAGGTTGCCGGCTGCACGAACCATCAGGAATCGTTTGGACTGGCCGGCGCGATTATCGCCGCCTGCAGCGTCTGCAAAGATACGATGAAATGCGGCCAGCATATTGCCCCGATTGACGTATCAATCGCGCTGGAACATATCGCCCTTATGGCAACCGAACTTGGCTTAGCGACCTGCTGGATTGGCTCATTTGACGCCGAAAAGGTCAAACAGATTCTGGCAATTCCGAAAGATATTGCTATAATTGAACTGATGGCGCTTGGCTATCCCGAAAAGGGCTACAGGCAAACGACACGGGAGCCGGTTAAAAATATAGTCTGCTATGATAAGTGGCAGTTTTAGCGAACAGTAATGGGGACGTGGTGTAACGGGAGCACACCGCGGTCGCATCGCGGGAATGAGGGTTCGATTCCCTTCGTCTCCATTTTTTGTTTTCTTCGGCAAACCCTCGATACCTCATAGTTCCGCGTTAAGAAATGGGCGACGGTATGGCAACTTGCGGCGTATGCTCAGGTCGTGCTATACTGACGGTATGGCTATCAAGGATGAAGGTCATTTTACCAGGTTAGCGGTTCCGGTAAAGAAGATTGGTCTTCGGAAAGGATTTTTCCGCTGGCCCGGCCGGCCGGTCTTTGCCTGTTCAAATATGGCTGACGCAACCGGCCTCAAGCAACTTAGCTTTGATTTGTCAAAGCATCATCTTATCGCAAATATAATCAGCGATTTCCCTCGGCAGGCAACGTTAAAAATATATCGCGACAAAAGCATCACCAACAACGAGGCCTACCGTCTAACGATTATTCAGACAGGTATCGAAATCCATGCCAAAACGGATGCAGGCGCATATTATGCCTTGCAAACATTGCGTGAGATGACGGCGATACATGAGAAGGTCCTGCCCCTTTGCAAAATAGAAGACGAGCCGGATTTCTGCAGGCGGGGCGTATATCTCGATTGTTCAAGGGGGAAAGTGCCCAAGCTTGATACGCTCAAAGAGCTGGCCACGTGGCTTTCACACTGGAAAATAAATGAAATACAGCTTTACGTTGAGAACGTATTCACTTTTAAGAAGCATCCTGAAATAGGCAGAGGTTACAGTCCCTTCACACCGGAGGGAATACTTTCTTTACAGGAACATTGCCGAAAGCACCATATTCGACTTGTTGGTTCGCTTTCAAGTTTCGGGCATTTTGAGAAAATTCTGTCCCTGCCGAAATACAGGCACTTAGGCGAAAAACCTGGGTTTCGCGGCTTTCCGGGAGGCACAACCCTTTGCCCCATCGACCCGGACGCAATCAAGCTCGTCGCGGAACTTTACAGTGAGTTTGTGCCGCTCTTCAAGGCGGAGGATTTCAACGTTTGCTGCGATGAGACATGGGAGCTTGGAAAAGGCCGCAGCGAGAAAAAGGTGATTCGTATCGGAGTCGGGCAGGTTTACCTCGATTTCCTGCTGAAGATTCATCGTCTTTGTGAAAAACACGGCAAGCGAATGAACGCCTGGGCGGACATTATATTGAACCATCCGGAATTACTTAGTAAATTGCCGAAAGATTTAGTCCTGCTTAACTGGGAATATGAACAGAATGGGGCAAACATCGCCAGAACCAGGGAAATCGCGAATTCAGGATTATCGTTTATGGTTTGTCCGGGGACAAGCGGCTGGCTGACGCACGGAACACGCCTACCCAACTCGATGGGTAACGTAACTAATTTTGCCGCTGCGGGCCGTAAATATCATGCTGAGGGATTGCTCAATACCGACTGGGGTGACCAGGGACATCGTAATTTGCTTGGAGTCAGCCTGCACAGTTTCGCACACGGGGCCGCCAACGCGTGGAATGGTAAAGCCGTGAATAACGCCAAGTTCACCGAAAATTTCTGCTGTCACGCTTTTGGCCAAAAAGACAATCGTATGGCCGAGGCGATAAGATTACTTGGCAGCACTTATATCACCTGCGGCAAAACTTCGCCGAATAAATCGTTGTTGTTTCTATCCCTTTTTGAGCCGATGCTGCGGGACAAAACAATAGAATGCAGCGCAATTGATTTGATGAGCATTGCAGGCCTGCGACAAATAACGGCAGAACTGTCTGATACTGACCTTTGGCCCGCCAATGTAAAATCAATGGGGAAATTTGAGCAATTAGCGTTAAGGGAATTAAAGTTGGCCACCTTAATGGATTGTTTGGCGAGCAAAAGAGCATTGGCAGCAAAGACGCTGCGAGCAGGACAAACAGTGAAAATTTCCGAACTGCGGCAGTTGCGCAAACAAATGTGCGATATCGGGACTGATTTCAAGAAACTATGGCTGGCACGCAACAAAGTTTCCCGGCTGAATGATAATATGCGATTATTTAATCTCGCCGAAAATGAGTTGAAAAAGAGATTGTGATGAAGACAAAAAGCCAAATAGCTGGGCTTTCACAAAAATCGAGAATGCGCGTCGCAGGTTTGATGTCGGGCACGTCTGTTGACGGCGTTGATGTTGCAATTATTGATATCGATAATGAAAAAGTAAGTGTGCAGGCGTTTGATACGTCTCCTTATTCTGCGGAGTTACGCCGCAATATCCTTCAGCTTTGCGGGGCTGAATCGTGCAACGTGGCCGATGTTTGTCATTTGAATTTTGTGCTTGGCGAGGTCTTCGCTGAATCGGTTCTGAAACTATGTAAAAAAAGCGGTATTGGCCTCGATACGATTGACTTGATTGGTTCTCACGGCCAGACCATTTACCATAATCCCAAAGGCAGGCGTTTCGGCAGGAAGACCATTCGGTCAACACTGCAAATAGGCGAGCCATCGATAATCGCCCAGCGAACAGGCATAACAACGGCGGCGGATTTTCGGCCCAGGGATATGGCCGCCGGCGGACAGGGTGCGCCGTTAGTGCCATTTGCGGATTATTTCCTGTTTCGCGATAAACATCGCAATCGAGCCATCCAGAATATCGGCGGCATCGCCAACGTTACCTCCCTGCCGGCGGGCTGCCGAACAGGCGATATAGTCGCCTTCGATACAGGTCCGGGCAATATGATAATAGATGGAATCATTTCAATCATAAGCAGGGGCAAACAAAAGTTTGACCGCGGAGGCAAAATCGCGGCACGAGGCACAATCGACAAAACAATCCTCGATTGTTTGCTGAAACATCCGTTTTTGGGCCTGCGCCCGCCAAAATCAACGGGCAGAGAGGAATTCGGCAACAGTTACTGCGACGCGTTATACAGAAAGATGAAGAAAAAATCGATACCCGCCGAAGACATTATAGCGACTGTTACCGCGTTTACCGCCGAGAGCATCGTCCGGGCATATCGAAATTTTCTGCCCCGGATGCCTGATGAAGTGATATTGTGCGGAGGCGGCACACATAACTCGACCTTAGTCAAAATGCTGAGGCGGGGTCTCGGCAAAAGCAGGATTTTGACAAGCGATGATTTTGGAATCAGCTGCGACGCCAAAGAGGCGATTTCATTCGCGATTCTCGCATACGCGGCCATTAAAGGCGAGCCAAACAACGTTCCTGGCGCAACGGGAGCAACACAACCATTGGTTTTAGGAAAGATTATACCCGCACAATGAAAAAGCACAGACCACTTCCGACGACGGAGCACAGCAACCCGAGAAGTAAAAATATCGACCGGCTATCGACCACAGGAATAGTCGAGCTTATCAACAGCGAAGATATGCTGGTTGCGAAGGCCGTCGGCAAAGAACGCAAAAAAATAGCCGAGGCGGTTGATATGATAGTCGGGCATTTCCGGAAAGGAGGCCGATTATTTTACGTCGGCGCAGGGACAAGCGGACGGCTGGGTATTCTCGACGCCTCGGAATGCCCCCCTACTTTCGGCGTCAGGCCGACGTTAGTGCAGGGAATTATCGCGGGAGGCAAACGCGCACTTGTTCGAGCAGTCGAGGGAGCCGAGGACAAAGCTAATGAAGGAGCCAAAGCGATAATTAAACGCGGGGTTTGCGACAGGGACACAGTTGTCGGTATTGCCGCCTGCGGGCTGACCCCTTATGTACGAGGCGCACTGAAACAGGCGATGCAAATCGGGGCGGGCACAATCTTTATTACCTGCTCGGCTGAAGGTATCAGGGATATTCCGGCAGAAATAATTATCAATCCGGTTGTCGGTCCGGAAATAATTACCGGCTCAACACGAATGAAGGCGGGCACCGCAACCAAGCTCGTGCTCAATATCCTCACAACGGCTGCAATGATAAAAATGGGCAAGGTGTACGGGAATTTAATGGTTGACCTCAACGCGACAAATTGGAAACTGCGCGACAGGTCTCAAAGAATCGTTGTTCAACTGACGGGACTTTCCCGTGCGAAGGCAATCAAACTGCTTGAACGTGCCGGGGGTAAAGTCAAAGCCGCAATCGTAATGCATTTTCGCAAAGTTAATCTGCAACAGGCCCTTGCCATCCTCGACGAATGCGGACAGTCGTTGAGAAAAGCCATTAAGGAAGGCGTATGAGCGAATTTCTTACGGTGCATCAAATTTCAGGAACACTCGGTCTGATTGATTTAATAGAGGTAGGCCTGGCGATTATCCTGCTTTTTGTTATTTCCTATATCTTCGGACGCGAAGAAAAAAATACCAAAGACTATTTTATCGGCGGACGAAAAGTACCCTCGATAGTGGCCTGTCTGTCTTTTGTCGCGACGGAAGTAAGCGCGCTGACGATTATCGGCGTGCCGGCGACCGCCTACAGCGAAAACTGGCAGTACCTCCAGTTTTTTATTGGTTCAGCTGTCGCGAGAATTATGGTGGCGTTTCTGTTCATCCCGGTATTTTACCAGTACAACTGCACAAGTATCTACGAGTTTCTCAGGCATCGCTTCGGGCCTCAGACGCAGTACGCCGGCTCGATTTTCTTTTTTATCACACGCTTAATAGCATCCGGCGTCAGATTATACGCCGCGTGCCTGGGGGTAGGAATAATCCTGGGCTGGCCTTTGGCGAGGACGCTATTGGTGTTTACGATGGTAAGCATCGCCTTCATTGCGTTCGGCGGGATAAAAGCGGTGGTTTGGGCAGGCGCATATCAAACTCTGGTTTTCTTTTTGGCTGGCGGTGTGTTATTTGTTTTTCTTTTGCTTAAAATTCAGGGAGGCCTGTCATCCGCCTGGCACATCGCCAATGAGGCCGGCCGGCTGAGTATTTTCAAATTCGATTTTGACCTCAATAACCCGACGACTTTCTGGGCAGGCACCGCCAACGCTTTCTTCATAGGGCTGGCTGTATTCGGGACCGACCAGGAGCTAATGCAGCGGTTGCTTACCGTGAAAACCCGCAGGTCAAGTCAGAAGGCAATTATTTCCACTATACTGGTAGGTCTGCCGATTCTATGCCTGTATCTGGGAATCGGGACACTGTTTTATGTTTTCTACAAGCAGAATCCCGGCGTGCCCGCGCCTGAAAAAACCAAGGAGGTCTTCTCCCACTTCGTAACATATTCTCTTCCCATCGGATTAAAAGGACTGATGCTCTCCGCAATTGTATTGGCCAGCATTGATTCGCCGTTAAGCTCACTGTCTTCATCGTTTGTAACGGATATTTATCGCCCACTGATTAAGAAATCCGCGACGGAAGGACATTATCTGCTCGTTTCCCGAATAGGAGTGATTACGTTCGGCCTGATACTGGCGATAATCGCTTTCGCGTGCCAGCCAGTGGAAAACATTCTCTGGTTCGCTTTTGAAATAATGTCTTTAACGGGCGGCGCCACGCTCGGCGTTTTCCTGCTGGGCGTATTAACAAAACGCCAAGCTAACATCAGCAATGCAGCGGCAATGATTATCAGTGCCTTAACTATGACGGCCCTTTTGCTGCTGTCTCATGGCGGATACATCAAACTGGCCTGGAGCTGGCTGATAGTGGCAGGCACGGTGATGACGTTCATCCTGGGCTATCTGTTCAGCTGCTTCGGGACAAAATTTAATCGCAAAAGCCGGGCGTTTTAGAATTATCGCTTTTGGGGAGATATTAAACGATTCCGGCTACTCTTATTTATGCGCAATCCTGATTTCTTCAGCAATTATTTTCAGGCCCGCTTCGACCTTATCAACATCCTGTGCATAGCTTATGCGAATGCACTGTTGTTTGTGCTCCCAGTCGTCTTCAAGTCCGGGGAAAAAATAATGACCTGGAACTATGAGAACGCCGCGTTTTTTCAGCCGCCGATATAATTCAGCATCGGTAATTTTTAATCCGGGCAGCCAGAGCCACAAGAAGAACGCCCCTTCCGGCTTGTGAATATGAAAATCAATTCCGTCGAGCAGTCCGCAAATTTTGGTAACCGCCCATTTTGCCTTGTCCTGATAATAGGGTCTTACCACTTCTTTACTCAGCCGAACCAGCTCGCCTGTCCGCACAAGCTCAGTCCCAATCGCGGCGCCGATACTGGCCGTGCTCAAGCTCATCACCGCGTTCATCTCCGAGACCATTTCGATAATTTCTTCGCGAGCGATGACAATGCCCGTTCGCGTCGCAGGCAGACCAAACTTCGACAAGCTCATACATACTATAGTGTTTTCATTCCAAAGCGGTCTTGCCTCGGTGAAAATTATATTCGGGAAAGGCGAGCCGTATGCGTTGTCGATAATCAGCGGGATGTCATTTGCCTCGCGCAAGCAAATCAAGCTTTGCAACTTCGGCGTCGGTCAGAACATTGGCCGTGGGGTTGGTAGGCCTTGAAATACATATCGCCCCAATATCCTCGTCCACATTAAGCCGGTCAAAATCCACATGATATTTGAAAATATGCTCATCGATATGCTCGATATCGGGCTTATTCGCCATAAACAAGCCGTCAGTAAAACCCACGTCGCAATAGCCGGTATATTCAGGAGCAAGCGGCAGTAGAATTTTCTTTTTTGAGCCGTCTTCAAATTCGCCCGCGAAGATATTGAAAGAGTATGAAAAACGCCGACTGACTGCCGGCCGTAAGAGCGATATTGCCCGGCTTGATATTCCACCTGCATTCGGCCCGCAATAATTCGCAGATTGCCTCAATAAATTCTTTGTTGCCCTGCGGCGGGTCATAATCTCCGACCGCTTTTTCGAATGCGCCTTTTTTCGCAAGAAGCCCGCTCATACACTGTCGAAAGACCCGGTCCACTTCAGGTATATGCGATGGGTTGCCTCCTCCGAGCATCAGGACATCAACGCCTGCTTTTAGCCCCTCGCCCATATCAACCATTAACTGGCTGATACCTGACCTGCGTTTTATCTTTTGACCAAACCTCGATACTTTCATTTCGCCGAAGTTTAATTTACTTTAATTTTTGCGAATTTACGTTTGCCGACCTGTATCGTCATCCCGTTTGCTGGAGTAATTTGAGCATTCGGGTCAGTAACCTTCTGCCCATCAATTGTCACGGCCGATTGTATACACATACGCTTTGCATCGCCGCCCGACTCGACAAGTTTGCAGTTGATGAGCAATTGCTTTACTGAAATCGGCTCAGCAGGCAATTTGAATTCCGGCATTTCATCAGGCAGTTGCTTTTGAGCAAAGACCTTTTCAAACTGTTCCGCAGCCGAATCCGCTTCTGCTGCATCGTAAAACTGGGAGATAATCGTTTTTGCGAGCAGGACTTTCGCCTCTTTGGGATGCGTCTTCTGCGAATTAGTCAGTTCGGCTATTTTTTCAGCGGGCAAATCGGTAAGCAGGGTAAAATAATTTGCCATCATATCATCGGAGATGCTCATCACTTTGCCGAACATATCATTGGGCTCATCTGTTACGCCTATGTAATTGCCCTTCGATTTGCTCATCTTCTCTTTGCCATCGAGGCCGACGAGAATAGGACAGGTAATAACAATCTGCGGGGACTGATTATTGACTCGCTGAAGGTCTCTGCCGACGAGATTATTAAAGGTCTGGTCGGTGCCGCCGAGTTCAACGTCGCTTTTTATGGCAACCGAATCATAACCCTGCATAAGCGGATACAAAAATTCGTGGACGCCTAAGCGTCACCTTTCTTATAACGAATTTCAAACGTATCGCGTTCGAGCATCCGCGCAACGGTCATATTGCCGGCAAGTTTAATGATATCGGCATCAGAGTGAAGGGACGCAAGCCATTCGGAGTTGTGCCGAACCTCAAGTTTGTCGGAGGAGGTATCGAGGATTTTGCCCGCCTGCTCGAAATACGTCTTTGCGTTTTTATCGATTTGCTCAGGCGAAAGCATCGGGCGGGTCGCGTTCTGGCCCGTCGGGTCGCCAATGCGTGCGGTGTAATCGCCGATAATCAGCACGGCTTTGTGGCCCATGTCCTGAAACTGTCGCATCTTGCGAAGCACAACGGTATGCCCAAGATGAATATCAGGGCTTGTCGGGTCAAGTCCGAGTTTTATTCGAAGCTGGCGTTTGTCCCTGGCGGCATTGGTAAGTTTTTCAGCTAATTCGGCTTCGGTGAAAATCTCCAGCCGTGCCTCGTTTGAGCAATTTCAACTGTTCCGGAATATGCATTGCAAAAAATCCTCATAAAAATCAATTCGCCGTCGGCGAACAAAACGCAACGATTATACGCCTCTCGCTAGAGGATTTGCAACGCTTATACCTGTTATGACTGACCGCCGCCTGAAATGATAAGTAAACCATCTTACTTAGCCAAAGACGGTGGCGAAGGTATTTATCAAGACTAGGCAATCAATCTTGACCAATTTTACACAGGCGATACAATAGCGGCCGGAATCAGAATTAAAAAATTAATTTGGTGTAATAGCTTTCGGGAGAAGAGTATGTTTGAAGAACAGCCGCAGCAGGAAGTATCCTCGATAACAACAGCCAGAATAGGGCTGGCGATAATTTTCGTCGTCCTTGCGATATTGTTAGGCATCTGGGTGCTGACTACCGTTAACGCATCAATCCACGATACGAACACGCCCGCGATAGTGCAAAAAATCGTTCCTGCAACAGGCGTTTCCTGCGATATAAACACTCCGGCAGGTAAGTTCGAGCTGCCGAAGCCGATGTTCGCAGGTATGTCTTATTTCATTCTTTATTTGTTTCTTCTCATACCAACGGCAATAGCAATAGCCCTTATCAAGGGCAGTGTCGCACTGCTTAACCCTGATTTGAAAAGACAATTACATCAATTAACCGAATCAATACGAAAATCATTTACCCCGAAACAGTGATGACACAGGACACGACTATCTAAAATCCGATTTCAGCATCGGTGAGATAACAATCAGGTTCTAATCGCCAGCTTTTTATGTCAGGGTCGGAGCCGAGGAAGCGGAAGTTGCCTTTGCACAAATCAAACCATTTGCATTTGAGGCAGCGTTTGTCGGCAAACTTCGATTTATTGCGGAGTTTTTGCAGCACCGGGCTCATTTTCGTTTGTCCAGATTTGTTTGAAGGTTCTCTGCGTAACATTGCCCAATGGATAATTTCGCCAGAACTGGTCGGCGTAAACGCTGCCATCCCAGCCGACTGAGGAGATTTTTTCGCCTACGCGGTTGCCGCCATTGGAGAAAAGAAGCTGCTCTTGCTGGTCGATATTTTTCCCCTGCTGCTGCATTTTTACAAGCAGATATGGCCCGTCGGCGTGATTGCCGACCGTGAGAACTTCATCGAGAAGACCTTTGGCAACAAAATCGGCGGCGTGTTCCAAAATCACGTCCATAACCTTTCGGGTATCGGTCGGAGAAACAACCTGCGACTCGATATCTTTTCCCCTGCCGGACCTTATGAGGTGATAAAAACAAACTCGTCTTACGCCGTTATCTTTGCAGATATCGAAAACGGCGGGGACCTGCTCTTTATTGGAATTGCTGATTGTAAAACGCAGGCCCGTCCGCAGATTCGCTTTTCTGCAGTTTTCGAAGCCGGTCATAGTCGCTTTGAAGCAGCCGCTCGTCTGGCGGAAACGGTTGTGAAATTCTTCGGGGCCGTCGATTGAAATCCCGACGTAGCTGACATTCGCCTCGGCAATTTTTCTGGCTGCGTCACCGTCGATAAGTGTGCCGTTGGTGGAGATAACTGTTCGCAAGCCGATGCGTTTGGCTTCGGCGAGCAATTCAAACAAGTCGGGACGAAGAAGCGGCTCGCCGCCTGAGAACAATACCACGGGAGCATTTACTTCGAGAATGTCAGCGAGAAGTTTTTTTGCCTGGTCGGTGGATAGCTCAGTATCACAGCGGGTCGAATCGGAGGCAGCGTAGCAGTGGAGGCAGCGAAGATTGCAGCGAGAGGTGCAGTTATAAACAACGATGGGGCCGACGGAATCTCTGTTGCCGTAACGCAAATGGTCTGATTGTCCCGCAAGGCCGCAATATAGCTTTGAGATATTTATCATTTAGCCGTTCGCAATTCGTATTGTTCGATGGCGGCAAGTAAGCCGTCAAAAGTATGCTCAGACGCCTCAACATCAACTTTTACGCCAAGCTCGGCAAGTTTTTTCGATGTAACCGGGCCTATTGAGGCTACTTTGGCATCTTTGGATTTTACGAAATCGACTGAAACCTGTTCAAAGAAGCACACCGCAGCGAAAGGACTCGCGAAGGTCAGCCAGCGAATCGGCCTTTCGGAAAGCGGCTTCATATCGCATAAGTTCTTTTCGTGGGTATAGACGGGGACATTATCTATCGATGCGCCGGCGGCTTCGAGCAATTGCGTCAGGTCATCGGAGGCGATTTGTGAACGCAGAAGGAGAACTTTTTTGCCGCGGAGATTTGTAAAATCGATAAGACCCCTGGCAAGGTCATTGCTGGTAAAGGCACTGGGGACAAAATCAGCTTTGATGCCGAATCCCGCGAGTGTCTCTGCGGTCCTGACGCCTATGGCGGCGATTTTGGCTGAGCCGAAAACACGGGCGTCCTTACCGAGTTTTGCCAGCACAGCAAAAAAGGTCTCGACGCCGTTGCAACTGGTGAAGATTACCCAGTCATAAGCGTGAATCCGGGCGAGTGTTTTTATAAAGTCGCCTGAGTCGGTAAGTGTTTTTATTTTGGTAACGGGTATTTCAATGGTAACAGCCATTCTGCCTGCGATTTTTTTTGCAAACTCGGTGCTTCCTTCGGCGTCACGGGTAACTACTACGGTTTTCCCGAACAATGGCGATTCAGCAAGCCAGTTGAGTCGTGAGTCGCCGGCGGCGGTCGGGCCAATGAAAACAAGTGCGGGCGGCGTGATTTTATTTTTGTCGCAGCCATCAGCGATTGTCGCCAGCGTAGCTTTGACGATTTTTTGCGTGGGCAGCGTCGCATCGGCAATAACAGCCGACGGCGTATCAGAAGACATACCATTTTCGATGAGCCGGCGGGTAATATCGTTGAGGTTTTCCATCCCCATATAAAAGACGATTGTGCCGGTGAATTTGGCGAGCAACTGCCAGTCGATGCCTGTCTGCTGCTTGCCTTCGGCTTCGTGGCCCGTAACAAATATCACTTCGGACGCAAACGCCCTGTCGGTAAGAGCGATACCAGAATAGCAGCTTGCAGCAAGCGCGGCAGTAACGCCGGGCACGACCTCAAAATCGATTCCGGCTTCTGCGAGAACAGCCGCCTCTTCTGTCCCCCTGCCGAAAATATACGGGTCGCCTCCTTTGAGACGAACAACGGATTTACCTTCACCGGCTTTTTGGACGAGCAGGTTATTAATCTGCTCCTGCCTGAAGGATTCAGGCCCGACGCGTTTGGGGACGGCAAGCAGCTCGGCATCCGGACGGGCATAATTCAAAAGGCCAGGATTAGCAAGCTTGTCGTAAATAACGCAATCGGCGCATTTGAGCAATTCCAGTCCGCGGACCGTAATCAGGTCCGGCCGACCAGGCCCGGCGCCAACCAGATAAACTTTGCCTTTTTTATGCGTCGCATTCCATAAGTCCAAAATGATTCTATTATATAGCTTTACGGGCAAAAGAAAACCCCTGAACCTCGAGGCGGATGGTTCAGGGGTCAAAATATCACATAAGCCGATTTTGAATTACAGTATCCTGCGTCTGCGAAGCCAGTTGACAGATGCCACGCCAATCCCGCCAAGCAGCATCGCCGACGGAACAGGAACAACAGGAACAGAACCAGACACATCAACGTTATCTAATTCTACACGGGTGGTATAATTATCATCAGTGCTGAGAAGCACAAACTTCAGCTCAACATTTTGGCCGGCGAATGACGACACGTTTATTAACTTCGTTTCTGAAATTGTTCCACCATCCGGCGCCAAACTATCGTTGTTTACGGAAAAGATTTCGGTCCCGCCCAGATATACGTAAAATGTATCTGAGTCCGGCGTACCATTAATAACCGGATTTGAGATCATCGTATAATCGAACGAAAGCTGTGCCCCATCTGGAATCGCAATCGTCTGAGTCAGTGAACTAATTCTGTCGCCAAAATAGAATATAACCCCTAAATATATGCAGAGGCACAATGGAGTGAACATGGGAGAAGTGGATATATCGGTCGAGTTCGCTGGGCTGAAAACGGCCAATCCCGTATGGACGGCATCTGGAACGTGCGGCTACGCTGACGAGCTGGGCGATTTTATGGACATCGGCAAACTCGGCGGGTTTATTACCAAAAGCGTTACAATAAAACCCCGTCAGGGAAACCCAACACCGAGGATAGTCGAAACCGACAGCGGTATGCTCAATGCCATAGGGCTGGCCAACATTGGCGTCGATGAGTTTATCGCTGAAAAACTGCCAGCGATTGAAAAAATGTCCTGCGCGGTGTTTGTGAATATCGCGGGCGAGACAATCGAGGATTATACGGCAGTCGCACAACAGCTTTGCGAGCAGAAAGCGATAGCGGGTTTCGAGCTTAATATCAGCTGCCCAAATGTGAAACAGGGAGGAATTACTTTTGGGACTCAACCGGAATTGGTCAAAGAAATCACCTCGGCCGTCAAATCGGCCTGCGGAAGTAAAATACTGATGGTCAAGCTCACGCCCAGCGTTACGGATATAGCCGTAACCGCAAAGGCAGCCGTCGAAGGCGGAGCCGATGCGCTCAGCTTAATCAATACCTTTACCGCTATGGTAATAGACATTGAAACGCGCAAACCCGTGCTTGCGAACCGCACGGGCGGCCTGTCAGGCCCGGCGATAAAGCCGATTGCCGTTTATATGGTCAACAAGGTCTTTAACGAAGTAACAAAAGGCACACAAGTGCCGATTCTGGGTATGGGCGGAATAAGAACCGCCTCGGACGCGATTGAATTTATCCTGGCGGGCGCAACGGCCGTCGCGGTCGGGACATCGAATTTCGTTGAACCGAACTGTGCCGTGAAAATTATCGACGGGATTCATAAATATTGCGACAGCCACGGCGTAGCAGCCGTCAGGGACCTTATTGGTAAAGTTGAATGATAAAGATGACTAAAATCGTCGTAACACTGGTAATAGGACTAGCCCTTGTTTGCGGCACAAGCCAGGCAGCCGAGAAAATTGCCCTGACCGACTTATCGGCGTGGCTGCCAAACAGCGAATGGAACACAGCCGGGGACGCATTCGAGCATCCACGCAACGAATACCTTTTGTCGGTAAGGCAAGGCACGGGCGTCATAATCAATGGACGAAAGGGTAAAAGCCCGCCGCTTGCGAGCAGGGAAGAATTCGGCGATGCGAGGATACACGTTGAGTTTGTGATACCGAAAAATTCGAACTCCGGCGTGTACCTTCAGGGCCAATATGAGGTCCAGATACTTGACAGCTGGACCGATGCCAACATCCCGTATCCGGGCGGAGAATGCGGCGGGATATACCCTCGCTGGGATGAAACCAGACCCGTAAAATCATACGATGGCCATTCAGCTTTAGTGAATGCCTCACGCCCGCCCGGACAGTGGCAAACCTATGATATTATCTTTCGCGCAGCCAGATTCAACAGCGAAGGCAAAAAAATCGCCAACGCAAAAGTAATAAGAATATGGCAAAATGGAACGCTTATACAAAAAGACGTGGAACTGACCGGCCCCACCAGAGGCAGTTTCAAACCTAATGACCTGGCCAAAGGACCGCTTGTCCTTCAGGGCGACCATGGGCCGGTGGCATTTAGAAATATATGGGTCGTTCCTCTTGATTTGGATAAGGCGGGACTGACTAACCCGTTTTTCGCGATGGATACGGGCACGATTGATGAAACGCACAAGTCCGCCAAAGACCAGGTAGAGATGCTTAAAGATCTGGGATACGCAGGGATAGGATACTGGGAAGGAAACCCCGCGCAGGACACAGCCGGCATTGCTGAAATGCTTGGCGAGCTCGATAAATCAAACCTGAAAATGTTCGGGGCATATTTCGCGATAAAACTCGAAGACCCGCCTGAGAAATATATGGCATCGATTGAGAACAGCATCAGGGAGCTGGCAGGCCGCAAGACAACGATATGGCTGGCAATGACCAGCGATGTTCATCAAAAATCATCGGTCAGCGGCGATGAGCAGGCGATTGCGATAATCAGCCGGATAGCCGACATCGCGAATAAGAATGATGTTGCCGTCGCGCTGTACCCGCATGAGAACTTCTGGCTTGAAAAAGTCGAGGACGCCGTTCGCCTCGCGGAAAAAAGCAACAGGCGCAACGTCGGCGTCATTTTTAACCTCTATCACTGGCTAAAAACCGACAAACCCGCAAATCTGCAAACCATCCTGGCTTTCGCGTCGCCCTACCTGCTTATCGTAACGATAAATGGCACAACCGAAGCCAGGTCAATAGAAACACTGGACAAAGGGACCTATGACGTTTATTCATTCCTGCAATCGCTAAAACAGGTCGGCTTCAAAGGCCCCATAGGGTTACAGGGATATGGCTTAAGCGGCGATATCCGCGAAAATCTAAGACGCTCGATGCTGGCCTGGCGCGAGTTTTCACAACGGCTGGCAGTTCAGGACGCCGAAAAATTTTAGAACCTAATCCACACAAACGCCCCGAATTGAGGCCCAAAATCCCGGGGACGGTTATTTAATAGCTAAAAGGGTTGACAAAGCACGTCCCATAAACTATACTTGGTGATGTGTCTGGAAGTATTGTTTCCACACTTAACGTTATGATATTTAAACTGTTAAGGAGAACCAAATGACCTCAAAAAAGACAACCGGGTTCACCATTGTCGAACTGCTAACGGTAATGAGCATCATCATTATACTTATGAGCATCCTTATGCCGGGCCTGCAGAGGACCCGCAGATACGCCAGGGTCGTAGTCCAGAGGAGCCAGTTCAGCGATATCAGTAAAGCTCTCGAATTATATCGCAACGACCATCAGGAAACATACCCGGATTCAGGAGCGACAGATGGCAATGCAACAACAAACGCCGGTTACTGCGGCGCAATGAAACTCTGTGAAGCATTGTTAGGCCAGGATGGTATGGGATTTGACCCTTCATCTACCTTCCAGGCCAACACAAGCGTTTACCTTTTCAACTTGTGCACACAAACAGACCCTGCTACCATCACCGCTTCTACCCCCACTGGTACCGCTTTAATGACAAATTTGCAGGAAAGAACCAAATATCTTGATTCCGACAGCATAAAAGCCGCACGTCTTGAAGATTTGTACTCCTGGTATAGTACGTCTTCCACTGGTAAAAATTTCTACGGCACACCAGTATCATTTCAGGCCACTGTGGACGCAATTCCACCAACTCCAACCCAATATCCAAATTCCGTGATTACCGATGCATTTCTGCGAAACAATCCTCTCAAATGCACCGGCAAAAAACTTGGTATGCCCGTTCTTTATTATAGAGCCGACACAACTAAGCTGGTTCATGACCCCAACTTTTCACTAACAAATCCAAATTACTCGACTACTAATCCCAGTATTTACAACTTTGATGATAACTATGCTCTTACAGGGCTTGGTTGCCCCTGGGAAAGTACATATACAACTCACCAGCCAATATATGATAACCCCCAACTTTTCTACAAGGCAATCACTAATACAAAAATTACTACCACCCCAAGGCCACACAACGAGGATTCATATATCCTTTTGTCGGCCGGCTGGGATGGCTTATATGGAACAAGCGACGACGTGTATAACTTCTCTGATTAAAACCACAGACCTGTCCTCCATAGCGGCAGCGAAGGAGGATTAACGCTGATTTTTACTGCCGCGGGATAGAAGGGTCTCGCGGCAGTTTTATTTTAAAGACACCGACTAACACTCGCCCCTGGCGGGGGTAATCTGCGGTTAAAATACTTTGAGTTTTGGCGTCTCGGTGGTAAAATTTCAGTTTAAATCAGTGAAACAAACGGTTATAATTCGGGTTCACCGGGTAGGTAGCTCAGGTGGTAGAGCAGTGGACTGAAAATCCACGTGTCGTGAGTTCAACTCTCACCCTGCCCATTAAATTCCCGCTATTGCTTGTTTGGCCAGCAGTTGCCTTCAAACCCGTTTGATTCACTTATGGAACAGAGAAATGGAACAGCAAGATATTAAGTGATATGGGCACAAACAACAGCCATAGCGAATAATACGCCCACAACAAACCATTCCCACCATTTGGCTCTCGATGTTTCGCTAACGGCTTTAATCATTTTGCCTCCGGGCCACCCTGACAAGATTCACAAGATTCTACTATATCGGAAAATCGCCTCTCCTTATATAGTATAGGAATGGGCATAGTGATATAAAAATGCGCATTTAACAACCCAACATAATAAAATGTGAGACATTTAACGATTGTATTGACTGTGCCGGACAGATTCCCTTCACAAAGAACAAAAAAACTGCTTTTCTGCATCGCTAAACAGAGCACAAACAGAAACCTCACTTTTTTTGGCAATCACGGCGTAATTTCTTGACAGGCCTATGGGAAATTTTGTAAATTGCTCTTATGCGACTTTGTGATTGTGTTCACAAGCACTAACTGGACATAATATATATTGTGAGATACAGCAAGATACCAAATGAGACGGTTCGTCGCCTGCCGGTTTACCTTCGGGGGCTGGCTCTTATGTCCCGGCAGGGACTCAGCAGCGTCTCAAGCAGCAAACTGGCGGATTTTGTCAGCGTGAATCCCTGGCAGATACGGAAGGACTTTTCCTACTTCGGCGACTTCGGGACACGCGGCGTCGGTTACGACATTGAAAACCTCGCCAAGCAAATCAAAAAGATATTAAAGCTCGATACGACGCAAAAAACCGCCCTGGTGGGCGTCGGCAACCTGGGTTCGGCAATAATGGCATACACGGGTTTTGGAACATACGGTTTTCAAATTACCGCCGCCTTCGATAATGACCCCGCCAAAATCGGCCGCAAGATGAACGGTGTCACGGTCGAAAGCATCTCAATGCTCGATACACTTGGCACGCGAGAGGTGGATATGGCTATTATCGCTGTGCCCGAACAGGCGGCGCAGGACGTGGCGGATGCGCTTGTTGGGGCGGGCATAAAGGGGATATTGAATTTCTCCCCGCGAAGAATTATCGTCCCCAAAAAGATAAAGGTGATAACGATAGATATAGCGACAGATCTTGCCCGCCTGCCCTACTATATATGAAAACCGAGGCGTTCGGGTTTTGACGAATAACGTTTGAGAACATTTTTAACAGAGGCGTAAAATGAAAACAGTAACAATCGACAAAAACGCTTTCAGGCGGTTTGTGGATGAAATCATAAAACGGCAGCGGGTCATCGGCGTCTGCGCCAAGGGCGATCGTTTCGATTTTGAGCAGCTCGAATCCGCCGGCCAGCTTCGCCTGGATTACGACGTAACGCTTCAGCCGCCGAAGAAGTACTTCCTGCCTCCGGTTGAAACGCTGCTGACTTTCGAAGTCGGCGACGGCTACAAGTCGGTTTACGATGATACCGCGTTTGTCCTTCTGGGCGTTCATCCTTATGATATGGTCGCGTTAAATCAGCTTGATAAGCTTTTCAGCCAGGATAATTTCGATACCCACTATATGAGAAGACGTCATAACGCAACGATAGTCGTATGCGATGTGGTTTCGCCATCCAAAAATGTATTTGCCTCCTCGATGGGCACGGCAACAGTTAAGGATGGTTTTGACGTTCTGCTGACCGATATAGGCAACGCGTTTGTTATGGAAAGCGGCTCAAAGAAAGGCGACAGCTTTATCGCCAAGGCGCAGGAAGCAGTCGATTCAAGCGAAAAAGACCTACAGGCAAGACAGAGAATCCAGGCAGAAAACGAAAAACGGCTTAATAATCACAAACTGAAATGCGAGGCATCCTATCTGCCCAAACTGCTCGAAGGGGCATACGACCATCCCGTCTGGGAAGAAAAGGCAAAGACCTGTTTTAGCTGCGGCTCCTGCAATCTCGTATGCCCGACCTGCTACTGTTTCAACGTGCAGGACGACGTAAACTGGGACTTCATATCGGGCAAAAGACAGCGGGCATGGGATGGCTGCCTGCTCGATGGCTTCACAAAAGTGGCGGGCGAGCACGAATTCAGGAAGAAACGGGCCGACCGTTTCAGGCACCGCCTGTATCGAAAATGTAAATACGTGCCCGAAAAAATAAACAGCCCCATAATGTCCTGCGTCGGGTGCGGGCGATGCGTGGGCGCGTGCCTGCCGGATATCGCAAACCCTGTCAATGTTTACAACAGGTTAGTTGACGATTTGGGAATAAAGTAATACAAGTCGAGTGATTCGACATAAAATGTAGGAGCGTTAACAATGTGTGAACGTTGTGCTGTTGAAAAAGACATTTACCTGCCGCGGCTGGCGACCCTCGAAAAGAAGCGGCTGATGAACCCGACCGAGATGTATCTTCGGCTTTCAATCGATGACAGCGAGCCGTTTGACTTCATCCCGGGCCAGTTCGTCGAGGTATCAATCGCAGGCGTAGGCGAGGCGCCGGTTACAATATCATCATCTCCTACGCAAAAGGGCTACTTCGAGCTGGTCGTCCGCAGAATCGGCAACGTTACCAACGCGATTCACCGGCTGAGAATCGGCGACAAAATCGGGATACGAGGCCCGCTTGGAAAAGGCACATACCCGGTGGAAGAGGCAAAGGGCAAAAATGTTATATTCATCTGCGGCGGTATCGGGCTGGTTCCCCAGAGGTCCTTTATCAACTACATTCTTGACAACCGCGCCGACTACAAAGAGCTTGCGGTCCTGCTCGGAACAAAATGTATGTCGCAAAGGTTCTTCCACTCGGAAATCGACGGCTGGTCACACAGGAACGACATACGATTTATGGAAACAATCGACCAGACCGACGACTGCTGGCTCGGCAACGTCGGCGTCGTTACCACCCTCATTCCAAAAATTGAAACCGAGCTTCAGTCAGGGCTGGTATTTATCTGCGGGCCGCCGGTGATGTACAAATTCGTGCTGATGGCCCTGCAGGAAGCGGAAGTGCCCAAAGAAAGAATATTCATGAACCTCGAAAGAAAAATGAAGTGCGGCGTAGGTAAGTGCGGGCACTGCCAGATTAACAACTATTACGCCTGTATAGACGGGCCGGTATTCCGTTATTCCGACCTGCGTATAGCCCCGGAGGCAATCTGATATGGACAGACCAAGAGTAGCGATTTTCGACTTCGCCTGCTGCGAAGGATGCCAGCTTCAAATCGTCAACCTCGAAGAGGAATTGCTTGACCTCATCGATAACGTTGACGTTGTCGAATGGCGAGAAGCGATGAGTGAGCAAAGCAGGGAATATGACATCGCCATAATCGAGGGCTCAATCACAAGGCCCGAAGATGAGAAACGATTAGAGATTATCAGGACAAGGGCAAAAACACTTATTGCCCTTGGTGCCTGCGCCACAATCGGCGGAATCAACAAGCTTAAGAACAACTTTGAGACCAGCGACGTTAAAAAGTGCGTTTACGGCAAGTCGGCTGATATGCCTCATCTTGAAACCATGCCTACAAAAGCGGTGGATGAGGTGGTCAAGGTAGATTACAAAATTCACGGCTGTCCCATAGACAGAAAAGAATTCACATACGTGATTCGCTGCCTGCTTATGGGCAAAAAGCCCGAGATACCAGAATGGCCCGTATGCGTGGAGTGCAAAGCAAAAGGCAATCCGTGCCTGTGGGACTATGGGCAGGTTTGCCTGGGGCCTGTTATCAGGGCCGGATGCGGCGCAAGATGTCCGTCGTCGGGCTTCAGATGCTTCGGCTGTCGCGGCTATATCGATAATCCGAACGTCAATGGCGCAAAGGATGTTATTGAACGATATGGCTTGAGCGTCGATGCGCTCAAGGCAAAGATGGTTCTTTTTGGAATCGGTCAGGGGCCAACAAATGCATAACAATCTCGATATCAACGTTCATCATATAACCCGCGTCGAAGGACACGGCAATATCGTCGTAAACGTGAAAAACGGCAAAATCGAAAAGCTCCAGTGGCAGGTGCCCGAGGCGCCGCGATTCTTCGAGGCAATGGTCCGCGGTCACAGCTACCAGGACATACAAACGATTGTCTCGCGAATCTGCGGGATATGCTCAATCACACATTCGCTGGCCGCGACAAAGGCGGTAGAATCCGCGCTGGGCATCAAGGTTTCCGAACAGGCGGACAAGCTGAGAATACTAATGCATTACTCCGAGCAGCTGCAAAGCCATACCCTGCACGTCGGATACTTAGCTGCGCCGGATTTCTTCGGCACGCCATCCGTTGTGCCTCTTGTCGCCAGGGCGACGGACGCCGTAAAAACAATTGTTAAGGCACACAGAATCGCAAATACCTGGTCTGACCTCATCGCGGGCAGAACAACTCACCCAGTAACGCTCATTCCCGGCGGGCTTACCCGAACACCAACTGAAAAACAATTACGCCAATTGCAGCAGACGCTCAAGGATGCCGTTCCCGACCTTAAAAAAATCGCCGGGGTGGTTTTAAGCGTCGCGGGCAATATCCCGAAGTTTGAACGCCCCACTGAATACGTGTCACTCAAACAGACCACCCCTGCTGCTTACACCTTCTACCACGGCGGCATAACATCCAACGATAACAAAGGTGCGGTTGTACCAATTGAGAAATGGCACAATGTCGCAAACGAATACGTGGTTGAACAATCGACGGCAAAATGGGCAAAGTGGCATCGTGACGCATACGCGGTCGGCGCACTGGCAAGATTTAACAACAACGCCGAATTGCTTAGCCCGATGGCCAAGGACGCCGCGAAAACATTCGGACTCCAAAAGGGCTGCTGCAACCCGTTTATGAACACTGTGGCCCAGCTTGTCGAGTGCTTTCACGTCGTTGAGACAAGCATCGAGATTATCGACCAGCTGCTGACTAAAGGCCTGAAGACGGAAAAAGTTACATCCTCGCCCAAGGCAGGCAAAGGCGCCGGCTGCGTCGAGGCGCCTCGCGGGATACTGTTCCACGAATACGAATTCGACAAGAACGGCAAATGCGTCGCCGCCGATATTTGCATCCCGACGAACCAGAACCACGCAAATATCCAGAAGGACTTCGAAAAACTGCTGCCTGAAATCCTGGACCAGAGCGAAAAAGACATTCGGCTGAAACTGGAAATGTTAGTTCGCGCTTATGACCCGTGCATCTCCTGTTCAACGCATTTCCTCAACGTGCAGTTCGTAAGATAATTTAGAATTAAGAATTTAGAATTCTCAATTCTAAATTCTTAATTTTTTTTGAGATGGCAAACCAATTAACTAAAAAAGAAATTGTCGTCATAGGACTTGGCAATCTGCTGTTATCTGATGAGGGCATAGGTATCCATTTAATCCGAAAGCTTTCTGAGCATCGAGGCAAATTCCCTTGCGTTGAATTCATCGATGCGGGCACAGGCGGAATGAATGTTCTGCATTTAATCGCGAACCGCAAAAAGGCCGTAATTATCGACTGTGTTAAAATGGGTAAGAAGCCGGGAACAATCAAACGATTCGAGCAGACTGACGTCCAAACCACAAAAAAAATGACGCACTTCTCCCTTCACGAGGCGGATATCCTGCGGATTATCGAGCTTTCCAGGCAGCTTGGCGAATGTCCGAAGAAAATAGTGATTTTCGGCATTGAGCCGGAATCGCTGGAATTGGGCCAAAAACTGAGCAAAACGCTCTCCGACGGAATTGACGCTTACTCAATCGACATCTGCAAAGAACTTTGTTAGGATTTCTGCAATATATAAACATTATCAACCGTCATAGCTTGTGAATTATGAAACCTGCAGGGAATGAAAAACTGGGCCGGGCCTTTACGCTCGTGGAATTACTGGTGGTCATCAGTGTAATCGGGCTTTTAATGGGAATACTTCTTCCTGCGCTCGGCAAAGCCAGAGCTGCAGCTAATCGAACATACTGCGCGGTAAATCTGCGACAAATCGGCGTCGCGTTCAGGTCTTATCTCGATGACAACCGCGATATATTTCCCATTTGCTGTGCCTATCCATGGTATATCACGGATGCAAACAACCCCTCTTACACCCCGCCTATAACAAATGTTTTAGGTCCTCTCCTTAAACAACCGAAGGTCTTTGTCTGCAAATCGGACAATATCGCTACTCCCCCATTCCACTTAAGAACGGGCAACACCAGTTACTTGTACAATGGAATAGTGACACCTGGACCGTCTGGTTTGGCCGGAATAACAATAAGAGAATACCCACCTGTGCAGGCGGGAGCTAAAGAAAGAAACATACAAGTTATGAGTGATTTTGTTGCGGACCCTCGCCACCCTCCTCACCCGGCAATTGGTAAGGGTAAGAGCGGGGGTGTAAACTATTTGTATGCCGACTGGCATGTAAGCAATTATGTAAATCAGAATTAAGGATATGGCAAGGATATGACAAAGAAAAACAAAAAAATTACGATAGCGATAATCATTTTGCTTGTCATCACGGCAATTGGGGTAACAATGGCAGTCAGTCATTACAGCAAACCTGATTTCGCCAAAATGACGCCCCAGCAGATTCGACAATTTTTTGATTCAAACCAGTTCCGTGACGCCAACGAAGATAAAAGGCAGGAGATGCGAGAACAAATGGGTGAGGCGATGATGGCAAGGGCGGAAGCCCAGGCAAATGAGTATGCCGCATTGTCCGCCGACGAAAAAACGGTTTACCTGGACAAGATAATTGACGAAATGCAGGCCCGGCGGGCGGAATTCCTCGCAAGAGACGCCAACGACGCCAACGGCCCGCCTGACCCGAACAGATTCAGAAGATTCGGCCCTCAAGACCCCAATTTTCAGCGGAGACAGCAGGCCTTCCGCCAGCAGTTCCGCCAGCAGGACCCCTCAAGAATGAGAGAAAGGTCTGAAAGAATAAGCGCTGATACGAGAGTAAAAATGATGCAATTCCGCCAGGATATGATGAACCGTATGCAGGAACGAGGCATACAGATGGGACCCGGCGGCGGTCGTGGCGGTTTCGGTGGCCCTCCACCCGGCGGCAGATGACCGGACTAATATCTCGTTACAAAAAATAACATTCGGCTGGGCCGAGGACCATTTTGTAAAGGCCTTTGTCAAAAAAGAACTGGCGAATTGACGTGCAGAGGTGACACTTGCCCGCATACAACTTCGATTGTGTGTAACCGGCTTTGATTGCCTCACCTAATAATCCCGCCGGACCTGAATTAAATAGCGTTTCAATTATCTTATCGTTGCCCGGCTGCCAGTTTTTCCAGATTTCAGCTAAAGGCCGTTTAGCGATATTTCCAACGATTATCCCGCTGCAAGTTCCGCTGAAAATATTGCCATACGGGTCAATATGCACGCCTTTGGCATCGAGAAACGCGTTCGAGCAATTTCGGGCTGCAATTTGTTCAACTGTCTGTGACGCAACCAGTTCAGCAATCCCGTCGGCCGCCCTGCCTGTGAACCGGCAGGGGTAATCCTTCAATGCTTCAACATAGAATTTGTTCCGCTCCTCTGCTGTAATATTCTTCATCTCAACCGGTTTATCAAGATACTTTTCCCACCGAACCAGAACACGGTCCTGTCCAATTATTTCTTTTGCGGTTTTCGCTAATCGCCTCACCAGTTCAATATCGACGTATTCCTGATGAAACGGGTCGCAGCTTATTTTGAGCCGGCTCATACCGAGTTCATCGAGCGCTTTTATTAGCTCTTTGACAATCTTTTCATCAACTGCCCAAAAGCCGTTGGTCTCAATAATATCAACTGGACCAAGGTTGTTCTTTTTTGCTTCCTGCAGAATTTCCAGCAGATGCTCCCAGTATAAAAATGGTTCGCCCCCCGTGATATGAATTTTTGGTTCGATTTTGCTCACCGCAGGCGCGCCTTCGCCCGCCAATTCCTTCAGCGACAGCCAGGCATTTATCGCCATATCGACCGGCATCAAGTTATTTTGTTGTGGCGAACAATTATAATAACAGAATTCGCATTTGGCGTTACATTTATAAGTCAGCAGAAGACCGGCATTACGCCAAATTTTGAACTTCGGCTCATCCCGCCCCGCCTGCTTATTATAAATGTTCTCTGAAAGCAAACTCATAACCAGCGATTACCTGATTTACTGATAATATTTTTTTAGATGTATCTGAATAACAGTAACATCGGCTGGCGTGATGCCGGAGATTCGTCCCGCCTGGCCAAGCGTTTGAGGTCTGAACAGCGTTAACTTCTCTTTCGCCTCAGGCCTCAGGTGCATTATCGCGCCATAATCCAAATCTGCCGGAATTGCTCTTTTGTCCCACGCCTGCAAGCCGGCAGCGAAGCGCTCCTGTTTGACAAGATACCCCTCGTATTTGGCGTCGATGACGGCCGCATCAATTACTTCTCTGCCGAAACCGGCGTCTTTAATTTCAGGCGTTTCCGCCAGCGTCGGCGCAAGAGGACTGTTCGGCCTGCGAAGCTGTTCCCACAAGCTGATTCCGTCCCGTTTATTTTTCGTCAGATATTCCCTGAGCCGTTCGATATCGCTTAATTTCTTCTGAAATCTTTCCCATCGCTTGTCATCAACCAGACCAACCGCCCTGCCAATCTCCGTCAGGCGTCTGTCCGCGTTATCCGAACGCAAACTTAACCGGATACTCCGCGCGAGAGGTAAACATCCGATATGGCTCATCCGGAATACCGACCCCCTCAATGCCAAGTCCTTTGGTAAGCAAATCATCAATCATCACGCCGATATACGCCTTGTCCCTGCCCAGCACAATAGCTTGAGCCCCCTGCAGAAATCTCGCTGCGTTTATTCCAGCGATGATTCCTTGTCCCGCCGCCTCTTCGTAGCCGCTTGTGCCGTTGATTTGACCCGCAAGAAAAAGCCCCGCGACTTTCTTTGTCTCAAGATTGCTCTTCAACTGCACAGGCGGACAGTAATCATACTCAATCGCGTAGCCGTAATGCACAATACCGGCATTCTCACAGCCCGGCAGGTTCCTGATAATCTCATCCTGAACGTCTTTGGGCAGCGACGTGCTAACGCCATTGCAGTAAATAACTTTTTGCTCCAGCTCCTCCGGCTCAAGAAATATCTGATGACGCTCCCTGTCGGCAAAACGAATAATCTTGGTCTCGATGCTCGGGCAATATCGCGGCCCGGTCGATTTTATCTGGCCCGTATAAAGCGGCGCACGGTCGAGATTATCGCGAATCAGTTTATGAATTTTCTCGTTTGTATAGGTAATCCAGCAGGGTATTTGCGGCCTGTCAATCCTGTCGTTCATAAACGAAAACGGCGCCGGCTCCTTATCGCCCTGCTGTGCTTCGAGCTTGTTATAATCAATCGTGTCCGCGTAAAGCCGGGGCGGCGTCCCGGTTTTCAGCCGTTTGACAACAAGACCAAGTCGCTCAAGACAAGCCGAAAGGTCATCAGACGCCGGCTCGCCTCTCCTGCCCCCCTCGAAACTCTCCTGCCCTATATGCATAAGCCCGCGCAGAAATGTCCCCGTCGCAACTATCACCGTTTTGGCATCGCACGCCCAGCCGTCTTTGCCACGCACACCGACGACATGACCATTCTCAACAATAATCTCGACGGCCATTTGCTCGATGATAGTCAGGTTCGGCGTCTGCTCAAGCGCGTTTATCATATACCGCTGATACCTGTATTTATCCGCCTGGGCGCGTGGTGACTGTACAGCAGGCCCTTTTGAGCGATTGAGCATCCTGAACTGAATCCCCGTCGCGTCGGTCGCCAGCCCCATAAGCCCGCCGAGTGCATCAACCTCGCGGACAATCTGCCCCTTGGCCAGCCCCCCTATCGCGGGATTGCAGCTCATCGCCCCGATTTTGTTTTTGTCGATGGTGATAAGAGCCGTCTTTGCGCCGATTTTCGCAGCCGCGTGCGCGGCCTCTATGCCGGCGTGCCCCGCCCCGATTACCACACAATCAAAATTATTTGCGCCCATTTGATTCTGCTAATGCCACAGCGGAGGCGATGGCAAAATTGGCGGTATGAGTAATACTGACGCTTATCTGCGTGATGCCGAGTTTATCGGCTATTTTTTTGACCTCGCCGGATAATCTCACTTGGGGCTGACCCGTCTCCGTATTCACCACCTCAATATCCGTCCAGGCGATTTTGCCCCGCCAGCCCGTGCCCACAAGTTTCAGCACTGCTTCTTTCGCGGCAAACCGGCCAGCTAATTTCTCAATCCCGTTTTTGTTGGAATTCGCGTATTGCTGTTCCGCGGCGGTAAAAACCCTGTCTAAGAAACGCTCGCCGTGTCGTTCGACCATATCCTCTATCCGAGGAAAATCAACCAAATCTATGCCATGTGCGATTATTTCCATCCGATGATTCCAGACACTGAACTAATGTTATCTATTGGCGTCCCTGTAAATTTCGCGCACACAAAAATCCACGAATTTTGCCCTGTCCGCCGCCGAGGCCTGCTCAACAAGTTCCTCAGTTATCTTATCGATCGCCTGATGCATACGCTCGACTGATATCCCCGCCTTAACCTGGTTCTGGACCTTCTCGAACGGCTCGACGCTCTTCGGCTGATATTCAACAAGCTGCATAACAAAAATGTGCCCTTCAACCTCGACAGGCCCGGCCGTCTCTCCCGGCTTCATCGTCGCCGCCTTTTGGGCCAGAACATCATACGGCGCAACGAGAGAATCTGGGGCGGCGTTCACATCCCCGGCTGTTAAGGCATTATTTGCCTTTAAATACTCATTCGCTAATCGCACAAAATCCTCTCCCTGCTTTATACGCTTCATAATACCATCGATAAGCTCCCTGGCCTGCTCCTGGCGAGGCCTGTTTGCATCGATATCCCGCATCTTCGCCGGCTCAAGGTCGATAAGACGAAACCGCAATACCCCCGGCGTTCCGTACAACTGCTCTTTTGTCGCATTATACGCCGACATCATCTCGCTATACGTAATCGGCTGGTCTTTCGGCATCTTCTGGGCCAGATAACTCTGACTCAATATGTACCGTCTTTTATATTGCTCAAACTTACTCCAGTCCATTCCCATCTGCTTTAGCGACTGCTCCGCCTTGGCGTAATCCCCTCCGAAATCCATCACGTATTTTCTGACTTCCGCGGCGGTTACCTTATCAAGCTCATCATCAATCTTATCGCCTGCATCTTTTTTTGCCCTGCTGTAAAGCAGCGCATTAACTATCTTGTCAATAAGCTGATGCTCAATCACCGGTTCCGCGACACTTTTGAATTTCTCAAAATCGGTCCTCTGCGCCGCCGCCGCCAGCTTTTCAAAAACAGGACTAATCACTTCCTCCGATGTGATTGTCTGGTCGCCCACAGCCAGAGCAAAACCACCGCTGACTTCAGGAAGCCCGTCGCGTTTGGCAAGTGGTATTTTGGCCATCTGTTCCGGCGTAAACTGGGGCTTATCCTCGCAGCCCGCCAGTACCAGACCAAATGCCGCTATTAATAATAACGCCGCTAATAACGTCGCTCTTCGCATATCAAATATCCAATCCTTTTTAAAACGGTAGAATCCATTACAAACGGTTAGATTCTACGCCAAAACCCCGGCCAAATCCACAAAAAGCTTTCCAGACCAATATGGGTGCGAATCGAATTTACAGGTATGAAAAATGCTCTCCACGCAGGAGAAATTTGACCGGCAAACCGCAAGCAAACTCACATAGGACTTCGGCTCAACTATAGCTGATAAATTGTGACAAGGAAATTAGACCTTTATTTGAGAGTTGCGTTCTTTTTAGCGACTTCTTTTGCCTGAGTGGCCTTAAGGCGGGTTAATTTACCGGCAAGGTTTTTATCCGATAACGCCAGAATCTGTACCGCCAGGACAGCGGCATTTTTCGCCCCCGCCTTGCCGATTGCGACCGTCGCTACCGGAACTCCTCCCGGCATCTGAACCGTGCTAAGCAAGGCATCCAGCCCCGCCAGTCCTTCTTTAGCGGCAAGCGGCACGCCGATAACGGGCAGCGTCGTCTGAGCAGCGATTGCGCCTGCCAGATGGGCAGCCATACCCGCAGCGGCAATTATCACCTTTATGCCTTTTTTAGCAGCCCCGGCGGCAAATTGTGACGCGGCCTTAGGCGTCCGATGAGCGGAGATTATCCGCACAAACGGCTGTATCCCGAAATCCTTTAGCGTATCGATACAGGTCTGCATTATCGCCAGATCACTGTCCGAACCCATTATCACCGCCACCGCTGCCTTGTTTGATGCCATTTTTCTTCCCTGTCAAACGTGTTTAGAATATATTGTAGTTTTGGATAATGGTATAATAATATCGGCTCGGAGCGCAATATGCAACAATGAGATACAATCGTCGTTATAGTCGGTGTTAGTCAGTGTTTTAGTCAGTGTCAGTCGGTGTAATATGCAAAAGAGAAAACCCATAGTAGCAGGCCAATTTTACCCCGGCCGACCGGACGAGTGCGCTGACGAGATAAAGCAGTGTCTCAAAGAATCGCCTTTGAATATGCCCCTTCCCGACAGTATAGCCGCGGGCATTGTCCCTCACGCGGGCTGGACTTTCAGCGGCTCAACCGCTGCGATTGTCTTTGCCGCAATAAAAAAGAAACACCCGAAAGTCGATACCTTCGTCATATTCGGCGCGGCACACAGATATTCCGGCCGGTCCCCCGCTGTTTACGACAAAGGCGTCTGGTTTACGCCCCTTGGCGAAATAGCTATCGATGAAGCGCTTGCCGACGCGGTAATCGAAAGTAAAACCGCGATAAGCGACCCCGACGCGCACGACAGCGAACACAGTATGGAAGTCCAGGTCCCGTTCATTCAGCAGCTTTTCCCCGGCGCGAAAATATTGCCCATCCTAACACCGCCCGTTGAAGAAGCAATTGAGCTGGGTCAAATTGTCGGCAGCATCATTGCCAGCGACGATGAGAGAAAAATCGTATGTCTCGGCTCAACCGACCTGACTCACTATGGCCCTGGATATGGTTTTGTTCCTATGGGGACAGGCAAAGACGCGTTAAAATGGGCGATGGAAGTCAATGACAGGCAGTTTATCGATTATTCGCTAAAGATGCAGCCGGATAAGATGCTCGAAAGTGCAGAAGAGAATTATAACGCCTGCGGCGCGGCGCAGCTGCGGCAACCGTAGCCGCCGCCAAAACACTCGGCAAGAAAAAAGGCATTCTCCTCGCCCATACCAACAGCAACGAGATAATGCTTCACAAGATGGGTTCGGTCAGCCGGGAGTCAGTCGGCTACGCCGCAATCGTCTTCTGATTGCAATCTATCCCCCTGCTCTAACTGCCAGGTTGGCAGTAAAATCGCGGCTACCTGCAAAACTGCCAGAAGGCAATTGCCAGCCGGAACACAACTTAACCCTTTTATTATCAATCAGTTACGCAATAAAACAATCGAAACTGCCTTACTGGCACAGGGTTTGCAACTCTAAAGGCGCTATGGTAGCGGACTTGCGACAATTCGATGAGTTAAATGTGCTGGCTATCCGGTCGGACTGGGACTGGCCGGGGGCTTTGCGCGATATATTCAGACCCAGGGGCATAAATCTGTTGGTCGCGGAGCGCACCAATGATATAGTTAACGTCCTGCGGCATCGGCGGATTTGCACAACGATTATCGATACCGACCTCGACGAGCCGGAGGCGGGGCTGTGGACGCTGAAGATTATCCGAATGGAACAGCCGCTTATGCCCTGTATATTACTGGCAGACCGGGCGACCAATATGATGCTCGAAAAGGCGCTGCAGTTGGACGTCTTCAGCGTTATGAGTAAGCCGGTGGATATGAATATCTTGAGAGACCAGTTGAATCGGCTGTTCGTGAAAAGATACGGCAGCCATATTTTTTCGTCATAAAAAATAAAGCAAAATAAAGATAGAATTTTTTGAAAGGAGTAGCAGGAAATGAAAGTAAGACCATTGGCCGATAAGGTTCTCGTCCAGAGAATGGAAGCGGAAACTAAAACAGCGGGCGGAATCGTCCTGCCCGACAGCGCAAAGGAAAAGCCGCAAAAAGGAAAGGTCGTCGCGGTAGGGGACGGCAAAGTCCTCGACGACGGCTCACGTCAGAAACCACAGGTCAAAAAAGGCGACACGGTGCTGTTCACCAGCTACGCAGGCAGCGAACTTAAAATGGACGGCAAAGAATACCTGATTATGACCGAGTCGGACATTATGGCGGTCATCGAGGAATAACGTCGCACGTCGCTCGTGCCCCGTCGCTCGATAATAACGAGTCACGAGCCACGAGGCACGGGCCACAATTGTCGAATATCCAATTAATATAAGGAGAATTAAAAATATGACAGCGAAAAAGATAGCGTTCGGAACAGAGGCGAGAGCGGCGATACGAGAAGGCGTAAGGAAGCTCGCCGCCGCCGTTAAAGTAACATTAGGCCCCTGCGGCAGGGTTGTCGTTCTTGAAAAATCGTTCGGTTCACCAACCGTAACAAAAGACGGCGTGTCGGTCGCGAAAGAAATTGAGCTTGAAGATGCATACGAGAATATGGGCGCACAAATGGTCAAGGAAGTCGCGTCAAAAACATCAACCGTCGCGGGCGACGGGACAACCACCGCGACCATTCTGGCTGAAAGCATATTCGAAGAAGGACTGAAAAACATCACAGCCGGCGCAAACCCGATGCAGGTAAAACGAGGCATCGACACAGCCGTTGACACAATCGTCAAAGAGCTGCAGAAAATGAGCACAGCCGTCGCCTCCAGCAAGCAGATTGAGCAGGTCGCGACGTGCTCGGCAAACCAGGACGCGGAAATCGGCAGGAAATTAGCTGAGGCGATGGACAAGGTCGGCAAAGACGGCGTAATCACCGTCGAAGAAGGCCAGTCGCTCGAAACCGTTGTTGACCTGGTCGAAGGTATGCAGTTCGACAAAGGTTATCTTAGCCCGCATTTCATCAACAAACTGGAAAATATGACGGTCGTATTGGATAAGCCGTATATCCTCATCCACGAAAAGAAAATCAGCTCGATTAAATCGCTTGTGCCGCTGCTCGAAAAGGTCGCAAAACAGGGTAAGCCCCTGCTGATTATCGCTGAGGAAGTCGAAGGCGAGGCACTGGCGACATTAGTCGTCAACAAGCTCCGCGGCGTTTTACAATGTGCAGCAGTCAAGGCGCCGGGATTCGGCGACAGACGTAAGGCGCTGTTGAGCGATATCGCTGTGCTGACCGGCGGTCAGGCCATATTCGAAGACCTCGGCATCGACATTGAAAATCTCGAACTGAATATGTTGGGCAGAGCAAAACAGATTACTATCGACAAGGACAACACAACGATTATCGAAGGCGCAGGCAAAACAGAAGAAATCAAAGGCAGAATCGAGCAGATAAAGGCCGAAATCGAAAAGTCAACCAGTGATTACGATATCGAAAAGCTCCAGGAGCGCCTTGCGAAACTCTCCGGCGGCGTCGCGATGATAAAGGTTGGCGCAGCAACGGAAGCCGAGATGAAAGAAAAGAAGGCACGCGTCGAGGACGCGCTGCACGCCTGTAGGGCCGCAGTTGAGGAAGGCATCCTGCCGGGCGGCGGCGTCGCTATGCTGCGGGCAATTCCTGCTTTGGAAAAAATCAAGGCACAGGGTGATGAGAAAGTAGGCATCGATATCGTCCGCAGGGCTATCGTTGCCCCAATCAAACAGATTGCCCTTAACGCAGGTCTCGACGGCTCAATCGTAGCGCAGAAGGTTACTGAAAACTCCGACAAGAACTTCGGCTACGATGCGCTGCGAAAAGAATACGGCAATATGATTGATTTCGGCGTCATCGTCCCCACAAAGGTCGAACGCATCGCACTGCAAAATGGTGCGTCAATCGCGTCACTATTATTGACAACCGACGCGATAGTAAGTGAAATTCCCGAAAAGAAAGAAGCACCTGCTATGCCTCCGGGCGGCGGGATGTACTAAAAAACGCTGACGACAAGGCGGGTCTGAAAAGCCCGCCTTGTTGCTTTATAAAGGAGATTTTAAATGTCGTTTCAGTTTTACAGCAACGTAATCTCGCAGGCGTCCCGCCGAATCGCCGGGGGCATATTCGCCACGGGGCTTATGCTGATTGGTTTCGGCCTGCTGATTTACCTGCTGCCAAAATTTTTCGCGACACTGGCAGCAATAGTGTTCTTCGTCGCCGGTATCGGCACCTGCGTAACTGCCGTAAAAATATTCGCAGCCCAACATCGAATGAACAAGAATATCAACAACGAATCAACTGAATACCGCGAGAACGTCAGAATTAGAATCGAAGACCACTAATCAGCTTTTGAAATTACTGAGCAAGTTTACCGCGGTTTTGATATCGCCAAGCCGGTCATCGCCTCCCTCACGTTCCACGGCCAACGCCCCTGCAAAACCCGCACTCTTCAGTGCCTTCAAAAATTTATCGGCACCAACCTCGCCTGTCCCCCAGACAACTTCGCTTCCCCATGTCCCCGGCGTTTTGGTCTGCATCGCGTCTTTGATATGAACATGTTTTATCCAGGGGCCGAGAATGCCAACCGCTTCGACTGGATTGCCCTTGCCATACAGGATCATATTGGCAGGGTCAAAGTTCACGCCCAAAGCAGGATGGTGTAATTTTTCAAGGAAATCACGAAGCTCCCCCGCCGACTCCTGCCCGGTCTCCATCAATAGCGTTACCTTATGCTCGCCCGCTTTGTCTGCGAGCATCATGGTTCGCTCAGTCAACGTTTTGGCCTTTGCGGGGTTTTGCATATCGATGAAACCAAAGTGCGTCGATAGAAACTGCACCTTCAATTTGGCGGTCAGCCCAATGGCCTTTAATGCCAACTCACGATTATCCCGCCAGCAATCATCAGGCACTATCCCGCCCGTGGCTTTTATCGATTCGAGCGTCGAATAATCCTCCTGCGGAAAATTAATCATCGTGGCGGTAATCTTAAGTTTGCTTTTGGTAACTTTGGCAAGATACTGACTGCCGTCGTTGGCAAGCGCAGGCGCAATCGCCAAATGAACACAGTCAACCCCTGTCTCGACGATTTTCTCAAAGTCATTGCCAAGCGACCAGCTGCAAACCCCCACAGGCCAATCGAGACATTTCAGTGGTGAGCTTGTCGAACCATTCATCGAATCGCAACCTCCTTTTTGCTTTCAGCGGACTGTTTTTCCGCCAGAATTATTTTTACCGCATTGAGAGAATCGGCCGGACTGATTATCCGGGGCACTTTTGTGCCTTTGACTTTCTTTATGAAGTGCGCAATTTCACGCGACCAGCCGTCGCCCGATTCAATCTTAGGCGTTATGCAGCCGCCGCCAGCCAAACATACCTGAAGCGTCGGCGTGTGCCTGCAATCATAAGAAATAGTCGCTTTTTTGAGCGAGATAACAAAACTCATTTCAAATTTGGCATCGGGTGACATAACAAGGCCGCCCTCCGCCGAGACGACCTTACCGTTCTTATAAACGTATTGCGTCGTAACGTAATCGAATCCGCCGCTTGGCCCGATTGCCCCCTCCGACCTCACCGCTTCGGGCAATCCGAACATATACTGAATATAATCAGCGTCGTGGATATGCAGGTCCATAATCGCCCCGCCGCTTTGTTTTGCGTGGATTAGCCAGTTCTTCCAGCTCCACGCCGGCACCGTGCTGACCCGCCGAAAAGACGCGGTCAACACATCGCCGTAATTCCCCGAATCCACAATCTGTTTCGCTTTGGCGTACTCGGGCCAAAAACGGATGCAATGGCCTATTTGCAGTATTCTTTTATTTATCTTTGCGGCCTCAATCATCTCCTCGCAATGCTTGACTTTCATCGCCATCGGTTTTTCACACAAAACGTGCGCACCCGCATCGAGGGCCTTTACCGTAAAATCCCTGTGCATAAACGTCGGCAGCGTAATCGAAACGGCATCAAGCTGCTTTTCGACAAGCATTTTTTCGAAATCCGTATAAAGCGCAACATCCCCAAGGTCCAAAGCTGCATCATCGTCTCCGATATTGCCCTCTATTTTTTCACTGCCCTTCAGGCGGGCCCTGTCGCTGTCGCAAATCGCAACCACCCGCACGCCGCGTAAGCCGCGATAGCATTTCAGGTGCTCCCTGCCCATAAACCCGAATCCGACTATTCCTACCCGCACTGCCTTCACACTATTACCCCTTGAATAACACGACCAGTGCAATAATTGATGCGCACATAATCACCGCGGGCACAGAGAAAATCGCCCGCCAGTTAAACCGGTCTTCCTTCCTGAAAATATCCATCACGACGCCAGCGAACTGCGTCCCCAAAAATAACCCCACCCCGGTCGTCGCCGCGAACACAAGCGCCTGCACCGAACTGCGGATTTCAGGCGGAGACGCGATGTTGGCAAAAATCTGGCCCGCGATAATAAACAGGACATACGCAAGGCCGTGAAGTGATTGCGAAATAACTATCAGCGCACGCGGCTTTGAGATGACGTAAACAAGATACAATAAAAACCAGGCCGCCGCACCAATCGTCAGCGTCCATTTGAATCCGAATGAGCCGATAAATTTGTTAAGCAGGTAATATGTGGCTGCGGCCTGCACCACCTGGGCAATAGCCATCGCAGCCGGCACGTTCCTGCCGGTTATTCCCGTGTCCATCATAAATCGCGCGCTGCCCAAAAAATAAAACTGCATAAGCCCACCTGCCACAAGCGAGACAATCATAAAGACCAGGAAATTGGTATTCTGCAGCATAGTCATCGCCTTCAAAACAGGCATCCCGCCAGCCCCGGCAGGCGGCGTCGAAGGTAATGCCAGGCAACTGGCCGCCATAATAACTGAAAGTGCCGCGGCGAGGAAAAGACAATCGCGCCCCTTCTCAGTGGTCTTGAAAATCCACCGCCAGCCCGTCAGGAAATACCCCGCAATCGCCCAGGCAATCGGCGCCCACATAAATACCTTTCCCTGCCATGCGGCATCAGTAACATTGGCAAAAAGTACCGCGTTGACCAGCGGAAGCGTCGCAGCATAAAAAAACGAATACACAAACATAACAACGAACAGCACCGCAAACCTCGTCTGCACCGCCGCAATCAGCAACAGTAACGCACCAATCAAATGCGCTCCCGCGAGAATCCATTCGGCGTTAAGCCACTTATCCGCAATCTGTCCTGAAATCAAAGGCGAAATAATGCACGCGAGAGGCAAAGTGGCGTATATCCACCCCGTCTGTTTGCCGCTGAAACGCAAAGGCCCCAGCAATCTCGCCGCCAGGACAGGCATCCACGCCCCCCAAACAGCGTATTCCAGCGCCATCACCAAACTTAACTTTACGTAAAGCAATGTGCTCATTCGGCTCTCCTTAAATAGATTGCCAATATTGTCAGTACCCGCACGTATTAAATCCAGTATAATCTAAAAAAGACCCTGAGAAAATGGCGTGCAATCCACAAAATCAGAGGTTAAAATAGGGTGATATGAAACTGCCAAAATTACAAAAACCGGATAGTTACGTCGGTCTGTATGTCGTCGATTTCGGCGACAACACAGGAGTTGGTTTTACCGCGCAGGAAGTCGCTGAGCTTTTTGAAAGCGAAAGGTTCAGCCATTGCAAGGCGTATAAGATTCACAAGGCATATCCGGACGGCCGACTGGAGCTCAAAGGCGTTCAAAAAGAAACTTTCCAGCTTGAGACAGGCATGTTCTTCTTCTCTGCGGACATCGATGCCGCCCGCAACGATTACAAGCGATTAGTCAAACTCGGCATTGAAACCGACGTGCCCTGCAAAGCGATAGTTCATCTTGCCAGGTACAACGAAGATAAATTCGCGGCAGCGCTTATTTACCCCGCCGAATATGATGATGAGATAAGCAACTGGCTGCTTGAACATCAGTTTAAATCAGCGGGTGTTGCCGAGGGAGGCATAAGCGCAGTAACAAGATACTACGACGCAAAGCCCGAAATACTGGAAAGACATCAGTTGTGGGGCCGGTCATCCATCGAAAGCCGAACAGGCGAGGAGCTTCTGGCCTCGACAAAAATCGCCGTACAAAGATAATCACTTTTTGAAAAATGGTCCTTCATCGAAAAACTAATGCCATTCTGGGTTTTTTAGCGGGGTTAATGTCGGCTGTCTTCGGAACCAAAGCCGCGAAACCATCGGCAGGTGATTTGAAACGGGCGGAATTCACAACCAGCACACAGCGACTCGGAATCCGGTTCACAGACCGCATAAGGGATGTCTTTCGATTCAAATGGCTTAAGAAGAAAACGTGAGACCTCTATGAAACCACACCGTATAAATAGTATGCGAGAAACAGATAACATAATTCCGCCGACAGGTGGTGAACCGGTGCTCAGCGAAAACGCGCTAACCGTGCTGGAGAATCGCTATTTAATCAGGGATGAACAGGGCAAAATCATCGAGACGCCCGGTCAGCTTTTCACCAGGGTTGCCCGTCTTGTCGCATCAATCGAGGCAAATTACGGCTGTAACGAAACCGAAGTTGCCCAGTGGCATAAAAAATATTATGACATTATGGCCTCGCTGAAGTTTTTGCCTAATTCGCCAACGCTAATGAATGCGGGCAGGCCCTCTGGAATGTTGAGCGCCTGTTTTGTTTTGCCGATTGAAGACAGCATCGAAGATATATTCGAGACAATCAAAGATACCGCCCTGATTCAAAAGGCAGGCGGCGGGACGGGTTTCTCGCTCGACCACCTGCGTCCCACCGGCGACAGGGTCGCGTCGAGCGGAGGAACAACGTCAGGCCCGATTTCATTTTGGCGGGTATTTTCCCAGACAACTGACGCGATTCAGCAGGGCGCATTCCGCAGAGGCGCAAATATGGGGATGATGAGCGTTACCCACCCCGATATCATTAGGTTCCTGTACGCCAAACAGGACCTAAAGGCCTTCACGAATTTCAACATCTCTGTAAAAATCACCGATGCCTGGATGAACGCCCTCGAAACAAAACCCAATACGCTGCACGTCGTCGAAAACCCGCGGACAAGTCAAAAATATCTCCTGCCAAAAAAAATCGATATCAATCACTACACGGTACGGGACCTGTTCGCGCTATCCGGCGATAATACCGACGGTATCGAAAATAAAGACAGGTTCTACACCATAGGCGATTTGTGGAATATGATTATCACCTGCGCCCATAAAACAGGCGACCCGGGCGTGGCGTTCATTGACCGCATCAACAAGGATAACCCGACGCCCGCACTTGGCGATATTGAAGCGACAAACCCCTGCGGCGAACAGCCGTTGCTGCCCTACGAGGCCTGCACATTAGGCAGCATCAACCTCGTGAAATTCGTTACCGACAAATCAGAAATCGACTGGCGTGCGCTGGCTAAGACAACGAAATTAGGCGTCCGATTCCTCGATAACATCATCGACGCCTGCCACTATCCTGTTACCCAGACAGCCGAAATAGCCCGCGCAAACCGCAAAATCGGACTGGGCATTATGGGTTTCGCGGACTGCCTCTTTATGCTCGGCAAACCATATGACAGCAACGAAGGCGTCGCTGCCGCAGAATCAATTATGAAGTTCATCAACGAAAACGCCAGGCAAGCAAGCAGCGAATTGGCTGAAAAACGAGGATGCTTCCCCAACTGGCCCGGCAGCATCTGGAACAAAGAGAGAAATTTGAAGGTGCGAAACGCCGCGATTACCTGTGTCGCGCCGACAGGCACAATAAGCATCATCGCCAACTGCTCATCAGGTATTGAGCCGCTTTATTCGCTCGTTTTTGTGCGACAAGTCCTGTCAGGTAAAAAATTACTCCAGGCAAACCCGGTTTTCAGTGAAATTGCCGCAAACAGGGGTATTTGCAGCGAAGATATCGCCCGACAGGCGCTTCAAACCGGCAGTATTCAAACGATATCTTCAATCCCCGCTGAAATCCGCAAAATCTTCAAATGCGCCTATGATATCAGCCCCGAATGGCATATTCGTATGCAGGCCGCATTCCAAAAGCACTGCGATGCAGCCGTCAGCAAGACGATAAACTTCACTGAAAAGGCCAAAATCACAGGCGTTGACAAGGCCTACCGGCTCGCGTATCACCTTGGCTGCAAAGGAATTACGATATACCGCAGAAAAAGCAGACCCGATGAGCCGATGACGCTTTGTTAGCACAGCCCCGCCACGCCATTTTAACTCCCAAATCGAACACGGAACCGCAAAAAACGTATATTTTACAGAGCTAAAGAAATGGGGTGACTTTTGGATTAAAGCACAAATTATCTATCTGCCGATAATTGCAACAGCAGAACAGAGTTTTTCTCCCCTCCGGAAAACATCGGGTAGCGAGGCGTTACTCGATGTTTTCTTTATTTTATACAGAGACGAAAATTACACTCAAATCGCTTAAAATCTGACAAATGGCTTGAAAATCAGTGTGACAACGAATAAATTTCGGGCAAGGCAGCCGATATAGTAATATCGGAATAAGGAATATAAAGAAATAGAGTCACATGTTTTTTGGATTAAGGAGAAACCAAAAATGAAGAAGCAGTTAATGGCACTGGTGGGGGTGGTCGCGGTTTGTATGCTGCTGGCGGTCGTGAGCAATGTGATGGCAGCAGACGCGAACCAGCCCAAAGGAACCCCGAAAGGAAAATCAAAAGACACCGGCTCAGTCACGGGTGTTGTTACCGTAGTGAAAGACAATGACGGGAATATCGCCGAAATAAAAGTGACTGTCCGCGGGACCATCATATACAAAGTAGTCCTCGATGAAAAAGGCATTGAACTGGGAAAGACAATGGCTGACAAGAGAGTCAACATCGAAGGAACAATAGAGAAAAAAGGCGATGTCCAATGGGTTACCGTAAAAACATTCAGTGAGGTTAAGACCAAGCCAAAAGCAAAACCAGCCCAGTAACGCAAAATAGGACAAGCCCAGGCAAAATCAGTAACGTGATTAAACAACGAACGCTAAGAGCCGCATAGTAACGCGGCTCCTTTTTTTGCGCCGAGGTGGATTTGCTATGCGTTCCGGCCGTGGCATTTTTTGTATTTTTTGCCTGAGCCGCAGGGACATGGGTCATTACGGCCGACCTTGGGACCTTCGAGCTTAATCTGCTTGACCTTTATCTCGCCCTGAGGTGCCTGCGCCGCAGCACGCTGACGCTCGGCCATAGCAAATTGCCCAACCTGGTCGTGCGCGGTCTGACTCACCTGCCAAACGCTTCTGGCCCTCGCGCCGGCCTCGAGATGCACCTTGAAGACAATATCCGTCACCCGCTCCTCGATATTGGACAGCATCTCGCTGAACATCCGGTGGCCTTCCCGCTTATACTCTGTCTTCGGGTCTTTCTCTGCCCAGGAACGCATCCAGATACTGTCTTTGAGGTGGTCCATATTATAAAGGTGGTCTTTCCATGCGGTGTCATAAACCTGGAGCAGGACGTATCTTTCAAGCTCGCTTAATTCTCTTCGCAGAAACTCCCTGCCCGCATGAAGAATTATATCCTTTCGCTGCTCGATATCGCCAAGCTGTTCGGGCGTAAACGCCGTCCCGAAGCGGTTATTGGTCCATTTGGTAATCGCCTGCGTATCAGGCAGGCGAAGCGCATCCTCGACTTCCTTTGTCAATTGACCGTTGCTGTAGGACTCGCTCAATTCCAGAAGCTGCCTGTGCAGCGTCTGCGGCTGGATTTGCTGTATGCCCTCGGCGGTAAACTGGGCGTTATATTTTCTGTTCGCCCAGTTCGCCAGCGACTCAAAACCATATACATTTGCCCCCTGAGGTCCATACACCATATTCATCGCGAACTCGACGGGGTATTCGATTTCACGTCTTTTATACCTTGCCCTGATTTGCTCCGCGATAAGTCCCTCAATCTGCTCCGGCTTTAACGCTTTCAGCTCATCAACGCTCAGCTTTATATCGAACTTCGTGCGAATCCATTCCACAAGCCGGCGAATCGCGAAATCAGGTTTCAACGGCTCAGCAACAGGCGAACAGTCCTTTTTCTCAATCTGCTCATGTGCCGCGGCAATCAATTGCTCTTCAAGTTGTTCAGGCGTCATCTGCTTGACCTTGCTTATGCTCAAGCTGACGCTGAATGCGCTCATCGCCCATTTGCACAGACCCGGAATGTCCCACGTTGACTGGTCTTCGTAATCCTCGAAGTATTCGCCAATCGACAGCGATATATCGTTGCCCGCGCTTTCCCTGGCCTTGTCCTTGATGATTCGCTCAATCTCTTCGGCCGACAATTCCTCTATTTCAGATGGTTTCAATTCAACGCCGAACTGGCTTGATGCCCATTCACAGATGCACTTAACGGGATACGCCCTCTCCAGCATTACCTGACAGGTCTTGGCGGTCGTGCCCCCTATCATTTCATCGATAATTTCTTTAAGACCCTCGCCTCCCAGGATTTTCCGCCTGCGTGAATAAAATATCTTGCGCTGATAATCCATTACCTCGTCGTAATCGAGCAAACTTTTTCGCGTCTCGAAGTTTCGCTCCTCGACCTTTTTCTGCGCCTTGGCAATACCCTTGCTGATTCTTTTGTGATAAATCGGCTGCCCTTCTTCCCAGCCAATCCACGACAATGCCTTTACCGTCCATTCCGGCGCAAATGTCCGCATCAATTCATCGTCGAAGCTGAGGAAAAACTGGCTCGACCCCTTGTCGCCCTGCCTGCCGCAGCGACCGCGAAGCTGGTTATCGATACGCCTTGCCTCGTGGCGTTCGGTGCCGAGGACGTGAAGGCCGCCTATATCAGCAACGCCCTCTCCGAGCTTGATATCCGTTCCCCGGCCTGCCATATTCGTCGCAATCGTAACGTTGCCGTGCATTTTGCCGTCACGGCCCTGGTGCTGATAGCCCGCTTTTGCGACGATTTGCGCCTCGCGCTCATGCTGTTTGGCGTTAAGCACCTCGTGCTCAAGGCCGAATCTCCTGTTAATCGCCTCCGATAACATTTCATTTTTCTCAACGCTCACCGTTCCAACCAGCACGGGTCTTCCCGAAATGCTGATATTGTTCAACTCTTCCATAATCGCGTTGAACTTTTCGGGCATCGACTTATAAATCACGTCCTCCATATCATTCCTGATACAGGGACGATTCGTCGGCATAACAACTACTTCGAGCCGATAAATTTTCATAAACTCTTCGGCTTCCGTCATCGCCGTGCCCGTCATACCCGCAATCTGGCCGTAGAGTTTGAAAAAATTCTGCAGCGTAATCGTGGCAAGCGTCTGGCTTTCCTCTTTGACCTGCACGGCCTCTTTCGCCTCGACCGCCTGGTGCAAACCGTCCGACCACTGCCTGCCATGCATCAGTCGCCCCGTGAATTCATCGACGATGACAACCTTGCCTTCCATCACGACGTAATCTTTTTCCTTTTCGAAAACTACATGCGCACGCAGCGACTGCTCAAGCATGTGAGGCCATTCCATATTCGAGCCGGTGAAAAACGAACCGACTCCCGCCGCATCCTGTGCCGCGCCGATTCCCTCGTGTGTCAAATGCACTGCCTTTCGGTCCTGCTCAACTTCGTAATATTGAGTTGCGCTGCCGGTCTTGCTCTGCGCCTCTTCAAGCTCTTTTTCGAGCCGTTCTATCGTGGCCTGCGTTTTCTCGATACGTCCCTTGTCTTTGGATTTTTTGGCCTCGCTCAACTCGCCATAAGCATTGGCAAGTGTCTTTTCCGACGTATCAATCTGCTTTTTGACCCGGTCGTAGCCGCCTTGCAGAGCGATGAGTTTTCTCGCTACGTCGTCGGCTCTTTTATATCTGCTCACGTCATCAAAAGCAGGTCCCGATATAATCAAAGGCGTTCTCGCCTCATCTATCAGAATCGAGTCAACCTCATCGATGATTCCGTATTGCAAATCACCCTGCACCATATGCTCAATCGACAGCTTCATATTATCTCGCAGATAATCGAAGCCGAATTCGTTGTTGGTGCCGTAGGTAATGTCGCTTTCGTATTGGTTTTTTCTTTCCTCGCCTGCGGTATCCATATCCGCCTGTATCGCGCCGACGGATAGTCCAAGCGCATTATAAATAGGCCCCATCCATTCGGCGTCGCGCTTCGCGAGATAATCATTGACGGTAACGACGTGAACGTGCCTGCCTGTCAGGTGCACCAGATACGCGGCTAACGTCGCGACCAATGTTTTACCTTCGCCGGTCGCCATTTCCGCGATTTTGCCTTCGTAGAGAACGTTACCGCCGACTAACTGCACGTCGAAATGCCTCATATTGACGGTGCGTCTGGCCGCCTCACGAACTACGGCGAACGCCTCGGGCAGCATATCCTCCGCCCTGCCGCCATTTTTGAGCTTATCCTTGAATTCGGCTGTCTTTGCCTTTAGCTGTTCATCGGTCAACTGCTTGACCTGTTCTTCAAAGACACCTGCCTCGCGGGCGACGGTCATATACGTCTTGACCAATCGCTCGCTGCGTGAGCCGAACAGCTTAACAATCCTTTTGCCGAAATTTTTAATCATTAGTAACCTCTTTACCACCAAGACCCTAAGACACTAAGTTTTTATTTTTGTGTTTCTTTGTGCCTTCGTGGTTTTGAAGCAGTATCTTAAACTCCGGTTGTATTGTCAAGGATGGGAAAGGGGTTATGTCTTTTCTGTCCGCCTGTCCTGAGCAAGGTCGAAGGGCTGAACGCTGTTCGAGGAGGTTCTGCGTCTATTCCTGTCTTTTTGCTTTCGAATCTTTTCTATCCTTTTGGCGTCTGAGCTTTGTTTTCCCAAAAGCTTATTCTCAAGCAATTCACACATTTTTTTTCTGGCATAATAACGATTAAGCCCCTGGCTGCGGCTCTTTTGAACTTTTACTGATAGGCCGGTAGTGATATGTTTCAGATAAACACAGGTGGAGCTTTTATTTACCTTCTGCCCGCCTGAACCGCTGCTTCTAACGAACTTTTCTGCTATATCTTTTTCGAACAAATTGCATTTGAGCATACGCTGCTCAAGCTCTTGCTTTTTCCGTTCTGTAATTCCAAAGTTAATCATAGGTTGTCAGCGTCTCCTTTTTAACCTGTGGTGAGCACAGTCGAATCAAACCACCGCTTGTCGTGAGCGAAGTCGAACGGCACCGAGGCCGAGAAGCAAAAGCGTGGCGGGTTCATTGAATCATTTAATTTGGCAGGCCCCGAAGCTCCACATCGTCAATGTTCCAACCCGAATAAGGATATGCCCTGCCACTGACAATTTGATAACTCCACCTTATATAAACTTGCGAGTATCCTGCTACAATTTGGCTAATGTCGTATTGTACAACCTGCCACTGGTTGTCTGTAATCGGTGCTGTGGTGGGATTTAACCAAACCATTTGCCAAGTGCTTCCGTCATTTGATGCTTCAACTTTGCATTGGACATAGTCTGCCGTATCGGTATTCAACCATCTGGCAAAGCTTAATTCGACTGTTGCGTAACGTTTGCAATCAAATGGGCCGGTGGTCAGTGAGTACGGTCCGCCGACAGTCACAGTATAATCACCGTTGAGATTGACACCATATACATTTTGGCCTGTGTATGCTGCACTAGGGTCAGGGTATCCGTATGACAGGCCGCCCATTCCCGTCGGTGGTCCGAACTGCCATTGCCCTTCTGTTGTCCAGCCGGGATTTGTATCAAGGGCAAATTTCGCAATTATCACATAACTTCTCTGGAGCCAGTTCGATGCCATTATGGCGAAATCCTCAAAATCGACGATGCAATCTCCATTTAAGTCGCCAGGAATTTGTTCGGAACAAATTGTATATTGGGTGATGAATCCGTGCTCATTGCTAGAGGCGTCCTGGTAGTAACCAACGATATTGTTGTCGCTGATGCCGTATATTACTGTGTTAGTCGCTCCTGGATAGTCGAGAGTGTTCCAAGTCCCGTTGTAGAGAAAACCGTGCCCATAACCAGAACTGTCGTAATAACCTCCAACAATGCTGCTGCCACTGATACCATTAGCGTATGTAGGACTTGCCCCAGGATAGTCCAGAGTAGCCCATGTTGTCCCATTGTAGAGAAAACTGTGCTCACCGCTGGCGTCACAGTAGTAACCAACGAGATTGTTACCACTGATGCCGTATATTGCTGTGGAAATCGCTCCTGGTTTGTCGATGGTGGTCCAGGTTCCCCTGTTGTAGATAAAACCGTGCTCATTGCCAGAGGCGTCCTGGTAGTAACCAACGATATTGTTGTCGCTGATGCCGCATATCCAAGGCCAAGTTGTCCCCGGCTTATCAAGGGTAGTCCAAGTCCCGTCATAGAGAAAACCGTGGCCTTTATAATTGGCATCGACGTACAGACCAACCAGATTGTTGCCGTCGATGCCGTATATCCAAGTCTCATATGCCCTCGGCATATCAAGGGTAGTCCAGTTTGCACCGTCATAGAGAAAACCATGGTCATGGCCGGAACTGTCCTGGTACCATCCAACAATGCTGCTGCCGCTAATACCGTACACCAGGGTAGAATACGCCCCAGGATAGTCGAGAGTAGTCTACATGCCGGCCCTTACATAACCTGAAATAAAAAGCACTATCACCGAACAAATTGTAATTAACCCTTTCATTTTCTTCTCCTTCTCAGCCGCCTGCCATCAGCCAAACTACGATGCCGCATATTATTCCACTCCTAAATAGAACTAAATGAATTATCGGCTTTTTCGTTATTTGTGAACCACAGGAAAAGCGGTTTTATTGCCAGTTAATGCTCTTTTCGATACAATAACCGCTTATGGAAAAGGCAGGTTGAAAAATGAGAACGGACAGATTATATATTTTCACACACGAGTGCAGTGCTAATGATGCCAAAACTCCCAAAGAGCTTTATGACGCAATCGAGGAACTTGGGCCTCTTCCGCGTTACCATACATTCGTCGACGGCAAAGGCAAAGAAGAACACCTAACAGAGCCAGCAATTGAAGAGGCCAATGCTGTTTACGCGCACGCCCGACAAATAGCTATCTGGATAAGGAAATCAAACCCAAACCTTCCGCCACTACCACCAACTGAGACAGACCCGTTCTTGGGTTTGCAAACAATTCAGGACTGGTGCGTAGCTCAGGGAAAACCTGGTATAAGGGGCTTGATATGGAGGGTAATCAAAAAAACCTGGAAATTCGTTGTAGGGATGGTCGTTTTTCTATCAGCGCTATTTGCCTGCATCCATTACTGGCCGGAGATTCACCAGAAACTGCAATCTCTATTTTCCCACTAAACAAACCGCGAAGCGAAAAAAGTGTCAGCCAATTTTCGCCCGCCCCAGTTGGGACTTGATGTAGCAAATTGCGATTTCAAATTTTTCGGCGTGGTAAACCCCGCCCTACCAAAAATAATAACAGTGTAAATCCGTGTTAATCCGTGTCTAAGATTGACTATCTGCGCCGTTTTCCTTTTTTTTGTTTTCGGCGGATAGCGAATTTCCCACCGCCGTGTTTTGCGCGTTTGCCTTTTTCTTTGGGTCTGAGCTGCGGACGGGAAGGATGAACGCCTTCGAGGATGGCCATAACAGGCGTGACGTTTAATTGTCTTGCAGCGACATTTACGGAAACGATGCGGACTTTCATCGGCTGTCCTAAGCACACAATCCGCCCGGAGTGTCTGCCGACGATGGAGCCATGTTTGGGGTTGTATTGCCACTGGTCAGGGCCTAAATCCGCAAGCTGAACAAGACCCTCGATACCGAGTTTACGCGACTGGACAAATATGCCGAAATTCGTCAGGCCCGTAACAACGCAATCCAGTTCCTCGCCCACCTTGTCAGCCAGCATTTGCAGAATCAAAACCGCCTTCAGCTCGCGCTCCGCGTCGTCGGCACGCTCCTCGGTGAACGTGATATGCCTGCCGATATCCGCCAACTGCTGATTATCCAGTAGCACGGCCATCCTGGCCGTGTCTTCACGGGCTGGAAGCCCGTGCCACGTTTCACGCAGGTAACAATCCAGCGCACGATGAACGAGCAGGTCTGCGTATCGCCTAATCGGGCTTGTAAAATGGCCATACAATTCCGAGGCGAGCGCATAATGACCTATATGCAGCGGCGAATACTGCGCCTTTTCCATACTCCGCAAAACAACGAGATTTATCGCAAGGGAACTGTCGGTGCCTTTGACGGAATTAAGAAGCTGCTGCAGCGCCGCCCTGTCAGGCAAACGGGGCAAACTCAATCCCAATGACCGGACAAGCTCAGCAAGATTTCGCATAGTAAGGGCATCCGGCTCAGGGTGAACCCGCCTCATAACCGGGATATTATTGCGGTCCAGGACAGTCGCCACGGCCTCGTTGGCCTCGACCATAAACATCTCGATTATCGTATGCGGGTAACTATTATCCGCCGGCTGGCCATCAATCACCCTGCCCGCTTCGTCGAATATCAACTCCGTCTCAGGCAAATCGAGGTGCAGCATCCCCTCTCTGTCGCGGCGTTTCTCGATTATCTTCGCCAGCGTATTCATATCCCTCAATAGCGGCATCACTTCAGGTTTTATATCCTTGGTATGCCCCTTGAGAAAACGGTCAACCTGCTGATACGTCAGCCGTTGAGTTGAGCGGATGATGCTGTTGCGATAATTGCGATTCACGACGTTACCATCATTGTCGTAAGCAATATACGCGCTTTTGACCAACCGCAACTGCTCCGGCTGCAAACTGCATACGCCGTTGCTCAGCATTTCAGGCAGCATCGGTATCACCCTGCCCGGCAGATATATGCTGTTGCCCCGCTCTTTGGCTTCTTTATCCAAGGGCGTTCCGGGCGGGACAAAAAACGTAACATCAGCGATATGAACGCCCAATAACCAGTTGCCGTTCGCGTCACGCTCTAAACTAATAGCATCGTCAAAATCCTTCGCGTCGGGCGGGTCAATCGTTACGATTATTTTGTTGGTTATGTCGTCCCTGCCGCGGATATTTTCCGGCTTATATTCGGTCGCGGCCTTATGCGCCTGAAAAATGCAGGAGTCGTTGAATTCGCCCGGAAGCTGGAACTGGTGAATTATCGACGCGATTTCGCTTTCGTATCTGCCCGCTTTACCTAACACTTCGATAATCACCCCGCGGGCGAGACGTCTTTCAGTGGGATACGATAATATCTCGACGACCACCTTGTCTTTTTCTCTGGCGTTTTTGGCGGTAACATCATCGACGGTTATGGGGTCAGCCATTCCCGAACCATCGGCTAAGACGAGCCAGCCCTCGGGTTTTCGCATCAGCGTGCCTACAAAACGGTTGCGTCCCCGCTGGACGATTTCGATGATTCTTCCGCTGTAACGGATTTGCTCTCCTCTGGTGGATTTTTCGACGACCTTCGCGGCAACAACATCACCCGTCATCGCCTCCATCGTATCGCCCGGCGGGATAAATAAATCGACGTGGGCCGCTGATTCCAGAGGCGTAACAAAGCCGAAGCCCCTTGGATTTGCCCGGAAGGTCCCTATGATTCGTCCCGAAAGGCCTGGAAGCCCGACTACGCTGCCGTCGCCCAAAACGACGTGGCCCGCGTGATGAAGCTCATCGAACGCACGCTTGAACTCGGGGTAATCCGCCTGCTCGATACCCAACGCCCCGGCCAGCTCGCTGACCTTGACCGGCTTATAGTCGGCGTGCTTCAATAGCTTGATGATTTTCTTCTTGTAAACTTCCCGCATGACTCGTCTTCCGTGACTCGCCTCTCGTGACCCGAGCCCCGAGTCACGGGGCACGAGCTACGCTTTTGCTTTCAGCGCATTTAGCCGTTTGGCAAGACGTGATTTTTTGCGAGCGGCTGTCTTTTTGTGCATAGTGCTGGTCGATGCGACCTTATCCAGCCGTTTGACCGTCAGGCGGAACTGCTCGGTCGCCGCCTTTATGTCGCCACTGGCAAGCGCATCCTCAAAACGCTTAATCTGCGTCTTGACGCTGCTTTTTCTTGCGCGATTAATTGCCCTTCTTTTTTCGTTCTGCCTTACTCTCTTTTTTGCCGACAACGAATGAGCCACTTCTGTCTCCTAAAAAATACTTCTGTTAACAATTTTCCTGTACACAGTTATTTTCAATGCCTGTTATTTCGCTTCTTTTCTCAGCCGGTCAACACGCTGGGAAACATCTTTGAACCCAAAGTCAATCTGGGCTATTTTACGATATATATCAAGGGCCTCGGCCCTTTTGCCCTGCTCCTCGAAGGAGCGGGCAAGATTATACCGCAATTCCTTCGCAATGTCGTCATCTTTTATTTCATAAGATTCGATTGCCCTGGTGAAAATATCCTCCGCGTCGGCATACCAGCCCTTCATAAAAAAGCAAAGGCCTATCTTGCTCATCGCCGCGATTCTGTGCCTCAGGTCTTTCTGGGCCTCCTGAAGCATCGGAATCGCCTCATCGTACCTCTTGTTATAGACCAGACGCAGGCCGTATTCGTATTTCGCCTTGAGGTCGGTAGGATAGTTTTTAACGCAAAGCCCGTAATGTTCCATTTCCGCCTTGTTCAGCTGAGCGATTAAACCCGCGTGCTTCGATTTTGCCATGCTGTCTTCAGGATTTGCGTCAATTGCCTCATCGGCCTCCCGTATCTTGCGTTTTACCTGCCCGATTCGAATCAGGCCCGCTCGTTCCTTGAAGCTGAAATCCTGTCTCTTTTTGTACGCATCCTCAAGCAGTTTTATCGCTTCTTCTTCCGCCTGGTCGGACCTCATATCCGCCAGGACGCCGGCCAGTCCGAATATGCTATGTGCCGACTCAGGGTTCTGCTCGTATGCCTTTCTCGCCGCCTCTACCGCAAGGACCCGGTAGTCCTTGCTCTTGACCACTCCCTGCTGCGACTGAAGCACTTCCTGCTCCTCGCGATTTTTGATTGATTTGCGGAAGTCGCCCGCCTGGTCATATTTGCCGCGAGAAACAGTCAGCTCCGCGGATAATCTCTTCGCCTCGTCGGCTATGTCGCCGTCACCTGGACGCAATTTCGCCGCATACTGGCAGGCGGCAACCGCCCTGTCCCACAACCCAATGGCCGCGTATGAGTCCTTCAGCAGCAAATACGCATGCGCCGACGGCGATTGTGAGGCGTTGTTGGCCGCGAACAGCAAATCCGCTATCCATTTTGCCGTTTGATTGTATCCGCCGGCCACAGCCGCCTTGAGCATCGCCTCGATATACGGCAAATGTTCCGGGTCCCTGGCCATCAGATATTCGGCATTGAGAAGCTGTTCGAGGGGGTTCTTGCCGCGGGAATATTTCATCCTTTCCATTATTGAGGGTTTCTTGCCGCCCTTGCCCTGTCGCATAAGGGCAAGCTCCCTAAGCTGCAAATGGCCGTCCTGAAGCGCATCAGGGTTGCATCGCAACCCCTGGAGATACAAATCTATAGCATAGTCAAAATTGTAATTTGCGGCCGCTTCGTCGGCCTTGTCAAAAAACTGTTTCGCCTTTGCATTTATTCCATTGTCTTCAGGCATCAAATTCCTCAAAAAACCACTTTATGAAGGTTCCCACGCCATAATCGTATTCTTCGGCCAAATCCTGTCAACAAATAAATCCCCTATAATCCATAGATGTATTATTCCACGGGATATCCGCCGCATAGTGTGGATTGATATGCAGCAAAGCCGGTGTGTCCGCGGCAGAATTATCGAACCATAAGGAATCCTAATAAAACCGAAGTAATGTGCTGAAGATAATGAGTTTAACCAACCCCCTCTAAAAACGGCTTATATCCTGCCTGCTTTAATGCTTCAAAACATAAGAATCAGAGCACATTTCTAACAACTACCTCTATCGGAACCTAATAGTTGTTGCCAAGAATTTGCACCATGTTGCTTACAATGTCCACTATGACAATTTTGCCCTTGCCGTTCCCAAGTCCGGTTCCAGTTTCGGCGACGAATGTGATGAACTTGCCATTCTGTGATAACCCTAAAGTGCCAATGTAACATGCCAAGTTAGTAATCCGCAGAATCTCATATGGTTCCTGCAAGTTTACTGTATACACGTCGTAACTGAACGGTATAGTCCTGTCGTCCACAAATAAAATCTTGTTTGTGTTTGGAAGCAATCGGGGTTCGGTCATCCCGTGCATCGCTCGCATGACAAGATGTTGCGCCGAACCATCATCTTCCATAACCCACAGTTCATTATCTTGGTCTGGGCCTCTCCTTATGTAAAATACTCGTTTATCAGAAGTACAGCATACTGGCAGCTTATAATCGCGATCATTACTCAATTTTCGAATGTCTTTTCCATCGGCACCTATTGAAAATATCTCCACGGTGCGCGGAGGGGATTTATCTTTTTCGTACCACTGCTCGGAAAAAAATATCTTTGTACTATCCGAAGAAAAAACAACAGATATTTTCTCGTTACCAGTATGTGTTAGTTGCCGATACTCATTACTATCACATACTTTAATGAATATCTCAGATACATTGTTCTGCATGGCCGTAAAGACCACTAAGTGGCTATTGGGAGAATAGGCAATATTACGAACATTGCGCATCCACGGCATAAATTTCTTTACATGCCTATTTTCCAAACCAAGTAAATATGGTTCACCCTCGTAACTTTCAGCATCGCTCAGAAATAGAATATGATTCCCGTCAGGCGTAAACGAAGGTGAAACTTCCCAGCATACTGTGTTTGTTAGGCGTTCCACATCCGAACCATCACGCTTCATTATATACAACTCAGAGGACTCGTTCCGCAAAGATGTGAAAACAATCTTGGCATTATCCGGTGAAATCGCTGCAGATGAGTCGAAACGCCCGCCTCCTAAGTACCGAGCACCAAGTCCTTTCTTGGGATCATAATTATCCATAATCAAAGCTGATTTTTCCATGCGGTCAAGTTCAGTTTGCAAAGGACTGCGATATTGCTGGCGGAGCTCTTTTATGCAATATCCTCCTATTTTTTTATTGAGAATCAGCGTTGTTTCAGATACTTCTGCACATCTGTCTTCAAGGTATCCTTCTACAAGAGTGACTTTAATATTATCTCCTGATATTTCAAACTTTGGCGGATCGAGAATGAAACGCTGCGTTTTTTGCATAAAATTGAGCTTACTGAGGCCACGCAAATATTGAGTCACTGATACGGTTGTGGGTGATGCATTATCTCTGCACACAAGAATTTTGGCGTCTGATGAGAAAAACCTCTCGGCTCTGATTGATGTTTGTATCGGATCATTCACAAATTGCTGTGGGACCGTGCATTGTAAATACTCGTTAACAAACTCAGATGGTGATTTTGGGCCCAGGTTGCAGGAATAAAGCACAACCACAGCAGACGTAACTGTAGCCAGAAATAAAACCGAAAAAGTTATCTTTCTTCTTTTATTCATGTTTTATTCACCATAGGAATAACCGGGGACAGCTGCCGCTTTTTCCTTTTTAACTTTTTACTCGCTCCCAAATTCTACACAAACCGGGCCATTTCCGCCAGTAGCGGATAGATTTCGACGGTAAAATTTTAACCTCCAATCCATGGTTCCTTTTGTGCCTTTTTGTGGCCAATTAAGCCAAAGTAATCCGTTAGCGTACAGATTATGCCTTCGGCAAATAAATGCTTGTATTAAAATCCCGACTTTGCTATAAAACCGTGATACTTTAAACCTATATTTATGGAGAATATGATATGCTTACAGCTCTTGAGCAGTATGACCCGCAAATATATGAACTTATAAGGCAGGAAGGCGCACGCCAGAGCGCCTGCGTCCGGCTGATTCCGTCCGAAAACTACGTTTCCAAGGCGGTGATGCTGGCAAGCGGCAGCTGCCTGACCAACAAATACGCAGAGGGATATCCCGGCAAACGGTATTATGAGGGACAGCAGATTACCGACCTCATCGAAACCGTCGCCAGACAACGGGCCAAAAAGATATTCAAGGCCGACCACGCTAATGTCCAGCCATATTCCGGCTCGATAGCGAACCTCGCGGCTTATATCGCGATGGCAAAGCCCGGCGATACGATTATGGGACTTGCGCTGCCTCACGGCGGACACCTTACCCACGGCTGGAAAGTCAGCATGACCGGCAAAATCTTCAATTCAATGCAGTATGGCGTCAGCGCTGAAACAGGCAGATTTGACTATGACCAGATTCGAGACCTGGCAAAGAAAAACAAACCTAAAATTATAATCTCCGGCTGCACCGCTTATCCGCGAGAAATCAACTTCGAGATTTTCGGCGACATCGCCAAAGAGGTCGGCGCATATCACGTCAGCGATATCGCCCATATCTCCGGCTTGGTCGTCGCGGGCGTTCACAAAAGTCCTGTTCCTTACGCCGACATCGTTTCAACAACAACGCACAAAACACTGCGAGGCCCGCGAGGCGGAATGCTGCTCTGCAAGGCCGAACACGCCGACAAAGTCGATAAGGCCGTATTCCCCGGACTCCAGGGCGGCCCGCACATGCACACGATTACGGCGATTGCCGTCGCGCTGGCGGAAGCCAATACGGCTGAATTTATCGCTTACGCCAAACAGATTGTCAAAAACGCAAAGGCGATGGCCGAGAAATTGCTCGAATGCGGATTCAATCTCGTATCGGGCGGCACAGATAATCACCTGATTCTCATCGATTTGAGGAACAAAAACATCCCCGGCAAAAAATTCGCCAAGGCGCTCGACCGGGCCAGAATCGAAACCAATTATAACACCATACCCAACGACCCGGCCCCGCCGGCAAACCCGAGCGGCCTGCGAATCGGAACGCCCGCGATTACCACACGCGGTATGAAGGAAGAACAGGCCCGGCTAATCGCAGAATACATAGGTAAGGTCGCCGAGAACGTCGATAATGAATCGGTCATCGAGCAGGTCGCCAAAGACGTTCTGCTGCTTTGTTCCCAATTCCCGGTGCCGGACCATTTTATTATCCCGAACAGGAAATAATTGCGGGTAGTTGCAGCCGTTTACTTTTCGCTGCGATTTGTGTGCAGGGATGCGAGAGAGTCCTTTGAAAATAGCCGTCCTGGGTCTCAATGACGCGGGCAGGTCGCTGCTCGACGCGGCCAAAGGTCTCGATTGCTTCGCAATAGCGGCTGTTGGCGATAATGACGCAAACCTGGCGCAGCAGGTCGCCAAAGATTACAACTGCGCGGCATACGACGATTACCGCCGGCTGATAATACAGAACCAGCTCGACTGCCTGCTCGTCGCCGCACCGATTCACAATTGCGCCGAATATCTCAAGCTGGCGATAAAAAAGAAATTTCACATTCTCAAGCTGCCGCCATTAGCGAGAAATTTCAGCGAGACGGCGGAATTCGTAAAGATGGCGCAAAACGAGGGAGTTACACTGGCTGCGGCCAACCCGGGAAGATTCGCTCAAAGCGCACTTGCGGCAAGGGGATATTTTCTGCAAAACCCGGCACAACAGCCCTTTCTTATCCTTGCCGCAGCAGGCGAGCCGACACCGGGCACATCAAGGGCAAAATGGCGAGACGACCCCGTGCTGGCCGGAGGCGGCGCGATTCTTTACGACTGCTGGGAGATAATCGACCAGATAATTCTGAACTTCGGCCTGCCCCAGCAGGTATATTGCGTCGCAGGAAGCACCGCAGGCGACAGACAGCAGCGACTATACAGAACTGAGGACAGTGCTATCATAACAATGAAATTCGGCGACGCGATGTCGGGCAATCTCCTCGCGGGTCACGCCTCTGTCGGGCAATCACTCGCAAACCAGCAGCAAAAATGGTTAATCGCGCAGTGCCATGATACGATTGTAAGATGCGACGACAAAGTGTTTGAAATCGCTGATTCGCGGGGACAGCGGCTCAGGCAGGACAAATTCGCGGATGATTCGCCCGCCCGGATGAAAATGGTGCTGGATAATTTCGGCTCTCATCTGCTGTGGCCCGACAAAAACCCGCTCGTAAGCCCCGCAGCCGACAACCTGAAGATTATGGCATTTATAGAAGCTGCTTATCTTTCCGCACGCACGGGCATGCCAGAAGAACCTGCAAGAATACTGAAAATCGCGTAATGTTTCCATGTCTGTAGCAGGCCGGCTCCAATTTTTAAGACGCAATCGCCCCCCTGCCATTTAGTTATTTGCCCGGTTCGTCGGGCAGATTTCTTAACCTGTCCAGAACGTTCTGCCGGTATTCATCCTCCCCTGTTTTTGTCCCCGCGATACCGTCCAGATAATGCGACTGGATTCTCGCCCTGAGATAATCGATGCGATTTTCGGGCGAAGGGTGCGTCGAAAAGAAATCGCAGGAATTGTTCGTCTCCTCCTCTTTCTGCAGTATCTGCATCGTTTCGACCATACCGTTGGGGTTGTAGCCGGCCCTGAGCATATATTCCATACCGCCGAGGTCTGCGGTTTTTTCGTATTCCCTGCTGTATTTGAGATCCATAAGCTGCAGGGCGATATCGGCGGCAGCCACCTCGCCCTCGTTTCTTGCCTGGGACGCCGCAAGGACAAACAACGCACCCATTCCCGCCTGCTTGCTCATCATATTTTCCGTATCTCTTGCGACAACGTGAACGGTCTCGTGCGCCAGTATGCCCGCGAGCTGCGATTCGCTTTCGAGTTTGGCGAGAAGGCCTTTTGTAATAAAAATGCACCCCCCGGGAATCGCCAGGGCGTTTATCGACTTATCATTGACGGCAACATAATTAAAATCAAAATCCGGATTGTGGCTGAATCTGGCGATTTTATGGCCTACGCCGTTTATGTAATCCTGCAATACCTGGTCTTTGATTCTGCCTTTAAGCTCTTCTTCGACCTTCGGGGCAATCTCTTTGCCTAACTTTATATCGTTATGGTAGTCACGGTCGAGCATCAGTTCGTCTTCGCCGGTAATCGGGTTTGCGACGCAGCCAAAAGAAAAACACAAACCGGATACCAACAAAAGCAAAACAAATTTATGCATTTTCAGTTTCCCCTTTATAATTTACTATTTATGATTTATTATCCTTGAATTGTAAATCAAAAATAACAAATCGAAAATAGAAAATAGATATGAATGAAACACTTGTAACGGACGGATTGGTCTTTATTGTCGGGCTGGTTCTTGTTCTGCCGTTTTTGTCCAAACGGGTCGAAAAACAGCTTGAGGCCTTCCTGTTTGTTATGGGGTGCCTCGCTGTAACCATCTCATGGCTCTGGTCATGGCATTTAGTGAAAGAGGCACTCATTGAGCCGATTAAAATTACGCTGGCAGTGCTGATTGCGGGCGTCGTTTTCAAATTCATCCGACCTAAAATCGGCAAATGGGCTCACGTCTTCGCCAGAAAATTTGGATACTCAACGCTTTTCTTTATAATCGTCGTCGGCCTTGGTTTGTCCTCAAATGTCATCACCGCAATTATCGCCGCATTGATTCTCGCTGAAGTCATAAGTGTGTTAAAGCTCCCCAGAGCACTCGAAGTGCGTCTGGTAATCATTGCTTGTTTTTCTATAGGTCTTGGCGCGGTCCTGACACCCATCGGCGAACCATTATCCACTATCGCTGTAGCCAAGCTCTCTGGCGAACCCTATCATGCCAGTTTCTTCTTCCTGCTGAAACTCCTGGGCAAATGGGTAATACCTTTGGTTGTCCTTCTTGGGATAATACCCTTATTTCTGACTCACAAACATGAGGGAAAAGGTCCGACCCTTACCGAGGACAAGCCGGAGAACTTCAAGGATATATTCATCAGGACTGGCAAGGTCTATCTGTTCGTTCTCGCGCTTGTTTTTCTGGGGACAGGCCTTACACCAGTCGTTGACAAATATATTGTGCATATCCCGTCAGCGGCAATTTACTGGGTGAATACCACATCAGCAATTCTCGATAATGCGACGCTGACAGCCGCGGAAATATCTCCTGCTATGCCCATCGATACAATCAAAGACGCCCTTATGGGCCTGCTAATCGCCGGCGGCATGCTTATACCCGGCAATATCCCCAACATCATTTGTGCAAACAAACTCTCGATAAAAAGCAAAGAATGGGCTGTATTCGGCATCCCCCTCGGTATGGTCATTATGCTCGGCTGCTTTATACTTCTGCTTTTGACATAATCTCGCATCAGCGCTTGCGAAATTACCTCATTTTCAGTATAATCCTGCCGATATAGAACTTACGCCAACGTAGCTCAATGGTAGAGCTCCGGTTTTGTAAACCGGAGGTTATCGGTTCGAATCCGATCGTTGGCTTTCGCTCGCTTCAAAAACCTCATAAAACAGCAAATTTAAGGGCAAATAAAGCCATCCCAGTCAAAAATGCTATTTACTTGCCCCCTTTTTCAGGATATAATAATACTGCTGCATTGTTGGACTTGTAACACCACACTCATCTCGAGAGGAACCGAAAAGGGGGCCAGTAACGATGAAAAGAATGACGTGTATTTTGGCCGCATGCCTAATCGCAACCTTGGCATTCGGAATCAATCGGGCAAACGCAACCACAATAAGCGGCATTTCACAAAACGCATCCACCATCGGCAGATACACCAAATACGAACTGACATTTACGCTTTCACGGACATATACAAACCCGTTCGACCCCTGCGTAGTTGACGTCATGGTAACGTTTCATCAGCCCGACGGGACCAATGTAAACATTCCGGGTTTTTATTACCAGGCATATTCCACATCAGGAAGCAATCCTGAATATTATACTACAGCAGGCGCAATATCCTGGAAGGCAAGATTCGCACCTTCGCAGCTCGGCTCATATACCTGCGATATTAAAGTCAAAGACGTGGATGGCACAGCAACAGCAACAAATGCCGGCTCTTTCACCTGCATTGAAAGCGGCAAACAAGGGTTCATCAGAGTTGACCCCAACCAGCACGATTTCCTCAAATACTCTAATGGGAATACGCGAATCAACATCGGCCAGAACATCGGCTGGAACAACGGCTCACTTCCTGGCGGTGGAATCGCCGGCTGGAATTATTTCCTCACAAAACTGCACAACGCGGGCGCAAACTGGGTGCGATTATGGTGCTGCACCTATGGCGCCGATTATGGAGTTGCGCTGGAATGGACACCCGGCTTATGGGGCAATACTTATTTTCAGGGCTGTGGAAAACCTTCTCTGCAAACCTCACTTAGAATGGACGGATACGTCGCAAGCGCGGAGCAAAACAATATCGCCATTCAGTTTGCCCTTCAGCATCACGGCCAGGTCAGCACAACTACCGATGCCGACTGGAGCACCAATCCTTACAATATCGCCAACACAGGCGGATTTCTCCCGGACCCCTGCAAATACTTCACAGACCCCTGTGCCATACAATCAACCAAAAATAAATACCGTTATATAGTCGCACGCTGGGGTTATTCGCCGGCAATCTACGCCTGGGAATTATTCAACGAGGTTCAGTGGACCGATGGCTGGAATTACGACCAGTCAACAGTCGTAAGCTGGCACAATACGATGTCATCTTACATTCGCAGCATAGACGTGTTCAACCACCCCATTACTACCAGCAGTAACAGTTCTGGTTTTGAAAACCTCTGGAATCTTCCCGATATCAACCTGGTTGAGAATCATTACTATGGAAACGATACCATTCTCACGTTTGAGCAAACAGCTTTAAGTTTGGCGGATTTCAACAAACCTGTGCTTATGGCCGAATTCGGGTTAGGCGGCGGTCCCGAAGGCACCACCCAGCCGGAACCTGAAGCCACACAGTTAGCAGAAGGTCTGGAAATGCACAACGGAATCTGGAGCGCCTTTTTTGCCAAAAGCAGCGCACATCTGTGGTGGTGGGACAATTACATTGACCCATGCAATCTTTATGGCGTATATACACCGCTTTCTATTTATGACGCCAACGAAAATCTTGCCGATTATAATCTGACCAGGGCACAGCGAGCCGCTTCAGGAGCCGAATCTTACTTCGCCAATCCGGTCCTCACCGATTTCTGGGCGATATCCGACCAGAATGTATTTTATCTCAATGTGGATTACTTCCCCGGTATGGAAAACCTCTCCCAATGGCTTCAAGGTTCCACCAAGGATAGTTACGGGGTCAGGTCGGACCCCAATTTCAATTTGAATATGCCGACCTCAGGCGCCTTGAAAATACACGTGGAAAATACAGCCAACTGGTGCCAAAACAGCTTGTGTGTGCTTGTTAATGGGACTCAGGTTTTTTCGGGGACGTATCCCGCAGATTTAAACAATTTTATAATCTCGGTACCGCTTTCAGCAGGTCAGCAGTCGGTGCAAATAGAAAACACCGGTCAGGACTGGTTTGAAATAACCAGTTATGAATTCGCCCCCAATAACGTTTCACCTCTGGGGTCTATGGGGCTTGTGGGCAAACAGCGGGGTTATTTCTGGATTTATGACACCAACAGTCAATACGGGCTGATAAATAACGGAACTTTCCATAATGAACCCGTTATCGCCAAAGGACTCGACGACGGACTTTACAACGTTTATGTTTATGCGACATGGGGCACCGGCGGAATCATCAACTCAGGGACAGCCAATTCCGTAAATGGTCAGTTGACATATACACTTCCCGATTTCAGCAAGGATATCGCCGTCAAAGTCATCGGCGTTGTCGATATTTATGACCTCGACGCTTTTTGCAATTACTGGCTGCAGACAGGTTCGAACCTGAGTGCGGACCTTAACCACGACGGCAAGGTGGATTTCGCCGACTTCAGCATATTAGCCGGCTACTGGATGAACAACAGTCCCGGGAACTGGCCTTTTTAAACTGAATCTTACTTCATAATTTCAAAATACCTCGGGCCGTCTTTTACAGACGGCCTTTTTTCTAATATTGTCCGCAAAAAATACAGCTTTGAGTACAGTTGCAGTCGCCGCAAGGTAACATAAAAACCCTCTTTTTCGCTGCCCGCAACTAACTAAAAAGAATGGCCAAAATCGCCCTTCTAACATTATTAAAAAATCCCATAATATGCCGATATACTTAAGATACGAAAGGACAATGGGGGCGTTCTTTGTCCTAAAAATATTGCTGATATTCATCGCCAGCGGATTTGGCAAGGAGCAGGCGTGATAACATTTTTTTCAGTAAAAAAACGAATATCGCCGGCTTGTTCCAAAGCAGCCGAGCCGGTGAAACATCGCTGGCTGTTCTGGCTGCCTTCAATAACAGGATTTGCTGCGCTTATATGGTTTCTCATCAGGGTAATACCAAAGCCATCACGAGCTGCATATCCCTGCCAGCGCGTTGCGTTCCCGTTAGCGTCTGGCTTCATAATCTGGCTAATGGGGTTGGCCGGTTCGGCAGTCGCGTTTCGTAAGGCAAGGCATTATTTCCTGCGGGCGAGATACATCATCGGGATGATGTTTGTTTCCCTCAGTATCGGCTTCATCTGGATGGCGATGAGCCATACGACACCTAAAATCGTCCTCGCTGATTCGCAGCCGGCTAACGAACCAATTGGCACTGCGCAAGGTATTTGTCCCGGTCGCGTCGTCTGGGTTCACGACGCCAACGCCACCAATGAAAATTGCACCAACACATATACCCCAGTTGAAGACGGCTGGTTTCTCCCCAAAAACAATAATCAGGCGGTGATAGATAAAATGGTCTCGCAAATGCTTCGCAGTTTGACGGGAGAAAATTCAGATGAGGCCGCATGGGATGCCCTGTTCAAATATTTCAACCAGACAAAGGGCAGGGGCAACGCCGGCTACTTACCAGGCCAGAAAATTATGATCAAAACAAACTTCACAAGCGCCTGGGGCTGGGGCACTGATTATCCCAATATAAACTCAACCGATTACTCAATCGTGAAAAACAGCTGGTACGGCACAGCCGAAACATCACCGGAGATAGTGCTCGCTTTTTTAAGACAATTAGTGAACGTTTACGGTGTGCGCCAGCAGGATATTTCAGTCGGCGACCCGCTAAAGCATCTCTATAAACACACATACGACCTGCTGCACACGGAATTTCCGAATGTGGTCTACATCGACCATCAGTCCAGCACGTTGGGACGAACACCGATTGTTCCCAGCGCAGCCCCTGTAATTTTTTATTCCGACCGCGGCACTATTTTACACGAGGACGGCAGCTCGACACCGGTATATAGTGACTACCTGCCCACCTGCATCACTGAAGCAAATTATATGATTAATATCGCTGCCCTTAAAGGCCATAACAGGGCGGGCATTACTCTTTGCGCCAAGAATCATTTCGGTTCACACTGCCGTGAAGACGCCAGTCATCTCCACCAAGGTCTGGTTAGTCCCGACGGAGCCAGCCAAAGCAGGGCCGGAATGGGGTTATACCGGGTACAGGTGGACTTGATGGGGCATAAGTTCCTCGGCGGCAATACAGTACTAAACGTGGTGGACGGTCTGTGGGGCGCGCCTGAATCAATTGAAAAGCCGGAAAAATGGGTATCAACCCCGTTTAATAACGAGTATCCATCAAGCATCTTTGCCTCCCAGGACCAGGTCGCCCTGGAATCTGTCTGCTTCGACTTCTTAAAAACAGAATATACTCAGACAAATCATCCGGACAATTACTGGCCCCAGATGGCCGGCGTGGATGACTACCTTCACCAGGCAGCAGACCCGAACAACTGGCCTGCGGATATTAACTACGACCCCGAAAACGACGGCACTCTCATCGGAAGTTTAGGTGTTCATGAACACTGGAATGACGCCAACAATAAGCAATACACCCGCAATCTCGACCCGGTGAATGGTAAGGGCATTGAATTAGTTAATCCAGCATTAGACCACTATTGGGTCTCAATTACGAATTGCACCGTTTCCGCGGGCAAAAACAACATAGGCGCGATTTCAATTTCAGGCACAATGGACGTTAACACCAATGACCTGATTAATGACGCGAACAGAATCACAATTACCGTCGATTCAAATGATTTGCTCGCGTTATGCACAAAAACTTTCCCCATCAATGGCAATTCATTCAGGAACGGCACATACAGCTATGCCGGAACCGAGAGCGGAACAACAAAATCCTTCAAATATGTTCCTGCAACCGGCAAATTTTCCTTCACCACTAAAAATGCTGACCTGTCGGGTTTGTATTGTCCCGTAACAATGCGAATCACAATCGGCGATTTGTCCGGTGCCGGCCATGCTGGTGAAAGAATAGTCAACGGCCGCAAACCAGTCCCCATAAAACTTATGCTGGGAATTAAAAACACCCTGAGAATTGACAATTTCAAAGTTACAAAGGGTAAGAATAAATTATCCGTCAATGCGGCTATCGCGGTCGAGCACACAAATGTAAATCTTGCCGATGTCAATGTCACCGTCATGCTTGATTCACAGACCTTCACTATTCCCGCCGGCAGTTTTGTCGCAAAGAAAAATAAATTCGTCTGCACAAATGCCGCTGTTAACGGGGGCGGCTCCGCCACTGGCACTTTTGACGCAAATAACTGTTCCTTTACGCTCGCTATAAAACAAACGAAAATCACCTCGCCATCGGGCTATTTTTACCTCGCCATCAAATTCGCCGATTTTAACGAATCCGAGCTGGTTTACCTCCCTTAACCGCAGCCCTGAATAATCCCAACCCCTTTTATTGCCTCAAAAACGCGGCAAATCCACTTTACCTTGACGTCCGGTTCGCACAATCTATAATTGCAATCGTATCTTGTTGGCATACAACGTCGTCGTTTTCAGTGCAATATCTTTGCCGTGAAAAACGTTCTTAAATATGAGAGGCGATTGGTATTCCAGCTTTTTTTATGAAAGGGTAGATATATGAAAACTGCGATTGTGCTTGTGATAACAACCGTGTTTGCGGTTGCCCCGCTGTATGGCGAGGACTCGACCCAGCCGCCGCCGACGCCGGCGCAAGAGCAACCCGAGGTTTTGACACGCGGCCCCGTTCACGAGGCGTTTGCCGAACCGGTTGACCTGAACACGCAACCGGCTGTGGTGGCCCCGACCCAGCCGCCCGCCAATATAGTTGAAAATCCGCCCGCGGATAAGCCCGTGGGCGATCAATACGTATGGATCCCGGGTTATTGGGCATGGGACTCTGAACGCAACGACTACATCTGGGTCAGCGGCTGCTGGCGAGCCGCCCCGCCGGGCAGATACTGGGTGCCGGGATACTGGTCCCAAACAGGCATGGGCTGGGAATGGGTTCCCGGTTTCTGGGCACAACAGGTCAGTAATGTTCAGCAAATCGAGTATTTACCCGCCCCGCCGGCAATTGCGGACGTGGAACCGCCCGGAGTTCCGCCTACAGACGACGATATCTGGGTACCGCCCTGCTGGTACTGGTATCAGAGCCAGTATGTCTGGCGAAACGGCTACTGGCTTACGGCCCAAGAAGGATGGATTTGGACGCCGTCGCATTATGTATGCACGCCGCGAGGTTATGTGTTCGCCGCCGGGTACTGGGATTACCCCATGAGGAGACGAGGCGTTTTGTTCGCACCGTTTTATATCCCCAGGCATGTCTGGGAACGGCCCGGTTTCTCGCTGTCGCTTGGCGTTACCTTAGATATCGGCGCACTTCAGTTTAATATGTTCACCTGTCCGCGATACTGCCATTTCTATTTCGGCGATTACTACGATGACTTCTATATCGGCATGGGCATTTTCCCGAGGTTCGAGTGTGAAAGTCGCCATTTCTGGTATGACCCTATTTATGAGCATGACCGATGGTACCACAGCAGGAGCGACTCTCGCTGGGAAGAGCACGAAAGAAATGATTATGAGTTAAGACGCGCCAACAAGGATATGCGCCCCCCGCGGACGTACAACGAGATGGAACAACGAATGGCAAAATTGCCAGAGGCAAAACGAAAAGATATCCAGATGGCCCGAACGATGGACAAAGTCATCGCAGATAAGAAAACAACGATGAAATTCGAGCCGATAAAGGCCGACACCAGGCAAAAGATTTCAACCGGCGCAACCGATTTACGCAAATTCGGGGATGAGCGAAGCAAATGGGAATCCTCACCGGCCTCAACGAAATCAGGCGGGCCAAACATAGAGCGCAGCGGTCAGACAACGCAGCCGACAGAACAAAAAGCAGGCCCCGCAGCCGGTACCGATAACAAGACCAGAAACGTATCTGTCCAGGAAACCAAACGCAGTCAGTCGGAACAGGTAAAGATTCCGTCTCCGCCGATTGTCGGCAAACAGGAAGGATTCTTCAATAAAACCTCGCCGTCTCAACCGGACAATGAACGAAAAACCGACGTCAAGCATACGCCCAGCAGCAATGATTCGCCGCGTGATAGAGATACATCCAGCCGCAGCGCCCCCCCAAGCGATTCGTCCAAAGACAGAGACCAGCAAAGAGGCGGGCACAACTAAAACAACCGGCTGGTTTATTTATGCGGCCGTTAAAATTTGATTGCAATAGAACAAACGCGGCAGTAATGGGAAAACAAACCATTGCTGCCGCTTTGACTTTTGATTAAGCTGTAGATGATAAACATAGAGCGATTGATTTTAAGGAGATTAGTTATGAAAAAGATACTTGCGTTATCTGTTGTCCTGGCGGTGTTCGCCATGGCGGAAACATCGTATGGAATGGGCAGAATCCTTGTCTATAAGGGGACTATTAAGGCATCTAACATGGTCTTCGACGTAAATGACGCAAATAACTTTGTCCCGCTGTCGATTCAAGGTTACTGGGTAGCCCGAGTTAGTTATTTCGGTCCTTACGCCTCTGTAACCGATTCAAACTCCGCCATCTATGACAAAAAAAAGGAATGGATAAAAATAATACCTGAAGCGGTCACTATTGACCCCTGCGACCCGTGCCGTATCGAAATACTCAGTTTTTCCGCGACTGATGCCGATGGTTATTTCTTCTTTAACGTTGCCGGAAAGGGCAAACTGACAAAAGATTCTAACGACCCCACTACTCCGAAGTCCTACATCGCCACAAGCATGAATGGCACAGGATTTATTTCAAATTACGACTTTTTTGCCCCGGACCAAACCTATTCAGGGCCAATTCTCGTAACACTGACATTAGACCCCAAATTGACCCTGGAAGCTAATTCCAAGAACTATGATGTAAATGAAACCCTTAATAATATCGTGAACACACTCCCTAGAGGTACCTGGCATAACTGGCCTTATATCCCAGCATCTCCTTAACCATTGAGGTCCGCTTTGTTGATTGATTTAATAGGCGATTCCGCCCTGATATTTAGAGCGGAATCGCCTCTCCATTAACAGAAACAGGGTTTAAGTCTTTCCGTTTTCCCTTGACTGTCTGTCCGCAAAACCTATGATTAAAACCGTTTTGTGCGGGGGTACACGCAGCGGGACCAGCCGCATTTTGTGGAACGAAAAAATCAAAAGAATATGGATTATATGCTGTGGACTCAGGACGTCGCGAAAAGCGGGTAAAACTGCTCATATGCATCGGCCTTGTGGCGGCCACATTTGCCGCCTATGAGCCGACACTGCATAACGGCTTCGTCAATTACGACGACGATAAATACATAACCCTGAATCCTCGCGTAACCGGGGGAATAACGCCGGATTCCGTCGTCTGGGCATTTACACAGCCGCACTACTATATGTGGCATCCTCTCACCACGTTAAGCCATATGCTGGATTGCCAGCTTTTTGGCCTGAATGCGTCCCGGCATCACTTTGTCAGTTTGTTGATTCATATTGCCAACGCCCTGCTTGTTTTTTGGATTCTCACTAATTTAACAGGGTCAATCTGGCCCAGTGCATTCATCGCGGCGGTATTCGCGCTGCACCCGGTGCAGGTGGAATCGGTGGCGTGGGCAGCCGAGCGAAAAACGGTGCTAAGCGGGCTGTTCTGGTTTCTAACAATATCCGTTTATATCTGGTACACAAAACGGCCGGGCACAGCACGATATATATTTCTGTTTCTGGTCTTCGGCCTTTGTATTATGACCAAACCCGTCGTCGTAACGCTTCCGCTTGTCCTGCTTTTACTGGACTACTGGCCTCTTGAACGGGTCAAATGGGAACTCAGCATTAAACCTTTAACTCCAAACGCTGAATCACCGCGAAAGATATCGGCCGCGCTATTGATAATAGAAAAAATACCTTTGCTTATATTGTCCACTGTGTTGGCCGTGATAACATTCATTTCGCAACAAACTGGAAATGTGGTCAGCTCACTTGAAAAAATACCCCTCAACCTCAGAATCGCCAACGTATTTGTTTCCTATATAAAGTATATCGGCAAAGTAATATGGCCGAGCGGACTGGCAGTTATTTATCCATATTTTCACTTAAACCTTACAGACGCCGCGGTGATTATTTGCGCCCTGTTGCTTGTCCTGGCAACAGTTTTCAGCATCTATATAGGCCGCCGTAGAAAGTATGTACTGGTCGGCTGGCTGTGGTATGTCGGAACGCTCGTCCCAATGGTCGGACTTATTCAGGTCGGTTCGCAGTCGATGGCCAACCGGTATATGTATATATCTATTCTGGGTTTACTTATCATTGCCGTCTTCGCCGTCAAAGAATTTGTTGCCGACAAAACTCTCCGGAAAATTTCCGTCACTGTATCGGCTGCGGTTTTGCTGTTTGCCCTGGGTATTCTCACCCACATGCAGGTCAAACACTGGCAGAATGACTTAACGCTGTTCGGATATGCCCTTAAAGTTACCGAAAATAATGTTGTCGCGGAAAGCGGTCTTGGAAGCGCTTTGTTTAAAGCGGGCCGATACAACGAAGCCGTGCCGTATCTGACCAAAGCTATACGGATATCCCCGACGCATTTCAACGCCCGCAACAACCTCGGTATGGTTTTTCTGAAACTGGGAAAGCTTAACGAGGCAATAGCATGTTTCGATGAGCTTATAAAGCAAAAGCAGGATTCACCGATAGTGTATGTAAATCTCGCTTTAGTTTACTATAAACAGGGCAGGTACGACCTGGCAATGCAGAATTGCGCCAAAGCGGAGCAGCTAAAGCCCAACGACATTGAATCGCTCAATAATATGGCCTGGCTTTTTGCCACCATCGGCGACGCTTCCGCACAGGACGCCAACAAGGCGATAGTTTACGCCCGGCGTGCCTGTGAGCTGGCGGCTTATAATGACGCAGACAACCTGGATACCCTGGCTGTCGCCTATGCCGCTGCGGGCAAATTCAACGATGCGATAATGACCGCCGAAAAAGCTTTAAATGTTGCCAAAGCCGCAGGGCTGCAAAATACGGCTCGTGAAATCCAGAATCGGCTTGAGCTTTATAAAGCAGGCAAACCATACCGCGAAAAATAATGCCGGCAGGAGTAATCAACGCCCTTGCAACGATTCGTTCTGGCTTTATTTTTGCTTTTGCGAAGGATGGAATAAATCAGCTAATTGCTTTGTGATTTGAGACCTGCGGACCTTCCGGCGAATATCCTTGAGCTGCGGGTGGTCACCCATAATGAGCGTGCCTCTTTCTATGGTTTCAGTCGCGTCGGCAAGCCGATTCAACGCAAGATAAACAACCGCCGAATCACGAATCGCCAAAATGTGCTGCGGATTAATCTCCATAGCGCAGGTGAAAAACTCAATGGCATCATCGAGCCGGCCTTTAATCGCATTGGCCAGCCCCAGGTAATAGTGTGCATCCGCGTCGCTTGAATCGATATCGAGCGCCCGTAACAGGCAGTTCGCCGCATAATCGAGAGTATCGTCTTTGTCTTCGCCCTCGGTTTTCTCCGCAATCATCAAAAACATCGATGCCATCGACACAAGCACGTCCGCGTCGTCGCTCGCCAGCTTTATCTCCGAAGTCAGAAACGTCTTTGCCTTTTCAATATCGCCTCGCTCAAGCGCATACTGCCCCAGCCGATATCGAGGACCGGCCAGCATCGCGTCTCGTTCGAGCGCCTGCGTAAAATATTTCACCGCGCTGGCCTTGTCTCCGGCGTCCAGGGCAACATCACCCATGTAAAACAGCGCCATTGCCGTGTCGGGCTTCAGCTCAAGAGCACGATGAAATTTCTCCTTCGCCGACTCTATATCGCCTCTTTCGAGCAGGAAGAATCCGAAATCGACGATTACCTCCACGTCCCCGGGATTTATACGCAGCTCTTTGAGAAAGTGCTCTCTGCTGCGTTCGGTTTCACCTTCCGCCCACAGTGCCTGCGCTATATGGTAATTGATTTGCGGATGCGATGGTTCCATCTCCGCGGTTTTCATCCAGCAGTGAATTGCCTTTTTGAACTGCCCGCGGGCAAATAAACTGTTGCCTATGTTATAATAGCAAAGAGCGCAATCCGGATTTATCTGCTGCGCCAGGTAAAACATTCTGTTCGGCCTGTTCGTGCAGTCCCATTTCCGTATAGGTGATTATCCTGTTGCAGTAACACGGCTCGAAACTCGCGTCCAGCCCCTCGATGTGCTCGAAGGTCTGGATGGCAAGGTCATAATTTCCTACCCGCGTGTAATCGACCGCCAGCGAGTTGAGAATCTCAAGGTCGCAGGGGTTCAAAGCAAGGGCCGCCTCGTAATCCTCTATTGCTTCCTCGAATTTGCCAAGCGAATCAAGTGAAAGCGCCTTGTTGAAATGCAGTGCGCAATTCGCCGGATTTACTTCAATGGCGTCGTTAAGCTCTGTGATGGCCTGAGTTATCTTACCGTCCTCATAAAGCTCAAACGCTTTTTGCGCCTTCTGCTCACTGCCATCGTATGAATTGTAGGGCTGCTCATCAAAAATCATAGAGCCGTCTTGCCTCGCAATAAACAGGTATCTATTACGCCAACCACGGGCCAATACCGACACACCGGAATCCACCGAACTTATCGCCTGTCAAACCGATGGAGTTAACGCGTTTTTATTGTCCTTTGTCACTTATCCCAAAAGCCAAAAATATACTGGCAATATCGCCTGTAACATCTTATAATTGAACAAGTTAGCTAAATCCATCGGACTTTATATGCCGGTATGATTTGGCTGACGCGGTTGTTTTTATGGAAAGCTGGCCGCAATGGTCTTATAATGTACACAGTAGTCGCTCGATGCGCGCGAGTATCGCATATCGAGAAACAGGTACCGAGTTTGGAGATTTGCAAGTATGATTAAGGAAATAAAAGGTCAACTCACGGCAGGCAAGGGAAATTACGCTATTGTCGTCAGCAGGTTCAATGAGTTCATCACTTCTCGCCTGCTTTCGGGCGAAATCGATTGCCTTAAACGCCACGGAGCAAAGGAAGAACAGATAATCGTCGTCTGGGTGCCCGGCGCCTGCGAGATTGTTGTACCCGCGAAGAAACTCGCTGCGGTCGGCAAGTTCGACGCGGTGCTTTGCCTCGGCGCGGTAATACGGGGACAGACCCAGCATTACGAGGCCGTATGCCAGCAGGTGGTTCGCGGCATAGGTCAGATTAACTACGATTCAAAAACCCCTGCTGTCTTCGGCGTGCTGACCTGCGAAACGCTCGAAGAGGCCGTGGACAGAGCCGGGGCAAAGAAAGGCAACGCCGGCGCAGACGCAGCTATGACGGCTATGGAAATGGCCAGCGTAATGGGACAGCTTTAACGCATCGATGCTCGTATGAGTATCGAAGAATAAGTATTGAAAAAACGGTAGGGTGTGCTGTACACACCGGTCAGGAGAGGTTGACGCGTGGATCCGAGAACAAAGGCACGCCAGCTCGCAATGCAGGCCTTGTTTCAGCTCGATGTGCAGGGCGCGTCACTGCTTGCTGATTTGGACGACTTTTTCAGGGAAAACGCCCCTGAATTGCCCGTTCGCACGCTCGCCTCGGACTGGACAAGAGGCGCCTGGACTAATATCTCCGCCTGTGATGAGCTGATAACCGCCGCTGCGTTAAAATGGAAACTTTCCCGCCTTTCACAGGTCGATAAAAGCATACTGCGTCTGGCGGTTTACCACCTGAAGTTCTGCCCCGACATCCCGCCAAAAGTTACAATCAACGAGGCAATCGAGCTTGCGAAAAAATTCGGCACAGATAAATCGCCCTCGTTTGTCAATGGCGTCCTCGACGGCGTCCTGAGAAAAATGATGGAAGTAAAACAGGAGGCCCCAAAATGAGAAAAATAGCGGTCCTCAACCAGAAAGGAGGCGTCGGCAAAACCACCACTGTCGTCAATACCGCCGCCGCCCTGGCAAATATGGGCCAGCGCACCCTGGCCATCGACCTTGACCCGCAGGGACACCTGACCACTCATTTGGGCATTAACACCGACTCGGTTCACGCCGGCTCATACCGTGTCCTCACCCAGTCCGCAAACATCGAATCGGAGATGATGCTCGTCAGACCAAATCTATGGCTGCTTCCCGCCAATATCGACCTCGTCGGAGCCGAATCCGAGCTTGTCAGCGTCGTCGGCAGAGAAACAATACTCCGGGAAGCATTAACCATTCTGGAAGACAAGCTTGATTACATAATTATCGATTGTGCCCCCTCGCTTGGCCTTTTGACCCTGAACGCGTTAGCCGCTGTTGATGAGATTTTGATACCGCTTCAGCCGCATTTCCTCGCCTTGCAGGGACTCGGCAAACTCTTGCAGACCGTCTCGCTTGTGAATAAACGAATCAATCCGACGTTGAAGGTCAAATGGGTTTTGCTTTGTATGTTCGAAGCCCGCGCATCTCTGCCAAACGAGGTCAAAGCCGACATCGAAAATTTCCTCTCCAGCGCACGCAATACAAACTGTGCCTGGTCCGAAGCGCAGATTCTGCCCGTCTATGTCCGCAGGAATATCACATTGGCTGAAGCGCCGAGTTATGGCCAGACAATTTTCGAATACGACCCCTCCTGCCACGGCTCAACCGACTACAAACAAGTCGCCCAACTCATCCACAACCAGATGCGAGCGCCAATAGCCCCTGTCGAGACATATCAGCCCCCCATAAAAATTGTTGAGATAGCGCCGGCAAGCTCACAAACTGCTGTTACAGAAACTGTATCATCAAATCCTTTGCCTCAGACAGAACAACCACAAAATCCTACGATATGAGTCGTTTCGGCTCTTGCAGCAGTTCTGCGATACGTGCGAGAAATTTCGCGGCATAATGGTCGGGAACGACTCTCGAATCAACGGCTATCGTCAAATCGGTAATTTTGCGGATAAGAATTTGGCCATCCTTAGGAACAGCGGTGCGCAGTGTGTTGCCAACGTTCAAAATCGTCGTCGCGGGCGGCGGGACAATGCCGATAAACGAGTCAATATCATAAACACCAAGGTTACTCAGTCCGATTGTCTCGCCTGAAATCTCATCGAGCGTTAATTTATTGCTTCGGGCTTTGTCGGTTAATTCTTTTTCGAGATTGGCTATCTGGGCAAGCGTCTTTTTATCGGCTTCTTTGACCACGGGCACAATCAATCCGTGCGGCGCGTTCACGGCAAAACCAACGTTGACTGAATCGGCAATTTTTATCGAATCGCCCTGCAATGAGCCGACCATTAGGGGAAATTCCTTAACCGCAAGGCCAAGGGCCTTGATATAAAAGGCATTCGAGGTGATTTTAACGCCTAACTGCTTTTTCAGCTCGTGGCGACTATCCATAAGCTCAGTCGTGTCGGCGTCTATCCCCATATAATAACAGGGCTTGGTCCGCTTGCTCTCAAGCATCCTTTCGCCTATGAGCTTCTGTATCCTGCTCATAGGAATATAAATTTCAGGTTTTGTCGTCATATTTTACAGTTTTTTAACTGCTATTTATTACTTCCGATTTACGACTGAAAGGTATAAAATAACAGATAGCAAAGCGAAAATCAAACAATGTAATTCCGGGAGGCAAACATGACTGAAGAACATTCAGTAACCGCCAAGGTGTACCCCACCGAAAATATGGGCCTGCTCAGCATGCAGGATATGCTCGCCTATTTCGAGAAAAGGGGAGCGATGCGGGTCTCGGACCTTCACATCAAGGTCGGCACCCCTCCCGCGTACCGAATCGACGGCAACATAACCTATCTTAAAGGCAGCCCCGTCACTCCCGAAGTCGCCCAAAAGCTCATATTCCCGCTCCTGAGCGAAGACAACATTCACAAGTACCAGCACGACAACGACGTCGATTGCTCATACCGCGTCGGGGCGTTGCAGTTCCGCATAAACGTCTTTCGCGAAAACGACGGGGTAAGCGCCGCGATACGGGCATTGTCGCTGGATATCCCCAAAGTCGAAACAATCGGCTTTCCGAACAATGTCTGGGAGGACGTTATCGAACGCAAGCAGGGGCTGATTCTGGTGACCGGTATTACGGGGGCCGGCAAATCGACAACAATATCGTCCCTGATAGACCGGATAAGCGAGAAAAAGGCCTGCCGGATTATAACGCTTGAAGACCCAATCGAGTATCTTCTTCCCAACAAGCACAGCATGGTGTCGCAGCGGGAGGTTGGCAGGGACGTAAAATCATTCAGCCACGGCCTGCGGGCAATGATGCGTGAAGACCCGGACGTCATATTCGTAGGCGAGATGCGCGATTCCGAGACAATATCGATGACGCTTATGGCCGCCGAAACCGGACACCTGGTATTTTCAACCCTGCACACAAGAGACGCCACAGGCACAATAACCCGCATACTGGATTATTTCCCGACCGGCAGGCAAAACGAAGTACGCAACCAGCTCTCGCTCGGACTTGCGTACATCATTTGTCAGAAACTAATCCCCAAAAAAGACGCCACCGGCCGCCTTGCCGCGATGGAGATACTCAACAACAACAACTATGCCTGCGCAAACCTCATAAGGACGGGCAAAGTCGAGCAGATATATTCCCAGCTTCAGACAAAGACACGTCCCAATCCCGACGAAAAAATGACGACAATGGAAAGACACCTCGCCCATCTGGTAAAACAGGACAAAATCGACCTGCTCGAAGCGAAAAAATGGGCCAACGACCAGAAATCATTCGTTGATGCGATGAAAATGGTGGAATCCGCCCCAGGCGAATAAAAAAAGATGACGATACAGTTTCATTGTCCCAAATGCGGCGCACTCATCGCCTTTACCGACAAACATGCCGGCCAGTCCGTAAAATGTATGACCTGCGGCCAGAGGCAGATAATACCCGAAAAATCGGGCCAAACTCCCCAAAAAATCGAGCCGAAACTTAAGCCGGAATTTCCCCTCCCCGGATTTTATCACGCCGTATTCGTCGATAGCTGGAAAATATTTATCGACAAGGACAACCTGACAGCGCTCGCGTTCGTTACAGCGATAGTGTGTTTCAGGATTTTCACGGCAGGCGCCTGCTGCATAGGATTCCTTGTGTATTTCGCGGCGTGGGGCTATCTCTTCGGATTTTATCTGCAAATCATCAATGAAACCGCGGCAGGCATCGACAAACTGCCCGAAGTCGAAGTGGGAACAAGCATCACGTTTCTTGGATACATCTTCAAACCTATTTTCATCTTTGCATTCACCGTCTTCATAGTCCAGCTCCCATTCATCGCCGCCCTCGCGTTTTTCCGCGATAGAGGCGCCACATGGGAGAATATATGGGAAACAAAAACAGCCCTGAATCTGGTTCTGCGTGGATTGTTTGTCGCGGGGCTTTTCCTGTTCCCGATGGCCATACTGGTTGTGGCGGCCCTCGAAGACCTTCCCGAACTGCTCCGTTTTGACCGCCTGCTGGTTCCCGTCATCAGGGCGTTCATTCCATATTTAGTGGTCGTCGGCCTTCTCGCCGCCGTCTGCTTCATCGAAAATAAAGCCGAAAAATATGAGTGGTCATCGATGCTGCACAACGCCGGAATCCTCGCGATAAACCTAGCCGCTCAGGTCGTCGCGATTATCGCTATGCGGTCGATAGGGCTTTTTTACAGACACTATGACTGCTATTTCGGTAAATCGTGGTGAAGTTGCACCTGCGTCGTATTGTCGGGAAATAAAAAAGGACCTTTGCGCAGGCGGCGCAAAAGCCCTAACTCGGAAAGAAACTTATATGGCCCCCCAACCCTTCGCCCGTATGCCTTAACACAGGGCAAAGGTCGTTGTATTTGCCGATCCTGACTCGGCAGGTGCCGGCAGGAACGATATTGGACGAGCGTTCTATTTTTATTTGGACGGCCATTGTGCCCCGCCTTCTTGCTTTCGCAAGAAAGCTCACGGGGTGGCTATGTCCGTTTCATTCGCTCTCCCCATTAAACAATAGGAAATAAAACCCCCCGTGCCAAACCGCCGGATGACAGAAAACAGATGGCGGAAAAACAAGGTATCTGCCCTCTGTCCTCCGTACTCTGTTATTCCCTCGCCTTTGCGAACCAGTCAGGGTCTTTTGCGAGCTTTTCGCGGGCATCGTCCGTCATCATCATAAACGCCGGATGTGTGCTCTCCCAGGCACGTCCGGTAAAGGGACTGTTCCGCATCTTTTCAATCTCGCGGACAACATCGCGGAAATAGCTGCCGTAAATATGAAGTGAGTCACTTATATCGACGTATCTGCCGACAGCGACGGGCTTGTTTATCTTCTCCGAAATCTTCCCGGCTATCGTCCTTTGCAGGTCAGTCAGCGCGTAAACGTTCATAAACCACGCCTTATACAGGTCCCTGCTTCGCCAGTGTGTGTTCATATTCAGCACGAATCCATCCGCGTTATCCGCCACCAGCCGGCACCATATCCGCTGCAAACAAGGCGGGTCATCGGTCGCCGGGTCAGCCGTAGGCATCCACGTTATCGCCTGCGCCCTTCGGGTATGCGCAACTTTCGACAAGGCGTCGATAATATACTGAATCTGGTTTACTTTTTTGAACGGCTTTTTGGCCTTCGGGTTTCTTATGTCCTCAACCGGCGAATACGCGAACACACGCTCGTGATAAGTATATGTCCACTTGCCCGCCGCGGGGTCTATCCAGTGGTCGTGAATACCGTCGACCACCTCCTGCCTGTACGCCTCAAGCTCCTCCGGGCCGCCGGGGAAATTCTTGTGTATCCTCGGCTCGCTGAATGGCTCTGCGACTGTTATCATTACCGTCGCATCCTTGCTCGGCGGGTCGTCGGGCTTGTCGTATTGCGTCTTCATATCAAGTCCCTGGTCCCATACCGCTAACACCGCCTTCTCCCACGCCTCAGGCAAACATCTCGCTGTTACTGAAATCACCGGAAGATTTGTGTTACTCATCTATGGCTCCTCCATAAGCACAAAAAATGAAATTTATTTGCTGAGGTCTAATTCGTCAGCGGTAATGTGGAAGAACTCTCGTTTATCCGCGGGAATGTCCGCCAGCATGCGTTTTGCCTTGTATGCGTATTCGCTGCCCGGATACCTCTCAATTATCTCCCGGCAGTATTGCACCATCGCCCCATAAGTAATCCCAGGCAACCGACCCATCTTACGCTGGGTTATAGCCAGTTCAAATAATTGGCTGGCCCCGGCTTCTTCGTCCTCGGTCAGTTTCCTGAATTGCCGCGGCTCGGCAGCGGGCTTTTGCTGCTCTGCCACCGGCTGAACAGACGCATTCGGCTCCACCGTATTCGACTCCGCCACCTTCGGCTCTGCCAGGTTCGGCTCGGCACGCAAACGCTTCTCATCATCACGAAATGTATCCCCAACCGTTCTCTCCGGCTCCGCCGGTTTCGACGCTTGATTAGCTATCTTGCTGATAATAACAAAGATTACCACAAGCAGCACTAACGTCGCCACTATCTTGAGCCAAACCGTATTCATAATAATCATACCTCCAAATCTTCCCGGCGATTGATTATTCGCGCCGGATTGCCTACAATTAACTTACTATACTATGTATTCTACGTTGAATCGTAAATTGAAAATACGGAATAGTCAATTGCTATGTTCACAGGAATAATCCAGCAGGTTTGCTCGGTAAAGGCGCTTTCCAAAAGCGGCGATTCCGCTGCGCTCACTATTGACCTCGGCCAATTGGCCAATCAGGCCAAAATCGGCGATAGCATTGCTATAAACGGCGCCTGCCTGACCGTCTCGAAACTCGCCGGCACGCTGGCAACCTTCGACGTCAGCGGCGAAACGCTCACCAAAACCACCCTTGGCAAACTCACCCCCGGCGCAAAGGTCAATATCGAGCTTGCCCTGCGTGCCGACGACCGATTCGGAGGCCATTTCGTCCAGGGCCACGTCGACGGTTCCGCAACAATAAAAAAAATCGAGAAAAAAGCCGATTTCGCAACCTTCACCTTCACCGCCCCAAAAGACCTGCTCGACCAGATGATTTCAAAGGGGTCGGTTGCTATCGATGGCATCTCACTGACAGTAGCCGAATTGAATCCAGATGGTTTCACCGTAGCAATCATCCCGCAAACGCTTAAAGAAACCACCCTCGGACAAGCCAAAATAACTGCGCAGGTAAACATAGAAATTGATATAATAACTAAGACGGTCAGAAAGTACCTGCAGCAGCTCTCGCCGGATAAATCTGGCCTGACCCTCGAAGACCTCAAACAGCAGGGTTTTTGAGCACCCCATGAAAGTAAACAATCGTATAAATATAAGTATGAGCAACAGTACAAACCACAACTCGATAGCTGAAGAGCCGGTAATCGGCGTAACAATGGGCGACCCCGCCGGTATTGGGCCGGAGGTAGTCGTAAAGGCACTCGCCGACCCGGCCATAAGACGTTGTGCCAAGTTCATCGTCTTCGGGATGGATGAGCAGTTGCGCTACGCCGCAGACAAAGCGGAAATCGAGCCGTTCTGGGGCAGGCATCAACATGAGAAAATCAGCAGGGACTACCCGCATAAAGTTGTGGTTGCCGACTACGATGAGTTTTCACTGCCCCCATGGATAAGAGAACCGACCGAGATAGCCGGCGCTGCCTCGTTAAAATTCTGCACAGACGCGATTGATGCCGCACAAAGGGACATTATCGACGCGGTGGTAACCGCCCCGATAAACAAGACAAGCTGGAAATTAGCCGGCTCGCACTGGCCCGGGCATACCGAAATGTTCGCCAAACTATGCAAATCGCCCCGAAAGGCAATGATGTTCGTCGCGGGGCCGCTAAAGCTTGCGCTGGCGACGATTCACGAGGCGTTATTCGAGGTGCGCCACAAATTCACAATCGGCCGGGTATTCGAGCCGATCGACCTGCTCAACATCGCCCTCAAGGAATACTTCGACATCGAAAACCCGAAAATCGGCGTCGCAGCCCTCAACCCTCACGCGGGCGAAAACGGCCAGTTCGGCGACGAGGAGCATCGCATTATTTCCCCGGCAATTCTGATGGCGCAGGGCCAAGGCATCGATTGCTTCGGGCCGATTCCCGCAGATACGCTTTTCCTGCGGGCAGTCCAGGGCGAATTCGACGGCGTCGTCGCGATGTATCACGACCAGGGTATGATACCGGTCAAATTGCTCGCCTTCGATAAGGCAGTCAATGTCACCATTGGCCTGCCGATTATCCGCACGTCTCCCGCTCACGGCACCGCCTTCGACATCGCAGGCAAAAATATCGCCGACCCGTCAAGTATGATGGAAGCCATAAAGGTCGCCGTCCAGATGGTGCAGACAAAAAAAGCAAATCGTCATCGTCCCCGTGCTAAGGCACCGGCCAATGCAAAGTAAGCATCAAATCCGTGAGTTGCTCGATTCGGCGGGAGTAAGACCCAACAAACGATTCGGCCAGAATTTCCTCATCGACCTCAACCTGATGCGACTGCTCATCGACACCGCAAATATTCAGAATAACGACGTCGTCCTCGAAGTCGGTCCCGGCACCGGTTCGCTAACCCAGGCAATCGCTGAAAAAGCGGGCTACTGCGTCTCAGTCGAAATCGACGGCGTCCTCGCCAATATCGCCAAAGGACAACTTGCAGACAAATCAAACGTCGAAATAATCGCAGCCGACGTACTTAAAAATAAATTCGAAATCAATCCCATTGTAATCGATGCTCTTAATCGCGCTGTGGCACGGGCTTCCAGCCCGTGTAATCACGGCCAAGATGGCCGTGCTACTGGCCGGTTGCTACTCGTCGCTAATTTACCCTACATCGCTGCGACCCCTCTGATTATCAATCTCATTACCGGCCCGCTCATAGCAGATGCGATGTTCGTTACCGTTCAGAAGGAAGTCGCTGACCGTATGACCTCGCAGGCAGGAATAAAAGATTACGGAATCCTCAGCATACTAATGGCCGCGACAGGTGAGGTCAAACACATCAGGACCTTGAAACCAACCGTCTTCTGGCCCCAGCCGCAGGTCAATTCCGCTTTTATATCCTATGTCCGCGACCCCGAAAAAATAAAAGCAATTAAAAGCGTCGAAATGCTCAGTCGCGTCGCCGGCGCACTTTTGCAGCACCGCCGCAAGATGCTAAAAAGCTGCTGCAAACTTACAGCCGACCAACTGGGGGAAATCAAGAACTGGCCTGATATTTTCGAACAACTCGGCATCGACCCCGAAATCCGACCCGACAACCTCAGTCCGGAGCAATTCGTCGCAATCGCAAACTTATGCTGCGAATCTAAATGATAATCTCGCCGTGCCGATGGCTGTGGCACTCGATATTCACAGCCACTGGAAGCGACGCGATATGACACGGTGCGGTCTCAATCAATACAGCCAAAGCAGTTGTATCCCCGCCAAGCCCCTGCGGGCCGACACCCAGCCGATTAATCCTTGCAAGCAAATCTTTCTCTAATCCGGCATAAAACAAATCGGCATTTGCTTTATCTATACTTCGAACAAGCGCCTTTTTACTCAACAGGCAGCTAACCTCGAAATTGCCGCCTATGCCAACGCCAACGACAAAAGGCGGGCAGGCATCCGCGCCGGCGTTTCTAACAACATCAACCACCCAGTCAACAATCTCCTCTGCTCCGGCTGTGGGTTTGAACATTCGAAATGCGCTTTTATTTTCGCAGCCGCCCCCTTTGGCCATAAAGGTTATCTTGAGCTTGTCGCCGGGTACTATCGACCAGTAAATCACCGCCGGGCAGTTATTGCCCGTATTCTTGCGGTGCTGCATCGGCTCACTGACCACGCTTTTACGCAAAAATCCTTTTTCGTATCCGGCCGTTACCCCCGCGTTAATAGCATCGACCGCCGTCCTGCCTGCGGGACATTCGATAAACACCTCGCCCCCCTGTTCAATAAAAACAACCGCAAGCCCCGTATCCTGGCAAAGCGGTACCCGCTCCACCGAAGCCAGACACGCATTTTCGACAAGCTGCTGAAGTATCTTTACCGCCAGGGCATTCGATTCCTTTTTGGCCGCCGCGGTGAGAGCCGTCAGTACATCAGCAGGCAGCTCGTAAGCCGATTTTATGCAAAGCTCCTTGACCGCGTCAACAATTTTTGAATACGCAATATGCCGCACGACAGTTTACTTATCTTCTATATTGATAACATAGCTCTTGTAGGACGTATTACCTACCGCGTCGGCCAGTTTAAATGAAATTATGTGCTGACCCACCGACAATTTTTCCACTACAATAGTAAAGTCCTCGCTTGTAGTATCATAAATAAGGTCATCCGGCACAGTCGCAATCCAGTTGGCGTCACTATCGACAGTGTATTCTACTTTGCCGATAGCGCTAAGCTCATCGCTGACCGTCATTTTAATCGTTATCTTTTTACCCGCCTTTTCGAGTTTGTATTTCGTAACCGAAGGCGGCGTATTATCAACAACTACCTCGTTACTCACCCTGCTTCCCGTCAGTTTGGTCTCAGGCGTATTGCTTCTCTCGTCGCTTGCCGTAATCCTGATTTCGTATCTGCCGTCCTCTACCGTTTTGCCGTCCCATTCATAACTACTTGTTTCAACATCGTGTGCCGCCTCAATCCATTCGGTCCACCCGACTTTTCTGAAATCTATTTTGTAAATCAGCTTGTCGCCGTTGTCGTCTTTGGCGTCGTAACTGATTTTGAATACACCATTCTTGCCCGGCCCTTCCATCCGCGTTACGTTCACCGATTCAATCCTCGGCGCCAGATTTGGAACCGCCGATGGCACCACGACTTCACGCACAACCGGACTTGCTTTGCCGTCGCTGCCTCGCAGCACAAGTTTATACTGGCAGAACCTGTTCACGGGACAATCCAGCTGCACAGGGCCGGTAACCTCCTTTGGCTCAGTCCACTTCGAAAAACTCTTGTCGTTTATATCTTTCACATTCCCGCTGCGACAGGCCATCAGCACCTTGCATCCCTGCGGCACGTCGGCTTCAATCTGAAGCTTTCCCCACTTCGCCGGCTGCCCCGCGTCAACAAGGTCCGAGGTATAGACGCCCTCACTCGCAAAAATCTTTCCCAGCTTTATCAGCCGGGCGGGGTTCGCCATCCCGACATACGCGTTGTCCCCGACAGTAATGACCGCTGTAATCTGCGACGCCTGCTTGTCTTCAAAAACAACCGCCTCCTCTTCTGAATTCGGCTCCACTGAAAGAAGCTGGGCGTTGTTGCCCGTTCCAACTAAAAGATCCCTGCCCTGCACCGCTAAACAGAAAAATACCGCGGGCTCATTGAATATATCCGTAACAAAGCCGTCTTTTGTAACCTTGTAAATATGGCTCGCCTGTGTGGGGCTCGGTGGTCTGGGAAGAGGCATTTTATGCTCCGCCGACTGCTCGCCCGCCGACTCCTTCGTGTTGGCAATCTGAAGTTTTGTCCCGCCTGCGGTGAGTGTAGTCGAACCGCCGCCGCTCTCCTCATCCGAACCTTCGTCCTCTTCCTTTTGTTCCGGTCTGCCGCCCTGTGGCTGTTGAGCAGCAAATTTCGTCTCGGCCCCAACCGCGTTGGCCGAAGTCGCCGCCGCGTACAGTTCCTCGCCAATAAACACCAAAGCCGTTATTTCCTGCTGCTCACTGTCATACAAAATAACGGTGTCTTTTGTTTTCGGGTTTATCCTGTAAATAATCCCCCGGCTGTCGCTGCCTGCGTAAATCTGCCCATCAGGCCCCTGCGCAAGCGAAAGTATGTTCTTGTCGGGACTGCAATACAGCACCTCGCCTCGTTTTCCTGAAGAATCAACACGATAAATCTTGCCTTTCGGCCCCGTTCCAAGATAAATATCCCCGCCCTTATCCGTCGATATTGCGAATATGTAATTCGCGTCGTTCGGCTCAAAAATTGTCTTCAACTCGCCGCCCTCCAGCCGGCACAACACGCACCTCTGCCCGCTTATGCCCACTAAAAGATGACCCGAAGCATCCGCCGCCATCGCGAAAATATGCTCATTGGCAAAATGCTTGTCCTGCTTAACCGCGTTTGGGTCATTAGGTTCATTGACTTCACGGTCGTTACTGTCCCTGGGATGTTCCTTCTTTGTCAATTTCGCCGCGTAAATCTTTTTCAACCCCCCCGCGCCGAATGAGTAAACACCGCCGTTGGGGCTTGTCCCCACATACACTGTATCTCCTATTGAAACGATACTGTTGATTGACCAGACGTCATCGAACTGCTTAACAAGAACCTCGGCACGCCTGCCTAATTGTATCGTCCCGCGGGAACCTATTATCACGTCGTTCGTCTCGCCTTTTTGAAATTCCCGGCTGCTGTTATAACGGGTGACTTTGCTCGTCACCGCGCCGCAAAAAGAAGCCGACAGACACACCATGACCATTACCGCAAGAACGTATTTTGACTGCATTTTCTTAATCACTGTTCCACCGTAACATTCATAATTTTTTTATCTATTATTATCGTTGACGTTCGCACGCTTTTATCAATCCATCCGGGAAATGCCTGCATCGTATTGGCCCTCCTCGAATCGCCAAGAACCATCGCTTTTGTCGCAGGCAGCTCAGGCAGCTCCGCCTGCTCCAGCGCAAAGCCCCCCGCGGGCAAAACCAGAACACAATGAAGCTCATTCCTGCCCACCGCCAAAATCCTGTTTATCACCCCGACCAGCGTATCTAAATTCTCAGGAGCAAACCTGTGCGGGACCGCCTTCCTCAAAAATTCCTCATAGTCGAACCCGCCGCAGATAATCAGCTGATATGTCCCCGCGGGGGTATTCGCAGGCACGGTAAAATTTAAACTGTATTTTTGTTTCTGCGACCGTACCGACTCCGTAACAACCTCCACGTCCAGATTATCGCCCCTTTTGACGCGGGAGCCGGACAACCCGACAGACCATATAGCTGAAGAAGTATCCTTTTCGCGTATGTCCAAATCCACGTTAATCGACTTTATCCGAACCTGTCTGTATGGATTATTCATCAGCAAGCCAACGGGGCTCACCGTGTCACGCACTACCTCGTTAAAACCTTCGCCCGTCGAAACATTATCAAAAACCACGGTTCCAGCGCCGTCCGTTTCTATAGTGCCCTTGTAAGAAACCGTATTATCAGGCGGCATCTCTCCCTGAAAAACCCCCGCGCTCATAACAACCGCCCTCAGCAGACGCGGCGTCAGCACTCGATTATCGGCAATACGGCAGTTATATTTCCTCGGCTGGCTGTCGTTATACCGGCTCACGCTCACCGTCAGCGGAATCATCCTCGCCTCGGCCCCGATTCTGCCCCGAACAGCCGTCGACTCATCCGCTCTCAACGCGCCTATCACGTTCACCGATGTCCCCACCTTAAACGACCGCATCACGCTTGACACCACCGTATGCACCTCCCCCATCGCCATCGGCAAATCCACAGGTCCATAACCCAAAAAAGAATGCCCGAAGGCGTAAATATCATCGCCCCTCACCTCGGTAATCGTTCCGACAACCTCCATGGTAATATCGCCGGCGACCAACGGCACAGTCAGACATCCCCCCGGCACCGGCTTAATATCGCAAACGTCGCTCCGCCCTCCACCGCCCGCGCCCGACACAACCATAAATCCCAAAGGCCTCAGTGACTCATCCAGTTCGCCTGTAACCGACTCCGGCACACCCGAAACTACTATCGGGCAGGGCAGCATCGACGCCCCCGCGAACTCCCCGTGTGCTGACGTTACCGGCGACAAAATCTTCTTTTCAACCTGGGCAAAATCAATCGGTCTCGAAAAATCCAGCGCAAAGCCGGGCCCGCTGTTTAATGATTCCCCCCCTGACTGGTTAAACGCGGCCCCGCCCACGCAAAGCATATCCGCAATCGGCGTTACGCCATAAAGCGGGTCTTTGCTGAATTGCCACCCCATCGCCATCGCACCCGCCAGCCGGCCATCGATATAAACAGGTGAACCGCTGCAGCCCGCGACAGGCCCCGTATGAATGAATCGCTCGTCGGTTCCTCGAACTAATATGGCATCCCGCCCAGGCATAAAATTGTGGACAACGCTCAAAACCTCCAGGCCAAACTTCTCGACCTCCGTCCCTTTATAAACCGTCAGGCAATACGCCTCCATACCCGGCTTAATCTCGTCAACGCTGATATACCTGGCGGGGTCCCAAATTCCCTCCAATCCCTGTGGCACAGCCATCTTGGCCGTGATTTCACGGGCTTGAAGCCCGTGCCACGACCCGCAAATAGCAGCAACGCACATCACTGTGCAAACCAGAAAACCTGCCTTAATTCGCGGCTTATCTTGAGCCATTGACAACCCTTGAAATCCGTTTCCAATATAAAACTTTAATCTTAACCCCCTAATACCACCATTGCAACATAAAACAACCTCTGGTAGAATATGACTTTCGTTGCTTCGCTGTTCGTAAATAACAGGGTTTTTGCAAGATATTTTAACGGAGAATAAATATGAAGGCCGAACATCGCCACGAACTGAAAACCAATGATTTGGCCATATGGCTTGGTAATTTACCAAACTGGGCAAACCAGAACCTCAGGACAATAATATATGTTCTTGTTGTTGTCGTTCTTGTGCTTGCCTCGGCCATTTATATCCGCTATCAAAAGACGGTGGTGGCCGAACGCGAACAAAGTAATCTGACCGCGATCGTATCACAACTGCCGCAGCAAAAAGCGTTTATAGCCCAGAAACAACTGGAAAACCAGGACAACGCCTACATGCTTTTCCAGCTCAACGACGAACTCGATAGCATCGCCAAAAATGCGTCCAACGACGCGGTTGCCGCAACGGCACTGATTAAAAGCGCCGAAGTCCTGAGAACGGAAATTCATTTTCGTTTCGGCACTGTCAGCCAGCAGGATATCACTACGCAGATAGGCAAGGCGAAAGATTACTACACCAAATCGCTCGACACATACCTTAAACGAAGCCCCAATCCTGCCCTCGAAGCCGTCGCCAAAATAGGCCTTGGTTTATGCGAGGAAGAGCTTGGCAACCCCGATGCGGCCAGAAAACTTTATCAGGAGGTGGCAACCGGCGCCGCCTATGAAGGCACCGCACCGGCAGTAGCCGCAAAACAACGGCTCATGATAATGGACTCTTTCTCTGAAAAAATCGCTCTCAAACCGATGCCAAGACCAGCGATACAGGCGCAGCCGCCGGTAGCCAGCGAGCCAAACACGCCGGCCCAGAATTAATTATCGCGCGAAATGCCGAATAAAGATACGAACCTCACACTTCACGTCGGCCGTGCCCTCCAGGAACGCCGGCTCGATAAATATCTCCACGGGCGATACTCCAACTACAGCCGGGTTATGCTACAGGATGTCATCAAGGCGGGCGGCGTAAAAGTCAACGGCAAAAAGGCCAAACCAAGTTTGAAACTTAACCCCGACGACCTCATCGAAATCGCCCTGCCCGAACTGCCAACCACGGAAATCCCGCCCGAAGATATACCCCTCAACATCATCCACGAAGACGACGACATAATCGTAATCAATAAATCCGCCGATATCATCGTCCACCCCGCACGGGGCAACACCAGCGGCACTATCGCAAATGCCCTCGCGTTTCACCTCGCCGAAGCGGAAGCAGAAGCCGAGGAAGAAAAGGACGAAGATGATGAACCAGAAATCGACGACCCCAATTTCCCAATCGCACTCGGCGAATTCCGTCCCGGTATCGTCCATCGGCTCGACAGAAACACCACAGGCGTAATGATTCTCGCCAAAAATGCTATCGCCCAGTGGAAAATCTCAAGGCAGTTCCACGACCGAAAGGTCGAAAAAAGCTATATCGCCATCGTCCACGGCACCCCCGAACTCACGCGTGACCGCATAAACGCCCCCTTAGGTGTCAATACCAAATTCAGGTACAAATACGCAGTCCGCCCCGAAGCTGGCAAAGGCAAAGAGGCAATCACCTTCTACGAAGTCCTCGAAAGTTTTCGCGGCTTCTCACTCTTGAAACTTACCCCCAAAACAGGCAGAACCCACCAGATTCGCGTCCACCTGGCCCATATCAAGCACCCCATCGTCGCAGACGATATGTATGGCGGCAAACCTGTCTATCCCTGGCAATTAAAAGATGCAGAGCTGACCCCCGAAGCTCCCGTTATTTCCCGCTGCGCCCTCCACGCCTGGACTATTTCCTTCAAGCACCCCACAACCGAAAAAATCGTCTCCTTCGAAGCCCCCCTGCCAGATGATATGCAAAACCTCCTCGATATGCTGAGAAAATACAGAAAAAAGTAATCATCTACAATATCGCTTCACTCGCTAAGCAACATCCCCCAATCCCAACGCCTCTCCGAATTTGGTTATCAACGCCTGACGAATATTTCTGTGCGTCGGAACAGTAAGCATAGGGTCTGCCGAAACAAGCTCAAATGCGCAGCGTCGAGCCATAACTAATAAATCGTAATCGTCGATGATATTGGCGATTTTCAAATCCGGTAAGCCGTGCTGACGTGTGCTGAAAAGCTCTCCGGGGCCCCTCAGTTTCAAATCGTGCTCCGCTATCTCGAAGCCGTCGTTGCTTCGTTCCATCATTTCAAGCCGGCTTTTTGCCACTTCATTTTCCGTCTCTTTATCCGCAAACAAAAAGCAAAATGACTTATCCGTCCCCCTGCCTATCCTGCCCCGCAACTGGTGCAATTGCGCCAGGCCGAAGTCGTCCGCACCCTCGATAACCATTATCGTCGCGTTTGGAATATCCACGCCTACCTCTATCACCACTGTCGCTACCAGTGCCTTTATTTTCCCTTTGCGAAACTCCGCCATTACCTCTCTTTTCTTCTCCGAACTCATCCGCCCGTGCAGCAATTCAACCTTGAATTCGCCGAACACCTTCGATAATTCTCGCCAGCCGTCTGTCGCTGCCTTTATGTCCCCTTCCTCCTCAATGCCCGTTATACGCGGATATACAAAATACGCCTGTTTGCCCACCCGCAATCGCTCACGGATAAATTCGTACGCCTTGGCCCTGTCATCCGGCGAAACCCACCGCGTAACCACCACACCTCTTCCCGGCGGGCTATGCTTGATTATCGACACGTCCAAATCCCCGAAAACCGTCATCGCCAAAGTCCTCGGAATCGGAGTAGCAGTCATAACAAGGCAATGAGGCGTCCCGTCCTTGCGCAATTCCGCTCGCTGGTGAACGCCGAATTTGTGCTGCTCGTCAATCACAACCAAACCGAGTTTTTTGAACTCAATATCCTTCTCTAATAACGCAACCGTCCCTACAACAATATCTATCCCGCCTGCTTTTATCTCTTTGAGAACATCGTCCCTCTTTTTGCCCATCAGCCCGCCCGTAATCAGCACTCGTTTCACATCGCTGTTGCGCAGATACCTCTCGATACTTATAAAATGCTGGTTCGCCAAAATCTCCGTCGGCGCCATAATCGCAACCTGCGTCTTGTTCGCCACCGCCAATAACGTTGCGTAAAGCGCAACCACCGTTTTGCCTGAGCCGACGTCCCCCTGCAAAAGTCGATTCATCGGTATCGGCCTTTGCATATCAGCGACTATCTCGGCGATTGTTTTGTCCTGGTCTTCGGTAAGTAAAAACGGGAATCGCTTTCGAATCCGTCGGTCGATTTCCTCGGAGGATTTCATCGCGACAGCCGACGCGAACTCACTGTGCCTGTGCCTGCGAAGCGCAAGCCCCAACTGCATCAAAAACAGTTCATCGAATTTCAGCCGGCGTTTCGCCTTGCCTAATTTGCCCTCATCGGGGGGCAAATGAATCCAGCCAAACGCGTCTTCGCGTTTTATCAGTTCCGCTTTTTTAAGAAACTCATCGTCGTAGAATTCACCTACAAGCCCGCCGATATTATCCAGCACGGGCCTTATTATCTTCTTAATCTGCATACTGCTCAGCCCGCCGCTCGCTGGATACACCCCGCCGCTGAAATACTCCGCGGGCTTTGATGCCTCTTTCTCCATCACGCGAAATTTTGGGTTCGTCAACTGCAGCTGGTGCTTATATTCCCCGACCTTCCCCCACGCCATAATCGCTTGTCCGGGCCGCAACTGGTCCCGCAGGTATCCGCCGTTAAACCATATTATCCGGCAAATCCCCGTCTCATCGCTCACCATCGCCTCGAATATCGCCGGCCTGCGGTAATTCTGAAAATCCGTTGACTCAACCAGCCCCACAATCGCTGCCGTCTCACCCGTCTCCAATTGCCCTATTTTTTTCGGCTCCGGCGCAAATACCCAGTCACGCGGAAAATATTCCAGCAAATCCCCGACGGTAACAACCCCAAGCTTTGCGAATATTTCCGCCCTTGCCGGCCCCACCCCCTTCAAAAATTGCACCGGCATCGACAGCTTAATATCACCACTCGGTTTTGCGCCTAATTCACTCATTTGTCGTTTTTTTGTAAAATTTATTCGTCTGTTGCACAACTGAAATCCGCTTTTCACCTTTTTGCTTTTTACCTTTTACTTTTTACTTTTATTTTATCATTCCTCGAACGCGTGTTTGCCGACGAGTTTGACAAATCGGACATCGCACACCACCCGCTCAATAAGCTTCCCTTCTTTTTTTGTCCCCACGATAAGCTCCTGCGAACCGCCTTCACCGACCGGCACGACAATCAGCCCCCCCGCGCCAAACTGGTCAATCAATTCTTGCGGCACCTTCGGCACAGCCGCCGTAACGATAATCCTGTCAAATATTCGCTTTTCAAACCAGCCGGCACTCCCGTCTCCGACATAAAACTCAACATTATTAATTCCCAGCCGGCCAAGAACCGCCTGCGACTTCGCCGATAACTCCGCGAACCGCTCTACCGTATAAACCCGCTTCGCTAATTTCGCCAAGACCGCGGTCTGATACCCGCTGCCCGTGCCTATCTCAAGCACCTCGCAATAATTATTCAGCCGAAGCTCCTGCGTCATCAGCGCAACGATATATGGCTGCGATATCGTCTGCCCCATCCCAATCGGCAAAGGATAATCCGCGTACGCCCGCGACTCATACGACTCAGGCACAAACTCCTCGCGCAATAGCCGCCCCATCATCGAAAGCACCCCCGCCTCGGTTATACCCCGCCCCTTCAGGTCATGCTCGACCATCCGCTTGCGTTCACTGGCAAATTTACTGTTCTGCGGCCCTGTTATCATATCCCTAATAATCCTGTCAAAATCGTAATTTTGCAACCCATTTTGCAGACGCACTTCTGCTAAAATAGCAGCTTTATCGCCGCCGCCAACGCCAAAACCTGTATCGCAATCTCGAATACCTTTTGAGGCATCTTCTTCAACGCCACTATCCCTAAAACCGCCCCCAGAATAATAAAGGGCAGCATAATAAAACCAAGTTTTATTGATGCAGCGTTAATCAGCCCCAGGTGTATACTGAACGGCACCTTCAGCCAGTTGACGATAAAGAAAAACCAGGCGCTCGTCCCCACAAATTCAACCTTCGGCAGCCGCATCGCCAGCAGATACACAATCATCACAGGCCCCGCGGCGTTGGCCATCATCGTCGTGAACCCGGCGAAAAATCCCATCACCTCCGCAAACCACCACTCCGTCGGAACATCCTCACCTCTTCGATTGCGCCACCAGTTGACCGCCAGCATCGCCACCACGATTACGCCGATTATCGGCTTCAACTGCGCATCGCTGATTACCTTCATCACAAAATATCCCGCGACGATACCGACAAGCGTCGCAGGAATCAGCCGGATAATATGACGCCACATCGCAGATTTGTGGTAATAACTCGCCGCGAAAATATCCCCCAGAACCAATATCCCCAGAACCATTCCCGTCGATTGCTTCGCCGGCATCACCATCGCCATCAGCGGCACAAACAGTATTCCCATCCCCGGCAATCCCGTCTTGCTGATGCCGACCATCACCGCACACAACGCTACTACCACCCAGCCGAATAAATCCAGTCCCATCATTGCATAATCCTTTATTGCTACCGCCCAAGGAATCGTTACAATACCATAATTCCAAACGAATTTAATATAGCTAACCGTTAAAAACTTAACTTTAGTAACGCTTGGTTTCTTTGAAAAAGGTGATTACCCAATGCTCCAATCGGACTTCAGACGTTATCTCGTTGATATTGACTCCGTTACCACGCACCAGCAATCGACCGACTATCTTGTAATTGGCGCAGGCGTCGGGGGCCTTCGCGCGGCAATCGAGGCCTCGCAGCACGGCTCTGTAACCGTCGTCACAAAAGGCACCGTCGAAGACAGCAATACCTGGCACGCCCAGGGAGGTATCGCTTCGGTCCTCGAAAAAACCGATAAATTCGAATCGCACATCGCCGATACCCTGCGCACAGGCGGCGGACTCAGCAATGAAAAAACCGTTGACCTCGTCGTCCGCCAGGGACCCGGGCTTATCCGGCAATTGCTCGACTGGGGCTGCGCTTTCGATATGGTTAATGGTCAAATCGCCACTACAACCGAAGGCGGCCACAGCCACCCGCGCATCGCCCACGCACACGGCGACGAAACTGGCAGAATCATCGCGCAAACCCTCATCGCAAAAGCAAGACAACAGCGAAATATCACTATCATCGAAAATTTCTTCTCTATAGACCTGCTGACCGACAATCACAAATGCCTCGGCGTCATCGGTTGGCACAAGGAAAAAGGCGCACGCATAATCTGGGGCCTTAATACAATCCTCGCCACGGGCGGTGCGGGACAGCTCTACCGCGAAACCACAAACCCCTCCTGCGCAACAGCCGACGGCCTCGCTATGGCGTATCGCGCCGGCGCAACCTTGCAGGATTTGGAATTTGTCCAGTTCCACCCGACGACGCTCTATATCGCGGGCGCATCTCGCGCGCTCATTACCGAAACTCTCCGCGGCGAAGGGGCCGTCCTGCGCGATACCAAAGGCCGGGCCTTTATGAAGGACTACAACCCCGCCGCTGAACTCGCACCCCGTGATGTCGTCAGCAGGGCCATCCTCACACAAATGCTCAAAACCAAAACCACCCACGTCTATCTCGATATCCGCCACTTCGATAAACAGCATTTCACCAAAAGATTCCCCGTCATAAGCGAACTCTGCGACAGTTTCGATATCGATATCAGCAAAGACCTCATTCCCGTCCGCCCCAGCGCACACTATATGGTCGGCGGCGTCAAAACCGACATCGCCGCGAAAACAAATATCGAAAACCTCTACGCCTGCGGTGAAGTTACCTCAACAGGCCTCCACGGTGCTAACCGCCTCGGCAGCAACTCCCTCCTCGAAGGCCTCGTCTTCGGCAGAATTGCGGGCCAGACATCACTCGCTCCAAAATCCGCCGGCTTCGGCCAGTCGATTATCAAATACCAAATCCCGCACTCCGAACTTCGTCATCTCGATACTTCCGACGTCAAAAACTCCCTCCGGGCGATTATGTGGCGAAACGTCGGCATCACAAGAAAATCCCCCGAAATGAGACAGGCCATCGACCAGATTCGCTTCTGGCAGCGATATGTTATGGATAAGGCCTTCGATAACCCCCAGGGCTGGGAGCTTCAGAATATGCTCACCGTCTGTCTCCTTATTACCCAATCCGCCCTGGCCCGCAAAGAAAGCCGCGGCGTCCATTTCCGAAGCGACTTCCCCGACACCGACGACCAGAATTTCAAAAAACACTCCGAAATTAAAAGGGCGGAATAATCGCCTTTTTGGTATAATACCTCCCGCTGCACCGAACAAATTAATCAATCATCAATAGCACATTGAAAATCAAAAGAGCGGGTTGGGCAGCCGCTGGCTCTTCGGAGCCGGAGGAAAGTCCGAGCAGGACAGGGCACGGTGATGGCTAACAGCCACCCCCCCGCTGCTTGCGAAAGCAAAAAGCGGGGGCGGGATAGCGCCACAGAAAATACACAGCCGATGTCCCGAGCAATCGGGACAGGCAATGGTGAAATGGTGCGGTAAGAGCGCACCGCGGAGTTGGCGACAATTCCGGCAGGGCAAACCCCACCGCCTGAAAGACCAAGCAGCCGGTGCTCGGCCCGGGCATTACCGGCGGGTAGGTCGCTTGAGCCAATTGGTAACAGTTGGCCCAGATAAATGGCTGTCCAAGACAAAACTCGGCTTACAGACCCGCTCTTTTGATTTTCATTCTCGACGCAGGCCCGCAAATCTCAAAAAAACGCCCTAATCCTCCATCGCGCCCAGTCCCTCAACGCTGACTTTCCCGCTCTTCCCGAACGACCCAAGACGCATCTTCACCGTCACTATGTCATTATCGATAACCATCCGCAGCCGGCCCTTGTCTAAGTTGATATGGTCGAACTCCACACCGTTCGGCTCACTAAGTCGAACAGCTAACGCCGGCGAAGCGTTTAATTTGATTAGAAGCGATTCCATTCCCTGACCCGCCATCATTCCGCTCAAGCTCAGCATTGCGTTATCCGACCCAATATCCACTGTGTCCTTGCGGGTATCCGCATCAACTTTCTTTAATATCGCGATGCGCCTCGCGTTTTCATCCGCGTATGGCTCATCAAGAATTTCTTTCGACAAAACCATCTGGCAGCCAAAATCCAGCCCCTCCCACGGATCAACCAACAACTGCTTCGGCCTCTCATTGTAAATAAAATAGTATTTTCGCTTGGCTATAAGCTCGCTTTCGTCGAACGACACCATATTAAACCACATCTTATGGCTCTGTTTCGTAATCCCCGCAAGGGCTGCTATGCTTTTGCTCTGGCTCAACAACGCATCCTTGGGCGTCCCGAACCGAGAAAGCACATCGGCGCTTGTGCTCTGTTTAAGAATCGTCTGCCGGTACTGCGCATATATATCCTTGTTTGTCGGCGGCCCTTCAGGTACAACAAACACAAAAGGATTCATCGTATCACAACCCGCTGCCAGACCACACAACACCACAACCAACACTCTCATCGTTTTCATAACATCACCATTTTAACAGAGTCATTTTTATCTCTGCACGCTCGGCGGTTAAAAATCCGTTAGCCGTTTAACGGGGTTTCACGCCTTCCTTTACGTCAATCCACTTCATCATCTTACGCAATTTGCGTCCGACGTTTTCGAGCTTGCTGTTGTAATCCTTCTCATAGAGCTTGTTGAACTTCTTCAGCCCCGTCGCATTTTCCTTCATCCACTCTTTTGCGAACTTGCCGCTGGTAATTTCCTTGAGGATTTTCTTCATCTCCGCCCGTGTCCTGGACGTGATAATCCTCGGCCCGCGGGTAAGGTCGCCGTATTCCGCCGTATCCGAAATACTATACCGCATATAGCTTAAGCCCCCCTGGTATATCAAATCGACGATGAGCTTCACCTCGTGCATACATTCGAAATACGCAATCTCCGGCTGATAGCCCGCCGCCACAAGCGTATCAAATCCCGCCTTAATCAGCGATGACAACCCGCCGCAAAGCACGCACTGCTCGCCGAACAGGTCCGTCTCGGTCTCTTCCTTGAACGTCGTCTTGATAATGCCCGCTCGCGCGCCGCCTATGCCGTTACCCCAGGCAAGCGCAATCTTCAGAGCATCGCCCGTCGCGTCCTTCTCTACCGCCACGATACAAGGCACGCCGCCGCCCTTCTGGTATTCGCTTCTCACTAAATGTCCCGGCCCCTTCGGCGCAATCATCACCACGTTATTGCCCTTGGGCGGAACAATGTATTTGAAATGAATATTGAACCCGTGGCAGAAACCCAGCGTCTGCCCCGGCACAAGATTCGGCTTAATATACTTCTCGTAAAGCTTACCCTGCACAACATCCGGCAGTGTAATGATAATCAGCGAAGCGCCTTTCATCGCCGTCTTGATATCGCTCGGCTTAAATCCGTGCTCAATCGCTATCTTGTAATTCGGCGTCCCCGGCAACTCCGCAACTGACACCTCGATGCCGCTGTCCCGCAGATTCAAACTGTGAGCGTGCCCCTGACTGCCGTAACCAATCGTCGCCACTTTCTTGCCCTTCAACGGGGCAAGCGGCGCGTCCTTCTCGTAAAACATCTTCAACGCCATTGTCTTTTTCTCCTTATTCGTTTTGTCATTCCTGCGAAAGCAGGAATCCAGTTTTCTTTTCTTCTGTCATTCCTGCGACACGAAGCGAAGCGTAGAGGCCGTTTCGGAAAGCAGAAATCCAGTAGGATGAAGCTTACCCTTTCATATTTACCTTACTTCATGGTTTTTCGCACGCTCACCGACCGGCCAGCCCGACGCTTGCGGTTTATCATCTTCCTGCCTTTACTCGTCCGCATCCGCACCAAAAATCCGCTCTTGCGCCTCCTCTTAATCTTACTCTTGCGATGATTTTCCACGCCTTGTCTCCTTTATTTCTTTACATATTTAGCCCGCCGTTTCACGGCGGGTCATAAAATCGTAGGGCAGAATTTACCCCACCGAAATTTAGCCCCTCAATTTATTGAGGGGTTACTTGTCTGTGCCAGTCCGTGTTCCATTCAAAGTCCGTGACCGTCAGTATCCTGTTCTTCCACATTTCAAGTCGGTGTCAGTCAGTGTCTCATTTAAAGTCCGCGACCGTCAGTGCTTCGCAATTATACACCATACCTGCCACAATGAAAAGACCTTATCGTTGGCAGATTTTCTTAAATTCAAAACTAAATCTCCACGCCTGTCCTCGGAAGTAACTCCTCTGGTTTTCTGCCGGGGACCCAAAATCGAAAATCGGCAATCGTAAATTTAACTATATGCTATCCGCTGCGAGTATCGAGCATCCGGCATCGAGTATCTACAATCCGTTTAATATTTTCATCATCGCTTCTAATTTGTGTTTATTAAGCGATTGTCCGGTCGGCAGGTGGACTAATCGTTCAACCGTGCCTTCGGCTCTCGGGCAGCAGCCGTGGCGGTAATCAACTTTTGCTAGGTCGCTGTCACTGAGCGGATGGACCGGGCTGACATACCAGCCGGCGATGTCGAGGCCTCGAATGCCTGCGCGATGGACTATTTCCCACTTCTTATATACCCGTAAGGGGTATCTCATCATTGTAATCTTTGCCTGCGGTTCTACGGGCCAAAGGGACAGGCCGGCATTGCTGAAGGACTCCTCTATCATCGCGGTATTTTGACGCCGTATCTGCTGCAATTTGGGCCAGCTTTCAATTTGTTTCAATCCCGCTTTTGCCTTCGTTTCTCCGGCCAATCGGGGGTATCCCGCGCAGTCAGGAAAGCCGCTTTTGAGAAAAGATTTCCCCCTGAAACACAGCATACTGCGAAGCCGGGAGTAGTTATATCCGAGGTAACAATCAAGCCGCGACTGACTGAACGGGTGATATGCCCGCCGAAAGCAAGACAGAATAAATTCTGATTTTTCGGACGCGGGCGCAGCGAACCGCTCGATTTGGCGGTCAACTTTTTCGAGTAAGCCGCTCGAATTGACGGTCAGCATCCCTCCCTGGCCGACGGCTCCTTCGCCCCATTTGCCTAATTTCTGATTGTTCCACGTGCACGCAAGCGAGTGGGCACAATCCTCGATAACTTTCGCGCCGATTTTGTTGCAGGCCGCCAGAAGCTGCTCGAATCGCCCGGGGTTGCCGAAGGTATGCTGTAAAATCACAACCTTGAGAGAGCCGTTATCGTGTATCAGGATTTCCTGCGGGTCAATACACAGGTGTTCATCGATGTCCAGATATACAGGGATTGCTTCGCAAACTTTTATGGCTTCCACGACGGCAAGACAGGTAAAAGCACAAACGCCTACTTTGTCGCCGGGATTTACATCGAGGGCTTTGAGCAATATGAACAACGCGTGCCTGCCCAGCCCAAAGGCGCGGGCAACCGGTGCGTCTGCAAACCGCGAGAATGCTTCTTCGTATTCGTGTCTAAAATTTTTAGTCAACCGCGATGACTTCTTTGACCTGTGGGACTTTTTCTTTTAGGAGGCGTTCGATTCCCATCTTGAGGGTCATTTTTGCGCCGGGCAGCCGGAACAGGCGCCCTGAAGGCGGACCTTGACTGTTTTACCGTTTTCGGTGGCGACGAGTTCGACGTCACCGCCGTGGCTTTGCAAATTCGGCCTGATGGCTTCGATTATCGCTTTGACCTTCGTTTCGAAGGTGTCCTGTGTTTTTTTATCCTGATTGCACCCGCATTGTTCGCACATATTAAATTTTCCCTTCTTATATTTAGCCCCCGGTTTTACCGGCGGGTCTTATACCATTATATATATCTTCCCTTCCCTGCCCATATAATTTTATACGAATTTAGAAGGTGTTTTGTTGCGGGTTTTCTCTTCCTCAAAATAATTACGGTGCAATCGCGAGGTTTGCTTTGTATTTATCCGCCGCTGGCATCCTAATTACGATATACTAACGACTACATACTATCGACTCTTGTCCGCCGTACGCTGCCTGCTACGCAGGATACTCTTGACGAAAAACGGGATTTGGGGGGATAAATCTATTTCCGATTTTTGATTGTCGAATGCCGATTTTGGGATGAGAATTCTAACCACGCTATGATTTCCGAGGCGGGCTCTACACTTTGCTTCGTGTCAGGAAGGTTTGAAGTCGTGGGATTAGTTTTTCGGCATCTCGCATCTGACATTCCCAGATAATTAAGATTTTCCAGCCCATAGTTTTCAGTTTTCGGGAATTGCGTCTGTCCCCGCTCATCGTGGGCGTGATATTCGGGGATTATTCTGAATTAAAAATGAATGTGGCATTTTATAAATGAAGGTGATACGATTCCAGCAATTACACGGAGTTGAAATTGCAATGAAACGCGAATATTACTCAGATTCGATAACTAATTTTCTGAATAATAGCCATGAAGAAATTCTTGGCAAACTGGCGATTAACAACGATTTCTCATTGGAACAAACCCAACGGGATGCATGGCTAGAAGAAATCAATATTCTTCGCAAGGTTCTATCGTCTTATCACGGGCATATCTATTTCGAATATTCGATCCCGAGAATGGGACAGCGTATTGATGTAGTAATTCTTATCGGCCCAGTAATCTTTGTCTTGGAATTCAAAATTGGGGAAAAAGAATTTCCTTCTTATGCAATTGATCAAGTTTGGGATTACGCGCTGGATTTAAAAAACTTTCATGAAACCAGCCATAATGCTTTTATAGCTCCAATTCTGATTGCTACAAGAGCACCATCCACTGACCATAACGTTTTTACTACTCCACATGATGACAAACTGCTTTTCCCCATAAGAAGTAATGTGGATTCACTGGCCGAAGTAATAAAAAATGTTTTAGTATTTGCCGAAGGCAATGTAATTGATCAATCTCAGTGGGAAAGTGGGCGATATTGCCCAACGCCTACGATCATCGAAGCTGCGACAGCTCTATATAGCGGGCATTCTGTCAGTGATATTTCACGCAATGACGCTAGCGCCATTAATCTTAGCCGAACATCAGAAGCGATTTCAGATATTATAAACAAATCAAAAAACAAGTCTCAGAAATCAATATGTTTTGTGACAGGCGTTCCGGGTTCGGGGAAAACTCTTGTAGGACTTAACATAGCAACCGAACACATTGACAATAAAAGTGAACTTTATAGCGTCTTTCTTTCGGGTAATGGACCTCTTGTTAAGATTTTGCATGAAGCATTAGCTAGGGACAATGTTGAACGAGAAAAAGCCCGTGGGAGAAAAATAAAAAAGGGGAAAGTATTAAGCGAAGTTAAGGCGTTTATCCAAAATGTTCATCATTTTAGAGATGAATACCTCATTGATACTGCGCCACCCATTGAACATGTTGCATTATTCGATGAGGCTCAACGTGCATGGAACCTGGAGCAGACCTCAAGTTGGATGCGTCGAAAAAAGAATAATCCCAATTATAATGTCTCTGAACCAGAGTTCCTAATATCCTGTCTTAATCGTCATCCAGACTGGGCTGTTATTGTTTGCCTTGTAGGTGGTGGCCAAGAAATAAATATTGGCGAAGCCGGAATCGGGGAGTGGATCGAATCGCTTATTAAGTCATTTTCCGATTGGCATATTTATTTGTCTTCTCGATTAACTGATAGTGAATATGGAGCTGGAGAAGTATTAAACAAGTTGAGTAGTCGTCCAAATGTTATATACAATGACGATTTGCATCTATCCGTATCTATGCGTTCATTTCGCGCAGAACACGTTTCATTGTTGGTTAAGCAATTGCTTGACTGTGATGTCGAAGAAGCTCGTGACACTTTAAGGAAAATAACCAAATATCCGATAGTTATAACGAGAGATATTAACAAAGCAAAGCAATGGCTGAAGAAAAAGGCGAGAGGTTCTGAACGATATGGCATTGTTGTCTCTTCACAAGCAGAACGGTTAAAGCCGCATGCAATCTTCGTCAAAGCGCCAATGAATCCAATCCACTGGTTTCTTAATAATAAAGACGATGTGAGATCATCGTATTATCTTGAGGACGTTGCTACCGAATTTGCTGTGCAGGGATTGGAACTTGATTGGGCGTGTGTTACATGGGATGCGGATTTTCGATATACCAAAAACGGCTGGGAACATTGGTCGTTTCGTGGAAGTCGTTGGACGCATATTAACAAGCAAGAAAGCAAAATTTATCAAAAGAATGCATACCGTGTTCTTTTGACACGTGCACGCCAAGGTATGGTCATAGTGGTCCCCCCGGGCGATTCAGAAGATCCAACTCGTAATCCCAAGTTTTATGACAAAACTTATGAATATCTTAAAGACATAGGTTTCACTGAAATATAGAGCACAAGAGCCGGTTAAAGTTATTTTGATTGGGCGTCAAGTTGGTTTTCAATCTCTTTGATGATCTCTCTGTAGAAAGCTTCAATTTGAGCGGCTTCTGTTTCATCGTTGCATTCTTCAATATAAGGGTTGTCTGGGTCAACAATGACGCCGTCGGAAAGATAAATTTTGGTGTGTTCCCAATTTTCGGCTCTAATTCTAAGGCCATCGAGCATTTGGCCGACAAAGAGTTTTGGCAGTTTGAGTGTTACGAATTCATCTGACATAAAATTCTCCTTACGAGATTTGAAAAGGTTTTTCCTGACTCAATTCCTTTTTAGTTCGCCAGAAATACAACTCCTGGCCGACGGCCTTTTCGATAGTCATACACAACAACTCCTTACGAGATTGCAAGATAACGTAAATGTATGGGCGTGGCTTCAGACCATAGTATGCAATATAAAACCAGCGTCGATAAATCTGTGTTATTTGTTTGGTTTCAAGGAAGGGTGGCATGTCTCTTGCGACCCTGCGGACGAAAACAAATCCTGCGTCTAAGCTCGCTTAAAAAGCAGGATTTTTTGAGTATGCAAAACCAAGCAAATACCGTGTAATCTGTGGCCAGTTAAAAAACAGCGTAACCCGCGAAATCCGCGTCTAAACCTTTTGCGCATTTTTGTGGTTAAATCTGTGTTTTTTGCTTGGCTTTAAATATGGGTGGCTGTCCTTCGGCCACCCGGTGGGCGAAGACACTGGTCAGTCGCATCCCTTAGGGAGAGAATTGACTGTGTCGAGCACACCAAGCCGAGCAAAAACAGTGTAATCCGTGGCTAATAAAAAACAGCGTAACCCGCGAAATCCGCGTCTAAAAAAACTGTGCAATCTGCCTGCCATCCTCATCCCAAATCCGTGTTTTTTGTCAGCCGAAGATGCCTTAAGGTATTGGCGACATTGTCGCCAGCAGACAAGATAAAGGTCTTGCGCACAAACAATGTTTGGAGCACAGACCTTGTCGAGTATGCCCTCTGGCTGACTAAACCTGCGGAATCAGCGCAATCAGCGTCAAAAAATAATTCTCTGTGTGCCCTGTGTGCTCTGTGGCTAATAAAAATTCGTGTCTTTGTGTCTTAGTGGCGAAATTCAGTGAAAATCTGCGTAATCTGTGGTTAAAAATTTGCCGAAAACAATTGACAGAGTAGTGCGTAGATACTATAATTGGGCAGAATTACGGGATTATAGCAGGGCTTATAACTTCGTATGGGCAGGTCAACCCTGTGGTGGGGTTGGCAGGTCTTATGAAAGAGGCCCGAAAAGCTGTAATTTGCCGGAATATTGCGAAAGGAGTATGTAATGAAGTCCGATTCTTCACAGTCGGCTGGTTCAGCCGAAAAATCCCCAATTCAAAGGTCAGGCGCTGAAATCGCCGTCCAGGCACTTATTGACGCGGGCGTTGATACGATGTTCGGCTATCCCGGCGGAGTGATATTGCCCTTTTTTGATAAACTCTATGATGCCCCGATTCGTTTTATAATTCCGCGTCACGAGCAGGGCGGCGCCCATATGGCGGATGGCTACGCCCGTGCGAGCGGCAGGGTCGGCGTAATCGTCTCGACCAGCGGGCCCGGCGCGTGCAATCTGGTTACGGGGCTTGGAACGGCGATGATGGATTCGATTCCGCTTGTCGCCATAACGGGACAGGTTCGCACGGACCTGATTGGCAATGATGCTTTTCAGGAAGCGGATACCACGGGTATCACGCGTCCTGTTACGAAATATAATTGCATAGTCAAAGATGTAAAGGATTTGGCGCGGACGATTAAGGAGGCGTTCTATATCGCCTCGACGGGAAGACCTGGGCCGGTTGTGGTTGATTTGCCGGTTGATGTGCAGGTTGCCAAAACCGAGTATGATTCCGCCGTCGAGATGCGCCTGCCGGGGTATAAGCCGAAAATCAAGGGGCATTTGCGCCAGATATCGATGGCTGCTGAGGTGATAAACAAATCCGAGAAGCCGGTACTTTACGTTGGCGGCGGCGTCGTTATCGCCAACGCCGGCGACGAGCTGCGCGCTCTTGCGCAAAAAGCCCATCTGCCGGTTACGATGACGCTGTTGGCCCTCGGCAGTTACGACCAGAACGAGCCGGAGTCACTGGATATGCTTGGGATGCACGGCACCGCTTATGCGAATTACGCGGTGCAGGAGTGCGATTTGCTGATAGCGGTCGGCACCGTTTCGATGACAGGGTGACGGGCAAGCTAAAAGCATTTGCCCCGCACGCGAAAGTGATACACGTCGATATCGACCCGGCGAGTATCGCGAAAAACGTCCGGGCGGATATCCCGGTTGTGGGCGATGCGAAATACATATTGGGCGAGATGGCCAAGATGGTTGAGCACCGCGAGCGCAAGGAATGGTTCGCCAAGATTGCTCAGTGGAAAAAGAAGTATCCGCTGGGTTATGACAGGAAATCGACGAATATAAAGCCGCAATACGTTATTGAGCAGATTTGCGAATTGACGGGCGGCAACGCGATAGTTACGACCGGCGTCGGACAAAACCAGATGTGGACAGCTCAGTTCTACCGGTTCAAGAGACCGAGGCAGTTTATCACTTCCGGCGGTCTGGGGACGATGGGCTACGGGCTGCCCGCGGCGATAGGGGCACAGATAGCGATGCCAAACGCAACCGTTGTTGATATTGACGGAGACCACAGTTTCAATATGACGCTGACGGAGCTTCGGACGGCGGTCCAGTATGAGCTGCCGATAAAGGTCTGTATTTTGAATAACGGGTATATGGGAATGGTGAGGCAGTGGCAGGAACTGTTCTATAACAAGCGATATTCGAAGAGCTTTCTTGCGAACCCGGATTATTCGAAAGTGGCTGAGGCGCTGGGCGCGGTCGGAATAACGGTCGAGAAAAAGGCGGATGTGCCGAAGGCGATTAAGAAAATGTTAGGCGAAAAGATGCCCTGCGTGGTTGATTTCAGAGTTGAGCCGGAAGAGAACGTCTGGCCTATGGTTCCGTCGGGCAAGAGTTTGCACGAAATGGATGGATTAGACCTTTTGGAAAGTTTAGCGTAACTTGATACTCGATGCTGGATGCTCGATACTGGATACTCGATACGGGATGCTCGATAATCGATGCTCGAAAAAGGAAAGATAAATGGCCTACCAGAGCTATGAAGATTTGGATATTTACAAAAAAGCTCACAAGTTAGCCGTTGAAGTTCACCAGATGAGCTTAAAGTTGCCAAAATTCGAGATGTATGAAGAAGGCAGCCAGATAAGAAGGTCAAGTAAATCCATCAAAAGTAATATAGTAGAAGGTTTTGGAAGACGGAAATATAAACAGGAATTCCTTAAATTCTTAATATACTCTCTTGCTTCCTGTGATGAAACTGCGGACCATTTAAGAACGTTGTATGAAACTAACTCATTCAGCGACGAGAGTAGTTACAACTATTTTTGCGAAGAGTATGACCATCTTGGCAAGATGATAAATAATTTCATTAAGTCGGTGGAAAACAGTCATAACGAGAATCAAGTATCGGAAATCGAGGATCGAGTATGAAACATATAATAAGCGCGTTGGTTGAGAATAAGCCGGGAGTTTTGGCACATGTTTCGGGGATGTTCGCGGCAAGGGCGTTCAATATAGATTCGTTAGTCGTCGGTCGAACGGAAGACCCGCAGCTTAGCCGAATGACGATTGTCGTGATTGGCGATGACAGGGTGCTCGAGCAGGTTCGCAAGCAGCTTGCCAAGATTATACCCGTTGTGAAGGTCCAGGATTTCGCGGGCCAAACGGTGGTTGCGCGGGATTTGATGCTGATAACTTTCGCTGCGCCTGCGGAAAAGAGGCCTGAGATACTGGCGCTGATAGAGACCTTCAAGGGCAACGTTGTTGATATCGGACAGAAGACGATAATGGTGGAGATAAGCGGGCCTGAGGAGAAAATCGAGGCGTTTATCGAGATGTGCCGGCCATACGGGATAAAGAACGTTGCGCGGACGGGAACTATAGCTATGCCGAGACAGGAAAAGACATCCGGCGGAACGCAGGAGGGCGCAGAGGAATAAGGGTATCTTCGCTGCGCTGCGAGAGGGGTTAATCAGAGTGGCTATGAGCAAGGGCTACGAGGACGAGGAAATAAGCCGTGAACGATACGAAGGCCAGCAGCAGGCCGGCGAGGGCGGGGATTGCGGCTGCGAAACTGGTTTTGTTGCGCCGGCAGCGTATTAACGATAATACGGCAAAGGTTACGGACGCAGCAGGCACAATGGAGCAGAGTGTGTTAACGGTGTTATAAAAAGGAGTTTCCCTCACAAGGCAGATACCGAGAGAGCCATTGTGCAGTGCGGCAATCCTGTGGATTGAAGTATAGAAAAGCGGTATCGCGGCAACGGCTAAAACGAGCGAAACAAAACCCATCCAGCTCGTTTTTAGGCCGGGGCATACCAATTCGATATTGTTTGTGTCCGGTTTTTCCGCCATTTTGGTTTCTCGTAGTTTATACGATTGCCGACAGCCATCGGCCCGAAAAATTATTTGCGCCGGCAAAGAGTCCCTTGAAGATGTTTTCCGCAGGCGAAAAATTATGCTTGCTTGCCGGGGCAGGCAGACGCCAGCTTATTATAGAGCCAGGCGAATATCGCACCGCCGACAAGGCCGTCAAAAAACGCCCATACCAGCCCTATTACGCTGCCCAAAGGACTGATATTAAACCCTCTGTACAAATGGCCAAGGAAAGGCACTTCTCCCGTTGCTCCCTCGAACATCATTATCCACCACGCGAGGAAAAACACCCCGAAACCCCACATCAGCCCGCAGACAAGCGCAAACGCCTTCACATTGAGTTTCATAATCATCTCCTTAAAAATATATAACCTTGAAACCTTTTTTCACTCTCTATTATTATGTTTCAACTTGTCTTTGATTGCCTGACCGATTTGGATGTAACCCATTTTACGCTTCCTGCCAATCGTTTCAAGGGCAACTTTGGTTTTTGCAATAATACTTCACTAAATACAAGCGACTAATGACTGTCCGCTGTTTCCGGAAAGTTCAATCTCGCAAATTCTCGAAGCGCAGCGAAGACCCCTGCGTCTCGTTTTGCGTAGTCCGGCAACCTGTCCAGCGAAGCGCAAGCGAAGTCGGAAGCAAAACGGCATGGGGCCGTGTCTATGGAAAGTTCAACCTCGCAAATTCGCCATGATATTTCTTCGCCGCTTTGTCATACGCACGCGCTGCCTCGATTTCACTTTTGAATCTGCCTAACCATATATTTTTTTCTTTGCGCCTGATTTGGGCCTGCCATTTCTTCTTCATCTTGTGAAAAGAAACCCCGATATACTTTGATGTCGCGTTCTTTATCTTCCGACGGTTGTAAGAATTCTGTGCACGCGTTGCAAGTCGAAGATTCGCCCTTCGATTATCTAATGAATCGCAGTTTTTATGGTCAACGACAAACCCTTTACGCGGCTTCATTATCTCCCTGTGCAAAGGCAGTATTTTAATCTTATCTTTTTTGATTCTCGTACTCCTGACAGCATACACCCTGCTTCGATTACCCATAAAGCTCCATTTGAAACCGCCGAATCGGTAGTAATCGGCCGGCTCGACTGTCGTCCATTCCACTTCGCCCAGATATATCCTGCGAAACGCATAACCATATTTGTACCTGCGATACAACATTACAGGCCAGGTGCAAATTTTGTCCAGCCAAACCGGTATCCCAATTGTTACATTGACTTTCATAATCCTCTCCCTTTTCACAGATGACGGAGGACAGATGACAGAAGACGGATTGGCCGTCCTCCGACCTCAGTCATCCGTCTTCAGGACCACGCGGTCCCTCTATCCTATGGCGCAACTTGCGCGCTTTTGACGAAAACGAGGAATTTCCTGATGGGGTCAAAATTGATAAGTCCTTATGAAATAAGGAATAAAAAAATTTTAGAATTTTTGAATCTAAGGTTTTTCGACTTGCGCGAAAATGGATAACAACTGTTTTTGTCCAGAATTTAACACCTTGGCGTAAAAGAAGTTATGGTAAAAACAATCGAAGCAATGTCCCTACCGCTTTTTGTAAGTGCTGACAGATAAGGATTTTAACGCTGTTTTTAATATGCCCTAAACGCCTGTTTTTATGCGGAAAAGTGTGTCGAAAGGCAGATAAGTCAGCGGATAAATCTTGCCCTCTGTAACAAATTAGGCCACTGGCCATAGTTTTCTTAAGGTCTTGCAAATTATTGCCAATGGTTTACACTATTTGTATGAGTGTTCAGAAAAAAGAAAAACGTTGGATAAAAAATTCTCCCACTATAATAGTCATCAATTCCATTTTTGCAGCAATAGCTGGTATATTGTTCGTCTTTGCGGTCACTGCTTTTGTCTGCCCTAAAGACTGGGGTTGGTCTTTACCGTTTATAATTTCGTTTTTCCTCTTTTCCTGGACTGCAGAAAGAACAACTGATGCAATTGATAAAAAGGATACAGAGAAATATATCGCATACATGCTCCCATATAATATTGGAGTTGTCTTATTGTTTCTTGGGATTTGGTTGATATTTTTCCACATATATAATTTTTCTTTAGAACTCTTTTTAGTATCTTCCTTTTTCTGCCTCTGCTTCTCTATATTTTTTTTCACATATTTCCGCACCTATCCGTGGCTGGTGGGGGTACCTCTACTTATTATGGTGCAGATTGTAATTTGTTTAGTAGCTTGCCACTGGTGGAGCTTCTGCCTTAAAAACGCTCTGGTTTCCGGGTTTGCTGGGTTCGCTTTTCTCATTTTTTCGTCTCCATGGTTAGCAGATTCTTGGTGGCTACTTTCCCTTAACGAAATTGATTTCAATAAATATAAAGAAGAACTCGATGGGCATATTGAGCCAACCGTAGACACTCATATATGGCAAGATTTATTCTACGGTTTGAGGACGGCTATGCAATTCATTATTAATAATGTTGTCAATCGAATTAAAAAGGGATAGCAAATGAACACCTCAAGGTTGCCTCACGATAACGTTTACACTCGGTTAGGGGTTTCAAAAATTCATGGAGTTGGCGTTTTTGCGATTTGCAATATTCCTAAGGGAACAAATATATTCGGCAATGACGAATGTGAGATGGTTTGGATTGACGAGGATGACATCGGCAATATCGATTCGGAACTCAAAAGACTTTATGATGATTTTTGTGTTATTAAAAATGGCAAATACGGTTGTCCAAAAAATTTTAATATGTTAACTGTAGGTTGGTACCTGAATGAATCAAAAGACAATCCAAATGTATTATGTACGGGCGATTATGATTTTATTGCTTTAAGAAACATTAAGAAGGGAGAGGAGATAACAATCGATTATTCTAAATATAGTGAGTATCCGAACAGCTTAAAATCATAAAATAATAGGTGACTGTCCCCGGTTTTCTCGGTTTTCTTATGGATGAAACTAGCGCGAAAGCTCATTGCCTAAAGCACGGTTCGAAATTGCTATTATACACAAGTGGGCATGTCGCATCCATCGTTCTCCGATCTGGTGAACACGTTGTGATCAGTATTGGAACAGACACCGCAAAAATCTTCACCAGAAGGCCGCTCTTGGGGTGGTGGCTTCCCCGTGTGGTCGTGTCAGAGCAATTGTCGAAATGGGATAATCGTTACTTGCAGTTCAACGACCTTTATCGTGGCGTTCTCCGTGCAATGATCCTCGATGGGCTTTTAATCTTGGTCTTGCGTTGCAGTTCGGTCGTTGAGTTGCGAATTGCTTGTCGTGTCATTCGAAACCCAATTGAGGTCGCTGTGCTGGAGTTGGGCTATGGGCCATCTGGCGGTGCCGCAAAAATCTGAAATCTGTGGCTATGACATAAAGTGCTTTGCAATTTTGCTTTTATTCGGCTTTTCAATCACTCCCCGCTCGGTGATGATGGCCGTGATGTTTTGGGCAGGGGTAACATCAAACGCGGGATTGTAAATATCAACGCCATCGGGCACTATCTGCCAGCCCTGAGCTTTGTCGAAAGGTTTAGTGCCCGTCCTGAGCGAAGTCGAAGGGCTGACTCCACCTATAAACCGAATCTCATCCGCTGGCCGTTGTTCGATAGGGATTCTATCGCCTGTCTTTGTTTTCAAATCGAAAGTGCTCGATGGAGCCGCGATATAAAACGGAATCCGGTGAACCTTGGCGAGAACACTTAAACAATAAGTCCCTGTTTTATTGGCGGCATCTCCGTTGGCTGCGATTCTGTCCGCCCCCGTGATGACCATATCGATTTTGCCTGCTCTCATAAGTGCAGCAGCCATATTATCGCAGATGACCGTCGTATCGATTTTGGCTCGTTTCAATTCCCATGCGGTCAGTCGCGAACCCTGCAGCAATGGCCTTGTCTCATCAACATATACCCTGAATTTTTTGCCTCGTTTTTTCGCTTCATACAGAACCGATAAGGCCGTCCCCTGACCAGCCGTAGCAAGAGCGCCCGCGTTGCAATGCGTCAAAATTCCCATCCCACTCTTAATGAATCTGGCGCCGTTAGCGCCGATTTTGCGGCACATCTCGACATCTTCCCGGCAAAGAACATTGGCCTCTTTCAAGACCGCTTTGCGAAGTCCCAATAACGTCTCTCCCTCACTTTTTTCCGCACATTTTACAACCCTGTCAAGCGCCCATCGCAGATTGACCGCTGTGGGTCTGCTGCTCGCCAGGTATTCGCAATCCCGTTTCAAAACCGCCAATACCTGTTTTGGCGATGCTTTTGCCGACACGCCCTGCAAGCTCAAAACCGCCCCATATCCCCCTGCTACCCCGATTGCCGGCACTCCCCGAACCGCCAGCGTCTTTATCGCATCATATAACTGCTTAACATTAGAACAGCGAATGATTTTATATTCGCCTGGCAGTTTCCTCTGGTCAATAATCTCCAGACAGCCGTCAATACCCCCAGCCCATTTAAGCGTCTTTATAATCATTGTCTCGCCCATCATTAAAAATCATCTGTCATTTCGACCGGAGCGGAGACACGAAGCTCCGAGCCCCGAAGGGAAATCTATTAAAATAGATTCCTCGACTCCCCCTCGACAAGTTCGGGGTCGCTCGGAATGACAATTCATATGTTTTCTACAATGCAGTAAATCGAAAATCTTGTTATATTTCCTTTTCTTCTGCCCTGACATCCTCTTCGAGTTTTTTGCGGAGGTATTTGCCCGTATAGCTAAGCTGGTTTTTGGTAATTTCCTCAGGCGTTCCCGTCGCGACAACCGTCCCGCCCCTTTCACCGCCTTCAGGGCCAAGGTCGATTATGTAATCCGCAAGCTTTACCACGTCGAGGTTATGTTCGATGACGACCACGGTATTGCCCATATCAACAAGTCGCTGCAGGACGCTGAGCAGGTTATGAATATCCGCGAAGTGCAGCCCCGTCGTCGGCTCATCGAGAACGTACAGCGTATGTCCCGTCGCGGCCTTACCCAGTTCCGCCGCGAGTTTCACCCGCTGCGCTTCCCCACCCGACAGCGTTGTTGACGCCTGACCCAATTTGATATATCCAAGGCCGACATCGTTGAGCATTTTCAAAAGTCGGATGACCGTCGGGAAATTCGCGAAAAACTCCAGCGACTCCTCAATCCGCATATCGAGAACGTCCGCTATATTTTTCCCCTTATAAGTTACCTCCAGCGTCTCCGGATTATAACGTTTGCCCTTGCATTGCTGACAGGTGACATACACATCCGGAAGGAAGTGCATCTCAATCAACATTGTACCCTGGCCCTTGCAGTATTCGCAGCGGCCGCCGCGGGTGTTGAAGCTGAAACGGCCTGCTTTGTAGCCACGGATTTTGGCCTCGCGGGTTTTGGCAAAGAGCTTGCGAATCTCATCGAGGGCGCCGGTATAGGTCGCGGGGTTGCTCCGGGGGGTTTTGCCGATGGGCAACTGGTCAATCTGGATAACCTTGTCGATTTGCGTTATGCCGAGGATGCTTTTGTGTTTGCCCGGATGCTCGCGAGAGCTATAAAGGCGACGGCGTAACGCGGCCAAAAGCACCTGATTGACGAGGGTGCTTTTGCCTGAGCCGGAAACGCCGGTAACACAGATGAAAACGCCGAGTGGGAATTTGACATCAATTTCCTTGAGGTTATGCTCGGCTGCGCCTTTGACCTCGACGCATTTGCGAAGATTGTATTTGCGTCTTCTCGAACCGAGGCCGATTCGCTTCCTGCCTCCGAGGTAATCGCCCGTAAGCGACCTTGTGCAATTTATAATGTCCTGCAATTTGCCTTCGACGACCAACTCGCCGCCGTGCGCGCCGGCTGCGGGACCTATATCGATAATGTGGTCGGCACTTCGCATAATGTCTTCATCGTGCTCGACCACGATGACGGTGTTGCCTATCTTGACAAGCCGCTGCAATATGCCGAGCAGCCGGTCGTTATCGCGCTTGTGCAATCCTATTGTGGGCTCATCGAGAACATAGCAAACACCGACAAGGCCGCTGCCTACCTGCGTTGCCAGGCGTATTCGCTGCGCCTCACCGCCCGCAAGTGTGCCGCTTCTGCGGTCAAGTGTGAGGTAACCAAGACCGACATCGAACATAAAGCCGAGTCGCGCCTTGATTTCTTTCAAAATCTGCTCTGCTATTACCGCCTTTTCGTTTTCGAGCTTGAGCTTGTTGAAAAACACCTGCGCCTTTTCGATGCTCATCGAAGACAGCTCGTGAATGTTTTTGTTGCCGACCGTTACCGCGATTGCTTCGGGCCGTAATCTTGCGCCATTGCACGCGGTGCAGTGCTGTTCGCTGAAATAACTGTGCAGTTTTTCTTTGACGTATTCGCTTTCGGTCGCCTTCCATCTGCGCATCAGGTTCGGGATGACGCCTTCAAACCATATACCGTATTTGTCCTCGTCTTGCTTATTCGTGCCGTTCATCAGGAGGCGTCTTATTTCATCGGGCAATTGCCCGAATGCAAGCGTTTTATCAACGCCGAAGTCCCTGCAAAAGCGGTTGACCAGACGGTTGTAAAAAATGTTCATCCGCTTGCCGCCCTTGCGCCAGGCGTCAATCGCGCCGTTTTCGAGCGACTTGGTTTTATCAGGCACAATCAGCTCCGGGTCGAATTCGAGTATTGTCCCTAAGCCATCACAGCTTTTGCACGCGCCATAGGGGCTGTTAAAGCTGAATAACCGAGGCGACAATTCTTCGAGCGACGCTTCGGGATGCTGCGGGCAGGCGAATTTCTCGCTGTATATCGTTTCTTCCCATTTACTATCAGTTGAATCCGTGCCGGGTTTCTGGCTCAATACCACAATCGCCCCATCGCCGAGTTTCAACGCCGTCTCAACAGAGTCGGCCAGGCGGATTCGCACCGCCTCGTTTATAACCAGCCGGTCAACGACCGCGGCGATATCGTGCTTTTTATTCTTATCGAGCACGGGCGTGCCGCGAATATCGTAAATCCCACCATCGACGCGCACCCGCACAAAACCTTCACGCTGAATCGAGGCGAAGATATCCCTGTGCTCGCCCTTTTTGCCGCGAATCAGCAGTGCGCAAATCTGGACCTTGGTCCCTTTGGGTTTGCTGATTAGCCAATCGACAATCTGGGACGAATGCTGGCTCGTAATTTCCTTGCCGCAAACCCGGCAGTGAGGCGTGCCGACCCTGGCGAACAGCAATCGGAAATAATCATAAATCTCCGTCGTCGTCGCAACCGTCGAACGCGGGTTGGCTGATGCGCTGCGCTGTTCAATCGCAATCGTGGGAGGCAGGCCGGTGATTTCACCGACCGCGGGTTTTTGCATCTGCTCAAGAAATTGTCTGGCGTAGGAGCTTAGCGACTCGACGTATTTGCGTCTGCCCTCGGCGTAAATGGTATCGAAGGCAAGGGAGCTTTTACCTGAGCCGGAGATACCCGTGATGACGACCATTTTATCGCGGGGGATGCTCAGGTTGATGTTTTTGAGGTTATGCTCCGCCGCACCGGTTATTTTGATGAACTTTTCCGTCTGCTCGCTCATTATTCTTTTCACCACTAAGACACTAAGTCACAAAGTTTTTATTTTATTCTTTCGCCTCTCCCGGAAGGGATGGCCAAGCCACGCGGTGAAAATCTCTACGTTGCGATGCTCGCACTCTCTGTTATCGAAACTCATTGATAGTTCAAACTTGTTATTGTAGCAAAAACAAGCCACAGATTACACAGTTTTTTTAGACGCTGATTGCGCGGGATTGACGCTGTTTTTTTAGCCACTGATTGCACTGATGGACACAGATATAGTCAGCCGGGGAGGCCTATTCGCAGCGGTCATTTCTCCCCCTAAGGGGTGTGAATGCCCGCTACTCATCCGCCGGGCGACGATGTCGCCTACCGCCAAGAGCGGAGTGCCGGCTGACGATGAAAAATAAACACAGGTTCTACCGTCGCAGGCGGGATAGATTTGAAGGTAAGTAAAAAATTAAAAAGGAAATTTCGAGATGAGATTGCGTCGCCGGTACGGCGACGGCTAAACGCCAAAAGCAAATAATCGTAAAGTATTAAATAACAAAAAAACCTTACTTCGGATAGCCGATTGTCTGGGCGACTATTATTTGTTCGGGTTTTACTTTGATTGCCTCGCCGAATTTTTTCTGGTCAACCATTCCCCGCACTACCGCCGCCAAGCCCTGCGATGCACAATACAAATAGACATTTTGAACCATACAACCCACTTCAACATCTCCCCATATTTTTCGTCTTTCTTCCGGGACGGGAGCGGGGCCGTGACTTTCCTTTGGATTTCTTAATGTAAAGACATAAACGAGGTTGAGCGGCGCGATGAATACGAAATCCTGCATTCCTGCCAATTTTCTAAAATCGCCCTTCGCGACGGATTTAAGCTCGTGTTTAGCCGGGTCATATAAATAAATGCCCTCAGGCAGCACAGCGTAAATATCGACACAATATATGCCCATCGCCGCGGGCGAAGTGCGTTTGCCGTCGGGCCTGTTCACACCGTCCGCCGCCCAAAGCAGGTCAGACAACTGCTGTAAGGTGAGCTTCTTATCCGAGATGTCCCGTGTTGATTTTCTTTTCTTAAGCGCCTGCATCAAGGAAATTCCGCTGTTCAAATCAGGGGGATTGAGTTTGATTACGCCGTCCGCCTCGACAGCCGGCTGCAATCGCTGTGCGGTATTGGCGTCCTGAACGGCACGGGACGTATTATTTGCATCCTCGGAAAAACTCGGACTCGCGATACCCAGTACGCCGATAGCCGGCACGACCTTCAAAAATGTCCTGCGATTCATACGATTCTCCAAATACTGGTTTTTAATATTAGAAACTTTCGACACTATTCACTGCCTACGCCTGTTCACCGATTCTATTCTCAAAACCGTCCAACTTTCAACATTAAAATTTGACGCAACATTGCCCTTTCGGACTTTTTACCCCTGCCATTTTGGCAAATTAGAGCCAGATATCCTCCGCGGGCATATAAAGTTAAACATAGAAACCGTTGTATTTCGCCAGCAAATTTGATATTATGGTTTACATCAAATAACCTCACACCCGCACATATATGGGGTTTATTTATGCACAGGCAAAGAACGCTCGTACGGCGTGTCGGATTTACACTCGTCGAACTGTTAGTCGTTATTGCTATTATCGCCCTTCTGATGGCCATACTGCTGCCCGCATTATCCAGGGCTCGCACACAAGCCAAACGCATCGTGTGCTTAAGCGACCTCAGGCAGTTGACCCTCGGGTGGACGGCTTATGCCTCGGGCAACAACGATAAAATCGTAAACGGTGCGCCTGTAACACTAGTTCAATGTCCGAGTTGCCCCGCTCCCGCTACCTCCGATAAATGCGGGGCATCCCCACCGGACACCACTGCCACCATTACAGAACAAGCCGACCATAAAGATGAGGTGCCATGGATCGGAGGATACAATATCGCAACGGCTTCGGACTGCGGTAAGAAATGCGCTATTGATTCCGGCGCACTATGGAGATACATAAAGGACTACAAACTTTACCATTGTCCAACAGGTATGAAAGGCGAAACAATTACATATTCAATTGTCGATGGCGTGAATGGCCGGAAAGAGGGAAGAGGCTCCGTCCCGGCAGCCCTATGGAAAAAAACTCTCGGCCAGATAAGAAGTTCCGCAAGACAGGTTGTCTTCGTCGATGAGGGCCGTATCACACCAGATAGTTTTGCGGTTACTTACAACAGCACCGGCAACTGGAACCCTGTAGGGGACTGGTTTGACGGCCCTGATGCCCGGCACGGTAACGGGACGACCGTTTCATTAGCCGACGGACACGCCGAATACTGGCAATGGGCTGCCTTGGAAACAGTCGCTCGTGCTCAACAGGTAGAAGCAGGAACGGCAACAGGGTACTTCCCAGCGGGCGCAACACCAACACCGCCTGACGGCGCATTCCAGGACCTGTACAAAATGACGATTGGCTGCTGGGGACAATTAGACCCCAGTATCATTGTTGCTGGACATCCGTCCAAAGTTGAGTGAAAAACCCGCGTGAATCGGCAAATTTCGGGGATATTTACCGGCAACAGGCCGGGCATAAAATTTCACATGTAACCCATTGTATTCCGCCGGGAAATATGATATTATTGGTCATATTGGATTTGCGAACATGGGCTGGTTTACATTTTATTAGGATATATTTATGCACAAGCAAAAAACGCTCGTACGGTGTTTCGGATTTACACTCGTTGAACTGTTAGTCGTTATCGCTATTATCGCCCTTTTGATGGCCATACTGCTACCCGCACTGAACAAGGCACGCGAACAGGCCAAACGTGTCATCTGCATGAATAATATCAAACAGTTGACCAGCGGTTGGAATATGTATGCCGATGGCAACGGCGACAAAATTGTCAGCACTGATACACCAAACGAAGGTACAGGTCAGTGTGACCAGTGTCCTACTTGTCCAAACGGAGACCCTTACATCGCTAAAGCTAGAGCGCCGTTAACCGGTTCGAATACCGGACACGATAATGAATTACCCTGGGTCGGCGGTGCATACGATGCTACTACACAACTTCCTCAAGCAGCTACAAAGTGCGCTATAGAGACCGGGGCACTATTTATGTATGTTAAGGATATGAAGGTATATCGCTGCCCCACAGCCGATAAAGGAGAATTCTTTACATATAATGCCATAGATTCGATGAATGGCATGCCATGCCCACCTGATTGCACCAGAGGTCCTGGGTTAACTTTGATAAAGAATAGAAATTCAATTAAAAGAACGGGATATTCGATTGTTTTCATGGATGAAGGCAAAGTGACGCCGGACAGTTTCGCAGTATATTATAATACAGAAAAATGGTTTGACCCCCCGGAGGTCCGACACAGTGGCGGACAGGTCTTTTCTTTTGTGGATAATCATGCCGAAATTTGGAAATGGTCCAAAGAAACCTCTGATTTCGCCACAGTAGGAACGGAAAACTATGTCCCGACAACCACTCCAGGTAAACAGGACCTTTATAAAGTGCAGCTTAGCTGCTGGGGAAAACTCGGATATACGAATACCGCTCCGATCACAGCTTATTAAAAATCCGTCTGATTCATTAAAACGTGACTGTGACTCTTGACTCATCGTTTCACGGGGGCCGAGCCGTTGTCCGTCAATTTACAATCTCCGCGGTGAAAAAGCCGCAAAATTTCCGCTTGCATACATCCCCTGCTTTGGATAATCTGTGGTTTTTCTATGCGGCCGTGATTTCGATGAATCAGGCCCCGGCACGGCAGTAAAGACCTTTAACATATTAAGAAAGACAGGGACTATTAAAGATTGCCAATTGCCGATTGTCGATTTAATTTCCGAAGCGGGCCCGTCGCTTCGCTCCGTGTCGGATGGCGGATTGTAGATTACGGATTTTTGAGGACGGAAGACGGACGATAAACGACTGACGTAACGAGCAGCGTAACCGCAACCGTTCAACGCAACCTCAACCTTTGTGACTTAGTGTCTTGGCGGCAAAAAAAGAGTTCTCTGTGGCTTTTTGGGCGTCGCAAACGCCTCTCTGCAGGAGATGAGTTATGTTCAAAATCAGCGGAATTGACCTCGCCATCATTATCGTCTATTTCTTCACCGTTATTGTGGCGGGTCTGTGGGTTTCAAGGCGAGGAGCAAAGAACCTTGAATCCTATTTCTTGGGCGGCAAGTCGCTGCCGTGGTATATCCTGGGCATTTCCGACGCCTCGGGTATGTTCGACATAAGCGGCACGATGGTGCTGGTTACCTGGCTGTTTATGTATGGTCTCAAGAGTATCTGGCTGCCGTGGGTATGGCCGACGTTCAATCAAATCTTCCTGATGATGTTCCTCAGCGGCTGGCTGCGGCGGTCCAACGTCCTTACCGGCGCTGAATGGATTAAGACGCGGTTCGGCGAGGACAAAGGAGCAAATCTCGCTCATATCAGCGTGGTGGCCTTCGCGCTGGTAGCCGTCGTGGGTATGCTGGCCTACGCCTTCAAGGGCATCGGCAAATTCGCCGTAGTGATGCTGCCCTGGCGTTTTACGAATACCACCGAGGGTATTTTTTCCGACGCGAACATCTACGCACTGATACTAATGGGGCTGACGTCGCTCTACACCATCAAGGGCGGAATGATAAGCGTGGTCATCACCGAAGTTATGCAGTTCAGCATTCTGACTATCACCGCATTTGTCATCGGGGGAATCGCCATCTACTCGGTCAGTCCGGCCGAGATACAGAATCTGATACCGGCGGGCTGGACAAGCCCGTTCTTCGGGTACAAGTTAGGCCTGGACTGGACGGGCGTCTTTGACAAGGTGAACTTGGCGATACAGGCCGAAGGCAATGAGCTTTTCGGCATCATTTTCGGGCTGATGCTGTGCAAAGGCATCCTGGCGAGTTTGGCCGGCCCGATGCCCAACTACGATATGCAGAGAATTCTGGCTACCCGTAACTCCCGCGAGGCCTGTATGATGAACGGCTGGGTGACAACGGTACTGATGTTTCCTCGCTATATGATGGTCGCCGGCCTGACGGTTATGGCGTTAAAGTTTTGCACGCCGGAGCTCAAAGCAATGGCTAAGCCGGACCTTGAGGGGATTCTGCCTGTTGTCCTGTTCAACTATATGCCGCATGGCGTAGTCGGATTCCTGCTGGCGGGCCTGCTGGCGGCTTTTATGTCCAATTTCGCCGCGACCGTCAACGCTGCCCCGGCGTATGTCGTCAACGACATATATAAACGATACATCAATCCCAGCGCGCCCGCACGAACAGAGATACTGATGAGCCGCCTCTCGTCGCTGGTAATACTCGGTCTGGGTCTTATTCTGGGCCTGCTGGCCAAAAACCTCTTCAGTATTATGTGGTGGATTGTCGGCGCCCTCAACGGCGCTTATGTCATTGCCAATGTCCTCAAATGGATATGGTGGCGATTCAACGGCTACGGCTATTTCTGGGGTATGATAACAGGCATCCTTAGCGCGATGTTTGTGCCTGAGCTGATGGCTCGGATACTCGGCCATGACATCAATGCCCTTTACACATTCCCCATAATATTTGCGGTTTCGGCTGTGGGCTGCTTTGTGGGCACCTTCCTGACCAAAGCCGAAGACGATGCTATCCTCAAGAAATTCTACAAGACAGTCAATCCGTGGGGTTTCTGGGGGCCCATTCGGGAAAAGGTCGTGCGGGAAGACCCGAACTTCATACCAAATCGAAACTTTGGACGGGATATGACCAACGTTGTAGTGGGTATTATCTGGCAGTTGTGCCTTGTCGCGCTGCCCATCTTCATCGTTCTCCGCGACTGGCCGTGGGTTGCCAAGATTGCCGTCACCCTCGCGGCGACCTGTGTATTCCTGAAATTCAACTGGTATAACAAACTTGAAAAGATATAGAAACCAGCATGGGAAAAAAAATATGAATAAGAAGACCTTCGACGCAAAGGTTAAAAAGCTGTTCGCGGACCATAAGCGTTTAATCGCACGCAAAAACACCAAGGTCAAGGAGACCAACGGCGTTTATTATCGATATAAATATCCCATACTGACCGCGGAACATACGCCCGTCTTCTGGCGATACGACCTCGACTACAAGAGCAACCCGAACCTTATGAAACGGCTAAGTACGAACTGCGCGTTCAACCCGGGCGCTATCGAGTTCGACGGCAAAATCTGCTTAGTTGTCCGCGTCGAAGGCGTTGACAGGAAATCATTCTTCGCAATCGCGGAAAGTAAATCCGGCGTCGATAATTTCAAGTTCTGGGATTATCCGATTTTGCTTCCTGAAACAAGCGACCCGGATATCAACGTTTACGATATGCGCCTGGTCAGACACGAGGACGGCTGGATTTACGGTCTGTTCTGCACCGAAAGAAAAGACCCGAATGCACCACGCGGCAACCTCTCCAGCGCGACCGCTCAATGCGGCATCGTGCGAACAAAAGACCTGAAAAACTGGGAACGATTAGACGATTTGAAAACCACATCGCCCCAGCAGCGGAACGTTGTGCTGCATCCCGAATTCATCAACGGCAAATACGCTCTTTATACACGCCCGCAGGATGGTTTTATCTCCGCGGGTTCAGGCGGCGGCATCGGCTGGGGACTCTGCGACAATATGGAACACGCAGTAATCACAGGCCCTGAAACAATCGTCGATGACAGGCAATACCACACAATCAAAGAGGTCAAAAACGGTCTTGGCCCCGCTCCCATCAAAACCGAAAAGGGCTGGCTTCAGCTCGCTCACGGCGTCCGCGGCTGCGCAGCAGGACTTCGTTATGTCGTTTACGCGTTTCTTACCAAGCTCGACCAGCCGAACAAACTAATCGCTGAACCGGGCGGCTACCTAATCGCCCCGCAGGGCGAGGAACGTATCGGCGACGTATCGAATGTCGTCTTCACCAATGGCTGGGTCGCACGCAAAAATGGGCAGTTATTTATTTACTATGCTTCTTCGGATACACGCTGCCACGTTGCGGAAACGACGGTTGATTTGATGCTAGATTACGTTTTGAACACTCCGCCCGAAGCAGGCCGGTCTTGTGCCTGCGTGCAGCAGAGATACAAGCTGATTTCCAAAAACCTGCCGATAATGAAGGCGATGGGAATCAAACCCTGAAGACAGTTTTTTACTTCTACCTTTTTTTTAAACATTCTTCCATAATGACCGCGGTAGCGGTTGCGCCGAAATGAGTGCAGCCGGCTTTGCGTACCCCCGGAAAATTATCCGGCGATGAACTGTCTGAGGAAATTGCGGCTTTGGAGTATGGATGCCTTTCGCGTATCGAGCGAACCTTCGAACTCGCGGTCCTCGACTTCGATTACCGCGCAGCCGTCGTAGCCGGCGTCGGTAAGCGCCGAGAAAAAGGAGCCCCAGTTGACATCTCCAAGTCCCGGCAGTTTTGGCGCATGAAATTGTAATGGCGCTGCGAGGATACCCACCTCATCGAGCTTGTCCCGCAGAATCTTTGCGTCCTTGAGATGCACGTGGAAAATGCGGTCTTTGAACTCATGAATTGCCCTGACCGGATCCATAAACTGCCAGACAAAATGCGACGGGTCGAAGTTGAGGCCGAAGCTTTTTGACGGAATCGCATCAAACATTCTTCTCCACATCGCGGGAGTATTGGCGAGGTTCTTCCCGCCAGGCCATTCATCATTCGTGAAATACATCGGGCAATTTTCGATTGCCACCTTGACCTTCTTCTGCTCGGCGAATTTGATAATCACAGGCCAGACATCTTTGAACTTTGCAAAGTTATCTTCGGTATTCCTGTTTGAGTCCCTGCCGATAAAAGTATTGACCACCGGCACGCCGAGCATTGCCGCCGCGGCAATCACCTTCTTCAAATGGTCGATGTAAAATTGTGATTTACTTTCATCCGGGTCGAGGGGATTTGGATAGTAGCCCAGCCCCGAAATTGCCACGTTCTTTTTCCTGAGAACTTTATTGATTCCCGCGGCCCTGTTTTCGGTCAGGCCGGTGACATCGATGTGTGAAACGCCGGCATATTTTCGCTCGGCTTTGCCCGCAGGCCAACAGGGTATCTCTACACAGGCCAGGCCATTCTCCGCTGCGAATTCGATAATATCTTCAAATGACAATTCGCCCAATATCACGCTTAAAAACCCGAGTTTTATCATTGCCGGCTTCTCCTGAAATCAAACCTTAATCCACTTTTGCGTCTTGTCGCTTTCCAGTATTTTCTCGCACAAAACAAGCTCTCGGAGGCCGTCCTTAAACGTCGGGAATTTTGGGACGGCTTTCATATCACCCGCCGCGATATACGCATAAATCTCTCTGAACATCTGCTTTGAGGTGTCGGGAAAGCTCTCGTTGTGTCCGCCGGGAAAACTGATAATATCGCGAACCTCAGGATAGACCAGCGACGGGTCCCGCATCAGCTCCTCGTTGCTGCTGTCGCGTCTGCCAATCCACAAATGATTCGGCTTCTCCGATTCCCACGCGGCCGCTTTCTTCGAGCCGTCGAGTTCAAAATACAGCCGATTCTTCCTGCCCGCGGCAACCTGGCTGACCGTCAATACGCCCCTGGCATCGTTGTCGAACCGCAGAAGCACGCTTGCATAATCTTCCGTGCTGATTTTCACGTCCTTGTAGTCCTCGGGCCTCAGGATTTTCCCCGCGTATGTCTCAACCGGTTTCAGCGGTTTCTTTCTTGTCTTATGGAACGTGGCGAAATCCGCAAAGACCTCAACTATTTTCAATCCCGATACATACTCAATCAAATCAATCCAGTGCGAACCTATATCAGCTATCGCCCGCGATTTGCCCGATAAATCGGGTTCGAGCCGCCAGTTGTAATCGGTCGGGTAAAAAAGCCAGTCCTGCAGGTATGAGCCGTGAATTGCGAAAATATCACCGAATTCACCCTTCTTCACCATCATCCTGACCTGCCGCATCAGCGGATAATAGCGGATATTGAAATGCACCGCATTGACAACTTTCTTCTTTGCCGCAAGTTTTACAAGCTCGTCGCCCTCGGCAACAGAAATCGCCAGCGGCTTTTCGCACACGACGTGCTTACCCGCCTCAATCGCCTCCTTCGACATCTGATAGTGCAAATTGTTCGGCGTGCAGATATGGACCGCCTCGATATCCCTATTAATAAGCATCTCCCTGTAGTCGCCGCAGTATCTCGCGATGCCAAGTGCGGCCGCCTTTGCCCTGGCTGTCTGCTCATCGACATCCGCCAGCGCGACGACATTTACGGTCCCCAGCCGCCTCAACGCTTCAATATGTGCCGGGCCGATAAATCCCGTCCCTATCACACCCACGTTTATATGGCCCATCTTTCACCCAAAATCGAACCTGCTGAATTACTTATTTGCCCTTACGTTTATGGCACTCATCTAAAATGGTCGCGGTTGCGGTTGCGCCGAAGCGAGTGCAGCCGACTTCTCGGACTTTTAACGCCATATCAAGGTCACGCACGCCCCCTGCCGCTTTTACCTGCACCTTCTTTGAAACGGCCTTTCTCATCAGTTTCAAATCCTCAATCGTCGCGCCGCCGCCGGCAAAGCCGGTCGATGTCTTTACCCAGTCGGCGTCCGCCTCCTCGCAAAGCCGGCACGCAATCTTCTTCTGTTCATCCGTCAGGTAGAAATTTTCAAGGATAACCTTAACAAACACTTTGTTCTTATGCGCGGTATCGACGACGGCTTTTATATCATTGCGGACGTAATCGAAGTCGCCGCTTTTGAGTTTGCCGATATTGAGCACCATATCAAGCTCAAGGGCGCCATCTTTAATCGCCTGCTCGGCCTCAAAGACCTTTGTTTCGGTCTTGTTGTACCCATGAGGAAAGCCGATTACAGTAGTGGGCTTTATATCTGTCCCCTTCAGCAGCATAGCCACCAAAGGCAGCGCCGAAGGCGCACAGCAGACGGTTGCCACACCGTATTTTTTTGCGACTTCGCAGCCCTTTCTAATCTCATCAACCGTCAACTCCGGCTTCAAAAGCGAGTGGTCTATCATTTTCGCTATGTCCCTGCACGTCCATTCCATTGCTGGTCTCCAAATAAAAATAAAATATCAAACCCAATTATCAATTATTAATCATCATTTATCAATCCCGAAGCTGTAATTTTCAAATCAACAATCACAAACACGTTTCCACCGCTTTTCCACAATCAGCACTTACGATGTGCATAAACTGTTAAACGCAAAAAAAAATCAGTCACAACCCCATTGTCCGCCGAGACATAAAACAAGTTGAAAAGAAAATTAAAGAAACACGGTTGATTCGATTCGCATCCTCTCAATAATTGCAGTTGTTCTGCTTGTGATTGGTTAAATTGAATCGCTTGATATAGTGCGGTTTCCAGCGTATGGAGACGCGAGAAAAACTTAGAAACGATTAGCTGCTTTGTCCGTCCTTCGCTGCCCGTAATGGCAAATGGGGACGGTGCCGGAGAGGTAAAAATGCAAGGTATTGTCAAGGAGGACATCCGCACCTCGGCTAAGTGCACGGAAGTTCGCTCGAAAGAAAACGTAATTAGCGCGATTAATGACGCTATCGCGGAAAAAATCGGGCAGCAAAAGTTCAGAATCTGGTTTAAGAACTCGACTCGACTGACACTTTCGGATGGTCTCTTGAAGGTTGGCGTTATAAATCCGTTTATCGCGAACTGGCTCGAAAGCCACTTCAGCACGCAGGTTACAGAATCGGCACGTGCCATCGCGGGAGCAGGCTGCCAGGTGTGTTTCATCGTTGACACGCAGCTTTGCGACAGCCACAGAACCGCCACATTCGACTGGCAGGCAAAACCGGCCATGAATTCCCCGATTACGATTGAATCAGGCAGGACCATCACGCAAAGGCCGACATATTCCGGTCAGAAGCTCAAGCTGACCTTCGATACTTTTGTTGTCGGCCAATCTAACGAACTTGCATATAACGCCGCGAAAGCAGTTATCAACGATAAGCAGAGTCCTTTCAACCCGCTGTTTATCCATGGAGGGTATGGTCTTGGCAAAACGCACCTGCTGCAAGGGATATGCACGGAACTGCGCCGAGCCAAGCCCTCAGCCAACTGGTTGTATATGTCGGCGGAGGACTTTGCTAATCAATTTGTGCTGGCCTTGAAGACGAGAAAGCTGGATGCTTTTCGCAGTCGCATACGACAAACGGACTTGTTGGCTATTGACGACATACACTTCCTGGCCAGCAAACCAGCAACGCAGGAAGAGTTCCTGCATACATTTAATACGTTGGATTTGGCCGGCAGGCAGGTAATTCTTGCCTCCGACTCTCATCCTAAAATGATTACCCAGATTTCGGAAAAGCTCATCAGCCGATTTGTTTCGGGGATGGTGGTGAAGATTGACCAGCCGGATTTCAAAACCCGCTGCGAAATCTGCAGGCGCTATGCCCGTGGTATGAAGAAACCCATCTCCGAAGACGTAATCGCCTACGTCGCCGAGCATCTCCGCAGCAATATCCGCGAACTTCAGGGGGCAATCCTCAAGATTGCCGCCTTCGCCTCGCTGCAGAACGCCAAAATCGGCCTGGGCTTAGCGCAGGAGATTCTCGCCGAACATATCGGACGCTGCGACCCGATGGTGCATATATCCGATATCGAATCAGCCGTTGCCGACTTCTTTGGCGTCAGCTCTTCTGCGATTCATTCTTCAAAAAAGGACCGCACGGTCTCGCTGGCAAGGCATTTCTGTATGTACCTGGCGAGAAAGCATACGAAGATGTCGAGTTCGGAGATTGGGCGACTGCTGGGGGACAAGAATCACGCGACTGTTCTTGTGGCGTGCAAAAAGGTCGAGGAGCAACTCGCCCGCAATGCCCAGCTTAACTGGCAGGATTCAACGGGTAATCGCGTTGCCAACGCAACGAGTATCCTTGAACAATTAGAAAAAAGCATCAGGTAAGACGAACAGACCACAGACCCCGGACTCCAGACACCAGACCTAAGACGCAAGCCAAGATTACTTTTTCTTCGGCTGGTCTTTTTTGTCGGAGAGACCGAGTTCAGCCAAAGCCGCCTTACGGGAGAGTTTGAACCTGCCCTGGTCGTCAACAAGCAAAAGCTTGACGGGGATGAGGTCGCCGAGTTTGACTACGGCATCAACGCTCTTGACGTAGCTATCGCTAAGCTCGCTGACGTGGCAGAGGCCCTCTAAGCCGGGGATGAACTCGACAAACGCGCCGAATTCCTTGATGGAAACGACTTTGGAATTGGGATAAAGAGTGCCTACCTTGGGGGCCTGGGTCATCGACTCAATAATCGCCTTTGCTTTGAGGTGGCCGTCGCCGCCGACGCAACTAATAAAGACGGTGCCGTCTTCCTCGATTTCGATTGTGGTATCGGTCTGTTCCTGGAGTGCCTTGATGTTCTTGCCGCCCGGGCCGATGATTTTGCCGATAAATTCGGGGTCAATCTGAACGGTAACAAGTTTCGGCGCGTAAACGCTAAGCTCGGCCCTTGGTTTATCGATTGCCTGCGACATAGCGGCGAGGATTTTGAGGCGGGCCTGCCTGGCCTTTTCCATTGCCTCGACCATAATGTTGTGCGGAAGGCCGTCGGCTTTTATATCAAGCTGGACGGCTGTAACGCCTTCGGTAGTCCCCGCGACTTTGAAATCCATATCGCCGTGATGGTCTTCGTCGCCTATGATGTCGGTAAGCAAGACGTATTTGCCGTTATCGGCGGTAACAAGACCGATTGAAATGCCGGCAACGGGTTTTTTAATGGGGACACCCGCGTCCATCAGGGCAAGCGAACCGCCGCAGACCGAGGCCATTGAGCTTGAGCCGTTGGATTCGGTAATATCGGAGATGATTCTTATCGTATAGGCGAATTCTTCTTCAGGAGGTCTGACCATTTCGAGTGCGCGTTCCGCAAGTGCGCCGTGGCCTATTTCGCGGCGTCCGGGGCCTCGCATCGGCTTTACTTCACCTACCGAAAACGGCGGGAAGTTATAATGCAGGGCAAAGCTCTGGGCGTATTCGTCCTGGAGGCCGTCAATAATCTGGGCATCCTGAATTGTGCCGAGGGTGATATTGACGAGGGCCTGAGTTTCGCCTCGCGTGAATAACGCTGAGCCGTGGACGCGTGGAAGAATCCCGACTTCGCAGGTAATGGGACGAACATCGTCGTAACTTCGGCCGTCAAGACGTTTGCCTTTGAGGGCAAGGTCGCGGATGATTTCGCCTTCGATTTTATCGAAAATCCGTTTGACCATTGTCTGGTCCTGATTTTCGACGGACTCACCTTTCTGTTTGCAATATTGTTCGATGAGACGGTCAAGCAATTCGCTGACGGCGATTCTTCGCTGCTGCTTGGCCGGTAGAAGCTTGAGGCCGCGAAGCTCATCAGCGATTTGTGAGCGGATTTTCGAGCAGAGTTCTTCGTCGATTTCGAAAAGTTCGCCCATTTCCTTCGGGACGCCGACTTTTTTCTGAAGCTCTTCGATAAGCTCACAGACAACCTTTACCGTTTCGTGCCCGGTTTTGATTGATTCTGCGATAACTGCTTCCGGTAATTCTTTGGCGGCGACTTCAATCATATTGATGGCGTCTTTTCTGCCGCCGACGAGAACATTCAAATCGCTCTGGTCCATCTGTTCATGGGTAGGATTGATAACGAACTCGCCATTAACGCGTCCGACTCGACAGGCGCCTGTGGGACCATTGAACGGTATTTTGCTGATTGATAAAGCCGCGCTTGCTCCAATCATCGCGGGGACATCGGGGTCGTTTTCCTTGTCGGCGCTGAGAACGGAAGCGATAATCTGGACTTCGTTAAAATAACCATCGGGGAACAGGGGCCGCAGAGGCCGGTCAATCATACGCGAGGTGAGAGTTTCCTTTGTTGAGGGCCTGCCCTCACGCTTGATAAAGCCGCCGGGGAATTTGCCGGCCGCGCTGTGTCTTTCACGATATTCTACTGAGAGCGGGAAAAAATCGATGTCTTCTGAGCGAGGAGGAGCGACAACCGCGCAAACAAGGACGACCGTTTCGCCGTAACGGACGATAACTGCGCCGTCTGCCTGCCTTGCGATTTTGCCCGTTTCGATGGATAAAGTTCGACCCGCTATTTCTCTTTCAACTTTTACAACGTTAAACATAAGCTACCTCATAAACAGCCAAGTCGCATCGCATAAGGGCGAAGTGCGGCCAAAGCACCGGGTTTCGTGTTATTTCCGCAAGCCGAGGCGGGAGATGACGTCGCGATATCGCTTCGGGTCTTTTTTGCCCACATATTTGAGCAGCGAAGCCCTTGTGGCGACCATTTTGAGCAGTCCGCGGCGAGAGGAATGGTCCTTGCGGTGACTCTTGAGGTGTTCGGTAAGCTCGGTGATTCGCTCGGTAAGAATTGCAATCTGGACCTCCGGAGAGCCGGTGTCACCCTTATGGATTTCGAAATTGTGAACGATACCTTCCTTTTTTGTTTTTGCCAGCATTTTTCCAATAAACCTTTCTGATATTCCCGGCGGGCCAAAACCCGCCCTACATTAAGACCCAAAAGTTACAAACAGGGCATTTTAGCAGTTTTTTTGCGGTCTGCAAGGGTAAAAAGCGGAAATAAAGGCGCTATTTGCGTCCGGAGGAACCTGTCAGGTAATGAGGGTACCGATGGCTGCTGAGCCATACTTGGTGAAATCATCGGTGCCGTATGTCTTGACCGCGCCCTCCTGCATAAGGTCCCAGAGATGCAAAATGTCGCTTTCGAGGAAAGCAGCGGCGACTTTTTCGTCGAACTGTGTGCCGAGACGATTTTCGATTTCCGCGATGGCCTTATCGACGCTCACAGTATCCTGATAGACGCGCTCGGAGGTCATTGCGTCGAAGCAGTCGGCAAGCCCGACAATTTTACCCATAAGCGGAATCTGGTCGCCCTTAAGCCCGGCGGGATAACCTTTGCCGTCAACGCGTTCGTGGTGATTAAGAACGCCCGGGATGATGTCCCGCATCTGCCTGATGCCGCTGAGAATATTGGCGCCGATGGATGGGTGCATCCTGAGGCGATTTTTCTCCTTTGCGGTGAGCCGGCCTACTTTGCAGAGCAGTTTTTCATCGATACCGATTTTGCCTATGTCGTGAAGCAAACCGGCGAGATAAATTTTTTGGATCTGCTCATGGTCGAGTCCTTCGTCTTCGGCAAGATGTTCGGCTATCCACTTGGAAATGAAGCCGACTCGTTCCGAATGACCCCGCGTATAGCGGTCTTTGGCATCGATGCTGCGAGTCAGCGCCTTGAGTGAGCCGATGAATAATTCCTTGAGGTTGCCAAAAAGACGGTTGTTCTCGACGAAAACGGCGCACTCGCTGGCGACGGAAGTGAACAGCTTGGCGTCGGTGGAATCAAAATCGGGCTTATCCAAGCGGTTTATGGCAACAAGCATGCCGATAATGCGGGCCGTGAGGGGCTGCTTGCTGCCAGTGTCATGAGATGGGTGCGTTTTAACCTTGCTCGTAAGAGGAACAACAATGACATTATGAATATTTCTGGGCCATTCATATTTGAATGAACCATCGAAGTCGCTGTCCAGGAGGACTTCTTTGCCCTTGCTCATCTCCTCCTGGAGGCGGCTATGAAGAAGCAGGGTCATGCGGTCGTCGATATCGATGACGCCAGCGCCAGCTACAAGGACGAAGCGTGATTTGTCATCGACGGTTTTTTCCTGGAGAATGGCGATGCCCTCGACGCCGACGATTTCGGTCAAACTGTCGCAGGCCATCTGAAGGAAATTGGCGTCCGGCTCGACGATTTCCATATTGGTGCTTATTTTATAAAGCAGAACAAGCTCCTCGTACGTCTGCGCCAGCTCGGAGCTAATCATATCCATCTGCTCAACGGATTGTCGCCTGGCAGTGAATTTTTCGACGAAAAAATGAAGCAATTCAGCAAGCAGATGCGACTGTTGCCGGTTGTTTATATCAGGGGTATTGCCAAGGTCAATAACAACGGCGACGCCGGTTTGCTTTTTTTCGTCCGTCAGGGGGATAAGAACGGATGAAATATACCTGCTGGCCGCTGAAGAATCGTCCTGCGGTTTGTCTTTTTTATCGGGATGTTTGAGGCAGTCGCGGGCGATTTTGGCAAGCCGGACGGGGTCGGTTTCAAACTCGCCTGTTTTGCAGAGCAGCAGAGGCCTGCCCTCGAAATCGCAGACGGCGAAATTGACGCCCAGCGCAGTCAGCCGGCCGCCTAAATTCTTCAGATCATGAATTTCTGTTGCTATCAATCCTGTTGCAATTGTATCGGGCATAAACTGCTCCGTTTACGGGGTAAGGTCAGGCGAACGCCAAACGCGGCAATTCCTGAAATCCCTCCCCCTGCCAATCATTACGTTTGACCAACCAGTTCCTTCTGATAGAGGATGTCCTCTATGTTTCTCAGCAGCTCTTTCGGGCTGAAGGGCTTCGTCAGACACAGTGACACATTCAGCCGCTGCTGGTCGGCATCGTCTATCGCAAAATTTCTGGCGGTAAGAAGAACAAAGGGAATACCGCGGGTCGCTTCATTTGCGCGGAGTTTTTCGAGAAGCTCCAGGCCGCTCATAATCGGCATCATATAGTCGGCGATAATAATGTCCGGTTTTTCCTTACAGGCAAGGTCGTATGCCTCCTGCCCGTTGCCGGCGGTTATGGGTTCGTAATCGTTATTGCGAAGTTTTATCGCAACGACGTGAACAATATGCACTTCGTCATCAACGACCAGGACTTTTCTTGATGCCATTCGTTGTTCCTTTCCGTTCCCGGCTGACATACGCAGCGGTCAGCAAATAGTTTATCTAACAATTTTTCGGCCTGCCGGGGGAGGTCCTTAACCTGCTTAAATATAAGGGAATCCGTTGTAAAATAAGGTTTAAAGGCCTAAAGCCCGCCCGGTAAACTTATAAGCCGCAACAGCTTAAACCAGCCCCGTGGCAGATAGTAATTTAAAAATCGGCAAGGACCGATAAAAAAGGCCGGCGGAGTTTTTTATGAGACGATGCAGGCGGTTAAGAAACCGGCGGACAATCAGGGTATGCCATAAAAAAGAATGACTCGCTGCAAGATTTGGAAATCAGCGAGTTCATCTTTTCCCGTCGCTCGAAATAGGATGAGTGGCGGGTCAACGGGCGTTTTTCATAAAGCCGCGTGTACGGCAGAATCATCCGGCTTTATAGCCCCCGTTGCGAGATTGATGACCCAGCCCGCTTTACCCGAGCCGGCGGTGCTTGGGCCGTTTTCGAACCGTACTGCGCTGCTGCCGTTAAACGGATTAACAGGCATCGACGACAGATAAGGCCCGCGATTATCGGCACCCTTCGTTGTCAGTGCCCGTTCGAAACTCACAAGGGTCTCAGTGGGCGGGAGCTGCTCGTTGTGCTGGATTTTGTAGAGTTCGAGCTGACAACGAACTGTCTGCAGGTCCGCGAGGAAGCGTGCCTCCTGGACACCTGTGCCTCGTGCGCTGAAGTCAGGAGATAAAATACCAGCGCCGACACTGCAAATTGCTCCCACCAGAGAAACCTGAATCATTGCGAAACCGATTCTCGCTTTAATCATTTAAAAATTACCCTCTAAGCTGTTGGAACAACAGCTTCCCTCGTAAACAACCCGGCCCTGAACACCCGGTTTATCCGCCGCCTTTGCAGCAAGCGGGCCGGTCCCTCCTGATACGGCCCCCCAGCCGGTCCCTTAATATAATAGCTATATCCCCCTGTTTACTAAGATGTAGCCAGTGTTCACTTAAAGTATATGGAATTTAACGGAAAGTGCCAAATTTCGGAGGGCGTACGTGCAACTTTTTTTTATTACAAGGGCCGAAAATATCGCCTGCCCGGATAAATCGGTTTAAAAACATATGTAATCAGGGGCATTGGTAATGCGGATTCTTCTGGCTGTCGGGCCAAGATGAGACAATTCTATTTTGATATAGTTGATTCCAGTCAGTGCCTGCTCAACTTTGTCTGCCCACTCGATAAGAACAATTGAGCCGGGATGACAATAATCGTCAAAGCCGATTTGCTCGAACTGGGCAATTGAATCGAGGCGGTATGCATCGAGATGATAAATCTCAAGTCGCCCTGAATATTCGTTGACCAAAACAAATGTCGGGCTGGTAACTTCGTTAACTGCGTCTTCGGCACCAAGACCCGCGACGATTCCTTTGATGAGATGCGTTTTGCCGCTGCCCAGGTTGCCGTAAAACGCGATGACCTCCCCGCCCTTCAGCTGCGAGCCGAACTTCTGACCAAACTTAACGGTCTCATTGGCAGAATTCGTTGTTACATCAATAGTCATCTCAATAATCAATCATTTCAAATGGTCGTAGCCGGAGGGCTTCAAGTCCATTATTTTGCCGTCGGGCATCTTTATCTGCATTTTACCTGTATCGGTAATTGTTCCAATCCTGGTAATCGGCACAGAATCATTCCACAACTTCAACAACTTAACGCAATTGTCTTCGGCCAGCGTGAAAAGCAGCTCAAAATCTTCGCCATCATTAATAGCTGAAGATAATGGGTCTGAGGATTTTTTAGCATCGGGTGATATCGGGATTGAATTTGCGTCAATAATCGCACCTACGCCGCTTTGGGTGCAGATACGATTCAGATCGCTGCTCAGGCCGTCGCTGATATCCATCATTGAATTGAGCTTGACTAAAGATGCGATTTTGAGGGCCTCTTTGACGCGGGGTGTGAAATTAAGGTGCTTGCCAAGCAACGCCCCGCCGAGTAAGCTGGTAACGCAGATTGCGTCGCCGACTTTTGCCCCATTTCTGCGGACAGGCGGATTAGTCCCCGGTTTCGAAAGCATCGCGACGTTGATTACGAATTTACTGCTATCCGACCATTTAGTGATATCGCCGCCAATAAGCTGGCATCTGAATTTGTCACAAGCCACGATAATTCCTGCGTGAAGCTCTTTGAGCTGGGCCTGGCCAAAACCGATGGGCAAGCCGACACTGACCACTGCGGCAATGGGAATAGTCGCCATCGCAGCACAATCGCTCAAACTCGCCGCCATTGCCTTATAACCGACCTGCTGAAGAGTTGTGGTTTTCAAATCAAAATGAACACCATCAAGGAGCATATCGGTCGTGATAAGCACCGCGATACCGTCGGCAAGACGAATTTCTGCCATATCATCGCCGATACCGATGGGAAAATCGCGAGCTGGCAGGTTTCGCTGCCGGGCAAACCAATCTGTAATAATGTCTTCGCCGTTACTCATCGCTTGGACAACTGCTTTTGCCAATAGGTGATTTGCTCTTTGGCCTGTTTCGGGCCTGCTGAGCCAATCGTAACGTATTTCGCGACAACATTGGCAGCGCCGAGCGATTTATAAACGTCGGCCTTTATTTCCGGAGAGAATTTTTTTAACTCGGCAAGTTTCAGGTCAGCGAGGTTAATCCCCTGCTTTTCACAATGTGCGACCAGAGAGCCGACGATGCCATGTGCCTGTCGGAATGGGATACCTTTTCGAACGAGATATTCCACCAGCGAAGTCGCATCCAAAAAGCCGGCGTCAAGACCTGATGCGATGCGTTTGGTATCGAAGGTCGTATGCGCAATAACCGCGGAGACCATATCAAGGCACTGGCTGATTGTGTCAGCCGCGGCGAAGATATGAGTTTTGTCTTCCTGCAAATCGCGGTTATAGCCGGTGGGCTGCGCCTTTAATAAGGTGAGCATCCCCATAAGTGCGCCGTATGTCCGGCCTGATTTACTTCGAACAAGCTCGAGGGCATCAGCGTTTCGCTTCTGAGGCATCATACTCGACGACGTGCAGAAGCTGTCGGCGATGTGAACAAAGCCGAATTCGTTCGAGCAGAAAATTATCAAGTCCTCGCTCAATCGGGACAGGTGCGTCGATATAAGCGCACAATCGAAAATGAATTCCGCGCAGAAATCCCGGTTGCCGACGGCGTCGATTGAGCTATAAGCCATATCAGAGAAACCCAGTTGTTTGGCGGTGTCTTTTCTGTCCAAAGGCAGAGTCGAGCCGGCAATCGCGCCCGCGCCGAGCGGCGAGATATTGGCCAACTGCTGACAATTGCCCAAACGGATAAAATCCCGCTGGAGCTGCTCGACGAAATTCAGCAGATACGAGGCGATAACAATGGGCTGCGCCCGCTGGAGATGGGTATATGCGGGCATCACGTCATCGGTATATTTGGCCGCCTTGGCGACAATCGATTTTTGCAGGCCGGTGATTTTAACCTGGATTGCATCAATCTCATCACGCAGCCAGAGCCGCAAATCGGTAGCGACCTGGTCATTGCGGCTGCGGCCCGTGTGCAGCTTCTTGGCGGCATTACCCGCTTTTTTGACAAGGGCGTTTTCAATCGCCATATGAATATCTTCGTATGTCTTGTCGAATTTGAATTTACCCTCGGCGATTTCACGCCCGATTCTTTCGAGACCTCGTTTGATTTTCGCAAGCTCGGATTTGGTAATTAGCTTGCGCTTCGCCAGCATTTCGCATGTGCAAGCGAACCGGCGATATCGTATTTGTAAAGCCGCTTATCGATACTGAGGGACTCAACGAAATCGACCATAAGTCGGTCGGGCGCCCCCGCGAGGCGGTGTTCCCAGCTTTTAAGTTTGGCCATTTTTATCACTCCAAAAAGGATTTCTCCTCAGATGATACGCCCCTCTGCCGGATGTGTCAAGGACACACACTGCCTTGATAATACATGTGATTTTTCAGAATTTGTATGCTTGGTCTATTACTTCAACGGCCAATTATAGGGACAGGCGCATAGCCACTCATCGGCGAAAAGCTTCAGGTCGTAAATGTCCACCACTCCATCGCCATTAAGGTCTGCGGGCAGATTACTGCCGGTTTCGAGCCATGAATCGGCAAAAACAGCAAATTCAGGGAAATCGACAAGGCACAAAAGCCCGCCGGTCCAAAAACCGATCTGCAATGCATAATTACCAGCCGCTGAATATTCCGCATGCGGCCGACCAATTGTGCCGGTAAGCTTATATTGCCCGCCAGCACTTGTCCCGCCGCTGCCATTTATCGTGCTCAAGGCAATTCCGTAATCGCCAAAACCCACCGACGCAAAAACCAAGACCAGAATAAGAACCAATCTTTTCATGGCAACTCCACTGCCGTCGAAGAGTGAAACACCAACGAGAGTAGAATTAAGCGTTTCATATCAATGAGCGTCCACGATATATTTCCACATACTGCCTGTCCAAACGAAGCTCATATAACTACTGGTTGCAGTAAAATTATATGTTGAAGTTCCGCCAGCAGCATTAGCATCGTGCGCTACCGATAAAGTCATTGGATAAGCAGCAAGAGTCATTCTTATATGAACTTCATTGCCAGGACTGTTCCCATCGGGCAATGCAGCCACTTGGCTCTCTGATGCCGGCGCAAGGGCAACTGATTCATAAGGTTGAATTTCTCCTGTTGCCGTTGCAGTTTGTTCCGCACCCAGATTACCGCTAACCTTAGAATTTGGAGTGGCAGTACCCATGAATGAAATGGGCGCTTTATTGGTGTTATAAAATATGTTATTTGTTATATTCAAATTGCACGCATCTGTGGCATATACACCCCAAACGGAGTTAGATAAGCCGAGACCATCAAAAATACAATTAGCAACAATACAATTAGCATCACCGGCACGAAGTTGTATAGCTGCATCACTACCGGTCGTTATTCCCCAATCTGTAAATTGACAGCCAGTAATTGTTACATTAGAAATTGGCAGCGAATCAACTGCAGTTCCGATTGCCTTAGCACCACAATAGCTAAAGTAACAATCATCAATAAATTCAGCAGTTGTCTTATCGCCTGGGGCAGCATACAATGCTAAACTCTCATGACCAGAACCAGAAAGCCCATTTCTGCCAAAGTAACTATGGCTGATGAAATTCCGCATACTGGCTAATAACAATCCAACACTATTATTATCTTCAAATTCACACTGGTTTATCCAGCTTCCATGATTAGCCAAATATAACGCCGATGCCGGGAAGTTCCTGAACATACAGAACTCTATCTTGACATCACCCTTGTTGTGGATACAAATTCCAGACCAATCATACCAATTAGCTGCGGCCGTGCTTGTGCCTGTGGACTTTTGGCCATCGAACCAGATATTCTGTATTCTGGCATTAGCAGAACCTGACATCTCAAGAAGTCCACAATTAGCACCTGGTGCCAAAGTTATTGCTGTTCCTGCGAAACTAAAATCAGCAGTACCTACCCAGTTGTCATGCCAGCTTTCACCAATGAGGTCGGCAGGCCTGTAAGGGTCGTTTATTTCTATTGGGCCGTCACAAATAAACTGACCGCAACTAAAATATAATGCCCCGCCCCAATACCAAGGCAACGCATTATATGCCTGATTGATAATAACTTGGTCGTGAACCCCCGTACAGACGTAATCTGCTCTGTTCTTAACACTGCTTGGTGCATTGTAAGCAGCAATCAGAAATGTGCCCGTTCCACTGCCAGCGATACCCGGCGGCCCTTGCAGCCCTGTATCACCTTTGTCGCCTTTTAGACCCTGTGGCCCCTGTGGCCCCTGAGGTCCCTGAGGTCCTGCGTTGCCTTGGTCACCTTTTGGACCTTGCGGCCCGACAGAACCTTGCGGACCCTGTGGCCCAGGTATACCAGAAGCCGTGTAGAGCGGATAAGGTATAGCTACCCGAGGACTCAGAACCGTATATACATCGGGGTCGTCCTGTTCGCTGGGACGGACGCCAATTTCGAGCCAGCGGCCGTTTCCGTCAAAAACATTTCCGTAATCCAACTCAACAGTAAAATAGCCGTCAATCACATCTACATCCGTCTCGTTGATGTCTGTCCCCAACTTGTTACCGGCACTACTGGCGTCGAACAGCTTGAACTGGAAGTCATACAAACCATCCGCTGCCTTGTTGGTGTCAATCAGCTGGCCCTGATAAGTAAACGCCGCACTTAACTGGTCTGCCAGACCAACGGGGCTAAAGCAGAGAATAACCGCAAAAAACGTTATAAGAATTTTAGAGATATATGCGTGTTTCACTTTTCACCACCTCAAAAATTTATCTGCCTGTGGCAGATGGTTGCCTGCCCCCGTAAGTCGTAAGCAGGGGTATTTAACCGGCGCACAGTCACACCCCTCGTTATTGATTAAACGGAACAAGGATACAATCGTCACATTTTCTATTGGCTCAAAAAGGGTGTAGAACTAGTATTCTATCACATATATTCGAAAATGTCAAGTGTGAATTTGAGCGAGGGAAACCCTTTATAAAAAGGGGTGTGAATGTTAGATTGGTGGGCGTTATGAAAAGCAGATGTCCGGTATGTGATAAGGTTATCGATGATGCGACCCGGCAGGACAGCCGGATTGCAAAGTTTTACCCTTTCTGCAGCAACCGATGCAAACTGATAGACCTGGGAAAATGGCTCGACGGCAATTACAGGATAGCCGTACAAGCAAATGAAAAAGAGGAACCCGGCAAACAGGCCGCCAAAACAGACAGTCAGGACAAAGCCAAAAACGGTTGACAAGCCGCAAATATCCGCCAATAATACGGTTGTGGTATTGCAACATTGATTCGGAGCGTGTTGCAGGGCAATCGAAGCTGTTTGAAAGGAACCAAAATGAACGGCGAAAACCAGGCGGGCATAATTCTCGACAGCTTGCTGTTTCCGAGGATATTCCGCAGCTTTCGGATGGCGATACAGCCGAGCAAACTGATAATCGCGTTTTGTATGATAGCAATGACGGGCTTAGTCGGCTGGCTTATGGATTTGTCGAAGACGGTAGTAACAACGCCAGGGACAAACGGCGCCGAAACGGAGCTTAACCTGTTCCTGACGGCACCGGAACGGCTCGATTCGTATATCGAAAGAAACGCCGATACTGAAAACCACAGGGGAGTATTTTCGACGATGTGGGGTTTTGGGATTGCGAAATTTCACGGTTCACTAAAAGCGATTTTCAGATTCGACCTGTTCGGCATTCTGGATAACATCCAGGAGTACCTGCGGGCAATAAAATGGGCAATCCGGTATCACTTTATTTACTGCCTGATTTTCGCGGTGATAAATCTGAGCATCGCCTCGGTAGGCGGCGGCGCGATATGCCGAATCGCCGCGCTACAATTCGCGCAAAACGAAAAACCCGGTATCACAGAATCGCTTCGATTCAGCACAAAAAGATTCACAAGCTTCTTCGGAACGCCCATCGTGCCTATGATAATAATCGCAATCGCCAGCATCTGCGTAGTGTCGGTTGGCCTGATAAGCAATATCCCGTTTGGCCTTGGAGAAATTGGGACGGGGCTTTTAATGCTGCCCGCCCTTGCCGCCGGGGCAATCATAGCCGCCGTCCTGCTGGGCGTTATCGGCGGACTTAATCTGGCATTCCCTGCCGTCGCGTATGACGGCTCCGACGGCCTTGACGCCGTAAGCCGCTCATTCAATTACGTTTACGCCAAACCCTGGCGACTGGGTTTTTATACAGCCACGGCGGTAATTTACGGCGCTATTTGTTACATCTTCGTTCGCTTCTTCGCGTTTCTGCTTTTGTGGTCAACATACAGGGGACTTCGTGTGGGGGCTTTTATGCAAAGCGCCCGCGGCCTGACGGATAAAATTGCCGCGATTTGGCCTGAACCGACTTTTCCCCGTCTGCTGTCATACTCTCAGGCAGCCGGCAGCGGTTCGGAATCAATAGCAGCGTTTCTGGTATATATTTTCGCTCTCGGAATCGTCGGCCTGGTGGCATCATTCATAATCAGCTTTTATTTCTCGTCGAACACCGTGATATACGCGTTAATGCGAAATCAGGTGGATGAGACGCCGCTGGAGACGGTTCACACCGAGACAGCAGAAATAAAAAGCTCGTCCGCCTGAGTTGACCGCCGACCATTAAAGCTGTAATATAACGCCAAGACTGTTATGATACGATGTCTTAAAATACCACCCCAACTGTCCGATAAACACACTGGCGGTGTTTCCGGGCAGCCGTTTAAGTGACAATTGAAGAATATATCTTTATAATGCAGGCGGCCTGGCCTGCCGATACTAAGTTATGACCGAACCAAACTCTGATAAGCAGACAAATTATAAAACCGCAAATTCGGCGGCTTCTCAATCCGTGCCTAATGTGATTTTGAAGTTTCGCAGGCCTCTTATAGTGCTGGCGCATCTTGCCGCGTTCGCGGTGTCACTGCTGCTGTCCTTCCTGGCAGCATCGAATATGCAACTGCAGGCAGAGTGGCTGACAAAGCAATATCCGACCCTGCTGGTACTGGTCATTATCATCAAAACAGTGGTTTTCGGACTTTTCAAGCAATATCGCGGGTGGTGGCGATACGTCGGTATATCGGATTTGACGGGCATAGTACGGGCGTCATTGGTAAGCACAATACTGATTTTTGGGTTGTGGGTAGCGGGGCTGTATATCGACCCTGTCCGAAAAAATATTCCCAATATATCCGACGTCAGCCAGGCGGTATTTGTTGTGGATATGTTCTGCACCATATTACTCCTCGCCGGGCTTCGTATGGCCATCCGGCTGTATTACGAGGAATTCCGCACGGTCGAAGCGGGCAAACTAAAGCGATTTTTGATTGTGGGAGCAGGCAACACCGGCGAATCGCTTCTGCGAGAAATTCATCGAATGACCGTGGCCGAATATGACGTGGTGGGTTTCATCGACGACGACCCCGCCAAGCAGGGCATACACATACATGATATACCTGTTCTGGGGACAGTTGAACAACTTCCTGAGATATGCAGGGAGAAAAACATCGAGGAAGTTGCCATCGCGATGCCGTCGGCAACGGTTCCCCAGCGAAGACGTGTTGTGCAGGTCTGCCAGGGGACAAAGGTTCGCTTCAGAACGGTTCCGTCGATGACGGATATCGCGGGGGGCAGATTCAGGGTTTCACAGATTCGCGACGTGGATATTAACGACCTGCTGGGCCGCGAGGCAATCCAGCTTGACATGGATTCGATAGAAGCGTTCATCAAAGGTAAAACAATTTTAGTTACCGGCGCGGGCGGCTCAATCGGCTCAGAGATGTGCCGGCAGATTTGCCGTTTCAGGCCCAAACTGCTACTGCTCGTCGAACAGGCGGAGAACCCGCTGTTTTATATCGAGCGCGAGCTTCGCGAAAGATTCCCGGATATCGCTATGACTGCCGTCGTGTGCGACATCACCGACCAGAGTCGAGTCGAGGGCATTTTCGAGAAATACAGGCCTGAAGTAATCATACACGCTGCGGCACACAAACATGTGCCTTTGATGGAAGGCAATCCTGGCGAGGCGATTAAAAACAACGTCGTGGGCAGCCGCACGGTTGCGGACGCCGCGGATAAGTTCGGCGCGGGAAGTTTCGTGATGATAAGCACCGACAAAGCGGTCAATCCCACCAGCATAATGGGGTCATCCAAGCGAATCGCGGAAACTTATGTGCAGGACTTGAACAGAACAAGCAAAACACATTTTGTTACGGTGCGGTTCGGCAACGTGCTCGGCTCAGAGGGCTCGGTTGTCCCCATCTTCAAAAAGCAGATTGCACAGGGCGGCCCCGTAACGGTAACGCATCCGGAAATGAAACGCTATTTTATGACAATACCCGAAGCCAGCCAGCTCGTCCTTCAGGCGGCATCGATGGGCAAGGGCGGCGAAATTTTCGTGCTCGATATGGGCGAGCCGGTGAAAATTGTGGATTTGGCGACGGAATTGATTACCTTAAGCGGCTTCAGGCCTGGCGATGATATCGAGATAGTTTTCACTGGATTACGTCCCGGCGAAAAGCTCTTCGAGGAGCTTTCGATAAAGGGCGAGGATATGCAGGAAACCAGGCACCCGAAAATCGGTATCTGGAAGAATATCCCGATGGACCGCGACCGGCTGCGGGCGAAAATCGAAGAGCTTGTGGCAATTGCGAAAACCGGCGAGCACGCCGCTATAGTCACGAAGATTAAAGAGCTTGTTCCCGAATACATCGGCAACAACGGCAATAAAACAACTTAATCCGACATATCTCATTACCTGAAAAGCAAAAGGGCCGGTTTTTAAGCCAGCCCTTGTTTTTTTAGCGATATAAAATTCGATTAGTTTTCAGATTTCGGCGGTTCGTTTTCCCTCGGATGCGCGGCGGAGTAAACTTCCTTTATCTTGCCGGTCGTCAGATGGGTGTATATCTGGGTGGTCGAAAGCGACTGATGGCCGAGCAATTCCTGAACACTGCGGAGGTCTGCGCCGCGATTGAGCATATGGGTAGCAAAGCTGTGCCGCAGGGTATGCGGGCTGATTGCAGGGTCGAGACCCGCCATTTTGAGGTATTTATCCATTTTCCGGCGGACGCTTCGAGTGCTGAGGCGTTTGCCGTGCTTATTAACGAACAGGACCTTGCCGTCGAAATTGCCGTTGAGCTGGGCGCGTTTGTTCCTGAACTCCATATAATGCTGGACGATTTGCAGGACCGAGGAGCTGATGGGGCAGATTCTTTCTTTTTTGCCTTTGCCCCTTATGTGAACGACTTCGCCGAGGAAATCGATATCTTCGAGGTTAAGCGCGACAATTTCGCTTACCCGCATGCCGGTGCTGTAAAGCGTTTCCATAATCGCCCTGTCACGGGCGCCGAGCCAGCTATCTGACGGCGGCGTTTCGAGCAGGCGTTTTACCTGTTCATATTCGAGGAAACGCGGAAGGCGTTTTTCCTGCTTTGGCGTACGTATGCCGACTACCGGGTTTGAGCTTACGCGGTTTCTCTTGACCAGGAACTTATAGAAGCTGCGAAGCGTCGCGAGCTTTCGTGCGATGGTGGCCTTCGAGTACTGCTTTTCATTCAGTGACGCCATATACGACCTTATGGCATTAACATCGGCTGATGCGAGCAACTGGTCAATATCGACCTTGGTCTGGGTCGCTACCGCGGTAGCCGTGCCGGAGTCGTGTGAGCCAAGCCCGTCGTCGTGGCCGCGCATATCGGAGCCGCCTGTGTCGCTGTGGCCGGTGAGAAAGGCGCCAAACTGAAGCAGGTCAACGCCATAGCACTTGGCTGTATGGGGGCTGAAACGTTTTTCGAACTGGAGGTAATTTAGAAAGTCCTGAATAATTACGCTGTCTTCCATTTGTCCACCTTTATTCTAAACAAAAAATTGCGAGCCCCCCGGAGAAGGCCTCGCGGTTTTTGGTTTATTGTTTAACTTTTACCTTATCAGCAATTAGTTCGTCGGCCTGACATATAAGGGACTGTGTAAGCTTGAAACTCAGGACGGCAGCGTCAAACCAGTCGAAATCGGTCCGGCCGCTTTTGGCCTGGTCAACAAGGACATCCAGCAATTTATCCTCTGAGCCGGCTTCGTAACGGAAGATAAACTTCTGTTTGCCCTTTTTGAGAATGAGTTGTTTGCCTGCTTTACTCACAGCGACCAGATTCCTTCGGTTTTAACAATCCACAAGGGACGAATTTTCCCTTTTCTTTATCGGTCGTAATACGGAACACTTAAGCGGCCGGGTATTTTTTTTACAGGAGGCGATAATATCGCCGCTGGCTAAAAGGCCACAGGAGTTTTATCGGCCAATAGGCCACAGGTCTTTACAAATTGAAGGGGATTGTTATGAGATTTTAGAGGATTTTCACGGTCGCAATAGTTTACGGACGTTGCGGTTAAAACGCCCCGAAAAAGGTTTTACCCTGCTTGTTTTCGGACCAGATTACCCCCCGGTCTTTAAGCTCGTCGAGATAGGCCAGCGCATCGGCTGCATCGAGGCCGAGGACCGAGCAGATGTCGTTTAGCGAACAAGGTCTGCGTTTCAGCATTGATAACAGGGTTTGAGGAACATCGGAGACAGTTTTTCGGCAGTGTCCTGATACGAAATCCGCAATGACTTCGCAATTAGGCGACAGTCGGCGGGCTATCTCTCGGAGCTTGTCGGGGGCCACTTTTTCGACATTTTTTTCGGCGGTCGGCCTGACGGCGGTATTCAAATGAATCTTGTCAGGACGAATTTTTTTTATCGCCTCGGAAATTTTGGCAATCTGGGCGTCGTCGGTGTTCAATTTATCAACGAAGAAGACCTCAAGCCAGATTTGGCCCGGATAATCTCTTTTCAAGGCGCACAAGCCCTCAACAAGCATGTCGAAAGTAAGCTGCTTGACCGGGCAATTGATGGCCTCATAGGTTTGCTGGTCGCCGGCATCCAGTGAAGGCAGTATCACATCTGCAGCGGCACAATCTTTCCTGACCTCGGGCAGGTAAAAAAGCGTGCTGTTTGTAAGGACGGCCACTGGAATAGAGGTTATTTTTTTGATACCCGCTATGAGCCGGCCGATACCTGAGTGCAGGGTGGGTTCGCCTGAGCCGCCAATGGTTATGTAGTCGGCCGCAAGACCGGCATCCAGAACCTCCTGTAATTCGACGAGAATGTCGCTGACCGGGACATATTCTTTCCGCTCAAGCGTTTTGCGAGTGGTTTTGCCGAGCTGGCAATAGACGCAATCAAGGGTGCAGGTCTTGAAAGGAACAATATCTACGCCCAAACTGAGTCCCAATCGGCGAGAAGGCACCGGCCCGTAGAGGTGTTTGCCTGTATTAGGCATTTTTTGCCCCGCCGGTTATTTCGAAGATTTTTCTGCAATCCGTTAGCAGTTCCTCAACCCATTCAATGGGCATAACAACAGCGGAATCGGATTTTGCCTGCCGAGGGTTAGTATGGACTTCAAGAAACAGGGCGTTTGCGCCTGCGGCAATCGCGGCTTTTGCGAGGATGGGGGCGAATTGCCGTCTGCCTCCCGTCGCGTTGCCCAAGCCGCCCGGCTGCTGGGTGCTGTGGGTGGCGTCGAAAACAACTGGGCATCCAAGGCCCTTCATAATACTGATACCAGTCATATCGTTGACAAGTCGATTGTAGCCGAAGAACGTGCCGCGTTCTGTAAGCATTATTTTGTCGTTGCCGCACGAACGAATTTTCTCGACGACGTTGGTCATCTCTTCGGGCGAGAGGAACTGCCCTTTTTTGACGTTTACCGGCTTGCCCGTCTCGGCACAGGCACAGAGCAAATCGGTCTGCCTGCACAAAAAAGCGGGAATCTGAAGGGCATCGACGACCTTGGCTACTTTTTCAGCCTGCCAGGGCAGGTGAACATCGGTCATAACGGGCAATTTAACCTTATCCCTAACAGCAGCTAAAATTTCAAGCCCCTTGCCCAGCCCCGGACCCCGAAAACTCGAACCGCTGCTGCGGTTGGCCTTGTCGAAACTTGCTTTATAAATAACGCCTATGCCAGTGCGTGAGGAAATATCCGCCAGCCGATTAGCGATATCAAGGCAGATTTGTTTTGTCTCGATTACACAAGGCCCTGCGATTAGAAACATCGGGGCCTTGAGGCCGACATTGATAGAACCGATTTTGAAGGTTTTAGCACGCATATTCGTTACCTGTGATTGAGCGATTATCCGCGATAAAGGACTGTTTGTCAAAGGGTTACTTCAGCGCCCTTAGAATTTGCGCCCTGATTCCCGCGGGTTTTGCACCTTCGGGAACCATCACTCGCACCGCTTTGGGAATAATTGATATGCTGACGGGCACTGCCGGCCCCGGGTCGCCGTCAATTTCAGTAGCCAGTTTCGGATTCGGGGAATTGACGGTGATATTTTTGCCCTGGCGATAGATGGCGTCGCCATAGTGATGGTGCTGCTGAAAGACGGTCATCACGGAATGTTTGACCAAATGTGTCCTGTGGGAGCACTTGTAAACACAGACATCAAGAAGGCCGTCGCTGTAATCGGCGCTTTCGAGAATATTAAGACCCAGGGCATACCTGGAGATGTTGCCAACAAAAACGAGACCTCGCCCGTCAAAAATCTGCTCGCCATCGACCTCGACGGTAATGGGGTCAAAATGATATCGCCAGAAGGTTCGCCAGAGCGGCCAGAAATAATCAAAATAATTGATGTGCCCGATACGATTGCTGCTGACCTCGGCAACAACCTCGCCGTCAAAACCAAAACCGGCTATCGAGGTAAAACACCTGCCGTTGGCGTTGCCCAGGTCGAGGGTTCGAGTGAAACCCGCCTCGAAAGTTCGTGTCAGCGTTTTGAGCGACTTTTCAAGGCCCAATTCGTTCGCAAGGAGATTTTCGGTGCCGCCAGGGATAATCAGCAGCGGCTTATCGCTGCCCGAAAGCCCATGCGCAACCTCCCTTATAGTGCCGTCGCCTCCCACCGCGACAACCATCGTACAATTGGCATCGGCAGCGGCATCTGAAGCGAGTTCGCAGGCATGCTCCAGCGAACGGGTGAGATTCATACGAACTTCGAAGCCCCTGCCGGTCAGGTATTCCTCGAATCGCCAGCCGGGCAGCTTCTCGCCGGTGCTCGCGCCGGACTTGGGATTGATTATATAAGCGATATAGCCATCATCAGGTTTCATAGTGTTTAGAAATAACCGTGGTCATTTCTTAAAGAAAACCCTGTTGCTCTCTCTGCCCAGACGTCGCAGGCCGTTTCGCATCATTACCGCATAACTTTCGTGTATATGAGGCAACTCTTCTAAACCCAGCTTTTTCTGCACAGCGGCGATTATTTTCGCACCCGGCCCCTCTATCTCGACAAATTTCCCTAAAATAGGCAACTCATCCAGCGCAATCTCACAGTCACGATAATGCCAGACGCGGCGTTTCTTTTGATACACAAGCGTTCTTTTATACCCGATTGCGGCAAGAAACATTTCCGCCAGTTCGGCATCACTGACCTCAAATTGTATCTCCTGCCTTTGTTTGAAACGCCCTTTTCGCCTCGGACCTTTGAAAGTTATCACGACCTGGTCTCTTCGGCCGATTAGCTGGTGGCGAAGGCGCAACGCACTGTCGGATTTTCGCAGGGATGATTTGGCATCATCGAAATAAGCGTCGGTATGCAGCCGTTCCCGCAAAAATTCCGCGTCGAGCGACTTCAGCCTTTTCTCAATACCCTTAAATGAATCAACCTTCAGCTTCGCTTCGATTTCTATATACATCCCTGACTCCCTTTTCCTAAAGCGATTTTCTTATCGCATCCAGTTGTTTCTTGGCGTCCATATTGACAAGTTTGCCGCCAAAGTTGAAGAATTCTTTTAACTTGTCGCAGGCATAATCACTGCAATGCGCACAATTCTCAAGACCCCTTTCACGAGCACATGGTCTTATTTGGCACTTTTGACATCCCGCGAATAATCTTCCGCCCTGCGTCGGGCAACCGTCACAATCGGTAATATCTTCAATCCGGCACTGCATACCGTATTCTTTCAGAATCTGCCGGACGATATCCTCTCTCATCTGTCTTTGTTTTTCGCGGTCTTTCTCTCTCGTTGCCAGATAGATGGGACACGTTTCACATTTTAATCCGCAATAGGCAATCATTTCCGCGTCCTCTTGTCATTCCCGCGCAAGCGCGAATCCAGATATCCGTTTAAACTACTATATTTACAAGCCGGGACTTGATTACTATCACTTTTTTCGGCTGTTTGCCCGCAAGGGCTGCAATGACCTTGTCACTGGCAAGCGCCTTTTGCTTTATCTGCTCATCATCCGCCTGCGCAGGGACAATGATTTTATCTTTGATTTTGCCGTTGACCTGTATGGCCAATTCGATTTCAGCTTCCTTTACAAGCTCCGGGTCAAACTTAGGCCAGGATTCATAAGCGAGCGTCGTGGTATTCCCCAGTTTTTGCCAAAGCTCCTCTGCAATATGCGGCGCAAAAGGCGATAAAATCAGCACCAACTGCTCGACAACCGACTTCGGCAAAACGGGCTGCTTTATAAGATGATTAACGAGAATCATCATCGAGCTGATTGCGGTATTGAAACCAAATGTCTCGACGTCGCCGCCCACTTTTTTGATTGTCTGGTGCAGCAATCGCGTTGTCGCTTCATCGGGCTCGGGCGTCTTTAACAGCCGCGACGAGATTGCCCGTGTCCTCATTAATAACCAATCGCCAGACACGCTGCAAAAACCGGTGCACGCCCTCGACCCCCTGCATACTCCAGGGTTTTACTGCTTCCAGCGGGCCCATAAACATCTCGTAAAGGCGCATCGAATCCGCACCGTAATCGGCAACAACCTTATCGGGATTAACAACGTTGCCCCGCGACTTGCTCATCTTCTGGCCGTCTTCGCCGAGAATCATCCCCTGGTTGACTAATTTTTTGAACGGCTCTTTGGTGCTGACGTAACCAATATCGAAAAGGAACTTGTGCCAGAAACGAGAATATAGCAAATGCAATACTGCATGTTCCGCCCCGCCTATGTAAAGGTCAACAGGCATCCAGTATTTTTCCTTCGCTGCCATCACAGCAGCGATTATTGTTATTCGGGTCGATATACCGCAGATAATACCAGCAGCTTCCCGCCCACTGCGGCATCGTGTTCGTCTACGCGTAGAGCAATCCCGCCGCATTGCGGACAGGTCGTCTTTAGCCAGTCCTTCGCCTTCGATAATGGCGGTTCACCCGTCGCGGGCGGCGTGTAATCCTGCATATCGGGCAATTTCAACGGCAACGCCGATTCAGGCAGGCCCACTATCCCGCATTTATCACAATGCACAAGAGGAATCGGCTCGCCCCAGTATCGCTGTCTGCTGAAAAGCCAGTCGCGAAGCTTATAATTAATCGCTTTTTTACCAAGCCCTCTTTCCTCAAGCCACTTAGCAATTCGCTCCTTGAATTCGGGCGTCTTAAGTCCCGTGAATTGACCCGCAGTTTACTGCCGTGCCGTCACCGGTAAAGCATAACTTGCCTTGTTTAACCAACTCCCTTTGCTCCGCATCAGGCGGTTCAACTACCTGTATAATCGCAAGATTAAATTTCTTCGCAAATTCGAAATCGCGGTCATCGTGCGCGGGCACCGCCATAATCGCACCCGTGCCATAGCTTATTAAAACGTAATCGCTTATCCAAATCGGTATTTTCGTCTCATTGACCGGGTTGATTGCATACGCGCCGGTGAATTCACCTGTTTTTTCTTTGGCCAAGTCAGTGCGGTCTAAGTCGCTTTTGCGTGCCGCCTCTTCACGGTATTTTTTCACCGCATTTTTATTGTCCTTCGTCGTTATTACATCAACAAGCGGATGCTCAGGCGAGAGCACCATATAGGTCGCGCCGAAAAGTGTATCGGGCCGAGTCGTAAAAACGCGGATATTGTCATTTCGAGCCATCAACCTTGAAATCGACCTCCGCGCCGATGCTCTTGCCAATCCAGTTTCGCTGCATTTCCTTGATTGGCTCAGGCCAGTCAACTTCAACAAGGTCCCCAAGCAATCGCTCGGCATATTCCGTTATACGCAGCAGCCACTGCCTAAGAGGTTTTCTGATTACCGGGTGTCCCCCTCGCTCGCTTACCCCCCCTACCACTTCCTCGTTGGCAAGCACCGTCCCCAAAGCAGGACACCAGTTTACGGGCATTTCGGCTTCATAAGCCAATCGATGGTCATCGATATATTTTCGCTTTTCAGCGTCGCTTAGCCCCGCCGGTACAGGCAGCTCTTTAATGGGCCTTGCTTTTTGCTGTTTTTCATCAAACCAGCTATTGAAAAGATTCAGGAATATCCACTGCGTCCATTTGTAATAATTCAGGTCGGTGGTATTAACTTCCCTGTCCCAGTCGTAGCTGAAACCAAGTGACTTGATTTGTTTGCGCATTCCATCGACGTTATTCTGCGTTGTCTGGGCAGGATGCGTCCCCGTTTTTATCGCGTATTGCTCCGCGGGTAAACCAAACGCGTCCCATCCAATCGGGTGCAGAACATTAAAACCCTTCATCCTTTTATAACGGGCGACTATATCGCTGGCGGTGTAACCCTCAGGATGCCCCACGTGCAGTCCCTGCGCACTTGGATACGGGAACATATCGAGGACGTAATATCTCGGTTTGCCTGTATCGCAATCGACAGCCGCGAATGTCTTTTCGGTTTCCCAGTTCTGCTGCCATTTCTTCTCTATCGTGTTAAAATCGTAAATGCCAATTTTTTCGTCCATCGTCTTTTTGTTACCTTCTCGAATGTGGGCAGCTGTTATCGCTGCACCCGAAACATTTTTTCGACTGACCTTCCTTGACCTGCGCCGAGAACACCGAAAACTGCTTTTTCAGCTTCCCGCTGCCGCAGTGTGCGCATTTTCGCTCGCCCTTGCTGCCGGAACTCTCCAGCAATTCGGTCATCTTGCCGCAGTCATCGCATTTATATTCGTAAATCGGCACCATTTCCTCGTTTCTAAGGTTAATATCATTCTTAAAGCGTTTTATGTTATGATTATACGGGGTAAATATCAATACCAAACCGTATCAACAGACGGTGCGTAAATAAGTTAGTAAATCGCCAACGAAGGAAGTAATTACTTCAAGGCACAGTGGTCGATTATATAACAGTGATGAAATGATTACTTTCAGAAAGGATGATAAGGCAGAAATGAGATTAATGGCTCCTATTTTTATGCTGGTTGGTTCGAATTTATTTATGACTTATGCCTGGTACGGGCACCTGAAAGACCTTAAGGGCAAGGCGGTGTTCATCGCCATCGTGGTAAGCTGGGCGGTCGCGTTTTTCGAGTATTGCCTCCAGGTCCCCGCTAATCGCATCGGCTTTCAATTCTTCTCGCTGGCGCAGTTGAAGGTCATCCAGGAAATAATAACTATGACCGTCTTCGCGGTGTTTTGCGTCGTATATATGAAGCAATCGCTCAAGCTGGATTTCCTCTGGGCGGGGTTGTGTCTGCTCGCCGCCGCGTATTTTATGTTCAGGGGCTTCACGCTGCCGAGTTAAAGGATAAATATGAGAACTGCTAAAATCAGAATTACGGTCTTGCTCCTGCTCATAGTCGGTCTTATCGCTGTCGGCTACTTCGGGCGGGGATACCTGTTGAAGGAAATGACTATTCACCAACTGCTCAGCGAAAATAAGCAACTCAAGGAAGCAATCACAAACCTCACCGCCGAGGAACAAATCGGCTATGCCAAAGTAATAAAGCAGGAAACGCAAAACAATAAGCTGGTTACTACCTTACGATTCGTCGAAACAGCCAGAGACGACAAAACCAAAAAAATCCTCGAAAAGGACTACACAATCGAAGGCGACGTCGTTCACTTCGACGCCCTGATAGTGAAATTCGACAACAAAATGGTGCTGGATGGCAGTGAGCGGGCGATGTACCTCTGGCGAAGAATCTACGGCGAAACTATGGCCCCGCAGAATGGCTTCGCGATTGAATCACCCGGCGCTGAACCCGCAAGATACGCCGATTTAATGAGCCGGTTATCAATCAAGCAAAGAGAAATGTTCTGGTCGAATATCTGGGACTTGGCTAACAACGTGGACAAACTGAAACTGGAAGGCATCACGGCTATTTACGGTAACGCCGTATATTCCAAACTTAGCCCCGGCCTCATCTATATATTCAAAATAAGCCCGACCGGCCAGCTATATCCCGAAATAGTCCCCGATATGTAAAAAGGGGGCAGGCCCCTTTCAAACTCCAAACTTTCGCCAAGCTTGACAGCGTTTCCGCCTGCTGGGACAATCTCTTTCCTATGAGCAAATATGAGCAAAACAGCTTATTCGGCGAGGATAAAACCGACAAAATCCCGCCGGGCCATATTATCCGCGTGGCGTTCGAATCGGGAGTCGATGCCGAATTCGATTACCTCGTACCCGACAAACTCTGGCCCGTCGCCGCAGGCCAGCGAATCGAAACGCCATTCGGAAAATCAAACAAGCTCGAAACCGGTTTTTGTGTAGGGTTGACACTTCGACAAAGCTCAGAGCAGGCAAGCTCACCACAGGTCGAAATAAATGCAATTCCCGCACAGCCGGCTAAAACCAAAAAATTCAAACTCAAAGCAATATCGGCTGTAGTTGACAAAGAGCCGCTCGTTGACGCGGGCCTGATGGAACTGGCCCGCTGGATCAGCGATTATTATGTATGCCCCCTCGGCATGGTCCTCGGCGCAATCGTCCCCGGGGCCGTCAAAAAAGGCGCAGGTGAAAGGAAACAAAAATATGTTTACCTCGCCGTCGCCCCGGAAGAAATCGACAAAATCGCAGACCGGATAAAAGGCAAAAAGCAAAAACAGGTTGTTCAGCAATTACGAGATGCAAACGCCTTTGAAATCGAATCGGCAATGGAACTCGACGATTTGCTCGAAGCCGCCGGCTGCACCGATGTCCCCGTCAAGAATCTCGCAGAAAAAGGTGTTATCAAAATAACCCAGCGGACCGTCCTCAAATCCCTGCCCGCTATGCCCGAAGGCATGCTAATTAAACGGGAAAAAGTCATCCTCAACGACGACCAGCAAAGAGCCCTCGCAAACATTATCAGCAGAATCAACGAAGACAAATTCGGCGTCACGCTCCTCTTCGGCGTCACCGACAGCGGCAAAACCGAGCTTTACATAAAAGCAATCGAGGAAACAATCAAAAAAGGCAAAACCTCAATCGTGATGCTCCCCGAAATCGCGCTGACCACCCAGACCATCCAGCGCTTCAGCGCAAGATTCGACCGCATCGCGGTTATGCACTCAGGCCTCACCGCCCCGCAGCGTAATACCCAGTGGCACAAAATAAAATCGGGTGAAGCCGACGTAGTTATCGGCGCACGCTCCGCCGTCTTCGCTCCGCTGGCCAATCTCGGCCTCATCGTCGTCGATGAAGAGCACGAGCCAAGCTATAAACAAGACACCACCCCCCGATATCACGGCAGAGACGTTGCTATCAAACGGGCACAAATCTCCAACGCACATTGCCTTTTAGGAAGCGCTACCCCATCATTGGAAACCCTCCAAAACTGTAAAACGAAACGGGCGTTTTTCAATATGGTTCGTCTGCCCAAACGCGTGATGAACCTCCCCTTCCCCGAAATGCGGCTTGTCGATATGAAGGATTTTGCCTCGCAACTGATGAGCGAGCCGCTGACAAATCAACTGGCCGAAACACTCGCCAGAAACGAGCAGGCAATTTTGCTCCTCAATCGCCGCGGCTACAGCAACTTTATCTTTTGTCCATCCTGTAAACACATCCTGCGCTGCCGAAACTGCGACGTAACGCTGACCTTCCATAAAACACCCGATAGACAAATCGAGCCAATCCCCACAATCACGGGCAGGCACATGCACTCAGGCCTCGCAATCTGCCACTACTGCGGCTCACAAACCCTTGTCCCCGAAAAATGTCCCCTCTGCCGCAAAGGTATGACTATGATTGGCCTCGGCTCCCAGCGCCTTGAAGAGGACCTCGCCCGAAAATTTCCAAACGCCAAAGTCGCCCGCGTCGATAGCGACTCAATGAAAGGCGCCGACTACTACCGCGTCCTGCGCGATTTCAGCGAGGGCAAAATCAACATCCTCGCCGGCACGCAAATCCTCGCCAAGGGCCTGCACTTTCCCAACGTAACCCTCGTCGGCATCATCAGCGCAGACACCTCGCTATATCTCCCCGATTTCCGCGCCAACGAAAGAACGTTTCAACTGATTAGCCAGGTCGCAGGCCGCGCGGGCCGCTCCGCCAAAAAAGGTATCGTCTTTATTCAGACCTTTTTAACCAGTCAGCCCGCGATTCAATTCGCCCTCAAAGGCGATTTCGAGGGCTTCGTAAAAGAAGAGCTGACTCACCGAAACGCCTGCAACCTGCCCCCCTTCTGGCGATTAGCACTGATTACCCTTCGTGACAGGACATTTGAAAAACTCGAACTTGCCTCCAAACTTATGCGAGAAAAAATCGACCGCATCGTAGCCGACGAAAAATTACAAATCCGGGTTCGCGGCCCCATACAGGCGATTATCAGCCGAATCCAGACCTTCCACCGTATGCAGATAATCCTTCAGGCCCCTCAGCCCGCCGTTTTGCACCAGTTATTTACAACCCTCCGCAATTGCCCCCCTGTCCGCCCCGCCGTCACAATCACTATCGACATCGACCCAGTTGACTTGTTATGACTTGCAGTCGGCTTCTTGGCGTGTTATACTTATTTTAGTTGACCGGGGTGTAGCTCAGTTTGGCTAGAGCGCTTGGTTCGGGACCAAGAGGTCGCTGGTTCAAGTCCAGTCACCCCGATTTTGCTCTCATATTTTACATTGGAAATTGAATATTCGGCATCCTCCCGTCCTCTGCCCTCTAACTTCTGCCTTATCCCTTTTGTCTGCTGCCTTATGTCTGACTCAGAATCGCCACGTCAGGTTAATCGCACCGTACGAGTCCGTGCTGCCCTGCTCTTTATATTCCCTCGTCAGGAACGTCTGTGAATAGCTCATCTCAAACGATTTGTATCTGTAAACCGCCCCAATCTGGAGCTGCCCGACCGCCGGCTCCGTCGTAAGTCCGGTCAAAAACCGGTTATACTCAACCAGCTTGCCGCCAATCCGCGTAAAAATATACGCCGATTGAACCTCTGCAGGTTTATTAATGCACGCCGACGCCGGCGCCTCAAGTCGCCCCGGCCCAAAATCATTCGGCAGATTCATTCCGTATCTGAAAACTATCCCCAGGTTCGCATTACGGTGCAGTGTTCCAACCGTCGCCCCGTATTCCAGGTGCGCATCAAAATTCTCCGTCCGCTTGAAATACTGCTCATCAACCCTCTGCCTTCTCAGCCACGTAACATCCGTTTCGAACTCATCTTTTAATTGATTATCCCATCCCTTCGCTTCTGCCACCCCCATAAAGTGGTGCACAAAACCTTGAACCTCGCCACCGCTGGCCACAGGCCCTATCATCCCCATGTTCAGCTCTAAATGTTCCATCTGGTTTTCAGATGTCCGCTGCGCAAATATTCCCCCATACATCCACCCCGCGAATACCATGTCATGTTTGACTCTTTTCGCGGGGTCGTCAACATGGTCGGGCGTGTACATATTCTGACCGAAAAAATACCCCAGTGCGGTATTTACTTCCCCATCGTTTTTCCCAAAACCATTCCACTGCGAATAATCTTTCAGAAAATTGACGTCCGGCTGCTGCGTGAAAGCAATTTTTGTCCCGTTGGTATAGTGCCGGTCTGTGCTATATAATGGCTTGATATACCCCCCATCGTTTTCCATATACAGCGTAAGTGTTTCCTCTCCTAATACGATGCCCATCATCGCAACGCAGATAACCCCCGCAAGGATTGCTATGCTAACCCTGTGTTTTTTCACCTGCTTTTTAATAAAATTAACCCCTAAACGTCACGCTTCGGGTAAGGTCTTTTTCATTGCTTATATATCGCCCCTTTTGCCGTCAAATATTAGATCTCGCCGTCTCATTTTCCGCCCATTCTATAAAAATATCTAATCCTGTCCACTTCTCTTTTCCGCCCATTCTATAAAAATATCGAATCCCATTTACCTCCCTTTTCCCGCCCATTCCGCCAAAAAATCTGCTAGAGCATTACTGTGTGTTGCGGATAAGGATTCCTGCCCGAAAGGAAAAATAACTGATATGAACAATGGGCGGTACAGGATTCGAACCTGTGACCTCGTGCGTGTCGAGCACGCGCTCTAACCAACTGAGCTAACCGCCCGGCCTACAAAACCCCGGTCGGAATATATTAACGGAAATGGGCGGGGAGTCAACATTTTTATAGTCAGTGCAAAACAAGCGCAGGCGGTCAGCCGATATGCGGGTGTTCGGATTTCAACTGGCGGGTCATCAGGTCGTTAATGGCAGACTGGACGGATTTGTTCTTAAAGATGATATCATAAACGGCCTGCGTAATCGGCATCTCGACTTTGTATTGCTGCAGCAACCCCTCGACAACAGATTCGCAGGTTGCGATACCCTCGATAACAGATTCGGTGGCGGATTGGGCAAGGTGTGGAGATTGGCCCTTGCCTATTCTTTCGCCGAATGAACGGTTCCTGCCTTTTGGGGAAATGCAGGTTGTAACCAAATCGCCAAGTCCTGTGAGGCCCGCGAAGGTCTGGGGATTAGCGCCCATAGCGACGCCGAGGCGAGAGATTTCGGCCAGACCTCTGCAAAGGAGCGCCGCCTTGGCGTTGTCACCAGCGCCGATGCCGTCGATAATTCCGGCGGCAATAGCGATGATATTTTTCATTGCACCGGCCAATTCGACGCCGACAACGTCGGTATTGGTATAAATGCGGAACCAAGAGATGCTGAGGGTATGCTGGATTCGCTGGGCGAACTGGTCGGAGACGGAAGCAACACAGGCGGTGGCGGGTAATCTTGCGGCGAGTTCGTCGGCGATTGTGGGGCCTGATAATGCGGCTAAGCCGCGTGAGGTGTCGGAGCCGATACAATCAGCGATAATCTGGGTGGGGCGAAACAGGGTTTTATTTTCGATACCCTTCGCGACGGAGCAGACGGGGACACCTTTGGGGACGTGTTTTTTCAGACGCGTCCAGATGCCTCGCATAAACTGGCAAGGCACGGCGGAGATAATCAGGTCTGCGTCGGCCATAATCCGTCTGTCGTCGGGCTCAAAAATAATCGTTTCGGGGAGTTTGTGGCCGGGCAGGAATTTTACGTTTTCGCGGTTTTGAGCCATCTGCTGGAGCTGCTGGGCATCGTAGCCCCAGAGACGGACGGGGATTTCTTTCTCCGCGAGGAGCATCGCCAGGACGGTTCCCATTCCGCCATCGCCGATTATTGATATGTTTTTGAACATCGTATTAGCCACGGAGATATTATAGCCACAGAGGACACAGAGGTCACAGAGAATTTTTAGCAATGCGCCGCCGGACCGGCGGCTAAACTCGCTAAACTGCGCGGCGGGGGATCAGTCCTTTTCGGACAGGTCATCATCGTATTTACTGCGATTGGCGTCCCACCATTTTTGGGCCTGGTCGTAGGTGTCGAATTCCTGAGAAACGAGGAAATCAATGGCGGACTTGACGCTATCGCGGAAATCGGGATTGGGGTCTTTGAGGCCTGTAATGAGAATATCCATAGCGGCGGGACTGGAAGCATCGATGAGCGAAGAGACAACGTCTTCTTTGACGTCCTCGTACTGGCTGGTGATGCCTGCCTTGAGAACGGACAGGCGAACATCGAGATCTTCCTGGTTGGCGGCCTGAATTGCGGCGGTGCGGACATCTTCACTTTCATCTGCGAGGGCGTCAACAAGGACTTTGCCGACGGCAGGGTCGGTAACAGCTTCGCAGGCCTCGATTGCGCTTTTGCGGATATCGGGCTCGGTGTCGTTGAGGGCTTTGGCTGCAACGTAAACAACATTGGGGTCGTTGATGTCATTCATTGAGAGCGCCTCCATCGCGGCGGTGCGGACATCAAGGTCGTTATCATCGAGCGCCTTATAAACAAGAGCGGGTATCAATTCGGGATAGGCATCGGCGAAGTCGGAAATAAAATCCACTTTTTCTTCGGAGGTTTTGAGGGTATCGAATGGTTTCAAATCAGCGGGCTCGGGCAGGGTCGGCTCTTTGGGCTGTTCGGCGGCAACGGATGGTTCGGTTTTTTTATAGTCATCGGCAGCCGGCGGACTGACTTCTTTGGCGGGCGCTTTGGCAACAGTGGTTGTTTTATTATCCACAACGGCTTCAGCAGGCGAGGCGACTGTGTTTTGATTAACTTCAGCCGGCGGCGGCTGAATCCGGGGTTCCTGCTTAGGCGGTTTATTCTCGCTCGATGCCGGCAATGGATGCGTTGGGGACGATTTACTCTGTTGTTTCTTCGGACAGCCGACGGCAAAAACCACCGCCAACGCGAGCGTTACCATCAACCCAGTTTTAACAGCCATTTCAAATCCGAATATACGGTGCATATTTTATGCTCCTCAAAAAAAGTCGGACACCCGCATAGCGGCGGGCGAGGTCTCGCCAGAGACAGAGATATTATAGCCACCGAACACACAGAGACCACAGAGAATTTTAAATCAGTCACACCGCTTCGCCCACAGGGCGAAAATGGTGTTTGCGATATCGGTGTTACCGATATATGGGCCATTGAAATCGGAAGAATAAAATCAGGCCGAGCAATATGTTTCTAATCAGCATTTTCATATCCAAATGACGATTATAATAACAGGATATTATATTTACCAGCGGGGGCTTTTCTTCCCCCGTCAAAAGCATATAATCAGACACAAGACATAAGACCCAAGACACAAAAAGGAAAAACTATGGGTTACTTTCGCGATAATATCGAGCAGATGAAGGGTTATGAGCCGGGGTTTCAGCCCAAATCCACTGAGGTGGTAAAGCTAAACACCAATGAGAACCCCTACCCCCCTTCTCCGGAAGTTTTGAAGGTGATTTCGGATATTAAGCCGGAGCAGTTGCGCAGATATCCTGACCCGACGGGAAGCATATTCCGCGAGGCGGCGGCGAAAATAAATGGGGTGGAAACCGACTGGATTATGGTATGCAACGGAGGGGACGAATTATTGAGTATGGCGTTTACCGCCTTTTGCGACAAAAAGAGACCTGTTGCTTATCCTGTTCCTACTTATTCGCTTTACCCGGTGCTGGCACAAATCCAGAACTGCAAGACAATCGAGGTGCCATTCGATGAGGAATTTAACCTGCCTTCAAAATTAGCGAGAACCAGGGCAGCACTGACAATCGTATGCAATCCGAATGCACCGAGCGGGACAGTTATAGAGACGGAAGAGCTTGCAGAGCTGGCGGCGGAGATAAAAGGTGTTTTGCTGATTGATGAGGCGTACGTGGATTTCGCGGAGGAAACTTGCACTGAATTGGTCAAACAGTTCGATAACGTAATTATACTTCGCTCGCTTAGCAAAGGATATTCGCTGGCAGGATTGCGATTCGGATATGCTATTGCGAAACCGGCATTGATAGAAGGACTGCTGAAGGTCAAGGATTCATACAACGCAGACGCGATATCAATCACAGCGGCGACGGCGGCGATTAAAGACCAGGGTTACTTTAAGGAAACAATCGCGAAGGTAAAGGCCGAGCGCAAACGGCTGAGCGAGCAGTTGAGGGCGATTGGATTTACACTGCCCGAAAGCTCGTCGAATTTTGTCTTCGCAGAACATAAGACACGCAAGGCAAAAAGTGTTTTTGATAAACTCGTAGAGCGAAATATATATGTGCGATACTGGGATTTGCCCGGCATCAAGAATAAATTGAGAATAAGTGTGGGGACAAAAGAACAGAACGATACGCTCCTATCCGCTTTGAAACAAATCCTAACCACTCCCTGAGGGATGCCTTACGGCAAAAGTCACTAAGTCCTGAAGCGGACAGCGGGCAGCGTATAGTTAAAAATCTTAAATCCCAAACTTGAAGTCCGAAACAAATTCCAATTACCTAACAAAAATAAAAAGGGAGATTGCGGTTTGCATTTTCCTGCCCGGATTTATATTACTTTGAAAAATACCTCTCCGCATATTTTATAAAAAAGGGCCAGTTGGGGCCAACGGTGTGGCCTCCAGCGTGTTGTCGAAATGCGATTTGGCCCTCGACTAATGCGGTTTCCTTTGGAGGAAATTCGGCGGTACCCAAACCTTTTTTACCCAGCAATTCATAAACCGGGCCGGCGTAAACACCAGCCAAAAACATACCTTTTGCATCCACCCACTGCCCTTCCACGTCGGGCGAGCCAACGCTGATAAACACCGGCCTTGGAGCGCACAGGGCAACAAGTTCGTGAGCATCAACCGGCAAATCCATCGGCGTCAATGGGCCGGCGTATTTGATGAAGTTGGGGGCAAACCAGTGGTACTCGCCGGAAGAAGCCAGGTTTTCCACCTGTTCGCCGAGAACTCTGCGCAGTATTTTAGCACCTCCGGCACCGGAGGAACCGATGCAGCCGATGGCAAAGCGAGGTTCGTATGCTAAAGTTACTATCGCTGCTTTGCCATATCTCGACAGGCCTTCAATGGCCACACACTTGGCGTTTATATCGGGATTGGTTTCAAAATAATCCATCGCCCGACTTGCACCCCAGGCCCAGGCACGCAATGCTCCCCAGTCATCGGGTTTTCGGGGTTGACCTTTATTGACCAATCCGATAATCCCTTCCCTGAGGCCGGCACCATTATCGGCCTGTATGCTGGTGGGGAGCAAAACAGCATAACCCCAGCCTTGTTCCAAAACCTGCTGCTGCCATGTCGGGCCATCCTGTTGGGGCATTTTAAATCCTTTTGGAAAATTCCAGCCAAACTCGAGGATAACCGGCACAGGAGCGGTCTTATGTTTGGGAGTAGTGAGGGTCATATTAATATCGACGGTTATTGCCGGATACCCGGAATTATCCACATGCCCGACAAGCTGTTTTGTGATGACGGGAATGCCGCCGACATTCGTGTCCTCTTCACTGACAACCTTCCACGCGACAGCCGGCGTTTTTGCGGGAACTCTTCCGTAAATTTCGCGGTCAAAATCTTCGAAAATCTCTAATTTGCGTTTCTCCCATTGTTGGGGTGTCTTGACGGCTTCGCCGTTTTTAAAGACAAGCGGGTCAGGCAATGATGTGTACAGAGTGGCTTTTGATTCGTCGGTATTGGCGGCATTTGGCGCCTTGGGATCTCCGGATGGCCCGGGCGCAGGTTTGTTATACCCAGTTGCTTCATCATTAACTGATGATCTTCGCGGGTCAATTTGTCTATGCGTTCTCTTTCCTCTTTTGCAGGTTGTGCAAAAACCTGGACTGCAAAAAAGGCGCTCAAAGAAAACAGAAGTATTGATTTTTTTATCATTGCCCCATTCCTTTCAATCCCTTAGTGCCCCGTAAGCAGCGATTAAGACGTTGACAACACGATTATATCAAAAGGCCTGTCGCAAAACCAGATGAATGGCTATCAAGCTTTCCCAAAGATTGCGGGGGAATTTTGAGAGTCGGCCACATCGCATCATTAATGGGGTCGGTGCAGGCAGGGCAGGCTGTGTAAAAAATACGTGTAATATATGTCAGCCGTGGTTAAAATAAGACGAACTGAAAAAACAGAGTGTAAATCCGTGTTAATTAGTGTCTGATGAGGACTATGCTATGAAAAAACGAACGGCAAAAATACACAGGAAGACAAAAGAGACCGACGTTAATATATCGCTGAATCTCGACGGAGAAGGCAAATATGAAATCGATACGGGCGTCGGGTTTCTCGACCATATGCTCACGCACCTAAGCAAGCACAGCAAAATCGATACGACCATAAGGGCCAAAGGCGACCTCGACGTTGACAGCCATCACACTGTCGAAGACATCGGGCTTTGCTTAGGCGAATGCTTAGACAATGCGCTGGGAGACAAGAAAGGCATCAACAGATACGGCAACAGCTCGGTGCCTATGGAGGATTCGCTTGCGAATGTGTCGATTGATTTGTCGGGCAGGCCAAGCTGTGTTTATAACGTGGAATACCGGACGAGCAAGATTGGCGATTTCGACGTGGAGTGCCTTGAGGAGATGCTGCGGAGTTTTTCAAACGCGGGCAAATTCAACCTGCATATAAACGTCCCCTACGGCACAAACGCCCATCACACCGCGGAAGCGATATTCAAGGCGCTGGGCCAGGCATTGGGGGCGGCGGTTAAAATAACAGGCAAAGACATACCCAGCACAAAGGGAACATTGTGATTGAACCAGAACCAATAGAATTTCGGGCAGGAATAGGCACGGATATTCACCGCTTAGTCGAGGGAAGGAAGCTGATGCTGGGCGGGATACAGATTCCGCACCCGCTGGGGCTGCTGGGACACAGCGACGGCGACGCGGTGCTGCACGCGGTGATAGACGCTCTGCTTGGGGCTGCTGGGATGGGCGACATAGGAACATTATTTCCCGATACTGACCCCAGATGGAAAGACGCGGACAGCAAGGAACTGCTGTTTATAGTCAAAGACAAAATCGCTGAGAAAAAATGGGACATTATCAACGTCGATGTAACGATTCACGCGGAACAGCCCCGGCTGGAACCATTCAAGGGGCAAATCAAGCGGGTAATCGCGGGACTTCTGGGAATAGATTTCAACGCGACAAACGTCAAGGCAAAAACGAATGAGGGACTGGGCGAAGTCGGCGAAGGCACGGCAATAGCAGCCACAGCAGTAGCGATGCTGAGAAAGAAAATCAAAAGGGTATAATAAATGGGCTTAAAACTATACAACAGCTTAACGCGGCGATTAGAGGATTTTAAGCCGGTGAAGGAAGGCAGGGTCGGGATATATGTTTGCGGGCCGACGGTTTATGGGCACGCACATCTCGGGCACGCGAAAAGTTATGTCAGTTTCGATATACTCGTCCGCTACATGCGATACCTCGGCTACAACGTAACTTATGTTCAAAATATTACAGACGTGGGACACCTTACCGGAGACGGCGACCAAGGCGAAGATAAAATCGCAAAGGCGGCGGCGAAGGTTCATAAGCACCCGATGGAACTGGCGGAGCTATACACGCGGAGCTTCTTCGAGGATATGGACAAACTCAACTGTGTCCGGCCTGATATAAGCCCGCGGGCGAGCGGCCATATCGTCGAGCAAATCGAATTGGTCAAGACGCTTATCGCTAAAGGTTACGCATACGAGGCCAACGGGTCGGTTTATTTCGACGTTTCAAAATTCGAGGGATACGGGAAACTATCGGGTAGAAACGTCGATGATATGATTGCCGGCGCTCGGGTAGAGATTTCGCAGGAAAAGAAAAACCCGGCGGATTTCGCCCTTTGGAAGAAGGCGGAGGCGAATCATATTATGCAGTGGCCAAGCCCGTGGGGACAGGGATTCCCCGGCTGGCACCTTGAGTGTTCGGTGATGAGCACAAAATACCTGGGACAACCCTTCGATATTCACGGCGGCGGGCTTGAAAACCAGTTCCCGCACCACGAATGTGAAATAGCGCAGGCGGAGGCGGCGACGGGAAAACAATTCGTCAATTACTGGCTGCATAATAATATGGTTACGGTCGATGGCCAGAAGATGGGCAAGAGCTTGGGCAACTTCATCACGTTAAAGCAGGTCTTCGCTGATTCGTCTGAGCCAAAGCACGATAAATTAAGCAGGAAATACGATTCGTTAGCGGTTCGGCAATTCATTTTAACCAGCCATTATCGAAGCACGCTCGATTTTTCGGATGAGGCGCTTCACGCAGCTCAAAGCGGATACGATAAATTAACGGACGCGGTCATCGCAGTAAGAAAGCAAATTAAAAACGCACCTAAAGGCCCAATTGATAATAACGTCGCGAATCAATTGAAGAACCTGAAAGAAAAATTTGAGACGGCGATGAACGACGACTTAAATACGTCGATTGCGTTGTCGGTTATGTTTGAGCTGGCGGGTTTAGCCAACGAGCAGATTGTCAAAAACGCGACGGGTGATACGCTTGCGGCAATAGATAATATGTTTATGAAACTCGGCGGTGACGTACTGGGTATTATCAAAGAGCAATACCAGCAGCAAAGCGAAGGCAATGAAGCGATGCTGGACAAACTGGTGGCTGTCCTAATCGAGCAAAGAAAAACAGCAAAACAAAATAAGGATTTTGCGGCAGCGGATACGCTGCGGAAGAAAATTGAGGAAATCGGGATTGTTCTCGAAGACAAACCCGGCGGGGTTACAACCTGGAGAATGAAATGAGGATTCTCGGCATAGACCCGGGATTGCAGGTTTGCGGGTATGCGTGTATTGAGTCAAAATCAGGAGAAACAACCCTGATTGAAGGCGGAGTGATTCGCACAACGGCCAGCAAAACGATTGAGAAGAGATTGAACCAGATAGCAGAGGATATCGATTCGATACTTGATAAGTTCAAGCCCGATGTTGTGGGGGTAGAGCAGTTGTATTCGCATTATGCTCATCCGCGAACAGCGATATTGATGGGGCACGCAAGAGGAGTTATATTGCAGAGGTGTGCCGAGGCGGGTGTTGAGGTCAAGAGCTTCGGCGCGACGCGGATAAAAAAGTGTATTACGGGCAACGGGCACGCTTCGAAAGAGCAGATGCAGAGGACAATCAAGACGCTTCTGGGATTGTCGGCTGTGCCTGAGCCGAATGACGTGGCGGACGCGATTGCGGCGGCGATGTGCTGTGCGGAAACGATGAGAATAAACCCCCGAATAAATTCTGGGGCTAAACAATTATGATAGCAAGGTTAGAAGGAAAACTTGTTAAGCTGAATACCGAAAGCGCACTGGTACAGGTGGGCGCGGTGGGATATGAGGTTTTGCTGCCGGGGTATTGCATAAGTGCGCTGGCGGGCAGCATCGGCTCAAATATTACGCTTTGCACTATGGAATACTACGAAGGGTCGCTGGGCGGCGGGAATCTTATCCCAAGAATAGTCGGATTTTTGAGCGACGGTGAAAGAGAATTTTTCAACAAGTTTACAAGCGTCAAAGGCATCGGCGTGCGGAAGGCATTGCGTTCGCTGACGATACCAATTGCCAGTATCGCATCGGCGATTGAAAACGGGGACGACAAGACACTGACCGCACTTGACGGCGTGGGCAAAAGAACGGCACAGCAGATTATCGCGGAACTGAAAGGCAAACTTGGCAGGTTCGCAATAGGCATCGGGCCAACGGGTGTGGCTGCTCCGGCTTTCAAACCATACCAGGCGGAGACACTTGAGATTTTGATTGCCTGGGGCGAGAAGCGAAATGAGGCGATGGAGCTGATTGAACTTGCGTGCAAAAAGCACCCGGATATAAAAAACGCGGAAGAGTTAGTGCCTTTGGTGTATAGGATGAAACAAGGCATTGAAGTATAAAGATTGGATTCCGCCTAAGGGGGAATGACAAATGGCGATAGATAGAGTCATAACGAGCGATTCGAGAAATGAAGCGGAAGAGAACTTCAACGTTTCGCTTCGGCCGAAGCAGTTGAGCGAGTGCATTGGGCAGCAGAAGGTAATCGACAAGCTCAAAATCGCGATTGAGGCGGCGAAAAAGAGAAATGAGCCGTTGGAACATATCCTGTTTTACGGGCCTCCCGGACTGGGTAAAACGACACTTGCCAACGTGGTCGCAAATGAGATGGGCGCAAGTATCAGGTTTACATCGGGACCTGCGCTGACAAAACAGGGCGACCTGATGGGACTTTTGAGCAATATCAACACGGGCGATACGCTTTTCATCGACGAGATTCACCGGCTGAGCACGCCCGTCGAGGAATTTTTGTACCCGGCAATGGAGGAATTCAGGGTTGATTTCACAGTCGATAGCGGGCTGCACGCGAAGACGATAAATTTCCCGCTGAAACGATTTACACTTATCGGCGCAACGACACGGGCGGGATTACTGAGCGCACCGTTGCGAAGCAGGTTCGGGATGCTGTATCATCTCGAATTTTACAATACGGCGGATTTGACTTTAATTCTCAAACGCTCGGCCAAGCTGCTGCAACTAAATTGTGATGAAGGGACACTGAACCTGATTGCGACGCGGTCGCGCGGGACGCCGAGAATCGCGAACCGGCTGTTGAAACGCGTGCGGGATTACGCACAGGTAAAGGGACAGGGCAAACTGACGACCGCGATTGTCGAAAGCTCGCTCAAGATGGAGCAGATTGACGTGCTTGGCCTCGACGAATTGGACAGGTCGTTTTTGAGGGCGCTGGCGGGGGTATATGAGGGCGGGCCTGCGGGGATTGAGGCAATCGCGGCGACGCTGGGCGAGGAACGAGATACGCTGGAAGACGTGGTTGAGCCATATTTGCTGCAACTCGGTTTTGTCCGCAGGACGAAAAGAGGCAGGGAAATCACCAAACAAGCGTGTGACCATCTGGGATTGAAATATAACAAGCAAGCCGACAGCCGATGATGAGCCAGAACTGTTTGATTCTGGTCAGCAGTAAACTCAACCGACGGAATCCGAAATTTTAATCTGAATTACCTTGCGAGTATCGTTAGTTACTTTTGCCTGTTCGCTTATCCTTAAAGGGCAGAGCCAGATTATTTTCCCCGACTTCGCTAACACTCCGCTGGGCAGGTCACTGTCGCCGACAACAAGTAATCGCCTCCGCAACGATTGAGATACTTTTGCGGCGGTCAGAAACTTACCCACTCTTTTTTCGCCTGCCAAACCCAAGGGCCAGAATTTATCGCCGCGTCTTCTTGGGCGAATTTCCAGAGGCAGTTTCAATTTTTCAAAATCGAACCATTCGACAAAATTTGTTTTGGTCTTTTTGAAGCCGGCAAGGTCTTTATGTTCGATTTCGATAATATCCGCGTTGATTGTATAGGGGCCGAATTGCGTCGCTCCGGGCACTTTTAACGCAACAGGTTCTGCCGTAATTAATTGGGCCGGTTTAGTTTTAAGATGTTTCTCAAAAACGATTTTGTCGCCCTGCCTGTGCACTGTTACGCGATTTGGAAGCTGCAAGCGGCCAGCATCCGACAATCGCAATATATTTGTGAAATGGCGTTCGGTAACATCCTGCTCACCTGTGCCAAGATGCGACATCGCCCTGCGAATAATCTCGATTTTGATTTCAGCCAGCTGATTGGCAATTTTGCCGGCATCCACAACAATTTCGTTTTCATTTACACTGGTGATATCGGGCCAAATCGCATCGGTTGTTCGGCAAATCATAAGATAAAATCCGCGAGACGCTTTTGACAGAACAGCAAGGTTTTCGACAATATCGCCTGCGGAATTTTTCTGCAAAGCAGGGAGCAGGCGATGACGGATAAAATTGCGCCTGTACGCGAAATCAGCATTGGTCCTGTCGGTACACCAATTAAGGTTACAGCTGTTGAGGTATTGAATAATCTCATCGCGAGCGGCGCAAAGCAAAGGCCTTATAAATGCGATTCCGTCGGTAAACTTTTTCGCAGGCCAGATACCGCACAGCCCCCGCAGACCCGTCCCGCGAATCAGGCGGTCGATAATGGTTTCGGCATTGTCATTTTTATGATGAGCGGTGGCGATACAGGAACAGTTTTGCGATTTGGCAATATCGACCAGATTCTCGATTCGTAAGATTCTGGCGGCCGTCTCGATTGAGAGTTTCGATTTTTTCGCGTAATCACGTACGTCGATTTTCATAGTAACAACGGGGACTTTGAGCTTTCGGCACTGTTCAATAACGAAATCCTCGTCCCTTTGCGCCTCGTCGCCTCTCAATTGATGATTTATGTGAGCACAACAAATATCGAGCCGCAACGCGGCGAGAACGTGTAATAAAGCGGTGGAATCCGCGCCGCCTGAAACCGCGAGCAGAACTTTTCCGCCTGCCTGGGTAAGCCGTTCGGCTGCGATAAAGTCCGCTGTTTTTTGTTCAAGTTTTTTCAGCATCGACCGTCAAAAGCAAATGGGCCTGACTGTCGGTCAGGCCCATAATTACGCGAAGTATTCATTCGAACAAATTCAAGCCGAGGTTACGGCTGCGGTTTGACTTCCCCGGTTAATTCCTTGACCCGTTGTTCGGCATAGGCGACCCACTGGCTGTGTTCATTCGACTTGGTTATCTTAGAGAGGGCCTCCTGATAAATCTGCAGCGCCTCAGATCTTCTGCCCAACTGGGTATCAAGAATATACGCCGCCTTGAACCTTGCCACAGTGGGCGTTTGGGGGTTCCACTGGTAAGCCCTCTGGTAATTCTTAACGGCGTTGGTATAGTCCTTGCGGTATTCATAAATTCCGCCCATTCTGAAGGCGGCATCGCTTATTTTGTCGCTTTTGGGGTATTTGCTAATCAACTCGTTATACTTATCGATCGCCTTTTTTAACAAGGCCTCGTCCTTGATGACCATCAACGGGCCTGCCTGCTCTTCGAGACGAATGCCTTCGGCGTACAGGGCGTTGGCATCCGAAGCGGCACCGCTACCGGCAGTCACCGCCTGTGATTTGCCCGCCTCCTTACTGTTACACCCTGCGAGAACGAACGATAACGTTATAACCGATACGATAACTGCCAACCTTGCCATAATGGCCTCCTTTCAATTTCATAATATCGCCGGTACTCCGCCGGCTACTCTCAATCACTTAACAATTTACCCAAACCCCGTCAAGAACAAACCGGCAAAAAATCAGGTCGTCGATTCGCTGATTATGACCGCCGAATAACCGCCGTCGTGGTCGAAAAGCTCCGCCGAGGGCAAAATCAGGTTTTCAGATTCAATTTTGAACCGGGGGTTTTCCTTAATAAATCCGCGAACGAGCAGGCCGTCTTCTTCGGGCTGGATGCTGCAGGTGCTGTAACAGATAACGCCTTTGGATTTCAACATACTGGCGGCCTTCGAGAGCAGCATCGTTTGTGTTTCCACAAGTTTGTTAACATCGTTTTTTGTAATTCTATGGCGGACCTCCGGCCTGCGAGCCAGGACGCCGGTATTTGAGCAGGGCGCATCAATCAACACACAATCAAAACCGCTCTGCTTTTCAACATCGCTATATTCGATTGTCGTGATACTGCCTGCTAAACCGAGGCGGGCGATATTTTCGCCGACCATTTTCAGCCGATTGGCGTCTATATCCGTCGCTACGATTTTCGCGTGTCCGCCTGTTGCCTCGGCTAATTGCGTCGTCTTTGTGCCCGGCGCGGCACAAAGGTCGAGAATCGTCCAGTCCGGCCGGGGCTTCAAAGCCCGCACCGCCTGCGAGGAGGCCAAATCCTGAACAGTGAACAACCCATCATTGAAGCCGGGCAGCGAGGTTATCGCTTTGGGGCTTGTCAGTTTTATCATTTGCGATTCGGGTTCAATCTCACATTCGACTTCAGCGGCATTGAGTTTCTCCGCGAGTTCTTTTGCCGTGGTTTTGAGCGGATCAGGTCTCAAATAAACGCTCGGTCTGCGATTGCTCGCAAAGCAAATCTTTTCTGTCTTCTGTCGGCCATATTCGTCGAACCAGCTTTGAACAAGCCAGCGGGCAAGCGAAAACGCACAGGCAAAATATTCACACGGCGATTTGTCCGGGTCTGGAAGCATCTCCATATCGAATTCGCAGCACATATTCGGCGTTTGCGGGATAAGCTTGCGAAGCGAGGATTGCTCGGCGGGTTTTTGACGATTGATTATGTGTTTTTGCGTCTGGCGTAATATCGCGTTGACGAACCCGCCTCCTTTTGTATTGGCGATGCGCTTTGCATATTCGACCGCCTCGCAAATTATCACATATTCTTTCGCCTGCGGGCAAAAAATAAGCTCATATACCCCTACCCTGATGATATTCAGGATTTTACTCGGTATATGCACAATTTTAATTCCCGATACTTTTTCGATAACAAGGTCGATGACCGGCCGGTTTTTTATCACGCCGAAGACGAGGTCGGTCGCTTTTTGCCTGTTGGCAAGTTTTGGGTACTGGTCTAATGCGTCCCCGGCAAATTGTTTGTCTTTGCGGGTTTCGGTGAGCACTTCGGCTGCGACGCCGCGAGCGGTCATAGGTTTCGGCTCAGGCATATCAATCCGTTATTTTGACGAACCGGTCGCCCGGCAAAACACGCCTGCCGTTGACGAAATCCGCGAAACTCATCAGGCGGGAATTTTCGGGCTTCAACTGCATAATCTGCAAGCGGTCTTTGCCGCAGACAACGTTGAGGTTTTCGTCGATGGTGCCGGGAGGCAGGTTCGCAGGATTATCCATTCGCAGTATATCGGCCTTTGCGAAGATGACTCGTTCCGCCCGGTCCGATTTTTGCGACTTGTAAATAGCAGACACACCGGGCCAGGGCCACAAGCCAAGTATTTTGCGGTGCAGCGATTCCGCCGGCTCGGTGAAATCGAGAAAGCCGTCGGCTTTTTTCAGTTTCGGGGCACGGGTGGCTATGGTGTCGTCCTGTTTTGCGTATTGGGCTGCGCCCGCGGCAATCTGGTCGATGGTCGTAACGAGCAACGGCGCAGCCAGTATCGCCAGGCGGTCGTAAAGTTCGTCTGCTGATTCATCGCCGTCGATATCTGTTTTGCATTGTGCAAGTATGTCGCCTGCGTCCATTCTTTCCGCAACCGTGATAATACTGATGCCTGTTTCGGAGTCGCTGTTGATTATCGCCCAGTTTATCGGGGCTGCCCCGCGATATTTGGGCAGAAGCGACGCGTGAACGTTTATCGCACCTTTGGGGGCGATATCGGTAACATCTTTGCTGATTTTTTGGCCAAACGCGATAACAACTAAAAGGTCGGATTTGCAGGATTTTATTTTATCGACAATCCCGGATGAGTTCACATCAGGGGCTTCAACGACGGGAATGTTATTTTCAACTGCCCATTCGGCAACGGGCGTCGGCTTTTCTTTGCGTCCCCTGCCCGCGGGCTGTGCCGGCTGGGTGATAACAAGAGTAATTTTATGCCGCGAGCCAAGTATCGCATCGAGACAAGGTAAACCGAATTGGCCGCTTCCTAAATAAACGATATTCATTGGTCTTTGGGGATTCCTGTTTTTCAGGAGCCGGCGTCGTTGTTCGCCTCTTCAAGTTTTTTCAACTGCTTTCTATAAGTGATGTGGGCTATCGTCGGCATACGATTGACGATTGTAACGCCCTCGATGTGGTCAAACTCATGCTGCAACGCACGGGCGTAAAGTCCGTCGCCCTGCTCGGTGAAGGCTTTGCAGTCAAGGTCGGTCGCGGTAACGGTCGCAATGCTGTATCGCTTGATTTTAGTATATACGCCGGGGACGGAAAGACAGCCCTCTTCGTTTTCCACAATCGGGCCTTCGCCCTTAACTGTCGGATTTACATAAACACGGACGTTATTCCTGCTGCCGTCGAGAGAAATTATAAACAGACGTAACGGGACACCCGCCTGCGGGGCAGCAAAGCCGACGCCTTTAAGCTCAACCATAAGGTCTGTCATCTTAACGACAAGCCGACGAATAGTATCGTCGATTTTATCGACCGGCAGTGATGGTACGCCCAGCACCTGTGCCGGGTAATGCGTTATATGACATTTTTCAACATCAATCGTCATCCTGGCTCTCTAATTAAATTCATCGCCTTTGAAACTATTACCTAAATATGCTTTCTTGACGATTTCGTTCTGGATAACCTGGGCAGGGGTGCCTTCCGCGAGGACCTTGCCGTGGTCAATGATATACGCCTTATCGACCACCTCGAGCGTTCTTTCGACGTTGTGGTCAGTAATCAGGATGCTGACGCCTGAGGCAACAAGCTGGCGAATGTCATTTTGCAAATCCTGAACGGTAATTGGGTCAACGCCGCTGAATGGTTCATCGAGGAGAATAAGCGACGGATCAGTAACCATAGCACGTGCGATTTCGAGTTTTCTGCGTTCGCCGCCCGACAGGAACCGTCCTTCGCTACCGGCCACCTCGGTCAGGCCAAAACGTTCAATCAGCTCTTCGGCGCGGCTATGTCTGCGCTCTTTGGTAATAGCCATTGTTTCGAGAATGGCGTAAAGATTATCGCGGACGCTGAGCCGCTGAAAGATACTGGGCTCCTGCGAAAGATACCCGATGCCAAGACGTGCCCTTCTGAACATCGGCAGTTTCGTGATGTCATTGCTCTCAAAGACAACCTGACCAGCGGTGGGGATTATCATCCCCATAATCATCCGGAAGCTGGTGGTTTTGCCCGCGCCGTTTCGGCCAAGCAAGCCAACGATGCTGCGGTGGGCGATTGAGATTGAGACGCCGTTGACGACCGCCCTTCCCGAATACTTTTTCACTAATCCGCTTGCTTCGAGCAAATTCGTATCAGCCAAGGTAATCCCCTTATCGAAATAACATGTTATTTTGGGGTATTATATCACCGCCGTTTTTCAAAGCAACCAAATAGAACCCGCCCCGGCACTTTGAAGCCGACCGTAAACAATCGCGAAAAACCAACAAATACACTGGCCTTTTTGTGGTTTTTCTGCTATTAAGTTACATTCGCACTATGTGTTTTATGGTATAAACGGCAATCAACGATGAGTGAGATATGTTCGCAATTATAAGTGATATACATTCGAATATCGAGGCGCTGACGACCGTCCTGGCGGATATCGAGAACCGCGGCATAAAAACCATTTACTGCCTCGGCGACGTTATCGGCTACGGCGCAAACCCGCGGGAATGTTTAGACCTGGTCCTCAACAAGACCAAATGGTGCGTTTTAGGAAACCACGATTACGCCACGCTTTATGAGCCGACAAATTTCAATTACGGCGCGGAACAGGCCAGCTTCTGGACACGTTTCAACCTCGAAGGTGAACCTGATAAACAGGCCAAAGACAAGCGATGGGGGTTTTTGGGCAAATTGCCTATGAGAAGGTCTTTCAAGGCAAAACTCGGCGACGTCGCGGCGACCATCGATTTTATACACGCATCGCCCCGCAGACCCATCAATGAGTATATCTTCCCCGACGACGTTTATACCAATCCCGTAAAGGTCCGTGTGCTTTTCGAGCGGGTCAAGCATCTGTGTTTCGTAGGCCACACGCATTTGCCTGGCGTATTCCTCGATGAGCCGGATTTTTACCTCCCCAACGAATTAGGCAACGTATATCCGATTGTCGAAGACGAAAAGGCAATTATCAACATCGGCTCTGTGGGCCAGCCGCGCGACCACGACAACCGTGCAAGCTATGTTTACATCGAGGAAAACGAGGTGCATTTTGTCCGCCTCGAATACGATTATAAAACCACCGCCGAAAAAATCAGGGCGCTGGGACAGCTCGATACCTTCAACGCCGACCGGCTCGAAGAAGGAAGATAAAACTGTAACAGAAGACGAAAGGCAGAGGACAGAAAACAGAAATATGAATTTAAAAACCATACTGGCGCTGATGTTAATTGTTTTTTGTCCGCCCTGCGTAACTCTGGCTGCCGACGAAGCGCCCTCTCTGCAGGCGGCGCCTCAACCCAGCTTCAGCGCAGTCGGCGGAGGTCCCAATACCATAACCATCGGCTCGCTCGACCCTAACACCGGATTCAAGTTTCTAATCGACCTCACATCCCTCGGCGCTGCAATCACCGACGCGAAGTTAAGCGGATTCAGCGACCTTGACCACAAAAACCCTCAGCCGCTCGTGATACTCTCACCGACAGTCAATCTCGACGGCACGCCTGCTTTTTCAATGGCAACCCGGTCACTCATACTGGACAACCAGTTACAGTTACGCTTAGACAAGCTCGACTGGACAGCCAGCAATGTCGAAACCGATAACGGCACACAAACCGCCCGCTTTGAGGCAATCATAAAAGACAAGACCACAGGCAAACCTGTTATCAAACTGATAAAAACCTATCGCGTCACCCCAAAAAATCTACGACCTCGACTGCGATTTAACCATAGAGAACCTATCTTCCGATGAACATAAACTCCAGTTTGAGATGACAGGTCCGGCCGGCATAAAAAGAGACGACCCGAGGACTGACTCAAGAAAAACCATCGCCGCTTTCAGGGATACTAAAGGCGAAATCATCAGCACATACCTGCCTATTGGCAAGCTTCAAAAGGCCGCAACACCTGAAAGCAGACAGCTCGCCCAGCACAACGCGGGTTTTATCTGGGCGGCAATCACCTGCAAATACTTCACGGCCATCGTCATTCCAACGCCCGACGCGAATATGAATTTCTGCAACTGGATAACTGATAAGGAGGGCTGGTTTGCAAATCCGGACGGTGACTATCAGAATAACAGCGGCGACGAAACCATAGGCATCGACCTTAAAACCACAACTATCACACTTGCCCCGGCAGGGAGTAAAACTTTAAGATTCAAGTTATTTCTCGGCCCCAAGGATAAATCGCTGTTCGACAGAGTCCCGATGTATCAAAACCTCGGATTTGTCAACACAATGGATTTTATGGCCTGCTGCTGCCCTGCCGCAATCATTCATCCGCTGGCATTCGGAATCCTCTGGCTTTTGAAATGGGTTCATACGTTTATCCCAAATTACGGCATCGTAATCATCATACTTGTCCTGCTCGTCCGGCTGGTACTTCACCCGCTCACCCGGCTAAGCCAAGTGTCGATGAGCAAATACGCGAAGTTTAACGCCCTGCCCGAAGTGCAGGAAATAAGGAAGCAATACGGCAAAAATATGATGGAGATGAACCGCCGAATCGGTGAGGTGCAGAAAAAATACGGCGTATCTCACTCCGCGGCGGTTATGGGAATGCTGCCGACTATGGTGCAGATGCCGATATGGATTGCGCTATACGGCGCCGTTTACGCCAGTATCGACCTTCGCGGCGCGCAGTTTTTGCCCTTCTGGATTACAGACCTCTCGGCTCCCGATGCGCTGTTCAGGTTCAAGGCGGTAGCGCTGCCCCTGTTGGGTACGCTCGACTCGTTTAATCTGCTGCCGATTCTGATGGGCGTGGCATTTTACCTCCAGCAAAAACTTATGCCCGCACAGGCCGCTGCCGACCCGCAAGCGGCACAACAGCAGAAAATTATGATGTTTATGATGCCCGTGATGTTCCCGCTGATGCTATACAACTCACCATCAGGCCTGAATCTTTATATTATGGCCAGTGTCTTCGGCGGCGTTCTCGAACAATACTACATCAAAAAGCACATCGCCAAACAGGAACTGCTGGAAACCGAAAACCTCATCCCGGTAACGAGCAAAACCGGCGGCAAAGTCAAAAAGCCGAAGCCAAAACCGTTTTTCAAAATATAAGTAACAGCGTATAGCAGGCAGCGTATAGCGTTCAGTGAATGTGTATAACTCTACTGATACAATCGCGGCAATTAGTTCACCGAGCAATGATCATCGGGTGATTGTTCGTTTAGCAGGCCCACAGACACTCGATATCCTAAACCACATTTGCGCATCGCCTGTCGCCGACAAGGCGGGCATAACAACCTGTCGTATATCGGATATAAATATCGACGCGGTTGTTTACCTTTTCCGAAGCCCGCGTTCTTATACGGGAGATGACTTAGCCGAAATGCACTTATGGGCAAATCAGGCAATCACTGAGGCGTTGATGGAACGACTGCTGAAGTTTGGCGCACGCCCCGCTTGTGCGGGTGAATTCACTGCAAGGGCATATCTAAATAGCAAAATCGACCTCGCACAGGCGGAGGCCGTAAACGAAGTAATTACCGCATCAAACACGTTTCAGCTTGCCGCAGCGGAAAACCTGCTGGCTGGTCGGCTGGGGCGATTATCAAAAACAATTCGCGAATCAATTCTCGACCTTCTCAGCCGGCTCGAAGCGAACCTTGATTTCAGCGCCGAAGACATCTCCCCCGCCAATAAAGCGGACATAATCGCCAAATTGGACGAGACAATAAGCCTGCTCAACGACCTCTTACCGGCTCGATACGCAGCGAATCAACACTCGACCTGCCCGCAGTCGGAATCGCAGGAACTCCCAACGCGGGCAAAAGCACCCTGCTTAACAAGTTGCTTGGCAGACAACGCAGTATCGTCTCGCATCAGCGAAAAACAACCCGTGATGTCCTTACGGGCGAATTTGAGCTTCCCGGCTGTCGCTGCGTTCTCTTTGATTGCGCCGGATTAATAATGAAACCGGAAAATATACTCGATGAACTCGCCCAGCAGGCCGCAATCGAAGCGATACGAAACGCAATGGTAGTTGTCTTATGCGTCGATATAGCAAAACCTGAATGGGCTGAAGATATTGCGATACGCCAATTGATAAACCAATCTAATCTCACGGCAATCGCGACAAAAACCGATTTGCTTTCGGAAGAAATTATTGCAGAACGACTCTCAAAACTAAAATTGTTCTTCGGCTGCGATTTTCTCCCCGTCTCCGCGCACAGCGGCACAGGCATCGATAATCTAAAAGCACAAATAGCCGAACGAATAATCGCCGCCACATCCGGTCAAGACAAATCCGCCCCGGCGGATAAATACGGCATCGCGTTAACCGCCAGGCACAGGCAGGCGCTCAACAACGCAATTCACGATATCATCCAGGCCAAAAAAGAAATAAAGGCAGGCAGCGAGGAACTGGCCGCCATGATGCTCAGAACCGCTCATAACCAGCTAAGTAATATCGAGCAGCACAATATCGATGAACAGATTCTCGACCGCATCTTCTCACGCTTTTGCATCGGTAAATAAAAGTGTCTCGTCCGGCCCTCCGCCATCCGGCTTCAGTGGGCCGCCACAAACCGGTTTTGCATTTTTAAGCATACCTTCACAAGCATAAGCATAACGGGGACTTCGACGAGCGGGCCAATGACAGCCGCAAAGGCCTGACCGGAGTTAATGCCAAAGACCGTAACAGCTACAGCAATGGCCAGTTCGAAATTATTGCTTGCAGCAGTGAGAGACAAAGTTGTCGATTGACCATAGCCGGCGCCCGCCTTTGCACTGATGAAAAAAGTGATGAAAAACATCGCGACAAAATAAATCAGCAAAGGCACAGCGATACGAAGCACATCAGCAGGCAGCGAAACTATAAACTGTCCTTTCATACTGAACATCACCACGATTGTGAAAAGCAGGGCAATCAATGTAATGGGTGATATTTTGGGAATAAACTTATTTTGATACCAGTCCCTGTTTTTAATCTTTATCAAAGTAAATCTTGTAATGATGCCCGCTATGAACGGTATCCCCAGATAAACGAAAACGCTTTTGGCAATCTGGGAAATGGAGACGTTGACGACGCTGCCGCTCAATCCGAAAACGGGCGGCAGGACCGTTACGAATATGTAAGCGTAAACGGAAAAGAACAAGACCTGGAAAATCGAATTAAATGCCACAAGACCGGCAGCATATTCCGTATCGCCCTTGGCTAAGTCGTTCCAGACAATGACCATCGCGATACATCTTGCCAGCCCGATGATAATCAGGCCGACCATATATTCCGGATAGCCTCGCAAAAACACTATCGCCAGGACAAACATCAGAACCGGGCCAATTACCCAGTTTTGAACCAGAGACAGCCCCAGTATCTTATAATTGCGAAAGACCCCGCCCAGTTCCTCATACTTAACTTTTGCAAGAGGAGGATACATCATTAGAATCAACCCGATTGCGATGGGGATATTGGTTGTGCCGTATTGAAAAGCGTTCCAGAAATTCACAATCGAGGGATAAAAATAGCCTGATGCGACGCCGATACCCATCGCCAGAAAAATCCACAGGGTCAAATACCTGTCTAAAAAAGATAACTGCCTTGCTATGCCGTCTTTCATTCGTAATCCCTTATTTTTACTTCGCTGTATAAATCAGGTACAGTCCTCCGAAAATAACGAGGACTCCGCATACCCATCTTAAAATAATTGCTCCCTGCGAACGCTCGTTCCAGTTCATATACCGCTGAACAACCTCCGTAAATGTCCCCGCAAACACAATCACCGAGCAATGGCCGAGACCATAAACAATTAACAGTGCCGCTCCGTATAACAAATCCGTTTGCGCCACTTTGAATGCTACCCCAAGAATCGGCGCCATATACGCAAAGGTGCAGGGCCCGACTGCTACTCCGAAGATAAGCCCCAGAATCAACGCTGCCGGCAACCCTCTTTTCTTTATATTCATTTGTCCCGGAGCTGACCACGGCATTGAGATTACATCCATCAGATACAAACCGACCACAAAAAATATCCCTGCCACAAAATAATTACCATAAGGCCCCACATCACCCAGAATTTTACCTGCCATCGCCGTAACAATCCCGACAATGGATATGGTTATTAAAATACCCGCCGCAAACACCGCTGAAATCACAAATGCCCTTTTTGTGCTGATTTGGCCCTGCCTGTCAACAAACCCAACAATCAGCGGAATACTCGCCAAATGACAGGGGCTAAGCAGTATGCTCAAAATTCCCCAGACAAACGACGCTACGATTGCTATTGCTGCCGAGCCCTCAACCGCCTGCGTCAAACCTGTAAAAACACGCTCAATCATTTCGGCCCGCCCAGGTCAACTCCGAATTCTTTCCACTTTGCGATAATGCCTTCCTTCGGGAAAAAACCTTCGTGACGAAACAGCTCTTTGCCGGATGAATCATAAAAAATCTGCGTTGGTATTACGCTTATTTTGTATTTTGGGGCCTCACCAGGATTTTTCCAGACATCAATAAAATCGACCTGGAGTTTGCCGTTATACGTGGTTTTAAGCTCTTCAAGTATCGGAGCCATCATCTTGCACGGGATACATTTGTCCGCCCCCAAATCCACAAGCCGGGGCAATTTGACGGTTGTTTGAGTCGGCTGAGTATTTACAGGATTCTGTGGTTTGCTTTCCGTAATCGCTGCCGGGTTTGAATTTGCCGCTGCAACAGGTTCGGAAACCGAACATTTATTTTTTTGTTTTAAGGCGAAAACCGTACCCACAATCGCAACCAGAGCAACAACAATTACAATTTTCATTGCTTTATTCATAAACGAAATTCCTTTAGATTTTATTAACGCTTTTACCCAGTTAAACAAAAGCCATATCCCCGCAACCATAGCGAGCAGCACCAATGGATTAGATGGGCCGCCGCTGCAAGGGCACAACATCAAAATTTTAATTTGCAAGCTGCTCATTCAGAAACTCCTTTACCTCATCCGACAATCATTTCCCTGACTCATAATTACATCTTCTAATTTTTGACTGTTTATCAAATACTATTAAGAAAGCATCGCCTTGATTTGTTCGGGCGAAAGGACTTTCCCGACGACTTTGACCTGCCCGTCAACAACCAACGCAGGCGTCATCATAACCCCGAATTTCATTATCTCTTTTATGTCCATTACCTTCTCCAGTGTATATTCCAAACCAAGCTCCTTTGCGGCTGTTTCGGCATTTTGCGCCAACGCCTTACACTTCGGGCAGCCCGTTCCGAGAATCTGTACTTTTTTCATTCGTCAAATCCCTACAGCACGATATTAAAAAGATAACCTATAATGATAATCCCGACAGCGACGATGCCGAAAAACGTAAAAACAAGTTTGGGCTTCAATATATTCCGCAGGATAATCGCCTCCGGTAGCGAAAGCCCTATCACCGCCATCATAAACGCAAGAACCGTCCCCAGCGCGGCCCCCTTCTCCAAAAGCGCCTTCACAACCGGTATTATCCCCGCGGCATTGGAATACATCGGGACACCAAGCAGTACCGCAGCAGGCACAGACCACCACACCCCCTTACCCATAAATGACGCCATAAAATCCTGCGGCACATAACCGTGAATCCCCGCGCCAACCGCTATACCAAGAATTACATAAATCCAGACCTTTGAAACAATGTCCCTGACCGCGTTTAAGCCATAACGAATCCTGTCCTCCCAATTCATCGCATTTTCCTGTGCGACCTCGCCCATCTTGGCCTCGAAAACCCAGGGTTCTATGTGTTTTTCCATATGTAACCTGCCGAGAATCCAACCGGCGACTATGGCGATTAACAAACCAACCCCCATATAAAGCCCCGCGACCTTCCAGCCAAACATCCCGAAAAGCATCACTAACGCAATTTCGTTTATCATCGGGGCCGAAATCAAAAACGAAAATGTCACACCAATCGGCACACCCGCAGTTACAAAACCCACGAACAACGGAACCGCCGAACACGAACAAAAAGGCGTAACCACGCCGAGCAGCGCAGCTAAAATATTGCCCACGGTTTCGCTTTTGCCGCTGAGAATCTTTCTTGTCTTTTCTGGCGTGAAAAACGAGCGAACAATCCCTATCCCGAAAACTATCAGCACAAGCAGCATTAAAACTTTAGGCGTCTCGAAAACAAAAAACTCAACCGCCGAGCTTAAATGACCGCCCTTCTGAATATTCAGCAGCGAATATGTAAACCATCGCCCGAAAGTTGCCAGATTCAAATAAACCAGCCACCACAGCAACACACTAACCGTTAAAAGCAATGTCCATTTCAGAATCCGCATTACTTATGTCCTAAAGAACTTTCAATATCTCGCTGTCATCTTTTGCGCGTTGTTTCAGCACACCGGATATGCAGGAAAAGAAATCGAGAATGCAGGGGCATTTGAGCCGATAGATGACCTTCAGCCCTTCCTTGCGATGTTCCAGCACCCCTGCCGCAACCATAACAGACAGATGCCGTGAAACATTCGAACGTTCCGCGCCAATTTGCTCGGCAATATCGCAGACGCATTGCTCGCCATTCTTTAGAAAATCAATGATTTCGAGCCGGATAGGATGCCCGATTGCCTGTGCAATCTGGGCCTGTTTTTGAAACAACAGATGCTTTTTCGATTCAGACATATCTATTTCCTTTAAATGTTACTACGTGATTATATACTCACATAGTATCAGATATGTTTGCCCGTTCGACAACTATTTTTTAGTATTTTTTACGAAGACGTGCGGGAGGAATTTTAAGCAGGCCGCGGTATTTGGCGATTGTTCTTCGGGCAAGGCCCGTGATGCCTGCTTCGGTAAGTTTTGTCTTAATCTGGTCGTCACTGAGGGGCTTCGATTTATCCTCGGCGTCGATTATTTCCTGCAATTTTGCTCTTATTGCCTCCCAGCTTTTTTCGTTGCCCTGCGTATCCTCGATGCCGCCCGAGAAAAACTTCCTCAAAGGCAAAATGCCCCATTCGCACTGTGCATATTTGCCTGCAACCGCGCGGGAAACGGTGGCAATATGCACGCCAACGTCCTCGGCAACTTTCGCCATAGGCAACGGCTTCAAATACAACTGTCCCTTGTCGAAAAATTCCCTCTGCCGATTAACAATCGAACGAGTAACCTTGAGCAGCGTATTTTTTCGCTGCTGTATTGCGTCGATTATCCACTGAGCCGAACGAATATTGTTCTGCAGGAACTGTTTCGCGCTTTCGCCTACTTTGTCGCCCGAGGCCATTTTGACGTAATCATCGCTTATTCGCAGCCGGGGCACACCATCCTCCACCAGACGAACCGTGTAATCGCCCGCTTCTTCGGAATATTCCACAATCACGTCTGCGGTAATAGGATGGTTGTGGTTTCTGCCGATTTGCAGTCCCGGCGAGGTGTCAAATTTACTCAGTCGTTCAATCGCGCGGTTAATATCCTCGACGGTGCAACCCATTTTCCTGGCTATATCGGGCAGCCGGTTTTCCAACATATCTTCCAGATAATCAGTAACAAGGGTCGTCTCAAAGCTCACATCCTCGTTACTCTGGTTAATTTGAATCAGCAGGCATTCCCGCAGGTCGCGTGCGCCGACACCCGGCGGGTCTAATTTCTGAATCAGCACAATCGCCTTCTGCAAATCTTCAAGCGTAAAATCCGTCCGGTCCTTATTGTGCAACTGCTCTAATCGAACCGACAGGTACCCCTTGTCGTCGATGTAGTCGATAATCATACTGCCCGCCTTTTTCACGGGCTCATCCGCCTCGACCATCCGCCACTGGTCTTCGAGGTAATCATGCAGCGACTGCGGCAGTGCGGCAGTGTTATTAATCGCGGCAAGCTTCGGGTCCGGCTCATCCGACCGAGGCCTCGGATAATCATCGCGATGTTCGATATAATCCCGCACCTCTTCATCCAGCCGGTCATCACCCTTGTAATCCTCCGCCGGCCCCGACTTGGGTTCGGTTTGAGTTTCTGGTTCGGCTGTCATTTCGGCTGCCGCATCCTCCTGCTCTGCCGATTCATCCGCTTCCAAAACAGGATTGTTGTTCAGCTCCTGCTCTATCCTCTCCTGAAGCGCAAGCAGCGGCAGCTGGAGTATCTCCATCGACTGAATCATGTGCGGAGCCAGCTTCATCTGCTGCTCCAGCCGCATTTGTCCTCGCATTTCAAGCTTCATTCAGGCACATCCGGAATATTTTGACATTTCATTTTTACAGCTTATTTCCTGTTATTATAACACATATTCCGAACAGAATCGGCAAGATTCCGGCAATGAATCCACCCTGAACTGCCCGCTCCAGGTTACAGGCCGGCTTATCCTGACAGGGGTGGTGAAATGTAAATGATAACGTTCAAACCCCTGAAATTCCCCAAATTTCACGGGACAATTAACTGCTAAACACCTTGCCAACAACAGGAATTTATGTTAATTTGAATTACTTAGCAATTGCTTCCTGGTATGTTTGAGGGTCAGAGGGAAGGTATGCAATGCTGGTTTATGAAAGTATTATTCTCCGCCACACACCAGGCAACGGTTGAATTGCCGGGTCAGGCAGGCATATTGGCCGCGGCAGATATACCGTTTAATCCTCTCAAGCTTATAATTCTCGTGGGATGGGTGTATCTTGGGCTGTATTGCGTCCAGCAGGTAGAGTTCAGTTTGGTAGTGCCTAAAGGCAAAAAGCCGCTCATAAACGTACTGACACTATTATTCGGCCCCATACCGCTGCTGGTTTTCCTGATAAGAGACGTTATCAAAACCCCCATTGCCGAGCGGGGAAATTTTTTCGAGGCGATAAAAGACCGGTTTTGGGCAATCAGCGAAACCATAAAATCTTCAAAACTGATGGGCGGCTCGAAAGAAAGCTTTATCAAGCTGCTCGATTCATCCGGCACCGAGCTTAAGGAACTATACGGTCACGGAAAAATCCGTCGCCAGGACAGCCACATACTCAATTTGACCGAAAAAATTATATGGGACGCCCTTCAGGACAGGGCAAGCGATATTCTAATCGACCCCAAAAGCGATTCCATATCCATCATAAGATTTCGCGTTGACGGCGTGCTGCGGGAGACCAACCAGTTAGAAGCATCCACCTGCCAGGCCATAGTAAACAGCATCAAAGCCATCTCTAATATGGATATCTCGGAGAGACGCAGACCACAGGACGGCGCATTTGTAGCCAAGATTCCGGATGGAACAGTCTCTTTCCGGGTGGCAAGCGCTGGCGTGCTCAACGGTGAAAAACTGTCGATAAGAATCCTCAAACAGGACGCCAGCATATACACTCTTGAGAGCATAGGCATGACTGAAAAGCAAAGAAACATCGTTGAAAGCGCCATCAGGAAGCCATCCGGTATGATACTGCTGTGCGGGCCGACGGGAAGCGGCAAGACAACGACACTTTACGCAATGCTCAATAAAATCGATTTTTATACGCGAAACGTGATAACAGTCGAGGACCCAATCGAATACGTCCTGCCCAACACAAGCCAGATTGAGGTCAACCCCAAGGCGGGGATAACATTCGCCAAGTCGCTGCGAAGCATATTGCGCCAGGACCCCGACGTAATCGTCGTGGGCGAAATAAGAGACGAGGAGACGGCCGTAATCGCCCTTCAGGCCTCACAAACAGGGCATCTTGTTCTGGCAACCGTCCATAGCAACAGCCCCGCTTCGGCACTGATTCGACTGCTGGATTTAAGTGTTACCCCCCTGATGCTGGCGACGGGTCTGAATTTGATTATCTCACAAAGATTAATCCGCCGGCTGTGCAAATACTGCAAGGCCCCCGCGAAACTAAGCCAGGAACAGACTAAGAATCTTTGAAAAAAAGAAAGTCAACTACGCCAACATCTACGACGCAGTCGGCTGCGAAAACTGTTACGGAACCGGATATTACGGCAGGATAGGTATTTACGATATGCTGACCCTCGATGATGAGCTTAAAAACTCCCTGTCGAATAATAAACTGCCGATAGAACAACTGAGAAAAGATGGCGATACGCGGGGCAAATCAAATATGCAAAAACAGGCCCTGTTCAAAGTTGTAACCGGTATGACCAGCATCGATGAAATGCAAAGGGTGGTAGAATAAAATTATGGCAGTATTCTGGATAAGCATATTGATAGCTGTCATCTTCGCTTACTCGACGATAAAGCTGGGCTTCTACCACGCGTGGACGATGCTTTTTAATTTACTGGTTGCCGTTTACATAGCGATCCGCATTGGGCCTGTTCTTGAGGATTTTTTTCCTGCTGCCGTGAACGGACAATATGGCAAGACAATTTCGCTGCTGGCAGCAGGAACGGGCACATTCCTGATTTTGCAGGGTATCGCATACGTCCTGTTGATAGGCCAATTCGAGGTTACCTTCCCGAGAGCTGTGAATATCATTGGCTCAGGCCTTATGGGATTTATGGCGGGATTTCTGGTATGCAGTTTCGCAACATTTATTTTCTGCACCACCCCTTTTTCCCAGCAACAATACGTAAAAGAAATCGGTTTAGACACCAAAACTTTCGAAGAAGCCAAAATGCAATCCTATCTGGTGGGGTGTTGCAGGTTTATGGATACATTCGTCGCATCGGGCAATGATACCGTTGGTGCGGAGAAAACAATCAAAGAGCTGCTGATGAAGCCGGTCAATAATGCTGTCGCGGACGCCAACGCCAGGGGCGGTTTGAACCGGGCTATTAACGCAAATGAACCCAATAGCCGCATGAATCCGGCATCTGTAAGAACGGCACCGGAACCGAACAGCATAATTCCCCCGTAGCATCTCCTCTCGCGATAACTTTAGGAAATTATCGAATGCCGCAACGGGCAGGAATTGAACATCCCAACGCTTTTAGCTGCGCGCCTGGTCAAGAATCAGGGTCTTGACCTTCTGACTTGGTAAATTCAGTGCGCCATAAGCTGCTGCTGCTGCCGCACGCAAACCGGGGTCAATATCCTTTGAACTGACCAATCCGTAAATGGCGTTTATCGCGGCGTCATCAAGCTTATTGCCGTTAACTTTGGCTGATACCGCCAGCGAACCGAACGCCGTAACGCGAATATTCTGGGAATTGCTCTCGGCCATCGCCATCGCGGCTATGGCCTGCTGGGCTTCCGGTGTATTCAGATATGCAAGTATCTGCCCTGCGAGCATCTGGATTTCCATCCTCTTGTCTTTCGTCGCAGCGATAAGTGCATTTTGTGCCGCGGACAAATCAAGAACCGGGTTGCGGGTTTGAGCAATTTTCAGCATTACTTTCGCTGCGCGAAGCGCGTAGATATCGGCAAGCGAGCCGTTCCACATCGGGATATTGTCCGAGGGCTGTTCCGAGCTTTGTGCAAGCGCCTCCGCAAGGTTGGCGACGACGAGTTTGCTTTCGGGGAAGGCCTGCTTGGGGCCGGCAGCGGCAATCGCTATCGCGGCGCTGAATTTCACTGCCCTTGAGTCAAATGAAAGGGCCTCTGCCAGCGGCTGCGACGTGCCTACCCGATAAAACAGCGAGCTTTCGCCCGCCGTGGTCGATAACGCCTCTACAACGCCCAACGCTACCTGGGCATCTTTGTCTTTAATCGCACGGGCAAGGGCCTGATGCAGATATTCCGGGCCGGCGGTTGTCGCGTATGTCATCGCGTTCGCGTGCCCCGCACCGAAATAGCCGGGCATCACAACATCGTATGACTCCGCTTTGAAAAACGCGGCAATCCACAATCCTATCGCCTGTCCGAAATTCTCGTCGGCCTTAAGCGCCCACTCGCAGGAGTGCATCGCCATCAACTCGTTGAAATACCTTTTGTCAACCCGCTCGCTGTCAAGCCGGGCGTTCTTGGCGTCCCAGAACCATATATTGGCAAAATTGGCGTCCGCCGCAGGAGCAAGTGATTCGGCATGATAGTAATAATCCTCGCCAAGCCGATAGTAAAGCTGTGCCGCCGGCACTTTCAACGCTACCGGATCAATTTTCGTTATGCTTCCCTCAGCCAGCGTCTTAAGCTCCGCTGAACTGTCTTTTTCTGCAACATATTTTAGATACGGCAGCGACTGCGGATACCCGATTTTGCCCAATGCCCTGATGATTTCCGACTTGACGCCGACGTTATTGGTTTGAAGAGCTGCGGTAAGAGGCCTGATGGCTTCTTTGCTCATCTGCCCCAAAGCCGAAGAAATGTTCGGCCATTCTGCCTTGCGAGCATCGTCGCCGAGGGCGTCAAGCATATACATTATCGCGTATTCGCCCGCGTTTTGCAGACGTTTGATTGCGTTAAGCTGACCGCGGCTCGTGCTGCTTAGCCGGGCGATTTCCTCGAGAGATGACCTTCGGGTCGGAACGACGTATGAACCTGCCCTGCTCAATTATGTCCACAACTTTGCCGCAAAGACCGGCAAGAGCGGTATCCGTTGAACTCTCTTTGGCCTTGACTATCAACGCGTAACCCTGCGGGTTGCCATCGGCCAGCGCAAACAAATCAAGCGGAGCGGCGTTGCTGTCCAAAATCGCCTGAGCATAACCCTTGGCCATATCGAACCGGCCAATATTCAGATAGTGGAGCAGGTCGTTGTAGTTTCCTTCGAGCGTCTCGGCAAATACCGGAGCAGCAAAAACCAGCGCGATACCCACAACCATTACAAGATTATTTCTGTTAAGCATTGAAAGGTCTCCAAAAACACTTCGCCACTATCACCCTTAATACGCCTGCTCGTCGGCGTAACCCCCGCCGCGACGGCGACTTACAGCCCCCGCCCCCCTGCGGGGAACGATATGGGCATAAGCATTTGTAGTAATCGTCTTTAGAAGGGTCATACTAAAGATAATTGGGCTGGTTTGTCAACAAAAAACCCCCCAATGCCCCGCCAATGCCCATATTATCAGGCGTTGTGGGGTTTTTGTCGGGGATAGCTTGATAATCCGTCCTTATATTCGGGCCGGCCTTAGCCATCCAGCGGCAGTTATTTTCTGTAATTAACATTTGAGATTGCTTCGCTTCCCCGCCAAAGGCGGATAAATTTAAGCTTTGGCAGCAAGACCTTCCGTGGAAATCATAAAACGCCACACTGCCTTTTTGGAAACAGTTCCGATACGCCGGTCGTCGCTAAGACCGACCGCGAAAAAAAGTTTGGATAATTTTTATTGTAAGCGAAACACGTAAAGATATAATCAGCTCTCTTGCGGACGGACGGCATACCGGAACACGGGCGGATAAACTGCCGGAGAACAAAAGATTATTGGCATTATTATGGTTAATAAAACAATAGAATTAGAACACAGGAGAATGAAATGAGAAATCTCGTTCCTACGAGAGTGTTTCTAACCAAGGGTGTTGGCCGCCACAAGTATCGGCTCAAGTCATTCGAGGACGCATTAAGAGCGGCAGGCGTGGCGCAGCAGAACCTCGTGCAGGTCTCGTCAATCCTGCCCCCCCGATGCAAAGTTGTGAGCAAAGAGGTCGGTCTCAAACGACTGACTCCCGGCGAAATAAGCTACTGCGTTATGGCAAGGTCGGATACCGACGAGCATGGACGACTTATCGGCTCGTCCGTCGGGCTGGCTGTACCGAAGGACCGCAACAACTGGGGATACCTCAGCGAAGTCCACGGCTACGGAATGAACGAGCACGAGGCCGCCGATTTTTCCGAAGACCTTGCGGCCGGAATGCTTGGAACGACACTGGGCCTCGAAGTTGACCCCAACAAGGCGTGGTCGGAAAAAGAGCAGGTTTACAAATCAAGCGGCCTGCTAATCAGAACCACGAACATCACGCAGACCGCACGCGGTATGAGAGACCAGTGGACGACAACAGTGGCGATTGCGATGTTCCTGTTCGATTAATTACATATCCGCCGCGGAACTCACAGAGAGTGTAAATAAAAATAATCTCTGCGTGCTCAGCGGTCTCTGCGGTAAAAATTATGGCGAAAGAAGTGTTTCTCAGTGACATCCCGAATCGATACCGCGACCCGACACGGGCCAAGGTGGTTATCGTTCCTGTCCCTTATGACAAAACAAGCAGCTGGGTAAAAGGCGCGGACAAGGGGCCAGCTGCCATACTCGAGGCCTCGGAAATTGTAGAGAACTACGACATCGAAAGCGATTCTGAGCCGTATAAAGTCGGCATATTCACCGACAAGCCCGTAACAGAAAACAAATCGCCGGAGAAAATGGTTCGCCGCCGTCGAAAAACGCGTGAGCGGACATCTGGCAAAGGGCAAATTTCCCGTCCTGCTCGGCGGCGAACACTCCGTGAGTATCGGCGCAATCCAGGCACAAGTGAAAAAATACGGAAAACTAACCGTCCTGCAGTTAGACGCACACGGCGACCTCCGCGACGAATACCACGGCTCAAAATACAGCCACGCCTGCATAATGGCAAGGGCACAGGATATCTGCAAAACAGTCCAGGTGGGCATACGGAGTATGGACACATCCGAAAAGCCGCGAGCCAAAAAGAGCAATATGTTTTTCGCTGAGACAATCGCGGGCAAAACCGGCTGGAATAAAAAAGTCTTATCACTGCTCAAGGACAATGTCTATGTAACGATTGATTTGGACGTTTTTGACCCGTCGATAATGCCCTCGACCGGCACACCTGAGCCGGGCGGACTTTTGTGGTATGAGGTTTTGGATTTGCTCAGGCCCGTATTCCGCAAGACAAACGTTACCGGCTTCGATGTCGTTGAAATGTGCCCGAATCCGAACAACAAAGCCCCCGACTTCTTAGCCGCAAAATTGGTTTACAAACTGATAAGCTATAAGTTCGGGAAATAACCCCCGCCACAGAAGTAGGGGCTAAATGTGGCTTTTGTGCGATAGACCTGCTGGCACAAATGAGCGAACCGAAACTGATAAAATTATGCCTTTTTATGCCGGAGAACTTACTACGTGAGCCGGCGGTATAACGTGGATAGGCGGGATGAAATCAAGTAAACTAACGAATCGGCCTTTCAATTGTCTTTTCTCCACTCTCAACGAAGTCGACCAACTCAAAGCCACTATTGATTGCCTCTGCAAACTGCTCTCTTGTAAGCGGCTCTGATTGCCACACCTTGAAGCTCTGAACTGTGTTTAGAGTTTTCAGACCTCCAGTGTATTTGTATGTTCCAACGCAAACAAGCTTGCCGTTATAGGGGAAGATTTGGTCGTCAGAGAGTGATGGGCCGTTATACCCCATCACGTGAAAGTAGAAATTCGACACACTTCCGCCACTTGGACGATTGATGGACTTTGCCACCTGATCCCAACCTTGTTCGGCGGGCACAATACTGACACTACCCCCACTACCCCCTTTGTTTACAGGATATTCTTTTACAAGCAGAACTTCACCTTCCTTGATGACAGCGAACACTTTGCATTTTGAAGGTATCTGAATTATTTCGCCAACTTGTGGGGGTGATTTCAACATATCCTCAGGTTTTCCGATGTCAACAAATCTGAGGTTAACAAACTTACCATTGAGCAAAGCGATTTTGCCGGAGAACTGCTTATACATTTTCTCAAACCACTCTTTTGTTCGCTCGTGCCCTCGATAAACTATAGATTCAGTGGATTTTGAATTTACGTCTTGTTTGTTTGCTTTGTCGATGACTGAATTAGGTTGTTCGAGAGAGTTAGTATCTATGTTGTTTTTTCTGCAAAGGGCTTTGAGTAATTCGATTTCCTTGTCTTTATCCACTAACTGCTGTTTGAGTTGTTGGTTTTCTGCTGTAAGATTTTCAATCTGTTTCTGAAGAGACTTGACTATGTATGGCCCAGTTTGATTGACTTCTGCATAGCATGTCGAGGTCAAGAGCAGAAAAACCCATAGAAACCGTCTCATAATTTTTCCCTCACCAACGAAAGTATTACCGCTAATCCTGAACATTGTTTATTCTCCTGCCTTTTCACCCCCATTATAACCAAGAAAAATGCCCAGTAAATCCTCTTCTTACATAATATGCAGAAATATTTTGCGGTTGGCATAAATTAGGTAGGACGAGCGCAAACATATCGATTCGCTAACTTCCCTGTCCTCCACCATCTGTTTTACCTTTTGCCCTCTTGACCTTCAAATCTATATTTTTTGTGGGATTTCTTATTGTATATGTTTGATTAAACCCAAGGAACTTGTGTAAGATATGAACCATGGCAAATCTCTGGAAAAACAAGGCAGAAACCAGAGCCCAAAAAGCTATTACAAGGCTATTGAAAGCCAGAACTGAGCAAGGATGGGCCGCTGGTTTTGAAAACAACATAGATTTTTATGGCTTATGTGGGTGCGCAGAGCCAAACAAACTCGACCTTTTTATAGTTATGAGAGTACTCTCAAAGATGAAGATTTTGGGGCTCTCCTCAACAAGCGATTTCGAAGATACTTATCTTAATATAATATCAGAAGCTAAAAGGCTCAAAAAATTTCAGTGGACCTCATTTATCCCCTTAAATTTCGCATCCTCCGATGATGTTCATTTGGAGCAAATTACTTTTTTCGGTGTCACCTTTAGGTTTCATAGGTTTGATTATGTAGAAAAACAAATAAGAAAAAACACCCTTGATTCTTTTATAGAACAGATTAGGATTGCTACCAAATGGAAGTTAAGAAACTTGCCTATCTGGTGGTTAACTTGCAGAACAAGTAATACCGACTTTTTCCAAAGTTGGAAGGATATTGGCCCTTCGTTATACGCCTTAAGAAGTCTTATAGAACTTTACACTAATGCCTTCACTTTCAAGATTAGTTGCCCGTTTCACCCACGTTTCAATCTACCCTTTCCTCTTTTTGTGATAGGTATCTCAGATGCTGGACAAAGTGAGTTTTACTATTTCCCGAAATCATATGATGAAACTGCGGAGAAATCTTTTGAAATAAACTCTTACTCCTGGCGAGCAGTAGTAAATATTGCCAGAAAACTAAGAAAACCACTGAAAGATAACTCTATCGAATTACTTCTAGCGTATTGCCTGAAGGCCTATTCTCAGTCGCTTGACGAAATAAAGGAGAATCATTGCTTGTTATCCTTGTGGCAAATGGCCGAGTCACTTACACTTTCTCAGAACTTCGGGGGCGAAACAAAAAAGGTGTGTGCTAGATTATCTGGGTTTGGCAATATGACGAAGAACGTGGACTCTTCAACGTTAATGGATGCCTTATCTGTGATTGCTGATCATCGCAACGAAATAGTACACGCCGGCAAAGATAGTGGGGTCGATCAAGAAATGATAAATCTTCTGCAATGGGTATGTAATACTGGATTATCATGGCTCATAAAAAATATGAGTTATCTTAAGACACTTAATGACCTTGAACTTTATTATCAATACCGTACGCAAAATGAATCAATGATTAAGGGCTTAAAGAACATAATTGGCTTGATAAAGAAAGAAAGGGGAAACAAACCGTCTTTCTCCACATAGACCTCCTTCGATGGGAAAGCTTAAATTGCTATACGCTATCGTGATTCTTATGTGCTTGCAACCATTTGGTGACCCACTGTTTTGCCTGCTCGGCTGACTGCAATTTGCCTTCCAGTTGGGTGATATACATTTCATTAGCCAATTGGCCAAGTGATGGGCCGGGGACGGCGCCGAGTGCCATAAGGTCGTGGCCGTTTAATAACGGCTTAGGCCGTAACTCCACGCCTTTTAACTGCTTTATCCTTTTGCGTAATTTAATTAACGGGCCAACGGTTTGATTGCTCGCCTTTTGAATTGCCTTTTGCAATGCGAAGAGGTCTTCAAAATACGGCTCAGATAACAGCAATTTCAATTCGGCCAATGATAAGTCCTTCAGTAAACTGCCGCGATTATCTAAAAGAAATTCAATTTGCTTTTCCTGATTCCTGCTGAGTTTCAGCAGTTCGCATTTTTCAAGTGCGAAATCGGTCTCGAAGCCGACGAATAACCCAGCCAAACCCAGGGGAAAATCAATTCTTTTGGGCAGATTAGCAAGCATACGAACCGCAAATCCCGCGCCGGGGCAACCGCAGCCGGAAAAAATGTGGCTTGCCAGGCCCGTCTCAATCAGCAGTTCTAATCCTTCGGCCCGGTTGGGACTGACCAAAATGCCTTCGAGTTCGGCGGCAATTCGCTCGCCGCTGATTTTGGTGATGTTTTTTGCTCCGTCGCATATCGCGGCTTTGGTTTTCGGCTCGATTGCGAAGCCGAGCTGAGTCGAGAACCTCACCGCCCGAAGCATACGCAGGTAATCTTCGCCAAAGCGTTCGGCTGGTTTGCCAACGGTTCGGATTATGCGTTTCTTCAAATCCGCCTGCCCCTTGTAATAATCAATCACTTTTTTGGCGATAGGGTCGAAGAACATCGCATTGATGGTGAAATCCCTGCGTGCGGCATCTTCGCGCGGGCTGGTGAAACGCACCTTCGAGGGATGTCTGCCGTCGGCATAGCCGGATTCGGTCCTGAACGCGGCAACCTCAATCTGGATTTTATCAATCAGGACGACAACCACGCCGAATTTCGCGCCGACCTTGAGGGTCCTGTGAAAAAGTTTCGCAACATCATTGGGCCTGGCATCGGTGGCGACATCGTAATCCTTGGGCTTTCTTTTCAGAAGCATATCGCGGACGCAGCCGCCCGCCAGCATCGCCTCAAAACCCGCGTCCCTTAACTGCCTGACTATCCGAATTGCCGCCTGTCTATTTGTCATTTGCCTTATGTCTTTTTGAGTATCGTTACCGCCATATTACCCCACTGGCGGGTTTCGATGATTTTAAGCGGCCCGTACGATTGCGACAAGACCGTATTTAGATGAGTGCGAACAATAACAAAGCCGCCCGTCGAAACGCGCTCGCTCAAACGAGTCAGCAACATCGCCAATGGCGAGCCCGCCTGCGTATTAGCCGAATCAACATAAGGCGGGTCAACAAACGCAAGGTCATATTGCGGATGTTCGGCATCCACCGGCCAGGCAACACTAAATGCGTCGCTTTTAACTATTTTCGACTGCCCGCCAAACCCCGCCTTTTCGATATTCTGTTTAAGTACCGGGGCAATTTTGGGATTCTGCTCGATGAACGTTACGAATACCGCCCCCCTGCTGAGCGCCTCAAGGCCAAGCGACCCGACGCCCGCGAAAATATCCGCTACCGTTTTATCCGCGGGCAAATCATATTTTTGCAGAACGTCATAAAGCGACTGCTTTACCCGGTCGGTAATGGGACGCGAATCCATGCCCGGCGGGCTGAACAGATTCATTCCGCGTTTTGAGCCGGCGATAATTCTCATTTGTTCCAGTAATCGATGACGAGAACCTTATCGAGACATCCGCCGAGCGATTTGCCGAATTCTTTATGGGCTGAGTGATTCAAATACGTATCCCGGTCGGCCGCACTCAAAAATGACACGACAAAACAATGCGTAAAGCCCTCCGAACGATTTTCGACGCTTACGTCGGTCCCCGCCTCAAAACCCTTGATAACGTCGATTTTGCCGGGCAGGGCCGCGAACGAAGTTTCAACTTCCTTTATCTTTTCAGGCGTTGTTCCCTCTTTGAACTTGAACAGTACGACGTGTCTCAGCATTTTAGGGCACTCCTTCGAGCATGTCTTTTGGCATTCGGCTTTGGCCGCAACGCCGCATTTTCCCGCGCAACAGCCGGTGCATACAACCGCGATTACGATCAGGCACAACATATTTCTAAGCATCTTCGATTACCTCCAATATTGATTCTTGTTTTAAAACCGGCAATTCGGCAAATTCTACCAGCACGCAAGGGCAAATTCTACGCCAAAATCCTACAAACCTGTCGGGATATCACAGCGTATATTAAGTAACAAAAGGATTATTGAAAGGAGCATATTATGAACAGGATATTAACAATAGTCGCAGCAGCGGCCGTAATGACGCCATTGCTTTTCGCAACAGAACAAAAAATGACAAAGGCGCCGGATTTTACGCTGACCAACTACGACGGCAAAACAGTCAAACTCTCGGACTACGCCGGAAAAATTGTTGTGCTCGAATGGTTCAATTATGAATGTCCTTTCGCAAGATACAACTATGAAAAGACCAGTGTTGTTAATGACCTTGTAAACAAGTTCAAGGACAAGGGCGTGGTGTTCCTCGCGATAAACAGCACAGGCCATGAAACAATTGCTAAAGACAAGGAGTTCGCGATTCAATATAAAGTGAGCCATCCGATTCTCGATGACAGCAAGGGCACGGTCGGCAAGGCATACGGGGCACAAACAACGCCGCATACCTTCATCATCGACACCAAAGGCAACATCGTTTACAGCGGCGCATTCGACAACGCCCCGTTAGGCAAGGTTCCCGAAGGCGCACAATATGTCAACTACATCGACAAGGCGCTGACTGAGCTGACCGCGGGCAAAATCGTGAGTATTGCAGAAACAAAGCCATACGGCTGTTCGGTAAAATACGGGAAATGAAATCAGGCGAATAGCTTGTTGACGGGCATGGCGCACAGGCGAAATTTATCAGCGGCAAGCGTTACCGTCTTCCACTTGGGACTTCGCTGTTTCATAAACTTTACGTAATCTGCAAATCGCACCGCCAAAAACAAATACTTATCTTCGTTGAAATCGAAAATATCCCTGCCGTCGAAATCCACATCTATATTTTGAAACCGGTACGCAAAGATAAATGCCGAGTCGTAATCGTCGCCGAGCGTTTTCTGCCAGGCGGCAAGACCATCTACGTCATCCGTCGTTACCCAGCATTCCAGCCGGGACAGGCCCGCCAGCGTCGTCCCTTTGAAATGCCTGCCTTTGACCTCCGCGATTATCTTTTTGCCCGACGACGGACACAGGAGAAAATCGAAACTTTTCAATTGGGACTTTTCATATACCGGCTTATGCTGGTCAGCCGCGGGGACATACTCGATGTGGTTATCTATCAGCCAGTTCTCGAAGGCCTTCTCGTAATGGTTGGGTGCGTATTCCTTCATCAATACTTTTAAATACTCGCCAGAAAATCCTTCAGTGGAATTGTTTTTTGATTACCGCTTGCCATATCTTTCACAACTATGCTGCCTGCCTTGAACTCATCGCCGATTATAACGCAGTATTTAGTGTTCTGCTCCGAGGCATTTTTTAACTGTTTTGATAATCCCGCGGCCTTATAACTGAAAGCCGATTTGAAACCTTTTGTTCGCAATCCGGCCGTCAGTTTTATCGCCTCGTCTAAAAGCTCCCCGGCTATCGGCACAACATAGTAATCAAGCGTTCTCGACGTAATTTTCTTATCGAGTAAGCCCTTTTCTCGAAGCAATATTTCAAGAACACAGTCGCCCATACCCATCCCGGTTGCCGAAACCGCCGGGCCGCCGAAATCACGCAGAAGATTATCATATCGCCCCCCGCCGCAGATTGCGCGAAGGTCGCCCTGAATATCGTGCACCTCAAAAACTATGCCCGTGTAATAAGCCAAACCGCGGACGATACCCGGGTCAAATACGCAGTAATCGCTTATCCCCATCCGGTTCAGCCAGGAGGCACAATCTTCAAGCTCCTTTATTGCAATCTCAAGCTGGTCCCCGGCATCGGCTTTTACAATGTTCTCAATAGAAGTAACGGTTTGCGACCCCATAAAGGCAATGATGCGGCCCGCCATATCGCTGCCGACCTGCTCGGTCAATGTCGTTGAAAATACCTCCGGCGGCAGTTTCACCTTTTTATCCAATAGCGTATAAAGCGGATTCAGCTTCTCTTCGGGAACGCCGATTTTTTTCAAAACCGCAGCCAAAAGTTTTCTGCTGGATATTTTCACTTTTATGTCCCTGGGCGTAAGGCCGACTTCACGCAGGTAATCAACCGTCGTGAAAATCACTTCCGCATCCGCAAGAATGCTGTCTTCGCCGATGATGTCTATATTCCACTGGAAAAATTCACGCAGGCGACCCTTCTGGGGGCGTTCCGCCCGGCATAATCGAGGAACGGAAAACCACTTTATCGGCTTGGGCAATGCGTTGATTTTCTGGTTGACCATCCTCGCTAACGTTGGCGTGATTTCAGGCCTGATTGCCAAATCGCGCTCGCCCCGGTCTTTGAAACTAAACAGCTGCCCAACGATTTCGTCGCCGCTTTTTATTTGATACATCTGGAGATATTCGAAAATAGGCCCGTCGTATTCCTCGAAGCCGTTGCGAATCGAGGCCTTCTTCCAGCCATCCATAATCCAGTTATGGACAGCCATTTCCTCAGGATAAAAATCTCGCGTCCCTTTTACAGGCGGTATCTTCATTGTCCTTCGTCCTTAACACTACACTTTTGTCGCCAAATACTATATGCTATACAAATCCCAGCGTCAAGAAATGCAAAAGGAAACCAGATGCCGAAAAATGAGATTGAAATTATATATCAGGACGACAACATAATCGTCATAAATAAGCCCGCGGGCGTATCAGTTACAAAAGACCGTTCGGGCAAGCCCCAGCTTACCGACCTTCTCGCCAAACAATTAGGCAAGGAGATGACCGCCAAGCTGCGCCTCGTTCATCGTTTAGACAAGGACACCTCCGGCGTGATGATTCTCGCCCTCAACCGGACCGCCCAAAGGCAATTCGCAGATTATTTTTTCAACCGAACCGTCAAAAAAACATATCTCGCACTTGTCAAAGGCGCTGTCCTTGACCCGGAAGGCGTCGTAGATGCCCCCATCGCCCCCTGCAAAAAAAAGCCGGACCTTATGATAATCGACCACAGAGGCGGCAAGGAATCCGTAACCAACTGGCGGCTTCTCGCGAACTTTGGCCTCGTATCGCTGCTCGCCGCCACCCCGATTACGGGCAGAACGCATCAGATTCGCGTTCACCTGGCCAGCATCGGTCTGCCCTTAGCCATCGACCCGCTTTACGCGGGCAGAGAGCCGATTATGCTCTCGGAATTCAAAAGAGATTACCGTCTTGGCAAATTCCAGGAAGAAAAACCCCTCATCGAACGACTCACCCTCCATGCATATCAAATTATCATTCCACCCGAATCGGGAATCCAGAATAATTGTTTTATCGCCAAGCTCGACAAAAAATTCGCCGCGACAATCAAGATGCTAACCAAGCACAACCCCAAAGGCCCCTCGGCCTTCTTCAACCCCACCGAATTCGACAGAATCCTCGCAGGCCAGGCGATTTAGTGGAAGAAATTCTTTATCACTGGAAATGATTTGAAAAACTCAAACGCCGGCTCATCCCTGCGCGTTATCGACAAAACATTTTCCCCAAAACCAACCTGCGCAAGGACATATTTACCAAACGCCAATTGCCCCATAGCAACTTGGCCGACGGCTAATTGTCCCAGGCCAAAGTAAACGCCTATGGCCGCCTGCCCTACCGCCGCAAGGCCAATCGATAATTGCCCCAGGCCGAACAAAAAGCCGATTGCCAATTGCCCTATCGCAATCAATCCGATTGACACCTGACCAATCGCGATAAAGCCGCACGCTATTCGCCCCACGGCGATTACGCCCTTGGCGGTCACTCGTCTTCCTGTTTCCGGGTTTCTGCCGTATGCGTAATGTATTAACGGCAAACCGAGCAACCCAATGTGCGATCTGAACTCGTGAAAGCTCGTCCCGTTCTCGTAGCCATACCGCATCCACGTCCCCATCGCCGTCTCTTCAATCTTATATTCTATCTTCTCAAGAAACGTATTGGGCATACTCAACTCTCCTGATTATTGTGTCTGATTCCGTTGCGCTGCCAATATCGCGGCAAACGCAATAGCCGCGGTTTCGGTTCGCAGAATCGTATTAGCTAATCGCACAAATTGAACGCCTCGGCTTTTCAAAAACGCCTCCTCACTTTCCGTAAAACCCCCTTCCGGGCCAATCAATGCAGCAACATCGTTTTGGCCAAAGGGTTGTCCGGCTAATGATGGGCAATCGCCCGACATACCCCCCGCCAGAATCCGGCAGTTTGGGCTGTCTTTTTTTATCGCTTCGATACAATCCTGCGAATTCATCGGCGGGTCAATCTGGGGCAAAAACAGCCGCTTGCACTGTTTGCCAGCGGAAATTGCAAGGTTCATCCACCTGTCAAGCGCCTTCGGGTTTCCCGGCTGCCTCACCGTCCGCTCGAAAATCACCGGGCATATCCGCTCAACGCCCAGTTCCGTGCATTTTTCAATCAGCCAGTCGAATCGCTCGCCCTTGGGAACGCTCACCGCGATAATTATGCGTCGCGACTTCGGCATTTCGCTTCGCCGGATACCATCGATTTCGAGGGTAACGATATTTTTCCTTATCCCCGATATTACCGCCGTCGCCAGCCCGCCAAGGCCGTCGAAAAGCTCAACCTTATCCCCCGGATTCAGCCGCAATACCGCCAGATGATGCGCCTCCGTCCCATCAAGCTCAATCCTCGGCCCGTCTATCGAATCGCAATAAAATCGATGTAATCCCATAATCGAATCATACCCGAAAATAACACGATTGACTATCTTCCACGGAATTTATAAACTACGGTCTTTAACGGGAAAATGCAATATGCAGGAAAAGAATATAAAAATCGGTCTTGTGGGCTTCGGCACCGTAGGCGCCGGCGTCGCTAAAATTATTCTCGAAAACGCAAACGCTATCGCCGCCAAAACCGGTCTGCGATTAGAGCTTGCCTGCGTCGTCGATGCCGACCTCAAAAGGCCCCGCCCCGTCAAACTTCCCGACGGCCTGCTCACTAACGACCTCAACCGGCTCATCAACGATAAATCAATCTCAATCGGCGTCGAACTCGTAGGCGGAACCAAAATCGCAAAGGATATTCAACTGAAAATACTCGCCGCGGGCAAGCACGTCGTTACCGCAAATAAGGCATTACTGGCAGAACACGGTGCGGAACTTTACGCAGCCGCTCATAAAAATGACCGCTGCATCGCCTTCGAGGCAAGCTGCGCGGGCGGAATACCTATTATCTCAGGCATACGAACGGGCTTAGCCGCCAATGACATTAAAGCAATGTATGGCATCGTCAACGGGACCTGCAATTACATCCTCTCGAATATGACCAGCAGGGGCGCCGACTTCGCGGACGCGCTCGCCCAGGCGCAGCAAAAGGGCTACGCAGAAGCCGACCCCACCCTCGATATCTCAGGCGGCGACAGCGCACACAAACTCGCAATCCTGGCCTCAATCGCTTTCGGCTCCTCAATCGAAATGAAAGATATTTTTGTCGAAGGCATACAACACGTTTCCAAAGACGACGTCCGATTCGGCGGCGAAATGGGTTACGTGCTGAAACTTTTGGCGATAGCGGAAAAGAATGATGAAGGCCGGATTTCACTCCGCGTGCACCCGTCGTTTATCAGCAAAGAAAATCGTCTCGCCAAGGTTGACGGCTCATTCAACGCCTTAAGCATTTTCGGCCACGCAGTCGGCAACGTTATGTTCTATGGGCGGGGCGCGGGTATGATGCCCACCGCCAGCGCGATTGTCGCCGACATAATCGAAGTCGCCCTCGGCAATTCCGCGACCACCTTCAAAAATCTCAATCTCAAGCCGCACGCCGAAATAGCGGGCTCGATTGACAAAATCGATAACCTCGTCAGCCGGTTCTACATTCGCTTAATGGTCAAGGACCAGCCCGGCGTCTTCGCACAAATCGGCAAAGTCCTCGCCGACAATGCCATCAGCATTTCGGGCGTCCTCCAGCACGAAATCCCCGGCCCCGACAGCACTGTCCCCGTCATTGTTACCACTCATCCGAACAAACAGGATAAAATCTCCGCCACCCTCAAAGGCCTCGCCGACCTCAAGGCCGTCTGCGACAAACCGGTTTGCATCCGTATCGTCGATATCCCGGAAGATAAAGAGTGATACAAAGAAAAATGAACTTTGATGATTTTGAAATCACTCAGAAACTTTTGATTCAGTCTAGTTTTGTAATCGACGAAGCTCGTTATGATAAAGATTCTTTTGGCAGTTGGTTTATTTACGTTCGTTTAAATCCCCGTCTTGGCATTGTTTGGGACGGCAAGGATGGTTGGTTATATATTCGTCGTGAAACCTCAGAGATTTTTAATGGGTTTCATGTATGGGATAACCTCTGGATTTGTAAGCAACCTTGCGATCAAATCCCTCAAATCGCTGTAGATAAAATGAAAGACCTATCCAAGTGATTCCAGCTTTTTGATTTAACTATCCGCTAAACGCCATCCCCTCCGCGGTATTGACTTTGCCGCCAAAAACCCATAAACTACGACGTTCTATTAACGTAGTTTTAGGGTGGGTGGCGGAATGCCCACCAAGACCTTAAGGACAGGCAATGAGCACTAAATACGCGATAATAATACCTGATGGCGCGGCGGATAACCCGATAGAACAGTTCGGCAACAAGACGCCCTTGGAAGCAGCCAATACCCCGAATATGGACAAAATCGGCCAGACCGGCCGGCTCGGCATTGTCCGAACCGTTCCCGAAGGTATGGAGCCGGGCAGCGACGTCGCGCAAATGTCGTTATTGGGTTATGACCCCAGACAATACTACACCGGCAGAGCGCCGATTGAGGCAGTCGCAAGGAACGTCCAGTTATCGCCCGATGACTGGGTTTTCAGGTGTAATCTCGTTACTTTCGCAGACGGCAAAATGGCAGACCACAGCGCAGGCCATATCTCCACCGAAGAAGGAACTGAACTAATAGAAGAATTGAATGAGCAGCTTTCAAACGATAATATCCGTTTCTATACCGGCGTAAGCTACCGCCATCTGCTCGTCCTCAAAAATACCGACGTCAACGTCAAGACCTGCCCGCCCCACGATTTCATAGGCACCCCCGTCGAAAAAATTCTCCCAAGGGGCAAGGGTTCAGAATTACTCATCGACCTGATGATGCGCTCGCAGCAGTTCTTCCACAACCACGATATCAACAAGGTCCGGGCGGACCTCGGCGAAAACCAGGTCAGTTCAATCTGGCTGTGGGGTCAGGGCAAAAAAGCAAAACTCGAAAGTTTCGAAAAGCGATTCGGCCTCAGAGGCGCAGGCATCACCGCTGTTGACCTTTTCAGGGGACTTGCGAAGCTCATCGACTTCGACCTTATCGAGGTCCCCGGCGCAACCGGCTTCATCGATACCAACTTCGAAGGCAAAGGAGCGGCAGCGATTAAGGCACTCAAGGATTACGACATCGTCGTAGTTCACGTCGAGGCCCCCGATGAGGCGGGCCATTCGGGCAATCCCGAAACCAAGAAAAAGGCAATCGAGCAGATTGATAAACATATAATAGGCCCGATTTATGAGGCGATTAAAAAATACCCCTCCTGGCGCATTATGGTCCTGCCGGACCACCCCACCCCTGTAAAAACCGGCGCACATTGCGGCGACCCCGTCCCGTTCGCTATGGCTGGCGACAACGTTTCGGGCGTTTTTCAGGCCGCCTTTACCGAATCAAACGCCGCAAAATCCGGCTTGCGTATTGACAAGGGGTATGAACTTATGGAATACTTCTTAAAAAGTTAATTGGACCGGCTTTTTTAACAGAAACGGGATTATTCTTTAGAACGAGGTTATTAATCTTTGGAGTAGCTATGCCTATACTTGTTCAAAAGTTTGGCGGAACTTCGGTCGCAAACGCCGAGAAAATCCGCCGGGCCGCACAGAAGGCAATCGACGCGACCAAAAAAGGTTATCAGGTCGTCGTCGTCGCCTCCGCACGCGGCCATCAGACGGACCATCTCGTTGCGGACGCGATGGAGCTTAACCCGAACCCGCCTAAACGCGAAATGGACCAGCTGCTCAGCACAGGCGAACAGCAGACGGTATCGCTTTTCGCGATGGCGCTGGACGCGCTGGGCCACAAGGCAATAAGCTTTACGGGCTTCCAGGTCGGAATGATTACCGACAGCACACATACAAAGGCCCGCATAAAAAGCATCGACGCCAAACGAATTCACAAGGAGCTTAAAGAAGGCAAAATCGTAATCGTCGCCGGCTTCCAGGGTATCGACGAAAACGATAATATCACAACCCTCGGCAGAGGCGGCTCAGATACTACCGCGGTCGCGCTTGCCGCCGCCGTCGGCGCAGAGGTCTGCGAAATCTATACCGACGTAAACGGCATATACACCACCGACCCGCGGATTTATACAAAGGCCGCTAAAATGAAGGAAATCAGCTACGACGAAATGCTCGAGCTCGCCAGTTTGGGCGCGGGCGTTATGCACAGTCGCAGCATCGAATTCGGTAAAAAATATAACGTAAAAATTCACGTCAGGTCCAGCAGCGAAGACGTTGAGGGGACCTACATTATTGGAGAGGTGCCGGAAATGGAAGGAATAGTTGTTTCGGGAGCAACGATACAAAAAGATATGGCGAAAATCACTTTGGTGGGTATCGACAATAAGCCGGGCAACGCCGCCAGGGTATTTCACAAAATGGCCCAGGCCAAAGTGGTCGTCAACGACATAATGCAGACCGAAATCAGCTCCGACAAGGCGAACCTCGCCTTTACTATAGGCACGTCGGACCTGCGCTCGGCCAAAGAGGCAATCGCCGGCATAAAGAGCGAGGTAAAGTGTGACAATGTTTTCTTCCGTGAGGATATCGCGGAGGTCTCGGTTGTGGGCGTTGGGATGAGAAACCACTATGGCATCGCTGAAAAGATGTTCAGCGCATTAGCCAAAGCCAAGGTCAATATCGACTCGATTACCACAAGCGAAATACGCATAAGCTGCGTCGTCGATAAAGACCAGGCGGAAAAGGCCCTGATAGCCGTTTGCGACGCCTTCGATTTGGATAAGTCGGCAGAAAAAAGAGCCAAAAAGAAATAAGCATAGCTTCACACTCGACACCCTATGGCGCGATATGCGATGAGCAGACGCATGCGTAATGCCGTTGCCGTCATTATTACGCTGACGGCGGCGACATTATGCTTTCTCGACCGTAGTTTCCTCACCCGGTCAATAACCAAATCCCTGCAATCGAATCATCAGCAGGATTTCGGGGACATCTCGAAATATCACGGCCAGCAATTTGTCGTCGTAAAAGTCGTCGATGGCGATACCCTCGATATCGATATCCCGGACGGCAAATACAGCCACACAAGAATCCGCCTTTGGGGAATTGATACGCCTGAAACTAAAGACCCAAGGACAGGGCCAATGTATTTCGGCAAAGAGGCATCGGACTTCGCAACCAAACTCGCCCTCGGCAAACAGGTAACTATTTACTTAGAAAAAGAGAAGAACAGCAGAGACAAATACCATCGGCTTCTCACATATATCAAGTTGCCCGATGGGACTTTCCTGAATGAGGTTTTATTAAACGAAGGTTATGCCTACGCGGACCTGCGTTTCAAGCACGGCCTATACAATAAATACAAACAGTTGGAATCCGTCGCCCGAAGCCGGAAAAAAGGCCTATGGGCAAATGTTACTCCCGAACAAATGCCCAAATGGCGGCAAAAACGATTGCATCTCACCACAGAGGTCGCTGAGAGCGCGGAGGTAAATAATTAACACGGTTTTTTTAGCCACAGATTACGCAGATTACACCGATTTATTTTAGACGCAGATTAACGCTGGTTACGCTGTTTTTTTATTAGCCACAGAGAGCACAGATTGCACAGAGTTTTCGGCCAAGGATGTGTACTCGACATGACCAATTCTCCAAACGATGTTTGTGCGATTGGCCGATGTCTTCGTCCACCGGGCAGGAAAACTGCCCCGCCTTACAGGCGTCTGGCCGAAATGAATTAAGCCGAGCAAAAAACACAGATTCTATTTATGATTGCCGAAGCGGGCCTTTCGCTTCGCTACGAAGGGCAGGCCGCTGAGAACGCTGAGGCCACGGAGGTAAATAATTAGAAACTCGATACTCGATACTGGATACTCGATACTCGATTACGCCCCGCCTACGGCGGGTAAACTCTGGCGGACAAGTTTTTTAGCCACAGAGGTCACAGAGAACACAGAGTTTTTTTAGACACGGATTAACACTGTTTTGTCCAAAATTGTTTACATAACCTTAGGATGAGAGGGAGCTGAGGGGCACTTGACAATGTTTGCCAAAATTATTGGCTAATCAGGTTTTTTCGCGTCGAATAGGGGTGCATCATCCGAAGGAAGCTCCACACTGATTTCCCATTCGACGAACTTGCTGCTTTTCTGACTCCGGATTATTCGGGCCCACACTTCTAAAGAAGCGCCTTCATAGAGAGCACGCGTATAGATGTTCCGAGCTTGAGTGACGGCGGGGTCAATTATTTTTGAATACTCATGGCCCATCTGATGGAGCCCGGTGGGTTTATCAAAGGTGATGAGTGCATTGCCCGTCTCGGTGTTGATACGGATGAATTTCACAGAGTGCTTCTCAAAATCTTTGGCGCAAAGAGGGATCAATATAATAGTTACTCTTCAAAGCAAGTTTGTCTGATGAGCCCAGGTGTATTGTCGATTTTGTATATTCGCTTGTGATGACTATTTTCTTGGTAGAGCGATCAATTGGTTCCACAAGATCGTTAAGTGCATCATCGATTATGTCCATGAACTTGACGGTTTCTACGGTGTTCGTTTTAACAATATCGTATTCTCTCGCCAGCAACTCCAGATCCTCGATAGCTTTCTCTCTTGTCGCAAATGTTTTTTTGGTATCGATGTGTCTCTTTATTAACAACCTATGCCATTTCCATAGAGATTTTACAACATCGTAGCCCACCATCAAAGACAGAGGAATTATTATCTGCGTGACAACATCGAATGAACGGTGTTCGAATGCGCATATCTTTATCTTTGGCCGGATGTCTTCGAGTATAGGCTTAGTCGATAATTCCTTGTTGAGGTAAACTGCCGTACTACATTCCCAAAATGCCCACCAGCCATCGAGTGCTCTAGCCAAATCATGAATATCGATAAGTCCATTGTCTGTATCAAGTCCACTGAACGAAATCTTGACCTCATCTACCAAGGAGTTTGTTTGTTTCATATTATGCGATTCTAACTGTCTGCCGTTCGGTTTTCAAGGGACCATTATTCCGGTTAACCAAAAAATACTTGTCTTCTTTTGCTGTTTAGCGGTATATTGTTGCTTTAAGGATGGAAGAGTGCAGAGGTATTTTTGATTTCGAGTTGAAAGGAAATATATGCACTTAATAGACAATCCACTTGAGAATGCATACAGAACGTATCCTGGTCCCGTGCTATTACTTGCTGGTCCTGGAACTGGCAAAACTCACCAGCTTGCATTACGAATCAAATATCTTGTAATTGATAGAGGTGTTTCGCCCGATCAAATTACCGTTATTACATTTACAAAAGAAGCAGCAAAAAATATGCGGGAAAAACTTTCAGATCCAAAGATTGGCTTGCCGAGAGAAAAACATCCAAGATCCATTCAGACAATGCATAGTCTTGGCCACGAGATAATCCTGTCCCAAGTGGATAAGATAGACCTGAAGAAACCGATTCTGCTTGTAAGCGATAAGTTGCGCAAGCTTGCTCTGGAAGATGCCTCCACATTAGCAGGTTTTGAACGTTCTCATGCTGATTTGGCTGAAGAATGCCGTCGAACAGGTAATTGTGAAGAAAATATGCAATCGGATAAATGTAAAATATGCGCTGAATATAAGAATATCTTAAAGAAGTGTGGTGCTTTAGATTACGACGAACAAATCATGCTGGCCTGTCAACTCCTGCGTGACAATCCAGATGTCCGACAATTTTGGCAACAAAAAATCCTTCACTTGTTGGTTGACGAATATCAAGATATAAATCAGTCGCAGTTTGAATTGATACAGTTGCTAACGGAACCTCAAACACAAGGATTATTTGTAGTAGGTGACGACGACCAAAGCATCTATTCGTTTCGCGGTGGGGATCCTAAGTTTATAAAGGGATTTGAGGCCCATTTCGGCAAAAAGGCCAAACTAGGTATACTTTCAAAAAGCTGGCGATGCCCAGACCACATCTTACTGGGTGCTCGTAAGGTCATTGAGGAATTCTACCCAAATAGTTTTCCCAAACCCCAGTCAACTTTTCATGAAGGCATTAAATCCAACAATAAGATTATTCTTCACGATGTCCCTTCAGATAAATACGAAGCTTGGCTAATTGCCAAATTAACATCCGAAAAACTTGAAGAGGGAAATGAAGTAAAGGTGATTATCCCAAATAGCAATTATTTTCCCTTACTAAAAGAAGCTTTTTCGAAAGCACGTATTGATTATCGATTCAGAACTAAACCGGACATGGATGGACTTTTACGTTTTACTGCTCTTGCAGATTGGGTAGAGAATCCAAATAACAACCTGAATCTGCGGTACTTACTTGACCTTTCCATACAGAATTATGATTTGTTAGTTCAGACTGTTGTATCTCAGACTCCTAAAATCACTGAGAAGAGAACGTCAGCTTCCGAACAAATATCTCGTCTTTGGCCTAAAGTTAGCAGACAATCTTCATTATATAACGTCCTTTCGGCCGCAGCGGAATCCGATGGTCCTGAATCTTTCTTATACAAGTTGCTAGCGCCACTCGAAGAGATAAAAAACATCATTTATAAGCAAGGAGGTACGAGGAAGGCCATTTCTCCTTTTTTTGGAATCAGCGCATTGCTATTAGCACCAGGTAAGAACCCAAATTCATTCATCAATGAGATTAAGGAATGGGCAAACGATTTATTTGGTGCTGATAGCTCAAAAACTACTGGTACCGTCAATATCTACAATATGCCAAGTTCCAAAGGCCTTGAGGCCGATATCATCTTTGTGACAGGTTTATCCGAATCTTTATTTCCTCGCGAGAAACTCAACCCAGAAAAAATGGAAGAACTTAGTAGGCTCTTTTTTGTTGCGATGACGAGGGCTCACAAAGAATTACATTTGTTTAATGCTCGCCTCCGTTCAGGATCAATAACATTATTGCCGGACAGTTTTCAATTAAAACCATCTCGTTTTATAAAAGTTATCCCTAAAGATCACCTTGAGGTACGATATTATCAAGTCGAAAGTTAAGCAGTTGAGCAGTGGAAATCTATCCGCCAACGTCGGGAAAATGTCAATCTGGGCAATTCAATCCAACGTTTGTTTGAGAAACTGGACGAACGCTGCCCCCTGCCGTTTTGCAAAGCAAAACGAGACACAGGGGTCTTCGCTGCGCTACGAAAAAAAATCCGGTAATTTTTGAAAATTTTTTTATTCCTTGTCCTGCAAGAACTTACAAATTTTCGGCCCAAAAATCGTGTTTTGTAAGTCGTTAAAATGCCCCAAAATTCACCTTATATATAGAGGAACGTCGTTCCTCAGTAGTCGCGCAGAAGCGCACGCATTTCGGGGCAGCAGTCCCACGAGGGCAAAAGGACGACAGAATTAAACGTCCAACGCCCAACATCGAACTTTGAACATTGAACAATTTAAAACTGGGTCCCCTGCTGCGGAACCAATGGGGCGGGTTCCCGGGGATCTGCGCTGCGCTCCGAGGAGAGGATAAGGATTATGTCTGCACATTTAACAATAACAATACCCGTCTGGCTCGACCTTATTTTCGTTTGGCCGGTTTTGCTTTATCGACAATGGAAATATGGGTATTCATATCGGCGGATATATTTAGGCGAAGGCAGATTCGCGATTGTCGAGCCGAAGGATTACTACCGGCTGAATAATTTTCACTGGTGCATAAACGTAAGCAGAAGGAATATCTATGCCGTTCGACTCGTGCTGACAGACAATTGGCAGTTGAAAAAGGTGCGAATGCACAGGGAGATAATGAACGCGCCTGACGGGCTTCTGGTGGACCATAAAAACGGCAAAACCCTTGATAACAGAAGAGCGAACCTGCGATTAGCTACACATTCTCAGAACATGTGCAACAAGCCAAAAACAAGCACAAAGAGCACGTCGCGGTTCAGAGGGGTTTATCTGGATAAACGCAAGGGAAGGTGGGTTGCCAAAATCCAAATCAATAGAAAACGTATATGGCTTGGGTATTTCGACAATGAAATCGAGGCGGTGAAGGCATACGATACGGCGGCGAAAAAACATCACGGGGAATTTGCGCACCTGAAACTTTCCGGAATTAGCCACAAAGACACCAAGACACTAAGGTTTTCAGACACGGATTAACACTGATTTACACTGTTTTTTTCACCACGAAGCGGCTGTATAAAGAAAATAGAGTCAAAAGGCCGAAGAAGCTGATAGAACCGCAAATTTCTCCGCTAAGGCGGATACGGAAGGAATAAGATTATGGAAAATCAAACCAAAAATGCAGCTATTGCGGAACAAACGGTGGATAAGAATCAATACCAGACGTTCAATCCAAAAGCGACGCTGCTTTTGAACGTGTTGCCCACAGAAGCCGGGAAAGCCGCTGTTGAGCCGATGAAAAAACAAACGCCTGCGAGCAAGCCCGGAGAATCTTCTGAAAAATTATTGCAGGGACTTTCGCTGAATACGGAGGCCTCGGCAGAAAGAACGCCTCTCGCGCAAAGGAGATGGCAGCTTGTATCACTGCTGACGGGAATACTTTTTGTTATGGCTGCAGCGATAGTTGTTTGGCTGGCTCTGGAGGTAAGCGCAGCGAGAACGCTGCAGGGCCGGCTGGAGGCCGAAAACCAGTCGCTCAGGGAACAGTTGAATCTTGCCGGTTCGCAGATAACGGGATTGAAAAATGAGCTGGCGGCGCTGCCCAATCGCAATACAGAGCCGACGACAGGAAACGCGAAATCAAATCCGCAGGGCGTTACGCCCGCTGCTGCTGCGTCCTCTAAATCGGCTTCGGCTGACGCAAGCCGGGTCGAAGCGACAAAACTCAAAGGGGCAACAAAAGCGGAGCTTATAGCGGCAATGGGCGAGCCGGACCGCGTTTATAACGCCCGCGGCTACGAGCAATTAGTTTACTTCGGCAAAAAACCCGGTCGTTTCTGGCTAACCGGCGGACACGTCGTCCAGGTAGGCGGATAAAAAAACTTCAAGACGCTCAAGTCATCAGAAGCGATTAGAGGTTATATTCTTTTATTTTACGGTAGAGGGTGCGCTCGCCGATACCGAGTAGTTTTGCGGCCTTCTGGCGGTTATTGCCTGTTTTAGCCAGCATATCGATAATCGCCTGTCTTTCGATTTCATTCAACGGCATATCGCTCGAGGATTTCGACTGGCCCGCCGTGAGCTGGCGGATGCGATTGATTTCGGGAGGTAAATCCTGAACATCCAGATTGTTACGGTCGGACATAACAACCATCGTCCTGATTGCGTTGCGAAGCTGGCGGATATTGCCGGGCCACTCGTAGCCGGCAAAAATATTCATCACGGCATCGCTGATACCGGTAACTTTCGAGGCGGTCTCACCCACTGCCTCCTTGAGAAAGAAATTGGCCAGCAGCGGAATATCCTCACGGCGTTCACGTAAAGGCGGAACTGAAACGCTGACGCCCTTGATTCTGAAGTAAAGGTCCTGCCGGAATTTCTTCTCCTCGACTAATCCGGTGAGGTCATGGTTTGTCGCGCTTTATGATTCGCACATCGACAACAATCGGCTTATTGCCCCCGACGGGAATAACAATACCGTCCTCGATAACACGCAATAATTTCGCCTGCATATTCAGGGGCATATCGCCTATTTCATCGAGAAACAGCGTGCCCTTGTCCGCGATTTCAAAAAGCCCCTTGCGGTCAACAGCGGCACCGGTGAATGCGCCTTTGACGTGGCCGAAGAGTTCGCTTTCGAGAAGCGTCTCGGTGAAGCCCGCACAATTTATGGGCACAAATCGCTTGTTCCAGCGGTTTGAGTTGTCGTGAATAGCCCTGGCGAGGAGCTCTTTGCCTGTGCCCGATTCGCCCTGGATAAGAACAGAGATATTTGTCGGCGCCACCCTGCGAAGAACCTCAAATATGCCTGTCATCTGCGGACTGTTTCCCCGGACACCCTCGAATCTGAAATCCTCATCAGGAGCACGGCTCTTAGTATTGGCGTGTTTCCCGCGAACCACCAGTGAGGCGGCCTGCTCGACGAGCGAACGAAGCTGGTCGATATTTATTGGTTTGACTAAGTAATCATAAGCTCCTTGTCTTATCGCGTCTTTGCAGGTTTCGATAGTAGCGTAAGCAGTAATCAGTATGACTTCCGTCTGGCTGGTTTTTTTCGCTTCCTGCAGTATATCAAGGCCGTCGGTATCGCCGCCGAGCTTCAAATCGGTAACTACAACGTCGATATCCTGGCTTCGTATGATTTCGAGTGCGTCCCTGCCCGTATAAACGGGGATTGCCCTATCGCAGCATTTACGCAGCGCCTCTGCCATACCGTCGGCATGGTCTCTTTCGTCATCAACAACAAGGACAACGGCGTCTTTAATCATCGTTTGTCCTCCGACGGGGCAAGCAGCAGCTTGATTGTGAAGGCCGTCCCTTTCCCCGGCTCACTGACGACAGTGATTGTCCCCTTGTGGGCGTCGATAATTTTTTTAACGGTAGCAAGACCCAGACCCGTGCCATCGGGTCTTGAGGATTGATATGGCTCGAACAAATGGCTAAGCCGTTCGGCAGGAATTCCTTTGCCTGTATCGCTAATCTGGATTTGGGCGTATTGCCCATCGCCGGCCGTCTGCACCATAACTTCGCCTTCGCCGCCGATGGCCTGCTGAGCGTTTATGAGCAGGTTGAGAACCGCCTGTTTGAGCATACCGGCGTCTATAAGACAAATCAGCGGTTCTTTATGAAGGCACTTTCGCAAAGTTATTGAATGCACGGCTGCCTGCGGGAGATAAAAATCGATTATGTCGTCGATGACCGGATTCAGGTCGGCCGCCAAAAGACGCGGCTGTGTGCGGTCCGCGTAACGGAGAAAACTATCGAGGATTTGTTCGAGCCGGGACGCTTCCTTATCGATTACGGCCAATTTCCTGCGTGCCCGCGCCAGACGCTGCTCAATATCGCCCGCCGGGCCTGTCTGGAGCTCTTCATCCACCAGCCGAAGATTCACTTTGATGGTCGACAGAGGGTTTTTTATTTCGTGGGCGATAACGCCAAGCAACCGGCCTAATCCTTCGACTTCGCTCAGAGTAAACCCTTCGGTTTTAGCACCGCAGCTATTAACCGACTCAGATTGTTCAGGTGAATTCTTCATGAAACGGTAATTTTAACCGTATCTCCGCCGCAATTCAAGTAATGAAAACACGGTTTAACCTGCTGCGAAGACGGGTAAATGGCTGATATCCAGCACAAAACAACCGGGGTAAAAATAAAAACGAGGAAGAACGGCGTTAATCTCGCTTCCGCCGCCCTTCCTCATATGTCTTCTTTTAAGGAGGAGAGTGATGATTTCTTTTTTTCTGATATTTATACGAGGGTCTGTTTAGATGGTTCGTAAAATCCGGAAAAAATATTAAAAAATTAATCGCGAAAATCGCCGCTAAGAAACAATTGCTTATACGAACAAGGCGTAAAATAAAGGTTATTCTTTAATCGCCTTTGTTCCGAGGTGGCGGTCTGCAAAGTTGAGGAACTGCTGCCAGTCATAATCGGTCAGATTGTGAGTGCCTTTGCGAATATGATAGCCAATAGTGACGCCAACGGGGGTTTCGAGGGGAGGCATATCTTCTACCCCGAGGCCTTTTTTGCCAAATAACTGATAGACCGGCTCGGCGTATTTGGCGGATAGGAACGAGCCGCGAGGGTCGCCCCAGAGGTCCTGTTCAGCAGTCGCGATATAAATGGGGCGAGGAGCCATCAGGGCAACAAGCATATGCCAGTCAACAGGCAGGTCGTTTACACGGTCGCCGTACTCCTTGAAATTGGGGCAAAACCAATAAGGGAATTTGTTGTTAATTATTTTGACGGTTTCGCCGAAGCCGCGGCGGACGATGACCGCCCCGCCGCAGCCGGATTCGCCGGAGAAAACAATTGCGAAACGTTCATCCTGAGCGCCCGCCCACATTGCGACTTTGCCGAATCGGGAAAAGCCGGCAACGCAGACCTTGTTAGCATCGATGTCTTTGTCGGTAACAACGTAATCCATAACCCTGCTCAAACCCCATGCCCAGGCGCCGATAGCGCCCCATTCGTCGGGGCCGGGCTGGTTCTGGTCTGGTTTGGCAAAAAATTTACGGATACTTTTCTCATAAGAACCAATTTTATCCGGCTCAATCTGTGCGGCCTCGAATGTCGCCAGACCATAGCCGCGGTCCAGAAGCCACTGTTTCTGGGGAGCCCATTCCACAATTGTTATTAATGGAACGGATTTTTTAGCTGCACTTATGGGCAAAACGATATTCACGTCCATTTTAGGCCCATCGGCTTTGCCCGTAAAATAGATTGTTACTGTTTTGGTAATAGCGAGGCCGTTCATATCGGCGCGGTTTTCCGCGGTAACTTTCCATGTCATACCCTCCGGCCTGCCAACCATCGTCCGGCCATATACATTGGTTGCGAATAATGTCAGAATTTCCGGTCTGCGTTTTTGCTTCCATGTATCGACATCTTTAACCTCGTCGCCATTGAGCATAACCAGCGGGTCTGGCAGGACGAACTTCGGAACGTTCCCCTCGTCGTACATTCCCGGCGGAGTCGCCGCGGCTAAAACTAAATTAGAAAATAACGCAAAAAGCGAATATGCAGCGTTTTTTATAAGGGACGACAATTTCATAATTCAATTCCTTTCGGACCGCTAAAAGTTTGGTTATGTCTTAAACAAAAGTGGCCTGATTTACCATTCTACCGGCAAAGGATACGCAGGGGCAACAGGGAAACATTAAGTAAGAAAACAAAAGTGGCGAAAATGAACAGCCGAGTATAATATATGGGTATTATGGAGCAGTGGCTGAGCGGCTGAAAGCGACGGTCTTGAAAACCGTTATACCGTTTACGGTATCGGGGGTTCGAATCCCTCCTGCTCCGTTGCCTTTCTGCCATATCGTCTTGAAGGCAGTAAAACCTGTTTTACTTAAAGTTAAATAATGAAAAGCAAACCTTAACGACCTGTGTTGGAGTATAATCAATATGTTTTGATCCAAAAACATAAGTAAAGGACAGGTTATGTGCACTGTGAAATTCATTAAAACAATTGTCTGTTTCATAATCGCTTTGTCGGCGTTAACATCCTCCGCACAGGCCGAGGCCTGGAAATTCGGCGTTATGGGCGATACCCAGTGGACGTGCCCTAACGATCCGGCGGGCAAAAATCCCGACCGCGTCCCCAAATCAATCATCGACCAGATAAACCGCCAGTTCATCGACGCCAGGGTAAAATTCGTAATCCAAGTCGGCAACCTGACGGAAACCGGCACCGACGCCGCCGAGACGGTTCGCGCGAATGCTTCACAGCCGCTCTATGACGCCCACATAGGATTCTTCCCTATGCGCGGCAACCACGAGACCTACTCCCACATACCCAACGGCTACGCCATTGCGGCCTTGCAGTCGAATTATCCGCAGACACGAGGTATCAGCAACACCTTCGGCGCTGCCAATTTCAGCAGTCCGACCTCGGTCAGCGCCGACCTGAATGGCATGAGCTATTCCTTCGACTACGGCAACCCGTGCAACAACGCCCGTTTCGTCATCATCGATAACTGGGCGACGCCGAGTAAAGAGGTTAATGTCGCCGGCCTCGAAGGCATCAATTACGGCTACTCCATCGGTGAGCAGCAGGCCTGGATAAGCAGCCGGCTTGACAAAAACACGCGCGGCACTGAGCACGCATTTGTTTTCTCCCACCAGCCCCTCATCGCGGAGAACCACCAGGATTCTCCTTTTACCGGCTACACGAACGCCAACCAAGTAATGCAGAACGCCTTCTTTGCCTGTTTGCAGAACAATGGCGTAAAATACTACATCTGCGGCCACGACCATATCCACCAGCGCTCCATAATCACCAGTCCGGACGGCAACTCCTGCGTCGAAGAAATAATCTGCGCATCTTGCAGCAGCAAATTCTACACCCCCAAAGACCCCAACGATCCCAATTGGTATGGCCAGAAAGCCCGCGAGAAATCCTTATCCAGGGAAATAAAACATATCGGTTACTACATCTTCACCATCGATGGACCGCGAGTGACCGTCGATTACTATTCCGACAACCACGGCAACTGGCATTCGGATGCTAACTATCCTAACGGCCCCAATGATGTTAACAACCAGATAACCCCCGAGTTTCATTTTGTTAAGAAAGAAACCTGGGGCTACACTCTCAGCGGAAAGTAGCTCCCGGTTTGAGCAAGGATGGCCATCAAACGTCGTTAAGAACATATTACAGGTGCTACATTGTTCCGGAGGAGTGACTATTTCGCACTATTTTTACGTCTAAGATGATTAAAAAGCACCTTGAGCACTGATTGCCTGGCGGTCTTTTCTTTTTCTTGCGGGAGCGGGCGAAGAATGGTCTTTACTTTGCGACCACCTATTATCGTCTCTGTGCCTGCTAACTACCTGCACGCCCCCAAGAAATCTCTTAATAAGCAGATAAACAAGAGGGCGTTTTTAGCCGATATAATTGCTGTGATATAAAGGACAGGAATGTAAAATGACTTTGATGTTTATTATTATTGTTGTCTCATTTATTCTCGCCGAAATCAAGTTACCTCATTGTATTTATTATACTATTTCAAAATGCAATGGGGTACACAGAATACTTTTGCATCTATTTTTTCATTGGAAAGGCATTATGGAATCTAATGAAAAACAATCTGAGGGCTTTGATACGACAACAACATTTAAGAAATTAAATTGGTTGCGAGTATCTTTCGCAGTGTCTTATTTTGTCTTAGGCTTCATAGGGTTAATTCTGTGTGGGATTATTTACCTTGTTTGGCAACCAAAAGTGTTGTCATGCAGCTCAGAAACAACCGAATATCTTTTTGGATTCTTTTTTTGCTTTTGTTGCGCAAGTATTGGGTTTGCTGCTATCGCTTTTCACTGGTCTTGCCAACCAGACCCTCCATTACCGGATTATATCACATATTACCCACTACAACTTATTGCTATCGCAATCTTAGTCCCATCTTTGTTACTCCTTTGGACACGGTGTAAAATGGAAATACCAGCAGGTGTGTTTTATCCTCTATCAGGTTCTTTGTGCTTCACAATGGGCTTTTATGTTGACAGTATTATGAATTTCTTCAACAAACCCTAACTATTTGGAATGGTTGTTGGTTTGCTAATAGTTACGAAAGACCAAAAAAGAGGTAAAAGGTTATGACAGAAATTGACAGGCAAAAAGACACCAAACAATTTATCACTTGGGGCTTATTAGCCCTGTGTTGTTTTCTACTGGCCGGTATTCTGCTAACCCTTCATAAAGTCCATAGTGGGAATGACCAGGTTGGGCGATATACAATGAGTTTTAACGATTGGGATGGAATTCAAACCATATACGTTCTTGACACAAAAACAGGCCGTGTGCGTTATGGTAATCGGTTTGGTCAGGTCGTTCACGGAAATGGCTCTTTTAATTTAGGGACACCTGAACCGTTTGGCAAGAATGATGAGATTATTCCCGAAGATTTTAAGTTAAAAAATTCCAACAAACCTTGACTGCTTTTATAGTCAGATAGCTTAGGTTTTCAGGAATTTTTTGTAAGCTGCTTTGTAAGTGGCGGTTTGATACTGGAAAAAAAGCGTAGAACAAAAGAGGTCAGGCCCCCTTTTACAACCCATTTCATAACTTTCTCATACATACCTATTCGATTTGTCATACCTGCGTAAGCAGGTATCCAGCAGTTTATAGAATGGTCTGGATTCCCGCCTTCGCGGGAATGACAGTGGTCCTCGACGATTATGAAGGGTTTTTTGTTAAAAAACCGCTTGCAGGGAGTCGATAATAGAGATTATAATGGGTGGTCGTTATATGCGGGTGTAGCTCAGTGGTAGAGCGTCACGTTGCCAACGTGGATGTCGTGAGTTCGAGCCTCATCACCCGCTGTTAGTAAGTCGTGCCTCGTGACCCGGCTCTCGTGGTTCGTTTTTGTCGAGCGACGAGCGACAGTTATGCGTCAATGGTATATTGATTTACGCAATTATAGTGTCGGCGAGTTACCGGCTAAATGAGTAGTTTGGCGTTGGTCGCCGACGCGTTTGGGCAACGAAATATGAAAAAACATGGCTGCGGGAATCAGGGTTCCTAATGCCATTTTTGTTTTGTATGAGCGTAAGCCCGGTACGATAGGAGAATAACATGGCAGAGCAACCTCAGGAAACAACCCCAAAGAACACCGTAAAAATCGAACAGTCAGGCCCGTGCAAAAAGAAGGTCATTATCGAGGTTCCTCGTGAGACAATAACAAAGGCCACCGACGCACAATACGAAACACTGCGCAAAGACGCGCTGGTGCCGGGTTTCAGAAAAGGCCGGGCGCCAAAACGGTTACTGGAAAAGCGATTCGGCAAAGAAGTCGGCGAGCAGACAAAGCTGAAAATACTGGCAGACGCAAGCGATTCGGCGATAAAGGAAAGCAAGCTGGACGTTTTGCGCGAGCCGGAGATTGATTATGAGAAGATTGAATTGCCCGCGGAAGGCGCATTGAAATTTGAGTTCGAGGTTGAGGTGCGTCCTGAGTTCGAGTTGCCGAAACTCGAGGGCATACCGGTCGAGAAGCCAAAACACGTGGTAACCGACGGGCTTGTTGACAGGGAAATCGAGATGCTCTGCAAATACGCGGGGACGTGGACGCCTAAGGACAACGGCAAGGTTGAGCTTGAAGACCAGGTCGTCGCGGACGTAATGCTGAATATCGAGGGGCAGGAGCAAAAAGTTGATAACACCGAAATATACGCCAGGCCAAGCGGCTTTGTGGCGGAGGTGCCCGTCGAGAAACTGGACGAAATCCTGGTTGGGGCAAAAACGGGAGACGTAAAGACCGCGGAAGTGGAAGTGCCCAAGACATTCTTCAGAGAGGACCTGCGCGGCAAAAAGGTCAATCTCAAGATAACAATTAAAGACATCAAGTGGCTCAAGCCAGCGGAACTGAACCAGGATACGATAAGCAAATGCGGCGTGGCGACCGAAGAAGAACTGCGAAAGGCGATTCGTGAAAAGCTGGAAGGCCGGCTCGAAGGCCAGGCGAAACAAGAGATGGCCGAGCAAATATACAAATACCTGCTTGATAACATCAGTATCGATTTGCCGGCAGACGTTGCCGCAGACCAGGCAGTCGCGTTATTACGACGCCAGTATATCAACCTGATGATGCAGGGCATCGACAGAGAGCAGATTGACAAGAATATCGAGCAGTTGAAGGCGAACACCGAGCAGCAGGCAAAAGAGCAGCTTAAGGTATTCTTCATAATGGACAAAATCGCGGAAAAGCTGGACATCAAGACGACGGACGAGGAAATCAACGGGCATATCGCCCAGTTAGCCGTCCAGAAACACATCCGGCCCGAGCGAATGAGAGAGGAAATGCAGAGGGATGGTTCCCTCGAACAGTTCAAGCTTCAGGTCCGCGAACAAAAGTGCGTAGCCAAGCTGCTTGAGTCGGCGAAAATAACCGAGGTCGAGCCGAAGGCGGAAAAACCGAAAGCGGAAAAGGCTGAAACGCCCAAGCACAAGAAAACGACCGAAAAAACAGAGGCCAAACCCGCAAAAAAGGCCGAAACCGCGACAAAGCCAGCGCATCCCAAAAAAGCAAAAGCCGCGGATGAGAAAAAGCCGGCAAAAAAGGCGACGCCGACGACCCGAAAAAAGAAAACTTGAGTGTAAGAATATCCGATAAACACCTTAATCGGCGGGGTAAACCCCGCCCTACTCTGTGAATTAAGGAAAAGCTTGATGTTCAGCACAGGACCCCAAAAACGTATGATAGTTGAGCCGAAGGGACAGTACCAGGACCAGTACGGGCCGGGAGGCGGTCATTACCAGCAATTTCGCCAGATGAGTTTGGATGATATGCTGCTGGAAAACCGGATTGTGTTCCTCATCGGCGAAATTAACTACGCCAGGGCAACCGAGGTAATAATGAAAATCCTTTACCTCGATAACCAGAAACGCAACACGGAAATCAGCTTGTATGTGAACTCGCCCGGAGGTAGCGTTGACGACACAATGGCGATTTACGACACGATGCGGTTCGTAAGCTCGCCCATCGCTACCTACTGTATAGGCCGGGCGCAATCTGGCGGAGCGATAGTTCTCGCGGCGGGAACAAAAGGCAAACGATTCGCGCTGCCGCACGCAAAGATTATGCTGCATCAGCCGTGGGGCGGAGTTTTCGGACAGGCGGCGGATATTAAGATTCAGGCCGAGGAAATCCTCAAGGCCAAGAAAATGCTCAACGAGATGCTTGCCAAACTCTCAGGCCAACCCGTCGAAAAAATCAGCGCGGAGACCGAAAGAGACAGGTATATGACGGCGGAAGAAGCGCTTGCGTACGGACTCATCGACGAGGTTCTAGAGCTCGACGAGTCAGGCGAGAAAAAAACGGATGATAAGAAAACAGACAAGAAGAAACAATAACCACTGAAGAGAGTGAAACTATGGCAGTTGACCAGAGCTTAGTTCCGATAGTAATTGAAAAGACAGGTCGCGGCGAACGGGCATACGATATTTACTCCCGGCTGCTCAAAGACAGAATCATTTTTCTGAGCGGGCCGATAGAAGATATTTCCGCCAACCTGATTATTGCGCAGATGCTGTTTTTGAGCAATGAGGACAGCAAGACGGACATTCATCTCTATATCAACTCGCCCGGCGGGTCGATTACGGCGGGGCTGGCCGTTTACGACTGTATGCAGTTTTTACGCTGCGACGTGGCAACCTATTGCATAGGCCAGGCGGCAAGTATGGCTGCGGTATTGCTTGCGGGCGGCAAGGCGGGAAAACGATTCCTGCTCGCCAACAACAGGGTGCTGATTCATCAGCCGTTGATTTCAGGGGAACTGATTGCCCCTGCGACGGACCTTGAGATTGAGGCGAAGGAAATAATGCGTCTGCGAGAGCGGCTTTACGCAATACTATCCAAACACACAGGCCAGTCAGCAGAAAAAATCGAGAAGGACTGCGACAGGAACCTCTGGCTGGACGCGAATGAAGCCATAAAGTATGGTCTTGCGGACAGAATAATCCAAAAGGCGCCGGAAGTGGTCAAATCGGCGGATAAAGAAACGTAAATTTAGAATTCAGAATTGAGAATGCAGAATCCCAAAAAAATACATGCTGGAACAATGCGGCTGTTTTTAATTCTTCATTCTCAATTCTTAATTCCAGTATTTGCAGCGGTACTGGCTTTTGTGGCCGGTTGTGAAAATACCGGCAAAGCGAGCAAACCAACGACCGCAGAGCAGGTCCAGCAGCTAACTTCGCAAAATACGGAACTTCAAAATCAGCTCGAACAGGCTCATGCGGAAAACGCTCAATTATTAAAACAGGCGGAGTCGCTTTCCAAGCTGCCGGGGGAAAAAAGAGCCGACGCGATTTATCATATCAAAGCAGTCAAAATCGGCAGATTCACAAACTTTTATGATGATGACAAGACCCCTGGCGCGACGGGAAAGAAAAAGCTGGTGGTTTACGTTGAGCCGATTGATGAGACGGGTGACACCGTAAAGGCAGGCGGGGCAGTTGATGTCCAGCTCTGGGACCTGAACAAAAAAGAAAATGAAGCCCGTTTAGCACAGTGGCAAATTGAGCCGAATGAGCTTAAGATGCTCTGGCTGGGCGGGATGCTTTCGAGCAGCTATCGGCTGAGTTTCGACGCGGCCGGAATTGCTGACAAGTTCGACAAGCCACTGACCGTAAAGGTCAATTTCACCGATTATCTGTCGGGCATGACCTTCACAGAAGAATTTATCATTCGCCCGCCGCAACCCCCCGCCAAAAAATAAACACCGCCGTGGCTGTAACAACCCACGCACCAGCTAAACCAAAAATAAAATTCTCCGTGTCCTCTGCCTGCCCTGAGCAAGCGTAGCGTGTCGAAGGGTGGCTAAAAAATTCTTCGTGTTTTTTTATGTCTTCGTGGTAAAGTAATTCGGTAATTATGCCAAAAATGAAACTATCAAAACTATTATCAAAGCAGGTTGTTCTGGCCGACGGGGCGATGGGAACGATGCTCTACCAGTCAGGCGTCTATATTAACGCCTGCTTCGATGAGCTGAATCTCAGCAATCCCAAACTCGTAACCAAAATCCATAAGCAATACGTCGAAGCCGGCGTTGACTTCATCGAAACCAACACCTTCGGCTCAAACGAGGTCAAACTCGCGAAATATGGCCTGGCAGAACAAACCGAGAAAATAAACAAGGCAGGCGTCGAGCTGGCGAAAAAAGTCGCCGGTGACAACGTACGGGTCGCCGGCGCGATTGGGCCTCTCGCACGCGATATTGCCCTGTATAATCAAATATCCAAACAGCAGGCAATAAACGCATACAAAAAACAGGCCAAAGCGTTAGCTGACGCCGGCGCGGATTTCCTCATCCTCGAAACATTCTCGAATACCGATGAGCTGATATTAGCCATCGGGGCGGTGCATAGCGTAACCGACCTCGAAATCGTCGCCCAGATGACCACTACCGAGCTAAACGAGACGCCTTATGGCGAAAAAATCGAGCACGCAATCGCCCGAATCTCCGCTCAAAAAGGCGTAACTGCCCTGGGCCTCAATTGTTCTGTAGGCCCCTCCGCAATGCTAAACGCTCTCGAACTCATCCACGCCGCCACCGATAAGCCCATTTCTGTCCAGCCCAACGCGGGCCTCCCCCGCCAGGTCGAAGACCGCCTCCTTTATATGTCCACTCCCGAATACATGGCGGAATTCGCAAAGCGATTCTACGAAAAAGGCGCGAGAATCATCGGCGGCTGCTGCGGCACAACACCCGAACACATAAGGGAAATGGTTCGCGCAATCCGCGCAATCGACAAGGCCTCAACATCCGGCGCACGCTTCACCGCTGTAACAATCGAAACACCAAAAACAGCCGAAGTAAAAGAAACCCCATTTGCGGAAAAATCGAAATTCGCCCTTCGACTTTGCTCAGGGCAGGCCGCTAAGGTAACGACGATTGAGATTACGCCGCCAAAGGGCCTCGATATCGAACCGATAATTGAAAAAGCCAAACTTTGCGCAGATATGGGTATCGACGCTATAAATATCCCCGACGGCCCACGCGCAAGCTCACGGTTATCGCCAATGGTTACAGCCGTAAAAATCCAGCAGGCCGCGAACATCGAATCAATCCTGCACTTCTGCTGTCGTGACCGAAATCTCATCGGAATGCAATCCGATATCCTCGCGCATACACCATCGGCCTGCGCAATATGCTCGTCATCACGGGCAACCCGCCAAAAATGGGCGACTATCCGCAGGCGACAGGCGTGTTCGATATGGATTCAATCACGCTGACGGGCGTAATCAGAAATCTCAACCGCGGCATCGACCTCGGCGGCAACCAGTTCAGCCCCCCTACCTCACTGGCAATTGGTGTCGGCGCAAACCCAGTCGCCACCGATATCAAACGCGAAATCGATAAATACCACCAAAAAGTGCTCGCTGGCGCGGAATTCGCAATCACCCAGCCGGTTTTTGACGCGGATACGCTTTTCCGCTTTTTAGATTCTACTAAAAAACCGAAAATACCCGTCATTGCCGGTATCTGGCCCTTCACCAGTTTGAAAAACGCGGAATTTATGGCAAATGAAGTCCCCGGCGTTGTCGTTCCGCCTAAATTATTGGAACGAATGAGCGCAGCAAAAACCCAGCAGCAGGGAAAGATAATCGGCATTGAAATCGCGAGGGAATTGATTGACCGGATTAATACCAGAGTCGCGGGATTCGCCGTGAGCGCACCCTTCGGCAATGTTAAAATCGCCCTGGCCGTCTTAGGCAAAATCGAAATCGACAAAATCTGAGAAGAAATTATGCAACAACAAACCTGTGCAAAACAACTAAGTGTCGAACTTGTCGCGGTAACGCCCGACCCGCAAAAAGTCATAGAGCAGGCGGGCAGGACGTGCTACCTCAGTTTCGACAAAATGGACGATAATTCGCAGGCCAGCTTCATCAAACGCCTCATTAAAATGGGCCACGAATCGCCCTTAGAACACGCTTACGCGACCTTCAGAATCAAAAACTGCTCACGCGCGATGACACATCAATTAGTCCGGCACCGGCTGATGGCTGTCTCACAGCAGTCCCAGCGATATTGCGACGAAGATGACTTTACCTACGTCATACCCGAAAGTATGCCCGCGGAGTTGGTTGACGAATTCCATAACGATATGAAAACGATACAGGAAATGTATCGCAAATGGCGTGACAAAGGGCTAAAGAAAGAGGACGCCCGCTTCGTCCTGCCCAACGCCTGCACAAGCGAAATCGTCGTCTCCGCCAATTTCCGCGAATGGCGGCACATCCTCACCGTCCGCACAGATAAAGGCGCACAATGGGAAATTAAAAAAGCTGCCCACCTGATTTTAGACGCCCTGAAAAAACTCGCCCCCGCCTGCTTCGAGGATATTGTCTCGGCAAATTGATATCGCTATCCAAGCGATGGTATTAACTCAATCAAAAACTGCCAGACAGCATCAACGGAGGCGATATCGACGCGTTCCTGGGGGGAATGGGGGTTTTTGATTGTGGGGCCAACGGAAATCATCTCAATACCCGGTATCTTTTCGCCGATGACAGCCGGCTCAAGACCGGCATGAACAACCTTAACCTCTGGCTCTTTATTATTGAGCTTCCTGTAAATTTCCTTTGCGCGTTTAAGAAGTGAGGAATTGACATCGGGTTTCCAGGACGGATACCCACCAACGGTTTCGGCTTTAGCTCCTGAGGAATGCGCCAAATCGGTGATTTTGGCGGTTATTTCACCAAGCGTTTGTTTCTCCAAACTCCTCTGAGAGATTAAAATCAGCAACTGCTTCTCATCACGTAAAATCTCAACTTTTGCAAGATTGCTTGATGTCTCAACGATACCCTCAAACTCAGATGACATTCGATATACGCCCGCAGGCAAAGACGAAAGAAGATTGACGATTTTCGATTGCCGATTGCCGATTGATACCGCTGGTCGAAGGTCAGTTTCTTTTAATTCTATTTTTAGATTGGGTTCGGTTTGAGCGTATTGTTTTTTGAATGATGATTCGATTTCAACAAACGTTTTTTTCACTGCATTGAGTTTGGAGGCATCGAAACAGATAACCGCTTTTGCATCGCGCGGGATGGCATTATGCACAGTGCCGCCCTCGATATCACAAATGCGCAAATCGAAATTCTGTAAATCTTTCAGTGTTCTTGCCAACAGTTGGATTGCGTTTGCGTATTGTTTGTCGATATCGATGCCGGAGTGGCCGCCGTGAAGACCTGAGATTTTCAGGTCGAAGCAGACAAGCGAATCGGGCACGGGCGAAAACTCCAGGGGCAGGCGTATTTCGGTCTGCTCGCCGCCCGCGCAGCCGACGATGAAGGATTTGTCTTCACCGTCGAGATTGACGAGATATTTGCCCGTAATGAAGCCGGGTTTCAAACCATTCGCCCCGGTCAGGCCCGTTTCCTCATCGACGGTAAAAAGCAATTCGAGCTTTGGATGCGATATTTTTTCGTCGAGCAATGCGAGAGACAACGCAACGCCTACTCCATTATCCGCGCCGAGGGTCGTGCCATCGGCTGTAATCCAGCCATCGCGTTCGACTAATTCGATGGGGTCTTTGGTGAAGTCGTGTTTCGATTCGGGCGTCTTTTCGCAGACCATATCGACGTGGCTTTGAAGGACAATCGCCGGCGACTTTCCGCAGCCCTTTGTTGCGGGCAGCTCGATAATCACGTTATCAACTTCATCGCTTCGAGAAGGCAGATTGCGGCTTTTGGCGATGGTCTTGAGCCAATCCATAATCTGCTTTTCATTTTTTGACCCGCGCGGGATGCGATTGACTTGCCTGAAAAACTCCCAGACATTTTTCGCCTTTGCCTGACTTAAAGACATTTTTTTATCCGCTGACATATCCGTATTCCATAAATAAACGCTCTGGGAAACTATCCCCGGTGAGATTCGAACTCACAACCTTTGGCTTCGGAGGCCAACACGCTATCCAATTGCGCTACGGGGACCGAACTCTTATAAACCCAATAATAACAAGTATTTACCCACGCCGTCAACATTTTTACGCTTCCTGTTTTTGCTCAGAATTGCCCGAAAAGGTCAGTTTTCCGTCAGTCGTCAATAAATTGTCGCAAAGTTTAGCCGCTGCGTTAAGGTGCATTTCATCTACTGTACTGTCAAAGCGGATAGTTGTTTCTATGTCGGAATGCCCAGTATAAGAGGTTACGCGAGAAGGGCTTCCTTGAGGAACAGGTGTAGATTTTATTTCTTCTTTCTAACTTCTAACTTCGCGTTCAAATTAACTCCGGCTCGAAGCGTCCTGCCTATCCTCGACTCAAGCTTCGTAGGAACCGCAGTCGGGGACCCATAGGATCATTTTCATTCACTTTCCCCCAACTTTTTATTACTTTATATTAAAAATTATGAATTTTTATACTTTTCGTAACTTTGGTCTATAATGCATCCTACGGCCCATTTGTACCGATTATACGCCAATTCACCAGCTCGCTTTTATACCAAAACATACCAATTCCTAAAAATGCGCTTTTTTTCCAAGCATAAGAATTTAAGCCCAGATAAATTTTTGCGCCGTAAGACCACTGGCATTAGCATTACAACTGTTTTCTTAGCCGACAAACTCATTGCCGACCTTGCGGGCGCGGGTGGGCTTGTCAAGGTTGATGCCGAGATTTACGCCTACCTCTACCAGAATATTCCATCCCGCCGCCAGATAAACGAAATTGGTCATATCGCCGACGCTCTTTATCTTGATAGTGGGGAAGATGGTATCCCCTTCAGCAATCGCAAAGACTTTCATCTTTACACCGGCGGCGAGCGTCGCTTTTATCTTCTCCATCTCGGCATTGAATGGATTGATGAGCAGTACGACATCATCGGGATTAAGGACTTCTTCGACGCCGTGGACGGCATATGTGCCCTCGAAATAATCGCTTTTTTTGCGGGTGATCTCGTTGGTCTTGAGGGTCAGCTCCTCTGCGACGCCGTCGTTTCTGCCGGAAAAACAAATGGTGCCGGCATTGGCAAGTGATTTGATGATCTGCTTATCAATGGGCATCGTCAGGGCATCCTGCACGGCTGCGGAAACCCGAGCAAGCGTGCCATCAACCGACTGATTCTGTGTGGCAAGCATAAGAGCATGATAAAATAATGCCTGTTCTTCGACGCTCTTTGTCGCCGCGACGGCATTTTCTTTCCCGCAACTTAAAACATACGTCTGGCTGGCAAGCGATTCGAGTTTGGTGGCATGATTGGCCGTCAAGGCATACAGATTTTTGTGGCCTTTGCCTTTGAGCATATCAAACAGAGCGATGACCTCTTTGGTCTGGCCGCTGTTGGATGCACCAAAGACAACAGAATCGTCCAGCTTATACTCTGCGGCCTGCCTACCGCCCTCTGCGGCCATATTCAGATTCAGGCCCATGCGGCGAGCCAGATACATTGCGTTCTTGGCTGGAAAGATTCGGCTAGAACCTTCGCCGGTAAAGAAAATCTTGCCGATTTTCTTTATGGCCGCGACAACGTTATCGGTATTCTTAAGTTTGAAATTCTTAATGATGATGGGCGTTTCCATCATTTCGCGTACTAATGCAAATTGTGTGTAAGTTGATTGTGCATTCATTATATGCTCCTTTATGTTCTATAGGAATTATAAGCGAGTTTTACATACTCGGGTAATTTGCCAACCAAAGGCTTTGCGTACTCAATAAAGGCCGGTGTTACATCGGTGCCATCCTTGCTGATAAACTTATCCGGCATCGGCTTGGCACGCGCGGCGACCTCAGAAAGCTGGATCGTACCGGTAGTGCATTTATAGCTTTTTTCGGGCTCGCGCACCAGCGTAACCATTACGCCGGTTGTGCCTTTGGCCGTAAGCTCGACGGCGGCCTTGCCGCACATATACGCCTCGTCAATATCGTGTGCAACAGCGCGGTCCGCCGCGCACATCGGCAACGATTCGGTGATTTGAAATTCGCCGCGAAACCCGAATTTATCGGCAATCATCCGGTGCAGCATCATCGCCACGCTGGTACCAGCCGTTGCGCCGAACTCGACATTGCTAAATTTGTCCTTTATTTGGCTCGCTGATACGGGTGTGCCGTCGGCATATTTACAGCCTTCGCCGCACACTACCGATACATAGCCGAATTTTTTATAACAGGCTTCAACCTTGCTTAGAAACGCCTCTCGCTCAAACGCCCGCTCCGGCAGCACCAGAATATGCGGCGCATCATCTTCATCACGACGTGCAAGCACTGTCGCGGCGGCAAGCCATCCGGCATCACGGCCGATAGTCTGGAAGATAACAAACTGATCTACTTTCTTCATATCGCGAGCTAATATCCCTGCCTGCTGAACCGACAGCGTCATATACCGTGCGGCACTGGCAAAACCAGGCGTATGGTCGGTACCGTAGAGGTCGTTATCAACGGTCTTAGGCACGCCGATGCCTATAAGCTCATACTTGTGTTCTTTGGCATATGCCGCAACGCGGCAGATAGTATCCATTGTGTCGTTGCCGCCGATAAGGAATATATAGCGAATATTGTATTTTTTTATAACATCAAAGATTTTCGGCAGGTCGGCATCTTTGAGCTTATGCCGGCACGAACCGAGGGCACTCGACGGCGTTGAAGTTAGTCCCCTTATCACCAAAGGCGATTCTTGACCAAAGTCGATGATATTCTCCGCCATAAACCCCTCAATGCCGTACCGCATACCCAGCACTGCGCCGATTGCTGTGTTTTTGGCGGCCGTCTCGACAATACCCGCCAACGAAGCATTGATGACGCTGGTCGGCCCGCCCGACTGACCGACAATCGCATTATTTTTAGACATAAAACTCCTCAAAATTCAATAGCTGCTGTCCAACGAATGATATTTGCAAACAAGGCCGCGTAATATTCTCCTATTTCCACTTCCCTTGCCCCATGTGCCTTGACGGCTATTCTTTTCTTTCCCCAATCGACAAGCCCGCCCACCCAATGCGGCGCAACATCGCTCATAAATGCCGCGACTCTGCCTTTACCGCAGGTGCCGACTACCAGCAAGGGGCTGATACTCTGCGAGGCAAATGTAAAAACATTTCCCGCCTTAGAAACGCTGAATCGCCGTACCGAAAGAATGGTAAAGGCATTTGACCTTACCTTCACTTCGTTGAATCCGCCAACAACCGGCAGTTCCATCGTGAGCGGCAAACCGGCGACAATAGCATGATCACTTGTCTTTTCAACAACACACGGCCCTGACCAATTAACGCGGTCGTCGGTTTCCTGCATTGCTACCGGCAATATCTCGCTGAGAATAGTCGTATCGTAATGGCCATCTTGGCCGACAAATGATTCCCACCCGCCGATCATCACAAATCCAAGCCCATCGGCTATCTTCTTTTTCAGCAGAGCAAGCTGCGATTGAGAAAAATTCGCCGCAGGATAATCACTCAAAATAACCGTACTATACGCTTTATCGAGCAGATGGTCGGAACAACGCTGCGACGAACTGACGTAGTTAAAATCAATTTGAAACGCTTTTAATACGCCCGCAAGATAACTTGCCGCGGTTTCCAGCGATGTATCGCCCATGTACAAAACCGGCGCATTCATGCCTGCATCCTAACGAATAAAAGTCATCTCATCTTTCTTTTCGAACACGTTGCGATACCGCTGCGGCCGATACAAATGGAATTCAACCGCCCGTAAATATTCTTCCGGCCCTCCTTTACGCACGATATCTATTAAAGACTCTATCTGCTTTTGTGAACGGAATGCGGCAATGGCATTTAATTTCTTCTCAAGGTAAGACTCTGGTGCTTGCACTCGCAGTAGCGGCGGCTGGAGAAAATCGCAATATACCCCGAACTCATGCACATATGGCACCTTTGTCAGCGGCTCTCCCAATTCGGGCCAGATATCGCCGCCGGCATGAAAGAGGCTGATGAGCAATTCTTCGTACACAATCCGATGGTCAGGATGCAAATCGTTTGATGTCGGCAGGAAACACTGCGTAGGACGAATCTGCCTCAGATAATATGTGAAAGCATTCTGCAATCCGGCAAAGTTCTGTATGATGGCCTTGTCGTCGCTTCCGGCCTTGCGACGACCGCGATATCCGCTCAATTGGCAGTCGGGAAACCCTGCCCAGACAATATTCTCCTTGGGAATGCCCAGCGACTGATAGCACTCAAACGTCTCTTTCCGGCGGATGTAAGATATAGTGGCCATCTCCTCAAAAGTGCAATAGCCCATACTGCCATCAGTAACAATAAGTATATGCACCGGAACTTTTTCTCGCAGGACAAGTTGCATAAGCAGTCCGTTGCCTAACACCGCATCATCATCATGCGGACTGACAAACAAAAAACGCTCCTTCTCACCCTGCCAGTGCCGCGAAACGCTTTCCAATGTCGGTCCAACGCGACGCTCGTTTCCAACAAGACGAACAAATTCAATTTCGTTTTTCATATCGAATCCCCTTTTTAGTTTTCACTTTTTACCGGTCAATTTTTATCAGATTAGATTTCCAATATAAACCTCGAATATCCTTGCTTATCTATGGTGTGGACTTTATTTCCGATAGAATACCATCCTGTTTTGGAAAATCATGTTTTTGTATTGGGCCTGCAAGCGCCATCCTGTCAATATGCCATCTGAAAGCATATTTAAACGCGACAGCAAAAACAGCCGCGACAGAACCGCTGATACAGGCATATTCCCATTTTCCCACGAACAGGACAGAAAGACAAATAACCGAAAGCACAAGCCATATCGATCCTAAAAATACAACGAAAAATCCCGCAGGCATTAACCTTTTCGGGGTTTCTATCTTTTTACCGTCTTCCAGTTCTATTGCCCGGCGAACAGGTCCCCAGAATCCAAGCGGACGGGCCTTGCGATAAAAATTCTTTAAAATTTCCATGTCCTCCGGTTTTGTCAGGAGAGTAACAATTACCCATGTACTGGTATTGATAAGCATGGAGATAATCGCCTGATACATCTCCATTTGCTGAGCGATTGACTCTGCCCGCATGGACTGCTGCCGCCACCAGTCTATTTTACTGAGTATAAAGGAAAGGGAAAAATACACTACCGGTCCTGTTATATTCGCGGTAAACCATGATTTGAAACTTATTCTCCACCACCACCACTGAGCCCAGCTCATCAGCGCGGTCGAGCCGAAAAGGCCGGTTAAAACCACAGCGATTCCCATCAAACTATTGGAAAAAATTACCACGATAAGCGAAGCCACCATAATCAACAGCATAAAGAATCTGCCGAGCCAGATTGCATTTGCTTCTTTAGGCTTGCCGCACAATGTGCCATACGCATCATTTACAAGAGTCTGCGAACCATAACTCAGATAACCTGACACCACCGATACGACAGATGCAACTATGGCTGCCAGAGCAAGACCTAAAACGCCCTTAGGCAGAAAATCCGCCAGAAGAAGGCCGTATGCCCGCTCTCTTTGAGATGGAACCGCCTGATATAATTCAGGGTGATTAACTATCGCGCAAGCGCCGGCAGAGTAAGCGAAAGTAATATCACGAAAAGTATAATTACCGCCCATATAGGCATTTTAGCTGCCTCTCTGTTGTTACGGCAGGAAATAATACGCTGACCCTCTGCCCCGACATCGCCTCCCACGCCGAGGGTTGAAAGAATAAACCATGCACATATCACTAGAGGAGATAAAATAGCATCACCCACCTGAGGAAGCGGATTCATTATATTATTAGCGGACGCGCCGTGAACTTTTGTAATAGCGTCAGCCAGGCCGACAGGACCGCCAAAATGAAACAGAACGATAAACAATAGCGCGATATTTGCTAAAATGATGACGGTCACCTGAAACAGATTCACAACAAGCACACCCGCAAACCCTGACATACAGACATATACCAGCATTACAGGCAGCACTATGGCAATCGTTACGAATTTATTTTCTATGCCGAATATCGGGCCGACAATCATATGAAGGCCGAGCAGTCCGGCACCAATCCACGGCATCATTCCGACGAAAACCCCATACAGCGAAGACCAAACCCTGACAATCCTGCCCTGTGTTCCCTTGAATCTCAAAGAGAAAAACTCAGGTCCAGTAGAAATTCCTACTTGTCTCCATTTTACGGCAAATAATATTGCCATAACCAGCCAGCCGATAGTGAATCGCGAAAGGAAAAACCAGCATACCGATAGTCCCACCGCCGCACCCATACCGGCATAAAGCGGCGCAACATCGGCATTGATAGCTATCAAGGTATATGACAGGCCCGTCAGCCAGCCCGTGGCATTTCTGCCGGCGAGAAAAAATTCATCAGAAGTCGTGCGGCCGCGATTAAGTATCTTGCCGACGAATATACCGATAACAAAAGTGCTTACCAGATACCCAAAAACAACAATCAAATCCAACGTATGGTTCATAGGATTTCGCAGTCCATTTACGTATCACAACTCCATTATTGACAACAGGTTACAAACCTGCTCCGGAATTAGTAACAGATTGAGCAGGAATAGGCCCGGCTTCGGCCATTCGATTTATATGCCATCTGAAACCATATTTAAACGCGAACGCAAAAATTATCGCAATAACGCCGCAAATGACACCAGCATTCCATTTGCCTACAAAGAGGTATGAAAGACTGATAATCGAAAATATAAGCCATACCGCACCAAGAAACGTCACAAAAAGACCAGCAGGCATCAGCATCTTCGGAGTGTTTATTTTCCTGCCGTCTTCGTCTTCAATCGCATGACGAACCGGCCCCCATAATCCCAAAGGATGCGCCTTGCGATAAAAAGACTTCAGCAGTCCCATATCCTCAGGTTTTGTCAGGAAAGCAACTGTCATCCACGCTACTGTAGTAATTATCATAGAAACAACCGCCTGATACATCTCCGTCTGTTGACGAATCGATTCCACCGGCGACTGCTCCTGCCAGACGTTAAATCTGCCGAGCAAATAAATAACAATATAAACTAATGGCCCAACTACATTAGCGGTAATCCATGATTTCAAATTTATTCGCCACCACCACCACTGAGCCCAGCCGATAAGAGCCGTTGAGCCAAAAAGCCCTACCAAAATCACTGCTATTCCTATCAGACTTTTAGAATGATACACTACGAACAGCGAGATGGCCATAATGACCAGCATAAAGAATCTGCCGAGCCAGATTGCCTTGGCTTCTGTGGGCTTGCCAACCAGTGTACCATACGCATCATTGACGAGGGTTTGCGAGCCATAAGTCAAAAAGCTTGCAACTGTTGACATAACAGAAGCAACAATAGCGGCCAGCGCAAGACCTAAAAGACCTTTAGGCATGAAATCAGCAAGTAGGAAACCATACGCCTGTTCCCTTTGAGCAGGCGCAGCCCTGTATAACTCCGGATGATTTATTATCGCGCCAAGCGCAGGCAATGTAAGTGTTACAAGTATCACAAAAAGCGAAATCTCCGCCCAGACAGCCATTTTGGCCGCCTCTCGGTTGTTACGGCAGGAGATAATACGCTGGCCTTCAGCCCCTACATTACCGCCTATTCCAAAAGTTGAAAGCAAAAGCCAGGCGCCCACTACCATAGGAGTTAAAATAGGACTGCCTGACTGCGGCATCGGGTTCATTATGCTCTGAGCAAATGGGCCGTGGATTTTTGCAACGGTTTCGGCCAAGGCGGTCGGGCCGCCGAAATGAAACAGGACAATGAACAGCAATGCGAGGTTTGCCAAAATGATTATTATGCCCTGAAATACGTCAACAATAAGCACGCCGGCAAATCCGGAAATCCAGACATATCCAACCATTATGGGGGTTACAATAGCAATTGTTACAAATTTATTTTCAATGCCGAATATGGGGCCTGCGATCATATGAAGGCCGAGAAGACCTGCGCCAATCCAGGGAATCATTCCCGTGAGAACAGCATACAACGAAGAATAAACCCTCACAATTTTCCCACCGGTACCATGAAACCTTAGAGAGAAAAATTCCGGGCCGGTAGAAACACCGATTTGCCTCCATTTGACGGCAAACAGTGTCGCTAAAATCAGCCAGCTAAAGGTAAACCGTGAAAGAAAAAACCAGCATACCGACAACCCCATTGCTGCGCTCATACCCACATAAAGAGGAGCAACATCGGCATTGATCGCCACCAGCGAAAAGGATATCCCGGTAATCCAGCCTTTCATATTTCTGCCGGCAAGGAAATAATCCTCGGTGGTTTTACGGTTGCGATGAAGGATTTTGCTGGCAAATATACCTAAAACAAAAGTACACACCAGATATGCGACAACAACAACTAAATCAACGATTCGATTCATATTTAATATCCAATTTATTTTGCGGCTAATTTTTCAAGTTCTTTAGAACAAAGCCAAAATGCTCGCGGAACATGGAAACAGCCCTTCCATTTGCCGCCTTTTGCCTGCAAAAGAACCTCTCCCTGTCTGTTAAGATAACCAAACCATTCGCCGAATTCCTTGTCTGCGAAATGTGCCCATGAATAATCATGTATCTTTTCAAACCACTGCCAGTATTCTTCTTTGCCTGTGCTTGCATAGGCCATAACGAGGGCTACCAGCGTTTCCAGATGCACCCACCAGAGTTTTTGGTCCCATTCAAGCTGCTGCGGCGGATGACCGTCAATATCAAGGAAGTAAAATATTCCGCCATATTTTTCATCCCACCCATACTGGAGAATATTAAACATTATACCGGCACATTTATTTATCAGTGCGGTATCGTTTCTGCGTCTGCCTATATCCATCAAAAACCACATTGCCTCTATGCCGTGGCCCGGATTGATTAGCCTGCCTTCAAAACAATCTATTCGCTTTCCATCAGGGGCAACATTTTCAATAAGCAGACCGGCCTGCTTATTATAGAATATTTCCGTTACTTCCTTAACGCACATATCCAGTGCCGAATTAAGCTGCTCAGGAGACAACAGCCATTCCATCTCAAGCGACAAATTCGCCAATATCATAGGCACAGCCATCGACATCATCGGCCTTGTCCCGGCAACAGCCTTTGTGTATTTGCCTTTTGGATTTGATTTGCGTTTGAGGATATGCAGATAGGTATTCAAAGCTATTTTTTTTGCTTTTTCGTCGCCGGTCGCCATGGCGTATTGGCTGAATGCCATCGCAGCGAAACAATCACTGAAAATATTATACGGGGCGATGAGGGGTTTGCCTGTTCTATCAAGCGAGAAATACCAATCGTCGTTTTTATCCATTCCTTTTTTGGCGAGGAAATCGGCTCCGAGCTTCGCGATATCGAGCCATTTACTGTTCTTTTCCATCCTGTTATACAGAGCCGAGAACAGCCACACCTGTCGGCATTGCAACCAGACAAATTTGTCCGTGTCATAAACTTTGCCTTCTCTGTCCAGACAGGTAAAGTATCCACCATATTCCTTATCAAGAGAATTTTTTGTCCAGAAATTCAGGACATTGTCCAACAGAGCATTTTTATAAAACGCCGCAAGTTCTGAATATTTATTCTTTGCCATGTTTTACCCCGAAATACAAAATGGTTTTCTCAATATCATACCCAAATAAATTATTTCTTCTTCTCAGGTGCGACCCAGCCGTAAGTAACATATTTATGCTGAAAAGTCCCATCGCTGTAGAGGTCGAATATGCCATAACCTTCTTTACACTCCTTATATTTGCCGCCCCACCAATTGCCGCATACTGCGCCATCGCAGATGTATGTTACGCCGTTATATTCAACTCTGTCAAAAAGATGCACATGGCCGCTTATACAAAGTTTTACGCCGGGATATTTATTGAAGAGGTCTTTCAGCTTCCTTGCGTCAATATGCATCTCGCCCCTATAAACTGACCAATCCCCTGATTTTTCGCTTTCGTCGTCGTCAAAAAAAACCGCCACCGAAAGTATCGGCACATGAGAGAAAATCACTGTATATTTGTCTTTGTTCTTTTCCAGCTCGCCGCTGAGCCATTTGAATTGCTCGTCATCAAGCTTAGCCATATAACTGTCTTTATCCCTCATTAAACTGTCGAGAACTATAAAATGCCAGTTTTTAACATCAAAGCTGTAATACCGCCCCGGCATATTAAATTCATGAACCGGCCTTTTTTCGCCCCAGAACTCTTCTTTCCCTGTTGTCCCGCTGCCTTTTTTGTCCCACCCCCATAAATCGTGATTGCCAATACAATATTTAATGGGAATCTTGCATTCTTTTTTCAGGATATCCTTTACCAGATTAAACTCATCGGTTGCGACTTTATCTGTCACAGAAAAGGAGTCCATCACATGGTCACCACCAGTTACCAGAAGCTCTGGTTTATCTTCCATTGCCTGCATATGTCTAAGCGCCTGTGTTAATCCCTGGGGCGCATTGTTATCCTGCGTCATATGTATATCAGTAAAATGCGCAAAACGAATTACACGCTCCGCCGACGCAACACCACAGAAAGTGGTTATTACAAACAGAACTGTTACAAACAAAAAACTATATCTCGTTTTCAACATTTTACACCTTAACAGTATCTCTACGGTTTTTCTTAGACTTCGAATGCAAACCACTTATGTCTATCTTGAAATGATCACAGTACCTTTTATAAAGGTTGTGGGCTGACGGCCACATTGAATATGGGCTCATAAAATGTGAAAATTCAAATGTAATACATTTATCAACACCGGCCTGGGCAGCAAAATCCAGTTTCCACTGCATTTTTCGCCAGTCAATAGGAGGAAAATTAAAAGGCATATCTCTGTCAAAACTTTCAACATTCGACCACGCGGTCATTTGGTATTTATTAATCAGCTCCTTATTGACACAGATATAATCTTTTAACTCGTTATAATCCACATGCCCATCCTGAAATGCCACTATATCGACGCTATTGTGGAGAATCGAGAAAATTTCGTCCCATTCCTTACGGTGCTGCTCAATATTTATGGCACTGTCACCTACTATTTTTTTCCCCCACATATATGGTGACATTATAACCGGCAGGCCACTGCTTACAAACTTACAATGGTCGGCAAGTTTTTTTTGGTATTGCGGCAAATCGCCGCCCTGCGACTTACAATTACCGGTAAGTCTTTCACCTTCGGGCAAACCGCCATACCTTCTGCCAAACTCGTGAGACATATACCACCCGGCAAATGCCTTGCACTTGCCGTACTTTTTCCAAATCTCATCCACAAGGCTAAGATTTATATCCAATTCTTCCTGCAATCGCCCATCACGCCAAAAAACATTGGAATCATAAGTGCCAAAGAAAAGTTTCATCTTATACTTTTCTGCAAGCTCCAGAAACATAGCCGCAAGGTCGGAATATACCGGAAGCATTTGATGTTTATTTTTTAATACACTCGAATCAAAAACAGCATTGCGACCCCAGCCGCAGCGTATGATAATTACAGTATCAATGCCCATCCGCTTCATTGCCGCAAAGTCTTTTCCCCACTCTTCCGGCCCCCAGTTGTTTGATGGGATATCAACCGTTATTTCATCTAAAAAAGTACCTGTGATTTTCACAAGATATTCCCATTTAAATGCAAGCTATATGGTAAATCTGAAACTTTTAATCTGAAAACATTTTCCTAAAATTATAGTTTGCCTGTTTCAATAAATTTTTTGTAGTCATTAAAAAGATTAACGGCCCGCTGACCGCCGAGTTTGATTTGAGCCCACGGAGGAGTCATCAGGCCGGGATATTGATAGCACAATATCTTTTCAAAATTATCGAACCGGCTGAAATCGCTAACAACCCCCTCAATAGGCCGGGGATAAAGCGCCTGGTCTTCGGCAAAAAGGAAAACTTCCATATCTAACCACAACTGCGAATTAGATTGGTCACAAAGCTTTCTCAGCATTTTTGCGGCCTGTTCTCCTGTCATATCTCCCTCGGGCATCCTGTGAAACCCAAAAGGACAGACAATATCAAGGTTTTTAAGCAGTTGCGGCCAATATTTCATACCTTCCGCAATATTATGACAATTCGGTGCAAGCATAATCGGCTTGTCAGGACACAATTTTTGTGTATATTTTTTGAACTCTCTGAAAAAAGTTACAATCTCTTTTCGACGTTCCTCATTATCTCCAAGATTTCCGAAAACTTCTTCCGATATATACCAGCCATAGAAAGATTTATGATGACCATAAAGTTCCCACAGTTCTTTCACTGTGTTTTTGTGCCATTCAAGGGAACCAGCCGTAAAATCAAACCACGCGTACATACCCACACCGAGAAACACACTCGAACCTGTTTTGTCAGCTTCATCAAGTATGGCTTCAAGGGGGTTTGACGCGGTTATTTGCATTCTCCCGGGATATAATTTCGATGGATAATAGGCCTTGCCTTTATACCCTTCTTCCTCGATTTTATGCTTACCGACATATTCCTCATTTCTTAAAACTTCCTGAATGACAATAATCTTCATCCCAATCTCATTCATACCTCTTACGACTTCACGCCACTGGTTATCATTCAGTCTTTTTATGTCATCCTGCCAGTATTTCCCCTCTTTGTTACTCCAGTGAGTTATACCCGCCCATGCTCCGCTGATTTGCCTAAGCGAAATCGTTTCAGATGAAACAATTTCAATATCGGATTCAGTAGTAATTATCTTGTTTTCAATCTTTGCCTGAGAAACTATCTTGTGTCTGCCAACATAACCTAATGCAGGCCACATAAATCGCACCAAGAAGTGTTCTCCTGCATTAACAGTCTGGGTTTTATTATAGAGCAGATTTTTCTGTTCCGGCTTGTCGAGATAAATTGATATGCCAATCTCTCTTTTCTGCTGGCTGTCATTTAGAATTGCGGCTCTTATATCAAGCTTTATCCTCTCAGAACACGGACTGGGCGGAACAAGCGTCATATTAAGATTGTTTTTTGAGATAGACATAATCCTTCATGTCATTACTGAAGCGGCAGTTTCCTTACAGTATCGGCTGGAACAACATTAACTTTACCCTTTGGCGCCCAGCGATAACTGGGGTCATCTTTAATACCACCTATATTCACTGTTACTTCTTTAACGTCTGAGAGATCGCCATCAAGCACAACCTTGAGCAGATTGCCATCAACTTCAGCCGATTTGGCCATATAACTCTTTCCGTTATCAGCAGCAATCATTTTTTTGCCCAAAACAACACCGTTGCATTTTTTGGATATTCGCTTGTCAAAACATAACTCAACCGTATCTTTCGATACCAGACTGACCTTGCAAAGCTGCGCTGGCTCCATATAAACAGCCCATCTCTGGGAAAATACATAATAGGTCGTACTGTCAACACCCATTTGTTCACAGGTTTTATAAAAAAGCTTTTGATAATCTAAAGATCTGCGGGCGCCCTCTTGCGAAACAAAATCGGCCTGTAAGCCTATCGGCACATTCCCGTCCGTTTTTCTGATAGCATCAAAAAAAGGCTTATACAGCAGCGGATAATCACCATTCATATCAGGATTTGACCAGTCCATCCAGTGAGTCTGGATGAAGTGCATATCCGGTTTTACACGCCTAATCATCGCGGAGGCATCGTTACCTTCCCACTCACGAATTTTATTCACACCGTCAGAGAAACTTGCCCCCTGCGTCCAGCTCGCAACAAATACCCCCGGACATTTTTCCCTGACTCCGTCCTTTCCGTTGATCACTTCATCATAAAAATCATTAATGACCTTTACGCGAAATTCCACCAGATCACTATAAACCTTTGGAATTTTTTTATAGTAATTAGTTTTGGTCTTATCGACGAACTCAGGGAAAACTGTATTACCAGTAGCCACTTTAAAAGCAGCCTGAAATGCCGGTGAGATATCTCCGTAAAGAACTTTCTCTCGCTCAAGACCATCCGCAATAGGATACATAACCTCTGCAAAAGTAAAACCGTCAAAACCGTTTGTGTTGATAAGTTTCACTATGCGCTGTTTCATCCACGCCAAATAATCCTTATGGACAAACGACATTAATTTGTACTCATCCATCGTTTTGTTTGTAAACACCATTTTGTATTTTTCCCAGTCTTTTATACGCTCTTCGACCGGCATATATGTACCTGATGCACAAACCAGCGCCGCCACGGGAATGCCTCTTTGTTGAAGCTCAGATATAACATCTTTCCTCACCCCCTTGTCGGAGCACACAAAGTAATAAACACCTTCATAGCCATTTGCCGCAATTTCTTCCGCAATGCTTCGCGCGCTGCGGTCTTTATACATGTCAAACCCCAAATCTATCTGAACCGTCCTTCCGTGAAGCAGTTTTTTTGCTCTTGGCGCAAGTTCAGCCCCATAAGCCGTTGAAAAAAACATTGTTAGCAAAAGCAAACCGACAAATATAGACCGCTTCGTATGACTTTCTTTTTGCATGGCAAACTCCATTTTTGCGTACTATCCTATTCTCTTACAAGCCTCTTAATGCCCAAATAATCACAATATCTGTCATACAGATTACCCGCACTGGGCCAGCATGAATATGGACTCATAAAACTCGAAAACGTAAAGGTAATCACTTTTTCGACTTCGGCCTTGCACGCCGCTTCCAGTTTCCACCTGAGTTTTCTCCACTCAATAGGAGGGAATTTAAACGGCATATCTCTATCAAACGTCTCAAGATTACTCCACACCCGCATACCATATTTCTTAAGCAGCTTTTTATTGGTAAGGATATAATCCGGAAGCTCATGATAATCAACATTGCCGTCCTGGAATGCAACAATGTCAATTGAATCCTTGAGGACAGAAAGCATATAGTCCCAGTCTTTTTCATGCTGCCGAAGAGTAATCGGATTGTCGAACTGTTTTTTCCCGGCGATGTAAGGAGAAATAACCGTCGGCAGCTTGTCACCTGTTATTCCTTTACAGTGTTCTGCAATCTCCTTAATGCATCGTACGCCATCTTCATTCTTAACAGCAAGCTCCTGAGTAATGTACCAGCCCTTAAACGCCTTAAATGAACCATATCGCTCCCATGCCTCGTCGATAAAATCCTTGTTAATATCAATAACCTTCTGATGCCCATTGTTTTGCATCTTGCCGTAATCATCGTACGTACCAAAATATAACGCGATGCCGTTTTCCTCAGACAACCTCAGGAACAGCTCACATAAATCCTCATAGACCGGCATCATAGTGCTAATATGCTTCTTGAGAGCTTTTGACTGGAAAATGCACTTATTTTCAAAACCGGCGCGAATAATAATAACCGTATCAATGCCGACATGTTTCATTGCCCTGAAATCCTTGGCCCAGTCATCCGGCCCCCAGTTATTCGACATAATATCAAATGTAATTTCGTCAAGAAACGTTCCTGTGATACGCATAACTACTCCTTATAAATGGTTCAAGTTGTTTTATACCTTTCAGTGGTTGAGCAATCCCGATGGCAATGAGACCATAAAGCGGATATCTGCTCAAGCGACAAAATTAAATGCGAACAATAATTATTCAACTATCAGCTCCACTATGGTTCCCAGTGGAATTGTATTTGTGCTGCCTGCGGGGATATTCGGCGTTACCCATCTTACAGATGGATCATCACTTATCCCGCCTATATCAACAAAAAGCTCTTCTCCCAGCCCGACTGGCTTGTCAAGCTGCAGTTTCAACAAACTGCCATCAACGGATGCTGACAGAATATTATACACAACGTTTGAATCACTAACAATATTTCTTTGACACATCATGGCGACGCTGCCGGTGCTTATTCTCTGGTCAAACTCAAGGGTTATCATATTAGCAGCGTTTGGGTCAGAAATATTCACATCGCTCGTGGATTGCGAAATCCTTTTCAATTGTGGAGCGGCTTCATAAATATCGCTGCGAATATCAAAGCAATAATAAGTTGAATTTGAAACATTGCTTGCCTCACAGGCCGTCAGGAAATCACTGTAATACTGATCACTTCGCCGCATTGTCACTATGCTGCCGATATCATCCTGCACGCCTACCGGAACATCCGGCATTGCGTGCCACGCTTCTTTGAAATTATCAATATATTGATAAACATGCTCCGGACTAAGATTAGGATCCGACCAGTCCGGCCAGTGAGTCTGGTAATAATGTATATCTGGCTTGGCTGTTTTTACTATGCTACACGGGTCGTCGCCTTCCCATTCTGGTAAAAGCTGCGCGCCGCCATTCTGCAATTTTGAACAGGCCAGCGACCATGTGATTACTAATGTGTCAGGAGCTGATTGTCGTAAGCCTCCGGTACCGTTGATTATTTCGTCAAAGTAATTCGTAATGGAATCTTTCCTGTGCTGGACAAGTGTCTGATAAAGAGCCGTGTTGGTCTTGAAATAATACGGGCTTGCAGAATTTGTGAAATCCGGAAAATTGGTTTGACCTGTATCAGTCTTAAAAATAGCCTGGTAAGCCGACGACACATCAGCATACACAACCGGAGTTTGCGTAATGCCGTCATAAATGGGGTACATAGGCTCTGCAAAAGTAATCGCATCAAAGCCATACGTATTACAGAGATTTACCGCACGCTGCTTCATCCACTGACGATATGCATCATATCGAAAACAAAGATGCTGATCTGTCGGTCCATTAAGAAATCCCATCAGCCAGCTTTGCCAGCCGGATGGCAGAATGTCCGGTGATGTATAAACGCTGTCCGCAAACAGCATCAGCCCTACCCCGATGCCTTTTGCATGCAAAGCCGCCACGATTCCATCCTGAATTCCGTCTGTGGAGGTCGGTATAATAAACACAGACTCTACGCCATTAACAGACAGCTCAGAAGCTATACTCTCAACGCTTCTGCCCTGCACATAAGGCGACTCCTGCGTAAGTTGAACACCTTTCAGCTTATAAAATTGATTCCTATAGACCTCTTTGTCGCTCCTGCACCATTGCCAGTTTGAGGCCAATGCCGCAAAAGCCTTGCCATTAACTATCGCCCCACTGGAATCTAAGCTCAGCCATTGGCTGGCTAATATCGAAAGGTCCTGAATATCGACTTTATAATCAAAATTGTAGTCCCCTGTCGGAGTGCCTCTATAAACACTAAGTTCCGAACACATCAGCCAGCCAGACGACGATGTAATCCTGAATTGAATATACCTAGCCGAGACCGGATTCTGCGGAAAATCATAATAAACATTCAGAGAATCAACAGTTGCGGGATACGTCGAAAGCTGAGTAACATAGCTGAAATTTTGATTATCCTGAGAAGCATATACCTGCACACTAACAGGCAAGACAACCCCCCAGCTTGCCCGTTTCATTATTGTTGCCGAAAAGCCATACACTGCGGAAATATTTTCCCGCAAATCTATCGTAGCCGAAACCGTCTGGGTACCGAAAAGACTAAAACCAACCTGCGAGTCCATCGTCCAATCAATCTGCGAATCAGTCAGTTCATGCTTGGTATCAGGATAGGTTGTTGATGGCGGCGTACTTAGAGTATAGGTCTTATTAAGCGACACAAGGCCAAGCCCCGTATTGTGTGCCCGCATTTTCACATAAAAGTTTTGCCTGTCCGTAGTTCTTGTACTGCCCCTCATTTGCTGGGTCGGCGTAATATAAAACCATTCCCACGTTACGATCTTATCGACATATTCTTGATTAATATCAATCTGAATCATCGCGTCGCTGAATGTTTTGGCTGACCAGTCCGTCTGATTAAAAACTTCAAGGTCATCCCAGAACTGAACCCCATTATTACCGCATGCTACCGCCATACCGCTGAAATACGGAATAATTTGTTCCGGCTGTCTGTTGGGGTCTGCCCCCATCCCATCCTGGAACATCAGTATATCAAAATGAACCTGACCGAGAGTATAATCCCACCATGTTTCACAAGCCGCCGCTCCCTCAGTTATGTCATAAACATACGGTGCTGTCGCCACTGGCTTGCCGGGTGTTATGGATTTTAAATGATTGACTAAAGGTTGAAGAAGGGTGGTTATAAGCTGGCTGCGATTGCTGCTGTTCCATGCATTAAATTCTATTTCTTCGGTAGTGTACCAGCCGGCAAAAGATGTATGCGAGCTTACCAGCGGCAAAAGCTCATCTGCGGCGGCAATATCGTGATTGACCAGCGTGGTTAATATCTTTTTGCTGCCTACACTATTCCACCAATTGTCGTCTCCAACAAGACCGACATAGCATTTCACATTATAAATATCGCAGGCAGTTAAAATCATTATCAGCCCATTATCTGTAACTCCGGTTACAAACGACAAAGAACTTTGATAATGAGCCAGACCATTGTCTATCGAAGGCGTAACGATGACGGTATCCATCCCGGCCTGACTCATTAGCCCAATTTCCCTATTCCAGTCAGTTTGACTGTAGCTGTACATATAATCGCTGATTTGGATAAACGCCCCGCTGATCGGCTTGGCCGTCGCTGCCCCTGTTAAGAGAAAAAGGCCAAAAACCATCAAATGAAAAACAACCCTATATTTTTGCAATAGTACTGTTTTCATTTATTCTCAACCTGTAACAAGAAACCCGATTATACCAATTGTCACTACACCCAAATAGAATCAGCAGGCTTCCAAAAAAGGTTGCCCGCCTCACAAAAAAGCGGGCAACCTGGTCATCCAAAAACTGCAAAAACAACTAACTGGCTAATACAGCCATTGCGCAGCAAGTGCAGCAAAGTCATTGAAATTTACTATGGTGTCATTGCCTGCAATATTCGCGGAAAGACTACTGCCGGTTTGCAGCCACTGGTCGGCAAATATATCGAGGTCTTTGTAACCGACCACACCATCATCATCTAAATCCCCGGTAAATACATTGAACTTAACCTCGGAGATAAAGAACCAGTTGCCGCCGTCATCATTGCTGCAATGTATCTTCAGTTTAACATACCGAGCTTGTGTCTCCGGCAAAGCAAACACAGTATTGTATATGTGTACACTGTTCATATCATTATTGAACACCGCGCCTGTGTTCACGAATGATGTCCAGGTTGAATTGTCTGTGCTATACGCAACATCAAGTTCGCCTGGGGCAGGCAGACCATAGAAGTCTGAGCTGTAAGCAATTGCTACGTTTTTAACCTTCTGAACCGACTTCAAATCAAAGGTTACTAAACCATAAGCATTAGACACACTACTCGCACTCGGAGCCCATTCTACCCAATCGGAATCGGTATACTTATCCGCATCCGTTGGAATATGACCATCGGCCAAATCACCAAAGTTCAGGTTTGCAATCCCACTACCGCTCTCATAATATGCAGGATCACCTCCCTGATCGTTATTCCCGCCCCATACAGGGGTAGTCGGGTCGATAATATACGTCATCTGGGGCCTGTTAGAGAGGATGATCTCACCAAATCTAAGGCATTGGGCATTAGCGGTATTCCTGGCAATTTGAATTTTAACATATCGGCCGGAGTGCGATGCAAAGGTCTTTGCGTCTGTAACACCGTATGTGTCGGCAGTGGTGGTTCCCTGATACCAGCCTGTCAGAGAAACAGGCGTACCATAAGTAACACCATCATTGCTAAAACTCAGACTAACAGACGAAGGAGCCCAAAGTTTCCCTGCGCTGACGCTATTCGCGTCAGAAACATAATTCAGCGAAAGATTTGAGAATTCCTTAACAGAACCGTAGTCGGCGTACAGAATCACATTGTTGTATGCGGTTCCGGCAGCGTTGTCAAACCATACCCAGTCCGCCTGTTGAAAAGATGCATCAGTAGTGATATAACCTACTGCACCGTCCATAAGTTTAGTCTCATACGAATCTGTGTAAATGACGGTTGTATCCGCAGGTATATTGTTTGAATCATAGGTGTAGTTTGGGTAAGTTATTGCCTTCGGGACATTGAAATCCACCTCAGAGAGGAAAAACCAATTATCGGGGTCATCATCAATACATCTGACAACTAACTTTACATACCGGGCATGTACAGCCGGGCTAACATTAATACGGGTGTGCGCACGTACGTTCCCAATCGTATATGGTTGATATACTACCGGTGTAGTAAAAGTCGTTCCGTCAGTACTGTAAGAAAGCTCAATATTGCCCGGAGCATCGCCTATATCTGCCGCAGTATGCCAAATATCGACAGAATTAACATCTTTGGCATATCCAAAATCAAAGGTTATTTCTGCGTAAGCCGGCGTATTCGGCAATCCTAATTCGTCCTCCCACGCATCCGGAGCCCATTCAACCCAGTCTGGATCAGTGGGGTCGCCGTTCTCGTCCACATAAATAGTAGCTATTACACCATTGGAAAGGTCTAAACCGGTGTCGTCGCCGCGGTCAGGCCAGGGTGGGGTGCTCGAAGAAATTACATAACTTGCGCAATATTGGCAAAGTACCTGAACATCGAAACTGCCTGGAAGAGCAGCGTTATAATCCGGGTCGGCACTCGATATAGTGGTATCAACATTCTGAGGGCCGGATGCTGAAGAATCGATATTAACGGTAAGATACTGTTTCACATTCCAGTTTGCGGGCGTGAAAGTAATTTGAACAGAACTGCCAAGCCCTGCTCCGAAATCAAGCGTTGCGGAAGGAGTGAGAGTGAAATCCACATCGGCAGGCGGCTGCTCTGTCATAACAAACGAATAGTTTGCAGTCCCT
>CAVYKU010000002.1:0-264233 GCA_963769245.1 uncultured Phycisphaerales bacterium
AAGTGTGTGTGTTTTGACAGAAGGCCGTATAAATATCACGGCAGAGTAAAGAGTTTGGGGACGCAGCCAGAAAAGCAGGACTGGCATTTTAAAGGCAATAGTAACACGGTAATTCTGGAGAAAAAAATTGGCAGCAGAACCAGTTAGACCGATGGAGCAGGAAGAGTTGCCGTTGGAAGATACGGTGGTAAAGATATATCGCTGCGCCAAAGTAGTAAAAGGCGGGCGAAGATTCAGCTTCGGGGCTTTGGTGGTGGTTGGCGACCGGGCAGGAACAGTCGGCATCGGTTACGCGAAGGCCAACGAAGTTCCGCAGGCGGTTGAGAAAGGCATAAAAGAAGCCAAGAAGGACCTGCGTAAGGTTCCGCTTACGGGTCGCACGCTTCCTCATCAGGTGATGGGGAAATTCGGCTCGACGCGGGTAACATTAGTTCCGGCGAGTCCGGGAACGGGCGTTATTGCCGGTTTGAGCACGAGCGGTGCTGGAATACGCGGGTGTTCAGGATGTGCTGACAAAGGTGTACGGCAGCACGTCAGCCAAAAATGTTCTTAAGGCCACGATGGACGGCTTGATGAAGCTGCGCACTAAAGAAGTGATTGAGCAGCTTAGAGGCGTTGAAGTGCAGCCGGTAAAAAGGTGGTGATTGTAGATGTACGAGTGGCAAATAACATCTGTTGCGGGTAAACATAAATCGCGTAAGCGTCTGGGCAGAGGTTCTGGCAGCGGTAACGGCAAGACGTGCGGCCGGGGACACAAAGGCAGCCTGAGCAGGTCGGGCGCGGACAGGTCAGGATATCGAGAAGGCGGACAGATACCCATCTTCAGGCGTATGCCCAAGCGGGGCTTTAGTAATGTCCAGTTTGCCCAGAGGTATGAGGTTGTGAACGTATCTCAGTTAGAGAGATTTGAAGACGGCAGCGTCGTTGGTTTACAGCAGTTTTCAGACGTAGGCCTGATAGACAGAAGCACAAGCAAGGTAAAGATTCTCGGAGGCGGAGCTTTGACTAAACGTTTGCAGGTTACGGCCCATAAATTCAGCAAGGCCGCCGAGCAGAAAATTACCGGTTGCGGAGGAACGGTGCAGGTTGCATAACGCGATGTTCGTAAATTTTTGGGATTGTTGTCGGTCGATAGAACGATGATACTTAAAACAGTAGTCAATATATTCAAGATAGTCGATTTGCGGAACAAACTGTTGTTCACGCTGGGCATGTTGTGCATTTATCGCATAGGTTTTCATATCCCGATACCGGGGTTTGATATCAATGCGATAGCGGATGCGGCAGGCGCCCGTGATACGGAAAGTCCGCTGGGACGAGCCGCTGAAATGATGCAGATGTTCACGGGCGGCAACCTTGACAACAGCAGCTTGTTCGGTCTTGGTATTATGCCTTATATCACGGCGTCGATTATTTTGATGCTGGTGCAGGAAGTGGTGCCGGCGTTGAAAAAGCTGCGTCAGGAAGGGCAGACCGGCTATAAGAAGATACAGGAATACACGCGGTACTTGACTGTGCCGATTTGCATTCTCCAGGGGTTGATGTATATGCGTCTGCTGGGTATGCGAGGATTTATGTATCCGGGAATGCATGTTCAGGCGGCGATTATGGGCATTGTTGGTATGACCGCCGGTACGATATTTCTGATGTGGCTCGGTGAGCAGATTGACGAATATGGCATAGGCAATGGCATAAGCTTGATTATTATGGCCGGAATTATTTCGCGTATGCCCTGGGCATTACGCAAACTTGCGATGAGCGTTTCATTTGACGTGGCTGCACCTGCGGGCAGCATTGGTCCGACGAAGGTCCTGTTCCTTATCGGAGCGTTTGTGTTTGTCGTTGCAGGGGCAATCCTGATAACACAGGGGCAAAGGCGCATACCCGTTCAGCAGGCAAAAATGATGCGTGGTCACCGGATGTATGGCGGCCAGAGACATTACCTGCCTTTGCGTGTAAACCACGGCGGCGTGATGCCGATTATCTTTGCTTCGGCTTTTATGTCCTTTTTGCCGGTCATTGTGGTTCAACTGGCACGTATAGAGGCGGTTGGACGCTCAGGGTTCTTTATAGCGCTCCAAAATTCGCTGCGCCCGCACGCGTTCACCTACAACATCATATATATGGTTCTGATATTCCTGTTCGCATACTTCTGGGTTTCCGTTCAGTTCCAGCCCAAGGACCTTGCGAAGAACCTTCGTGATTCGGGCAGCTTTATTCCCGGATTACGCCCGGGGCGCAGAACCGCGGAATATCTTGAGACGGTAATGACCAGGGTAACGTATTATGGCGGAGCATTTGTGGCTGTAATTGCGGTTGTGCCGTCGGTGGTGATGGTGCTTCTGGGGGTTGACTGGCGAGTGGCAACGTTTTTGGGCGGGACGGGGCTGTTGATTGTCGTCAGTGTTTCGCTTGACCTCGTTCAGAGAATTGAAGCCAGTTTGCTTATGCACAGCTATGAGGGATTCAGCGAGACCGGCAGGATAAAAGGAGCGTATTCATGAGAATTGTGCTGCTGGGTGCTCCTGGTGCCGGCAAGGGTACGCAGTGCAAGTATATAGTTGAAAAGTATCATTTGCTGCATTTGTCAAGCGGCGATATACTCAGGCGTCACAGGGCACAGGGAACGGCGCTGGGTAAAAAGGCGCAGCAGTTTATGGATTCCGGGGCGTTAGTGCCGGATGATATTATTATTGATATGATGATTGATGAAATCGCCAGGGTGCCGGCAGGCGGTTACGTGCTGGATGGTTTTCCTCGCACGGTAAAGCAGGCGGAGAACCTTGACAAGGCGCTTGAAAGCAGGAAGCAGAAGATAGACGCGGTTTTGAATCTGCAGGTGAACGAGAAAATTATTGTTCGGCGGATAACCGGCAGAAGGATTTGCCCGAAATGTGCCGCGGTTTATCATATTGAAAATTTGAAGCCCCGTGTTGACGGGAAATGCGACAAGGACGGCAGTTTGCTTTTGCAGCGGCCTGATGATACTGCTGAGGTTGTTATAACCCGGCTGAAAAATTATAACGAGCAAACGGCGCCGTTGGTTGATTACTATAAGCGGAAAAATACTGTATTTGACATTGACGCCAACGAAGAAGCAGAAAACGTAAGGGACCTGATATTCCGTAAATTGGCCCCGTTGGCGTAGTGTGTGGTTTTTTAAATGGCTATAACGCTTCGCAGCAGACGTGAAATTGGATTGATGCGGGATGCAGGCGTCGTTGTAGCCGACGTTCTTTCAAAATTGCAAGAGATTGCCAGGCCCGGGTTGAGCACAGCTTACCTGGATGAAGTGGCGGCAGATATGACCGCGCAGGCGGGGGCACAACCCTTGTTTAGAGGGGTTCGCAGCCCGTATGCGAAAATGCCGTTTCCAGGCGTGATTTGTGCTTCTATTAACGAGCAGGTGGTTCACGGGATACCATCGAAACAGGTAACGCTTAAACAAGGCGATATCCTGAGTATCGACTTCGGCGTGCGGCTTCGAGGGTATTGCGGCGATGCGGCTGTTACGGTTGCTATCGGCGAAATATCCGATGAGCATCGCCGGCTGATGGATATCACCAAAGGGACGCTTGATTTGGCGATAAAAATGGCGGCCCCCGGAATTCGCTGGAGCAGAATAGCGGGTGAAATGCAGAAAATGGCTGAGTCGGCCGGCTTTTCGGTTGTGACCGAGTTTGTCGGGCACGGAATCGGAACCCAGATGCACGAAGAGCCGAGAGTGCCGAATTTCGTCAGCAAAGAACTGTTGGCCAACGACATAGTCCTGGCAGAAGGAATGATTCTGGCGGTTGAGCCGATGATTAACTCTGGCGTTAGCAGCGTTCGGACGCTTAAGGACGGCTGGACGGTTGTAACTGCTGACGGGAAGTTTTCGGCTCATTATGAGCATACGATAGCGATAACCGGCCGCGGATGTGAAATTTTGACGTTAAAGTTAAAATAACGTATGACCAAGAAAGACGCAATAAGATTGCAGGCAGAAGTGCTCGAAGCGCTGCCGAATGCGATGTTCAGGGCCAAGCTTGAGAATGGGCATCAGATTCTGGCGCATGTTTCGGGCAAGATGCGAATGCATTTTATCCGGATACTGCCTGGTGATACGGTAACGGTAGAAATGTCGCCCTATGACCTGAACAGGGGGCGGATTGTTTTGAGAAATTAGACGATTAGTATCGTTTTTTTGTGCAAGGCGGATTTGGGAAATGAAAGTAAGAAGCTCAGTAAGACGAATTTGTGAGAATTGCAAGATTGTGCGTCGTAAAGGCGTGGTGCGCGTGATTTGCAGCAACGCCCGTCATAAACAGAGACAAGGGTAGCTTGGCGGTCACGGCCCGAAGGCAATTTATAAGGAGCAGATATGCCGCGTGTAGTTGGTATTGATATTCCGAATCAGAAGGCGATGTGGATTGCGCTGACTTATGTTTACGGCATAGGCAGGCACACCGCCGTGGAAATTCTTAAAGAGGCGAAGGTTGATGTAAATACCCCTGCCGGCAAACTGACTGAAGATGAGCTGAGCCGAATAACGCAGATTATCGAGCGCAGTTACGTTGTAGGCGGACAGCTTCGCAGGCAGGTAACTCAGAATATCGCGCGTTTGCGTGATATTGGCTGTTACAGGGGTATTCGTCACAGAAAAGGACTGCCTGTTCACGGCCAGCGGACACGGACCAATGCCAGGACACGCAAAGGGCCGAGGAAGACCGTTGCCGGGAAGAAGGGCGTGAAGGAAATGAGAGGATAGTTTTTTATTTTCATAATTTGGTTCGCGGAGTTTTTTGAATAATGGCAAATGTAGTAAAACGTAAAGTCAGGAAGAACATAGCAAAGGCGATTGTTCACATAAAGGCGTCGTTCAACAATACGCTGATTACAATAACGGACGTTGAAGGCGGCGCGATTTGCACCAGTTCCGCTGGTTGCGTCGGATTCAAAGGCGCTCGTAAGAGCACGCCTTTTGCCGCCTCGCAGGCGGCCCAGCGTGCGGCCGGCACCGCAATGCGCAACGGAGTCCGCGAGGTCGAGGTAAGGGTTAAAGGCCCCGGCCCGGGACGTGAATCAGCGATTGCCGCGCTGCAGCAGGCGGGGTTGCGCATATCGTCAATTGAAGACGTTACGCCTCTGCCCCATAATGGGTGCAGACCGTCTAAACGCAGGCGCGTGTAGCTTAAAAACAATGTTTTTAATTAAAATATATTAGGAGCTTGGCAGAAACAAATGGGACGTTATCTTGGATCATCTTGTAAGAATTGCCGCCGACAAGGCATCAAACTGATGCTTAAGGGCGGCAGGTGTGAGACGGCGAAATGCCCGGTGGAGAAAAAGCAGAAGAATTTGGCGCCGGGAATGCACGGCTGGCGGCGGGGGCGGCCGAGCGAATACGGAGTCCGGCTTCATGAAAAGCAGAAAGTCAAGCGCTACTACGGCATTTGGGAACGTCAGTTTATACGCTATTTCCACCAGGCCGAACGGATGAAAGGCAACACAGGCCAGATGCTGCTGCAGCTTTTGGAAAGACGCCTGGATAATGTGGTATACAAATTGAATTTTGCGCCGTCGCGGAAGGCCGCCCGGCAATTGATTACTCATGGGCACGTTCTTGTCAACGGGCACAAGGTTGATTTACCGGATTTCAGCTTGGATGTTGGCGACAAGATTACGGTAAAAAGTTCGGAAAAGAGTATTAAGGAAATTAAACAGCAATTGGCGCTGAATCCTAATTTCACGACCCAGGGCTGGCTGCAGCTCGACCGTGATAAGCCGGAGGCGACGATAGTGGCGGTTCCAACAAGGGATGATGTTCAAATCCCGGTAGAGGAGCAGTTGGTTGTTGAGTTCTGTTCGAGATAGGTTTGAATTGGCTGATTTTGAGGAGGCCAGTATGCGAATTACATGGCGTGGTCTTGAGTTACCGACTCGTGTCGAGCGCGACAGTAAGATAGCGAACGACAGATATGGGAAATTTTATGTCGAGCCGTTCGAGCGAGGTTTAGGCACGACAATTGGCAACAGCCTGAGGCGGGTTTTGCTCAGCTCGCTTGAAGGCAGCGCAGTTACTTCCATAAAGATAGCGGGGGTCAACCATGAGTTCACCTCGATAAAGGGCGTAATGGAAGACGTGACGGATATTGTCCTGAACATCAAGAATCTGACGGTCCGGCTTCAGGCGGAAGGGCCGAAGATAATGAAGGTTACGGCCAATAAAGCCGGCGTGGTGACTGCGGCCAATATCGTTGCTGACCCCGCAATAGAAATCATTGATAAGGACAAAGTGATAGCCACTCTGACAGAAGACGTGAATTTCGAGATAGAGATGGTGGTTGAAAGCGGCCGTGGTTATGTGCCAGCTGCGGAACGGCTTGCAGTAGCCGACAGATACGAGCAGGAAATCGGCAGAATAGTGATCGATGCGGCGTATTCACCGGTTACTAGGGTGCGGTACATCACAGAGGATACTCGAGTTGGGCAAAAAACAGATTATGACCGGCTGATACTTGAGATATGGACTAACGGGGCAATTACGCCGGATATGGCGATGGTCGAGGCAGCCAAGATTCTGCGCAAACACATTAATCCGTTTGTGCAATACAGCGAAATAGGAACCGAAACTGTGTCGGGTGATGTTGCGGTTGACCAGCCGCAGCCCAAGGTTGGCGAAGAAATGCAGACCAAACTGAATATGCCCATACAGGAGCTCGAGCTTTCAGTTCGGGCGAACAACTGTCTTGAATCGGTTAAAATTGAAACCGTCAGACAGCTTGCCAAAATGACAGAGGCGGAACTGCTTGAGGTTCGCAGTTTCGGCAAAACCAGCTTGCGCGAGGTCAAGAGAAAGCTCGCGGACCTTGGCTTGTCGCTGGGAATGACTGGAATAGAATGATTTTGAGTATTTAGCTTCGCGTTTTGACGGCGAGGCGGTAATTTATCCGCCGAAAGCGGAAAGGGGTCTTTAAGTTTATGCGTCACAGAGTCGCAGGCAGACAATTGAGTCGAACAAGCGAGCATCGCATTGCGTTACGTCGCAATCTGGCGGTAGCGCTTTTTGAGCATGAAACGATTTCGACGACCATCCGAAAGGCAAAGGAAGTAAAAGGTTTTGCCGAGAAGCTGATTACGCTGGCCAGGAAAGGAACGCTGGCGGCAAGACGACAGGCAATTTCGCAGTTGGGCGACCGTAACATATTCAAGGATGAAGACGGCCAGCAGGTTCGCAAAGGCACGATTATAGGCAAATTGTTCAGTGAGCTTGGTCCGCGATATTTGGACAGAAAAGGCGGATATACGCGAATTATTCACTTGGCGAAAAGACGGCTGGGTGATAACGGCGAGCTGGTTTTGCTTCAGTTGGTCGGCGCTGAGCACGTTGAGAAAAAACATAAGGGCGAAAAAGGCGAGCACTCCAAAGCCGGCAAAAAAGCCAAAACCGTTGCAACCGGCGCACAGCAGTAAGCCGTTGTTGATTATTCGGCGAGGGAGTCAGACAATGGGCGTTCAGGATTGCATTTTCTGCAAAATAGCGTCGGGCCAGATACCGTCTGCCAAAATCTACGAGGATGAGGTTGTCGTCGCTTTTCTCGATATCGGTCCAGTCAGTGATGGCCATACACTCGTGATGTCTCGTCAGCATGTTGAAAAAGTGCATAGCTGTCCGCCTGAGCTGCTGGGACAAATCTGGACTCGTTTGGGCAGGATTGCCGGCGCGGTCGCTTTGGCTGTTGATGCTGATGGGTACAATGTGCTGTGCAACAACGGCAGGGCTGCTGGGCAGGTTGTTGACCATTTGCATTTTCATATAGTGCCGCGTAAGACAGGTGATGGCGTTTTTGCGCAGTGGCCTTCATATAAATACAGACCTGGCCAGGTAGAAATAATTGCCGATAAAATCAGGAAAAATCTGTAACCGGTTTTATTCTTGCCGGAGAGGCGGTTTGGTGGTATTATTTTTCAAATGACCGCGGGGTAGAGCAGTCTGGTAGCTCGTCGGGCCCATAACCCGGAGGTCGGAGGTTCGAATCCTCCCCCCGCTATTAAGCACTGGAGATATCTGTCCCTACCAAAAATTACATCAGAGGCTGATAACTGGTCAAGACCACATATTTTGTGCAGATTTTTGGCATTGATTTAGAAAAGAAGCAAGCAAGACATTGTGAACTGATGGACTATCCGCGAGAAAATATCCGATTTTCACAGCAAGGGCAGAACTTGATTGTTTGGCTGTAATAATCACAGGCAAAATATTTCAGCTAGGCTACTCGTTTGTACAGATGATGCAGGCCACCGACTTTGGGTATTGAGACGACCCGGCCTTTTTCGGGTTTTTCAACGTTTCTTGGTTCCGGGGAATTCTTGTCCAGCGATAGATGCGTTCTGTAGTTGTTATAGTATTTAACATATTCATCAAGTATTTTGCGCAGATGCTTTTCGTTGAATATTATGTAATGGTCCAGGCATTCTCTTCGAATAGAGCCAATGACTCTTTCAACATGAGGATTCTGCCAGGGTGATTTCGGGGCAATCTTCACTTCCTTGATGCCCATTTTATTAACTCGTTGAACAAAAAAGTCGCCGTAGATTTTATCTCTATCCCGGATCAAGTATTTTGGTGCAGAATCATAAGGAAAGGCCTCTGTAATCTGCCGAGCTGTCCATTGGGCGGTGGGATTTGCAGTTACATTAAGATGGATTATCCTGCGTCTGTGGTGGCAAAGAACGATGAAACAATAGAGTATTCGGAATTTTACCGTCGGCACAGTAAAGAAATCGACGGCTGCAATATCTTTGATATGATTTTTCAGAAAATATTTCCAATTTTGAGAGGGAGGTTTTCTTTGTTTGACCATATAGTTTGCCACGGTTGTTTCGCCTATATCATAGCCGAGCAGGAGTAATTCTGAATGGATTCTCGGTGCTCCCCAATGCGGGTTTTCCAGGCACATTTGCCTTATTAGCTTGTAGACTTCTTTTGGTATCTTTGGTCTGCCTGGTTTATGTCTGCATTTCCATCGCCAGTATAGCTTGAAGCCTTTGTGATGCCAGCCAATAACTGTCTGGGGTTTGACGATAATCAGTGCGGATTTCCAATGGTCCCAGATTTTGAACAGCCAGGCCCAAAAGATACGGTCTGGCTTTTTAAGTTTTGGCGTTTTTTTACGACCCAGGACTTCCAATTGGTGACGCAGGGCAAGATTCTCTAGAACAAGATTGGTTTTATCTCTGAAGATGAGCCTTATAAGGCCAAAGATAAGTTTTGCTATTAACTTAGACATTGATTCTTCCTGAAAGTTTCTGTAAAGTCTAATCTAAATGAGATTGCGGAATTCTACATAAGTCCTTGTTAATAAACAAGGACGGAATTTTTGATAGGGACAGTTTTCAATATTGATTCCTCCCGAATATTGCTGTAATATCGAATCTTAACAACGACTCAGGAAGTTTACATAAGTCATTGAAATAGAACAAGTTCGAATTTTTGAGTAGGACACGAGGTTTTTCGGATGGACACCAGCCAATAATCGACGAAAATCGCCAGGTCATCAATATCAACATTTCTATCGTCGTCGAGGTCGTCGACAATCGTGATTTAATCGGATAAAAGCCATGTGTCTGCTAATACAGCAATATCCTCAAAGTCCACCATATTGTTGCCCAGAGGCAACGGGGCTATGTCAACCGAGGGCTCGCTCCGGTGCCAGTATTGTGCAATTATGCTGAAATCGACGAAGTTCACTATACCATCACCGTTTATATCTCCTGATACCGTTACAAGATACCACATCGTTTGATATGTCGGCGACAACTCAATAACCGTCTGCCCATTTTCCACGTATGTCGGCACTGTGGTTTTTATTGTCCCATCTGGCAGCAGGGCATAGCATTTTATTCCTTTGAATGGAATTTTTATTTTTGCTGTTACCGGTTCTATCAGGACAGGTGCGTATCCCCAGTTTGTACCTACGGTGGTGCGGTCAGATGAGAATATCATCCCCATGTTTTCGCACCGGCCTATAGCTGTGATTAAAAACTTTCTTTTTTGAGGCAGCGGGCTTATTGTGTAGTCCGGCTCAAGTGATGTTATGGTCAGCGTAACATAATTTGGCTCGTTAACTTCGATAGTATTATTGCTTGCGGCAAGGAACTTCTCTTTATGGCCGACATAAACCCTTGCTGATTTGCCTGTCACCGTATATATCCCGTTGCCATCGCTGCCGATTTGCCAGTTTATAGTTGTTTGGTTCGGATCAGAAGGCGTGGTAATGGTTCCTGTTTCAAACAAAGTATTGGTTATTCGTTTTGTCAGCAGGTCCTGCCGGGTTAAGCTGGAATTACGGGTAAGCACTCCGAACATGTCGCTGTTGTATGTTAGATACTGGTCTGCTAACGCCGATGTGGGCGAGGCCTGGTTTGTTAATGCGATATAAGATTGCGTATTTCCAACAGGCCCAATCCCGCTGTATCGGAATATGCTAGCGCCTGCCGGGAAGAATCCCCATTTCGCAGGGTTATTAAGTATGTCGAAATATCCTTCGAAGTAATTATCATTCCATTCACTGGGGCCGGAGTCATAACAGAAAAACCATATACCGTCCCAGTCCTGAGCAGCCGCAAAAGAGGCAAGCATCGGCACACAGGAAGCCTGGCTGTCTGACGGGGCGGGATGACTGTATTCGCTGACCGTAAATGGTTTGCCTGTGTAAGCGGCGCTTTTGCCAAGTCGGCATCCCGCCAGCTCGAAGAGGGTTGCTTCGTTGATATCATCGGTCATTGGTATTTGCTGGATATACCAGTTAACGGGGTCCCATGCTGTCCCCGGGAATACCGGGTGCTGCCAGTAAGCGTGACTGTCAATGTAGTCCATATCGCTTTGTGCGTAGAGTCCCAGCGGGCCGAAGACAATCGTTCCTGTAACTAACGCTTTGCACCCAAGGTCGTTTTTTATAAAGCTTCGCATATCATCGAAATACGCCTTTTCGGTTTCCGCGAGAAAGCTCAATTCGTCGATTGTCCGTTCTTTTACCTCGGCGTTGACAAACAATCGCACCGTGTCCGTCTCAATAAATTCATCTGCCATAAGACCGGTTTGCCCGCCGGTGCACAATTGCACGTTGGTTATGTAAACCGGCGTAGTATTTGCTCCGAAGATGAATGTTACCCGGCCATTGTTGTCACTGGCGGTGGCGGTGAAACCGAAAGTGAATGTTTGCCACGTTGTTCCCAGTGTAATCTGCTGATACAGGCCAAGGGCACTCCATGGGTCGTGGTCCTGCATCACATTGCACGATATCGAACGCGGCTGTTCGGCGACGGCGTCGAAGGTAAGCGTATAATACTGCCCCGCTGTCAATTGCAGGTTGTTTTGCATGATCTGCAGATGCCAGTCGGTACTGTCAATAACGGTTGGTGCAAGTTTGGCTCCTGTTCTCGATTGATATGTCGCAAGCGTGAAAGTCGCCTGGCAGTTATTGTCCTGTTCGAGATACCATTTGTCGTTGGCTTTGACATTGGGGTCGTTAAAATTTCTTTCGAAGCTTGTAATAACATTTGTTCCCAGCGGCTCAACATTCGCATCCCAGACACTTCGCAGTTCATTTGTGTCACCGTATTGGTTGCAAAGCCAGGTGTTATATTGCTGTTGCAGTATATTTGCGTAATACGCCGGCAGACTTCGCAGCTTTTGGGGGCCATCCCACATAAAGAAGCTGTCTTCGTTTGTGATTTCAATGAAAGCGATTGCCGGGTCGTCGGCAACGCGAATATTGCGGTAAGGATTTACACGGTTAAGCATTTGCGTGGCGTAATCTTTCTCGGCAGCTATAATCGCAGGTGTGAAAATGTCGACGATTTTGTCATAATCCGTACAAGGGTCAGGCAGACCCAGATACTGGCTGTACTTTCGACCGACATGCAGATTCAGGTCGATATAAATACCCCTCTTGGCCATTTCGTTGACGTAGTAATCAAAACGGTCAAGCGCTTCCGGATATATCGTTGCTCCGTCTGTAGGGTCCCAGATACCGCTAGGATAATTTGATGTGTCCATATGATGGCAGCGAACGGAGTTTACGCCTGCTGTTGCCAGACGCTGTGCCGATGTGTTCGCGTCCGAATGACTGGGAAAATTTCCCCCGAACGTTAAATTTACTCCCCATATCTTGATTCGTTCACCATTTTTCGTGAAATGGTCATCCGTCGCCACTATTCTGTCTTTAATATTGTCGCCGCCAATCGGCTGGTTTTGTATGGCTATCAGCGAGTCAGGATTTTGCTGAGATGGAATCACAAAGGGCGTCATTCCCTCCGGACATGTTACCGGCATGCCTGTCAGTCTCATATTGTCTAAATAAGCAGTGTAAGTTGTCAGGCCATTATTCGAATAGCTGCTCTGGAAGAGTGCAATATTCACAGATGATGGGGTTGTTGCTGGTTTAATCGAATTGTAATCAACTGTCATCGTGATGGTGCGGTTTGCTTTATTGGTGCCGGCCCACGAGGGCAAAACATCGTCCCACTGTTGCCAGCTTATCTGGTCGCCCCAAATAGCAACACCGAAATTTATTCCAGAATCGCCAGGGAAATCCGCAGCCAATGTAGTGATGTCAATGCTGAATTTTGTGTTGCCCATGAAATTGCCTGGACTGACAGGAAGCGACCCGATGAATCCCCAACCGATAGACCCTAAAACACCGAGGCTGTTCGAGCCATCCGTAACGCCAATGGTTTGGCCGCCGATAAGTGATGGTCCTGATGGCACCCAGCTGGTAATGGGATCCGAAGTCCCGTCTTCGAAACTGCTGATAAGCACATTGCTATCGCACAAATCGCCATAGCAGGCAGATGCAGTAATAAATGCTAAAATAATAGAAGTGAATGCTCTGGTCACACCATTCTCCTTTTTCTTCATTTTTATGGGTGCAGAATAACTGCTCAGTACTTAGTGTATTTTAATCGACTCAAGCATAAATGTCAAGATTGCCATATGGCAGAAAGCGTCAGGCAAGATATATAAGCCGGGATTTCCCATATCACTTGGTATATTATTGCTCAACTACGCCGCTGAACTCGTATAATAAAAAAACTCATCCGCCGCTGAGTTTTTGGAAAGCTGATTTTGATGAAATTGGTCATATCCCCTTTGGTTCCGCGATATAATTCCCATGTCAGAAACGTCGTGGTAGGTTTTTGAAGTCATACAGGAGAGCGGCCTGATGGATGGGTACAGTTCTAGCGAGAGATTGGCTACCTATGTCCACCGTGGGTGGAAGCTGGGTAGGACTTAAATCTTTGTCAGGGTATAGAGGGGTGACATTCACTAAAGGTTTTACTGGTAAAGAGTTACGCATTTTGGCGGCGTTCAAAAGGTGACAAAAGTGCCATCAATTTCCGGCATAGCGTGCTAAATATCCAGTATATCCAGGTCCTTATATGATGCCCCCGCTAGTGGTTTGCAGAGATAACTTCCCAGCCAACGGGAAGTTCTCTCTTTTTCTTTGCACCCCAATTAACCCCGTACTATATAAAAACCCCTCCGATGCTAAGTTTTTTAGGAAATCTGACCGCATAAGCATCTTATTTTGCTGAAATTAGTCAACTTCCCTTCGGTTCCGCGGTATAATTCCTATGTCAGGAGCGTCTTGGTGGGATTTTGAGGTCATACAGAAGAGTGGCCTGATGGATGGGATGAATATTTTTATGGTACGGGATTGAGGAGGGCTGGTAATGAGTACTATAATAGCATTTTCTGCTTTGTTACCGGCGAGCAGGCCCTTTCGCCCGCTTATGCGTATATTGGTCTGCCTTCTCATCACTACCGTTATCTACTATGCTTTAGCCGTCTCCACGGCAAAAGCGGCGACTTATTATGTCGATGACGCAAACGGTAACAATAACAACGCCGGCGACAGTACACACCCGTGGAAAACCATTGCAAGGGCGCAAAATTACAAGACTGGTTACTGGCCATCGGGCTATGACCCGAACGTTCAGCCGGGCGATACGGTCGTAGTGAAAGACGGAAACTACGGGGCCTTTACAGAGGATGATATGGAGAATCCTCGGTTAAAATGGTATGTCAAAGGCCGAAGCAGCTGGATAACATACCAGAATGCAACGGGGCATAGTCCGGTGCTCTCGTCCATAAAAGTCCATAATGAAGACGTGTGGAACAGTCCTCCAGTCACCGGCTATTCATACTTGATATTTGATGGTTTTAATATTATGGGTGGCGTGACACTGGAACACACATCATATATCCAGTTGAGGAATTGCAAGATAACGCAAATAGCAGAACCTTACGATGGACTGTATGCACCATATTATCTGAGTAACACTGCCGCGATACACACATTAGATGCTAACCAAATTACCGTTCAGGATTGCAACATATATAACTGCTCCGATGGCATTACACCGTACGGAGAATACTGGACTATCAATCACAATTTAATTCACCGGATAGGGGATGACGGCATTCACGCGGCAGGCGAACCGAACCACTGGACGATTTCAAACAACAATATATGGGATACAGAGGAATACCGGACCTGCGTTGACATCACTGGAACGGGGCATACGGGGACTTTTACGACGGGCGAAACAGTGTATATGATAGGGGACGTTAATATCCCCGGCATTTACCGCAGGAATGCCTCAGCGAATGTAATCGAAGTATATCAGACCAGCGCAGAAAAGTTTTATAGAGTAAAGTATAGCAATCCAAGGGGCACTACCATCGTTGGTCAGACCAGCGGGGCTACTCTTATGGGCATAAATAATGCTGATCCGGCCCATACCGATGGCATTCAAATACACAATACAAGCATTTCTGATATAGTTATCACCAACAATATTATTCATTCGGGGATGTGGAATGGAATAAAACTCGCCACTTATACAAGGGGGACGGTCAAAGATATTACGATAGCGAACAACCTTGTTTATGGTTCAGACCTCTCTATCTATATGGCTGCCGAACCGAGCAGCGGGCCAGGCGGGACCTATCAGAACATCAATCTTTACAACAACACCTTCTATTCAACGACGGTTTGGCTTTGCAACACCGTGAATATAGAGAAGATGTATAACAACATCATTATGCGACTAACGATGCAAACCAACGCCGGAACAGTGGCGAATCACGGCAATAATATATTCGGGAACAACCCCAATGGCGCCGGTGGGCCATCCCATCCCTTTTTTGCCAACCGCACTGAACTTGTTAATTACAACATTAACAGTCTATTCGTAAACGCAGCTCAAAATGATTTCAACCTTGCTCCGAACTCAGCTGCGATTAACTTTGGAAATTACACTTATGCTCCTTCTACAGACATTCTTGGAAAGCCCAGAGTAGGAGCCCCAGATGCCGGATGCTACGAGTATGTTGTGTCGGAACCGAACAATCATGCTACGGTTTTAGAAACGATTGGAGATAAGACGGTCGATGAGAATTCTCCTTTGAGCTTTACTGTCACTGCAACCGACGAACTCGGCTCAAAGTGAGTCTAAGCTTACTGCTTTCGGAATCGGCCTGTTTCTATCTCGCCTCATTAAGCTTTTGCTCCATTGCGTACTATAAAAAACTCATCCGATGCTAAGTTTATGGAATATCCGACCTTATAAGCCATTGATTTTATTGAAAGTTGGTCGGCTTTTGAAGTCATACAGGAGGGCAGCCTGATGAATGGGCAGTACGGGCTTGTTACCTTGCCCCAGCGACCATACACCCATTATTGCAGAATTCAATCTGTAAACAGAAGCTGAACTCAGTTGCTCCCCAGGTTTTTGATTGCCTGGTCGGCTGCTTTGCGAACATTCTCATCCGCATCTTCTACCCTCGCTTTTTCGAGGGCAGCCAGGGCCTTGGCGTTTTTCACTTCGCCGAATGCATTCGCAACTTCTGTTCGCAATTCGGGGTCAGGGTCCGAGAGCAGAACTTTCTCAAGGGATTGTCTAACGTTATCATCAAAAGAGAATGCCGCCAATTCTTTTATCGCTTGCATTCGCTGCTCTTTGTCGCCCGTTTCAAGCTGCTTGAGAAGCACGCCTCTCTTGTATCGCAGGGTTTTAAGTAGTGCCTGCGTCTCCTTATCGATTCGCTTTGGCTGTACAACCTGTGGCGAGTTTGTCGAACCCACCGCTGTTTGGTTTTCAACAATCACCGGGGCGCTTTCGATTACCGGCTGGTCGGCAACATAATAGTCCGGCCACCAGTCATAGTAATATCCACCGGAGACAATAATGGTCCTGCCGTACGGATAATTGTACCGCCCATCCCGGCCCGGTCCCCAACAACGGTAATTATGCGGATACCCATATGGACCGGCGCGGTAACCACCATAAAAACCCCGAAAGCCAACGCCAACGCCCATAGACACATTGGTGCGTGCCAAAGCCGAGTGTGGATACCCGTATGGACCAGCGTGGTAACCACCATAAAAACCTGGAAAGCCAACGCCAACACCTATAGATCCATTGGTGCGTGCCAAAGCCGAGTTTGACTGCCCAATCAAAATGCCCAACACCACGATTGAAATTAACGTAAATCTTGCCGTCTTCATTTTATTCTTCCTTAACTTATCTTCAGCCCCATTATTTAATACCCTATCCCGCTATTTCTTTCAGACGTTCTCATCTGGCCTTTTATTGCAAACAGCCACTCCACACTATTATATCATCAAAAAGCTTTCAATGTTCAGCGACGGTAAAATAAGCGTTTACCCGTTTTGACTGGCACACCAATCAGTCTGTCATCGCCTCGCAATTTGACTCGCATATCACGTACCATAAAAAAAACTCATCCGACGTTAAGTATTTAGAGAAGCTGACCTTAAAGCAGCTTATTTTATTGAAATCGGTCGTCTTTTCTTCGGTTCCGTGATATAATTTCTATGTCGCATGGGATGAATATTTTTACAGTACGTGGTAATGCTGAAAACTGATGGGAAACACGATTTTTTTTGACAATTAGGGGTGAATACATAACCATCGGTCAGCCCCTCTTGAATATCGTCCCGAAAAATGTCTGAGTTATCGCCAACTTCAAAGAATCACAGCTTAAAAATATGAAGCCGGGCCAATTGGTGAATATCAGGGTTGACGCTTTTTCACAAAGGACCTTCAAAGGGCACGTCGACAGTATCCAGACCGGTACAGGCGCGGTATTCAGTTTGCTGTCTCCAGAAAACGCCACCGGCAATTATGTCAAGGTCGTCCAGCACGTGCCGGTTAAGATTGTTTTCGATGAAGACCCCAACGACACGAAGATGCTCTCGCCGGGAATGTCTGTTGTGCCCGAGGTGAAGGCAAAATGAGCAGCAATGCGGAAACAATACCGCATCCGCATGAGGACTGGCTCCCCCATAATCCGTGGGTGCTGGCGGGCGTAGTAATGCTTGCGCCTTTTATGCAGGTGCTCGACACGTCCATTGCCAACATCGCGCTGCCGCACATCGCCGGCAGCCTGTCGGCTTCAACAGACGAAGCAACTTGGGTGCTGACAAGTTATCTGGTGTCGAATGCCATCATTCTGCCGATGACCGGCTGGCTGGGAAATCATTTCGGCCGCAAACGGTTGTTGCTTTGGTGTATAGCCCTTTTCACACTGGCGTCGATAGCGTGCGGCGCAGCGTTAAATCTGCCGATGCTTATTCTGGCGAGGGTCTTTCAAGGTGCAGGCGGAGGCGCGATGGTGCCCATTGCCCAAGCGATTCTGCTGGAAAGTTTCCCGCGGAACAAGCGGGGTTTGGCCATGGCCGTCTTCACGCAAGGTGTGGTTGTAGCGCCGATTATCGGCCCGACACTGGGCGGCTGGATCACAGACAATTATTCCTGGCGCTGGGTTTTTTACATCAACCTCCCTGTGGGCATCCTGGCTCTGTACTTGGCAAATTTGTTTATCAAAGACCCTCCTTATATCAAACGCAATGAAAAAGCGCCCATTGATCTTATCGGATTCGGGCTGTTGGCGCTTTGGCTGGCGACGTTGCAAATCGTCCTCGATAAGGGGCAGGAAGCCGACTGGTTCGACGCGAGCTGGGTCTGTTGGTTTACGGGCATTTCGGCCGCGGCCATGATCGGTTTTGTCGCGAGGGAATTCACAGTGGAACATCCACTGGTGGATTTGCGAATTTTGAGAAATCGCAATTTTGCCGTGGGACTGGTGTTGATTGCGGTTGTCGTCGCCATTCTTTACGGCACGACAGTAGAATTGCCGTTGTTCCTGCAAACACTGATGGGTATTCGGCGCTGCAAAGCGGTTACGCCTTGAGTCCGCGCGGTATCGGGGCGTTCGTCGCCACGATTCTGGTCGGGCGTTTAGTTGGACGTATCGGCAACCGCTGGCTGATGTGTATAGGTTTTCCCGTGTTGGCCACAGCTTCCTTCATGCTGAGCGACCTCAATCTTCAGGTGAGTGAGTCCGCCGTCATTTGGCCGAGCGTCATCAATGGCATTGCCGTCAGTTTCATTTTTGTGCCGCTGACAACAGCTACTGTGGGACATTTGCACCAGACCCAGATGGGCAATGCCACCGGCATTTATAATCTTATGCGCAACCTCGGCGGCAGCGTCGGTATCGCTTTTGTCGCCACCACGATAGCACGCGGAGCGCAGGTGCACCAGGCGCTTATGGTTGGACATTTGACGCCCTACAACCTGGCTTTCACACAGCGCATGGCCGCCCTCCAAAACGCGCTGCGCGGCAGACCGATCCGGCGACCGCCGCGAACCAGGCCTACGGCCTCATTTACCAGACACTTGACAGGCAGGCGCATTTGTGGGCATTCGTGGACAATTTCACACTGCTCGGCTGGCTGGCGCTCGGTTGCATTCCGTTGCTTTTCCTGTTCAAACGCGTCCAACGCGGCAAAAAACCGGCCGTCGTGCACGTGGAATGAAAGGGCGACAAACCCATCGCCGGGAGCGCGTACTGTAAAAAAACTCATCCGATGCTAAGTATTTGGAAAAGCTAATTTTATAAGCAGCTTATTTTGCTGAAATTGGTCGACTTCCTTACAGTTCCCTGATATGATTCCTGTGTCAGGAACATTTTGGATGGTTTTTGAAGTCATACAGGAGGGCGGTCTGATGGATGATATGAATATTTTTACAGTACGGGATCGGTAGCGAATATTCAAACTGCCCTATCCACCCTACAATCAGACGACTTATAACAGAGGCGAATAACCTCCCAATGCACTTATGATATTATCAACGACGTCGCTAACATTAGCCCCTGGTGTTCTATTGGTAGTTTGGGTCGTTTTGGAATCGAGAGTTGCTGAGACGGCGCTAAACCCTATGAGATCCGCTATGTAAAAGAATGTGCCATTCATAAGTATGCCGCCGCTCAAGGCGGAGGGAATCCATTTTTTATCCGAAAGGCCGACATTTGTCTCTTTTAACTTCCCGAACAGATTAACCCTGTAATCAATACCTCCCGCCGCACCTATGGTTATGGCCGCAATATCCTCGCTCCCCGTTAACTCTATATAGTCAGTAATATCGAGCGATTCATAATGTTTTTCGCCTTCGACCTTGCCGTAAAGCACAAAATCTGCCGCGTCAATCACGGCTGATTCGTTAGAATCGTTGACATTCATCACCAGAAAGCCCTTTATTGCACCTTTGGCTATCACGTCATCGTCAATGGCAAGTGTTTCATAGCTGATGTTCACTTTATAAACGAGGATGTACCCATACGAGGGTGCACATACACCTAATACCCCCAATAATACAAACATCGTCAGTAACTTTCTCATTTTCTGTCTCCTTAATCTGAGGTTTCTCATATACACGCCTTAATATCACTACTACACATTCCGATTTCCGTAGGTTATCATATCCATCTTAAAACGCAATTATTTTTCAGTCATTCCTCGCGGCTTTGACTATCGCAATCCGCTAAACATACAATGACCTCCAGAGCAAAAGCCATCTTTGGTCTTCTTTTTGATGTGCATAAACACCGCTTCAGGCAAAGCTATACATCCGGGTAACTCGTACTTTGTTCAAGGATTCATCGGCCATCGGGTCATCTATACTTTATTTTTCAGGCAGTCAGCTAATCCAAACCGCTGGTGTCAGTCGTGAGGGAGGGAATTATTACATGAATCGTTACAGCTCCAACTTGGCCGGTTGCATCGGACATAAACGTGGATATCGAGCTATAGGCGCACCTGTCAGATGCACCCGTGACTATATTCGCGCTGTGCAGTGCTACTGCTTTTGCAGGGTGAAGGTAAACGTTGTGATGCCATCGGTACAGCCCTCCGAGGAGCAGGTCGCGGTGTAGGTCACCGTGAACGCATCGTCGGTGAAGGGGGAGTAGCTCACGGACTGAGAGCAGCCCGGACTAACGCTCGCCACCGCGGAGCTGAAGGCCTGCACCACCACCTTCGCGAAGGTTTTCAGGTTTGTCATCGGGAACGTGCCGATAGTCGTGGAAGGGATAGAGTACCCGGGATAAGTGACGCATTCTGGTGGTGAGCCGCTGCAACACTGGAAGCTGCTGACATCTGCCGACCAGGTCATCACGTAGTTTCCCGTGGTGAGGTTTTGGGGGAATCCTTCAGGCAGTCCCGGCACCGGCTTTGGTGTTGGAGGTGATGGCGGCAATTTTCCATCGCAGTCGGTGGAGACCAGCAATCGTTGGCTTTCCATGCCATTACACCAAGCGGTGATTCCGGCTGCGCCGCAACCACCCTGCATAGTAACAACGCCGGTATCGGCATCAACAGTTGCGACCAGCGTGCCCACCGGGTTGTGGGCATAGAATTTCACCTGGCCGCTGCATGCCACTTCATTACCATTTGCATCGAAGAAGTGCGGAGTTACAGTGAACGTTGTGCCTTCCGGCAGGAATCCTGTGAGTTGATCAGCAGTTGCAGTGCCCGAGGCAATTGGCTGCGGCTGCATAACCGCCGTTATGGTCGCATTGCTGTCATTCACCGAAACCTGACCGCACTGTGGTTTAAAGTTCTTCGAGCGCACTGTCCAGTTGTAATCTCCAAGGGGGACAGGAACTTCCACCTCGCCATTATCGATAACGGCTCGCAAGCCGACTCCCTGATTCGACTGACTGAACATTTCGAGCGAACCGGTCGAGAGCGGCTGTCCATATTGGTCCGTTGCCGACACCGGAACTTGAACAAACGCAGGGGTGGTCTTCTCCGGCGAGACAAGCTCCTGATACAGCAGGACATCAGCAGAACCTGGCAGTAATGTGATCCTTTGGAGTACAAGCTCATCGCTCGGATTCAGGCCACATTGGAACACATCTGTCATAATGTTCACCGCCTTGAGCATATCACCTGCGTTGCCAGCTGATTCGACAATTTCAGGACAGGCCGCCGCAAATTCGGGGGCCGCCAGGGCGCAAGCAACTGTGGCTGCCGGGTCAACGATGAACTTGTCAATTATTTTATCCACGGGTAATTCGGCGAGTGTGGCTTTATCCTCTGCCAGGGCATCCTGACATGAAATTGTTGTTTTGGACACGGTAGCCTTCAATTTCTCTAGCATCGCCGAACTCAGGGCCGACTCGGTTGCAGACGATATCGTGTCCGATAGTGGAGAAGGAGGGGCATTCACTTTCAGAGAGGGCAACGCAGATGTTTCAATTGGTAATATTACATGAGAGTATAAATTGTCAGGACTGCAATCCGGCTGGGAACTGACGGTAAGCGGGTCGGTATCCTGATGCTGGGAAACCGCCCTGCAGACGGCTGCTGACGAGGCTGCGACTGTGTTCGGGCCTTGAAGCACGAGAATTTGAAGCGGATACCTGCCGAGAGGGTCTGCCACGGCGAGCACGGCACGCGAGGGGTTCTTTTTATCCAACGCCAGCGCCAGCGAAAGCCCCGTAATGGGACTGCCTGTATCCTCGTCCTGTATCTGGATTGGAAGGGTAACTTTGCCGGATTTCAGCATCGCGTTGCCTAAATCATCGGTAACTGCGGCAGTACCTATTTTCTTGGGCAGAATAGTAATAGATGGTGAGGAACTCACAATAGAGTTTCCATCTGTACTGGTTGCATTACCGCTTAAAGTCACTGTACCGGCCAGCATCGCCTTGTAATTCATAGAGAACTTGACCGTTTTTCCAGGAGCGATTGACGCCGACGCAGGGGACGGCCATTTGAGCAACGCTGCCCAACCAGTTCCGTTAACATCCAGCGATGAGGGCTGGACGCCTGTGACTGTTGTAGCCCCCGTGTTTGTTACTACCATGTTTATGGTGAAGGTGCTCGATTCTATAACAGAGGTCTTGGCTACGGTGATAGAAGAACTGAGTGGCGTTGATAGTAAATCGCCCACCTCGGTTATAGTGAGGTTTTGCCCGGCGACGTTAACCGTTTCCATTCGAGTGCTGGTACTCGAATGAGCTGCTGCTGAGTAGTTAACCGAGTTGTCGCTGGAGCCGCTGATACCCATCAGAGCAAGTATCACGACAATAAACGATAAGCTGGTCTTCATAGTATCCTCCCTAATTTGGGATTACCTATTTATATCTCTTCAGCTGCACCGCCAAACTTCATTTCTAATAGAGTACTTAATTTACCATTACAATTCAAACTTTATGACTGCTTTTTAAGGATTTTTCAACTGAAAAAGTAACAAGGAAGCGAATTTTCTAGTAAATTACCAATACTTTGACACGTCTCGACTATACTTCTCATAGTATATAAAAACTCCTCCGATGCTAAGTATTTGGGAAAGCTGACCTTACAAGCAGCTTAATTTGCTGAAATCGGTTGATTTAGCCGCCTCGCGACATTTCTCCCAGAAGGCATTTTTCACGTGATACGGCCACGAGCGCGCCCCCGCTATTTGGAATCCGAAGACGCCTATATGGTATCTTCGGATTTCATTTTGTCGGGAGGGTGAGAACCTCCGCAGCCGTGTTGCGGCTGCCAGAGAGGTTCGACATGAAGCGTAGCAGAGAGCCCGATGTTGTTTCGGAATCCTTCTCCCACTATTGATTTGTAGAGATAATTTTCAGGCAAAGGGACAACGTTCTGCTTATATTTGCCTGCTCTGAGCTAACCTGTGGTGAGCCAAACCGGACATATAGTCAGCGGTTCCGCGTCACTTCAACTGCGAGGCCGCAAAGTCCCAATTGACGAGATGATCCAGAAAGGCCTGCACAAAGTCTTTGCGGCGGTTCTGGTAGTCGAGATAGTAGGCATGTTCCCAGACGTCACACGTCAGGAGTGCGGTTTGCCCGTGTGCCACCGGTGTATCCGCGTTCGACGTCTTGACAATCTTCAACACGTTGCCGTCCTGCACAAGCCAGACCCATCCACTGCCGAATTGCGAGACGGCCGCGTTCGTGAAAGCATTCTTGAACTCATCGAAACTTCCGAAGGACTTCTCGATAAGTTCCAGCAGGTGTCCAGTGGGCTTGCCGCCACCGCCGGGCTTCATGCTTTTCCAGAAGAACGTGTGGTTCCAGACCTGGGCCGCATTGTTGAAGACAGCTGCCTTATCCGCCACGCCTGCAGTCTCCTGGATTATCTTCTCCAGCGGCTGCGTCGCCCACGGTGTGCCTGCGACCAGTTTGTTCAGGTTGTCCACGTAGGCTTGATGATGCTTGCCATAGTGGAAGCTCATTGTCTTGGCGGATATATAAGGTTCCAGCGCATCCTGTGCATAAGGCAGCGGCGGCAGTTGAAACGCTGGCGCCGTGCCAGGCGGTGAGGGTTCCGCCGCCTTGCCTGTGACGGCCAGACCCACCAAGAGCACCAATACGGGCATCACAGACCAAACCTCGGTTATGTATGACTTCATGCTACACACTCCTTAATATTGTTATTGGTTTCTTCATTTACTCCACATTTTTTCGTTACGCTTCTCGTAATTCATCTATAATAAAACCAGACACGCTATCGCCCAAAACTGCTGCGTAGCATTTCCCATATTCGTACCTGTACAATCATATTTGCGAAGAGTAATAATCCAATAAGAGAAAACCTAATTTGCCGTATCTAAAAAGCTTAGGTCATGCTGGAGGTAATGTCCATGGATTCATGAGTTTTGCATAGGGTATATCAATGGTCCTATCGCGTACTATAAACAAATTTGTCCGATGCTAAATATTTGGGAAAGCTGAGCTTATAAGCAGCTCATTTTGCTGAAATCGGTCGGATTCTTTTCGGTTCTGCGCTATAATTCCTATGTACCGCCCAGTTTCCCGCATTATGGCCGGGCTTCAATGGCAAGTTTCTTAACAGAACTGAGCCGTTGTCTGGCTTTGCTGCAGGATGTTTTTATTTCGACTTGCGATTTGCCCTTCCCTCCGACAGACAGCTTGACGCTCAAGGCCGCTTTTTTAATCCCCATGTCCGCAGTATCCAATTCAACAGCAGCGGCTGTGGTCATTGAGGTATTAGCATTTTTCTTCGCCCAGGCCAACCCGCTCGCAGTAAGATTCTGCCGGCATGCTTCAAGGTACGCCCGGTCGGCCTGAAAACCAAAGATGTTTGCTTCGGAGGCCAAAACAATCATATACATCCCAATCAGGGCGAGGATGGCGATGACAATAAGCATAACGAAACCGCTCTGTTTCGATTTTATGGCGTTCATTTGGCAGCTTCCCATAATGCGCCGGCAAAAAACAAATTATTGTTAGCCATCTTTTTCCGTATATGGCCGAAATTTTCATCTTCGATACAGGTGCTTACCTCAACCTCGCGACCCGTTTTGTCTTTGTTCCAGACCTTCCATTCAATTTGGCCGTGAGGAACCGACCAAACCATATCTCCGCTTGCTGTACTCACGGCGCCACCGACAAAACTTCGAAAAATGCGACCATTGCTGAACTTATAAGAAATCACACCATCTGACATTTTCATCAACAGCGTATTAGGTTCGTTAGGGCCATTGGCGGATTCCGACAGGGTTTTTGCTGAAACGGCATCAGCCCGTATATGACTTATTACATTGTTAAGAGTTGTGTTTTCCTGAATGAGTCGGGAGTCCTTGGGTAAGTCATATATAAACGTTACCCAAAAACGATCCAGCGCTACCATGACCATTGCCATAATAGAAAGGACAACCACCATTTCGACAAGAAAATAACCCTTGCGCATCTTAATGCTCCCGCAAAACAGGCATATCACCTGCTTTACTTATCGCGATACTGTTAGTCAAAAAATATCTCGATAATCGGACCTCAACCTTTTTGTTTCCCGTAGTTCCTTTGGCTGAGACGCTAATAAGCTTTAATCCTTTCCATTGGTTCGTTCCTTCTGATTCTTCAATTTTAACGATGACACCCGGCCATAATCGGTTCACGTCAGCTTCGTCAATCGTCTTGCCTGTAACAGCAATACTGTCGAGTGTCGCCTGCGCTGCGGACACACAGCGTTGTTTTGTAAAATGATAATGGTTTAGCCGCCTGAAACCATCAAGCGATATCGCGAAGGCAACCATAATCATCCCGAGAACGGCTAAAGAAACAATCAGTTCTGTCATCATCAGGCCGTGATGTCTGGTTTGTTCTGTTCTCATTATTTCCCGTCTTTCATCCAAATCAGGGTGTCATCGAACTTGCTGTCGCGTATATAATCGTTGTAATCGGAGAGAATACAGCATAAACAATAAATCCGACCATCAGCCCGAGGCAAATTGTTTCACATGGACCAATTATGAACCTTGCTAACGTGGCCAGCCGGCTATAACCCCAGCGATACGATGTTTCAAGCGTTTCGAGAATATCGAGAGTATTTCGATGGTTATGCACATCGGCAAAGGCCCATGCCATCGCGCTTCCCATACCGCACTGCCGGGCCGACAACCCTATATCATCTCCGCGTTCAACCATTGCCAGCCAGTTTTTAACTTCTCTCCTGAAGCATTCGTTTATGTCCAGCCGGAGTGCATTGGCTATCGCCTCGTTGACGGTGCAGCCGGCATTAAGCGAAAGCCGAAGCATACCGGCTATCCGCTGCATCGCGCAGCACCACTCATACCACCGGATAAAAGGCAGATGCCACTTTAAAAAATCGCTTACGCGTGAAATCAAATACGGTTTTTCGGCCCGGCGCGGTCTTGACCTGACGCGAATATAAACTGTACCACAGACCAAAACCAGCAAGGCCAATACAAGGATAAGACCTGAGCCGCTGCTTTTCGTAAAAAACTCCGAAATTGTCATTAACGACCTTGTTGCCAAAGGTAGTTGCGTACCATCGCCCATTTCCGTCAGTACCGCCCTCATTTTAGGTAAAACAAATACCATCACCAGTAATACCTGTATGAAAATAACAAACAGCACTAACGGCGGATATAATAAAGGAACGTGCCTGACCTTTTTGCTGGTGTTTGCTTTTGCGACCAAATCCTGCTCAAGGGCCACAATCGCCTGCGGAACCTGGCCTATTCGCTCGCCGGCAGCTACCATCGACACGATATAGCCGGGACATTTAGGATATCCGCGTCTGAGCGATTCGCTCAAAGAATACCCTTCAACAAGCCATTTCTTTATATTTCTAAGTATCTCTGCTCGCTTGTAATCTTGGCCGACCGCAGCCATCTCCAGCGCCATAGGCAGCGGAAGATTCTGCCTCATACTCGCACCAATCGTGGTTATCACGTAAGAAGACCTGGCCAATTCTGATGTTTTGAACGCGCCGATTACCGCCCCTATAAACAGCTCAACAAAAACCAGTCCAATTCCGCCCCAGGTACCAAAAAACGCAAAGGCAGCAATCGTAAACAGAATCAGAAAACATGCTATCAGAATCCTCCTTGCCCAGATTCTGGCCCATTGGGAGCCCTCCCTGCGAGGCCCGAAAGCGGTTATCATCAGCGTAGCAAAAAAAATGAAAGGTGCAGCAGCAAATATTTCCATCTGTTCGGAGACTGCACCAGATACAAACATAGCCACACTGAGCACAATGCCTGCAATAAATCCCAGCCCCGGCTTGTGAAAAGCAAGCACTCCCGAGACAATGAACAGCACAATTGCCAGAGCAATCAGCATAAAAATCTTTAACCACCAACATTAAGACATGAAATTATCTTTATCATTGGCAGGAAAATCGAAAGGATGCACAGCATTATGAAAAAGCCCACAAAGATAATCATAATGGGCAACAATAGCCCCTGCAGGCGGGTCTGGGCACTGCGAACCTGCTGGGCATACATATCACCTAAGCTTCGCAGGTTGTCTTCCAGCTCATTTCGCTGCGAACCCAGTTGAATCGAATAAAGAAAGAACCGGGGCATAACCCGGCAAAATTGCCCGGCATCAAGAATACCGGCCCCTTTTTCAATCTGTTCGGCAATCATGTTCCCCTCCCTTATCAGTGTTTCACTGCTCGCCGCGTCAGGCCCAAGCCGCAGGCACGTTGGCATATCACAGCCGGCCGCGACCATCATCGCCATTGCCTCGGCCATCTTGCTCAATATGGTGCTGTGATACAAAGCCCCGAACGCTGGTATGTGTAAAAATATCGCTTCCCTGATTCGTCGTCCCTCCGGAAACGACCGGAGAATCGCATTGATTCCCAAAAGCGCAACAACCAGACAGCCGACCATCAGCCAGAAATATAAAATGTGATCCGACATAGATAAAGCGAACTGCGTCAGCAGAGGCAGTCCTTGCCCTTCCAGCATTTCCTGTAAAATATTCTTGAACTTTGGAACTATAAACAGCAGCAAGAAAGTCGTAATAAGGGAACCCATAACAAAAACGACTGCTGGATAGGCCATCGCTTCGAATACTATCCGTCTTGTCTGGCTGGAAACCTCAATGTGTCTGTTTAAGCTCGTCAGCATTTCGCTGAGCCGGCCTGTCTCGACGCCGGCCTTGAGTATCCGGCCATAGAGCGGCGGGAAATGCTCTTTCCTTTTCTCAAATGCCCGCTCAATGCTCATCCCCGCTTCGAGGTCCAGGGCAATCGAATCTATAAGCTTGCGCATCGGCTTCGAAGCCACGTCCTTCGACAGTTCTCTCAGCCCTTGTTCCAAAGGAATCCCGGCTTTGGTAAGCGAGGCGAGCTGCTGATTGAAAAGCAAAAACTCAGTCCTGGCAATAGGCGTTTTAGGCCTTTCGGATTTGGCTTTTTCGAGCGAATTGACTTTGAGCCGCATCTGCTCAAGCAATTCAGATGCTTCCTGCACCGACCCGGCTTCGATAATACCTTTCATCAGCCGGTCAGAAGCCGTCATCGCACTATATTCAAAAGTCGCCATCCTGAATCTCCCGTATTATTATCTACCTGTCAAATATCTGCTGAGCCGCATACTTTATCAAGCTCATCCTGCGTGGTCAGGCCGTCAGCAACCAATCGCCTGCCGTCTTCAACCATACCAGTGTGCCCTTTATTAGTCAGGACTTTCTCAAGTTCATCAGTATCAGTCTTGGCGAGAATCGCTTTTCGCAACTGGCTGTCAAGCCGGACCAGCTCGGCAATCAACATCCTGCCCCGAAATCCAGTTCCAAAACAATCATCGCATCCTACCGGTTCATAATTGCCGGCCGTGGTCTGCTTCTTGCATTTGTCGCATAGTCGGCGGACAAGCCGTTGATTCAGAACAGCCGATATACTTGATGTCACCTGGTATGGCTCGATACCCATCTCCAGAAGGCGTAGAATCGCCGACGCGGCTGAGCCGCTGTGCATTGTGCTCATCAGCAGATGCCCCGTAAGGCCCGCTTCAATTGCTATCTTCGCTGTTTCAGCATCCCTAATCTCACCTATCATCAGAACCTGGGGGTCCTGACGAAGAAGTGAACGCAGAGCCGTCGGGAAAGTCATCGGACCAAAAGGCGTGATTTGAACCTGGGTAACACCATCGAGTCGAATTTCCACGGGGTCTTCCAGAGTGACGATGCTCTTACCCGGAAATTGTTTCTGGATATGTCGCAGAACCGCACCTAAGGTGGTGCTTTTGCCGCTGCCTGCCGGTCCAGTCACCAGTAGAACACCCTGATTAGCATAGGTGATTTGCTTCAACGCAGCATATATCTCCTGTGCGAATCCAAGCTGTCCGAGGTCTGTCAACTGAACGTTCTGGTAGAAAATTCTCACCACACATCTTTGGCCGTATATTGTCGGAAATACCGAGAGCCGACGGTCAACAATATTTCCGTGACCATTGTTGATTTCCATCCGTCCTTCCTGGGGCACATCATTGCGATACGTCAGAAGTCCGCCCAGAACCTTCAGGCGTGAAATTACGTTGTCTGAAACAGCTTTCGGCAAAGATTCGACCGTGTTCAGCACCCCGTCAAGTCGAAATTTTACCACCAGTTCAGACCCGGTCGGCTCAAAATGAATGTCGCTGGCCCCTATATCCACGGCTTTTGTGAGCAGTTCATCCACAAGTGCGACAACGTCACCCGCTTGCGGTTTTCGCTCGTAAGACTTGTCTTTATAAAGAGTTAAAGCCATTTCCCTGTACTCCTAACAAACATATTACCGCTTTTCTCTCCTCCCTCCTGTAGATTCAGACGCGCCGGCAGGGCCAAATGTTATTCAGAAAAAATGAGATTTTTAGCCATTTGGCATTGAATTGGTGTTAACATAATATCAGGCAGCGCGTCTTAATAATCGGAGAAATTATGACTGGCAGGGCTGTCAGCATCGAATTGTTGTGGGATGTTCCAATCCCGGAGGCGTTGGAAAAAACGCAGGGTTGGGTTCTCTGCGCTATGCAGCAGCACGGCCGGGGGCTGGTTAATATGCTGTGGCGAATACTCGGCAACGAACAGGACGTTTGCGACGCTTATCAGGATACGTTTCTGAAACTAACGCATCACGAGCACGGATGCAAACCCGAACATGTAAAGGCATACGTCTTTCGTTCGGCAAGCAACATAGCCGTATCAATCCTGAGACATAAACTTGTAGAAAAGAATAATCCCCCGCCGGTAATAACCACACAGAACAATACTAACTCTCCCGCCAGTGAGCTTGATACACGGTATTTAACCGAGACATTAAGAGCGGGTATCGCGGAGCTGCCGGATCATTTTCGTGATGTCGTAACTTTGCACGACCTCGGAGATTTGCCCTATGAGCAGGTCGCAAAGATTATGGGAATCACGGCCGCGACCGCGAGGGTTTACAGATGCAGAGCAGTGCAGCTTCTGGCTGCGCGGATGAGAAAGGAAACAAGGTAATTGTATGTGGGCCTCGAAGGGGAAAAATTACTGCAGACAACTTAGAGACCGGGTGCTTCGGCTGATGGCCAACAGTTTCAGTCCTGACCAACACTGGATACAAAATCATATTGCCGGCTGCCCGCGTTGCCAGCGGCGATTGGCGCGTCTCGGCAAGGTTGAACTCGCGATATCGCTGTTAAAATCTCAGCCGCACAATCTCAATCTGCTGATGCGAGCCAATACACAGGCCATCGGTGTGCTCAAACACTGCCTGCGAACAACTGCTAAAGCCGAACATCTCCGAAATATCCGGCCCGACCTGAGCATTGTCGAAAGATGCGCCAGGTACAAAAATTCATTCGCCAGCGTTGCCGCGTGCATAGTCATCGCCATTTTGATGAAAAACGGCGCATTTTCTTCAGCAAAAATGTTCGAAAGCAAAGGCCAGAAAGCAGTTGAGCATTACTACGCCAGCAACGCAGGCGAGGACATCGCCCGCGATATCTTCACAACAAACGCGTAGCCATTTGCCCCGCACGCAGGATGTCACCACAGGTTCAGGTCCTGTACCCGTACCATAAAAAACTCATCCGATGCCGCATTTTTGGGAAAACTAACCTTACAAGCAGCTTATTTTGCTGAAATTGGTCGTTTTTCTTTTGGTCCCGCGATATGATTCCTATGTCGGGAACATATAGGTGGGTTTTTGAAGTCATACATGATGGCGACCTTATGCACAAGGATATATTCGATAACGTTCCTGCAGGCCAGCCGTTTGAGCCGGTCATCCCTATAAATCACCCCATCTGTCGTCATCAAACCTGCCAAAATACCACTTTTTCCCCCTTGACAGACACCGGAAAATGGTATAATAAGGTCGCCTTTGGCCGGGGGCGAAAGGCAAAGAGGGCTTGGTTGCCGTAGCCCAGTGTTTAATGAGGTAAGAGAAAAGAGGAGTGTAAAATGAAGGCCGGTAAAATCTGTGCGATAGCGGTATTATTATTGTCTTTTTCTATCCTGCCTTATTGTGTACAGGCATACTCCGGCGGCGATGGCTCTGCTGGTAATCCGTTCCAAATCTCCACAGCCGCAGACCTGCTGGCCATGGCGGGGGATACAGGCCACTACGGTGAAAACTTTGTTCTCGCGGCGAATATCGACCTTGCCGCCTCCGGTTCTTTCGCCACTGCTGTCATTGCGATCGATACGGACAACACAAGCGAGACTTTCAAGGGGGTTGCCTTTACAGGCGTCTTTGACGGCAACGGCTATACAATCAGCAATTTGACTATAAATACCAATGGTGCTGGAAACGATTATTTAGGCTTGTTTGGGTATGTTTCCGGCGGCGAGGTAAAAAATCTCGGCTTGGAAAATGTCAACATCACCAGCGGAGATAAGTCATTCTTCCTCGGCGGGCTGGTGGGAGCTAACGAAGGCGGTAATATCAGCAATTGTTACTCGACAGGCACCGTCACAAGCGGAGATTATTCAGAAGCCCTCGGCGGGCTGGTGGGGTACAACACCTCCGGCACTATCAGCAATTGCTATTCGACAGGCACCGTCACCGGCGGCGAGGTAAAAGGTATCGGCAGCGGCGCAATCGAGCTCGGCGGGCTGGTGGGAGAGAACGACGGCGGTAATATCAGCAATTGCTATTCGACAGACACCGTCACCGGATTTAGCGACGCAAGCGAACTCGGCGGGCTGGTGGGGGGGAACAACAACTCCGGCAATATCAGCAATTGCTATTCGACAGGCACCGTCACCGACGACTGGGCGCAACGGATGCTGGCGGGCTGGTGGGAGCTAACTACGGCAGCAGTGATATCAGCAATTGTTATTCGACAGGCACTGTCAGCGGCGGCGGAGAAAGTATCGGCGGGCTGGTGGGAGAGAACGGCGGCACTATCAGCACTTGCTATTCGACAGGCACTATCACCGGCGGCGAGGGCGGATACTGGCTCGGCGGGCTGGTGGGGTACAACACCTCCGGCACTATCAGCGATTGCTATTCGACAGGCCCTGTCAGTAGCGGAGATAATGCAATCTGCCACGGCGGGCTGGTGGGAATTAACTACGGCGGCAGTATTAGCAATTGCTATTCGACAGGTATTGTCACTGTCGTCGGAGACTATGTCGATGGGCTGGTGGGGTGGAACGAGGAAGGTGGCACTATCAGCAATTGCTATTTCCTTACCGGCAGCGGGCCGGCTGACGGTAATGGTATGCCACTGACGGATGGACAAATGAAACAGCAAGCCAGTTTTGTCGGCTGGGACTTCGATACTATCTGGATAATATGCGAAGGCATTAGTTATCCCAAATTCGCCTACCAGCACATACCCGACATTGTATTGCCCTTACCCAATGCAGTGCTTGCAGGTAAGGTGACATTGACGGCTGGTGCGAATGCGGCCGGCGAGATTACTGGCATCAAGTTCTATCTGCGCGAGCCAAACAGCGGAGACGGCAAGCCGATTGGTTATGAAAACCTTCCGGCCGATTTTAACGGGACGAGCGGAAAATGGGAGTACGAACTTGATACAAGCCGGGTTTCCGACGGCAACTACGTCATTCTGGCCAAGGCTACGGATGAGTGCAACAATATCGGTTTCAGCGAATTGGTGCCTGTTACTGTCTCCAATAAGCCGACTGTGCCGAATGTTGTGGGCAAGACAGAGGCTGATGCGAACACAGCGATAGTAAGTGCCAATCTTGTGGTTGGCACTGTAACCACAGCATATAGTAATACTGTGGTGGCTGGAAATGTTATCAGTCAAAAACCAGCTGCCGGCACAGTAGTTGCGACTGGTTCGAAGGTGAGCTATGTAGAGTCTTTGGGCAAGCCGATTGTGCCGAATGTTGTGGGTAAGACAGCGGCTAAGGCAAATGCAGCCATCAAATCCGTTGACAATCTGAAGGTTGGCACCGTAACCACAGCATACAGCAACACCGTGGCTAAAGGTGTGGTTATCAGTCAGGATCCGAATGCCGGCACGGAGGTTGCGATTGGTTCGAAAGTAAACTATGTAAAGTCTTTGGGCAAGCCGATTGTGCCGAATATTGTGGGCAAGACGGCGGCTGATGCGAACACGGCCATTATTAATGCCAATCTTGTAGTTGGCACCGTAACCACAGCATATAGTAAGACTGTGGCGGCTGGTAAGGTTATCAGTCAAAAACCAGCTGCCGGCAAAAAGGTTGCGGTTGGTTCGTCAGTTAACTATGTAGAGTCGTTAGGTAAATCAACCACTGTGACTGTGCCGAATTTAGTAGGCAAGACGGCGGATGATGCGTATGCGGCCATTATTAATGCCAATCTTGTGGTTGGCACTATGACCACCGCATACAGCGACACTGTGGCTGCTGGAAATGTTATCAGTCAAAATCCTGCTGCCGGCACAGTAGTTGCGACTGGTTCGGCAGTGAGCTATGTAGAGTCTTTAGGTAAATCAACCACTGTGACTGTGCCGAATTTAGTAGGCAAGACGGCGGATGATGCGTATGCGGCCATCGTTGATGCCAATCTTGTGGTTGGCACTATGACCACCGCATACAGCGACACTGTGGCTGCTGGAAATGTTATCAGTCAAAATCCGGCTGCCGGCACGGAGGTTGCGACTGGTTCGGTAGTAAGCTATGTAGAGTCTTTGGGCAAGCCGATTAGCTGATTGTTCCGAATTGTTGTGGGTATGACAGCGGCTAAGGCGAATGCAGCCATCAAATCCGTTGACAATCTGAAGGTTGGCACCGTAACCACAGCATACAGCAACACCGTGGCTAAAGGTGTGGTTATCAGTCAGAACCCAGCTGCCGGCACGGAGGTTGCAATTGGTTCGAAAGTAAACTATGTAAAATCTTTAGGTGAAAAATAATAGGGGCATTTTTTCAATATAAACAGAAATTTCAAATGTGATAGGTGGCCGGGGAAATCTGCAAATCTGGGGACATCATACCGGGGGGAAAGTAATCTCGTACCATATAAAAATCATCCTATGCTAAGTTTTTGGGAAAGCTGATCTTATAAGCAGCTTATTTTGCTGTAATTGGTCGATTTTCCTTTAGTTCCGCGATATGATTCCTATATGTCGGAAGCATCTTGGCGGGCTTTTGAAATTATACAGAAGGGCGGCCTGATGGATAGAACGAATATTTTTACAGTAAGTACGGGGTGAATCCATGAGGAGATTGTTTTTCCTGTGCTGGGTGGCAGTCATTCTTTCATTTTGCAGGACTGTCTTTTCGGCTCATGCCGACACTCTTACGCTAAAGCCCATCGGGCAACTACGGCTCTTGTCGGGTCCCGTTTTCGGAGCTTCCACTACAGCGTTTTATGAACATCTGCTGGACGACCCGGTCAAAATAGCAGTACTGAAGACAATGACCATAGGGCTGGGCCGCTTTCCCGGCGGTTCTGACTCCAACTTTTACAAATGGCGCACAGGACTGATAGAAATTCAGGAGCGCCCCGACAGTTCCCCCTATGTGCGGTTTTGGGCAAAAGCCGCTGCAAACATCGCCCGCGGCAAGCCGGCCGGCGTGACATTTGAACAGTATGAATCTTTTTCTCGACAGATTGGAGCCCAAATAATCCTTGTCCCGAATCTGGAATCCTCAAGTGTCTCCGAACAGGTAGAATGGTTTAAGCGTCTGTCTCGTGAAGGTATGGTTCCACAACGCATTGAGTTGGGAAATGAATTTTGGGTTGCGATGGGTAACGATCCGACGAGCATTGCTCGCTGGCCCGATGAACCGACGAGTATGCGGATTATGAAACAATATCTGGATGCTTTGAAGCCCTACTTGCCCGCGAATGCCAAAGTCGCCGTACAAGCTGCTGCGGGCGCCGTTGATGAGCGAAAGGGTAAGTTTGGGCAACGGCTCCGCCAATGGGATGAGAATCTGCATCCGGAACCCTGGTTTGATGCCGTTACGCTGCATCTCTATCCACGCTTGCGCGAAGTGATGGGAGACTCCGAAGCAGGGACAACACCGCCAACGTCACAGAATGCGGCGGCACGCCTAAATGCTATGATGGCCAGGGTGGATGAAGGAGTTGAGCGAATCCTTCAGGATATAGAGCACCGCTTGCCCGGTAAAGAAATCTGGATTACAGAATGGAATACGTGCGGAGCCAATACGGTCACCGAGCGTAGTAATGCTATTGAGCCAATGTCTCCTCCGATGGAGATGCTGACCACAACGCGTATGGCGTTAGTCCAGCTGCGTCATCCTTCGGTAACCGCCTCTCTCTTTTTCATGTATAGTTTTAGACCACGAGATTCCCACGCGATGTTTGTTTCGGACGGCCATGGAAGCTACGCTCCGGTTCCCACGGCTGTCGCGATGCACTGGTTGAGTGAGGCCGCTAATAGCGGCGGTTCTTTCCAACGCCTCATACAGGAAGGCGAACATTCGGTTCCCGGTGGTGGAGCGAAGAATGAATCATATCTGCCAGTCGAGGGAGGGCTTTTTGATTCTCTAAAATATACGATGCTCTTGATTGAAAATGTTTCTTCTGCCAGTCCTTCGTTTGACCCTTCAATGTTGGTCAAAGGACGACATCCAAACCGGATTGAAACCCTCGCCATGCCGGACCTTTTCAATATCGATAGAACAGCCGCAAAAATAGAGACGCAAGATACTGCGGGACCAATAGTCATACCGCCGTTCTCCTTGACCCGGATTGTCTGGAATAAGAACTAAGTAAATACATAAATATTTCAGGCGGCGTATTGCAAAAAAATAGTCCGACGCTAAGTGTTTGATAAACCTGATCTTACAAGCGGTTTATTTTGCTGAAATTAGTCGTTTTTCTTTTGGTTCCGCGATATAATTCCTATGTCAGAGGTGTCTTTGTGAGCTTTTGAAATCGTACAGAAGGGCGGCCTGATGGATAGAACGAATATATTTGCAGTACGGGGAGCAGTTCCTCGTCTTTGCCGACTGACACTTCGGCATTGCCGAAAATCAATCGCACTTATCGAAATAAGAATTGGAGGATGAGATGAACATTTTAGGTATCTCAGGCAGTCCTTGCCCCAATGGCAATACGGCATACGCGGTTCAATATGCACTCGACATATTAAAACAACAGGGCTTCGCCACCAAATACATATCACTGTCAGGAAGAGACATCAAACCATGTACAGGTTGCTTCAAATGTAAAAGAAATCATTCATGTTATCAGCAGGATGATATGCCTGAGATAATTGACGCAATGAAAGAGTCCCACGGATTACTGATTGGCTCGCCGGCTTATTTTGGCATGGTTTCAGGCCAGTTGAAAACGATGATGGACCGCTGTGTAGTGATGCGTCCCAGCTATGGCAACCCGCTTCCAATGACAGGCAGGGTCGGCGGAGCCATCGCCTGCGCCAATTCCAGAAACGGAGGCCAGGAGACCACCCTTCAAAATATTCATACGTTTTTGCTTCAGTTGAATATGCAGGTAATCAGCGACGGCCCCCCATATTCACATTCGGGAGCAACCATCGCAGGAAACGCACAAGATGATTCATGGGGTCTGGAAACAGTAAGAAACCTCGCCCTGAACATGGCCGCGGTGCTAAAACAAGACCACCTCATACTGAAAACTCATCCGATGCTAAGTGTTCAGGAAAGCTGACCTTAAAGCAGCGTATTTTGCTGGGTAACATAGTTTTCCGAGGCCGCTTAAACCGCCGTGCACCATTTCTACCGGAAGGCCTCTTTTATGTGAAATGATAATGAGCGGAAATAACACAGGATATTTTCCGCGGATGATTATTGCGACAAAATAAAAAGGCCGCGCAGCCGGACTTGTTTACTGTCAGGCCGCGCGGCATAAGTTACTTCTGTTTGGTGTTCAAGCAGGCCGGTTTAGTTGGTAGCTTTCCTCTTATTGAACAGGTACAGAATAATCCCAAGAGCGACCAGGCCCACCAGCCCGTTTTCGCCAAGGATCTTCAGGATTCCCGTTATATTGGTAATCACCTGGCCGAAGAACGGCACAGTGTTACCAAACAGAATCTCAACCGCGACACCGAGGGCAATCAACAGCAGCGCTATTTCAGTAATCTCCGCCAGCCATTTCTTAATTTCTATGAAGAACTGCATCTGTATCTCCTTAAATTTAAACCAGTTATGTTGTGAAACATCCTGTGCTCTTTTCGGCTCATACTTCTTTTGGTCTTTAATATTTATAGAAGCCAGTAAATACAGGGGTTAAGCTTAATTTTATGTAGGATGTTAATTAGACGGTTGACCAGCCAGTAAACCGTTTTTTCAATACTGGTAAATTGGGTAGGAGGCTATCGGGTTAGAATGATGTTAAAATGGGTAAAATTTACTTGACTAAAAATGATAAAATGGTATATAATCCGAATATGATCGGGAGCGTTATAATTTTTGTTCTGCGGATTTGCCTTGTGGCGGTTGTGGCGACTTTTTTCTGGCAGTTAATCGAGCCAAAAACCAAACAGGCAAGAGTAATTAGAGCCGGCTTGTTAGTCGTCGGCATGCTTGTGGTTTTGATTGTCGTTCGGATATTTGGGGTTTAACAAGTCATCATAAAGCCGCTGTGTTTTGCGGCCATTTTCGTATGCGTAAGCTCTTTATATCGCCCATTTCCTGGATTCCAAGCTGGTTTTGTAATTGGGTGGTGTCCACGAGCTTAATCATTTATTTTTGTTATCTCTTGGTGTAATCTCAAACGGTATGGCGGGCAGCGTGCCTATATAAACCCGCTGTTTTGGCACCTTCTTTTGGTTGTTCTGGGGATTATTCGGCGGGTCAGCGGAGACATCCACAATCAGATTATCCGCAAGCCCGACTTTGGCGGTGTTGCTGTCCGCAGCAATTGCGAATGTTAATTCGCTTGGGGTTATGTTCACATCCCCAAGTGTCAGGCCCGCGGGCGGTTCGCTAAGTTCAAGATAGATAGCGGGAGCGGGGGCCGCTGGTGGTCTTCTCGGTATTTTGACCAGCACTTTGGTTTTGCCGCCTGCGGGGATTTTAATATTGGTATCATCGACCAGCTCAAAAGTCGGCGCACGGCGTTTGTAATACCCCGTCATAACCATAAGCTCCTGAGATGGAACCATGTGCTGGTAGATAAACGCCTGCATCATATCCTCCGCCGGGGTAACCGGCCTGCTGACTGTTTGGCCGTCGATTTTGGCCCGACCTTCAAGTTGCAGATTAATTGGCTGCTCCAGCGGTTTTTGCGGAGCCGTAAGAGTAACGCGTAATCTGTCGCATCCGGCTGGGATTCTCGCCCCGCTTAGTTTGAAGCCGGGCGGTGCATCTTTGAGTATCAGTTCGATTTCGCCGTTAAAGCCGTCTTTGCGTAATGCTTCTACGATTACAGGAACAGTGCCGCCCGTCAGGATGTTTATACTTGATGGCGCCGCTAACAGGACAAAATCCGGCAGTGGGTGGCTGATTCGCAGGCGATAGCCGTAGTCCGGGCCGCCGTGATTCTCTGAGTCGGCCAGATGCACAAAGTATGTCCCGGTGTCAGGCAGCCGGAGACGCAAATACGAATCGGCATTGTGTGTGAGCAGGCCCACGTTCTTGTCCCCATTATCGTCGTTGTATCCCAGCACCTTTCCATTGGCGTCACTGAGCCACAGCAGTGAGTCGAGAGGGGAATTCAACCTGCGGGCATACACCTCAGCCACTATCTCGTCGCCGGCGTTGGCGTCGAACCGGAATATGTCGATATCGCCCGGCTTACTGATGCGCCCGTTAACTATTTGCGGCAGGGCAATGTGTTGAGCGTCTTCTGTTGTGCCGTTGTCTTCGATTTCATTACATTCGGGCAGTGTATCCACCGCGTAAGGGACGCTATTGCTTCGCCCATTATTTTGCCGCAACTGGGCCTGCCGGATTCGCCGCCGCCGGGCATTGTATCCAGAGGCATTTCGTTGGTATCGAGATTCCACCCCTGTATCGACGCGACCATGAAGACCCCTGTCTGACCTCCGAGTGGAAACATTTGCGTGATGAATGGTTGTTCCGACAAGCTGACGCGATAGACGAAATCCTCCCGCCCGCGGTAAATGGAGTCGCGAATCTCAAGCTCATAATCGCCGTCCCTGGTAATTCTGTAAAATAACACCGGGTCGGGATTAAAAAGGTAATTGCCCGCGTAGGCCAGTTCTTTGCCTTTGGTGTCATACAGGGTCAAAGTCGCCTGAAACCAGCCGGGCACGGCGTCCGCGAGGTATGGAATTAGATGCCGGGCCTGTGCTTCTATCGTGAGATTCTGACCTTTTTTTGCGCTGAAGCGGAAGCGGTCCGCCTCGCCGGGAAGAATCTGTCCATTGAGCAGCACGGGAATCCGGACTTTTGGCGTAAATGGTTTGCCCGGGTCTTTGAATTCCGGCGAGCAGGTTTCCGGCAGCAGCCCTACCTGGAAGCATAACGGGTTTGTCAGGCCGGCGCTGGTTCCAATCCGAAGCTCCCGGTCGCCCGGTTCGGCGTTGGGGTCGATGGTGATTTCGATAATCGCCATTTCACCAATCTGCATGCTGACGGGATATTTATTGCTGAGGAATTCTTCCGCAACTTTTTGCAGCCCCTTTGGGCTAAGCTTGTCAAGATTTCGCAAAAGGGGATGGTCCGGCAGTGTAACCGGCGGCGCGTTTGTATCATCGGGCTTATTTGCATCAGCAGGTTTATTTGCGTCCTTTGCGATTGGAGGCATTGGTTTTTTGCCCTGGCCCTGAAGTTTTTTTCGTAATTCATTAATCTGTCTCTGGAGTTCCCTGCGCTGGTCGCCGTTCAAAGGTCTTACCCGGCCAATGTAGCGTATTACCGAGCCGTGTACCCCCTGGCCGGTGACATATACTTCGTTGGCGTCTTTAATAAACTGTCCGCCCACGGTAATTTTAATGACGGAGCCCTGTTGTCCGCCGGCCGGGTAAAGGTATCCGATGTGCGGTTCCCTTTCATTTGAGGCACCCTGCGCATTTGCCGCGTATAAGGCCAAAACCGCAATCAGCAATCTTCTCGACAAAGTCATCATATCGCTTATTTACATTATTTCTTTTAGCCGGCCGGTTGAAGGCATAACCTGAAGAGCTAACCCTTTCGGGTTTGGGAGTGGGCCATCCGGGTCGATGCCCAGCAGTTCATATATACTGCCGATTAAATCTGCTGCAAGCACGGGACGCCGGGCGACTTCCTCTCCCTTATCATCTGATGCGCCGACAACCCGTCCGCCTTTGAATCCGCCTCCCGCGACAACCGCGCTGAAGCAGTTGCCATAATGTCCCCGCCCGCCGTTCCAGGGTGATTCCCATTGGATTTTCGGCGTGCGTCCGAATTCGCCCGCCCATACTACGATGGTGCTGTCAAGCAGGCCCCGGTCGCTAAGGTCCGCCAGCAGGGCGGCCATCCCTTTGTCCAGTTCGGGAAGTTTGCGGCGCATCGTCTCGAAATTCTGTTTATGGGTATCCCAGCCGCCGTAATTAACGGTAATGTATGGGACGCCGATTTCTACAAGCCGGCGGGCCATCAGACAGGATTGTCCGAATTTGTTCCTGCCGTATTTATCCCTAAGCTCGTCTTTTTCATTCGACATATCGAATACTTTGCCGCCGTCGCCGAGAATCAGGTTGTAGGCCTTTTCTTCGCATTGGTCTAACTGTTCGAATTGCGGATTTCCTGGCATTGCTTTACCGAGTGAATCGAGTGAGCCAAGCAGCTCTCGCCTGCTTTTCTGCCTCTGGTCTGAAATGCCCTCCGCAACGACTCCCGATACGACGAAACGCTTTTGGCTCGGGTCGCCTCCCGTGGCAAATGGCTTGTAGCGTGGGCCGAGGAAACCTTCTTCTGAGAATCGCCCTTCGGTGTCGGTAAGCACAATATATGGCGGAATCAGGCCCTTATAGCCGTGGTCATATCCTCTGAATAATGAGACAACCGCCCCCATACCGGGGAAAACCAGGTTGTCGCCGGGTTTCCGGCCGGTCTTCATTATGTATGTAGCCGTTTCGTGGGCGTTACTGCCGTGGGTCATACTGCGGATGATTGAGTATTTGTCCGCCTGTTTGGCCAGTTGTGGCAACAGCTCACAGATTTGTATGCCGTCCACGTTTGTCGCAATCGGGTTTTTGAATGGGCCGCAGTAATCGTTGCCCGCCTGCGGCTTGGGGTCGAATGTGTCTAAATGCGACGGCCCGCCCGACATCCAAAGTTCTATAACAGCTTTTGCGGGTGCTCGCCTGGTTGCCGGCGGCGAATTCGCGTCCTCACCTTTGGCATATACGCATAATTGTTTACTGAACGCCAATCCCGCTGCGCCGAGAAGTCCCAGCTTCAGCGCCTCACGCCGGGTAATAAAATTTATTTTTCTCTGTTCTCTCATATATTTTATCAGTGATTTTAATGCCGGTATAAAAATTCCTTGGTGTTAATCAGCGACCATGCCAAATCTTCGAAGGCGGCTTGACGCGTCATTCCTTCACTTTGAAAATATTTTTCAGCCGTTTCCGATTCGGACTTTGTCGGATAGCGAGACAGGATAGTCAGGTATATATTTTTTATAAACTCAGTGCGATTACCTCTGGCTGCCTCTGCCTGCTGGCGCAATACAGGACTGCGTTCTATCTTGTTTTTTATATCGTTTGAATTGAGCAGATACAGCCGCTGAGAATCCGAGGGCTGGTTGTTGCGTTCGGATTCCAGTCCGGTATCGCGTGAGGGCCTGCCGAACATTTCGAGGAACGAACTGGTGATGCTGCCGTCCTCCAGTTTAATGGTTCGCTGCCCTTCGGGAATAAACGTGAAGGGTTCCGGTATGTCGCTCGAATAGTTTTCTCCTGTCCCGCCAATCTGGTCTAAAGCGTCGATTAGCACTTCCGCGTCCAGTCGGCGGACAGGATAGCAGGCGAACATCGCCTCGGCTCGCGGATTATTGCTGCGGGGAATCGAAGATTGCTGATATGTGCCGGAGTTGAGTATTAGCCGGTAAATATGTTTCAGGTCGTATTTGGATTTTACAAGCTCCTTTTCCAAAAAGGCAAGCAGCTCAGGATTTACCGGCGGGTTATCCGGCCGGATATCATCCGGCTCGGTTATTATGCCGCGACCCATCAGCCATGCCCATACGCGGTTGGTTATATTGCGTGCGAACCATTGATTATTCGGCTCAGTAAGCCAGTCGGCAAATATTCGCCTTGGGTCATCCTTTGGCTGAATTTGCACTTTTCTGCCGTCCGGGAAAACGGCCTCACGCGGGCCGGCCAGTGCCGGGTTCAAATATACGATTTCTTCCTTCCACTCGGCAGTTTTCTTATAGGCGACCTGTGAAAAAAAAGCTTCCATATTGGTCCGGGTGGATTGCGGCAAACTTTCATAACGTGTCCCCATAAACGTCAGGGCGACTGTCCTGGCGATATCGGAGGGCTGCCTGCCCTGAATCGCGCGGTAGAAATTTGCCTGCGGCACGCGGAAGTTGCTCCCGCTCGAAGTCAATAGCTCGCGGGCGAACTGGTCATAAGGCATATTGGTGCGCAGCGAATCGTGAATCCAGTGATAATACGTCTGCACCGCGTTTGGCCAGAGGTTTATGGGAAATTCGGACTTGACCCTCAGCAGGTCGCACCATTTCAGCGTCCAGTAATCGACAAATTCTTCTCGTTCCAGCAGGCGGTTAATAAGTGATATGCGCTTGTTCGGGTTTTTGTCCCGCAGGAACTCATCGGCCTCTTTTGTGGTGGGCAGTGTGCCGATCACGTCAAGATAAACTCGGCGGACAAATACCGCGTCGGAGCATATATTGGCCGGCTGAATGCCCGACCGTTTTAACCCAGCGAAGACCAGTTCATCTATCTTATTTTGAGGTGTCGCAGGGGTTGAATTTTCAAAAGGATTGTCTGAGATGCCTTGCTGCCCGGTCACGGATTTGGAATCGACAGCCCCGACAAAGATAACCGCAAAAACAAGTAATACATTCATATCTTGTTCTCAGAATCCCATAAACCTGCGGGTGCGGTTGACCTTTCCTGATAAGACGTTTCAGGAAAGCCCATAATTGCATTAAAACCTTGCTCATTTCGCTGCCGGCGTCAACCCCTAATGTTACGCTCCGGCTGGCTGATGTCAAGCAGGGTATCGTAAAGCCGGTGTGTTTTTGCGGCCTTTTCCATAACCGGAAAACTTATCCTTTGAGGTATCAACTGGCAATGCGTGTTTTTTCCTTGATTCCACTATCAGAAACAGGAGAGTATATTTAGACGACATAGTAAGCAGGTTAGGTGCTATGCACTAATGCTTTTTTTGTTTTTTTCCGCCTACTTGTTTGCCGAGCCAATACAAACCATAACTGGCTAGTCCTACTCCTGCACCAATAGCGATGAATGGTCCAAGTGTGATGCCAACAGCTGTGCCAGTAGCTGCAATTCCGACTCCGCCAATGACGCCGTATGTAGCGGCGCCTACTCCGCCACCCGCAAGCCCAGCAGCAACAGCTTTGTATCCGTCTTCCATTTTATTTGTCTCCTTCTTTCACACAATACCAAATAAATGAGCGGCTAATTCCTTAATATAGGATTTCCCATATTAAAAGCTCGGCTACGCAGATGCCGCAATAATATCAAAATTTTCCTCGAATTGCAACCAGCTGCTCGGTCTCGGTGCGGTAATGTTGAGAAGGAAACGCTAATAGAGTCACGGCATACTAAATCAAAAATTTCTTTCCCAAAAAAAGTGGCGCCACTGGAGGGAGGAAGAGGAGAAAATTGGACGCCACCTTATTTTTTAAGTGCACAGTCATCTTACAATCAAAGTTTCTCGCGTCAATATTTTGGCTGTTTTTATTTTGAATTGAATTTGCCGCACCAATCATCAGGATTCACATTTGGCCATCCTCTTTCGTTTTCTATTCTTCTGCCTCCTTCACCGTGGGGAGCAACAGCGTATTGCACGACTGGAGGCATTGCGCGGCACTGGCCATAATTTGCGTCATAGAACTCACACTTAGAACATTGCCTTTCTGTGTTACTCATAAACGCCTCCTTTCAATGTTTCTTTTCTTCGCCCACGAAAAAAGACAAGCAGCAGACAAGTTGGAAATCTCCCGCCGCTAAAAACCGCGTTTTTGAGTGGGCGATGCAGGAATCGAACCTGCGACCCGCTGATTAAGAGTCAGCTGCTCTACCGGCTGAGCTAATCGCCCGAACTTCTTTAATATCAGGATATTACAGCAAGCAAAATCCTGAAGGGAAGATTCATTCAGATAAACTTCGCATACTTTACAGCCAAAAGGACAGAATTGCAAGCAAATTAGAAGCGAGTTGCGCTGCTTGGGATAGCCGGAGAGCAAAACGGTTCAGGCGGTTATTATCTACCTGTTTTCTGAGGCACAGGCAGGCCCAGCTCAGCCAGGACCTTTTTCATGTCCTCCCAGACCTTTCTGCGGTTATCGTCGGAGTAGTTGCGGAGCAGGTAGGCAGGGTGGAAGGTGGGCATAAGCTTTATTGGTTTGTGGCCTATGCCGGGGACATATTCGTGGAAGACGCCTCGTAACTGGCCTATTGCTTTAGGGGTATCGAGTAATGTCTTGGCGGCGTGTGCGCCGAGGGCGACGATTATTTCCGGGTTGATTAGCTCAATTTGCCTTTGCAGATAAGGTATGCAGGCGATTATCTCTTCAGGTTTCGGGTCGCGGTTATCCGGCGGCCTGCACTTGAGGATGTTGCCAATCCAGACGTCTTCGCGTTTGAGGCCGCAGGCGGCGATGATTTTGTCCAACAATTGTCCCGCTCTTCCGACGAAGGGTCTGCCCTGTGTGTCTTCATCTGCTCCGGGGGCTTCGCCTACGAACATTATGCGGGCGGATGTATTGCCTTCGCCGGGGACAGCGTTTTTGCGCAGTGAGCCGAGTTCGCACTTGCGGCACTTGCGCGTCTGTTCGGCGATATCCTCAAGTTCCTTGATGACCTCAGGCGAGGCGGGCGCTCTAACTGTGGCTGATGACTCGTGACCCGTGCCCCGTGGCTCGCTTTTATCGAGCGACCCGGTCTCGCTCTGGGCGAGAGCCGAGGCGGGCGAGTCACCAGCGACGAGCGACGTCTTTTTAACGGTCAGGCCGCCGGAGAAGAATTCCGCCATTTCAGCGTGCTGGCGAACGACTTTTTTGATGTCAGGATTACTTTTCATAATCCGGATTGTAATTCAGTTTTCGCCCGGAGGCAACAAAAAGGACACCCCATAAAGGGGTTTAGTATAAGTCCGTCCTTCCGGATTTTGACAAGTTGTATCAGGGCGAAAGTCAGGATTGCCTTTTATCAGGCAATTGTTAAAATAAGTAAAACTTATGCAATTGCCCGTGATTAAACTTATAATAGCATAAGAATACTAACTATCGGCAGGATAAATACAGGTTTGTTTAATATGGTTTATCAAGGGGACTTATAATGCACATAGAAACGTTGAAGATGTTTTGCGATTTGGCGACGCTGCGGAGTTTTTCGAAGACGGCGGATAAGCATATGGTGAGTCAGTCGGCGGTTTCGCAGCAGGTTGCTCAACTGGAAATCGAGCACAAGTGCCAGTTACTTAACCGGCAGAAAAGACCTTTGGAATTGACTGCCGCCGGAGAGCTTCTGTATCGGGCGGCAAGGGATATCGTGGACAGGTATGACCAGCTCAACAGCGAGATGAACTCGCTCAAGTCGGCCGCCCAGAGCAGGATAAACGTGGGAGCGATTTACAGTATCGGGATGCATTCGCTGCCGGAGTATATAAAAAGATTTATGGTCAAAAGGCCCAGCGTCAACGTCCACGTGGCGTACTTTATCTCGGAAAAAATTTACGAGCTGGTGCTGGCGGGCGAGCTTGATATCGGTCTTGTCGCGGTGCCGAGAAGGGATAAGCGGCTGGATGTGTATGAGTTTGAGGATGAGCCGTTAGTCCTGGCGTGCAGCTCGAAACATCCGCTGGCAAAACAGTCGCAGATTGATATTCATAAACTGCAATTAGAGCGGTTTATCGGTTTTGAGGAGGGAGTGCCCACGCGGGATTGGATTGACGGAATTTTCCAGCGTTATAACGTAGTCATAATGCCCGCGATGGAGTTCGACAACATCGAGACGGTCAAAAGGGCGGTCGAAATCAATTCGGGCGTCAGTATTCTGCCCCGCACCGCGTTATCGCAGGAGCTTGCGGCAGGCACCATAAAAGCGATTGAGTTTTCAAATGAAAGGTTTGTGCGCCCGACGGGCATCCTTGTCCGCAAAGACCGCGTCATAAGCCAGGAAACGCGATATTTGATTGAACTGCTGCGGGGAAAGTCGTAATACTCGATGTTTGATAGTTGGTGGGGAATATGAAGATTGAAGCGGTTATTTTTGACCTCGACGGAACGATAACGCAGCCGTTTTTCGATTTTGACGCGATTCGCAAAGAGATGGGATTGCCGCCTGATGCGGGACCTATTCTGGAATTGATGGAAAAGATGACACCGCAACGGCGGGATGAGGTGGAAAAGATTCTGCACGCACACGAGGAAAAGGCGGTCGCTGAATCGACGCTGAATCCCGGGGCAAAAGAGACGCTTGAAGAATTGCGCAGGAGAGGGATTCTCATAGGCATATTGACCCGCAATAAAAAAGAAAACGCCATGGCGGTCGGCGACAAGCATGGCTTGAAATTCGACGCGGTTGTGGGCAGGGAGGAAGGGCCGGTAAAGCCCGATGCTTTTGGCGTTCTTTATCTTTGCGAAAAATTCGGCATAAAGCCGCAGGAGGCGCTTGTTGTCGGCGATTATCTTTTCGATTTGCTTTGTGCTAGGGCCGCGGGGGCGGTTCCGATATTGTTTAAAAATCACCACAAGGCCGACGAATTCGCTAAGCGCGCCGATTTTGTTATTGAAAATATCGCTGATTTACTCAAGATTATCGACGGAAAGAAATGAAACTCACCGCAGAGTTCGCGGAGAACGCTGAGAAAAAATGGATAAAAATTTATACTTGAATAATTGTGAACTGTCCACCTTTTTCCATGCCAAAAATAGCTGAAAATCTTGGCTTTTTGATGAGGAGTAAGGTTGAGGTCTGCGAAAAACCACCCCTCTACAGCATTTTTAAGGTCAAGAGTTAGGATTTTGGCGGGATTTGGCAATAAAGTTTGTGAAAAATGTTTCAGATTATTGTAATCCGATGAAGATTTTGATATTATTTTGGAATTGGAAGGCTTGGTTGCGTAGCCAAGCGTTTAATATGGGAAATGTGAGTTTAACAGGAGCATTTCTATGAACGAAGCACTCGATGTTTGCGAAAAGGACTCGAAGAAGGAAGTCCTAGACCGAACAACTTGGCAAGATGACTTGCCGCAGCCGGAAGGAAAGATACATTTCAATCCGGTGATTGTGCCTGTTCCCCATCACGTAAGGTTCTGCGGCGATTCCCACAGCGATGGATGCAGCCCGTAACCCGGATATAGCGGCGATCATTCCCAAGGCCACTTCTCTAATTGGCCTGTCGTGAATCCCTGAATCTAGGAGGTAATGGCGATGGTAAACGATCTTGCGCCTCGTGAATACTTTGTCCGAGCAGAACATTTTGGAGGGCTGCTTTTTCACAAGCTGACGAGTCAGATTTTTTTCATGAATTCGGACGGATTTGAACTTTGCCAAACTTTTCTGGCGGAATGCCAGACCGCGAAAGATAGTTTGGAAAAGGAGGCAAGAATACAAGCGTTAGCAATGTCACATGGCCTGACGCGGGCACAGTTGGACGGGATGTGGCATAATCTCTGTCAAGTGGTCACCGATAGAATCGACGGATTAGCCAATCTCGATCCGGCAATGAAGGGATTTGGCCCCGTTCTCGAACTACCACCCGGCGAACGCTATTTGAGGTCCCCTCTCTTTTTGGCCTGGGAGTTGTCAAATAGATGTAACTTTGACTGCAACTACTGTGCAACGGATTCTTCTGTCCGTTATAAACAGAATCGGCAAGAGTTTTCATTCAAAGAAGCATTCCAAGTTGTCCAGGAAATCATCGAACTTGATATACCCCACATATTTATTTCGGGAGGAGAGCCATTCCTGGTTCCCTATCTTGGCAAACTTGTCAGATATTTAATTTCGGCTAACCGGGTGGTCGTCGTTGCCACTAACGGTACACTGATGCATACTCAATCTCTCGATGACTTTCGGGAATGCGTATTTCAGGTTAAGTTCGATACCATCAAAGAGAAACGCTACGAAGAAATCACCGGAATCAAGGGGTCATTCAAATCTTTTGTAACCGGAATGCGGACATTAGCAGATTCCGGCCGACGCTATTGCCTCCAAGCCGCTCTTACGCCCCAGGATACCGACGACTTGGAAGAAATGGTTAAGTTCGCCATAGAGCATAAGGCGTGGAAGATTAGATTCGGCCCTGTTATGCCAATGGCCAGAGGGAAATCTGTTGATTGGCAGTTCTCGGGGATTGAAGCTAAAAAACTTTTGGAACAATTAGGACATCTACACCAGCGCTATGGAGAGATAGTGGATTGGAAAGAGTCTGTGATTTCCCTGGGAACCTACGAACAGCCTCACCCCGAGGATCATCCAATAACAGACTGCAAAGCCACACGTTCCTATATGCGGCTTACCTATGACCGCAAGGTAGTGCCGTGCAATGGGACCAGATACGGTTGTATCGGAGAGTACGCACCAGGTCATCTTAAGGACATCTGGAACGGTGACGCCATTGCTGCATTACGAACCTGTGGATTTCCTTGTCCATTGAGAGTGATAAAAGATGCAGTAGCCGAGGTCAATACTTGATTCCGTAATTGCCAGCGCCAGCGGCAGTCCATGGAAAAAGGGGGACAGGTCTGAATTTTAATTGACAAAAGTTTGCTGGCGTATGGTAATACTGTGTGGTTATGAGAAGAAAGTTGCCTACGACAACTCGCGAAGAGTTAATACGAAAAAGAGACGAATTCTTTGAAGTATTATCAAAAGAATCTGATCGAGGATTGGTTTTAGTAAGTGCATCGTTTCTTGAAGAGTCCCTGGAGTCTCTTCTATATGCGAGATTTTCTATTAAACATCCAAAATCAAATTCTTTTATCAAACCATTATTCGATACTTTTGGACCTTTGTCTAATTTCTCAGCGAAGATAAAGATTTGTTATACAATAGATCTGATAGGTGAATGGGTATATCAGGACTTGGAGATTGTACGAAAGCTACGCAATCGATTTGCTCATAGTGTCGGATTTACACGGTTTGATTTGCCTGAGGTTGTTAATTTGACAGAAAAGTTACAAGCTGCGGATATTGCTGCGACGGAACTCATGAAGGCGGATGACAAAACCAAAAAATTAAAAAAAGTAAAAACTAGAAGGAAAGTTAGATCAAAGTCAGCAAAGGCGGACATGGAGCGAATGAGATTCACGATGTCAGTATCCTTTATCGGAGGATTATTGTATATTCTCACAAGGGTCTTGAGCATGGATGAGCCTTGGCAAGCCAAAGATAATTTTATAGAGAGTATTCGATTGGCAAGATAAAGAAATGATCAAGAAGATGATTGCAGCAAAATTCGGGACTGCTTCTATTTTAATATTGGTTGGATTGCACAGCTTGGCGTTCTGCGATGAACAGGGGACGTATGAGGCGAATTATGTGTCGAGCATTCTGAATGGCCTTAAACAAAAGACAAGTCAATTGCAATCGTATCAATGCGAGGTGAATTATCTTTTCAGCCAGCCCCTGCTCGAATCGAAAACACTGCGAACGGGAAACCTGTATTACGCCCGTTTAAGCAACGGCTCAAAGCTGAGAATCAACTTTGATACCCTTACACAGGATGAAAATCCTCAGCAGAAATATGGCGAGCAGTATATCTTCAATGGCCAGTGGCTTACGCATATCGATTACCAGATTAAGCAGGTGCAGAAGAGACAGCTTGCCGAGGCCAATGAGCCGCTCGATGCGTTTGAGCTGGCCAAGAGAAATTTTCCGCTGATTGGCTTTGATAAGACAGAAGATTTGCAGCAGCAGTTCGAGATAAGCATTGTTGAAGAGAGAGAGCAATCGAACATTGTCATTCCTGCGAAAGCAGGAATCCAGAATTTGGTGCATCTGAACCTCAAGGTCAAGCCCGATTCGATTTACAAGGACGATTACAAATCGGTCGAGGTCTGGATTGACAAAGGATTGATGCTGCCTGCAAAAATCTCAGCGGTCTCAACCGAAGGCGATATTTACGAGATTAGTTTTATTAAGCCGAAGGTTAATGAGGCGATTGACAGAAAGGTCTTTGAATTTACAATTCCCGATGGCTTCGGCCAGCCGGAAATAATACCGTTGAAAAAGAAATAAACTGGATTCCCGCTTGCGCGGGAATGACAAGGGGGAAGAAATTTGAAAGGGAATAGCGAATGGCTAAAGGAATAGTGATTTATTATTCGAGAAGCGGCAATACAAAACAAATGGCGGATATGATAACAAAGGCGATGAACGAGGGGGGGCTGGAGACCGACTGCAAAGAACTCTCCAAAGTAAAAGTTGATGACCTGCTCAAATACGACGCGATAGTGATTGGTTCGCCGACTTATTACGGCGGTATGGCAGCGCAAGTTAAGCAACTGATTGACGACGCCGTGGTCAAACACGGGCAATTAGACGGCAAAGTCGGCGCGGCCTTCACCAGCGCAGCCAATATCGGCGGCGGCAATGAAACAACCGTCCTGGGTATCCTTCAGGCGATGATTATCAGCGGTATGGTAATCCAGGGCGACCCGCAGGGCGACCACTACGGGCCGGTTTCGATAGGCAAGCCGGACCAGAGAGTCGAGAAACTTTGCGCCCGCTGGGGCAAAAGAATCGCGGAGTTGACCAAAAAATTGGGTCATTAGAGGGTTTTGGGGATAGCGGTTTTTTTGAAAAAAAACGCCGTTTTTCCTTTGACAAGGCGGTTTTGTATAGTATAAGTTTCAGTCATCAGCTTGGAAAACAAGGAACGTTAACCCTCTTAAGTGGAGGCACATCAATGCAAGAGTACGAAAATTTGAAAGTACTGGTAGCGGAAATTGAAGCAGACGTCAGCAAGGCCGAGGGCGGAAACAAGGCCGCAGGGACGCGGGTTCGCAAACAGATGCAGAGTATCAAGCAGGCGGCCCAGCTTGTTCGCAACAAAGTTCTGGAAATCAGAACAACACAGTAGGTATTAACAGGCACATTTTGGACGCTGGATTTGGCTTATATCGGTTCGCGACGCGGATAGCCGTGGAGCGGGCCGACAGGCAGGCAGCAATTGCGCCAAATCCCCATTTTCAGGAATAAATAATGCCTCCGCCGCTATTATTCGATTTATCGAAGATAAACCTCGCCGGCAAACCCGTTTTTAACAGGGATGACATCCTCAAGGTCAATCCCCAGAATTACGAGATGCAGCAGCTTGACGGCGTGCTCTGGTATGACAAGCCCAATATGCTTGTGCTTGGCTACAAGGACGTAACCGACAAGGAGTTCTGGATTCGAGGCCACATTCCGGGAAGACCCCTTATGCCGGGCGTGATTATGATTGAGTCGGCTGCCCAGTTGCTCAGCTTTTTCGTCAGGCATGTTCTGGGCGAAAACTGTTTCATCGGCTTTGCCAGTATTGACTCGGCTAAGTTCCGTGCAACTGTCCAGCCGGGCCAGCGGCTTTTGCTCTTAGGCAAAATAACAAAATTCAAGCCGGGCCGAAAATATGACGCCTATATCCAGGGAATAGTCAACGACACAATGGTCTTCGAGACCGAAGTTTCCGGTATGGCAGTTTAATTCGTATTCATAATCTTGTAAAAACGGAGCAGGGAATGGCACAAGATGAACAGGTACTGGTAGTCCAGCGGAAGGTTTTTGAAAGCGCAGGCGCGTTTAACGGCCTCGCGATGGATACCAAGAAGTATATCGACAAACTCTTTGTGCCGGGCGTCCCCCGTTTTATGCCCCGGCCGCAGGCAGAAAAAGACCCCTCCTTTAAGCAGCTCATCCCTTATGTGATTATGACCTGTGGTGGTAAATATCTCAGCTATGTCCGCGGCAAACGCGCGGGCGAAACTCGCCTTGTCGCCAAACGCTCTCTTGGCATCGGCGGCCACATAAACCCCACCGATGATATGCCCCTTTTCGGCAATTTTTATGATACTTACCTTACCGCTGTTCAGCGGGAAGTTGCTGAAGAGGTCTCAATAGAGACCAGATACAAGGACAAGGTTGTCGCACTTCTCAACGACGATTCAAACGAGGTTGGGCAGGTGCATCTGGGAATCGTTCACTTGTGGACTTTGGATGAGCCGAAGGTGAATAGAAAAGAGCAGATGATAACCCAGATGGGCTTTATGAGTATCCCCGAATTGCGAGAGGTTCGCGATACTATGGAAACCTGGTCACAGATTTGCTTCGATGGCCTGTCGAAGATGGCCTGAACCGCCGCAGGTCGCCAAAGCGGCATTAAAAAACAGTTCAGAACATTTCTTTTAGCATTTCCTTCTTAACATCGCCGCACCGAGGCCGAGCCGAAGGATAAAAAGCTAAAAGCCCTTTAACCAGTAGTCGCACATTATCGCCAAATCGGCTATATCCACCGTACCTGACAAATCTAAGTCGGCACCGTCGCAGTTGTTGCTGCTTGCGCAGTTCGTATTCAACCAGCGTTCGGCAAAAAACGAATAGTCAGCAAAGTCGACCCCATCAGGACAGACAAAATCGCCCGGCAGCATCTGCCAGATGAGTTTCGGGTAATTGGTAGTTTCACAGATGTGCCATACGTTGCTAAAGTCCCATCCCGCGAAATTGCTTTGCTGTTTCATCTGCGTATCTGTCAGAGGCACTCCGTTGCCGTCATTTGGTCCACTGGTGATAAGAAAATAGCAATTGCTGATGCTGCTGTAGTAGTTGTACCCCACCAGTCCGCCTATAGCATAAGAACCAGAAGAACCGCTGACCGCACCCGTCGAATAGCAATTGCTGATACTGCCGTCGTAGTTGTACCCCACCAGCCCACCGAGATACGTTGAGTTATCCCCGCCTGTGACGGTGCTTGTCGAATAGCAATTACTAATGTTGTTGCGGCTTTCGCTGTATCCCACCAGCCCGCCAAGATAGTATGAATTATCTCCGCCGGTGACCACGCCTGTCGAATAACAATCGCTGATACTGCCGATGTAGTTCAATCCCACAAGCCCGCCGAGAAAGTATGAATTATCTCCGCCGGTGACTGTACCTGTCGAATAACAATTGCTGATGTCGCCGTAACTGAATTGCCCCACCAGGCCGCCGAGATAGTCTGAGTCATACCCGCATGTGATGGTGCTTGTCGAATAGCAATCGCTGATACTGCCATCGCTGTATCCCACCAGGCCGCCGACGTACGAATCGCTGCTGACCAAACCCGTCGAATAGCAATTGCTGATACTGCCGTCGTTATATCCCACGAGCCCGCCGAGATAGTATGAGCCATACCCGCCTGTGACGGCGCTTGTCGAACAGCAATCGCTGATACTGCCATCGCTGTATCCCACCAGGCCGCCGACGTACGAAGAATAATCATCGCTGCTGACCAAACCTGTCGAATAGCAATTGCTGATACTGCCGTCGTAGTAGTATCCCACCAGCCCGCCGACATAGTTGTTGCCGGTTAGATTGACATCCTTGACGCCTAAATTGCTGATTTGACCGCCTGAACCAACATAGCCAAACAAGCCGACGTTATTAGAACCAGACATGTTAATATAGACGTTACTTATAATATAACTTTGGCCATCGAAGGAGCCGATGAAATTGTTGACATCATTTCCAACAGGCGTCATTTCGATACCCTGCATATTAATGTCCGCGGTCTGAATAAAATATTTATCCCAATCGGCGGGCGAGGCCATCAATAACTGCAAATCAGCAACGGTATTGATTTGGTATGGGTCATCAGTTGTTCCTGTGCCGCCCGTATATTGAGGCTGAGGTGGTGTCACAGCGTTTGGTTCCCAGAAGAGATGCGGATAAGTGATATTCTCCTGTATCTTCCAGATTGGCGGATTGCCGTCAAAATCCCAGCCGACGAAACTGCTTTGCTTCTTCATTTGCCCATATGTTAGCGGTGTTCCGTTACCATTATCCGGCCCGCTTGTGATAAGAAAATAACTGCTGCTGATAGTAGCGCCAGAGTCGTTGTATCCCACCAGCCCGCCGACGTACGAAGAATAAATATCGCTGCTGACCATACCTGTCGAATAGCAATTGCTGATACTGCCGGTGTAGTGGTATCCCACCAGCCCGCCGACGTACGCGTACGAAGAATAAGTATCGCCGCTGACCGAACCTGTCGAATAGCAATTGCTGATACTGCCGCTGTCGTTTTCTCCCACCAGACCGCCGACAGCATAAGAACCAGAACCTCCGCTGACCGCACCCGTCGAATAGCAATCGCTGATAATGGCGCCGTTGGATCCCACCAGCCCGCCGAGCTCACTTGAGTTATTTCCTCCTGTGGCATTGCCTGTCGAGTAGCAATTGCTGATATTGCCATAGTTCCATCCCACAAACCCGCCGAGGTCGTATGGACTATCCCCGCCGGTGACCGCGCCTGTCGAATAGCAGTTGCTGATAGTGCCCTCGTTTTCTCCCACCAGCCCGCCGAGCCACGCTGGACTATCTCCGCCGGTGACGGCGCCTGTCGAATAGCAATTGTTGATATTTATGCCGCTGTCATAGATGTAGCTGTATCCCACCAGCCCGCCGAGATATTCTGAATTATCTCCGCCGGTAACAGCGCCTGTCGAATAACAATTACTGATACTGCCGTTTTCGTTTACACCTACCAGGCCGCCGAGAAAATAAGAACGATAATCTCCGCTGACCGAACCCGTCGAATAACAATCGCTGATACTGCCGCCGTTGCTGTATCCCACCAGCCCGCCGATATCCCAGGAATTAAAACCACCGCTAACAGTACCCGTCGAATTGCAATCGCTGATACTGCCGTAGTTGCTGTATCCCACCAGCCCGCCGACATAATAAGAACCAGAACCTCCGCTGACTGAACCCGTCGAATAACAATTGCTGATACTGTTGGTGCTGTATCCCACCAGTCCGCCGAGATACTCTGAGCCATCCCCGCCAGTGACGGCGCCTGTCGAATAACAATTGCTGATACTGCCGTAATTGTATCCCACCAGCCCGCCGACAAACATGTTTCCGGTCATATTAACATTCTCGACGCCTAAATTGCGGATTTGGCCGCCGTTATAGCCAAACAAGCCGACGTTATTGCTACCTGGTTGATTGATGACTACATTGCTGATTTTATTATGGTTGCCGTCAAAGACACCATAAAATGGTGTATCGCTGTTTCCAACTGGCGTCAGGGTTATCCCCGCCAGATTGACATCCGCCGTCAGGATAAAGGAACTATTCCAGTCGTCAGAGGTGGTCATCAGCTCCTGCCAGTCGCCAGGATTTCCAATCTGGTACGGCTGAAAGTCACTTCCATTTCCCCCGCTGTATGTACCGGCAAAAGAAACATTAGCTAAAATAAGGACAGTTAAAATAACAACTTTCTGGTTTAAACTTTTCATTTTTCTCTCCTCTTCAAAAAATCATAATGGTTTTAGTGTGGTGTGTGCGCATAGATGTTTATGTAGCGGATTGCTCCCAATAGACATGTTGCTTCTCATCATACCCTTCTCCAAACTTCATTGCCTTTTGCCCACCAGCAAAGGCGATTATATTATACCCTTTTTCCGGTTACCGTCAAGGGACTACCGGCTCAAGACCACGGACACCAGACTAAAGCCCCGGCTCTGCCGAGGCGAGCTAATTTTAATTCCCGACCTCACTTTAACAGCCAATTGTCAGGACAAAAATCAAGCCAATCCGAAGCAAGAATGCTGTAATCAACAAAATCAACGTGCATACTGCCGTTCAAGTCCGCAGCCAAACCTCTGCCGTCCATCAGCCACTGTTGGGCGAAATTATGCAAATCGTCGAGACCGACAACGCAGGCGCTGACCCCATAATTGACAGGCGCAGTGGAACTGAAATGAATCCAGCCAATGTTCTCGCCCCAGGCGTAGCCATCGAAATTACCGTTGGAGTCAATATGGACGCCATAATCATTGCTGTCTCCGGGGATGGTCGGGTTGAAGTTAATCCAGCCGACATTTTCACCCCACGCGTAGCCGCTGAGGTTCCATCCGCTGTCATAGGTTACGCCGCCATAACTTGCCGGCGAGAGATTAATCCAGCCGATATCTTCCTGCCAGATATAACCGGTCAGTTTGCCGCCATACACCAGGACGCCCCGTCCCTGCGAAGGATTAAAGTTGAACCAGCCGACATTTTCGCCATAGGCATATTTCGAGCCGTTGTTATAAGGGTCGATATTTCCGGCTCGTGCCGGGTTTATTATCAATATCAGCACCGCAAGAATACCGAGTATCTGAAACATATTTTCACGGTTCATTGCAATATCCTGCCTTTATTTTCTCATTCTTCACAAACTCAAAGCGCAATACAAATGACTTTTGAACTATAGCTGTTTTTTTCGTTATTACGGGGCATAGTTTGAGCCGTAAGTGCAATTAGCAGGGCGAGTCATATTTGTCCCGTTGTTGTTATATGCGGTGTTCTGGTCGACAAGGCTATTTCCTGCAAGATAGATGCCGAAGACGGTGCCGCTTGCGAATGTTCCATTCGAGTAAACTGTATTTCCTATTAGCGTACAGCCGTAGCTGGCTTGAATGCCGTAAACAGTACCGGCGGCAAACGACATTCCTTGTCCATTCAAGTAAGCAGTATTGCCGGTCACAGTGCAGCCGGCGGAGGCATAGATGCCGTTGACCGTGAGAGTAGCCGAAGAACCGTTACCGTAGACTGTATTTCCGGTTATCGTACTGCCCCCATTATAAGCCGCGATGCCGTAAACGGAACCAGCCGAAGTTCCGTTACTGCTGACTGTATTTCCTGTTATCTTGCTGCCGGAAGAGGCCGCGATGCCGTAGATGGTAGTATTTTCAGCAGCCATATATCCGTTATTGCTGACTGTATTTCCGGTTATTGTGCAGCCGGTGCCGGCTGTGATGCCGGAGACATAGGCATTAATCTGAGCCGAACCTCCGTTACCGTTGACCGTATTTCCAGTTACCGTGGAGTTGTTGGCGACGGAGATACCAAAGACACTGCTTCCAACAGCAGCCGAAGTTCCATTGTTACTGGCCGAACAGTCCCTGACCTCGTTGTTGGGGCCATAAAGCTTAATTCCAAAATTTACATTAGACATAGCACGAACACCGATTACCCGGTGGTTTGTACTGGTTCCGTTTGAGACCATCAGGATGTAATCATCATTGATACCATAAGAAAAATTGCGAATCGTGCCGTTGCGGATTTCCACGTTGATTCGGTCGGTCATATAAATGCCGGACCCTGTATTATTCCCTGTCAACGAGAAACCGCACAGGTCAATGGTTACATCATCCGCGTTTACCGTAATTGCGGTACCTGCGGCGGTCAGATTTTTAGTAAGGTAATAGGAGCCGCTTTGTGAAATCGTATATGGCACGCTTGTTATTGGAATCCTCGGTTCAACCTGGTCCAATGGCTTCATCGTCGAGCCGGGCGGGGCGTTTGGCTCCAGATTACCCGCCATACTAACTTGTGATAAGATTATTAACGCACAAACAAACGCTGAACATTGAATTGCTGTCTTTGAATTGAATTTTTTCATGACTTCTTCCTCCAAACACAAAAAACCACATAAGCTTTTGAGTTTATTTACTTTATACGCTACCAAATCCATCACAAATTGCAAGTATTTTCTGCCTTTTGTGCGGTTTAACTGCCGTATTTACCGCTTGTTGCCATGTCCCTTAAACTTCCGGGGGCAGGTCATTATACTTAGAAACTGCGTTTTTCTTCTCACCATCATCGCACCCATGCTGCCAAAGCATGGCAGTTTAATAGCAAAGCTGTCAGTTTCTAATTCTCGGCCTCGAAGTGGCTCCAGGCGTAAGACCCTTTATAGTAAATGTAATATTTGCCGTTGATTTTGGGAATAGTAGAGGTAAAGACGTATTTATTGGTGTAGTCAGTCCCGTTTATGGTTAATTTATCAAGATTCCAGTTGTTTGTGTAAGTGCCGAGATTGGTTGATTCCCAGCAGAACTCGCCTGCACCGTCTTGGGTGAAAGGCGCGGTAATGACTGTCCTTGTGTCGCAGCCGGCGATGCAGGTGCATCCGGTTGTTACGTTCACTGTGATACTGACCGCGGAGGAGGTGGTTACGGCTCCTTCATCATCGGTTGCTTTGGCAGTCAGAATATAGTTGCCGTCGGTCACGTTATTCCAGGTGAAGGAATAAGGCGTAGTTGTATCTGTCCCCAGTAATGTTGAACCCTGATAAAAATCGACCTTGCTCACGGAGCCGTCGCTGTCAGACGCCGTGGCATTTATGGTAACGGTCGCGGGGGCGTTAAACTCAGCGCCGTCGGCCGGTGAAATTATAGAAACGGTCGGCGGATTGTTTGTCGAAGCGGATGCGAGTTTTGCGAAATCGAGGAAGTTTACTATTCCATCGGCGACAAAATCGCATGGTATTCCGGGGCCGGTCGCGAGCCAGTAGTCAGCCATTGCGGCGAAATCGCCCAGGCCAATTACCCCGTCGCAGTCGAGGTCGTAAATGTTGTTGGCAGTGTAATTCTGGTCCTGCGCGTTGGCCTCCACATTAACGTAAATCATCTGGTTGGGCTCAAATGTGTAATGTTTTTTGCTCGGCGTTATCGTTCCTGACCAGTTACTGTCCATCGAGAATGTGTAGAAGCCGTTTATGTCGGTCGTGTATTGCCCGCCGCTGTTGGTGACAACCAGCACGCCTCCTATCGGCAGGTTACAGTCGTTCTTAACGTAGCCGGTGATAGAAACCGGCGGCAGGATTGGTCCGGGTTCCTGCCCGTAGATGCGAACGCCGTTGTCATAAACCGGAATGTACGGGGTCTGGGCGGCCGTCGTTGTAAGACCCTGATATGACCAGTCGTTGTTCGGGTCCCAGGCGGCAGCGGGGGCGTTATTCGGAAGGGCTATGCGGACCTGTGTTTCTCTTGCGCATTGCGACTGCCCGCCGGGGTAGATTGCGCTCCCGGTGTAATCGACGGTGACATAGTAAATATTGTCTCTAAGGTGCGTCGGCCCCGTGACCGTAACCGGCACTTCCGTATAATTTTTCGTTACTGTAACATTGTTTATAGTGTAGCCAGCGTTAAATGCCTCCGTCAGGTCGAAGAAGTAACGATATGACAATTTGTCGGTCACTCGTGCGGGCCAGGCCGAGTGATTGGTCAGGTCAACACTCCATTCTGTATAGGTAGTTCCTTGCGAGTTAATCTTGGCGTTGGAGAAATACTCTGTGTAGGGGTCTTGGTCTTGAGCGAAGTCGCTTTGTCGCGGGAAGCCGGAAATGGGAGACCCGCCGTAAGACGAGTACATCCTGGCCAGGTCGCCGACAAGCGCCGCGTCATAATCACAGGCCACCTCGTTCTCTGTATAGTTGCTTCTGACGTCCTGATAGTTGTCACCGCTGTCGGGGCCGCCGACCATCGCCCCATGTATTATGTGTCTGGTTTGGCTCGGTGTGTCTATGCTATTGGCCCATGAGCCGTGTGCCGTCCTGTGATGCGGGTACTGAGGATAATTGGCGCCGAAGCCGATGATGTAACTGCCGGCGCGAGGGTTGTCTCCGAGGATGTATTTAATCTGTCTTACCGCGAAGTTTCTGTAGCCGGTTTTCTTTGCCGCATTACCGTGGCTGTCGTCTGCCCAGATAAACGCTAAGAGCGAAGCATTGGCGGCGTAACGCAGCGAAGCCCACGAGTCCAGCCATGCCAGCCCGCCGGGGGTGTAAGTGATGCCTCCGCCGGGCTGCCAGAAGTCGAGGTTGCGTTCGATTGAGTCGATGTAGATTTGCTTTCCTGTGGCCCGTGCCAGCAGGATTTGTGCCATATAATGCATATCGTCCCAGGAATGGGTCCACTTGTAGCCCCAGTAGCCGGTTTGTCCTTCCATGCCCCAGTTGTTCGCGCAGAGCTCGGCCTTATTCAGGTAGTTTGCGTCGTTGGTGGCCAGGTAAAGCCATGCGGCGGCGGCAGAAAGTTCATCCCAGTATCCGCTGTAGGAAGTATAAAAACCGTTGGCGGCCGTGTAGCCGGAATCGCTTTGGGTGGTGTAGGCGAAGTCGAATAATTGCTGGGCGTGAGTCAGACATAAGGAAGCATAGTTTGGGTCGGTCGGCATTAAAACTATTGAGGCCGACGCAAGGGCCGCGGCTGTCCCGCCGACAACGCACGAACCGGGTGATGAAGCCGTAACCTTGTATGACGGCCGGGTCATTACCTCTTCAATTACCTCAACCGGTCCCCACCATGCGTGGTCGGCGCTTCCGGCGCCAACCTGATAATAAAATTCATTTGTAGCGGTGTGGCATTTGATGAAGTAATCGGTGCCCCACCTGATGTCGTCGAGAACCTTATCCAACTGGCCTGCGTTGACGAAGGCGCTTCGATATTCGTAAACACCCCAGCTAAGCGTCGCCACCGTTGATGCCATGGGCAGGCCGAACTTCACGTTGTCGCCGGCATCCAGATAGCCGCCGGTCAAATCCTGCCCTACGTCAGCCCCGTCGTTCAGGCACGAGTCAGCCCGCCATATCACAGGGTTATCAGCCGGCAGGGGGCCGCAGCGCTGTTGCATATAGAAGTAAATCGCTTTCTGAAGCGCCTCGCCGTAATTATAATCAGCACCCGCCGTTTGGCTTAGAAATAACACCATTGCCATAATTGCAATTGGGGTGGCTTTTAGACGTGTTTTACTTTTCATACTCTTCTCCTTCTTTGCCTTCGCCTCTCAGCGGCCGTCATCAGCTTACCGGGGCTAAAAGACACTTTTGAGTATACCCTTTTGTCGGTGATTACCAAAGAAAAATCAGGTAAAACCACTTCGGGTCAGCTTAAAATATGGTAGAATAGTTTCCGGTCATTAAATCGAACCCGGGAAGGGGTGTCTGGCTCGGGAAGAGAGGAAATAAAGGGCTTATTCTATGAAAACACAGTGTCCTAATTGCAAATCAAAGTTCAATGTCAATGAGACGAACATCGGTAAACAGGCGAAATGTCCCAAATGCGCCAAGCCCTTTACTATTGAGCCATTCGTAGAAACGCCCGCATCGCCCGTGAAGCAGGGCGAGCCGACAGCCGTGGAGCCGCCCGTAAAGAGTCACGAACCAGTCACGCCTCCGGCGAAAGTCGTGTCCCCGGCCCAACCGCCCGCGCCTGTAGCTCCATCGGTTAAAAGTCCTGAACCTATAGCGCCTGCTGTAAAAAGCCCGGCACCAATAGCACCTCCCCCTATAAGTGCCAAATCGACAAAGCAGGAGCAGCCCGAACCCAAAGCGGCATCGAAAACAGCGGTATCAAAAACATTGTTTGTATATTGCTGGATGGCTGTGCAGATTATCACAGGGGTTTTGGGTGTGTTAGGCCTTGTTCTGGCAATACAAAAAGTGGCTCAATCAACTTTGATTACGATTTTTGCGGCTGCGGATGTTTTCCTCGTATGCAGTGTGGCAATCGAGCTTATGTTGTTTTACAAAATGTGGGCGGCCGTTAAGGACAGCCAGCCGTCCATCTCGCCGGGCCGGGCAGTCGGATTTTTATTTATCCCGGTCTTCAATATTTACTGGGCACTGTTGATGCTCACGGGATTCACGGAGGACTACAACTCATTTATCATTCGGCGTTCGATAAGGACCGGGAAGCTGCCGATGACGCTGTTTCTGATATACGCCGTTTTGTTTATGTCAGCCGCAATGTTTGTGACGATTCCTATGATATGCGTATTTCCATTCATTGGACTTATAAACAGGGCTTTTGAGGGCTATTCTCTTGCCTCATGGGTGCTCGTATCTATCGCAGCCGCGGCAGGCATTGGCCATTTCATTACATATATATTGGTCGCGTTCAAAACCTGCGATGCGATGAACGCCTTACCTGGAAAACAGACGTAAGCCCCAAGGCCACGGAAAAAGTGCGAATTTTCCCCCGTTTTTTTCTTGCAAGTTTGATATATCTGTAGATACTACGGTGCACTTATAGCGTATCCAGTTGAGTTGAGGTTTATCAGGCGGCGTAATGGAAAGCAGGGCGATGCGATATTGGTGTCACCGATGGAGAAGAAGAGGCGGATGGGTACTTAGCCCCCTATTGAGTGTCTTTTTCGCATTTTTAATCATTGGGATACTGCTGCTCGGCATCGAGGCGTGTAGTACCTCAAAAAAAGGACAACCGCAATCGCCAAGCATTTCAAAAATAGAACAGCCCAATGTGCCCGATTCTTCATCAAGACAAGAACAACGGACACATAACATCCAACAGGCAACTGTTGCTGCTAACAGAAGTTTACCGAAATTTCTCAAAGGTGCGTGGCCGCAGAAGACGGACTACGGTTTCAAAGCAGAAGATGAGCAAAATGACGTGTCGCTCGCGGAACCCATTCTCGTTTATAGTATCGATGAGGAAATCGTCGGAAAATTGAATCGAGAAGAGGATTTGGCTTCGGCCGTGGAACTGATAGGCGAATTGATATATCCCGTTCAGGTAAAGCAGGAGTATCGTACCTTGTTCGGGGTCAGGTTGCGTGGGAATGAATGGCATGGGGCTTATCTGGGCAACCCCTATCTTGCCGCATCGCTTCAAGGTATTCGAAAGGCGTGGACATCAAAAGACGGCGACAGGTTCAAGCTGGTTTCCTGTATACAACCTCGCTCTTTTTTCTTTATTGCTCTGACTGCCGACAAGCCCAATTTGACCCCTGTTACGCGCGTGTCGCTGGCTGGTGGCAAATATCTTGTTCCGCCGCCGGACTGGAATTCCATAACCCCTGCCGGAGTCGTTTTGGAATCACTAAAGAGTTTCTGGAAATCGGATGCGAATGGTATCGGGCAGCTTAACGATGCCAATAAATAGATAAACGAAACAAACTAACAATGAAATTAAGGAGAACAAAAATGAGGAGTAGAGTGTTGGCTGTGTTAGTGGTCATGGTTGTGGTTTCATTGCTGCGCCCGTTTATGCCGGTACGCTTGCTGTGCCGCTGATTGGGCAGGAAAAGGACAATTGGTGCTGGGATGCATCCAGCAATATGATACTGCGGTTTTATGGGTTTACCCATACCGAGACGGAGGTTGCGGACTGGGCTGTTGAGGGCTACAATGTAGGAAATCATCTTTCTTCAACTACCGTAGGCCCCTTGGCGGTTCCGGGTGAGCCGAACGCAACTTATAACAGGAAGGGATGCGGCTTGGTTTTAACTCAATTTGGCCCCGTTGATTCGTCCTATTTAGCCCGTGCCCTGACTATGGACGAGGTATCCGAAGAGATTGATGGTAAGCGCCCGGCAATGCTTGCTGTACGCTGGATAAATAAAGGCAAGGATGTCGGCGGCCACGCTATAGTCCTTTGTGGATATGATGAGTCGGTTGGTGAGATGATAACCTTACATGACCCATGGCCGGCTGACAACAATGTTCATGGTGCCGGTACGTCAGGCGTTGTTTATGAAGTGGATTACGACGATATGTTCTCGGCAGCCGGAACCTACAATGGTGCTTCTGCGGTAATTGGAAACCGCTGGGCGCAAACGCTTAAGACCGGACGCTCTTTGGACCTGTGCTTCCTCATAGATACGACGGGAAGTATGCAGGATGATATCGATTCAGTAAAGACCGCATCATTAGCCATGATTGACTATTTAGCAGCTAATTATAAGGATTTGCGATTAGCGGTAGTTGATTACAAAGACAATCCCGATTGTGAGTCGTGCGACACCGATCCGACGGTGGACTATATTACCCATGTGGACACGGTATGGACAGCCGATGCCAATGTGGCAAAGGCGGCGATTAATAACCTTCCTCCCGCTGACGGCGGCGGAGATCTACCCGAAGCGGTCTTCTCGGCCCTTGTCCGTACAATGTCCGGCTCGGAAATTGGCGACTGGAGAAAGGATGCCGAGCGACACATTATCCTGATGGGAGATGCTCCCGGTCACGACCCCGAACCATGGGATGGCGGATATTCTTATGCGGATGTGCTTGCTATATGGGCAGCGGAACCGAACAAAATAGCTATCGATGCATTGTTGCCACAGGCGGGAGGTGAGTACGATGAAGATGCCAGTGCTCAATTCAGCGGCTTGGCGGCCGCTACCGGCGGCAGTATGCAGTCTGCCACAGACAGCAACACCGGGGTAGCGATGTTGGAAATAGTTAATGAAATCACTACAACGCCGCGGTCCCCGCGTGCCAGCATAGCGGCATTCAAGCCCGTATTTACTTTTATTCCGCCGACAGAATCTATGGGACCTCTTGTCAAAAACATCCTGCTTGAGATACAAAAATGGAATGTCAATACAAAGGACCCCAATAAATCTGTCTGGAAGAAGTATATGCTGATCAAATTGGCGGACCCGAATGCCACTTCCTGGACGCCCCTCAAGCCGCTTCCTCAGGGCGATTATCAGTGGCGTGTAGGATATGTCCGTGGAGCCGGAATTTTTATGTTGCCTTCCGGCGAAGAACAAAAGGTGGCAGCAGCAACGCTGATGGAACCGAACTGGACGGCATTTACACGAGCGGAAGTGGTGCCGGCTACTCCTACGCTGGTGAGCCCGTACTCCTCTTTTACTGCGACCGACAAGGAGCAGGATTTCATCTTTGATACGGTAGTTGGTGCCGATGCGTATGCTCTGGGGATTTCTGCTTATAAAGAGTCGAAAACGGGCGGGGCCTGGAAAATTTGGAAGAAGTTAACGGTCAAGCCCTCAGCGGCGGATCCAAACACGGGGACTATTACAGTGACAGTTAAGGGGCTTACGCTTAACGGATCGTACGAATGGAGTGTGCAGGCGCTGAATTACGACCATCCCAAGGCCGTGTGGACACCCTAATTACTAAATTCATATTGCCTGTGGCGGAGAAAGTAATTCTCCGCCACAGGTATATCTTTTTGGCTGGAGAAATAATGAAAGCGGCACGGCTTATTCTCATCACAGGGTTGCTTATTACCACTGTGCTTGCTTTATTGGTATTTACAGGGGTTAGGCCTGAACAAAGGAAGCAAAACGGCAGGGCGCAGGTATTAACAAAAAGAAACGCGGTTGTTGCGCATACCTCCAAAGAAAACAATGGTAATGTTCCGGCAGTACTCAATAGCCGTACCGGCAGGCCTCTGTCCGAACCCGTTGCTTTCGCAAATCCAGCGACAAAAATCGGCATAAGTCCATCCAAAGATTTGCCCGTGGCCCAGGATAAACCCAGGTTGGATTTGCCTGTTGGCCAAAAGGCCGAAGCCCTGTTTGCGTCTGAAGACAAGCCCGGTTTACCTGTCAGCCAAAGACATCAGTCGATTGCTCCTGCTGGCGCAACTGACGAAACAAAATCGGATTCCATGGAATCGAACCCCGCTGGCATTGATATTGGCTGGTCATATTTCAATAACCCGGAAGTCCACGGGCAAAACGGCCAACTGCTGCCTTCGCCGGAGAAGGTGCTTGCGAGTAAGGCAAAAAGTATTTTGGAAAATTACAAGGACAGGAACGCAGAAGGGGTCATCGTCTCGGAAGAGGAAGAAATTGACAGTTCTGAGACAGCGTCAGGCGGAAATAGTTTGAATGATGGTGTCGGTCTTGATACGACAGGTTCTGTCGCGGTGGTTACCGGTACTGGAACAACAGTTGAAATGCTCGCGGAACAGAGCACCTCTGACAATCCCGCTGACACCAAATCTCAAATCGACCGGCTTTTGGCGGCATTGGCCGATAGCAATCCCGTTGATGTTCGTCTTGAAGCGATTTACCTGCTTGCGGATGTTGCTCCCGACCAGGCAAAAAAATTTCTTGATGATAAGGAGGACGTAATCCGTTGTGAAGCAGAAAGGATTGCCGGCATCATCCCCCAGGACTGACGAAAAAAAATATTATACGATGAACCACGATCAGAAATCAGCAATCATAAATCGTAAATCGAATAGCCCCAAGGGGATTTGAACCCCTGTCGCCGGGTTGAAAACCCGGTGTCCTGGACCGGCCTAGACGATGGGGCCAACCGTATGCTTACTGCATACTGATTGCCTGTTCCGGGCAGGCATCGACGCATACGCCGCAATCGATGCAGGCCTCCGGATTTACCTTTGCTTTTCCGTCTTCCATCGAGATTGCCTCACTGGGGCATTCCTCGACGCAGGATTCGCAGCCAGTGCATTTTTCTTTGTCAACTTGTGCCGGCATTTCAATACCCTTTCCAAAAAAACCACCCCAAAATACGGTCATTAAAAAAGTATATACGAATACGATGGTCGAAATGTTACAAAATTGGGCTCACAATACAAAGCAAATTTTCTGAAATTTTAGAGGATTTTAGCGGGGGGGGGCAGAATAATCAGCCGTTATTATTTGGACGGCAACGCAAAAATATCGTTGCTGTCGGCGTTGGGGTCCTTTTTTAACAGGTCAGAGAGGGGTTCTTCTGTAGTAGTGTTTTGCTTGGGTGGTGCTGTTTTGGCGCCAAAGGCGATGGCCATATTGCGAACGAAATTACTTTCATCATACTGGGCGACACGGTCAAGGACCTTTGTAAAATTATCACCATTTTTTTGTGCCAGCAGCCAGACGGCCGTCATGCGCGCGGGCCAGTGCTGGTCGTTTAACCCCGCAGCGACCGCATTAGTCAGTTTGTAGTCCAGCGGCAGTTCGGCAATCGCAGCCATACTGTGAGTTCGAACCACCCAGTCGCCGTCGGTCAGGCACTGGGTCAGCGCTGATTCAAGCAAGGTGTTTATCCCGTCGTTGGAGACGAATCTGTAAGATACCTGCCCGTTCTGAGCGGAATCGGGGGAATTAGCCATTCCCCGGCTTTCCATCAGTAACCCCGCAAAGAGTTGTGCAGCTTTGATTTTTGGCCCTTGCTTGTCCTGTGTAAGCGAATTGAAGCGGTTTTGCAGGTAGCCCGAGGTGATTTCTGTCCTGGGGCGTTCGATATCGACCGTCACGGGCATTATGCCGGGTATTGCGCTTATCATACCGTCGGGAGTTGTGACCGGGTCTAAGTAGGCGGTGAATCGGATGTTAAGCGAGGCCTGGGGGTGGCTTAGAAGCAGTTGTTTTAGCGGGCCGCTGTATAATCGCACGGGGACAGTAACACTGCGACCCGCTTCGATGGGCTGCGATGGTCTTGTTGTGGTAAGCACGATTTTTTCGTATTTCCTGCTGATGTCACCGGTAACATTGGCGTCTATTAATATGCGGCCTTTGCAAAGCCCGTCTTCGGAGATGACAATCGGCTCATACCAGTTGTTTGTGATGGTTATCACACCCGTTAAGTCGTTGCCGTAGGCGAACCTGTTGCCGCGGACATTAAGCTGGAACGACAGCATCCTGTCGGGGCTTAGGAATTGAGGTATAACCTGCTCACCGACAGATTGCTTAAATGCCACTATGATTGCATTTGTATCATATATTGGGATATATTCCGATTTTTGCTCGTCGAGCAGCATAAGGGCCTGTTCAGCCACGATTGAGCCGGGGTCTTTGTCGATTGCCGCACGCATTGAATCGAGCGCTGGCTGTTTCTGACCTTTTGCGAGATTGAACTTGGCTTTTGCGATGTCAGCAAATTGTGTCTGCGGGAAGTTTTCAAAGAGCGGCTTGGCGGAGTCGAGCTGGTTACTATCGACCAGGGCGCAGGCAAGCAGGCCGGCGGTTACAGGCGAATTCGGCTCGGCGGCGTACGCCTTGTTGGCATAGTCAACGGCTTTCTCCGGGTTTTTTTGAATGAAGCAGTAGAACCAGGCAAGCGCTTTATAGTCAATTGATTCCCCGGCGGCCTGTATTGCTTTCTGTTCGGCTGTTTCGATAATTCGGCTGGCTGTTTTAGTGTCGCCTGTCTTTGCGGCAGCCCTGGCGGCGATGACTTCTATTTGAAGGTTGAACCGCCCCTGTTTACGGAATTCTTCGGCTAACTGCAGGCATTTCGCCCGGTTTCGCGGGGCATTATAGCAGCATGTCATCCAGTCAATGTAAATCGCGGTGGGGACATCCTGACCGGGATACAGGAACTGGAACAAATCGGCACAATACTGATAGTTGCCGGCGGCCATGTCATAAAGCTGTATTTTTTGGGAATATTGCGCAAGAGCGATGGCGGCTCCGAGGTCGAGCGGGTTTTTCCGAAGTTTAAACCGAAGGTGTTCAAGATTCAATACGGGGCTTATCTGGTCGGGCATCAGCTCAGCGAGCTTCTCAAAAGCAAGCTGATTATATTTGTTCCGGCTATAAGCCGCTGCCATCATCTTGATGGCGTTTGTGTTATCGGCTTTCTCGGCAAACAAAAGTCCCAGTGTCGTGGCGAGTTCAGAACTGACAAAATAGTTTGATTGGCCTATGTCTTGAATCATTCGCCTAAGCAGTGTTTCCCGCTGCCGGCGTGAATCGAGCTGGTTAAGCAAATATTTGGCGGCGTTTGTAGCGACTAATGAATCAGCGTTTTTATCGGTGTATTTGATAAGGGTGTCATACAGTATTTGTAAATGGTGTCGTGATCTTGGCCGAGACAGTATTTCAAGCATATCGGCTGTGGCGAAACCGGCGCTGGAGTCCATCTCCATCGCGGCATTAAGCAGCGCAACGGCCTGCTCTGCCTGGGAATCGGTCATGTTATCTTTGTGCGATATATCATAGGCCATTTCGTAAAACAACTGGCTTACCGAAGGCGAAAAGAGTTTTTCGGGCATCGGCATATACAGCATTTTGCCGCCTATTGGCGCAATCTTACAGGAAGCGCATTGGGTTCGGGATTGTTCGGCTCTATGGCTGATACCGAGCCGGACAACGCCAGAACTGCCGTCAAAATTGTCGCAATTCTTCTAATGCCAGATGTTCGCATCTACCGTCCGCACATAAACATAGATATCACTCGTTACCCAATACTTCGGGTAATTCGGCTTATCGCTTTAGGTGTTATGTTTTGACTCTAAATTCAGTATTTTGAGGCATATACGGTCTAAATGCAAGGGTAGTGCGGTTCTTGAAGTTATTATTCGATTATTTATGGGGCTTCGGTGCGGCAGTTTGCCGATGTGTTGAGTGAGTTAAAGACATTTTTGAAGTAATTTGTAATTGGAGTATAATTCGTCCCTATGAGCGAAAAAACTCGCCAGGAGCATAAAGAAGCCCATCGTGAACGTGAGCATTTTTTCAGTTCAGCAAAGGTAGTGGCGGGCATAACGCTTGTTTCCCGTGTTTTTGGCCTTTTCCGCGATATGGGCGTAACATCGCTGGGCGCCAACCGCCTGACGGACGCATACGGTCTGGCGTTTCAAATACCTAATCTTTTCCGCCGGCTGTTTGGGGAGGGGGCGCTGTCGTCGGCGTTTGTGCCCGTTTTCACCGATACCGTCGAAAAAGACGGGTTCGAAAAGGCCTCTAAACTGTTAGCCAACGCAATGGCGCTTCTGGCGGTGTTCCTGCTGGCCGTTATGCTTTTGGTGGAGATAGTCTTTGTGGTCGTCGCCTTGCTGCCGGGGTCTGCCGACAGGCAATTTCTGATGATGATGGCGACGATTATGTTTCCGTATATGGTTACGGTGTGTCTGCTCGCCCTTGGCTCGGCTGCCCTGAATTGTCGCGGGCATTTTGCCTTTCCCGCTGCCGCGCCAATCATATTTAATATAGTAGGAATAATAGCCGCGTGGTGGATTGCCCCGATGCTAAAGGGCAACCTGTCGGGCCAGCTTGTGATTGTCGCCTTCAGCGTGATAATAGCGGGACTTATCCAGCTTATCGCGGTTTTATGGCTGTTGCACAAAAGCGGTTTTTCGATTCGCGTGCGCCTGACGCCGCTTGAGCCGGGTATCGTCCCGATAATCAAACTGCTGATGCCGGTACTTTTGGGACTGGGGTTTCTGCAGATTTCGGAACTTCTGGCGACGATAATCTCCTGGAACCTTACCGCTACGGCTGCGGCTCCAGCTATAAACATATTCGGCTGGGTGCTGCATAAGCCGCTTACACCGGGGGTTATAACGCGAGTGAATGCCGCCCGCGCGCTATACCAGTTCCCGATGGGGGTATTGGCGATTTCGCTTGGGGTCGCGGTTTTTCCGCTGCTTACCCGTTACGCCGCCCGCAACGATATTGTAAATCTGCGTGATAGCATCAACCGGGCGCTGCGCCTTGCGTTGATGGAAGGAATCGCCACGGGGGCGGGCCTGTATATTTTAGCTGGGCCGATTGTGAAGGTCATATATGCCCGCCGCAATTTCAGCCCGGCAGACGCGGCACAGGCGGCTTTCGTCCTCCAGATGTATGTTCTTGGTATGTGGGCTTACTGCAGTTACCAGATTCTCGCCCGCGCATTTTATTCAATGAAAGATACCGCAACACCATTGAAGGTTTCCTGCGCCCTTGTAGTGATTAATCTGCTGATGGTGACAACAATGGTCTGGATACCCTGGCTTGGTGCGGGTGCATTTGGCCTGTCCACTACGATTACTTTCGCGATTAACGCTGTTGTTCTTGTTTACCTGCTGCGTAAACGCCTCGGGTTATTCGGCGGCAGAAAGATTCTCGCCAGCGTCATTCGCGGCATTATCGCTTCGGCAGTTATGGCCGCAGTCATTTATCTTCTGCTGGGCCTTATGAAAGATATGCGAAACTGGATTATTGTTGTTACCTGCGTGCCGGCAGGCGCTTTCGTTTTCGTAGGCACGGCATGGCTGCTCGGTTCCCCGGAAATCGCTGAGCTTCGCGGCAGACTATTCACCGCAGAGACCGCAAAGGACGCAGAGGAAACAAAATAAAAAGCAACTCCGCGGTAAGATTTGTCACCGTCTCGGCGCGACGGTAAAAGGCCGCCATCGGCCCACGTTATTGAGAAGCCCCACACAAAGCGCGCTGAATGCCAGGCTCGACCCGCCGTAACTGATAAACGGCAGCGTAATCCCCGTAATAGGCGTAAGCCCCAGCGTCATCGCCATATTGACAATAAGCTGAATCGCGAACATTGATACTATTCCCGCCGCCAGCAGCCGGCCAAACGGGTCGGTCGTCTCGCCCGCTATTATCAGTCCGCACACCAGCAGTATTATATATATCGCAAGAACCCCGACGCACCCGACAAAACCCCACTGATGCGCGATAATGGAAAAGATAAAGTCATTGTGTCTTTCGGGCAGGAAGTCGTATTTGAGGAAAGGCCCCTTGCCGAAGCCGTAGCCGGTCGCACCGCCCGATGCGATTGCGTATTTCGACCTTATAAGATGATAGCCCCAGTTTTCCTTCCATTTTTTGGATGAGAATGTCCCCCCGACTAATAATTTGCCAAGCGCCGGGTGCTGCTCGGCCTTTTCGCGAAGCCATTCGCTTTGCAGCAGAACGCTGCTTATCCGCAGCCGTTGATATGACTGCATTTTGAACCACATAAGCGGGCTGATTAGCAAGGCGATAAATAGTATCAGCGCAAGATGCCTGACTTTTGCTCCCGCGATAAACAGCATAGTGAGAAATACCGGCATCATCAAAAGCACTGTCCCCAAATCCGGCTCAAGCAGAATCAGCGCCATCGGCAGCAATGTCAGCACGAAAGGCCCGACCAGCGCGCTGAATCTTCGGTAATTGCTTCGATACCGCAGATACCACGCCAGGGCGATGATATACGCTGGTTTACACAATTCCGAGGGCTGGATGCTCGGCAGCTCGAATCCCGCGATTGATATTCTTATCCACCTAAACGCCCCTTTGGTTTCCGGCGCAAAGGGCAGTTGGACAACATATCTTGAAATCAGCAGCACCGCCAGCAGCAGCAGCACTCCCGCGTAAATCCAGTAGCCGGCCTCGCCGAGCCGCCGGCAATTGACAAGATTGACAAGGATTAACGCGCCTATCCCCAGGCCCGCGAAAGCCGCCTGTTTTTTCCACAGGCCGGCGAGGTCCCCTGACTGCTCTGCTGATTGAGGAGCGGACTGGTCTGGTGAATCTGTTATTTCAACTTGGGCTCCTGCCGGATGACCGATTGCGTAAATGGTCGCAATGCCGATGAGGATTAGCGACAACATCGCTGTCAGGAGAATGACTCTCACGGGAACCAGTCGGCCTTTTAGTAAACCAAGCATACCAGAAGGATAACAAACAAATGAAAAAGTAAAAAGCAAAAAGGAAAAAGTAAAAATTAGCGGGTAATGTATGGTTTATGGCGGATATTTTTGGTTTTCGGGGTGCCCGCTGCAGATAAAACCCCAAAATGCGTAAATTTCCCAAATTTCTTCTGCCAGTACTGAAAAGTCATACCAAAAAAAATGCCTATATGACCGATTTTACCTATATTACCAATTGCCTAAGTTGTTGTCAAAACAGAGGTTAGCGTTGTAAAGGGGGTTTTTATGGGGTTTTGTGCCGTTATCGGACGCTTAATTGAATTTTTATGGCATTTTAACGAAAAAAACACTTGACTATTAGCGGTTTTTTATGTTAATATACATTCGACTTTCACTAATAGTAACCTTGTGCATAGTAATTGAATTCGCACAATTACGCCTTAAATGGCAGAAAGGAGCCAACGGAGGAGTTAATAAAGTTTCTATTTTTTCCTTTTTTTCGGCTGTCCTGCTGGCTGAATAGCCAAGCTCAGATAAAGTAGATTGTCAGATTGAAATTAATGAGCGGGTGTAGTTATGCGAAAGTGATTATTTAGCAGGAAAAACCAAAACACCGTGGAGCGTGTGGCTCTGCGGGGAAGAAAAGAAAGGTAGGTTTTTATGAGAAAAGCTTTACTGATTGTTGCAATGCTGTTAGTGGTTTCACCAGTAATAGCGAGTGTTACAATCACAGCTGTCAATGAAGGAACCTATAATACTCCTGATGGCAATCGTGCAGCGCATATCAGGATTGGCTACGTTACAACTGGCCTCGCTATCAGGGCGTTTGCTCTCGATGTAAACATCGACAGTGGCTGCAACTTCTGGAATATCCGCGACTTCAACGTCGGCGAAAACAACTATCCGAACACGCCGAATGGTTACGGTATATTCCCGGGCAGATTCCGTCAGTTCATCAACGCGTCGAATCCCAACTGGAACGATGGTAACTACAGCCCGCTTCCGCCGTACAATGATCCCGGCTCAGCAAACACCGGTATCGGCTATGGCGAAATTATAGCCGAGATGGGTTATCTGGGAGCTGGCGACGTCAATGCACCGGCCGCGTCAGGCACCTTGTTCAGAGTCGATGTCAACGCTTATGCATTCTCTGGTACGGCAACCGTGACGATTACTCCTGACACTATGCGTGGCGGAGTGGTGGATGTATGCACAAACGGAGCGACGACAAATATGCCGGTTACGCTTCCTATTTATTTCCCACCGACATGCATTACCCCACTCAACGAGGCTGGACAGTCAGTGTCGAACGCGTGTACAGCGTGGGTAGGTCAAACTCTTACCTGTGGCACAGGCACACCACAAGTTAACTGCGGCATGGTTGGTCTGGTTATCAGCAATGACCTCAACTGCGTATCTCCAGGTACTCCGGTCAACTACGTGTATGGCATTCAGGCAACTGTTCCGAACGTGGTTAGTGATTTGCTAAGTGATGCTAACAACGCGATTAACGCTGTTCCTGGGTTATCTGTTGGCACCATTACGTACACTTGCTCTAACACCGTTGCTAAGAACTACGTAATCAGTCAGAACCCGGTAGCGGGTCTTGGTTGCGGAGCTGTGGCGATGGTTGTATCTACAGGACCATGTGATTGCTTCCCGAGCAGCGACCCAGCTTATAATGATTGGGTTTCTTTCGGTAAACCAGCTTGCTGGTGCAACGGCAGACAGTGCCACGGCGATGCTGATGGCTTGGCTCAGGGCAGCTCGAAGAACGGTCTCTACTATGTCGGAACAAACGATTTGGCCGTCCTGTTAGCTGCTTGGCAGGTTTTTGAGCCGCCGAAAGGTCCGGGTATTGCCACGATTACTGTTAATGGGATACCGGGTATATGTGCCGATTTCGCGCATGATGCTCAGGGTTCCGCGAAGAACGGTCTATATCGTGTTGGCACCAATGATTTGAACCGTATGCTTACCTATTGGCAGGTTTTTGAGCCGCCAAAAGGTCCCGGAACACCGGCCGATTGCCCGCACAATTAGAACGGAAACTTTTAATGAGTTTTGTTGGAAAAATATGGTTTTAAACTTTAGAAATATGGTAGGAGATTGTAAGATGAAAAAGCTTTTAGTTTTAGTAATGGTTTTGGGCTTGGTGGCGACAGCCAATGCTGGTCTGTGCACGCTTTTGCCCAGTGGCTCAACCACCTTAGCGGTAGGCAGCACCCTCCTTATTGAAGTTGTGTCAGCAGATACTTCTGGTCAATCTATGAATTTGGAATTGGATGACACTGCTGCTGAAGCGGCCGCCCAGATAGGTTCATATTCTCATGGCGACTGGGTCTATACAGGCGGAAACGTCCAGGGTATGACACAGTATGCCGCTGCTGGTAATTTGGCTGGAATACAGGGCCCCACATTAACAGGATATCCCGGCTTCTACTGGTTTACAGGCGCCGGAACTCCCGGTGGTACTCCTACGGCTGGCGAATGGTTCTCGATTGTTTACAAGTGCACTGGACTTGGTGACACCTATATTAGTCTGTACAACGATACTAGTGCGACTGTAATTAGCCAGTTACTTGTCCATCAGGTACCAGAGCCGATTACAATTGGTCTGCTCGGTCTTGGCGGTCTGTTCCTTCGTCGTCGCAAATAAGCGATAACGACAGAACAAGTTTTAGCTTTACAGAGAGGCATCCCTAAGCTAAGGGATGCCTCTTTTTTTTATTAGCCACAGATTACACAGATAAACACAGATAAAGATGTTTTTGGTTTTAGCTTTATAATTTCAGTTTGTAATCAGTGAAATCTGTGGCTAAAGATACAGTGAAATCAGTGTAATCTGTGGCTGAAGTTATATGTGTAACCAGTGGTTAATCACAAAACCATTCGCTTGACAAATACGGATGAGCCGAAGTTGATTATAAGCCCCACCTCAATGCCGGTTGCCTTGAGATAATTCAGCAGTTGCGCCTCAAATACAGGATTGTGCTGGTCTGCCGATTTGACCTCTATTATTACTTTGTTATCTACAACGATATCGGCAAAATATTCACCCACAAGCTGATTGTCGTATCTTACTTCTATGCGTTTTTCCGGCTCCGCAAACAGGCCTTTTTTCCTTAGCTCTATAACCAGCGCATTATGATAGACCTTTTCCAAAAAGCCGTATCCGAGCTTATTATGGACGGCGTGCGCCGCGTTGATTATCCGCCCGGTTATTTCCTCATATCTGTATATGCCCATATTGATACTATAACCGGCGTTTTTAAGAAATTCATTAGTTAATTTTAATCAGTGTCCATCAGTGAAATCTGTGGCTGAAAAAGGGATTCTGTGGCGTTTTTTATTGGACTTTGGTGTTTATAAGTGGTATAATCCGGATTACGCAAATGGCAGTGTTCTATTATGCCGATAGTTAAAGGTTAATGGATTCTCTGCCTGCCCTGTTGGGCTTATTTGAGCGGGGTGGCTGAAAATGAAACGAATTTACTCTATATATGACCTTAATTTGGAGGACTTGATTATGAAGAAGATTTTATTGGTTATTGCAATGCTGATTATCGCTGCGCCTGTTCTGGCAACGGTAAGCGTTACAGCGACCGACAAGGGCAGCGGGGTCGCTGAGTTCAGGTATAATTGCTCGGCAGGTGAAAAGGTGCGGGCATTTGCGCTTGATATAACAGTTGATAACGGCCTGACTATCACCGATATCCGTGACTATAACACCGGCGAGAGCAAAAAGCCGGGCGGCGGCTATGGTATATTCCCCGGCAAGTTCGCGGACTATATCAATGCCTCCAATCCCAACTGGGCTGACACAAATTACACCCCCCTTGGTCGGAAGAATGACCCGAGTACCCAAACGGGTCTGGGCACCGGCGCAATCACAGTTGAATTGGGCACATTATACGTCGATGTCAATGCACCGGGCACTTCGGGCCTGTTGTTCCGGCTCGACGTCAACAGTAACGGCGCACACGACGGCAATCTGACGATTGCCTTGAACAGCACACGCGGCGGTATAGTTCTTGAGGACGCCTCTCTTGCCCCGTCGCCCGTTTTGACGGGAACAAAGATGACGTTCCCATCCTGTACCACCCCCAACAACGAGGTTGGCCAGACAACAACGGTCGCAGTTGCGGCGTGGCAGGGTCAGGGGTTTAACAGCACCAATGGCACACCTGTTGTTAATTGCTCCAAGGTGGGACTGGTTATAACTAATGACCAGAACTGCGTAACTACATCTACCACGGTCAACTACACGTATGGTATCAATTCGACGGTTCCGAGCGAAGTGAATGCGCTGCTGAGCGATGCTAACAACGCGATTATCGCTGCACAGTTATCTGTTGGCACCATCACGTATGCGTGCGTTCCGTGCTCTAACCCCATTCCTGCCGGCAGGGTAATCAGCACGACTCCGACAGGAGGCACTTCCTATTGCGGAGCTGTGGCAATGGTTGTATCTACAGGACCATGTGATTGCTACCCGTGCAGCGACCCTGCTTATGCAGATTGGGTTTCTTTTGGTAAGCCGGCTTGCTGGTGCTTCCCGAGGCAGTGTCACGGCGATGCCGACGGCCTGTCTCAGGGTAACGCAAAGTCAGGTATATATTATGTCGGAACAAACGATTTGGCTGTCCTGGTAGCCGCTTGGCAGGTTACTGAACCGCCGAATGGCCCGGGTATTGCCACGATTAATGTTGGCGGGATACCGGGTATATGTGCCGATTTCGCGCATGATGCCCAGGGCAACGCAAAATCGGGTATATATCGTGTTGGCACCAATGATTTGAACCGTTTGATTACCTATTGGCAGGTTCTTGAGCCGCCGAACGGCACGGGAACACCGGCCGATTGTCCGCACAATTAGAACAGAAACTTTAGGACAACTTTTAGCTTACAAAGAGGCAAGCCGTTTGGCTTGCCTCTTTTTTTGTTGACAATTGCCCCTGTTCGAGATTATGTTAAAAAGGTATTTTTGATGTGGCCAGGAAAGGTGATATATGAGACAAGTATGGTTTCTGGTGATTTGCTCGTCAGTCCTGATGGTTATTAGCGGTTGCGGCGGCGCCAGCAAAAATAACAGCGGCATACAGGTAGTCGTTGAGGGGGGCGGACAATTTCCCGAATCTCTCGCAGGTAAATGGATAACGGAAAACGAGGGTTGGGAATTTAATTTTGAACCGAACGGTATGATTTCAATGGCCATATTCCCGCAGGGAAGACCGAGAATGAAACCTGGGCAGACAACTAAAGTTCCGATGGTAGGGAATGGCGAGGGTGTATATGTGCCGGGCGACTGGCTGGTTGGATACAATCCGGAAAACCGGGAGTTAACAGTCAAGGTCTCATTAAAAAGTATCCATATACGAATGGGTGACAGCTCTATCGACGGCAAAACCACAGATATATTTGTCGGACAGATTTCAGAAAACGGCAAAATCTGGAATACGATATGGACAAGTTTCTGTGATTATACAGGGCATACACCCCAGTCTCCCAACTCCAAAATGCCTACAGACCCCAACGGCGAGACAAAACCCCTTATTTTTACGAAAGTGGAAGAAGGTAAATAAAACGGGGTGAAAGTTAAGCTATTGTCCCTGTTGTGATTTTTTCTGCTTGAGTGCTCGGAGGTATTCATTCAACCCGGCAGACATTTGTTGCTGGTTGCTGCCGGAGGCAAGAGTAGCCGCTTTTTGGGCTGCGGCAATTGCCTCGGAGAACCGCCCCTGGAATTCAAGGGTTTTTGCCAAACTATACCAGTTGGATATATTATTCGGAGTCAGATTAACGGCCATTTCGAAGGCGTCACTGGCCGAATTAAAATCTCTTGTTGTGGCAAGCGCGTCTCCAAGCCGTGACCAGGTTTCGGAAGAGTTTGGATTTTCGTCTAACTCGCGATGGAATTCCTCAATGGCCTTTTTAAGCTGCCTGCCGGACTCCTCGTTTTGGCCCATTTGTCCCAGGAGTATGCCTAAGTTAAGGTAAATAGACCCTATTATTTTTTCCTTGTTGTCTGTGCGGTTGTAATAATCAATTGCGTTTTTAAATGCCCTGACCGCTTCCTGCGGGTTGTTGTGTTCCGCCTGCATAAGGCCTATCTCGTTGTAGGCCAGGATGGACATCGTCGGATTAAAATGTAAAGCATTTTCAAATGCTTCTATGCTCTGGCTCCATTTTCCCTCGGCCTTTAGAGATTTAGCGTTGTCCAGATATCTCAATGCCAGCTTCTCTCTGGAACCTTCTCGAACCGCCGGGGTTAGCAGGTTTTCCACCGGAACGTAGTCGTCTGTAAGCACTATTCCGTGAGATTTGTTCACGATATACTTCATTTCAGCTTCGTCTGGGTGCCATAGTGTGAGTTTTATGTCATTTCCAGCGGCCATTATATTGATGGGCTTTTTGGAGGCAGCGACGACGAAGGTTTGCCGAAGGGATGGCTGATGAGCCATCAGGTTCGTAGTAATATAAACGTGAGGGAATGTTTTTTGCAGGGTGTTGATTAAGGCGCCGAGGAACAGAGCGCTATCGTACGTATCTATCATATTTATCATATACACGCCGTCGTCAGTGAGAAGCTTGGCGATTTTGTCATTGAATTCGCGGGTTACTAACTGGTACGGCACGGAATAATCGTTGAAGGCGTCTTCGTAAATGAAATCATATTTTGGCGGTTGCCCGCCGTTACGCGCTTTTTCGAGCAGCCCGTCAACGTAATTTCGTGCGTCCATTATTATGGTGTTAATTGAGCTGTTTGGGTCAAGGCCGAAAGCCGCAATGGCGGCCTTGGTTACTCTCGGGTCGATTTCGACGACGTCTATAATACTGCCGGGCCAGTTGTTTTCGATATATCTCGGGAAGACGTAGCCCCCGCCTCCTATGAACATTACGCTGAGTTTGTCCTTGTCCTTACTCATCAGGTGCGTTAAGCCGGAGTATATTATCTCATATTCATACTGCAGGTCGTTGATGTTTCCCATAATGATATCACTGTGTAAGAGCGTATCCTGCATAAAGATTCGTCTGTCGGGAACAACTGATAACTGCTTGACCGCAATATAACAGTACTGGCTTTCATCCTTATAAATCACTTTTGGGTCAACCTGTTCTCGCAGCATAAAAAATCTGCCTGCCGTCTGGCACCATTGCATCGGCGTGGCCGCGATAGTAAACGTAAGTACCAATGCTGCCAGCCAAATGTACGCCGCCCATAATCGCACCCGGCAGATTATGGCCAAGAGCGCCAGTACCCCGGCTAATATCCATATCAGGGGTATTGTTCCAATCGCGGGGATGAGATAGAAACCTGCGGCGAGCGTTCCAAATATACTGCCGGCTGCGCCCCAGGCGTATATATCGCCTACCGTCCTGCCCTGCGGTAGCCCTTTATCCAAGGCCGTTTTCGCTACCACAGGGCTTATCATGCCTAACAGTGTGCTCGGCAGCAGGAAAACAAGCATTACGTAGGTAAAGATATGCATCGGCCAATCGAGATACCATGGCCATAACCATTCGCCGACGGTATTGTTTAAGATTATAGTCAGAACACAGGAGGCAGAAGAGAGGACAAAAAGGGTTGCGAGGGTCTTTTTCGCGTCGAATTTGTCCGCGATACGGCCGCCCATATAGTAACCAGCGGTAATACCTGCGAGTATTACGCCTATTACGGCCGTCCATGTGTATAAAGAAGACCCTAATCCTTTGGCGACAAGCCGGCCAGCCACCAATTCCAGCGCCATAACGCAGAAACTCGAAATGAATACCGTTGCGGCCGGGGTCAGAATCAGAAAAAAACTCCTGAGCTTGTTTGTTTTTATCGTCTCATTTTGCATTTGTCAAAGAATAACAAATTAGTATGTAATTCACAAGTGGGTTATCATAAACTGTGGGTAGTCGGAACCTGCGTAACTGCCCATTAACACTTTCTGTCTTGACAATAATTCAGGTATTGCTACATTGACGGTTAGTTTAAATGTTCCTTAATGGTATGTTGAAAGGGGTGACGGATATGATAAGGACTTATGCCGCAGTTTTAATAATCAGCATGGCAGTTGTTTGGACAGGTGGTTGTCAGGAAGAGCAGGTATCATCAGGCGATAAAATGGCCCGGCTGGAGGCGGCGGAGAATAAAGACCTGCAATCGCAGCTTCAGGCCGAGAATAAGCTGCGTAACGATGAAATAAAAAACCTGAAAACGCAATTACAAACCGAAACGAAAAAGCGGGATGACGAAATAAAGGACCTGAAAACAAAGTTGCAAACCGAAACGAAAAGGAAGGATGACGAGATTAAAAAACTAAGTGAACAGCTTAAAAAAGCCCAGGCGCCGATCCCGGCGGAAGTAGCAAAGCGAGACAATGAGATACAGAATCTTAAAGACGAAGCAAAAAGACAAGACAACAATGTAAAGAACATTGCGGAGCAGTTGTCCCTGTGTGAAAAGGCCAGGGATGCCAAAATGGAGGAGGTACAAAAGAGCATGGGAGACCGGTACATTAGTTTTATTACAGATCTGACAAACAAGGATGCTGAACTGACGGCTGAAGTTGAACGACTGAAAGCGGAACTGGCGAAAGCTAAGGGTGAGAAGTAATTTTAATATCGAAAATTTGGGGCGTGATTTAAGGCGGATTATTTGTTGACGTCATTTGCGCTTGCGCAGCCATTATCTCACCAAGCGCCTTTACCTGTTTAAACAGTTCATCTGTTTTACTTTCATCAGATGCGTTCATTTCGGATATAAGCTTATTTATCTGAGCGTTTTTTTCTTTTACAGCGGGTGATTCAGGGAGTTCCGGTTTTTCCTCCGGCTGAGGTTGTACCGCCGGTTTGGGTTGCTCAATTGCCGCGGGGGGCTGGTTTGGAGAGGTAATTCGTTCAGATGCGGGAGGCGTTGCGCCCTGCCTTGCGCTCCGGCGAGAGGTGGGTGGGGCGATGGTAACAGGCGAAGGGCGAATAGCGTTTTCGGGCCCTTTAGGGCTGGCCGGTGTCTGCACAGCCGGGCTGGCTGCGACTGGTTCTTCCACTGAGGACGAACGCGTCGAAGGCGGCGGATTCTTTAACAGCTTTCTCCACGATTCCTGAACTTTGACGGCCATTTCTGATGTCTTCTGGCCGTCTCGCAGCACTATCGAGCCGTCTTTAACCGTCTCGATTGTCAAATGGCCTATGGTTGAGCCCTGTTTGACCCAGTGTTGGCCTTTTCCCGGCTCATCTATCAGGACAAACGACTGTTCAGGATGTGAAGCAAAATAAGAGGTTGCTATCAGGTCGAATTTTACAGCGACTGGTGCAGGCGGAACCGGCTGAGAAGGGCCAGATGGTTGTGCGGCCGCTACAGGTTTGGGTGGGGGTGGCGGGTTTATAATCGTAGTGTAGTCCACTGCCGCTTTTACCAGCGGCGTTTGGCTTTGGTCTTTAGGCGCCTGTTGCCCCTTGGAGGACGTGAATTTCTCGACTACGCCGGGTGATTTAAGAAGCTCCTCTATTTTAGGGTTGCTGCGCACGCCATAAACCGCGGGTAATACAAGCAAACCCGTCGCCGCTATTGCCGCTATGATACTCGTTATGCGCAATGTCTTAATCATAGAGTTCCTACGTTATTTGACCATCGGCGGCCCGAATTGTTCCACTTTTTCCTGTTTTTTGGGCTGGCGGTGGTGTTAAATAAGGTCTGTTTTAAGGAGGTAAAAGAGATGAGCGGCACACTTGTGACGGTCGCCAGTTTTGATGAGCCATATAAGGCGAATATCGCCAAGGCGGAACTCGAATCAGAGGATATTAAGTGCTTTCTTAGCGGCGAGAATTTTGTGGCGACTTACTGGCTCCTTTCACGGGCCGAGGGCGGTATCAAACTCAAGGTTAATGAGGCCGACTCAAAGGCCGCAATTGAGATTCTTGCGAGAAAAGAGAAACCACTCGATACACAACAGTCATCCGAACTTGGTGAATATGACCTGATTTGCCCGAAGTGCAAATCTGAGGATATCGAGTACGAGCGATATTCCTGGAAAATGGCCATACTTTCAATACTGCTGTTTAGGCTGCCGTTGACTTGGCTGAAGGAAAAGTACAAATGTTTAGACTGCGGCCATATCTGGAAGTAGAACAACTGTTTTGCACAGGATGTTTACTTATTCCGGCTTTTTGAGCTCTTCGGCTTTGGGGAGGTCTTTTAGGGCATTCAGCCCGAAGACCTCAAGGAATTTTTTGGTTGTGCCGTAAAGCATTGGTCTGCCCACAATCTCGGCTCTGCCCGTTATTTTCACCAGCCCTTTATACATCAGGTTGCGAATCATCTCGCCCGCCGCGACGCCCCTTATCGCTTCGATATCGGCGCGGATAATAGGCTGCTTGTAGGCGATGATTGCCAGCGTTTCGAGGGCCGGCTGGCTGAGTTTGCCGTCGTCGCGTGCGCGGACGAGTTTTTTGAGCCAGTGGTTGTATTCGCCCAGCGTCAGCATCTGGTAACCGCCAGCTATTTGCTCGATTCGAAAGGCGTTATTGTTGGCCTTGTATTTTTCGTTGAGGTCGTCGATATGCTTGCGGAGCTGGCGGACGTTTGTGCCGACAATCTCGGAGAGGCGCGCGGGCGTAAGCGACTCATCGCTGGCGAAAAGCACCGCCTCCACTACCGACTCAACAGTCGGCTCAAATCCGGGAGGCAGGTCCGTTGGTTGCGGCTGCTGGTCGCCCGATGGTTCGGTTTCGGCCTGCACCCGACATTCTGTGCTGGCTGTTCTTCCGCTGGTTCAGCGTTATTTGTTTGCTCGACTATATCGTTTTGCTCATCGGCGGCGCCGGTTTCTTGTGCGGACTCGCCTGTCGATGCGGCCAAATTTTCTTCTGTCATAATTTCATCCATCTAAATGGGTCTGCGTCTTTAGTGCTTACCCTTATTGTGACGGTTTGAAGCGGTTTTTGCAACTGTTTGGCTAATTTTTTGAGGATAAATCGTTCAGAAACCGTATGCGACAGGCACAGGCAGGTAAGTCCCGCTTCCTGGGCCGCGAGGGCTTGGTGGTGCTTTAGCTCGCCTGTAACATAGAGGTCGGTATTTTCGGCGATAACGAGGTTGATGAGCTTGCCGCAGGAGCCGGCACATACGGCGGCGGTCCTGACGGTGCGTTTTTCCGGACCGACGACGCCTACTGCCTTTGCGCCGGTATGTTTCCTGAGTTTTTTAATTATTTCAGATAGCGGCGTCGGTTTTGCGAGCTTGCCCATTCTGCCTAAGCCGAATTTTGCCTGCTCATCGACAAGTTCGTAAATATCATAAGCGGGCACTTCGTATGGATGCGCCTTTAGCATCGCGGTTACCACGCCTGCGAGTTTTTCCGCCGGGACAATCGCCTCGAATTTCAATTCCGGGACCTTTTCGAGGATGCCTCTTCTGCCTATTGCGGGCCTGGCTCCTTCGAGTGGCAGGAAGCTTCCCTGTCCCTGCGATGAAAAGCTGCAATGACTGTAATTTCCGATATGTCCCGCGCCTGCTGCGAATACGGCATTGGCAACTTTTGCCGCGGACCCGACGGGGACAAAAACCGCGAGTTTGTAGTTGTTGCCTACAGGCGCGGATACATAATCGCCGAGCGGGTGGCCGTTTTGTATGCCTATTATTTCCGCAAGCCCGTCATTTACGCCCCCCTCGATGGCATCCAGTGCGGTGTGGATGCAAAAGACGGGTATGCCCGAACGAATCAGCTCGTAAACGACGCTTGTCGGGCCTTGCGTGTTTATTTTTTTCAGGCCGTCCCAGATGATGGGGTGATATGCAACGATAAGGTCGGTTTTGAGCCGTTTTGCCTCAGCGAGAACGTCTGCTGTGATATCGATAGTGAGCAGGACGCGTTTTACTTTTTTTTCTAAGCTTCCGAGAAGCAGGCCTACATTGTCCCAGCTCTGCGCAAGACCCAGCGGGACGATTTTATCTATTTGTGCTGCGATATCTTTAACTTTCATTTTTTACCTCTGCAATTGTTTTTCACAAATTCGTCGTAATGTCCCTGTATCTTTTTTGCTATTGCCCCCGGCTTGCCTTCGCTGACGTTGTGCTTTTCGATTCCGACCACAGGCATTACCTGCATAATAACATTTGTGATAAATACCTCATCTGCGCCGAGCAGGTCGTCGATTGTGAGGTCTTTTTCGATAAGCGCAATTTTGTTTGCTATTGCCAGTTCGCAGACGGTTTTTCTGGCGATGCCGGGCAGCACTGGCGTATTAGTTCTCGGCGTGAATAATTTCGAATCCTTCACCAAAAATACGTTACTGACGCATCCCTCGGCTAATTGGCCATCGATTGTGAACCAAAGGGCTTCCGCAGCCATTTTTTCATGAGCTTGTTTTAATGCAAGCATACGCGATAAGTAACTTGTTGTCTTGTGTCCGCAGGCCGGGTCGCTTGTGTTTTGCCTTGTCGGGCACAGCACAACAAGCACGCCTTTTTTATAATATTCAGCCGGGTAGGGTTGGAGTTTTGTCGCGGTTACGAGCAATGTGGGATTCGGCTTTGCCTGTGCCTGTGGAATTGCCCCTGCTGAAAGTGTCAGCCGAATCCGGGCATCTGTGAGGTTATTTACTTCGAGAACTTTATAAACAGCTTCTTTGAGGTATTCTTTGTTGTAAGAATGTTCTATAAACAGGGCCTTTGCGCTTGCGAGCAATCTGTTTAAGTGGTCATCAAGCCGAAATACGATACCGTTATATGCTCGCATTGTTTCAAACAGCCCGGCCCCATACAAAAAACCGCTGTCGCCGACCGATATGCCGGCTTCATCGATATTCACAAGTTTGTTGTTTAGAAAAATTTTGTCCGCCATTTTATTCCTTGTGAGTAGGTTTATTTTTCCAACGAATAATAAACAAGATGACTATTATCGCAAGCAACAGCAGCGAAACAATGTCATGGCTCATATTTGTCCCGATTGCGAAACAAATCCCAATCATTGGTATCAATAATACAAGCCAGATTCCGTCGTTTTTCCAGTTCATTTCTAAACTCGATTCACGGCTTCGATTCCGGCTAATAACGCCCGTGCCTTTACTAAAGTTTCGTTCCATTCGGACATTGAGTCAGAGTCGGCGACGATGCCGCCGCCCGTCTGGACGTAGGCTGATTTGTTTTTAATGATAATCGTGCGTATGGCGATATTCAAGCAAACACTGCCGTCGAGGCCAAGATAGCCGATGCTGCCTGTGTAAACGCCTCGCGCGGTCGGCTCGGTTTCGTTTATGATTTGCATCGAGCGGATTTTTGGTGCGCCCGTGATTGAGCCGCCGGGGAATACCGCCTTTAGAATATCGCAGAAATTTACGTTGTCCCGGAGTTTTCCCGCGACGGTTGCGACCGCGTGAAAAATGCTCGGGTAGGTTTCAATACTCCTCGGCTGGGTGACTTTTCTTGTGCCGGGGACACAAAGCCGGGCAAGGTCATTTCGCTCAAGGTCGATAATCATATTCAATTCAGCTTTTTCTTTGACGCTGTCGATGAGTTGCCGAAGATTCTCTGCGTTGATTTGCCTTGCGTGGGCGGAAGTTTCTTCGAGCCGTTTACGGGTTCCCTTGATTGGTTTTGTGCTGATTATACCGTCTTTTACGGTGATGAACATCTCGGGCGATGCGCTTACGATTTGGAAATCGCCCGCGTCGATATAGGCGGAATATGGACTTGGATTGTAGCGGTTCTGCCAGTGGAAAAGGTCGATTGGCCGGGCGTTATATTCGCAACAAAAGCGCTGCGAGAAATTTATCTGATATACATCGCCGTCGTATATATGGCGTTTAATTTTCTCGAAGGCTCCGAGATAGTAATCCTTAGTCATATTCGACCGAATCCGCGAAAAGTCGGTATTCTCGATATCGGTGGATTTTGGTGTTGGCACTCGTATATTGCGGGCTTTGTCGAGAAGAGTTTTGAGGAACGACAATTTTTGCTGGAGGGTTTCGGCGTCGTTATCGAGTTCGAGGGTAATCAGTTGGAAGGTTTTTTTCTTGTGGTCATAAGCAATCAGCCGGTCATAAAAACACAAGCGAATCAGGGGCAGTCGCAGCTCATCGGTATTTGTGCAGGGGACGGGTTCCAAATATTTACCGAGTTCGTAGCCGAAGAAGCCGATCCACCCGCCTGCGAACACACAATTGGGCAGGGGGGGCTTTGTGGGTTTGTATTTATCCAGAACTTTTTGTAATTTTTCAAGCGGCTCACCCTGTCCTGTGTGAAATTCAAAGACATCCTTAGGCATTGCCATCCAGTATGAAAATCCGTCGGCAGTTTCTTTTGAGGAATTCCCGCCGAGGATTGCTACGCCTGGCAGGGCGGAGAAAACTTCGCTAAGCGAATCAAGGTTGATTTCGGCTGATTTAATTTTGCTGTGTAAATCACACGCAGATTGTTTTTTTACTGTATGGAGTGTGGTGGTAGTCATCGTCAAACGGGCCGGATTAGTTTTTTCTTATTGAAAAATTCCAGTGCGTTTTTGGTGTTGTCAAAAAGTTTTGTCGCGGTCTGCGTTACGAATACCGAAGGCGTTTGTTTCGCGGGCCAGATTACATAAACGTCTTTTGCCGCCTCGTGGGCGTGCTGCAATTCGCGTTCAACGCCGCTTGAGATAGCCGCCCGGCCGTCGGGCAGGGTGGGGATAAAACTGATAATCATATCGGACTGGTCGATGAGCAAAAAATCGCGTGCGTAGGTCTGGCTGTATATATCGCGTTCGATTTGGCGAATCTGGTCGAGATTCAGCCGGACGGTTTTGCCGCCCGCCTCGATTTCGAGATAATCCTTGCCGTCCTCGGCGGCCTCAAGAGCCATACGAGGCAGGAATGCCTCTTCCAAATCGCCGGGGTCAAAACAGGTGAAATATTTTTTCATCGTCTGCCTGAACTCGCCGATTTCTTTTTTTACGTCTTCGAGGTCCGTAACGGCTGTCATCGGGAAGCTAAGATACGCGCGTTTGATTTTCGGCTCAAATACCAGTCGGTAAAACGCTTCGATTGTTTCTTCGGTTCCCCCGTGGGCGAGGCAGTAAAATGGCATATCGTCGTTGATGCCTTTGCAGAGCATTTCGGTGCCGATGATTTCCTCTTCCCGCCAGACGATGAGGTCTTTGAGCGTGTGTTCGATAAAATGTTCGCTGAGCAGCCGGCTATGCAGTGCGGCTACGCCGTCAATGAGACAAATATAAATGCTCGCGTCGAGCTGACGCATCTGGTCGAAATCGACCGCCGGGAACAAACCGTGCCGCCAGCGGAAAGTCGCGTGTGTATTGACAATCAGGTTCGGGACTTTTTTCGCCTTTGCGATGACGTCTTTGAAAACGCTTCTGCGAAGTGAGTGCAGCCGTTTAAGTGGTATGTCGAGGATTTTCCCCGGCGTTATATCGGGCGCCTCGCCGTACATCATATCGCCGACGTTGCACAGCATTACCTCTTTGCCCTGAAGGCCCGCGTAATCGCACACCTTCTTAAGGTAGCTTTTTTTGTCTAAGCCCACCAATCCTGTTACAACTATGACCATAAAGTGTCTTATGTCTATTAAAGGTTTTTCAGCCGTTCCTGAATATCGTGTTCTTTCAGCGATTTGAACAATTCGCCTGCTTCGCCTGCGAGTATCTTGTCTAATGTGTAGAGCGACAGGTTGATTCTGTGGTCGGTAACGCGGTTCTGCGGAAAGTTATATGTTCTGATTTTCTCGCTGCGGTCGCCTGAGCCAATCATCGTTTTGCGTTTTGCGTCGCGTTCAGCCACTCTCTTGCTCTCGTGAAATTCATAAAGCCGGCTTCGCAGTATTCGCCACGCCTTTGCGCGGTTTTTATGCTGGCTTTTCTCTTCCTGCATACGGACGGTGATGCCCGTCGGGATATGTTCGAGTCGTATTGCGCTGCTTGTCTTGTTGACCTTTTGACCGCCCGGGCCGCTTGACCTGCACACCTGCTCGACAACGTCTTCGGGATTAATCTGGATATCCACTTCTTCCGGCTCAGGTAAAACTGCAACCGTGGCTGCAGAAGTGTGGATTCTGCCCTGTGCCTCGGTTTCCGGCACTCTCTGCACCCGATGGCCTCCGCCCTCGTAGCCCAGTTCCGTCCATACCCCTTCGCCCTTGATGCCGAATATTACTTCGCGGAACCCGCCCCTGTCCGTGGTGCTGAAATCCAGGTCTTCGACTTTCCACCCGCGGTCGGTTGCGTATTTTGTGTACATCGTGTAGAGGTCGCGTGCGAAAAGGGCTGCTTCTTCGCCGCCTGTACCCGCGCGTATTTCCATTATGACCGAGCCGATCGAATCGTCGTCGGCGGTAAGCAGCTTGTCCTGCAATTCCGCCAGGAGCGTTGTCTTTTTGGCATTGAGCTGCTGAAGCTCCTCTTTTGCCATTTCCTTAAGCTCTGCCTCGGTTGAGAGGTTGTTTATAAGCTCCTCGGCGTGTTCCGCTTCTGAGACGGCTTTCTTATAGTCGCGAAATTTCGCAACCAGTCCCTTGATTTTGCCCTGCTCTTTTGCCAGCGCAATCAGCTTGGCCGACTCGCACGCGATATCGGGGTTTTCCATCTGCTTTTGCAGTTCGTCGAAACGGGCATCAATCTCGGTCAGTTTCGTAATTAAAGGAGTATTTGCTTCAGGCATATTTTTGTCCCGGTAATTTACTTTTGGAAAGGAAATAAACAATCAGGGCTCCGTTCTTGCTCAAACGACCAAAAAAAGAGCCCTGATAGTGATTGGCGTGCGTAACTACTTTTTCGTCTTTTTGAAGTAGTCGGTGCCGTATTTCTTCTGGAAACGCTCGACCCGCCCGGCGGTATCGACGTATTTCTGCTTGCCCGTGTAGAAAGGATGGCAGGCAGAGCAGATTTCCGCGTGGATTTCGCTTGCGGTGCTGCGGGTTTCAAAGGTATTTCCGCAACCGCAGTGAACCACGACTTTGTCGTATTTCGGATGTATGTCTTTCTTCATAATTTACTCCAGAACAATCAAAAGCACCATTTTACCGTAATCCGCGTATAAATCAATAGGATTTTTGACAAGTTTAATGATTATGTATGCGTGGTTTTTGCCTTAATAATCAGGTTTCGGCAGGATTTTAGGGTGCAGTTTGACATTGGTATTTGCGCTATTACCAGACCAAGGGGGCAGCATTGGGAAATAGCTGAAGGTTGTTCGTTTTTTAATCGATAAAAGATTACCCACACTTTAATAGGGGGTGGGGTTTCGACTTTTTACAGTGGTGCATGGATGAAGATAAGATACGTTGTCTCGACAATGGCGTTTTGGGGTAAGCAGAGCCGGTTGTCTCTGGAGCAGGAATGTGACCTGCTGCGGACGCTTGGTTTGGGTGTTGAGCTTGGGCCCAATATAGGCGGGCTTGACGAGTGCCGGTATGACAAGCGCGACTGGCCCCGGCTTGAAGCCGCTACAGAGGGTATGCTTGTCTCGATGCGTTCCCGCAATGATAATCCAAGTATTGAACAGTGGGCCGAGCAAATCGGCTGTGCGAAATTGCTCAAGGCCAATATCATTGCCGATTTGCAGAGTTTGCGTATGCAGGGCAAAAACGCAGACGATGGCGATTTTATCGCCGAGGTCGTCGGGATGGCAAAAGATGAGGGCGTAAAACTTTGCATAGAAACGGGGCCGCTGGATATGCTCAAAGATATCGGCGCTCGGTTCAAGTCGATATGGTATTGCTTAGACACCGGCTATGCCGCGTGCGATGCCGGGCACAGTTTCAATGAATATATCGATACGCTTGCGAAAAGGACCGCTCATTTGCATCTTGCCGACCACAACGGCAGTTGTGATGACCACAGGCCCCTCGGCTGCTCAGGCGGGGCGAAGCAGAATAATTTTGATTATCTGCTGAAAGCACTGAAGAAATATAATAACGACGTTATCGGCTCGCTCGAGATGACGCCATGCACGCCGGTCGAAATGATAAAGCGGTCGAGTTATTTTCTTTTCGATGTTCTCGGCTGGCCTGACCGCCCCCAGGAAACCGCGGATTCTCATCACCACTAAGTTGTTCCCCTTCCGTCAGAAAACTATTGACAAAAAACGCCGATTGCCGATGCTTGTTGATTATTTTTGATATTATTTTTAAGGCAATCGAACCTTGTCAGCGACGCCAAAGATATTACTTGTAAATCCGCCGATATACGATTTCGCCGCGTATGATTTCTGGCTCAAGCCCTATGGCCTGTTGAGCATTGCGGGATACCTTCGCGTCAGGGCGGAATTTACCCTTTTCGATTACCTCGACCGCCTGAATCCTTTTTATTCGGCTCACAAAGAAATCAAGAGCGACCAGTGGGGCAGGGGCAGGTTTTATTTCGAGAAAATCCCCAATCCTGATTGTTTGAGAGACATCCCGCGTTCATTCAGACGGTTCGGTCTGCAGAGGTCGGTCTTTCAGGATTTTCTCGCCAAAAACACGGGCTACGACTTTGTTTTTGTAGGTACCGTTATGACCTACTGGTATCCGGGCGTGCAGGAAGTAATTGAAGATATCCGTCGGGCGATACCTGCTGTCAAAATAATTGTTGGCGGCAACTATGTGACGCTGTGTCATAAACACGCCGAAAAGCTCGGGGCGGATTTGCTTGTTGAGGGCAATGACCTTGAGCCGGTTTGGGATTTCACTGGGCTTGAACCTGATTTGTCCCAGCCCGGACTTTGGGAGGCATACGATAAATTAAACGTCGGGGTATTGAAACTCAGCGATGGCTGTCCGTTCGAATGCACGTATTGTCTTGTGCCAAGGGTATATGGCAAGTTTCGGCCCCGCTCATTGCAGAGGTCACTGGCGGAGTTGGAGCTTCTTGTGAAACTTGGAACGAGGAACGTTGCGTTCTATGATGATGCCCTGTTATGTAATGCTAAGAATGTTCTGGTTCCGTTTTTTAATGAAGTCATTCAGCGAAATATAAAAGTAAATTTTCACAGCCCAAACGCCATTAACGCCCGGTTTGTAACAAAAGAACTTGCGGATTTAATGGTGCGTGCGGGCTTCAAGTGTTTTTATCTTGGTTTTGAAAGCACATCGAGAGATTGGCAAAAGCAAACCGGCTCAAAGGTCTTTTCAGAGGAGTTAGCAGGGGCGGTGGAGAATCTTAAATCCGCAGGTGCAGAACCGAACAATATCACGGCCTATCAAATCCTGGGGCATCCGAAAACCAACGTTGCTGATTTGGAAGAATCGATGCGTTTTGTGAATCATTTGGGCATACGAGGGATGCTCGCCGATTTTTCACCGATACCGGGCACGCCCGACGGCGAACTATGCAGGAAATGGGTTGATATTGATGAACCGTTGTTACAAAACAAGACGGCTTTTCCTGTTATCCTGCTCGGCTTCGATGAGACAAACCGACTCAAAGACCTACAACGTCGTCTTAACTCAACCCTTGGCCGTAATGCCGATTAAATACAGTTTTGTGTCTATAATGCCGAAGACGGTATTATGACTAAATCCAATATATGTGAAAACATGAAACAGATTTTGACGGATGCTTATTCCAAGCCAACTCGCAAAATATGCTTCTACTCGGCCGACTCCGAAAAGACAGGCAGCGATTTACTCGATAATCTACCCGCGTGGGACTGGACACCCCAAAAGAGCCATCAGGTCATTGGAAACAGCACATGCATCTTTCCTCTCGCATTGGGATGTAAAAGAATATTCTCAAGCGAAAACACCGAATGGGCCGAGGCCATGTTCAGCGAACATGATATGCTGAATACAAGCCAGCTCACTCTTGGCCCGTTGGATGTCTGGTCAGGCCGAACAGGTGAGATGTTGAACAATATACAAAAAATGGTTGAGACCCTCCCGCCGACTGATAAGATACGTTCCATTGACATTCAGTCCCCGTTCGGAATCGCCGAGGTGATGTGCGGCACCGCTTTATATATGGCATTGCTGTCGAATTCTGAGCCGGTACATGCCCTTCTTCAGACAATAACAGATTTCATCATTAAGTTTCTTGAGGAGCAAAAATGCGTTGCGGGAACCAGATTGAATGCCGCAACGTTTCCATATATCTGGTATGGTTGCAACGGAGCTTACTGCTCGGATGACTCATTGACGTTAATGTCCCCCAAAATGCATGCCGAATTCAGCTTGCCATATGTCAACCAGATAGCTGAACAGTGCGGCCCGCTGTTTTATCATTCATGTTCATGGAGTCAGAAATATTTCGACAACATCAAACAGTTAAAAAACATCACCGCTTTTAACTGGAATCCTGCGAATTCTATCGACCCAGCTATTATTATTCGCGAGTTTTCAGGGAAAGCGGTACTCGCTCCGCACATGGGTAATGATGTGCATAAAGGGAAAGACGTCGAAAAATGGGGCATTTTCTCCGACGAAGTAGAGTTTCTGCGATATATCCTCGATTCTATGCAGGACAATACCACGTTGTACCTCTGGTTCTACAATATGTGCCAGAAACCCAAGGTACTCGAGAAGATGTACCAAATTTTGGATGACTACGGCTATTCGCCGCGAGCACAAGGTTTGTTCTGAAAGCCCTTAAACGATTTTGATAATAATGCTCATAAAAACGGGAATTCCTGTCTTTGCCTTTGGCTTCAACGAAACGAATCGTCTCAAAGACCTCCAGCGGCATCTGAATCGGAATCTCGACTCAAGATGATGATGTTGTTATACTTGCTGTGAAAATAAATGGATTCGTGAGGAATATATGAAGAAAACCAGGTCGATTGCGATACTTTCAGGCGGCGGGGACTGTCCAGGCACAAACGCGGTAATCAGGGCGGTCGCCAAAAAAGCGATTATCCAGTTCGGAATGGATGTCATTGGCATAGAAGACGGCTATGAGGGGCTTATTCACCGCAGATGGCGAAAACTCCATTATGAGGATGTATCAGGCATTTTGACCGAAGGCGGCACGATTCTCGGCACATCAAACAAGTCAGACCCCTTCAGATACGCAATCGAAAAAGGAAAGAAGCTTCAGTTCCGCGACGTCTCAAAGATGGTTTTGGCCAACATTAAAAAACTCGGCGTCGAGTGCCTTGTCTGTATAGGCGGCGACGGCACGCTGTTCGTATCGAACAGGTTTCACAAAAAAGGCGTCCCCATTGTGGCTGTTCCCAAAACAATCGATAACGACCTGCGAGGTACGGATGTTACTTTTGGTTTCGATACCGCTGTCTCAATCGCGACCGAGGCAATTGACCGCGTGCACACCACCGCTCAGTCGCACCATAGAGTAATGATTGTCGAGGTGATGGGTAGGACCGCGGGTTGGATTGCGCTTTATTCGGGCGTCGCGGGCGGCGGCGATATAATCCTTATACCCGAAATTCCTTATAATATTGAATCTATCGTCCGCAAAGTCAAAGACAGGAATAGAATGGGCAAAAGATTCAGCATCGTGGTTGTCTCGGAAGGAGCAAGGCCCAAAGGCGGCGATGTTGTCGTCCAGCAAATTGTAAAAAACAGCCCCGAACAGGTGCGTCTCGGCGGCATAAGTTTTGTGCTCGGTCATCAGATTGAGCAGGCAAGCGGTATAGAGACACGCCAGGTTGTTCTCGGCCATTTGCAAAGAGGCGGCACTCCCACCCCGACGGACAGGGTCCTCGCGACCCGCTTGGGGACAAAAGCGGTCGAGCTGATTGAAGCCCGTCAATTTGGATATATGGCTGCGGTGAAGGGCAATGATATAACAGCCGTCCCGATTGAGGAGGCCGCGAAAGGTCCGCGAAATGTCCCTGTCGGACATCCCTTGATAACCTCGGCTCGTTCGGTAGGCACCTGCTTCGGCGACTGAATCGAAAATATAGTTGAGTAAAGAATTATGCCGGCTGCATAACGGCCGTTTGTTTTCTAATTGCTTTGATGATTTCCGTCGCCCAGAGAGGCAGCGACGAAATACCGATTACCATACACCAGTCGAATGTCGTCAGCATCTCCGTTTTGAAAACCGTCCGGAAGAAGGGTACATAAACTACCATCATTTGCAGCAGGAACGATATCCCTGCCGCCCAGATTAGTTTGAGGTTTGTAAATACGCCGATTTTGAAAAGTGATTCGACTTGGCTGCGGCAGTTAAATGCGTGGAACAGCTGGCTGCACGCGAGCACCACAAACGCGGCCGTCCTCGCCCGCGGCAAACCTTCCTTTTCGATAAACATCACAAAGTAAAACGCTGCCAAACTGCAAAAAGCGATAAATATGCCCTGTGCGAGCATCAGCAATGCCCTTTGTCTGGTTACGACCGGCTCTTTGGGCGGGCGTGGTCTGCGTTTCATAACGTCCGGGTCGATTGGGTCAACGCCCAGAGCGAGGGCGGGCAGGCCATCGGTTACCAAATTTACCCACAGGATTTGAATGGGTAATAACGGCACGGGCCAGCCGACCAGCGATGAAACGAACATAACAAGAATTTCGCCCGTGTTGCACGAAAGCAGGTAATGAATAAATTTTTTGATATTGTCGTAAATGCCCCTGCCTTCCTCGACTGCCGCCACTATTGACGCAAAATTGTCGTCGGTAACAATCATATCCGACACCTCTTTGGTTACGTCGGTTCCGGTGATGCCCATTGCTACTCCGATGTCCGCTTCCTTGAGCGCAGGTGCGTCGTTGACGCCGTCGCCCGTCATCGCGACCACCTCATTTTGACGCCTAAGCGCACGCACAACCCGCAGTTTATGCTCTGGCGATACGCGCGCGTAAACACTTGCCTTTTGCACCTGCTGCGCGAGCTGTTCATCGGTTATCTTGTCCAGTTCTTCGCCGGTGAGCGCAACCGAATCTGCCTGGAAAAATCCCAAATCTTTCGCGATGGCGACCGCGGTATTCTTGTGGTCGCCCGTAATCATCACGGTTCTTATCGAAGCGGTCTTGCAGTCCTGTATCGCCTTTTTGACCTCCTCGCGAGGCGGGTCAATCATCGCGACAAGCCCCGCGAAAATCAGGTCCTTTTCAATTGTATCGGCCTGATAGTTCGTATCGGCGCTGTCCAGTTCTTTATATGCCAGGCCCAGTACCCGCATCGCGTCATTTGCCATATGGTTGTTGGCGTTCAAAATATATTCCGTGTCTTTTGGGAGCATATTTCTGGTTGCCCCGCCCAATTCGATTTTAGTGCAGTCGCCGAGCAGGATATCAGGAGCTCCTTTTACAAAGGCGATTTGCTTGCCTGAATTTTCCCGGATTATGGTCATTTTCTTTCGCTCGGAATCGAATGGTATCTCCGTAACGAACTGCCAATCGGTTTCCGCCTTTTCCTTCCATATATCTGCCTTGGCTGCTGCGGTGAGGATGGCTGCCTCTGTCGGGTCACCGAAAATTTTAAATCTGTCGCCTTCACGAACCAGTTGAGCGCCGTTGCAAAGCGTCCCGCAAAGTAATGCCTTGTTAAGCGTCGGGTAGTCGGCTGGTGTTATCGATTTGCCGTCCAGCAGGAAATCTCCCTTCGGTTCGTAGCCGACGCCGGTTACTTTGAATTGTTTGCAGTCGGCGTAAACCGCCTGAACGGTCATTTCGTTCCTGGTAAGCGTGCCTGTCTTGTCGGAGCATATAACGGTCGCGCAGCCAAGCGTCTCAACTGAGGGCAGTTTGCGTATGAGTGCGTGACGGGCAACCATTCTCTGCACCCCAATCGCAAGGGCTATTGTTACCACCGCGGGCATCCCCTCCGGGATGGCTGCGACCGCCAGGCTCACCGCGGTTAGGAACATATCCAGCCATTTCCCGCCCCGCATAACGCCCAGCACAAAAACCATCGCCACCAGCACAAAACACGCGTAAACTATCCACTTGCTGAACTGTTCAAGCTTTTTCTGCAAAGGCGTTGAGTCCCGCTCGATTCCCTGTATCATCCCCGCGATTTTGCCAAGCTCGGTCCGCATCGCTGTTTCCGCTACAACGGCTCTCGCCTTGCCTCCTGCGACCGATGTCCCCATATAAACCATATTGGCCCTGTCGGCCAGTAGGATGTCTTTTTCTTCCAGCGTCTTGGTTGTTTTCGCCACTGGTGTCGATTCGCCCGTCAAGCTCGCCTCCTGTACGGCGAAATTAGCGGTTATCCATACCACTCGGCTGTCGGCGGGTATGTTGTCCCCCGCCTCAAGCTCAATCAGGTCGCCCGGCACAAGCTCGAAAGACGATATGACCGCATGTTGCCCGTCACGGATTACTTTGGATGACGGGCTTGAGAGTTTCTTCAACGCAGCAAGCGATTTCTCAGCGCGGTATTCCTGTATAAAGCCCAGTATCGCATTGAGAACTACGATTGCGATAATCGCTAACGCGTCAATCCATTCCTGCAGGAAACCAGATACAATCGCCGCACCGATAAGCACCCAGATAATAAAATCCTCGAACTGGCCCAGGAAAATCCTCCAGGGAGAAATGGCTTTCTTCTCCTCTAACTGGTTGGGGCCGTATTTAGTTAATCTGCCGGCTGCTTCCTGTGAGGTTAGCCCGCCCGATAAATCCGTCCCCAGATTTTTGGATGTCTGCTCGATGCTTGTTTGCCACCACTGTGCCATTCCTGAACCCTTAATTGCGTATGGTTACAATATAATCGCCCGTTGTCGTAAAATAAACAACCTTCGTGGGCTTTCGATATGTTGATTCGGATGGTGCTAATTTGTATAGTAGGGCCTATGGCCAAGAAACAAATTCCACTGCTGGAATTCAAAAACGTTACCGTTGTCAGGGGGCGAAAGAAAATTCTCGATTCCCTGTCGCTTACCATACGCGCAGGCGAAAACGTCGCGATACTCGGCCCCAACGGCGCTGGAAAATCGTCTTTCATCAGGGCAATCACAAGAGAGTATTACCCGCTGCCCCGCAAAAAGGATTTCTCGTTCAGGATTTGGGGACGGGACAGATGGGACATCTTCGATTTGCGGTTCCTGTTGGGCATTGTATCGAGCGATTTGCAGAATGCCTTTGCACGTGAGATGTCCGGCATGGAAGTTGTCCTGTCCGGGTTCTTCAGCAGCATCGGCTTATACGGCCACAGGGTGAGCCGGGAAATGAAAAAGAGGACGGAAAAAATCCTCAGGTTCCTGGAAATTTATCACCTCAGGGATAGGTTTATGACGGAGATGTCCTCGGGTGAAGCCAGGCGTTTTCTTATAGCAAGGGCGCTGATACATAACCCGCGGACGCTCATACTTGATGAACCGACAATCGCCCTCGATTTGCACGCGCAGCACAAATTCCGAAAGATTCTGCGAAAAATATCGAAGTCGGGAACGGGCATCATTCTTATTACCCAGAACATCCAGGACATTATCCCGCAGATTAACCGCGTCATTTTGATGCGCAAAGGCAGATTTTATAAAGACGGCCCCAAAGCGGCCATTCTCACCAGCAGGAATATCAGTGAGCTTTTCAGGGTGCCGGTGCGTATAAAAAAAGAAAAAGGCCATTATTATGCATTCGGTTACTAAATGGAATTGTTACGGAAGGAAAGGGGGAAATTATGTCGGTCTATATGATTATCGAAGCCAAAGAAGTTATGGATAGAGCCAAGTATGGCGAGTATATCGAGAAAGTCCCGCGGACTATCGAAAAATTCGGCGGCAAATATCTTGCCCGCGGAGGCGATGTAACGGTTGTCTCCGGCGACTGGAAACCCGCCCGGCTTATCATTGTCGAATTTGCCTCGATGGAAAAGTTCCACGCCTGGTGGCGCTCGCCGGAATATAGGGCAGTCGCCCCTCTGCGAGAGCAATCCGCCAAAACGAATGCCGTTGTTGTAAACGGAGTTTGAAGCCCAAAATCGCGAAATCAATGACCGGAGGTATATTCCAATGAAAATAATTGCATTTAACGGCAGCCCGAGAAAAGAATGGAATACCGCAACCCTCCTTAAAAAAGCCTTTGAAGGCGCATCATCGCAGGGAGCGGAAACGGAACTTATACATTTATACGATTTGAAATATAAGGGCTGTATAAGTTGTTTTGCCTGCAAAAAGAAAGGCGGCGTTAGCTACGGCAAATGCGCGGTAAAGGACGTTCTGACGCCGATTTTTGAAAAGGTGGAAACGGCCGATGCCGTTATTTTTGGTTCGCCTGTTTATCTGGGAACTGTCACCGGCCAGATGCAGTCGTTTATGGAGCGATTGATTTTCCCGTATCTGACTTATACTGACCCGCCGGCGTCACTTTTTCCGAAAAAGATTCACACGGGATTTATTTATACAATGGGCCTTACCGAGGAGGCAATGAGCCAGTTCGGCTATCAACATCGCTTCGCAAATATCGAACGTCTTATGAAAATAATCTTCGGCTCAGGTGAGACGCTGTTAAGTTTTGACACCTATCAGTTCGAAGATTATTCAAAAGTAGTTGCGCCGCGTTTTGACCCCGTGCAGAAATTAAAAAGACGAAAAGAAATATTCCCTCAGGATTGCCAAAAGGCCTTTGAGATGGGTGTTCGCTTCGCCGCGAAGGGAAAAATATGAAAAGAGCGTTATTAGTCATAGATGTGCAGAATGTGTATTTCGCCGAAGGTCTCAAAGTGGTTTACCCGCCGGGAAGCTTCGAGAATATCCTTAAGGTAATGGACAAAGCCGCCTCCCATGGCATCCCGATTGTCGTTATTCAGCATTCTGCGATTACTCCGCTTTCCAAAGGATTTCAGAAAGGAAGCGAAAGTTGGATGCTGCACTCCCAGATAGAGCGCCGCAAACGAGATGTCCTTATCGAAAAAACGTTCCCCGGCAGCTTTACCGGAACAATTCTTGAATCATGGCTCTGGGAACGGCAAATCGATACGGTTGTCATTGCCGGCTATATGACCCAGATGTGCTGTGACACTACCGCCCGCCAGGCGTTTCACCTCGGTTTTGCCGTCGAGTTCCTTTCAGATGCCACAGGCACGCTCGCTGTTTCCAATCCGGCTGGTTCTGTTACCGCCGAAGAGCTGCATCGCGCAATTCTGGTCACACAGGCAATGCGATTCAGTAAGGTAATGACTGTTCAGCAGTGGCTTGCGAGTTTATGACGCCGCAGAAAATAATTCGTAGAAGCCAATACTGGGTTTATATGGTCCGCTGCAAAGATGGAACGTATTATACTGGATATACCAAGGACCTCGAAAACAGGATTGCCTTGCACAAAAGCGGCAGGGGCGCAAAATATGTAAAAGGCAAGTTACCTATAAAGCTGGTTTATGCCAAAGAGTATCGCTATTACAAAAGTGCGTTGAACGAAGAAAGGCGTATTAAAACATTAAAACGCCAGCGGAAGTCAGATCTCGTCAGGACTTATGCTGAAAATAAGCGTAAAATCACGGAATAACGAAGCACACGATTTATTTGGGCGAGAGAGGCAATAATGAAAAAATGGTACGAATCGTTATTTGAAAATTATGGACGGAAGTATGATAAGGAGTGTTTTGTCCAGGGAACACTTGGCGAATGTGATTTTATCGAACAGGAATTAGCTTATGACAAATCTTTGAAAATAATCGATGTCGGCTGTGGCACAGGAAGGCATTCGATTGAACTGACTAAAAGAGGTTATAATGTTACAGGGATAGACCTGTCTGACTCTCAGCTTGCCAGGGCAGAAGAAAAAGCAAAACAGCTTGATCTGAGAATTGATTTTCAAAAACACGATGCCAGGGCTCTTCCATTTGACGGCCAATTCGATGCAGCGATAATGCTCTGTGAAGGCGGTTTTCCTTTGATGGAAACAGACGAAATGAATTTCGAGATACTTAAAAATGTGACCAGGGCGTTGAAAGATAAAGGAAAATTTATATTTACAACACTAAACGGGCTGTTCCCACTTTACCATTCGGTTACAAAATTATCTGAGTCGCAGGGTAATGAAAATAGAACCGTATACAAAAGCAACACGTTCGATTTGATGACATTGCGGGATCATAACACCGCCGTCTTCGAGGATGACGCGGGAAATAAAAAAGAATTAGAATGTGATGAGCGTTATTATGTGCCCAGCGAGATAACCTGGCTTTTAAAAACGCTCGGGTATAAGAAAATAGATATTATGGGAGTGAAGCTTGGGGCATTCTCAAGAAAAGATAAGCTGACTCCGGAGGATTTTGAAATGCTCGTTGTCGCGGAACGATAGCGAAGGTAACATCTAAATCTATGAGAACCCCTGATTTTAAACGGAATAATGAAACAGCCGAGCTTAGGTTTGAAGGAATGCTATGAAAGTATTCCTTCAAACCTTTGGGTGTCAGATGAACAAGCTCGATACGCGCGATTATCGAAGCGTCGCTGAAGGACGCGGGCTGTCAGTTTGTCGATAACGCTAAAGACGCGGACGTCGTGTTGCTCAATACCTGCTCGGTTCGTGACCACGCCGAACAGCGGGTTATGTCGCACCTGGGAAATCTGAAACACATCAAAGAAACCAATCCAGATTTGGTGGTTGGCGTAATTGGCTGTATGGCACAACGGCTGAGCAATGAATTGCTTAAACAATCGGCAGTGGATATCGTTTGCGGCCCCGCCCAAATAGCCGAAATACCCCGGCTGATAAGCGAGGCGTTGCAGGGAAAGAAAAAGGTGGTTGTCGTTACGGAAAAAATTCGCCAAATATCGCCTGATGCTCAATCGCTCGAACAGTTTGAAACCGAATACGGCGGCGATGATACAAATATACCCGCTCAGGCGTATGTCCGGGCGATGCACGGCTGCGATAAATTCTGCTCATATTGCGTTGTCCCTTACGTCCGCGGGCCGGAAACCTCGCGCTCCCCCGAAGCGATAATAGAGCAGACCAAACGCCTTGCCCGGAATGGTATCAAACAAATTACCCTGCTTGGCCAGAGAATCAACGCTTACGAATACAAGGCGGGTGATAAAACCTATTGCCTTGCCGACCTCCTTGAAATGATAAGCAGAATCGACGGCGTCGAATGGCTCAGGTTCGTTACGAGTTACCCGTCTAAAAAGTATTTCAAAGAAATTATGCTTGCGATGGTAAATCTGCCGAAGGTTTGCCGATACCTGCACATACCTGCCCAAAGCGGCTCAGACAAAATCCTCAAGGCGATGAACCGTGGCTATACCTCGGCAGAATACCTCGAATTGCTCGATATGGCCCGCCAAATCGTTCCCGATATCGCCATCGCGGGCGACTTTATCGTCGGCTTCCCAGGCGAAACCGATGACGACTTTGCTCAAACCGCCGACCTTGTCAAAAAGGCACGATACAAAAACTCCTTCATTTTCAAATACTCGCCCAGACCTGGTACTATCGCCGACAAACGGCTGGAAGATAACGTCCCGCAGGAAATCAAGGAACGGCGAAACCACGAACTGCTCAAGGTGCAGGAAGAAATCAGCAGGACTCTTGCTGCTGAATTTACAGGCCAAACCGTCAAAGTCCTCGTCGAAGGACCAAGCAAAAAAGCGCATCAGCCCGACAATTTCCCTCAGCTTATCGGCAGGACCGCAGGCAACTGGATTGCCGTCTTCAACGGCCCTGAAAACCTCGCAGGCCGGTTCGCAAACGTCAAAATCACCCGAACAACCCCGCTTACCTTGTTCGGCGAGTTTGCCTGATTCAGCGGTTTACTTCTGCTACAAAATACTTTGAAAATTAACCCGTTTGCGGTATGCTTGTCGATTATATTCGAATACCCATTTTTTAATTTGTGAGAAGATTATTATGAGCGAATTTAAGATTGAACCATCGCAAAGGATAACAAGATTACCGCCATATTTGTTTGCGCGTTTGAACGCCCTGAAACACGCAAAACGTCAGGCGGGAGCCGACCTTATAGACCTCGGTATGGGTAACCCCGTTGATGGTGCCCCGCAGATTGTTGTTGATAAACTTTGCGAGGCCGCCAGAGACCCCCGAAACCACCGTTACAGCGCTTCCCGCGGCATCAAGGGATTGCGCAATGAAATGGCGAAAAAATACGCCAAAAACTGGAATGTCGAGCTTGACCCCGACAAAGAGGTGCTTGCCTGCATCGGGTCGAAGGAAGGTTTCAGCCATATGTGCCTGGCAATGCTGGGGCCTGGTGATACAGCCATTGTGCCCGACCCGGCGTTCCCGATTCATAATTACGCCGTCGCTCTTGCTGGCGCAAATGTCATATCTCTTCCGCTGGGCTGCGACCAGAAGTTCATAAATAATATAGTTATGGTCTGTGAGCATCTGTATCCCAAGCCCAAGCTCCTGATTTTGAACTATCCGCACAACCCGACCGCGATGACTGTCGATGAGGGCTTTTTTGAGCCAATCATCGATATTGCCAGGCGATTTGGCATTGCCGTCATTCACGATTTTGCCTATGGTGAAACCTGCTTCGATGGCTATAAAGCACCGAGTTTCCTTTCCGCCAAAGGCGCAAAAGACGTGGGCGTCGAATTTACCACCATGAGCAAGCCCTATAGTATGGCCGGCTTCAGGATTGGTTTTGCCGCGGGCAACAAGGATATGATTGACTACCTGGCCACCATAAAGGGCTATTACGATTACGGCATTTTCCAGGCGGTGCAGATTGCCGGCATTATCGCGATGAGGCACTGCGCAAAGGATATTATTGAGCAGAATAAAAAATACCAGTCCAGGCGTGATGTTCTCTGCGACGGCCTTACCCGCATCGGTTGGGAAGCACCAAAACCGCGGGCTGGTATGTTCGTCTGGGCTAAAATCCCACAGGAGCATCTCAAAGGCAAAAACACCCTCGATTACTCTATGGACCTTGTGGAATACGCGGAAGTCGCAGTTGCCGCCGGCGGGGCATTCGGCGAAAATGGCGAAGGATATGTCAGGATTGCGCTGGTTGAAAACGAACAGCGTCTCCGCCAGGCAGTCCGCAATATAAGTCGCTTTGTCCGCGAAAAGCCGGTGAGAAAAACTAAACAGTAAAAACAACAAAAAAGTGAGGTGTAAAAATGGTGCGAGTGATGTTGCGTTGTGTTACGATTTGCCTTATGGCGATTCTTACTAATAGCTCAACAGCGGCGGTTGGTCAGTTCGAAGGACAAGGCGACGTCGGCGATGCCTGCGATATCGGCATACCCGGTTCCGCGTCGTTTGACGCGGCCAAAAACGAATACAGAATCACCGCCAGCGGCTACAACATGTGGTTTAACAGGGATGCTTTTCATTTCCTCTATAATAAGCTCGAAGGCGACCTGACTATGGTTGCCGATATTAACTTTGTCGGAAAAGGCAAAGTCGCTCATAGAAAGGCCGGCTGGATTGTCCGCCAGTCGCTCGACAAGGATTCTGCTTTTATCGGCGCAATAGTCCACGGCGACGGTCTTATCGCTTTGCAGTGGCGTCCAGTCAAAGGCGGCGAAATGAGCGACGACCTTGAAATCGTCCGAACAATAAAAGAGAACGCCACAATAAAGCTCGAACGCCACGCCGATAATTACACGCTTTCCATCGCTCCTGACGGCAAAACATTCGAGATTGTCGGCTCGGCAACAGTGAAGCTGACCGACCCGGTTTATGCGGGTTTGGTGGTTTGCTCTCACGATGTCAACACCGCAGAAACAGCTGTATTCACCAATGTTAAACTTGAAAAACAAGGGGTGGTAAATATGAAAGAACGCGTCCTCGAAAGCACGCTCGAAACAATAAATATCGAAAACGGCGAGCGAAAAACCATATATTGTGCCCGCGAGCACTTTGAGGCGCCCAACTGGACACCCGACGGCAAAACGCTTATTTTTAACAAGAGTGGGCTTATTTATACGATTCCCGTCGAAGGAGGCAAACCTCAATTGCTCGATACCGGCGAAGCCAAAAAATGCAACAACGACCACGGCATCTCGCCCGACGGCAAATTTCTCGCTGTCAGCAGCCAGCATACCGACGGTAAATCCCGAATTTACGTCCTGCCAATCACGGGCGGTGCAGCTCGCCTGGTAACTCCGAAAGGACCGTCCTACTGGCACGGCTGGTCTCCCGATGGAAAGACCCTTGCCTATTGCGCCGAAAGAAACAATGAATTTGATATTTACACGATTCCCGTTGCAGGCGGCGAAGAAACAAGATTGACCAATGCTCCAGGCAAAGACGACGGTTCTGATTATTCGCCAGATGGCAAATATATTTTCTTCAATTCCGAGCGAACAGGGCTGATGAAAATCTGGCGTATGAACGCCGACGGCAGCGACCAGCAGCAGGTTACTTCCGATAAAGATTACGCCGACTGGTTCGCCCATCCTTCACCAGACGGCAAATGGCTTGTGTTCGTATCCTACGACAAAAGTGTAAGTGGGCATCCCGAGAACCAGGACGTTGTCCTGAGAGTATTGCCGATGAGTGGAGGAAAACCGAAAATTCTGGCAAATTTATTCGGCGGGCAGGGGACTATAAATGTCCCATCCTGGTCGCCTGACAGCAAACGCGTTGCGTTTGTCAGCTATCAACTGCTGTCGCCAAAATAATCTGTCCTCATTAAGAGCGGTTGGCTTTAAAGCCGTGCGTTGGCGTGTTTGGGGCAGGTTGCCCGCAGCCATCTTTTGGCATAATAGGCAAACCAACTCTATAATCCGTTGTTATTTTGGGACCTTCATAATTTATTAGGACATTGGCGGCATTTTGGGGCTGAAAAAAAATTTAAAAAATTCCAAAAATACTCTTGACTTCGTTTAGGCAATATGGTTTAATACAATTATCAGCTTGGGGGCTGACGAGAAAACTCACAGTGCAAGAGACAGTAGTATTGTTCTTTGACAGTGAGTGATTTCTCATTATGTGTCACAGTAGTAGTACTGTTTGAGAAGCGGGGGAAGAGGGAAATCACATAGTGAACGGCATTGTAAGTGCTTTATTTCTGGCAACTTACAGCCATGCGAGCCCATAGCAGGGCAGGGGTCTTGCTATTGGGGTAGGGCAGGGGATTATCCACGAGAAGAGAATCGAGAAGAGTTGTGCGCCGATTCCGCGCTGTTGGCGGATGGTGCACAGGTCGAGGCGATTATGCACACGGTTTGCCGTTGTGCTTTGGTGAAAGTGGATAGAAGAAAGGTGAATAGTTAATCGCGGAGGTTCAAGCGATGAGTAGTAAAAAAGTACGAGCACAGGAAAATTGGCTGCGAACAGGGATGACGTTTGTAGCTTTGGTCGTTCTAAGTATGGCGGTTGTCGCTGATGCAAGTTACGGTGGACCGTCTTGGCGAGGCGGGACCGGAACTACTCTTGAACAATGGTCATTTTCGAGTTCGAGCACAGATTCTTTCCCAGATAGTTACAACAACACGTATGGAGAGCCGGAATTGTGGGTAGATGGTTCGACAACGTATTTTTCTTCTAAAGATACGTATAACGGCGTCTGGACACTTGGAACAGGCGACATAGCAATTGAAATTCCGAATAATCCTAATAATGCGACTGGGACGGAAAAGCATATCTGGACGGAAATTACATGGAAAGTAGCTGGACTTGTCGCTCGTGTTCCGGACAGCTTGATGGTAGGTGTTTACCCGGAGTACTCGGTGGGCGACTACACAGAAATGGATTTCACGCGTTCGGATACGTCCCTCGGGAATGGATGGTTCAGTACAATTGTGAAAACAGATATCTGGCCGAATCCGACAAGCGAGTTGATTACCATCACGGGGGATGTTTATATCGATGAGGTAACAATTGATACACAGTGCATTCCCGAGCCGGCAACATTTGGACTGTTAATCGGCGGTGCTTTTATAGCAATCAGGCGAAAAACAAAAGGTTTGAGGTAAATCCCGGGAAACGGGTTGCATCATTATGTTGAAAAGAAACGGATGAGGTTGATAAAGAACATTGGCTCAGAAGAATTGATGAAAGTTCTGCTCCTGTTCCACAATTCCGGCACCAGGCACAATGGCGTTATTTGGTATTGCATCGGCTTTATACGCAGCGAAGCGGGATAAAAAACGCTAGGCGGTGTAGAGCCGGACACGCCTGGTTTGGGCGGGGAATTGTAATTGCGTGAGGATGGATTAATAAGATGAAAAGAGGTAGTTCGAAATCCTGGTGTTCTGCGGTGATTATTTGCTGTGCAGCGTTGCTTTTTTGTTTTTCCGCGCAGGCAGCAGTTCAGGAAAACGGAACATCTTTAATGTTGGAGGCGAGTCCCGTTGAAGGTGGCTATCTTAACATCGCGACAGGTGTTCATGCTTATGACATGTACTCGGATGTTACGCTGAAAGCCACACCTAAGCCCGGCTATCAGTTCGTTTGCTGGCTGGGCAGCGTGAGCAACTCCGTAACAAGCTCCACAACCGTATTTCTTAATTCACCCAAAATGGTCATCGCTGTTTTTGAGCGGTCCGAATTTTCGACGCCCGGAGATGAGGCCGGAGCGGGTTATACGATGATTGGTGGTGGTGGTGGCGACAGTGGCGGCGGGATGGTGCGAAGCGGAGGGTTATCTGACTCGTCTCTTGAAGAGGCCCAGCAAAAATATACGTATCCGACGTACCACTACACTCCGGCCCCGCCCCCTGTTCCTGAGCCGCCCCCGGTTCCGACTCCTGAGCCGGCGACGGTAACATTGTTCTTTACAGCGTTCCTTATGCTGGTCAATCGCCGCAAAAATGGCGTAAATCTAACAGACAAAATGTAGTAAGCAGAGCTTATCCCCCTGTTTGCCGATTTCGGTCAGGCAACCCGGAAATGCCAGAAGGATTCAAGCGCCTTCTGGCATATTTTTTTGTCCCCGTTTCAATAATTGCCGCGATAAGCCGGCTATGTCTTCCTGAATACCGCCACGACGTTCTCAACCTCGACGACAAACAGCCGATTGTCCCCCTCGAAGTCAACAGGTATGGCCCCCTTGGGATTGAACAGAACCTTGTCGTATTTTGCAAGCGGTATCTCGGGCATATTTTCAACCTCAGCCGATATTGCCACGATTCTGCCCGTTATTGTGGGAATCTCGATATTGTCCGGCAGTTGAATCCCGCCCCTGGTCTGTTTTTTGTCCTCGTCCTTGCGGATAAGCACCCGTTTGCCTACCGGCTCGACCGTCTCAAATGTTTCTTCGCTTTTTTGGTTTTTGCCTGCCATATCTAATATCTCTTAGTCCAGTTATTTTACACCATTATTATGCGCAGGATGTCTGGGTTTGTGCAACTGTTTTGAGGGCCTCGTTAATACTAAACATGCCCAAAAAAAATTTTAAAAAATCTCAAAATAACACTTGACATAGAGCACTCTGTAATATAGAGTACTCTATGTAAACAGTTGATTTGTTTTTGAAAGGGTTAGTTTATGAACGTTACAAATGAAGATGCTGTTCAGTCGCTGGCACAAGTAGAAGAGGTAATGGCAAAAACAAGGCAGTCGCTGGTCTCGGCCTACGTGGGGTCATTTTTGGTTCTGTGGGGTTTTATATGGGTCGTGTCTTATCTGGGAACACAATTTTTTCCCGTCTGGGCCAGCTGGATATGGAACATATCGAGCGTGCTGGGTGTAATCGGTACTGCCTTTATTGTCCGGCGACGGTATGGACAGGGGCCTGTCAAAAGGAATCTTTCTGATAAACAGTTTGTTCTGCGGACTATTTTGTTCTGGCCCATGGTTTTCGTCTATGCGTTTGTATGGCTCAGTATTGTGAAGCCCGGCCGCGGCATCGAGCTTAACGCGTTTCTTGTGACGGTGGTCATGTTCGCCTATGTTGTGATGGGGCTTTGGTTCGGCAGTTGGCTGATGTTTGCTCTGGGAATCGTCGTGACCGGCTTTACCCTCGCCGGTTTTCACCTTATTCCCGCAGAGTATTATTGCTTGTGGATGGCAATTACATCCGGTGGCTGCCTGCTGGGCACGGGGCTTTATATGAAATTGCGGTGGAGGTAACCATGGCTGAGCTTGATAACACAATACATCAGCCGGTCCGGCTGCAAATTATGTCTTCGCTGGTTGCCCTTCATGCTGGCGAAGAAATAGAGTTCGTGTATTTGAGGAACCTCCTGAAACTCACTGACGGCAATCTCGGTGCGCATCTGGCTAAGCTCGAAGAGGCGGGATATGTGAAAGTAAAAAAAACGTTTGTTGCCCGCAAGCCACGCACGTTTATTACCGTAACTGGAAAAGGTCGAGACGCATTTGAAGAGCATATCAGTGCTTTGAAACAGATTATAGGTGAGCGCAAAAAGTAAAAATATCCGTCCGAATTATGCGTTTGCGATTGTTGCCCGGCAGGATGCGATTGAACGTGCCAGCCCCGGCGTAATCTGCGCGACGGCCTTGAGTTCGTCGGCGGTTAATGGATTACGCGATGACCGGTAAACGAGCATAAAACCAATTGAGCTGCCCGCCGTCGCTAATGGTATTGCAGCCGTCGAGATTTTTTCCAGGAAAACAGGAGAGCACTGAAGTCCCATTCCCAGCATATCTTCGACTGTGCAAATCTGGTTGGATTTGCTGATATTGGTGACTAATTCGGTGTTAAAAAAGTTTTCCACCCGCCTGTCATCGAGGTCAATGGCTAAGTCGCTCTCGAACACGTGCAGCTCGAAATTCTCCGGCTGCGCCCCCTCGATTCCGCTCTGGGCAAGCAGAAAAAACGCCACGTGAACGTCCGGCGTATGCCTCTGGATATAACTGCCCGCCGTGCAAAGTAATTCGTTCAGGTCGGTCAGGCCTGCTATCGCATTATAAAAGTCCGCTGCGAAGCCGATTGCGCGCAGTGCCTTTAGAAAGTCCTTGTGCGCTGTCATAATATCATTGCAAAGAATATCAATTTGCATCGCCTGCTTTTTGCGCTGCTTGTTAAATTTCCTTATCAACAGGCGCAGCCGTTTATTTCGTCTCTCGTCGTTCACCGCGTCCTCGCTTCAAAATCATAAAGTTTTGATGGTCGGTGTCCCTTCCCACACCTTGAAAATCGACCTTTCCCCCCATCGGCTTTACCCGCCGATTTTATACCAAACCAGCCCCATAACTAATGTCCTATCAGTTTTATTGCGTTGTGCTTAGGACTCACTGTGTCGTTTCCGCAGCGTTTATTGCGGAATCGCATTTTTTTAGGACCTAACTGCTGTCTTGCCGTTTACTTCGACATTGGTCATTGAATATTGGGTATTCAATATTTTCCTTCTCCCTCCGGCGGAATCCGCATCCCTAAATCAGCAATCATAAATCAGACACGTAGCGGAGCGCAGAGCCCGCTTCGGCAATGGAATCTGTGTCATTTTACAGTCAGCCGGCACTCCGCCCTTGGCGGTGGGCGACAAAGTCGTCCGGCGGACGAGTAGCGGGCATTCACAGATACGAGTATCGAGAAATGACCGCTGCGAGTACGCCTCCCCAGCTGACTTAATCTGTGAGAATCCGTGGTTAAAACCTTTGTGTCCCTTCGTGCCTTCGTGGTGAAAAAAACAGCGTAAATCTGCGCAATCAGCGTCTAAAATAAATCAGTGAAATCTGTGTAATCTGTGGCTAAACCTTTGACGGCAGGACGATTGTTACCGTCGTTCCCTTATCCGCCTGGCTCACCAACGAAAGTTTTCCGTGGTTTATCTCTATCAGCCGTTGCGCGTGCGCAAGGCCCATTCCGCGTTTTCGCCCCGCCGGTCTCGCCGAAAAGAACGGATGCGTCGCCCTGGCAAGCGTCTGCTCATCCATACCCTCGCCTGAATCAATCACCTGAATACTCACAGTATTATTTGTTTTGTCGGCTGTAACCTCTATTGCAATCGGCCCTGCCTGAGATGCGTATGCCTCAAGGCCGTTGCAGAGAATATTTGATATCGCGCAGGAAATCTGTGCCGAGTCAACAAATACCTCCGGCGTCTCAGGCGAAATATCAATTTTGATATCGAGCTGCTCCAGTTGCTTTTTCTGTTTCGTCAAATCAACTGCGTCATTGATTATTTGTCCCACGGCTGTTTCGGTTGCCCTCGGCTGTTCCGGGTTCGCGTAGCTCATCAGGTCGTCAATAATCGCCGAAAGCTCGCCCGCGTTTTGCTGAATTTGCTCTAATATGCGTTTCCTGTCCGGGTCGTTTTCACTTTTGGCTAATAATTGTGCCCGTCCCGATATGACCGACAGCGGATTATTCAATTCGTGTGCTGCTCCCGCCGCCATTTCCGCCATCGCTTCCGCCTGCCCTGCCTGCCCCGGCAATTCGTAGGCCGGGGAGCTTGTCGAAGCGGAACCATTTTCCGTTTTCTGCCATCTGTCTTCTGTCGTCCGTTCTCTGTCCTCTGTCCTCTGTCCTCCGTCTTCTGTCTTCCGTTCTCCGTCCTCCGTCCTCAGTCCTCCGGCCGTTAACGCCTGCGCAAACCGTTCCGCGTACCATTGCTGGCTGCCGATTGTCCCCAGCATATCGAGTATTATGCCCCCAAATCTCGCGGCTGGCTCGAATCGTTCAGCGATATCACCTCCCGCGGGATGACGAAGTTCGAATATGATTATGCCAACCGTCCGTCCGGCTGTCTGGAGCGGGGCAATTTTGGTCCGGCTAAGGTCGAACTTGATATCGCACTGCTCGAACAGCCAATCGATATTATCTTCGGCGTCTAATACTGCAAATTTTTCACTCATCGCCTGTGGTATTAATTCCGCGTCACCGGGCACTTCAAGCAAAAGTGTTTTTGCGTTTGCTTGATTCTCTGCGACTGTCCCCTCGACGATTGCCCCTTCGAGCTGGTCGGTAAGATATACACACACGGGCCCCGTATGATAAAAATCCTGCCAGACTAATGCGTAATTTTTCGCCAGCTCAATCGCAGGCATGGATGAGTTGATTTTAGGTATCAGCTCTTTAATAAAATCGAAATAGCTCGCGCTGCTTTGCAGCCGTGAGTTTTCCTCGAATAATTTCGAGCCGTCGGCAGCTAATTGTCCTGCCGTGGTTCGTAGCGCGTCGCAATATGCCCACCCCGGCTTCAGGATGTTCAGCCCCACCGCCTCGCTTTTTTGCAAAACCAAATCAGGCAGTTGTTGCCCAACCTCTTTCACCTGTTCGGCTGTCAGCCCCAGTGTCCCCGCGATTGCTTCAGCCGAGAGTTGCTCCTCGTAATTGCCCGATTCGCCGATACCCGCCCGGCGAACCATAGTATCCGCAACCTCCACGACACCGGCTATCCTCGCTTGCGGCATCCGCGGTATCGCCCCCGCGTGGCTGTGATGCAGCCAAAGCCCAAGTATAATATCGCTCGGCAGCCGAATACTCTGTGCGAATCGCTTGGCTAATATCGTATGGTCGATACCGAAATTGGTCTGCTCGGCCTGGCAAAAACTCGTTTTGCCTGCCTTTGCCTGTTCGAGCAGCGTATCGAAACTTTTCGGCATCGTTTCATCGAGCAGGAATTTACCTATGTCGTGCAGCAGGCCCGCCAAATATGCTGTATCACCGTCAATCGCAGGCGATACGAGTTTCGCTAACTGTTTGGCGCAGCATGCCGACGCCAATGAATGACGGGTCAGTTCTTTCCTGAATTCGCTCCCCCCGTCGTCCGACAATCCCCCGAAGACCTCTGCTGACAAAACCTCGTCCCGAATTTCCCGCAGCGATATGTTTTCCATCACCTGCAAAAGCCACGTGTCGCATTGTTTGATTACGATTCCCTTGTTGTGGCAGAGTCGCAATACCAATGCCGTAATCGCCGGGTCGGATTCCACAAGCTCCGCCAGCGCTCCCGGCGTCAGCTCCATCCTGCCGAGCTGCGAAAGAAACCGCGATGCTACCGAGGGCAGAATTGAAATTGATTCACACTGACCCACCGCAAGCTCGACCCTGCGGCCGGCGGAATTGTCCGGATTTTGTTCCGGCATATTACCCATCCTCATCTATCAGCTATCGCTGCTTTTTTGGCAATTTTAAGTGCTTCTTCCAACAGGTTTTTACAGGTGTGCTGGCCGCCCCTACGACAGTTTTTGCTGCATCTCAAGCGAAACGCAAATTCTCTTTATCAAATCATTAATATCGAACGGCTTCTTCACAAAATCCTGTGCCCCGGACTTCAATAGCTGGTCTATTTCTTCCTGCTTTATTACCCCGCTTACTATGATTATCCTTATGTTCTCGAACTCCGGGTTTTTCCGGATTGTATGGCAGACCACGTTCCCGTTTACGTCAGGCAGCATATAATCCAGCAGTATGCAGTCAGGCCGGAACCGCTGCGTCTGTATCCCCGCCTCATATCCGCTGGTTGCCGTCTTGACGTCGAATCTGCCGTCCCGCGACAACACCTCGACCATCAAATCGACGATTTCAGCATCATCATCAACGACCAGCACCTTCTTTTTCCCCGTTTCCATACCGTCTAACGGTATGGCATTGTCCTTCATGAATTTTACTAAGCTTTCGCGGGGGATTCTTCTGAACTTCGACCCGGGCACGCGGAACCCTTCCAGCCGGCCGGAATCAAAACAGCGGATTATTGTCTGTTGGCTGACCCGGCAAATTTCTGCTGCCTCTCCAGTTGTGAATAGCTCCTTCATATCACACTCTCCTGTTTTATTTACCCTTGCTTCACCGGTCTATCTAAATTACCTCATTGCCCTAATTTAACTGTCGGATAGGGGGTTTGTCAAGCATAAAAAATTATTTCTAAAACCCGTTTTTTAGTGTAATTGCACACTATTTTATAGGGGTATCGATACCAACTGCGGCTTGCGGTCGATAAGCTCTCCTTATTTTGAGGATTACCCTGTTATTATAAGACGTTAAGGACTGGATATGTTCGACAGATGTTTAGCCCTCAGGCCCGCTGAGGGTTGCCTGCCTCCATAGCACGAGTTGCGACAGGGAGGACAAGGCCCTGCATAGCTTTAGCGAAGCACGGGTCATTCCCGCGACAGGAAGGTTTCTAATGTTTGGGATAAAGCACAGGATGGTCTGGTGGTTTTGTCAGTATGGGCTATTTGTCAAAAGAGACCGCCGGAGCCATACGCAGGCCTGTATCTTCAATCTCGAAAAACTCCTGCAGCTTAAAACCAAAGGCGCCGGCTATAAGGTTTGACGGAAACGATTGAATCATTGTATTCAGGTCGCGAACATTGCCGTTGTAAAAGCGTCGGGATGCCTGGATGCGGTCCTCGGTATTAACAAGCTCGGCCTGCAGTTTCAAAAACTGCTGGGAGGCCTTAAGGTCAGGATAGTTTTCCACAACGCCGAAAAGTTGACGCAGCGAAAGAATAAGGTTGTTTTCGTCACTTGCCTGAGAGGCGGGCGAGCCGGTTGAGGCGACGGCCTTTGCGCGGGCTTCGGTGACGGCTTCAAAAACGTTTCGCTCGTATTTGGCGTAGCCGCTGACGACTTCAACAAGGTTGGGAATGAGGTCATAGCGGCGTTTGAGCTCGGTGTCAATCTGGGACCACGCATTGGAACAGAGAAGCCGAAGATTGACAAGGTGGTTGTATGTAACAATGAACCAGATAATCGGCAAAACGATGACAGCGATTATAATTATCAATCCAATGTGTTCCTGCATAATTCGATTCCTTATGCTTGTCCCAGCTTATTGCTCTGAATTACATAGTCCGGTATGCGGTCGAAGATGCCGTTTATAAGGTCCACGGCGGCATCGAAATCCGCGGGTGAAAATTTACAGTTACGATAGACAATTGCAGACAGCGAATCGAACTGTATCGAAAACACCGGCGAGGCCAGAAGAAACTCCATCATCTGCGGGTGAATTATGTCGTAGGCCCATTTTTTGTCCGTAGAATTGACATAAAACTTTTTACTGAATTCAGCGGATTCGAAGTTGATATCGTTAAAGCCGACACATGCTGTAATTTTGTCCAGGAGGTTTTCAGGCCGGATAAGAAGCGGTTTGAGAAATATGGGGCTGTTGACAATGACAAGCGAAAAGTGATGGTCGTTACTGCTTTTGCCCGAGCCGGTCGTATAATGGTAGTCGCAGCCGATGAACTGCCGACCGGCGAGAGTGCCCTGCATAACGTTGTGGGCGTAGCGGTCGTAGCCCTCCTGCAGACAGTGAAAATTAATATATTGATAATCAAGGGAATTATTCTTTTCGGGGCTGAAAAAGAGGCCCTTGCTGAGCGCCCATGCGGAAAGCTCTTTTCGACGCTGGCCTGAGGCGTAGATGTTGTATATGATTACCCAAACGGCAAAAACTACAACAAACGATATCATCAGGACCTGGGCCATAAGATTACCCGAAAAATTAAAATTTAACCGGGACTATCAATTTATATCAGTTCATCTTCGCTGCTTAATCTCATTTCGAATATGATACCAAGTCCGGATTGAAATGCTACGATTTTTGACTGTCGCGAACAGCCCATTTCAGTTCGCGGATAATCGGGTATAATCCTTTGTATGAAGGCCCAACAAGTTTACAAACTGATACGCGAAGAAAAGATAATCGCCATAGCGAGAGGGGTTAAGAAGAGCCAGATAATCAATCTCGCGGAGGCGCTTCTCGCAGGCGGCATCAAAATGCTCGAAATTACCTGCAACACCGAAGGCGTCTTTGAAATGCTCAAGATGCTCCGCGAGAAGATGGGCGGCAAAATGTGTATCGGCGCTGGGACCGTAATAACGACACAATTAGCCGAAAAGACGATTGATGCGGGCGCGGAATTTATCATTGCGCCGGATACCAATACCGAGGTGATTGATTATTGCGTCAAAAACGATATTGCGATTTTGCCCGGGGCCGCGACGGCTACCGAAATACTTGCCGCAAAAAGGCACGGGGCGAAAATGGTCAAAATATTCCCCGCCTCGGCTCTCGGCGTTAATTACATAAAGGCGCTGCGGGCCCCGATTGACGATGTGGATTTTGTGGCGGTCGATGGGCTGCGGCCTGAGAATATGGCGGAATTTTTCGCCGCCGGCTGCGTGGCTATCGGCATAGGCGCATCAGTCGTGAGAAAAGAATTCATCGAGAAGGGCGACTGGGGTGCAATTGCAGATATCGCAGGGCAGTATGTGCGGAGCTTACCGCAGTAGTTTTGAATTTTGAATTTTGAGTTTTGAGTTGCAGGTTGCTGGTTGGGTAAGATGGTTGTGATTCCGTGATTCGTCCGCTGAAGGTGGAAAATTTCTTTAGAAATGGCTAATTTCGAATATTGAAATTAATTTGATGGTCAGAAGCCCATCCTACGAACTATTAATCAGCAAAACTAATTCTTTTTTGAATCCATTAAATATTTGACTCTAACCTTTTTTTCGGTTTTATTCATCATCGTTCCGTCTGTAAAGAAAGTTACTGAAGAAGGCTGCTGTGTCATGAGTTCGCCAAGCAAATTCACATCAGTCAGGTAAATAGTGACTCCATTTCCATCCGGATATGCTCCAACAGTAAACATACGTTTAATAAATTTATTTTCAAGCCATATATTTTTTTGTCCATTATTAAGTAGCATCATAAGAGTTCCCTCGGTCTTTTGTTCTTCGGGAAACTTCCATTTGGTGTACCCAAATTCGTATTTCTTATTTGAAAGAGTCACCCGGACCATCCATGAATATTCGAGCAAAGACTCTGAGCTAACCCCCCATTTCCAGACTGCGTTCACATTTGATACAGGAAACCAGAATACTCCCGCTGAAGGCGAAACAGTTGCTCTTGCCGGCTCACTTTCTTTTTTACTGCACGACGCTACCGCAAGCATAATTATCCCGAGAACAAAAAATCTCTTCATCTATAAATCCTTCCAATATATCCTGGTAGCCCATTTTATTTGTATTTTACTAGTTATCAAGTCCCGTGATGTAATAATTTGTATGGGAGAGGGGGATTGATTCGGCCTACGGATTTCCGGGGCATGCAGGACAGGCGTGCGGATTGCGTTGTGCGTGTTCTGTTCTGCGGATTTGGCGTCAGTGATAAAGGCAGAGGTAGCTTGTATCCTCGTCGGCTTTTACCTTGAATTTTTTATTGGCGGGGACGGTGAATGATTTGCCGGGGCCGAAGTCGGCCCATTTTGCGCTATCCGGCAGCAAGGCGGCCAGTTTGCCGGTAATCACGGTCATAATTTCGACGGTTGCTGTGCCGAACTCGTATTCGCCCGGGGCGATGACGCCGACAGTGGCGGGGCACTGGCTGGTTTCAAAGGCGATGGATTTTACCTTTCCGCCGAAGTATTCGTTTACCTTGAACATTTATGTCTCCGTTGTAGTGATTTAGTTTGTTTTGTGCAAATAATACGCAGGTAGGAGAAAATATGCAATTGTTTTTCGTTGCTATAGATGTCCCGGATTTTTTTGCCAATCCAGGAGAAATTTGGACAAAAGGTTAGTTGCCGGTAATCGGTCTTGTTTGTAAAATGCGTTATATGAAAGAAGCAGAAATCAAGCAGCCCCCGCCTGTTACGACAAGCCGTCTTCGCTCGATGGGGAAACTCATCGCGATGGTCAGCTTGGTTGGCATAGTAGCAGGACTGGGTGCGGTAGTGTTTCAACTGCTGTCCCATCTGGTCGTAAATTATACTCTGGAACTTGCGGCCGGCTATAAGCCGACTGCTCCTCTGGGCGAATGGGATATGTACAAACACGTTCATCCTTTATTCGGCACCTTTGTGCCATGGATGTTACTCGTTGTCATTACCATCGGCGGATTAATATCCGGTATCATAGTGTATTCGCTGGCACCTGAAGCAGAAGGTCACGGAACCGATGCGGCCATCAGGGCCTACCACCACGAACGAGGCCTGATTCGCGTGCGCGTTCCGTTAGTCAAGATAATTTGCTCAGCTATTACGATAGGCACAGGCGGCTCAGGGGGAAGAGAGGGACCTATTGCTCAAATAGGAGCGGGTTTCGGGTCTTTTCTGGCGAGGATGTTGAAACTTTCAGAGTCGCAGAGGCGCATACTGCTTGCGGCGGGGATGGGGGCAGGCATAGCCGCTATATTCAAAGCGCCGTTAGCGGGCGCGATTTTCGCCATAGAAGTATTGTACCGTGACGAGGATTTCGAAGCAGAGGCATTGATTCCAGCCTTTATCTCATGCACGATGGCTTACTGCACATACGGGCTGTGTACACTTTATATTTCGGGGACAAGGATGGGCTTTGAACCTATATTTACTATTCAAAGCGGTTTGAAGTTCAACAATCCTTTATTGCTTATCCCATTGACTGTGCTAGCTATTTTAATGGCGGTCGTGTCGTGGTTATATGTCCGGTCGTTCTATGGGGTACAGGGTATGTTCAAGCGACTCAGGATACCGCCTCACTTTAAACCGGCAATAGGAGCGCTGGCGACTGGGCTGCTGGCACTTGGTATTTTTTATCTTCTTCTCCCATTAGGACAGGAAGTCAGCAACAGCAGCCTCAGCACGTTGTCGTTCGGCTACGGCATACTTCAAAAACTGCTCTCCGACCAGATGCACTATGGTTCGGGAACGCTGATTGTCCTGCTATTGGCTGTGGGTTTTGGTAAGATTTTTACGACATCACTAACCATCGGCTCGGGCGGTTCCGGCGGAGTATTCGGGCCAAGTATGGTTATCGGTGGCAGCCTCGGCGGAGCGCTGGGGCTGATACTGCAGCACTGGATGCCTTCGACAATCACACGAATAGATGTGTTCGTAATACTGGGAATGGCAGGTTTTTTTTCAGCCGCCGCAAAAACGCCCGTCAGCACCATTATAATGGTGTCAGAACTGACATCCGGTTACGAATTGCTCCTGCCTGCAATGTGGGTGTCGGCACTGGCTTATGCTCTTAGTCACGGCTGGACTATTTATCACGAACAAGTTTCTACTCGCTTGGATTCCCCGGCTCATCGCGCGGACCTTGTTATCGGCGTGCTCGATGGCTTGACCGTTGATAAAATCTGGCAGCCGGCAAACAAAAAAATTGTTACCATTCCGCTGGATATGCCGCTTCAGAAGCTTCTGGAGTTAATTCCCCAGACAACACAAACAATTTTTCCTGTAATAGGTCCCGAGGGAAAGTATAAAGGTCTAATCAGCCTGTCGGATGTCCGAGAGTTCCTCTACGACCATCAGTTTGAACAAGTTGCCATTGCCCAGGATTTACTTATAACAAACATAGAACCACTCTGGCCTGATACAGACCTTTCTGTTGCTATGATTCAATTCGCCAAGATGCCCTATGACGAGCTGCCGGTAGTCGGAGATAAAGAACATAATTCTGTAATCGGCATAATTAGCCGCCAGGACATTTTGGCGGCTTACAATATTCACCTGACTCAAATGCGATCCGGCCAATCGCAGCAGCCGGCCGCCGGCGGCTAAAATAGATGAAGGAGAACCCCGTCACACGTCTTCGGCGATGACGCCGACAGTGGCGGGGCACTGAGCGGTTTTGAAGGCGATGGATTTTACTTTTCCGCCGAAGTATTCATTTGTCTTGAACATTTGCGTCTCCATTGTAGTGATTCAGTTTGATAATTTTTTGCGTTTGCGAAAATAATATACTTCCGAATAAAAACAGTCAAATGTTTCCTTGGGTGGGCAGATTTTTATAACCCCGGCCACGGGAGAACACCCCCAAATTGACCCTGCCCACAGGAAGCAGGGCTAAACGATGAGGATTGCGGATTTAGGTTGTAAAAAGGCGGGGTTTGTCGGTAGAATTTATTAAGTAAAACAAATCAGGTCATACTTAAAGGATAATTTATGTTCATCGATGGCTTTGGGATAGCGGAGTATAGGAGTTTTGGGCCGACTGTGCAGAGAATAGGGCCATTAAAAAAGATCAATCTTTTTATTGGACAGAATAACCGTGGAAAGTCGAACATTTTACGGTTTTTGAAACAGCATTATGCGACAGCTCTGAAATGTGAGGAATTAAATCTTACAGCAGTGGATCTACACAATGGGCAAAAACCAGTAAAGCGGATTACGGAATTTGGATTACAAATTGGTAGTAGAAATTATGAAGCTTTGTTGGAACGATTTAGAACTAATCTGAGAGCAGATGCGATAGGACTTGTACGTAGAGTTCTCCAAAGTAAAACACTATCTCAAGGGAGCGAGATAGCTTGGTTTCGATATGAAGGAGTGGGCAAAAATGCACTACTTGGGAATACAGTAGACAATATCTTTGTTGAACGTGTTCTGAACGGCTCGGAATGGAGCGACCTTTGGCATAGACTTACACATAAAGAGAGTGGAGATATTAAAGAATATTGGATACCAGAGGTACTTCGGATGTTAAGCCCCGTTAACTTGGCGCCACCAAAAGTTGACATAGTCCCAGACTTTAGAGAAGTAAAAAAAGGAAGTCCAACCGAATCAAATCTAAGTGGAATAGGGTTGGTCGAAAAATTGTTTAAGTTGCAAAACCCGGGTTATGCAAACTTAAGAGATAAAGAGCAGTTTCAGGCAATAAATCACTTCCTACAAACAGTTACTGGGAATTCCAAAGCAAATTTACACATCCCGCATGACCAAGAGTGCATTTTGGTAGATATGGATGGAAAGACATTGCCCTTAGATTCATGGGGGACAGGAATTCACGAGGTGATTATTATGGCTGCGGCAGCGACAGTACTTCAGAATCAGGTCCTCTGTATAGAAGAGCCAGAAATACACCTCCACCCAATACTACAGAAACAACTGTTGAGATATTTAAATGAAAAGACCTCCAATCAATATTTCATTAGCACGCATTCTGCACATATACTCGATACAACAGATGCAGCAGTCTTTCACGTTACTTTGGAAAATGGGGAATCGCGGGTAGAACTTGCTTTGAGCGGTACAGATAAATCCCGTATCTGCGACGATCTGGGTTATAGAGCATCTGACCTTCTACAAGCAAATTGTGTGATTTGGGTTGAGGGGCCATCCGACAGGATTTATTTGAACTATTGGATTCATTCCAAAGCACCAGAACTTGTCGAGGGATTACATTATTCGATTATGTTCTACGGGGGAAGATTGCTTAGTCACCTGTCGGCGGACGATCCGGTGATCAATGAATTCATATCACTTCGGCAACTCAATCGACATATATCCATCGTTATAGACAGTGACCGGTCAGCTCTTGAACAAGAAATCAATGACACTAAGAAGAGAATTCAAGGAGAATTTGACAAAGGGCTTGGGTTTGCATGGATAACGAAGGGGAGGGAAATTGAAAATTATATTGCCATAGATGTTCTTGAAAAAGCTGCCAAAACAGTCCATGCGAATATTGAGTCGCTTGCGAAAAGAGGCGATTACGATAATCGATTAAAGTTGGCGATAGTCGGAGGGGCAGAGAAAGAATTTGATATGGACAAGGTTAAAATAGCCAAAGAGGTCGTAAAAGGCGCCGCCGGATTTGGCGCATTAGACCTCGAAGAGCAAGTCCAAAAAATAGTAAAATTCATCAAGGATTCAAATGGGATAGTTGTTGGATAAAGATTTATATAGGTAATCCACCTGCGGCGGGGCAAGTGTCGCAGTAACCCACAATAAAGAACCCCACCATCTATCCGCCTTTTCCTTCTGTTTTGCGTCTTAACTGAACGCTGCACGCTATACGCTGTCCGTTGCTTTCGGGAAGTTCAATCTTGCAAACTCCCCGTGATACTTCCTCGCTGCCTTGTCATAGGCGCGGGCGGCTTCAACTTCGCTTTTAAAATATCCAATCCAAATATCTTTCTTGTGATGCTGGATACGGGCAGCCCACATGTTTCTCCCCTTGTGAAAATGAACTCCGATAAATCGCGAGGAGGTGTTTTTTCTCTTTCGGCCGTTGCAGGCATTTTGGGCTTTTGTCGCTATGCGAAGATTATCCCTGCGGTTATCAAGACCATCACCATTTCTATGGTCAACAACACGCCTCTTGGGCGGATTCATTATCGCCCTGTGCAATCGCACTAATTCGAACTCGCCGTTTTTATTCTTGATGCCCCTGACGGCGTAAAAGTTCTTTCTGCTTCCGCCGAGCGACCAGTTAAATTTTCCATATTTGTAATAATCCTCCGCGTCCAGAATTGTCCATTCATCTTCGCCTAAATAAATTCTTCGATAGGAATAACCATACTTTTGTTTGCGATAAAGCATCACGGGCCAGGCGCAGATTTTGTCTAACCAGTTCGGAACCTTGATTTGAATAGTAGTCATCTTTCTCTCTCCTCGGAGCGCAGCGCAGATCCCCGCCTGCCCTCGACTGCTACTCACTCGGTTTTGCAATCGGGGGAGAACCCGCCCCATTGGTTCCGCAGCAGGGGACCCATTTTTTAATTGTTCATTGTTCGTTGCATAGGTTGTGGAGTTAGACCGCAACCGTTTACAGAGTTGAAACCTGGGATTTCTGTCCCGAGATGCCTTGCACTTCTGTGCAACTACGCTGAGCTCCTGACTCAGCGGGGGGTATTATACCAAACAAACGAGGTGTGTTCAATAAAAATCTAACAATTTTTAGCCACAGATTTCGCAGATGGACACTGATTTGTAACTACTTGTAAAAACTAAAGTTGCGTTGTTATTTGCCGCAGATGACGTGAAAAAATCTATGATTTATTGTTGCTGGTTTATGATTTCAGGGGATATTTCAACCAAAGGCATCAAATTACCGCTTTGCGCCATCGCTCGATTTGCTGATAAACAGCGACGGCCAGAAATATACAAGCGGACAGGAAAAAGAACAGGATGGAGAGGTTCCTGAATGTTATTACTATTGGCGGCCAGTATGGCTGCCCGGCGAAGTCCCATTTGCCAAGCAGCCAGGGGCTGCCGCATAGAAACCAGTAGAGTAAATAGATATAGCCGCCGGCGAGCAGTGTGGCAGTAATAAAAAAGGCGGGCGGCGCAAAAAACCAGAACGGAATCGACCAGGCGAAATACTGAAAAGACCAGTAATTTGAAAAGCCGAACAGAATGGTATAAATCCCCGCAATTGTTATGCCGAGTCCCTCAACTGTCCTGTGTGACCGCCTTAACCAGATGAAAAGAATAATAAGCAATATGGATATACGCCAGCTTTGGTTGACAAGAAATTCGAGGGGTTCAAGCAGTGTTCCCTGCCATTTGAACGGGAGGATTTGAAGGATATGCGCAAGAAAAACGCGGGTGCCCCATATCGGAACACCGGCGGTCGTCTGAATAAATTGTCCGTGATAGCCAAAAACATTCCTGCAGACGATTGCCGCGTCTTCGAGCAGCGACGGGATATAAGTGGAAATGCCGACGATTCCGGTTATGGCGAGGAACAGCAGCCGTTTGCGCCATCCCTGCAGGAAAAATAAGAATGCCGGTAATGCTATTGTGGCCGGCAGCTTGACCCATAAACTTAGTCCCATCACAATTGCCGCCGGCACAAGTTTTTCTTTTGACAGCAGCCAGAGGCACAGAATAAGGAAAAATGCGACTGCGGAATCCGTGTTGCCGTGGTATGCGGAGAAAATCATTGCCAGCGGATTAAGCCAGTAGCAGGCCGTAATTATATATGGGTGGTGTCTTCTGCGAACGAGTGAAAACAGCAGCAGGGCAGTGCAGCCGTCGAGTATGGCGAATGGCGCTCTTAGAAAAACTCTAAAAGGGATGCCGCTGGCTTTTTCGGCACGCAGCATCAGGTAGAAGACCTCGCCGACAAATGGCGGATGGTTAATTTCGATGTTTGAGTGGTAATAGCCGGTCAGGCCAAGTTCAAGGATGCCGGAAGCGTGCTTTTGTTTAATGCCGACGTCGTAAGCGCCTTCGGTGAAGGTAACGAAATATATTCGGATAGCCAGACCGAGAAGAATCGCCAGCCAAAACCAGAAGCCGGGTTTGCGCGATATTACGGGTTTGCTGTTTTCATCGGCCTGCAACTGTGTTATTCCCATTCGATAGTCGCGGGGGGTTTGCTGGAGATATCATATACGACGCGATTTACGCCGCGGACCTCGTTTATGATTCTGCTCGAAATCAGCCCCAGCACCTCATAGGGTATCTGCGAAAAGTCGGCGGTCATAAAATCAGGAGTTTCGACGGCACGGATTGCGATGACGTTTTCGAAGGTTCTGCCATCGCCCATAACGCCTACGGTCTGGACGGGAACGAGGACGGCGAGGGCCTGCGAGATTTTTCTGTACAGGCCGGCGGATTTGATTTCGTCGATGAGGATTTCGTCGGCGGCACGCAGGACTTCGAGGCGTTTGGGGGTTATTTCGCCTATTATACGCACTGCTAATCCAGGGCCGGGGAAGGGATGACGCCAGACGATGTGTTCCGGTAAACATAGGTATTCACCTACAACGCGAACTTCATCTTTGAACAAATCCCTTAACGGCTCGACCAATTCGAAGCCAAGTTCCTTTGGCAATCCGCCTACGTTGTGGTGCAGTTTTATATTCGCTGCGGGGTTACCATCTTTGGCTCCCGACTCGATGACGTCGGGGTAGAGGGTTCCCTGAGCGAGGAATTTGGCGTTTTTGATTTTTGACGCTTCGGATTTGAAGGCGGCGATGAATTCTGCGCCGATGATTTTACGTTTTTGCTGCGGGTCGGTTATGCCGACGAGTTTCGAGAGGAATTGTTTTGACCAGTCAACGACGCGCAGGTCGATGTGGAAGTGGTCGCGGAAGGTGGATTCGACTTGTTCGCGTTCGTTTTTGCGGAGGAGGCCGTTATCGACGAATATGCAGACGAGGCGTTCGCCTACGGCTTTGTGGAGCAGGGCGGCGGTAACGGAGGAATCGACGCCTCCGCTGAGGCCGCAGATAACCCTGGCTTCACCTTCGGCTACGCCGTGGCGAGCAGTGCGGTCATCGACCTGTTTTTGGATTTTTTTGACGGTATCAGCGACGAAATCGCTCATTTTCCAGTCACCTGCACAGCCACAGATATCATATAGGAAATTTTTCAGGATGACCGCGCCTTTGGGGGTGTGCGAGACCTCGGGGTGGAACTGGACGCCGAAGAATTTTTGTTTTTTGTGTTTTACCGCGGCGAAGGGGCAGGTTTTTGTGGAGGCGAGCTTGATAAAGTGATGCTCTGCGTCCTCGACCTGGTCGCCGTGGCTTTCCCAAACGGTTGTGGAATCGGGGAGGTTGGCGAACAGACCTGATTTGGAGGTTATGTTGAGAGTTGCCCGGCCGTATTCCCTGTTTTTGGCGGGGACAACTTTTGCTCCGAGGACGGAGCAGCCGAGATGCATACCGTAGCAGATTCCGAGTATTGGCACGTCTAAATCGAAGATTTTCTCGTCGCAGTTGATTGCGTCTTTGTCATAGACGCTTGCGGGGCCGCCTGAGAGTATTATTCCTTTGAGATTTTCCTTCGCCAGTGTTTTTGCCGGAGTATTGGCGGGGAAGATTTGAGAGTAAACATTGTGCTCGCGGACACGCCTTGCGATGAGCTGGACGTATTGGCTGCCGAAGTCGAGAATGGCAATTGTTTCGTGTTTCATATTTTTAGCCACGAAACCACGAAGACACTAAGTTTTATTTCAATTTTTCTTCGTGCCTTTGGGTCTTTGTGGCTTTTTAGTCCTCAAGTGGTTCGACTGTTGAATAGTTTGGCGATTCTTTGGTTATTTTTATATCGTGCGGGTGCGATTCGCTGACGGAGGCGGAGCTTACGCGTACGAAACGCGATTTGGTCCGAAGCTCTTCGATGTTTCTGGTTCCGCAGTAGCCCATGCCGGCCCTTAGTCCGCCGACGAGCTGATAAACAAAATCGCTAAGCGCCCCGCGGTAGGGGACACGACCTTCGACGCCTTCGGGGACGAGCTTGTCTCTGGATGCGGTGGCTTTCTGTCCGTATCTGTCGGCGGAACCTTTAATCATCGCACCGAGAGAACCCATACCCCTGTATTCCTTGAACTGTCTGCCTTTGTAGATGACTAACTGGCCGGGGCTTTCGCGGAGGCCCGCGAACAATGAGCCGAGCATCACGGTTGATGCGCCGGCGGCGATGGCCTTGGTGATGTCACCTGAGTGGCGGATGCCGCCATCGGCGATGACGGGGATATCGTGTTTGGAGGCCTCCAGGAGGCAGTTCATTATCGCGGAGACCTGGGGCATACCCGCGCCGGAGATGATTCTTGTGGTGCAAATGGCACCGGGGCCGATTCCGACTTTTACGGCGTTTACGCCTGCTTCGATAAGGTCTTTGGCAGCGTCGGCGGTCGCGATATTGCCCGCGATGACGTCGATACTGTAATTGCTTTTGATTGTTTTTACGGTGTCGATGACGTTTTGCGAATGGCCGTGAGCGGTATCGACAACGATAACATCGACTTCGGCGGCTATGAGGGCCTCGACACGTTCATAGTCGTGGACGCCGACGGCGGCTCCGACTCTCAATCGGCCTCTCTGGTCGCGGGCGGCGATTGAGTATCGCTCGACGCGGTCGATATCTCTCATCGTTATCAGGCCAGTCAGATCGCCGTTATCGGTGACTAACAGCAGCTTTTCAACTTTATGTTCCTGCAGGATTCCCTTGGCCTGTTCGAGTGTGGTGTTGGGCGGGGCTGTTACGAGGTTGTTCTTCACCATTACCGAACTGATTTTGGCGTCGTAATCCTTGAGGAATTTGAGGTCTCTTTTGGTAAGGATGCCTCGCAGTTTTCTGCCCTCGACAATCGGTATGCCTGAGACGTTCTGCTCGGTCATCATCTGTTGCGCTTTTCGGACCGGCTCATCGGGCGAGAGGGTAATCGGGTCTATTATGACGCCGTTTTCGGAGCGTTTGACCTTGACGACTTCCCTTTTCTGGTCGGCTACGGGGAGGTTTTTGTGAATTATGCCGATGCCGCCTTCCTGAGCGAGCGCGATTGCCAGTGCCGATTCGGTTACGGTGTCCATCGCCGCGGAGACAAGGGGGATATTAATCATGATGTTGTTGGTGAGGCGGGTTCTTGTGTCGGCCTGGCTGGGCACTAAGTCGCTCTTGGCGGGGATGAGCAGGACATCATCGAATGTTATACCTTCTGCGATGATTTTATTCTTATCCAATATTGTTCTCCGGGGTCGATTTCGTCGTGCGTATTTCGTCGTGCGTATTGCGTAGGTGTTCAAACGCCGCTTAACGCAAGACGCAAGGCGTTACGAAGTAAAAAGTATAGTAATATACGGCCACTACGTCAAATCTATTTTCCACACACCAAACCAGGGATTATAATGAAAAACTCCTCCTTCGCTAAGGCCACGGAGGGCAGGGCAGGAGAAAATTGTTTTTTGCGCCCATTTTGAGGGTAGGTGGGCGTCTTAAATATGAGAGCACGGCTTTCGCCGGCGAGTTCCGATGCGTTGGAGATGACAAGTTAATGACTGAAAGACCGGACAGGCAGTTGGTGGAATCGGCCCAGCGTGGCGACGGCGACAGCTTTACGGAGCTGTGCGGGCGGTATTACCCGGCAATGGTTGCGATTGCTCACTCTATAATCGGAGATAGACACCTTGCGGAGGACGCTGCCCAGCAGGCGTTTGCGGTTGCGGCGGTGAAACTGCCCGAATTACGACAGGCGGAGAGTTTCGCAAGCTGGCTTGGGGTGATATGCAGGAATTCGGCGAATGATATTGGTCGCAAGCAGCAGAGAATATGTGACGTCGATAAGCTCTCGAAATTGCCGGCCCAACAGGACGATTCGCCTGATACCGAGGCGGTCCGTGAAGCGGTAGCCGGCCTTACGCCTGAAGCGAGAGAAGTGATTTACCTTCGCTACTATGACGGATTGCCTTACGAGCGGATATCGAAGGCGCTGGGTATTTCAGAGCAGGCGATAAACGGCCGTCTGCGAAGGGCAAAAGAGAAAATCGCCGAGTATCTGAAACAAAACGGGTTTGGCGAGGATCAACTATGAACGAGCGAAACGAAAAATGGCTGGATGAACAGCTCAAAAAGACGATTGACTCCGGCAAGGTGGAATTCGACAGCGAACAATGGAAGCGAAAATACTCGGCCGAGTATCAGGAGCTTATATCGCGAGCCGCAAGACGTCCGGATGTCCGGCGGTTTTCATGGGCGCGTCAATTTGTCAGAGTTGCCGCTGTAATTGCAATCGTGGCGATTGTGATATTGCTTACGCATCGCCAGCCAGATAAACGTGTCGAGCCGACGGTTGCAACTTTTGTGGAGGACAGGTCGCCCACAAAAATGCTGTCCGTGTTATCACTGTCACTTGCGTATCGTCAGGGCGGATTGGACGCGGTGGATGAGCAATGCAACAAGGCATTTAAGATGTTAGGGCAAAAAAACACAAATGTGTCAATTGGTGAACTGCTGAATTAGAACGGCATAAAGCCGGAAAGGAATGATTTATGAGAACGACATTAAAAGGCATTTTGATTGGCGCAGTATTATTGGTTTTAACGGGACAGGCGTTTGCTTACCCGCCGGACAATGCGGCGGTGCTTTACTACAGGGACTTTATGATTATGGAGGAGCCGAGTGATGCTTTAGGCAAAATATTGGCAGCCGTGAGGAAAGGCGAGGCCAAGCCGGACGACCAGGTTCGTCAATACGTTGAGCGGAATCGCCGTGTAATCAAGTATGCGGTTACTGCCGCGGACATCAGCCATTGCGAATGGGGGTATGACCTCTCGGAAGGAATGAACTTGCTAGCGCCTGAGCTTGCCAAAATCAGGAATGTGGCATATTTGCTCGCCGTTGATACGAAGGTCCTGGCCGCAAAAGGCGATTACAAAACAGCCCTTGAAAGGTGCATTACAATTCATAAGATAAGTATACATCTTAGCGATGATTTCCTAATCTCAAGGCTTGTAGGCAATGCAATTGGTGCTCTGGCAAATGAGTGTATTGTGGAAATCCTTCCGCAAATATCAAATGATACCGAAACACTCCAGCGGCTTAGGGCACAGCTTGCCGACGTATCCAGCAGGTGTCCTTCGATGAGAGTGGCGATAGGAAATGACACGAAAGTTTTTACGGGGAATTATATAAACAGGAGGGAAGAGATAATTGAAGGGTTTCGTGGGTCAGATATATCCAGGGACGACCTGGATAAGATGGACAAGGTTTTCCGCCAGAACGATGAGAATGAATTTTACGTCAGGTTAACAGAGTATTATCAAAGCATTCTATCCAGGGTACAAATCGCTTATGATTTGCCTTATCCACAGACAAAGCAGGCACTGGAAGATTTAAATAAAGAAATTGAGAATGCCGCCAAGGAGAAGCCCGAGGCGGTTATAGTGGGAGTTTTCTTTCCTATGATTAACCGAGTTGTAACGATAGATACAAGGGATAAAACAGAATTCAACGCAGTTCGTGCGGGAATTGAGATTTATTTAATCAGGGCGAAGACAGGCAAATTGCCGGATGAATTGCCCGCGGGACTGCCCAAAAATTTATTCAGCGGCAAGGACTTTCTCTATGCAAAGACCGGCGCCGGCTTCACATTGACAGGTCAGGGTAAAGACCTCGACAAGGACATTATTCAGAAATACGAATTCAAGGTTGCGAAGTAACTTTTTGAAATGGGGGCCTGTCGCTTTCCTCCTTAGACAGGCCCTTATCTTTTTAATGCGGCGAAGCAGTCGGGGCAGAAGAGGTGGCCTGAGTCGATTTTGTGCAGCTCATTTTGGGGGACGTCTGTGCCGCAGCAATCACAGGGCTGCGTTTTTACAGGGGCGACCGGAGCTGGCGCGGGTATTTCCGAAGCGGGCTCGTCGCTTCGCTCCGTGTCGCGGATATTAAACGGCAGTGGTTTTCTTTCCTGTGCAATTGCTTCTTCCTGCACGCCGGCCTCGGCGTTGGCCTGGGCCGTCAGTTCTTTCTGGATGCTAAGCTCTTCCTCGATTTCGGTGCGTTTTTGGGATTCTATTTTTGCCTGCTCTTCGGCTTTTAATCGGGCGTCGGTCTGGGCCTTGAGGTTTTGTTCCAGTTCCGTTTTTGCCTGACGTTCCTGGCGCAATTGTTGTTCGGTTTCTGTTATCTCGGCGGTAAGCAGCTCGATTTGCTTTTGCAATTGCTCTTTTGCCTGCGTCTCGGCAGCGATTTTCTTCAGTGTTTCGCCGTTTGTGGAGGCGAGATTTGCCTGATGTTTTTCAAGCTCTGCTAATCGGTCGGCGTATGTCCTGAGGTTTTCCTGTGCGGATATTCTGTATTCGGTTTCCGCTTCGAGTTTGCGTTCGGCTTCGGCTTTTGCCTGCTGTAACGCCGTCAACTGCGCCTCGATTTGCGAGACCTTTTGCGATTCGCTTTTCAGGTGCTCTTCCGCGGCTTCGATTACCCGCTCGTACGCCTCGGTTTTTTGCTGCAACTGCTGCTCGGCGGCATTTTTGGTTTCGGATTCGGTTTCGTATTGCCGGCGGAGTTTTTCTTTTTCGTCTGTTTCGGAAACAAGCGTTTCTTCGAGCTGGGTGATTCGTTCCTCGTAAACTTTTGTCTGGCTGGTCAACTGAGTTCGCAATTGTTTTTCGATGCCGGTCAATTCCGAGGTCTGTGTTTTTGCCTGTGCCTCGGCCTGGGCTATCTGCCTGCGATAAAGCTCGACCTGCTCTTCGAACTGCTGGCGCATCTGCGTTTCGCTATTAAGCCGATTGCGAATATCTTCGGTTGATTTTTCCCGTTCGGCGAGCTTGTTTTTCGCTTCGGTGAGGGCTTCGGCGTAATACCTTGCTTTTTCCTGTGCGGTGGCGATTGCCTCGCCATAGACTTATCGCTTTTTCTTCCAGTTGTGCGCGCGACTGCTGTTCGGCTTTCGTTTTTGCCTCGATTTCGGCGCGGGCTTTTCCCTCGGACAATCGTCTCGCTTTTTCTTCGGCTTCCGCTTTGCCCTGGGCTTTAGCGAGCGCCGAAGCCAAACCGGTCAATCTTTCTTCGGCGTTTGTTCTTGCTGCTGCTTCGGCTTCCAGCTGCTCTTCGGCCCGGTTTTTTGCCTGGCTTTCGGCGTCAAGTTTTCTGCGGGCTTCGGCAAGCGCGTCGCCGAGGTCTTTAACGCTTCGTTCTACTTTGGCCCTGTTCTGCGATTGTGAGGAGACCTGCTCTTTTAATTCCTCGATTGTTGCCGTAAGGGTTCTTATCTGCTGCTGGGCCTCGACCCGGGTTTCGATTTGGCTTTTTAACTGTTCCTGAATATTGGCCAGCGTTGCGGTGAAACTTTTAATTTGTTCCTGAAGTTCGATTTTTGTCTGCTCCGCTGATTCAATTGCCTCTTTGGTCTTTTGTTCTGCCTGTATCCGCGCCTGTGTTTCGGCCTGCGCAATCGCCTGTGCCCTGACCCTTTCCATCATTTCCAATTGCGCCTTTTCTTCGAGCTGCTGCCTTTCTTTGATAATCACATTCAGATGTTGTTCTGTCTGCGCCTTTGTTTGTTCCTCGCGGCTTAACCGGTTCTGCGCATCTTCCAGCGTTTTCCGGTAACTGCGCAGTGTTTCCTCGATTTGGTTTCGCTGGTCTGTTTCCTTTTTCAGGCGGTCCTGTGCTGATTTAAGTAACTCAGCGATTGCTCTTGTTTTTTCCTGTGCGGTGGCTAACGTCTGGCCGTATCTTATCGCTTTTTCTTCAAGCTCAGTCCTTATCTGCTGTTCGACCTGCTGCCATTTTTGTGCCTGTTCCTCGACCTTTGCCTTTGCCTGTGCTGTTTCTTTTGATTGCGCTTCGGCAAGGGCTTCCGCTTTTGCTCTTTGCAGCGCCTCGTTTTGAGCTTTTTCTTCCGCTTTCAACCGGGCTTCGGTTTCCGCTTTTAGCCGGTCTTCGGCGTCCTGCACGACATTGGTTTCAAGGATGATTTGCTGTCTTGTCTCGTTTAATTGTGCATGCAGTTTTTCGATATCCTGTTTGAATTTCGCCTCCAGTGCGGCTGATTTTTCCGCAATTGCTTTTATCTGCTGTTTGGCGAGTTCTTTTGCCTGTTCGGCCCGGGTCTCGGCCTTGATTCTTAGTTCGCCCTGTTGCTTTGCCTGCTCCTCGGCGATGGCTCTGGCCTGTGATTGGCTTTCCGATTTTTCTTCCGCATCGCGCCTGGCCTGTTGTTCCTCTCGCAGCCGGGTTTCTGTCTGAATCAGGTTTCCGACGTATTGTTTGAGCTTGTCTTCGGTATCCTGCAACGCCTGCGTCTGGGCGTTCAATTTTACCTGGATATCCTCTATCGCCTTGCCGAAGGTTTGTGCCTTTTCGTGCAGGTCCGATTCTATTTGTTTTCTGGCCTGCGATTCGGCGTAAAGCTGCTGTTCTACTATATTGCGGGCCTGTGTTTGTGCCTCGAGTTTTTCCCGCATCTCGCTAATCAGCAGGTGATATTCGTCAATCTGCTTTTGCAACTGCGCTTTGGCCGATAATTCGGACTGCAACCTTCCTTCGAGCCGCCGCTGGGATTCCTGAAAATCGCGGGTCTTTTCTTCGAGCTTGGCTCTTGTCTGCTGTTCGGCTTTTATTCTCGCCTCGGTTTCAGTCCTCGCCTTTTCCTCCGCGACGATTCTTGCCCTGGTTTCCGCCTGGGCGATTCTCTGCGCCTCGGCTCTTGCCTGTGCCTCGTTATTGACGATTTCCTCCGCTTTTTTTATCGCGTTGTAATACGCCTGCTTATCGGCTTTTTCCTGCTCTTTAGCTTCGATTTTTGCGAGCTTTTCCGCGTGGGCCTGCTCTTTTGCCTGAAGTTTGGCGTCAATCCTCGCCTGTTTTTCAGCGAGCGATTTTGCCGCTGCTTCCGCTTTGGCTCTCTCTTTTACTTTTTTGGCGTTGAAGCAGGGCGCGAGGGGATGATGCGGCCAGTGTTTGTCTCCGCATATTGGGCAGGTCGGGACAAATCTCTCCTGACCATCCTGTGGGTTTGAACCTCCTTTTTCCCTTGTCTTGTCAACGTCCATTGTCAGCCCAAAAAACTCTCGTATCAGTGAGACCGCTGAAAGAAAATCGAATATAAACTCTGCGAACTCTGCGGTCTTGGCGATGAGAAGTAACTTCGCCGAACCGCAGCCGGGAGTGAAATTTCACTTCCACTCCTCCGCTCCGTTCTTCTATCATTTTCCCGCAGGATTTTCAAGCACAAAAGATTTTATGGGACTTTCTCGCCCAATTTCGGCTTGGGTGTTAATCCTGAGGGGGCATTTTAAATCAGTTTTTTCGCGTCAAATACCCGGGCTTACCACTTCAGCACTCCGCCGGTGTCAGCGCTTGTTGCCATAGAGGCATATTTGGCGAGGCAGCCGGTGGTGATGTTTGGTTTTCTCGGCTTCCATTTTTTCTTGCGGGCCGCGAGTTCTTTGGCGGACAGTTTCACGCTGATTTTGTTGTGGGGTATGTCGATTTCGATAATGTCACCTTTTTTCAACAGTCCGATTGGCCCGCCGACCGCGGCTTCGGGGCTGACGTGGCCGATGCAGGCGCCGCGTGTGCCGCCGCTGAACCTGCCGTCGGTGATGAGGGCGACCGATTCGCCGAGACCTGCGCCAGCAATATAACTTGTGGGGCTGAGCATTTCCTGCATACCCGGGCCGCCTTTGGGGCCTTCGTAGCGGATGACGACGACGTCACCTGCCTTGACCTTGCCGGCGAGGATTCCTTCGCCCGCTTCTTCCTGGCTGTTGAAAATGACGGCAGGGCCTTTGTGGGTGAGCATATTCTGTGTGACGCCCGCTGTTTTGATGACCGCGCCTTTTGGTGCGAGGTTGCCCTTGAGAATTGCCAACCCGCCCGTCTTTGAGTAGGCGTTTTCGATTGTGTGAATTACTGCGGTATTATTTATTTTCGCGTCTGCGATATTTTCGCCGAGTTTTTTTCCGGTAACGGTAAGCGCATCGAGATTGAGCAGCTTGGGAACCCTGCTTATTTCCTTTAGTATCGCGCTGATACCGCCCGCGGCGTCAACGTCCTCGACGTGGAACACACTTGAAGGCGAGACCTTGCAGATATTGGGGCACTTCGTGGAGATTTTATTTATCCGGTCGAGGTCGTATTTGATGCCCGCTTCGCTTGCGACTGCCAGCGTGTGCAGAACGGTATTTGTCGAGCCGCCCATCGCCATATCGAGCGCAAGGGCGTTATCCATCGATTTGGCGCTGATTATATCCAGCGGTTTGATGTTCTTTTCGATTAACTGAATGATTTGCCTGCCTGCCTGTTTATATAACTCTTCGCGTTTCGGGTTGACTGCCAATATGGTGCCGTTACCGGGCAGGGCGATGCCGATTGCTTCGCACAGGCAGTTCATCGAGTTGGCGGTGAACATCCCTGAACAGCTTCCACAGCCGGGACAGCCCGCGGCCTCAAGCTCTTTCAACTGTTCTTCGGTGATTTTGCCCGCGTTGAATTTGGCGACGCCCTCGAAGATGCTTATAAGGTCAACACTCCTGCCGTCTTTGGTTTTTCCGGCTGCCATAGGGCCGCCGGAGACGAAAATCGTGGGGATATTGAGCCGGACAGACGCCATCAGCATACCGGGGATAATCTTGTCGCAGTTCGGGATACAAATCATTCCGTCGAAGCAATGCGCCTGAAGCATTGTCTCGACCGAGTCGGCGATTATTTCGCGCGACGCAAGCGAGTATTTCATACCGGTATGTCCCATCGCGATTCCGTCGCAGACGGCTATGGTATTGAACTCGAAGGGCACGCCGCCCGCCTCGCGCACGGCCTGCTTGACAATCCGGGCCACCTTGTCGAGATGAACGTGGCCGGGAACTATCTCGCAAAAGCTGTTTGCGATGGCGATGAATGGCTTGTTGATATCGGCTTCGGCTACGCCGCAGGCGTGAAGAAGGCCGCGGTGGGGCGCTCTTTGAAAACCGCTTTTTATTTTGTCGCTTCTCATTTGTCTTCCTTTCTGCAAAATCATACCCAAACCCGGGCATTTTCAAGGCGTATATTGTAACGTTTAGGCGGCTGTTGTTGAAGAAAAATAGGTTGTTTCGTTATCGCCGGCGGGTATAATAACACCGTTTAATTGAGAAAAGTAACTATTGGGAGACAAAAAATTATGACAACAAAAGGTATTTTCAGGTGTGCAGTCGTAACGGGGATTTTTTGCGGCTTATTCGCATGGGGCTGTGAAAAGCAGGCACAGACGGTGCAGACAGGCCCGGCCGAGAGCAAATCACCGGCACAACCACAAAAACAGTTAAATGGGCCGGTTAAAATCGCGTTGAAATCGAGCGTCGGCGAGCTGGATAAATATAAGATTACGACCATAGCTCGCAGAACTACAAAGTGGCAGGGGCCGGTTCCCGACAAGGCCGCATTTGACGAGGCCCTTAGTGAAGAACGCGTCGAAATGGCCGTTACGCGACGGATACAAACCGTTGATGCCAACGGCATAGCCACCGCGAAGGTATCAATCGACAAATTGAAATGCTCTTTTTCGAGCAAGGGGCAGACAACCCTGGATTTCGACAGCACAAGGGGTTCGGATTCCAAAAACCCGTTAATACAGTTAATCGGCCAGACCTATATTATAGAATTCAATCCGCAGAACATCGTGTCTTTTGTTGATGAGCTGCCGCCGGTCATGATTATGATGAAAGGCGATACTGCTTCCGACAAGGTAGGACGCGAGATAGTTTTGCCGGATTCGATAATAGAAAGGCACAGCACAATACAATTGCCGAAACCGGGGCAGGAAATGCTTAAGCCGGGGGGCAAGTGGAGCTCAATAAAGACCTTTATGTTCGGGAAAATGGGGATTAAATCCTACGAAAAAATTTACACCCTTAAGGAACTGCGAAACAACGGCGGGCGGGAAATTGCGGTTATCGATATGAACGCGATACCAACCTCCGAAGTTGAGCCAAAATACGCCGGCAAGAAAGCTGAAGAAGGTGCGTCGCAGAAATTCGACTCGAAGGAATTATATACTGGAGCCGGCGAATTTGACGTGAAAGCGGGCAGGATAGAAAATTACAGTGAAAATCTCCATGCAACATGGACTGTCGCGCTTCCGGGAAAGCAGGATGATACCTCGGAGCCGGTGGTGCTGAATATGTCCGCGGAACGCGGGTACAGCATTGAAAGAATTAAATAATTTGGATTTAAAAGAAAGGGACCGGATTGAACCAGACGAAAATTCTTATTGCGGCTCTTGTTGTCGGGATTATCGCCGGCTGCACCCCGGCGCAAAACTGGCGCTGACTTCAAAAAGAACGCTGTTGACCGTTGATTTCAAGCCCGACCAGCCCCTTAGATACAGGTTCGTCAGCAGCAGGAATATGGCGGTTGACTGGGGTCCGGCGAGAGGGTCCAACGTAAGCAAGATAAACAAGTCGTCGGAATCGCTGGAAATGGTTGTTTTATATACGCCTGTTAAAGTGGACCCATACGGTATTTCGACGATCAAGGCAAGTTGTGAAGCCGCGAGTGTAAAACGCACCGCGGAATCGGGCCACCAGCAGAATTGGAAGGAGGCGGCGGAAAGTTTCGCCGGCAAGAGCTGGACGTTCACTGTTGACGCGAGGGGTAAAATTGTGGACGGCTCGCAGTTTGTTGACGTGCTTCATCAGGCGGGTCAGCAGGCGTTCAGGACTGACAGGAGCCATGGCCTCATCAAAGAGCCGGATATGCTTTATGATATCATTGCCTCGCAGTGGTTCCTGTGGGATTCCGTGTCGCATATAAGAAACCCGGCAAAAGGCGTTGCCGTCGGCGAGAAGTGGAAGTCCGTTCTCTCGGCCCCCGCAACTATGATTCTTTTTGCGGCCAGAAACGTGAATTACACGCTGGAAGAAATCCGCCAGGACCCCAATGACCCCAATAACCGTACAGCCGTAATAGGCAGTACTTATTCCCTGCTGTGGCCGAATCCACCCGAATGGCCTGTTCCTTATACGGAGGTGTTCCAGATGAGCGGGACGTTTGGTTTTCTGCGGGAATATAAAGTGCTCGATATACAGGGACATGGACAGGAGCTTTTCAATATAGAGGCCGGAAGAACCGAGCAGTGCACCCAAAAATACACGATGCGGGTCGCAGCGTCTTTGCCCATGGGATTTAACGACGTAACTCCGAAGATAACCATTGAGCAGACAATGACAATGCAGTTTATACCCGCGGCGAAAAAGAATTGATTATCAAGAGGAAAGCGTTTTTGGAGGTCATGGCAGTTTGAAAAAAAAGAATCTCTGGGCTCCGTGGCGAATCGGCTACATTCAGGGCCTGGCCGACAAGAACGAGTGTTTCATCTGTAAAAATGTCAAAAGCACGCAGGATGACGACAAGAATCTTGTCCTGTGGCGTTCCAAAAACTGCATCGCGGTGATGAATCGCTTCCCTTATAACAACGGGCATCTGCTCATTGCGCCCGTCCGGCACATCCCCGATTTCGGCGAAGCGAATGATGAAGAGCTTCTCGAAATGACGAAATTGACAAGGGACGCCCAGAAGGTGCTTTCTCTTGCGATTAAGCCCCACGGATTCAACATCGGCATCAATTTCGGCAGATGCGCCGGCGCGGGACTGCCCGACCATATGCACATCCACGTCGTCCCTCGCTGGGATGGCGATACTAATTTCGTCCGGGTTTGCAGCGATACATACCTCATCAGCCAGAGCATCGAGGAGCTTCTTGCGGTATTGAGAGAAATAAGCAAAAAAAATGGTCTTCCTGTTCTGTAATTATGCGTTCAGAGCTTGTCCCTTACGCGGTGAGTGAGAAATCCTGCAAAGGCCGGCTGTTTGCCGAAGAGCCGCATCCCTATCGGCTGGATTTCGACCGCGACCGCGACAGGATAATTCACTGTGCGGCGTTTCGCCGACTCGAAGGCAAAACACAGGTCTTCACGCCCGGCCTCGATGACCATTACCGCACACGCCTTACTCATACAATCGAGGTCGCCCAGATTGGCAGGACCATAGCAAGGTCGCTTGGTCTCAACGAGCAGCTGACCGAGGCGATATGCCTGGCGCATGATTTAGGTCATTCGCCTTTCGGCCACACAGGCGAAAGCGTTCTCAATAAGCTGATGGCTGATTTCGGCGGCTTCGAGCACAACAGGCAATCGCTGCGGGTCGTTGATTTGCTTGAGCATCCTTACCCGGATTTCGCGGGACTGAACCTGACTTACGAAACCCGGCTTGGGCTGGCAAAACACAGCAGCCCCTATGATAAGCCGCAGGACGTTGATTTTCCTGAGCCGAATTGTTCGCTTGAAGGCCAGATAGCGAATATCGCGGATATGATAGCCGTTAATTCGCACGACCTCGAAGATGGTATGCGGGCGGGACTTATCGAGGCGGAGCAGTTAAAAGACATAAGGTTGTTTCAGGAAGCCAAACAGCGGGCGCAGGCGGACAGGATTGAGGACAGAATCGTCCGCCGAACAAGGAGCGCCAAGATGATTATAGATATACTTGTAGGCGATTGTATCGAGCAGAGCAGCAAGGCGATTCGTCAGGCGAAAATTAAAACGCTTGATGACATATACAGCAGGCGGGAATGTTTGATTATCCTGTCCGAAAAAAGTAATGCTGAACTGGAAGAGCTGGAGCGGTTCCTTCTCGCGAATTTTTATCAGCATCCTTCGCTGATTTCCGCTGGCAAAAAAGTCGAGCAGTGGCTTACCCGGCTTTTTGGGCATCTTTGCAGTCAGCCACAGCTTATGCCGGGCTATTTCCAGCATTTCATCGAGAAACAGGGCCTTCAGCGGGCCGTCTGTGATTACATCGCGGGCATGACCGACCGTTTCTGCCTGAAAATGGTTGAGGAAATCTAAGGCCGAATCGTTATAATCTTTAAACTTGTTTTACCGCAGAGAGCGCAAAGCACGCAGAGTTTTTTTATTTTATTTCTCTGCGGTCTCAGCGTGCTCTGCGGTGAATAATAAATTGTGGGATTTATGAAACGTCTTCTTACATCTTGTTTCGGGCTTGGCTGGCTGCCTGTGGCGCCCGGGTCGTGGGGGTCGCTGCCGTCCGCTATTATCTTTGGCCTTGCCTGTTATTTCGGCAGGTCGGCGGCGATTCCGGTGTCGCTGATGGTTGCGCTTATAATAGCCGGCTCGTTTGTATGCGTTAAATTCTCACACGCTGCCGTCGCCGCGACTGGTAATAAAGACCCCAACGAGGTGGTGGCTGATGAGGTTGCGGGGCAGGCATTGACTTTTCTGGCGATGCCATTGCTGATGGCTGATGTGTCGGGCCGACAGATTGTTTCGATTGTTGTGCTCGGTTATTGTTTATTTCGTTTATTCGATACGGTCAAGCCCTGGCCTTCGTATCGGCTCGAAGAACTGCCCGCCGGCTGGGGGATTCTCGCCGACGATTTGATGGCGGGGGTGTACGCGGGAATCGCGTTGTTAATTTCCGCCAAATTCTGGATTCTCAAATAATTTTGCTGTCAATAGCAACAGGGAGCATTAATGGCGACAACGGAATACGGCCCCGATGTATGCAGGAAGCTTCAAGCGAAGTATCATGGTCTTGGTCTTCATCGACCGATGCGGGTCAGCCGGTATGACGCCGGGACTGAGCTGGTTTACAATGTTACAGGCCTGGAAAAATCAGACACCACCCGTGTGCGTTTACTGATAGAGAAATTCATCGGAGGCGGGTTCGCGGGCCAGGTTTACAGGGTTAAAATCCTCGATATTCAAAACGCGACCGGCCACATCGCGGGTCTTGAGCAGGGCGGGGTTTACGCGATGAAGATTCTCGTTCCGCCGTCGGGTTTTGCCTGCCTGTTCCGTGATATCCTTTATAAGATTGGTTTTCAGGGGCCTTTCCAGCTTCAGGTCAATCCAGCGGCGGCAAGAGCGGGTGCGCTTTGGCAAAAATTCATCAGGCAGGCGGCCAAAATACGTTTCGGCGACGAGATGGCCGTTGTCGATATTCACGCCACCTTCGTCGATGGGAAAATCGGCAGTTGCGGCGAGCTGAGCGAATGGGTCGAGGGACGCACCTGGCGGCTGGAAGCCGATGACAGGATGGACCTGCTTAAATTCTGGCGACGAGGCAAAATTACTGATACTCGTTACCTTGGCTCGCCTGAATACCGCGCAAAAAAGAAATTTATGGCGGATTTCGTAAATATGCTTCACGGTATTGGCGCGTACGAATTCGCCAGGCAATACGAATGGTCAACCTGCAAGAGCCAGCCCAACTGCCTCAAACGCAAAGGCGACGAAGACCAGCCCGCGAAAGGGCTGACCGCCGTCGATTTCAGGCCCGGGCTTGTGCTGCTGCCTTTTTTGCCGATGAGTCCAGGCGATTTTTCGCTTATAGCGAAGGGTATTATGCGCGGCTCCATCGTGCAGTTCGACCGGGGGGACATATCGAAGCTCGAATCGTTTGTGCTGGCAGACCCTAAGCATTTCGCGAATATGCGTGGGATGCTCGACGAGCTTAAAGCCGATGAACAGATTTATCGCAGCAGCATCCCGGACGTTACTCAAAACAATATCCGGCTGTTTTATGACGGTAAATTATGGTCGCAGATTCTCGCCGGCTCAATCACCGGCTGGAAGGTTCGCAATATCATCGACGACGAAAGCGAAGCAAAACTCCGCGACAAAAAATCGAGTGCGGTAATGTTTTTGCTCCTCGGCCTGATACCTTTTCTCGGGACTATTTTTCGCCGGCTTTGGGCAAGGGCTGACTGGCAACGCCACTACACGGAGATGTTTACCCACTGGAATTATTTTCGCAGGTCGGTCAACGGGAAAATTATCGAAAAAACTATCGATTGGTATCGGTGCGGGCGCATAAGTATGGGCCAGGCGTTAAAAATCTATGACCAGCCGCGGCGATTTTTTCTGCATTTGCCGTTTTTACTCCTTATATCCGCGGGCCTGCATCGGTTCCTGACGGATTCGGCTTTCAGAAACGAGAAACTTTACGCCATATTTATCAGGCCTTTTAAATTGTATTTTCACGCCTCATTGCGCGAGCAGTGGCTTCGTGATATGGTCGCCGAAGGAAGCAAAAAGCATATACTCACCGATTCTGACGCCGATACTATTCTCTCGCAGATAAAAGAACCATACATACAAAAATATCTGGTTAGTTTGGTTGTTCATTTGTTGATGATGCCGACGACACACATCGTGGCGATAATCTGCGCGATTGTATATGTGCATATGCACCCCGAATTGCCGCGTGCCGAGGCGTGGGCGGTAGGGCTGGGTATCGTGGCTTTGTTTCAGGTTATACCGATTTCTCCAGGCTCGCTTTGTCGCGGCATATACGTCGTCGGGCTGGTCATAAAAGAGCGAAACTTCAAGGACTACAATGTCGCGGTCTTTCTTGCCTTTTTCAAATATATCGGCTATCTCGCTTTTCCGATTCAGATGACGTATCGTTACCCGGCCCTTGCGAGGTTTATGGCGGGGCACTGGGCAACCGAAATCGTGCATATAGTACCGGTATTCGGCGAGAGGGGGGCGTTACTGGAACATTGGGTGTTCTGCCTGTTCTATAACTGGCCTTTGACAATTCGCAGGCGTATGACCCGCCGCGCCCAAATCCGCTCGGCGTATCCTGTCCGCTATTGGCACGCGGTCGGCTGTGTCATCGCCGCGGCTGCGGCATTTGCCTTCGCATATAGCAGTTACCTGGACGATTACTGGGTGCTGCCCCGGTTGAGAGATATCAGGTGGCTTGTTATTTTGGTGCCGGTACTTTGCGGGATTGCCGTAACACTCGGCGCAGGCGGGGCGGCATTGTGGAGACGAATTGTTGCCGCGACCGTTTCGGGTGCGGCTATCGGGATATTTGCCACCGTTGCCGCGGCAATGCTTGACCATAGCGCGACGGCATCGAAATTGATAACATTATGCGCAATGCACACCTTTGCTTCCGCGCTTCTTGCCACAATCGCGGCCATTGTTGCCGAAATGATGCTGCCCGACCCCGACCTGAAACGTATGGGCATTTGAGCTGCCGCGTTATTCGGCTGTAAATTCGGCTCAAAAAAATCTGGCAAAGCGAACTTTTTAACGTATAATTAACAACGGACTCGGGTTTGGGGATATCTGCCGAATTGCGGATACTGCCGGGTCGGTTTTTGGGTGGTTTGTGCAAAGGGTGGCTTAAATATGGCCAATGGCTATAGTTCCCTGTGTGATGATTTTTACCTGGATATGTTCGTCAACACCGAGCTTGACTTGACTCTTCAGAGCGACACCATTCTGGCGTTTTTTGAACGGCTTCAAAAGCAGTATCCCACGATGGGCTGCTTTACCCGCCGGGAAAACACCGAATACTGTCTCGAAGAGGAGCACAGCAGCGGCCAGTACCGCTGGGTCGCCCTCGAAGCCGACCGTGTAAGCTCAGGCATCGTAAACCCCGTGGAGTTCGCGGAAGTTTACAACCAGGACAAATTTGTTCTGGGCCTGATTCCGTATATGCTGGGCATAAGTCATCTCGACGTGGATTCTCTCGATGTTACCTATGCGATGGATTTTTTCTGCGCAGGCAATCATGACCAGATTATCGCCGAAGCCCTTGGCTCCTCGGCTTTCAACTGCCTGTTGGACATACCGCTGGCAAAAGCGATTGACCATTCGCCTGAGATAGTGGTGGCGCTCTCCGAGGATTGCCGCACCCAGGCCAGAATCAGCGTCGAATCTCGAACCAGTATTTTCGACCCTGATAAACCCCCGCAGACGCTCGAAGAGGCGATAAGCTTGTCGTTCACCGTTCGCCAGTATCGCGCGGCCTCCGGCAAATTCGACACGCAGGAATCGTTTGACCGGCAGTGTATGCTCGCCGACGAGCTGATGGCGGACAAAATCGTCCCAAATCTTGTTCATCCGCTTATCAATGTTATCGCGCAAAAACGACTGACCTAAAACACAGAAAGAAATTGACTATGGCGATTGTGGCCCCCATAAGCAAATACAAGATAAAAACTTTTCGGATTTATATAGCATTTTGTGTTATTGTCGCAGCAATTTTTGCCTACGACGGCTATCTGAGTAAATACGAATGGTCTTATCGCTACAGCAGTTTTTACACGAAACATTTTATCGACAAGGGCAATAAACCCGACGGCAACATGGTCTTCAACCAAAAAGCCCCTCCCTGTATTGTCGGTGTTGCTGTGCTGCTTGGTATTTATCTGTTTGTTATCCGCAACAGAAAGGTCGTCGCTGAAGACAATGCCCTTGTAATCGACGGCAAAACAAGCATTCCTTATGACTCAGTCCAGAAAATCGACAAGACCAATTTCGACAAAAAGGGCCATTTCACCTTTACTTACAAAACACCTGACGGCAAAGAAGTCGACCGTAAAATCAGCGACAGGGACTACGACAACCTGAAAGCCATACTGGACCATCTCGTGGCGAAAATCAGTTGAAATTCTTCCCATTGGCGATTAAACTTCTCTTTTCATAAATCCCCGGGATAAACCGGGGGCTTGCCGGTTATATTAAACGTAAATTGAGAGGTTGAGCGTGAATCGTTGCGTTATAGGATTGCAGTGGGGCGATGAAGGCAAGGGTAAGGTTGTCGATATTCTCGCCGAAGACAGCGATATCGTCGTTCGCTATAACGGCGGCGCAAACGCAGGACATACCGTTGTGGTGGGAAACGAGAAATTCGCACTGCACCTGCTGCCCAGCGGCGCCGTCAGGCCCAAAGCGATTTGCGTAATCACAAACGCGGTCGTCGTTGACCCTGAAACGCTGCTCGGCGAAATAGATTCCCTCGCCCAAAAGAGCATCAAGTTAGACAAGCGTCTCTTTATCAGTGAAAATGCCCATCTGGTTTTGGATTATCACAAGAAAGAAGACCAGTTGCGCGAGGAATCCTTAGGCAAAAAGAAGATAGGCACCACCATTCGCGGCATCGGCCCCTGCAACGCCGACAAGATGGGCAGAAGTTACGCGGTTAGAATGGGCGACCTGCGTGACCTCGCCTCGCTTGAGATAAAACTGCGCACGATTGTGGATTACAAAAACAAATTGTTCTCGGCGATGTATAAAGCAGAGCCGATTGACGCCAAACCAATAATCGAAAAATGTAAATCCTACGCCCAGAAGCTCCTTCCCTTTACCATTGATACGACGGAATACATACACGGCGCTATCGCCGAGGGCAAGTCGATTCTTTTCGAAGGCGCGCAGGGCAGTATGCTCGATATCGACCACGGCACGTTTCCTTTCGTAACCAGCGCAAACGTCAGTGGTCTAGGTATGCCCTCCGGTTCCGGCGTGCCCGCGAAAATGGTCGATGAGTTCGTAGGTATCTCCAAGGCATACACGACAAGAGTCGGCGCAGGCCCGTTCCCGTCGGAGCTGGATAACGAAATAGGCCAGTACATTCGCGACAAAGGGCATGAATACGGCACAACAACCGGCAGGCCCAGGAGATGCGGCTGGTTTGACGCAGTTGTTGTTTTATATTCGGCAACAATAGGCGGAATCGATTCGGTCGCGATGATGCATCTCGATACTCTTACCGGCCTCGATGAGCTGAAGGTCTGCGTCGGCTACGAAATCGACGGCAAACAGACCGCGTTTTTCCCCGCCAATATCGATAAGCTCGAAAAAGCCAAATGTATCTATCAGACCCTGCCCGGCTGGAAAGAAGACATCACACAGGTAACAGATTTTGGTCAGTTGCCGTTGAATGCTCAAAACTACGTGACTTTCATAGAAAAGAGCGTAAAGAGACCGGTTACGATGATAGGCGTGGGGCCTAATCGAAAGCAGACGATTTTTAGACGATAGGATTGCTGTCGATTATCAAATCGATGAAAAACAAACTTGCACAAACCGCCTCTCGGCTGGGTATAAAACCCGAAGAAATGCCGCGTCATATCGCGATAATAATGGACGGCAACGGCCGATGGGCGAAAAAACGGGGACTTTCCCGCCCCGAAGGCCATCGCCAGGGTGCAGTAACTGCCGAAAAAATTTCCCATCTCTGCGTTGAGTTTGGAATCGAGGCGCTGACCCTTTATTCCTTCAGCATAGAAAACTGGAAAAGGCCGATGGAAGAGGTCAACGCCCTGATGAACCTCTACGCCGAATATCTTGTCAAGATGCGTCCCAAGCTTATGGAGGATAACGCCAAGCTGGTTCATTTAGGGCGGATAGGCCCTTTGCCAAAGGAAGTCAAGACGGAACTTCTTAAAACCATCGAGATGACCTCTAAAAATACAGGAATGATTTTTGCCCTTGCCCTCAACTACGGAGGCAGAGCGGAAATTATCGACGCCACAAAGGAAATCGCCCGCAGGTACAAGGCAGGTGAGATTCAACTGGACGATATCGACGAGGATTGCATCAGCAGTCATCTTTACACCGCGGGCATACCTGACCCCGACCTGCTCATACGAACTGCAAATGAACTGAGGGTCAGCAATTTCCTGCTCTGGCAGATTTCTTATAGCGAATTTTACGTAACCGAAATGCTTTGGCCTGATTTGGAACAGCCCGACCTTGAAAAAGCGATACTGGCATACGCCAAACGCACAAGGCGTTTCGGAAATGTTGTAGATTCGAAGGACGCCTAAATGCTCAAATATCGGCTCATATTCGGAACACTGATGACAATCGCGTTTGTCGCCATCGTCCTGCTAAGTAGTCGGTTCGACGGCTCTATGGCAGCATCAACTATTGAAGACAAACCATTTTGCGGCGCGGCGGTGGCTGTTCTTGTTGCTTTATTGATAATTCCAGGATTATTTGAGATATCAAAACTTGCCGCCGTGAAAGGAATCAAAATCCTTCTGCCGGTTTCGATTCCCGCCTCGATATTACTTGTGACCAGCAGCTATTGGCTTCCGCGTCTGATGTTGACGGACGGGTTCATCTTTTTTTTACTGAGTTTTGCCCTGATGGTGTGTTTCCTGTATCAAAGGATTCGGTATGGCTTGTCGGGGGTTCTCGTCAACTGCGGGGCTGCCTGCTTTTCGATTATTTATCTTGGATTGTTGGGTGCGTTTGCACCTGCGACATATATCGACTTTGGCCCGTGGCAGTTATTGATGCTTGTTTTTGTCGTAAAGTGTTGTGATATAGGGGCTTACACCGCCGGCCGGCTGTTCGGCAAACACAAATTTTCCCCCATAATCAGCCCCAAAAAGACCTGGGAAGGTATGGCGGGCGGGGTGGTTTTGGCGGTTCTGACAGCAGTGGCCTTTGCCGTATTTTGTGATATAATGTCCTGGCAGTTGGCTATTGTTTTCGGCGTTATTTTCGCCTTTTTGGGCCAGCTTGGCGATTTGGCGGAATCGATGCTCAAACGCGATGCCGAAACCAAGGATTCGTCGAACAGCGTCCCAGGTTTCGGCGGCATACTTGATGTCGTCGATTCCGTTTTAATCACGGCGCCGCTCGGCTATTTGTTCTTTTCGTTTTTGGGACACTAAAGGAAACTCTTGGAGATAACAATACAACTCGATTCGATAGGCAAACAGCTCGAATTGTTCGGGCCTGCTGATATTAATCTTCGAATGGTGCGAGATGCCCTTGATGTCAGGATGACCGCCCGGCAGGACAATCTCCTCGTTGCCGGCAAAGCTGATAACGTCAACAGGGCGGTTGAAGTTATCGACAAAATGCAAAAGCACCTGCTCAAACGAGGACTTCTCACCGCTGATGACGTCGGCAGCATACTTTCGGATATTGACGTTGACGCTTCGCCGCAGTCGCCCGAGGCGATTGCTGTTTACTCGCACAAAAAGGTAATTGAGCCGTCCAGCAAAAGACAGCTCAAATATATCCAGGCGATGCTCAACAACGACCTTACGTTTTGCACAGGCCCCGCGGGGACAGGCAAGACGTATCTGGCGGTCGCGGTCGCCGTATCGATGCTCAAAAGAAAACAGATAAGACGCATAATTCTCGCCCGGCCCGCGGTCGAGGCAGGCGAGAAACTTGGCTTTCTCCCCGGTGACATTCAGGCAAAAGTAAATCCCTATCTTCGCCCGCTGTTCGACGCTCTCGAAGATATGATGGACTTCGGCCAGATGCGAAAATTTATGGATATGGACATCATCGAGATTATACCGCTTGCCTTTATGCGGGGCAGGACTCTCAACGAGTCGGTTGTAATCTGCGATGAGGCACAGAATACATCGGCGCTGCAGATGTTGATGGTCCTTACCCGGCTGGGACGCGGCTCCAAAATGATAATCACCGGCGACATAACGCAGATAGACCTGCCCCACGGGCAAAAAAGCGGTTTGGTCGAGGCAATCGAACGCCTGCGTCGCGTAAAGGGCATCGGTGTTGTCGAACTGACGCAAATCGACATTGTCCGGCATCGGCTCGTTCAAAGCATTGTTCGTGCCTACGACCGCTCTGCGAAACCGAAACCAAAAACGGAAAACTTAACGCCTTGATGTCTTTGTGAGATAAACAAAGGGAGCACAGGTGGGATTTTTTAACAGGACAAATCAGCGGAAAAGTCGGGTGCGAAAGGAAGTGGCAAAGCCGTTTGCCGACCTGAGCCGGCTGGCGAATCCCGACGTCATTTACTCGTCGGCTGTCTGGCTGCTCTTTGTGTTGTTGTCCGTGGCGGTGCTCGGATATGACCCGACAGGCCGGATGACCTATGGCCGGCTCGCCGCGATTGTTACAGTGATTTTCCTGATTAGCCTGGCTGCTGCCTTCCATATATCTCAATATCAAAAACGGCTTATTAAGAACCGTGTCAGGACGATAGGGCTGGTCGTTCTGCTTATTTCGATGCTGATTTGTGCGAAATTAGCGGTGTTGCTGGCCGGCCAGGTATTCTGGGTCACCGGCACCGCCGTTGCTACAGCCCTTATCATAACTATCGCGTATAATCAGCGGTTCGCTATGGCGATGAGTTTTGTTTACTGCGTCCTTGCTTCTTTAGCGACAGGGCAGGTAACGGACTTAAGCGTTTTGCTCACTATGCTCGCCGGTGCACTGCCATATTGCTTCTTACTCAAGGAAATCCGTACCAGGATGCGGCTCTTGGAGGTAAGTTTAGTGGCGGCTGTAACGGTTTTTATAATGTCAGCCGCTATGAGGTATCTTTCTGCCCCGGAATTGCCGGGTAATTTATTCGCCGACGCAGGCCCCAACGCAGCGGTTACTCTTCTTGTCGGCGTGATGATACAGGGCCTGCTGCCCGTCCTCGAAAAGGTTTTCCGAATTGCCACCAGTATGACCCTGCTGGATTACAGCGACGCAAACCAGCCCCTGCTTAGACGGCTCGCTATGGAAGCGCCGGGAACATATAGCCACAGCTTGCTCATCGGCATCATTGCCGAGGCCGCTGCGGAAGCAATCGGACGCAACGGCCTTTTATGCAGAGTCGGGTCATACTATCACGATATAGGCAAAATAAATAAGCCGGGCTACTTTGTCGAAAACCAGCTCGGCTCGATAAGCTGGCACAAGGAGCTTTCGCCCGCGATGAGTCAGTTGATTATCGCCGGACATATTAAAGACGGTATGGAGCTGGCAAGAGAATACGGTTTGCCTGCCGTCCTGAGACAATTCATCGAAACACATCACGGCACAACGCTTGTTGAGTATTTTTACAATGAAGCGATGAAACAGCACGAACAGGGTGATTCTTCTGATTTGCCGGCTCCATCCGAAGGCGAGTTCCGATATCCCGGCCCAAAGCCGCGGACAAAAGAGGCCGCAATCGTTATGCTTGCCGACGCCGTCGAAGGCGCAACAAGGACTTTGCCAGAAGCGACACCCTTAAAGATTGAAGCAGTTGTGCATAATATGGCGATGAAGCGTCTGCAGGACGGCCAGTTCGACGAGTGCGACCTGTCTTTGCGGGAGCTTAGCCAGATTGAGGCGAGTATATCAAAAACCCTCGCGGCCCACTATCACGGGCGAATTGCCTATCCCAAGCCGCCCGATGTGCCGCCCGAACAGGACCAGTAAAGCGATATGCCGACTATGCAAGGCGTAACTGTTCATATCACCCGCGATTTCAAAAATGTCCCTTGCCCGCGTCGCAAGCTCACCAAACTTCTGCGCGTAATCTGCAAGCGTTTCCGTCTGACAAAGGCAACCATCGGTATTGCCATAGTCGGCAATCGCCGTATGCGAAAACTTAACATCGAATTCCTTAACCATAAAAATTTCACCGATTGCCTGGCGTTCGATTTGTCGGAAAGTAAGAACGGTTCAAGAATGCTTGAGCTTGTGATAAACGGCGAAAGGGCGAAAACACAGGCCGTTAAACGAGGCCATTCCCCCCAGGCGGAGCTTGCCCTTTATATCACCCACGGCCTGCTGCACAATCTCGGCTTCGATGACCTGCAGCCGAAAAAAGCGAAAATAATGCACAGAATCGAAGATGAAATTCTGCAGCAGCAGGGTTTTGGGCTGGTATATGATAAAAAACAAAAAATTGTCTCGAATAAACGGCGTCAAAAATGCTGACCAATGACCATGGCATCTGCATCCGGGCGGTTGACTACTCCGAAACATCACAGGTGGTAACTTTTTTTGCCAGGCAAACGGGAAAAGTCCCCGTAATCGCCAAAGGCGCGAAAAGGCAGAAATCATCTTTCGGAGGTCCCATCGAGATGTTTTCTTATGGTACTATTGTTTTCTCGGATTCAGGCAGGGACAAGCTGGCGACCCTTGCCGAATTTGAGCCGCTTGCGGGCATGGTAAATTACCCGGTACTGTCGGCGGATATCTTTGCGCTGAACGCCTGCCTGCTTGCCGCCGAGCTTGTAAATGCCCTGGTCAATGATTACGACCCCCACCCGGGCTTGTTTGACAGTTTGCTTCAGTTTATTCATGACGCCAGTCAGGACAGAAGCTCAGATGATGAGCACCGCAAAATTCTGGCTAACCTGATAGTGTTTCAAATTGTGCTGCTGACGGAAATCGGTTTATGCCCCGTCCTCGATTATTGCGTAAATTGCAGAAATCGCTTTGATTCTCGCTGGCCGGAAGCGTATTTCAGTAATAACGCCAGGGGCCTGATTTGCAGGGATTGCCAAGGGCCTTTCCCCGACAAAATACGACTGACTGCTGAATCGGCGAAATGTCTGGCCGACTCGAAATTGCTTGCCTGTGCTTCCCAGAGTACCCTTAAAAATGTAGAGGACATCCTGATTCGTTATATAACCGATATGCTTGGTCGGCCACCAAGAATGGCAAAGTATATTCTCAATGTCTGACAGGTGATGTTGAGTCGAAGGGTTTTAAATATCCCTAAAGTCCCGTTTTGCCCAGATTAACAACAGTGAAAAGATAATTTTTGACTATATTCCAAATATTGAATTAAAAAAGCCAGATTCCTGTTTAAGAACCTGGCTTCGGAGGAGGGTGATGAAAAGCCCAAGAAAATGATTGCTTATGTCAATGTCCTCTGTAACTCCATATATTGCCTTCCTATAATAATCGCCCTAATACCCCGAAATTCTTTAGAGAAATTTCTTATATCACTACACATTTAGAGACGTCTCGGTTCAAGTCCTCTTATTAAAAAAACCGTAAAATTTTCAATTCTCGCCGAAAAACCCGAAAATTCTCATAAAAACGCTGCAATTTTACGCTTGATTACTCCTGTTTGTTCACTATATTCTAACAGGTTGGTTGTTATTTTATGGGGCATTCAAATGGCAGGTAAAATCACGATAGCCAATTTAATTGACGCCAAGCAACAGGGTCGTAAGGTTGCGGCAGTGAGCTGCTACGACTATACCACGGCCCGGCTCGTCGCCCAGACCGACGTCGAGATGATACTTGTAGGCGATTCAGCCGCTCAGGTTATACTTGGGCACGATTCTACCCTGCCCGCGACTATGGATTTTATGGTTGCTATCACCGCCGCTATCAGGAAAGCCGCCCCCGATGTATGTCTCGTTGCGGATATGCCTTTTCTGTCCTATCAGGTGGGTACAGCCGAGGCGGTCAAAAACGCCGGAAGATTCGCCGCTGAATGTGGCGCTCAAGTGATAAAAATTGAGGCATCGAGCGCATACCTCGATTGTATAAAAGCAGTCAACGACGCCGGTATGGCTGTAATGGCGCATATCGGCATCAGGCCCCAGAGCATATCCAGGATTGGCAGGTTCAAGGCCGAGGCCTCGACCGCCGAAATGGCCGCTGAACTTATCGCCCTTGCGAAGCAAATGGTAATCGCCGGCTCAATCTCGCTGCTGCTCGAAGGTGTTTGCGCCGAAGTCGCCAAAATAATCACCGAGCAAAGTTATGTCCCCGTTATCAGCTGCGGCTCAGGCCCGCACTGCGACGGACAGGTTCTCATCGCTCCTGATATTCTCGGCTTGTCACAGGGACATCAGCCGAAGTTCGCCAAAAGCTTCGCCAATCTCGGCGACGCCACAATCGCCGCCTTCGCCGAATACGCAAACCAGGTCAGGGCAGGCAAATATCCCGATAACGAACACTGTTATCGTATGAAAGACGGCGAAATGGAACGACTCCGCGGAATGCTTGAAAGCAATGCCTGAAACAAGGATGATTTTTATGACGCAGTTTTTAGACAGGGACATGTCCTCCGTAGCTTTAGCGAAGGAGGATTAATTCAAAATGGATGAGGTTGCTCCGATTCTGCTTTCCGTTATTGTCTGCGACAGGGTAATTTTCGACCGCATATCGGGAATGCCCAGCATTATAAACATTATTCAAACCATCAACGCCCCCAGGTATCCTGTGCGCCACGACCAGCTCATATTTTTTTGCGAGATGACCAACGGCCATGGCGTTACCCGCCTTAAGATTCGCCTCGTCGATATAGATAACCAGGACAAGGTCATCTTCGAGCAGGGCCAGCCCGTGGATTTCAAGGATGTCCGCCAAATCGTAACCGTTGCGATTAACCTGATGGGCGTGGTTTTTCAGCATACGGGCGAATATCGTTTCCAGTTGTTTGCCAATGACACTATGCTTGGCGAACGCTCGGTTGTTTGCAGACAGGTTAATATGCCCCATCCACCACAACACCCGCCCGTTCCGCCAGAGGTAGGGCAGGGGCCTGATGCCGAAAACAGTTAGACTGTTTTTCACATCAAAGCAAAAAATTCCGACCAATATTATTTTGCCGAGAAAGCCCTATAATATCGGCTTGATTAAATAATCATTGGTCTAAAATGGTTCACGCCTGTTAAAACTCGTCTCGATAGGTTTCCCTAATTACGCAAATTGCCCATTTTAACTAAAGAATTTTAAGTGCTACTTCCGATTCATATATTACCCATATTAACATTTTGGGATTTGGAGTCCTGCTGATGTTAAAACGGGCAAAGATTGTGGCAGACAAAATATTTGGAGAAAGATTATGATTAGAGAGGAAATCGTCGAGCGGTATCTGGATTCACTTTTAAGAGGTGATAGAAGGAATTCCCGGTCAGTCATCGAAGAGACGCTGCAGAGCGGAACGCCCACTAATCTTGTTTATATGGAGGTTGTCTGGCCCACAATGGTCGAGATTGAACGGCTGTTAAGGGCCGAGCGGATAACGCCCGCGCAGGAACACTTAGCCACAAGAATCAGTCGCACGATAGTTGACCAGTTGCAAAATAAGCTGCCGCGAAGGCAGGCCCGAAACAAAAAAATCGCGGTATGCTGTGCGCCGGATGAGCTGCAGGAACTTGGCGGCCAGATTATCGCGGACCTTTTCGAAAGCGATGGCTGGGACGTGCGATTCCTCGGCGGCGGACTTACCAATGACGATGTCCTTACCTACATACACGAATACTCTCCCGATGTATTACTTGTTTACGGCACAAGCCCCAGACAGGCGCCTTCAATTCGTCAGCTTATAGACCGCATAAAAGACGTTAGCGCAAATCCGAATATGCAAATTATGGTTTCAGGCGGATTGTTCAACCGTGCGGAAGGGTTGTGGCAGGAAATCGGAGCAGATGCATTCGCCGCGACTGCCGAACAGGCGCTGGAAATGGCCACCGGCTCAATACCTGTAGAGCAGATATCGCGAACCATAAACCGCAGGAAAAGAAAAAGAATGGATACGCCTGCCGAGACGCAACAGGCCGATGCAAAAATCGTTGCCTGATGAATCAGCCAAAGCGGGTCTATAATACTATCGAAGGTCCTTCTGGAGCTTGTATTCCACCGAGTCCACGAGCGCCTGCCAGGACGCCTCGATGATGTTCTCCGATACGCCGACGGTCCCCCAGATGTCTTTCTTGTCTCGCGATTCGATAATTACGCGGACGCGGGCGGCAGTTCCTTCACGGCCGTTGACAACACGAACCTTGTAATCAACAAGGTGCATATCTTTTATTGCGGGGTAGAAATTCTCAAGCGATTTTCGCAGCGCCGCGTCGAGTGCGTCAACCGGGCCGTCGCCTTCGCCGACAACGTGCTCAACCTGTTCGCCGATTTTGAGCTTGACCGTCGCCTCGGTGATAAGCTCGCCGCTGCTGCGTTTCTCGACTTTTGTGCCGTATCTGATAAGCTCGAAAGCCGGCTTATATGTCCCCATAATCTTCTGCACGAGCAGCTCGAAACTCGCGTTGGCCGCCTCGAACTGATAACCTTCGTTTTCGAGGTTCTGCACGCGTTCGAGGATTTTTTTCGCCAGCTTTTTGTCTTCGGTGATTTTCGCTTTTTCCATCTCCGCGAGGATATTCGATTTGCCGCTAAGCTCGCTGATAAGGAATCGCCTTTCGTTGCCTACCATCGCAGGGTCAATGTGCTCGTATGTGCGCTTGTTTTTGCGCAGGGCGTCAACGTGCAGTCCCGCCTTGTGGGCGAATGCGCTTTCGCCGACGTATGGCATATTCGTTACCGGCGTCAGGTTGCAAATCTCGAAGACAAAACGCGACACTTCGGTTATTGACTTGAGTTTTTCCGGCGTCAGCACGTCAAAACCCATCTTAAACGCCAGGTTCGGGATGACCGTGCACAAATTCGCGTTGCCGCAGCGTTCGCCAAGCCCGTTGATTGTCCCCTGGACCTGCCTTGCGCCCGCGTGGACTGCCGCCAGTGAGCCAGCGATTGCGCAGTCATTGTCATTATGAGTGTGGATGCCGATGGTCAGCGGCTTTAACTGACCGCAGATGGTTTTGGTGATTTCATAAATCTCGTTCGGCAGCGTGCCGCCGTTGGTGTCGCAAAGCGCAATCGAGTCGATTCCCGCCTCAGCCACTGCCCGCAGCACCTTCAGGGCGTACTCGGGATTCTCCTTGCAGCCGTCGAAAAAATGCTCGGCGTCGAAAATCACCTCAAGACCATGCTTTTTAAGATATTTCACCGAATCGGCACATACCGCGATGTTATCTTCGAGCGAACAGCCAAGAACTTTTGTAACGTGCAAATCCCAGGTCTTGCCCACGATTGTTGCGACGGGGGCCTTGCAGGAAACAATCGCGTTAAGAGAGGCGTCGTCTTCCGCCTTGTTGTCGATTCTGCGTGTGCTGCCGAATGCGGCGACTTTGCTGTTGCGAAAACCCAGTTTCGCAACCTCCGCGAAAAACTGCGTGTCTTTCGGACCAGACGCGGGATAACCGCCTTCGACGTAGTCCACGCCAAGCTCATTGAGACATCCGGCGATGGCGAGTTTGTCTTCGAGAGAAAAACTGATGCCCTCGGTTTGCATCCCGTCTCGCAGTGTCGTGTCGTATATTTTTATTTTTTCCATAGCGTCTTTATTTTAGCCCCCCCTCGTCGATATGTAAAGGGCGATAAGCGGGCGATTTGCGACGCGGATGCCCCGTAAAAATTTGCATAAGGTTGCTCAAAATAACAGGTTGCTTGTTGCATTATAGTTTTTGAATTGTTATTATTCTGCATTCGGGACGTTTGGGTAATATAACCTGTTTATGGGCGGTAAAAATGATTCTTTCACAGATTTTACAGCCGAGTTTAGTAAAGGTGCCCCTCGCGGGCAAGGATAAGCAGTCGGTCATAACGGAGCTTGTCAATCTCCTTGACGCCGGCAAATTGCTGCTGAATAAAGATGTTGCTCTTCAGGCCGTTCTCAATCGTGAGCAGGTCAGGAGCACAGGCATCGGTTCCGGCATAGCGATTCCCCACGGCAAATGCAACGCTGTAAAGGAGCTGGTGATTGCTCTGGGAATTGCCGCGCAGCCCATCGATTTTGACAGTGTTGACAACAAGCCCGTGAGTATCATCATCCTGCTGTTATCGCCTCTTGACCAGACAGGCCCGCATATTCAGGCGCTTGCCCGCATAAGCCGATTAATGCTCGATGAGGCGTTCAGGAACAAACTCCAGAAGGCCTCTTCCGCCAAAGATGTTTGTGAGCTTTTCGCCAACAAGGAAAACGAGTAAGCCGGTTTTGCCCGTTACCCGTTAACCTGTTCAGTATGTGATTCCCACAGGACCAGTCCAAGCTCGTGAGCTGTCGCCATATCCTTGTTTTTCGGCACAACTCGCACCGCTATGCCTCTGCGTCCCGAAGCGCAGCAGGGTGTAAACCCGCAGAACAAATGCTCGTTGTCAACGCCTGTGGATTTTTTGTAATCCATCCGGATTACTTCACCGTCAAGGATATTGCCGCGGGAATCCAGCGGGCCGTGATATAGTTCCACCGAAATGTCATCCGGTTTCAATCTGCCGAGCTTGACTACGGCGTTAACCTTGAGTTTTGAGCCGACTTTTAACTGCGGATTCTGGGCGTCTAATGCGCTTCCGCCTTCGCCGTTGCCCATTTCCACGTTTACGTCTTTAATAAACAGCTCCGACCATGCCCTCTGCGTATTTGTCTTCCACGAGGCAAGGGTTTTTGCCCTGCTCATATTGTCACGGAGCATATAGTCCCATCTCGCCTGCGCGGGCAGATAGCATCGCTGCGTATATTCGCTTACCATTCTTGATGTGCAGAACTGGGGCGTCAGTCGTCTCATTGATTTTCTCGCACGGTGTATCCACGCCCGCGGCAGATTGTCTGCCGAGCGGGTATAATACAGAGGCACAATTTCATTTTCGAACATATTGTAAATCGCCTGTGCCTCGACCGTATCCTGGTAGTTGGCGTCGTCATATACCTCGCCTGAGCCGATTGCCCAGCCGTTATCGGGTTTGTAACCCTCGCACCACCACCCGTCAAGCGTGCTCATATTCAGCACGCCGTTTATCGCCGCCTTCATTCCGCTTGTTCCGCTGGCTTCCAGCGGCCTTCTCGGGTTGTTCAGCCATACGTCAACACCCTGCACCAACATCTTGGCGACGTTGATGTCGTAATCTTCGAGGAATACTATCCGGCGTCTTACGTCGAACTTTGCCGCAAAATGCACGATTTCACGGACAAGATCTTTGCCCTCGCTGTCCCGCGGATGCGCCTTGCCCGCGAATATGAACTGCACCGGCCTTTTGGTGTCGGTCAGCATTTTCGTCAGGCGGGCGGGGTCTCTGAACAGCAAAGTTGCCCTCTTATACGTCGCGAAACGTCTCGCGAAACCGATTGTCAATGTTTCCGGGTCGAGCACTTCCTCCGCTTGGTTCAGCTCGCTGTGATATGTCCCTCTTCTTTCCATCTGCGCCTTAAGACGCCTGCGTGCAAACGTTATCAGCCGTTCCTTGCACCGCTGGTGACATCTCCAGAACTCCTCGTCGGATATCTGCTCAACATTGTTCCATACCGGCGAATCGGGTTTTTCATCCGCCCAGTTCGGTCCCATGTATCTTTCATACAGCCGACCTATTTCCTCCGAAAGCCAGCTTTTTGTGTGCACGCCGTTGGTGATTGACGATATGGGAATCTCGTTTGTCGGAACCCTTTTCCACAGGCACGACCATATCTCGCGTGATACCTGCCCGTGCAGCTCGCTGACGCCGTTTGCGTAACTGCTGGCCCGTATCGCCAGCACAGGCATCTTGAACGGTTCGCCCTCGTCATCAGGCAGTATCCTGCCCAAGGAAATCAGCCGTCTCGCGTCTATTCCAAGCGATGGCGCATAACTGTCGAAGTATTTGTGCATCAGCTCCGTGCTGAATTCGTCAACACCGGCCCTGACAGGCGTATGCACCGTGAAAATCGTCCCCGCCTTTACCGCCTCGAATGCCTCGTCAAAGGATACTTTTGTCTCGTTCATTATGTATCGCATTCGTTCGAGAGCTGAAAATGCGGTGTGTCCTTCGTTAAGATGACATACCGTCGGCTTGATGCCCATTGCGTAAAGCGCACGCATACCGCCGATGCCCATCATAAGTTCCTGGCGAATTCTCATTTCCGTATCGCCGCCGTAAACCGTCGTCGTAATCATACGGTCGGTCGCGGAATTATTCGGCAGGTTCGTGTCTAACATATATAACCTGGTGCGTCCCACCGAGCAGAGCCATATCTGAGCGAATACCTCTCTGCCCGGATACTCCACGCTGATTATCAACGGCTGCCCATCACTGCCTCGCACTAACTCAAGCGGCATATTATAAAAGTCGTTCTCAACGTATGCCTCCTGCTGCCAGCCGTCAACGTTGAGATACTGGCGGAAATAACCCTTTTGATACATCAGCCCCATACCGACTAACGGGATACCGAGGTCTGATGCGCTCTTGATATGGTCGCCCGCGAGTATCCCCAGGCCGCCCGCGTAAATCGGCAGACATTCGTGAATCCCGAACTCCGCGCTGAAATACGCCAGCGTCATTTTCGTCGATTTGGGACACACCGAATCAAACCACGTCGGCCCTTCGAGATATGATTGAAGTTTCTCCGACGCCTTTTTCAATTCAGCGATAAATCCCTGGTTCTTCGCCAGCGCGTTCAGCCGTTCCTGCGGCACGCTGCCTAACAGCTTGACCGGGTTATGCCCGCAGCTCTGCCACAGTGCCGGGTCAATCCGCGAAAATAAATCGATAGATTCAGGGTTCCACGACCAGAACAGGTTCACCGCGATTGCCTGAAGGTCATTCAAAACCTCAGGCAGCGCCGGCAGGACCGTGTAGTTACGAATCTTAAGCATTTTCACCTCTTCTCAGCGTTGCAACTCTTTTTCGTTTCAGTTGTAGGGCGTGGCAAACCCCGCCGACCGTCCCACAAAGCTAATGAGCGTAAATACTTACACCCCCCATATAATCGGCCAAAATACGCCTCCGCTTAATACCAAAAACCCTCGAAATACACCCTCCGATTTACTTATATGACCTTGTGAGGGGACAAAAAAAGGGCCTGTTGTTACAGGCCCTTCTATATAGCAGGTTTTACCTCCGCAGATGCCGTAAGAAAGCGAATTGAAGAAACCCATCACATTCAATGGGCAATCGTTGCTTGTGTCCGAAAGTCCAAATTCAATAGGCGTTTTCGGGCCTCAAGGCCTGATTTCCCAGGGTTAAGGGTATCGGTTTTTTCAAATATGGCTTTCTATACCAAACACCGCAGGGGTGCCCGCCATAATTACTCATATGTTTTTTCAAAGAAAAAAGGGGCGATTTAAATCGCCCCGTATTAACTTGTCGCGTCCGCTTTTTTCGGACCTTCTAACTGCTGTCTTCTGTCATCTGTTTTCCGTCTTCTGTCTTCCGGTCTACTGCGCCTATTCGGCTTTCACTTGATAATTTCTCCAAAGGAATTTTTACCCGATGCTAAACCCTTTGAAATGCGAATGTTGAGTACTGTTGTTTTGTATGAGTTTTGCGAAGACACCACAAGATACTTAGGTCAATAGCGATGAACAACTCTGAAACGAGCCCATCCAGCTCGTGCCTGCGAGATTATCGTGAAATTTTCGAAGCCCGATGCTAATATAAGCGGCAATGCTAATCGACCTGATAACACATTATGGTTATGCTACCCTGTTCGGGCTTTTGATGTTTGGGATTATAGGCCTTCCGATTTCGGAAGAGCTTTTGCTGCTTTACGCCGGCTACAATGTCTCAATGAACCGAATGGCTCTCATACCCACTATCGCCGCGGGTGTACTTGGGGCAATGTGCGGCGTAACAGTTAGTTACCTGGTAGGCCGATTTATCGGGCTGCCGGCCATCCACAGGTTTGGACGATTCTTACACATTACGGATGATAATCTCAAAAAGGTTCACGATTGGTTTGAGCGCTGGGGAAAGTGGACGCTTACATTCGGCTACTTTATACCAGTCGTGCGCCATCTTTCGTCAATCGTTGCAGGCACATCTGAACTGGCATGGCACGAATTCGCCGTCTTCGCTTATAGCGGCGCATTGATATGGGCAAATGTTTTCGTTCTGACCGGTTTCTTTCTCGGCCCTGAAACTCTCAAGATAGCTGATGTTGTTAGCCGTAACCTTACATTGCTTTCAATAGCAACCCTGCTGAGTGTGACCATCATTTTGCTTGTCAGATACTACCTGATGCGACGCAAGAAGAACGCCAATCGAGATACATAGAAGAGATTTAACGCTTCGTGGCTACTCTCGCCGCACCAAGACCGAAAAGCAACAGAACCGAGTTATGTAGGGCGGGATTTATTTACCCTAAGCTTGCCTGTGGTGAGCATCGTCGAACAGTCGAATATCCACGACGAATTAATTTTAAAAAACAGGGAAATCTGTGAAATCCGTGGCTTGTTTTTTGTGGCTACGCCGTTCGCAATTCCGCGCCAAGGGATTCGGTAAGCGATTTCAGAATTTCGGTCTGGAAGCCATCGACTGTTTCGTGAGTCAATGTACCGTCCGCGTCGCGGAACCACAACGAAAGCGTTACGCTCTTTTTGCCTTGGGGGATGCTCTTGCCGCGGAATATATCGACAAACTGCAATTCCTCAAGTTCGGCAGGGACCTTCTTATAAACGGCGGCTTCGATATTCGCCCAGACGGTGTCTTCGTTTACAATTAATGACAGGTCCCGTTTTATAGCGGGGAATTTGGGCAATTGCTTCACCTTTATTGAGCCGGCGTGAAGCGCAAGTAATTGTTCGAGGTCTAATTCCGCTCCGCAAATCGTTGTGTGTTTGAAATCGAACCTGTCGAGGACTTGCTGCGATGCCATTCCGACTAAGCCGACCTGCTTGTTATTGGCGAGGACTTTTACGCCCGCCTGCGCCCAGTTGATTTCCGTGGGTTCAAATTTGATGACCACATCGGAGGCGATAGTTTTTAACAGCCCATCGACAACGCCTTTGGTGTCCCTGAAATCACTATCGCAGGTAATCGTCAGGCGTGTCTTCTCGACGGGTAATTTTCCTGCTTGTGCTGGTATATATGTGTCAGCTATCTCAAAGAGCCGGCAGGGGGTGTTGCCCACGTTGTGATTGGTCTTTATAACGCCAAACAGCGATGGCAGAACGCTTTGCCTGAGCAGATTCGTTCCGGTTCTCGTAACGTCCTTGACCGACAAATGCTTTTTATCTTCGTTTTGAGCGAACAGCTCCGCGTCTCTGTTGTCGATAAAGCTGATTGTTACCGTCTCGTAAAATCCGCATCCCGTAAGATATGTCCCGAGCGCATCGATTGTCTTCTTGCGGGTATCCGTCGGCGAGACCTCAATCGTTATTGCGTTTTCCGTCGGTATCTTGTCGTAACCATATACGCGGGCAACCTCCTCAATCAAATCCGCCTCGCGGTAAACATCGCTTCGCCACGTCGGCACCGAACAAATTACCTGTTCGCCGTTTTGCTTCGGCTCAAAACCTAATCTTGTCAGAATCTGGATTACCGTATTTTTCGGCACTTCGATGCCAAGCAGTTTTTTCAATCGCGCCAAACGCAGCGTCGCCTGTTTTGGTTTCGGCTCAACCGGATATGCGTCAATGACGCCTTTGGCTGCCTTGCCGCCCGATACCTGAATCATCAGTTGAGCGGTTCGATTCGATGCCCAGTCGATATTCTCGATATCCACGATTCTGCAAAACCGAAACGCCGCCTCCGATGGCAGCGACAAATTGCGAGATGTCGTCCGCACACTCAAGGGCGAGAAAAACGCGTCCTCAAGCAGTACCGTTGTTGTCGCGTCGCTTACTTCCGTATCAAGTCCTCCCATAACGCCCGCCACCGCGACCGGGTATTTCGAGTCGGCGATTACGAGCATATCGGAAGTCAATTCGCATTTCGAGCCGTCGATACTGATGATTTGCTCGCCTGCTTGTGCTTTGCGAACGATTATCTTCCCGCCGAATAATCTCTTGTAATCAAATGCGTGCGGCGGCTGTCCCGTCTCCATCATCGCGTAGTTCGTCGCGTCAACAACGTTATTGACACTCCGCATCCCAATCGCCTCAAGGCGTTTGCGCATCCAGTCAGGCGTCGGCCCAACCTTGACTCCTTCGATGATTCGGGCAGTATAACGCCCGCACAACTGGGGCTCACGAATCTCAACGCTCGCGAATTCCGACGCCGGCTTCGATGATTCCGCAAGCTCAACCTTCGGCAGTTTCAATTCTTTGCCCGTCGCCGCGGCAAGCTCACGCGCGACGCCGATATACCCAAGGCAATCGCCCCGGTTGCTCGTTACCTCAACGTCGATTACCGTGTCATTATCGAGCTGCTCGATACCCTCGTATGGGAATCCGCGATTGCTTAGAATCTCCGCGACCTCCTGCACCGACAGCTCTATATCAACATAATCCTTAAGCCAGCTTAATAGAACTTTCATAAGTCAAATAAGGTAACTTTTAGCGGGACTACTGTCAATGAAATTGAATGGCTTTCCCTCGGCAGAAAAACGGAATCACCGCTATCTGTCATCCGTCCTCTGTCCTCTGACTTCTATTCCTTCTTCGGTATGCAGACACATTCTTCCGCCGGCTCGCCGCAGCCGCTGCAAACCCCGTCCTCTATCGGCGCCCCGCATAGCTCGCAGGGCGAACATCCGCAGGTCTGACACATATTGCACGTCCTTATTATTTTTATTGTTTAACGTTTACCGCCTTGCGAATCCCATAATTTGTCGCAATCATCGCGTCCGCCTGTGGCAGCTGCTGGCGCGGTATGACCACAGTCGGCTCATCCAGCTCGAATTCCACGACGTCGTATTTGTCGCCCGGGTTCAGCTTCTGCGCCTTGACGATATCGCTTAATCGGCTGACGGGCATACCATTAAACTTGCTCACAACAATCTGCGACAGGTCGGTATAACCGAGGTTTATCTGCGCGGGCAAAACATAACTCAGTATTACAATCTCCCTGCGCTGGGCCGTCGGCTTAAACGCCATATCCCTGAGGTAATGCAGCATATGAGGCGTAACCTTGCCTTCCCAGTCCTTGCCCCAGTTCGCCAGATAGGCCCTTGTCAGCTTCTGAAACACAAATCCGCCCGTAACCACGTACTCCGGCTGCTGGCCGTATTCGTAGTAGGGGACGAGCATTTCGCCCACGTCGAAATTTTTCGCCTGCACGTGCAGCTGTTGTTTAGCCCCCTCTCGCCATATATCAAAAACAATATCATCGCCGACTTTGTGACTTGTGATTAAATGATGGAACATTATGCGGTCGTATGCCGGGTACTGGAATTTGCCGTATGCGTCAATCTCTTTGCCGTCTATTGAGAGAATCACGTCGCCCGCCTTTAATGATTCACTGCCTGTGCCTATGTTATACACGCCGGCAACCTGCACGCCGTTTTTCATCGTCGCTGGCATCTTGAGATATGCTCGCGTTGTGGGGTCGAGCAATGCCTCGGTTGTAAAACCGACCACAGGCACTCCGGAATAGTTGCTGTCCTTTGCCCTGGCAAGGAAATTGTTGATTACCGACGCCGGTATAAGCCCCGCCTTATTGGTGCCGTCGTTCCAGCAGGCGATTCCTATGGGTGTTGAGCCCTCGCAGTAAAGCTGCCCTATGCCTGTTTCTTGCGATATATTTGTTATGATAAAAGTCAGGAAATCAGCATAGGAAATCGGCGATTTATGCACCTCGGCCCAGTCAAGATATCCCTGTCCCGTCGTTATCTCGCCGACTGAGTTGAGCCAGTAATAAGTCAGCTTGACGCCTTTGTGAAACTGGTCTGTAAACTTTATTGGCGTTAGCGGCTTTGTCATCGCGTTCGGCTCAAGCTCCAGCAGCGCAAGGTCAACCTCATAATCGATTATCTTTATCGTCGCCGGTATGTATTCGTTCTGGCCAGAGACCTTTGCCTTGATTAGTTTCGCGTCCGTCAGGTTCCACGCTGGTGTTATAACCAGATGACTGTCAACCGCGCATCCGACGTCGCTTTTCTTCTGAATGTCGGTATTTTTCCACGGACGTATCTGGTCGTAACCGTATGACGAAATTTCAAGATATACAATCGACCCCTTCATTGCCTCGCGTGTCTGGTCCTCTCCAGCTCTCGCCGATGTTCCCGCCAACCACAAAGACACAAAGACACAAAGCAAAATTAAGAATTTAGAATGTAGAATTAAAACTCTGAGAGCACACCTCATAATTCCAAGTTCTTCATTCTTAACTCTTAATTCTAAATTCATTCTCATTGCTGCACCTCCTTCCGGCCTGAGCCGGTTGAAGGCAATTGCACCTGCTGCGGTATATCATATTTTGTGAGTATCTTCGCCTGTTGTGCGTGTGCCTCTTTTGCGTTGAGTATCAATGGCCGGTCTATACCCATAAACGCAATCGTGTAATAACCTTCAGGCGGCTTATCGAATGCCTTCCACACGTCCGCAAGCCCCTCGATTGTCGTCCCGTTTATACTTTCGACCACCTGGCTTTTGAATCCGCCCGCGTACGCGTTTATCTCATCCGGCATTATCTCCGAAAGCACGACGTATTCCTTTCTCGCCCTGTCCTCGTTTAGCTGCATCGAATTGTGGAACAGGTATCGCAGCTCAAACGGCGCATCTATAATCCAGTCAGCTCCCCAGGTTTCGAGATAATTACGTGTCGCCGGCACAAAAACAAGCCCCCCGAAGCAAACGTATTCCGGCTCGATATCGTACCGCCTCGCGAATTCAAAAACTGTCCTGTTCAGCGCAACCGTCGCCGTCGCCTTTGTAAGTTTCCCGTCGCGGTAAAACGCAAGCTCTACCGTTTGCCCTATTTGTTTTGTCTCCACCACCTCCGACATATCGAGCTTCAACCCGTATATTTCCACTCTCCCGTCGTTGTCGATTGCGTACTGGTCAATCTGCGTCAGCACATCGCCCGCTTTCAAAATAGATTCGACCGAGCTGTGCATTATGGTATCAATCACGACTATACCCTGCTGGTCTGCCGGCACCTTAAGATAATCCTTATATGCCGGGTTATGCAGCCCCGGGTACAGCATTATGCCCAGTGTCCCGAACCCATCGTATTTGCCGTCGTTTATGTCCGCCAGAAAATGCCTTATCACCGTCGTCGGAATCATATATCCGATGTTCTCCGCCTGCCTAAGCCCCTGGAATGCCACGCCCACGACCTTGCCGTCCTGTATAACAGGCCCGCCGGAGTTACCCGGGTTTATCGCCGCGTCCGTTTGAATTACAAGGTGCGAATCCGCCCCCGTGTGCGCGTATGTGTCCACCTGTATTCGCGAAACAATACCTTTCGTTACCGATATCCGTCTGCCTCCCATAGGGAATCCGTATGTCTCAACCGCTGTGTTTACCCCCGGCAGTTCTGCCAGCTCAAGCGATTTTGTGTCATCAAAAAAGCTCTTGTCTTCAACCGCCAGTAACGCCAAATCGCAGTCGTGTCCGATGAATGCCACCTTTGCGGGATACCGTTTCGCCACGTTTTCTTTTTGAATCTCAATGTATTTGTTGTTGCTCACATTGTGCGCGTTAGTGAGAATTCTGTTGCCATCGATGATAAACCCTGACCCGACCCCTTGGCTCATCGCCTTCGGCTTCCACGGCGTTACAAAATCGAATTCCTGTCCTGCGCTGCGTATCATTATTACCGATTTCTCCATTCCCCCAAGACCCACTTGCCCAGCGGCCTTAATTTCACCACAGATTACGCCGATTACGCAGAGAAAAACTAAAACTTTCCTTAAATCCGCAATTTGAGTTGTTCCCATTTTTCATTTCTCCAATTAACGCCGTCCTTGTCTGCGCAGGTCCGTGTTTCCCGACGATACTACCGCGCTGGCAGGGCAATTACAACGGTCTTCCGCTGTTCGATGTTTAGCCCCAAAATGTTGTTTTTTCTGTTCCGAAACGTTATAAGTTGTTTTGGCTAAAGCTGAATTGAGCCAAAAAAAGAGAGTATAGATATGACAAAGATACGTTCTTTAAAGCTGGATATCATAACAGTCGGTCTTATATCGATTTTTGTCTTTGGCCCAATTGCAGCAGGGCAGCAGGACCTGATGCCGCATCTTCAAAAGCAGGGTGATGCGACGCAGTTGGTTGTGGATGGTAAACCATTTCTGATGCTCGCCGGCGAATTGGGCAACTCTGCTGCGTCGAGCGTTGATAATATGAGGCCGGTATGGCCCCGCCTTGCCGAATGTAATCTTAATACCGTGCTTATGCCCGTTTACTGGGATTTGATTGAGCCGCAGGAAGGCAAATTTGATTTTGTGATGGTTGATGACCTTATTAAGGATGCACGCCATCATAACTTACATCTGGTTTTGCTTTGGTTCGCAAGCTGGAAAAACAGCATGGCCTGCTACGCTCCATATTGGGTCAAGACAAACTACGAACGTTTTCCGCGTGCTCAGGATGCGGCAGGTAAAGGGCTTGAAATCCTGTCGCCGTTCAGCGAATCAAACCGCGATGCCGACTCCCATGCCTTCGCCGCCCTTATGCGGCACATTCGTCAGTTTGATGGTGACAAACGGACAGTGATTATGGTTCAGGTCGAAAACGAAGTTGGTATGATACCCGAATCAAGAGACCATTGTTCCGCTGCTAATGAGCAGTTCGATAAGCCGGTGCCAAAAGAGCTGATGGATTACCTGCAGGAGCATAAAGGTGTGCTCGTACCGGAATTCAACGACGTTTGGAAGGCAGGGGGCTTCAAAACTTCAGGAACATGGGAAGAGATTTTCGGCAGCGGAATCGGCACGGAGGAAATTTTTATGGCCTGGCTCTATGCCCGCTATATTGATAGCGTTGCCGCCGCAGGCAAGGCCGAATATTCGCTGCCGATGTTTGTCAATGCTGCTTTAATTCGTCAAGGGTTTAAGCCCGGCCAGTATCCAAGCGCAGGCCCGTTGCCGCATTTAATGGACATCTGGAGGGCAGGAGCGCCGCATATTGATTTTCTTTCCCCCGATATCTATTTTCCGAATTTTGTCGAGTGGCTTGAAAAATTCGACCGCTCCGGCAATCCTGTTTTTATCCCTGAAGTCGGTAGAGGTTCTGAAAATCCAGCAAACGCTTTTTATGCCATTGGCCGGCATAACGCGATGGGCTTTTCGCCGTTCGCCGTCGAGTCCTTCGTTAAATCCGATTCTGAGCTTGCCCATGCATACGGCGTCCTTTCGCAGTTGACGCCTTTGATTCTCGAAAACCAGGGCAAAGGGACTATCACCGGCGTCTTGGTTGACTCTAATAATCCGACTCAACAGGTTCGGCTCGGTGATTTTCGGCTCAACGTAAAGTTGGACGCCGGCTGGGGCAAATCTCTTACCTCCGACATGCTCGCGGGCAGCATTATCATTTCCATGGGGTCTGATGAATATTTAATTGCCGGCAAAAGCCAGGTGATTACCTTCGAACCGAACTCTGCGGGCGACCCCATTGTCGGCATTGCCTCGATTCAGCGGGGACATTTCGTAAAAGGCCGATGGGTTACGGACCTTTATCTGAATGGCGATGAAAGTCATCAAGGAAGACATCTCCGCCTCCCACCCGAACGTTACGACATCCAGCGTATTAAGCTCTATCGCTACCGCTGACGATTACAACATCCTTCCGCGCGTAACGCGGCAGGTTCCGTCGTGAATATATAAACGGGTTATTTCCGGCGTCTGCGGATAATCGCTGTGATACCGAGCCCAAACAGTGCAATCGTTGCCGGCTCAGGAATCTGCGTTCCCGTCAGCTCAAAATTATCGAACGCCAGTTTGCCGCTGCCATGGTTGTCGAAGTCATTGAATCGCAGCTCTACTACCGGCTGGTTCTCAATGGCATCCAAACTGGCAAGAGAATACGCGAAACTATGGAACGTCGAGTCTCCGACGATGGGCGTATTATTCAGTATATTTGTCCACGCGTCCGTGTCATTGAGCCGGTAATCAATATCGAATGAATTGGTCTTGGAGCTCCACGCCTTGTAATCGAACCGCAAGCTGATATCGGTCCAGCCGGTCGTATTGAGAGTAACAATCCATCTGGCGTTGTCGCCGCTCACCTTTATTTCATCCCACGCCCCCGCCTGACCCGCTGCGTGAGAAACTCCCGCCGCATCCGTGTATGCCACGCCGTCCTTGCCGTCCGGGTCAAGTGTTCCGCCCGAAAGTACCAGTGTGGGCATTGCAACCAGGTTTTCAGCCGTTGGATTTGTGGTATAACCGGCGGCATTGGGGCCAAAATCCCATATTGCCATCTGTGTAGCGCTTGCTGAAGTGATTCCAATTACAGAAATGACCAATATTGCAGAAACTAACCTTTTCATCTCTCTCGTCCTTCCCTATAAGTGCTTACTGGTGTGGTTCTCTCTTCTTCTGGACCTATAAAAACGAAGGTCCTACTATTGATTTCATTATACCACTGTATTTCGTATAAATCAAGTAAATTTTCAAAAAGATGTTGACGCCATTCAAGAAAGCGGTTTATACTCCTGCGATTTTTTGACCTGCCCTTCGTCATGGTAGCGGGTTTGTAGCTTCTACCACGGAGGATATAGCCGAAATTTTTTGGAGGCAATATGGCTGGTGAAGTAAAAGATATTTTGAAAAACAGGGTTAACGGCAAACACTTTGACCGGTTAATTGCGGTTGACCACCCTAAGATGCACCATTTCATCGCAGATGCTATCGAGCTGACAAATCCGGCTTCTGTCTATGTCTGCACCGACTCGCCGGAGGACGTAGCGCATATCCGCACCCTTGCCATAAAAAACGGCGAGGAAATCCCCCTCGACATCAAGGGCCACACCTGCCATTTCGACGGTATTAACGACCAGGGACGCGATACCTTCAGCACAAGATACCTCCTGCCCGCCGGCTCATCGCTCGGCGAATCGCTCAAATCCGTTGAAAAACAGGCAGGCACCAAAGAAATCCGCGACCTCCTCAAAAACATAATGGCCGGCAGGGAAATGATTATTTGCTTCTGGACGCTGGGACCAACCGGCTCCGATTTCACCATCCCCTGTCTTCAGATTACCGACTCGCCATACGTCGTTCACAGCGAATCGCTTCTCTATCGCCCCGGCTACGAGCAGTTCAAAAAACTCGGTGAAAACCATGGCTTTTTCAGATTTCTCCACTCCGAAGGCGAACTCGAAAACGGCATCAGCAAAAACTATAATCTTCGCCGCGTTTATATCGACCTCGAAGACGAATTGGTTTACTCCGTAAACACCCAGTACGGCGGCAACACAATGGGCCTCAAAAAACTCGCCCTGCGACTCGCCATCCAGAAGGCCTCGCGAGAGGGCTGGCTCGCGGAACACATGTTCGTTATGGGCGCACACGGACCGAAAGGGCGAGTTACTTATTTCACCGGCGCCTTCCCCTCCGCCTGCGGCAAGACCTCAACCTCGATGCTCCCTGGCCAAACAATCGTCGGCGATGATATTGCCTATTTCCGCAAAAAAGACGGCCAAATCCGTGCCGTAAACGTCGAAAAAGGCATCTTCGGCATCATCCAGGACGTCAGCGAAAATGACGACCCCGTCATTTATAAAGTCCTCACAAGCCCGACAGAGGTCATTTTCTCCAACGTCCTGCTCGACGCGAATAAAAAACCCTACTGGCTCGGCATGGGTTGTGAAATACCGCCCGAAGGAACCAATTTCTCCGGCGCATGGTTCAACGGTAAATCCGATGACCAGGGCAATCCCATTCCGCCCGCTCACAAAAACGCCCGCTATACCCTCAGCATCCCCGACCTCGACAACTGCGACCCTGCCCTCAATGACCCCAACGGTGTCCCCATCGGCGGCATGGTTTACGGTGGACGCGACAGCGACACATGGAATCCCGTTGAGCAGGCCTTCGACTGGAACGAAGGAATCATCCTGAAAGGCGCGGCTCTCGAATCGGAAACAACTGCAGCGACTCTTGGCAAGCAGGGTGTCAGAACATTCAACCTTATGTCGAATCTCGACTTCGTTTCGATACCGCTCGGCAAATATGTCCAAATCAATCTCGACTTCGCCAAAGGCGTCAAAAACCCGCCCCTCATATTCTCCGTCAATTACTTTCTCCGCGGAAAAGACGGCAAATACCTCAATACTATGGCAGACAAGCTCGTCTGGATTCTCTGGGCGGAGCTTCGTGTCAATGGCGATGTCGATGCAATCAAAACGCCGTCCGGCTTCATACCAATTTATGATGACTTAGCCCGGCTGTTCAGAGAGCATCTCAAAACCCAGTTCACAAAAGACGATTACGAAAAACAGTTCACGATTCGTGTCCCGGAAAACCTCGCCAAACTCGACCGCGTCGAGAATATTTATCGCCAGAAAGTTCCCGATACTCCCAAAATTCTGTTAGATACCTTCGCCGAAGCCAGAAAACGCTTCAAATCCGCCGCCGAACAGTATGGGGATTATATTTCCCCCTTCGAGCTGCTTGGTAGGTAGGGGGCTGATGGTTTTTGCTGCCTGATTACCGTGTTCATACGGACTTTGCAGCATTAAAAATTTGGCTTGAGCAAAATGGCATCGCTTAATTCTCTGTTTTGCTAACCACTTGAATAATCGCTGTCCCTTCAGTCGTAACCTCTTGCAGCAAAATAAGTTAGCTGCTTTTGGGGCTGTTTTTAGACCTCAACCTCCGATTTGCCTATTATGCCAATTTCGCTAATTTGGCCTTTAATCTGGGACAAAAAGCAAAAAGTCCTATAATTCATTTGACTTTGTCTCTTAAGCAACGTAGAATAAGATATTGAAGAAGAAATGGGAGAGATTGCCCTCATCTTCACGCAGGGCATTCTCACCAAAATCGTGTTTTCGCGGCGGTGCAAGGGTGAATGTGTCTGCACTGGAGATGGGGCGATAAGTAATGAGTGATAGTTCGCGCAAGGTGCCTTCTGGCGCAAAAAGAGTTGAGCTTTCAGAACGGAAACGGCAAGCACGGACAGCAGGATTCTGCGTCTGCGCAGTCGTTTTATACTCGCACGCATAACCATTTTCTCGGCAATTCCGCTGCGTTCAACTCCGTAATGGAGATTATCAGGGCTATTGCCGCTCGTGAATGTCCGGTTATTATTACCGGCGAAACAGGCGTCGGCAAGGAAATGGTCGCCCGCCAGATTCACGTCTCAGGCAGCCGCGCCGACCGCGTTTTTGTCCCCGTCGATTGTACCACCCTTACAGGCCAGTTATTCGAGAGCCAGTTATTCGGCCATGTCAAAGGCGCATTCACAAGCGCTGTTGACAGCACGCTCGGTTTCTTCAGGGCGGCAGACGGCGGCACGATTTTCCTCGATGAAATAAGCGAAATACCCCTCGAGCTTCAGGCAAAGCTCCTCCGCGTCCTCCAGGAACGCCGTGTAACGCCCCTCGGCTCCGCTATGTCGTATCCCGTTGATGTCCGCGTCCTGTGCGCGACCTGCAAGGATTTGTATGGTATGGTCAAAAAGGGCACATTCCGCTCAGACCTTTATTACCGCCTCGACGTTGTTCGCCTTGAGGTGCCTCCGCTTCGTCATCGCAGGGAAGACATCCTCGATTTGGCCGAATACTTCCTAAAAAACCAGTCGGCCTTCTACAATGAGCCGCCCAAGACATTCAGTGAATCCGTCAAACGCCTCCTGCTTAATTACGCCTGGCCCGGCAACGTCCGCGAGCTTGCCAACGCCATCGAGCGTGCTTACGTTCTCACCGAGGGCCCCGAAATTCAGCCCGCCGTAATGCCTTTCGAAATCATAATAGCTGATTCGCCTTCTTATCCCAAAGACCAGTTGCCGACCCTCGATGAAGTAAAACGCAGGGTCATTACCCAGACCATCGAATACACCAAAGGCCGAAAAATCGCCGCCGCAAGAATTCTCGGCATCGATCGCCGCCAACTCAATCGCCTTATGGAAAAATTCGGCATCCCTGCTGCCGAAGCCGACGAAAACACAAAACAGTAACCCTGTCCTGTTCTTCCGAAAGCCGCATCACAAAATCATAAATCAGCAATTATAAATGACGATGTTCCATTCTGGTCACCTGTGACTAAAGTGGTCATATCATCGAAGTCCCATTCTGACGCAAGGACTTACGACAATAATTATCGCTTATCTATGACCAATATGGTCAGCAATATTTTTGTACCCGTTTATTGCTGTCGAAAAATCAATTAACGTAACCCCTTTGCTGTAAACGACTTAAAAAAATCTATTTTTCGCGGCACGGTCTGGCACGCCATTCGCTCTATATGTATAGCGAAGAAAAAAATAAAGCATCCGTAGGCAAATAGGCCGCAGAGTATTTAGGAACGTAGATGGTTGTTCTTGTTCAGGCGACAGTTTTAACAGTGGGTTTAAACGGCAGAAATGAAGTGTTAAGAGAACTGCCGATAAGATTGATAAAAATGCAGTCGGGTCTTGAGGCTGCTCGTTCTTTGAAAAATGAAAAGGTGAACAGCGTAATCAGCAGATGGGATTTGGATGATATGCCCGATGGAAGATTTCTCAAATCTTTCAAAGCGGCTAAACCCTATATCCCCACGATTGCCCTGATAAAGTCAGGCAGCAAAGTTCAGGAAATCGCTGCCAGGTCTTTGGGCGTCTCCGCGGTCCTTGCTGAGGATGCAACCGACAATGTCTTAAGAGACACGGTTGTCAATCTGCTCGGTATCCATGGTGATGTCGCCATCAAGGCAATATATTCTGCTGGTAATGTTGAGGAGCTAATGAGAGAAGGCTGATTCCGATGGCTTATCCGGCTGCGGCTTGGCGGCTTCGCCGAGACCGGTCGGGATATCGAAAAGCCATCATCTTTCTGAGAGCACGCACGGCCTGCGCCGTGATTAAATAGCTCATGAGGAGTTTTCTCCCCCCAAGCTGGGTTTGTTACCGTGAAAAGATTAAAAAAATCTAAAGCGAGGTCAATAAACCCGGCACGAATATCGACATCCTGTCCCGTATGGAACGGGGTGATTAAGATAACAAATTCTACACATATTCTCTCTCTCTCCCTTCTTCGCTGGATTTGATACTCTCTCTCTTCTCAAATCCAGCTCGCAACCATACGCGGTCAATCGGCCGCGACAAGGGTAATAAACTCATTCTCTCTCTCCCTTCTTCGCTGGGTTTCGACTCTCTTCGCAAACCCAGCTCAAATACAACCGCGGCTTAGCCGTGATTAGTATAAAAGCTCATTCTCTCTCCCCTTCTTCGCTGGGTTTCGACTCTCTTCGCAAACCCAGCTCAAATACAACCGCGGCTTGGCCGCGATTAGTATAAAAGCTCATTCTCTCTCCCCTTCTTCGCTGGATTTGAAACTCTCTTCGCAAATCCAGCTCAAATACAACCGCGGCTTGGCCGCGATTAGTATAAAAGCTCATTCTCTCTCCCCTTCTTCGCTGGATTTGAAACTCTCTTCGCAAATCCAGCAGTTTAAAAGCGCCCCGTAGCATTGAGAACGGCGGGACGATAGTAATACGGTAGCGGAGGCGGGTAAAGTAGTGGAGGCGGGTAAGTTAGTTCTCCCTTTTCTTCGCTGGGTTACAGCTTGTTTCCAAAAAACAGGCGAACCCAGCATGGCTGTTCGCATAATCGTGTGTGCGATTGTGCTTTAAGATAACAGTGTGAAAGTCGCTGGGCCGGTCAGGTTAAAAAACCTGTTCGGCCCAGTAAGTTTTTACCGCGGAAATATCGGGCCTGGAATCAAGCCGGCTCGCGCAAGTAATGCCCGCGTCAGGAAAGACACGGGGAATATGTTTGGCAGTTTGTAGCAAAAAGGAGTGTTTGAATGTCAAAGATTTATGTAGTATTCAAAGATGTGTTATTGTTCCCCCTGTTGCTGTCTATTGGCTTTTTGGCAGCCGTCATATTGATGAATTCACCGCTTGTTAGGGCACTGTGGATGGAAGGTATTTAACATTCGTCATTGCTGTTAATCCGCTATATCCTGCGTCCAATCTCCGAACCCCCAAAAGGGTGAAAGACGGGATTCGCTTCGCGGCTCCCCTAAGGGGTGTCGAATCCTGTTCTGCCGCTTCGCGTCAGGCGGGTTCTCATCCCTGGTTTGAACTCCAAAAAAATAGACCCCAGATAACGACGTTCTGGGGCCTTCGCGTTGCTACGGAGGGTGAAAGACGGGATTCGAACCCGCGACCCTCGGAACCACAATCCGATGCTCTATCCAACTGAGCTACTCTCACCGCTACAGTTCGTTATTTTACACTCATTGTCGATTATATGCAAGTTCCGCAGTTTTTTAACACTAAGGCACAAAGAAAAAACTTAGTGTCTTGGTGGCAAAAATATTTTACCGATGGCCGAGTAATCTCGCAGGCAAAAACAAAATGGCCTTAATCAGTGCAAGAAACGCCTCCGCGGCAATACCCACAACACGAAACGGAATCGACAAGAGCCACACAAACGGCCACAAAATAAGCGCTAACAACGCTATAGGCCAGCACAGCACTAACAAAATCGCCCACAACAGTAATATGAGTAATACCTTCACCGTCTGTCTCCTTAAATTGACCTGCCCGGTATTATAGCGTGAGCCGATGATGAAAACCAGCGGATTTGATTGGCCGCAAAAATGTACAAAAAGTTTAGACGCAGATTAACGCAGATTTACGCTGTTTTTTCTGTACGCTGAACGCTGTCCGCTGTCCAGCAACCCCTTTTATTTTATGGGGGCATCTTATACAATCACTGAAAATGATTTCATCAGTCCGTATTTTTCTTTTTGAGGTTATCTATGACAATTGCTTTTGGCAAACAGAGTAAAGATGGCTACAAAAAACCCCTTAAGGGTATCAGGCAAAAGACCCTTTGTTTTGGCGAGCGCACATTGATGACCGAATTTCTTCTCGATAAAAATAACATCCTGCCTGAACACAGCCATCCCTACGAGCAGACGGGCTACCTCGTAAAAGGCCATATACTGCTCAAAATAGGAGATACCCAGCACGATACCCGCCCCGGCGATTCGTGGTGCATACCCGCCGACGTCCGCCACGGCGCCCAAATCATCGAGGACTCCACCGCAATCGAGATTTTTTCGCCCGTCAGGGAAGATTATATACCGAAAGACGCGGAAAATGTTTAGCCACAGATTGCACAGATGACACTGTTTATTTTAATTTTCAGGACGAAGGCGGCTGTTGCTTTTATTCTCCGGCGATAAACTCACTGGCTGCGGGGCTTATCTGCGGTGCTATGCGGCTGGTTAGCATCAACTTTTGGCCAAATGACCTTTGAAGAATGATTGTTGTAATTGGCGGTGAACTTGAAATTTCCATCGGTGGTTTTCTGCACCTGCAAATTAGTATGGTCCATCCCGCCGAGCCATACGTATTCAACGTAATCAGAAGAAATATCAATTCTTAAAATTTCCAATTTTCTCAATTCAGGCGGGATGGGCTTTTTATCTGTCCCGTAGACACCAATAACCCCCGATTTTGGGTCATATTCCTGCAGGTATTTTTTGGTTCGTTCAATCCAGACGGGGATATCTTTGGCGGTGATAGAATCCATATATTTACAGCCGTATTCCTGGGCTACTTTCATACGCCAAAACAGGGGGACAGCAAGGCAAATCGGCCACACTATATAATAACCAACTGCGCCGAGAACAAGGATTATCAAAACATGTTTAAATTTCATTATATTTCTGTATACGTCTGGGTTCTAAGCACATTGATAATATCCACCACTCTTTGTCATCAATTTAATATGTTGGCCGGAAAGAGTCAAGGACGCTTCGCGAGAAAGATATTCGAGGTTTATTGTTCGTTGTTCGTGCTCCGAAGAGAGAAGGCCAAAAGGAGCGATTATCATTAAGATTATCAAACAACCTTTTTAAGGTCAGTCAGCTTATTAATAAGTAATTTTGAAATTTTTCTAAGCTCGCCATTGTCCGCTAACGCATTCATAGCCTCTTCGTTTTGGTTGTTTATAGCCAAACTCAAAATTCTGGCTGCCTCGGCATGAAATTTCGCGTGGAGGTCTTTAATTTCCTTGTACAAGACAGACCCTTTCTGCTGGGCCGAGAAACCCCCATATAGCCACTTGCCAAATTCACAATTATTGTCTGCCTTGACAATTTCGGGCTTAAATTCGCTTGTTCCCTTGTCAATGGCGACTATGAGACGAATAAGCCACTGTGAATGTGTATGAATCGCCACATCTATCTTGTTCGTCTGTTCCATAAATACCATCTTTTCTTGTTTTCCAGTTTGATAACTCTGTGTTAATTTGTGATTCCCGACTTTTTTGCCAAACCAACTATAAATCATCATCTACCCGGCGTCAAATTATTTATTTATCGTTGCCTTCGGTGGAATTTGTGACAAAAAAAGGCGCGGCCAAAATTAAGCCGCGCCTTTACTGTACGCTGTAACTGAACGCTGAACGCTACTTATTCACCACCGCCTGTGCCGCCGCCAATCTTGCGATTGGTACTCTGAACGGCGAGCAGGAAACGTAATTCATCTTGACCTTGTGGCAAAATTCCACGCTTGCCGGGTCTCCGCCGTGTTCGCCGCAGATACCGATTTCGAGGTCTTTGCGTGTCTTTCTGCCTCGCTCGATGGCAATCTTAATCAGTTCGCCGACGCCGATTTGGTCGATTGATTGGAACGGGTCTCCCGGCAGTATTCCCTGCTTGAGATAATCTGGCACGAATCCGCCGATGTCGTCGCGTGAGAAGCCGAACGTCATCTGCGTAAGGTCGTTTGTGCCGAATGAAAAGAATTCCGCTTCGGTGGCGATTTGGTTGGCGACCAAAGCCGCTCTCGGTATCTCAATCATCGTGCCGAGTTTGTGGCGAATCTTCTTGAGACCCGTCCTGGCGACGACCTGTTTATAAACCGCTCTTGCCATATCGAGCTGGTTCTTCAATTCCTTCACGTCGCAGACAACGGGAATCATAATTTCCGGATACGGCTTTTTGCCTTCCTTAATCAATTCTGCCGCCGACTCGAAAACCGCCCGAATCTGCATTTCGCTGACTTCCGGATACGTGATGCCTAAGCGCACGCCGCGATGACCCATCATAGGGTTGGTTTCGTGAATCGCCTCGGCTCTCTTCGCGAGGTCCTCAAGCGATATGTTCAGGTCTTTTGCTAGCGCTTCCTGCTTGGCCCTGTCCTGCGGGACGAATTCGTGAAGAGGGGGGTCAAGCAGACGAATCACAACGGGCAGATTATCCATCGCCGCGAGTGTCCCCTTAATCGCTTTCTTAACATACGGGAACAGCTCATCGAGCGCCTTTTGTCTTTCTGCTTTGTTCTTGGAAACAATCATCTTACGCAAAATGAACAATGGCTCATCGGAGCCCTTGCCGTAAAACATATGCTCGGTCCTGAACAGCCCGATGCCTTCCGCGCCTAATTGTTTTGCCTTCTGAGCGTCTTCGGGCGTATCCGCGTTGGTGCGGACGCCGAGTTTCCTGATACTGTCGCAAATCTTGAGGAAGCTGTTGAGCAGGACGTTTTCCGCGGTGTCATCAAGCATAGGCAGTTTGCCTTCGTAAACCGCGCCTTTTGTGCCGTTAAGCGTGAGCCAGTCGCCTTCCTTAAGGACTTTGCCTGCGATGTGCAGTTCTTTCCTGCCGTAATCGACTTCGAGTGCGCCGCAGCCGACGACGCAGCATTTGCCCCAGCCGCGAGCGACCAATGCCGCGTGCGAGGTCATACCGCCGCGAGCGGTCAAGATGCCCTGTGCGGCTCTCATACCTTCGACGTCTTCCGGGTTTGTTTCTTCACGGACTAAAAGAACGTCCTTGCCCGACTTTTTCCAGTCAACCGCTGTTTGAGCGGAGAACACAATCTGTCCGACCGCACCGCCCGGCCCCGCGGGTAAACCCTTCGCCATTGGCTTGCTTGCCTTTTCCGCCTTGGGGTCAATAATCGGGTGCAGCAGCTCATCTAACTGGTCGGGCGTAACTCGCATTACCGCCTCTTCCTTCTTGATGAGCTTTTCTTTTACCATATCGACTGCCATACGCACCGCCGCCGGGCCGTTGCGTTTGCCCACTCGGCACTGAAGCATCCAGAACCGCTCGCTTTCGATTGTGAATTCGATATCGAGCATATCGCGGTAATGCTTTTCGAGTTTCTTCTGCGTGGCGTACAGTTCCTTGTAAAGTTTAGGCATTCCCTTTTCGAGGGATACCAAATCCTTGTTGTGGTCGCTCTTTGAATCCTCGTTGACCGGTGCAGGCGTCCTGGTGCCCGCGACGACGTCTTCACCCTGTGCGTTTACTAAGTATTCGCCGTAGAAGTAGTTTTCGCCGTTGCCCGGGTTGCGTGTGAACGCTACGCCCGTGGCTGATTTATCGCCCATATTGCCAAACACCATTGTCTGGACGTTCACTGCTGTGCCCCATTCATCGGGTATGCCTTCGATTTTGCGGTAGCTGATGGCTCGTTTGCCGTTCCACGAAGCGAACACTGCTGTGATGCCGCCCCAGAGTTGTGCGTTCGGGTCATCCGGGAAATCCTTGCCCAATACTTCTCTTACCCTGCTCTTGAACAGTTCGCAGAGATTCTTGAGGTCGGTGGCGTTCATATCCGTATCGGTCTTGTAGCCCTTTTGCTCTTTGAGGTGGTCCATTATCTTTTCGAGCTGCTTGCGAATCCCCTCGTCATCTTTCGGCTCAATTCCCGCCGCCTTTTCCATCACGACGTCCGAGTACATCATTATCAGCCGCCGATACGCGTCATACACAAACCGCTCATTGCCGCTCTTGGCAATCAATCCGGGGATTGTGGATGTAGTTAATCCGACGTTCAAAACAGTTTCCATCATTCCCGGCATGGATTTGCGTGCGCCGGAGCGAACGGACATAAGAAGCGGGTCGGATGGGTCGCCGAATTTTTTGCCCATAATTTTTTCGATTCTGCGCATCGACTCATCGACTTTTTCCTTGAGGCCCTTCGGATAGGTCTTTTTATTCTGATAGTAATAAGTGCAGACCTCAGTAGTGATTGTGAAGCCCGGCGGGACGGGTACGCCGAGATTGGCCATTTCGGCAAGATTAGCTCCTTTGCCGCCGAGGAGGTTCTTCATTTTCGCATTTCCTTCGCCCTTGCCGCCGCCGAAGAAATACACCATTTTGTTCGCCATTATCATTTTCTCCTTTTAATAAATTCACCGCATACCCGCATATAAGCGGAATTATGCCCTTTTACAGGGAAGTTTACGATTCAAAACAAAGTTTGGAATGATACCTTTTTCGGCCTTTGGCGTCAAGGGCGGAAAATGGGCAATTTTGCCGAAATTGGCCGAAAGAAATTAATAAGACGCGGATTTTTATGACCCTCCTTCGTTCTGCGAGCTACAGAGGGTAAACCCCCAGGCAGGCCCGCCACACAAACGGCGGGTAAACCTGAGGGCTAAACGAGCCGATAGCGAAAATGCGAATTTTAGTCAGGTTCAGAATATTTCTTTGAAGAAATCTTTCATAGCCAGCCAGGAGCGCATATCGGCTTGTTTGTTATAGGCGGCGCCTTTGGAGGGGTCGCTGCCATTATCGGGGTTTGTAAAGCCGTGGACGGCGTTGGCGAAGATAATCAATTGCCAGTCAACTTTCGTATTACGCATCTGGCTCCAGAAGGCGGTAACCTGTTCCTGCTGGACATAAGGGTCGTCAGCGCCGTGGCAAACGAGCACTTTGGCCTTGATATTGTTCGCGTCGGCGGGGTTCGGCGTGTCGAGATTGCCGTGAAAACTGACTACGCCTTTCAAATCCGCTCCGCTGCGAGCCATTTCAAGGACAACGCCGCCGCCGAAACAATAGCCGATAGCGGCTATTTTGTCGGGGTCAACAAATTGGTATTTTTTGACCTGCTCAAGGCCTGCCAGCGCCCGTCGGCGCATCAGTTGCCTATCGGCGCGGTAAATAGCTGCCTGTTTTGCGGCTTCATATGTGTTGGCGGGGCGGACGCCTTTGCCGTAAATATCGATGGCGAAGGCAACGTAGCCGAGGGCGGCCAACTGCTCGGCCCTGCTTTTAACATAGGGACCGACGCCTGTCCATTCGTGCACGATTAAAACGGCGGGCAGTTTTCCTTTGAGGGCGTCATCGTAGGCAAGGTAACCTTCGAGAACGGTATCGCCGTCTTTGTATTCGACGGTCTGGGTTTTGACGGCGGCACGGGCATTATTTGGCCAGATTACCGCCAGCATCACTAACAGGATGTAAGGTAACGCTTTCATTTCGATAGACCTCCTAAAAACAGGCATTATTTCAATCTCGCTATTTTGAGCCGCTTTCTTTGGGGAAGTATATCCCTGCCGGCAGGGCGAGACAAGGATTTTTCAGCCATCAAGACCACAGACGCCAGACCAAAGACGGAGGACTGAATTGAATGTCCAATATCGAATATCCAATGCCCAATATCAAAGTAAAGCCTGCCACAGGCGGGAACCGCTTGAAAAGGGTGTTTAAAAGGGTATAATAAAGTGAGCTTTGGCGGGGAGGGAACCCGGCTTTGCCTAAGGGCTACGCCGTGGCAAGCGATGGGGAGCATAATGGGTCATATTAAGACAGGCGGTTGTCGGGAGGCGACGGATTGATAATACCAGTGCGAGTTGATGTTCCGCAGGACCGGTATCCGGTTGTGAACTGGCTGATAATTGCAGGCGCAATCGCGGTATTTGTCTGGCAGACATTAAGTATCCACGAACGCAGGGAACAGATGCCCGGTATGATGAAAAAGTACGAGAATGTATCGGTCGAGGAGATGGCAAAAGAATTCGGAGTGAAGGAGAAGGATCTTAACGATATTGAAAAAACAGTAGAAAAAGCCCCCCTCGACGTCGTTGACATTGAAGATATAACCGGCCTTGTGAAGTACAAGCCGGAGCAATTAAAGGAGATACTCGTTAAGCGGGTAATATTAGAGCGGTATTATGTGTGGGGGAAGATAAGGCCGTATATTTTGAACGGATTTACATTAAAAGGATTATTCGGGCATATGTGGCTGCACGGGGGTGTTTTTCACATTTTGGGTAATATGCTTTTTTTGTGGATATTCGGTAATGCCATCTGCGCAAAAATCGGCAATCTTCGTTATATACTTGCTTATACGGGCTTGGGCCTTCTTGCGGGCATTTCTCACCTGGTATTTGCGGGCGGCAGTGTGATTGGGGCCAGCGGTGCGATAAACGGTATCGTGGGGATGTTTCTGGTTTTCTTTCCACAAAACGAAATAACCTGTTATTTAATCATTTTTGTAAAACCCAGACAATTCAACTTGAGTAGCGCGTGGATGATATTATTCTGGCTGGCGTTCGATATCTGGGGGGCGATGAGCGGCGGGGGGCAGGTGGCGTATTTTGCGCACCTCGGAGGTTTCGCGGGCGGCGTTGTTCTGGCGAGTTTGATGCTGAAATTCAAGATGGTGACAATGGAACGATATGAGAAATCGCTTTTTCAGGTAATCGAAGAATACAGGCATCCGTCGCCAATTGAGGAGCCCTCAGCGGGATATTCTAATTATCTAAACGCGACGGCAAATCAGCAAGAGGAGCTGCCGCTTGCTCCCATACCGCCGATTCCGTTTGAGCCTAAGACCATATCAATCGACCCTGTTGAGAAGCCGGAAACGATACCATTAGAGCCGCAAAAGCCCAAAGACGACTTTATACGGTTCGCCTGTTCGTGCGGCAAACGACTCAAGATGCCGGCAAAATACGCGGGCAAGACAGGTAAATGCCCGCAGTGCAACGCCCGATTGAAAATACCGGAGAAGTGAAGTTCGATTGCGGATTGTAGATTGCGGCCCGCCTTCGTTAAAACTACGGCGGGTAAAATTGCGGATTCGTAAAAAACTTGCTTTTATTTTGCTGTTTTGTGTTATACATTAGCAAGTGGTTACGATACTAGAGAAAGGGCATATCTATGTACATAAAGAGAATCAAAATAGAAGGATTTAAGACTTTTCGCAAGTTCAGATTAGATTTAAACAAGCATCTCAACATCATTGTGGGCGATAATGAAACGGGGAAAACCACCTTACTGGAAGCGATCAACCTTGTTCTTTCCTGTCAGCTCGACGGTCGTAACATTCAATATGAACTCAATCCATATATTTTTAATATCGATATGATTAAGGACTATTTTAATGCACTCGGAAGTGGTGAACATCCATCTCCTCCGCAGATACTTATAGAAGCATATCTTGATGATGAAAGTAGCAATGAATTAGCTAAGTTGAGAGGTCAAAATAACTCTGACAGAGATAACTGTCCTGGGATATACTTGAAGATAGAGTTAGATGAGGACCACACTGACGATTTTAGGAAGTATATCAGTACATCTGAAAAATCAGACATTCTGCCGATAGAGTACTACAAAATTACGTGGCTTTCTTTCGCAGATAATCCAGTGCCAAGAAACTCGCCATTTCGCGCGAAAATAATAGATACGAGTCTTGTTAGGGGGTATTTGGGTCCGAACAAATATCTCTCAAGAATTATCAGCGATATCTTGGAAGATAAGGATCGGCATTTGCTTTCCATAGCATATAGGAAGCTAAAAAAAGCGTTCATAGAAGAGACCGGTATAAAAGCAATAAACGAACATCTTGAAAAAAAGAAAGGAGATGTTACTAACAAAAATCTCACTGTATCGATGGACATGTCTACACGTTCGACATGGGAAAGTAGTATAACAGCACACTTGAATGACATTCCTTTCGATAATGTTGGGAAGGGAGAGCAATGCCGTGTTCAAATGAAACTCGCTATAGAAGCCGCTGGGGATTCAAACGTACTTCTGATCGAAGAACCTGAAAATCATCTGTCGCACTCAAACATGTCTAGATTAATAGGAGAAATAACACAAAAAAAAGATGAAAGACAAATTGTCATCGCAACACATAGCAATTTTGTTCTTAATAAGCTCGGTATAAACAATCTCAAACTTTTATCTTCAAATGCTAATCCTATGTCGTTGGCAGATTTGTTACCAGATACTAAAGATTACTTTATGAAGCTCCCCGGATATAATACCTTAAGATTAATCCTCTCATCCAAGACCATTCTTGTAGAGGGACCATCCGACGAATTAATTGTTCAGAAAGCCTATAAGAAAAAATATGGTAAATTGCCGTTAGAAGATGGTGTTGATGTGATATCAGTCGGGATGTCTTTCAAAAGATTCCTCGAAATCGGGAAACTTTTGAAACTGAATATTCGAGTAGTTACAGACAATGATGGGGATGTTAAAGCACTTAAAAAGAAGTATGAGGATTATCTGGATGGTAAGGTGGAAAACATAAAAATATTCTACGATGACGATCAAACATGCAAATCATTGGAGCCACAGTTATTAAAGGCAAATTCATTAGAAGTTCTGAACAAAGTGCTGGTTACAGCTTATACAAGCAAAGAAGACCTTCTTATCTATATGAGTGAAAACAAAACGGACTCTGCTCTTAAAGTGTTCGACTATAGGGAAAAGTTAAATTTCCCGGAATACATCAACAATGCAATCCAATAGAAACAGAATAGTCATAGCTTCTGCTGGTTCTGGCAAGACAACATTCTTAGTTGATGAAGCATTGACTAAACCAGACAAAAAGATTGCAATCCTTACATATACCAATAATAACATTAACGAGATCAAGAAGAAGTTCTACGAAAAACATGGAGGAATTCCCAAAGGCGTAGATGTTATGACATGGTTTTCCTTTCTGCTCCACGAGTGCGTCAGGCCGTATCAAAGTTCAGTGTATCCATCGCGAAGAGTGAAAAATATTTTCTTTACTAACGAACGTTCAGCAAAAGGAGTGCCTTATTTAAAGACTGGATGTTACTATTTCCGGGATGGCGACGAGATATACTCAGATAAGATTTCGCGTTTTATTATCGATTGCGAAACGAATTCTAATGGACTTGTGACAAATAGATTAGCCGATATATATGATGAGATTTTCATTGATGAATTCCAAGACTTGTCTGGGTGGGATCTAGACCTATTGGAGGTTTTCCTGAAAGATAGGATTCATATTATAATATCTGGTGATCCTAGGCAATGTACTTATAGAACGAATAACGCAGCAAAAAATAGCGGATACCACGGCATAAATATTCTTGATTTGTTTTGTCAGTGGGAAAAGAATAATCTTTGCCAAACTGAGAATCATGCGATAAGCCACAGATGCAACCAAAAGATATGTGATTTTGCCGATCTGCTGTGGCCTAATATGGAGAAAACTCAATCCCTCAACAATACAACAACAAAACATGATGGGATTTTCGTGGTATCTAAAGATAATATTATAGAGTACGTTAAACGTTACAAGCCTACTCTTCTTAGATATAACATAAATACCAGAGAAACTTATGGTTGTCCTGTGTTGAATTTCGGAGATGCTAAAGGATTGGAATTTAATAGAGTTCTGATTATTCCACATGGCCCAATAAAAAATTATCTTAAAAGTGGTAATGTGAATGATGTCAGGGGGTCTCTTGAAAAGTTTTATGTCGCTGTTACAAGGGCTAAACATAGTGTTGCTTTCCTGTATGATGGAAAATGCAGTATAGGTTGTATTGAGTGGAAACCTACGGCAGATTAATAATAAGTTCAATCGTTTTTCCCTGTCCCTCGCTTCGCGTTCACACGTAGCGTAGCGCAGGGCCTACTTCAGAAATTAACTCCGGCCTTTTCCTCATCCCCAATCAGCAATCGACAATCATAAATGAATGTAATCTGTGTTATTTGCCCGGCTCGTTAGTGAAGGCCAAAAGCCTTCGCGAACAAGGCGAAAGGGTATCGCAGATGCTCGTATCGAGAATACCCTTAGCTGAAGTACGCCAAGCCGAGCAAATACAGTGTAAATCCGTGTCTAAAAAAAACTCTGTGTACCCTGTGCCCTCTGTGGCTGACAAAAATCCGTCTAATCCGTGTGAATCCGTGGTTATGGGAAGTTGAGTCGCGCAAACTCCCCATGATATTTCCGTGCGGCCTCATCGTATGCCTTAGCGGCTTCAATTTCCGAGTCGAATCTGCCGAGCCATATGTGTTTGCCGTTGTGGACGATTTGTACCACCCATACCTTACTGTTCTTATGAAAAGAAACGCCGATAAATTGTGAAGAAGTGTTCTTTCTCTTTCGCCTGTTTTGCATATTCTGGGCTGGTGTTGCTAATCGCAAATTCTCTCTTCGATTATCGAGTGTATCGCAATTGTGATGGTCAACGAGAAGGCCGGCAGGGGGTTTCATAATCTCCCTGTGCAGTCGCACAAGCTTTGTCTTCCCGTGTTTTGTTAAAATGTTTCTGACGGCGTAGAACTGTTCGCCTCTCCCGTTTATGCACCAGTGAAAATTATTGACCCAGTAGAAATCCTGTTGGTCAACAAGTGCATATTTACCTTCGCCTAACGGAATTTTGCGAAATGGATGGCCATATTTTAGCTTGCGATAAAGTAGCAGCGGCAAAACGCAGATTTTGTCTAACCAGTTCGGAACCTTGATTTGAATAGCAGTCATAATCCTCTCCCTTATCCCCGGGTATCTGCTCACTTGGCAGGTAGCAGGGGATCCAGTTTTTAATTGTTATTGTTCAGAATTCGATGTTGGGCGTTGGACGTTCACTTCTGTCTTCCGTCTTCTGTCGTCCGTCCTCTGTTTTGCCCGCTTGGGACTGCTGCCCCGAAATGCTTGCGCTTCTGCGCTACTACGCCGAGCTCCTGACTCAGCGGGTTAGAATTTTAACAAACAACGTATGTAAGTCAAGATAAATCTAACTATTTTCGCAAAATTATTTTGGTTGTCCTAAGTTATTGTCTTTTAGGGAGTTAGCATTAGTTGCGCTACGATAATTTTGCGCCGGTGAGGATTTCGAGTTTTTCTGGTTTGAGGCGTTTGAGATTTACGAGCTGGTTTTGGCCCAATTGGGCTTTGATAATGACGTTGTTAGCGGTGTATTTTTCATCGAGGATGGTCGTGTAAGCGCGCATGAAGCTCTGGATTTTGCCGTTTGCCTGGCTTGTGGTAACTTTGACGGTGATGACGCCGCCGTGGAATTTATCGATGACTGCTTCAAGGAGGCGTTTGAGGCCGTAGCCGGTTTTGGCGGAGACGGCGATGGCGTCGGGGTAAAGTGTCTGGAGCGTTTCCATTGTATTGATGCCGCTGAGGACGTCGATTTTGTTGAGGACCAGGAGGATTTGTTTTTCGCCGCAGCCGATGTCGGCGAGGACTTTGTTAACTGATTCGATTTGTTTTCCGGCGTCGGGGTTTGAGACATCGACGACGTGCAGGAGGAGGTCTGCGGTGATTGCTTCTTCGAGGGTTGCTTTGAAGGCCTCGACAAGCTGATGCGGGAGGTTGCGAATGAAGCCAACGGTATCGCTGAGCAGGACTTCGCAACCGCCTTCGAGCTGCCATTTTCTTGTGCGAGTATCGAGGGTCGCGAATAGGCGGTCTTCGACATAGGCGTCAGCGTCGGTCAGCGCGTTGAGGAGCGTGCTTTTGCCGACATTCGTGTAACCCACGAGGCAAATCTGGAATACACCTTTTCTGCTGTCGATTTCGCGGACGCGGCGTTTGTCAATATCTTCGAGTTCGCGTTTGAGGTCGGTGATGCGTTTGTTTACGAGTCTTCTGTCGGTTTCGAGCTGTTGTTCGCCAGGGCCGCGAGTGCCGATGCCGCCTACGGCCCCTGCGGTGGTAGCTCCGCCTGCGCCGGCAACGCTGTCTAAGTGCGACCACATACGGGCGAGACGCGGGTAGGTATATTCGAGCTGGGCGAGTTCGACCTGGAGTTTGGCCTGGGTGGTTTTTGCGCCGGTGGCGAAGATGTCGAGAATCAATTCGCTGCGGTCGATGACTTTGGCGGGAATAATCGCTTCAAGCTCCCTGATTTGGCGCGGGAGGAGATCATTATCGAATATGATGAGGTCTGCGTCGAATCGCTTGACGCGCTGGGCGAGCTGTTCGACCTTGCCTTTGCCGATGTAAAGTGCGGGATGGATTTTATGGATTTTCTGCTGAAATCGGTCAACGACGATAGCGCCAGCACTTTCTGCGAGCGCGGTAAGCTCTTTGAGGTCATCGTTGTCTCTCTGATGTTGCAGTATGGCCGCGACTAATATGGCCCGCTCTTTGCGAACCCCAATGGTCTCACGCATTTTGTCCATTTGTTGGTTATCTCCAAAATAACCCGCCCAAGTTACCATATCTGCTTTGTTTCTTCAATAAAAGAAGGGGTAGGCGGGAATGTGGTTTTTTCGGGATTTTTTCACTTGCAAAGGGCGGGCAGGGGGGATATATTATCAATCGAACAATTTGGTGAACTATAGTTTATTAAACCTTTCGAGTCAGGTTTGTGTAAGGGGTGTTTTTGTATTATGTTGAAAGTTAAATCAAGAACAGGCGAATCAGTCCAGCAAATGATGAGGCGGTTCAAGAAATTGTGTGAAAAAGAGGGGTTGATACGGGATATGAAGCGAAATGCGTATTATGAGAAGCCCTCTGAGCGTAACCGCCGACGGATTCGCAAGGCACAGCGGATATTGCTGCCCTTTACGCCCCGTCCCAGACCACAAGCTTAATTTTAGCCACCATTCGACTTGCTATGCTTGCTTAGGGCAGGCATAGCACACAGATAAAAGAATTAGAAGTTCTGTATCAGTTCTTTTCGACAGGCCAGAATACCCAGTCGCCCGTATCGGCAAACCTTTCGATTTTGCCTTTTTCATTGCGGGCAACCTGTCCATTATCATCTTTCAAATTCTCTCCCCAACTGTAAAGCAGGAAACCATCCGCGGTCTTTTTGTAGGTTAGCGGGCCGGGGCTGAATGGGTCTTGCGGCAATTTCGTCAGATAGCCGGCCGCAACCAGCTCTTCGAGATTATCGGGAAATTTCCCTTTTTCTTTTTGAAAACGCAGTGCGGCGAGGATTGTCAGGGTGGCTTCTCGATGCGTTTTCAGTCGCCATCCTACCACGGCAATTCTGTCAAAGGACGACCTAAGCAAGTTAAACATAAACGGCGCATGTGCTGAATCTGTTAGTTCTGTCGATGGTTTGCTAGTTTTTTGCCAAGGGGTGAGTTGAAGATTTTGTTGGCTTTCGGCGAACATTTTTTCGACCTGAGCGAGGGCCTGTTGTCTGTCAGGATAGCTGATAGTCAGAAAAGACCAAATCGCATCTTTCCAGCCGCGGACAAAATAAGGCGCGCCGGCTCTTAGCATTTTTCCATTGCCTTTACCATCGTCGGTAAATCCCTGCTGGATATGCTCATACCAGAATGCTTTTTCTCCGTTGAGGTCGATGGGAAATTCGTTTTTTGCAGAAGAAACCGACAATTCATCCTGCAGGCGTTTTAATTGTGCGGTCGGGATATCAACCCGCGACAGTATCATTGTCGTTCTATTGTACGCGAGGGCTTCTATCGCCACTGCCACAAGTTGTTCGACAAGAAGTTCTTGTCCTTCAAGATGAGACGAAAATCTGAAAAGTGTTATTAAGTCATTAACGGTCCCGTCGATATCGCCTGAATATGCCCGCCAGTTGATTCGAGCGGCCAGAATATAACCGATTTGTCTATATTCCACGAGGGGCTGCATTATATTATTAATGAGCCCAGGATTGTGATTGTGGACAAGGACTGCATTGGCTTCGATAGTAATGGGGCCGGCTGCATTGTAATCCGTCCAAAAGTACGGTTTTTCCAACGCTTTGTTAAGCATATTGAGAGTTTCATCGCTGGCTTCCAGGAAATTTCTTGCCGCGGTTTTCTGCTCATCGTTCATATCACCGGGCCATATGCGGAGAATATCGTGGGCAGTCATCCAGTCATCGGTTTTGCGTGTAAGTTCGGCGGCTTTTTTGATTTCGGGCATTGCGTTGAGGGATTCGTCTCTGCCCTGCCTTTGTTGGTCAGTCAGCCATTGGGCGTAGTTTATCCTGATAGTAGGACTGCCGCGAAGCCAGGAAGCGCAGATTAGCAGATATACAAAGATTATCAGTGCAGAGGCAAAACCTCTTACGAGAATTTTCTGCCAGAGGGGCCGGCAGCGTTTTTTTGCGCGGCGCATAAGAACAGCTAATAGTTTCGGGTCGCCGAATCCTGATATTAATTGTTGTGCTTTTTGTTCTTTTTCCTCATTAGTTGTGCAATCCTTCAGATGTTCTTCAAAGTGGTCAATCAGTTCTTCGCGGACTTCATCGCGTGCTTTTTTGCGGTATCGCATCTTTTTGATGACGAGGTTGATATATTCGACGGCGCAGGTCGGCAGTTCACCAAATCCATCCGGTTTTATTTTTGATTCTGCCATAAGAGCTATCCGTTACTTTTTCTTATCGTATTGACCATCGACCACGGGCCAAAATACCCAGTCGCCGGTATCGGCGAACATTTTAGGTTTTCCTTTTTCATCACGGGCAATTTGTCCATCATCATCTTTTAGATTGTCGCCCCAACTGTAAAGGAGAAAACTGTTATCCGTTTTGCGATAGGCAATCGGTCTATCGCTGAAGGGGTCAACAGGAACCTGTTTAATATATCCTCGTTCAACCAGCTTATCGAGGGATTCGGGGAAGGCGCCTATATCCTGTTTGTATCTGACAATGGCGATTATAAGAGTTGTGCTTTCGGCGTAGATTTTGCTTCGAAATCCGATTATATTGACCCTGGCCAGCGAGGGCGAAAGAAATTTAAGGAAGATGTTATTGTTCGCGATACGGTTCATTTGGAAATCGAGGTCAATTCCTTCGGCCTTTAACCGGGCGGGGGGTTTGGAAAAATTTTCATTAAAGAGTTCAACGAGGGCATCGATGGAAGCAATCGTTTCGGTCTTAGTGGGCGAGAAGAGGATGTTCGGAGAAAATGTTAAGGTCAAAATCAGGTCAACCATCGGATCATGTTTAGGGTTTGCGTTACGTGCCCCTGTGAATTCCAGGAATTCCATCACGCGTTTTGGATAAAGATGAGATGGGCCGAATCGGCTATCGGTGAAGCAACGCTGGATTTCATCGTATGCACAGAGCTTCTCTAAACTGAAATCCGGCTTGAAATTATCGCTGTCGATGAGGGTTTGAAGACGCTGCTGGAAGCCGGCGAGGGCGCTTGATTCAATTTTACAAGAGTCTAGGATTTGCAGAGAAGTTCGCAGGGCAATGGCTTCGATGGCCATAGCAACGAGCTGCTCAACGAGTATTTTTTCGCCTTTATAATGCCTGCCGAAGCGGTAACAAGTTTCGATATCCTGGAAGGCCGAATTAAAGTCGTTGGATTGTGCGTTTAACCATGCCCGCCAGCGGAGTGCATAGGCAATTTGACGGAAAGGATAGAGGTCCGGCAGGAGAACCGACAGCATGGTTTGTTCGGGGTCCTTTGACTGATATTGTTGCCAGCAGTAAGGTAATTTTGAACCTTTTGTAACAAGGGCAAGGGGCTCCTCATTTTTGGCAAGCCATTGGCTGATAAGTTTTTTTTGCTCGTCATTGGCATCATAAAAATTGATGCGTAAGAGTTCTTTGACATCGTTTGCGTCCACGAGGGCTTTGACGGCCTTGTTATAAAGAGGGTAGGCGTTCGTGGAGTCGTCGGCGGATGGGCGGACGATTTTGTTGAGTTCCGCGATGTAGTTGGTTGTGATAATGGGTTTGCCTGAGAAGAACCATGCGATGTAAAGAATGAGGAGTATTATCATCGCGGCGAGGGCCTGGAATGTTCTTGCAACGATGGTTCGCCAGAGGGGCCGGCAGCGTTTTTTTGCACGGCGCATAAGGATGGCTAAGAGTTTTGCGTCGCCGAATTCGGATATCAATTGTTGTGCTTTTTGTTCTTTTTCCTCATTAGTGGCGCAATCTTTCAAATAAACTTCGAAATGGTCAATAAGCTCTTCGCGAACCTCATCGCGTGCTTTTTTGCGGTATCGCATATTTTTGATGACGAGATTGATATATTCGACGGCGCTGGGGGGCAGGTTTTCGAATTGTTTCTCATCTTTAGCCATAACGTTGCTCCTAAGTTATTGATGCTCGGTTAACGGCTTATTCAGTTACGCTGGTTTAATCGCTGCGCCGAAGACGAAATCGAGGCCTGAACGCAGCTTTCGCAACTGTTCGGTCTGACTTGAGAGATATTCTTTGCCTTTGCCGGTAATCGAGTAGTAGCGTCTTTTACGGCCTGATTTGGCGGTTTCCACGCGGGCTTTGACGAGGCGTTTAGCTTCGAGGTTGTAGAGCAGAGGGTAGAGGGTGCCTTTGCCCAGCGTGAGGATTTCGTCGCTGCGGTTTTCGATTGCCCGTGTCAATTCGTAGCCATACATTTCGCCGCGAGAGAGAATCTGAAGCACAACTACGGGGGCGATACCCTTGAGTAACTGACTTTCAAATTTCATACCAATCTCCTTTTTAAGAAAACATCGTATTTAGTCATACTGTATTGTTATGCTTATTATGTATTGCATACTATGTTATGTCAAGTAAAAAATTAAAATAATTTTTTACACGGACGAACACTGACTAGAACACGGACCGGCACGGACGGGAGAAGCGAGATACAAAATACGACTGCTGATTTGTTTTTTGCGGTTGATTATGCGGGTATTTGGGTGGTTCGGCGGGTGGCGGAAAAGCCGGAGATGATTGTGGCCGTGAGCATAGCCAGGAATGTAATGGCGACAAACCAGTTAGCCCAGGCCGCGGCTGGGGCGTGGGCGGATTTGATAAGGACGATTCCAACGGCCAGGGACTGGAGGAACATTTTTATTTTGCCTGAGGCGACGGCGCGGAAGTCAATACCTTTGGCTTCGGCGGTGTGGCGAAGAATGGTTACATAGCCCTCTCTGCCAATCAGGATTGCGGCGATGCCCCAGCGGATAACGTTCATATAAGTTTCGGGAATGGCGAAGAGGGAGGGTTCGCGGATGACGGCGAAGCAGATGAATGCACCGCAGACGAGGATTTTGTCGGCGAGCGGGTCAAGCATACGGCCTAATTTGCTGGCGACATTGAGTTTTCGGGCGATGGGGCCGTCGATGATGTCGGTGAGGGCGGCGATAATGAAGACTGTGAGGGCGTTGTCGAAAACGAAGGTTTTGTCTTTGGCCTGGGGTATATAGAGAAGCATACCAAGAAAGAGTATGGTCAGGACGAGCCGGCCAAAGGTCAATATGTTAGGAACCAGTTTTAGCATAGGCAGAGTTTACATATTGATTTGGGTAATTCAAGATTAAATTTTTTTACAGAGGAGGTCGTAGTTTTTGAAGGAGGTTACTTTGGCGTTAATAAGGGAGCCGGGGGAGGTATGGCAATTGCGGATTATGCAGATGGGGTCGATATCGGGTGCCTGGCCGAAGAAGCGGGCTTTGGCGGTGTGATTTTTGTCGATGGTGTCAACGAGGCAGGTTAGTGTGGCGCCTATTCGGGATTTGTTTTTATCGAAGACGATTTTCTGCTGGGCGAGCATAAGTTTTTCGATGCGAAGTTTTTTAACGTTATCGGGAACCTGGTGCGGGAGGTTGGCGGCGGTGGTTCCCTGTTCGGGGTAGAAGGGGAAGCAGCCGAGGTTGTCGAATCGTGCCCATTTGAGAAAAGCGAGAAGTTCGTTGAAGTGAGCATCTGTTTCGCCGGGGAAGCCGACGATGAAGGTGGTGCGGAGGACGCAGCCGGGGATTTTGGTTCGGAGGGTTTCGATTAGCCGGCGGATTTTGTCTTTGGAATGTGGGCGGCGCATTGCTTTTAGGATTTGGGGGTTGATGTGCTGGAGAGGGACATCGAAATACGGGAGGATTTTATCGCAGGCTCCGACGGTTTCGATGAGGCGTTCGGTAATTCCCGTGGGGTAGAGATAAAGAAGTCGAATCCAGCGAAGTCGCGGGATTTTGGCGAGGTCGGTAAGCAGTTTCGGCAGGGCGTTTTGGATATCGAGGTCGCGGCCATAGGCGGTGATGTCCTGAGCGATGATATTGAGTTCGACTGCGCCTGAGGCGACGAGCTCTTTAGCTTCTGTGAGGATGAGCTGTTTAGGTTTGCTGCGTGCTTTACCTCTGATAGCCGGGATGGTGCAGAAGGAGCATTTTTTGTTGCAGCCCTCACTGATGCGGAGGTATGCCCAGTGCGGTGGGGTGATACGGAGCCGGGTTCGGTCGTCGTATGGGATTTTGAGGGGGGCGGTTACGGCGGATATGGGTTTATCAGATGTGAAGGTCGATTGAATTATTTTGACGATGTTGTCTCGCGATTCGAGGCCGAGGACGGCGTCTATACCAGCGGTTTCATTGAGGATATTTTTGCCCATTCGCTGGGCAAGGCAGCCGGCGACGATGACTTTCCGGATATGGCCCTTTTGTTTTCGTTTGAGGGCGTGATTGATGGCGTCGAGGGCTTCTGCTTTGGCGGGTGCGATGAAGCCGCAGGTATTGATGATGACGACGGCGGCGTTGTCGGGGTCATGGGTGATGCAGAAGCCGGCCTGGGCGATTTGTGCGAGCATACGTTCGCTATCGACCATATTTTTGGGACAGCCGAGGGATATAAAGCCAACGGTAATTTTCTTAGTATTCATTTGCTGATATAATAAAGTGTTTGACGGTTATCACAAGGTTGTTATACTAAATAACGGCTTAAAATGTTTTTTGAAATATGAGGAATCCATAATTTTCTGGAGGGCAGTATAATGGATGAGTTTCAAGCAGGCAAGCCGGGCGGACAGAACACAGAGAAGCCGATACCGTTTGATGACGGGTTGTCGGTGTCACATTCGCCATTAGACCTCGGAGGGGGCACATCGAGCAGCGCAAGCGAAGCATCGGAAGATATGCCTATGCCCGTTATAAAGGACACAGGCAAGAAGGTGAGCTGGCCCGACCGGATTACGGGCATCAAGAATTTCTATACGAAGCTGCATCCCGGGGCGATTGAGTTTCTGGATGAGCAGATTTGCAAATGGCTGATGGATAACCCGGGAGTTACCGTAAAGCATACGAATACGGTTACGGGCGATATCGTAGCCAAGAAGACAGAGCCGAATATTATAATTACGGTTTGGTATTGATTGTTGCCACTAAGTCACGAAGGCACGAAGTTAATTTTGAGTTTTAAGTGTTTAGTTTTTAAATGCAGTTGTTCACTAGGGGTGGCCTGTTGGATGGCCTGAGAGCAAACCCTTTGAACCTGACAGGACAGCCGAAAGAGGCGAGGCCTGCGTAGGGAAGTGATAGAAGACAGTCGAAGATGTTGATATGAGATTGAAATCGCTTCCTTATGAAAGCGATTTTTTTGTTTTAAGGTGATAAATAAATGGCGACACAATTGGAAATAGCGAAGGCCGGACGAATAAGTCCGGAGGTTGAATACGTAGCGAAGGCCGAAGGGGTTGAAGCGGGTTTAGTGCGTGATGAGACGGCGGCGGGTCGGTTAGTGATACCCGCAAATGTGATTCATCTGAGGCGGAATTTGAAACCCCGCGGGATAGGTCGTGTGCTTACGACTAAGGTCAACGCGAATATCGGCGTGAGCAGCGTCAGGAGCACTGTTGCGGAAGAAATTGAGAAGATGCGGGTTGCGATAGAAGTGGGGGCGGACGCGATAATGGATTTGAGCACCGGGGGGGATTTGGACGTGATAAGGGAAGAATTGCTTGCCCAGTGCCCTGTGCCTTTTGGGACGGTGCCGATTTACCAGATGGTTTCGGACAGGACGGTTGAAGAAGTTGATGAGAAGATAATTCTTAAAGTGATTGAGAGGCAGGCAAAACAGGGGGTGGATTTTTTTACGATTCACGCTGGGGTGCTTAGGGAATATTTACCTTTAACGGGCAGGCGTGTGATGGGGATAGTGAGCAGGGGCGGGGCGTTATTGGCGGAGTGGATGCTTTATCACGGCAGGCAAAATCCGCTGTACGAGATGTTCGATGAATTGTGCGCGCTGATGCGTGAGTATGATGTTTGTTTTTCGCTGGGGGATGGATTGCGGCCCGGAAGTTTGGCGGATGCGACGGATGAGGCGCAAATTGCGGAACTGCGGACTCTTGGTGAATTAACGCAGCGTGCTGTTGAGGCGGGATGCCAGGTTATGGTTGAGGGGCCGGGGCACGTGCCGTTTAATCAGATAGAACATAATATGAAGATTCAGCAGGAGATTTGCCATAATGCGCCATTTTATGTTCTGGGGCCTGTTGTAACGGATATTGCGCCGGGGTATGACCATATAACGTCGGCGATAGGTGGAACGGCGGCGGCGTATTACGGGGCGTCGTTTTTGTGTTATGTTACGCCGAGGGAACATTTGGGTTTACCGAATGCCGAGGACGTGCGGACGGGCGTGATTGCGGCGAGGATTGCGGCGCACGCGGGCGACGTGGCGAGGGGACTTGCCGGCGCGGCGAACAGGGACAGAGGATTGAGTATTGCCAGGGCGAACCTTGACTGGGACAGCCATCTGTCGCAGTCGCTGGACCCGGAAACAGCAGTGAGGATGCACGAGGAGGTGTGCAGTGAAATAGAGGAAAAAGGCAAGAGTGACGCGGATTACTGCTCGATGTGCGGCAAACAGTGGTGCAGCGCGAGGATAAACAAGGAAATCCGCGAAAAATTAAAGTCAGGTCTGGTTTCCTGAATCAGGTTTTCATTGAGTCGATTTCAAGAAAGGCGATTGGAGCAAAGATAAAGACAGGCATCCACGCCCATAGTTCGGGGACGATCATGCCAAATACGTCCTCAGTGGCGAGTATCCTGCAGACAAAGCTGATGATGAGCGAGGCGGCGGTGATGGCGAAGCTGATTGCGATGGCGGATTTCATTGATTTGGGGTCGCGACAAACGAGGACGGGCAGGCAGACGAGGAGCATAACGAGATTCATAATGGGGTCGGTGATTCTGAAATGTTTCTGGCTGTAGAGATTCGCGAGGTCTTTGAGCTGTGTTCCCTGCGAGGCCAGTTGAGATAATTGCAGGGAGCTGAGGAGAGATTTTTGCTCGGCTTTTCGCCTGATGGGGATGTCGTTTGGCGTTAAGTCGGTGCGGTAGGTCAAGAGAGGGGTTCGTGATGCGGCGGCATTTTGTCTGCCGGGCTGGTGCGAGCCGAGTTTCGGGATGGGGGTGAAAAAGCCGTCGGTGAGGAGCCATGTTTGCTTTTTGAAATCATAGGTTGCCTTGAGTGCTTCGATAATACCTGTTGGTTCCCAAAGGAGGGCATCGGGTTTTTTGGAGCGAGTTACGACGATGAGGTCATCAAAAGTCGAGGAAGCCACGTCGAATTTTTTTGCTGATATAAGCGAGCCGCTGGCATCGGTTATGAACCATACTTTGTAAGATTCTTTACCGGGTATGGCGTCTGAGCTTCGGACGAGTTTGGGGCCGAGAGCGGGGATAATCAGCTCCTGGTCGATTATGAGAAGACCGGAGAACACGACGGCGAGGATGACAATGGGGGTGATGACTCTTTTTAAACTGACGCCCGAAGCCATCATAGCTATCAGCTCGTTGTATCGCACCATTTTGCCGAGGGAGAATGCGGCGGCGACGACGGTAATCATTCCTGCGAAGTCGCGGAAATACAAAGTGCTCTGGAGCGAATAATAAGTGATGATGTTTGTAATTACGTCCATGGTATTCAGGTCGACATGCTCGATGAATTCGTCGATATTTGCGAAGAGGTCGATGGTTATGCGCATGCCGATGAGGACGCCAAAGGCAATGACGTAGCCGATGAGGAAGTTTTTCGCAACGTATTTGTCTAATATTTTCATTTTTTAGCCACTAAGACACCAAGGCACGAAGATATTCTAAGTTATAAAATGACTCTTTTGATACCATTTTTTATTAATGGCACGTTGAAATTAATCAGGAAACCCAGACGTTTGCCGGTTAATCGCAGATAACTCAGAATCTGTGCCATATACACAGGATTCATTTCATCTACGGCTTTTAATTCACATATAACACTGTTTTCCACTAAGATGTCCAGTCGAAGGCCTTCATTGAATTCAATATCATCGTACTTTATAGGAATATCCACTTGTTTCTGATACGAGAGGCCGGATTTTGTTAATTCATGGCAGAAACAGAATTCATAAACTTTTTCCAGAAGTCCGGGGCCTAATGCTTTATGAACCTTATAGGCGGCATCGACTATTTTTTCCGCAATCGATTCTTCTTCATCAGTCATTTTTTTGTAATTCACTTTTTATTCCTTTGTGTCTTAGGGACTTTGTGGCAAAAGTTTCAGGCTTAATGGCGAAGTAAGCGTCGATATAATTCGAGTCCAAGCAGTGAAAGAATAATCAATCCTGCCCACATCATCGGGATGCCGAATATGACTCTGGAAGACGGGTTTTCGGCGATGTTTTTGCCCATAATAATACAGGAGATGAAAACGAGAGCCGGCGCTGCGCTTGCCGCAAAGGCGGTAAGGAGGTGGCCGCCTTTGAGGACGATTCCGAGGCCGATACCGATCATAATAAGTGTTACGCATCCGACGCCGAAGACGAGGCGTGAGTTCATTTCGGCACTTATAGCTATAAGTGTCCTGCGGATTCTTTTTTGAAGCTGGTCCTGTATAGAGAGCAGCCGTTTATCGGGGCCGTCGTGGAGGGCGGCAGATATTGCTTTTGGGCTTATTTCGCTAAGTATGTCGTCGGTTTTGAAATTGTCAGTAACGGCAGCGGGCATAACAAGTCCCCTGATGATTTGTCTTGCGAGGATATTTTCCTCTGTCTGCGGGTTTTGCGGGTCGGGGGATGTCCATTTGGCGTTTTGAATATCGAGAGTAAGCGTGGGGGCCATTTCATCGCCTTCGATATTGATAAAGGCCTTTTGGCACCGCATGGTTCGGGGCGGGGTGTTGCCGCTGACCGGCCGTTCGGTGATGGTTACGTCATCGGCGAGAATGAGACATTCTTCATCCCTGATTGAACAGGATTTTGCGGAAAATTCGACAACTTGACGGTCACTGAAGAGCTTGAAGGGTGTTTTTGCGGGGGATGAGAAGGCGTCGTTAATCTGCTGGGCGAGAAGCTCGGCGGTGAACATGGCATAGAGTTGGCGTGCAAGTCGAGCGACGGGTTCGAAGAGCATAGGGTTTCGGCGGATTTGTTTCATTTGGTCGATTTTTTTGAACTGGATGTTGTCGCCGAGCAGTGCGCCAAATTCAGCGGTTAGGGAAAGGTGTTCAGCAAAGAAGGCGGTGTCTTCGCCTGGGGCTATCTGGCAGGCGTTGTGGGCGTTAACGTGGACATCGTTGATATTTTGATGAGGGTCGAAGACAACTTTCGCAGTTTCTGCGGTAATGATTCTTTTTATTGAGCCGTTGGGGGCCATATCGACGGCGACAACTCCTGAGAGCACATTATTTTGCATGTCGGCGTTGTCGGCGTAAATCCTGCAGCGGCCGTCGGGGGGCAGAGAATAGTAACCCTTTCGCTGGATATTTCTGAAAAGGATTTGTCTGGCGTCGTTTTTGAGGGAATTTTCGGCCTGGTGTACAAAGGCGGGCATAACATAGAAACTGAGGAGCAGATTTGCGGTGGCGACAATGACGGCGAGAATAAAGCCGGGGTAAACCAGCGTGAGGATGGAAATACCGCTTGCCCTGCAGGCGTCAAGCTCGTTGTCGTTGGCGAGCCGGCCGTAAACGAGGGTGGTGGCGAAAAGCGCGGCCATAGGCAGAACAAAGGTGAGGGTAACAGGGAGGAAATAAATCATAAGGCGGAGGACCTGCCCCGGACCGACGCCGAATTCCTGGACCGGCGCAGAATACTGCCCAAGCTCATCATCAGCGTCAGAGCCACGGTGGCGAGGATAAAAACCTTTATGACCTCGCGAAAAATATATCTGTGAAGCGTGAAAACCATTTTAGATTTCAGATTTTTGAATTATGATTTGATATTGTCAGCCAAAAGACGAAAATTTGCAACAGAAATCGCTCCCAGGGCGGTTTATGCTTGAAAAGACGTGGGTTATGGCGTAAAACAAGGAAAGGATTTATCGTTGATTGGCGGGTAATTTATGAGATATTACAGGACAATCATGTTGGGTGTTGTGTTTGCCGGTTTATTTGCGGGATTTGCGCGGGCGGACGTCGTTCTGCTGAAGGGGGGGCAAAAGCTCGTTGGTGATATTGTGGCGGAGAGGCACGAGCAGATTTACGTGGATGTCGGCGTTACGGTAATAGCTGTTCCCAAGGAGGATGTTCTCGAATATCACTATGACAAAGCCGGGGATATGAATGCTGTGTCGATGCAGCCGGCGACGGAAGCGAATGAGGTAAAAGCGGAGCCGGCGATAGGTCGGCTGTATTACACGGGTAAATTCCAGAAGCGAACAATTGAGCAGTGCGTGGCGGAAGTCGGGGAGGCGGTGGTAAAGGTGAGCAGCCCGGCGGGAATGGGGTCGGGATTTTTTATAAATGAGCAGGGGTATCTTATAACGAATTATCACGTCGTCGAGAAAGAAACAAAAATTGAGGTAACGGTATTTAAGAAGGCAAAAGACGGCTTCGACAAGAAAGTTTTCAAGGGCGTGCGGATTGAGGCGATAAATCCATTCGTTGACCTCGCGCTTTTGAAGGTCGAGGATTTGGGCGATATGCAGGTGAAGTTTGTTTATCTGGGCGATATCGGTGAGATAAGGGCGGGCGAGCAGGTGTTCGCGATTGGTAATCCGCTGGGTCTTGAGCGGACTGTGACCAACGGGGTTATAAGCACGACGAACAGGGCATTTGAGGGGCTGATTTATTTGCAGACCGATGCGGCGATTAACCCAGGCAATTCAGGCGGGCCTTTGTTTAACCTGTCGGGCGAGGTTATCGGGGTTACGAATATGGGTTACGTATTCCTCGGGGGGCTGGGGTTTGCGATACCTGTGGATTACGTGAAGCATTTTATAGATAACCGCGACGCGTTTGCGTATGACAAGAACAATCCGAATACGGGGTACAGGTATATTCAGCCGGACGGCAGACGCAATAAGGGCAAGCCGAAGATTGATTGATGAAAGGCGCAGATGAAGATTAGAGCAGTATTTTCGATTTGTATTATTTGTGCAGCAGTGATGGTTGACAACGCTAAGGGGGCAGGGCTGCCGAAGACGGCGGAACTTGTCGGGGCGGACACCGTGCTGCTTGTTGATATAAGCGACTTTAATCAGTTCAGGACTAAACTCGAAAAGACCAGTATTTATAAGTTATATAATGACCCGTCGATGTCTGCGTTTGTGAAGAACTTCACCGGCAAGGTTCGTGAAAAGATGGAGGGCGACAAGGACTCATTTGTTAAAGGCATACTCGACGCGAATCTTATGCCCGAAGGCCGACTGACGTTTGTAATGACGGCTGGGCAGCAGGAAATGTCGATGATGCTGATAAGTCAGTGGGGTCGCAATATCGGCAGGGTGAGAGATGTTATCGAGAAGATGACGGCCAGGTCCGTTGAAAAAGGTGCGCACAGGGGGATTGAGAGCTATCGTGACGTAAATATCATAACGCTGACGACGGCGGCGGAGAAACCGGCGGTTAAAGACAGCAATGATAATATGGCGGCAGGGCCGACGTCGGAAAAAGACGTTTATTGTTTTGTCGGTGATTGCCTGATAATGGCAAGTGATGCGGAGGCGGTAAAGTTTGTTGTTTCGCAGATTAAGGGCGCAGGGGCTTCATCGCTGGCGGGTGATTCGGATTACACAGCGACGATGGGAGCGGTGGGACCGTATCATGACGCTGATGTATATGTTAATTTCAAACGACTGATAAAACAGATGACTGATGGTGACACGACGGGCGAATCGCAGAAGGATATTGCCAATCTCGGGCTTGATGGAGTTGGGGGGCTTGGGTTTTCTGCCGGTATTGCGCCGGACGCGGAGAGTACGGTTCGCGGGAAGATTTTTTTGAGGACGACCGGGGTGAGGAAGGGCATTTTGAAAATGCTGGAGATGCGTTCCGACCCGGTGCGTGCCCCGCGATTTGTGCCTGCGTCGGCGTGTTCGGTGAGTTTTTTGAACCTGGATATCAAGCGGGCGTATGACGAGCTTTGCAGCATAATTTACGGATTTGACCCGGCGACTGCGCTGCTGCTTGGGCAGCCGATTCCTGGGACGGGGTCGGACAGTGAGCCGGGGATATCAATCAGGCCCGACATAATAGAATATCTTGGCACGGAGATTGTGATTGCTCAGAGCGTAAACAAGCCGTTTTCGAAGGATAAAGAGCCGACGGATATTTATATAGCCGTGAGTGTGAATAATCGGGCGTCGCTGGAGAAGTCACTGTCGCTTATTCACAAACGGCTGATTGCGCCGAACAATCCTGAGCCGACGCGTGAATTACTTGGATATACGCTTTATCTTATTGGGTCGGAGGGAGTGCCTGTTCTGGGCGGGTCTGTGCCGATGGTGGAGGCAGGGCCGCAGCGTGCGACGCCGAAGGGGGAGCGGCTGGCTTTTACGATTACCGATACGCATTTAATTTTCGGCCAGGAGCCGGCGGTTGAGCGGGCGATACGGACTTTGGGCGGGGCGGGAAACGAGCCGGTGAGTACGGCGAAGTGGTTTAATATCGCCAAAGCTGCGGTGCCTTCGGTTGTTGGGTCTGCGGGTTTTGAGGACAATTCGGAGTCGGGGGAATTGTTGTGGTGGATGCTGAAGGACAGCGCCAAATCACGGCGGGCTTCAATGGAAATGGGGCCGGCTGCGGCTGTCTTGGCGGGACCTGACGCGTGGGATTTCGCGGACTTTAGTTTGCTGCCCGAGTTTAGCGTAGTGAAAAAGTATTTCGGCCTGTCGGCGGGCTATGGAATCAGCAGGCCCGACGGGTTTTTCTTCGAGTTCAAATACCTTAATCCCCAGGGCAAGAACTGATAACCGGTAATTGATTATCGATGATTTGCCGTGATTGCACTTGACCGGGAAGCGGTCTTTACGCTAAAATAGGCCATTTATTGATTATTGAAGAAAATAGCTTGTATAGGAGAACATTGTGAAGGCAAGTGAAATGCGACCCGGAATGGCCATTACGATGAATGGCCAGTTGTATATCTGTACCAAGTTTGCTCATGTGACGCCAGGCAACCTGCGGGCGTTCGTGCAGGCCAAACTCAAGAGGATTTCCGACGGCACCATTGTCGAGAATCGTTTACGCGCCACGGAGGAAGTTGAGCAGGCGTATCTTGATAAGCGAGAGATGGAATATCTTTACTCGGACAGCAACGGGCACGTCCTGATGGATACAAAGACGTTTGACCAGATAACGGTCCCGAACGAGATAATCGGCGACCTGATAAAGTTTTTCAAGCCCAATACGATGCTGACGGCAATGCTTGAATAACGGCAACGTGGTAAGTATTGAAATCCCCAAGACGGTGGAACTGACTGTTACAGAAACGACGCCCCAGCCCAAAGGCGCGACGGTAACTAACCAGATGAAAGACGCCGACCTGGAGACGGGCTTGAGGATTCGGGTGCCGCCTTTTATCGAAGTCGGCGAGGTGGTTCGCATCAACACCGAAGACGGCTCATACCTCGGCAGGGCAACGAAGTAGCGTTTAGCGTATGGCGTTAGCGGATAGAAAAACTAAATGCTATATGCTATTCGCTAATGAATGACCTTATTCAGGGGGTAGGTGATAATTCCAGAAGCGCCAGCGCGTTTAAGGGCAGGGACAAGGGAGCGTTCGATTTTGGCGTCGATAATCACTTCAATGGCGATGTAATTGGGGTCCGCCAGCGACGAGATAGTGGGGCTTTTTTCCGAGGGCAGGACTTTCAATATTTTGTCGAGATTGGTCTTTTCGATATTCATTTTGAGGCCGACCATATTGCGGGCGTCGATGGCGGCGTTGAGCAGGATGGCGATGTTTTCGATTTTTTCCTTTTTGAATTTGTTCTGCCATGCCTGTTTGTTGGCGATAAATCGTGTTGTGGAAGTAATAACGGTGTCGATTATCCGCAGGTTATTGGCGACGAGAGAGTTTCCGGTTTCGGTAAGCTCGACAATAGCATCGACGAGGCGGGCTTTGACTTCTGTTGCGCCCCAGCTAAATTCGATTTTGACGTCGATATTTTTGTCGGCGAAGAATTTTTTGGTTACGTTGACCAGTTCGGTGGCGATGATACCGCCTTTCAGGTCCTGTGCCTTCTGGATTTTCGATTCTTCGGGAACAGCCAGTACCCATCTTGTTGGTTTGCTTGTTGCCTTGCTGTAACCAAGCTGGCAGACCTCGATTACGTCGGAGTTGTTTTCCATTATCCAGTCGTGGCCTGTGATTCCCGCGTCGAGGACGCCGTCGGCGACATACCGGCTCATTTCCTGTGCGCGAAGCATTGTCGGCCTTATCTGGTCGTCGTCGATGGCGGGCAGATAGCTTCTGTCGGATTCGGTGATGTTGAAGCCGGCCTTGGCGAAAAGTTTCGATGGTTGCTTTTTGCAAGCTTCCGGCTGGGATACCTAATTTTAAAGCTTCCTGTGACATTTTATGTTCTTTCGAAAAGTTGTATTATTTACGTTTTTTTTGCGTTTTCTTTTTTGCTTTTGGCGACTGTTTTTTGGACGATTCGCTTTCTCGCCTGAGGAGCGAGTAAAATTCATAGGCGTTTTTGATTGAAATCAGCCGGCAGAGAAAACCTTCGATTTCCTCGTAAGTAGCGTCGGAGTGGATGAACTGACCGGTTTTGAGAAACTCAATCATTTTCGGGGTCAGCGGTATGGCGTGGCCCTGCATTGAGGTGAGCATACAGTAATCAACGGCGAAGGGGGTTGCGCCGTTGAGCTTTTCGAGCAGTATTTTTGTGGGCCTTTTGCCTAATTTACGGAGCGACTGCAGGCCGAGCATATTGTGTTTATTGAATACGGCATTAAGCACGCTGACGAGCGTGGCTGCGATGCTGCGTGCCGGCTCGACATCCGGGCCGAGGACTTCGACTATTTCCTCGATGGTTGCCACCCGTAAATCATTCCAGTCAACAAAGTAGTCCTTGAGCTTTTTAATCGCGGCCTGCGTGTGCGATTCCGTGAGGTTTTCGCTTACGATGGCGAAGACGAGGGCGTCAACGGGCTCATCGTACTCAACAGGGTGATGCCTGCCCGGTTTTTGCTTCAATGAGCGATATAGTTTTTGAATTTTTTTTGAGTATTCTTTACTGTCTTTCATAAGTATCCTGCGGCACCCCTTAGGGGTGAAAACGCGGCCGGAATTGCCATGCCGGCAAATATAACAATCAACCGTGCTCCTGGTCAATGGAATCTTTGTCTTTGAACTCACCGGCCAGGTCGTCAATGAGCCTCATAGTTTCGATGGTTTTCTTGAAATTTTCGTCCTTGTGGAGATTTATAACGGGACAAAACCTGCTTTTAATCTGTTCTGCAAGGAGCATCTGGATTCGTCTTCTGGCGTGGAGAATCGCGATGAAGGTTTTGTTCTGAGCGGTTTCGGTGCCGCCGAACATGCTGAGATAGACGTTGGCGATGCGCATATCCGCGGAGATATCAACCTTTGTTACGCTGACCAATGATTCTATTCGCGGGTCGCTGAGGTGATTGGCTATGGCGTCGCTAACCGCCTCCCTTACGACACGTGCGATTTTCTCCTGTCTTCTCGTGGGCATAATAGTATAAAGAGCGATACCTACTGGAGGGTTCTCGCCACCTTCTGGATTTCGTAAAGTTCAAATACGTCGTCGGTTTTCACGTCGTCGAAGCGGGCGATTTTGATGCCGCATTCGAGACCGGCTTTTACTTCGCTGGCGTCGTTTTTGAAGTGCTTGAGCGACTCGATGGTCATATTGTCGCGTATGACGATGTTGTCGCGGATGAGACGAATTTTCGCGTTCTTTTTGACGACGCCGTCGTTGACAAAGCAACCGGCGATTGTTCCGACCTTTGAGACCTTGAAAGTTGTTCTGACGACGGCTCTGCCGATGGTTTTTTCCCGCTCTTCGGGTTCGAGCAGGCCGACCATCGATTTCTGGATGTCTTCAGTAATGCGATAGATGATGTTGTAGAATCTTATATCGACGCCTTTTTTCTCAGCCATTTTGGCGACGAGTTCGTCTGCTACAACGTTGAAGCCGATGATGATAGCGTTTGACGCTTCTGCGAGGATGACGTCGCCCTCGGTGATGCCGCCGGTGCCGGTATGCAGAATCTTGAGTTTGACTTCGGCGGTGCTCATTTCGGAGATATATTTAGTCAGGACATCCACCGAACCCTGGACGTCGGCGCGTATGATAAGATTAAGCTCTTTGACGGTTCCGGCTTTAATATGGGTGAATAGGTTATCGAGGGTGATCTGAGTTCTTTTGGCGAGAGCGCCTTCCCTATGGAGCATCTGGTTTTCGTCGGAGGCGGCCTTGGCTCTGTTAATGTCATTGAGTATGTAGAATCTGTCGCCGGCATTGGGGACAAACTGAAGACCGCTAACCTCGACGGGAGTTGAGCTTGTCACGAATTTGACGCTTTTGCCGAAGCCGTCTTTGAGGGTTTTGACCCTGCCGTAGGCGCAGCCGGCGAGGATTATGTCGCCCTTGGTCATAACGCCTTCTTTGATAAGCACAGTGGCGACGGGGCCCCTGGTTTGCGAGAGATGCGCTTCGACGACCCAGCCGGTGGCGGGTATGGTGTCGTCGGCTTTAAGGTCGAGCAGTTCTGCGACGTAATCAAGGTGTTCGAGCAGGTCGGCGATACCCTGGCCTGTGGTTGCGCTTGTTTTGACTATTTCTGTTGTTCCGCTCCATTCCACGGGAATCAGCTCGTGTTCTGCCAGTTGTGAGTAAACGCGATTGATATCGCTTCCGGGCAGATCGATTTTGTTTAGGGCGACGATGACAGGGACGTTGGCCGCTTTTGCGTGGTGAATTGCTTCGATTGTCTGGGGCATAACGCCATCACCAGCGGCGACGACGAGCACGACGACGTCAGTCATAGTCGCGCCTCTTGCCCGCATAGCCGTAAACGCCTCGTGGCCCGGCGTGTCAAGGAATGTTACTTTGCCCTTTCCAACATTGACCTGATAAGCGCCGATATGCTGTGTGATTCCGCCTGCTTCGCCTGCGGTGACATTTGTGGAACGAATTTTATCCAGCAAACTTGTTTTGCCGTGGTCAACATGGCCCAGCATAGTAGCGATAACGGGGCGTCGTTTTAGATTGGGCCTGGGTCTGTTTTCAAATTCTGTTTTTATCTGGTCTTCGAGGGAGGCCTTGTGTTCGACGTGCAATTCAGTGCCTAATTCCAAGGCGACAAGTTCCGCGACCTCAGAGCTGATGCTCTGATTTGCTGTGGCAATGACGTTCTGTTTCAACAGTTTAGTGATAACGTCCTGGACTCTTACGGCCAGCGCAGCGGCGAGGCTTTTGACAGTAATTGGTTCGATAATTGAGGCGGATGTGGGTTTAACTACGGGCTGTGCGACTTCAGGGTGGGTTTTTGAGGTGATTTTCCGCAGCGGCCTGAGTCGTAAACCTTCGCTTCCTGCGGCATCGAGCCGGGCTCGCCTTTCTTCTAAATCTTTCTCTCGCCTCTGGGTAATCAGCTTGGTTTTCTTGACGGTTTCGGTGTCATATTCAGACCGTCTTCGGCCGCCTGTTCGATCTTTTGGTTTTCTTGTGGCGGTCTGTCCGCTCCTGACTGGTACGATGGTATCTTCATCTTTGTCTGAGGCCATCAAAGGCGAGGTTACGGGCATATCATACCTGGGTTTTGGTCTCGGTCGTCGCACTACTGGCGCAGGTTCCGGTGCCTCGATGCGCACGACCTGAGGGCCTGTAAGTTTGGCCGGCTCGGGTTTTTCGAGCATAGGGCCGGCGGGTATGATTGGTTCCGGCTTTGGCGGCTCGACCCTTGCGGCGGCACGTCTCGGCTGAGGCGGGGCGGGTTGCTCGATAACAGGCGCCGGCTCGGCCGGTGTTTCCAAAGCCGGTGGTACTTCCTGAATCTCGGTAACAGCGGGTGTTTCCTGTGGTATTTCGGCAGTGGCTGGCTTCGCTTCGGCGGTTTTTTTACTTCTTGATTTTCTAACGCGGACTTTTTCGAGGTCAACTTTCTGAGCAGTTTCGATGGCGGTGGTGTGGTCTCCCTCACTGAACCATTCTTTTATAGTGGCCGCTTGCCCGGCGGTGAGAGTGGCCATGTGGTTTTTGATGGGAGGAAGCCCTTCGTCCTGCCACTTTTTCATGATAGCGGTGCTTGAAACACCAAGTTCGCGAGCCAACAAATATACTCTTGTTATGGCCACTTCTGAGACACTCCCAAAAATCAGGTTTTGTTAGGGCTGTCGGCCGGGGATTGCTGCTGCGCTTGTTCCTGCAGCAGTTCTTCGGCTTGTTTTTGTTTGCCATCAGCCGCAAGTTTTTTTGCTTCTTCGACAGCCACGGCAATGAGCTGCCTGGCAAGTTCCGGTTTTATGTTAAGCTCCGTTACCAGTGGTTCGGCTCCGACATCATCCAGGTCGAGAATGGATATTATGCCAAGCGCAATAAGTTTATCAACAAGGTTGTCATCTGTGCCCTCGATACTTTTGACGCATTTAGTGAGTCGTTCAATGCCTTGGTTGTATTCATCGGGTGTTAGGATATCGATGTCCCAGCCGGTGAGACGGGCTGCGAGGCGGACGTTCTGGCCGTGCTTGCCTATCGCCAAACTAAGCTGGTCCTCATCGACGACAACGGTAGCCCTGCCAAGCTCAAAGCAGAGGGCTATTTCGCTTACCTTTGCGGGCATAAGGCCGTTGGTAATGAAGACCTGTGATGAATCGCTCCATCGGACGATGTCAATTTTTTCACCGCCAAGTTCATCGACGATATTTTTTATTCTGCTGCCGCGGACGCCCACGCAGGCGCCGACGGGGTCAACCTTTTCATCGAGTGAGGCGACGGCTACCTTTGTTCGGTAGCCGGCTTCGCGGGCAAGCGCCCTTATTTCGATAATTTCCTCGGCTATTTCGGGGACTTCCTGCTCAAAGAGCCGGCGAATGAAGTCCGGGTGGGTTCGGGACAGGATGATTTTAACCTGGTTTGAAACCTCTTTGACTTCGAGAATGAGGCACCTGATTCTTTCGCCCGGCCTGTGGGTTTGGCCGACTATCTGCTCGCCCTTCGGCATAAACGCCTCAGTGCGGTGGTCCAGGCCGATGACGAGGGAGCCGCCTTCGTATCGGACTACGGAACCGCTGATGATTTCGCCTTTTCTCTGTGCAAACTCGGTGTAAATACTGTTTCTTTCGTCGGCCTTGATTTTCTGCACCATAACCTGCCTGGCGGTCTGGGCGGATATTCGGCCAAGCTGATTGATATTGATTGGCTGCTTATCCTTGAAAGCGCTTACCTGCCCGTTGGTACGGTCAATCTGGACGACGATTTCGCTTTCGGGTGTTCCGAAATGCTTCCTTATAGCGGAAACCATTGCCTCCTCAAGGTCGGCAAAGATGGATTCCTTGTCGATGTTCTTGTCTCTGGCTACGTTTTCGACTATTCTAAGTAATTCCTGGTTCATTTGTTTATGCTTCCTTCCAACAATAAAAAAAAAGGAAACCATACCGGTTTCCACTTCCACGCTGCAAGCCCAATAAATCAAGGTTGTCGTTGGTTTGACGCTACATTTTATACCTCCGTAGCTCAACCTGACGTTGTATAACAACCCGATTCATAGGCCGTCGCTGGAGCAAAAACCCTTGCATACCGGCCACAATCGGCGCGAAACCTTCGCCGAACCGAGCAATTGTTCGGCTAATACGCACTGTAAGCAGATCCTGCAAAAATCATCGAATACACCTAACTACATTTCCCCGAGAACACGGGGCAGCCGTAAATTTTCGCACACGAAAACATATAGTAATCGTCAAAGCGGGTAATAACAATCATTTTTTTTGCAATTTGGCGGATTTTTTGGCCTGGTTTAGGGTAATGGTTATAGGGTGTTTTTTAATAGAAGGTTAGGGGGATTAGGGCGTTTTTTTGGGGTTTTAGCGGGTGTTTTTATATCGGTCAGGTTTAGGCGGGCTGGGGGGATTTTGAGACGGCGGTCATTTGCTTTGGGATGGTGAAGAAGAAGGTGGAGCCGACGCCGACTTTGGAGGTGAGCCAGATTTTGCCGTCATAGAGTTCGACGATTTTTTTGGTCAGGGTCAGGCCAACGCCTTCGCTTTCGACGTCGTCGTGGTTGTTGAGCGTCTGGAAGAGCTGGAATATTTTATCGAAATACTGCGGTTCGATGCCGGGGCCGTTGTCGGCGACGCTGAATTTCCAGAAATATTTTTCGTCTTCGACGTCGATTACTATACTTCCCTGTGATTTATCGGAAAATTTTACGGCGTTGGAGATAAGGTTTAGAAATACCTGCCAGAGGTGTTCTTCTTCACATATCAGGACGGGAAGGGTTTTGTTTATAGTTATTTTGATGTTTTCGGGCGGTCTAATTCTGTTGATAACTTCCTTAGTTAATACATTCAGGTCAACCTTGCATTCTTTTGTTTTGTTTTTGGTTATTGTTGAGTATTGCAGGATGGCGTTGATGATATTGTCCATTCGCTTGACTCTTTTGACGAGCAGGTTGATTTGTCGGCGTCCGTTGTCGTCGAACTTATCATAATAATCGGTGTATAACCATTGCGCCAGCGTGCCTATGCCCCGCAGGGGGGTTTTGAGGTCGTGCGCGGTCAGATGGGCAAAATCAGCAAGCTGTTTATTAGTTCGGCTTAACTGGGTGACGGTAGATTCGAGGTTGGCGTTGAGTATTTCAAGCGATTTTTCTGCCCTTGTGCGTTGTGCTACTTCCTGTTGGAGGTGCCTGTTGGTTTGTTCCAGTTGTTCGAGTATTTCGGTCTGGTGTCGTTCCGCCTTCTTGCGTTCGGTGATGTCGCGGAATGACCACACCCGACCCACGATATCATCACCGATTTTTTGAGGCTGGGAGTAGCGATCGAAAACTCGCCCGTCCAGAAACTCGATCTGGTCGATACTCGATTCCTCCGGCTGTTCGTACAATTTTTTTACTTTGGCTACAAACTGCTCCGGGGCAGCAAGCTGCGCAAGGACATAGTTTATTGCTTTTTCATCATCATGGCTGGAGATAACTTCTTCCGGTATTTTCCACATATCGACGAATTTCTGATTCCATCGTGCAATACTTCCTTTCCTGTCTACAATCAGGATGCCATCGGCAGTGGATTCCAGGGAGGCACTGAGCAAGGACAGAGAAGATTTCAGTTCTTCCTCCGACTGCCTGCGTTTAGCATCCAGCCTGTTCATATAAACAGAGAGAATGTACACGGATAAACTGACTATAAACAGATTACTGACTGCTACAAACGATACCCCGAATTCGTTGCTAAACAATCCTGTTTTTTCTCCGTGAATTTTGAACCAGCCTAAGACCAGCGGAATAACAATAATAATCGGCAGGATTCGCCGTATCATTATGCTGCCGAAGTTGTCGCCAGTAATATCCTTCATTAACCCCTGCTCCGGCCTGACAAAGATACACCCTATACAGGACATCATAAACAATACGCTGGTATGCAGCGCCATAGCGGTACTGAATTTAGGGCCTATATGGAGTGGGTTTACGCCATACAAATATCCCACGAATGCTAAAAGAGCAACAATGCCCGCCGGAATAACCAATAACTGGGCCAGCCAGGGGAAAAGTGCGGCTTCGAATCCGCACAGGAATAACGCGATACCTATCATTACAAAAATAATCGAACTATTGAATGCCATCCTTCCCGGATAACTTGTCAAGACAGCCGCGGCCGATTTTTTAAATAAAAGCTGGTCAATGCCAAAATCCTTTCCGAGCATGTACTCCCAGAAAGTCAGAAACCCTGTCAGAAAAACGATGAAAGCACAAAGACGGGCAATTCTGCGGACTGTCCGATTACCATGTCGTTTTGTCTGTGACAGCCATAGCGATAAGCCGATAAAAACAAAACAGACCGCTGTATTTGCTTTCATTGTAACAAAGTCAGGCGAAATGTTTTTCAGAACAGGTATATCGAGAATCCAGCCGATTAAAACAGTCGAGCCGCCAAGGAATATGCAGATACTCAATATTTCTGAAACGCTTTTAAATAATAGAGTTTTTTTCATGCCTTAATCTCATTGGGGATGTGTGTATATGCGGCAGGATGCTTTGACGATTCTGCGAGGTTTTTTTCGGCGGCCCTGCGTGCATTGACATCAGTGATTTCACGAACATACTCTATTACACCCTTTAGTTTGCCTGTCGCAGCATCAATCAGGGGGAAACTGTAGAGGTCAATCCAGCCCGTAACTTTCCCGCCCGGCCCTATTTTGGGGACCACATCGTAATCAGCTTTGCCGGTTTCAAGAGTTCGACAGGTTGGGCAGATGTCGCAGCGTATTTTGCGTCCATGGTAAGCTTCGTAACATTTCTTTCCTGTCAAAGGCATAGCATGCGCATACCATTTTTCCATCGCCGCATTGGTCCTGACAATGTTGAGGTTGGTGTCAAGCACGCTGATGCCATCCTGGATGCTGGCAAATACTTCGGAAAGGAAGCGTTCGCTTTCTTTTATAGATTCCTGCATTTGCACTTTTTCGGTGGTGTCTGAAATAAATCCTTCGATGGCGAGCAGTTCGCCTTTGGGGTTGAATATGCCCTGTCCCTGCTCCCATACCCATTTTTGTTCACCGTCAGCGGTTTTGATTCTGTAGGTTAGCTGGAATGGTTTGTGTTCTTTCAGTGCGGCCTGAACAGTATCCCATACCTTTTCGCACTCATCCGGATGAATCAACTGGTTGTATGCTATTTTACTGTTGTTGATAAGCTCTGCGGGCTGATAGCCGGTGAGATTGACGCTTCCTTCGCTGACAAATTCCATAGTCCAGTCGCGGTCATTCCGGCAGCGATATGCCATTCCCGGCAGGTTGGTCATCAGCGTTTGAAGCGTTCGCCGGCTCTCAAGCAGGCTGTCTTCTGCGAGCTTTCTTTCTGTTATATCGCGGACAATCACTATAAGCTGTTCATCGCTCAGCCAGACCACTCGCGCTTCACGGAATTGTTCCGTCTGGTTATGGACCGAATACTCCGCGATTTCGACGGCTTTGTTTTTTACAGCTCTTCTGACAGCCCATTCGAGTCGTCGTGCGGCCAGGGGGCCAAAACATATATAAATGCTTTTTCCGATGATTTCATTGGGGTGGATATGGCTGAAAGCTTTATTTGCCGGTATTCTGCATTCAAGGATTTTGCCTTCGGCGTCTATTCTGAGGAACATATCCGGTATGGCCTGAAAGATGGAGCGCATCTGGGAGTTGGCCTCGACCAATTCATGTGAGCTGATTTCGATGGAGCGTTCAAGCAGGAGCCGGTCGGCATCGAAATTGAAGTATGCCTCGTTAATGACGCCGATTATTTCCTGAAAATCTTTGGGGATGTTATCGGCGGAGCCGAAGATTTTTTTAATCTGGCGTCTAAGTAAGCTGTGCATTTTGTCCATTGTCAGACCTCAGAAAACGCGGTTATTGTCATTGTTTCATTATGAAGGGCGCATTTTGTGCTGCCCGCGACCGGCGCAATTTCTCCGTATGAGTAGAAACCGGTAAGCATTGTGTCATTGCCGAAGATTTCGCGGACTGCTTCAATTTCCTCTTCAACCCGCTGTTTAAGAATCCATTTTCTTCCGCAACAACTAACGATAATCGCCAGCTCGGCTTTAGGGCAATCAATTGTGTCGAGGCAGTTTTTCGCGGCTTTAGCGGCAGCGTCAATCATTCGTTCATAATTTACCTTCATCAGTCGGGCGTGGTAACCCTCGGGGACGTCGCCTGCAAATGTTATACTCTGTTCTTTGTCATTTGTGGCCAGGATGGTACGGACCAAACTGGTAGTTACCTCATTATCTCGGATACCGAGGGGGAAAAACAAGCCGGTGGCGGGCAGGCCTTTCGCGTGTTCGCCGAGATACTGCTTGTAGAGTTCCAGTGCGTTTTTCCCGTCAAGCTCATAGAGGACGTTACCTTTTGAGCGTGTGATAATTCTTTCGGGGCCGAAAGGGTCCCATCCCCCGATGGAGCCGTAGCCGACTTTTAGTTTGTGACCGTAGCATGCAATTGCCGATACGACGTTATTTTTTGGGATACCTTCGGAGAATGTTAATGTTTCCTGAAACTTCGGGCCGTCTCCCGCCAGACCTCCGGTTATAATAACGTTCTCAGGCAGGTTTTTTTCAAGCCCTTTGACGAGTTCACTTCCGTTGATATTAACGCCTTTTGAAAGGACAAAGAGATGGCTCAGGTTAGCCGGATTAACAAGTGCGGCGAGGCGTTCACCGGCCAGGAAACTATCCTCAGCGGAATTGACTTCCACTTCATGGGTTCTGATGGTGGTTTTCTCGAAATATACCGCCATGGTTGTAAGGGAGTCGTCATATACTGTCGTTCCGCAAATTTCTCCTGCCGTGGAGCATCCGACAAGACACGCGTTTGGGTAAACGCCGTCAAGCTCTTTAAGAAGGGGGGATTGCTTCAGCAGGTCGTTCGAACCAAAGACCAGTACCAGTTGTGCGGATTTTCCCAGCACTCCGGGAGCTGACGGCTGCCAGCCGGTTTTTTGCGTCCATGTATTTTGTTCGAGTTTCATATAGTTGTCCCCTGTTTAATCGGTTTTTATTTGGTCGTCTGTTTTTGGCAGTGTGAAAAAGAACGTTGAACCCTGGCCGACGGTGGAGGTTAGCCATATTTTGCCACCGTATAATTCGACGATTTTTTTTGCGAGTGTCAGACCTGCACCTGTGCTTTCGAACTGGTCTTTGGCCTGAAGGGTCTGGAAGAGCCGGAAGATTTTTTCGAAGTGCTGTTCGGGGATGCCTGGGCCGTTGTCCGCGACGCTGAATTTCCAGAAGCCGTTTTCCTCGGCGCAGGCGACTTTGATGAAACCTTCGGTTTTATCCATAAATCTTACGGCGTTGCTGAGCAGATGCTGAAAGACCTGCTGTATGCGGGTTGGTTCGGAGGTGATAACGGGCAGCCGGCCTTCGATGGTTATATGTATATTAGCCGGTACGCCAAGCAGCTTTATGATTTCCTGCAAAAGCTGATTGAGGTCGATTGGAGCCGGGTCTTCTTTAATACGTCCGATTCTTGAGTATTGCAGGACGCCGTCGAGGAGGTTTTGCATCCTGTTTACGCGGGTGGTAAGCATCTTGAGCTGTTCTTTGCCGTCGTCGTCAAACTTGTCGGCGTAATCTGTGGCAATCCAGTCGGACAGCGCATTTATAGCGCGCAGCGGCGCCTTCAGGTCATGTGAAATGATGTACACGAAGTCCTGGAATTCCTTGTTTATGCTTTCAATCTGTTTGAGCAGTTTTTCACGTTCGTCAGCACTCATGACGCCCGGTTTTTCGGTCAATAAAGTGCTCATACATCGTCCCCAGTTAACAGAAAAAACCCCAATCATTGAAACCTGAATTATGCTCTTTATATCGTTGTTAAATTACGACGGATTGAGCATTTAGACGGCTTTTTAGGGCGTAGCGAGGTAATTCCGCCACAAAATAGGGAAATCGCGGACTTTATTACGAGCGGTTTTGCTATGGTCCGATAATGCGACTGGATATTCAATGATGTTTTGTTTTAGAAGCAGGGCGCGGGTCGTCGGGAAGAGGAAGCAAAAGTGCGGTTATTTTCTTTTTTTCGAGCTTGATTTTGCAGATGCGCAGAGATTTGTCGCCTACTTTGAAGACCGGGTCGAACGGCTCATCGTTGAGCAGCGACCTGCATACCCGTGCGACGATATTATTCGGCTCTGTGCCCGTGAGCGCAAGCCAGTCAGTAAAGGCCTTGTTGCCAATCGATTTTGTGAGTGTTGTGATGCCGGCCGCGCCGAGAGATACGCCGTCAACATGGATATTTAACTGGCTGAATGAATTTATCGCGGGAGTTATGCGGACAGTCAGAATGGGATTGGCAAAACGCGTTCTGGCCGTCGCCATAAGTATAATTTGGCTTTGCGTGAAAATTGTCTGCGGGTCAGTGAAGGTGATGTTATTGAATTTTACCGGCTGGTGCCAGCGTGCGATTATATCATTCAGGCCTTCCTCTGTGATTACGACCTCGAAGGGGTCATCAAGCTGGGAGTTGTTGTAAACTGTCGGCATCAAATAGTTACTCAGATAGACGCTGATTTGGCTCTGGTCGGCGATTCGAAGCGGGGCGTAATATTTTGGTCTGTGCGTTACCAGGACAAACGCCAGTAACACGAGCACAAGAGGCAGTGCAAGCCAGAAGTACGCTTTGAATTTCCTGTTCTTCATTTTCTCTGAATCTTTTTTTGTCTTAATTGCCACTGAAAGCTTGTTAGAAAACAATCGAGCGGTTATAGTAAAGCAAAATACGAGCAGCTTAAAGCGAAAAACGAAAATCTAATAAGAAAGGATTTATAGTATATGGCTAATCATTTTGGCGACCGGCTGGTTGAAGCGATAAAGAGCAAGCGAACACCATTGATTGTTGGTTTGGACCCGGTTTACAGCCGGCTTCCCGCGGTGATAACGAACAGAAGCGATATGAATGACGAGTTCGACGTGGACTCGGCGGTCGATGCGATATTCGATTATTGCACGCAGGTGCTGCAGGATTGTCGCGCCGATGGTGCCGGCGGTGAAAATCAACATAGCGTTTTTTGAAAAATATCTCTGGCAGGGAATCGAAAGCTATTATTCACTTATTTCCGAGGCGAACGAACTTGGCGTTGAGGTAATCGGGGACGTCAAGCGAGGCGATATAGGTCACACGGCAGAGGCATACGCAACGGCGCATCTGGAAAATCCCGAAATGGCGGGACTTGAGGACACGCTTGCCCCCGACGCGATAACGGTCAACGGTTTCGCGGGCGCAGAGGCAATCGAGCCATTCGCGGATGTTGCCACAAAGCAGGGTAAGGGTGTATTTGTATGGGTTCGCGCAAGCAACCCCGGCGCGGCTGTGATACAGGATTTTGCTTCCGGCGACGGGCAAAAGATGTATGAAAAACTTGCGGCGGTCGTGGGCGAGATAGCAAATAAACCCGGCAGAATCGGCAAGGCCGGCTACAGCAATGTCGGTATGGTTATCGGCGGGACAAGTCCAGAGGAGACGACGGCTCTGCGGAAAAAATATGACAATATGTGGTTCCTCGTTCCCGGCTACGGCTCACAAGGGGCGTCGGCCGCGGATTGTGTCCGGTTCTGCAAGCACGACGGCAACGGCGCACTGATTAACGCGTCGCGTTCGATTATCTACGCTTATGAAAATCCTAAATACAAGGAGCAGTACGGCGACAACTGGAAGAAGTGTATCGAGCAGGCAGTGATTGACGCCAAGCTGGACATCGCAAAGGCCGTTCAGGACGCGCTGTAACTTAGCGTTATACTCGCAAAAAATCGTATCGGCTCATAGAGATATGGGTGAAGGTCTTTTCAGAGATAAAAAGATTTTAGTGATGGGCCTCGGGAGGTTCGGGGGCGGGGTGGATGTTGTGAAGTTCGCCTGCTCGGCAGGAGCAAAGGTAATCGTTACCGATTTAGCAAAACAGGATGCGCTCGCGGAATCAATCTCTCAACTCAAAGGTCTCGATATAGCATATCATCTTGGTTCGCACGAGGGAGGCGATTTTGAGCAGGCGGATATGGTGGTGGCTAATCCCGCTGTGCCTCTGGATAACAAGTTTTTACAGATTGCCCGCAAGGCAGGGAGAAGAGTTACATCGCAAATCGAATTATTCTTCGAACTTTGCCCGGCTAAGATAATCGGCATAACCGGTGCCAATGGTAAAAGCACCACGACATCACTGACGGTGCATCTTCTTCGGAGTCGATTAGGCAATAAGGTCTGGTTAGGCGGCAATATAGGCAATGAGCCGATGCTGACGATTGCGGGTAAAATAAAACCCGATGACGTGGTTGTTTTGGAGCTGTCGAGTTTTCAGATTGAGCAGTTGGCCCAGAGCGACAAGGCCCCTCAGGTCGCATTGCTGACGAATCTTACGCCGAATCATCTGGACCGCTATAAGACATTCGAGAATTACTGCAAGGCCAAGGAGCTTATTTTTCAGCATCAGAAGCCGGACGCGAATCAACCGGCGATTTCAATTTTCAACGGCGACGATGAGGTGAGCAGCAAGTGGTTTGCGAAATATCAGAAGGATGCGGGGCGAGTTTGCGTGAAATTTTCTGCCGATAGTGTGCCCGCGAAAATTCGCAGCGCATATGGGTTGCCGGGCAGGGCGTATCTTGCCAATTTGGCCGGTGCGATTGCCGCGGCAAAGCGTTTTGAGGTAACTGATGAGCAGATAATCGGATGCTTGCCCGCATTTAAGGCGTTGCCTCACAGGTTGCAGCTTGTGGGTGAGGCGAGGGGGGTTCGCTGGTATAACGATTCTAAGGCGACCACGCCCGACAGCTCGATTGTCGCCCTTGAGGCGTTCGATAGTCCCATTATCATAGCGGGCGGGTATGATAAGCATATACCGTTCGATAAATTTGGTGCGAAAATCGCCCAAAAGGCCAAGGCGGCAATTCTCATAGGCCAGACAGCGAAATCTATTGCTAAAGCAATAGAAGTGCATAAAAGCACAAGAACACAAGAGCATAAGTTAAAAGTTGAATTTGCTGATTCGCTGAAAAAGGCCGTCGAACTGGCCAGTGGACTGGTCAAAAGCGGGGATGCTGTTTTACTTAGTCCTGCCTGCGCCAGCTATGATATGTTCGAGAATTACGAGCAGCGGGGGGAGCAATTTACCGAACTGGTAAATAAGGTCATTCGCTGATTATCGGAACATTCGGCTTTGCCCCAACTTTTTTTATCGCTTGATTATTGATTATTTAGAGCGGAACCGGGCTTTAGATAATCAATCATCAATCACAGTTATCAATCTCTTAAGCCGTCCTCATAAAAAGACGATTCGCAGGGAGCAAACACATTAAAGTCTTTTTTGAGGAACCGGCAATGCAGGACACGTCCGAGCGGAGAAGAGAGCCAAGATTAAGATACCACTGGCCTGTGTGGTTTGCAGAAAATTTTGCCGGTTTACTTTCACAAGGACAAATGGTCGATGTTTCCAGCGGAGGAGCGGCCTTTACCTGTTATGCGGACAAGGGCTGCCCTTATCCGGGCCAGAACATAACAACCCGTTTCAGCGTGCCGTATTATCACGAGGATGACCGTTTCGATATCAGTGATTTTGTTCGCGCGGGCCAGGTTTGCCGGATTGACCAAATTGGCAATGGTCTCAGTCGCGTGGCGATAAAATTTTATGAACCACTTCCGTTCAAGCCGTGTAAATTAGCGAATTCACAGTCAAGCGATGAAGAGATTCTTGAACCCGCGATGGTTTAACAGTCCTCCGTTCTCCGTTATCTGTCTTCTGCAAAAATGGGAGTGCTGGGATTCGAACCCAGGACCTACGCATTAAAAGTGCGGTGCTCTACCTACTGAGCTACGCTCCCGGTAATTTAACAGGCGGACAGAATAACAGTTTTGATACCCCTTTGTCAATGGTCGTTATTGACATCAGCCCTCTTGAGCGATACTATCACCTGCCTGTTTTTATTCTGGAGCTTAAGGTTATGACTAATGTTACGCTGATAACTGGTGATGGTATTGGGCCTGAGATAGCCCAGGCAGCACAAAGATGCATCGACGCCACGGGCGTGAAAATAAAATGGGAAATCCGCGAGGCGGGAATTGATGTAATGGCCAAAGCGGGGACGCCTTTGCCGGATTCTACCGTGGAATCGATAAAAAAGAACGCTCTTGCCCTGAAGGCGCCGATAACGACACCCGTGGGCACGGGGTTCCGCAGCATAAACGTTCACCTTCGGCAGATGTTCGACCTGTACGCCTGCTTGAGACCATGCAAGAGTTATAAGGGTGTTCGCAGCAAATACTCGAATATCGACCTTGTTCTCGTCCGTGAGAATACCGAGGACCTTTACGCGGGCATCGAATTCGAGAAGGGCAGAGACGATACGGTTGAGCTTATAAACTGGCTCAATAAGCACAGCAAAAAACAAATCAGGTCAGATTCCGGGATAAGCATTAAGCCCATTTCCGTCGCGGGCACGGAGCGAATAGTGCAGTATGCTTTTGATTATGCCCGCAAAATGGGGCGTAAAAAGGTTACGAGCGTTCACAAGGCCAATATCATGAAGTTCACGGACGGGCTTTGGCTGGAGGTTAGCAGGCAGATAGCGGCGAAGAACAGCGATATCGAATTCGAGGACCGCATCGTTGACAATATGTGTATGCAGTTGGTGCAGAAGCCGGAGTTGTATGATGTCCTGGTATTGCCCAATTTATACGGGGATATCCTCAGTGATTTGTGTGCGGGATTAGTAGGGGGACTGGGTGTTGCGCCGGGGGCAAATATAGGCGCCAAGGCCGCGATATTCGAGGCGACTCACGGCAGCGCACCGAAATACAAAGGGCTTAACAAGGTCAATCCTGTGGCGTTGATACTCAGCGGCGTGTTGCTTTTGCGGCACATTGGCAATACCGCGGAGGCAAACAAGCTTGAGAACGCCGTCGCGGAAGTAATAGCCGAGGGTAAAGACGTTACTTACGATATGAAGGCAGACCGCAACGACCCGACGGCGGTCGGCACGCAGGAAATGGCTGACGCGATAATAAGGAAAATCAGAAATTCATAGTTTAACGGATACCCGGACTATCGTTATGAACCAGGAGCGGTTTAAGAAACTTGTTTCCGGGCAAAGCACAGGCGTTATCGCGTCGGCGTTGCGCCTGGTGTTAAATGTCGCAGCGGTGTTTTATGGTTTGGGCATCTCGCTGCGGAACTGGCTGTATGACGGGGGACAGGCAAAATCGTACGCGGTAACGGCTGCCGGCCTTGTAACTTCGGACAGAACACAGGCAACGGTCCCGGTAATAAGCATTGGCAATATAACCGTCGGTGGGACGGGCAAGACGCCTTTGGTAATCTGGTTATGCAATCTGTTTCGGGAGCAGGATGTCAATTGCGCGATACTGACCCGCGGATATAAGGCGGCGAAGGGCGAGAGTGATGAGCCGGGAATGTTAGCTAAAAATTGTCCCGGTACGGCGGTAGTGGTAAATCCCGACCGGCTGGCGGGGGCAATTGAGGCGGTAAAAAAATGCAGGGCACAGGTCCTGATTATGGACGATGGTTTTCAGCACCGTCGGCTGCACAGGGATATCGATATTGTAACTATCGACGCGATGCAGCCATTTGGGTATGGCAGATTGTTGCCTGCGGGCTTGCTGCGTGAACCGGTTTCGGCGTTGGAAAGAGCAAAGGCGGTAATACTTACCAGGTGCGACCTGGTTTCAAAAAATAATCTGACGGGATTGACGGCGGCTATCAACAGGATAAACCCCAATGTGATAATAGCGCAGACGATTCACCGCCCTGTTTTCGCGGTTTCCGGCGAGAAGCAAATTCCGCTCGAAGAATTGAAAGGCAAAAAAATATATGTTTTTTGCGGGATAGCGAACCCGGAGGCGTTTTTGGCGACTGTGGGGCTGGTTGGGGCGAATATCGTCGGGTCCAAGATTTACGATGACCACTATAATTATACAGTCAATGACGTGAACGATATTTATCGTGACGCAGCGAAGTCGGGCGCACAGATGATGCTTACTACGGAGAAGGATTATAACAAAGTATCGCAGCCGGCATCGGAGGAGGGAGATTTGGTTTTGGCATATCTGGCGGTCAGGTTGCAGTTTGTGGATGGGGCCGACCGTATAATGGAGTTGATTGAACGGTCGCTTGCGGGTAAAATACCACGGAAAAGAACTGTTTAATCACAGAAAACCGCTATGTATGAAAATCTTCTAAATGCCGTAACAAAGCTCGGCATGCCGAAAGTGCTGTTGGTGGGCGATTTTATGCTCGACGTGTATGTGTATGGCGACGCCGAGCGGATTAGCCCCGAAGCGCCTGTGCCCGTGCTGAAGGTAACCAGGACCGATTACAACTGCGGGGGGGCGGGGCTGGTGGCGGCGAATTTGTGCGCACTGGGGGCGATTCCCTTATGCGTAGGTGTTATAGGTGATGACGCAAACGGGAAGAAACTCAAAGACCTGCTGGCGAAAATGGGTGCAGAAGTATCGGGTCTGATGACTGTTACAGACAGGCCGACGACGACCAAGCAGCGATTGATAGGTCTGGCGCAGCACCGGCACCAGCAGCAGTTGTTCAGGATGGATAATGAGTCGGCTGAGCCGTTGACGGAGGGGCAATATGGCCGGCTGGCGAAGATTTTTGAGACCAAACTGAAACAGGCGGATAACATTTGTTTGCAGGATTATAACAAGGGTGTCCTCGCGGATTTGTTCTGCAAAAAGGTAATCAAGCTTGCTGCCAAGGCACACAAAAGAGTTTTGATTGACCCGTCGCCTATTAGTGATTATTCGAAATATACAGGGGCATCGGTCATTACGCCTAATCGGTATGAAACGCGTATGGGCGTAGGGTTCGAAATAAAAACCATCGCTGACGCGGCCCATGCGGCCAGGGAATTTGTGCGAAAGCTAAAACTTGAAGCGATACTCATCACGCTGGATAAGGAAGGGGCGTATCTCAGGAGCCCTGGTTTCGATGAGCATATACCAACGAGGCCTCGCGTTGTGTATGATGTAACAGGGGCAGGGGACACGGTATTGGCGACTTTGGCGTTGACGCTCGCGGGGGGCTGCGATTTCAAGACAGCAGTTCAGTTGTCGAATATCGCGGGCGGAATCGAGGTGGAGAAATTCGGCGGCGCTACGGTCAGCAGGGACGAGATAATAACTGAAATCGTTTATCTTAACCGCGGCGGCGAGGGCAAGGTTCGGTCGGTTGATTCGCTTTTGGCGGAGCTGGCCTGGCGTCGCAAGAGAAACGGAAAAATAGTTTTTACCAACGGCTGCTTCGACGTCATACACAGGGGACATATCGAATACCTGAAATTCTGCAAAGAACGTGGCGATGTCGTGGTCGTCGGGTTAAACAGCGACAGTTCCGTGCGAGCAATTAAAGGTCCTGACAGGCCTATTCATAACCAGGTTGACAGGGCGGCGGTACTGGCGGCGCTGGAGTCGGTGGATTATATTACGATATTCGAGGAATCGACACCGATTAATCTTATCAAAAAGGTCAGGCCTGATATTCTGGTCAAGGGGCAGGACTGGGAGAAAAAAGGCGTCGTCGGCGCGGAGTTTGTAGAATCATACGGCGGCAGGGTAGTGCTGGCGCCTCTTGTGAAGAGCAAAAGCTCGACGCTTATAATCGAGAAAATGAAATCGCAGGCAGCAAAAACGAAATCAGGGAAGTGATGAGCAAAAATTTTAAAAAGCAGGTATTCGAAATAGTCCGGACTCACAGGAAAATGGTTACTGAGCTTGAAGAGTCGGGGCTGGAGACGATTGCCGATATTGCCGGCGTGATAACAAAGGCGATTAAAAAAGGCGCGACGGTTTATATCTGCGGCAACGGCGGTTCGGCGGCTGATGCTCAGCATATCGCGGCGGAATTGGTGAACAGGTTCGAGTCCAGCCGCAGGGCGCTGCCTGCTGTTGCTCTGACGACCGACAGTTCGGTAATGACCTCGATTGCCAACGACGATTGCTATGAGAATATATTTGCAAGGCAGGCCGAGGCGCTTGTGAGAAAAGGCGATATATTCTGGACGATATCGACGAGCGGCTCGTCGGCTAATATCCTGGCGGCCGTGAAGGTCGCCAGAAAAAAGGGTGCTGTCGTTATAGCTTTTACCGGCAGAAAAAACAGCAGGATGGAACGGCTGGCGGATAAATGTTTTTGCGCGGATAGCGTTTCCGCGGCGAGAAGCCAGGAAATCCACCTGCTTGCGTATCACATAATCTGTAAACTCGTTGAGCAAAGTTTTGCATAGGCGAAAGGGATTATGGCCAACAAAGCGATATTCCTGGACCGTGACAATACGATAATAGAGGACCCGGGGTACATAAATAACCCGGACCAGGTTAAGCTGCTCGAGGGTGCCCCAGAGGTGTTGTCTTCGCTCAAGGCACTTGGGTATAAGCTTGTAGTTGTGTCGAACCAGTCCGGTGTGGCCAGAGGAATTGTAACCGAAGAGACGCTCGGTCAGATTCACAAGCGGCTCGAACAGCTTCTTGCGGAAAATGGCGTGTCGCTGGACCGGATATACTATTGTCCTTATCATATAGACGGGGTGATTCCGAAATACCGCAAAGACAGCGACTGGCGCAAGCCCAACCCGGGGATGCTTCTTGCGGCGAGCAGGGATATGGATATCGACCTCAAAGAATCCTGGATGGTCGGCGATACTCCCGGTGACATAGAAGCGGGAGCGAGGGTCGGCTGCAGGACGATAATGCTTGCGGGACGCACGCACGAGCAAAAGCTCCAGCCGGGAGCGCCGGCTCCTGATTATAAGGCCGTAAATCTCAAAGAAGTCGTGAACATTATCAAGATGAAAGCGCGGTCGGCGCAGAAACCTGCCAATGTGTTGCCTGCTGAGCAGCCGGCACAGGTGATTGAGGAAAAGCCGCAGGAACATGCGTCTCAACAGCAAGCCGCGTCGCCGCAACAAGCTGAACCGGAGCAGCCTGCACCGCCCCAGCCGGCTGAACAGCCGACAACGGAACGCCTCCTGAGCAATATCCTTGACCAGATTAAAATGATGCAGCGACATAATATGTTCGGAGAATTTTCCGTAACCCGGCTTATCGCCGGTATCGCGCAGGGGCTGGTATTTTTGTGTTTGCTTGCGAGTATATGGTTTTTGATGAGTCCAACGAAACAGTTTAACCAGGTTCTTATCTCCATCGGGTTCGCTATACTTCTGCAGTTAATGTCGCTGACGTTTTACGTTATGCGCGGGCCGAGATAGTGGGATTGCCCAGGAATCACCTCTGTTTACTTAAAAATGGCTGATACCAAGGACAATATTCTGGTCTGGCTTCCTTCTCCGATGGGGGACGCGATTTTATGCACGCCGGCTCTGCGGGCGATTCGCGGGCGGTTCAATTCATCAAGGATAGCGTTTTTCGCAAGCAGTGTTGTGCGTCAGGTTTTTTCGCCCTGCGGTTTCGCGGACGCGTGGCTCGAACAAAGTAAGGACGGCGTGTTCGCCACTGCCCGGATGCTAAAGAAGCATAATTTTACGCACGCGATTATATTCAAAAATTCCTTTGGCTCCGCTTTGACTTGCCTGCTGGCGGGCATACCCGCTCGTATCGGCTACGCGAGGGACGGGCGGGGGATTCTCTTGACCGAAAAGTTGTATCCGCCCAGATTGCCGTCAGGGGAATTTGAGCCGATATCGATAGTTGATTATTATCTGGCTGTCGCGGCAAAGTTAGGCGCAAATGTCCGGGACAGGCGCATCGAGTTGTCGGTTGAGCCGAAAGATACGGAGAAATTGAAGGCGAAACTGCCGACGGTTTTTAATGCGAAGGGGCCTGTAGTGATTCTTGTCCCCGGCGCCGCGGCGGGACCAGGCAAACGCTGGCCTGCGGACAGGTTTGCCCAGATCGCCGACCGATTGGCCGAAAAATATAACGCGACTGTTGTGTTGTCGGTTGCGCCCAATGCTGACGAAAAACATATTGCAGAGCATATTGTTGATGCCGCGAAACGCAAGCCGATAAACCTGGGCGATACGCCCGTCGGGCTTGGGGAGCTAAAGGCGCTCATCGCTGTTGCGGATTTGGTTATTTGTAATGACACGGGGCCGAGACATATTGCAATCGGGTTAAAGCGGAAAGTCATTACGCTGGTAGGCCCGAATGACCCGGCGTGGACGGACCCCGGCTACGCTGACGAGGTATTTATTAAAGGCGATGCCCCCTGTGCACCCTGCGATAAGCCGGTTTGCAGAGAAACGTCGCATTTTTGTATGGAAGCTATAACCGTCGAAATGGTCTGCAAAGCGGCGGCAAAAGTTCTGGATGCGGGCAGTTTCGGAAAGCGGGGCGGGATATGACGGAGTTTTTTATCGACCCCGCATACAAAACCGGCTTTGAACGGCTTGGTCTTACGTCAATCGAGGCGGTGTTCGCGTTTAGGGCGGGTAAAAATCTTACAAAGGAAAATCTCGCTTCACATCGAAGCAGGATTGAGTTTCGGATTGAGTCGCCTGCCGCTACGGTTTTTCTTAAACGATATGACTATCCGCCGGTAATGACGCAGTTAAAAAACTGGTTGTCTGCGAAAAAACGCGTTACTTGTGCCCTGGCGGAGGTCAAGGCGGCGCAAAAACTGGCGGCGATGGGAATAAATACGCCGAGAATGATTGCGTGGGGACAGGTTTGGGGCGGTTTTTTCGAGAAGCGCAGTTTTGCTGCTATCGAGGAAATACGGGAAGGACAGTCGCTTGAGCGAAGTTTGCCCGGGTTTTTTAATGGGCCTGCGACAAGTGAAACCATAGTTTTACGCCGGCAGTTTCTAAAACAATTGGCGTTATTTATAAAAAAGTTTCACGAAACCGGCTGCCGTCATCGCGATTTGTACTTGTGTCACATATTCAGGGTTCCGGATGGTCGATTTTATCTGATAGATTTGGCAAGGGTGTTTAGGCCGGTGTTATTCAGTGAATTATACCGTGTTAAGGACGTTGCCCAGTTGCATTATTCGGCTCCCGCCAAATACTTTTCAAAAACCGACCGGCTGCGATTTATTCGGGTATATCTTGGTCGCGAAAAACTTAACGCTGGTGACAAGATATTTGTCAGGCGCATCGCCGGCAAGGCCAGGAGTATGGCAAGACACGACGCCAAGCACGGCAGGGCAGTTCCTTTCGAAACTTAAGCGGGCTATAATACCGACGGATGAAACCAAAGATAGCAATCATAATTGAGCGTGCGGATGTCGCGCTTGGCGGAGCTGAGCGTTCGGTCAGTGAATTGGCCGAAGCCATCGGTGCAATCGGCTATGAGACACATATTATTGCCGCCAAAGGTCAGGCAACAGCCCCAAATGTGCATATTTTGTGTGCGGATATGCCCGGCAAAAGGACGGGCTATAAGGTTTTTGCGAATGCTCTGAAAAAACACATCGAACAGACCCATTATGATATTCTTCACAGCGTTCTGCCTTTTGACTTCTCTGATATTTATCAGCCGAGGAGCGGAACTTTTGCTGAATCAATAATCCGCAAGGCCGCGACATACCGCTGTCCTGTTTTTCAGGCGTTGAAAAAAAAGACCGCATTTTTGAATTTTCGCAGGACCGCGTGGTTTGGTGCGGAACGTCGGCTCGCAGAAGGACAAACCGGGCCGCTGGTTGTCGCGATTTCCAATTACGTGGCGGAGCAGTTCAGGACTCACTATCATATTCCTGAAAAACGAATGGTGGTCATACCAAACGGCATTAAGCTGGCAGAACAGACAGATAAGTCCCGTGTCGATTCATTGCGGGCCAAGTTGTTGGCTCAACTGGGTTCAAAAGAAACAAGCAATATGGTTTTGTTTCTTTTTGTCGGCCATGATTTTAAGCGTAAAGGTCTCGATTGTCTGGTGGAGGCGATTGGTCAGCTTCAAAAAACTGATAATAATACGCCAGCGAGATTGGTTATTGCCGGTCGGGCAAGTTCGACGGCATATCGCCGGCTGGCCGCAAAACTGGGAATCGAAGAAAAAATCGTATTTCTCGGAGACGTCGGCAACGTGCAGGAATTGATTGCGGCGACCGATGTGGCTGTTTTGCCCACTTTCGATGACCCCTGTTCGCGGTTCATTCTTGAGGCCCTTGCCGCGGGCAAACCGGTCATAACCACGAGATTCAACGGGGCAATCGACTTGTTTACGGATAATCGGCACGGCAGGGCAATCGATGACCCTCGCGATGCTGCCGCGCTAAGTGAGGCAATCGGATACTTCACTAATCGTGATAATCTTAATCGGGCTGCTCATGCGATTATCAGTGACAATCTTCGCCGGGATGTTTCGGTCGCCAGGGTGGCGCAGCAGCTTAAAGCCGTTTACGATGAAATACTGGAAAAGAAAGGGCATAGATGAGATTGGCCGCATTTTTAATCGGGGCGTATCTGCTCGGCTCGGTATCGTTCGGGATACTCATAGCCGCCGCTCACGGAATTGACCTGCGCAAGGTCGGCTCAGGAAATATAGGTTCGACAAATCTGTCCCGTGCTTTGGGCAGGCGATGGGCGTATGTTTGTTTTATCCTGGATTTGGCCAAGGGATTGTTGCCGACACTGGCTGCAGGATTGTGGCTTGGTGAGAAGGGGACAACTGGAGTATTGGTTGCCCAGCTTGCCGTTGGATGTGCGGCTATACTTGGGCACGTATTTCCCGTTTATCTTGGTTTCAAAGGCGGCAAAGGCGTTGCGACAAGTTTCGGTGTGGCGATTGGTTTGTGGCCTTATTATACGATTTGCGCGGCGATTACGCTGGTGGTCTGGGTTGTCTTTGCGCTGATTTGGCGGTATGTGTCACTTGCTTCGCTTGCCGCGGCGCTTGCCTTTCCTGTTGTTTTTGTGGCTGCCATAGCGATAATTCCCGGCTGGCGATTTGCGGATTTGTGGCCCTTGCTGATAGTCGGGATGGTTATCCCTGTTATGGTTTTTATCCTTCACAGGGACAATATCGTCCGGCTGCTTGCCGGCACCGAGAGCAAAATTCTTCAGAAAAACTCAGGGCAGAAGTAATTACATCGATGATTGGTTTTTATTGCGCAGAAAGCCGCTTTGCCTGTTTATTGGCAAGCGGCTAGTTTTTAAGGAGTGCTGTCCTCGGCGAAGCAGGTACCGGTTTTTACTAACAACTGCTATTACTATCGGGCGAACAGCGGTAAAGGACGAATAGGCAATTCCTGAAAAGCCGCTTCGTAAAACCGTAGTGTTAAAATAGGGGTAAACATCAGACCAGTGTCAGAAATTGACACTTTTTACGCTGAGGCGAGGCGGCAGCATTACAAGCCAGCTTATGTTTCCAGCGGCGTTATTCCCTCGCGGATGGCATACTTTGTGAGTTCCGCCACGCTGTTGATTTTGAGCTTTTCCATTATATTGCGCCGGTTCGACTCAATGGTTTTGGTGCTGACATGGATTTGGAGAGCGATTTGTTTGGTGCTTTTGCCTTCGGCCAAAAGCTGAAGAACTTCCCGCTCACGGTTGCTAAGTGTTGGTCCGTTGGGCTGACCTTGCTTCGATAGACGCTGGACATAGTCGTCTATCACGACGCCGGTTATCCTGGGGCTTAGATAAATTTCGCCTCTAAGGACGGTTTTTATTGCCTCCATAAGCTCATCAAAAAGGCAATCCTTGAGTATGTAACCAGAAGCTCCCGCCTTGAGCATTTCGGCAACGAACCGCCTGCTGGAGTGTATGGATAGCGCGATAATCTTCACGCCGCTGCTTTCCTCAGCTATTTTGCGCGTGGCGTCGATACCGTTGAGATTAGGCATACTGATATCCATAATCACAAGGTCCGGCGCAAGCTTGCGGACGGTATCCACCGCCTGTCGTCCGTCCTCGACACCTCCGACCACCTCGATATCCGGCTGTTTTTCCAGGAGCGAGGATAACCCCTGGCGAATAATCGCGTGGTCATCAACCAATAAAACTTTAGTGGGCATGATTAGGCCTCCTTTTTATCCTTTTGGCTTTTCAGCGGCGCCGTCATTATGGCTTTGCAGCCGGCACTAGTTTTGATTCAATTTCAAAACGTCCGCCAGTATTTTCCATATTTTCACGGACACTGAACAGTCCGAATGTGACTTTTTTGCCCGTTGTAGTCCTGGCTTGTGCGGGGTCAAAGCCGACGCCGTTATCTTCAACGGCAACCTGTATTGAGTCATCGATTCTGCGAAGACCGACCATTATCTTGCCGGCCTTGGCGTGTTTAATACAATTGGTGAGCAGTTCGCGGATGTTTCTGAAAAGCATCACTTTTAAATCGTCATCGAGCGGTTTGGGCAGTCCATCATCATGAAATTCAGTAGCTATACCATGTTTTCCCTGGACATTTTCATCCAGCCATTCCGCGACCGCGGCCTCAAAGCCCAGCTCATAAAGTATGGGGTTGCTTAGCTCGAAGGTTAATGTCCTTGTTTCCTGAATCACTTTCTTTATATAAGAGTTTATTTCCTCAATTGCGGGTGTCGATGTTTCGGATGGCGGCGAATTTTGCAGGGTATCGAGTTTGATTTTTGCCATAGCGAGTGTCTGGCTTATCTCATCATGAATTTCACCTGCTATGCGTCTGCGTTCCTGTTCCGAAACAAGTGTTAATTGTGCCGCCAGTTGCTTGAGGTGTTTCTGATACTCAAGGAGAGTTTGTTCTGCCTGGCATCTCCTTGTTTGTTCGTCGATACTCCTGAGGCCTGTCGATATGTCGTTGGCAAGACCATCAAGCAGTTGGACTTCCTCCTGCCCGAAGGCGTCTGCTGTGTCAGCGTACACATTTAGAACGCCGACAACCTTGTTTTCGCTGAAAATAGGTATTGCAGTTGATGAGCGATATCCGCGTTTTACCGCTTCTGTGCGCCACGGTTCGAATCGCGGGTCGGTTGCGATAAACCGCATAACGTTGGGTTTGGCTGTTTTTACCGCCATTCCGCTCGGCCCCATTCCGTATTCAGTGTCGTCAAAGGTTACTTTTATCGACTCAAGGTAACCTTCTTCAAAACCGGCCTGCGCCTGCGGGATAATCTTTTTGCTGTTCTCATCGCAGAACCCTATCCACGCCATTCTATAAGCGTTATCGATAATGGCCTCGCATATTTTTTTCAGAAGCAGGTCTTTATCCTGTATTAGTAATATGTGCTGACTTATGTCGGCAATCATTGTCAATATCTTGTTAAGTCGAAGTATGGTTTCCTCGGCTTTTTTACGTTCGGTGATGTCCCGGTGAATTCCTACAAGCCCTGTAATATTGCCGGCGCTGTCCAGCAGGGGGACTTTGGTAACAAGAAGGAAGTTTGGGTTGCCTGAATTATCTGTGCACGCTGCTTCCTTGTTAATAATCGGCTGGCCGGTTTGCATTATTTTCCGCTCTTCGTCAAAATAATTTTGTGCCACTTCCGGCTTAAAAAGGTCGAAATCCGTTTTGCCAATAACGTCATCCCTGCCTCTTGTCTCCCAGGATTCAGCCAGCGATTTATTGTAGCCAAGGATTCGGCCTTCTTTGTCTTTGATATAAACCCCATCCGGCATATGGTCAATAAGCGTCCGCAGGAGATTTCTTTCATTTTGCAGTTTTTCTTCAGCCTGCTTGCGCTCGGTTATGTCGCGTATGATCGCGATTGAATAGGTTTCACCATTTAACTCATAGGTAGAAACGTTGATTTCCTCATCGAACTCAGTGCCATCTTTTTTCATACCCCGTGTCTCGTAAAAGGTGGGGGCCGATTCTCCGGCGGCTCTGCGATGTATATTTTGAATGATTTGTTGACGATAGCTCGGCGCAATGTGATCGATTACAGAAGTGCTGGCGATTTCCTCGTTGCTCCCGTAACCATACAATTTGAGGAATGCTGGATTGGAAAAAACCTGCACTCCTTTTTTTGAAACATTGATAGCATCCCTGGAGTTTTCGAACATTGCGCGAAACTTGATTTCGCTTTCGCGCAGAGATTCTTCTGTTTTTCGCTGGGCGAGTCCTATGGCGAGGTTGTCCGCCAGCCGTTCAAGCAGCGATATTTTCTTTGGATTGAACTGGTTTTTCTGCTTGCTGTTGAACTGCAGCAGCCCGAAAGTTTCCCTGCCTGTTCGCAACGGGACAATCGCTACGGATTCATAGCCGGCCGTATTGCAGCGATTGCGTGTTTTTACCATACGGTCGGCATTGGTTGTGCTGGCAAGAAGAGCGGTTGTGCTGTTTGTCCAGAAGCTGCCGTGTTCGGTGAAAAACGGCTTTGAATGGTCGAATCGGCCGCTGATTATATTACCGCACATACATTCCAGATATACCCTGCCCCGGCTGTCTCTTATCGGCTCTCCAAGCTCGTTCAGCGAGCAAAGTTTGCTTTCTGCCCGAACGAATTCGTCAGAAAATCCGTTTGTTTCGAAATAAGGAAAGTCCTCGCCATCCCGAAGACGTATCCCGACGGCCTCGCAGCCGGACCAGTCCCTCAGAAGCCCTGTGACTAATTTCATCAGGTCATGTATCTGGTTTTTGGAATTGATAAGGGAAAGCAGCTTTATTGTTATCTCCCGCTCCTCATGGGCGATTCTTTGCTCGGTTATGTCCATGCCGTAAAAATTTACATCGTTGCTTCCGGTAATCGGCACTACCAGAAATTCGAAAACACGCTCATTGAGAGTGGTTTCATCTTTCAGCACCTGCCCCGATGAAAGAGCGTTTTTCGCCAGATGTTGCCATTCGGGAGGTGCAGGCAAACTAACGGCGGTTTCTTTTGCCTTCAAAAACGGTTCGCTTGCCTTGTTGGCATAAAGAATTGTCCCGTCCTGGTGGATACGAAGGACTGGGTAAGGATTTTCCGAAGGAAACTTGGCTAAGTTGTTATAGTTTCTATCGGTGATTTCGACCTGCGGGTGAAGATATTCGACTTTTGTCTGTTTTCTATTGCCCTGGGGTGCCCGTTCTGTGCGCTCATTGTTTTTTTCCGGCCTGGGCATCGTATCTTCTCCGTCTATAACTTGCGCAAAGAAAAAATAATTAGTTTGGCCGGTATTTCTTAAAACAAACTTTCCCCTATGCCCACCCTCATTTATCGCACGCCAGATAGGCGTGCTGAGTTTGTACATGTTCCCTACCATACATTCTCTCTGCATCTAACAGGATTTTAGCCCCGGGAAAGAGAATGTCCAGTAAAATCTCGATAAAATGCATAAGAAAACGACGCTTTTTGTTAATTACCTGTGCTGCAGTAGGAAATAAAATTCAGGCGAGCTTTTTATCAAGAATTTCCGCTGCCGCTACTGAAAGCCAACTTATCCTGCTTCCGCCGCGGTCTCATACATCGCTATTACCTTCTCCGGCGGAATCTCAGCGGTTATATTGTGAGTGCTGTTGAAAATATAACCGCCGCCATCGCCAAGGCAGTTCACAACCGTCCGAACCTCCGCCTGAATTTCTTTCACTGTTCCCATTGGCAGCGTCGCCTGTGCGTTTACGCCTCCCCCCCACAGGGCAATACGCCCGCGGCATTTGTCTTTCCATTGCCCGTATGTATGCTTTCCAGCCGACCACTGAACAGGATTCAAAATATCGAAACCAGCTTCGATAATCAAATCGATGAGAGGGTAAACGGCACCGCAATTGTGCATGAAAATTTTTACGCCCGGCGCAATCCGCCGACATTCGTCATTTACCCTGCGCATAAAGGGGAGGAACAGATTGCGGAAAACATCCGGAGAAGCTATCAGTGAATTCTGTGTACCCCAGTCATCCGCCGACATCATAACGATATCCACGCAATCCTTAATCGCCGGCAGTAATCTCCGTATCCGCTCCACCGCGTAATCTATTATCAATTCATGCAGGGCGGCTACGTAGTTTGGCTCCATTATGCATAGAACCGGGAAAATACCAATCCCGCCTCGCCAGATAATTCCTATGTCGTTGCTTATCCACTTTGCCAGAAATACCGCCCGGTCTGTTGACTCGCGAACCTTTCTGCAATATGCAGCGAAATCGTTAATTTGCCCGTCTGTCAGCCGCTGTTCCTCCAGTTGTTTTCTAACGATGTTCAAATCATCCTTCGGGATTTCTCCGTCATAGTCAATCGGTTGTCCCCCATGTTCCTCATCGAATACAAATGAGGTTGACGGCATTTTCAAATCTCGCCCTTCACAAAAACAGCGAATTGTCCCATCTCGTTCCTCTTTGAAAATGCTCCGCTGTCTTACAAGGGCAGGCAACCTGCCGGCAAAATCATATTCCTCCCATTTCTGCGGCTCTTCGAAGGCGTTGGTCACATCGTTATCAATAGCGACCACATCACAGCCGAGCGAGTCAAGCGCGTCGGTATCAGGAAGGGCGAGCATCTGCCAGACATCGTGAATTTTGGGTCTGCGAGCAGGCAGCCCGAGTGCCTCAACAAGTTTTGGATATGCGAAGGCGCTGATGCCCGTAGAACGCATACCGCCCAGGTCTTTAGGCAACCGGTCAGGCCTGTTGAAATTGAGCGCCGCGACTACTCTTTCACGTGAGTTCATTACCAAGCTTCCTGTCGAGTATTTCGGAAGCTACTTTTGGATTTGCTCTGCCTTTTGTTTTTTGCATTACCTGGCCAAGCAGGAAGCCCTTTGCCTTGCCGCTTTTTTTGCCGCCTTCTTTGGAATCCGCAACCGCCTGCGGATTATTTTTGAGTACCTCATCAACGATTGCCTCAAGTTCGCCCGCGTCGCTTTTTTGAATCAGGTTTAATTGTTCTGCCAGTTCTCGCGGACTTTTACCTGTTTTTACCATTTCCTCCAAAATGGTATTTGCGGCTGTTGCGCTGATTTCGCCTGTTTGTGCCATCTGGGCAAGCCGGGCAATATCGGCGGCCTTCGGGCCAAGTTCTGTGATTGTACATCCGCGGGCATTCGCCAATTTTAATCCTACCTGTGTCAGGAGATTACAAACACGTTTCGGTTCGCCGCCCGCTTTGACGGCCTCCTCGAAGAAATCAGCGACTTGACGGTCGTTGGTCAGCACGCCCGCATCATAATCGTTCAAACCATATTCCTTCGCATATCGAATCCGTCTTGAAAGCGGCAGTTCGCAAAGCCGGGATTTGATTTCATTAAGCCATTGCTCGTTGACCCGCACAGGCACCAAATCCGGGTCGGGGAAATAACGATAATCGTGTGCCTCTTCTTTTTCTCTTTGCAGGACAGTAACTTCTTTCGCGTCGTCCCAGCCGCGTGTGCTTTTGTTGCCCATCTCCATTATTTCGCCGGTTTCGAGGAACCGGTCGAGCTGCCTGCCGATTTCATAGTCGATGCTGTTTTCCAGCGCCCGGAAGCTATTGAGATTCTTTACTTCGACAATCGGCGTTTTGAATTGCTGGCCTGCGCGATTGATTACGAGATTCACATTCGGCTCGAAACGCATATGCCCTTTTTGCATATCAGCTTCCGATACGCCAAGGTATCTGACAATCCGCTGCAATTCTTCCGCCAGCTCCCGCACTTCGGCAGCGGTGTTCATATCCGGCTCGGTAACAATCTCCAGCAGGGGGGTGCCCGCGCGATTCAAGTCCACCTGCGAGAAGTTTCCTGCAGTATGCAGATTTTTGCCCGCATCCTCTTCGAGGTGCGCACGTCTTATCCTGATTTTCTTAAATGCCCCGTCTTTCGCCGGTATTTCGATATAGCCGTTTAACGCCAGCGGCAAATCATACTGGCTTATCTGGTAGTTCTTGGGCAAATCCGGGTAGTAGTATCCTTTGCGGTCCCACTTGGTGAAAGACGGAATCTGACAATTAAGCGCAAGTCCAGCCAGTATTGAAAACTCCACCGCCTGCTTATTCATAACCGGCAGCGACCCGGGCATACCGAGGCAGACGGGGCAGACCCTGCTGTTCGGCTCTGCGCCGAAGGCAAGCTCACAGCCGCAGAACATCTTCGTCCGCGTGTAAAGTTGCACGTGAATTTCCAAACCCACTAAAACTTTGTAATCTACATTACTCAAATCAATGGTCTCTTTTTGTGCCAGTCAGTTTGCTTTTCATACATCTGCGCTATTCGCAGCAGTTTTTCCTCGCTGAACGCAGGCGACAGTATTTGCAGGCCGATAGGCAGTTGTTTGTCGTCAAAGCCGCAGGGGATGCTTATGCCGGGGATGCCCGCTAAATTCGCCGCGATTGTATAGATGTCCGACAAGTACATCTTCAGCGGGTCATCGACCTTTTCGCCTATTTTGAAAGCGGTGGTGGGGGCGACGGGCATCATAATGCAGTCACATTTTTCAAATGCCCGCACAAAGTCGCCGCGTATAAGGTTCCGCACCTTCAGGGCCTTCAAATAATATGCGTCGTAGTAGCCGCTCGATAGGGCGTATGTGCCTAACATTATCCGGCGTTTGACTTCTTTGCCGAAGCCCTCGGCGCGTGATTTTGTATAAACCTCGATGTAGTCATTCGGGTTTTGTGTCCTGTGCCCGTAATGCACACCGTCGTATCTTGCCAGGTTACTCGACGCCTCAGCGGTTGCGACCATATAGTAAGCCGCTATCGCGTAATCCAAATGGGGCATATCAATTTCCACTATAGTGCCCCCGAGTTTTTTATAGGTTTGTATCGCTTCGTCGATTGCCTTCCGTACCTGCTCATCGGCGCCGGCATTGAAACTCGACGCGATGCCAATTTTTAATCCCTTTACCGGCTCATCCAATTTCGCGAGGTAATCAGTAACCGGCGAGATTTTTTCATCGACGCTGGTGCTGTCAGCCGGGTCGTGGCCTGCGATAACATTCAGCATCAAGGCACAATCTTCAACCGTTTGCGTAATTGGTCCAATCTGGTCCAAGCTCGAACCATACGCGACAAGGCCGTAGCGCGATACACGTCCGTATGTTGGTTTCAATCCAACAACGCCGCACAAACTCGCGGGTTGTCTTATCGAGCCGCCTGTATCCGAACCGAGTGCGGCGTAACAAAGGCCCGCTGCTACCGCTGCCGTTGACCCGCCGCTGCTTCCACCAGGAACACGTTTCGTATCCCACGGGTTTACGGTTTGTTTCAGCCCCGAATTTTCGGTGCTCGAACCCATCGCGAATTCGTCGAGGTTTGTCTTGGCGATTATTACCGCGTCTGCTGCCAGCAGTTTTTCAACTACTGTGGCGTTATATGGTGCGTGAAAATTGGCTAATATCTTCGATGCGCACGTCGTCGTTCCAAACGTCGTGCACATATTATCCTTTACCGCGACCGGCACGCCGGCTAATTGCCCGACTTTTTCCCCCGCGGCGATACGCTTATCAATCTCGGCTGCATGGGCAATCGCCTGTTCTTCGAATGTGCTGATAAACGCGCCAATAGTCGGCTCTATCTTTACTATACGCGCAAAGACCGCCTTCGTCGCCTCGATGCTGCTGGTCTGGCGGGTTACAATCTTATCCCGTAATTGTTTTGCGCTTTGCCAATCCATTGTGAATCCGTTACTTTGTCCTGTCGCTTATCTTGTGTGACAAGAACCACTGGTAAAGTTCCGGATTATTATAGGTTTCCGTCCATGAGTCGTGCTCGGCCTCAGGATAAACCGTCAGCTTCGCGTCTCCGCCCACCTTCTTGATAGCATCGACCATTTCCTGCGACCTTGCCAGAGGCACAGTATTGTCCTTTGCGCCGTGAAATGCCCAGACGGGTACTTTTTTAAGCCGGTTTGCGCTGTATCGCTCACCGCCTCCGCATATAGGCGCAATGGCCGCGAACCGATTCGGATATTTCGCCGCCAGCGTCCACGTCCCGAAGCCGCCCATACTCAAACCCGTAAGGTAAACCCTGTCGGTATCGACCTTGTATTTTGCCTCGATTTCATCAAGCAAAGCTATCAGGATATCGGTCTGTTCGGGCCACCATACGTCCTTGGGGCACTGGGGGGAAACAATAATAAAATCAAAACTCTTGCCCTGCGCAATCATTTTGGGCGGGCCATGTTTTTTGACGACTTCGATATTGTTTCCTCTTTCTCCCGCGCCGTGCAAAAACAGTATTAGAGGCCATTTCTTGTTGCCCTTATCATAATCAGCAGGCAAATACAGCAAATAATTGCAATCCATTACTTGCACGAATTTTTTATTGAGCGTTTGCCTGCTCTGCTCGCCGGCCTTTTCGGATTTAGCGCTCATTGTCGTTGAGCACCCGACACAAATCATTAACCCCAAACACACCAAACCTTGCACAAACCGTCCTGTACTCATAAGCTCTCCTGTAAATTAAATCATCAATCATAAATAGTAAGTAATTACGGTTCTTCGAGAATTTTTGGTACTTTGAAGAATGCGCCATCCTGCTGGGGCGCGTTTGCAAGTGTTTTTTCTGTTCCTAAGGATTCCTTTATGATGTCGTTGCGGAAGACGTTATTTACCGGCAGGCAGTGCGCCATCGGCTCGACGCCTTCGGTGTTCAGCTTATTCATTCTCTCGACATAATCGATAATGGCGTTCAGTTGTCCGGCGAATTCCTCTATTTCCGCTTCGCTCAAATCCAGCCGAGCCAGTTTGGCAACCTTTTTCACCTGCGATTTGTCTATTTTTTTGTCCATACCGACCAAACTAAATAAAAAGAGCGAGGCACAGCCCGCCTCGCTCAGAAAGCTTCTTCGACCAAACCACTTCCGTTAACTGGCCTTCTTCTCGGCGGGTTTGTAGTTGCGTTTAAGCCGTTTTTGAACAAGCCCCATTTTCATCGCCTTGGTTGATACCCTTATCCGGGTTACCTTGCCATCGACAATCGCATGAACCTTCTGGATATTCGGCTTGAACTTTCTTCTGGTGATGCCGGTAATCTTGCGACCGACGCCGCCTAAGTACTTGGCCTTACCACGACGGGCAATCTGGTTGCCGAACGATACTCTTTTGCCCGTATAAAGACATTCTCTTGACATCTAACATACTCCTTTGCGAAAAAACGCTGCTATTCACACCTGTACGCTTGTACTGCCTTTGAAACGAGAAATTATAGCAACTGCCGGTGTGTTTGGCAATGATGATTTTCCTAAGTTTTATGTTTTCTGTCATCCATCTTCTGCCCTTGTTAAACACCGTTTCTGTTGCAATATGCTGTGGCTGCGTGTAGAATATGCCTTTGCGGTTCGGTTTGACCGTTATGCGGGGTGTAGCTCAGCTTGGCTAGAGCGCTTGGTTTGGGACCAAGAGGCCGCTGGTTCGAATCCAGTCACCCCGAGTTGGTCGCTGCGCGGGAGAAATAGAACAGAATGAACATTAGAACAGGGGGTAAGTATGGCAGCCGCAAAAGAGCAGGTCTTCGAGCAGGTGCGGGATGTGCTGGTTGACGCCCTGGGAGTCGATGAAGAAGAGATAAAGGGGTCGGCAACGCTGATGGGCGACCTCGGGGCTGAAAGCATCGACTTTTTAGACATTGTCTTTCGACTGGAAAAGGCATTCGGCATAAAAGTCCCACGCGAAGAGCTTTTCCCCGTTGAAACGCTTATGAATAATCCCGAACTGGTCAGCCACGGCAAATTAACCGCCAAAGGACTTGCGGAATTGAAAAGCAGGATGCCTCACACTGATTTATCGGCGTTCCAAAACAATCCGGACATCAATAAGCTCGGTGATTTGTTCACTGTCAATTCAATAGTCAACTACGTTACAAACAAACTTAACGGCCATTGAGTGACCGCTTATTTGCCGGCTGGCGGTTCTTCGACTGGCGTTTGCGGATGTTCCGTAATTTTATTCGGTTCCATTCTTGCCTGGAGTTCGAGGATTACCATTCTGAGGGTTTCAAGTTGTTTTTCCATCTCATTGTTCTTTTTTAACTGATCCGCCAGCAGCTTCCGGAGTTTGTCGTTTTCCTGCTGAATGTTATCTTCATTGGTTACCGCTGAGTTGCTGTCTTTAATCATCTGGTCTAACTGTATTTGCATATTGTCTCTTGCCTGGTTTGCGGTAACAAGTTTTTCGTTAAGGTAACTGATTTCGCTTTTCAACTGCATTGTTTCCGCCTTGAGCTTGACAGCTTCGGCTTTTGCACGGGCAATTTCTTCGACAAGGGCTTTTTGCTTCTTGTCATCTTTGCAGCCAGCAAGCGATATTGCGAGAGCCAGTATTATGAGTAACCTGATGACTAATCTGTTTTTTCCCATTTTTCACCTCGTGTCGGCAAGTGAAACAAAGATTCCTTTTGCTATTATATCGGCAATTTAAGATGGCCTGCCACAGCCGCAATGATTATTGAGGCCAGTCGATGCCTTCGATACCGTCGATTGTAAGATTTGGATTGGGATTTCCGTCGTTGGCGTTGCGGATTTTACCGGCTTGCAGCAGTTGCACCTGCCCATTGACAAACAAAAAATTTCGACAGCCCATCTCGTTCCACCACCCCTTGTCTTGGCCCGGATTGAGTCGTAGATGGTTGCTGTTCCAGTCGCCGACGATGATTTTACCTTCCGGTTTGGCAACCCTGTCGGCCTCCTGCGAAATTGAAGGTTTCGGATTCTGATAGTTGTCCGTGGGGCTGTTCATATCGTTAATCTGCTGCGGGCTGTGATAAAAAGCCATTGAGTATGCGTAGCTTGTGGCCTCGTATGTGCTGGCAAGTGTCTGGTCGCCGGGACACCTGAGGACGGACGGATTATTGATATCGATTTTTTCGCCGAAGTATGGCGTGATGAAACTCCGCCAGCCGCGCCCATCCAAAGCCAGATGTTAGGGGTATTCGGGTCCAGCGGGTCCTGGGCACAGGGATATGTGTCCTTGTTTTCGCTGAGGTACAGGTGCATCGCCATATCGATTTGATGCAGGTTGGAGCCGCAACTTACCTGCCTTGCCATAGCCCTGGCTTTTCCCAGCCCGGGCAAAAGTATAGCCGTTAGTGCGGCGATTATAGCAATGACGACGAGCAGTTCGACAATGGTGAATCCGTTCTGAATCCTTCTTCGCATGTTACTCGACCGTAACACTCTTTGCCAGGTTTCGGGGCTTATCGACGTCGTGACCTCGCAGGACAGCCGCGTGATATGCCAGCAGCTGAAGCGGTATGACGGTGAGTATTGGCTGAAGCAATTCCGGCGCATCGGGTACGGTTATCAGGTAATCGGCATACTGTTTGATGTGGTCGTTGCCTTCGGTGGCGACGATAATGGTTTTGCCTTTTCTTGCCCGGACCTCAGAGATGTTGCCTATGATTTTTTCGTATTGAGGGCCGTTGGTGGCGATGAATACGGCGGGCATACCATCGACTATCAGGGCGATGGGGCCGTGTTTCATTTCCGCAGCGGGCAATCCCTCGGCGTGAATGTAGCTTATTTCCTTAAGCTTCAATGCTCCTTCCAGCGCGACGGGATAATTGACGCCCCGGCCCAGGAACAGCCAGTTGTTCTGGTTGATGTTCGCCTGGGCAATTTTACGGATGTCTTCCGATTGTTCAAGGATGTGCGAGATTTTATCCGGTATTTTAGTCAGCTCTTTGATGTATCTTGTCGCTTCATCGCTGCTTATGTGTCTTCTTCTGCTAAGCTCAATAGCAAGCATTGTCAGCACTGCGACCTGCGCAGTGAATGCCTTGGTGCTTGCCACGCCGATTTCGGGGCCTACGTGCAGATATACCCCTGCGTCGGTGGCGCGGGCGATTGATGAGCCGACAACGTTGACTATGCCCAACACCGTTGCGCCTCGCTCTTTTGCCTGTTCCACGGCGGCAAGCGTATCCGCCGTCTCGCCCGACTGGCTTATCGCGATGACGGTTGTGCCGTCTTCCACGATTGGATTGCGATAGCGAAACTCGCTGGCGTATTCGGTCTCGGTGGTGATTCTCGCCAGTTGCTCGAAGAGGAATTCGCCGACCAGCCCCGCGTGGAACGCCGTCCCGCAGGCGGTGATAATTATCCGTTTTATGTGCGTCATCGCCCGCAGGTAATCATTGACGCCGCCTAAGTGGATTCTGTCTTTTTGCGGGTCAATTCTGCCGCCCATACAGGTGGCCAGTGCCGTGGGCTGCTCGAAGATTTCCTTGAGCATGTGATGTTTGAACTTGCCAAGCTCGATTTGTTCGAGCGAGAATTCGATGTTTTCAAGCGATTTGGTTACCGCGATGTTATCAATTGTCTTGGTATGGAATCCGTCCGCGGTAACAATTACCATTTCGTTGTCCGAAAGGTAAATTGCTCTCGCCGTGTGCTCAACAATCGCCGCTGCGTCCGATGCGAGGATGTATTCACCTTCACTTACCCCCAGAATCAGCGGACTTCCCTTTTTGGCTCCGATGAACATATCAGGGCAGTCCGCGCACAGTATTCCAAGCCCGTAAGTGCCGTGCACTTGCTGCAATGCCCGCTGGACCGCCCACTCGAACCTGTTCTGGCCTTCGGGTTTCTTCAGTGTAAGAGAAGGCATAAAACTGCTGACGGTATCCTGTATTGCGCCAAGAAGTTTTGGCAGAGGCGATTGTTTGTCGCCTGTGTCGCACCTTTCGTAAAAATAGCCAATCAGGTTCGCTATCACCTCGGTATCGGTGTCGCTGACAAAGGTAACACCCTCGCTTTGCAGCCAGGTCTTCAGTGTTGAGTAGTTTTCGATGATTCCGTTGTGGACTACGGCTATTTTGCCGGTGTAATCTTTGTGTGGATGGGCGTTTATCTGGTTTGGAACGCCGTGAGTTGCCCAGCGGGTATGCCCAAGGCCGAGAGTTTCTCCCTTGTTGGGCTTATCGAGAATCGCCTCAAGGGCAGCTATCCTGCCGCTTGTCTTTTGGATTTTAATAACGCCGTTGCTCAACAGGGCCACGCCTGCAGAGTCATAACCGCGATATTCGAGGCGTTTCAGTCCCTCGATAATGATTGGCTGAGCTGTCCTTTGACCCAAATATGCCACTATGCCGCACATTTCTTTTCCCTCGATTGTAATTCAACTGTCTTTCCGGACAACGGGTTACCTTCTGAACTGAAACCGCAGGCGAAGCACGTTACAGCAGTATCAGTTTTACTGATACTATATTGTAAGGTGATTGTATTCGACTGGCAATTTAAATTTGCTAAACTATAATACTCGATTTACCGGTTAATGTTCGGTTGAACCTGGGGTTTGATTTTTTATATGCTTGTAGTTATCGATTATAACGTTGGGAATGTAAAAAGTGTCTGCAACGCCTTTGACCACCTGGGTTGCCCGGTCGAGCTGAGCTGTGACCGCAGGAAGATTGAGGCCGCTTCCGCCCTAGTATTGCCTGGTGTTGCCGCCTTCGGTTTTGCGGTCAATGCCCTTGGCCCGCTCTGTTCGGTAATCAAAGACCTCGCCTTGGCGGGTAAACCCCTGCTCGGTATCTGCGTGGGCTTTCAGATGCTTTTTGACAAAAGCTGCGAATTCGGCACACACAATGGGCTGGGCTTGGTATCGGGCGATGTTGTTGCCATACCGCCCGGCCGGGTAATACCGCACATGGGCTGGAACAAGGTTGTATTGCCGAATGATATGGCGTTATTTGACGGCTTGGGAGACGAAAAGCATTTCTATTTCGCACATTCCTTCTGCGCCAATGTTACAGACAAAACCGCCAAAGTCGCCTATACCGACTATGGTTTCAAGCTGCCCGCGTCTATCCAGAAGGGCAATGTCTATGGCACGCAGTTCCACCCCGAAAAAAGCGGCCAGCAGGGTCTCCAGGTGCTTCGCAACTTCGCCCGGATTGCCAATGGGAGGGGTAACTGATGCTGACCAGAAGAATAATTCCTTGTCTTGATGTTAAAGATGGCAGGGTGGTAAAGGGCGTGCATTTTCTGAACCTTCGCGATGCCGGCAACCCGGTCGAGCTTGGTTCGCGTTATAGCGACGATGGGGCCGACGAGCTTGTCTTTCTTGATATTACCGCGACGATTCGCTCACGAAAAACAATCGTTGAGCTTGTTCGCAAAGTCGCCGAAAACGTCTTTATCCCGTTTACGGTAGGGGGAGGCATAAGTACCGTCGAGCAGATGGATGAACTCCTGCGAAGCGGCGCGGAGAAATGCTCCGTCAATACCGCCGCCGTAAAAAAACCTGATATTCTAACTCAGGCCGCCCAGCGATTCGGCAACCAGTGCGTCGTTCTTGCCATTGACGCCCGAAGGTCAAAAACCAAAGCGGGACACTGGCAGGTTACCGTTAAGGCGGGCACTGAGGCAACCGATATCGACGCGGTCGAATGGGCGGTCGAGGGCGCAAAACGCGGCGCGGGTGAAATCCTGCTTACGAGTATGGATGCCGATGGCACACAGAAGGGCTACGATATTGAATTGACCCGCGCGGTCGCCGATGCGGTCAATATCCCAGTAATTGCCTCCGGCGGCGCGGGCACGCTCGAACATCTTTACGACGCCGTAGTTAAGGGCCACGCCGAAGCCGTCCTTATGGCCTCAATCACTCACTTCGAAAGCTACACAATTACCCAGATGAAGGAATACCTCCGCGACCGAGGAATAGCCGTCAATCTCTAAAAAACCTCAAACCCGGCTAAGGCGGCGGCAGCGTAACCACATCATCGCTTACGCTGAAACCGCCAAAAATAATACCGAAGTCCGTAATACCGGCGTCGGCTGCGAAATCGGTATTCTTAATCGTCAGAATAAACGTGCATTTGTTAAAGTCGAAAGTAGCAGCGGCAATCTCGCCGCCGGATAATGTAACATTCGAGCAGGTGAATTTGCCCTTGGCGTTTTTGAAGGTGTTAGGTGGTATCGTAAAGGTCTGTGAGCCGAGAGTAATATTGAGCCGATAAATAAGCAGATTCGCATCATTAACGTTTTTATCGGAGAACCCGCCGCTGACAGCAACCTGGGTAATATTGCCGGTGTTCTTGTCTCGCGTGAATTTTGAGTTATCGACCCGCAGTGAGTTTTTAACGCCCACCAAAAGATTAATGGGTATGGGTTTTCCGACGTTGACTATCGTTTCGTCTACTTCTACGGTTGCATTGTAATTGCCGATTTTTATCTGAGCAGTTAACGGACAAGACAGCCCCGATAAGTCAACGTTCTTGGCTGTAAATGAAAACTTAGAGGTCTTCGTATCCAAGGCGAAAGATGCATTTGATGCGGAACAGTTGAATTTGCCCTTCTTGAAGGTCTTGGCGCTGATAGGGAATGTTTGAACGCAGGGATTGACTATATTGTCCGAGTTAATGGTAACCTCAATGGTACTCGCAGTCGAAATATCGTCCGCAGTGGTGTCCAGCGTTCCCGACAACGAAATCGCGTCGCTGTTATCTTTGCTGCCAGCGGCAATGGTGCATTTGGTTACTTGAATTGAGCCTGTTTGCTGCGATGGTGTGTAGGTAACGGTGATCTGCTGCTGGCTGGAGTTGTTGAACGTATCCTTAGCCACGACGGTAATTATGTTCGTACCGGGGTTGAGCGGAACTGTGGCATACCAGTTGGCCGTACCGCCATTCGCGGTGGTATCGTCGATGGCTTCGACGCCGTTCACCGTAACGATGGAGATTCCGTTGTTGCCGTGACCAAGGTCTGAAGCAATTCCCGCCAAGTTGACCGTATTGTTCGTCGTCACAAAGACACCGCTTGAATACGGCTGGGTAATTACAAGCGTCGGAGCATCTGTGTCCGATGCAATGGCCGGCGTGGCCGTAAAGTTTGCCACCAAGTTACGGTTTGTGGTAAGCGAGAAGGTATAGCTTGCCAACGAGTTTACTTCGATGCCATTCTCCGTCCAGTTTATGAAACTGTAGCCCGGATTCGCCGTAGCAGCGACAGTCCGTCGGCTGCCTGCCGTAAATGCCCCCTCACCGCTTGCCGTTCCACCATACGCAGGTACGGGACTTGCGGTGATAGTGTCCGTTCCAGCCGTCACTGCCTTAAATGTTACCTGTACCGCAGTGGGAGCAGTTACATTGGTGAGCGTGAAGCTTGTCCCACCGGATTGAGCCGCGACATCATTTATCTGCCACTGGTCAACCGCATAGCCGGGATCCGGCAAACAGGTGAAGGTGACGCTGTCGCCGTTAGCTATCGATTGTTCCGAGTCGGGGCTGATACTTCCATTAGCCGCGGCACTTGGTGTCACCGTGTACGCCACCGGCGGCGCCGGTTTGAAAGTCACCTGCACTGCCGTGTCTGCCGTCACGTTTGGGAGCGTAAAATTAGTACCGCCTGACTGTGCCGGGATACCGTTCACTGACCATTGATCTACGACATAGGTGGTTGTTGCCGCCGTGGCCGCTGCGGATTTCTTCGCCGCGGATATTGTTGCCGGTGAGGCGGTGAAAGTCACGCCTCCCAAAGTTGGCACTGTCTGCGGTGTGTTTGGATAAATAGTGCCATTGGCTGCGGCGACCGGAGTTACAGTGTGGACCACTGGCACACTCGCGTCGATCTGAGATGTAATATCACCTGCCGTAGAAGTCGCCCAGTTCCACTGATGAATCCTCTGCCCATTCTGCGCTAAGATAATCAGCGTGTACATACCGTGAGATACAAGCTGAGCGGGCGTGGCTGTGGTCAAATTCAAGCTAGGATAAGGAATATTCTCGTAGATCGTTGTGGGAAATGATCCCAGCGTTGTTGGATCCCCCAACTCAGGGACATCATTGAAGAAAGCTTTTACTGTATCCGGAAGTGACTTTAAGAAACTCCAGACTGTTGTCACGTAGCTATATGCTGCCGTTCCCTCTCCATTATATCGAGCGATAGGATAATACCAATTTTCAAGAATACTCGGATCAGTGTCATAAACCGTGTCGTATGGACTTACTGTATCAACATCGCATCCTCGGAATTTCATATTAAGGATTTGACAACCAACATCCATGTTATAGATCCAATCCGTATGCACTCGTTGGACATCGAAAGAGAGTGCTGGACTGTTAACATTAATCTGCATAATGCCAACATCTCCACTCAAACCTATTGAAGGATTGCCGCTGGCGTCGAACTGCGTCCACTTGTTCTCTTGCCAAGCGATTGCAGCAATGATGTTTGCGGGAATCTGGTATTTCTGCGCTAAGGTTCGGATTTGCGCGGCAATGTCTGCTGCGGATGGGTTGGCCGTCGTGGCGGTGAAGCTGGCCGTCTCTGTTATTGGTGCATTCATCGTGACCGAAGATGAACTGCTGCTTCCCGAATACTGTCCTGAGCCGCTGCCCGTCCAACTGCTGAAACTGTATCCGCTGGCTGCTGTCGCACTGATGCCAACACTCGCTCCGCTGTTATACCAGCCACTGCCCGGACTAATACTACTGCCGCCCGTGCCCATGCTCATCGTCAGGTAATACTGCGTGGTAAAGTTGGCGGTGTAGGTCGTGCCGCCTGTGGGGGCTACAGTGTGCGACATCGCACCGCCGTCGCTCCAACTGCTCCAAACATATTGGATACCCGTGCCCCCGCTTTGCGGAGAAGTCGCAGCAATCGTGTGGTTGGAACCCGAAACCCAACTAAAGGTTTGAGATGTTGTGTACGGCGTGCCGTCCACCGTAAAGGAACGACCCGATGGATTTGGCTGAATCGTCACGGAGATGTTGGCCGTCGTGGCGGTGAAGCTGGCCGTCTCTGTTATTGGTGCATTCATCGTGACCGAAGATGAACTGCTGCTTCCCGAATACTGTCCTGAGCCGCTGCCCGTCCAACTGCTGAAACTGTATCCGCTGGCTGCTGTCGCACTGATGCCAACACTCGCTCCGCTGTTATACCAGCCACTGCCCGGACTAATACTACTGCCGCCCGTGCCCATGCTCATCGTCAGGTAATACTGCGTGGTAAAGTTGGCGGTGTAGGTCGTGCCGCCTGTGGGGGCTACAGTGTGCGACATCGCACCGCCGTCGCTCCAACTGCTCCAAACATATTGGATACCCGTGCCCCCGCTTTGCGGAGAAGTCGCAGCAATCGTGTGGTTGGAACCCGAAACCCAACTAAAGGTTTGAGATGTTGTGTACGGCGTGCCGTCCACCGTAAAGGAACGACCCGATGGATTTGGCTGAATCGTCACGGAGATGTTGGCCGTCGTGGCGGTGAAGCTGGCCGTCTCTGTTATTGGTGCATTCATCGTGACCGAAGATGAACTGCTGCTTCCCGAATACTGTCCTGAGCCGCTGCCCGTCCAACTGCTGAAACTGTATCCGCTGGCTGCTGTCGCACTGATGCCAACACTCGCTCCGCTGTTATACCAGCCACTGCCCGGACTAATACTACTGCCGCCCGTGCCCATGCTCATCGTCAGGTAATACTGCGTGGTAAAGTTGGCGGTGTAGGTCGTGCCGCCTGTGGGGGCTACAGTGTGCGACATCGCACCGCCGTCGCTCCAACTGCTCCAAACATATTGGATACCCGTGCCCCCGCTTTGCGGAGAAGTCGCAGCAATCGTGTGGTTGGAACCCGAAACCCAACTAAAGGTTTGAGATGTTGTGTACGGCGTGCCGTCCACCGTAAAGGAACGACCCGATGGATTTGGCTGAATCGTCACGGAGATGTTCGCCGTCGTGGCGGTGAAGCTGGCCGTCTCTGTTATTGGTGCATTCATCGTGACCGAAGATGAACTGCTGCTTCCCGAATACTGTCCTGAGCCGCTGCCCGTCCAACTGCTGAAACTGTATCCGCTGGCTGCTGTCGCACTGATGCCAACACTCGCTCCGCTGTTATACCAGCCACTGCCCGGACTAATACTACTGCCGCCCGTGCCCATGCTCATCGTCAGGTAATACTGCGTGGTAAAGTTGGCGGTGTAGGTCGTGCCGCCTGTGGGGGCTACAGTGTGCGACATCGCACCGCCGTCGCTCCAACTGCTCCAAACATATTGGATACCCGTGCCCCCGCTTTGCGGAGAAGTCGCAGCAATCGTGTGGTTGGAACCCGAAACCCAACTAAAGGTTTGAGATGTTGTGTACGGCGTGCCGTCCACCGTAAAGGAACGACCCGATGGATTTGGCTGAATCGTCACGGAGATGTTCGCCGGAGCTGCCGTCACGGTAACTTGAACTGGCGGAAAGTCTGGAGAATAGCCCGTTTCTTGGTTCTGTTCGTTGTTCCAGTTGCCACTGCCGTCATAAACGATAAATCCATACCACCACTTACCAGCGGCCGGTGTGTCGGAGAAAGTGTTGCTTACTGGCCCATTTCCAGAAAGGTTGAAATAAGGACCGACCTGTGCCCAAGTACCCGGCGATCCACTCGCATCTGGCGCACGAAAAAGGTAAATAACGCTCAATCCCGATCCTCCTGTATCGGATACTGTGAATGAGATATTGACAGTGCTTCCAACGGTTACCGAAGTTGGTGTTACATTAAAAGCGCTCACCGTCGGCGGTGTCGTGTCTTGCGACGGTAGATAAATGTACCCGTCAGGATTGCTTAGCCAAAGAGCACCGGGTGAGAGTTGAATGCGCGTGAAGTTCCAGATGAATTGATCACTAACGGTGTCAATAGTCGTAGCCGCCCCTGTATTTGCATCAAGCAAAGCCGCCCAACCCGTGTAACCGTTACCTGTCATCGGGAACCATTGGTAGCCATCCGCGGTTACTGGCGGGCCCGTTATGTTCATCACCGTGAACTGGGGCATCTTCCAGACTAGAGTGGATGTGTGGTTCGTTGATTGCCGGAGGTTAACATACGCATACCCCATGTAGCCGTTGATAACGACCTGATAACCTTGTGTTGGCGTAAAGTTGGATTGGGTTACCTGTGGTCCGGAGATGTTCTCAACGAATGCAACATGTTTGTGTCCGCCTGTGTTCCAATAAGCAATTGCACCGAGTTGTGGCTGGCTCCCTGTTGTGAAACCGGCAGCTTTGGCGGCGGAGGAGGTGGCATCGGAATACCATGTGTCGGCACCATGCAAAAAAATGCCCAAGTTTGAGAGTTTTTGATATGTTATGAGGCCCGTCTCCTGGATGCGTCCATAGACATACCACGTACATTGCCCCACATTTTCATTCAGCGCGAATGGATTGTCTGTGGATGAATAGTATGCAGTGGTTACGTTTGCTGGAGTCGAGTATCCGTGCGCAACGCTCGCGATAAACACAAAAGCAGTTAGTAGGCAGAAAATTCGAACAATCTTCTTTTTCATATTTTTTCTCCCATCCAAAAGCAGTTAGCCGCGGTTGTGGTAATGGCACTGCCTGCCTGCACTGCAATAAGAATTGCCACGAATGCGATTAGGTGCGTTTTAGTCACTTTTCTTCCTCTCCAATCTGCAACAGTGAATAAAAGTGTATTAAAAACGTCATCCTCCACGGGTGTGTGTCTCTGCTGCTTCTATATAGTTTATGCAAATAACCCAAATTGTCAAGTTAATTTTTCTTAAATTACGGGGCAGGAAAACGGTCCTGCCTATAATGTTTTTTGTTGCGAAATGGGGGCAGGAATCATATCACTTCTGTTGGCTGAAACTTCCTTTTCCCTTTGGGCTGTGGATGTTATAATCACACGGAAAAGTTACAGGGGCATAAGTGCATAAGCCACAAGTGCACAAGAAAGGGCTTTTGCTCTTGTGCGCAGATGCTCTTGTGCTCTCTGGAGTGAAAGGAATACCGTGAGATTTCAGATTTTTAACAACGGCAAACAGGTAATGGAATTCGCTCTTCACGGGGCGTATATGTTTGGCTCCGACGGCATGGCGATTCGCAAGGCGCAGGTCAGCTTTGTAGATGGCATTCTGGAGTGCTACAAGCCAAGCGAGGAAACCGCCGGTGTTGCGTTGCTGTGGCCCGTCGAGGGCTTCGGCAGGATTCTGCTTTCGACGACCTGTCTGCCCGAAAGGCCTGAGCCGTATAATCTTAATCTGGAGCTGACCCGCGGCCGGCTTATGCAAATCATCAACAAACGCGAGGACTGGTCGATTTTCGAGGATGCCGAAGATACCGCCGTGCTGTATGGCGATATCCAGGATTTATTCATCAAGGCCATCCAGGAAATTGCTGACGGACCAGCCGCCTCGCAGCTTGCCGACCTGGCGCTGCAAAAAGCGATGACGTTTTCGGAATCGCTGGCCGCCAAACACGCCAAACTGCTTTTTGCGACAAGAGGTAAAAATCACGGGTTTGGCCGCGGCTGTCTTGGCTGCTGGGTTGACCCCAGGCAGGTTGCTAACCCGGCTTACGTCGAGCAATTGGCAGGCATATTCGGCTTGGCGATGGTGCCTTTTAACTGGGGACAGATTGAGCTGGAAAGAGGCAAATACGACTTTTCAAAACTCGACGCCTGCATAACTATGCTCAGCAAAAGAAAGCTTGCCATTGGTGCAGGGCCTTTACTTTGCTTTACTAAAGAATATCTGCCGAAGTGGCTGCTTGAAAACCACCCCGATTTTGAAAAGATTCGCGAGTGCGCATACGAGTTTGTTTCAGCGGCGGCTGCCAGGTATGGCGGTATGGTCAGGACCTGGTGCGTCGTCAGCGGGCTTAACGCTTTTAATCATTTCGGATTCGGTTTCGAGCAGGTGTTGGAGATAACCCGTGCGGCCAACAGGGCGGTCAAGACCGTTTCCGAACGCGCACTGCGGATAATAGAGGTCAGCAATCCCTGGGGCGAATATTACGGGCAGACAGCCGACACAATTCCGCCGCTGGTCTATATGGATATGGTCATCCAGAGCGGCATAAATTTCGACGCCTTTGGGCTTACTATGCGGTTCGGCGCCGGCGAATCGGGTATGCATGTCCGCGACATGATGCAGGTTTCGGCAATTCTGGACTCCTTCGCTCCTATATCAAGGCCGATTTATATCACGAATGTCGAAGTTCCCGGCCGTGATGGCGCTGCAGATATCGCGGGTTTCTGGCATGGCCCGTGGGATAAGGTTAAACAGGCGGAATGGCTCGACCAGTTTTACAGGATATCGCTAAGCAAGGCGTGCATTGACGGGGTTATGTATTCTAATTTCACCGACGTCGCGGATAGCGCCATTTCCGAAAGCGGGCTTATGACGTCGGGACTCGAACCCAAGGAATCATATCTGGCGTTGAAGAGGTTCCGCGACCGTATCTTTGGCCGGTAACGGATTATCGGTATGAACAGAATTCAATTGTTTGCGTTTGTTGTTGCTTCCTGCCTGGCTGTCGTTTTTGGCCTGTACTTTACGGTGAGCAGCGTCAATGCAAAAAGCGGGACAGCCAGAATTGAGCTGGAAAGCAGGATAAACCCGAATAATGCTCCTGCGGCGGGTTTGATGATGCTGCCGGGTATAGGGATATCAAGGGCGCAGGCGATAATAAGTTATCGTGAACAGTTTCGGCAAAGCGGCTCAGGTGATTTGGCGTTTCAGAATTGCAACGACCTCGACAATGTCAAAGGCATCGGGCCTGTCACGGTAAGCAATATGTGCGAACACCTGAAGTTTAAATGACGGCACGACACAACATGGAGTTGTAATAATACTATGGACGAATGGGTAATTGATAAACCGCTAGGGCAATGCTGTGCCACAGGCAGGGTGATTGCGCCAGGTGAAGAATACTATGCTACCTTAGTGCAGACCGAACAGGGTTTTGCAAGGCGTGATTTTTGCGCCGAGGCATGGACGCAGCAAAAGCCGGAGGTTTTTTGTTACTGGAAGACCAAACTGCCGACGCCAGAACAGAAAAAGCAGTTGTTCGTCGATGACGATATGCTGATGGCGTTCTTTGAGCGGCTGGCGACGGAAACTGAGCAGGAAAAGGTTAATTTCCGTTTCGTCCTCACGCTTGTCATGATGCGAAGACGTCGTTTGAAATATGACTCTTCAAGAACGCAGGACGGCAGGGAAATCTGGCGATTGAGAATCACAGGCACACAGGATTTCGCCGAAGTGGTCAATCCCAATCTGGGTGAAGAGCAGGTTGCCCAGTTGACTTCCCAGATGGGGCAGATTCTGCAGGGAGAACTGTAATTGTTAAATCGGTTTGTGTTTTTAATGTTGATGCTGTTTTTCACGGGCTGTGCCATACAGCCGATGCGTCATTGTCCGGGCAAAACGACCGCTGACGAAGCGATTGCGGCATTGAAATCGCATCGTGAAAAAGCAGTTCCCGTTCGCGCGACAGGCCAGTGTCTTTTGCAATATCACGCCGAAGGCAAAGTTCGCAAAGAAAATTTCCCCGTCAAACTATGGGTGAATCCTCCTGATGAAATTTACCTGCAGGGTGACATCGCTTTCGACGCGACCGGGCTGGTATTCGGCTCAAACGCCGACGAATTCTGGTTCTGGCTCAAACCTAAAGAAATAAGCTCGTACTGGTCGGGCGCATGGTTGCAGGCAGGAATCTGGAATGGCCTCGCGGTCACCCCCGTGATAGCCCTTGAGGCCTTCGGAGCCGTCGATATATGTAATGGTAACTGGACGTTAAGTCGTGATGGCAATCTCGACCTGCTCACTTTGCGTAACGATCGCGGCGTCATACTTCAGAAAATATATATCGAGTCATGCGATTACGCGGTAACAAAGATGGAGCGTTTCGACGAGTCGGGTGTCATTTACCTGAAAGCGGAATTTGCCGGCTATAAAAAAACAGCCGAAGAGTTTTTAACTCCTTCGCGGATAAAAATAGTTGCCGTTTCCAAAGAAGGCGGCGAGGATTCCGCCGATATTTCGCTTTCATCCGTCAAACCGGCCCAATTGAGCTACCAGCAGAGGCAACGGTTGTTTATAAAACCTTTGCCGCGTGGTTTTGACCATATTTACCGGGTAATCGACGGCAAGACAATCGAACAGAAACAGTATTAATCCGTATATAAACGCAATACAAGCTTGAAAGGGAAAATTTTTGTGGGTAAGCTAAATTTAAAGGACAGGTTACGCAAGGGATTGTTTTTGCTCGACGGCGCAATGGGGACACAGTTGATTGGTCTGGGGATTGAGCCGGGTAAGTGCAGTGAATTGCTTAATTTCGAATCGCCTGGTTTGGTCCTGCGGATACACAATAGCTATTTGAACGCGGGCAGCGACGCAATCATCACTAATACCTTCGGCGGCAGCGGCATCGCGCTTGCCCGACATGGGCTGGAAGAACGCGTCGCCGACATCAATTCAACCGGCGCTCAACTCGCTCGAAAGGCCGCTGGACAGACAAAATATGTTCTCGGCGATATAGGCCCAAGCGGCGACTTCCTCGAACCACTCGGCAGTTTGAAGCCCGACCAGCTAAGGGGAATCTTTACCGACCAGGTAAAGGCGCTTATAGCAGGGGGGGTCGATGGCTTTATCATCGAAACAATGGGTGCTGTCGATGAAGCGGTCGTCGCTGTCGAAGCGGTCAAACACTCTGGCTCAAATTTACCGGTTCTTGCGTCGATGTCTTTCGACAAACGCGGAGACGATTTCAGAACTATGATGGGCGTCGATGTGAAAACCGCCGTCTCATCCCTTGTTGCCGCCGGCGCAGATGCCGTGGGCTTCAACTGCGGCACAACCACCCTCGACGAATATGTTGACCTTGCCAAAAGATACGTCGCTACCGCTAAGGCAGTTAATCCGAAGGTCATTGTCTTCGCCGAACCAAACGCGGGCAAACCCGAATTACTCGACGGCAAAGCCGTCTATAAGGTAACGCCTGACGAGTTTGCCGAGGCCGCGCAGAAAATCTACGCCGCCGGCATAACCATCATCGGCGGCTGCTGCGGCACTTCCCCTGCTCATATCGAAGCCGTCAGCAAAAAACTGCGGAGTTGATTTTATTTCAATATCTTGCTGATGTTGTTGATGGTGCGTGCCGTTGCGCCCTGGTTTTTTCTGATTATCTGTTGGCCGTTTTGGGCGATTCGTCGGGCATAATCGGCATCGGTCAGGCATTTGGTCATCGTGTTGAATAATTCATCTGCGTCTTTGACTAAGATTGCGCCGTCGGCTTTCAGCAAATCCTCCACGGCCTGTTTGAAATTAAACGCGTGCGGGCCAAAAATCGTGCATTTGCCAAGCGCAGCCGCCTCCATCATATCCGACCCGCCCATCGGTACTAACGACCTGCCCACAAAAATCACCGCAGCAAGTGAATAAAACTTCCGCAAATCACCCATCGTATCGCCGAGAAATACATTCCTGATTGCCGATTGCCGATTGTCGATTGTCGATTGAATTGTTGCCGCTTTCAATTCGCTGTAACGAGTCAGTTCAAACCCTGCTTGTTTAATTAAATTTGCTACTTCATCAAATCTCTCCGGCTTTCGAGGAACAATCGCAAGTCGTAAATCTTTGAATTGTTTTTGCTCAATCAGCCGTTTGTAAACATCCAGAATAATCTGCTCTTCGTCATCGCCTGTAGCGCCGGCGACCCACAGCCGGTCGTTTTTAAGGTCCAGTTGAGCCGCCAATACATAAGCGCCATCAACCTTGTCCGCCACCTGCGCGGTATCGTATTTTACCGAACCTGTAACGATGACTCTTTCCGCAGGCATACCGAGCCGCCGGAATCTCTCGGCGTATTCTTCGCTCTGCGCAAGTGCGAGCGTAAGATTGCCGAATAACTTTCTCGTTACCGCTTTTATCAGGTTGTATCTTCTGAAACTTCGCTCGCTCAATCTGCCGTTGACTACGATTACGGGAATACCCCATTGCTTTGCGATTCGCACAAGATTAGGCCAGACCTCAAGCTCAATTAATAAACACATCGCGGGCCTTATATTCGCGAATGCTCGTTTCATCGTCAGCGAAAAATCCATCGGGAAGTAAAACACGCTCAGTCGGCTGCCGAATAGCTCGTTTGCACGTGCAAATCCCGTGTCAGTCGTGGTGCTGATTGCGATTTCGTAATCGGGGAATTTGCTTTCCAGTTCGCGGATTAACGTCGTCGTCGCATTTACCTCGCCCACGCTTACCGCGTGAATCCAGATGCACTTTTTGTCGGGCCTTTTGCGGCTTATTTTGCCGAAACGATTTGCCCACCCGGCGCGGTATCGCCCGTACCGCAGCATCCGGTAAATAGCCATCGGGCTCACCGCCAAAAGCGCAATCAAATATGCAATGTCAATAAGCGCTGTCATAATATGGGGATACTGTAACCAGTAAAATGCGGCTTGTCAAAGTCAGGAATTGCGAAAGTTGAGTTGTAGAACATTTTATTGAACCGGTTTTAATATTGCCCGGTTCATTTTGGTAAAATTTGCCGCTTGACCTGATTCTATTGACTTTTTGGCCTTTTTGCCGTATTAGAAAGGGGTTATTCGGTCCCCGTAGCGCAATTTGGATAGCGTGTTGGCCTCCGAAGTCGAGACCCCCCAAAATTACAAGTATTTACCCCGTCCGCACTTATATCAAACCTCATTTTCAAGCGAAAAACGAATTAGACAGTGGGGATACAATGGAGCTTACAATTGGTTGTCACTACTCACTGACCTTTCACTGACCTTTTTGTAAAGGCGAAAATATGAAGAAATTAGACCCGGATGCGTTTAGGAAACTGCCGATGAATGAACCGCAAACCATAACTCCGACGGTGTCGTGTTATACTGTTTCCCGTTAAGAAATACTACCATACTTTGGCTTGTTCCTTAAGGGGAGCAGTATAAACCACTTGTAAGTCTCACTAAGGTTCACTTGTTATTCACTTGTAACCCTCGTTTTTGGCCAAAAACACGCATATAAGCTTTTGTTACATAAGGGGTTATAACTGACCTATAGGCCTGTCGATCCGAAGGTTGAGGGTTCGAGCCCCTTCGGCCTCGTTAGGTAAGCCATTAGCCGATAGATAGTTATGTCTATCGGTTTTTTTCGCTGTATCTCTAAAAACGCGAAAAGTGTCAAATTAGTGTCATTACATCTTCCATACAAGTTAAAATCTTGCTCATCAGTTTGTTTGTCGTAACCATGTCCTCAGGTCTTACCGCCAGATAGTTGACCCTGAGATTAACCTCGCACTTCAACGAGCGGGCACGCTGACACAGGCTGTGGCCTGTAAGGATACGGGACCAAGTAGCCCGGACTTGATCAAAGGGGCATCCTTGGACCACACGCTCCAAGTAGTGAAAGTGAACCGACCAACCGGACTCGGCTTGTCCTCAAGCAACCACGCCGGCCATTGCGCCAACCGCTTCCCATAAAAAGCGTCCTTCTCCCATTGGCAGTCTTCGGGAAGTTGTGCGTCCCCAATCAACCGGTTTGGCCAGAGATTGACCACATCCACCTCCAGCAAATTGTCACCCGGCCGCACGATGCCAGTGATCTCAACTCTGAAGGGCGGTTTCCAAAGAATGCCCAAATCCTGACCGTTCAACTTTACTGCTGCGATAACCTCGACCTTGCCCAAATCCAAATATACCCGGCTCTCTTTTGCTACCATGACTGACGGTACGTGAATGGTTTTGCGGTAACTTGCTGTCCCGGAAAAATACCGGACGCCGGAATCTGGGTATTCGCTCCATGAAATCAATTTATCGAATTTCACGCTGGATGGAGCTCCCCAGCCTGACGGGAATTGCACGTCCCATGAACCGGCGATTACCACCGGTTCGGGCACTGCCGTGACAGCAAAACGGCGGTCCCGCCCATCGGCACTCTTCAAGACGTATGTTCCCGCGCGTCGGACCTCAGCTTCCAATCCTCCATCCTTATGGCGCACAATTCCAAGATTCTCGGTGACGTCGGTTATCGCGGTGCCATTGCGGGTGACCGAGGTGATCCCATCTTTCTCTTTGACCTCGTCCGGGGGAAACACCACAAACACGGAGCCACTCTCGGGGAGGCGTATCGGCAAGCTGACACAGTTATTGATCTCAGTGTACTGTGCGGGCTGCTCTACCCGTCCAGTCTCCGGCCACCAGAATTCAGGACGCCGGCTGTTGACGCGAAAAACGCAGGACGCCTCTTGAGCGGTGTTGTGCTTGTTCGCAACGAAATAAATCTCCGTGCCGTCGTCCAAATGGCGGTGGATGTAACGAAAAGGAGCCGCAGGAACCTCGCCGCAGGAAAAGTCAGGCGGCACCCCGATGTCGGCCAGCACTTGTTGAGGGGTTCGTCCCCAAATCACGCGACCCTTTCCAAACTGATGTTCCGTGACAGATTTTCCATCGCAATTTCCCCACAGGCGGTCGGCCAGCAGTTTCAACTTCGTGTCGCACTCGGGATATTCGGACAGGCTTGGAGATTTTAAAGGCCGGGGGCCAACCACTGTGGCGCCAGCCTCCACCAGTTCCAGAATCCGCGTCAAAAGCTTTGGCGTCATCGTTCCGGCCCAAGGCATCGCGCCAGGCTCAGGAAGAATTAATATTCGATAGCTCATTCCGTCGGGCAGTACGAGCCGGCCATCTTCCACCGACATGCGGGTCAAGACCACTTCCGATGTGCAGCCATCATAGTTGTAACCAGGGCGGACGGGCGGTTCCGGGCTTCGGGAGTTCACCCCCGGCAGATGAAACCGCATGGGCGCGCCTTCCGGTTGAAGATAACACAAGTCGGCCACGAATCGGCCTTCACGGAGCAGATACTGGCAGCGCGCCAGATAATCATGCCATGGCTTCGATTTCTCCCACCAAGTCTGCGTTCGTTCATAATGCAAGCCCCATGGCCCCATTGTCATTCCTGGTTTGCGATCTTTCCAAGGTTGCATCGCGTAACGGTGGAAGATGAGACAATTGATGCCCTCGCAAAACGCCCAATCGCCGAGCGATTTGATCGAGGCCGGGTGCGCCAGCCAATCCTCTCCCGGCATGGCGGTGAAGGCTTCTGCCGCCACAATCGGTTTGCCATAAACGTGCGCTGCGGAAACCGCCCCGGCACACCATTCCCACGAGCGATAAACCCCTGGGTAATAATCGCGCCCAAACCAGAATTCCGCCTGTGGCTCATCCGCTCGACCGGCGTAGGACATATCGTCAACCGGCGTGTAGTCATACGCTTCAATGGACAATCGCAAACCGTGTTGGTTGGCCAGTTCGCGAAACCGTCCCGCGTAGTTTTCGTTCAGCATATCGGAGATGGTCTTCCGGAAATCCCAGAGAAACCGTTCCGAGATTTCCAGGTTACCTACAACTCGCCCCGTGAGTGCGGGCAAAAACGGCACAAGATCGTAGCCGTTGCGCTTCTGGAATTCTTCCCGGAACAGCGGGGTCCAGTTCTGCGCTCCCGACTCCCAACTGTCAATGTGTGTGGCTACAAGCGTCTCGCCCGCGAGCGGTCCGGCGTCGGTGATGATCTTTTGCAGGAATCCGGCGAAATGGGCCTCGATCGCGGCTTTGCTCAGTTTGTCACACTCAAGTCCGCGGCCGCTTTCCGGTGTCGGATGATTATCCTGGCCCGTCGAAGTGTGGCCAAATCGCAGCACAGTCCAGTTGCCCTCTGGAACATCCCAGGACAGCCAGCCATTCTTCATTTTTGCCGTGAGATTCAGGATTCGGCTGCGATCAATTTTCTTCTCTATCGGCAGCTCGGGAAATGTTATCGGCAGGTTCGGGATGCCTATGTCGGCGCCGTAGGGGGACGTCTTCGATATGAACGTTGCCTTCAGATTAATGTCGGCGATCCGGTAGGAATCATCCGGCGGCGTTGGAAATGCGAGGGTCTCGATGTCCCGATAATAGTCCGCCACCCGCGTTGGTTCTGGGAGCGATTCCTCGAAGTGGCGGGGACCGCGAACGGCTGTTTCGGTCCACACCACCTTCTGCATCGAAAGCTCCGGCGTGATCCACGGGCCGGCACTGCCCGCCCAGCCGGGGGCATTGCTCAGGTTCACTTTTAGTCCGAGCCGTTTCGCCTCCTCGCAGGCGAACCGAAACAGCTCTCGCCATTGCGTGCAGGCAAAAGAAACCGCTCCGCCGGGGGTCCCCGGATTTACCTCCATGATCAAGACGCCGCCAATGCCAACGCGCCGCATCGCCTCTAAATCGGCCGTGATTCCGTCCTTGTTGATGTTGCCGTTGATCCAGAACCAGTAAACCCATGGTCTGGCAGAATCGGGCGGTCGCGCGAATCCCTCCTTAAGGGTGGGGCTTCCTCCGCGCAAGACAGTCGCGCTCACTAACAGCGCGGCCGCGATCAGGAAGAATCGTTTCTTGAGCAATTTCATGTTTGAACTGCAGTTCTGGCTAATAGTACCCTCACAGTTTTTATCTGTATCTCCCCGCCTGCGACGGGCAAGCGTTAAGAAATACTACCATACTTTGTACCATTCCTTAACGGGGAGCAGTATATAAATCTACTTTTTTCGGGTTCTATCATGCCGGCTAATTGCGAGTAGCTCAGTTTTTTTGGGGAAGGTCAGGCGGCTCGAATGGGACGAATATTTTTACAGTACGCGATTCAAATCATTTCTTAAATCTGCGTCAGTTTTGCGTCAGTCTCCAGTAGTAAACCACTTGTAAGTCTAACTAAGGTTCACTTGTTATTCACTTGTAACCCTCGTTTTTGGCCAAAAACACGCATATAAGCTTTTGTTACATAAGGGGTTATAACTGACCTATAGGCCTGTCGATCCGAAGGTTGAGGGTTCGAGCCTCTTCGGCCTCGTTTACCGCCTTGTTAGTGACAATCACTGACAAGGCTTTTTTTGTGCCTAACTTATTCAGTGGCAATCGTATTTGCGTCGTTCTGGGTTAAACTTAAGATGAGGTTCTTCCTTAGAGTTTGCGCAGGTGACACAAATTTTTAAAATGCTGCGTTGCAAATAGTACCAGGGAGAGTATCATTTCTTCTTGTTTTTATGGTTAAAGCGCATTTGCAAGCATGGTTTGGCAAGCATACTCTTACCCCGCTTTGTACAGCAGGGCTATTGATGTCTGTTTCGGCCGGTATGTTTTTAGTTGCGCTGCCATTCGTAGTCAAGCGACTTGGTGGAAGCGATGGCGCGGTGGGTGTGACCATGTCGCTGTATTCCACGGCATATCTTTTGGTCTGTATGGCATTATCGCCGTTATTAGACAGGTTCAATTCCAAACGACTTGTCCAAATCGGCAGTGTGGGTATTACGGTTTCAACCTTGGGACTGTTTCTGACATTGTTCTGGGCAAGAGAATTATCCCGGCCTATTTGGATGGTCAATCTGTTTTCTGCTCTAATTGGTGCATTTACTGCGAGTTATTGGCCTCCAATTATGGGGTGGATATCTCGAGGTTTCGAGGGCAAGGAATTAAGCCATCGTCTTGGTTCATATAATATGTCGTGGTCCACAGGCAGCTGGATCGGTCCATATATTGGCGGTGTTCTGGTCGGCATCAGCTCGGGGCTGCCAATAATTATGTCGTGCTGTGTAGCGAGTTTGTGTTTTATTGCGGTAAGTTGGTCGAGAAATCCGAAAGGTGACACGAGTCGTACGACAAACAATACCACTAAGCCGGAATTTGAATTCAATACAGATCTTCCTAAATTTCGATGGTTGGCACACATTGCACTGGTAAGCTCGTATTTGTGTGTAGGCCTGGTGCGAAGCCAGCTCGGACTTCTTTTCAAATTTGAGCTTGGTTACTCTGAATCCTCATATGGTATTGCAGTTATGGCACTGACACTTGGTAATTTTCTGGTGTTTTGGGTAATGGGCAGATGGCATGGCTGGCATTATGGGCTGTGGAAATTCTTCGGTATGCAGCTATTTTTAGGCGTGAGCATGTTGCTGATTTTAGGTTTTACTTCACGTTGGCTTCTTGTGGCAGCTGCCGGAATTATCGGTATAGCCCAAGCGTTCATTTACGCTTCACACCTTTTTTATAATGTAAGCGGGACTAAAAGCAGAAGCGGCCTGATGGCCTTGCACGAGTTTTTGTTATCGGTAGGACTTGTGATGGGCTCATTAATTGGCGGCTATCTTAGTGACGCTTTTGGCAGATACATGACGTACTGGTTTGGGCTGTTTGCGGTATGTGGCGCGGTGATATTGCAGGGAATTATCTGGGGGGCAATGAGAAAGACAGTAAAAAACGTAAAAGTCTGATTCCAGCCGTATCTTTCCACCTAAAAATGCGGATGTATCAGGTGAGCCAAATACCCGCTGCCATTAGACACCTTAAAAATATTTCAAATTTTTTTAAAAGTATTGTGTTGGAACTATGAAACTGATAAAATCCAAATATATGGACAACGTTAGCCATAAGGCGATATACGTTAGAAATTGTTTTTAATGCCCATCCCAAAAAAGGCAGAATATTAAAATGTGAAGTTATTAAGAAGGGCCGTCTTTCGATTAAGGGGACAATAATGCCAAAGGACAAAAAAAGGAGTTATTTGGGCAAAGGTATTGGGCTGATAGCCGCTATTGTTGTTTTTACTTCAGTAGCTATGACCTTTGCAGAAAATGCCAGTGGCTCAGGCCAGGTGACTTTGTTATTTTATGACCGGAATGGGAAAGAGCTTTCCATTGACGATGTAAAAAATGTTTCCAATAATACGTGTGATAACAATAGAAATAGTAAAGATGGAGAGGGTTATGACAATGATGCTCTTATTGACCCGACGAATCTTCGCTCACTAAAAAATTCACCGGTCCTTTTTGCTTCCGGTAAGAATATAGTTTTTAAGCTGACGGATAAACCAATTGCTCTGGCCTTAGACTGGCCGACAGAACCGCTGGGATACTCTATGATAATTTTAGATAACGGCGGTAGGGGGTTTACCCAGAGCGCTACAATCAATTTTACTTATCAGGCGGCGGTTGATGCGAAAAAACGTTTGGATAAGGAATTGACTGCAAGGCCTAATTATCAAGGGTCAGATGAGTTTAAAAAAGCCTATGCCGCCATGGAGAGTCATCTTAAGAATGGGACCGACAGCTTAGATCAGGCAGTAATCGGCAGAGAAGGGCAACTGGCCTTGGATTATCTGGCTGTCGCCGATGGCCTTATGCTGCGTGAATATGGTATGCAGATGGCAGTGGCTAATAAGGAAAAAATAACTCCATGGCTTGGACTTACAATTGATACACCGAAAAACTATAAAGAAAATATCGATACTGCAGTCAAAATTACCAAACCATACGGTTGGATTAGAGTTGTATTTGATCCGGGTCCTCCTTCGGTTTATACTGACCTGATTGCTTATGCCAAGTCCAAAGGATTAAAAATTCTCGGTCAACCTGTAGATTCTTCTTACGATAAGAAATTTACCCGCAAACAATATGTACAGCGTTTTAAAGATTATATGGCCGCTTTCCCTGATATTGATGCCTGGGAAGTGGGCAATGAGATAAACGGCAATTGGCTTACGCCGGAAATTCCCCAAAAAGTGGCCGAGGTCGCAGCTTACTGCAAATCAATGCATAAAACGACGGTACTTACTTTTTTCTATCAGATCAACACCGGCGGTCCAGAGAAGTGGTCTACGTTCACTTGGATTAATGAACATTTGCCTCAGTCAACAAGAGATAACATTGATGTGGCTTTTATATCACTTTATGAAGAACAGGCTCCGCTCGGCATAGCCTTTGATCAAGTGATGACACAGTTAAGAGCCGAATTTCCCAAACAGAAAATCGGTATCGGTGAACTTGGCTATTGGATTAAAGGGCAAAGGGCATGGTGGGAGTTATCCAAAGGAAACCCCATGTCTGATGGGTTGGTCGCCACAGCTTCAAAGTATTATCCGGCTTCTTTTGGTTATGAGGGCAGTGTAGGGGGATGCTTCTGGTGGAATTTCGTCATCGAGTTTAAAACGGAACCCAGATTGCAGAAAGTCGTCTCTGATGTTAGAGACAGAATTGAAGGCTCATTGTAAAAGACTTCGCTTTTTAATGGAATAAGCAAACTGTATAAATTGGAAAACACAATAATGATAACAAAAGAAATAATTATCAATGGTTTAAAAGAACTGGGTTTGAAACAGGGAGATACAGCTTTGGTTCACAGTTCTCTATCGAGCTTCGGTTATGTAGATGGTGGTGCTGATACTGTTATAGACGCTCTTCTTGAAACTGTCGGCAAAGAGGGTACAGTGCTTGTTCCGACTTTGACCGGCTCGGAGCATCTGTCGGCTGAAAATTCGCCAGTGTTCGATGTACGCAATACTCCCTGCTGGACCGGGAAAATACCAGAGACATTCCGCAAAAGACAAGCGGCAATCCGAAGTCTGCATCCTACGCATTCTGTAGCTGCGATAGGGGCCAAGGCAAAATATATTACGGAAGGCCATGAAAAGTGCCTTACTCCGTGCGGTCTCAATTCCCCTTACACAAAGATTGCAGAGTCCGGCGGATATGTTCTTCTTTTGGGAGTTGACCTTGAATGCTGTACAATGCTTCACACTGCTGAAGAGCTGACCAATGTCAATTATGTAATGCAAAGCGGTCTGGTAAATGCAACAACAATAGACGGCAAGGGCATTGAACATAAAATAAGAACAGGAATCCACAAATATGGAGATCCAAGAAACTTTGCTAAAATGGAGCCGATGCTGGTAGAAAAAAAGATTTTAGTAAAAGGCAAAGTGGGAAAAGCTGATGTTCGTTTAATAAATGCGGGTAAATTCCTGGAGTTAACAACGGAAATATTAAAGACTAAACCTGACTTTCTTTTAAAATCTGCTTCGCCCGGCTAAAATGTTGTTAAAAACCCAATAAGGTTTGCAATCTTGAGCCAGTGCCACACGAAGTCTGCTCAGGAAATTTTCTTTACTGATTCACGTATGATAAGTTTCGGCTTGATGGTGTAGATATTGCCGTTGAAGGAGCCAACATTGCTATTATCATTTTTGCCCATTATCAGGCTTATTGCCTCAAAGGCAATAAGATCATCTGGTTGTTTAATGACAGTGATTGATGGAGAACTCCAGTAACTGACCAGAGGAGAGTCGTCAAATCCGATTATCGAACAATCCGAAGGCACATTGATGTCGTTATGTTGGAGAAGATTTAATATCCCTGCGGCTATATAATCATCATAAGTGAAAACAGCAGTGAAATCCCTGATTCTATCCAGCAATACTTCGAATGCTTTTACTGAGAACGGGGCACCTGGCTGGGCGTCTACATATACGACGCTATTTTCGTCTAAAGGAAGATTTTGCTTAAGAAACTCGTTTTTGAAGCCCTTTAAGCGTTCGTTGGAGAAGTGTATATCGCTGTATGGCAGGCTTTTCACGAGTTTGTAAGTAACGTAGCAGACTTTCTTGTGACCATTCCTGATCAGATATTTAGCGGCAAGGGCTCCGCCGTTGACGTTGTCAACCATTATAGAAAAAGCATCACATTGATAATTGTCCAGGAGGCAAATGACCTTAATGCCGCTTTCGACGAGTTGCTGTATTTTTTTTACAACTTGCGGGAATCCTCGTGATTTGATAATGATTCCATCAACTTTTTTACTGGCCATGAATTCAAGCTGTTTTATTTCGGCTTTAGCGGTCCACTGAGTCAAACCCAGGATAACTCCGTGGTCCTGCAATTGAGCATAATGTTGAATACTGGTTATCAGTTCATCAATCTGGTAGGAGAAAAAATTGGGAAGAATCAGGCCGACTAAGTAACTTGAATTGCTTCTTAGTGCTCTTGCAGCAGTATTTGGCTGGTATCCGATACGTCGAGCTTCCCGCAAAATCTTTTCGCGCAGTAATTTACTTACGTGTCCGGCGTTTCGCAGCGCACGAGATACAGAAATGGGCGATATTCCCATTTTATTTGCAATATCAACAATAGTAGGCGTCTTAATCAATCGCAATCCTAAAATAAACATATAACTATACGCTTATATGGTAGCCGCTTTTATATCGAAAAAACAGCACAAATGGGCATTTTTAAAAAAAGGTTGACTTGGAATTCTAAAATTACTAAAATTTTAGGTTTGGACAACGTTACCCAAGCGCATTTTTGAACGACTAAGCGTTTGGACAACATTAGCCATAGAGCAATAGTTTATAAGTGGAAAGGCAGGTATGTGGTCAAATCATGTTATTGACGCAGTGGTTGTTGGAGCTTATCTGATTCTCTCATTTGTGTTTGGAATATTCGCGACGAAAATATTGAAGAGCGGCGAGATGAAGGGTGACGAGAATGATGAGGAAAATTATTATCTTGCCGGGAGAAGAATGTCCGGGTGGATCAACGGAGTTTCAAATGCGGTGACGGCGATGAACGCGGATATGGCACCAGCTTATTATGGAGTGGCGGTTGTGATGGGGCTTTCGATGTGCTGGTTTTATATGTCGAATTATGCGTATTGTATGCTGGTACTCGGACTTTTGTTTGGCGCCAAATGGCGGCAGATACGAGTTTTGACCGGGCCTGAATTTTTTGCACTACGTTTCGGAGGAACAGGCGGCAAGTTTGTTCGTGTTTGGTCTTCGATAACGACGGTTTTCATTGGTATGGTTCCATGGATAGGGGCCGGGTTGCTGGGTGTGCATGTGATATTTGGGCCGATATTCGGGATAGATAGTAAAGCGGTGACACTGTTAATAGTGCTGCCGGTAATAGTTATTTATGTATGGGTGAACGGCTTTGTAGGGGTGATTGTTACTGATGCGATGCAAACTGCAGTCATCCTTTTGGCTCATGCGGTTCTCACGATAATAGTATTGATTAAATTCGGCGGACCTGCCGGACTTGTCTCGGCGATACAACACGCTCACACGAGTAATATCTCGCACGAAATACTATCTATTCTGCCCAAGCCGGGACACAGAGTTTTTGGCCCTATGATGGTGCTTGTATGGGGAATTGTTTTTACTGTTGGCTCCGGCGGTAATGTAGGCTCTGAAGGCCAGCGGATGATATCCTGCAGAGACTCCAAAGAGGCTGCGAAAGTTGGTGTCTGGTCTAATATAGCATATTTTGCGATGCTGATGCTGATGACATTGCCGGCAATGGGAACACTGGCAGACCATCCTTCTTTTTATGCTGCAACCCCAACGGAAAGAGAAACAGCATACGCGATAGCGCTTAAAGATTATCTTCCTGTTGGTTTTTTAGGCCTCGCGCTTGCGGCGTTGCTTGCAGCGGTGATGAGTACAATAAGTACTCATATGAATTATGGGGCGCAAACATTAATGAACGATGTTTATCGCCCGCTTTTTAACAAAAACTTATCCGGCAACGCCGCGGTTTGGGCCGGAAGAATTCTGATGTTAGTTGTGCTTGGTTCGTCGATAGCGGTTGTTTATTTTGCGAGGAGTCTTCTTGGCATAGCGGTTGTAATGGGTGGATTGTTTGCTTCAACAGCGGTGATATCATGGGGACAATGGTGGTGGTGGCGAGTGAATTTCTGGTCGTGGGTTGCGGCAAACATAGGCGGGCCGATTATTTATTTGCTGCTCGGCTGGGTGCTGAAATTTATTCCGTGGTGGTCGGAGCATTTGCAGATGAGTGAATCGATGGAGCAGCAATTGGGAATGTGGCAGGCGCTGGCAGGGATGATACTCGCGTCCGTTGTATGGATTATTGTTGCGCTGCTTACAAAACCAACGGACATGGAAATATTAAAACAGTTTTATCGCAGGGCAAGACCGATGGGTGCATGGGGGCCTGTACGCGATGCGGTAGAAGCAGAGGATGGAGACAGGGCAATGCCCAGAGAACCGAAACATTTAATAATAAGTGGATTTACCGTCAGCTTTGTTGGATTAGATGGACATGGATGGCAATATTAGCTCTTTCAGAATTGTTCGTAGGCAGATATTTTCAGGCCGCCTGGATGGGTTTGTCTGCCGTGGCGACAGGTTGGATTTTTAAGCGGATGTTCGACTGGTATTTAGAGCGGCTCACGAGAAATGATAATGCCCATAACGAATTGCTTATGAAAAAAAGCGGCGACAGAAAAAATGAAGTAATGATTGACGTTAAACGGTAATTATTGGCCGTTTTTGCGGTTAAAAACGGCATATTTTTAAAAATTTCGGAAAATTTTTAAAAAAGTATTGATTCAGAACTATGAAAACGGTAACATTTAGGTATGGACAACGTTGGCC